>NZ_QCZF01000001.1 GCF_003075095.1 Blastococcus litoris
AGTTACGGCGGCCATGGCGAGAGGGAAACGCCCGGCAACATTCCGAACCCGGAAGCTAAGCCTCTCAGCGCCGATGGTACTGCCCTGGAGACGGGGTGGGAGAGTAGGACGCCGCCGGACAACCATTCCCGAAGGGCCCCAGCACACGCTGGGGCCCTTCGGCGTTCCGGCACCCATTGCGCTTCATCGCCACGGAGCACGGACTCAGGGGCGGGGGTGGGCGGCGAAGAACCGCCAGATGTTCTCGGTGGCGTCCAGTCCCGGATAGGGGGCATCGGCCGCCGGCCGTCTCACCTCGGAACCCGGCCACTGGTGGCCGGCTCCGTCCACGGTGACCAGCTCCACGGAGCGCCCGTCTGCGCACCCGCTCACCGAGCGTCGGACCGGTGCGTCCACCACGACCGACGGCTCGAGGCACCGGTCGACCGACCGCCACAGGCCCACGACGTCGGCCACCGGCGGGCCGACGATGCCGGCGCGCTCCCCCGGCGAGCCGTCCATGCGCACCGCCGTGTCTTCGGTCCCGTGCAGGTGGAACACGGAGATGGGGGCCGGGTCCGGGCAGTCGACGAGCATCGTGCCGGCGACCGGCGCGACGGCGGCGAAGACGTCGGTCCGGCAGGCCAGCGTGTAGGCCATGATCGCGCCGTTCGACATCCCCGTGACGAAAACCCGGTCGGGGTCCACGTCCACCCGCTGCGCGACGTCGTCCACCACCTGGGTCAGGAAGGCGACGTCGTCCACGTCCTGGGCGGCGGCCCGCCCGCAACAGCCGCCGTCGGTGTTCCACGCGCGGTGCACGCCCTCGGGGTGGACCACCACGAAGCCCTCGCGCTCGGCGACCTCCGTCCAGCCGTAGGCCTCCTCCGCCTGCCTCGCGCTCCCTCCCCCGCCGTGCAGCACGAGCACGAGCGGTGCCGCGGCCGCCAGCCCGGTCGGCCGGTACGCGCGGTAGGACCGCTCCCGACCGTCGACGTCGAGCCGCTGGCTGGATGCGCCGGCTGCCAGCGGCGCCACAGCCCCGGTGGGTTCGTCCGACGTCGACCTGCGCAGCACCAGGGCGACCACGACGACGGCGACCAGCACGGCCGCCAGCGCGACGGCGACCAGGGCGCCCCTGTGTCGCGCCGTCCCCATGCGGCGACAACCTAGGGCATCGCGACCGGTCCGGGGCCCGACGCAGCGAGGCCCCGCCCGTTGGGGCGGGGCCTCGTCGGCGGAGCTCCGGGGTCAGGGCACGACGCGACGGATCCCCGCGAAGGACAGCGCCGCGACGACGGCCCCGACGACCAGCGGCAGCCCGATCGACAACGTCGCC
This sequence comes from Blastococcus litoris, assembly GCF_003075095.1. Lineage (GTDB taxonomy): Bacteria > Actinomycetota > Actinomycetes > Mycobacteriales > Geodermatophilaceae > Blastococcus_B > Blastococcus_B litoris. The sequence goes on from NZ_QCZF01000001.1 coordinate 1,319, forward strand.
AGCGACCGGTCCCCCAGCCAGTCGCCGACCGTCGTCCACGCCCCCAGGCCGGTGATCAGCACCGCCAGCCCACCGAACAGCAGCAGGGCAGCCAGGGCGAGCGCCCAGAGGCCGTTCGGGCCCCAGCGCTTGACCACGACGCCCATCCCGATGCCGGAGAAGATGAAAGCCAGCATGGGTGCGCCGGACACCAGCACCTGCAGGAAGAAGTTGTCCGCCTGCATCGGCTCCGGGGCCCAGAAGCTCAGGCCCACGCCCCACCCGTCCGTGGCGTCCCCGATGGCGTCGAGCACCGCGAGGGCGATCCCGTACCCCAGCGCGGACAGGACGCCGACCAGCGAGACGCCGAGCCAGTACGTGCGCCGGCTCAGGCTGACCCCCATCGCGAACGGCAGCAGCTGGGTGACCGCCTGGACGAACACCACGCAGACGGTGATGTAGAGCGCGAGCACCCCGCCGGTGAAGCCGGCCTCGGGCACGTCGCGCAGCCCGGCCAGCCCCCAGATCGCCACGTTGATGGCGAAGCTGATGCCGACGACGAGCCACGGGATCCCGAGGATGACGAGCGGGTGCACCACCTGGAGGCGGGCCGCGGCGAGGACGCGGTTCATCGGTTGATCTCCTCGAGGTCGTCGGAGGGCGCGGCCTGGCCGGGCCGGGTGGTCTGCAGGCTCATGGCGACGACGAGCTGCTGGAGGTTGGTCGGCTCCCAGGAGAGGCCCGCGGCAGCGGCGTCCTGGCCGTCGGCTCCGCCGCGCAGGCGGACGACGGAGCGGCTGTGCCCGCCGAGGCTCTCCGTGTGCAGCACCTCGTGCCCGGCACCGAAGGCGGCGACCCGCTCCCGCGGTCCGGTCACCGTGAGCGCGGTGCCGCGCAGCGACTCGGCGTCGGCGTCGAGCAGGACCCGGCCGTGGTCGATGAGCAGCACCCGCTCGAGCAGGCTGGCGATCTCCTCGATCAGGTGCGTCGAGAGGACGACGGTCCGCGGGTTCTCGGCGTAGTCGGCGAGCAGCCGGTCGTAGAAGAGCTGCCGCGCGACGGCATCCAGGCCGAGGTACGGCTCGTCGAACAGCGTGACCGGCGCCCGCGAGGCCAGGCCGATGATGATGCCCACCGCGGAGTTCATGCCGCGGGAGAGCTTCTTGATCGGCCGCTTGGCGGGCAGGTCGAAGTCGACGAGCAGCGACTGCGCCAGGTCGGCGTCCCAGTCGGGGAAGACGAGGGCTCCGGCGTCCAGGGCGTCGCGCACCCGGAAGTGGTCGGGGTAGCGCTGCCCCTCCTTGATGAAGCAGATGCGGCTGAGCACCGCCTCGTTCTCGTAGGGCCGCTCGCCGAACACCTCGACGCTGCCGCTGGTCGGCACGCGGTGGCCGGTGAGCAGCTGCATCAGCGTGGTCTTGCCGGCCCCGTTGCGGCCGAGCAGGCCGGTGATGGCGTCCTGCTCGATCACGGTGCTGACGTCGGAGAGGGCGGTGTGCTCGCGGAAGCGCATGGTGACGTCGCGGAGGACGGCCGCCGGGGTGCTCGTGGGCTGGCTCATCGCCGCCCCTCCCATTCATCGATCATGGCCGCGAGCTCGCGGCCGGAGATGCCGAGCTTCTGCGCCTCGGTCATCAGCGGGCGGACGTACTGGTCGGCGAACTCGCTCCGGCGGCGCTTGAGCAGCTGGTCGCGGGCGCCGGTGGCGACGAACATCCCGACTCCTCGTCTCTTGTAGAGGACCCCGTCGCTCACCAGCTGGTTGAGCCCCTTGGCGGCGGTGGCGGGGTTGATCCGGTGGAAGGCGGCCAGCTCGTTGGAGGAGGGCGCCTGTGCTTCCTCGGCGAGGGAGCCGTCGACGATCGCGTTCTCGATCTCGTCGGCCACCTGCCGGAAGATGGGGCCGGCGTCCTCGTTCACGACGCCGTCCGGTCCGCACCCGGGCCGCGCGGGTCCCTGGGTTCATTACTCATGTAATGAACCATAGGACCAGCGGTTCCTCCGGCGCAAGTGCCCGGCTCGCGCAACAGGGCCGTCACACAGCAGGGCTAACGTCCGGTCCCCGACGACGTCCGGAGGTCGAGCTCGTTGCACCTGTCGCCGCACGAACAGGAGCGCCTGCTCCTGTCCTATGCCGCGGAGCTCGCCCGGCGCAGGCGCGCTCGGGGCCTGAGGCTCAACCTGCCGGAGGCGACGGCCATCGTCACCGACCACGTGCTGGAGGGGGCGCGGGACGGCGTCCTGGTCGCCGACCTCATGCAGTCCGGCCGCACCGTCCTCACCAGGGACGACGTCATGGACGGCGTCCCCGAGCTGCTGGAGGAGGTGCAGGTGGAGGCGACCTTCCCGGACGGGACCAAGCTCGTGACGGTCCACCACCCCATCCCGTGATCCCGGGAGAGGTGTTCCCCGTCGACGGCGTCATCGAGACCCTTCCGGGGGCCCCGCGCATCGAGATCGAGGTGACCAACACCGGCGACCGGCCGGTGCAGGTGGGCTCGCACTTCCACTTCGCGCAGACCAACCGCGCCCTGCGGTTCGACCGCGCGGCGGCACGAGGGCATCGTCTCGACATCGCTGCCGGCACGGCGGTCCGCTTCGAACCGGGCATCACCAGGGCGGTCATCCTCGTCCCGCTGGCCGGCGCGCGGGTCGTCCCGGGCCTGACGGCGGACGGCGGTCTCGGCTGATGGTGCAGCTGTCGCGGGAGCGCTACGCCCAGCTCTACGGACCGACGACGGGTGACCGCGTGCGCCTGGCCGACACCGATCTGGTCATCGAGGTGACCGACGACCTCTCCGGCGGTCCCGGCCTCGCGGGGGAGGAGGCGGTCTTCGGCGGCGGCAAGGTGATCCGCGAGTCGATGGGCCAGGGGCGGGCCACGCGGGCCGAGGGTGCTCCCGACCTGGTCATCACCGGCGCCGTCGTCCTCGACCACTGGGGGATCGTCAAGGCCGACGTCGGCATCCGGGACGGCCGGGTCGTGGCCCTGGGCAAGGCGGGCAACCCCGACACGATGGACGGCGTCGACCCCGCCCTCGTCATCGGCCCGGGCACGGAGGTGCTGGCCGGGAACGGCAAGATCCTGACCGCGGGCGGCATCGACTGCCACGTGCACTTCATCTGCCCGCAGATCGTGCCGACGGCGCTCGGGTCGGGCGTCACGACGCTGATCGGCGGTGGCACCGGACCCGCCGAGGGGTCGAAGGCCACCACGATCACCCCCGGCGACTGGTACCTCGCGCGCATGCTCGAGGCGATGGACCCGCTGCCGGTCAACGTCGCGCTGCTGGGCAAGGGCAACACCGTGCGCCGCGAGTCGCTGGGCGAGCAGCTCCGGGCCGGCGCCAGCGGCTTCAAGCTGCACGAGGACTGGGGGTCGACACCGGCGGCCATCGACGCAGCGCTCACGGTGGCCGGGGAGCACGGGGTCCCCGTGGCGCTGCACAGCGACACGCTGAACGAGGCCGGGTTCGTCGAGGACACCCTCGCGGCGATCGCGGGCAGGAGCATCCACGCCTATCACACGGAGGGTGCCGGCGGCGGTCATGCGCCGGACATCATCACCGTCGCCGGGCACCCGAACGTGCTGCCGTCGAGCACCAACCCGACGCGGCCGCACACGGTGAACACCCTCGACGAGCACCTCGACATGCTCATGGTCTGCCACCACCTGGACAGCTCGGTCCCGGAGGACCTCGCATTCGCCGAGAGCCGTATCCGGCCGACGACGATCGCCGCGGAGGACCTCCTCCACGACCTCGGTGCGATCTCGATGATCGGTTCGGACGCGCAGGCGATGGGCCGCGTCGGCGAGGTCGTGCTGCGGACCTGGCAGACGGCGCACGTGATGAAGCGGAAGCGCGGCTCGCTCGCGGGCGACGGCGCCGCGGACAACCTGCGCGCCCGCCGGTACGTCGCCAAGTACACGATCTGCCCCGCTGTCGCGCACGGCATCGACGGCGAGGTGGGCTCCGTCGAGCCGGGCAAGCTCGCCGACCTGGTGCTCTGGGACCCGAAGACGTTCGGCGTCCGGCCGCACGTCGTGCTCAAGGGCGGGATGATCGCCTGGGCGCAGATGGGCGACGCCAACGCCTCGATCCCGACGCCCCAGCCGCAGCTCCCCCGGCCCATGTTCGGCGCCTACGGCAAGGTGCCGGCGCTGACGTCGGTGCACTTCGTCGCGCCGGCGGCGATCGACGCCGGCCTGGCCGACCGGCTGGCGGTGGACCGCCGGCTGGTCGCCGTCGCCGACACCACGCGGCTGGGCAAGGCGGACATGCCGCAGAACACCGCGCTCCCCGACATCCGCGTCGACCCCGGCACCTTCACCGTCTCCGTGGACGGCGAGGTGTGGGAGCCCGAGCCGGTCAGCGAGCTGCCGATGGCGCAGCGGTACTTCCTGTTCTGATGACGGCCGCACTGCTCACCCTCGCCGACTCCCGGCTGCCGGCCGGCGGGCACACCCACTCCGGCGGGGTCGAGCAGGCGGTCGCCGCCGGGCTGGTGCACGACCCCGGCAGCCTGGCCGCGTTCCTGCTCCGCCGGCTGACGACGTCGGGCGCGGTCGCCGCCGGCCTGGCGGCCGGCGCGTGCGCCGGCGGGGACCTCGCCGCCCTGGACGACGAGGCCGATGCCCGCACGCCGTCGCCGGCGCTGCGCCTCGCCTCGCGGCAGCAGGGACGCGGGCTGGTGCGGGTTGCCCGCCGGGCCTGGCCGTCCGGCGCCTGGGACGGGCTGCCCGACCGGCCGCACCACCCGGTAGCGCTCGGCGTGGCCGCCGCCGCGGCCGGGCTGACACCGCGCGACGCCGCGCACGCCGCCGCCTACCTCTCGATCAGCGGTCCGGCGACCGCCGCCCAGCGGCTGCTCGCGATGGACCCGCTCGCCGTCGCCGCGCTCACCGCCCGGCTCTCCCCGGACGTCGACGCCGTCGCCGAGGCGGCCGTGGACGCCGGGCTCCCCGCCGCCACCGATCCCCTCCTCGACCTCCTGGCCGAGGTGCACGCCGTACGAAGGGACACGTTCTTCGCCTCATGACGCTCACCTGGAGGACGCATGCCGCCTGACCACAACCTCGACGACTACGTGGACGCGCCGGTCACCCATCGCCACGGGGGCCCGCTGCGGGTGGGCCTCGGCGGGCCGGTCGGTTCCGGCAAGACCGCGCTGGCGGCCGCGCTGTGCCGCACGCTCGGCACCGAGCACGACCTCGCCGTCGTCACCAACGACATCTACACGACCGAGGACGCCGACTTCCTGCGCCGCAACGCCGTCCTCGCTGACGACCGGATCGAGGCGGTGCAGACCGGCTGCTGCCCGCACACCGCGATCCGCGACGACATCACCGCCAACCTCGACGCGGTCGAGTTGCTGGAGAGCCGGCACCCCGGCCTCGAGCTCGTGCTCGTCGAGAGCGGCGGCGACAACCTGACGGCGAGCTTCAGCTACGGCCTGGTCGACGTGCAGATCTTCGTCATCGACGTCGCGGGCGGGGACAAGGTGCCACGGAAGGGCGGGCCGGGGGTGACCGCGGCCGACCTGCTCGTGGTGAACAAGACCGACCTCGCGCCCCTGGTGGGCGCCGACCTCGACGTCATGCGCCGTGACTCGGCCGCCGTGCGCGACGGGAAGCCGACGCACCTGATCTCGCTGCGCGAGGACCCGTCCGCGGTCACGGTGGCCGAGTGGGTGCGCGAGCAGATCCGGGTGCGGGCGCTCCAGGGCGCGTGAGGACCGTCGTCGAGGTCGTCGCCCGGGCCGGTCCGGGCGGCCGCACCGTGCTGCCCGTCGTCCGGGCGACGGGGCAGCTGGCCGTCCGGCGCACCGGACCCTCGTCGGTCCACCTGGTCGCCACCGCGTTCGGTCCTCTCGGCGGGGACGACGTGCGGGTGTCCCTCGTCGTCGAGGAGGGCGCCACGCTGGCCGTGCGCTCGGTGGCGGCGGCGGTCGCCCTGCCGTCGCGCGGGGATCCCCGGCCCTCGGCGCAGCGCGTCATCGCGGAGGTCTCCGGGACGCTCGACCTGCGGCTCGAGCCGACCGTCGTGGCCGTCCGCGCCCACCACGTCGCGGACCTCGCCGTGACCCTGGACGAGGGGGCGGTGCTCACCGCGACCGAGCAGGTCCTGCTCGGCCGGACGGGTGAGGAACCGGGGCGCTGGACCGGGACGACGCGGGTCGAACGGGCCGGCCGGCCGCTGCTGCACACCACGGTCGGGCTCGGGCCCGGTGAGCCCGCGTGGTTGCCTCCGGTGGCCCCCCGGGCCTATGCATCGACGGTGCACATCGGAGCGGGAGCGGACGTCCTGACCGGGGAGGACGCCGTCCGGCTGCCGCTGCCCGGCGGCTGGGTGACCACGGCGTGGGGCAGCGAGCTGCACCGGGTGGTGCGGGCGACCGAGCGGCTCCACCCCTCGGTCGGGGCCGCCGCGTGAGCCTCGTCGTCCGCGCCCGACGCGTGCTCCTGCCCGACGGGGAGCGGCCGGCGGCGGTGCACACCGACGCCGGCCGGATCACCGCGGTGACCGCCTTCGTCGACGCCCCGGCGTCCGCGGTCACCCTGGCCGAGGACGAGGTGCTCCTCCCGGGGCTGGTCGACAGCCACGTGCACGTCAACGAGCCCGGGCGCACCGAGTGGGAGGGCTTCGCCTCCGCCACGCGCGCCGCGGTCGCCGGCGGCGTCACCACGATCGTCGACATGCCCCTCAACTCGATCCCGGCGACGACCACCGTCGAGGCGTTGCACGTGAAACGCGAGGTGGCGAAGGGGCAGGTGGCAGCCGACGTCGCCTTCTGGGGCGGTGCCGTCCCCGGCAACCTCGACCAGCTGCGCCCGTTGCACGAGGCGGGCGTGGTCGGCTTCAAGTGCTTCCTGCTCGATTCCGGCGTCCCCGAGTTCCCGCCGCTGGACGACGGAGGCCTGCGCGCCGCGCTCGCCGAGCTGGCCCGCTTCGACGGGCTCCTGATCGCGCACGCCGAGGACGCCGACGTGATCGCCGCGGCGCCGGAACCCAGCGGGCCGAGCTACGCCGGGTTCCTGGCGTCACGGCCCGGCGCCGCCGAGGAGTCAGCGATCGGCCGGCTGGTCGAGGCCGCCCGCGCCACCGGGGCGCGGACCCACGTCGTCCACCTGGCCGACGCCGGCGCCCTGCCGATCCTGCGGGAGGCCCGGGCCGACGGGGTGCGGATCACCGTCGAGACCTGCCCGCACTACCTGACCTTCGCCGCCGAGGAGGTCCCCGACGGGGCCACGGCGTTCAAGTGCTGCCCGCCGATCCGGGAGACCGCCCACCGCGAGGCGCTGTGGGCCGCGCTGGCCGGCGGCGACGGTGGCCGGTCCCTGATCGACATGGTGGTCAGCGACCACTCGCCGTGCACCCCCGAGCTGAAGCGGCTGGACGTCGGGGACTTCGGCGCGGCGTGGGGCGGCATCGCGTCCCTGCAGGTGGCGCTCCCGGTGGTGTGGAGCGGTGCGCGGAGCCGCGGCATCGGGCTCGCGGAGGTTGTGCGGTGGATGGCCGGGGCGCCGGCCCGACTCGCCGGGCTGCCCGGCAAGGGCAGCATCGCCGTCGGCAAGGACGCCGACCTCGTGGCGTTCGCGCCGGAGGAACGCTGGACGGTGGGGGACCTCGAGCACCGCAACCCGGTCACCCCCTACACCGGGCGCGAGCTGCACGGCGTCGTCCGGCGCACCTGGCTCCGGGGGCGGGTCGCCGACGGCGAGCCCGTCGGGCGGCTGCTGGCGCGGGGGGCCTGACCCGGCTCAGGCCTCGCTGCCCCGGGGGCTGGTCTCCTCGAAGGTCTTCGGGTCCGACAGGTCGCCGCCCTCGGGGTCCGGGTTGCCCAGCGCCGTCTCGGCCGGCAGGTGCTCGACGTAGTCCTTGGCGCGGGCCTTCAGGTCCTCGTTCTCGGGCGTGGTCATGGCTGCTCCTCCGAGGGACGTGGCGCACCGGCGGGGTGTGCGTGCCACAGTGGGCCCGCGACCGTCCCCAGCGCAACAGGGAGCTCGATGTCCGACTTCACCCGGCTGCCCGATCTGGCGAGCCGTGCACTGGGCGGGGCGGTGGTCGCCGCCAACGACGAGTCGTTCGCCGAGCGGGAGAACCTGGTCCGCCCCGAGGCCCCGGTCGCGCGCACCGGGTTCGGGCACAAGGGCAAGGTCTACGACGGCTGGGAGACCCGGCGTCGCCGCACACCCGGGCACGACTGGGCCGTCGTCCGGCTCGGGGTGCCGGGCACGGTGGCGGGGGTCGTCGTCGACACCGCGTTCTTCACCGGCAACTACCCACCGCAGGCCTCGGTCGACGGCGCGGCGATCGAGGGGCACTGCTCGGTCGACGAGCTGCTCAAGGCCGACTGGCAGCCGCTGCTGGGCCTGCACGACCTGGCCGGTAACTCGCACAACGTCTTCCCCGTGCACTCCGACCGCCGGGTCACGCACGTGCGGCTCAACATCCACCCGGACGGCGGGGTCGCCCGGCTGCGCGTGCACGGCACGGCGCTGCCCGACCCCCGTCACCTGGACGCCGGCCCGTGCGACCTCGCCGCGCTCGAGAACGGGGCCGTCGTGACCGGGGTGAGCGACGAGTTCTACGGCCGGCCGCAGCAGCTGATCGCGCCCGGCCTGGCGCGGGACATGGGCGAGGGCTGGGAGACCGCGCGCCGCCGGGGCTCGGGCAACGACTGGGTGGAGGTGGCCCTGGCCTGCGAGGGCGTCGTCACGCTCGCCGAGCTCGACACCAGCTGGTTCCTGCACAACGCCCCTGGGACGGCGTCGCTGACCGGCACCGGCCCGGACGGCGAGGTGATCCTCCTCCCGCGGACCCGGCTGCAGCCCGACACCCGGCACCGCTTCGTGCTCGACGGGGCGCCCGGTGTCGAGAGGGTGCGGCTGGACGTGTTCCCCGACGGGGGCATGGCGCGGCTGCGGCTCTGGGGCCGGCCCACCGCGGCCGGCCGGGCCGCGCTCGGGCGGCGCTGGTTCGACGCCCTGCCCGACCTGCAGGCGCTGGAGGTCCTCGGATCGGTCGGGGTGCCGCCGCAGGTCGCCGGCCGGCTGGTCGGCGCCCGCCCGCTCACCGGCGAGCTGCCGCCGGAGGTCGCGCGGTTGCTGGACGGCCCGGCCGGCTGAGACCGCGCGCGAACCGGTGGGGGGAGCGGTCCCGCGCCGCTAGGGTCGGCGGCCTCGCCCCCTGCCCGAGGAGCCGCCCGTGTCCCGCCGCCGTCTTCCCCTGCTGCTCGCCGCCCCGTTCCTCGCCGCCGGGCTCGCCGCGTGCGGCTCCAGCTCGCTCGCGGCGGACGACGTCGCGAACGGTGCCGAGGACGCGCTGGAGGCCGAGGTCGGCGCCCGCCCGAACGTCGACTGCCCCGACGACCTGGAGGCCGAGGTGGGCGCCGAGACGCGCTGCACCCTGAGCGTCGACGGCGACGACCAGGAGTACGGCGTCACGGTCACCGTCACGTCCGTGGAGGGCGACACCGCGAACTTCGACGTCGAGGTGGACGAGGAACCCGTCGGGTAGCCCCGCAACGCGGCCGACATCCGGCCTGGGCAGGATGCGGGGCGTGGAGACCCCCGCGCGCGCCGACCTGCTGATCACCGACGCCGAGCTCGTCGCCACCGTCGACGACGCGCGTCGCGAGATCCCCGGCGGCTGGGTGGCGGTGACCGACGGGGCGATCAGCGGGCTGGGCGGAGCGGCGGACGCGAGGCCCGACGCCGACCGGACCGTCGACGCGCGCGGCTGCCTGGTGACGCCGGGCCTGGTCAACACCCACCACCACCTGTACCAGAACCTGACCCGCGCCTTCGCACCCGCGCTGACCGGCGGGCTGTTCGACTGGCTGGTCACGCTCTACCCGCTCTGGGCGCGGCTGGACGAGGAGGCCGCCTACGTCAGCGCCTACGTCGGGCTCACCGAGCTCGCGCTGGGCGGCTGCACCACCTCGACCGACCACCTCTACGTGCACCCGCGGGGCGCCGGTGACCTGATCGGCGCCGAGCTGGCCGCCGCGCGCGACCTGGGCATGCGGTCGCACTTCACCCGGGGCTCGATGTCGCTGTCGGTCAAGGACGGCGGCCTGCCGCCGGACTCCGTCGTCCAGGACGACGACGAGATCCTGGCCGAGTCGCAGCGGCTGGTGGACGCCCACCACGACCGCTCCCCATCGGCGATGACCCGGATCGCGCTCGCCCCGTGCTCGCCGTTCAGCGTCTCCACCGAGCTGATGACCCGCACCGCCGAGCTGGCCGAGCGGCTCGACGTCCGGCTGCACACCCACCTCTGCGAGACGCAGGACGAGGACGCCTTCTGCCTGGAGACGTTCGGCCGCCGCCCGGTCGAGTACCTGGCCGACGTCGGCTGGATGACCGACCGGACGTGGCTGGCGCACGTCGTGTGGCCCTCGGACGACGAGGTGCGGCGGCTGGGCGCGGCGAGGGTCGGCGCCGCGCACTGCCCGTCGTCCAACATGATCCTGGGCAGCGGGCTGTCACCGGTCGCCGAGCTGCGCGCCGCCGGCGCCCCTGTCGGGCTGGGCGTCGACGGTTCGGCGTCGGCGGACTCGGCGTCGCTGTGGCTGGAGGCCCGGACGGCGATGCTGCAGGGCAAGCTCCGCCACGGTGCGGGCTCCACGTCGGCGCGCGACGCCCTCGAGATCGCCACCCGCGGAGGAGCGGCGTGCCTGGGTCGCACCGGTGAGATCGGCGAGCTGTCGGTCGGGGCGTGCGCCGACCTCGTGGTGTGGGGACTGGAGGGGGCGCGGTTCGCCGGCGCCCTGTCCGACCCGGTCGAGGCGTGGCTGCGCTGCGGGCCGGTGTCGGCCCGGCACACCGTCGTCGGTGGCCGGGTGGTCGTCGAGGACGGCGTCCCCGTGCACCCCGGGCTGGAGGAGCAGCTCGCCGTCCACCGCCGCGTCTCCGAGCGCATGCAGCGCGCTCTGTCGCGATGAAGCGCTAGAGGGCGGCGGCGAGGGCTTCCAGGTCCTCGAGCTCGACGTCGAGGTGCGGGGAGACCCGCAGCACCGGGCCGGTCATCTCACCCGGCGCCCGGCCCGGGCCGATGGCGCTCACCACGATGCCGTGCTCGGTGAGCAGGTGGCTGCGCACCCCGACCACGTCCACCCCGTCCGGCGGGCGCAGCGTGGTGCTGGCCGTCGGCTCGTCGACGGGCTCGACCACGCGCCAGCCGCCCACGCCGTCGAGCAGCTCGCGGGTCGTCCGGCCGATCGAGGCCAGCCGCTCGCGCACCCGGTCGGGCCCGGCGGCCACGTGCTCGCCGACGGCGATCACGAGCCCGATCCGGCCCGCGACGTAGGCCTCGCCCGACTCGAACGCCCGCATCGGCGGCTCGTCCTCCGGCCCCGGCAGCACCGGGGTGAGGCGGGCGGCCAGGGCGGGCCGGACGCAGAGGACGCCGACCCCGCGCGGGCCGGCGAGCCACTTGCGCGAGGTGCCGTAGACGACATCGGCGCCGAGGTCCACGTCCGCGTGGCCCAGCGCCTGGGCGGCGTCGATCACCAGCGGCACACCGGCGGCCCGGCACAGGGCGGTGACCTCCGCGGCGGGCTGCAGGACACCGCGGTGGCTCGGGATCTGCGTCAGGTGCACGAAGGACGGCGGATCCGCGGCCAGCAGCCGCTCGACGCCCTCGACGTCGGCGCGACCGGCCGCGTCGACGGGCAGGTGCTCGGGGGTCAGCCCGAACGCGCGGAACTGCGCGACGTTCGGCGCGTACTCGCCCGGCAGGCAGGCGACCCGCGAGCCGGCCGGGAGCCGCCACCCGGTCAGGAGCGCGACCAGGGCCGACTGGGCCGACCCGACGAAGGCGACGTCGGCGGCGGCCATGCCCGCCAGGCCACCGATCACCGAGCGCCCCTGCTGCAGCAGGTCGGCGGCGGCCGCCTCCGCGACGTACCCGCCGAGCTCCGCCTCGTGCCGCGCGTGGTGCGCCGCCGCCTCGAGCGCACGGTGGCTCTGCCGGCTCGACGCCGCGCTGTCGAGGTGTCGTCCCGCCGGACGGGGACGAGCCTTGCGCCAGGCGGTGCCGAGGTCGTCGTGGAGGAGACCGGGGCCCATCAGGTGTCGAGCTCGCCCCGGGCGACCGAGACACCGGAGTGCGTCGGGTCGCCGTCCAGCGGTTCGACCGAGACGTCGACCAGCGGGAACTGCCCCAGGTCGAGATCCGACGGGAGCTCCACGGTCTGGCTGCCCGGCCGGACGACGCCCAGCGGGACCATGCCGACGACGTCCCGGTCGATCAGCCACAGCTCGTAGTACTCGTCGGCCAGCGACGGCGCGTCGAGGTCGACCTGCACCACGCGGGAGCCGTCGTCGAGCTGCACCACCTCGGCCCGGCCCGACGCGTCGTTCTCGGCCAGCGGGTCGAGGTCCACGGCGACGACCTGCTCGCCGTCGTCCCGGCCCTGCACCACCGCCACGACCCCGGCGCCGACGACGGCACCGGCGACGACGGCGGCCGCGACGAGGAGGACGGGCCGGCGGCGGGGCCGCAGGGGCAGCACCGGGGCGACCGGCTGCTCGGGCTCCGGCTCGACGAGCGGCTCCTGCCGCGCGCCCTCGGTCCGCGGGGTCGCGGAGACGCCGGTCGCGGCCGCGATGGCGTCCCAGACGCGGGGCGGCGGCGGGACGGACGGCGCGGTCGCGGCGAACTGCGGCACGGCGACGGCGTCGACGGCGCGCTGGAGCGACGCCACCTCCGCCCGGCACCGGTCGCAGGCCGCGAGATGGGTCGCGTCCTCGGCGGGTAGCGGCTCGCGGAGCGCGGCGAGCGCGAGCTGCTCAGGCGTGCAGTGCTGCACCGTCCACCTCCAACCTGCTGCGGAGCCGTTCCAGCGTGCGCCGGATGTGCGACTTCACGGTGCCCAGCGGGATGCCCGTGCGGGCGGCGATCTGGGCGTGCGTGAGGTCCTCGAAGAAGGCCAGCTCGATGATCCCCCGTTGCGGCTGGCCGAGGAGCTCGAGTTCGTCGAGCACCAGGACGCGGTCGGCGACTTGGCTGTCGAAGCCGGGGGCGACCCGGTTGGCCGGCCCGGCCTGGGCTTCGGAGATCGCCGCCTCGGCCTCGCGGCGCTGTTTGGCGCGGCGTGCCCACGTGTCGGCGATCTTGTGGCGAGCGACCCCGACCAGCCAGCCCGGGAACGGGCCCTTCTCGGGCCGGTAGCCGGCCCGGCCGGTCCACGCCGAGACGAAGGTCTGCTGGGTGACGTCCTCGGCGTCGGGACCGGGGCCGAACGCCCGGACGGCCATGCCGTGGATCTGCCCGGCGAAGCGCTCGTAGGCCAGGGCGAGCGCCTGCTCGTCGCCGGCCGCGAACCGGCGACCGACTTCGCGGTCGTCCGGGTCGGGGGCGCCCGGCTGCGCCTCGCCCGGGTGCGTTCCCACGACCCGAACGCTACCCATGTCCCCCGGCCGGACGGCGAGAAGGCTCACCGGACCGGCTCCGCGACCACGACGACGTTGTCCCGGTAGCTGCCGAACTCGGGGAGGAACGGGCCGCCGCAGGTGATCAGCGTGAGGCGGGGCGCACCTTCGCGGGCGAACAGCCGGTCGAGCGGGAGCACCGACTTCTGGATCAGCTCGCGGGAGACGATCCGCCAGCGCGTCGTCGTCCCGGTCGCGTCGGTCACCGCCACCTCCTGGCCGACCTGCGCGTCCCGGAGCGGCGCCATCGCGCCCAGGCCCTGCTCGCGGTCGTCGACGTGCCCGGCGACCACCGCCGATCCGTCGTCCCCGGGAGCGGGGCCGAACCGGTACCAGCCGACCCGGTCCACCTCGGCCGGGATGGTCATCTGCCCGTCGGGCTCCACGCCCACGGGGTCGACGGCGGTGTCGACCCCGAGGGCGGGAACCGCCAGGCGCACCGGTGGGGGCCGCTGCTCCTGGTCATCCGGGGACGCGGGCCGGGCCGTGGCCTCGGGCAGCGCACCGGGGCTCCCCGGCCCGGCGCTGGGGGACGCCGGGACGGGGAGGGCCTGCTCCACCGGTGCGCCCACCGTCTCCGCCGGCCGGGTGAGCGCCCAGGTCGTCGGCGCGCCGACGGCGAGGGCGAGACCCAGGACGGTGGTGGCGACGGCGGGACGCACGGTGGTCTCCTGCTCGCCCGGTCAGGCGCGGCCGCGGGCCAGGCGCAGGGCGCCCGCTCCGGCAGCGACCAGACCGATGACCGACAGCGCCGCGACGGGCGCCGGGAGCGCGCCGTCGTCGACGAGCCCGGCCGTGCCGCCCGGCACGCCCGACGGGGCGGAGTGCGCGCCGCTGATCGTCTGGACGGCGAGGTCGTAGCCGCCCTCGGCGCCCCACGCGTAGACGATCGTGGTCGCGCCCTCGGCCAGCGTCAGGTCGGCCGGGCCGATCGCCACGGTGTCGGTGCCCGCGACGACGACGTCCGCGCTGACCGTGCCCGCGGGCACCGTCAGGCTGGCCTCGTCGGGGTTCTCCAGACCCGGGACGACGACCTGCCCACCGGCACGGACGTCCACGGCGGGCGCCGCCGCGACGTGCCGGACGGTGACGCGGGCCTGGCCGGCCGGCACGGGGGAGGTGTCGTTCACGAACGGCGTCAGGGCCGGCTGGCCCTCCGCGGTCAGGTGGGCGACCACGGTGGCGTTCGCGCCCGCGGGAACGGCCACGCCGTTCGCCGACAGCAGCGGCGTGCCCGAGCCGTCCGCGGCGTCGGCCGGGAACAGCGCCAGGTCGTAGGAGCCGGCCGGCAGCTGCAGCGGATCGGTGAGGGTGCCGGGCTGGAAGTCGTCGAGCAGCCGCTCGCCGTTGGCGTAGACATCGACGGGGGTGTCGGGCACCCCGTGCAGGATCGAGACGGTCGCGGTGTCAGCGGCCGTCGCGGGGGTCGCCAGCAGGACGAGCGCACCGGCGGCACCGAGGGCGCCGGCGGCACGCAGGGACGTGCGGGTCGGGCTCATGGGATGTCCTTCTCTCCGAGTGGAACTGCCTGTCACCCCTCCTTTCACAGCGAGCCCGTGAACCGGATGCACCCGTTCTCAACCATTTTCGACGGGCACACTGACCGGGTGAGCACCCCGCGGGACCGCGACGCCGACGGGCGGGCGCGCAACGCGCGTCCCCGCGACGCGCTGGGCCGGCCCCTGCCCTATGGCGCCGTGGGCGAGGAGCGGGCGCCGGAGGGCGTCGTCCGCGAGCCGGCGCGGGCGCTGGCCGAGGCCCAGGCGCTGCTCGACGCGGGGCGGCCCTTCCACGCGCACGAGGTCCTGGAGGACGCGTGGAAGTCCGCCGTCGAGGAGGAGCGGGGCCTGTGGCGGGGCCTCGCGCAGTTCGCCGTGGGCCTCACGCACGCCGCCCGCGGCAACGACCGTGGCGCCACCACCCTGCTGGACCGCGCGGCAGCGAACCTGGCGCCCTACGCCGCAGCCCCGCCGCACGGCATCGACGTCCCCGGGCTGGTGGCGTGGGCCCGGGCGCCGGGGGACGTGCCGCCGCGGCTGACCCTGGCAGGGGACCGGGGAGCGGAGGACACTCCACCCCCGTGAGGAGCTTCGAGGCGGTCACCCGTATCGACGCGAGCCCGGAGGAGGTCTGGGCCCTGCTGATCGACGTCGGCGGCTGGCGGGACTGGGACTCCGGCGTCGACCGCGTCGAGGGGACCGTCGCGCTGGGGGAGCCGATCACCGTCTACGCCACCATGATCCGCAACCGGCCCTTCACGGCGACCGTGACCGAGCTGCGCCCGCGGGAGGCGATGCGGTGGCGCGGGGGTCTGCCGGCCGGGCTGGCGGTCATCGAGCGGACCTATCTCCTCGACGCACAGGACGGCGGCGGCACCGTGCTCACCGTCCGGGAGGACCACTCCGGCCCGCTCGCCGGGCTGCTGGGCCGCAGCACCCCCGACCTGAACCCGTCGTTCCGGCAGTTCTGCGCGGGGATCAAGGCGAAGGCGGAGGGACGAGTCTCACGCCCGGCGACCTGAGAGGGCCGGCCCGGGCGGTGAGACGATGGACGCCGTCATGAGCACCGAGACCGCGCCCGCTGCCGGCGCCGCAGAGCCCGTTCCCACCGCCGTCCCCCGGGGACCGGTGACCTCCGCCTCCTACTCGATCACCGTCCGGCTCACCTCGGACGGCGATCCGGCGAGCATCGGCCGCATCGCCACGGCGGTCGGCAGCGCCGGGGGCGCGGTCACCGCCATCGACGTGGTGGACAGCCGTCCCGACGGGCTCACCGTCGACGTCACCTGCTCCGCTGCCGACGCGGCGCACTCGGAGGAGATGGTCGAGGCGCTGCGCGGTGTCCCCGGCGTCAAGGTGCGCAAGGTCAGCGACCGGACGTTCCTGCTGCACCTGGGCGGCAAGCTCGAGGTGGCCTCGAAGGTGCCGCTGAAGACCCGCGACGACCTGTCGATGGCCTACACGCCCGGCGTCGCCCGCGTCTGCCTGGCGCTGGCCGAGCACCCGGAGGACGTGCGCCGGCTGACCATCAAGGGCAACACCGTCGCCGTCGTCACCGACGGGTCCGCCGTGCTCGGTCTCGGCGACATCGGGCCGGGCGCCGCGATGCCGGTCATGGAGGGCAAGGCGGCGCTGTTCAAGCGCTTCGCCGACATCGACGCGTGGCCGATCTGCCTCGACACCCAGGACGTCGACGAGATCGTGCGCACCGTGGAGCTCATCGCGCCCGGCTTCGGCGGCATCAACCTCGAGGACATCGCCGCGCCGCGCTGCTTCGAGATCGAGAAGCGGCTGCGCGACAAGCTGGACATCCCCGTCTTCCACGACGACCAGCACGGGACGGCGATCGTCGCCCTCGCCGCGCTGAAGAACGCGCTGCGGGTCGTGGACAAGCAGCTGGCCGACGTGAAGATCGTGGTGGCCGGCGGTGGCGCGGCGGGCACGGCGATCGTGCACCTGCTGCTGAAGGCGGGCGCCGGGAAGGTGCTGGTCTGGGACCGCGAGGGCATCCTCTCCCCGGACGACGACCGGCTCGGCCCGGCCAAGAAGCAGCTCGCGCAGCTGACCAACCCGGCGGCGGAGCGGGGCGAGCTGCCCGACGCCCTCGTGGGTGCCGACGTCTTCATCGGGGTCAGCGCCGGGAACGTGCTGAAGGTCGAGGACCTCGCCCGCATGAACGAGCGCGCGATCGTCTTCCCGATGGCCAACCCGACGCCCGAGGTGGACCCGGTGCGGGCCCGCGAGTTCGCGGCGATCGTGGCCTCGGGCCGCTCGGACCTGCCGAACCAGATCAACAACGTGCTCGCGTTCCCCGGCGTCTTCCGCGGCCTGCTCGACGCCCGCGCCACGGAGATCAGCGACGGGATGCTGCTCGCGGCCGCCGACGCGCTGGCCGCCGTCGTCGGTGACGACCAGCTGAACGCGAACTTCATCATCCCGAGCGTGTTCGACGCCGCCGTCACCACGGCCGTGGCCGCCGCCGTCGCCGAGCAGGCGCGGCACGAGCCGGGCGCGACCGTCGAGGTCAGCGGGATCGAGACCACACCGGCCTGACCCTCGAGCCTTCTGCACAGAAAGCTCAGATCGGGGGACGGCGCGGGGGCGCGATCCGCGCGATCATGGTCCGGTGCCCGAGTTGCCCGAGGTGGAGGCGCTGGCGGCGTTCCTGCGGGAGAACGCCGTCGGCCGCGTGCTGGCGCGGGCCGACCTGGCGTCGGTGCAGGCGATCAAGACCTTCGACCCGCCCCTGAGCGCGCTGGCCGGCCTGGAGATCACCGGCGCCTCTCGGCACGGGAAGTTCCTCGACCTCGACGTCTCCGGGCTGCACCTGGTCGTGCACCTCGCGCGGGCCGGCTGGCTGCACTGGCGCACGGGCCTGCCGCCCGCCCCGCCCAAGCCGGGCAAGGGTCCGCTCGCCCTGCGGGTGCACCTCGCGCCGCTGGACACCGACCCGCCCGCCCCGGGCTTCGACCTCACCGAGCAGGGCACCCGCAAGGGCCTGGCCGTCTACGTCGTCCGCTCGCCCGCCGAGGTGCCCGGCATCGCCCGGCTCGGGCCGGACGCCCTGGCGGTCGACCGCGAGCAGTTCGCCGCGCTGATGGCGAGCCGGTCGGGTCAGCTCAAGGGCGCGCTCACCGACCAGACGCTGATCTCCGGCATCGGCAACGCCTACTCCGACGAGATCCTGCACGCGGCGCACCTCTCGCCGTTCAAGGGCGCCGACAAGCTCAACGACGACGAGGTGATCCGTCTCCACGACGCGGTGCGGGAGACGCTGACCGAGGCGCTGGGCCGCCAGCTGGGGCAGAAGGCGGCGACGATGAAGGGCGAGAAGCGCTCCGGGCTGCAGGTGCACGCGCGCACCGGCCTGCCGTGCCCGGTCTGCGGTGACACCGTCCGCGAGGTCAGCTTCGCCGACACCTCGCTGCAGTACTGCCCGACCTGCCAGACCGGCGGCAAGCCGCTGGCCGACCGCCGGATGTCCAAGCTGCTCCGGTGAGAGCCGGCCGCTAGTCGAGGATCGCCTTCGTCACCGCGGCCTGCTCGGTCAGCACGCCGCCGATCACCGTCTGCGTCTCGTTGATGCTCTCGACCGCGGAGCTGATCGCCGCGAGGGCCGTCACCACCCGCTCGACCTGCTGCTGGATCGCGGAGACCTTCGCGTCCACGTCCGTGGTGGCCCGCGCCGTCTCGGCGGCGAGCTCCTTGACCTCGTTGGCGACGACGGCGAAGCCCCGCCCGGCCTCGCCGGCCCGGGCCGCCTCGATCGTGGCGTTGAGGGCCAGCAGGTTGGTCTGGTCGGCGATGCCGCGGATCGTCTTGACCACCTTGCCGATGTCCGCGCTGGAGTCGCCGAGGCCCGCCACGTGGTCGTTCGCCTCCTGGGTGAGCCGCTTACCGTCGCCCGCGACGGTCGTGGCCGACAGGACGTTGCGCTCGACCTCGCTGATCGAGTCCAGCAGCTCGCGGGCGGCCCGCTCGAGCTTCTGGGCGGCGGCGAACCGCTCCATGCCCTGACCGAGGAGGAACGCGGTGTTGCGCAGCGCGTCCTCGCGCCCGGCGGAGAGCTCGAGCGTCTCGGTGGCGAAGAAGTCCATCGTCCCGATGACGTCCCCGCCGACCACGATCGGCAGGCAGACGCCGGACTTCACGCCGGCCCGCTGCGCCGCCGGGGCGCGCACGCAGTCGGTGACCTGGGCGAGGTCCTCGACGAACACGAGGTCGCGCGCCCGCCACGCGCGTCCGGCGAGGCCGACGCCCTCCTGGAAGGAGGCGGCCATCGTGACGTCGCGGAACTCCTGGCCCGCGCTGCCCGACTCCAGGACGAAGCGCAGCGCGCGATCCTCGTCGCGAACCGTCCAGTAGGAGCCGTAGGCCCACCCGAAGCCCTCGCGGATGGTGTCCAGGCACCGCGCCATGGCCTCGTCGGGGGTCGCCGCTGCGGAGACCGCCCGCAGGACGCGGTTCACCGCCGCCATGTCCTCGGCCGCTTCGGACTGCCGCTCCGCGTTGAACACCCGCTCGATCGTCTGCGACACCAGCCGGCCGATCGCCCGCAGCGCGTCCAGCCGCTCGGGCGAGGGATCGAGGGTCTCGGTGGCGAAGAAGTCCATCGTCCCGGTGACCTGGCCGTCCTCCAGCAGGGGGAAGCAGATCCCGCTGCGGACGCCGACCCGCTGGGCGGCAGGGGCGCGCACGCAGTCGCCCAGCTTCCCCAGGTCCGGGACGAACACGAGGTCCCGCGCCCGCCACGCCCGCCCGGCCAGGCCGACGCCCTCGCGGAAGGACGCCGCCAACGTCACCTCGCGGAACTCCTGCCCGGCGTCGCCGGTCTCCTGGACGAAGTGCAGGGCACGGTCGGCCGGGTCCACCCGCCAGTACGAGCCGTAGGCCCAGCCGAACCGCTCGCGGACCAGGTCCAGGGCGCTCCGGATCACGTCCTCGGAGGTCCGGGCGCGGGCGAGCGCGGTCACCACGTCGGTCACCGCGGCCACGTTCTCGCGGGCCTCGGCCACGGCTGCCCGTCCCGAGTCCGGCGCGGTCGGGCGTCGTCCGAACACGGTCATGTCGGTCCTCGGCTTCGTCGATCGGGAACGGAGAAGGCTCGCTGACCGGCGGATTCGGGACGGCGGCGTCGTGATCGACAGTAGAAAGGTTGCGCCACATCCAACGCTCGACACGCCGCCCTCCCCGAGTCCGGTGAGAACGGTTCCAGCCCGGCAGGCACTGCTGTCCCGTCCCGTTCCGTGGTACGACGGGGACGTGCGGGACGACGCGCGACCTCCGGCGACCCTCGAGCACGTGGCGCGGGCCGCGGGGGTCTCGCGCGCCACCGTCTCCCGTGCGATCACCGGGTCGGGGCCGGTCTCGGCCGACGCGCTGCGGCGGGTGCGGGCCGCCGCGGAGGCGATGGGCTACGTCGCGGACCCGATCGCGCGGGCGCTGGTCAGCGGCGCGGGCACGCGGGTCGTCGTCGCCGTCACCGGGACCTCCGACGACGTCCTCGACTGCGAGTACACCGCGCGGGTGCTGATGGCGACGGCGCGGGTGTGCGCGCCCGACGGGCTCGGCGCCACCGTCCGGCGGTTGCCGCTGGGCAACCCGCTGACCGGCCTCGAGGCGCTGGCGCGGGACCGCACCGTCGCCGGTGTCGTGCTGGTGAACACCACGGAGGCGATGCTGGCCGGGCTGCCGCGCCGGCTGCGCGGCCGGACCGTCTCCATCGGGACGGGCAGCGCCGACGTCCCCTCCTTCGACGTCGAGGGTGCGGTCGCGGCGACGACCTCGGTGGCCCACCTGGTCCGGTCGGGCCGCCGTCGCATCGCGATGATCACCGGGCCGGCCTGGCTCCCGTGCGCCCAGCACCCTGTGGCGGCGTTCCGTGCGGCGGCCGAGGCGGCCGGTCTCCCGCCCCGCACGGTCGCCGGCGGCTTCGACCGGCGGTCGGGAGAGGAAGGCGCCGAGGCGGTCCTCGCCCGCTGGCCCGACACCGACGCGATCCTCGCCAGCTGCGACGAGGTCGCCCTCGGCGCGCTCGACGTGCTGCGCCGCCACGGCCGGCGGGTGCCCGACGACGTCGCGGTGGTGGGCTTCGACGACGTCCTCGCCGCCGAGCTGACCGACCTCACGACGGCCACCCACCCGGTGGAGCTGATCGCCACCGCCGCCGCGCGCGGGGCGCTCGAGGCCCCGGTCGGGGACGGGACGGTCCTCTTCCCGTCGACGCTGGTGCTGCGGCGGAGCGCCTAGCCGGCGTCAGCCCGGCAGGAGCGAGAGCAGGCGCGTCACCGTCCGCGCCAGGACCGACGACCCCACCCCGCCGTCCTCGTGCGCGCCGTCCGCGGCGGAACCGACCGCCGTCCACCAGTCCCGGAGCGGCGGCGGGTCGAGGACGTCGATCCGCTCCCCGGGCTGCGGGACGACGACCTGCACACCGGTGCGGCCAGCGGCGGCGAGCAGCCGCTGCACCGGCTCGGCCCAGCGGTGGAACGCCAGGTTGAACGTGGCCCAGTGGATCGGCAGCAGGACGCGGCCACCGACGTCGCCGTGCGCCCGCACCGCCTCCTCCGGGTCCATGTGGATGGCGTGCCAGGCGTCGTTGTAGGCGCCGATCGGCAGCAGGGTGAGGTCGAAGGGGCCCAGCCGGGCGCCGATGCCGGCGAACGCCGGTGTGTAGCCGGTGTCGCCGCCGAAGAAGACCCGGTGCCGGGGGCCGGTGATGGCCCACGACGCCCACAGCGTGGTGTCCCGGTAGAAGTAGCGCCCGGAGAAGTGCCGCGCCTCGGTGCAGGTGAGGGTCAGTCCGCCCACGGCGTGGGTCTCGTCCCAGTCGAGCTCGACGATGCGGTCCTCGGGCACGTGCCACTTGCGCAGGTGCTCGCCGATCCCGATCGGGACGACGAACGGCGCCGTCTGCGTCGTCAGCAGTGCCCGGACCGTCGGCAGGTCGAGGTGGTCGTAGTGGTCGTGCG
Organism: Blastococcus litoris; assembly: GCF_003075095.1. GTDB lineage: Bacteria > Actinomycetota > Actinomycetes > Mycobacteriales > Geodermatophilaceae > Blastococcus_B > Blastococcus_B litoris. The sequence continues at coordinate 23,209 of NZ_QCZF01000001.1, forward strand.
AGATGACGATCGCGTCGACCCGGGGCAGGTCCTCGACCGGCATCGGCGGCTCGTGCAGCCGGGTCGGGCCGAAGACCGGCGACGGCGAGACGCGGTAGCCCCACACCGGGTCGAGCAGGACGCGCTGGCCGTCGACCTCGAGCAGCGCGCTGGCGTGCCCGAGCCAGGTGACGGCGAGCTCGGCCGGCTCGACCGGGATCTCGGCCGCCGCCAGGGGGATGGGGCCGCCCGGCAGCCCGACGTGCCGCTCCTCGTGCCACTGCCGCAGCAGCCCGTCACGGGTGTTCGCGGGCGAGAGCGCCGGCGTCGGCACGGTGTTGTGGAACTTGCCGTCGGCGAACTGCTTGGAGCGGCGGACCACGGGGGCCAGGCGCCGGCGGTGCGCCCCGAGCGCGGTGGGCAGCCCCCAGGCGGCCGCGGCGATGAAGCCGGCGGGACCACCGAGGACGCCGGCGATGAGGGCGGTGCGGCGGGCGAAGCGGGACGGCACGCCCCCAGCATCCCAGCCGGAACCGCCTGTGACCTGTGAACCGCCCGACGTCCTCCGACCGCCATGTTGATCAGGTGAGCTGATCGATCCGGGTCCTGGCTCAGTGTGGACGGTGAGCCAGGACCCAGAACGATCAGGAGACCTGATCAACAATTCAGCCGGCGATGGCGGCCACCGGGGCGGTGCGCGCGGCGCGCCGGGCCGGCAGCACCGAGGCGAGCAGCCCCGCCAGGGTCGCCACGGCGACGATCGCCACCACCTGCAGCCACGGCACCGACAGCACGATCTCGCCGACCGACCCCAGCACCGACGCCGCGCCGATCAGCCCGTACGCGCCGCCGATCAGCACGCCCAGGACCGCCGCGACCCCGGCCACCAGCACCGCCTCCCACGCCAGCAGACCCCGCAGCTGGCGCCGGGTGAGCCCGAGCGCGCGCAGCAGCCCGTTCTCCTGCCGCCGCTCCACCACCGACAGCGCCAGCGTGTTGCCGACGCCGATCAGCGCGATCACGACGGCGACGCCCAGCAGACCGGTCACCACGAGCAGCAGCAGGTCGAGCACCTCGTCGATCTGGTCCCGCAGGGTCACCAGGCCGGTCACCTGCGCCGACGGGTCCGTCTCGGCCACGACGTCGGTGATCTCGTCGACCGCCGCGACCTGCCGGTCCGGGTCGGCGTCGGCGAGCCGCAGCCACAGCTCACCCAGCACCGGCTCCGGGGCCAGGGCGCGCAGGTCGTCCGCGGTCAGCATCAGCGGCTGGTCGCTGTCGACGACCAGGGCCGAGAAGCTGCGCTCCCGGCCGGCCTCGCCGAGGGTCACGCTGTCGCCGTCCCGGACGCCCCACTCCTGGGCCAGCCACTCCGGGAGCAGCGCCTGACCGGGGAGCGGGAGCGGCATGTCGTCCGTCGACCGCAGGACCGGCTCGGTCCGGGCGGGATCGACGCCGTAGGTCCAGTTCGGCACGCCGTCCGGACCCGGCACGTCGGCCTGCAGGACGCCGGCACCGCGGTCCACGCCGTCCAGGTCGCCCAGCGTCCCGAGCAGCGACGGGGGCAGGCCGCCGTCGAAGCTGCTCACCACGATGTCGGTGGGGAACTCCGCGACCAGCCCGGCCTGGGCGGTCGCCCGGGTCGAGGCGGCGCCGACGACGAAGGCGCTGGTGAGCGTGACGCCGATGAGCAGCGCCGTGGCCGTCGCCGCCGTCCGCCGGGGGTTGCGGGTCGCGTTGCCGGCCGCGAGGTGCGCGGGCACCCCGCCGAACCGCCCGGCCAGCCGACCCGCGGCCGCGACGACCGGTGGCACCGCCCGCTGCGCCAGCAGCACGACGCCGAGGAAGCTGAGCACCCCGCCGGGCAGGGCGACCAGCACGCTGCCCACGACCACCCCGAGCCCCATGAGGCCGATCCCCGGCAGCAGCAGCACCAGCCCCAGCACCAGCCGCAGGACGCCGGACCGCGAGCGCAGGGGCGCCGGGTCGACCGGGCGGAGGGCGGCCAGCGGCGCGACGCGGGTGGCGGCGCGGGCCGGGGCGAGCGCGGCGAGCAGGGTGACCAGGGTGCCGACGAGCACGCCCACCACCGGCGCGTACCAGGGCACCGACAGCCCGGCGAGCGGGATCGGGCTGTCGGAGCTACCGGCGAGCGCCGACATGCCGGCGGCCAGACCGATGCCGGCGGCCACGCCGATCGCCGAGGAGGCCAGACCGGTCAGCAGCGCCTCGCCGAGCACGCTGCGCCGGACCTGCCGGGCGGTGGCGCCGACGCACCGCAGCAGCGCCAGCTCGCGGGTCCGCTGGGCCAGGAGGACGGCGAAGGTGTTGGCGATGACCAGCCCGGCGACCAGCACGGCCACGGTGCCGAAGACCAGCAGCACGGCGGCCAGGGCGGTCGCGTTGCCCATCATCGAGGCGGCGGCGTCCTCGGCCCGCTCCGAACCGGTGACCACCTCGACCGGCTGCTCGCGCAGCAGCGACGCCACGTCCGTACGGACCTGCTCGTCGGAGACCCCGGGTGCCGCGGCGACGCGCAGCTCCGTGGGGTCGACCGCGCCCCAGGCCCGGGCCTGCTCCGGGGTCACGAAGCCCCGGCCGTACAGCGATGCCTCCGGGTCGCCGCTGAGGTCGACGACGCCGGTGACGGTCGCCTCGGAGGTGGTGGTGTTCCCCTCGTCGTCGTAGGTGGTGAGGGTGAGGACGTCGCCGACGGAGGCGCGGGCGCGGTCGCTCACGGCGATCTCGCCCGTCCGGTCGGGCAGCGCGCCGTCGGACAGGCGCTGCCAGCGCAGCGTCGGGTCGTCGGCGACGGTGTCGACGGAGAGGTACTGCGAGCCGGTGCGGCCCGGCACGTCCGCCTGGACCGAGGTCTCCCAGGTGGGCGCGACGGCGAGGACCGACCTCAGCCCGGCCACGGCCTCGGCGTCGTCGGCCAGCGAGGACCCGTCGTCGGAGGTGACGACCGCGGCCGCGCCCGTGTACTGCGCGCCGACGGCGTCCAGCACGGTGCTGCGGGCGGTCTGGTCGAGCACGAGCGTGGCCACGACGAAGCCGACCGCGATGACGACGGCCAGGGTCGAGGCCAGCAGCCGGGCGGCGTGCGCCCGGACCTGCGCGAGGAGGACGGTGCGCACGGTCAGGCCCCCAGTCCGCGCAGCGCGTCGAGCACCGTCTCGGCCGTCGGGTCGGTCAGCTCGCCGGCCAGGCGGCCGTCGGCGAGGAGGACGACGCGGTCGGCGTAGGACGCGGCCACCGGGTCGTGGGTGACCATGACGACGGTCTGCCCGGTCTCCTTGACGCTCGAGCGCAGCAGGCCGAGCACCTCGGCGCCGGAGCGGGAGTCCAGGTTGCCGGTGGGCTCGTCGGCGAACACGACGTCGGGCCGGGGGAGCAGCGCGCGGGCGATGGCGACGCGCTGCTGCTGACCGCCGGAGAGCTCGTGCGGGCGGTGGCCGAGGCGCTCGCGCAGACCCAGGCGGGCGATGACGGCGTCCAGCCAGGCCTTGTCGGGGCGTTGCCCGGCCAGGGTCATCGGCAGGACGATGTTCTCGCGCGCGTCGAGGACAGGCAGCAGGTTGAACGACTGGAACACGAAGCCGATCCGGCGGCGCCGCAGCCGGGTCAGCTCGTCGTCCCGGAGGCGGGTGAGCTCGGTGGAGCCGAGCCACACCTCGCCGGCCGTGGCCGTGTCGAGGCCGGCCAGGCAGTGCATGAGCGTGGACTTGCCCGAGCCGGACGGGCCCATGATGGCGGTGAACTCACCGGCGGTGAACGCGACGTCGACCCCGGCCAGGGCGTGGACGGCGGTCTCGCCGGTGCCGTAGGTCTTCCGCAGCCCGGTCGCCCGGACGGCGGCGGTCGACAGCGGGGCCGGCGGCTCGCCGGGGACGGTCATGACGGGGACGGGCACTTCGGACCTCCGGAAGCAGGGATCGCTGACGGTGATCACGCTGCCGGGGAGGGCCGTCCGCCCGCGTCGGAGCGCGGGCGGGTCTTCCGCCGCGCGCTGCTGCGCCCGGGGGTGGAGGCCGTGTCATCCTCCGGTCGGAGTTCCGGATCGGAGGAGGTCAGGATGAGCGCGCCCGTCCGGCCGCTGGAGGGCTACCAACAGCGGGCCCTCGGGGTGCTCCTGTGCTTCTGGCTGTTCCTCTCCTTCATGGCGGCCGGGGATGCGCTGGCGTCCGACTGGCCGCTGCCGCCCGAGCTGCCGACGGCGGAGCAGGTGCGGCAGGCCCGGGAGAGCGTGCAGGCCGCCGCTGTCGTGTCGGTCGTGCCGCCGCTCGTCGGCCTGCTCCTCGCCCGGCGCTGGCGGTCGGCCGGGTGGACGGCCACCTTCCTCGTCGGCGCGGTGCTCGCCGTCCTCGTCCCGGCTGTCCTGCTGCTGTTCAGCGACTCCCCGGTGCGGCCCGGATGACCGGCCCCGGCACGAGCGGGGCCGAGCTCAGGCGTCGCGCAGGAGGTCCGCCGGCTGCACCAGCCCGGTGCGGTAGGCCAGGACGACGGCCTGCACGCGGTCGCGGGAGCCGGTCTTGGCCAGGACGCGGCCCACGTGCGTCTTCACCGTCGCCTCGCTGACGACGAACCTCTCGGCGATCTCGGTGTTGGTGGCTCCGAACGCCATGAGCTCGAGGACCTCGCGCTCGCGGGGGGTGAGGTCGGCCAGCGCCCTGGTGTCCGCGCCGGGAACGGCCGACGCCGCCGCACCGCGGAGCATCGGCGCCACGTGCTGCAGCAGCCGGCGGGTGGAGCTGGCCGCGATCACCGAGTCGCCGGCGTGCACGGTGCGGACGGCGGCCAGCATCTCCTCGGGCGGGGCGTCCTTGAGCAGGAAGCCGCTGGCGCCGGCGCCGATCGCGGCCACCACGTACTCGTCGAGGTCGAAGGTGGTCAGCACGACCACGCGCGGCGCGTCCGGCAGTGCGGTGACCTGCCGGGTCGCCTCGATGCCGTCGATGCCGGGCATGCGCACGTCCATCAGGACGACGTCGGCGGCCGTGCGGTGCAGCAGCTCCACCGCCTCCACGCCGTCCCCGGCCTCCCCGACGACGGTGAGGTCGGGCTGGGAGTCGATGACCATGCGGAACCCGGCCCGCACCATCTGCTGGTCGTCGACCAGGACCACTCGGATCTGCTCGCTCATCGCTGCCGACCGTAGGGGAGGGCGGCGTGGACGCCGAAGCCGCCGCCGGTCCGTGGCCCGGCCTCCAGCCGGCCGCCGTGCAGGGTGGCCCGCTCACGCATGCCGCGGACGCCCTGCCCGTTGCCGTCGGAGGAGACCATCGCGGCCGAGGCGCCCCGGCCGTCGTCCAGCACGGACAGCTCCAGCGCGTCCGGCCGCCACTGCAGCCGGACCCACGCCCGGCAGGCCGGGCCGGCGTGCTTGAGCACGTTGGTGAGCGACTCCTGGACGATCCGGTAGACGGCCAGCTGCGGTCCGGCCGGCATCGGCCGGGGTTCCCCCTCGATGATCAGGTCGACGTCCAGGCCGCTGGCCCGCACGTCCTCGACCAGCGCCGGGACGGCGGAGACGTCCGGCTGCGGGGCGTACTCCTCGCCGCCGCCCTCGCGGAGCACCCCGAGCAGGGAGCGCATGTCGGTGAGGGCCTGCCGGCCGGTGGCGGCGATCGCCTCCAGCGCGCCGGTGGCCGCCTCCGGGTCGTCCCTGCCCGCGTACCGGCCGCCGTCGGCCTGGGCGATCACCACCGACAGGGAGTGGGCGACGACGTCGTGCAGCTCGCGGGCGATCCGCGCGCGCTCGGCGGTCGCGGCCAGGCGCATCTCCTGGTCCCGCTCGAGCTCGAGCAGCTGCGCCCGCTCCTCGAGTGCGGCTAGTCGCTGCACGCGGGCGCGCCGCAGGTCGCCCAGCGCCCAGCACGCCACGACGGCGATCGCGATGGAGCCGGTCGCGGGCACCAGGGCGTCGCTCGCGTTCGGGGAGAAGTACCGCAGACCCGCCAGGAGGGCGCCGAAGAGGCCCGCTGCGAGCCCCGCCCGGCCGGCCCACCGCGGCGCGTAGGCCGCCAGCGTGTAGACCATCACGAGCGCGGCGACGTTCGCGGCGAGGAAGGTGCCGAACGCGACGACCTCGAACAGGCCGACCGCCACGACGGCGGCCGCGGCCTGGATCGGCGCCGCGCGGCGCCAGGCCAGCGGTGCGATCAGCGCGGTCCCGATGAGGAACGCCAGACCGTCGTCGGGCCAGTAGCTGCCGACCGGCAGCAGCACGGTCGCCACGAAGAGGGCGCCGGCCAGCGCCGCGTCGACGGCGAACGGGTGCTCCCGCCCCCACGTCGTCGCGCGCTCCAGAGGCCTGTCCATCGCGTCGACCCTAGGCAGGGGAGGGCCTCGCGTCGTCGCCCCTGGGGATGACCCGTCTGTCCTACCCGGGTCCGATCAGTCGTTCGTGGGGTCCTCGGCCGGGTCCTCGAAGTCGAACGGCGACTCGGGCTCCTGCCCGGACGCGGCCACCGGCACGTCGAGGGTCACCTCGCCGGCGTCCTCGAACACCAGCGTGACGGGGATCGACTGCGAAGAGCGCAGCGAGCGCTCGAGGCCGAGGAGCGTGATCGTCGGCGCCCCTTCGGCGCCGACGTACACGTTGTCGTCCTCGGCCACGCGGATCGTGCCGGGCTCGCCGTCGACGACGATCGCCGCATCGGTGAAGTCGGGTCCTCGCACGTCGAGCAGGTCGTCGTCGGTCGTGCCGGTGTTGGCGACGCCGAGGAAGAGGCTCGCGTCCTCCCCCTCCTCGTACTCGCCGTCCTCGGGGTACTCGATCTGCACCTGGAGGACGGAGAGGTCCTCGGTGACCATGGCGTCGGGCCCGACGGCGCCGCCCTCCACCTCCTTCCCCTCGTCGGCGAGCGGCTGGTCGGTGGCGCAGGCCGTCACCGTGCAGGCTGCGGCCAGGGCGACGGCGGCGAGGCGATGTCGCCGGCGCGCACGTGCGGGCATGGGTGGGCTCCTTCGATCGGTGGAGGGACACCGACCGGGTACCCCGGCGATGGTGCAGGATGCCAACCGTTGCCGTCCTGCAACATAGAAGGAGATCGCGTGAACACAGCCGAGGACGACGCCCTGCTGCGCCTGGCACGCACCGTCGTCGGCGCATCCATGCGCGCCGCGGACCAGCTGGGGCAACCGTCGGTCGTCCAGCTCCGCGCGGTGGGCGTGCTGGACGGCCTGGGGGTCGCCAACCTCGGCCGGCTGGCAGCGGATCTGGGGATCGCGGTCTCGACCACGAGCCGGCTCGTCGACCGGCTCGTGGCCGCCGGCCTCGTCGACCGGCGGCAGTCCCCGCACAGCCGGCGGGAGGTGGCGCTGTCCGTCACGCCCCGGGGGAGCGAGGTCCTCGGGCGCTACGACGAGCTGCGGCTCGGCGAGCTGCGGGACCTGCTGGCCGGGCTCCCCGCGAACCGCCGTCCCGAGGTGGTCGCCGCCCTGGCCGAGTTCGCCGGGGCCGCCACCGAGGTGCAGGTCCGGTGAGCGAGGGGACGGCATCCCGGCCGCCGGAACCGGACGAGGGCGGGGACCCGGCGTGCTGGCTGCGCCGGGTCTGCCCGTCGTGCGGACGGATGGCCGACGAGGACCCGCCCACCACCTGCCCGGCCTGCGGCGCCGAGGTGGACCCCGACTGAGCCGTCACGCGGCGAGCTGCCGCCGGCTCACGGCCACGAAGTCGCAGAGCGCCTGCCGGAGGGCGACCCCGCGGGCATCGGCGGGCACGTGCAGCTCGTCGCGGCCGTCGAGGGGCAGCCCGGCCAGCTGCAGCGCCGCCTGCGACCGGATGTCCTCGTCGAGGATCCGCTGCTGCAGGGCGATCTGGCCGGCCGCCGTCGCGGGCGTCGGGAGCGGCTGCCCCGGCCCGGTCGACAGCAGGAGGCAGACGTACAGCCGGGAGGAGTCGAGGTCCTCGGGCTGCAGCAGGTAGACGATCGTCGTCGTCGCCCCCGAGTCCAGGAACTCCTGCCTCAGGCGGAGCTGGAAGGGGGCGCGGAAGGTGTAGCTCGTGCGCCGGCGCTGCCGCAGCGGGCGCCCGCCCCGCGCGACCTCCGGGTCGACCGGGTTGTCGCACCACTGCTCCTGGACGCTGGTGAAGCCGCCCGGCTCGCGCCGCACCTCGGGGAAACCGACCTCGGCGCCGTCGGAGGGGTCGATGGTCGCGGCGTGGACGAACGGGCCGTGCGTCGCATCGAGGAAGGTGTCGGCCATCGGGCCCGCGGGCCCGGGCGACCGCAGCGGTGGCAACCAGCGGCTCACGAAGCGGCGGTCGGCGGCCTCGGGCACCTCCAGCGGGACGTCGGCCGGCTCGGCCGGCGCCAGCCAGATCACGCCGAGGCGCTCCCGGACGCCGTGCACGGGCGGCTCGACGGACAGCACGGGACCCTCCCGGCGCAGAGTCCGGTTGCGGCCCAGCAGACGGACCTGCAGCCAGCCGCCCGGCCGCAGCTCCCGGGACAGCGCCACCGGGTGCCAGGCGTGCTCCAGGGACGGGTCGAGGTTGTCGAACACCGGCCCGGGTGGCCCGGCCGGTGCGGGAGGCCGCTCCGGGGACGGCGGGGCGGCGGGCCGCGGAGGGGACGGCAGTGCCGTCCGGTCCGGCGCCAGCCACACCCAGCCGTGCCGTTCCTCCACCGCCCAGGGCGTGGCCAGGTCCGCTCGCGGCGGCGGGGTGCCGGTGGCGCCGAGCGACGGGATGTCCACGCAGCGGCCCTCGCCGTCGAAGCCCCACCCGTGCGCCGGGCACCGCAGCCGGCCGTCGCGCACGGTGGCGGTGGCCAGCGGGACCAGCCGATGGGGGCAGCGGGCCGGGAAGGCGCTCACCTCCCCCTCGAGGCGCAGCCGCACCACCACGAACGCCCGGCCCCCGGCGCCGACCGGGAGCGGCGTCGTCCCCACGTCGGTGGCGCGGGCCACCGGGTACCAGCCCGTCGACGTCGAAGCCATGGCCCCAGTGCAGCGGAGGCACGTTCCCGGCCGGTTACGAGCAGCGCAACGTCGTGGGTCAGCTCGTCGCGGTGCCGGGTTCCGGCCCCAGGGGTTCGGCGCGGAGGGCCACCAGGCACAGGTCGTCGGCCGGTGACCCGCCGGCGAACGCGGTCACCGCCTGCTCCAGCGCCTCGAGGACGGCGGCCGGAGGCTCACCCCGGTGCTCGCCCAGGACCGCCCGGGTCCGCTCCTCCCCGAACAGCTCGAGCGGGCGGGACCGGTCCCGGCGGGCGCTGCGCCCCTCGAGCAGGCCGTCGGTGAAGATCAGCAGCCCGCCGCCGGATCCCAGTGAGGAGGTCCCCGTCTCGATCGTCAGCGGCTCGGCACCGATCCCCAGCGGGGTGCCGACCCGCCCGCCCGGGAGCGGCGCACCGCTGTCGAGGTCCCACGGCACGTCGTGCCCGGCTGCCGCCCAGCGCACGGTGCACTCCGGTGGCGCTGAGATGTTCACGCAGACGACCGTCACGAACTGGGTCGGGCCGGTCCCGTGCTCGGCCAGCGCCGCGTTCGCCAGCTGCAGCAGCTGGACGGGGTCGCCGGTGAACCGCGCGTAGGTCGCGCAGGCCACCCGCACGAAGGCGGCGCAGCGGGCCGCCTCGAGGCCGTGCCCGACGACGTCGCCGACCACGACGGTCGTGCTCCCGCCCGGCCCGTCGGCGACGAGGTAGAAGTCACCCGCGACGAGGCCCTCCGCCGGGGTGAAGGACGTCGCGATGCGCAGGTGCGGGCGCTCGGGCACGTCCGCGGGCGTGAGGGCGGCGCGCAGCGACTCGAGCTCGGCGAGCTCCTCCTCCCGGGCGCGCAGCCGCAGGAGCAGGGTGCGCTGCCGCTGGAGGAGCACCGTGACCAGGACGCCGACGCCGACGAGCACCAGGCCGCGGTTGAGCGCGGCCAGCCACAGGGTCCCGCCGGCCAGCTCGGGCGACGGGCTGAGGAGCTTGTCGACGACGAACATCAGCGTCGCCACGGAGGCGGTGACGACCACGCCGCGCAGGGCGAACCAGTAGCCGCTGAGCACGACCGGTACCAGGCCGTACATCGAGACGGCGAGGCTCGGCGTGGACGCGGTGGCCACCAGCAGCCACAGCGCGACCAGGAGCGCGACGAGGACCAGCACGCGGTCCCGCGTACGCGTCAGCCGCCCCGAGAACACCGGGGGACCGGGCGGAGGTGTCGTCGCCGCCGGACCCACCGGCCGAACGTAACAGCCGCAGGGCGGCCCGCCCCGTACCGGTGACGCCCCTCGTGGCGGGTGGTGTGCGCGGTCGCCCACGATCTACGGTGCGCTGGCCCACCGTCCCGGGGTGGGCCGGACCGCGTGGGGAGGCCGTCGATGCGCGAGGCGCTGCGCTGGCTGCGGCCCGGGCACCTGGGCACCGAGGCGGAGCAGGCGACGTTCCGCACGCTCCACTCCGCGTCGCTCACGGCTCCGGAGCTGCGTGCCGGCCTGACCAGCGGCTCGGCCGAGCGCGCCATCCGGCACCTGCGGGACCTGCTCGGTGTGCCGGCCGTGGCGCTCACCGACACCGTGGCGCTCCTGGCGTGGGACGGCCGCTTCGCGCACCACCAGGAGGACGCCGCGGCGCTCGCCGCCATCGTGCTCGGGTCCGGCAACACCGTCGTCCGCGACCGCAAGGACTTCGCCTGCACGCACGCCGGCTGCGGGCTGCGGCAGGTGGTGGTCTCCCCGCTCGTGGTCGAGGACCGCGTGGTCGGCACCCTGCAGGCGTTCACCACCTCGGCGTCCGCCGGCCTCGTCCGTGCGGTGGCCGAGGTCGCGCGGTGGGTGTCGGGCAACCTGGAGCTGGCCGAGCTCGACGCCTCGCGCACGCGGCTGATGGAGGCCGAGGTGCGGGCGCTGCGGGCCCAGATCAGCCCCCACTTCATCTACAACTCGCTGGGCGCGATCGCGTCGTTCGTGCGCACCGACCCGGAGCGGGCCCGCGAGCTGATCCTGGAGTTCGCCGACTTCACCCGGTACTCGTTCAGCCGGCACGGCGAGTACACGACCCTGGCCGAGGAGCTGCGGTCCATCGAGCGGTACCTGGTGCTGGAGAAGGCGCGCTTCGGCGACCGGCTCCAGGTCACGCTGCGGGTGGCGCAGGAGGTCCTGCCGGTCGCCGTGCCGTTCCTCTGCCTGCAGCCCCTGGTGGAGAACGCCGTCCGGCACGGGCTGGAGCGCAAGCCGGGCACCGGGACCGTCACGATCATCGCCGCGGACCAGGGCGGCGAGTGCCTGATCTCGGTGGAGGACGACGGCGTGGGCGAGGACCCGGAGAAGGTGCGGCGGGCCCTGGCCGGTGACGTCTCCGTGGACTCCGTAGGCCTGGGCAACGTCGACGCCCGGCTGCGCACCGCCTTCGGCGACGACTACGGCCTGGTCGTCGAGACCGGCCCCGGAGCGGGCACGAAGGTTATCGTCCGGGTCCCGAAGTTCGCCCCCGGAGTGCGCCCGTGACCGTCGACCGGATGGCCGTCCTCGTCGTCGACGACGAGCGCCCGGCGCTCGAGGAGCTGCGCTGGCTGCTGGAGCGGGACGAGCGGATCGACACCGTGCTCACGGCCGACTCGGCCACCGAGGCGCTCCGGCTCCTCCAGGAGCGCAGCGTGGACGCCGTGTTCCTCGACATCCGGATGCCCGGGCTCAGCGGGGTGGACCTCGCACGGGTGCTGTCGCGGTTCAAGGTGCCGCCCCCGGTGGTCTTCGTGACCGCCTACGACGACCACGCCGTCGACGCCTTCGAGCTGGGCGCGGTCGACTACGTCCTCAAGCCGGTCCGCGACGACCGGCTCGCCGAGGCGGTCCGCCGCGTCGTCGGCGCACGGGCCGGCGGTCCCGCGTCGGTGGACGACGACATCGCCGTCGAGCTGGGGGGCGTGACCAGGTTCGTGCCGCGTTCCAGCGTCGGCTACGTCGAGGCACAGGGTGACTACGCCCGCCTGCACACCCGGTCGGGCAGCCACCTGGTGCGGGTCCCGCTGACCACGCTGGAGGAGTCCTGGAAGGACGCCGGCTTCGTGCGGATCCACCGCTCGCTGCTGGTGTCGCTGCAGCACGTCGAGGAGGTCCGGATGGACGGCGGCCGGTGCACCGTCGTCGTCGGCGGCACCCACCTGGGTGTGAGCCGGCGGCACACGCGGGAGCTTCGCGACCTCCTGGTGCGCCGGGCGCGCCCGGGCACCACGGCCAGGGGCTGAGCGGTGTCGGAGGCCCCGTCCCCACCGCGACCCCGCCGGGTCCGGGTGACGAGCCCGCGCACCGGCGCGGCCCGTGCACAGCGCGTCCCGGCCGCCCGCGAGATCGACGAACAGACCCTGCTGGGCGAGGTCTACATGACCTCGCTGCTGCGCTCCCAGCTGCGGCTGGCGCTGCTCGCGCTCGCGACCCTCGCGCTGCTCGTCGGCGGGATCCCGCTGCTCTTCTGGCTCTTCCCGGACCTGTCCTCGGTCGTCGTGCTCGCGGTGCCGCTGCCCTGGCTGCTGCTCGCGTTCGCCGTCTACCCGTTCCTGTTCGGGATCGGCTGGCTCTACGTCCGTGCCGCGGAGCGCAACGAACGGGACTTCGCCGACGTCGTGGACCGGTCGTGACCCGGCCGGGCGCCCCGTCGTGACCGCCGCCGGCTACAGCGTCCTCGGCGTCACCGCGGTGTTCGTGGCCACGCTGGCCGTGGGCGCCTACGGCTGGCGGTTCTCCCGTACCACCAGCGACTTCTTCGTGGCCTCGCGCACGGTGCGGCCGGGGCTCAACGCGTCGGCCATCGGCGGCGAGTACCTCTCCGCGGCGTCGTTCCTCGGCGTGGCCGGCCTGGTCCTCGCCTTCGGCACGGAGATGCTCTGGTACCCGGTGGGCTGGACGGCGGGGTACCTGGTGCTGCTCGTCCTCGTCGCCGCACCGCTGCGCCGGTCGGGCGCCTACACGCTGCCCGACTTCGCCGAGAGCCGGCTGGAGTCGCGGGGTGTGCGGCGGCTGTCCGCGCTGCTGGTCGTGGCGATCGGCTGGCTCTACCTCATGCCGCAGTTCCAGGGCGCCGGGCTGGCACTGGCCTCCACCACCGGCACGGGGGCGTGGCTGGGCGGCGTCCTGGTGGCCACCGTCGTCCTGGTCAACGTGCTCTTCGGCGGGATGCGCAGCATCACGTTCGTCCAGGCGTTCCAGTACTGGCTGAAGCTGACCGCCCTGCTGTTCCCCCTGCTGTTCATGGCCACCATCTGGCTCGGTGACGGCGGGGTCTCCCCGGCCTCGGTCGACATCGGCGACGCGGGCGCGCCCGGCGACTCGTGGGTCTCGCCGCTGGCCGGCTCGAGCCACGAGCTCTACACGACCTACTCGATCATCATCGCGACGTTCCTGGGCACGATGGGCCTCCCGCACGTCGTGGTGCGCTTCTACACCAACCCCGACGGCGCCGCGGCCCGCCGCACGACCCTCTTCGTGCTCGCCCTGCTCGGCCTCTTCTACCTGCTGCCGCCGGTGTACGGCGGCCTCGGCCGGCTCTACGCGCCGGACCTGATCGCCAGCGGCCGCACCGAGTCGGTGGTGCTGGAGCTGCCGGCCCGCATGCTCGCCGGCACGCCGGGCGACCTGCTGTCCGCGCTGACCACCGCCGGGGCGTTCGCGGCATTCCTGTCCACGTCGTCCGGGCTGACCATCGCCGTGGCCGGGGTGATCAGCCAGGACGTCATGGGCCGGCGCTTCGGCGGGGTGCGGGCCTTCCAGGCCGGTGCCGTCGTCGCCGTGCTCGTCCCGCTCGGGCTCGCGCTCCTGACCGAGGGGGTGGGCGTCGCGCAGGCGGTCGGCCTGGCCTTCGCGTTCGCCGCCTCCACGTTCTGCCCGCTGCTCGTGCTCGGCATCTGGTGGCGCCGGCTCACCGACGTCGGGGCGATCGCCGGGATGCTCGTCGGAGGCGGGTGCGCCGGCGGCGCCGTCCTGGGCACCCTGCTCGGCGCGGCCCCGGCCGGCTGGCCGGGCGCGCTGCTCGCCCAGCCGGCGGCCTGGACCGTCCCGCTGGCGTTCCTCACCATGGTGGTGGTCTCGCTGGCGACGCCCCGCCGGGTGCCGCGGCACGCCGCGCGCACCATGGTCCGGCTGCACACCCCCGAGGCGGTGCAGCTCGACCGCGGGACACCTGCCGCGGGGAACCCGTCCCGCTGAGCCGCCCGCCGACCGTCCCGTCCGCGACCGCTCGTCCCGCCGGACCTGCCGTACGCCGACGCGCGGTCGCCGCTCGGCGCAGCGTCCGCGCGGCCCGCTGCCCGCGAGGACGCACGCTTCTACCGTGACGGGGCTCACAATCGCATCCGAGTGCCCAGGAGGCCGCATCGTGACCGAGCCCCAGGACCGTCGGCTCTTGAGCCCGGAGGAGTACCTGGCCGCCCAGAACTCCCCCGAGTTCCAGGACCTGAAGAGGCGCTTCCGCGCCTTCGCCTTCCCGATGACGTTGGCGTTCTTCTCCTGGTACCTGCTCTACGTCCTGCTCTCCACCTACGCCCACGACTTCATGGCGACCGAGGTCTTCGGGAACGTGAACATCGGCATCCTGCTCGGCCTCGGCCAGTTCGTGTCCACGTTCGTGATCACGCACCTGTACGTGAACCACGCGAACAAGCGCACCGACCCCATCGCCGACGAGATGCGCGAGCGCCTCGAGCACCACGACTACCGCGCCGGTTCGGGCACCACCGACACCCAGGGGGCCACCCGTGTCTGACCTTCTCGCCGCCGACAGCGGCACCATCGGCGAGCCCGCCGTCAACATCGCGATCTTCGGCGGCTTCGTCCTGATCACGCTGTTCATCACGTTCCGCGCCAGCCGGAGCAACAAGAGCGCGGCCGACTACTACGCCGCCGGGCGCAACATCAGCGGTACGCAGAACGGCCTGGCCATCGCGGGCGACTACCTGTCGGCCGCATCGTTCCTCGGGATCGCCGGCGCGATCGCCGTCTACGGCTACGACGGCTTCCTCTACTCGATCGGCTTCCTCGTCGCCTGGCTCGTGGCGCTGCTCCTGGTCGCCGAGCTCATGCGCAACACCGCCCGCTTCACGATGGCCGACGTCCTGGCCTTCCGGATGCGGCAGCGGCCGGTCCGCATGGCCGCGGCCATCTCGACGCTCGCGGTGTCGCTGTTCTACCTGCTGGCCCAGATGGCGGGCGCCGGTGGGCTGGTCACGCTGCTGCTCGGCGTGACCGGCGAGGCGGCGCAGGCGGTCGTGGTGACCATCGTCGGCGCGCTGATGATCTTCTACGTGCTCGTCGGCGGCATGCGCGGCACCACCTACGTGCAGATCATCAAGGCGTCGCTGCTGATCGTCGGCGCGTTCGTGATGACCGTCTGGGTGCTCGGCAAGTACGGCTTCAACCTGTCCTCGCTGATCGGCGGCGCGCAGGACCTCGCCGTCGAGGGCCGCGACGTGGCGGCTCCCGGCGCCCAGTACGGCGCCACCGGCACCTCGAAGCTGGACTTCGTCTCCCTCGGCCTGGCCCTGGTGCTCGGCACCGCGGGCCTGCCGCACGTGCTCATGCGCTTCTACACGGTGCCCACCGCCAAGGACGCCCGCCGCTCGGTGGTCTGGGCCATCTGGCTGATCGGCATCTTCTACCTGTTCAGCCTGATCATCGGGTACGGCGCCGGCGCGCTGGTCGGCCCCGAGCGGATCCTGGGTGCCCCGGGCGCGGTCAACGCCGCGGCCCCGCTGCTGGCCTTCGAGCTGGGCGGGACGGTGCTGCTGGGCATCATCGCCGGCGTCGCGTTCGCCACCATCCTCGCGGTGGTCGCAGGTCTGACCATCACGGCGTCGGCGTCGTTCGCGCACGACGTCTACGCGTCGGTGATCAAGCGCGGCGACGTGCCCCCGAACGGGGAGGTGCGGGTCGCCCGGATCACCGCCGTGGTGATCGGTGCGATCTCGATCGGTCTGGGCATCCTCGCCCTGCAGGCGGGCCTGAACATCGCCTTCCTGGTGGCGCTGGCCTTCGCGGTGGCGGCCTCGGCCAACCTGCCGACGATCCTCTACACGCTGTTCTGGAAGAACTTCACCACCCAGGGTGCGCTGTGGTCGATCTACGGCGGGCTGATCTCCTGCATCGGTCTGATCATCTTCTCGCCGGTGGTGTCGGGGGCGCCGGTGAACCCGCTCACCGGCAAGAGCCCGTCGCTGATCCAGGACGTGGACTTCTCCTGGTTCCCCCTCAACAACCCCGGCCTGGTGTCGATCCCGCTGTCGTTCTTCCTCGGCTGGCTCGGCACGAAGCTGTCGAAGGAGCGCCCCGACGAGCTCAAGTCCGCCGAGCTCGAGGTGCGTGCCTTCACGGGCATCGGGGCGGAGAAGGCCGTCCAGCACTGAACGACGGCCCCGCGGGGCCGGTCGAGGCGCGCGTCCCCAGCCGGGGGCGCGCGCCTCGCGCGTTCGCGCTCAGGCCGCCGCGGCGGGCGCCGGGGCCGCCTCCGGTGCGAGGACGACGGCCGCCCGGGCGGCGGAACGCCGGTGGCGGGCGACCAGGCGGGCGGTCAGCCCGGCGAGGACGACGAGGGCGCCCACGGTGGGCAGACCCGGGTTGGCGAGGGCGACGGCGATCGCGGTCGCGTAGACGAGCGAGAGCATCACCAGCGGAGCTGGCAGGCGCGGCAGGTGCAGGTGCACGGCGAGACCTCCGGGAGAGGCGTCCCGCCGGGCCGGCGGCCGGATCCGTGGAGGACCGGCCGCCGGGCCGGCGACGGCGCGAGGGGACGGGGCGCGGGCCTCAGGTGAGCAGGTCCTTGGCCTTCTGCAGCATGTTCTTGGTGTCCGACTGGGGCGTCCCGAACAGCCGCGGGTCGCCCGGCGGCAGGATCGGCGCGTCGGCGGTCGCCTCGATCGGCCGGGCGGAGAAGGTGCCGCGGCCGTCGATCGACGGGCCGGACGCCCAGCGGCCGCTGGCCGCCTCCGGGCCGTCGGACGCGTCGATGAAGACGTAGCCGAGGTCGGCGACCTCCTCCTCGATCGGGAACGCCTCCGGCACCGGGAGGCCTTCGAGGCCGTCCTCCTTGAGGTTCTCCAGCGCCGCCAGCCACTGCTGCTGGTGGTAGTGGTCGCGGGTGACGAGGAACCGCAGCAGATCCTTCACGCCCGGGTCGTCGGTCATGTTGTAGAGCCGGGCGACCTGCAGGCGCCCCTGCATCTCGGCCGTCGCGTTGTACATGAAGTCGGCGTAGAGGTTGCCGCTCGCGGTGACGTACGCGCCGGTCCACGGGTTGCCCATGCTGTCCATGTAGCTGGCGCCGGCGCCGTTGGCGATGGGGTGCTGCGGGTTGTGCTGGCCGTAGCCGGCGGCCGCCTCCTTGCTCCTGTCGGCGGCGTCCGGCTTGAGCGGGATGTGGTCCAGCAGCCGGTCGATCATCGTCACGATCATCTCGACGTGGGCCAGCTCCTCCGTGCCGATGGCGAGGAGCAGGTCCTTGTACTTGCCGGGCAGGCGGCAGTTCCAGCCCTGCAGCAGGTACTGCGTGGCGACGGTCATCTCGCCCCACTGCCCGCCGAGGACCTCCTGCATCTTGCGGGCGAAGTCCGGGTCCGGACCGTCGGGCTTGGCCTCGTACTGCAGTGCGTGGGTGTGCGTGAACACGGGCTCTCCCTGGTGCGCGGTCGCGCCGCCGCCGTTGCGGTGGCACCACCGATCTGCCCGCCTCCGCTGGCCCGTCCGTGCCGACCGGTGGCCCGCGGGGGCCTACCTGTCGGGGAGCTGGACGGTGAGGGTGAACCGCGCGCCGTCGTCCTCCCACACGACCCGGCCCCCCAGCTCGCGGGTCTGCCGCTGCACCGACCACAGGCCCAGTCCGGTCAGGTCCAGCGGCGGACGGGTGGTGCGCAGGTGCCCGACGACCCGGTCGGCCGGGACGCCCTCCTGCGCCAGCGCCAGGTCGACCCAGCCCGGCCGGGTCGCCGCCGTCAGGCGCACCACTGATCCGCCGCCGTGCCGGTGGGCGTTCTCCAGCAGGTTCGTGAGGATGCGCTGCACGCGGGCGTCGGCGACCGGCACGTCCCCGACGTCCCCGCGCAGCTCGACGGCCAGCTGCGACCGGGCCAGGCCCGACGCCGCGACCGCGGCCTGGACGACGTCGCGCAGCACGCGGGGACCGCTCCGGCGTGCGGCGCCCCCGGTGGCGTCGGCCGTGCGGAGCATCGAGGCGAGGTGCGCGGTCTGGGCGCGCGCCAGCTCCAGCATCTCCGCCGCGTGCTCGGGGGTCCGGCCGAGCGACCCCAGCGCCGCCTCCAGCGAGGCGAGGGGGCTGCGCATGTCGTGGCAGAGCGCGCGGACGAGCGCGTCGTCGGTGGTGGGCGGCGGTTCCTGCTCGGCCGCGAGGCGCCGGACCCACGGGCGGTGGTTGCGGACGACGCGGGCGATGTCGCTGATCAGGCCCCGGGTGCGTCGGTTCGCGCGGGTGTCGGCGGTCAGGGTCATGGGCACCTCCACGCCGACCGGGCGGAAGCGCCGGGCCGACGAGAATTCCAGGAGCGACGTGGGTCAGACCGACGACGGCACCGCTGTTGGACCGCCGGTTGATGTGGTGGTGATCGACGATCACCCGCTGTTCAGCCGCGGGCTGTCCCTCCTGCTGCCGGGCTTGAGCGGGGGACGTGTCCGGGTGGTCGGGACGACGGACGACGCCTCGGCGGCCGCCGCACTGGTGCGGCGCCACCACGCCGACGTCGCGATCGTCGACCTGCACATGCCACCGCCCGGCGGGACGAGGGCGATCGCGGCGATCCGTCGCGCCGACCCGGTGGTGCGCGTCGTGGCGCTGTCGGGACTGGCCGAGGCCGACGCGGCGCTGGAGGCGCTGCGGGCAGGTGCGGCCGCGTTCCTGCCGAAGACGGCGGACCCCGAGCTGCTCGTGCGCCCGCTGCTGGCCGTCCTGGACGGGTGGTCGGTGGTGCCCGAGGCGCTGCTCCGGCAGCTGCTGGCCGATGCGCAGCCGACGGGGGAGCAGGGCGTCGCCGAGCGCCTGAGCGCCGACGAGCGGCGGCTCTGGCGGCTGATCGCCGACGGGGCGAGCACCGTCGACATCGCCACGACGCTGCACGTCTCGGAGCGGACCACCAAGCGGCTGGTCGCCCACCTGCTGCGGCGGCTGGACGTGGCCACCCGGGTCGAGGCGGCCGCGCTGGCCGGGCGGGTGGGCCTGGGCAGGGGTGCGGGCAGCGAGGGGCGGCCGGCCGGCTGATCCCCGCTCGACGACATCGCAGGCCCAGCTACCCGCCCCGGCGGTCCTCACGCCTCCACCGGGCCGTGGATAGGGTCCGCCGGTGACCGTCGCCTGCGTGGACATCGGCTCCACGTTCACCAAGGCCGCGCTGGTCGACCCCTCCGACGGGCGGCTGCTGGCCACGGCGCAGGCGCCGACCACGCTCGACGACGTCGTCACCGGTGTCCTCGCCGCCACGGCCGGTTTCCGCGACGCCCCGGTCGTCGCGTGCTCGAGCGCCGGGGGCGGGCTGCGGCTGGCGGTGGTCGGCTACGAGGAGCTGATCAGCGCCGAGGCCGGGCACCGGGCGGCGCTGTCGGCGGGCGCCCGGGTGGTGCACGTCGCCGCAGGGGTCCTCGACGAGGCGGCGCTGGCCGCGTTGCGGGCGGCCGGGCCCGACGTCGTCCTGCTCGTGGGTGGCACCGACGGCGGCGAGGCGTCGGTGCTGCGCGCCAACGCCGGTGCGCTCGCCGGGGCGGAGTGGTCCGTCCCGGTCGTGCTCGCCGGCAACGCGGCCGTGCGGGACGAGGTGGCGGCGGTGCTGCGCGGTGGCGGCCTGCCCGTCCACGAGGCGGACAACGTGCTGCCCGACATCGGCCGGCTGGCGCCGGAGTCGGCCCGGGCGGCGATCCGGGCCGTCTTCCTCGAGCACGTGATCGGCGGCGACCGGCTCTCCACCGACCCGCGGCTGCGCGGCTGGGTCCGGGCCGTCACGCCGGACGCCGTCCTGGAGGGGGTGACCGTGCTGGCGCAGGTGACCGGCCCGGTGGTCGTGCTCGACGTCGGCGGGGCGACCACCGACGTCTACTGCGTGCCCGACCCGGACGCCGAGCAGGCCGCGCTGGGCCGCGAGGCGGTCGGGGTGCCGGCGCGGCGTCGCACCGTGGAGGGTGACCTCGGAGTGTCGTGGAGCGTCGACGCCCTGCGCGCCGCCGCGGCCGCCGAAGGGCTGCCCGAGCCCGGGGACGACCCGCTCGGGCTCGGCGAGGCCGCGGCGACGGTCGCCCTGCGCCGTCATCTGCGTGCCGAGGCCGGCTACGGGCCGGGCGGCGCGAGTGCCCGGTCGGCCGGGCTCGTGGTGCTCTCCGGCGGGGTGTTCCGCCACGCGGAGCAGGCCGCCGTCGACGCGGTGATCGCCCGGGTCGCGGCGGATGCCGGCGGTGCGGGCAGCGTGCTGCGGGACACGCCGGTGGTCGTGGACCGGCGCTACGTGCTGGCCGCCGTCGGGCTGCTGGCGGCCGAGCACCCGGACGCGGCGGCCGTGCTCGCCCGCGGACTGGTCACGCCGGTCGGCTGAAGTCCTCGGCCCAGCGGTCGGAGGCCGCGGCCGTGAAGGCGGGGACCTCGCCGGCGTCCATGTCGATCGCGACGTAGCCGCCGCGGCCGGCGCCGACGCAGGCGGTGACGGTCGCCAGCCCGGCCCGCCGCTGGAACGGGGACTGCCGGACCTCCCAGCCGACGACGGCGCGACGCTGGAGGACCGCCTCCTCGCGCACCAGCCACCCGCTGCGCACCGCGAACGACCCGCCGCCGGCGGCGTGGCCGAGGGCCGCGTACCGGCCCAGGCCCATGGGGACGCCGAGGGCGACCAGCACGACGCCGGTCGCGAGCACCCACCACCAGCCGAGCAGCGGCGTCACCACGGCGCCGGCGGCCGTGACCAGCAGCCCCGCGGCCAGCGCGCGGACGACCCGCCGCCGGCGCGCGGCCGGGGGGTGCGGGAGCAACGGCCCGGGGTCGGGGACGAGGCGGACACCGAGCGCGCGTGCCTCCTCGCGGGGGCCGAGCGGGAGGAGCTGTCCCCGGCGGGCGGCGTCGCCGAGCCCGGTCACCAGCGCGCCGGACCGGGCCGCGCGGACCCAGCGCATGCCGAGCCCCTCCGAGAGCGTCCAGCCACGGATGCGGTCGATCTCGAGCTCGGTGTGCCGGCGGGTGATCAGCCCGCGGGCGGCCACGAGCGAGTGGCCGCGCCGGGTCAGCCGGAAGCCCCAGTTGACGACGGCCGCGCCGATCACCGAGCCGACGACCAGCACCACCACTCCCGCGCCCAGCACGAGGAGCAGCACCTGGACGCCGGAGACGTGCACCCTGTCGAGGTCGGGCCGGAAGCGCTCCGGCAGCTCCTGCGCCAGCCGGAAGAGGGCGCCCACCGCGGCGAACGGGACCGCCAGGTAGCTGCCGACCAGGGGCGCGTAGAGCAGCCACCGGTTGTCGAAGCGGGCGACCACCACCTCCTCCGCCTCGGGTGCCTCCTCCTCGACGACCGGCGCCGAACGGTGGGTGAGCACGGAGGCGCGCAGCCGGTCGCCCTCGGCCCGGCTCACGCCGTCGACGAGCAGCTCCTCGTCCTTGCCCGCGGCTCCGGCGGCGGCGTCGATGCGGACGCGCACCAGGCCGAGCAGCCGGTGCAGGGGACCGGCCTCCACCTCGACGCCGCGGATGCGGTCGTTCGGGACGGTGCGCACCGAGCGCGAGAGGAGGCCGCGGGTCACCACCACGGCCGTCGGGCCGTCGGCGTAGGTGAACCGCCACCAGGAGAGGGCCGCGGTGGCCAGCGAGAGCAGGGTGACCCCGATGACCAGGAGGACGATCGTCGTCGTCCCGCCGCCGAGTCCGGTCGCCGCGACGATCGGGATGACCGCCGGGACGAACTGGCGGGCCTGGCGGAAGGTCGCCGTGTGCGCCAGCACGATCCGGGGCGAGGTGCGCCGTCCGGCCGGTGCCGACCCGCCGAGGGGCGGGGTCACGTGGCCTGGTCGCGGACCTGCTCGGCCCGGTGCGCGAGGTCGTCGGCGACCTGCTGGGCGACGTCGGCCTCGAGGTGCCAGATGCGCACGGTGCCCTGCGAGGACGCGGTCAGGACGGCGACCGTCGACAGCCCGAACAGCTGCTGCAGCACCCCGCGCGTGACGTCGACGGTCTGGATGCGCGAGATGGGCACCAGCGTCCAGGTGCGGGTCAGCCAGCCGGTGAGCGTGTAGACCGCCTCGGCCGTGACCTCCCAGCGGTGCACCCGGAAGCGGACCCACGGCTGCACGCCGATGGCGATCACCGAGCCGACCAGCACCGCGATCGGCACCACCCAGCGCAGCACCGGGAACGGCCCGGGGGCGTCGGACGGCACGAAGATCACGAACAGCGCCGCGCCGATGCCGAGCAACAGGCTGCTGATCACGCTCTCGGTGACCCACAGACCGATCGCCGACCGGGAGAGCGGCCAGGCCGGCTCGCGCACAGGTGAGGGGACCGTGGTCATCGGCCCCCATCCTGTCAGCAGAGGACGTCCGGCCGACCCGGCGCGCTCCAACGGGTGACTGCGGGTGCCGTCCGACGCGCTGACTGGCTGGATTGCTCCATGCCGTCGATCACCGCGATGCCGGCCGGCGAGTTCGAGCCTGCCTTCGGGATACCGCTGCTCGTGCTCGCCGTCGGCGTCATCGCCTACAAGATCTTCCGGGAGCTCAGGAAGTAGCGCCTCCGCCGCCCCGGAGTGCGTGGGCGGGCGCCGTGCCACGATGGGACGCGTGATGCCGCAGCAGGTCCCGACCGTGTCCGTCAGCGAACTGCCCGACGACGCCGTCATCCTCGACGTCCGCGAGGACGACGAGTGGGTGCACGGCCACGTCGAGGGCGCGACCCACATCCCGATGGGCGAGGTCCCCTCCCGGCTCGACGACGTCCCCGAGGGCGACCCGGTCTACGTGACCTGCCGCAGCGGTGGCCGGTCGGCCCGCGTGGCCGCCTGGCTGAACCAGAACGGCTACGACGCGGTGAACGTCGCCGAGGGGATGGGCGGCTGGGAGGCGGCCGGCAAGCCCATGGTGAGCGAGACCGGCCAGCCCCCCTTCGTCCGCTAGCTCTTCAGCTCGTACTCGGCGAACTTCGCGCGCAGGTCCTTCTTCGAGAACTTGCCGACGCTGGTCTTCGGCACCTCGTCGATGAACTCGACGGCGTCGGGCAGCCACCACTTCGCGACCAGCGGCTTCAGGTAGTCGAGGATCTCCTCCTCGGTCGCCTCCTCGCCGTCGTTCAGGACGACGCAGGCCAGCGGGCGCTCGTCCCACTTCGGGTGCGGGATGCCGACGACGGCGGCCTCCTTCACCTTCGGGTGCGCCATGATCACGTTCTCCAGGTCGACCGAGCTGATCCACTCGCCGCCGGACTTGATCAGGTCCTTGGTGCGGTCGGCGATCCGGATCGAGCCGTAGGGGTCCATGGCCGCGACGTCGCCGGTCTTCATCCAGCCGTCCTCGGTGGTGAGGACGACACCGGCGTCGGGGTTGTAGTAGTCCTTCGCGCACCACGGGCCGCGGACCTGCAGCTCGCCGGTGGCCGTGTCGTCCCACGGCTGCGGCTCGAGGGTGTCGGCGTCGACGATCCGGGCCTCCACGCCCAGGAACGGGATGCCGGCGCGGGCGCGCTGGGTCGCCTTCGTCTCGTCGTCGGCGTTCTCGTAGCGGTTGGGCAGGACGCCGGACGACGCCACCGGGTGGGTCTCGGTCATGCCCCACGCCTGCAGGATCGGGATGCCGACCTGCTCGCGGTAGGCCTCCGACAGCGCCTTGGGTACGGCGGAGCCGCCGCAGCCGATGTCGCGCAGCTTGTGCGGCCGGCCCGCCAGGTGGGGGAGCACGCCCTGCCAGATGGTCGGCACGCCCGCGGTGAAGGTGACGCCCTCGTCGACGATCAGCTTCGCCAGCGCCTCGGGCTGCATCAGCGCGCCCGGCATCACCAGCGAGGCGCCGGCCGCGGGCGCGGCCTGCGCGATGCCCCAGGCGTTGGCGTGGAACATCGGCACGACCGGCATCGCGACGTCGTGGATGCCCAGGCCGAAGGCGTTCGGCGCCATCACGCCCATGGTGTGCAGGAACGTGGACCGGTGGGAGTAGACGACGCCCTTCGGGTTCCCGGTGGTGCCGCTCGTGTAGCACATCGAGGCGGCCAGGTTCTCGTCCTCGACGTGGAAGTCGACCGGCTCGGCGTCGGCCAGCAGGGTCTCGTAGTCGAGCACCCGTGCGTCGTCGGGGATCTCGGTGTCGCCGCCGTCGTCCATGACGACCACGTGCTTGACCGTCGTCATGGTGTCGATGAGCGGCCACAGCAGGGGCAGCACACTGCGGTCGACGAAGACGACCTCGTCCTCGGCGTGGTTGGCGATGTAGGTGAGCTGCTCGGGGAAGAGCCGGATGTTGAGGGTGTGCAGCACGCGCCCGGAGCACGGGGCGGCGAAGTAGAGCTCGAGGTGCCGCTGGCTGTTCCAGCCGAACGTGCCGACCCGGCCGTCGCTGCTGATGCCCAGCGTGTCGAGCACGCCGCCCAGCTTCCGGGTCCGCTCGGCCCACTCCGCGTAGGTGGCCGTCGTCTTCCCGCTGGGGTTGTTGGTGACGATCGTCCCGTCGCCGTAGTGCTGCTCGACGTGCCGGAAGATCGAGTCGATGGTGAGGGGGTAGTCCTGCATCAGCCCGCGCATGGCCGGAGTTTGCCAGTGACCGCGCTCACGTTCTAGCGGGGGGCCGTTGCCTCCGGGATCGCGCTCAGCGCAGCCGCCGGGCGCGCAGCACGACGTCCTCGGAGTGGTGCGCGCCGGCTCCGCCCTCGGGGATCACCCGGGGCCGCTGCTCGTCCACCTCCACGCGCCAGTCGTCGTCGAGCAGCGCCGCGACCATCGAGGGCCACACGTAGTCGGCCGGGTCGTCACCGCCGTCGAGCGCCTCGTGGTGCTCCATGCCCGCGTGGTGCACCAGCAGCAGCACCCCGCCGGGCGCCACGGCGTCGAGGAGGGCGCGCTCGGCCGCGGCGTCCGGCGTCCGCAGGAGCGCCGGGTACTGGGCGGAGACCAGGTCGAACGACCGTGCCGGCAGCGCCGCCTCCACGAGGCCGGCGTGCACCCAGCGGACCGGGACCCCGGCGTCCCGCGCGTGGCCGGCGGCCCGGTCCAGCGCCAGGCCGGAGACCTCGAGCGCGGTCACGTCCCAGCCGTTGCGCGCCAGCCAGACCGCGTCCGCCCCCTCGCCGCAGCCCACGTCGAGCACCCGCCCGGGCGTCATGCCCGCGACCTCGGCGACCAGGGCGCCGTTCGGGCGGCCGCTCCACAGCTGCTCCCGATCGGCGTACCGGCGGTCCCAGTGCTCCCGGACGGTGGGGTCGCCCGCGTACTCGTCGCTCATGCCCGCAGCGTCCGTCGCGGTGCTCGGGACCGGCCAGTCCTGTTGCCGTTCCGGCAAGGAGTCAGGCGGTGAGGACGACGGGCAGCTCGGCCAGCCCGCGGATGACGAACTCGGGACGCCGCCGCGCGGGCCGGCCGAGCTCCAGCCGCGAGGTCCGAGCGAGCAGCGCTCCGAAGGAGGCCTGCAGCTCGACGCGGGCCAGCGGGGCACCGATGCAGAAGTGGATGCCCGCGCCGAAGGAGATGTGCGGGTTGTCGGTGCGGCCGACGTCGAGGGTCTCCGGCGCCTCGAAGACGGCCGGGTCGTGGTTCGCCGCTCCGAGCAGCGCCGCGATCTTCTGCCCCGCCTCGACGGTGGTCCCGCCGATCTCGACGTCCTCGGTCGCGGTCCGCTCGAACAGCTGCAGGGGGCTGTCGAACCGCATCAGCTCCTCGATCGCGGTCGGCAGGAGGGCCGGGTCGTCGCGCAGCCGCTGGAGCTGGTCGGGGTGCTCGAGCAGCGCCAGCAGGCCGTTGCCGCTCACGTTCACCGTCGCCTCGTGGCCGGCGTTGAGCAGCAGGATGCAGGTGGTCACCAGCTCGTCCTCGGTGAGCCGGTCGCCGTCGGAGTCGCGGACGCCGACGAGGTGGGAGAGCAGGTCCTCGCCCGGCTTGCTCCGGCGGTCGGCCGCCAGCCCCCGCAGGTAGGCGACGAACTCGGCTGCCGCGCGCTCGGCGTCGTCCTCGATCTCCGACGTCCGCCCGTACTCGTACATCTTCACGATCGCGTTGGACCACGGGCGCAGGAGCGGGCGGTCGGCGTCGGGCACGCCCAGCAGCTCGGCGATGACCGCGACGGGCAGCTCCTCGGCCATGCCCGACAGGACGTCGACGGGCTCCGAGCCGGCCGAGCGCTCCACGAGCCGGTCCACGAGCGTGCCGGCCAGCTCCTCGACCCAGGGGCGCAACCGCTCGACGTGCCCGCGGGCGAACGCGGTGCTGATCAGCCGGCGCAGCCGCGTGTGGTCGGGCGGCTCCATCTCGAGGATCGCGTTGCGGTGGATGAGGTTGAAGCTGCCGAACCGCTCGGCCGGCTCCTTGTCCCGCCAGATCCGCCCCAGCCGGCGGTCGCGCAGGACGGCGTTCGACTCCGCGTGGGTGAACGCCAGCCAGAGGCCCAGGCCCTCGTGCCACTGCACCGGCGCGACGGCCCGCGCCGTCGCGAAGGCCGGGTACGGATCGGCGACGACGGCGGGGTCGGTGAGGTCGAGCGGAGTGGCGGACGCTGTCACTCCGCGAGCCTATGAGCGGAGCGACGGCCTGCGCCCAGAGGCTCACGCCGAGCCTGCGAGGCGGGAGGGGGGCGGAGGTCCTTTCACTACGCTGCACCGCATGGCTTCCCGCAAGCGCTCCTCCGCCCCGGCCGCTCCCGCGCCGGAGGGCATCAACCCGAAGGCTCCTTGCTTCTGCGGCTCCGGCCGCCGCTACAAGCACTGCCACGGCTCCGGCTACGCGCCGCCGGTGACGCGGCCCTTCGAGGGCCTGCCCGGGGAGACCGACTGGGTCGCCCTGCGGGAGCTGGTGCCGGCCGCCACGGCCACGCTGCGGACGACGGACGGCCGTGACGTCACGCTCGCCAGCGTCCTGCCCGGGGGCACCCCGGCCCTGGTGCGCGCCAACGGGGAGATCGTGCTCGGGGTCCAGATGCAGACCTCCTCCGACGACGTCAGCCGCGACATCGGGACCGCGCTGGCCGCCGCGCTCGAGGCGCCCGCCGGCGCCCCGGTCGACCCGGGTCCGATCGGCGCCGCCGGCTCGGCCGGGCCGCGCCTGCAGGAGCTGCTCGACCTGACGGCGCCGTTCGAGGTGACCGTGCACGACGACTTCGGCTTCTGGCTCGAGGGCACCGACCCGTCGGCGGCTGCCCTCGCGGGGCTCGAGCACGCCAACGAGGCGATCCTGCCGACGGTCCGGCTCGAGGGGCTCGACGCCGCCTACTGGGTGCGCCCCGGTGACGAGCGCGCGCACCTGCGCTGGGTCCGGCCCGAGCCGGAGGAGCGGCTGCTCGACGCGCTGGCCCGGCTCTCGGCGTCCGGGCAGATCCTGCTCGGCGAGGGGACGCGCTACGCCGGCGCCTTCCGCGCCCTCGGCCTCGTCGTCCCGGTGTGGGACCTGCCGGCCGACGCGACCGCGGAGAGCTGGGTCGGCCCGGCGACGGAGTTCCAGACCCGCCTCGAGGCGGCACTGCAGGTCACCGAGCCGCTCACGTCGGACGAGCGCCGCGCCCGCGCCGGCCTGATCTCGCGGCAGATCACGCTGCGCTGACCCGACCTGCGTGTTTGCGCTCACACGGTCGGCGCGGAGGAAGCGGCGGGCCGAGCGCGTGGCCGGTGCGCCCCGTGACGCCTCGCTGACCGGCGGAAATCGTTATCCCGAGCGGATGACGGCAGCGTTACGCGACCGTGACAACGAATGGGCGATCTGGGGTTGACGGCGCTGGTTGTTAGCGCTCACATTGGCTTCGCTCGCGTCGCGCGGGCCTGCGCCGGGTCGAGTGGCGGCAGATGTCTCGAAGAGGAGATCAACACGTGAGCAGGAAGCTCGGCTTGACCGCCGCGAGCGCCGTCCTGGCGCTCACGCTGGCGGCTTGTGGTGGCGAGGGTGCGGGAAGCAACTCGGACACCAGCAACGCGGACCCGGAGGACCTGTCGATCGGCGTCTCGATGCCGACCCAGACCTCCGAGCGCTGGATCGCCGACGGCAACTCGGTGAAGGAGCAGCTCGAGGACGAGGGCTACGAGGTCGAGCTGCAGTACGCCAACGACGACATCCCCACGCAGTCGCAGCAGGTGGACCAGATGATCACCCAGGGCGTCGACGCCCTGATCATCGCCGCGATCGACGGCACCGCCCTGAGCAGCCAGCTGCAGGCCGCCGCTGACGCGAACATCCCGGTCATCTCCTACGACCGGCTGATCCGCGACAGCGAGAACGTCGACTTCTACGTCAGCTTCGACAACTTCAAGGTCGGCGTGGCGCAGGCCAACGCGCTGCTGACCGGGCTCGGCATCGCCAACGAGGAGAACCCCGGCGGCACCGCCACCGGCCCGTTCAACATCGAGCTGTTCGCCGGCTCGCTGGACGATAACAACGCCTTCTTCTTCTTCGACGGCGCCATGTCGGTCCTGCAGCCCCTGATCGACGACGGCACGCTGGTCGTCAAGTCCGGCCAGACCACGATCGAGCAGGCCGCCACGCTGCGCTGGCAGCAGGAGACGGCGCAGAAGCGCATGGAGGACCTGCTGACCTCCAGCTACAACGACGGCTCGATCGTCAACGGCGTCCTCTCGCCCTACGACGGTCTGTCCCGCGGCATCATCACCGCGCTGCAGAACGCCGGCTACGGGTCGGCGGAGAAGCCGATGCCCGTCGTCACCGGCCAGGACGCCGAGATCGCCTCGGTCAAGCTGATCGCCGACGGTGTCCAGAGCTCCACGATCTTCAAGGACACCCGTCTGCTGGCCGAGCAGGCCGTCATCGCGGCGAAGGCGTTCCTCGAGGGCGACGAGCCGGAGGCCAACGACACCGAGACGTACGACAACGGCGTCAAGGTCGTCCCGTCCTACCTGCTGCCGGTCGTCACCGTGTTCGCCGACGACATCCAGAAGGAACTGGTCGACACGGGCTACTGGACGGCCGAAGAGGTCGAGGCCGGCCAGGCCGACTGACCTCGCACCAGACCGGCCGGGCCCGGTGGCGTCATCGCTGCCGGGCCCGGCCGCACCACCCCGTGCACAACCCCAGCGCGATCCGGGCCGACCTCGTTCTGCCCGGGGGCCGCGCACCCCCCACACTCTGCACATCGCACGCCGCGCGCACCCGCCCCGTCCCGTACGCGCATGACGAGCCTGAGGACGACGGAGTCCATGGACGACAACATCCTGGAGATGCGCTCGATCACCAAGACCTTCCCGGGCGTCAAGGCGCTCGAGAACGTCAACCTGGCCGTGCGCCGGGGCGAGATCCACGCGATCTGCGGTGAGAACGGCGCCGGCAAGTCCACCCTGATGAAGGTGCTGTCGGGGGTCTACCCGGCCGGCACCTACGACGGCGAGATCGTCTTCGACGGGAAGTCCGCCTCGTTCGGCGGCATCCGCGACAGCGAGCACGTCGGGATCGTGATCATCCACCAGGAGCTGGCCCTGGTGCCCTACCTGTCGATCGCGGAGAACATCTTCCTCGGCAACGAGCGGCGTGGCCGCGGTGGCCTCATCGACTGGAACAAGGCCAACGCCGAGGCCACCGAGCTGCTGCAGTCCGTCGGTCTGGACGAGAGCGCTGTCACCCCGGTCGGCCAGCTCGGCGTCGGCAAGCAGCAGCTGGTCGAGATCGCCAAGGCGCTGTCCAAGGACGTGCGGCTGCTGATCCTCGACGAGCCCACCGCCGCGCTCAACGACACCGACTCCGAGCACCTGCTCGGGCTGCTGCGCCGGCTGAGGGATCGCGGCATCACCTCGATCATGATCTCGCACAAGCTCAACGAGATCACCGCGATCGCCGACCGCGTGACCGTCATCCGCGACGGGAAGACCGTCGAGACGCTCGACCTGGAGAAGGGCGAGGTCACCCAAGAGCGGATCATCCGCGGGATGGTCGGCCGCGACCTGGAGAGCTACTACCCCGACCGGGAGTCGCACCCGGGCGAGGAGGTCCTCCGCGTCGAGGACTGGACCGTCTGGCATCCCACCCAGGACCGCAAGGTCGTGGACGGCGCGAGCTTCGACGTCCGCGCGGGCGAGGTCGTCGGCATCGCCGGCCTCATGGGCGCCGGCCGCACCGAGCTGGCCATGAGCATCTTCGGGCGCTCCTACGGCCGGAACATCTCCGGCCGGATCTTCATGCACGGCAACGAGGTGAAGGCGCGATCGGTGGCCGAGGCCATCGACAAGGGCATCGCCTACGCGACCGAGGACCGCAAGCGCTACGGGCTCAACCTCATCGAGGACATCCGCCGCAACGTCTCGGCTGCTGCCCTGGGCAAGCTCTCGCGCCGCGGCTGGGTCAACGGCAACGAGGAGACCAAGGTCGCCGAGGAGAGCCGGCGCAGCATGAACATCAAGGCGCCCAGCGTGATGTCGGTCGTCGGCAAGCTCTCGGGCGGCAACCAGCAGAAGGTCGTGCTGTCCAAGTGGCTGTTCACCGACCCCGACGTGCTGATCCTCGACGAACCCACCCGCGGCATCGACGTCGGCGCGAAGTACGAGATCTACACGATCATCAACCGCCTGGTGGCGGCCGGTAAGGCCGTCGTCGTCATCTCGTCCGAGCTGCCCGAGCTGCTCGGCATCTGCGACCGCATCTACACGCTGTCGGCCGGGCGGATCACCGGCGAGCTGCCGGTCCGTGACGCGACCCAGGAGAGCCTGATGGAACTCATGACCAAGGAGAAGGAGACCGTCTGATGGCCACCACCACGACCCCCCAGGCGGATCCCACTCCCAAGGAGCCGGAGGCCTCGGAGGCCCTGCACACCGGCACCAGCAACGTCCGGGCGCTGGTCCTGCGGAACCTGCGGACGAGCGGCATCTACGTCGCGTTCGTCGCGATCGTCGCGCTGTTCGCGATCCTCACCGACGGCGTCTCGCTCAGCCCCGGCAACATCACGAACATCGTCCTCCAGTACTCCTACATCCTGGTGCTGGCGATCGGCATGGTCCTGGTGATCATCGCCGGCCACATCGACCTCTCCGTCGGCTCCGTGGTCGCCCTCTGCGGCGCCGTCTCCGCCGTCCTGGTCATCCAGCGCGACAACCCGTGGTGGGTGGGCGTCCTGGCCGCCATCGCGGTCGGCCTCGCCGTCGGCGCATGGCACGGCTTCTGGGTCGCCTACGTCGGCATCCCGGCCTTCATCGTCACCCTCGCCGGCATGCTGCTCTTCCGCGGCATGACGCTGCAGGTGCTGGACAACATCTCCCTGTCGCCGTTCGGCCAGCCCTACACGAACGTCGCCAGCGGCTTCCTCAACGGGCTCCTCGGCGGCAACGGCTACGACGCCTTCACCCTGCTCATCGGCGCCGTCGCCGTCGCCGGCTACGCGGTGAGCGGGTTCCGCACCCGCGTGGCCCGCATCAAGTACTCGCAGCCGGTGGAGTCCTTCCCGTTCTTCGTCGGCCGGGTCGTCCTCGTCGGCGCGGTGGTCATGTACTTCGCCTGGCAGCTGGCGCACGCCCGCGGCCTGCCGATCGTGCTGATCATCCTCGCGGTGCTGGTCATCACCTACGGCGTCATCTCGAAGCGGACCGTCTTCGGCCGCCAGATCTACGCGATCGGCGGCAACCTCGCGGCGGCCCAGCTGTCCGGCGTCAAGGTGAAGGTCGTCAACTTCTGGATCTTCGTGAACATGGGCTTCCTGTCCGCGATCGCCGGGATCATCTACTCCTCGCGCTCCAACGGTGCCCAGCCGGCGGCCGGCAACATGTTCGAGCTCGACGCCATCGCCGCCGCGTTCATCGGTGGCGCCGCCGTCACCGGTGGCGTGGGCACGGTCGTCGGCGCCATGGTCGGTGGTCTGATCATGGCCGTCATGAGCAACGGCATGCAGCTCATGGGCGTGGAGCAGCAGATCCAGTCGATCGTGAAGGGCCTGGTGCTGCTGCTCGCCGTCGCGTTTGACGTCTACAACAAGCGTCGTGCCGGGGCGTCCCGCTGAGCGCTGAGGCGCTGACCTCCGGGCCGGTCGCCGCGGTCGCAGGTCGCGGCGCCCGGGCCGGGCGACGAGGAGGGGGAACGGTGGAGCCCGACGGGGCGACCCGTGCCCTGGTGATGAGCGACGTGGCGGCGCTCGCGGGCGTCTCGCACCAGACGGTGTCGCGGGTGGTCAACGGCCACCCCAACGTCGCGCCGCACACCCGCGAGCGGGTCGAGCGGGCCATCGCGGAGCTCGGCTACCGGCCCAACATCGCCGCCCGCGCCCTCGTCACCGGGTCGACCCGCACCATCGGTCTGGTCACCGTGAAGATCAACCAGTACGGGCCGGCGCAGACCATGCTCGGCCTCGAGAACGCCGCCCGGGCGGCGGGCTACTCGCTGAGCGTCTCGATCCTGGACGACGCGACGGCGGCCCACATGCGCGAGGCCGTGGACACGTTCGTGGCCCAGCGGGTCGACGGCATCGTGGCGCTGTCCACCTACGACGACGCCGCGGCGGCCCTGGCCACCCTCGACCCGCCCGTGCCGCTCGTCGCGGTCCAGGTCGGCGGGGTCGAGGACCGGCCCGCCGTCGGCGTGGACCAGGAGACCGGCGCGCGCCTGGCCATCCGGCACCTGCTGGGGCTCGGCCACCGGACGGTGCACCACGTGGCCGGGCCGGCCGACTCGCAGGAGGCGCGGGGGCGCATCGCCGGCTGGCGTGCCGAGCTGGCGGCCGCCGGGGCGCCGGTGCCCGAGGAGATGCTCCGGGGGGACTGGACGCCGTCGTCGGGCTACCTGGCCGGCAAGGCGCTGGCGGCCCGCATCCGCGGCGGCGAGGACATCACCGCGGTCTTCACCGCCAACGACCAGATGGCCCTCGGCCTGCTCGCCGCCCTGCACGAGGGCGGGCTGCGCATCCCCGAGGACGTCAGCGTCGTCGGCTTCGACGACCTGCCCGAGGCGCCGTACTTCACCCCGCCGCTCACCACCGTGCGCCAGGACTTCGCCGAGCTGGGGCGCCGGGGCGTCCAGCTCGTCCTCGGCCGCATGAGGGGCGAGGACCTGCACCCGGACCCCGTCCCGCCCGCGCTGCTGGTGCGGTCGAGCACCGGTCGGGCGCCCTCGCCGGCATGAGGCATGCTCCGTTGTTAGCGCTCACACGTCCGGCTCCGCGAAAGGGTTCCCTGCGATGACGACCGATGCCGTCGCTGCGATCACCGGCGGCCGCACTGCCCTGGGCATCGAGCTGGGGTCCACCCGCATCAAGGCCGTCCTGGTCGGCCCGGACCACGCGCCGCTCGCCGTCGGCAGCTCCGACTGGGAGAACCAGCTCGTCGACCGGGTGTGGACCTACTCGCTGGACGCCGTCTGGGCCGGGCTGCAGGAGAGCGTCGCGGCGCTGGCCGACGACGTGCGCCGCCGCCACGGTGTCGAGCTCGCGGGCGTCGGTGCGCTCGGCGTCTCGGCGATGATGCACGGCTACCTGGCCTTCGACGCCGACGGCGAGCTGCTCACGCCGTTCCGCACCTGGCGGAACACGAACACCGGGCGGGCCACCGAGCGGCTCAGCGCGGAGTTCGGCGTCAACATCCCGCACCGGTGGAGCGTCGCGCACCTGTACCAGGCGATCCTGGACGGCGAGGAGCACCTCGGCCGGATCGACCACCTGACGACCCTGGCCGGCTACGTGCACTGGCAGCTGACCGGGCAGCAGGTGCTCGGCATCGGTGACGCCAGCGGCATGTTCCCGATCGACGACTCCACCCGCCGCTACGACACCGCGATGCTCGCCCGCTTCGACGAGCTGGCGGCCGAGGCGGGAGCGGAGCTGACCCTCGGCGAGCTGCTGCCCGCCATCGCGTCCGCCGGCGAGCCGGCCGGCACGCTGACCGAGGCCGGCGCGGCCCGCCTGGACCCTGCCGGTCGGCTGCACCCTGGTACCCCGCTCTGCCCTCCGGAGGGCGACGCGGGCACCGGGATGGTGGCCACCAACTCGGTCGCCCCGCGCACCGGCAACGTCTCCGCGGGCACCAGCATCTTCGCGATGGTCGTGCTCGAGAAGGAGCTCGCCCAGGTGCACCGCGAGCTGGACCTGGTGACGACACCCGCCGGTGACCCGGTGGCGATGGTGCACTGCAACAACGGCGCCAGCGAGCTGGAGGCGTGGGCCGGGCTGTTCGCCGAGTTCGCCCGGGCGCTCGGCTCCGAGGTGGGCGCCTCGGAGGTCTTCGAGACGTTGTTCGCCGCCGCGGTGCGCGGCCCCGCCGACGGCGGCGGGCTGCTCGCCTACAACTACCTCTCCGGGGAGCCGATCACCGGCCTGGAGGAGGGCAGGCCGCTCTTCCTGCGGGCGCCCGACAGCCGGCTGGACCTCGGCTCCTTCATGCGGACGCACCTGTACGCGTCGCTGGCCACGCTCCGGATCGGGATGGACGTCCTGCAGAAGGCCGAGGGCGTGCGGCTGGACCGGATGTTCGCCCACGGCGGCCTGTTCAAGACCGAGGGCGTCGCCCAGCGGTTCCTGGCCGCGGCGATCGACACCCCGGTCTCCGTCGGCGACGTCGCCGGTGAGGGCGGCGCCTGGGGCATCGCCGTCCTGGCCGCCTTCTCCACCCGGCGCTCGCCCGGGCAGACCCTGGCCGACTACCTCGACACCGAGGTGTTCACGGCCACGAGCCTGCAGACCGCCGATCCCGACCCGGACGACGTCGCGGGCTTCGACGCGTTCATGCGGCGCTACGTCGCGGCGCTCCCGGTCGAGCGGGCCGCCGTCGAGCACGTGAGCCCCGCCCAGCGAGGAGGAGACGCATGACCGCCACCCTGACCGAGCGCGGCACCCACCGAGAGCAGCGGGAGCACGTCGCCCGGCTGCACTCCTACCTGACCCGTTACGAGCTGGTCACCTGGACGTCGGGGAACGTGTCCGAGCGGGTGCCGGGCGAGGATCTCTTCGTCATCAAGGGCAGTGGCGTCGAGTACGACGAGCTGACCTGGGAGGGCATCACCGTCTGCGACCTCGACGGGAACCCGGTCGACGGGGTCAAGAAGCCCTCGAGCGACACCGACGCGCACGCCTACGTCTACCGGCACATGCCGCAGGTGAACGGCCAGGTGCACACGCACAGCCCCTACGCCACGGCGTGGGCCGCGCGCGCCGAGGAGATCCCCTGCGTGCTGACGGCGATGGCCGACGAGTTCGGCGGGCCGATCCCGGTCGGGCCCTTCGCGCTCATCGGCGACGACTCGATCGGCCGGGGGATCGTCGGGACGCTCTCGGGCTCCCGCTCGCCGGCGGTGCTCATGCGCAACCACGGCGTCTTCACCGTCGGAGCCTCCGGGAAGGCGGCGGTGAAGGCCGCCGTCATGACCGAGGACGTCGCCCGCACCGTCCACTTCTCCCGCCAGCTCGGGGAGCCCCTGCCCATCGCGCAGGCCGACGTCGACCGGCTCTACGCCCGCTACCAGAACGTCTACGGACAGTGAGGACCTCGCCGTGAACAACCCCTACGCCGGTGCCGAGATCTGGTTCCTGACCGGCAGCCAGGACCTCTACGGCGAGGAGACCCTCCAGCAGGTCGCCGAGCAGTCGCAGCGGGTCGCCGCCGAGCTGGACGGCGCGGACGCGATCCCGTTCCGGGTGGTCTGGAAGCCCGTGCTCAAGGACGCCGGCGCGATCCGCCGGGCCATGGGCGAGGCCAACGAGGACCCGAACTGCCTGGGCGTCATCACGTGGATGCACACGTTCTCGCCGGCGAAGATGTGGATCTCCGGGCTCGACGCGCTGCGCAAGCCGCTGCTGCACCTGCACACCCAGGCCGACGCCGCCCTGCCGTGGGCGACGATCGACATGGACTTCATGAACCTCAACCAGGCCGCCCACGGCGACCGCGAGTACGGGTTCATGCTCACCCGGCTGCGCGTCCCGCGGACGACTGTCTCCGGGCACGTCTCGAACCCGCGCGTGCGCGCCAGGGTGGGGTCCTGGGCCCGCGCCGCCGCCGGTGCCGCGGCTGCCCGGGGGCTGAAGCTGGCCCGCTTCGGCGACAACATGCGCAACGTCGCGGTCACCGAGGGGGACAAGGTCGAGGCGGAGATCCGCTTCGGCATGTCGGTGAACACCTGGGGCGTGAACGACCTGGTCGCGGTGGTGGAGGCGGTGCAGGACTCCGCCGTCGACGAGCTGGTCGAGGAGTACGCCGACCTCTACGAGATGTCCGCCGACGTGCTGCCCGGCGGCGCGCAGCACGACGCGGTGCGCTACCAGGCGCGCATCGAGGCAGGCCTCCGCTGGATCCTCGAGGAGGGCGGCTTCGGGGCCTTCACCACCAACTTCGAGGACCTCGGGGGGCTGCGCCAGCTGCCCGGTCTCGCCGTGCAGCGGCTCATGGCCGACGGCTACGGCTTCGGCGGCGAGGGTGACTGGAAGACCTCCGCGCTGCTGCGCGTGCTCAAGGTCGCCGGCGCCGGCCTGCCGGGCGGGACGTCGTTCATGGAGGACTACACCTACGACCTCGAGGTCGGCAGCGAGAAGATCCTCGGCGCCCACATGCTCGAGGTCTGCCCGAGCATCTCCGGCGGGAAGCCGAAGCTCGAGGTGCACCCGCTGGGCATCGGCGGCCGCGAGGACCCGGCGCGGCTGGTCTTCGACGCCGCGCCGGCGCCGGGCGTCGTCGTCGGCTGGTCGGACCTCGGTGACCGGTTCCGCTGGGTGGCCAACGAGATCGACGTCGTCGAGCCCGACGAGCCGTTGCCGAACCTGCCCGTCGCCCGCGCGGTGTGGCAGCCGCGGCCGGACTTCGCCACCGCCACCGAGGGATGGCTGACCGCCGGCGGTCCGCACCACACGGTGCTGACCACCCAGCTGGGCGCCGACGAGCTCACCGACCTGGCCGAGGTGTTCTCCACCGAGCTGGTGCTCATCGACGCCGACACCACGCGCCGCTCGCTGGCCAAGGAGCTGCGCTGGAGCGCGGCCTACCACCGCCTCAACCAGCGGCTGTAGCCCTCCCGCGGAACCTTGTGCTCTGCCCACCCTGGTGGGCAGAGCACAAGGTTCCGCGAACCCTCCTCAGGCGTGGCGGATCAGGTACCGGTAGAAGCCGGCGCCGCGGTGCAGGGCGGCCACGGAGATCCGCTCGTCCGCCGCGTGCAGCGCCGCGAGCTCCTCGCGGCTCAGGTCGAACGGCATGAACCGGTAGACGCTGTCGCAGATCTGGCTGAAGTGCCGGGCGTCGCTGGCCTGCACCATCACGTACGGCGCCACTGCCGCCTCGGGGTAGACCGACCGCACCGCGTCCGCCACCAGCGCGAAGGCCTCGTTGTCCGCTCGGGAGACCGGTGACGGGTCGTTGCCCGAGACGACCCGCAGCTCGACGTCCGGGTCCGCGACGACGCGGCGCAGCCGGTCGACCGTCGACTGCACGGTCTCGCCGAGCGCGATGCGGATGTTGGCGTGCGCCCGCGCGCGGGTGGCCAGCACGTTGCGCGCCGTGCTGCCCTCCAGCTCGGTGATCGCCACCGTGGTGCGGACCAGGGCGTTGGCCTCCCGGCTCGCCCGCGACAGGACCAGCGCCAGCGCCGGCCGGAGGTACCCGGCGTGGGCGAACACCGCCCGGTACCCCGTGGGTGCGTGCCGGCCGAGTGCGTCGACCATGCCGAGGACGACGTCGTGCAGCCGGGCGGGGAAGGGGTTGTCCTCGATCCGCAGGATGGCGCGGGCCAGTCTGGCGGGCGCCCCGCCGCGAACCGGGGCCGACGCGTGCCCGCCCGGGTCGCTGGTGACCAGCTCGAGGTCCAGCAGGCCCTTCTCGGCCAGACCCACGACGGCCGTCTGGCCGGGGACGCCGGGGAAGACGCCGCTCACCACCGCCCCGCCCTCGTCCAGCACCGCCCAGGGCCGGGCGCCGCGCGCGGTCAGCGCCTCGACGGCCAGCTGCGCGCCGACCCCGGCCACCTCCTCGTCGTTGCCGAACGAGAGGTAGACGTCGCGCGCGGGCGTGAACCTCGCGGTCACCAGCGACTCGACGGCCTCCAGGATCGCGACGAGGGCGCCCTTGTCGTCGATGGCGCCGCGGCCGTGCACGACGCCGTCCGCGATCAGGCCGGAGAACGGGTCGCGGGACCAGTCCTGGCCGGCCACCGGCACGACGTCGTAGTGCGCCATGAGCACCAGGGGCGGGGCGTCGCTCCCGCTGGACCAGCGGTAGAGCAGCGCGCCGTCGCCGAGCACCTCGCGCTCGAGCGTCTGGTGGGTGCGCGGGTACAGCTCGACCAGGCGCTCGCGGAACCGCTCGAAGGCGGCGGCGTCGACCTCCGCCGGGTCCCGGGACGAGATCGTGGGGATGCGGACCAGCTCGGCCAGACGCTCGGCGGCGGCCCCGGCGTCCAGCCCGTCGAGGTCGGCAGGGTCGGGAGAGACCTCCGGAGGGCGGAAGCGGGCGACCCGCCGGGCGGCCGCCGTCACCGCGGCGCCGCAGGCGGCAGCGACCAGGACACCCCTCATGCCCGCGGCTCCGTGGCCGGGGCGACCGCGCGCGGGTCCGCGGCCGCCGCGGCGTCGGAGAAGGCGAGCTTCGGGACGACGACCAGCGCCACCGCGGCCGCCAGCGCCGTCACACCGCAGACGACCCAGACGGTGACGTAGCCGCTGAGCGACCCGGCCGTCCCCTCGGTGCCGTCGACCAGCGTCGGCGCCCCGGCGGCGAGGGCGACGGCGAACGTCGCCGACGCGAAGCTGCCGCCCAGCACCTTCGACGTGTTGGTGAGGCCGGTGGCGACGCCGGTCCGCCCCGCCGGGGCAGCAGCGGCTGCCGCGGCGGGCAGGGCGGCGACCAGCGCACCCGAGCCGAGACCGGCGACCACCATGCAGGCCAGCGTCTCACCCAGCGTCGCGTGGAACGGCACCAGCAGGAGGTAGCCCGTGCCGACCAGGACGGCGGCGCCGATGAGCGTCGTCCGGGGGCTGGTGCGGGCGGAGATCCGGGAGAACTGGCTGGCACCGACGAGCATCGAGATGACGTAGCCGCCGATCACGATCGACACCATGCTCGTCGAGAGGCCCAGCCCGTAGCCGTACACGTCGGGATCGGTGCGGGCGAACGTCGACAGCGGGCCCTGGGCGCCGAGCACGCTGATGCCGAAGAGCCCCGCCGTGAGCTGGACCGGCCACATGGAGGGGCTGCGGAGCACCCGGAAGTCGACCAGCGGGTCGGGGCGGCCGAGCTCGTAGCGCACGAACGGGACCACCAGCAGCAGACCCGCGGCGGTCACGAGCCACGGCCAGGGCTCGCCGGCGCCGTTGATCCGCACGAAGGTCAGCCCGCCGGTGATGACCAGCAGGACGACGCTGAGCAGCGCCGCCCCGGTGGCGTCGACGTCGCCCGCCAGGCGGTCGGTGCTCTCGGGCACCCGCAGCGCGACCACGGCGCAGACGCCCAGGACGAGGAAGCCGGGGACCAGCAGCACCAGCCAGAACTGGCCGGCGAAGGCGCTGCCGACCTGCCCGCCGCCCAGGGCGCCGACGATGGCGCCGAACTGCAGGGCGGCGACGATCAGGCCGGTGGCCCGGCGGGTCTGCGCCGCCTGGTCCGCCCGCCCGCGGGAGCGGTCGTAGATCAGCGCGACCTGCAGCGGCAGCCAGGCGGCGTAGATGCCCTGCACCGCCCAGGCGATCAGGAAGAGCGGGAAGGACTGCGCGAACGCCAGGACGACGGTGGCCGCCGCGACCACGGCGGCCGAGAGCAGCAGCATCCGCCGGTGACCGTGCAGGTCGCCGAGCTTCGCGAGGATCGGCACCGCGATCGCCGACAGCATCAGCTGGGCGGCCTCGAGCCAGTTGACGTCGGCGTCGTGGATGTCGAGGTGCCGCGCGACGTCGGTGAGCAGGGGGATGTAGTAGCCCTGCAGGACGCCGCTGGTGAACTCGACGAAGACCAGGAAGCCGACGAGGCCCCCGCCGATCCCCGCGATCCGCCCGCCGCTGCGCGCCGTCGTCCCCGTCACCCGAGGTCCTTTCCCGCTGCGCCACGGGTGGTGGCGCGGAGGGTCCGGAGCGTAGTGGGCGGGCAGTGCCGGGCGGAGCCCCCGGCCGGGAACTCCGCCCGGTCGGACGAGATCAGGCCCGGCGGCGTCCGGAGGCGATCAGCCAGCTGCCCGACAGCGCGAGGGCGGCGCCCCAGGCGACCAGCGGCTGGACCGAGACGCCTGTGTAGGCGAGCTTCCCGGTTCCGGCGTAGGCCACCGGCTGGGCGTAGGTGGCCACGGTCTCCTCGCAGCCGACGCCGTCGTAGTCGCTGTCGAGGTGCGTGCCGTAGCCGTACTGGCCGGCGTACACCGGAGCGGCTCCGTAGGCGCGCGCCTCGTCGCAGTCCTTGTAGGTGAACGCGGGCTGGTGCGTCGTCGGGGGCGTGTAGTGGCCCGACGCCTGCGACGGCCGGGGCCCCTGCGTGCCACCCCCGGTCGGCGGGGTCGGGAAGCAGTCCTGGATGTCCTCGATGGCGTTCTCGATCAGCCGCTGCCCGGTCTCGAAGTCCTCGGGGGACACCCCGATCCCCTCCAGCAGGTCCTCGATGCCGGGCAGGTCGCCCGGGTCCAGGGCCTGGAGCTGCGCCTGCAGCGGTCCGGGCGCGGGAGGCGCCGAGGGACCGAGGGCGATCAGGTCCTCGATCAGGTCCTGGATCACGCCTGCGACGCACTCGCCGGGGTTCTGGCTGGTCGAGGTGGTCGAGCCGGCCGAGGTCGACGTCGTCGTGCCGCCGGTGCTCGTCGCCGTCGCCGTCGTCGTCCCGCCGGGCTGGGTAAGGGTGATCGTCGTGATCTGGGTGAGCGTGACCGTGGCCTCTGCGGCGGCGAAGTCCGCCGCGGTGCGCTCGGCGGCCCCCGTCGTCCGGGCGGCCGACGAGCTGCCGCTGGTGTCCGCGCTGCCGGAGGTGGTCGTGCCCGGCAGGGACTCGAGGATCTCGGTGACCTCGGCGTCGGTGGGATCGCCCGGGTCGGCCAGCGCCGACCCGGAGGAGAACAGCACCAGCACCGATGCGGCGAGCAAGGCGAACGGCATCCGCAGACGCGTGGACATGGGCTCCCCCGAGAGCTCACAGCAGCAGTGGCCCGTGAGAGGTATCACGAGTCACAGGTAATCGCTGACACGAGTTCCCGGTACCGCGAGGACCGTTCCGTCACGCGTCAGCGCGCCGCGACGCGCAGTAGCGCTTCGCGCTCAGAGCGACGCGCGCGCCACCGGGCACGACATGCAGCGCGGCCCGCCCCGGCCGCTCCCCAGCTCCGAGCCCGCGATCCGCACGACCTCGATGCCGGCGGCCTCCAGCGCGGCGTTCGTGACGGTGTTCCGCTCGTAGGCCACGGCCAGCCGCGGCGCGAGCGCCAGGGTGTTGTTGCCGTCGTCCCACTGCTCGCGCTCGGCGGTGACCGGGTCCAGCCCGGTGTCGATGACCCGCAGCCGGTCGATGCCCATGGCGGCGGCCGCCGCGGTGAGGAACGGCTGCGGTCCGGCGACCGCCAGCTCGGCGGTGTCGGCGTCGTCGGCGACCCCGTCGGGAGCGGTGACCGTCCAGGCGACCAGCGAGTCGGCGACCGCCGGGTACATGACCATCGCGTCGACGTCGACCATGGTCGCGATGGTGTCCAGGTGCATGGTGGCCCGCTGCTGGGCGATCGGGACGACGAGCACCGTGTGCGCCAGCCGGCGGGCGAAGAGCCGCCGGGCCAGCCGCTCGGCACCACCGGGCGTCGTCCGCTCCCCGACGCCGACGGCCACGACGCCCGGCGAGAGCAGCAGCACGTCACCGCCCTCCAGGTGCTCGAGGTGCGCCCCGTAGAGCTGCTCCACCCCGGCGAAGCGCGGGTGGTGGGCGTAGACGGCGGCGGTGATCGTGCTCTCCCGGTGACGCGCGGGCATGGCCAGCGACGTCACCGCGACCTCGTCGCCCACCCACACCGACGAGTCGCGGGTGAACAGCAGGTTGGGCAGCGGGGGCACGACGAAGTCGCCGCGGTCCATGACCTCGAAGGCCAGGCCCTTGCCGCCGCGCAGCTCGTCGTGGGCCAGCCCCGCGATGAGCGCGCCGGCGAGGTCCTCCGGGTCGAGCCCGGACAGGTGCGTGGTCGTGGCCCGCTGGAGGGTGGCGCCCAGCCGCGGGTCGTCCACCGCCGCGGCGATGAGCTCGGCGCGGGCCGAGGGGAACGACAGCACCTCGGCCAGCAGCCGGTCGAGGTGCAGCACCTCGACCCCGCGGTCGCGCAGCGCCTGGGCGAAGGCGTCGTGCTCCTCCTGCGCGCGGTCGACCCACGGGACGCCGTCGAACAGGAGCTCGTCGTTGTTGCGCGGCGTCAGCCGCCGCAGCTCGGCCCCGGGGCGGTGCAGCAGCACGGTGCCCAGCCGGCCGACCTCGCTGGTGGCGCCCATGGCCGGCACGGCGTCGCCGTCGTCGATCATGCGCAGAGGTTCGCACAGCGGCGGGATCGGCGGCCCGCCACCCGCCGGGTCAGCGGCTGTGCCGCATCTCCTCGCCGTGCACGGTGAGGGCGTAGATGACCAGGACGTCGAACGCGATGACGATCGTCGACCACCAGGGATAGGCGGGCAGGAACGCGAGGTTCACGATCGCGCTCAGCACGGCCAGCACCACCCCGACCACACGGGCGACGGTGTTGCCCGCCAGCAGCCCGGCGGCCGTGAGGATGGCGACGATCCCGAGGATCAGGTGGGTCCACCCCCACACGGTGTAGTCGACCTCGACCACGAGCCCGCGGCGGCCCACGACGTAGAAGCCCTCGTCCAGGAGGGCGGCCAGACCCTGCATGGCCTGCAGCAGCCCCACGACGATCAGCACCACGCCGGCGAAGGAGATCCACGCCATCCAGCCCGTGGGTCCCTGCCCGACCGAGCGCCGCGGCCCGATGCCGGCCTCCGCCTGCCAGTTCGACTGCTGGGTCATCGTCTTCTCCTCCCGACCGTGCACGGCATGCTGCTGCGCCCGGCCGGTCCGCCGCATCGTCCGGAGCAGGTGAGCTGCGAGCGGGCTGGCTAGGGTGCGGGAGAGGTCGGCAGTGCGGCCGGCCCGCCCGACCGGAGGTACCGCGTGGACCTGTTCGACCTGACCGGCAAGGTGGCAGTCGTCACCGGGGGCACCCGCGGGATCGGCCTGATGATGGCCCGCGGTCTGCTGCAGGCCGGTGCCCGCGTCTACATCAGCTCCCGCAAGGCCGAGGCCGGCGACGCCGCCGTCGCCGAGCTCGGGGCGTTCGGGACGGTCCGGTCGATCCCCGCCGACCTCTCCCGCGAGGAGGAGTGCGTCCGGCTCGCCCAGGCGGTCGGCGAGCGGGAGGACGCGGTGCACGTCCTGGTCAACAACGCCGGCGCCACGTGGGGCGCGCCGTCCCTGGAGGAGTTCCCCTCCTCGGCGTGGGACAAGGTCGTCGACCTCAACCTGAAGAGCCCGTTCTTCCTCACCCGCGCGTTCCTGCCCCTGCTCGAGGAGGCGGCCGACGACGACGACCCCGCGCGCGTGGTGAACGTCGGCAGCATCGACGGCCTGCACGTCCCGCCGATGCACACGTACTCGTACT
The DNA here is from genome assembly GCF_003075095.1 of Blastococcus litoris. GTDB lineage: Bacteria > Actinomycetota > Actinomycetes > Mycobacteriales > Geodermatophilaceae > Blastococcus_B > Blastococcus_B litoris. Next base: position 66,820 of record NZ_QCZF01000001.1, read on the forward strand.
CGTCGAGCAAGGCGGCGCTGCACCACCTGACGCGGGTGCTGGCCAAGGAGCTGGGGCCACGCCGGATCACCGTCAACGCCGTCGCCCCCGGGCCCTTCGAGTCGAAGATGATGGCCGCCACGCTGGACGCCTTCGGCGCGGAGATCGCCGCCCGCGCCCCGCTGGGCCGGATCGGCCGCCCCGACGACATGGCCGGTGTCGTCGTCTACCTGGCCAGCCGGGCCGGTTCCTACGTGACCGGTGCCGTCATCCCGGTGGACGGCGGGATCGCCACCACCCGCTGAGCCCCGGGATGATCAGGAGACCTGATCATCCCGGGTCCTGGCTCACGCTCGACCCTGAGCCAGGTCACGGCACGGTGAGCTAGGACGGCGCACGCAGCGCCGGCCCGACGGTGCGCTGACGTGGTGCCACCTCGGCGACCCGGGCCAGGTGCGCGTCGGCCAGCGCCACCTGGTGGGGGGACCCGACCAGCACGCCCTGCTCGCGCGCCCCGCGCCACCACTGCCGCGCGGCCCCCAGGTCGCCACGGCGTTCGGCGATCCGCCCGAGCAGCTCGTCGTAGGCGCCGAGGGTGAGCGACGGCGTCCCGAGCACCGCCTGACGCCCCCGGTAGGGGAGCAGCGCCTGCACCGCCGACGCCCACTCCGGCTCGTCGCCCAGCCACAGCGCCGACTCCGCCTGCAGGAGGACGGCGACGTCGCTGGCCCAGTCGCGGATCAGCGTGCGCCCCCAGCGGGCCCGCAACCGCCGTGCCTCCCCGACGTCGCCGGACTCGGCCGCCGCCAGCACCGCCATCTCCTGCAGCAGCGGGCTGCCCTCGTCCCCGGTCTCGACCAGCAGGGGGATGGCGTCGGCCAGCCGCCCGTCCGCCCGCCGGAGGGTGAACTGGTGGGCGGCGTAGGCGTGCCGCGCGTGCGGGGTGACCCGGCGGTAGAGCTCGTAGGCCTCGGTGGTGAGCTCCTCCGCGCGCTCCGCGTTCCCCCGCAGCCAGGCCAGCCCGCCCGCCTGCCAGAGGACGTGCGGCCGGATCTCGGGACCGCTCAGCGAGACCGCCAGCCGCCGCGCCTCGGCGTGGTCGGCCTCGAAGCCGGCCAGGTCGGTCATGTGCAGCCGGATCGCGGCCCGGTGCAGCCGCGCCACGAACTCCGTCCAGCGCGGCAGCCCGGAGCCGACCATGGCCAGCGACTCGTCGGCCGCGGCCAGCCGCAGCTCGGCGGCGCCGGGGCGGCCCCAGACGGCGAGGCAGAAGTTGTTCAGCGCGCGCCCGAGCAGCTCCGGATCGCCGATGCGGCGCGCGGTCTCGACGGCCCGCCGGGCCGCGCGGACCCCGCGGTCGTCGGTGCTGAACGCCAGCTCCACGCCGAGCGTGCCCAGCAGCTGGACGGTCGTGCGGTCGTCGGCGTCGTCGGCGAGCAGGTCCTCGAGGAGGGCGACCATGTCGTCGTCCACCACGCCGTGCGGGCGCCAGTTCCAGACGGTGACGCTGCCCCACACGGCCGCCGCCTGCGCCAGGCAGGCGCGGTCGCCGAGCTGGCGCGCGACGGTGATCGCCTGGGCGACCACCTCGCGGGCCTCGGTCCGCGAGCCGCTGCGCAGCAGGTCGTTGCCCAGCGCGGTGAGCAGGTCGTGCCGGGCTCGGGCGGCGTCCGGCTCGGCCGGGTCGACCAGGTCCAGCGCGCGACGGGTGTGCACCGCCGCCTCACCGTGCGCCAGCCGGGCCCGTGCGGCGCGGGCAGCCGCGGTCGAGTACATGCGTGCGGGCGCCGGTCCGGTGACCGGCAGCGCCTCGACGAAGTGGTGGGCCAGCCGCTCCACCAGGACGTCGTCCGTGGTCGTGGCGATCCGGCGCTCCAGGGCCTCGCCCAGCCGGGCGTGCAGGCGGGCCCGGCGGAGCGCGGGCAGGTCGCCGACCAGCACCTCCTGGATCAGCGCGTGCGTGAAGCGCCAGCTCCAGGGCCGGGAGCCCTCGACCACCAGGCCGACGGCGACCGCCGAGTCGAGCGCGCCGAGGGCCGCCTCGGCGGGCAGCCGCGCCGCCTCGAGCAGGTCCAGCGTCACCTCCCGGCCGGCCACCGCGCACAGCTCGAGCACCTCGCGGGTCCCTGCGGGCAGGCGGCTCACCCGGGTGCGCAGCACCTCGCCGACGGACGGCGGCACCGGCACGTGGTCGAGGTGCAGGTCGTGGGCGCCGACCATCCAGCGGGACAGCTCGACGACGAAGAACGGGTTGCCGCCGGTCCGGTCGTGGACGGCGGTCGCCAGCGAGCGGTCGCCGGGGGAGCCGAGCTGGGCGGCCAGCAGCGCCGCGACCTCGTCGGCGTCCAGCCCGGGCAGCCGCAGGCAGGTGGCCGACGGCTCGCGGGCCAGGCGCGCCAGGCAGTCGGTGACCGCCTCCGGCAGCTGCTCGCCCACGGTGCGCGCGGTGACGACCAGCAGCACCGGCGCGCGGGGCAGGTGCCGCGCGAGCAGGCCGAGCAGCTGGACCGAGGTGGTGTCGGCACCCTGCAGGTCGTCGAGCACCACGAGCACGGGCGCGTCGCCGGCCGCGGCCGTCAGCCGGCTGCGCAGGTCCTGGAACAGCCGGAACCGGGCCGCGTCGGCGTCGTCGTCGGCCGAGTCGGGGCGGAGGGTGAGCTCGTCCTGGCCGAGCTGCTCGAGCACCTGCGTCCACGGCCAGAGCGCAGGGGCGCCGGCGTCGTCGGCGCACCGGCTCCACGCCACCGACCAGCCCGCCGCCCGGCCGGCCTCCGCGGCGGCCTCGGCCAGCCGGGTCTTGCCGATCCCGGCCTCGCCCTCCAGGACGACGACGGCCGCCCGGCCGGACCCCACCTGCTCGGCCACGGCCTGCAGCTGGGACAGCTCGGCGGCGCGCCCGACCAGCAGCTCGTCGACCGGCGCGAGGGCCGGGGTGGGGGGCTTGCTCGCGGGCAGCACGGGGCGGGGCAGCCGCTCCAGCAGCCGCGGGTCCTGGGTGAGCACGGCCCGCTCGAGGTCCCGCAGTTCCGGGCCGGGGTCGATGCCGAGCTCCTCGCGCAGCAGCTCCGCGCAGCGGCGGAGGGCGTCGAGGGCCTCGGCCTGCCGGTCGGCGGCGTACAGAGCGGTGACCAGCCGGGCCCACAGCCGCTCGCGCAGGGGGTGCTCGGCGACCAGGCGCTGCAGGTCGGTGACCGCGGCCTCCGCCCGGCCGGCGGCCAGCAGGGCGTCGCACCGGCGCTCGCGCGCGCGGACGTGCAGCTCCGTCAGCCGCAGCCGGTCGGTGCCGGCCGCCGGGGAGTCACCGAGCTCGGCCAGCGGCTCACCCCGCCAGAGGGCGAGCGCCTCGTCGAGGAGCGCGATGCCGGCGGCAGCGTCCCCGGCCCCGACCGCGCGGTCACCGGCCTCCACCAGCTCCGGGAAGCGCAGCAGGTCCAGGTCGGCGGACTCGGCCCGGAGCAGATACCCCGGCGGGCGGGTCAGCAGCACCGTGGGCGCCTCGCGCGGCCCGCGGCTGGGCTCGAGCACGCGCCGGAGGTGGGAGACGTAGGCCTGCAGCGTGCCGGTCACGGTCGGCGGCGGGTCGTCCCCCCACAGCGTCGCGACGATGCGGTCGATGCCGACCACGCGGCCGGGCTCGGCGAGCAGGAGCGTCAGCAGTGCCCGGGGCTTGGCCCCACCGACGTCGAGCGGGTTGCCGTCGGGACCCGTGACCTCGAGCGGGCCGAGGACTCGGAAACGCACGGGGCGGGATGCTTCCAGCGCTCCGGCGTCGGCGGCACCCCTTTCGGTGCGGATCGGGCCCGAGAGCGGTCCAAGTGCGGCACAAGTATCCGCCAAGCGGCCCTCGCGACTCTTCCGACGTCCGAACGGGCCGCGCGGTCACCACCGTCGAGCCCCCCGATCCGCGGCCACCGCCGCGGCCGCGAAGAGGAAAGCCCTCCCTGATGAGTCTCACCGAGAAGCCCGAGCCGTTGCCGTCCGCCGTCATGAGCGACGCGGTGCTCGACACCCTCGTCCCGTCGTTCCCGGCCGGCGCGGTCGACGAGCTGCGCAGCCAGGTCCACGGCCCCGTGTACACCGCGGGCGACGACGGCATGGCCGCCGAGGTCGCCACCTGGAACGTGGCGATCCAGCACACCCCGGCCGTCGCCGTCGGCGCCACCTGCGCCGAGGACGTCGCCGCCGCCGTCTCCTGGGCCGTCGCGCACGACCTGCGCGTCGCCGTCCAGGCCACCGGCCACGGGCCGGTCAGCAACGCCGCCGGCTCGCTGATGATCACCACCCGGCGGATGCAGGGCACGAGCATCGACCCCGACCGGCGGGTGGCGCGGGTCGAGGCCGGCGTGAAGTGGAAGAAGGTCCTCGAGGCCGCCGCCGACCACGGCCTCACCGGCCTGTGCGGCTCGACCTCCGACGTCGGCGTCGTCGGCTACACCCTGGGGGGCGGGATGGGCTCGCTCGGCCGCCGGTTCGGCTTCGCCGCCGACCACGTGCAGGCGGTCGAGATCGTCACCGCCGACGGCCGGCTGCGCCGCGCCTCCGCCGACAGCGAGCCCGAGCTCTTCTGGGCCGTCCGCGGCGGGAAGGGCAACTTCGGCATCGTCACCGCGATCGAGATCGACCTCGTGCCGGTCGGCTCCCTCTACGCCGGCGGGATCTTCTTCACCGCCGACGACGCCCCGGCGCTGCTGCACCGCTTCCGCCAGTGGGCGCCGACGCTGCCCGAGGAGGTCGGGACGTCGATCGCCATCATGCGGATGCCCCCGCTGGAGGAGCTGCCCCCGCCGCTGCGCGGGCAGACCGTCGTCCACCTCCGCTACGCCTACTCGGGCACCGACCACGCCGAGGCCGAGAAGCTGCTCTCCCCGATGAAGATCGCGGGCACCATCGTCATGGGCTACGTCGGGCCGATCCGGACCGACGAGATGGACTCCATCCACATGGACCCGGTCGACCCCATGCCGGCCTGGGAGAAGGGCCTGCTGCTCGGGGAGCTGCCCGCGGAGGCCGTCGACGCCCTGCTCGCCGCCGCCGGGCCGCAGGTCGAGATCCCGATCATCATGGCCGAGATCCGGCTCATGGGCGGGGCGCTCGCCCGGCCGCCCAAGGTCCCGAACGCGGTGGCGGGGCGCAGCGGCGCGTTCGCCGTCGAGGTGGTCGGCCCGGCCATCCCGGAGCTCGCGCACGTCGTGCCGATGATCGGCAAGGGCGTCCTCGGTGCGCTGGCCCCGTGGCGGGCGCCGGAGACGATGGTCAACTTCCTGGGCGAGGTGACCGGCCCCGAGGAGGTGGCGGCCGCCTACCTGCCGGAGACCATCGAGCGGCTGCGCGCGATCAAGGCCCAGCTCGACCCGGCCGGCGTCTTCTCCTTCGGCTACGCGATCTGAGCACCGCCTCCGGAGACACCCTGCGGCGCCGCGGACCCCTGACCCAGGTCCGCGGCGCCGACGCGTCACTCCGGGAGCAGGACGCCCGGGTTGCAGATGCCGTTGGGGTCCAGCCGCTCCTTGACCGCGCGCAGCACCTCGACGCCGAGCGGGCCGACCTCGCGCTCCATCCAGGGGCGGTGGTCGGCCCCGACCGCGTGGTGGTGGGTGAGCGTCCCGCCCGCCCCCAGCAGCGCGTCGGTCGCGGCGCGCTTGCCGGTGAGCCACTGCTGGATGGGCAGCGCGTCGTCGCGGTCGGCCAGCACCGTCACGTACAGCGAGGCGCCGGTCGGGTAGCCGTGCGACACGTGGCTCATGATCAGCGGACGTCGTCCCTCGCGGGTCAGCGAGTCGCGCAGCGCCCGGCGCACGGCGTCGTAGACGGTGGGCAGCGCGCTCCAGGTGGCCGCGGTCTCGAGGGTCTCGACCAGCAGGCCGCCGTCCAGGAGCCGGTCGCGCAGGTAGGGAGCGTGGAACCGGTTCTTCTTCCACGACTGGGCGACCTTCGTGCCCAGCCGGATCGCGCCGCCGTCGCGCAGCAGCGAGGCGGCGGCCTTCTCCCGGGCGCGGACCATCGCCGGCAGGCCCTCCCACCCCAGCAGGAGCAGGCAGCCGTCGGCGTGGCCGCGCGCCCTGAGGCTGCCGCGCAGCAGCTTCGCTCCGGTGCCGGACGCCATGAGCAGGTTGGCGCGGGTCTCGTCGGCGTCCGACAACCGGACGATGTCGGGCAGCAGGTCGTGCCGCGCGAGCTGCTGCAGCGCCGCCAGCCCGGCCGCCCACGACCGGAACGACCAGCCCTCGTAGGTCCCGGTGGCCGGCTTGGGCCGGACCCGCAGCGTGAGCTCGGTGATGATCCCCAGCGTCCCCTCCGAGCCCAGCGCCAGGCCGAGCAGATCGGGACCGGCCGCCGTGGCCGGCGGGTGGCCCAGCTCCAGGACGCCGGACGGCGTGGCCAGCGTCAGCCCGGCGACCAGCTCGTCGAAGCGGCCCACGCCGGTGCTGTTCTGGCCGGCCGACCGGGTGGCGGCGTACCCGCCGAGCGTGGCGAACTCCCAGCTCTGCGGCAGGTGGCCGAAGGTGAGCCCCTTCTCGTCGAGGGCCTGCTCCAGCGTCGGTCCGCGCATGCCCGGGCCGACGGTCACCAGCGACGACGGCACGTCGAGGGACTGCACCGACGCCATCCGCCCCAGGTCGACCGCGATCGACGGCCGGTCGTCGGGGTCGACGCCGGCCAGCCCGCCGACGACGCTCGTCCCGCCGCCGAAGGGGACGACGACGATGCCGAGCTCGCTGCACGCGGCGAGCAGCGCGGCCGTCTCCTCGGTGGTGCCGGGCAGGACGACGGCGTCCGGGGCGTCGGAGGCGTCGCCCTCGCGGCGGCGCAGCAGGTCGAGGTAGCTCTTGCCCCCGGCCCGGCGCAGGCGGGACTCGCGGTCGGTGCGGACGTTGTCCTCGCCCAGCAGCCCGACCAGGCGGGTGCGTGCCTCGTCGGGCAGCCGGCTCGGTGCCAGCTGGATGTCGTCGACGGCGACCGGCCGGGTGGGCCGCGGGGACCAGCCCAGCTCGCGGCTCAGGTAGCGGCGGGCGGCCTTCGGCAGCGTGCCGTCGAGGCCGCCGTCGGTCCCGCTGGACGGCGCGGGGTCGGCCGGACCCCAGCCCTGGATCGTCAGTTCCGGCTGCGTTGCCACGGCTACAGTCTGCCGGTGCCGCATCCGGAGCGATCATGGTGACCGCCTCGCTGCCCGGGACGCTCTCCCCGGCCCGGCGGGCGCAGGAACTCGACGGGCTCGACGGCAGCGCTGTCGACGTCGTCGTCGTGGGTGCCGGGGTGACAGGTGCCGGCGTGGCCCTGGACGCCGCGAGCCGCGGGCTGTCCGTCGTCCTGCTGGAGCGCGCCGACCTGGCCGCGGGCACGAGCCGCTGGTCGTCGAAGCTGGTGCACGGCGGGCTGCGCTACCTGGCGCACGGGGAGATCGGGCTGGCGCGGGAGAGCGCCCGCGAGCGCGCGGTCCTGATGGGCTCGACCGCGCCGCACCTGGTGCGCCGGCTGCCCTTCCTGGTCCCGGACGCCGCCGGCCGCGACGTGACCGCCCTCGCCGAGGCCGGGGGCCGGGCGGCGGACCTCATCCGGCGGTCGGTCCCCGGTGGTCGCGGCTCGCTGCCGTCGACGCGGCGGGTGTCGCCGGACGAGGTGTCCCGCCTGGTGCCGGGGGTGCGGTCCGGTCGCGGCGGCGTCGTCTTCTGGGACGGGCAGCTCGTGGACGACGCCCGGCTGGTCGTGGCGCTGGCCCGCACCGCCGCGGCCTACGGGGCGCGGGTGCTGACCGGCGCCGAGGTCACCGGCGTGGACGGCGGCGAGGTGCACGTGGCCGTCGACGGTTCGCCTCTGTCGCTGCGGGCCGGCGTCGTCGTGAACGCGGCCGGGGTCTGGGCGCAGCGGCTGTCGCCGTCGATCCGGCTGGTGCCCTCGCGCGGGTCGCACCTCGTCGTCCCGGGGTCGGTGCTCGGCTCGCCGTCGGCGGCGCTCACCGTGCCGCTGCCCGGGTCCCGCTCCCGATACGTCTTCGCGCTGCCGCAGGCCGACGGGCTGGTCTACCTGGGGCTCACCGACGAGCCGGTCGAGGGTCCGGTGCCCGACGACGACCCGGTGCCGAGCGACGCCGAGGTGGCGCAGCTGCTGGGGACGGTGAACCAGGTGCTGGCGCAGCCGCTCACCCGCGCGGACCTCGTGGGCGCCTACGCCGGGCTGCGCCCGCTCGTGCTGCCCGCGTCCGCGGGTGCCGGACCGGGGGACGCGACCGCCGACCTCTCCCGCAAGCACCTGCTGCAGTGGGACGGAACGGTCCTCTCGGTGGTGGGCGGCAAGCTCACCACCTACCGGGCGATGGCGGAGGACGCGGTCGACGCGGTGGTGGAGCGCCTCGGCCGGGGCGCAGTGCGGTCGCCGACCGCCCGGTTGCCGCTGCTCGGCGCGGCGCCGCGGCCCGCGCTGGAGCGGGTGGCCGCGCCGCAGCGCCTGGTGGCGCGGTACGGGACCGAGGCGCCGGCGGTCGAGGCACTGGGCCCGGCCGCCGTGGTGGCCGGCCGGCCGGAGACCGTGGGGGAGTTGCGCTTCGCCGTCCGGTACGAGGGGGCCAGGACGGTGGCCGACCTGCTGGACCGGCGCACGCGGATCGGGCTGGTGCCGGCCGATCGCGAGCGCGCCGTCGCTGCGGCGGAGGACGTGCTCGCGGCCGAGCTCTGACCCACCGCGGCGTCGTCCCGCTGTATGGGAAGAAGGTTCCGCTGGCTGGGACGGCGGAGTAGGACTGCCCCGTGGACACGTACACGCACGGGCACGCCGACTCCGTCCTGCAGTCGCACCGCTGGCGCACGGTGGAGAACTCCGCCGCCTACCTGGCCCCGGCTCTCCGGCCGGGCCTCGACCTGCTGGACGTCGGCTGCGGACCCGGCACGATCACCGTCGACCTCGCCGAGCGCGTCGCTCCCGGTCGCGTCCTCGGCATCGACGTCTCGGCCGACCCGCTGGCGGAGGCGCGGGCCGCGGCGGAGCGCGCCGGTGTGGCGGTCACCTTCGAGGTCGGGGACGTCTACGCGCTCGCGGCGGAGGACGACAGCTTCGACGTCGTGCACGCCCACCAGGTGCTGCAGCACCTCACGGACCCGGTGGCCGCGCTGCGCGAGATGGCGCGCGTGTGCCGCCCCGGCGGCGTCGTCGCGGTGCGCGACGTCGACTACGGCGCGTTCGTCACCTTCCCGGCGGACCCGGGTCTCGACGTGTGGCTGGACCTCTACCACCGGGTCGCACGGGCCAACGGCGCCGAACCCGACGCCGGCCGGCGGCTGCTGTCGTGGGCGCACGCCGCCGGGCTCCGCGACGTCACGGCGTCGGCCACCACCTACTGCTACGCCTCGCCGGAGGAGCGGCAGTGGTGGGGGCGGTCGTGGGCCGGCCGGGCGACGTCGTCGGCGTTCGCCGAGCAGGCGCTCCGCTACGGCCTCGCGACCCAGGAGGAGCTGGACGAGATCGCCGCGGCCTGGCGGCGCTGGTCCGAGGACGACGACGGCTGGCTCGGCATGCTGCACGGCGAACTCCTCATCCGGGTCTGACCGGAGGGGCACAGTGGCCACGACGGCCCCTACGCTCGCGGCGCATGGAAGGTGAGGCCCCGAGCCGGGACGTGACGCGGCTGGTCAACCTGAGCGACGCGGTCGTCGCGATCGCGGCCACGCTGCTGGTGCTGCCGCTGGTCGACCAGATCGACTCGATGCCCGGCGCGACCGTGGCGGAGATGCTCGGCGCGGCCGGCCAGCAGTTCGCCGCGTTCGTCCTGAGCTTCGTCGTCGTCGGCCGGTTCTGGCTGATCCACCACTCGGTGTTCAACGGCGTCCGCGAGATGACCGGCACGCTGTTCTGGCTCAACCTGGTGTGGCTGATCGGCATCGTCTTCCTGCCGTACCCGACCGAGCTCATCGGCGTGGTCGAGACCGACGACGTCTGGGCGCCGGTCGTCTACATCGGGACGCTCGCGGTCACGACGCTCGCCGGGATCGCCATGGACGCCGTCATCGCGCGGTCGCCGGAGCTCCGCGTCCCCGGCGCGGCCGTGCGCGACGACCTCGTACCTGGCCTGGTCACCGCCGGGACGATGCTGGTCGCGCTCGTCATCGCGCTGGTCCTCCCGGCCGTCGGCATGTGGTCGCTGCTGCTGCTCGTCATCTCCCCGCTGGTCGTCCGGCTGCTGTCCCGGCGCCGTCGCGCGGTCGCCTGAGGGTGGGCGCCGATGCGCGGTTCCGGGCCCTGGAACCGCGCACCAGCGCACCCTGATCAGCCCTGCCGGGCGGCGTTGGCCTGGACGGCGGTGCTCACGTACTGCGCGAGCCCGGGTGCCATGGCCTCGTAGGTGGCGGTGAACCGCTCGTCCTCGACGTACATCCGGCCGAGACCGGCGTGCATCTCGGGCGAGCACGCGTAGAACCACCGGCTGATCGACTGCCGGTGCGCCTCGGCCACGTCCATCGCCTCGGCGGACTCGGCTGCCGCCCCGGACTGCATCGCGCGGACGAAGCGGGTGCCGATCTCCTCCTGCTCGGCCTTGATCCGGACCCAGTCCTCCTTGGAGTACGCCGCGGTCTTCCGCTTCGACTCCGCGTAGGCGTCGGTGTCCCCCCAGCGCTCCTCGACCTCCGCGTCGTACTGCGCCGGGTCGTGCTCGCCGAACACCTCGAACCGCTCCTCCGGGGTCAGTGCGATCCCCATCGACCGTGCCTCCATCTCCTTCTCGACGGCCGCGACCATGGCCGACGTCCGGTCCAGCCGGTCCCGCAGCAGCCGGTGCTGCCGGCGCAGGTGCGCCTCGGGATCGGCGGCCGGGTCGTCGAGCAGGGTCGCGACCTCCTCGAGGGGGAACCCGAGCTCGCGGTAGAGCAGCACCTGGTGCAGCCGGTCCAGATCGGCCGGCGCGTACTGCCGGTAGCCCGACGACGTCCGGCCGGACGGCGACAGCAGCCCGATCCGGTCGTAGTGGTGCAGCGTGCGCACCGTGACGCCGGCCAGTGCGGCGACCTCACCCACGTTCATCGCGGTCCCTCCTTCCTGTTGACGAGGAGAAGGGAACAGCCTGACGCAGCGTCAGGGTCAAGGGCTTTCTCAGGCGAGCGCGCGGACCGTCTCGATCGCCGCGACGACCGCGAACACGAGGAAGAGGCCGGCCGCCACCCGCCGGATGAGCGCGATCGGCAGCCGGTCGGCCAGCTTCTTGCCGAGGAACACCGCCAGCGCGGAGACGACGAGCAGGGCGGCCCAGGCGCCGATGAACACCGACAGCGGCTCGTCCAGGCGCGCGGCCAGGCCCGCGGTGGCCAGCTGCGAGAGGTCGCCCCACTCGGCGGCGAACAGGACGCCGAAGGAGATGGCGGCGACCCGGAAGAACGACGTCCCCTGCTTCGTCTCGTCGAGGTCCTCGTCCTCGGCGCCGCTGGTCGCGCTGCGCCACAGGACGATCGCGCCGACCAGGAAGAGCACCGCGACGATGCCGCTGACCAGCGCGTCCGGCAGGAGCGAGAGCAGCGAGCCGGCGGTGACCGCGATCGCCACCTGCAGGCCGAACGCCGCCCCGACGCCGACGAACACCGGCAGCGGTGGGAAGCGGGTGGCGAGCACGAGGCTGGCGAACAGCGTCTTGTCCGGGAGCTCCACCGGGAGCACCAGGATGAACGCGGTCGCGATGACCGACAGGACCACGAGACGTCTCCTCCGCTGGGCGCCGCCGGGCGGAGTGCAGGCAGCCTCCGACCGGGCAGCGCAGGCTGCTGGTCGAAGGTCTCGCCCATCCACGCGAGGCGTGGACCCGCTGACCGGGCGGCCCCGGAGGGCGCGCCAGCATGTCGACCAGCGGACGGGGGGCTACTCCCCTTCGGCGACGAGAGTAGCGGGCGACATCGGCTGCGCAGTCATCGAGCCGGCGTTAGCCTCCGCACATGCCGTTCCGTTGACGCCCGTCCCCGAACGCACTCCCGCCCGCCGCCCGGCCGCTCGCCCGCCTGGCGGTGGGATGGGCCGCGCTGTCCGAGCTGGTGCCGCTGTACCCGCTCTACGCGCTGCTGTTCCTCGACACCGGCCTGTCCGGCGCGCAGATCTCGATGCTGTTCGCCGTCTGGTCCCTCACCTCCTTCGTCGCCGAGGTGCCCGCCGGTGTGCTCGCCGATCGGTGGTCCCGGCGCGGGGTCGTCGTCCTCGCCGGCGTCCTGCAGGCGGCCGGCTTCGCGGTGTGGACGGCCGCACCGCAGACCTGGGCCTTCGCCGTCGGCTTCGTGATCTGGGGTCTGTCGGGCGCGCTGGTGTCCGGCGCGAGCGAGGCGCTGGTCTACGACGGCCTGGTCGCCGTGGGCGCCGGCGACGGTTACGTGCGGGTCAACGGCTGGATGACCTCCGCCGAGCTCCTCGTGCAGATCCCCACGGCGTTCGCCGCCGGCGCGCTGTTCGCGGTGGGCGGCTACGAGCTGGTCGGCTGGGCCAGCGTCGTCGCCTGCCTGGCCGCCGCGGCGCTGGCCCTCCGGTTCCCCGAGGCGCCGCGCACGGAGGACGACGACGAGGAGGAGCCGCTCCGGCAGGGCGTGCTCGAGTCGCTGCGCTCGCCGTCCCTGCGCGTGCTGGTGCTGGCGGTCGCGCTGATCGGCGGGCTGGACGCGATCGAGGAGTACTTCCCCGTCCTGGCCGGCGACTGGGGGGTGCCGACGACGGCGGTGCCCGTCGCGGTGCTCGTGGTCGCGCTGGCCGGTGCGGCGGGTGCTGCCCTCGGCGGACGGGCCGGCCGGCTGCGCGGGGGCACGCTCCTGGCGCTGCTCGTCGTCGCGGCCGCGTTCCTCGCGGGGGCCGCGCTGTGGGCCCGGCCCGCCGCGCTGGCGGCCGTCGCGGTGTTCTACGCCCTCTACCTCGCCGTCCTGGTCGTCGCCGAGGCCCGGCTGCAGGACGGCATCGCGAGCAGGCACCGCGCGACGATCACGTCGGTGGCGGGCCTGGGCATCGAGCTGGCCTCGCTGCTGGTCTTCGCCGCCTGGGCGCTCGGCGGGCCGTTCGCGGTGGCCGCGCTGGTCCTCGCCGTCGTCCCGGTGGTCAGGGCGGGCCTGCGGACCCGGGAGCCGACCGCGCCCGCAGCAGGTACGCCGACGGGGGAACGCCGACGACGGAGCGGAAGTCGCGGCTGAAGTGGGCCTGGTCGAACCAGCCCAGCGACGCCGCCAGCCCCGCCAGGTCGTCGACCTCGCCGGCGTCGATCGCGGCGGCGGCGTCCTGCAGCCGGTAGCGGGCCAGCGCCGCCTTGGGGGTGACGCCGACGTACGCGGCGAACAGCCGCTGCACCGACCGCACGCTCAGGCCACCCAGCGCCGCCACCTGGTCGACCCGCACCAGATCGCGGTCGGAGATCATCGCGCCGATCAGGCCCAGCAGGTCGAGGTAGGCGCCCGGCGGCTCGGTCGCCAGCGGCGCCAGCGCGGCGTCCAGGGCGGCGGTGCGCTCGTCGTCGTCCTCGAAGCGCAGGACGTCGGACAGGAGCCGGGCGGCGGGGACGCCCAGCCGGTCGCCCAGCGGCTCGACGGTGTTGCGCCCGACCCGGGCGCCGGTGAGGGCGGTGAACCCGCCCGGCCGGAACTTCGCGGCGGTCACCCGGCCGGCGCCGGTGAGGTCGACGCTGAAGCGCCGGGTGACGACGCCGTGCAGGAGCGCCTCGGGCATCGCGAAGCCGAACCGGGGCTCGGTGCCCGACTCGACGGACACGTTCACGCTCGGGTGGCTGAGCACCTCGGAGCGGAACGGGGGTCTGCCCGTGAGGTCCCACCGCACCGACCAGTACCGCTCGACGAACGGCCGCAGCCCCTCGCTGACCGGGGCGTCGCGGCGCAGGTCGGCGTGCTCGGCGGTCTCGGCCGGCCGGAGGACCCCGCGCAGGGTCGCGGCCCGGTCGAGGGTTGTCGCGTTCTTCCAAGACGCCACGACCGCAGCCTAGGCAGCATGGGGGACATGACGATCACGAATGGCAGGCCCGAGGGCTACACGACCCTGACCCCGTTCCTGGTCTGCTCCCCGGCGAGCGAGGCCATCCGCTTCTACGAGGAGGTGTTCGGCGCCACGCTGGTCAGCCGCATGGACGGCCCCGGCGACACGGTCATGCACGCCGAGCTCGACCTCGGCCTGGGCCGGCTGCAGCTGTCGGACCCGAACGAGCAGTTCGGCCTCGTCGTCCCCGACCGGTCGAGCGACGCGGTCAGCGGCTCCACCTGCATCTACGTCGCCGACGTCGACGCCGTCTTCGCGAAGGCCGTCGAGCACGGGGCGACCGTGCGGGAGAAGCCCGACACGTTCGTCACCGGTGACAGGTTCGCCTCGATCTACGACCCGTTCGGCCACCGCTGGGCGGTCATGACCAAGGTGGAGGACGTCAGCCCCGAGGAGGCCGAGCGGCGGCTGGCGGAGTGGGGTGCGCAGCAGGGCTGACGGTCAACCGCGGGAGCAGCGGCTGCACCAGCGGTCCGATGGCGACGGCGTACAGCACGGTGCCGAGCCCGAGGGTGCCGCCGAGCAGCCAGCCGACGGCGACGACGGCGACCTCGATGGAGGTCCGGACCAGCCGCACGGACCCGCCGGTGCGCCGGACCAGGCCGGTCATCAGGCCGTCGCGGGGCCCGGGCCCGAACCGCACGCCGATGTAGGCAGCGGTCGCGACGGCGTTGAGCAGGACGCCGCCGGTCAGGAACGCGATCCGGACGGGCAGGGACCCCGGTGCCGCGACGAGGGCCAGGGTGGCGTCCATCGCCAGCCCGAGGACGACGACGTTGCTGACGGTGCCCAGCCCCGGCCGCTGGCGCAACGGGATCCAGGCCAGGAGCACCAGCGCCCCGACGGCGATGGTCACGGTCCCGATCGACCAGCCCAGCCGGTCGGCCAGGCCCTGGTGCAGCACGTCCCAGGGCATGTTGCCCAGCGCCGAGCGGACGATCAGGGCCATCGAGACGCCGTAGAGCGCCAGTCCCGCGTACAGCTGGACGAGCCGGCGGGGGAGCCGGCGGCCCGTCAGGGAAGAGGTGGCCTGCAGCACCACCCCAGCCTGACCCACGGATGGCCTGGTGCCTGCGGGCCAATCGCAGAAGTGGCCTGGACGGTCAGCCGGCCGGGTGGGCTGCCTCCGCCGCCGCGGTCGCCGCCCGCAGGACCTCCTTGACCGGCAGGCCGAGTTCCCGGGCCAGGGCGGCGACGTCCTCGTACTCGACGCTCACGTTGACCACCCGGCCGTCGTGGACGGCGACCTTGGTGCCGACGGTGCCGCCGAGCACCTGCACGGAGGTGTGCACGCGTTCCAGGGCGACCTTGCCGACGGGGACCACCCGCAGGCCGATGCTGGTCGTCGTCCGGAACACCGCCGCCCGGACGTCGGCCACGGCCTCGGGCCGGCACAGCGCCGAGAGCGTGTGGGCGGCGCGGCCCTTCTTCATCAGGATCGGGGTCAGCCAGGCGTCGGAGGCGCCCGCCGCGAACAGGGCGTCGAGGACGCCCGGCCACAGGCGGGGATCGAGGTCGTCGACGTTGGTCTCGAGGACCACCGGCCCGGCCGGCTCCGGCTCGGCCGGTTCGCCCAGGACGAGCCGGACGACGTTGGGCAGCTCGGCGGGGTCGCGCCCACCCGCGCCCACGCCGACGCGCGCGACCCGCATCGGCGGCAGCGCCGTCCACTCGGAGACGCGGGCGGCGACCAGCGCAGCACCGGTGGGCGTGCACATCTCGGCGGGCACCGGCCCGGCGACCACCGGGATGCCGGCGAGCAGCTCGAGGACCGCCGGGCCGGGGACGGGGACGACGCCGTGCGCGCCGCGCGCCGAGCCGCTGCCGAGGGCGACGGGGGAGGCAGCGAGGCGGGTCAGCCCCAGGTGCTCGAACCCGGCGACCACGCCCACGACGTCCGCGAGCGCGTCCAGGGCCCCCACCTCGTGGAAGTGCACGTCGTCGGCCGCGACCCGGTGCACCCGCCCCTCGGCGACGGCCAGCCGCTCGAACACCGCGAGCGCGCCGTCGCGGACGGCGGCGGGCAGGTCGGCGTCGGCGAGCAGGCCGCGGACGTCGGCCCAGCTGCGGTGCTCGTGCGACTGCGGCGCGTGGACGTGCACGCGGGTGGCGCCCAGCCCGTGCCGGGTCGTCTGCTCGGTCACCAGCCGGATCTGCTCGACCGGCAGCGCGGCGACCGCGGTGGTGAGCACCTCGAGCGGCACCCCGGCGTCGACGAGGGCGCCCAGGAGCATGTCCCCGGACGCGCCGGCGGAGAGGTCCAGCCACCCGATCATGCGGTGATCATGGCCCAACCAGCTTCCTGTACCGAAAGCTCGGCGGATCAGGCGCGGGCGGCGCGGCGGGCGACCCGGGCCGCGAAGACGCCCGCGGAGTACCCGTTGTCGATGTTGGTCACGGCGACGCCCGGGGCCGCCGAGCTCAGCATGGTCATCAGCGCCCCGAGGCCGGCGAAGGCGGTGGGGGCGCCGGCCGACGTCGGCACCGCGATCACGGGGACGTCGGACACGGCGCCGACGGTGGCCGCCAGCGAGGCGTCCATCCCGGCGACGACGACCAGGCAGTCGACGTCCGCGACCAGCGAGCCGTCGGCCAGCAGCGACCGGATGCGGCTGCCCGCGAGGTCGTCCACCCGGACCGCCTCGGTACCGCTGACGCGGGCGACGAACGCCGCCTCGGCGGCGACCGGGAGGTCGGCGCCGCCGGCGCACAGCACGTGCACCCGGCCGACGGGCTCCGGCAGCGGGCCGACCACCGCCGCCATCGAGGCCGCATCCATCGTCGTGTACGCGTCGTGCTCGGAGGCGAGCGCGACCAGCGTCTCCGCAGGCGCCCGCAGCACCAGCGCCGGCCGGTCCGGGTGCTCGCGGCGGGCCTCGCGGACCAGTGCCAGGACCTGGTCGGTGGTGCGGCCGGTGGCCCAGACCACCTCTGGCTCGGCGGCGGGCCGGACCGGGGCCTCGGCCGCCACGACCTCGACCGGCGCGGGCGCCGGCGCGGGCTTGGGCTCGGGCGCGAGCAGCGGCTCGTCGACGGTGGCCCGCCCGAGGGGCGGGTCCAGCAGGACGGGGGCGAAGGCGGTGATCTCGTCGGCGACGGGGCGGGGGTCCAGCGGGGCGGGCTGCTCGTCCGCGACGGCGACCGCCACGGCCTCCTCCTCCGGGACCTCCTCCCCCGGGGCCTCGGCGGGCACCGTGTCCTCCGCGGGGGCCGACGGCGGCGGCCCGAACAGCGCGTCCAAAGGGGCGCCGCCGGGCGCCCGCGTCTGGGTGACGCCGGAGAGCCGGACGACGCGGTCGCGGCCGCTGCGCTTGGCGTCGTAGAGCACGCCGTCGGCGGCGGCGAACAGCGTCCGCCGGTCGTCGCCGCGGGCGGCGGAGGCGATGCCGACGCTGATCGTCACCGGGATGTCGATGCCCAGCGACGACCAGTCGTAGGTCGCGACCGACCGGCGGATCCGCTCCAGCGCGCGCTCGCCCTGCTCGGCGGTCGTCTCGGGCAGCAGGATGACGAACTCGTCCCCGGCCCAGCGGCAGACCTCGTCGGTGTCGCGGACACCGGCGACCAGCAGCTCGGCGACGGTGCGGAGCGCCGCGTCGCCGGCCGGATGGCCGAACGCGTCGTTGATGCCCTTGAACCGGTCCACGTCGACGACGGCGAGCGCGGGCGCACCGCCCGTCGTGAGCAGCCCGTCGAGCCGGGCCTCGGCGTACCGGCGGTTCGGCAGGTGGGTGAGCGGGTCCTCGTAGGCCTGGCGGCGCAGCTGGCCGGCGGCGCGCTCGGTCTCCAGCAGGCTCTTGCGCCGCCCGAACAGCTCGACCCAGCGGGTGCGGCGCTCGTCGACGCGGTCCAGCTCGTCGGAGAGGTAGGCCTGCAGGTAGGGCAGTGCCCGGCCGGCGTCGTCCAGCTCGGCGTGCAGCGTGCACAGCTCGCGGAGGGCGGCGCGGCGCAGCCGGGGCAGGCCGTGCTCGGTGGCGAGGGTGAGCGCCGAGACGAGGTGCTCGTCGGCTTCCCCCACGTCGCCCTGGCGGCGCAGGGCACGGCCCAGCGCCAGCTGCGCCGAGGCGAGCTGCGCGCGGTCGGCGGTCGCGGAGGTGATCCGGACGGCGGCGCGCAGCGGACCCACGGCGGCGGCGTGCTCGCCGAGGCCCACCAGGGCCCAGCCGTGCACGACCTGGGCGGTGACGACGCCCGGGTGGTCGGGCGGGAGGAGCTCGAGCGCCTTCTCGGCCAGCTGCCGCGCCTCGCCGAAGTGCGGGGTGGCCGACTCGGGGACGCCGTCGTCCAGCAGGCCCTCGCCCAGCTCCGCGCAGAGCTCGCCGAGGCAGGTGGCGGTGGTGGCGACGAGGACGTCGGGGTCGCCGTCCTCCGGCCCGAGCCCGCCCGGGTCGGCGGCTGCGGTGATCGCCGCCTCGTGCGCCCGGCGCTGGTAGTCCAGCGCCAGCGGCATGAGCTCGAGGTCGGCCAGCACGCCGGCGAGCGTGCCGAGGGTGTCGACGAGCAGGGCGCTGGGCGGCAGGACCGGGTCGAGCAGGCTGGCCGCCTCGACCGCCTCGTCCATGGCCGCGTCGATCCGGCGCGACAGCAGCTCGATCCGCGCGTGGCGGGCCAGGCCGGCGGCGCGCTGCAGCTCGTCGTCCGCGGCGTCGAAGGCGGCCTTCGCCGACCGGACCAGCGCGATGGCGAGCGCGGCGCGGGTGGCCGACTCCGCGCGGGGGTCGCCGTCGCCGTCGCCGTCGATGAGCTTCTCGACGCCGGCGTGCAGGTCGAGGGCCTCGCCCTCGGCGGCGTCGGCGGTGACCGGGTCGCCGACGAGCGTGAACCCGGCGACGCGCAGCCGGCGGACGAGCAGCTCCGCGCGCAGCGTGTCGGCCCACGCCTTGCCCAGCGAGACGGGGGCGTCCACGGGCGGCTCCGCGGCGACGTAGGGCGAGGACTCCTGGTCGACGTCGGCGAGGAGCTCCTCGGCGTCGTCCAGCTGCCAGTTCGCGAGCGCAGCGGTCACCCGATGATGCAGGGCTCCGGGCGGCACCAGCGCACTGTGCACGTCACCGGCGCGGGTGTCGAGCAGGTGTTCGGAAACGCGCCGTCCCCCGTCCGACGCGTCCCACCCGCCCCAGGCGGAGCGCGTCACGCGGCGCCTCCGTCGTCGCCCGAGGAAGGCATGACCCCCGGCGCGCGGACGCGGTTGCGGCCGCTGCGCTTGGCGGAGAAGAGGTTGAGGTCGGCGGAGTCGAACAGCGCGCGCCAGCCCACGACCGCGGCCGGCTCGTCGTCGTCGCCCACGGCCGGCGCGGTCGCGACACCGATGCTCACGGTCACCGGGCCCGGGATCAGGTCGCTCCAGTCGGCCTCGGCGACGGCCGCCCGCAGGCGCTCCATCACCACGACGGCCTGGGCCTCGGTGGCGGTCGGCAGCACCACGAGGAACTCGTCACCGGCCCAGCGGTAGACCTCGTCGCCGGTGCGGCTGTGCTCGCGCAGCAGGTCGGCCACCCGGCGGAGGACGGCGTCCCCGTGGGTGTGCGACGCCTCGTCGTTGACCTCCTTGAACCTGTCGACGTCGACGACCGCCAGCGACAGGGGCTCCTGGCCCAGGCGCATCGCGCCCAGCCGGCGCTCGGCGCTGCGCCGGTTGCCGAGCCCGGTGAGCGGGTCCTCCAGCGCGTGCCGGCGCAGCATCGCGGCCTGCCGCTCGGCCTCGCGCAGCCGGCTGCGGCGCACGAACATCTCCGCCCACATCTCCCGCCCGCGGGTGTGCGCGCGACCGGTGTCGGCGCGGTAGGCCTCCAGCCAGTGCAGCGCCTCGGCGGGCCGGCCCAGGTCGGCGGAGTTCTGCCCCAGCTCCAGGAGGCACTGCCGGTAGCGACGCCGGTCGCCCGACGCGACGAAGGCGCCGGCGGAGTCGACCAGCAGCTCCATGGCCTCCTCGCCGTACTCCTCGTCGTCGTCGCGCTGGGCGATCCGCACCAGGAGTCGGGCGAGCACGAGGTCGGTGTACCCGCGCAGCCACAGCCCGCCGTGCTCCTGGACGCGGCGGCGCACGCGGCGCAGGGGGCCGAGGGCGGTGTCCAGCTCGTCGGTGCAGGTCATGGCCCAGGCCTGGACGACGTCGAGCAGGTCGGCATCGGCCGGGTCGGGGTCCCACGCCATCTCGCGGGCCTCGGTGGCCTGCGCGATGGCCACGGCGGCCAGCGCCCGCGCCCGCTCCGAGTCGCCGCGCCGGCGCAGCGTCTGGGCCAGCTCGGCGTGCTGCTGGGCGGACAGCTGGAGCATCTGCCACTGGTCGGCCAGGTCGGGGAGGACCGCGGCGATGCGGTGGCCGCGGCCGGCGTGGGAGACCGCCAGCTCCTCCAGGTCCAGCCCGGACAGCGACAGCGACAGCCAGCGGTGCGCCTGGTGCAGGGCGCGGGTGGGCTCGCCGGCGTTCGGGCCCTCGGTGAGCAGGCTCGCGTCGACGGCCAGCAGCATCGCGGCGTCGAAGTGGTCGGCGGTCACCTCGACGTGGGCCAGGTGGGCCAGCGTGAGCGCGGTGTCGGCCGACGGCGGGCACTTGTCCAGCGCCTCGCGGGCCGCGGCGACCGCCTCGACGGCCGCCTCGGGGTCGCTCTCGATCAGCGCACGGCGGGCGGCGAGCGTGTGCCGCCAGGCGGTCCAGCGCGGGTCGGTCGACTCGGCGAACGCACCGTCGGCGTCGTCGAGCAGGGTGAGGAAGGCGGTGGAGTCCTCGCGCGAGCTGGCGTCCAGCAGACGCCAGAGCACGGCCGCCAGGTCGCCCGAGGCGACGCGGGCCGTGCTGGGAGCCACTGCATCCCCTCCACTGACGGGTCGGGCCAGCCACCGTGCGGCCGGATCTGTCGGTGACGACTCGGTTCCCCCGGGTCGGGACACGCCCCTGACCCGCCCGCACTACCCTCGTCGGATGCCCGGGATGCACCCCAGAACAGGTCCGACGCGGTTCGCCTATCTCGGGCCCGAGGGTACCTTCGCCGAGGCGGCGCTCCGCAGCACGCTTGCCTCCTCTGAGGGAGCGCTGTACCCCCAGCCGAGTGTCACCGCGGCCCTGGCCGCCGTCCGATCGGGCGACGCGGACGCCGCACTGGTCCCGCTGGAGAACTCCGTCGAGGGTTCGGTGCCCGCGACGATGGACGGGCTGGCCCAGGGCGACCCGCTGGTGATCACCCGCGAGGTCGTCCGCGACGTGGCGTTCGTGCTCGGCGTGCGGCCCGGCACGGAGCTGGCCGGAGTGCGCTCGGTGGTCAGCCACCCGCACGCCCTCGCGCAGACCGCCGGGCGGCTGGCGGAGCTGTTCCCCGACGTCGTCCCGCTGCCGCTGTCGTCGACGGCGGGTGCCGCGGCGGCGGTCGCGGCGGGGGAGCACGACGCCGCCGTCTGCGCGCCCATCGCCGCCGAGCGCTACGGGCTGGCGCCGCTGGTCGAGGACCTCGCCGACACCCCCGGCGCGGTGACCCGGTTCGTCGTGGTGGAGCCGGCCGGTGCCCTGCCGGCGCCCACCGCCAACGACAAGACCTCGCTGGTCGTCGTCGTCGAGGACCGCACCGGCGCGCTCCTCGACGTGCTGCGCGAGTTCGCCGTCCGCGACATCTCGCTGACCCGCATCGAGTCGCGGCCCATCCGGGAACGCAAGTGGGTCTACTCCTTCTCGCTCGACTGCGAGGGCCACGTGGCCGAGGGCCGGGTGGGCGAGGCCCTGGCCGCGCTGCACCGGGTCGCGGAGGACGTCCGCTTCCTCGGCTCGTACCCGCGGGCCGACGGACGCGACAACCGGCCGGTGCCCGCGTCGGCCGCCGACGCGGCCTTCGCCGAGGCGGGGGAGTGGCTGGCCCGGGTCCGCGAGGGCGGCTAGAGGGTCAGTCCCGAGTGCGCAGGTGCTCGACGACGCGGGCCGTGACCGGGACCGCGACGCCGTGCCGCTCGGCCGCCCGCAGCACCGCGCCGCCGATCGCCTCGAGCTCGGTCTCGTGGCCCGCCGCGGTGTCGCGCTGCAGCGACGACGTCATGCCGGCGGGCACCGTCTCCATGAACGCCAGCGTCGCGGCGGCGTCGGCGTCCGCGCCCTCGGCGCGGGCGACCGCGGCGGTCTCCTCGACCAGCGCCCGCAGGTCGTCGCCGAGCTGCTCGCGGACGGCGCCGAGCGGGGCGTCGAGCGTGGTCGTGAGCAGCGCGACCGGCGCGAGGAAGGCCAGCTTGTCCCACAGCAGGCCGGCCTCGTCGGGGCGGACCGCGACGTCGAGCCCGGCGTCGGCGAGCGCGTCGGCCAGCGGCCCGGCCCCCTCGCACAGCTGGACGGCGGCCAGCTGCCCCTCGTGGCGGATCTCGCCGGGTGCCGTGCGGCTGGCCACGACGCGGATGGCGCCGGCGACGACGCGGGCGTCGGGGTAGCGCTGCCGCAGCAGGGCCATGTGGTCGATGCCGTTGAGCAGCGGGACGACGAGGGCGTCGCCGAGCACGTCCGCCGGAACGCGCTCCAGGGACTCCTCCAGCCGGGTGGCCTTCGGGGTCACCAGGAGCGCGTCGACCGGCGCGGCCAGCCGTTCGGCGCCGTGCGCTGGTGCGGTCACCTCGCCGTAGCGGTCGCTGACCAGCCGCAACCCGTGGGCCTCGATGTGCGCGGCGGTGCCGTGCCCGGCCAGGCAGGTGACCGCGGCGCCCTGCCGGGCGAGCAGGGCGCCGACCAGCCCGCCGACGCCGCCGGGTCCGAGGACGGCCACGCGCAGGGTGCTCATCCGCCCATCCTGCCCGTGGTCACACGGTTTCGAGCTGCCGCTCGCGCTCCGCCGCGGACGGGCCCGTCGCGAGGCGGCTGGGCCACCAGACCCGGTCGCCGATCAGCTCGACGGCGGCGGGCACGAGCAGCGACCGGACGACGAAGGTGTCGAGCAGGACGCCGAAGCCGACCAGGAACCCGAGCTGGGTCAGGATCACCAGCGGCAGCACGGTGAGCGCACCGAAGGTCGCGGCCAGCACCAGGCCGGCGCTGGTGATGACCCCGCCGGTGACCGCGAGCGCACGGGTCATGCCCTCGCGCGTGCCGTGCCGGAGCGACTCCTCCCGGGCCCGGGTCATGAGGAAGATGTTGTAGTCGATCCCGAGGGCCACGAGGAAGACGAAGCCGATGAGCAGCACCTGCGGGTCGCTGCCGGGGAAGCCGAAGCCGTAGTCGAAGACCAGCGAGCCGACGCCGACGGTCGCGGCGGTGCTGAGCGCCACCGTCGCCACGAGCAGCACCGGTGCCGCGATCGAGCGCAGCAGCAGGGCGAGCACGACGGTGATGACGCCCAGCACCAGCGGCACGATCACCGCGAGGTCGCGGGCGGCGGTCTCCTGGGTGTCCAGGTCCTGCGCGGTCGAGCCGCCGACCAGCGCGTCCGCGTCGACGTCGTGGAGCGCGGTGCGCAGCTCGGCGACGGTCGCCTGCGCCGCCTCGCTGTCGGGGGCGTCGTCGAGGGTGACGTCGATCCGCACCAGGCCGTCGACCTCCACCGGCTCGCCTCCGCCGCTGCCGGGCGGGCCGGCCTGTGCGCCGGTGAAGGGCGCGACCTCGATCACGCCGTCGACGTCGCCCGCAGCCTCGGCAACCGCCTCCCAGTCGTCGGCCGGCGTGATGACGACGGTCGGGCTCGCACCGCCGGCGTCGTAGTGCCGGGCCAGGGCCTCCTGCCCCGCCGCCGACGGCGAGCCGCCGCGGACCGCCTCGGACAGCGGGATGCCGTCGTCGTCGAACGTGGGCACGAAGGCGGCGAGGACGAAGAGCGGGACGAGCGTCCACACCAGCACCCGCGCGGGTCGGCGCGCGACGGCGGCGGCCACCCGTTCCCATCCCCGGCCCTGCCGGTGCTCCTCGCCGTACTTCGGCCGGAACGGCCAGAAGGCCGCCCGGCCGAACAGCACGAGGACGGCGGGCAGGAAGGTGAGGGCGGCGAGCATGGCGAACGCGATGCTGACGGCGGAGATCGGGCCCAGGCCCCGGTTGGAGCCCAGATCGGAGAAGAGCAGGCACAGGACGCCGAGGATGACCGTGCCGCCGCTGGCGACGATCGGTTCCCAGGACTGGCGCAGCGCGACGCGCATCGCGGCGAACCGCGACTCCTCCCGCCGCAGCTCCTCGCGGTAGCGGGCGACCAGCAGCAGCCCGTAGTCGGTGGCCGCGCCCACGACGAGGATCGAGGCGATGCCCTGGCTCTGCCCGTTGACCGCGATCCAGCCCTGGTCGGCCAGGAAGTACGCCACGGCGAGCGAGACCACCAGCGCCAGCCCGGCCGTCGTGATCACGAGCAGCGGCAGGAGGGGGCTGCGGTAGACGACCAGCAGGATCAGCAGCACGACGCCGAACGCGGCGAGCAGCAGCAGTCCGTCGATGCCGGAGAAGCCCTCCGCGAAGTCGGAGAAGACGGCGCCGGGGCCGGTCACGTACGCGGTGGTGCCGTCGATGCCCGGCAGCGCGCGCAGTTCCCCGATCACCTCGGGCAGGGCGTCGCCGAGGTCGGGGTCGAAGGGCAGCAACGCCTGGACCGCCTGGCCGTCCTCCGACGGGATCGGCGGTGACGCCTCGCCCTGGAGCGCGCCGGCGTCCTCGGCGACGGCGACCGCCTCGTCGACCCGCCGCTGCGCCTCCTCGAGGGCCGCGGGGTCCAGCGCCCCGTCCTCGCTCTCCCAGAGCAGGAGGACCGGCAGCGTGCGCTCGGTCTGGAACTCCCGCTGGAGCTCGGTCACCCGCGTCGACTCCGCGCTGTCGGGCAGGAAGACCGAGGAGTCGTTCTCCGACACCTCGGCGAGCTTCCCGCTGAACGAGCCCAGCGGGCCGGCCAGTCCCAACCAGAGCAGCGCGACGAGCGCCGGGAGGAGCCAGCGGAGGACGGAGCTGCGGCGAGGCATGATTTCCCTAGATGGTCGATTATCTCGATCGTCGAGATATTATGTCGGACGTCGCCGTGGTGCGACCGGGGGTGGGATGACGGACGAGGAGGAGCGGCGGGAGGTGGCACTCCTCCTTCGCCGGCTCAACGTCGAACTGGATGCGGTGGGCCAGCGGTTCGCCGACCTGCACGGGCTCAACCGGACCGACGTCCGCGCGCTGGTGGCGATCATGGACGCCGCCCGGCGCGGTGAGTCGCTGACCGCTGGACGCCTGGGGGAGGCGGTCGACCTGCGCTCGGCCTCGGTGACCGCGCTGGTCGACCGGCTCGAGCGGGTCGGGCACGTGCGGCGGGTGCGCGACCCCGAGGACCGCCGCCGGGTCGGGCTGCAGATGTCGGAGTCGGCGATGGCGGCCGGGGCCGAGCACTTCGGGGGGCTGGCGCGCGACCTGACGGCGGCGATGGAGGGCTACTCCGCCGACGAGCTGGCCGTCGTCCGCCGCTGGCTCGAGGACATGACCGCCGTGATCACCCGCCACTCCCGCGGCTCCTGACCACGGCGCGACCGCTACAGGTACAGGCCGGTCGATTCCTCGATGCGCTCGGCGGCGACGGCGTGCACGTCGCGCTCGCGCAGGATGATCAGGTCCTCGCCGTGCACCTCGACCTCGTGCTGGTCCTCCGGCGAGAAGAGCACCTGGTCGCCGACCTTCACCTGCCGCACCGACGCGCCGACGCCGCGCGCCTCGCCCCAGACCAGCCGCTTCGCGACCTGGGCGGTGGCCGGGATCAGGATGCCGCCGGTGGAGCGGCGGTCGCCGTCCTCCTTGCGCAGCGCCACCAGGATGCGGTCGTGCAGCATCTTGATCGGCAGCTTGCCGACCGTCGGAGCGGTGTCGTCGGGCACGTCGTCCCACGCTACCCGCGCCCCTGACCGCGTCCGCCGTGAGTGGCTGGCGTGGTCCCCGGTGCGCAGGAGGCTGCAGCGCCGTGGCGTCGACCTCGGAACGCCGTCCGCGGCGCGGGAGCGGCTTATGGTGAGACAGGTCGTTCCGTCACGGAGCGCTCGCCCGGGCCCGTCTCTCGTCTGACCGCGGCTCTCCCCACCAGGAAGACGTGCACCACCACATGCTCACTACGGCAGACGTCGTCACGCCCGCACCCGTCGAGCCGCCGCGGAGCGACCGCGGCATGGGCCGCCGGCAGCTCGCCGTGCGCACCGGGGTCCACCTGGCGTGGATCGCCGCACTGGCCGCGTTCCTCACGCTGCGCGTGGGCCGCTTCGGGTTCAACCCCAGCGACCAGGGCTTCATCCTGGCGCAGAGCTGGCGCGTGCTGAACGGCGAGATCCCGCACCTCGACATCGTCTCGGCCCGCCCCCTGGGCTCGGCGTACCTGCACGTCGTCGACTTCGCCCTGCCGGGGCCGCTGTTCCTCGTGTCGGGCTTCCTGACCGACGTCGAGCTGATCGTGGCGACGGTGGCCCTCGCCGCCCTGGTCACCGGCGTCTCGCCGTTGCGCTGGGGCCCGCTGCGGACCCTGCTGGTCGCGGCCGCGGCGGTGGTCAACCTGCACACGTTCCCGATGATGGCGTGGCACACCATCGACGGGATCCTGCTCGTGGCGGTCGGCTGGTGGCTGCTGGACACGGGCCTGCGGTCCGGCTCGGCAGGACGCCGCCGGTTCGGCCTCTTCCTCCTCGGCTTCGCGGTGATGGTGAAGCAGAGCTTCGTGTTCGCCGTCCCCGTCGGTCTGCTGCTGCTGGTGTTCCACCCCGCGCAGGACTGGCGTACCGACCTCCGTGATCGCCGGTGGTGGCGCCGGACCGTCGTCGACCTGGTGTGCCTGGCCGCGTTCCCGCTCGTCTACGCGGGGGTCGTCACGGCAGCCGGTGGGCTGGCACCGATGATCGAGCAGCTCACCGGCGGCACGGGGGCCTGGGGCAAGGGGCTCGTCGACTTCTGGTGGGCCGGTGAGTTCGTCGTGGGCGACGTCCGCCGGCACATCCTCATGGTCGTCGCGTGCGTGGTCGTCGCGGTCGCGCTGTGGCTGGGGCGTTCCCGGCTGGGCCGGGCCGGCGTACCGCTGCGCCTGATCCCGCTGCTCGGCGCCGCGGTCGTCACCGTCTACGCCCTGGTGCAGACCGAGCTGGCGTTCCCCGGCAGCTGGGCGGTCAAGCTCCTGTGGCTGCTCATCGCGGTGGTCGTGCTGGACGCGGTGGTCCACCGGCAGCTGCCCTGGCGCCCGCTCCTGGTCGTCCTGCTCGCCTACATGGTCAGCCTGTCGTGGGGCTACAGCTATCCCGGCCTGCTCGGCGGCACGCTGGTGCTCACCACCCTCGAGCTGCTCGTCCGGGCGGCGCCGGAGATCGATCTCCGCGGGCGGCTGTGGCGGGTGCCCGCGGCGCTGATCGGTGCCGTCGCGGTGGCCACCGCATGCGTCGGGCTGGTCGTCCAGCACGACGAGGCGCCGGTCATCGACTTCCCGCGGGCGCAGCAGACCGTGGACCTCGGCACGGCCACCCCCACGATGCGCGGCATCCGCACGAACGCCGCCACCGGGCTGTACGTGAAGCAGATCGCGGCCTGCCTCGACCGCTATCCCGCGGCCCAGGTGGCCGTCCTGCCGGACAGCCCGTTCGCCTATCCCGCGTTCGGGGTGGAGAACCCCTTCCCGCTCGACTGGGCCCTGCCGCTGGAGCTGGTCGCCGACGCGGAGCAGCGCATGCTCGACACGGTGCCGCGGCTCAACCGCGAGGGCGACTACCTCGTCCTGTTCGCCACGACCGGCTGGCTCGCGCTGCGGTCCGGGGGGCCGGTCGCCGAGAGCGTGCCCGCCGACGCGCCGATCGTGGAGAACACCGGCCTGGAGAGCGAGATCCGCGAGGGCCTGGACGGCCGCGAGGTGTCCTGCGGGAGCTTCGTCGGGGTCTGGAGCCCGCGCGGCTGACCGCCGTCGGGGTCAGCCCCAGCCGAGCTCGTGGAGGCGCTCCTCCTCGATCCCGAAGTGGTGCGCGATCTCGTGGACGACGGTGATCGTCACCTCGTCGACCACCTCCTCGGCGGTCTCGCAGATCTCGCAGATCGCCTCGCGGTAGATCATGATCCGGTCCGGCAGCGCGCCGCCGTAGTCGAAACCGCGTTCGGTGAGCGCGAAGCCGTCGTAGAGCCCGAGCAGGTCGGGCTCCTCGGTGTTCCGGTCCTCGACCAGGACGACGACGTTGTCCATCAGCGCCAGCAGCTCCGGCGGCACCTGGTCCAGCGCGTCGGAGACCAGCTGCTCGAAGACGGGCAGGGGGAGCGGCTTCACCAGGAGGTCGGCAGCGGCCGGCCCTCCTCGTACCCGGCCGCGCTCTGCACCCCCAGCACCGCGTGCTCGTGCAGCTCGTCCACCGTCCGCGCCCCGGCGTAGGTGCAGGAGGAGCGCACGCCGGCCACGATCTGGTCGATCAGGTCCTCGACGCCGGGGCGCTGCGGGTCCAGGTACATGCGGGAGGAGGAGATGCCCTCCTCGAACAGCCCCGCCCGCGCCCGCTCGAAGCCCGACTGCGACGACGTCCGCGCCTTGACCGCCCGCGCCGACGCCATGCCGAACGACTCCTTGTACAGCCGCCCCGACCCGTCGTCGTGGATGTCGCCGGCGCTCTCGTAGGTGCCGGCGAACCACGAGCCGACCATGACGTTCGCCGCGCCCGCGGCCAGCGCCAGCGCGATGTCGCGGGGGTGCCGCACGCCGCCGTCGGCCCACACGTGCTTGCCCAGCGCGCGGGCCTCGGCCGCGCACTCCTCGACGGCGGAGAACTGGGGCCGGCCGACGCCGGTCATCATCCGCGTGGTGCACATGGCGCCCGGCCCGACGCCGACCTTCACGACGTCGGCACCGGCCTCGACCAGGTCTCGGGTGCCCTCCGCCGTCACGACGTTCCCCGCGACGACCGGCGTCGAGCCGGCGACCGACCTGACCGCGCGCAGCGCCTCGATGGCCTTCTCCTGGTGGCCGTGGGCCGTGTCGACCACGAGCACGTCCACGCCGGCGGCCAGCAGGGCCGAGGCCTTCCCCGCGACGTCGCCGTTGATGCCGACGGCGGCCGAGGTGAGCAGCTCTCCCGCAGCGTTCACCGCGGGCGTGTAGAGCGCCGAGCGCAGCGCGCCCTTGCGGGTGATCACGCCGACGAGGCGGTCGCCCTCGACCACCGGGGCCGCGCTCACCCGCTCGCCCGAGAGGACGTCGAAGATCTTCGGCAGGTCCGTGCCCGCCGGGATGGTCAGCGGCTCCCGGGTCATGACCTCCGAGAGCTGGGTGAAGCGGTCCACGCCCTGGCACTGGCCGTCGGTGACGACGCCGACGGGGGAGCCGTCCTCGACGACCACGACGATGCCGTGGGCGCGCTTGGTGAGCAGTGCCAGCGCCTCGCCGACCGTCGACGTGGCCGAGAGCGTGATGGGTGTGTCGTACACCGGGTGTCGCGACTTGACCCAGGACAGCACCTCGGCGACCACGTCGACCGGGATGTCCTGCGGGATCACGGCCAGCCCGCCGCGGCGGGCCGCGGTCTCGGCCATGCGCCGCCCGGAGATCGCCGTCATGTTCGCGACGACGACGGGGATCGTCGTGCCCACGCGGTCCGGCGTCCGGAGGTCCACCTCGAGCCGCGAGCCCACCGTCGAGTGGTTGGGCACCATGAAGACGTCGGCGTAGGTCAGGTCGTGGTCGGGGCGCTGCAGGAACCGCATGGGCCCAGTGTCCCTGACGTGGGCCGCCGGGTGGTCTCCGGACAGTCGTGCTCCGCCCACCGGTGGTGGGCAGAGCACGACCCTGCGGGGGAACGGCTCAGGCGGAGACCTCCAGCGGCCGGGCCGTGGTGAAGCCGGTGCGCGGCATGGCCGTCCAGACCGGCTGGCGCCGCAGCAGCGCGGCGACCAGCCCGCGCAGCCGGAACCAGGCGTGCGCCTGCCGGAACCCGATGTTCTCCACCAGTCCCGCCGCGACCAGCCCCAGCACGTCCCGGCCCCGGCCGTACCGGTGGTAGGTGAACTCCTCCACGGCCACCGCCGTCGTGGACAGCAGCGTGCCGACCGCCAGGGCCAGGAGCACCATCACGCCGGCGCCGCCGAGGTCGAGGATGCCGAGGCCGGCGGCGACGACGATCGA
This sequence comes from Blastococcus litoris, assembly GCF_003075095.1. Lineage (GTDB taxonomy): Bacteria > Actinomycetota > Actinomycetes > Mycobacteriales > Geodermatophilaceae > Blastococcus_B > Blastococcus_B litoris. The sequence continues at coordinate 96,810 of NZ_QCZF01000001.1, forward strand.
GAAGAGCCCGAAGACCTCCACGACCGGCCCGAGCAGCTCGAAGAGCAGGAAGAACGGCAGCGCCATCGTGCCGACCGGCCCGAAGCGCGGGTTGCCGATCATGTTCTTGTGCTTCCAGAGCAGCTGGGCCAGGCCGTGCGACCAGCGCTGGCGCTGGCGGCCGAGCACCCGCCAGGTCTCGGGCACCTCGGTCCAGCACACCGGCTCCGGCACGAAGACGACGCGGTGCGGACGGCCGGCGAGGCGCTGGTGCTCGATCACGCTGATGACCAGCTCGGCGTCCTCGGCCAGCGACAGCGGGTCCAGCCCGCCGATCTCCACCAGCAGGTCGCGGCGGAACAGCCCGAACGCGCCGGAGATGATCAGCAGTGCGTTCGCGTCGGCCCAGCCGGTCCGGCCGAGCAGGAACGAGCGCAGGTACTCGATCGCCTGGATGCGCACCAGCCAGTTCCGCGACAGCCGCGGCTCCAGCACGGTGCCCCGGTCGGTGAGCGCACCGTTCACGGCGCGGATGACACCGCCGGCGGCGACGACGTTCGCCGGGTCCTCCACGAACGGGCGGGCGACGCGCAGCAGCGCGTCCTCCTCCAGCAGCGAGTCGGCGTCGACCATGCAGACCAGCGGGTGGCGGGCCACGTTGAGGGCGGCGTTCAGCGCGTCGGACCGGCGGCCGACGCTGGCCTTGCGGACGACGACCAGCGGGTCGCCGGTGGTGGCTCGGTGCACCGAGAGGATCTCGCCGTCCACCTCCAGGTGCGCGGTCAGCCGCGGGGCGATCTCGGTGAGGGCGTACCGCTCGGCCACCAGCTCGAAGGTCCGGTCGGTGGAGCCGTCGTCGACGAGGACCACCTCGAGGGACGGGTACCGCTGGCCGAGCGCGGCCCGCAGCGTGTCGAGGATCCCTGCCTCCTCGTCGTGCGCCGGGATGAGCAGCGAGACGGCCGGGGTCAGCGGGCTGGCGAAGATCTCGCCGTGGCCCTCGGCGCCCCTCCAGTGCCGGGACTCCCCGATCCGGCGGGCCCCGGCGAGCACGAGCAGCAGCATGCTGCCGTCGAGCAGCAGCATGTAGCCGAGCACGGCCCAGCTGCCGACCAGGACGACGTGGGTGAGCACCTCGGTCATCGGACGACCGCCAGGGCGGGACGGCGCGGTCGTGCGTCCAGGTCGTCGAGCGTCGCGCGGGCGGCCCCGGCGGCCTGGCCGGACCCGGCGGCCACCTCCTCGAGCCAGGTCCGTCCTTCGGCGCCGAGGCCGGCGAGGGCGTCGGCGCACGCGGAGCGCACCGAGACGTCGGGCGCGGCCATGCCGGCCAGCAGGGGGATCGCCGCCACCGGGTCCCCGACCCGGCCGAGGGCCTCGGCGCTGGTGCGCTGCAGAACGGGGTCGTCGTCGGTGGTGAGGGCCCGCACCAGCGGCTCGGTCGAGCGCGGCGAGCCGATGCGGCCCAGCGCCGCGGCGGCGGCGACACGGACGGCGGAGGGCTCGTCCGCGTTCCGGAGCAGCTCCTCGAGGAGGGGCGCGGCCTCCACGTCGCCGTGCACGCCGAGCAGCTCGGCGATCAGCCCGCGGGCATGGGTGTGCTCGCCGGTGAGGGCGCCGCGCAGCACGGCCAGCGCCGTGGTGCCGAGGTCGAGCAGGGCCATGCCCACGACGCCGTGCGGGAGGGCGCGGGCGCCGGACATCGCGGGCAGGAGGTAGGCGACGGCGGCAGGGTCGCCGGCCTTGCCGAGCGCACGGGCGGCGGCGCAGCGGACCTCGAGGGAGCGGTCCTGCAGGCGGGCGGCCAGGACGGCGATGTGGTGGCTGCCCGCGGCCGAGCCCAGCAGGGCCACGGCGCGGCCCCGGCGCCAGGACTTGCGCGCGGTCAGGTCGGCGACGGCGCGGGCGACGACGCCACGCTCGGCGAGCAGCCGCCGGAGGATCTCGCGGTCCGTGCCGCGCAGCTGGGGGAGGAGCTCGAGGACCACCTCGTCCAGGGAGCCGGGGGCGTTCACCAGGTCGGGCACCGGCACGGCGTCCGTCGGGTCGTCGTCCAGCAGGGCGTGGACCAGCGGCGTCATCTCCCGCTTCCGCCGCTCGTCGCGGGCCTGCCGGCGGGCCCGTGCCAGGTGGGTCGCGGCCACGGACAGGAGGAGGGCCACGATCGCGGCCGTCACGCCCGCTCCGGCCAGCAGGACGGGCCCGACGGGCGGCGTCATCCCTGCACGCTGCCGGGCGGCAGCGCGGCGGTGACGCGGCTGATCAGCTCGCGGGTGCTGAACGGCTTGGCCACGAAGTCGGTGGCCCCGGCGGCGAAGCCGCGCTCGAGGTCGGGCTCCTGGGCCTTGGCGGTGAGCAGCAGCACGGGCGTGCGGGCGAGGTCCGGGTCGGGGTCGGCGCGCAGCGCGGCGCAGACCTCCAGGCCGTTCATCCGCGGCATCATCCAGTCCAGGACGACGAGGTCGGGGCGCAGCTCCCGGGCGGCGGCCAGGCCGGCCTCCCCGTCGGACTCGACGGAGATGTCGACGCCCAGCCGGCCCAGCCGGAAGGCGACCAGGTCGACGATGACGGGGTCGTCGTCGACGACCAGGACGTGGGTCATGGGGCTCCGATCGGGAAAGGTGGGGCACAACCGGCATCGGCACGACCGGCCGGGAGCTGTAGCGCCCGTCTCGCCTTCACACCGGTGCGCCGGCGGCCGAAACCTCCGCGTGCCCCTCTCCACACCTCGTCGTGCCGATGCCGACCCGCGTCCGCTCCGGGCGCTCCTCCGGCGCCCGCTCCTGGTGGGGCTGGCCGCGCTGACGACGGTGACGCTGGCGACGGTGGCCCTCGCCGTGGTGGTCCTGACGGTCATCGGCCCGCGGGTCGACCGCGCGAACGACGTCCTCAGCGCGCTGCAGGAGGGGCACATCGCGATGCTGAACCAGGAGACCGGTCTCCGCGGCTTCCTGGTGACCCGGGAGTCGCGCTTCCTCGAGCCGTACCGGAAGGGCGTGGAGGACCTGCAGCGCGCCGACGCCGCCCTCCGCGATCTCGCGGAGGAGGAGCCGGACCTCGCCGAGCACGTCGCGAGGCTCCAGGCAGCTGAGCAGGCCTTCATCCAGGAGTGGGCGACGTCGACGTCCGCCGGCCCGCCGGCCCTCGGTGACGCCGCCGCGCTGAGCGACCTGCTCCGCGAGGACAAGCGGCTGTTCGACCGGTACCGGGCGGTCGAGGCCGACGTGCGGGTGCTCGTCGAGGACCGGCGGCAGCGGGCCAGCGACCAGCGGACGATGCTCGTCCTGGTCGGGGCCGCGTCGAGCGTCCTCGTGAGCCTCGTCGTCGCGGTCGCGGTGCGCCGTGCGAACCGGCGGCTCGCCGAGACGCTGCTCCCGCCTGCGCAGCGGGTGCGGGACTCCCTGTCGGCCCTGGCCGCGGGTGACGTGGAGAGCCGGGTTCCCGAGACGGGCCCGGCCGAGCTGCGGGACATCGCGGGTGACGTCAACGTGCTCGGCCAGGCGCTGCGGGACCGGAATCTCCTCGTCGAGGCGCGTGAGCGCGAGCTGGTGGCCGCACGCGACCAGGCAGTCAGGGCCGGGCAGGCGAAGACCGCCTTCCTGGCCACGATGAGCCACGAGATCAGGACGCCGCTGAACGCCGTCCTCGGCCTCACCGACATCCTCCTGACGACGGAGCTGTCCGAGGAGCAGCGCGGCCACCTGGACACCGTGTCCCGCAGCGGCGACAGCCTGCTGACGCTGATCAACGACATCCTCGACTTCTCCAAGATCGAGGCGGGCGAGCTGGACCTCGAGAAGGCGCCCTTCGACCTGTCCGACCTGGTCTACGACGTCGCGCAGCTGCTCGCCCCCCAGGCGGCGGGCAAGGGACTCGACCTGCTGGTCGACATCCCCGCGGGCGGGACGTGGCGCGTGCTGGGCGACGGGGCCCGCCTGCGGCAGGTCGTCATCAACCTCGTCGGCAACGCGGTGAAGTTCACCGCCTCCGGCCACGTCCTGATCCGCGTGAGCGGCGAGGTCACCGGTTCCAGGCTGCGTAGCTCGATCGCCGTGTCCGACACCGGCATCGGCATCCCGGCCGACCAGCAGCACCGGTTGTTCCGCTCGTTCAGCCAGGTGGACACGTCGACCACCCGGTCGTACGGGGGCACCGGGCTCGGCCTGGCGATCAGCCAGCGCATCGCCGCCGCCATGGGCGGTGACATCGCCGTGGAGAGCGCCGCGGGGAGCGGCTCGACCTTCACGGTGACCATGGACCTGGAGGTGGCGCCGGCCGCGGAGCCGACGTCGCCGTCGGAGACACTCGCCGGGCGACGCCTGCTGATCGTCGACGACAACGCGACGAACCTGCGGATCCTCGAGCACCAGCTGGTCGGCTACGGGGCGGTCCCCGTGCTGGTCGGCAGCGGCGCCGAAGCCCTCGCCCGCGTGGCGGCCGACCCGCCGTACGACGCCTGCCTCCTCGACCTGCACATGCCGGACATGGACGGCGACGAGGTGGCCGCCCGGCTGCGGGAGACCGACGGCGGCGCATCGATGCCGCTCATCCTGCTCAGCAGCTCCGCCTCGGTGTCCGCCGACCGGGCCGCGCTGTTCGCCGCCCGTCTGCACAAGCCGGTCCGCCCCGAGCGGCTGGAGCAGACGGTGCGCTCGGCGCTGGCGACGGGCACCGTGCGTCGCGAGGGGCGCGGCCCTCGCGTCGGCGGCGTGGTGCCGGCGCCCCGGCCTGGCGAGCCGGGCCGCCGCCTCAGGGTCCTCGTCGCCGAGGACCACGCCGTGAACGCCCAGCTCATGAGCCTCTACCTGGCGCAGCTCGGGCACGACTGCGATCACGTGGTCAACGGTGAGCTGGCCGTGGACGCCGTCCGCGCCGGTGAGTACGACGTCGTGCTCATGGACGCCCAGATGCCGGTCCTCGGAGGAGTGGACGCCACCGCCGCGATCCGGTGCCTGCCCGGTCCGCAGCCCTACATCGTGGCCGTCACGGCCAGCGTCCTCGCCAGCGACCGGGCGTCCTTCCTCGAGGCGGGAGCGGACGACTTCCTGACCAAGCCGGTCCGCATGGCGACCCTCGACCAGGCCCTGCGCCAGTGGACGGGGGACCTCGAGCGAGCCGCCGCGCCGTCGCCCGAGCCGTCGGGCAGCGGGTCCGACCCGCTGGACCCCGAGACCGTCGAGGACCTGCGCGATCTCGGGGACGCCGCGTTCGGCCAGCTGTACGAGAAGTACCTCGCCAGCCTGGGCCCGGCGGTCACCGCGATCGCGGAGGCCGCCGACGCCGGCCGGTGGGCCGAGGAGGACGAGGACTCGGTGCCCCGCCTGGCGCACCGGCTCAAGGGCAGCAGCGCGGCGATGGGAGCACTGGGGCTGGCCGACCTCTGCCGATCCCTGCAGGAGGCCCCGGACGGCGCGTCGCCCGACGTCGTGGCCGCCCTGGCCGGTCTGCCCGGTGAGGCCCGACGGGTGGAGGAGGCCGTCGCGCGGTTGAGCGCCGCCGCTCGGTGACCTCGGGGTGGGCGGGCCCCCGCAGCCCGGCACCTACGATCGGTGCGTGATCGACCTCCGGCTCGTGCGTGAGAACCCCGACGTCGTCCGTGCCAGCCAGCGCGCCCGGGGGGCCGACGAGTCCCTCGTCGATGCGCTCCTCGCCGCCGACGCCGCCCGCCGCGAGGCGGTCAAGCGGGGCGACGACCTGCGGGCCGAGCAGAAGAACGCCTCGCAGGCGGTGAAGAAGGCCACCCCGGAGGAGCGCCCGGCGGTGCTCGAGCGGGCCAAGGCCCTGGCCGCCGAGGTGAAGGAGGCCGAGGAGGCGCAGCGCGCGGCCGACGCGGCGCTGCGCGAGGCGCACCTGAAGATCCCCAACGTCGTGGCCGACGAGGTCCCACCCGGCGGGGAGGACGACGCCGTGACGATCCGGACCGTCGGCGAGGTGCCCACCTACGACTTCCCGGTGCGCGACCACATCGAGATCGGCGAGGCGCTGGGCGCCATCGACATGGAGCGGGGCGCGAAGGTCTCCGGTGCCCGCTTCTACTTCCTCACCGGTCCGGGCGCCCTGCTGGAGTTCGCCCTCGCCCAGCTCGCGATCAGCCGCGCCGTGGCCGCCGGCTTCACCCCCGTCGTCGCTCCCGCCCTCGTGAAGCCGGAGGCGATGGAGGGCACCGGTTTCCTCGGCGAGCACGACGAGGAGGTCTACCGGATCGAGCGCGACGACCTGTACCTCGTGGGCACCTCCGAGGTGGCCCTGGCCGGGATGCACGCCAAGGAGGTGCTCGACCTCTCCGCCGGGCCGAGGCGCTACGCCGGCTGGTCGTCCTGCTTCCGCCGCGAGGCAGGCTCCTACGGCAAGGACACCCGCGGGATCATCCGCGTGCACTGGTTCGACAAGGTCGAGATGTTCAGCTTCTGCCGGCCCGAGGACACCGAGGCCGAGCACCTGCGGCTGCTGCAGTGGGAGGAGGAGTTCCTCCAGGCGCTGGAGCTGCCCTACCGGGTGGTCGACATCGCGGCCGGCGACCTGGGCACCAGCGCCACCCGCAAGTACGACATCGAGGCGTGGTTCCCGACGCAGGGCACCTACCGCGAGCTCACCAGCACCTCGGACTGCACCACCTTCCAGGCCCGGCGGCTGAACATCCGCTATCGCGACGAGGACGGCAAGCCGCAGACGGCGGCGACCCTCAACGGCACGCTGTGCGCGATCGCCCGCACCATCGCCTGCTTCCTCGAGGTGCACCAGCGCGCCGACGGCTCGGTGCACGTGCCGACGGTGCTGCGGCCGTGGCTGGGCGGGGTGGAGGAGCTCGCCCCCGGGATGACGCTCGCGGCCGCGGTGCCTCCCGCATGACCCGGGAGCGGCCGAAGGCGCTCAAGGCCTACGGCGTCCTGCCCGATGCAGACCGGGTGATCGACCTCGGCGAGATGGACGGCTGGCGGCCCAAGCTGGTCGCCAGCGACCTCGACGGCACGCTGCTCGACAGCGACGGCGAGGTCAGCCCGCGCACGCGGGCGGCGCTCGAGGCGTGCTGGGACGCCGGCATCCCGGTCGTCGGCGTCACCGGCCGGGGCCCGCGCCTGCTCGACAGCGTCCGTGCCGCGCTGGACGGCCGCGGCATCGCGGTGCTCGCCCAGGGTGGGTTCGTCGTCGACCTGGAGCGCGACGAGGTGCTGCGGACCGTCGGGCTGCCCCGCGAGCAGGCCCAGGCGGTCATCGAGCGGATCGAGGCGGTCGCCGGCGACCTGGTCATGGCCGTCGAGGACGCCTCGGAGCAGAGCGAGGTCTCCGGGCCGCTGCGCGTGCAGCACGGCTTCGACTGGCCCTACCCGGAGCCCGCGCACCTGCTGCCCAAGGACGAGGTGCTGCCGCCCGGCGCCGTCCTCAAGGTCTTCCTGCGCTCCGCCGCCCTCGGGCAGGACGAGCTCCTGGCGCGCGCGCAGCGGGTCGTCGACCCCGCCGACGCCGAGGTGACGCACGCCGGGCTGGGGTTCATCGAGGTGCTCCCGCCCGGCATCACCAAGGCCACCGGGCTGGCGATCGCCCTCGAGCGGTACGGGGTCGGATTCGGCGACGTGCTCGTGTTCGGGGACATGCCCAACGACCTCCCGATGATCGGCGCGGTGGCCGGCGCCGGCGGGCGCGCCGTCGCCGTGGCCAACGCGCACCCGGCCGTCCGGGCCGCGACGACCGGGGTCACCAGCGGCCACGACGCCGACGGCGTGGCCCGCTACCTGGAAGCGGTCCTGCATGTCTGACCGGGTGCGCGATGTCTGACTGGAGGCCCCGGCTCATCGCCAGCGACATGGACGGCACGCTGCTGCGCTGGGACGACACGGTCAGCGACGCCACTGTCGCCGAGCTGGAGCGCTGGCGGGCCGACGGCGTGCCGGTCGTCCTGGCGACCGGCCGTCCGCCGCGCTGGATGGTCCGCATCCGCGAGGTCCTCGGCTACGGGACGGCGGTCTGCTGCAACGGCGCGGTGATCATGGACCTCGAGCGCTTCGAGATCGTCCACGAGGACCCGCTGCACCCCGACGTCCTGACGTCGGTCACCGCCGAGCTCCGCCGGCGGCAGCCGGACACCTGGTTCGCGGTCGAGTACGGGCTGGAGTTCCGTCACGAACCGATCTACAAGCCGCGCTGGGACGTCGACGCGCCCGGCGTCGCCGAGGCGACGCTCGAGGAGATGACCACCCAGCCGGTCGCCAAGCTGCTCGCCCGCCACGAGGACCTGCCGCGGGACGAGTTCGTGGCGATGGTGGAGGACGTCGTCGGCGACCGGGCGACGGTCACCCACTCCTCGAGCGACGCCCTGGCCGAGATCTCGGCGGCCGGCATCACCAAGGCATCCGGGCTCGCCCGCGTCGCCGCCCGCCATGGCGTCGGGCCCGAGGACGTCGTCGTGTTCGGGGACATGCCCAACGACATCGCGGCGTTCGAGTGGGTCCGGGCCGCTGGCGGCCGCGCCGTGGCCATGGCGCACGCGCACCCCGACCTCATGGCCGTGGCCACGGACGTCACCGGCACCAACGACGACGACGGCGTCGCCCGTTTCCTCGCGTCTCTCTGAAGCCGGCGCGCTCGTCGCGCTCGTCCGGCTGAACTTCGCCACGCAGTTGCCGAAAGCGAAGCGACGGGCACGCTGGGTGCCGACTCAGGAGAGCGAGCAGCAGATGGATCAGACGCAGGACGCCGGCCACCCGGTGGCGGACGAGGTGACCACGGAGACGTCGGGCCGGCGTGGCTTCGGCCTCCGCAGCCGCGTGCTGGGCGCCATCCTCGTGGTCGCCCTGACCACGGTCGGCATCGGCGCCTTCGGCATCCAGCGCATGGGCGTGCTCAGCGACCAGGCCCAGCAGGTCTTCGACGAGGGCGCCGAGCCGCTCGACGGGCTGCGCACCCTGCAGGCTGACTGGTGGGAGCTCTCGGCCTACACCGCCCGGGCCGCCATCCCCTCGCTGCCGGCCGCCAGCATCCAGGCCTCCCAGCAGAAGGCCGCCGAGATGGCGCAGACCATCGCCGACCACACGGCCGAGGTCGCCGAGCTGCCGCTGTCGCCGGACGCGGCCGCTGCCTTCGCCGAGTTCGGCGCCGGCGTGGAGACCTACATGGGACTGCTCGCGCAGCTGCAGGCCGGCATGACGGGCAACCCCGCCGCGATGATGCAGACCATCGGGCAGATGAACGAGCAGGAGGCGATCATCGCCGATTCGCTCGTCGCCGCCACCGACGCCGCTCAGGCCACCGCCAGGGAGACCGCCGCGGAGGCGCAGGACGCCTACGAGAGCGCCCGCACGCTCACGCTGGTCATCATCGTGGTCGGCCTGCTGGTCTCCGTGGTCCTCGCCGTCCTGGTCTCCCGCAGCGTGACCCGCCCGGTGCAGCGCATCCGCGAGATCCTCGGCCAGGTCGCCGCCGGCGACCTCACCGTCCGCGCCGGCCGCACCGGTGGCGCCGAGCTCGGCGAGATGGCCGCCTCCCTGGACGAGACCCTCGACGCCATCGGCAACGTCCTCGTCCTGGTCAACGACTCCTCGACCCGCCTCGCCGCCGCCTCGACCCAGCTCAACGCCGCGGCCGAGGGCATGCGGAGCAACGCCGAGACGGCGGCCGGCCAGGCCGACGAGGTCGTGTCCTCCGCCGGCGCGGTCGCCTCGAGCGTCGACACGGTGGCCACCGGCTCGTCGCAGATGGAGTCGGCGATCCGGGAGATCTCGCAGAACGCCAGCGAGGCCAGCCGGGTGGCCAGCCAGGCCGTGGACGTCGCGGAGAACACGACGCGGACGGTCGGCAAGCTCGGTGACTCCTCGCAGGAGATCGCCACGGTCATCAAGCTGATCAACGGCATCGCCGAGCAGACCAACCTGCTGGCGCTCAACGCCACGATCGAGGCGGCGCGGGCGGGGGAGGCCGGCAAGGGCTTCGCCGTCGTGGCCAGCGAGGTCAAGGAGCTGGCGCAGGAGACCGCCCGGGCGACCGAGGACATCTCCAAGCGGGTCGAGGCGATCCAGGCCGACACCGCCGGCGCCGTCGACGCGATCAGCCAGATCAGCTCGGTCATCGGCGAGATCAACGACTTCCAGGCGACCATCGCCGCGGCGGTCGAGGAGCAGACGGCGACGACCAACGAGATGAACCGCAACGTCGCCGAGGCGGCCAGCGGCACCCAGGGCATCGCCGCGGCGATCTCGGGGCTGGCCGCCGGCACGCAGGAGACCAACCAGCGCGTCGCCGACGCCCAGCGCGCCGCCGGCGAGCTGGCCCGCATGAGCGGTGAGCTGCAGGAGGCGGTCAGCCGCTTCACCGTCTGACGGACGACGACGGCGCCGCACCCCGGACCGGGGTGCGGCGCCGTCGCGCGTCCGGGCTCAGGTCAGGACGTTGTAGGCGATCACCATGTTCACGATCGCGACGACGATCGCCACGGTCCCGCAGACCAGGCCGGCGGTCGCCTGCCCGCTGCGGGTCCCGTTGCGCCGGGCGACGCCGCCCAGCGCCACGCTCACCACACCGAGCGCGAGCCCGATGATCGCGAAGAGCACGGCGAAGACGATGCCGACGATGCCGGTGACGAGCGAGGCGACCGCGAGGCCGTTCTGCCCGGTCCTCGTGGCGGGGGTGGTCGAGTGCTCGGTGGTCACGGGTCCTCCGCTTCGGTGACCGGAGTCTCCGGTCGCGACGGCAGACGTCGGCACCGGCCGTCCGGGCGAAACCAGCGGGGACCGCATTCACCCGTCAGGGCGACACGGTGCCGCCCGTCAGAGGTACTGGCCCCCACCGGGCCGGAAGTCCGGCTGCTGGCCGCCGGGCCCCTGACCGCCGGGCAGCGCCTTGCGGCGGACCTCCTCGAGCTGCGCCCGGGCGGCCATCTGCTGGGCGAAGATCGCCGTCTGGATGCCGTGGAACACACCCTCCAGCCAGCCCACCAGCTGCGCCTGGGCGATCCGCAGCTCCGCGTCCGACGGCGTCTCCCCGTCGGTGAACGGCAGCGTGATCCGCTCCAGCTCCTCCCGGAGCTCCGGCGCGAGGCCGTCCTCCAGCTCCCGGATGGACTTGGCGTGGATGTCGCGCAGCCGGTTGCGGCTCGCGTCGTCGAGCGGAGCGGCGCGCACCTCCTCCAGCAGCTGCTTGATCATCGTGCCGATCCGCATCACCTTCGCCGGCTGCTCGACCATCTCCCCGACGCCGGGCGGGCCGTCGCCGTCGTCCCCGCCCTGCGGGACCGCCAGGGCGCCGACCGGCTGCCCGTCGGGGCCCACGACGACGACCTGCTGGGGGCGCTCGCTGCCGTTCCCGGGTGCAGTCATGGCTCCATCCTGCACCGCCCCCGCGAGCCGCGGACGCGTGGTCCCGGGCGAGCTGAACCGATCGCCGCCGCGCGCCGTGCTGAGGGGGACGGTGGCCGTCCGGGGTCCGCCGGGGAGGGAGGAGGCGCCGTGCGCACCACCTGGAGGCCGGCGGCGGGCATCGCCGTGGTCCTGCTCGCCGCGGCCGGGTGCGGATCGGACGGCGGCGGGGACGACGCGGCGACGGCGCCCTCGAGCACAGCCGCCTCGGACGGCGTCCTCTCGACCGCGGACAGCGACCTGGGTGAGATCGTGGTGGACGCCGAGGGGCGCACCGTCTACGTCTTCGACAGGGACACCGCCGGATCGGGCAGCAGCGCCTGCGAGGGCACCTGCCTGGAGAACTGGCCGGCGGTTCCCGCGGACGAGCAGAACCCGGAGGCCGCCGGTGTCAACGGCGAGGTGGGCACCATCGAGCGCGGCGACGGCACCCGTCAGGTGACCCTCGACGGCATGCCCCTGTACACCTACGCCGGCGATGCCGATCCTGGCGACGTGACGGGACAGGGCGTGCAGGGCGTCTGGTGGGTCGTCTCCCCGGACGGCGCGAAGCTGACCGCGGCGCCGTCCGAGCCGGCCCCGGTACCGGGGTACTGAGCGGGTGCGGGCGCGCGGGGCGGTCTCGGCGGAGGAGAGCCTGCGGGCCCTCTACGAGGAGCACGCCCCGGTCCTGCTCGGCTACGCCCTGCGGCTCACCGACGGCGACCGGGCGCGCGCGGAGGACATCGTGCAGGAGACCCTCGTGCGTGCCTGGCGCAACCTCGACCGGGTCGACCAGGACGGCCGGTCGCTGCGCCCCTGGTTGTTCACCGTCGCGCAGCACATCGCGGTCGACGCGCACCGCGCCCGGCGGGCACGCCCGCCCGAGGTGGGCGACGCGGCGCTGGCGGTCCTCCCGGGGATGGACCAGGTCGAGGCCACCCTCGACCGGATCGTCGTGACCGACGCGCTGCACGCGCTGTCGCAGGAGCACCGGGCGGTGATCGTGGAGACCTACTACCGGGGCCGCAGCGTGGCCGAGGCCGCCCGGGTGCTGGGCATCCCGCCGGGCACCGTGAAGTCCCGCTGCTACTACGCGCTGCGGGCGCTCAAGCTGGCGCTCGCCGAACGGGGGGTGACCACGTGACCTGCCGGGAGGCGCCGGCGCTCGGCGCGTACGTCCTGGGCGCCCTCGGGCCCGACGAGCGACGGGCGGTGGAGGAGCACGTCGACAGCTGTGCGGAGTGCGCGGCGGAGCTCGCCGAGCTGGAGGGCCTCCCGGCGCTGCTCGACCGGGTGCCGCACGAGGCCCTCGAGCCGGTGGCCGTGGCGCCGTCGGCCGGCCTGTTCGACCGCGTCGCGGCCGCCGCCGACGTCCGGCCGGCCCGTCGCTCCCGGGCGAGGCTCCTGCTGGTCGCGGCCGCCCTCGTGGGTGCCGTCGGGCTGGGCGCCGGGGTGGCCGGTCAGCTGGCCGGGGACGACGCCCGCAGCCGCTCGGCGTCGGCCGGCCCGGTCCGGGCCACCGTCAGCGCCAGCGCCGACGGGGACGGCACCGCGCTCGACATCACGGTCGCGGGCCTGCGGGCCGGGGAGATCTGCACGATGGTCGCCGTGGACGACCAGGGCGACCGGCACGCGGCGGGGGAGTGGCCCACGTCGCCGGCCGGGGACGGCCGGTGGGTCGGCTGGACGACCGTCGACCCGGGTGCGCTGGACGAGGTGGTGCTGCTCGGCGACGGCGGGCGGGAGCTCGTGCGGCTGGACCTCTAGTCCTCCGGCAGGAGGAGCACCTTGCCGACGTGCTCGCTGGCCTCCACGACCGCGTGGGCCTCGCCGGCCCGCGACATCGGCAGCCGCCGGTCGACGATCGGGCGGACGACGCCGCGCTCGACGTCCGGCCAGACGTCGTGCCGGACGGCGGCCACGATGCCGGCCTTGCCGCCGGGCCCGGACGGCGGGCGCGAGCGCAGCGCGGTGGCGTGCACCGACGCCCGCTTGCCCAGGAGCTTCGCGATGTCCAGCTCCGCCTTCGTGCCGCCCTGCATGCCGATGACGACGAGCCGGCCGCCGACGGCGAGGGCGTCGACGTTGCGGCCCAGGTACTTCGCGCCCATGTTGTCCAGGACGACGTCGACGCCGCGCCCGCCGGTCTCTGCGGCGACGACCTCGGCGAAGTCCTGGTCGCGGTAGTTGATGCCGACGTCGGCGCCCAGCTCGCGGCAGACGTCGAGCTTGGCCGCCGTCCCCGCGGTGGTGAGCACACGGGCGCCCGCGCGGGCAGCGAGCTGGATCGCCATGGTGCCGATGCCGCTGGAGCCGCCGTGGACGAGGAAGGTCTCGCCCCGCTGCAGGCCGGCCAGCTGGAAGACGTTGGACCAGACGGTGCAGGTCACCTCGGGGAGCGCGGCCGCGGTGGCCAGCTCCACCCCTGCCGGACGGGGCAGCAGCTGGACCGCCGGGACGGCGACCCGCTCGGCGTACCCGCCGCCGGCCAGCAGCGCGCAGACCTCGTCGCCCACCGACCAGCCGGTGACGCCCTCGCCGACCTCGCTGATCACCCCGCTGCACTCCAGGCCGAGGATCTCGCTGGCCCCGGGGGGCGGCGGGTAGAACCCCTGCCGCTGCAGCAGGTCGGCCCGGTTCACCGCCGTCGCCACGACGTCGACGACGACCTCGCCGGGGCCGCAGACGGGATCGGGGACCTCCGCCCAGGTGAGCACCTCGGGTCCGCCGGGCTCGGGCACCGTCACCGCACGCATGGGTCGACCCTAGGAGGAGCGGCCCCTCGGCGTCCCCGTGGGGCTCAGGCCGCGACCAGCGCCGCACCGGAGACCGAGACGCAGCGGCCGACGTCGTCGCCGCCGGCCGCCAGCCGCGCCAGGACGCCCCCGACGGCTCGCCGGGAGACGGTCATCGTCTCCGTGCCGCCCGTGGTGGAGACGGCGGCCGGCTCGTCGCCGTCGGTGAGGTAGACCGGCTGCACGAGCGTCCAGTCCAGGCCGCTGGCGCGGACGATCCGCTCCTGCTCCTCGTGGTCGGCGATCTGGGGCCGCAGCACGAGCGCGAACACCAGGCGCGAGGAGAACGGCAGGAGCGACCGCGTTTCGCCCACGCCGTAGGACGACTGCACGACCAGCCGGCGCGCTCCGTGCCGCTGCATGGCGGCGACCACGGTGGCGGTGCCGCGCGAGCGCACGTCCAGCGGTGTGCCCCTGCTGCCGCGCAGCCGCACCCGCAGCGCGCTCTCGGCGATGCCCAGGGTCACCACGACGGCGTCCTGCCCCCGGACCGCGCGGTCGACGTCGGCCGCCGACGTCGCGTCGCCGTCCACCGGCCGGACGTCGTCCCTCCCGCCGAACACCTCGCCCGCCCGGCGGGCGAAGGCGGTGACCTCGTGCCCCTCCGCCAGCAGGGCGGCCACGGCCGCCCGCCCCGAACCGCCCGTCGCGCCCACGACCAGAACCCTCATGACCTGCTCCTCCCTCGGGTGCCGGCCCCTGCGACCGGTGCGTCCACCGTCGCGGGGACGCGCGGTCACGGAAACGGCTGCCCGTCCAGACGGCATGACCGATCGTCCAGCTGCCCTGGACGCTCGGTGCCCGACCGGCCAGGGTCGGGGCATGACCGCAGCTCCGGCGGCGCCCTGGACGCCCGTCGATCCCCTCGGCGAGGTGCTGGCCGACCTGCGCATCCGCGGCACCTTCTACTGCCGCGCCGAGGGCAGCGCCCCGTGGGGTGTGGAGATGCCGGCGCTGGCCGGGTGCATGAGCTTCCACGTCGTCACGGAGGGGAGCTGCCTGCTCGAGGTCGGCGGCGACGTCCACGAGATGCGCGCCGGCGACCTGGCACTGGTGCCGCACGGTCGGGGTCACCTGCTGCGCAGCGGCGCCGGCGCGCCGATCGCGGGACGGGCGGACCTGCTGCCGCAGGACTACCTGGGGGAGCACTACTCGGTGCTCCGGGTGGGCGGCGGGGGAGCGCCCTCCCGTCTGGTCTGCGGGGTGGTCGAACCGGAGCGCCCCGGCGTCGCCCACCTGCTGGATCTGCTGCCGCCGGTGCTGCTCGTGCGCAGCGACGCGGCGCGCGGCGGCTGGCTGCCCGTGCTGCTGGGGATGATCGCCGACGAGGTGCGGCACGACCGCGCGGGTGCCGAGGCAGTGGTGACCCGCCTGGCCGACGTGGTCGTCGTCCAGGCCATCAGGGGGTGGCTGGACGGCGGCGGGACCGGCCCCGGCTGGCTGCGGGCGCTGCGCGATCCGCAGGTGGGCCGCGTCGTCGCGATGGTGCACCGCGAGCCCGGCGCCGCCTGGACGCTGGAGCGGCTGGCCCGCGAGGCGCGGATGTCGCGGTCGGCCTTCGCGTCCCGGTTCACCGAGCTCGCCGGCGAGCCGGCGCTGCGCTACGTCACCCGCTGGCGGATGCACGTGGCCACGATCGCCCTGGCGCGCGGCGCGCGGGTCAACGAGCTGGCGCGCACCCTCGGCTACGAGTCGGAGGCGGCCTTCTCCCGGGCCTACAAGCGGGTCACGGGCGTCCCGCCGGTGACGGTGCGGGGCCGGCCGGGGTAGCCGACCGGCCCCGCACCCGGGCTCACGCGCGAGCCTTGAGGTCCTTGCGCAGGATCTTGCCGGCGGCCGACTTGGGCACCGCGTCGATGAACTCGACGAACCGGACCTTCTTGTGCGGCGCGACCTTGGTGACCATGTACTCCATGACCGCCTCCTCCGAGATCTCGGAGCCCGGGGCGCGGACGACGAAGGCCTTGGGCAGCTCCTCGCCGCTCTCCTTGTCCGGGACGCCGATGACCGCGGCGTCGGCGATCTCCGGGTGCCCGATGAGCACGGCCTCGAGCTCGGCCGGCGCCACCTGGTAGCCCTTGTACTTGATCAGCTCCTTGACGCGGTCCACCACGGTGTAGCGGCCCTCGTCGTCGACCACCGCGACGTCGCCGGTGTGCAGCCAGCCGTCGGCGTCGACGGTGTTGCGGGTGGCCTCCTCGTTGTTGAGGTAGCCCTTCATCACCTGCGGGCCGCGGATCCACAGCTCGCCGCTCTGCCCTGCGGCGGCGTCCTCGCCCGTGCCCGGGTCGATCAGCCGGCACTCGGTGTTGGGCACCGCGTAGCCGACCGACCCCTTGGGGACGTCGGACCTCGCGCCCGGCGGCTCGCAGCCGGGGTCGGGCGTGGTGTGGGAGACCGGCGACAGCTCGGTCATGCCGTAGCCCTGGCCCACGGTGACGCCGTCGTCGGCGCCCTTGCGCAGCCGGCTCTGGGCCGACAGCGCGAGCTGCTCGTCCAGGGGGGCCGCGCCGGACAGGATCGACGTCAGCGACGACAGGTCGTACTGGTCGACCACCGGGTGCTTGGCCATGGCCAGCAGGATCGGGGGCGCCACGAACGCCCGGGTGATCTTGTGGTCCTGGATGGTGCGCAGGAAGTCCTCGAGGTCGAAGCGGGGGAGCGTGACGACGGCGCCGCCCCACGCCAGGCCCTGGTTCATCAGCACGGTCAGGCCGTAGATGTGGAAGAACGGCAGGACGGCGATGATCCGCTCGTCCTCGCCGAGGTTGATCAGCGGCCGGCACTGGGCCACGTTCGCCACCAGGTTGCGGTGGGTGAGCATGACGCCCTTGGGCAGGCCGGTCGTGCCGCTGGAGTAGGGCAGCGTGACCAGGTCGTTGGCCGGGTCGATGTCCACCTGGACGCTGGGGGCGTCAGCACCCAGCAGGTCGAACAGGTTGGCGTGCCCCTCCGCGCCGTCGAGGACGACGATCTCGTCGACCGGCGACTTCTCGGCAGCCGCCGAGGCGCGGTCGAGGAACAGCGAGATCGTGATGAGGATCTTGGCGCCGGAGTCCTTCAGCTGGAAGGCGATCTCGTCGGGCGTGTAGAGCGAGTTGATCGGGCTCATCACGCAGCCGGCCGCGGCGATCCCGTGGAAGACCACCGGGAACCAGGGCGTGTTGGGGCAGAAGACGGCGACGACGTCGCCCTTCCGCAGCCCGCGGGCATGCAGGTTCGCGGCCACCCGGTCGACGTAGGCGGCGAGCTGGCCGTGGGTGATCACGTCACCCTTGAGGCCGTCGATCAGGGCCGGGGCGTCGGGCCGCTCCTTGCCCGCTGCCAGGACGAACTCGGGAACCGACAGGTTCGGGATCTCGACATCGGGATACGGGCTGGCCAGGGCCACGGTGCTCCTCCTCGGTGCTGGTGTGGCGCCAGTCTCACACTTGGCGTGTCGGGCGCCACAAGGGGGTTGCCCGCGGGATCGGCCGTCTCACCGCGGCCAGAGCACCGACTGGGTGCACCGGAACAGCGCGATCGTCTTCCCGGACTCCGCGTTCGTGACGACGGCGTCCCAGACCTGCGTCGTCCGGCCCGCGTGGACGTTCGTCGCCGTGCAGGCGATCCGGCCCTCCCGCGCCGTCCCGAGGTGGTTGCTCTTCAGCTCGATGGTGGTGAAGCCGCTGGACCCCTCGGGCAGCAGGGCGCGCGTGGGCAGCCCGCAGCTGGTGTCGGCCAGCGTCACGACCGTGCCCGCGTGCAGGTAGCCGTTGGGCGCCAGCAGCTCGGGCCGGACGTCGAGGTGCGAGGTGAGCCGGCCGCGTTCGTGGGTGTCGATCACGATGCCGAGCAGCCCGGGGAAGGTGCCCGGGAGGAGGGCGTTGAGCTCGTCGGCGGTGTGGAACCCGGTGGCGGCCATGCAGGGGAAACTAGCGAGCGGTCTCCCAGAGCCCCATCACGTTGCCCTCGGGGTCGGTGAAGTAGGCCGCGAAGCCCATGTCGCCGACCGGTGTCCTGCCGACGACGGTGGCGCCGCCCAGCTCCCCGATCCTCGCGAGCGTCCGGTCGATGCTGTCGACGTCGACCACGAGGACCGGCCCGCTGGTGGCCGCGTCCGAGCGGGAGAGCATGCCGCCGTTGATGAAGCCCTTCTCGGTGGGACCGCTGTCGTCGCTGGGGCCCGACATCACGATCGTGTAGCCCATCTCGGGCATCTCCACCGCCTGCCAGCCGAAGGCGTCCTTGTAGAAGCCACGTGCCCGGTCACCGTCGTCGAACGGGACCTCGAAGTGCACGACCCGACCGCTCATGGCGGCCTCCTCGGGGGTGGTCCGGATACCGACGCGGCGCAGGCTAGACCCGCGGTGGGAGGCGTGGAAGGGCCCCGCGACGCCGTCCTGGCTCACCATTCAGGGACCTGGCTCAGCGTCCACCGTGAGCTACGACCCGGAACGATCAGCCGACCTGATCATCACGGCCCTCAGGCGAGGCCGCGGACGGTCCTCGCGGGCGGGCGGTCGCCGCGGATCGAGGCGACCATGTCCAGCGTCTGCCGGGTCGCGCGGACGTCGTGCGCCCGGAAGACCCGGGCCCCGAGCCAGGCGCTGACGGCGGTCGTCGCCAGCGTGCCGGTGAGCCGCTCCTCCAGGGGGACGTCGAGGGTCTCCCCGACGAAGTCCTTGTTGGACAGCGCCACCAGCACCGGCCAGCCGGTCGCGACCAGCTCGTCCAGGCGGCGGGTCGCCTCCAGCGAGTGCCGCGTGTTCTTCCCGAAGTCGTGCCCCGGGTCGACCAGCACCCGCTCGCGGTGCACGCCCGCGGCCACCGCGGCCTCCGCGAGCGCCGTCGTCCGCCCGACGACGTCGGCCACGACGTCGTCGTACTGCACGCGGTGCGGCCGGGTGCGCGGCGGGAGACCGCCGGCGTGCGTGCAGACGATGCCGGCGCCCGCCTCCGCCGCCACGCCGGCCAGGTCGGGGTCGACGCCGCCCCAGGCGTCGTTGACGACGTCGGCACCGGCGGCGAGCGCCTCGCGGGCGACCTCGGCGCGCCAGGTGTCGATCGAGATGGGCAGCGCGGGGTGCGCCGCGCGGATGGCGGCCACGAGGTCGACGGTCCGGCGGATCTCCTCGGCGGCGTCGACCTCGTCGCCGGGGGCGGCCTTCACACCGCCGACGTCGACCATGTCCGCGCCCTCGGCGACCACCTGGTCCACGCGCGCCACGGCCGCATCCATGGCGTAGGTGGCGCCGCGGTCGTAGAACGAGTCAGGTGTCCGGTTCACGATCGCCATCAGCACGAACGCACCGTCGGGCACGTCCAGCGCACCGATCCGGAGCAACCCGTTCCCTCCCCGCCGACGACCGTGTGGTGGAGTCAGC
Source organism: Blastococcus litoris (assembly GCF_003075095.1). Taxonomy (GTDB): domain Bacteria; phylum Actinomycetota; class Actinomycetes; order Mycobacteriales; family Geodermatophilaceae; genus Blastococcus_B; species Blastococcus_B litoris. Next base: position 116,277 of record NZ_QCZF01000001.1, read on the forward strand.
CAACCAGACCGACTCGGAGGGGACAGGGCAGATGGCGCAGACCACCGTCGCGGGTATCGAAGGCGTGCAGGGCCTGGTCGGGCAGCACCTGGGCCACAGCGACTGGGTGGAGATCACCCAGGAGCAGGTGAACCGGTTCGCCGAGGCCACGGGCGACCACCAGTGGATCCACGTCGACCCCGAGCGCGCGGCGAAGGAGAGCCCGTTCGGCGGTCCGATCGCGCACGGCTACCTGACGCTGTCGCTGATCCCCTCGCTGGTCCCGCAGATCGTCGAGATCACCGGCTTCCGCATGGGGGTCAACTACGGCACGGAGAAGGTGCGCTTCCCCTCGCCCGTGCCGGTGGGCGCGCGGGTGCGGGCCGGCGCCACGCTCGAGTCGGCGACCCCCTTCGAGGGCGGGATCGCGATGAACCTCGGCGTCACGATGGAGGTCGAGGGCGGCACGAAGCCGGCGATGGTCGCCACCGTCGTCTACCGCCGCTACCTGTAGCGCGGAGCGCTGTCGGCCCCCGTGCAGGGGCCCGCCGCGAGCGTGCGAGCGGTGGGGGGCACGGGGGTCCTTCATCAGTCGACGAGGGCCTGGTTGACCAGCGCGCGCAGGTAGCCGCGGATCGGCAGGGTGCTCGAGGGCAGCAGCTGCGTGTAGAAGCTGACCGTCACGTCCTCGACCGGGTCGACGTAGAACGCCGTGGACGCCGCACCACCCCAGCTGTAGTCGCCGGCGCTCGCAACGACGCCGTACCGCGCGGGGTCGATGACCATCGAGAAGCCGAGCCCGAAGCCCACCCCGCGCAGCGGCGTCTCCGCGAACAGGGGGCGGCCGAACGTCTCCAGGTCCTGGTTGCCGGGGAGGTGGTTGCGGACCATGTGCGCGATGGTCCGCGGGCCCAGCAGCCGCCCGCCGTCGTAGGAGCCGCCACGGCGCAGCAGCTCGACGAAGCGCAGGTAGTCGCCCGCGGTCGAGACCAGCCCGCCGCCGCCGGACAGGAACGCCGGCTTCGAGCGGGCCGCCGCGTCGAACGCGGCGTTGAACGTCATCCCGGTCGCCGCTCCACCGGGCCGGCCCGGGGCGGCCAGGTAGAGCTTGGCGAGCGTCTCGGGGTCGTCGTCCGGACGCAGGCCGAACGAGGTGTCGCGCATGCCGAGCGGCGCGAAGATCCGCTGCTCGAAGAACTCGTCCAGCGGTAGGCCGGAGACCACCTCCACCAGCCGGCCCAGGACGTCGGTGCTGACGCCGTAGTTCCACTCGCTGCCGGGCTGGAAGACCAGGGGGACTGAGGCCCACTGCCGGCAGACCTCGGCGGAGTCGGCCCCGGGCGGGGTCCCCCACTCGTGGCCCATCGCGCGGTACATCGCGTCGACGGGGTGGGCGTGGTGGAAGCCGTAGGTGAGGCCGGACATGTGGGTGAGCAGGTGCCACACCCGGATCGGCTCGACCTGCGGGGCGGTGACCGGCTTCATCGCCGAGCCGGCCACGTAGACACGGGTCTCGGCGAACTCGGGCAGCCACCTCGCGATCGGGTCGTTGAGCTCGAACGCGCCCTCCTCGTACAGCATCATCGCCGCGACCGAGGTGACCGGCTTGGTCATCGAGTAGATGCGCCAGCGGGTGTCCTCCTCCACCGGCAGGCCGTTCTCGACGTCGCGGAGGCCCTGCCGGCCCACGTGCACGAGCCGGCCGTGGCGGGAGACGGTGACCAGGAAGCCGGGGAGCTGGCCGTCGTCGACCCAGCGGGCCAGCCGCCGGTCGAGCCGCCCGAGGCGGGCCGGGTCGAAGCCGACCTCGGCGGGGTCGGTGCTGACGGTCAGGTCACTGCCCACGGGTACCTCCGGGTGCCACAACGCCGTCCGCCGTCGGGCGGCTCCTGCACCCGCATCCTGACCCACGACGCTGTGGGCCGGACCACACGGGTCAGGCAGCCGCCCGACGGCGGAGGAGGCAGTGCTCGGCGGGACGCGTGGTCCCGCGTCCCGATCAGACGGGGACGGAGCTGGCGGCCTTCTTGAGGTTCGAGCCGGCGGTCACCTTGACGGTGTTGGCCGCGGGGATGTCGATCGACTCGCCGGTCTGCGGGTTGCGGCCGGTGCGCGCCGAGCGCTGCGTGCGCTCGACGGTCAGCAGGCCGGAGACGGCGACCTTCTCGCCGCGGGTGATCGCGTCGACGAGCTCCTCCTGCAGCCCGGCGAGGACCGAGTCCACGGTCGAGGCCGGGACGTCGGCGCGCTTGGCGATGGCGGAGACCAGTTCGGCCTTGTTCATGAGGTTCCTCTCGTGTGTGCGGTGGCGGGTGCCAGGGCTCGGCACGCGGCCGGTTCCAGCTCCCGGCGGGGGTCCCCCGGGTGCCCCTGCGCTGGGCGCGGGGCGGGCTCGCCGCCCGGAATTCCGGGAAAGCTGACCCCGGGCACCGTGCCATGCCCGCCTGCGGTCTGGCCACCCAGGGGTCCCCGGAAGGCCCCCGGACGACACGTGGACCTCATCCGTACCACCTGCGGAAACGCCGACGACCGGGTGCGGCTGCACCCGGTCGTCGTCGTGGCCCCTTCCGAGGGCGGTGGTTCAGATGCTGTGGATGTGGCTCCGGACGGCCGCGACCAGCTCCGGGGTGATGTCGGTGACGCCGTGGTCGGCGGCGGCGTGGCCGGCGACCTGGCTGAAGATGCCGTCCTCGTCGGTGGCCGAGAAGCTGGCGCCGCAACCGGGGATGACGTCTCCGCAGGCGAAGGTCTTCATGGGTGGACTCCTTGTCGTCGTGAGGGTCGTGCGACCGGTCGCGGGGGCGGCCGGGGGTCTGGGCGGTCAGCGGCCGCGCGGGGCGGCCGAGGCGAGGTCCTCGATGCGGAGCAGGCCGAGCACGTGGCCCGAGGGGTCGGTGCACAGGACCGGGTCGAACCGGACGGCGGGCGGCCGGGTCAGGGCCCGCTGCAGCGTCTCGGTGACGTCGGTCGTCGGGTGCACCCGCAGCGACACGGGGGCCTCGTAGACCTCGTGGGTGCGGGGGTCGTGCAGCAGCATCGCGGTGGGCTCGCCCTGCGGGCCGAGCAGCACCACCGGCGGGACGACGGGCAGTTCCTCGTCGGGGGCGTGCTGGCGGACCGGGCGCACCAGCCCCGCGACGGTGTCGGTGAGCCGCGCCCGCGCCACCTGGGCCCGCACCAGCTCCGTCACGTCCTCGGCGAGCGGCGCGAAGCCGGGCGTCGGCCGGCCGAGCAGCCAGCCCTGCGCCAGCGGCACGCCGAGCCGGGCGAAAGCGGCGAGCTCGGCGGCGGTCTCGATGCCCTCCGCGAGCAGCCAGGCGTCGATCCGTCCCGCGAACTCGCCCAGCATCTCGGCCAGGGCCACGCGGACGGGATCGGTGTCGGCGTCGCTCACGAGGGCGCGGTCGAGCTTGACCACCTGCGGCCGGAGGACGGCGAGCTGCTGCAGCCCGGAGTAGCCGCTGCCGGCGTCGTCGAGGGCGATGAGGGCGCCGCGGGCGCGCAGCTCCTCGGTCTGCCGGCGCAGGGCGGCCAGGTCGTGGACCGGGGTGTGCTCGGTCAGCTCGACGACCACCCGGTGCAGCGCGGGGCGGGTGGCGAGGGCGTCCTGCACGGGCGCCGAGCCGAGGATGTGCGGGCTGACGTTGACGGTGAGGAAGGTGTCCGGCGGCAGGGCGGGGACGGCGGCCAGCGCCTTGTGGATGGCGAGCGCCTCCAGTTCCGCGGCCACGCCTGCCTCGGCGGCCGCGGCGAACCAGACGTCGGGCCCGGCGGCGCCCGGGAACCGGGCCAGGGCCTCGTAGCCGGCGATGGTGGCACCCGCGAGATCGACGATCGGCTGGAAGACCAGCGTCAGGTCGTCGGGGTCGGCGAGCAGCGGACGGCAGTCCGGGAGGCGCGCCGTGCGCGTGCCGAGCATGTCGTCCCATCGGCCCGCGCGGGCCGCTGCTTGACCTGCTGTGCCGCCGGTCACCCGCAGGGGGGAGGCCGTGGGGTCGCCATCGGCGCCGCGCGGGCAGGGGCGTGCGGCCGTGACAGCATTACCCTCGATCAGCGCCCGACCGGTCGCGCAGGGACGCAGGAGCGAGGGGGTCGCCCGGCAATGCCCGATGCACCCGTCCGCCCCGACCCGGATCCGCTGCGCGATCCGCACCGCATCGCCGCCGCGCGCCGGCTGCTGGCCGAGGTGTCCGGCCCCGCCGCCTACGACCGGCTGTCCGCTCTCGCCGCGCGGCTGGCGGGCGTCGCCCACGCCAAGGTCACCATCTTCACCGACCAGGACACCGTCGTCGGCGGGTTCGGCCTGCCCCCGGGGGTGATCGGTGGGCCCGCCCTGCTGACCGGGGCGCTCTCGGCGATCACGGTGCGCCAGCGCACGCCGCTGCGGATCGACTCCGCGGCCGCGGACGAGCGCGTCGCCGGGCTGCCGGCGGTCACGTCCGGGCAGGTGGGCGCCTATTTGGGTGCGCCCCTGGTGGCGGAGTCCGGCCACGTCATCGGCGTCCTGGCGGTGTACGACGCACTCCCGCAGACGTGGTCGGAGGACGCCACCCACCTGCTCGACGAGCTGGGCGCCTCCGTGGTGGCGGAGTTGGAGCTGAGCGCCGCCCGGACGGCGATCGGCACGTCCCTCGCCCGCCTCGACGTGGCCCTCGAGGCCAGCTCGGTCGGGACGTGGGAGGTCGACCTGCTCCGGGACGTCATGGACTGGGACGAGCGGTGCGCGGCGATCTTCGGCTACGAGGGCGCGGTCAACCTGCCGATGGACCGCCTGTTCGCCGAGCACGTCCACCCCGACGACCTCGAGGCGGCCCAGGCGGCGATGCAGGCCGCCATCGACGCCCGCGCCCAGTACACGGTGGAGCTGCGGGTCGTCCGGGCCGGGGACGGCGGCATCAGGTGGACCGTGTCCCGCGGCCGTGTCCTGGTCGACCCCAACGGCGTGCCGACGCGCATCCTCGGCACCGTCCTCGACGTGACGGACGCGCGGGAGGAGTCGGCGTCCCGGCTGGCCGCGATCCAGCGCGCCGCGGCGATCGCGGAGGTGGCCGCCCAGGCCGCGAACGCGGCGGGCATCGCCCAGCTCGCCGACATCACGTTGCGCGGCGCCGAGGTGCTGGGCGCCGAGTCCGGCGGTGTCGCCGTCTTCGACGGCGGCGGTGCGCTGCGCGTGTACCTGGGCCAGCGGCTCATCGAGACGGTCGAGGCCGAGACGCAGGAGGCGCTGCCCGTCGGTGGGGTCGAGGTGCAGCTGGACGACGTGCTGCCCACGCAGTACACCGCCCGCACCGGGGAACGGGTCCTCCTCCGGTCCGCCGCCGAGGCGGCGGAGCGCTTCCCGGCGATGGCCGAGATCACCCGGATCCTCGGCATCCACTCCCTGGCGTCCCTGCCGCTGGTCGTGGAGGGCCGGGTGCTCGGCAGCTTCGTGGCGACCTGGACGACCGACCACGACTTCACCGACGAGGACCTGGAGCTGCTCGACGGTCTCACGGCCCAGATCGCGCTGAGCGTGTCGCGGCTGCAGGCCGACGGCCAGCGCGCCGCCGCCGTCGCGGCCATGGTGGAGGCCAACCGGCAGGTCCAGCTGCTGGCCGACGCGGGGCGGGTCCTCTCCGGAACCCTGGAGATCAACCAGCAGATCGAGCAGCTGGCCGAGCTGGTCGTGCCCACGCTCAGCGACTGGTGCTGGATCCTGGTCACCGACGAGCAGGGGCGGCTCAACGGGATGGCCTCCGCGCACGCGGAGCCGGGCCGCCGCCAGGAGCTCGACGCGTACGTGCGGTCGATGGTGGCCGTGATGACCGAGGAGTCCGCCGCCCGGGTCGTCGCCGCCACCGGCCGTCCGGTGGTGATGCCGGAGATGGAGCGCGCGCACCTGGAGCGGGCGCTGCCCGACGCCGACGTCCGGGCGGCGCTGGACCGGCTGGGCGTGGCGTCGGCCGCCATCGTCCCGCTGGTCGCGCGCGGGCAGTCGCTGGGCGTCATGGGGCTGTTCAACGCGGTGGGCCGGGAGCCGCTGAGCGCGGCGGAGGTGGACACCGCCGTCGAGATCGGTCTGCGGGCCGGCCTGTCGCTGCAGCACGCCCGCCTCTTCGGGCAGCAGCGCGCGCTCGCCGACGCCCTGCAGCGGAGCATGCTGACCGAGCCCCCGGTGATCGACGGGGTCGAGATCGTCGTCCGCTACGTGCCCGCAGCGGAGGGCGCCGAGATCGGCGGCGACTGGTACGACGCCTTCCTCGACCGCGGCGGCCAGCCGGTGCTCGCCATCGGCGACGTCGTCGGCCACGACACCCGGGCCGCCGCCGCCATGGGCCAGGTGCGCGGCCTGCTGCGCGGGATCAGCTTCTCCAGCGGCGGCTCACCGGCCGAGGTGCTCCGGCGCGTCGACCGCGCCGTCGACGGGCTCGCCCTCGACACGATGGCCACCGCGATGGTCGCCCGCCTCGAACGGGACGACGAGGGAGACGGGACGGTCCTGCGCTGGGCCAACGCCGGTCACCCGCCGGCCATGCTCATCAGCCCCTCGGGCGAGGTGACGGTGCTCGACCCGAAGCCGGCCGACCTGCTGCTCGGCGTCTCCCCGGAGAGCGCCCGGGAGGACCACATCGAGGTGCTCGAGCCGGGGACGACGCTGCTGCTCTACACCGACGGGCTGGTCGAGCGGCGCGACCGCGACATCGACGCGGGCACCGAGGCGCTGGTCGCCGAGCTGGCCGACGCGGCCGGCCTCCCGCTGGACGAGCTGTGCGACCGCACGCTGGCGAGCCTGGTCCTGCCCGACGCCGAGGACGACGTCGCGGTGCTCGCCGTCCGGCTGGCGCCGCGCGGCTGACGTCCTCAGCTGCCCGGCAGCCCGCCGTCCTTGCGGCGCCACCGGCCGAGCCGGTTGCGGGCGTGCAGGGGCAGGTCGACGGCGACCGGCGCCTCCCAGCCGCGCCAGACCGAGAGCACCCGCAGCGCGGCGACCAGCAGGATGACGACGGCGGCGACCGGTAGCGGGTCCAGCTCCAGCGGGCCGGCCAGCACGGCCAGGACCGAGGCCCCGATCATCGCCGCGACGGCGTTGTAGGGCCCGGGCTCGACGATGTCGGCGCGCTGGGCGAGCAGCATGTCGCGGATGACCGCGCCGCCGACCGCGGTCGCCGTCCCGATGAAGACGACGGAGGCGCTGGGGAGGCCGGCGAGCTGGGCCTTCTGGGCGCCGATGACGGTGAAGAACCCGAGGGTGACGGCGTCCAGGACCACCAGCAGGCCGGTGAGCCGGGACAGCCAGCCGGAGAAGAAGAAGGTGACCGCCGCGGCGATGGACACGGTCGGCAGGTAGGCCGGGTTGGTCATGGCCACCGGCGGGACGGCGCCCAGCAGGACGTCGCGGATCAGCCCGCCGCCGAGGCCGCCGGTGACGGCGAGCAGCAGGACGCCCGAGACGGCGAACCCCTCCCGCGCGGCGAGCAGCCCGCCGGTCAGCGCCCCGATGACGATGGCGGCCAGGTCGACGGCGGCCGGGATTCGCAGTGCCTCGGCCGCAGCCACGATCTCCACGAGAGGCCATTGTCCGTGGCCCGGCCGGACCGCCGGCAGAGGGCTCGCCGCGCAGTCGTGCTCTGCCCCTCGGGGTGGGCAGAGCACGACTGCGCGCAGACCGGCTCACTGGCCGGGCGGGACCTCCACGGCGGTCGCGGTGCCGTCCGGGGTGCCCTCGGCGTTCTGCGCGCGCAGCTCGGCGTCGCGCGCGGCCATGGCCTCCTGCCGGTCGTCCTCCTCCTCGAGGATCCGCGCGGCCTTCCACTCGGCGGGGATGGCGAACGCGTCGACCAACGTGGTGATGTGCGGCCGCAGCTCCTTGAGCAGCTGGTTGACGGTGCTGGTCAGCAGCTTGGCGCGGGCCGCGGTCAGCTGGCCGTGCTCGAGGAACCAGGCCTTGTCCGCCTCGATCGTCGACAGCGCGTACAGGTCGCACAGCTTGTCGAGGAGGGCCTTGGCGGCGGGGTCCTCGGTCCGGTCGACCCCGGCGACGAACGACTCCAGCACGATCCGGTCGATGTGCGTCTGCGCCGTCTTCAGGACGTGGTCCTGGACGTCGTTGAACATGTCGAACGGGGCCATGCCCTCGGTGGTCGAGTTCTTCCGTAGCCGTCGGATCGCGCCCTCGAGGCTGTGCTTCTCGCGGAACTCGAACATCTTGAGCTGCCAGCCGCGCTCGAGCATCGGGATGTCCTCGTCGTCCCGGCCGGGCAGGGCGTCGACGAGCCGGGCGATGAGGGCGCGGGCCGCCGTCCGCTCCAGGACGGTCTCCCGGACCATGTCGGCGACGAAGCCCACGCGGCCCCAGCCGTCGAGGGAGCCGAACGAGTCGCGGTAGCCGGTCAGCAGGCCCTTGGCGACCAGCTGCAGCAGCACGGTGTTGTCGCCCTCGAACGTCGTGAAGACGTCGGTGTCGGCCTTGAGGTGCGGCAGCCGGTTCTCCTGCAGGTAGCCCGCGCCGCCGCACGCCTCGCGGCACATCTGGATCGTCGCCGTCGCGTGCCCGGTCTGGGCGACCTTGAGGCCGGCGGCGCGGGACTCGAGCTCGCGCTGCGCGGCCTCGTCGACCTCCTGCCCGTGCACGTGGACGGCGGTCTGCACGTCGTGCATCGTCTCGACCAGCGTGCTCTGCGCGAAGTGCAGGCCGTAGGTCTTGGCCAGCGCCGGGAGCAGCTTGCGCTGGTGCACGAGGTAGTCGTTGATGACGATCTCGCGGTCCTCGCCGGGCGCGGCGAACTGCCGGCGCACGTTGCCGTAGCGGACGGCGATGTCGAGCGCGAGCTTGGTGGCCGAGGACGCCGAGCCGCCGACGCTGACCCGACCGCGGACCAGCGTGCCGAGCATCGTGAAGAAGCGGCGGGTCTCGTTCTCGATGCTCGAGGTGTAGGTGCCGTCGGCGACGACCTGGCCGTAGCGGTCCAGCAGCATGTCGCGCGGAACCGTGACGTGGTCGAAGCTCAGCCGGCCGTTGTCGACGCCGGGCAGGCCCGCCTTCGGGCCGTCGTCCCCGATCGTCACGCCGGGGCAGGGGTTGCCCTCGGCGTCCCGGATCGGGACCAGCCAGGCGTGCACGCCGTGGTTCTCGCCCCGGGTGACCAGCTGGGCGAAGACGACGGCCATGCGGCCGTCCTTGGCCGCGTTGCCGATGTAGTCCTTGCGCGCGGCCTGGTGCGGGGTGTGCAGGTCGAACGTCTCGGTCTCGGGGTCGTAGGTGCACGTCGTCCGCAGCTGCTGGACGTCCGAGCCGTGGCCGGTCTCGGTCATGGCGAAGCAGCCGGGCAGGTCGAAGCTCATGACGTCGCGCAGGTACTTCTCGTGGTGCCGGCGCGTGCCGAGCAGCTCCAGCGCCCCGCCGAACAGGCCCCACTGGACGCCGGCCTTGACCATGAGGGAGAGGTCGCCGAACGCGAGCATCTCGATCGAGGTCACCGAGGCGCCCGAGTCGGCCTCGCCGCCGAACTCCTTCGGGAAGCCCAGCCCGACCCGGCCGGAGTCGGCCAGCTTCTTGGCGGCGCGGGTCACCCGCTCGCGGGCCTCCTGCATGGTCTCGCCGTAGACCGGCAGGAAGTCGGGGTCGTCGAGGTTCTCGCGCGCGTCGCGGCGGACGTGCGCCCATCGGCCGTCGAGGACCTCGCGGATCTTCCCCGGGTCGACCGACGTGGGAACGGTGCTGGTCACTTCTCCTCCTTGCTGGTCGGTGCAGGGTTGGTCCGTGCGGGGGCCACCACGCCGGACAGGCCGGCCCAGGCGAGATCGGTCAGGTGCGCGGTGAGCTCGGAGCGGAGCATGGGCCGCCCGGCGCGCAGCCACCAGTCGGCGGCCGAGCGGACCATGCCGACGACGCCGTGCCCCCAGGGCGCCGCGGCGCGCAGATCGTGGCCGGAGCGGCCCAGGGCGAGGCCGACGATCGCGGCCGCCTGCTCGCCGACGAGGTCGGAGAGGCTGCTGATCGGGTCGCTGTCGGCCGGCCGGTCCAGGGTCTGCTGGTGGACGACGAACCGGTACAGCTCGGGGTCGGCCTCGAGGAAGCCGAGGTAGGTGTCGATCGCCGCCGCCACCATCTCGCGCGGCTTGTCGCTGCTCTCGATGGCGTCGCGCAGCTTGGGCAGCAACTGCGACGCCACGCGCGTGCACACGGCGACGTAGAGCTCGGTGCGGTCGGTGAAGTGCCGGTAGACGACGGTCTTGCTGGTGCCGGCCTCCGCCGCGATCTCGTCCATGCCCACGCCCGCGCCGTGCCTGGCGACGGCGTCCACCGTCGCCTGGACGAGTTGTTCCCTGCGCGTACGCCGGTGCTCGTCCCATCTCGAGTCGCGGCGGTCCCGGGCGTGCGCGATCTTGTCGGGCAGTGCACCAGCCTGCGACGAGCGTCTCACCGTCTCGGCTTTCATGTAACGAACAGTACCGCGTACTCTGAGTACCGGCCAACCGGTCGTACATCACACAGGAGGTCCCGATGGCTGACACCGCGAAGCCCGCGACGCGCCCCACCCCTGCTCGCAGGGCCGCGATCGTCGGCGGCAACCGGATCCCGTTCGCCCGGTCCAACACGGCGTACGCGCAGGCGTCCAACCAGGACATGCTCACCGCGACCATCGACGGGCTCGTCGCCCGCTACGGCCTGCAGGGCAAGCAGCTGGGCGAGGTCGTCGCCGGCGCCGTCCTCAAGCACGCGCGCGACTTCAACCTGACCCGCGAGTCGGTGCTCGGCTCGAAGCTGTCGGCCACGACCCCGGCCTACGACGTGCAGCAGGCCTGCGGCACCGGCCTGGAGGCGGCCGTCCTCGTCGCCAACAAGATCGCCCTCGGGCAGATCGAGTCCGGCATCGCCGGCGGTGTGGACACCACCTCCGACGCCCCGCTCGCCGTGGGCGACGACCTGCGCCGCGTGCTGATCTCGCTCAACAACGCGAAGACCCTGCCCGACCGGCTCAAGGCGCTGGCGAAGATCCGTCCCGGCCAGCTCGTGCCGGAGATCCCGCGCAACGCCGAGCCGCGCACCGGCCTGGCGATGGGCGACCACGCCGCGATCACCGCGAAGGAGTGGGAGATCGGCCGCGAGGAGCAGGACGAGCTCGCCGTCCGCTCGCACCAGAACATGGCCGCCGCCTACGACCGGGGCTTCTTCGACGACCTGGTGACGCCGTTCCTCGGCCTCTCCCGGGACAACAACCTGCGCCCGGACTCCTCGGTGGAGAAGCTGGCGAAGCTCAAGCCGGTCTTCGGCAAGGGCGAGGGCGCCACGATGACGGCGGCGAACTCGACCCCGCTGACCGACGGCGCCTCGACCGTGCTGCTGGCCTCCGACGAGTGGGCCGCCGAGAACGGCCTGCCGGTGCTCGCCCACCTGGTCGACGCGCAGACCGCCGCGGTCGACTACGTGCACGGTGGCGAGGGCCTGCTCATGGCGCCGGTCTACGCGATGCCGGTGATGCTGGCCCGCAACGGCCTCTCGCTGCAGGACTTCGACTTCTACGAGATCCACGAGGCGTTCGCGTCCACCGTGCTCTCGACCATGAAGGCCTGGGAGGACGCCGACTTCTGCAAGACCAAGCTCGGCCTCGACAAGCCGCTGGGCTCGATCGACCGGTCGAAGCTCAACGTCAACGGCTCGTCGCTGGCGGCCGGGCACCCGTTCGCCGCGACCGGCGGCCGGATCGTGGCGCAGCTGGCCAAGCAGCTGCACGAGGCGGGCCCCGGCAAGCGCGGCCTGATCTCCATCTGCGCCGCCGGCGGCCAGGGCGTCGTCGCCATCCTCGAGTCCTGACCCGACCAGCTTTCTGTACTAAAAGCGGGAAAGAGGCATCACGTGAGCGACTGGTACCGCGACTTCGCGAACTCCGGTTTCGGCACCACCATCACCAAGCAGCTCGGGCTGCCGCGCCCGGCCGTGCTGCGCCGCTACGAGCCCGGGCAGCCCCTGCTGCCCGGCCCGGCGGTCATCGGCTCGGCGGGGGAGGGGCGGCTGCGCGACGCGCTGACCCAGCTGCTGCAGGCCGAGGGCGTGCACGTGCAGTCGCCGGTCACCGCCGACGGCGCCACGGACGGTCCCAAGCCGGCCGCGGTGATCCTCGACGCGACCGGCCTGCGCACCCCGGCCGACCTGGCCAGCGCCCACGACTTCCTCGCGCCGGCGGTGAAGCGCCTCGCCGCCACCGGCCGGGTGCTGATCCTCGCCGACCCGCCGTCGGACGCCGACTCGCCGGCCCAGGCGGCCGCGCGGCAGGCGCTGGACGGACTGGTCCGCTCCATCGGCAAGGAGCTGCTCAACGGGTCGACGGCGAACCTCGTCCTCGTGCCGGAGGGCGCCGAGGGGTCGATCGCGTCGCCGGTCCGCTTCTTCCTGTCCGGGCGCTCGGCCTACGTCGACGGCCAGGTCATGAGCGTGTCCGCCGCCGAGATCCCCGCCGCGGCGGACGACGAGAGGCCGCTGACCGGGAAGGTCGCCGTGGTCACCGGCGCCGCCCGGGGCATCGGCGCCGCCATCGCGAAGGTCATGGCCCGGGACGGCGCCCACGTGGTCGCCGTCGACATCCCGGCCGCCGGTGACTCGCTCGCCGCCGTCGCCAACGAGATCGGCGGGACGGCGTTCCAGCTCGACATCACCGCCGACGACGCGCCGCAGCGCCTGGTCGAGCACCTGCGGGAGCGGCACGGCGGGGTCGACGTCGTCGTCCACAACGCCGGGATCACCCGCGACAAGCTGCTGGTCAACATGGACGCCGCCCGCTGGAACTCGGTCATGGCGGTCAACCTGCAGGCGCAGCTCGACATCACGCAGGCGCTGCTCGACAGCGACGTGCTCAACGCCGACGCCCGGGTGGTCTGCGTCAGCTCCCAGTCGGGGATCGCGGGCAACCGTGGCCAGACCAACTACGCGGCGTCCAAGGCGGGCGTCATCGGCATGGTGCGGGCGTGGGCGCCGCAGTTCGCCGAGCGCGGCGCGACCATCAACGCCGTGGCGCCGGGCTTCATCGTCACCGAGATGACGGCGAAGATGCCCTTCGGCACCCGCGAGGTCGGCTCCCGCATCAACTCGCTGCAGCAGGGCGGGCTGCCGGTCGACGTCGCCGAGACCATCGCCTGGCTCTCCCAGCCGGGCAGCGCCGGCGTGAACGGCCAGACCGTGCGGGTCTGCGGTCAGTCGATGCTGGGCGCCTGACGTGGCCGTCACCGTGCTCGACCAGGCGCCCAGCCTGGCCCAGCTCTACGCCAAGGCCGCCGTCACCGCCTTCGGGCGGGGCGGCGGCCTGCCGGACACCCACCTCGCGCGCCACGGTGTCGAGGTGGACCCGGCGCACCACGCCGCCTACACCCGGGTCTGCCGGCTGCCCCTGGACGACGTCCTGCCGGCGACCTACCCCCACATGCTCACGTTCCCGCTGCAGATGGCGCTGATGAGCGACCGCTCGTTCCCCCTGGCGCTGCCGGGTCTGGTGCACGTGCGCAACCGCATCGACGTCCTGCGGGCGATCCGCGCCGACGAGCCGCTCGACCTCGAGGTCTGGGCCGAGAACTTCGCCCAGCACCGCAGCGGCGCGGCGGTCGACCTGCGCGCCACGGTCTCGGCCGGTGGCGAGGAGGTGTGGCGGTCGACGTCGACGTATCTGGCCCGCGGCGCGAAGGCGCCCGAGGGGGCGCCCGAGGCCGACATCGAGGTGGTCGTCGGCGACCTCGAGCGGGTGGCCGCCACCTGGCGGATCCCGGACGACGCCGGCCGCCGCTACGCCAAGGTCTCCGGCGACGTGAACCCGATCCACCTGTCCGGGCTCACGGCCAAGGCCTTCGGGTTCAAGCGGGCGATCGCGCACGGCATGTGGGTCAAGGCCCGCGTGCTCGGCGCGCTGGCCGGCCGCCTCCCGGACGCGATCGGCCTCGACGTCAGCTTCCGCAAGCCGTTGTTCCTGCCCTCGACGGTCACCCTGTCGACGGCGCAGGAGAACGGCGGCTGGGACTTCGCGGTCCGCAACCAGAAGAGCGGCACCGAGCACGTCGTCGGCACCATCCGCCCGCTGTAGCCCGAGGAGCCGCCCGATGCCCGTGTCCTTCGACCTCACCGAGGACCAGGTCGAGCTGCAGAAGTGGCTGCACCAGTTCGCGGCGGACGTCGTCCGCCCTGCGGCGCACGAGTACGACGAGCGGGAGGCCTTCCCGTGGGACGTGCTGCAGGAGGCGGCGAAGATCGGGCTGTACTCGCTCGACTTCTTCGCCACCCAGTGGTTCGACGAGTCCGGCCTCGGGATCCCGATCACCATGGAGGAGCTCTTCTGGGGCGACGCCGGGATCGGGCTGGCCATCGTCGGCACCACGCTGGCTGCCGCCTCGGTCCGCGCCAACGGCACCGACGAGCAGGTCGGCCAGTGGATCCCGGCGATGTTCGGCACGGTCGAGGAGCCGAAGGTCGCGGCCTTCTGCTCCTCGGAGCCCGACGCCGGCTCCGACGTCGGCGCGATGCGCACCCGCGCCGTCTACGACGAGGCGACCGGCGAGTGGGTGCTGAACGGCACCAAGACGTGGGCCACGAACGGCGGCATCGCCGACATCCACGTGGTCACCGCCGTCGTCGACCCCGAGCTCAAGGCGCGGGGCCACGCGAGCTTCGTCGTCCCGCCGGGGACGAAGGGCATCTCGCAGGGGCAGAAGTCCTCAAGCACGGGATCCGCGCCTCGCACACCGCCGAGGTCGTGCTCGAGGACTGCCGGATCCCCGGCGACTGCCTGCTCGGCGGGCGGGAGAAGCTCGAGGAGCGGCTGGCGCGGGCACGCGAGGGCGTGAGGAGCGGCCGCACCCAGCCCTCGATGGCGACGTTCGAGCGCACCCGGCCCGGAGTCGGCGCGCAGGCGGTCGGCGTCGCCCGGGCGGCCTACGAGTACGCGCTGGACTACGCGAAGCAGCGGGTGCAGTTCGGCCGGCCGATCATCGAGAACCAGGCGATCGCGTTCATGCTCGCCGACATGAAGACCTCCATCGACGCCGCCCGGCTGCTGGTGTGGCGGGCCGCGTGGATGGCGCGGACCGGCCAGCAGTTCACCTCCGCCGAGGGCTCGATGAGCAAGCTCGTCGCCGGCGAGACGGCGGTGCGGGTGACCGAGCGGGCGATCCAGATCCTGGGCGGCAACGGCTACACGCGGGAGTACCCGGTGGAGCGGATGGCGCGGGACGCGAAGATCTACACGATCTTCGAGGGCACGTCCGAGATCCAGCGGCTGGTCATCGCGCGCACCATCTCGGGCGTCCACATCCGCTGATGACCAGGGCGTTCCGTAACTGTTCGATCACGTTGCGCTGCGCAACGGCTCCAGTCCGTCCGTAATGGACGAGCGGTCGTGATCAATGTCGGGTGAGCCCGGACCCGGGCCTCGCGCCCGGCGCCCCGGGCACCCAGAGAATGGGAGTCCGGCGTGCTGGCCGCGTCCTTCCCCCGTCGTGCCGCCGGCCTGCTGGCCGCGGGCACGGTGGGGTTGTCCACCTTCCTCGTCCCGGGCCTGGCCCGCGCCGCCACCTACGACATCGACGTGACCGGTGCCGTCGACCGCACGGTGGCCATCCCCTCGACCGTCTGCGCCGTGGACTGGGAGATCGCCGGCGCCATCGGCGGCAACGTCTCCGGGACGAGCGGCCAGCCCGCGACCTACGGGCTCTACGGGATGGCGATGCACGTCCGGACCACCGTCGTACCGGGCAGCACCCTGATGATCCAGCCCGGCCAGAAGGGCGGGAGCGTCGCCGGGGGGACCACCGACGCGGGCGCCGGTGGCGCCAGCGGCACCCGGCCGTCCGGCGGCTCCGGCGGTGCCGGCGCCGGCGGGGGAGGCGGCGCGACCATCGTGCGCAGCGGCGCGACCGTCGACGCGCCCCTGCTCCTCGTCGCGGCCGGCGGTGGCGGTGCCGGGACCCGCGGCAACGGTGGCGACGCGGTCGACTGGCCGGAGGGCACGGCGTACTACATCCCGCCGTACACCGGCCCCACCGGTCCGGCGATCAGCGGTGGCGGTCCCGGGGACGGCGAGCGGGAGCGCACCCACCCGGGTGCGCCCGGCTCGGGCGGTGCGCCGGTGAACGGCGCCACCGGCACCCCCGGCGAGGCAGGTACCGCCCTGCTGGGCGGCGACGGGCCGGCGGGCGCCGGTGGCGGTGGCGGCGGGGTCCTCGGCGGTGGCTCCGGCGGGTCGGACGGGACGCACGGCAGCGGTGGAGGCGCCGGGTCGTCGTTCGCGACTGCCGTCGTGGACACCCCGGACAGCTGGATCGACCGGAACATGGACCCGGCGGACAACTGGGTCGGCTACGCCCGCGGGACGTACGTCCCCTGCGCCGCGACCCCCACGCCCACACCTTCGACGACGTCCACGCCGCCCTCGTCCTCCGCCGTCCCGGCCCCGGCCACGGTGCCCGCCGCGGACGGCCCGCTGAGCACCTCGCGGGGTGCGGTCAGCAGCGTGGCCGCCGGCCAGCAGCTGACGCTGACCGGCTCGGGCTACGCGCCGGGCTCCCTCGTCGACCTCTACGTGTACTCGACACCGCAGAAGATCGGATCGGTCACCGCCGACTCCTCCGGCAGGTTCTCGGCCCAGGTCACCCTGCCCGCCGGGCTGGCGGCCGGGAAGCACTCCCTGGTCGCCACCGGGCTGGACGCCCACGGGGCTCCGCACTTCCTGCGGATGGACGTCGTGCTGACAGCCGCGGACGGCCGGCGCCTGGCCGCCACGGGCGCGGACGTGTCGGTTCCCGCGGTCCTCGGGCTCGCCGCCGTCGGCGTCGGCGTCGGCCTCGTGGGCGCCGCCCGCCGTCGGCGCCCGGCTGCCTGACGCCACCGCCTGCCCGCACTGCGGTCGGGGGCTGCCTCCGGGTTCCCCCGGCCGCGGGATGTGGAACGGGATCGGCCTTGAACCGATCCGCACAAGCCCGGACGACGGCCCTGTGGCTTCTCGCCTTGATTTTCCGGCCTGTTGGCCTGGGAATTCGCCGCGAGGTAACGATCGGGTAACGCGACGCAACAGTTCCGCCGCATGCGCGGCGACGCATTCCCCGCGGACCCCGGCGTGGTCTGGTCACCCCGTCCGGAGTCCCGGGCCACCGCCCCGGCGAATCCGGGTTCCCCTGAGGGAGTCGACGTGCAGCTCACGTCATCGCCCCGTCGTGCGCTCGGTCTCCTGGCCGCCAGCACGATCGGGCTGTCCACCGCACTGCTCGGCGTCGCCGGCGTCGCCCAGGCCGCTCCTGCCGACGTGCCCCAGGCGCCCACCATCGACAGCGTCTACGGCGGCGACACCACGCTGTCGGTCTTCTTCGCCGAGGCCGAGGAGGACGAGGCCTTCGCCTACGCCGACGACTGGGAGTACCAGCTCGACGGCGGCGCCTGGGTGGACGCGACCGTCGACTGGAGCTCGGGCTTCGGGCAGTTCGACATCCCGGCGCTGACCAACGGTCAGACCTACAGCGTCAAGGTCCGCGGCGTCGACACCGACGAGATCGACCCCGGTAACGACATCGCCGGCACGGCCTCGGCCGCCAAGGACGGCACGCCCTTCAAGCCGATCGGCGCCCCGGGCACCCCCACCGTCTCGACCGGGCCCTCGTCCCTGACGGTCAGCTGGACCGCTCCCACCGTGGCCGGCACCTACGACCTCGCCGGGTACGAGGTCCTGATCCCGCAGAGTTTCGGGGAGATGGGCGGCCCGTCGACGATCTGCGAGACCGGCCCCGCGACGACCACCTGCACCTTCGGGGTCAAGTCCGGCGTGGCCCATGACGTCTGGGTCGTCGCGTTCGACGAGGAGGGCAACTACGGCGTCGAGGTCGGTCCGGTCGCCAGCGGCGTCGTCCCGGCCCCGGCGGTCCCGGCGACCGCGCCCACCAAGAACGGCGACCTCACCATCGCCGGCGGGGCCAGCGGCGTCGTCGCGCCCGGGACGAAGCTGACGGTCTCGGGCACCGGCTACGCGGCCGGCTCGTCGGTCTCGGTCATCATCTACTCGACCCCGCAGGTCCTGACCACGGTCGTGGCCGACGCCTCGGGCAACTTCAGCGTCGAGGTCACTGTCCCCGCCGGCCTCGCCGCCGGCAGTCACACGCTCGTGGCCTCGGGCGTGGACGCCAACGGCGTGCTCCGCTACGTGACCGTGCCGGTCACCGTGAGCGCGTCCGGCACCGCTGCGGTCAGCGGCGCGAAGCTGGCCAACACCGGCGCCGACGTCACCGTCCCGGCGATCGCCGGCCTGGGGGTCCTCGGCCTGGGCGCCGGCCTGATCGTCGTCTCCCGCCGCCGACGCACCACCGCCTGACCCGTACCCCCCGCTGACCCGGGGCCCGAGCCTGCGAGCTCGGGTCCCGGGTCGCGGCACGCAGCACCTGCATCACGGACGGAACCGCCGATGACCCACACGCAACCCCTCGAGCGGGTGCCGCCACCCCCGCCTGCCGGTGAGCCCGCCCCGGCGCCGCCCCGCGAGCGCTGGCGTCGCGTCGTCCAGGGCATCGGCGAGGTGTTCGTGACGTGCGGCCTGGTGGTCCTGCTCTTCGTCGTCTACGAGCTGGTCGTGACCGACGTGCTCACCGACCGGCGGCAGGGCGAGCTCTCCCAGCAGCTCCACGAGGACTGGGACCGCTCGCCCACCGTCGTGCCCGTGCACGAGAGCAAGGTCGGTGACGCCTTCGGTGTCCTGCACATCCCGCGCCTGGGTCTGGACTACGAGCGCGTGGTCCTCGAGGGCACGGAGGAGCAGCAGCTCTCGCAGGGGCCGGGTCACTACACCGGCACCGCGATGCCCGGGGAGCAGGGCAACGTCTCCTTCGCCGGCCACCGGGTCGGGAAGGGGTCGCCCTTCCTCGAGCTGGACCAGCTCGTGCCCGGCGACCCGATCGTCGTCGAGACCTCGGACAGCTGGTTCGTCTACCGGATGCTCGGTGACGTCGCGACCGGCGACGTCGACGCCGACCCCAGCGGCATCCCCGGCCGGCAGATCGTCCGACCGGAGGAGGTCGACGTCATCTCCCCGACCCCGGGACAGGCCGCGTCGGCCCCGCCGAGCGGCGCCTACCTGACCCTGACCACCTGCCATCCCCGATACTCGGCGCGGCAGCGGCTGATCGTCCACGCGTCCCTGGACGCCACGATCAGCAAGGCGGACCTGCCCAACGGGCCCGCCGCGCTGAACGAGCGCTGAGGGAGGAGCACCGCGTGTACGGCTGGATCTGGCGGCACCTGCCCGGGCCGACCGCGGCCAAGGCGGTGACGGCGCTCGTGCTGCTGCTCGCGGTCGTGGCGCTGCTGCTGTTCGTCGTCTTCCCGTGGGTCGAGCCGCACCTGCCCTTCAACGACGTGACCGTCGACCAGTAGCGGTTCCGCCGAGAAGGCAGTTGTGGTCGCTCCGGACGGCGTGTCCCGCCGTGTCGACGACCACAACTCCCTTCTCGCCGCTCGGGACGCCGGCGTCAGCGGTTGCGGCCCAGGGCGTCGTGGCTGGTCACCCAGTCGCCGGCCAGGATCGCCGAGGTGAGCGAGATGTCGCCGGCCAGCACCACGCCGGCGCAGATCTCGGCGAACTTGTTGACCTTCCCCGAGCCGTAGCAGCCGAGGATCTCCAGGCACTCCCGCTGGGTGGGCAGCCCGGTGCCGCCGCCGTACGTGGCGACGATCAGCGAGGTCAGCGTGGTCGACCAGTAGTAGTCGCCGTTGTCCAGCAGCTGCGCGTACGTGACGCCGGAGTGCGACTCCGCCACGTTGGCGACGTCCTGACCGGTCGCGATGAACATGGCGGTCAGGCCGTTGGCCGCGTGCGCCCCGTTGTACGCGGCGCCGGACATGAAGGCGCCGGCCATCCCGATCTGCCGGTACTCGAACAGTTGCCGGGTGGTGACCCCGGTGATCCGCTGGAGCACCTCGTCCGGGATGGTCACCTCGGCGACCACCCGCTTCCCGCGGGTCATGAGCATGTTGATCTGCGAGTGCTTCTTGTCGGTGTCGATGGCGCCGGAGAGCACGTAGCGGGGGTGGTCGGGGTGGTTGGCCTTGATCCACTCGCAGGCGGCGAGCGTCGCCTTGCCGGTCATGTTCTGGCCGGCCGCGTCGCCGGTCGTGTAGTTGACCCGCAGGTAGCGCAGCGGCCCGATCTGGTGCTGGCCGATGTAGGTGAGCTTCCCCGAGCGGGTGGTCGCCTCGGCCGCCGCCCGGATCTCGTCGAGGTGCTCGTCCACCCAGCGGCCGAACTCCCGGGCCTGCAGGGCATCAGGGAGCATGAACGCCGGTGCCCGCTGCATGTGGTCGTCGACGACCGTCGTCTTCACCCCACCGCACTCGCCGATCAGGCGCATGCCGCGGTTGTAGCTGGCCACGAGGGTGCCCTCGGTGGTGGCCAGGGGCACGAAGAAGTCGCCCTGGGCGTGCTCGCCGCGCACGGTCAGGGGCCCGGCCAGGCCGATCGGCACCTGCGCGACGCCGGTGAAGTTCTCCACGTTGCCCGGCAGGACGGCGGGGTCGAAGGAGTAGTTGCGCACGTGCTCGAGGTCGGCGCCGGTGCGCTCGGCGACGAACGACTGCCGCTTGTGCGCCATCTCGTCGGTGTAGTCGTGCTCCCGGTCGCGGGGGATGCGGGTGCGGTGCGAGGACTGGACGTCGGTCATGGGGGCCTCTTCCCGGACGGCGGTGCGGTCGCGCATCCAGTGTGATCCGGCTCACTCGTCCTCGCGCAGCGACGCCGATGTTGCGATGCGGTGACGATGCCGCTCACCGCCGTGCTCGGGTCGCCAACCAGCACGAACCGGTCCAAGGTCGGAGACGGATGCCCTGCTCCCGAGCCTCCGGAGGTCACCGTGCGCGCCATCCGACCACTCGCCCTGGCCGCGGCCGGCGCCCTCGCCCTGACCGCGTGCAGCGGCGGCGAGAGCGTCGACACCCGTGGTGGGGGCGGCGGGGGCGGGGACAACGTGCTGGTCGCCGCCGTCAGCGCGCAGCCCGACCAGTTCGACCCGCACGTGACCAGCGCCTACCCCAGCTTCCAGGTGCTGGAGAACGTCTACGACACCCTCGTCGTCCCCAACGCCGAGGACCTGACGATGGAGCCGAGCCTGGCCGAGTCGTGGGAGACCAGCGAGGACGGGCTGACCTGGACGTTCACGCTCCGGGACGACGTCACCTTCCACGACGGCAGCGAGTTCGACTCCGCCGACGTCGTCTACTCCTACAACCGGATCATCGACGAGGAGCTCGCCAACTCCTACCGGTTCGCCAACGTCGCGTCGGTCGAGGCGCCGGACCCGCAGACCGTCGTCCTCACCCTGACCCAGCCGACGCCGAACCTGCTCGCGCTCATCGGCGCCTTCAAGGGCATGTCGATCCTCCCGGAGAACGCCGCCGAGGACCTCGACCTCACCACCGAGGCGAACGGCACCGGGCCCTTCCGGCTGGAGAGCTCCGACGCGAGCAGCACCGTGCTGACCGCCTACGAGGACTACTGGGGCGGGGCGCCCAGCATCGACGGCGTCGAGTTCCGCTACATCACCGAGCCGGCCGCCGCGCTCACCGCGCTGGAGAACGGCGAGGTCCAGTGGACCGACAACGTGCCGCCGCAGCAGGTCGAGTCGCTGAGCGGGAGCGACGACGTCGAGCTCGCCACCACCTCGAGCGTCGACTACTGGTACATGTCCATGAACTACGCGCGGCCGCCGTTCGACAACCCGGCCGTCCGCCGGGCCATCGCCACCGCGGTCGACCGGGCAGAGGTCACCGAGGCCGCCCGCTTCGAGGCCGCCCAGCCCAACCAGACGGCGATCCCCGAGGACTCCTTCTACTACTACGACTACGCGCCGTTCGAGCCGGACGAGGACGCCGCCCGGCAGCTGCTGACCGACGCGGGGGTCACCACCCCGATCGACATGGGCCTGATGGTCACCGACGAGTTCCCCGAGTCGGTCACCGCCGCCCAGGTCATCGCCAGCCAGCTCGAGCCGATCGGGATCGACGTCGAGGTCGAGGTGCTGGACTTCGCGACGTGGCTGGACCGGCAGGACCAGGGCGACTTCGACGCCTTCATGCTCAGCTGGCTGGGCAACATCGACCCGGCCGACTTCTACGAGCAGCAGCACATCACCGACGGCTCGAGCAACTACCAGGGGTACAGCAACCCGCAGGTCGACCAGCTGCTGACCCAGGCCGCGACCGAGGTCGACGACGACGCCCGCAAGGACCTCTACGACCAGGCCGCGAAGATCATCGTGGACGACGTCAGCTACCTGTACCTCTACAACCCCGACGTCGTGCAGGCCTGGGCGCCGGGGCTGTCGGGCTACCAGATCCGGGCCGACCGGGCGATCAACTTCGAGGAAGTGGAGCTGCCCTGACCCGCTACCTGCTCCGGCGGGCGGGCCAGTCGCTGGTGGTGCTGGCGGGCGTCAGCGTGCTCGTCTTCTCGCTGATCCACCTGGTCAAGGGCGACCCGGTGCGGCTGGCGCTCGGCACGCGCTACTCGCAGGAGTCCTACGACGCCCTGCGGGCGCGCAACGGGCTGGACCTGCCGCTGGTCGAGCAGTACTTCCGCTGGGTCGGCCACGCGCTGACCGGGGACCTCGGCGTGAGCTTCCGCAGCGGTGAGCCGGTGACCAGGCTGATCGCCGAGCGGTTGCCCGCGACCCTCACCCTCGCGTTCGCCGCCATCCTGGTGGCGCTGGCGATCGCGATCCCGCTGGGCACGCTGTCGGCACTGCGGCCGCGCTCCCTCACCGACCGGGCCGCCACCGTCGTCAGCCAGATCGGCATCTCCGTGCCCGACTTCTGGCTGGCGATCGTGCTGATCCTCGTGTTCGCCGGGACGCTGGGCTGGCTGCCGTCCGGCGGGTACGTGCCGCTGACCGAGGACCCGCTGGGCTGGTTCCAGCGGCTGATCCTGCCCACGATCGCCGTGGGCGTGGTCTCCGGCTCGGTCATCACCCGCTTCGTCCGGTCGAGCGTGCTGGAGGCGCTGGGCTCGGACCACGTGCGGACGGCGCAGGCGAAGGGGCTCCCGGGGCGCCAGGTGTTCGGCTGGCACGTGCTGCGCAACGCCCTGCTGCCGCTGGTGACGGTCACCGGTGTCCAGCTGGCCTACCTGCTCTCCGGCGTCGTCGTCGTGGAGATCGTCTTCTCGTGGCCGGGGCTGGGCCAGCTGGCGCTGCAGGCGGTGGAGGCCCGCGACTACCCGGTGCTCCAGGGCGCCGTCCTGCTCTTCGCGCTGACCTTCCTGGTGATCAACCTGGTGGTCGACCTGCTGTACACCCGGATCGACCCGAGGATCCGCCGATGACCGCGGTACCGATGAAGCCCGCACGGCCGCGCTGGCGGGAGACGCTGGGGCTGCTCGCCGGCAACCGGACGGCGCTGATCGCCTCGCTGGTGCTCCTCGCGATCGTCGTGGTCGCCGTCTTCGACGACACGTTCGCGCCGCAGGGCCCCAACGAGCAGGACATCGCCAACCGGCTGGAGCCGCCGAGCTGGAGCCACCCCTTCGGCACCGACGACCTGGGCCGGGACATCCTCAGCCGCGTCATCCTCGGGGCGTCGGTCTCGCTGAAGGTCGGCTTCCTGTCCGTCGGCCTGGCGCTGGTGGCCGGCACGCTCATCGGCCTGCTCGCCGGCTTCTACGGCAGGTGGGTGGACGACGCCCTGATGCGGCTCATGGACATGCTCTTCGCGTTCCCGGCGGTGCTGCTGGCCATCGCGATCCTCGCCATCCGCGGGCCGGGGACGTCGAACACGATCATCGCGATCGCGGTCGTCTACGTGCCGATCTTCGCCCGGGTGACGCGCGCCAGCGTGCTGGGCGTCCGGGAGGAGGTGTACGTGCGCGCCTCCCGCTCGGTGGGCGCCTCGGACCTCCGGCTGCTCACCCGGCACGTGCTGCCCAACGCCGCGCCGCCGATCATCGTGCAGACGTCGGTCAGCCTCGCGTTCGCCGTCCTCGCCGAGGCGGCACTGTCGTTCCTGGGCCTCGGCACCCAGCCGCCGAACCCGTCCTGGGGGCTGATGCTGGCCGAGGGCCGCGGCTACATCGACCTCGCGTGGTGGCTGGCGTTCTTCCCCGGCATGGCCATCGTGATCACCGTGCTCTGCTTCAACCTGCTCGGTGACGGGCTGCGCGACGTCCTCGATCCGCGGCAGCGGACGCTCATGGCGGGGAGCGCGGAGTGACCGCGCCGGTGCTGGAGGTCGAGGACCTGCGGGTGCAGCTGCGCACCCCGCGGGGGACGGCGCACGTGGTGAACGGGCTCTCCTACACCGTCGGACCCGGCGAGACGGTCGCCGTCGTGGGGGAGTCGGGCAGCGGGAAGAGCGTCTCGGTGCTGGCCCTGCTGGGCCTGCTGCCCCCACGGGTGGCGACGGTCAGCGGTCGGGCGCTGCTGCAGGGCGAGGACCTGCTGACGATGGGTCCCGAGCGGCTGCGCCAGGTGCGCGGGCCCGGTGCCGGCATGGTGTTCCAGGACCCGATGACCTCGCTCAACCCCGTGCTGACCGTGGGCAAGCAGATCGTCGAGGGGCTGCTGGCCCACGGCGACCTCTCCAAGCAGGCTGCGCGCCGGCGGGCCGCGGAGCTGCTCGGCGAGGTGGGCCTGCCCGATCCCGAGCAGGCGCTGGACCGCTACCCGCACGAGCTGTCGGGCGGCATGCGCCAGCGGGTGGTCATCGCGATCGCGCTGTCGAACTCGCCGGCGCTGCTCATCGCCGACGAGGCGACGACGGCCCTCGACGTGACGGTCCAGGCGCAGATCATCGACCTGGTCGAGAAGCTGCAGGCCGACCACGGCACCGGCGTCATCTGGATCACCCACGACCTGGGCGTCGCGGCGGGGATCGCCGACCGGGTGCTGGTCATGTACGGCGGCCGCTGCGTGGAGGACGGCACCGTGGACGACGTCCTGGAGCACCCGGCGCACCCGTACACGCGAGGGCTGCTCGGCTCGCTGCCCGACCTGGCCGCACCCGCCGGGCCGGACGGCGAGCTGCCCGACCTCACGACCGTGCCGGGGCTGCCGCCACCGCCGACGGACCTGCCGGCCGGATGCGTCTTCTGGCCGCGCTGCCCGGTGCGGGGCGACGCCCGCTGCGAGACCGAGCAGCCGCCGCTGGTGCAGATCGGCGGCCCCTCGGGGTTGCCCCACCGGGCGGCGACGTGGTGCGGCCATGAGTGACGTGCTCGTCTCCGCGCGGGGGCTCGAGGTGCACTTCCCCGTCCGCTCGCCGAAGGGGGTGCTCCGGGCTGTCGACGGCGTGGACCTCGACATCCACCGCGGCGAGACGCTCGGCCTGGTGGGGGAGTCCGGCTGCGGGAAGTCGACCCTCGGCAATGCGCTGCTGCGCCTCGTCCCCCCGACCGGCGGCACGGTCACCTTCGACGGCACCGACGTCACCGCACTGGACCGGCGCGGCCTGACGACGATGCGGCGCCGGGCGGGGATGGTCTTCCAGGACCCGTTCGCCTCCCTCGACCCCCGGCGCACCGTCGCGCAGACGGTGGCCGAGCCGCTGGAGGTGCACGGCCTGCACGGTGGCCGGCGGGAGCGTGCGGCACGGGTCGGGGAGCTGCTGGAGCTGGTGGGACTGGACCCGACCGTGGCCGGCCGCTATCCGCACGAGTTCTCCGGCGGGCAGCGGCAGCGGGTCGGCATCGCCCGGGCGCTGGCCGGCGAACCGGACTTCCTGGTCTGCGACGAGGCGATCGCCTCCCTCGACGTCAGCGTGCAGGCGCAGGTGCTCAACCTGCTGCGGCGGCTCCAGCGGCAGCTCGGGCTCACGCTGCTGTTCATCTCCCACGACCTGTCCGCCGTCCGGCACGTGGCCGACCGGATCGCGGTCATGTACCTGGGGCGGATCGTGGAGATCGGGCCCGCGGCGGCGGTGGGGGCGGATCCGCAGATGCCCTACACGCAGGCGCTGCTGTCGGCGGTCCCGGTGCCGCACCCCGCCCGGGAGCGCGAGCGGCGGCGCATCGTCCTGCGCGGGGACGTGCCCTCGCCGTCCGCCGTCCCGAGCGGCTGCCGGTTCCGGACCCGCTGCCCGCACGCCTTCGAGCCGTGCCCGACGGTCGACCCGGCGCTGCAGCCGGTCGGTGCGGCAGGTCAGCTGGCCGCCTGCCACCTGCACGGCGTCGTCGGCACCCCGGTCACCGATGCGCCGGAGGGCGTCACGGAGCAGCCGGCGTCCTGACGGTCAGGCGTCGGCGCGGACCAGGCGGGGACGCGCGGCGACCAGCCCGACGAGCAGCTGCCCGACCAGCAGCGCGAGCAGCACGAGGAGGCCGGGCGTCCAGTCGTCGGTCAGCTCGTGCAGGAGGCCCACGACGAGCGGACCGGTGGCCGCCAGCAGGTAGCCGAGGCTCTGCGCCGCCGCCGACAGCCGCCCGGTCTGGGCGACGTCGCGGCTGCGGACGAGCACCAGCGTCATCGCGAGCGGGAACGACGCCCCGGTGCCGAGCCCGTACGACACCGCCCACACCGTCGGGGCGGCGGTCGGGGCGAGCAGCAACCCCAGGAGGCCGACGGCGATCGCCGCGGCCGACACCACCACCCAGACGCCCTGCCCCGGACGGCGCGCGGCGAGCGGCGGGACGACCAGGGAGAGCGGGGCGCCGACCAGGGCCGCGACGGCGACCAGCACGCCGGCGCGCACGGGGCCGACGCCCGCGTCGTCCCGGAGGATCTGCGCCAGCCAGGTGAGCAGCGCGTAGAACGACAGCGACTGGAGGCCGAAGAAGACCATCACGGCCAGTGCCACGCGGTCGCGCAGGATCGCGGTGCGGCGTCCCGACGCGGGCGGTGGCGCCGGGACCTCCGGACGCCCCCGGGCCAGGAGGGCGAGGCCCACCGTGGCGAGGACGACGGGGGCGAGCCACACCGCGAGCCCGCCGAGCGCGCTGCCGGTGGCGGCCGCGAGCGGCTGGGCGAGCCCCGCCCCCAGGCTGGCCGACAGCGCCATCGAGCCGGTCACCGCGCCGACCACGACGGCGCTGCGGCTGCCGAAATCGGCCCGGGCGACGGCGGGCAGCAGCACGTTCGCCGCCGCGATGCCGGCGCTCAGGACGACGGTGCCGACCACGAGCCCGACCGCCCCCGCCGAGCGCAGCGCGATGCCGACGCAGATCGTGGCGGTGCCGGCGAGCACCGCCCGGTGCAACCCGATGCGCGCCGCGAGGACCGGGGCCAGCGGTGACAGCAGGCCGAAGCAGATCAGCGGCAGGGCCGTGACGACGGCGAGGGTGCCGGTCGAGACCGAGAGCTCGTCGGACACGCCGTCGAGGACGGGACCGACGGCGGCGAAGGGGCCGCGCAGGCAGAGCGCCGTGACGACGATGGCCGCGGCGGGGGCGATCACGGCCCACCGGGTGCGGCCGGTGGTGGTTCCCTCGGCGCGCACGACGGCCATCCTCCGCCGGGCCCGCCGGCCGCTCGCGCGGGGGGTGGGCGGGGACCGGGTCGCGGGCACTAGCCTCGACGGCGCCAGGAGGGCTCGCCTAGTGGCCGATGGCGGCGGTCTTGAAAACCGCTAAGAGGTAACCCCTCTTCGTGGGTTCGAATCCCACGCCCTCCGCCACCGCCGACACGCCGTGTCGCGCCCGCGGCCCGGGATGACCGCCCGGTCGGTGACCGTGTTTCCGCAGGTGGACGTGCCGCATGTCGACAAGACGGTGCACCGGGCGGCAGGTCACCGGCCCGTCGGGAGGCCGGTCGCAACGGTTCGGTGACGGGCGGTCCCCGGCCTGTCGGAAGTCATCGGCAGGCCCCTGCCCGCACGTGACCATTGCACCTGTCCGCGGCACTTCCCCGCCGCGACCAGGGGTGCTGAGGGAGTTGCCGCGTGACCATGGGCGCGACGATGGGGTGGCCGGCGGTCGCAGTGCTGGGCTTCGTGCTGCTGACCGGTGTGGTGGTCGCCCTGGGGACCAGTTCGACCGCCCGCTACGAGTTCGAGCGCAACGGCGCCCGCGAGCGCCAGAGCCCGGGTGCGCACCGCATCGGCAGCCACCCGGCCGGCAGCCGCGCGGAGAGCCGCCCGTCCGCCGGGGGCGACACGCAGGCGCTGCCCCGGGCCGTCGCGGTCCGGCCCGCGCCGGCGGCTCCGGCCGGGCCGGCGTGGTGGCTCGTCGGCGACGACGCCGTGGTGCTGGCCGGCCCGTTCGGCGACCGGATCGACGCCGACTGGGCGGCCCTGGCCGGCGAGCTGCCCGCCGTCTCGGTCTTCGGCGCCCGCCGGCCCGACGGCACCGTGGCCGTGCGCCCCTCTCCCGAGGAGCGGGCCTGGCTGGTCGACCTCGGCAACCAGCTCGACCGGCTGCCGGTCGAGTGGGACGAGCTGCTGACCGACACCGACCCGCTCACGACCCTCGTGGTCGAGGTCGCGGCCGCTCTCGTCGAGGCGGGCCTGTCGCTGCACGACCCCGAGGGCTCGGCGGCCGGCGGCGTCTGCCTGATGCCCGAGCTCGCGGCCCAGGGGATCGTCGTCAGCTGGCGGGCGCACGAGCGGATGAGCGTGCACCACGCCCGGGGCGGGGCCGCCGCCGCGACCGTGCGGCAGTCGATGAACGCCACGATCGCCGACGTCCTGGCCAACCTCGGCTTCGTCGTCGAGCCCTTCGACGCCTCCGGGAGCTCCCTGGTCACCGCCCTCGGCTGACGCTCGGGAGGCGCCGCGCGGACCACCCGGGCATGCTGGGCGGACCCTGGTCAGGGGGAGGCCGGCAGCGTTCCGGCTCGTCCGCGACTCGCCGATAGCGACTCGCCGTGAAGCCGCAATCACGCTCTGGACACAGTTTGTGAGCGCACCTAACGTGACGGCCGAGCCGCCCGAGAGCGCTCGCCGGTGATCCCGCCGGGGGGCCGGGTGGCTCTTCTTCCCGACCCCAGGAGAGCCGTTCGTGAAGAGAGCACTGGCCGTCGTCATGGGAGCCGCGCTGCTCGCGGCCGTCCCGGCCACAGCAACCGCAGCACCTCCGGAGAACAGCGCGGACCCCGCTCCCCAGCGGGCGCACGACCTGCCCAACCCGCTCGGCGACCAGCAGCGCGAGGAGCGGGCCGCCGGCCTGGAGAAGGTCCTCAGCGGCGAGGCCGTCGCCCGCGGGGCCAACAAGGTCGTCCAGCTCGGCCGCGGCAAGTACGTCGAGCTCGCCCGCGAGGACGAGGACGCCATCTGGACCGTGCTCGGCGAGTTCACCGACCTGCCGCACAACCAGATCCCCGAGCCCGACCGCCGGGTCGACAACACCACCATCTGGACCGAGGACTTCTCCCGGGACTACTTCGACCGGATGCTCTACTCGTCGGCCGACGGCGTGAACTCGGTGGCCAACTTCTACGAGGAGCAGTCCTCCGGCCGGTACAGCGTGACCGGCGAGGTGGAGGACTGGGTGACCCTCGGCGGCGAGCCCGCCGCCTACTACGGCGAGGGCGACGACGACCGGCGGACCTGGGAGTTCCTCGAGGAGACCCTCGACGCCTGGTACCAGGAGCAGTTGGACGCCGGGAAGACGACGGCGCAGATCGACGAGTACCTGGCGCAGTACGACGTCTGGGACCGCTACGACTTCGACCAGGACGGCAACTTCGACGAGGCCGACGGATACATCGACCACTTCCAGGCCGTCCACTCCGGCATGGGCGAGGAGGTCGGCGGTGGCGCGCTCGGCGCGGACGCCATCTGGTCGCACCGCTGGTACGTGAACTCGGCCGGCGAGGGCACCGAGGGGCCGCAGCTCGCCGACGGCACGCAGGTCGCGCTCGGCGGCACGCAGGTCGGGCAGTCGAGGTACTGGATCGGCGACTACACCGTCGAGCCCGAGAACGGCGGCGTGGGCGTCTTCGCCCACGAGTTCGGCCACGACCTCGGGCTGCCCGACCTCTACGACACCTCCGGCAACAGCGGCGGCGCGGAGAACAGCACCGCCTTCTGGACCCTGATGAGCTCCGGCTCCTACGGCAACAGCGGCCGTCCCGAGGACGGCATCGGCACCAAGCCGATCCCGATGGGCGCCTGGGAGAAGCTGCAGCTGAACTGGCTGAACTACGAGGTGGTCGAGTACGGCAAGAGGCGCACCGTGCAGCTCGGCCCGGCGGCCTACAACACCCGCCAGAAGCAGGCCCTGATCACGCTGCTGCCCGACCGCGAGGTGACGACGACGATCGGCGCCCCGTTCGAGGGGAACGACTTCTGGTACTCCGGCTCGGGCGACGACCTCGACAACACGATGCTCGTCGCCAAGCCCGCCGGTGCCTCGACGCTGACCGCGAAGGTCAGCTACGAGATCGAGGAGGGCTGGGACTACGCCTACGCCGGATACGTCGACGGCGCGCGGTTCGTGCCCCTGCCGACGAACATCCCGACCGACGACGACCCGAACGGCCAGAACGCCGGGTACGGCATCACCGGTTCGACGGACGGCGCCTGGGTGGACCTGACCGTCGACGTCAGCACCGTCCCGGACGGCGCACCGATCGGGTTCCGCTACTGGACCGACGGCGCGGCCGCGGAGAAGGGCCTGCTGGTCGACGCGACCGCCGTCGACGGCACCCCGGTGGCGGAGTGGGCGCTGGACGGCTTCACCGAGACCGCCGGCACGACGGTGGAGAGCCACTTCAACGCCTACATCGCGGAGAACCGGGCCTACACCGGCTACGACACCGGGCTGCGCACCGGGCCGTACAACTTCGGTGACCCGACCCGTCCCGACTGGGCGGAGCGGCTGCCGTACCAGGACGGCCTGCTGATCAGCTACTGGAACAGCCAGTACACCGACAACAACGTCGGCGCCCACCCGGGCGCGGGGCTGATCCTGCCGGTCGACGCGCACGCGGAGCTGCTGTACGAGCCGACTGACGACGAGGGCACCGACCGGACCGACGGCGAGAGCTGGCGGCCGCGGATCCAGTCCTACGACTCCACCTTCGGGTGGCAGCCGACCGACCGGATCACGCTGCACGACCCCGACACCGGCGTGGAGAGGCGGTACGGCGGGCTGCTGCCGGTGCCGTCGTTCGACGACCGCGAGGACTGGTACGTGGCACCGGGCGAGCAGCCCGACGCCAACGGCTGGACCGGGGTCGACGTGCCGAAGACGGGGACGCGGATCAGCGTGCTGATCCAGAACCCGCGGAACAACATCACCACGGTGCACGTGGGCTGACCGGCCGCAGCCGGACAGCGGAGGCCCGGTTCCCCCCGTGGGAGCCGGGTCTCCTGGGCTCTAGACGGTTTCCGGCGAGTGCCGGACGACCAGTTCCCCGCCCCGCGCGGCGAGCTCGTCGCCGAGGTGGCGCAGCACGTCGAGCCCGTCGTCGTCGGCGTCCCGGACGCCCTGCAGGTCGAGGACGACGCGGACGTGCCCGCTGCCGTGCAGGGACTCGGCGGTGCCCCGGAGCAGGTCCGCGCCCAGGGAGGTGAGGTGGCCGCTGGCCCGGATGAGGCCCCTGCGGACGTCGACGGACTCGGACAGCATCAGGCCGCCCGCCGGTCGCCGGCCGGCTCGAGCTCGAGCACCCGCCACAGCCCCGTCCGGTGCAGCAGGTCGAGGGTCCGGCGGTTGGCGCCGCGCAGCACCACGCTGCCGCCCCGGGCCCGGCAGGTGCGGTGGGCGGACAGGAAGCTGGCGACGGCGGGGCTGGCCAGGTGCTGCACCCCGCTGAGGTCCACGACCAGCCCGCGCGCGCCCGCCAGCAGCGCATCGTGGAGGAGCCAGCGCACGTCGGCCAGGCCGTCGGCGAGCAGGTCGTCGCTCAGCCGGATCGTCACCTGGTCGCGCTCGGCATCGAGCCGGGAGTGCGCAGCGGCACGGACGGCGGTGGCTGTCATCGGCATCTCCTCGCTGGGGTCGGGACGGACGACCCGAGCCTGGACCTCGGACATTGCGACCACCGGGGCGGCGGTTTGCGATTCCATGACGCCTGCACCGGCCGGCCACGGCAGCCGGACCGCGGTGGCAGCATGTACGGCGATGGCGCTGCGACTGCTGGTGGTGGAGGACGACGACCACATCCGCACCGCGCTCCGCTGGGCGCTCGAGGACGAGGGCTACGACGTCGCCGAGGCGGGGTCGGGCGAGGAGGCGCTCCAGGCGGTCGCGGTGAGCCCGCCCGACCTGATGATCGTCGACCTCATGCTCGGCTCGATGGACGGTGTCGAGGTCATCCGCCAGGTCCGCCGCGGCCTCGACCTGCCGATCATCGTCGTCAGCGCCCGCGCCGACACCAGCGACATCGAGACCGCCCTCGACGCCGGCGCCGACGACTACGTGACCAAGCCGTTCGCGGTCAAGGAGATCAGCGCCCGGTTGCGCGCCCTGCGGCGACGCGTGGCGCCGGCTCCGGCGGCCGACCAGCCCGACGAGGTCGTGCTGGACCGGGACCCGGTGGCGCCGCTGGTGCTGCGCGAGGCCCGCGGCACGGTGCACCGCGGGGAGGAGCAGCTGCCGCTGACCGTCACCGAGTTCCGGCTCCTGTGCGAGCTGGCAGCCACCCCGGGGCGGGTGCTCAGCCGGCAGGCGCTGCTGGAGCGGGTCTGGCAGCACGGCTTCTTCGGCGACGAGCGCCTCGTCGACGTGCACGTGCGCCGGCTGCGCACGAAGGTGGAGCGCGACCCGAGCGCGCCGCGCGTCGTCGTGACGGTCCGGGGGCTGGGGTACCGGCTGGACCTCCAATGAGGCCGGGGATCCGCGGCCCGGACCTGCGGCGCAAGGGGCTGCGGGCCCGCATCGTGCTCGGCTACGCGGCCGGCACGCTGATCGTCTCGATCGTCCTGGTCAGCGTCACGTTCCTGCTCGCCCGCAGCTACCTCCTCGACCAGCGGGAGGCGTCGCTGACCCGCCAGGCGTTCGCCGACGCCAACGTGCTCGACAGCCGGCTCGCGACGGCGGGCACCGAGGCCGGCGACGTGCTCGAGGAGCTGGTGCCCTCCGGCGGTGCCGACGTCGTCCTGCGCAGCGGCGACTCCTGGTACTCCTCCAGCCTCGACATCGGGGCACGTGACGTGCCCGACGAGCTGCGCGACCTGGTCGCCGACGAGCCGGCCGCGAGCGTCGTCGTGGAGACGGCGGACGGGCCGCGGCTGATCGTCGGGCTCGCGCTGCCGAGCGCGGACGTCGAGTTCTACGAGGTGGCACCCCTCACCGAGCTGCGCCAGGTGCTCAGCACGCTGGCCGCCGTCCTCGGGGCCGGAGCGCTGGTCGCGACCGCGGCCGGGACGGCGTTCGGCGTCTGGGCCAGCCGGCGCGCGGTGCAGCCGCTCGAGCAGGTGGCCGGGGCGGCGACGCGCATCGCCGGCGGGGAGCTGACCGCGCGGCTGGCGGCGACCGACGACCCGGATCTCGTGGGCATCGTGGCCAGCTTCAACAGCATGGTCGACGCGCTGTCGGCCCGGATCGAGCGCGACACCCGATTCGTCGGTGACGTCAGCCACGAGCTGCGCAGCCCCCTCACCACGCTCGTCACCAGCGTCGAGGTGCTGGGTGGGCGACGGGAGGAGCTGTCGCCACGCGGGCGGGAGGCGCTGCGCCTCGTCGAGGGCGAGCTGGACCGCTTCCGCCGCACCCTCGACGACCTGCTGCAGCTCGCCCGGCTGGACGGCGCCGCCGCCGCCGACGCCCAGCCGGTGTGCATGGCCGCCCTGGTCCGCCAGGTGCTCGCCGACTCCGGGCGACCGGCGGACCTGCTGCGGACGACCGAGGCCGACACCACCGTGCGCGGCGACAAGACCAGCCTCGAGCGGGCGGTCACCAACCTGCTCGACAACGCCGACCGGCACGCCGAGGGCGCGAGCGCGGTCGCCGTCGAGCGGCGGGAGGCCGCCGTCGTCGTGATCGTCGACGACGCGGGCCCCGGGGTGAGCACGGCGGACCGGGAGCGGATCTTCGAGCGGTTCGCACGGGGGCCGCGGGCCGCCCGGCGGTCCCTCCCGGGTGCGGGTCTGGGCCTGGCGATCGTGGCGGAGACCGCGGCCCGGCACGGCGGGGCGGCCTGGTGCTCCGACGGTCCGGACGGCGGCGCGCGCTTCACCCTCTCCGTCCCGGCGGCGACCCCGTGAGGCGCCGGCTGCTCGTGCCCGCCCTGGCCCTGGCCCTGGCCGGCTGCGGGGTGCCCGCGGGTGGCACGCCGCGGGCGATCCCGTCGTCGGAGGTGCCGTACGGGCTGGCGGACCCCAGCCCGGCGCCGACGGCGCCGGGCACCGCCGTACCGCTCGAGACGCCGTCCCAGGTCTACTTCCTCAGCGCGCAGGACGTGCTCGTCGGCGTGCCGCGGGAGGTGGAGGGGGCCACGCTGCGCGACCGGCTGGCCGACCTGCTGGCGGCGCTGGAGACCGGGCCGAGCGATGCGGAGCGCAGGGAGCAGCTGTCCACGCTGCTGACCCCCGAGGCGCGGCTGTCCCTCACCGACCTCACCGACCACGTCGCGACCATCGACATCGCTCTGCCCGCGGGCGCGCCGTCCGGAGCCGCGAGCCGCCGGGCCGTGGCGCAGCTGGTGCTCACCGCGACCAGCCTGAGCGGCGTGGACGCGGTGTCGCTGACCATCGGCGGCGACCCGGTGGAGGCGCCGCTGCCGACGGGGGAGCTGACGTCGTCGATGCTGACCGCCTCCGACTACGCGGTCTTCCTCACAGCTCCGGCGACCCCGTCGGCCGCGCCCGCGGAGCCGCCGTCCGCGGTTCCGGCGCCGCCGTCCTGACGCTCACCCGGCCAGGATCTTCGCCTTCTGGGCGGCGAACTCCTCCTCGGTGAGGATCCCGGCGTCGCGCAGCTCGCCGAGCTTGCGCAGCTGCTCGACCATGTCGGTCTGCGGCGGCGCGGCCGGCGGGGGAGCCGCCGGGGCGGGGGCGCCGAACCCGGGAGTCATGTGGTGGACGTACTGCGACTGCCGCTCGACCGTCTTCTTCTGCCGCGCCTCGCTGATCAGCGGCGCGAGCAGGTCCATGACCGCGTAGGGCCCTTCCACGTTGTCGAGCACGACCTGGCCGGTCGTCGTCCCCTCGACGTTGCCGCTGAGGGTGAACATGTCGGCCTTCGCCCCGTAGGACGGGTCCTCCAGCACGAGGACGACGTCGCCGACGTCGTTGCCGCGCTGCCAGACGGCCTGGCGCACGTCCATGTCCTTGACCGCCCACAGCGGCACGCTCTCGGTGCGGGTGCCGAGCAGCCCGCTCTCGATCCAGACCCGGTCCCTGGTGATCCGGTAGCGGGCCTTCGAGACGCCGGCGGCGCTGGTGGCGGCGCTCTTGCTCTCGCCGAACCAGAGCGTGCTCGGGTCGTTCGCCCACTGCTCGGTGCGCCTGGCGTTCTGCTCGGCCAGCTTCTGCTTGCCCTGGTCGGCCATCGCCTTGCCCTGGTCGGCGACCTGCTTGAGGCGGTCCTTCCAGCTGAGCTTGCCGCCGGCCGCCGCCGTCGCGGGCGGGGGTCCGGGCGGCGGGGGGAAGGCGGCGGCCGGGGGCGGGAGCTCGGTCGTGAGCGGGTCCTGCCCCGTCGTCCCCTGGTCCGAGACGTGCTCGGTCCAGCTGCTGCCGTCCCAGTACCGGAGCTCGTGCATGCCGGTCGGGTCGGGCAGCCAGTTCGCGTCCGCCATCGCTGTCTCCTCCGTGGTCGTGTGCCGGCAGGAGGATGCCAGCGCCGAGCCGGATACGGGGGCTCCCGGGACGCGGGGCGGAGGCGCGGCTGCTCGCGGGACCGGTGATCACGATGTGATCACAGCCACGGGAACTCTTGACAGGAGATTGTAAGGACGGTGTCCTAACAAACATGACGGCGGTGCGCGAGAGCCAGCAGCAGCGGCGGCTCCTGCGTCCGACCAGCAAGGTCCTGCCCGAGCACGCCCGCGCGCACAACCGGTCGATGGTCCTGCAGCACCTGTTCCACTTCGGTCCGCACTCGCGGGCCGAGCTCGCCCGCGCCACCGGCCTCACCCGCGTGACGGTCTCCGACCTCGTCGGCGGGCTGCTGGCGGAGGGCCTGGTCACCGAGCTGGGCCTGCGCGCCGAGGGGAAGCCCGGCAAGCCCGGCACCCCGGTCGGCCTGCGCACCGACGCCTTCCAGATCGTGGCCGTCGACCTCGCCGACGACGAGCGCATGCACGGCGCCGTCCTCGACGTGAACGGGGAGGTGCGCGAACGGCGGTCCGAGGCGGTCCGCGGACGGCGCGGCCAGGAGGCCGTCGACGCGCTGCTCGCCCTCTGCCAGGAGCTGGTGGCCGCCGCCTCCTGCCCGGTGCTCGGCGTCGGTGTCGGGTCGCCCGGAGTCGTCGACCCCGAGGGCACCGTCGTCCAGGCGCCCAACCGCGACTGGTACGGCGTCCCCCTGGCCGCGGAGCTCGGGACGGCGCTCGGCCTGCCGGTCCACGTGGCCAACGACGCCAACACCGCCGCGCTGGGCGAGTTCACCTACGGCGGCGCCTCCGGCGGCGGGTTGCTCGTGCTCACGGTGGGGGAGGGCGTCGGGTCGGGCATCGTGCTCGACGGCGCCCTCGTCCAGGGCCACGAGCACGCGGCCGGGGAGCTGGGGCACGTCACCGCGGTCGACGAGCGCGACGACATCGACGGCGCCCCGCTCGGCCGCCCCCAGCCGTGCGCCTGCGGGCGCTCCGGCTGCCTCGAGACGGTGCTGTCGGTACCGGCGATGCGCCGCCGCGTCGAGGGGCTGGCCCCCGACGCGGCGGCTGCGGCCCTGGCGGCGGTCGGCCGGCGGCTGGGCATCGTGCTCGCGCCGGTGGTCAGCGCGCTCAACCTCTCCGAGGTCGTGGTCAGCGGCCCGAAGGAACTCCTCGACGGCCCTCTGCGGGAGGCGGCGCTGGCCGCGATCCGCGAGCGCACCATGCCGGTCATCAGCAGCGACCTGGACCTGCGGATGACCTCGCTCGGCGAGGACGGTGCCCTGTCCGGGGCCGCCGTGCTCGTGCTCTCCGGTCAGCTCGGGGTCACGTGACGACCCCGAGCCGACCAGTTGCAGGTCGGAAGACCCCCACGGCGGCGCTGTCCGGCACCGTCCGCGCCAGAGAAGGAAGACCGACATGAAGATGGTACGTACGGGCGGCGCGGCCGTCCTCGTCGCCACGATGCTCGCCGTCGCCGCGTGCGGCGGCGACGACGGTGGTTCGGGCGGGAGCGAGGGCGCCGAGCTCCGCCTGTGGCTCAACGGCACCGACACCCCGCAGGAGCTCCGCGACTACCTCGTGGAGACCTTCGAGGAGCAGAACGAGGGCGCGACCCTCGTGATCGAGGAGCAGGACTGGAACGGTCTCGTGCCGCGGCTCCAGACCGCCCTGACCTCGGACGAGCAGACCCCCGACCTCGTCGAGATCGGCAACACGCAGAGCCCGACGTTCACCTACGCCGGCGCCTTCAGCGACATCTCCGACCTCTACGAGGACCTCGGCGGCGACGACCTGCTCCCGGCCTTCGTCGACGCCGGGTCGGTCGACGGCACCGTGTACGCGCTGCCGTACTACTCCGGCGCCCGCGCGGTCTTCTACCGCAAGGACCTCTTCGAGGCCGCCGGCGTCCAGGTGCCGACGACCCTCGACCAGTTCACCGAGGCCGCCCGCACGCTGCAGGCGGCCAACCCCGCCGGGACGCCGAACTTCAGCGGCTTCTGGTTCCCCGGCCAGGACTGGTACAACGGCGTCGCCTGGCTGAACGCCTACGGCGGCGACCTCGCCGTCCAGGAGGGCGACGAGTGGGTCGGCGCCCTGTCGAGCCCCGAGTCGCAGGAGGGCCTGGCCAAGGTCCAGGAGCTGTTCGCGTCGGCGACCAGCGCCCCGCGCGACGCCGACTCGAACGAGCCGTGGGTCCCGTTCAACAACGGCGAGGCGGCCATGTTCTCCGCCCCGACCTGGGCCCGGTGGAGCATCGACCTGCCCGAGTGCAACAAGGGCGTCGACCCCGACGACGAGTCCGACGAGGCCACGGCGCTGCGGGGCGAGCAGCAGGCCTGCAACGAGGAGAAGACCGGCGTCTTCGCGCTCCCGGGCCTGGAGGAGGGCAGCGCCGCACCGGTGTTCGCCGGCGGCTCGAACATCGCCATCCCGGCCAAGTCGGGCAACCAGGAGCTCGCCCGCAACCTGCTGGAGATCATCTTCAGCGAGGAGTACCAGACGATGCTGGCCGAGAACGGCCTCATCCCGGGCAACACCGAGTACGCCGACTCCCTCGGTGACGACGTGTACGCCCAGGCCGCCCTCGCCGCCGCCGTCGACGCCGAGCTGACGCCGGCCGCGGAGAAGTGGGCCGACGTCGAGGGTGCCCGCATCCTGGAGGACTTCTTCCAGGAGATCGCCGGAGGAGCCGACCTCGCCACCGCGGCGGAGAAGGCCGACCAGCTGATCACCGACACGCTCGACTGACGGCGGTCCGGGGGTGCGGACGCAGCGTCCGCACCCCCGGCCTCGGTCGCCGTATCTCGAACACCGCACCCCGGAGCCCGTCGTGCCCGCTCCCCACTTCTCCCCGCCCGCCGCGGCGCCTCCCGCGCCGCCTCCCTCGCCCGTGGTCCCGGTCCCCGTCGACGCGACGGGGGCGGACGGCCCCCGTCGCCGGTCGTTGCGGTCGCGGCTCAACCCCTACCTGCTGCTGGTCCCGGCGCTGGTGCCGATCGGCGTGGCCCTGGGCTACCCCCTGGTCCGCCAGTTCTGGATCTCGTTCCAGGAGTACGGGCTGGCCCAGCAGTTCGGCCGGCCGGCCGAGTGGGTCGGGCTGCGCAACTACGTCGACCTGCTCTCCGACGGCTACGTGTGGGGCGTCATCGCCCGGTCGATCGCCTTCTGCCTGGTCAACGCCGCGCTCACCATGGTCATCGGCGTGGCGGTGGCGGTGCTCATGACCAAGGTCGGCCGCGCCGCGCGGATCACGCTCCAGGTGGGCCTGCTCCTGGCCTGGGGCACCCCCGTGCTGGCCACGATGACGGTCTGGCAGTGGCTGTTCGACTCCCAGTACGGCGTCGTCAACTGGCTGCTCGCCGAGCCGCTGGGCATGGACGGCATGCGGTACCACTCCTGGATCATCGAACCGCTGTCGTTCTACTTCGTGGCCACGGTGATCGTGGTCTGGATGAGCGTCCCGTTCGTGGTCTTCACCGTCTACGCGGGCCTGCTCCAGGTGCCCGCGGAGTGCGTCGAGGCAGCCCAGCTCGACGGCGCCACCGGGTGGCAGCGGTTCTGGCACCTGTCGGTGCCCCTGGTGAAGCCGGTCCTGTTCGTCGTCGCGCTGCTGCAGATCATCTGGGACCTGCGGGTGTTCACCCAGATCTACGTCCTGCAACGGGGCGGGGCGCCGACCCGCGACACCCACCTGCTGGGCACCTACATCTACTCGCTGTCCAAGGAGTTCTCGATGGCCGGCGCCATGGCCACGATCATGCTGGTCATCACGCTGGCCCTCACCGGCTTCTACATCCGCCGCATGCTGCGGGAGGAGGAGCTGTGACCGCGACGCGGGGGAGGCGGCCGGTCCGCTGGCTGCTGGGCACCCTGGCGGTCGTCCTCGCGCTCGTCTGGGTCTTCCCGATCTACTGGATGATCAGCAGCGCGTTCCTGCCCACCAACCGGCTGCGGACGGCGGAGCCGACCTTCTTCCCGACCGACGGGACGCTGGCCAATTTCCGGCGGGTGTTCGCCGATCCCGACTTCTACTCCTCGTTCAAGGTGTCGCTCGGCGTCACCGTTCTCACATTGGTCGTCGCGATCCTCTTCGCATTCGTCGCCGCGCTCGCCGTGAGCCGTTTCCGGTTCCGCGGCCGGAAATCGTTCGTGGTGACCATTCTCGTCGTCCAGATGATCCCCGCGGAAGGATTGTTCATCTCGCAGTACCGGATGCTCGACGACTGGAATCTCGTCAATTCCGTGCTGGGTCTGAGCATCGTCTACGTGGCCGCGGTCCTGCCCTTCACGATCTGGATGCTGCGCGGGTTCGTCGGGGGCATCCCCATCGAGCTCGAGGAGGCCGCGATGGTCGACGGGCTCTCGCGGACCGGTGCCTTCTTCCGCATCACCTTCCCGCTGCTGGCCCCCGGCCTGGTGGCCTCCGGCGTCTACGGGTTCCTGCAGGCGTGGAACGAGTACACGCTCGCGCTGGTGGTCATGACCGACCCGGGGGAGCGGACGCTGCCGCTCTGGCTGCAGGGGCTGGTCGAGGCCAACCGGGCCACCGACTGGGGTGTCGTCATGGCGGGGGCCACGCTGATCGCGGTACCGGTCATCGTCTTCTTCCTGTTCGTGCAGAAGCGGCTGTCCGCCGGGCTGGTCTCCGGGGCGGTGAAGGGGTGAGCGCCGACCACCGGGGCGCCTGCTCGGTCGGGCTGGACATCGGCGGCACGAAGGTGCTCGGGGTCCTCCTGGACGAGGAGGCCGCGGTGCGCGCCACCCTGCGCGTACCGACCCGCCAGGGGACCGAGGGCGTGCTGGGCGCGGCGTCGGAGGTCGTGGAGCGGCTGTGCGCCGCCGCCGGCGTCGACCCGGCCGAGCTCCTCGGGGTGGGCGCGGGCGTGCCGGGGCTGGTCGACCCGGCGACCGGCGAGGTCTCCTTCGCGGTGAACCTCGGCATCCACGACCGGGCCGTCGCTCTGGCGCCGCTGCTGGCCGACCGGTTCCCCGGGGTGCCGGTCACCGTGGAGAACGACCTGAACGTGGCCGCGGTGGGCGCGGCGCGCGTGCTCGGGCTGCGCGGTGACCTGGCCTTCCTGGCGCTCGGGACGGGCGTGGCCGCGGGCTTCCTCCTCGACGGCGGCCTGCGGCGCGGCTTCCGCGGCGGGGCCGGCGAGATCGGGCACCTGCCCTACGACCTGTCCGGTCCGGTCTGCCCGTGCGGACAGCGCGGGTGCCTCGAGCTCTACGGCTCGGGGTCGGCGCTGGACGCGGCGTGGCCCGCCCGCGACGGCCGGCCGGCAGCGGTGGAGGTGTTCGCCGCCGCGGCCGGGGGCTACCCCGACGCCGTCCGCGTCCGGGACTCGTTCGCCGACGCCGTCGCGGCCGCGGTGCGCCTGCTGGTGCTCACCGCCGACGTCGAGCACGTGGTGCTCGGCGGCGGGGTGGCCGAGGTCGGGGCGCCGCTGCTGGAGGCGGTCTGCTCCCGCCTGGACGAGCAGGCCGCCGGGTCGGCGTTCCTGCGCAGCCTGCGGATCGGGGAGCGGGTCCAGGTGGTCCCGCACGGCGTCCCGGTGGCTCCGATCGGTGCGGCGCTCGCCGCGCGGGAGGCGGTGGTCCCGGCGCCCGCGGTCCCGGCTCGCGTGTTCCCGGCTCCCGTGTTCCCCGTCCCGTGAGGGGGGCGCCGTGGAGGTCGTGATCCTCGGCTCGGCCGACGAGGTGGCCCGGCTGGCGGCCGACCGGATCGCCGCCCTGGTCCGCCGCCGCCCCGAGGCGGTGCTGGGTCTGGCCACCGGGTCCTCGCCGACCGGCATCTACGCCGAGCTGGCGCGGCGCACGGCCGCCGGCGAGCTGGACATGTCCGGCGTCCGGGGCTTCGCGCTGGACGAGTACGTGGGCATCCCGCCGGCCCACCCGGAGAGCTACGCGGCGGTGATCGCCCGCGAGGTCGTCGGCCCGCTGGGGATGTCGCCGGACCGCGTGCGGGTGCCCGACGGCCGGGCCGCCGACCTGGAGGCCGCGGCGGAGGAGTACGACCGGGCGATCGCCGCGGCCGGTGGCATCGACCTGCAGCTGCTCGGGATCGGCGCCAACGGGCACATCGGCTTCAACGAGCCGACGTCGTCGTTCGCCTCGCGCACCCGGATCAAGACCCTGGCCCCGCGCACGCGCGCGGACAACGCGCGGTTCTTCGCCTCGCCGGACGAGGTGCCGACGCACTGCCTCACCCAGGGCCTGGGCACGATCCTGGAGGCGCGCGAGCTGCTGCTGGTGGCGCAGGGGGAGGGCAAGGCCGAGGCGGTCGCGGCCGCCGTCGAGGGGCCGCTGACCAGCATGTGCCCGGGGTCGGCGCTGCAGCTGCACCGGCGGGCCGCCGTCGTCGTCGACGGGGCCGCGGCCTCGGCGCTCCGCCTCACCGACTACTACCGGCACACCTACGCCCACAAGCCGGGGTGGCAGCGCCCCTAGCGGACCCGCCGGCCCTCGGCCCAGACGGCGCGGACCTGCCAGTCCTCGTCGAGGAGGACGGCGTCGGCGGCGAAGCCGGGGCCCAGCCGCCCCAGGCGGTGCCCGAGCCGCAGGGCCGCCGCGGGGGTGGCGGTGACCGCGGTGACGGCCGCGACCGGGTCGAGGCGCAGCGTCGTGACCGCGGTGCGCAGCGCGGCGTCGAGGGTCAGGGTGGAGCCGGCGATGGTCGACGTCCCGGCGAGGACGGCGCGGCCGTCGCGCACGTCGACGTCGAGCCCGCCCAGGCGGTAGCGGCCGTCGGCGGCCCCGGCGGCGGCCATCGCGTCGGTCACCAGGGCGACCCGGCCGGGGGCGGCGGCGAACAGCAGGCCGACGACGTCGGGGTGCACGTGGCGGCCGTCAAGGATCACCTCGATCGTCACGCGG
Organism: Blastococcus litoris; assembly: GCF_003075095.1. Taxonomy (GTDB): domain Bacteria; phylum Actinomycetota; class Actinomycetes; order Mycobacteriales; family Geodermatophilaceae; genus Blastococcus_B; species Blastococcus_B litoris. Next base: position 158,742 of record NZ_QCZF01000001.1, read on the forward strand.
GGGTCGGCCACCGCGGCGAGCACGGGCCCGGGCGCGCGGGCGGTGATGCCGGGCATGGCGTTGAAGGCGTGGGTGAGCAGGCGGGCGCCGGCGTCGAAGGCCCGCGCGGTGAGCTCCGCGTCGGCCCCGGTGTGGCCCACCGCGACGGTGACGCCGGCGCCGGCCAGCAGCTCCACCGCCTCCAGCGCGCCGGGCAGCTCCGGCGCGATCGTGACCTGCCGCAGCGTGCCGCGGGCGGCCGCGAGCAGGCGCCGGACGTCGTCCTCCGCGGGTGCGCGCAGGTGCCGCGGGTCGTGCGCCCCGCAGCGCTGCGGCGACAGGAACGGGCCCTCCAGGTGCGAGCCGAGCACCCCGGTGAGGCCGGCGACCGCGGCGAGGGACTCCTCGAGCGCGTCCAGGGGGTTCGCCACCAGGCTGACCACGCTGCGGGTGGTGCCGTGCCGGCGGTGGACCTCGAGCGCGGCGGTGATGCTCTCGGCGCCGTCGTCGAAGGCGTATCCCCCGCCCCCGTGCGCGTGCAGGTCGACGAAGCCGGGGGTCAGCCACGCGCCCTCGACCACCTCGTCGGCGGGCGGGGGCGCGCCGCTGCCGGTCGCGGCGACGGTGCCGCCGTCCAGGAGGGCCCAGCCCCCGTCGACGGCGCCGTCTGCGTCGACCCGGCGGGCGCCCCGCAGCAGCGTGGTCACGCCCGGCCGCCGAGCAGCTCCGCGACCGCGCGGGTGTTCGCAGCACCCGCCCCGTGCGCGGTCACGACCGGGCCCGGGACCAGATCGGCGTCGTCGGGCATGCCGAGGGCGACGACCACGGCGTCCGGGCGCCGGGCCACCAGCCGCTGCAGCCACTCGCGCTGCCACGGGGCGCGGTAGGCGTCGCGCACGGCGACCACCACGGGCAGCCCGTCGGCTCCCGCCAGCGCCTCCTCGACCGACGGCGTCCCGTCGTGCACGGCGACGGCGCCGGCCAGCAGCCCGTGCGCCGCCAGCGGCTCGGCCAGGCTCCACCTGGCCTGGCCGACGGCCATGTTCGCCTCCCCGCGCAGCTCCACGACCAGTGCCGGACCGGGCAGCCGGCCGGCCTCGCGGGTCCGTGTCGCGCGCCGGGCCGCGGCCGCACCCACCTCGCGGTCGACGGCGGACTGCTCCGCGGCCGGCGACGCCGCCAGCCGGTGCCGCAGCGCGGTCACCCGTCCCGCCGCCTCGCGCAGGCGGGCCTCGGGCAGCCGGCCGTCGCGCACGTGCTCCGCGACGGTGCGGCGCACGGCGGCGCAGTCCTCCTCGCCGTCCTCGGCGCCCAGCAGCAGCAGGTCCGCCCCGGCCGCCAGGGCCAGGGCCGCGGCACCGGGGATGCCGTGCGCCGCGCGGACGCCGGCCATGTCGAGGGCGTCGGTGACGACGACGCCCTCGAAGCCGAGCTCGCCCCGGAGGAGGTCGACCAGCAGCCGCCGGCTGAGCGTGGCCGGCCGGTCGTCGAGGGCGGTGAAGACGACGTGCGAGGTCATCACCAGGTCGGCGCCGGCGGCCACGGCGGCGGCGAAGGGCGGCAGCTCGCGCCGGCGGAAGGTCTCCTCGTCGGCGTCGATGACCGGCAGACCGAGGTGGGAGTCGACGGTGGTCGCCCCGTGCCCGGGGAAGTGCTTGGCGGTCGCGGCGACCCCGACCGAGCGGAGCCCGCGCACGTACGCGGCCCCGTGCCGGGCCACCAGGGCCGGGTCGGCCCCGAACGAGCGCACCCCGATGACCGGGTTCCGGGGGTCGCTGTTGACGTCGACCGACGGGGCGAAGTCGACGTTCACGCCCGCCCGCCGCAGGTCGTGCCCGATCGCGGCGGCGACCGCGGTGGTGACCGCCTCGTCGTCCACCACGCCCAGCGCGAGGTTGCCCGGGTAGCTGCTGCCCACCAGGTACTCGAGCCGGGTGACGTCCCCGCCCTCCTCGTCGATGCCGATCAGGGCGTCCGCGCGGACCGCCCGGAGCGCGTCGGAGACGGCCCGTACGCGGTCGGGGGCGGAACCCGCGCCCACGAGGTTCTGCCCGTAGAGGCAGACGCCCGCCAGGCCCTCGTCGAGGGCGCCGGCGACCCACCCGGGAACGGCCGGTCCGGCGAATCCGGGCATCAGGCAGGCGTTGACGAGGTGGTCCAGTTCCGACATGTCCCTCTGCTTCTCCCGCGACCGGATGTGCCGACGACACTAGTCGAGCCGAACCATTTCCCGCGCCCTTTCCACAGGGTCGGGCCGCACCATTCGACCGGTCGGGCGGAATTGCCGTCCGGGGCCACCCCGGACCCTTTCCGCGGACCCTGCGGAGCGGTATCTTCCGATCGCCCGGGAGCGCACTTCCGCCCCGGATCCACGAATTGCCCGGAGGGCCCGATGGCGACCGTCACCTACGACCGCGCGACCTGCGTCTACGCCGGGGCCGAGCGCACCGCGGTCGACGCCCTCGAGCTCACCGTCGAGGACGGCGAGTTCCTCGTCCTCGTCGGCCCGTCCGGCTGCGGCAAGTCCACGTCGCTGCGGATGCTCGCCGGGCTGGAGGAGGTGCGGGGCGGCCGGGTGCTCATCGGCGACCGCGATGTCACCGACCTGCCGCCCAAGGACCGGGACATCGCGATGGTGTTCCAGAACTACGCGCTCTACCCGCACATGACCGTCGGCGACAACATGGGCTTCGCCCTCAAGATCGCCGGCGTGCCGAAGCAGGAGATCCGCGACCGGGTGCGGGAGGCGGCCGCGCTGCTCGACCTCGAGGAGTACCTCGACCGCAAGCCCAAGGCGCTCTCGGGCGGGCAGCGGCAGCGGGTGGCGATGGGCCGGGCCATCGTGCGCCAGCCGCAGGTCTTCCTCATGGACGAGCCGCTGTCCAACCTCGACGCCAAGCTGCGGGTGCAGACCCGCCGGCAGATCGCCCAGCTGCAGCGGCGCCTGGGCGTCACCACCGTCTACGTCACCCACGACCAGGTCGAGGCGATGACGATGGGCGACCGGGTGGCCGTGCTCAAGGACGGGCTGCTCATGCAGGTCGGCACGCCGCGGGAGCTCTACGACCGCCCCCGCAACGCCTTCGTCGCCGGCTTCATCGGCTCGCCCGCGATGAACCTCTTCCAGCTGCCGGTGACCGACGGCGGCGTCGCCTTCGGCAGCGAGGTGCACCCGGTGGACCGCGCCGTCCTCGAACGGGCCGGTGTCGCGGAGGTGACGCTCGGCGTCCGTCCCGAGGACCTCGACGTCGCGGCCGGCGGCCTGCCCGTCGAGATCGACGTCGTGGAGGAGCTCGGTGCCGACGCCTACGCCTACGGCCGGACGACGGTCGGCGGCGTCGCGCAGGCGGTCACCGTGCGCGTCGACTCGCGGCGGCCGCCGCTGAAGGGCGACGTGCTGACGGTGGCGCCGCGGCCGGGCCACGTGCACCTGTTCGGCGCGGACGGGGAGCGGCTCGGCGGCTGACCGCCCGCGCGATCAGCGGGGACGGCGCGACCGCCCCCGCCCCTCCTGCGCCGCGCTCCCGCGTCCGGTGCGCCGTCCCCCGGTGTCGCCCGCGCGACCGCCGCCGCGCGCCGGCCTCGGCTGGCGGCCGTGGCCCTCGTGGTGCCGGGTTGTGTCGTGGCGTTCCCGGCCCGGCCCCCGGCCGGCGGACCGCACCGAGCACTCGCGGCAGGTCGTGAACCACGGGGCGATGCCCGCACCGCAGGAGCTGCACCGTCCCGACGACGAGAGCCCGATCGCGGCGGGCAGCAGCTCGGTGATCCGGTCGGCGCACGCCTCCTCGACCTCGGCGGCGTCCTCGGCGGTGAGGCCGGCGACGCCGGGGAAGGAGCGGAGCAGCGTCTGGGCGTCGCGCGCGGCGGCCGCCGCCTGCTCGTAGTCCTCGACCATGCCCTTGTCCGGCACCGGCTCCAGCACGGTCTCCGGGTCGACCCGCAGCCCGGCCGCCGACCGCAGCGCCGCTCGGGCGAGCACCAGCCAGCGGGTGCGCCGCGGGGGGTTGTAGTCGATCGGCAGGTTGATCAGCCGCCACACCGTCCAGAGGTCGCCGACCGCGCCGAGCGGGCCGCGCAGCAGCGGCAGGAGGGCGTGCACGCGGACGATCAGCCCGGTCACGTCGTCGGCGGTCATGGACTGGTCCTTGGTGGCGGCGCGCGCCCAGGCGGTCCAGCGGGTGAGTGCCTCGGGCAGGTCGACCGGCTCGAAGGCGCCGAGGTCGTCGAGCTCGGGGCGCAGCCGTGGCCGCCGCTTGGGCAGGTCGCTCATCGCGTCGCCGCGGGCCACCTCGGCACCGGCCTTGAGCAGCCCGGCGTCGGCCTTCATGCCGGCGACCCCGGCGAGGATGCCGACGGCGCCGTGCCCGGTCAGGCCGTAGCGCCCGGCGCGGCCGGCGATCTGCGCCGTCTCCCAGGTCCGCAGCGCGCGGCGCTCGAAGCCGTCGTACTTCGTCGTCTCCGCGAACAGCACCGTCGTGGCCGGCACGTTGATGCCGTGGCCGATGACGTCGGTGGTCACCAGCACCTCGGTCTCGCCGCGGGTGAAGCGGTCGATCACCTCGCGGCGGGTGGCCGGTGGCAGCGCCCCGTAGAGGACGCCGACCTTGCCGGGGCGGTGCGGGTCGAGCGCCGCCGCGACGGCGTAGACGGCCTTGCGGGAGAACGCGACGACGAGGGTCTGCGGCCGGACGCCGTCGGCGCGGACCGGGGCCTTGAGGACGTCGAGCCGCGAGAGCCGCTTGTGGTTGACGACGGTGATCGACTTCGCGTCGGCGACCAGCGGCTTGAGCAGCAGGTACGCCTCGGCGGCGGAGATCAGGTGCATCTCGCGGTAGTCGCCGGTGAGGACCAGGCGCGCCCAGTGGTGGCCGCGGTCGGGGTCGGCGACCCAGTGGGACTCGTCGAGGACCAGCAGGTCACCGCGCATCGGCGCCTTCTCCACGGTGCAGCAGAGGATCGGCGCGTCGGGGTCGATCTCCTCCTCGCCGGTGGAGAGGCCGACGGTGCCGGCGGGCAGCTGCGCGGACAGGCGGGCGTACGCCTCGTGGGCGAGCTGGCGCAGCGGCGCGGCGTAGACGCCGCGGCCGTTCTCCTCCAGCGCGAGCAGCGACTCGTAGGTCTTGCCGGAGTTGGTCGGGCCGAGGTGGAAGACCACGTCCTCGGGCCGGGTGGTGCGGACGGGCAGTTCGGGCTCGGCGCCCTCCACCCAGCTCTGCTGGGCGAGCTTCTCGACGCGCGCGGCGGCGCGGTCCTCGCCGCGGTCGCGCAGGTCGCGGTCGCTGCGCTTGCGGCGTCGATCAGGGGACTTCGGGGGAACGCTCACAGGTCGGGACAGGCCTTACGTCGGGAGAGGTCGGGGCGGGCCCGCTCGAGCGCGAGAACTGCCAGCTGCCGCGGACCCTACGGACGGCAACAACCGGACGGGGCCGGACATGCCCGGGGTCAGGCCGCACGCCGCTCCTCCCGTGCCTCGTGCAGCCGCACGTCGATCACCAGGCCGCGGACGGCGACGACGTCGTTCAGCGTGCGGGGGGTGACCGGGAGCGGCCCGTCGGCCGTGCGGAAGCCCACGGACACGGGGCAGGAGAGGGCGCCGGAGGTGCGGCGGGCCGGCGGGCGGGAGGGCCGCAGCGGCAGGACCCGGTCGGCGACGTCGGCCCACCCCTCCGTCGTCCGGGGGACGCCGACCAGCAGCGCGAGGTCGCCGAGCAGCCCGGCGGTGTTCTCGACCTGCAGCCGGTGTCGGTGGTCGCGCGGCCACGCCACGCGCGGCTGGACGACGTCGACGCGGACGCCGAGGGCGGTGAGCAGGTTCGCCGCCCCGCACAGCTGGAGGCGGGGGAGGGAACCGGCGGGCGTCACGGCGGCGCGGGCGCGCAGCCCGGCGAGGGTGGCGGTGTAGCGCAGCCGGCGCTGCTGCTGGGTGGCCGGCGTGGCGCGGTCGGGAGCGGGGAGCGGGACGACGGCGGGGCGGGGCGGTGCCTCGGTCATGCGAGCAGGCTCCAGCGGTGCGATGACGGCGGCGTGACGTCGGCGCGGCGCCCGCGGGAACTCCCCGTGCTCTACCGCGAGAGGGCTCGGGTGGCGGCGGCCAGGGTGCGCGCGGTGAGCCGGCCGTCGGACAGGCCGAGGTCGACGACGTCGTCGAACACCCGCTGGTCGCCGGCGGCGGCGCGGAAGACGGCGTCCATCACCCACGGCCACCGGCTCGCCCACGACGCGGTCGAGGAGTGCAGCAGGTGCCGGCCGAGGCGCCGCCGCAGCGCCGTGCGGTACTCGGCCCCCGCGGACGCCCCGCGCACGGCGGCCGCACCGGCCAGCGACCCGGACAGCACCGCGTAGAAGATCCCCTCGCCGGTCAGCGGGTTGATCAGCGACGCGGCGTCCCCGGCCAGCAGCACCCGGCCGTCGGGCTGGCGCGGCCGGCCGGTCGACAGCGGCAGCCGGTGCGCCTTCAGCTCGGTCGCCCCGACGCCGGGCAGCAACCGCTCGAGCCCGGCCAGCAGGCCCTCGCGGTTCACACCGCCGGAGACCAGCTCCCCGTAGCCGACGTTCGCCCGCCCGTCGCCGAGGGGGAACGACCACGCGTAGGCCGGCCACCGCTGCTCGGTGGTGGCGATGAGCTGGACGTCCTCCAGCCCCTCCGGCACGGGTGCGTAGCCGCGGATCGCGATCGCGAGGTGCTGCGGCCGGTTCGGCGCGGTGCCCACCGCCCGCCGGACGACGGACTCGGCGCCGTCCGCCCCCACCACCGCACCGGCGGTCAGGACGCCGTCGACCTCGACGACGTCGTCGCGCACCTCGAGGCGGCGGACGACGTGCCGCCGGAACTCGGCGCCGCCGGCCAGCGCCGACGCGAGGAGCCGGGCGTCGAGGACCGCGCGGGGGACGACGCGGGCGGGGCGGTGCATCGTGCGCTCGACCAGCGCGCCGCCCGGCGAGCGCAGCCGCAGCCGCGGGACGACGGCGTAGCCCTCGGTGGCCGCGTCGGGGTCGATGCCGAGGCTCGCGAGCACGTCGAGGGCCTCCGGGGCGATCCCGTCGCCGCACACCTTGTCGCGCGGGAAGTCGGCGCGGTCGAGGACCAGGACCCGCGCGGACGGGTCGGCGCGGCGGGCGGCCGCGGCGCAGGCGGACCCGGCCGGCCCGCCCCCCACGACGACGACGTCCCAGTGCTCCACAGGAGGAACGCTAGGCAGGTCGGACCGGCCGCGCGACGCCGTCCCAGTTCTGGGCCAGCAGCCGGCGCCAGCTGTCGAGGTCGTGCGCGGCCGGCTCCGTGCTGCCGATCCAGTCGAGCAGGACGTCGCAGAAGCGGTCGGGGTCGTCGAGGTGCGGCCAGTGGCCGGCGTCCCGGAAGACCTCGACGCGGGCGCTGGGCACGAGCGAGCGCACCGTCTCGGCGTGCTGCGCCGGGACGATCGGGTCACGGCTGCCCCAGATGACGAGCATCGGGACGGAGTCGGCGAGGTAGAGGCGGTCGACCGCGGTGACCGCCTGGCCGCGCGCGTCGACGACCCCGCGCAGCGTGCGGAGGAACGCCCGCCGCGCCTCGACGTCCTTGAGGGCCAGCAGGGCGTCGCCGGCCTCGGCGAGGTCGCCGACCCGACGCCAGCCCGCCACCCGGCCCACCTTCTCCACCGCCTGCAGGCCTGCCCGCAACGGGCCGGACACCCCCGCGAGGGCGGTGATGACGAGCTCGGCGCCCGGCAGGGTGGCCGCGCGCAGCCCGGCCGACAGCTCCGGGCCGAGGCCGCCGCTGCCCACCAGCGCGAGGCGCTGGCACCGCTCGGGGAACTGGTAGGCGAACTGCAGCGCGATGCCGCCGCCGAGCGAGTGGCCGACGACGGTGGCCTGCTCCATGTCGAGCACCGACAGCAGGTCGCGCATCCCGTTGGCGTAGGCGGCGATCGAGTAGTCGCCGCGCGGCTTGTCGGAGTTGCCGTGCCCGAGCAGGTCCGGCGCGATGACGGTGTGCGTCTCGGCGAGCCGGTCGATCACGCCCGCCCAGGTCTGGCAGTTGTTCCCGATGCCGTGCAGGAGCAGCAGCGCAGGCCCCTCGCCGGCCCGGATGAAAGCACGCTTGTGCCCGTGGACGACACGGGTCTCGGCGACCTGGCGGGGCGGCATCCCACCAGTGGACCACGAAACCTGTTGCCGGGGAGTTACAGACAACGCTCAGGGCTGTGGCGGTGCCGTCCACTTCCGGGGCGGGTGCACGTAGCCGTCGACGAACGCCAGCAGGCCCGCGGCGTCGCTCACCACCCCGAAGGCGTCGAGCCGGACGGCGTCGAGGTAGCCGTCGTCGACCATGCGGCGCAGCTGGGTGAGCAGGGGCTGCCAGAAACCGTCGACGTCGAGCAGCGCGGTCGGCTTGGCGTGCAGGCCGAGCATCCCCCAGGTCCAGGCCTCGAAGAGCTCCTCGAGGGTGCCCGCGGCTCCGGGCAGCGCGACGAAGGCGTCGGCGAGCTCGGCCATCACCGCCTTGCGCTCGTGCATCGACGCCACGACCTCGAGCCGGGTCAGGCCCGGGTGTGCGAGCTCGTCGTCGACCAGGTGCTGCGGGATGACCCCGACGACCTCGCCGCCGGCCGCGAGCGCGGCGTCGGCGACGACGCCCATCATCCCGACGTGCCCACCGCCGTAGACGATGCCGACGCCGGCCCCGGCGAGCTCACGGGCGAACGCCGCGGCGGCCTCCGCGTGGGAGTCCGGGCCCGCGTGCGAGCCGGTGAAGACGGCGACGCGGGTCATCCGCCGTAGTAGCGGTAGACCGGCTCGGCGATGCAGACCGGCTTGTCGCCGCCCTCGCGCTCGATGGTGGCCGCCAGGGTGAGCTGCAGGCCGCCGGTGATCTCCTCGACGTTCTTCAGGCTCGCGGTCAGCCGCACCCGCGACCCGACCGGGACCGGCGAGGGGAAGCGGACCTTGTTGAGGCCGTAGTTGACGCCCATCACCGTGTCGGTGACGACGAGGACCTGCGACGACAGCGGCGCGAGCAGGGAGAGGGTCAGGTAGCCGTGCGCGATCGGCCCGCCGAACGGGCTCTCCGCCTTCGCGCGCTCGACGTCGACGTGGATCCACTGGTGGTCACCGGTCGCCTCGGCGAACTGGTTGACGTGCTCCTGGGTGACCTCGAACCACTCGCTGCTGCCGAGCTCCTGGCCGAGGAGCCCGGGGACCTCGGCCATGGTCGTCGTCGTGGGCATGGGGGTGGACCTCCGCAGGTGGGTTCTCGCACGCGTGTGCTCTGCCTACCAGGGTGGGCAGAGCACGAGCGTCGAGGGGGTGGCCAGGAGCTCCACCCTTGCGCCGACCGGGTTCACTGGGCGGGTGCTCGCCTCGACCGACGGCTGGACGACCTGCGCCCAGGGCCACCGCCACTGGGGCCGGGCCGGGGCGGCGGGCCTGCTGCTGCACCGCGACGGCGCCGACGGCCCCGAGGTGCTGCTCCAGCACCGGGCGGCCTGGTCGCACCACGGCGGGACGTGGGGGACGCCGGGCGGCGCGCTGCACCACGGGGAGACGGCCGCCGACGGCGCCCTGCGGGAGGTCCGCGAGGAGCTGGGGCTGCTCCCGGACGACGTCGTCCTCGGTGCGCGGTCGGTGGACGACCACGGCGGCTGGGCCTACACGACGGTGCTCGCCCGGCCCGCCCGGCGGATCGAGGCCGCGGACCTGCGGCTCGACGGGGAGAGCGACGGCGTGGCCTGGGTGCCGCTGTCAGGGCTCGGCGAGGTGGACCTGCACCCGGGTCTCGCGGCCTCCTTCGGCCGCCTGCGCCCGCTGCTGGAGGACGCGCGACGGTAGTCCGGCGTGTCGGGCATGAGGTCGCTCTGCGTGGGTAGGCGGTCACGGCTTCCCTGCACCACCGCACCACCTGAAGGAGCCGGCCCTGTCCCGCGTCCACCGGCACCGCGCCCCTGGCCCCGCATCGCGCGGCGCCGGGCCCGGTGCTCTGCGTTCCACCGTCCAGCAGCACCGGGCCCGGATCATCCTGGTGCTCGGCATGGCCTGCGCGGGCCTGCTCGTCGCCGCCCCCCTGGCCCTGTTCCTGGCCGGGGGCGGTGACCGCACCGGAACCGCCCGTGATCCCGAGGGCGTCTTCACCGGCGACCCGGACACGGGCATCGGCGGCGGCCCCGGCCCGTCGACCCCGGGGGTGGCCACCGAGTCCTCCCTGTCGCCGGCCCCCGAGGTCCCCCCGGTCGACCCGGCCGCCGAGGTGTCGGACGTCGGTGGCGGGAGCGGTACCGGGGGCGCCGCCGTCGCGGGCGGGGGCGGCGGCTCCGCGGGAGCGGGTGCCGGTTCCGGTGGCGGGTCGGTCCCGGTCGCCGGGGCCCAGCCGGCGCCTGCCGGTGGCGGCACCCACCCGGCCCCGTCGGGCGGCGGGAGCAACCCGGGCACGTCGCCGGGCAGCAACCAGCAGCCGGCGCCCCAGCAGCCCGCCGCTCAGCAGCCCACGCCGCCCGCCGCCGAGAAGCCGTGCCTCTGCGAGACGGTCACCGACGTGGTCGACGGGGTCACCGATCCGGTCACCGACACGCTCGGCACGGTGCTGCCCTAGGTTCGAGCGCATGAGCGCCCGCGACGACGTCTCCGAGATCTTCGACAGCTCCGCGTGGGCGCCGGTCGAGGGCTTCGACTTCGCCGACATCACCTACCACCGGGCCGTGGACGCCGGCGTCGTCCGCATCGCCTTCGACCGCCCCGAGGTGCGCAACGCGTTCCGTCCGCAGACCGTCGACGAGCTGATCGAGGCGCTGGAGCACGCGCGGCTGTCCACCGACGTCGGCTGCGTGCTCCTCACCGGCAACGGCCCCAGCCCCAAGGACGGCGGGTGGGCCTTCTGCTCGGGCGGTGACCAGCGGGTCCGCGGGAAGTACGGCTACGAGCACGACAAGGGGCGCTCGAGCGGCCGGCTGCACGTGCTCGAGGCGCAGCGGCTGATCCGGTTCATGCCCAAGGTCGTCATCTGCGTCGTCCCGGGCTGGGCGGCCGGTGGCGGGCACAGCCTGCACGTCGTCGCCGACCTGACCCTGGCCAGCGCGGAGCACGCACGGTTCAAGCAGACCGACGCCGACGTCGGCAGCTTCGACGGTGGCTTCGGCTCGGCCTACCTCGCGCGGCAGGTCGGCCAGAAGTTCGCCCGCGAGATCTTCTTCCTCGGCGACGAGTACACGGCCGAGGACGCGCACGGGATGGGCATGGTCAACCGCGTCGTCCCGCACGCCGAGCTGGAGGCCACCGCGCTCGCGTGGGGGAAGAAGATCGTCGCCAAGAGCCCGACCGCGCAGCGGATGCTCAAGTACTCGTTCAACCTCATCGACGACGGCCTGGTCGGCCAGCAGCTGTTCGCCGGCGAGACGACGCGGCTGGCCTACATGGCCGAGGAGGCGGTGGAGGGCCGCGACGCCTTCCTCGAGAAGCGCGACCCCGACTTCACCCGCTTCCCGTGGCATGTCTAGCGGCCATAGTGGCCATAACGACCCCATGACGAGGAGGACGCCGTGATCGTCGAGGTGATCGGGGGCGCCGAGGAGCGTCCGGAGGCGCGGGTCGTGGACGTCGACGACCTCGGCCGGCTGCACCTGGCGCTGGGGGAGGTCACCGACGAGGAGGCCGCCGAGGTGCTGGAGCGGGCCGGGCTCGGCCGGCTGCAGGACGGCGAGACCGCCGTCCTCGACGTCGCCGCCCTGCACGCCGCCGCCCAGCCGCGGGCGAAGGACCCCGAGTGGCAGGCGCAGTGGGACCGCATGATCGCCGGCGCGCGCAGCCAGGGCTGGCTGTCCGAGGACGGCGCGACGGTGAAGGTGCACGTCGAGAGCGCGGCCGGCGCCTGACTGGGACACTTGTGCCCTGACCTGCGCGGATGTCCGCGCACGGTGCACCAAGTTTCAAGTACTCAAGTACTCAACGGTTCCGGTCCAGGGTCATTGTGGTGAATCCATTCACACGTCACGATGTCGCGGTGCGTATGACGTCTGGTCACGGAATCCGGTCATGAGCGGCACGCCCGGGCGGCCGCTCAGCTCGGAGCTGTCCGAGCAGCTCCTGTCCGTCGCGGTGGACATCCTCGCCGAGGAGGGCTGGGGCCGGCTCAACAGCGACCGGATCGCCGCCCGGGCCCGGGCGGGGAAGGCGGGCATCTACCGCCGGTGGCCCACCATGGCCGCCCTCGCGTGCACCGCGGTCGGCCGCTTCCGGCTGGTCGACGTCCCCGAGGACGGCGGCTCCCTGCGGGCCGACCTCGTGGCGCTGGCCTCGCGCTGGACCCGCCCGCTGGACCGCGAGGAGCGCGCCGTCGCCAGCATCGTGGGCGCCGCCCGCCACGAGGAGCAGCTGCGCAAGGGGCTGGACGAGGCGCTGGTCCACCCGCTGGAACGGGTCGTCGCCGAGCTGGGTGCGCGGTCTGCCGAGCGCGGCGAGCCGGTCGAGCCCGGCCGGCTGGCGCTCCTGGGCTCGGTGCTGCAGGCGTTCTGGTGGCAGCGCTACACCGCGGCCGGCGACGGCGCGATGACGCCCGACGCGGTCGAGCGCGTGGTCGACGACGTGCTCGTGCCGATCGCCGTCTCCTCCTCGCGGGAGCCCGCGGTCGTCTGACCGCCCGGGCGCGTCAGCCGGCGCGCCGCATGTCCACCGGCGGCCAGCCGGTGTCCGCGCGGCGACCGGCCTCGAGCGGCGTGCCGAAACGGGCCTGCATGGTGGCCAGCACCTGGTCGAGCAGCCGCTCGACCTCGGCGGCGACGGCCGCGGCGTCGCCCCGGTGGGCGGCCAGCCGGCGCTGCTCGACCAGCACGACGCGCGAGGCCGTCAGCCACATCGCGGCGGTGAGCGGGGCGGCGATCTCCGGCGCCAGGCCGCGGCCGGCGCCCGGTTCCGGATCGGTGGCCCAGGCCTCGGCCAGGCAGGCGCCCAGGCGCAGCTCGGCCTCGTACAGCACCCGCTGCTCGTAGGCGGCGAGGTCGGGGCAGGCGGCCAGCGCGGCGGTGAACGACGCGGTCTCCTCCGACAGCTGCAGCGCCACGAAGTGACCGGCGCCCGCGACCAGGTGGCGGCGCAGCGCGGTCAGCGGCGAGACGCCCTCGGCGCGCGTGCGCACGGCCTCGGCGGGCGCGTCGACCCAGGGGAGGCGCCCGTCGAAGAAGAGCTCCTCCTTGGTCGCGAAGTGGTTGAAGACCGTCTGCACGGCGACGTCGGCCTCGCGCGCCACGTCGGCGATGGTCACCGCGTCGAAGCCGCCCTCGGCGAACATCCGCTGCGCGACGGTGCGGACGTGCTCGCGCGTCTGCGCCTTCTTCTGTGCACGACGATCCCTCAGCTCACCCACGGTCGCAGCATAAGCACGCTGAGTATCTGATCTGGTTAGCGGCACGAAAGAAGCCGGCTCACCCGCGATGGGTCGCGACGGTGGCCCAGTCGTCGGAGACGGCGCGCGCCCACGACTCGACGAGGACCTGCAGGTCGATGACGTCGAGGTCGGCCGCGACGTCGGCGATCGTGGTGCGCCACGCGTGCGGGGGCGGGGTCAGCGCGAGGCCGGTGCGCGCCCCGAGGCGGTCCAGCGCGGCGCGCAGCTGCTCCGGGCTCCCGGCCACCGGGTGCTGCGCGTCGTACGCCGCGTCCGCCAGCGCCACCACGGCGTCCCCACCCGGGGCGGCGTCCGCCTCCTCGCGCAGCCCGCGCAGGGTCACCTCGTACAGGCGGGCGCAGGACGCCGAGGCGCCCGGGTGCCGGGGACCGCCGTCCGGGACCGGGACGAGGACCGCGCCGCAGCCGGGACAGGTCTCGGTGGGCTGGGAGGGCACGTCCGCGGGCACCGCCCGATCGTGCCGCACGCCGGCTTCCCGCGCGGCGCCGAGGGGCCGGTGCAGCCGCCGGCGCCACGGCAGGCAGCATGGCCGCGTGCGAACCAGAGCTGCCGTGCTGCGCGAGGCCGGGACCGAGTACGAGATCGTCGACCTCGAGGTCCTCGACCCCGGCCCGGGCGAGGTGCTGGTCGAGATGGCCTACGCCGGCCTCTGCCACTCCGACGAGCACCTGCGGCACTCCAACCCGGGCGGGCGCTACCCGATCGTCGGTGGTCACGAGGGCTCGGGCGTCGTCCTCGCGGTCGGCCCCGGCGTCACCTCCGTCGCGCCGGGCGACCACGTCGTCACCAGCTTCCTCCCCGCCTGCGGGCACTGCCGGTTCTGCGCGCAGGGCCGGTCCAACCTCTGCGACAAGGGCGCGACCATCGCCAAGGGCGAGCTGCCGACCGGCACCTACCCCTTCCGCCTGGACGGGGAGCCGCTGGGCGGCTTCTGCATGATCGGCGCCTTCGCCGAGCACACGCTGCTCAGCGAGTTCTCCTGCGTGCGCATCGACCCCTGGCTCCCGCTGGACACCGCCGCGCTGGTCGCCTGCAGCGTGCCCACCGGGTGGGGATCGGCCGTCTACTCCGGCGGGGTCCGGCCCGGCGACACGGTGGTCGTCGTCGGCCTCGGTGGCGTGGGCGTCAACGCCGTGCAGGGCGCGGTGCACGCCGGCGCGATGCACGTCATCGGCGTCGACCCGGTCGCGATGAAGCGGGAGTTCGCCGAGTCGCTGGGCGCCACCCACACCGTCGCCGACGCCGGGGAGGCCACCGGTCTGGCCCGCCGGCTCTCCCGCGGCACGGGCGCCGACGTCGTCGTCGTCACCGTCGGGAAGATGTCCGCCGATGCGTACGCCGGCGCGGCGTCGGCGCTGGGCAAGGGCGGCACGCTCGTGCTCACCGCACTGGCCGACCGGCCCGAGGACGGCGACGTCTCCCTCGGCGGCCAGCTGGCGACGGTCTTCGAGCAGCGCATCCAGGGATCGCTGTTCGGGTCGTGCAACCCGTTCAAGGACATCCCGATGCTGCTGCGCCTGCACGAGGAGGGCCGGCTCGAGCTCGACCGGCTGATCACCCGCCGGTACGCGCTCGACAAGGTCGACCAGGGCTACCGCGACCAGGCGGCCGGCGAGACGATCCGCGGCCTCCTCGAGCACGCCAAGTCCTGAGCTCTCGGTACAGAACGCCCGGATCGGGGCATGGGGCGAGGCATGAGTGAGCAGCGCATCGCCGTCCTGGACGTCGACGGCACCCTGGTCGACACCAACTACCAGCACGCCCTCGCCTGGTACCGGGCGCTGCGGTCGCTGGGCGAGACCTACCCGGTTTGGCGGATCCACCGGCTGATCGGCATGGGCGGCGACCAGCTGGTGCGCGCGATCGGCGGCGACGAGGTCGAGGAGCGCATCGGCGACGCCGCCCGCGAGCGCTGGGTCGAGGAGGTCGACCCGATGATGGGCGAGACGGCGCTGCTGCCCGGTGCCCGCGAGCTGGTGGTCGCCCTCAAGGAGCGCGGCCACCGGGTGGTGCTGGCCAGCTCCGGCAAGCCGCACCACGTGGAGCGCGCGCTGGACCTGCTCGACGTCCGCGACGTGGCCGACGCCTGGACGACGAGCGAGGACGTCGAGGAGACCAAGCCGGCCCCCGACCTGCTGCAGGTGGCGCTGAAGAAGCTGGGCGAGCCGGTGGACGCCCCCGCCGTGGTCATCGGCGACTCGGTGTACGACGTCGAGGCCGCCGCGAACGCCGGGATGCCGGCGATCGTGGTGCGCTCCGGCGGGTTCGGGGACGACGAGCTGCGCGACGCCGGCGCGCTCGCCATCTACGACACCCCGGCCGACCTCACCGCCGCGCTGGACGACACCGACCTGAGCTGACGGCGCGCGTCATCGCGATGAAGCTTGCCGTCAGGAGGCGGCGGAGCGGCGGCCGAGCCGGCGCAGCATCTCGTCGGGGTGGTCGGTGATGACCGCGTCCACGCCCAGATCGCGCATCAGGTCCATGTCGCGCGGCCGGTTGACCGTCCACACGTGGACCTCCTTGCCGGCCGCGTGGGCGTCGGCGACGAATTCCGGGTCCGAGCGCAGCAGCGCGATGCCCGGCCCCAGCGCCGTCATGCTGCCGCCCAGCAGCTCCCGGCGGACCGGTCGCAGCCGCTTGCCGATGAGCAGGACGGTCGGCACCGCCGGCGCGAGCTCGGCCATCCGGCGGACGGCGAGCTGCGAGAAGCTCATCATCCGGACGGCGGGCTTGCCGGCCCACTCGACCGGGCGGCCGTTGCCCAGCAGGCCGTAGCGGCGCAGGCTCTGCACCAGCGCCTCCTCCACCTTGTGGGTGTGCCGCGTCGGGTGCTTGGTCTCGATCGCGAGGCGGAGGGTGCCGGGCGTGGCGGTGATGTACTCGAGCAGCCGGTCGAGGGTGAGGACCAGCCCGTTCTCGACGTCGGGCTCGTCGGTGACGGACGCGATCTCGTCGTCGGCCCAGCGGTGGCGGCCGCGCGGCCGGCGGGGGCCGAACTGGTACTGCTCCAGCTCCGCGAGGTGCAGCGCGGAGACGATGCCGCGCCCGTTCGACGTCCGCTTGATCTGGCGGTCGTGCACGCAGACCAGCACGCCGTCGCGGGTGAGCCGGACGTCGCACTCGACCGCGTCGGCTCCCACCGCTGCCGCGCTGCGGTAGGCGGCCAGGGTGTGCTCCGGCGCATCGGCGGTAGCGCCGCGGTGGGCGACGACCTCGACGGCGGTCACGCGGGCAGGACGGGGGGAGCGACCGGCACCGGCTGATCCTCCCCGACGCGTGGTCGCCCCGCTACGGGGGGTCAGCCGGCGAGGCCGGCCCGCTCCGAGCGGTACTCGGGGACCGTCGCCATGGGCGGCCGCTCGTCCACGGCGACCGCGCGGCTGTGCGGCACGAAGCCGGTCCCGTCGTGCCGGAACTGCGTCAGCAGGCCGCTGGCGGCCAGCGGCTGGTGTCCCGGTCGCCCGCTCTCGGCCCGCGCCAGCACCGTGGAGACGACCTCGCCGGCCATGACCCCGAGCGCCTCCTGCGACTGCGAGGTGTGCCGACGCACCCCGAGGTCGACCTGGGCCAGCGAGGAGAGGCCGCCGAGCCGGAGCAGGTCGATCAGCAGGCCGATCTCCACCCCGTACGAGGACACGAACGGCACCTGCTCCAGCGCCGATCGGCGGCCGGCGTACTCGCCGCCGAGGGGCTGGACGAAGCCGGCGAGCTCCGGCCACAGCGCGTTGAGCAGCGGACGCGCGGTGAGCTCGGTGACCCGCCCCCCGCCGGCCGGCTGCACGCGCCCGTCGACCTCCAGCGGGCGGGTGTAGCAACCCTTGACGTACCGGACGTGCGGTTCGGTGAGCAGCGGCCGGAGCAGACCGGGCACGTAGTGGGCGACGTCGCCGACGAGGTCGGAGTCGAGGAACACGACCAGGTCACCGGTCGTGGCGGCCAGCGACTTCCACAGCGCCTCGCCCTTGCCGGGCCGGGTGCCGTGCCCGGGCAGCACGTCGGCGGCGGCGACGACGTCGGCACCGGCCGCCCGCGCCGCGGCGGCCGTCCCGTCGGTCGAGTCGGAGTCGACCACGAGCAGCTCGTCGACCAGCGGCAGGCGGTCCACCCACCGGTTCCGCAGGTCGGCGACCAGGCGCCCGACCGTGGCCTCCTCGTCGCGGGCCGGCAGGACGACGCTCACGCGGTGCCCACCGCGACGCTTGGCGCGGAGCAGGGCGTCGAGATCGAGCTCGGCCAGGGTGGTGGCCGACGAGGTGCGGTGCTCGAACCAGGCGCGGGCGTCGGGTCTCATCGCCTCACTGTCGACCAGGAGCGCGCTCCGTGCCAGAACGGCGCCCGCCTGTTCACGCGTTCGTCACCGATTCCCACCCGTTCCGGCGGCGGCGCATCTTGCGGATCCCTTGCGGTTCCCCGTCGTCCGCCGTGCGGTTCGGCGCGCAGAGTCGGTCCTGCACCACGAGGGGGAACCGCCGCCCAGGACCGAGGAGACACGATGAACCGCACCGACGCAGCCCTGACCCGCCGCGTCCTCCGTGCGCGGCTCGTCGTCGCCTCCGCGGTCCTGGGCGGCACCGTCGCCCTCGCCGGTCTGGGCGCCTTCGGCGACCTCTCCGGCGCTCCCGCCCAGGGGAACGTGGGGCCCGGCATCGCGACCGTCGAGCTGTCGCAGCCGGTCGCCGCCCAGTAGAAAGCCCGCATGGCCGTCAGCTTCAGCACCGTCGACGAGTACGCGGCCGCGCTGCCCGAGGACGCGCGGACGGTGCTGGGGGAGGTCCGCCGCATCGTTGCCCGCGTCGTCCCGGGCGTCGGCGAGACGATCAGCTACCGGATGCCCACGTTCGTGCTCGACGGCAGGCCGCTGGTCCACGCGGCGGCCTGGAAGAAGCACCTGGGGCTGTACCCGCTCCCCCCGATGGACGGCGAACTGGCGGGCGAGGTCGAGCCGTACCGCGGCGCCAAGGACGCGATGCAGCTGCGCTACGACCGGCCCGTGCCCTACGACCTGGTCGAGCGGGTCGTCGCCGTCCTGCTCGAGCGGCGCCGCGCGGCCACCCCCTGACGACGGGCCGCCCGTCGTGCTGGCCGCCGGCGGGCGACGGGCGTGCCGGACAGGGAAATGGGCCCCGGGGCGTGCCTCGCCGATCCCGTCGGACGCGGATCACCCGTACGGTCGGACCCAGCCATCGGCGGGTTCAGAGTCCAGCTCCCGTGGTCAGGTTCCATCGGTCGGTCTGCGACCGGTGGAACCGCCCCTCTCCGGTGGATCGCGCCACACCGAGCGCCGCGCGATCGTCATGCTCGCGATGAGCTCCGGTCGCTAGGGTCGGACCTGGACGCCGAGAGCCCGCGTCCACGAGCGCGTCACACAGCGGCGTGCTGCAGATGGTTCACGGGTGAGCG
Organism: Blastococcus litoris; assembly: GCF_003075095.1. GTDB lineage: Bacteria > Actinomycetota > Actinomycetes > Mycobacteriales > Geodermatophilaceae > Blastococcus_B > Blastococcus_B litoris. Next base: position 177,496 of record NZ_QCZF01000001.1, read on the forward strand.
CCCGGGGCTGTCGGCCGAGGTCATCCGTCCCCGGTGTCACCGACCGGAGCCCTGGCCATGAGCGATTCCCGCCGTTCGACGACGACGCACCGGGCCCTCGAGCAGCTCGGTGCCCTGGCGCTGCGGGACCACTCGATGGACTCCCTGCTGCGGCGGGTCGTCGAGCTGACCACGATGGTGATGCCCAGGCCCACCGAGTCGTCGGTCTTCCTCGTGCTCGACGGCAGGCCGGAGGCGGTGGTGTCCAGCGGCCCGCTGGCGCTGGAGGCCGACGAGGTCCAGTTCGGTCACGGGGAGGGGCCCTGCCTGCACGCCGCGGGCAGCGGCGAGGTCACCGAGGTCCCGGACACCCTCTCCGAGACCCGATGGCGGAACTACATGGGCCGTGTGGTCGAGCTGGGCGTGCGCAGCTCGCTCTCCGTCCCGCTCCCCGTCAGCGAGGGGAGCATCGGGGCACTCAACATCTACGCGCGGGAACCCCGGGCCTTCGACGAGGAGGCGCGTGCGGCGGCCATGCACTTCGTGCCGTACGCGGCGATCGCCGTGGGCAACATGCAGGCCTACGCGGACGCCCGGAGCACGGCGGAGAACCTGCAGGCGGCGCTGGCATCTCGTGCGGTGATCGACCAGGCCAAGGGCATCCTCATGGAACGGTTCAGGCTGACCGCCGACAAGGCGTTCCAGGTGCTGGCCCAGACCTCGATGAAGCAGAACATCAAGGTGCGGGTGGTCGCCGAGGAGCTCGTCCGCACCGGCGAGCTGCCGGGGACGCTCCGCTGCTGAGCGGTCGTCGCCCGCCTCAGGTGCAGGGCGGTGACGGGACGGTCGGACCTCAGCGGACCGGCTGCGGGTCCCTGGGGTCGACGGCCGGCACGCGGGCGAGCGCGGTGACGCTGTCCTCGCCGATCGCGGCACCCTCGCCGGTCGGCTCGGGGTGGCCGAGATCGGTCAGCCAGCCGCGCAGCACGCGGTGCAGCTGCTCGGCACCGACGACCTCGCCGGGCGCCGTCCAGGCCTTCGGGTAGGCCAGCAGCGCGTGCTGCTGGGGGCCGCCGAGACCTCCGTGCGAGCCGACGTGCGGCTCGAACGGGGACGCCTCGTCGGTGTCGGGGTCGTACCGGCTGTTGATCACGACGTCGGCGCAGTGCGGGAAGGCCGAGACGCGGGCGACCAGCGCCGCGGCGTGCTCGCCGTAGGGGAGCAGGGGATCGGTGCCGACGACGACGCCGGACGCCAGCCGGTGCAGCCCGTCGCGGCCGAGCACGACCGGGCCGAACTCCTCGGAGTGCACGAGGAGGAAGCCGACGCCGTCGTGGTCGACCAGCCCGGGCAGGAGCGCGGGCCAGTGCCGCTCGATCTCCTCCAGCGAGACCCGGCCGGGGATGTCGGGGAAGGACACCATCGCCTGGTGGCCGGAGACCACGCAGACGACGCCGGGCGCCACGCGCGGCACGTCGCCGGCCATCCCGGGCTCGACGTCGTGGTCGTGACGGACCGCTCCGGCCCGCTCCACCCGCTCGCGCAGCCGCCGGGCGATCATGCCGCCGCCCTCGCCGAGCGCGGTGGCCACCTGCCAGCCCTCGACCGGGCGCCGGCTGTCCCGGGTGCCCGTGGTCGGCGCCGTCCCGGGCGACCCGCAGAGCCGGCCGACCAGGTCCTCGACCGTCTCGCCGAACCGGTCGGCGAATGCCCAGCCCTGGGTCTGGCCGTGGTCGGAGAGGACGACGAGGTGGTACTCCCGCGGCGCCAGCGAGGCCGCCCGGTGCAGGCGGCCGAGCTGCTGGTCGATGCTGCGCAGCACGGCCAGGCTGTCGGCCCGCTCCAGCCCGCCGTGGTGGGCGGCCTCGTCGTAGCCCAGGAAGTCGGAGTAGACGACGGGGCGCCCGGCCAGCATGTCCTCGAGCAGCGCGAAGACGACGACGTCGCGGGAGATGACGGTGACCCCGGGGCGGGCCAGGGGGTAGATCCCGCCGCGGGAGACGCGGGGCCGGACGTCGTCGCGCCGCTCGCGGGCCGAGGCGGCCAGCTCGCGGACGATGTCGACGGCCGAGACGCCGAGGGTGCGCAGCGCGTTGACCGGGCTGGCGAAGTAGGCGTAGTAGCCCGAGCCGACGCGGTCGCGGGTGCGGCGCGTCCGCCGCGCGCGGGCCGGCACGACGTGCGACAGCGAGCTCATCGTGAGGCTGACGTGGGCGGCGTCGCCGGTGAACAGGTTGCCGCGGCCGGCGCCGTCCGGGGCGAGCAGCCCGCGCCCGTCGGAGTGCCGCCGCTCGACCTCGACGGCGTCGGCCGGGTGCGAGACGCGGGTGATGTGGTCGCGGTCCTTCTCGTACCAGCGGAACCCGAGGATGTCGTGGTTGGAGCCGTGCAGGATGCCGCTGACCGAGGCGCCGGTCTGCGAGCTCCAGTCGGTGTGCCAGGACGTCATCGTGTGGCTGCCCGAGCGGATCCAGGCGGCCAGGTTCGGCATCCAGCCGTCGCGGACCGCGCGACGGGCGGTGTCGTAGGCGAGCGCGTCGATCTGCAGGAAGAGCACGCCCGGTGGCCGGTCGCCCTCCGCGGCGGCAGCCGTGGCGCGGCGGCGGGCCCGGCGGAAGAAGATCTCGTCCTCGTCGACGGCGAGCAGGCTGCTGACCAGACCGGAGACCGCGGCGAGCACGACCGCCACGACCACCGCCTCGCTCAGGCCCGCCACCACCACGCCGGGGATGGCGAAGGAGACGGCGAGCACCAGCGCCCCGAAGAGCAGGAAGCTGCCCAGGCCGAGGGTGAAGAAGGCGATCGGCAGGGCCACGCGCATGACCAGCGGCCAGGCCAGCGCCGACAGCAGGCCCAGCAGCAGCGCCATCACCGGCGCCTGCCACCAGGACGGCAGCTCGAAGCCCTCGACCCGGTGGCTGAGCACCACGAGCGCGCCGGTGACGGCCGCCCACGTGGCGACGACGCGGGCGAGGGTGCGGCCGGTGCGCAGCAGCCGGCCGTGCGGAGGGGCGGTGCTCACGATGACTCGCAGTGCTCCGGCTCGGGGGCGGTGTGCACCGCACGGCGACGGCGGGCGCTGACCAGGTTCGTGACCGCGCCGACCGCGAGGACGAGGACGGTCGCGACCAGCATGGCGATCAGCGGGGAGTCGAAGATGCCGCCGCTGACCACGCCGAGCAGCGCGTAGGCCAGCGCCCACAGGAAGGCGGCGAGCAGGGACGCCGGCACCAGCCGCCGCCACGGGTAGGCGAGCGCGCCCGCGGCGACCAGGACCGGGATGCGGCCCGCGGGCAGCAGCCGGCCGGCCACGATGATCTGCCAGCCGTGCGCCCGGAACTGCTCGCGCACCTCGTCGATCCGCTCGGCGTGCTGGCCTCGGGTGACCCAGCGGACCGCCGACGGGCCGCCGAAGCGGCAGATCGCGAAGGTGATCAGGTCGCCGGCCAGCGCGGCCAGGGTGGCCACCGCGAGGACGACGGTCAGCCCGAGGCTGTCGGTGGTCATCGCGAAGGCGGCGGCGGTGCCGACGACCAGGCCGGTGGGGACCACCGGGACGATCGAGCCGAGCAGGACCAGGCCGAAGAGCAGGGGGTAGCCCACGGCGTCGTGGCCGTCCCAGGCGGAGCCGAGCAGGTCGAGGTTCATGCCGCTGCTGCCTCGGAGAGGTCGACCGCGGCCCCGGGCTCGGTGACGACGACGCGGGTGGCCAGGCCGCGCGCGGCGACCTCGGTGGCGAATGCGCGCGGCGGGTCGACCAGCAACCGCCGCATACGAGCCCGCAACGGGGAGGGGACCGACGCCATTCCGGCGATGGTCAGCGTCCCCCAGTGGACGGGGACCGCGAACGCCGGGCGGACGAGACCCACGGCGTCCGCCGCGGTGACCGGGTCGAGGTGGCCCGGGCCGAGCGTGGGCCCCCAGCCCCAGACGGGCAGCAGCGCGACGTCGACGTCCCGCTCGCCGATCAGCTCCATGCCCTCGTAGAGACCGGTGTCGCCGCTGACGTACACGCACGCCCCGCCGCCCTCGAGCAGGAACCCGATGGCCTCGGTGTCCGGCCCGTGCGTGGACCGCGGGCCCCAGCGGTGGCCGCTGTGCTCGGCGCGGACGGCGGTGATCCGCAGGTCGCCGTCGGAGACCGCCTCGCCGGCCGAGAGCTCGTCGACGTTGGGGAAGCCGCGGCCGCGCAGCCAGCCGGCGGCCCCCCGCGGGACGACGATCCTGGTGCGCGGCCCGACCGTGCGCAGCGACGGGATGTGCAGGTGGTCGCCGTGCAGGTGGCTGATCAGGACGACGTCGACGCCGGCCCACGTCGTCGGGTCGGGCAGCGGCACGACCCGGCGGAGCAGGCCGACGGTGGGCGCGAGCAGGGGATCGGTGAGCACGGTGCGCCCGGCCAGCTCGACGCGGACGGTCGAGTGGCCCAGGAAGTGCAGCTCCGGGCTCGTCACGGCGCCAGTATTCGCGGAGGCGGAGACAGTTCCCAAGGCGTTTGCGCCCGTCTGGGGGTGGCCGGCGGCGGAAATGGGGGCAAACCCTGAGCCGGCTTCCTGTGCAGAAAGCTGTACACCGGGTCAGACCGCGGGGACGGCGACCAGCGCGGCGAGCTCGTCGGCGTCGAGGTCGTGCGGGTGGAGCCGGCCGTTGAGCAGCGCGGCGCCCGCGGCGAGCACGGCGTCGCGCAGCTCCGGCGTGCTGATCCCGCCGGCGATGGTGGTCAGGCCGAAGCCGCTGTTCGTGCGCAGGATGGCCGCCAGCACCTGGAGGGCGCGGTCGGTGTCGTCCCGGGCGGCGAGTGCGGCGACGTCGACCCGGACCATGTCCAGCTGCAGGCGGGCGAGCAGCGCGAACAGGCTGTGGCCCATGCCGTAGTTGTCGAGGCACAGCTTCACGCCGGTGGCCCGTGCCACCTCGAGCTCGGGCACGAGGGCCGCGGTGCCCGCGAGGAGGGTCTCCTCGGTGAACGACAGGGTGAGGCGCTCGGCCGGCAGGCCGGAGGCGCGCAGCGCCCCGGCGACCTCGGCCGCCAGGCCCTCCGCCGTCACGACGCCGGCCGGGAGGCTCACGGCGACGCCGATCCTGTCGTCGGGGAGCTGCGCGGCCATCCGGGTCGCCTCGTGCAGCATCCAGGTCTGCAGCTCGGCGGCGCGGCCCTGGCGCTCGGCGAAGCCCCACAGCTCGAGACCGCGGACGGCGGCGTGCTCCGGGTGGCTCCACATGGGGACGGCGTGGACGAGCTCGATGCGGCCGTCCGGGGAGACGGCGGCGTCCATGCGCAGGCTGAACACGCCCTCGGCGACGACGTCCTGGAAGTCGGGCTCGCTCTCGACGCCGGGCGCGGGGGCGTCGTCGCCCGCGACGCGGACGCAGCCCTTGCCGGCCTGCTTCGCGGCGCGCAGCGCGGCGTCGGCCTCGCGGAAGGCGACCTGGCCGCCGGCGGCGCCGAGCTCGGCGACACCGACGCTGGCCCCCACGGCGAAGGTGCCGTCGGGGGTGCGGTGCGGCATGCCGAGGGTGTCGACGACCCGCTGCGCGACCTCCTCCGCCTCGGGAAGCGAACCGGTCACCAGGACGGCGAACTCGTCACCGCCGAGGCGGGCGACCAGGTCGTCGTCGCGGACGACGGTGTGCAGACGGCGGGCCACCTCGACCAGCAGCTGGTCGCCGGCCTCGTGCCCGGCGACGTCGTTGACGGCCTTGAACCCGTCGAGGTCGAGCACCAGCAGGCAGCGCTCCTCCTCGGAGCCCGCGCCCAGCTCGCGGAAGAGCATGGCGCGGTTGGGCAGGGCGGTGAGGTGGTCGGTGTAGGCCATGCGCTCGAGCTCGCGCTCGCGGCGGCGGCGCTTGGTGACGTCGCGCAGGTAGAGGACGCGGCGGCCGCTGCCCGGCCGCTCGGTCGAGGTCGCCTCCAGCTCGCGGGCGGAGCCGTCGGCGGGGACGACGCGGAAGTGCAGCGGCGGGCCCTCGCCGGCGGGCACCTCGACGGTGGCGGCGGACACGGCGTCCCGGTCGGCGGGGTCGACGAGGTCGAGCAGCGACACCTCGTCCTCGGCGTCGGCGCGCAGCCCGAGCAGGCTGCGCGCGGCCGGCGAGGTGAACAGCAGCCGGAACTCGGCGTCCATGATCGCGATGCCGTCGGAGCTGGCCTCGATCAGCTCGCGGAAGTCCTCCTCGCTGCGGACGAGGTCCTCGGTCATGCGGCCGTCCTCGCGCATCCGGAGGACCAGGCGCACGGCCATGAGCGTGAGGACGAGCGCGATCCCGAACTCGGCGGCGCTCGAGTGCGAGTGGTCGCGCCACTCCATGAGCCCGATGGCGACGGGCATCGAGAGCAGGGCGCCCACGACCAGCGCCATGCCCAGGGGGCTGACGACCGGGGCGGCCGCGCGCTCGGTGTGGTCGGCGAAGCGCTTCGGGGCGAAGCTCGCCGCGATCACGACCGTCTGCAGACCCATGGCCACAGCGACGTCCGAGGTCGCCGTCCAGACGGCGGACGGGTCGATGATCGCCATGGCCTCGGCCACGCCGCCCGTGGCCTGCCAGCCGACGGCGCCGATCATGACGCTGACCGAGCGGCGCAGCGCCGCCGTCGAGACGGTGCACAGCGCGCCGGCGCCCCCGAGCATGACCGCGGCGTAGGCGCCGTACATGAGCACGAGCGAGCGCAGGTCGTCGGGGGCGTTCGCCGGGTTGACGATCGGGGTGCGCAGCACCTCGGTGACGACGAGCAGCGCGACGGTGATGGTGAGGCCGTCGACGACCAGCGCCGGCCAGCGGGTGCGGCTGACCCGGCGGGCGAGCAGGCCGCAGACCAGCAGCGGCGAGACGGCACCGGCGAAGAGGAGGACGTCGTCGAAGCCGAAGCCGTCCAGCGCCGGGCCGGGGAAGGCGGCGGCCAGCCACTGGGCCGTCATGAACAGCAGCGCGGCCACGCCGACGATCCGCCAGGGGCGGCCGGCGGTGCGGTCCATGCCGCGGGCGATGCGGAAGGCCTCCCACGCCGAGCTCGCGGCGACGGCGCCGAGGACGACCTCGTCCCACTGCATGCCGGTGCCGTCGGGTGCGCTGAACGGCACGGTGACGGCCAGGCCGAGGAGGCCCAGCGGCACGGTCCAGCGGACGCTGCGGGGGAGCTCCCGCAGGCCGATCACGGTGCCACCGCCGGTACGGGGTCGGGGACGTCCCAGGCGCCGGCGGCGAGCTGCTCGGCCTCGAGCGGGCGGGCGAAGACGTAGCCCTGCAGGTAGCGGTGGCCCATGTCGCGCAGCAGCGTGAGCACGGCCTCGTCGGTGACGCCCTCGACGATGACGGGCAGGCCGAGGCTGTTGCCCAGCTGGAGCACCGCCCGGCACATGGCGCGGCGGGCGGGGTCGTGCTCGACGTCCGCCAGGAAGTACTGGTCCATCTTGAGCACGTCGACCGGCATGCCGACGAGGTAGGCCAGCGAGGACCAGCCGGTGCCGAAGTCGTCGACGGCGACGCGGACGCCGAGCTGGCGCAGCACGGTGAGGTCCTCGATGACGTGCGAGTCGTCGAGCAGCACCGACTCGGTGATCTCGACGATCAGCCGGGACGACGGCAGGCCGCTGTCCTCCAGGGCGGCGAGGACGTCGGGGACGAGCTCGCCGCTGCGGACCTGGCGGGCGCTGACGTTGACGGCGACCGCGAGGGCCTCGTCGAGGCCGGCGATGGTGGCGCAGGCCTCGCGCAGCACCCACCGGCCCAGCTCGGTGATGAGCGGTGACTCCTCGGCGAGGGGCACGAACTCGGTGGGGGAGACGTCGCCGAAGACGGGGTGCCGCCAGCGCAGCAGCGCCTCGACGGAGACGGTGCGGTGCATGACGACGTCGACGACGGGCTGGAAGACCAGCCGCAGCTCGCCGCGCTCCAGGGCGCCGTCGAGGTCGGCCCGCAGCGCGGCCCGCCGGTCCTCCTCGACGCGCAGGGCGTCGTCGTAGCGGTGCACGGAGCCGGCGCCGGCGGTGCGGGCGCTGCGCAGGGCGAGCTCGCCGCGGCGCAGGGCCTCGCCGGTGTCGACGTCGGCGCACAGGGCGGTGACGCCGGCGACGGCGGTGAGGCGGAGCGAGCCGCCCGGGATCTGGACCGGGCCGACGGCCTCGACGAGGCGGGTGGCGACTGTCTCGGCGTCGGCGATGCCGCCGTCGACGAGGACGACGAAGTCGCCGTCCTTGCCGCGGGCCAGCCAGTCCTGCCCGCGCAGGGCGCGGGTGAGCCGGGCGGTCAGCGAGCGCAGGACGGCGCTCTCGACGTTGGGGGCGAGGACCTCGGAGGCCAGGCCGCTGATGCGGACCAGCGCGAGGGCGTAGGGCTGGCCGACGGCGTCCCGCTGGACGGCGCCCAGCCGGCGCACCAGCGCCGCCCGGTTGGGCAGGCCGGTGACCGGGTCGGTGAGCGAGAACTCCTGCAGGTCGGGGTCGATGCTCGCCGTCGTCCCGCGGGAGCTGACGTCGCGGCAGTACAGGACGAGCGCACCGACCTCGGGGTCGGTGCGCAGGTCGCGGACGGTGGCCTGGATCAGCCGCCAGCGGCCGTCGGCGTGCCGGACCCGCGCGGTGCGGACGGCGTGCTCGTCGGGCCGGATGCGGTCGGCGGCCAGGGCGCCGGTGAGCTCGGACCGGTCGTCGGGGTGGACGCAGGTGACCACCGGCAGGCCGGCGACGGTCGCGGGATCGACGCCGAGCAGGTCGGCGATGCCCTGGGAGGCGAAGGTGATGCGCAGCCGGTCGTCGAGGATGACGACGGGGTCGACGCTGCCCTTCACCAGGATCCGGAACGAGGACTGGCTGCGCGCCAGCGCCCCGGTGAGCCGGCGCTGGCGGGTCCACAGGGTGGCCTGGAAGCCCACGAGGACGGCGAGACCGGCGCCGGCCACGACCGGGCCCAGGCTGGAGGGCACCGCGAGCAGGCCGCCCACGACGGCGGCGACGGCGACCACGGCCACGGGGACGGCGAGCAGCCCGGTGCGTCCGCTGCGGGACGCGACCGGGAGCGCAGGCCCTGGCTGCCCCAGGACGGGGGCGGTGGTCACACGGTCTGATCGGGATCTCGCGCCGGCTGCTGCAGCGTCGTTACCGATCTGTCACCCGGACGGGGGACGGCCCGGAGGGGTCATCGTGGCCACGACGGCTGCTCGGGGACCGGGCCGTGTGGCACCCTGCGCCCGTGGGCAAGCTGTTGGCCGTCCTCCTGGCGGCGGTCGTGATCGTCGAGCTGGTGCTCGTCATCGGGATCGCGGCGTCGCTGTTCTGGATCGGCGGGACGGCGACGAGCGTCGTCGCGGGCGGGATGCTGGTCGTGTCGCTGGTCGCCGGAGTGCTCGCGCTGAGGGCCATGCGGCCCCGTCGGTGAGCGCCGTCACGCGTTCTGCGTGACCTCGGCGACACCGTGTCACCCGACCGGCGTCGGTTCACCGATTGTTCATCTCCGAGGTGCTTGCCGGTCATCCCGCGGCAGCGGAAGCTTCGGCCCGTGATCGGTGACGCCGAGGTGTTGGACCGGGTTCAGCGCGACGCCGACCGCGTCGTCCTCTGCCGCTGCGGCGGCGCGGGACGCGTGGTCCACGTGCCCGTCGAGGGCGATACCGAGCACTACGTGCGCTCCACCTTCACCTGCACGTGGGACCGCCCCGGTCCGCACGAGCCGCTGCTCCCGCCGCGCCGCCGCTGACGCGGGCGGCCACCAGTCATCGGCACTGGTGGACCCGTAGATAACGGATCCCTGACGATCGGGTCCCAATCGTCCCGCCCGTCACATCCGTGGTGCTCCCGGCGGGCTCCGTCGCTAGCTTTCGTGGCCTACGACGACGAGAGAGGGAGCCATGACGAGCACTTGGCGCGCGGAACACCACCACGTCGATGCGGTTCGCAAGTGCTTCACCGTCGGGTTCTGGCTGCTCGCAGCCGGCGCCTCCGCCGTCCTCGGCCTGGAGCTGGAGATGGACGGCCGGGTCTGAGCGCCGCGCGGCGATGAGTCCTGGCCGTCGCCGCGGGCCCGGTGCCGGCGGGGGTTGACGCCGCACTTTCATTTTGCAAGTGTCGCGGCATGAGCCTCTTCATCACCTGCCCGGTCGAGGACGTCGAGCGCGCGACCGCCTTCTACACCGCCCTGGGCTGGACCCTCAACGCCGAGATGTCCGATCACAACGTGTCGTGCTTCGCGATCGCGCCCGAGCAGTACGTCATGCTCGGCAGCCGCGACATGTACGCGAGCGTCGGCGGGAGCGAGGAGCTGGTCGGCGGACCCGGCACGCCCTCCAAGGTCACCGTCTCGTTCGACCTGGGCAGCCGCGAGGCGGTCGACGAGCTCGCCGAGCGCGCCGCCGCCGCCGGCGGGCGCATCGGTGACACCGACGACTACCCCTTCATGTACCAGCGCCAGTTCGACGACCTCGACGGCTACCACTACTCGCCGTTCTGGATGAAGCCGGACGCCGCACCGACCGCGTGAGCGACCTCGCCGCGGCCCTCGACGTCGTCGGAGCCCGGTGGGCCCTGCTGATCGTGGAGCGGCTGCTCGACGGGCCGCAGCGCTACGGCGATCTGCAGCGCGACCTCGGCGTGCCGACGAACATGCTCGCGACCCGCCTGCGCGAGCTCGAGGCGGCCGGTGTCCTGACCCGCCTGCCGCTGCGGCACAACACCCGGGCCTACGCGCTGACCGACCGCGGGTTCGCGCTGCGCGAGGCGATCGTCGCGCTCGGCACCTGGGGCGCCGGGAAGGCCTAGGTGCTGGACGACCGTCCCTCGCGTGCCTGACCCCGCCGGGGGGCATGGACGGGCAGAGGGGTGCCGGTGCCGGGTGGTGCTCCGTAGCGTGCTCGGGGCATCGCCGCCGACGACGCGGGGCGGGCACGGCACGCGGAGGATCGATGGGCACCCCGATGCGCCGGCCAGGATCCGGCCGGCCGAAGCGGCGCAGGTCCGACCGGCTGCAGCGCTGGGTGCGCCGGGCGACCAGCTCGCTGCCCACCGAGAGCTACCTCGCCCGCCGGTTCCCCGACGACGGCCGCACCCTGGCGCTCGTCGCCGTCTACCGGCACAAGAACGCCGGGCACCTCGCGCGGCTGCTCGCGGACGCCGTCCCGCAGGTCGCGCTCTGGGCCCTGGACGAGGTGCACCCCGACCTGGCCCACGTCACCGTCGGCTCGGGCCCCGGGGGCCGGTTCGAGCTGCTGGGGCGGTGCCTCGACACCCTGACCCTGGACGAGTCGGCCTGGCTGGTCATCGCCGACGACGACGTCCGCTTCAGCCGCGGCGACCTGCGCTCGCTCGCTCGGATCGCCGGTGCGGTCGGGCTGGACATCTGCCAGCCGGCGCACGAGTGGAACAGCCACTCGAGCCGCCGGGTGAACCGCTCGCGGCCGCTGATGCTGGCCCGCGACACGGGCTTCGTCGAGATCGGCCCGATCGTCCTGATGGACGACCGTGCTCGCCGGCTGGCGCTGCCCCTGCCCACCCGCACGCTGATGGGCTGGGGCGTCGACGTGGAGTGGACGACCCTGCAGCGCCAGGGCATCCGGCTGGGCGTCGTCGACGCCGTCCGCGTCGAGCACCTGGGCGCCGTCGCGGCCGACTACGGCACGGCCGCGGAGCGGCAGGCGCTGGACGACAGCCTCGCGGCCGCCGGCCTCACCAGCATCGACGAGGCGATCGCGACCACGCGCCGGTGGACCCTGACCTACCCGCTCAGACGGCGAGCGGTCCGGCCCGCTCGGTGGTGACGCGGCGGGCCCGCCGCACGACCAGCACGCCGACCGCGCCCGCGAGCAGGAGCAGCACCACGATCGCGCCGCCGTTGGCGTAGGCGGGCAGCTGGGCGGAGGTGCAGATCGGGATGCTGCCGGCGTTCCACGTGTTCAGGGTGTTGCCGTCGAGGTACCAGCTGACGGTGCCGGCGTAGAGGTCGCTCTGGGAGACCGTGAGCTTCGCGGCGCCGCGCTGCAGGCCGGGCTTGAAGACCGTGGGCAGCTGCGCGGTGTACGTCGACGGGGTGGCGTAGTTGTTCCAGCCCCGGGAGATGGTGCGCGTCGTGGTGTACGGGCTGTTGTACCCGAGGACGACGGTGAAGGTCCCGTTGCTGTTCTGCGCGTAGCACTCCGCCATCGGGACGATCCCCGCGGCCGACGCGGTGCCGGGCAGGGCGGAGACGAACAGCGTCATCAGGACGGCGACCAGCGCGAACCGGGTCGACCGGCGGCGGGGCCGCGCGGGAGCGCGGGTGGTCGGGCTGGCGTTCATCGCACACTTCCTCGAGGCAGCGACGGTGCAGGTGCCGTCAGGACGTCGTCGGCAGGTCGGCGGGGTTCCTGGAGCGGATTCACCCGGTCAGGTGGTGCCGCGAGTGCGCGCAGCGCGATGGCCGCGGCCTCCGGGAACGTGCCGGCGACCGCCCACGGGAGGGGGACGTCGGGGGCGTCGGCGTACTCGCCCTGCCGGATCCGGATGGCCCGCGCGCCGACGGCGGCGGCGACGGCGACGTCCTTGCCGGGGCGGTCGCCGATGACCAGGAGCCGCTGCGCGGGCACCCCCAGGCGCTCGGCGACCGCGAGCAGCCCGGCGGGGTGCGGCTTGCGGGTGCCGCGGCCGTCCAGCCGGTCGGTGACGACGACGACCGGCAGCAGGGGGCCGAGGCCGGTGGCCGCCAGCTTGGCGTCCTGGATTGTCGGGTTGCCGTCGGTGAGGCAGGCCAGCGGGGCCGCCGCGGCGAGCGACCGCAGCGCCTCCTCGACCCCGGGGTACGGGGTCAGGCGGGCGGGGGCGTGGCGGGTGAACGCGACGACGAGCGGCGGGACCAGGGCGGGCAGGTCCGCGACGGGCACGCCGGTCGCGAGCAGGGCGCGGTCGATGGTGCCCCCGGCGTCGGACCCGGCCGCGAGCTCGGCGACCAGCGCGGCGTGCACGGCGTCGCCGTCGAGCCCGCGGGCGGTCGCGGCCGCACCCACCGCGACGGCGGCGCCGGCGAGGTAGTCGGACTGCGGGTAGAGGGTGTCGTCGAGGTCGACGACGACGCCGAGCGGGGCGTTCACCACGGCAGGTGCCCGTCGGTGTGGTCGGGCTCGGTCAGCGCGAGCAGGGCGTCGGTGCGCTCGTCGGCCAGGATCGCCGCGACCTGCGCGCCGGTGGTGCCGTCGCCGTAGGGGCAGGGGGCGGAGGCCGCGCGCTCCTGGCCGGCGGGGGAGGCGTGGGCGAGGGCGGCGGTGAGCACCGCGGCCCCCGCGGCGTCGTCGGCGAGGCCGGCGAGCGTGGTGGTGCCGGCCTCGACGCCCTCCCAGCGCGGGGTGGAGGAGCGCAGGACCACGACCGGCACGCCGAGGTAGGCGGCCTCCTCCTGGATGCCGCCGGAGTCGGTGACCGCCAGGCGCGAGGAGGCGAGCGTGACGAGCAGCTTGTCGTAGTCCATCGGGCCGGTGAGGGTGATCGCGGGGTGGTCCAGCTCGCGGTCCAGGCCGCTGGCCGAGAGCCGGGCGGCGGTGCGCGGGTGCACCGGGAAGGTCACCGCGCCGACCCGCTCGGCCAGCGAGCGGACGACGGCGACGAGGCGGGCCAGGCGCGCCGGGTCGTCGACGTTGGTCGGGCGGTGCGCGGTGACCAGCACGCCGTCGCGCTCGTCGACCGGCGTCGGCGTGACACCCCGGGCGACGAGGGTGTCGACGACGGGGTTGCCGACGACGAACACCCGCTCGGGCTCGACCCCCTCGGCGGCGAGGAAGGCGGCCGCACGGCGGGTGGGCGCGAAGTGGAGCTGGGCGGCGGCCGCGGCCACGCGCCGGTTGACCTCCTCGACGCTGCGCATGTTCAGGCTGCGCAGCCCGGCCTCGACGTGCGCGAACGGGACGCCGGCGCCGCGGGCGGCCAGCGCGTAGGCGGGCACGGTGTTGGTGTCGCCGAGCGCCAGCACGAGGTCGGGTGCGAACCGCGCGACGGCGTCGGCCGCGTCGGCGTGGAGGGCGCCGGTGCGGGCGGGCTGCTCGGCGGGCAGCCGGTAGCGGTGGGTCGGCACCAGGCCGAGGGCCTCCTGCAGCGAGGAGGCCAGCGCCGGGTCGGTGTGCTGGCCGGTGTCCACGGTGGTGACCCGGTGGCCGGCCGCGAGCATGGCGGCGACCACCGGGGCGAGCTTGACCACCTCCGGGCGCGTGCCGAAGGGGACGAGCACGTGCCGGCTGCGGCTCATGCGAGGACCGCCGCGGCGCACGGGTCGGCGACCGGCAGGCCGTAGGCGTCGGTGTAGGTCTCGGCGAAGAAGCGGCTCATCCGGACGCCGGGGGTGAACCAGAGCTGCGGCAGCGCCGCGTGCGGGTCGCGGACGCCGGCGAGGTAGGTGCTGACGACGTCGGCGCCGGCCGCCAGCGTCAGCGGCAGGCCGCCGGAGAAGCGCGGGTTGATCTCCACGACCGTGACGGCGCCGTCGTCGCCGACGAAGCCCTGCACGTTGGCCGGCCCGGTGAGGCCGACGGCGTCGAGGGCGGCGCGCACCAGCTCGGTGACCGGCTCGGACTCGAAGGTCTCGCCCTTCACCGAGATGCCGGCCCTGGTCTCGGTCCGCCAGCGGGGGACGACGGTCAGCACGTCGCCGGAGCGGTCGACGAGCGCGTCGGCGGTGAACTCGCGGCCGCCGAGGCGGGTCTGCGCGATGAGGTCGGGGTCGGCGAACAGGGCGGCCTCGACGGCGGCGGGGTCGTCGAGGAGCTGGACCCCGCGGCTGCCGCGGCCGGTGCGCGGCTTGACCACCCACGGGCCGGGCACCTCGGGCAGGCCGGTCACGGTCGTCGTCGTGGTCGGGTGGGGGATGCCGGCCCACGCCATGCGGCGGGCGAAGGCGGCCTTGTCGCAGCACAGCTCGACGGCGGCCGGGTCGGGGAGCCACGTGCCCACGCCGGCGTCGGCCAGCCGGTGCGCGCCGACGGCGAGCGCGGGCAGCTCCTCGGCGACCGTGCTGACGAGGGCGTCGACGCCGAACGCCGCGGCGGCGCCGAGGACGGCGTCGACGAAGCGCGGGTGGTCGCCGCGGGGCAGGGTGACCGACCGGGCGGCGAGGTACGCGCCGGCCGCGGAGCCGTCGGCGTCGGCGGCCACCACGCGGTGGCCCAGGGCGACCAGCCGGCGGATCACCGCGATGCCCGCGGGCCCTCCGGCGCCGGTGACGAGCACGGCGCCGTCGCCGGCGGGGGAGGGCCACAGGTCCACCGGGAGGCGGGGGACGGGCAGCTGCGGGACGACGGTCATCGCGGGTCCTCGGAGGTGGGGCGGGCGAAGGAGCGGGGCTGGGGGCGGCGCGGGGGCACGGCGGCCGGCACCGGCGGGCGTCCGCCGGCGAGGGCGACCACCGGCTCCTCCTCGTCCTCGCGGACGTCGATCTCGGGGACGTCGTCCGGGGCGGGCGTCTCGCCGCCGAGCCGGCGGCCGGCGAGCCAACCGCGGGCCCACAGGCGCAGGGCGGCGATGCGGTCGTTGGTGACCGGCTCCCACTGCCGGGCCGCGATGGCCTCGGCGAGGGCGTCGACGACCTCGACGTCGTCCTCGTAGGTGGCGACGGCGAGCAGCGTGGCCGTGTGGGCGCCGAGGCCGTCGGCGACCAGGTCCTGGATCTGGGCGATCCGGTGGGCGGGCGGGAGGTGCCCGAGGCGGTAGTCGATGCGGCCGGCCTCGCGCCGGGCGGCCATGCGCCGCGACAGGGCGCGGGGGAGGACGCGGCGGTGGAGGAAGCCGGCGAACGACCAGTACTTCTGCAGCGGGGTGTCCGGCTGCATGGCGCGGTAGCCCAGGCCCGGGCGGGCCCAGCTGCTGGGACGGCGGGCGGTGTGCCGGCCGGCGACGTCCTGCTCGGCGCGCTGGGCGGCCGGCAGCGTGACGGCGACCATGACGAGGAAGCCTCCGAGGGTCGTGGCGAGGGCCCAGAGGGTCCCGATCCAGTCGTGGAAGAGGGTCATGGCGGGGGCGCCCCACCACAGCCCGGCGAGCGCCGAGAGCGTGAGCCGGATGTTGTTGGCAATCACCACGGCGACGACGGCGGCGAGCAGCCCGAGCACCGCGTGCCCGCGGCGGGAGCGCATGACGGCGACGTTGAGGGCGGTCAGGCCCATGACGGTCAGCAGCGAGGAGCAGGACGTGGTGACGACGCCGTCGAGCACCTCGCCGTTCCCGCGGAACATGAGGATGTGCCCCGGCAGGATCGAGGAGACCTCGTCGACGCCGAACAGGCGCAGGACGTGGACGGCGAGCGCGCCCTCCTGCTCGCGGAACCAGGTGGACGCCCAGAAGTAGCCGGTCAGGCAGATGGCGACGGCGACGAGGAGCTCGACGAGGACCACCCACCGCCGCTGCGCGGACGCGGTCATCGCGCGGCCGCCGTGACGGTCGACGTGGCGCCGGTGCGCGAGGTCTTCACCCACGAGTACTGCCGGCCGAGCATGCCGTCGAGGTAGGCGCGCGAGGTGATCCAGATCGAGAGGGCGAACGCCGGGATGAAGCCGATCAGGCTCCACGCGGCGCGCCGCTCGACCCGGCCGACCAGCAGGCCGACGGTGAGCTCGGCGAGCGGGCCGACGAACAGCAGCATCGACAGCGGCAGGATGCCCACGGCCGGCTCGTCGCCGATGTCGAAGGCGCGCAGGACGGCGAGGAGCACGCCGAGGCCGCTGAGCACCGGCACGTGGTAGCTGAGGAGGAAGAGGACCGACTCGCACTTCTCGACCAGCGAGAGGTGCGTCGAGCGCAGGGTCGGGCCGACGTAGTCGCGGAAGCACTTCTGGTGGCCGCGGGCCCAGCGGTAGCGCTGGGTCCAGAAGCGGCGCGCGGTGACGACGGCTTCCTCGTAGTCGATGGCCGACACGTCGTAGCGCACGCGCTGGCCGGAGAGCAGCACGCGCAGGGTCAGGTCGGTGTCCTCGGTGACGGTCTCGGGGTTCCACCCGCCCAGCGCCCGCAGCGTCGACATGCGCACGGCGCAGTTGGCGCCGCCGTAGGCCGGCAGCTCGAACAGGGCCTGGCGGCCGTACTCGTTGACCAGGTAGCCGGAGAGGAAGTCGACGAAGACCGTGGTGGCCATCGTCGATTCCTCGCCGTTGCGGATGACGCAGCGGCCCATGACGGCCCCGACCTCGGGGTCGCGGAAGTGGCGGACCAGCCGCATCAGGGCGTTGGGCTCGGGCTCGTGGTCGGCGTCGAAGACCAGGACGATCTCGGCGTCGACGGTCTCGAGGGCCTCGTTGAGCGCGCCGGACTTGCCGCCGCCGGCGTTCGGCGGGCGGTGCAGCACGCGCAGCCGCGGCTCGGCTGCCGCGCGGGCGTCGAGGATGGCGCCGGTGGCGTCGTCCGAGCCGTCGTCCACGACGACGACCGACAGCTTGTCGGCGGGGTAGTGCATGCCCAGCAGGGCGGTGAGCATCGCGTCGACGACGAGCTCCTCGTTCTTGCACCCCACGAGGACGGCGACCGACGGCGTATAGCCGTCGAGGTCGACGTCGGGGGCGAGGAGGTCGGTGCCGGCCCAGCGGGCGGCGCTGACCGCGAAGGCCAGGTGCCGGAAGAAGTAGACGGCGAAGACCATGTTCAGGGCGCCGGAGATCCAGCCGAGCACCGGGTCGGCGCCGAACGCCCAGATCGTGACGGCGAGCAGGGCGACGTAGAGGAACAGCACGGGACGCCGGCCGTCGGGACGGCCGGCGTGCACGGTGCCGGTGGGTTCGAGCGTGGTGGTCATCGGGCGGCGGCGGTGCGACGAGGGGCGGGGACCTTGGCGGGGCGGTCGGCGCGCCGGGTCCGGTCGGTGCGCCGGGTGGGGACGGCGGTCCGCGGCACGGGGGCGAGGTCGAGCACCATCCGCGTGGGCACGAAGGCCTCGGCGAACCCGATGCGCGCCTGGGCGCCCCAGTGGCGGGCGGAGGCGACGACGGCGTCGGGCTCGACCATCGCCGACTGCTCGACCTGCGAGGCGTGGGCGCGGAGGGCGGCCAGCTTGCCGGTGAGGTGGTGCGTGACGTCGACGAAGACGGTCGGGTTGAAGGTGAGCGTCGACGGGCTCTGGTAGTGCAGCACGCGCGGGTGCCGGCGGGCCGCGGACAAGGTGGCGGCCGAGACGGCGCGGTGGTCCTGGTGGCTGTCGTCGGGGGCGTGCACGTAGACGAGGTCGGCCTTCGTCTCCTCGAGCACCTGCTCGATCACCTGCACGGTGGCGGCGTCGGGGGAGAGGGTGCAGTCGCGGAAGCCGCCCCAGCGCAGCCGGGCGCCGAGGGCGCCCGCGGCGGCGGCCTGCTCACCGCGGCGGTGGGTGACGCCGGGGCCGTTCTCGCCGCCGGTCATCACCAGCATGGTGACGACGTCGCCGGCGCCGCTGTGCGCCAGCAGCGCGCCGCCGCAGCCGAGCTCGACGTCGTCGGGGTGCGCCCCGATCGCGAGCACCGACCTGCCGGCCACCGACCACTCCTGTCACGTCCGTCGACAGGAGGGATCTCCTGTCACTCGGACCGGTGATCGGCACTCGGGAGCGATAGCTGTAGCGATTCTTCCCAACCGCCCCGAGCCGGCCCGACAGAGCCAGACCAGCGCCATCGTGGGGGAAGGCCGGTGCGGCCTCTGCGGAGGCGCCCTGATGCTCGTGACCAGCCGTGAGTCAGGGCCGGCGCAGCCTGGCTCAACCCGCTGTGGGTCACGGAGGTCGAGGTGCACGAGGTGTGCACCTGGCGCCGAGCCCGGCTGCCGCTCCACGAGACGGACGTCCGACGCTAGTCACCCGTCAGACCGGCGGGCCATACGACGGTGAGTGTCAGCACCAGCAGGTGGGCCAGTCCGATCAGCACCAGGCCGGTCTGCCAGACGGCATAGCTCTTGCTCTTGGTCAGACGTGTGGCGCCGGCGTACTCGTCGGCCGCGTCCCCGTAGGCGTGCGTCGACAGGCCGGAGAGCCGCGAATCGCCCTCGAGCTCCCGCAGCTTCCACTCGTCGAGGCGGCGCAGGTACCGGTGCTTGGCCATCAACTGGCAGGTCATGTACGCGACCACGACGCCGAGGACGCTGGCGATCCCCCGAGCGAAGCGAGCGGTGTCGGGATCCAGCCCGATCGTGAGCAGGAACGCCTGCGCGGTCACGGCGAGCGCCGGCGTCTGCCACACCAGCGCGTCCTTCTCCATGCTGCGCAGGAACAGCAGCTCGTAGGCGAACTCGTCGCCCTGCCTGCGCGAGGTCGTCCGTCGCGCTCGGCGTGCTCCAGCGATCACGCGCCCATGCTGTCGTGTCGGGTCGGCCGAGATCGGCTGCGGCGCGCCCTCCCGCCGGCGGTTTCGCAACCGCGTGCCGCTACGCGTTGCGCGCGCTCTGTTATTGGTGAGACGGAACGGTTCCCATCGCACGATCCGGCAGTTACGGTACCGCGACGCATCGGCCGCTTCGGGCCGGTTCGAGCTGCCGATCGCCGTCGCGGCGTCGGGTTCAACGGGGAGTTTCGTGTGAGAAGTCGACTGGGCCGTGCCCTGCTCGTGGCCGCCATCAGTGTCACGGCGTGGGGCGCCGGTACTGCCGTCGCCCAGGCGGCGGTGGAGACCACCGCCAAGGCCGGCATCGCCTGCGACGACTGGCCGTCCGGTCTGATCCGGGCCACTGGCCTGGAGCCCGGCAGCGAAGTTCAGGCGCAGTACGACGGCCGAACTGCGAACTCCAGCCCGGCCGACGCGTCGGGCAACGCCCAGTTCGCCATCTCCTACCAGCAGGGGGAGCTCGAGGTCGGCGACGTGATCGCCTACGACATCGTCTCCGGCGGGCAGACGGTTGCGAGCGACAGCGTCGAGGTCGAGGACCTCTGCGGGGCGAGCGGCACGTTCTCCATCACCCGGAGCTGCGCCACCCCGGGCTCGATGAGTGCGGCGGTGAGCCTGACCGGCGCGCCGGCGGGGGAGACGCTCGACCTGTTCCTGATCGGCGACGGCTTCTACTTCACCGAGTCCGGCCACAAGGGCAACCCGGGCTTCCACCAGTTCTTCGTCGCCGAGGACGGCACCTTCGACGGCGTCCTCGAACTGGAGCCTGATGAGTCCTACATCGCTGCCCAGCAGACGGCGTTCGAGGCCGAGCTGTACATCGGGGCCGTCGACTACAACTACGCCTTCATCATCGAGGCGGAGCCGATCACCGTCCCGGCCTGCGCCGCGGCCACGCCGGAGGACCCCGAGGACCCGGACAACCCGGAGACGCCGGGCAGCCCGGGCACGCCGCAGACGCCGGGCAACCCCGGCACCCCGCAGAACCCGGGGAACCCGCAGACCCCCGCGGCGCAGCCCGTCGACTACCCGGCCGGTGCCGGGAGCGCCACGGTCGCCCCCGGCGCCGAGCAGACGCTCACCGTGCCCGGCTTCCAGCCGGGTGAGTCGGTGCAGGTGACGCTGTTCTCGACGCCCGTCGACCTCGGTGTCCACCCGGCCGGCGCCGACGGTGTGCTGCGCCTGGCCTTCACCGTCCCGGCGGGCCTCGAGCTGGGCGCGCATCGCGTCGAGCTGGAGGGCCTGACCAGCGGCAGGGTCGTCAACGTGCCCTTCCACGTGGCGTCGGCCGCGGGCGCGACGGCATCCGCTCCGGTCGCCACCTCGGTGAACGCGAAGTCGCTGGCCTACACCGGCACCGACGTGGCCCCGCTGCTCGGCCTCGGTCTGCTGACGCTCGCGGGAGGGGCCGCGCTGATCCGCACGGGCGTGCGGCGTCGGGCCGCTTCTCGCTGACCCTCACGGCGTGGGGGCGCCCTCCACCACCTGACGGACGACCGGCTCAATGCGGTCGGCCGAGAGGGCGTGCCCCGCGTCGGTGGGACTGATCAGGTCGGCGGCGACGAGGTCTCCGCCCCCGGCGAACCACTCTGCGGCCAGGGAATCGACGAACGTGGCGCCCGCTGCTTCCGCCGGCGCAGCTCAGAAACAGCTGCGGCACCGTACGGTTCCCTGCGTGACCTGGCTGGTGACCGGCGGCGCCGGCTACATCGGTTCCCACGTGGTCGGCGCGATGCAGGCGGCCGGCCACGAGGTCGTCGTGCTGGACGACCTGTCCTCGGGCGTGGAGGCGCGACTCGCGGGCGTGCCGCTGGTGGTCGGCAGCGTGCTCGACCAGGCAGGCGTCGAACGGGCGTTGCGCGACCACTCGGTGCGCGGAGTCGTCCACCTCGCGGGCAAGAAGCAGGTCGAGGAGTCGGTGCGCCGTCCTCTGCACTACTACGAGCAGAACGTCGAGGGACTGCGGCGGCTGCTCGACGCGATCACCGCCGCCGGCGTCGAGCACTTCGTCTTCTCGTCGAGCGCCGCCGTGTACGGCGCGCCCGACGAGGAGCAGGTCACCGAGGAGCTCTTCTGTCGGCCGGTCAACCCGTACGGGGAGACCAAGCTGATCGGCGAGTGGATGGTGGCCGCGGTGGCGCGGGCGACGGGCCTCCGCTACGCGAACCTCCGCTACTTCAACGTGGCCGGGGCCGCCGTCCCCACGCTCGCGGACACCGGGGAGTCGAACCTCGTGCCGATGGTCTTCCGGCGGCTCAGCGACCGCAGGCCGCCCCTCATCTTCGGCGACACCTACCCGACGCCCGACGGCACGTGCGTCCGCGACTTCGTCCACGTCGCCGACATCGCCTCCGCGCACGTGAGCGCCGCCCAGGCCCTGACCGCGGGCCGGGTGCGCGACCTGACGGCGAACATCGGCACAGGCCAGGGGGTCTCCGTGCGGGACGTCGTGGAGACCATCCGGAGCGTCACCGGCACAGCGGACGAGTCGTGGTCGGAGCCCGTCGTCGTCGGCGCCAGGGCGGGGGACCCGCCGCGCGTGGTCGCCTCGGCCGAACGCATCCGTGCGGAGCTCGGCTGGAAGGCCCAGCACGACGTCCGCGACATGGTGGCGTCGGCGTGGGAGGGCTGGGTGGCGCACAGCGGGCGGTGACGCCGTGCACGAATGGCTACCCGTCGGACACCGTTCGCCGCCAGGATGACCGGCCATGGAGGTGCGGCAGCGGAGGGCCACCGATCTCGGACCGAGCACCGAGCCGTGCGGCATCTGCGGCAGCCGCAACGTCGTCGCCCGGCGGTCGGAGGTGGTTCGCCGGGGGAGCGCGTGGATCAACCCCCGGTTCGACCCGGCGCCGCGCACCCACGACCTGTGCCGCGACTGCGGCGCCAAGCACCGGACCGAGGACGGCCGGCGCATCTGAGCGAAGGTGGCCGGTCGGCGCCGGCGGTCGACAGGGTGCGCTGATGCGCACGTCGAAGCCCGAGAGTTGCGCATGTGCGCCCGACGTTCCCGCTGCATGGCCCCCCGCCCGCCTGTCGACGTCGCCCCGTGAGGACACGCGCGGAAACTCCGTCGTGCCGTACCGGGTTACGGATGGCAGAGTTCCGGGAGTGAAGACCTGGCTCGACAGCTGGCCGGTGTACCGGCAGCTCACCGGCCCCGATCCGTTCGGTCGGGGCAAGGCCGCCCGCAGCAAGGGCACCGAGGCGACGGTGTCGCGCACCGCGACCGCCGACCGCGTCGTGAAGAGCGTCTGCCCGTACTGCGCCGTCGGCTGCGCGCAGAACGTCTACGTGAAGGACGAGAAGATCGTCCAGATCGAGGGCAACCCGGACTCGCCCATCAACCGGGGCCGGCTGTGCCCCAAGGGCAGCGCGAGCAAGCAGCTGGTCACGAGCCCGACCCGCGTCACCACGGTCAAGTACCGCCGTCCGTACGGGACGGACTGGGAGGACCTCGACCTCGACACGGCGATGGAGATGATCGCCGACCGCGTGCTCGAGGCCCGCCGCAAGGGCTGGCAGGACGAGGACAAGGGCAAGCGCGTCAACCGCACCATGGGGATAGCGAGCCTCGGAGGGGCGACCCTCGACAACGAGGAGAACTACCTCATGAAGAAGCTTTACAGCGCCATGGGCGCGATCCAGATCGAGAACCAGGCGCGCATATAGCACTCCGCCACGGTGCCCGGTCTGGGTGCCTCGTTCGGCCGTGGTGGCGCAACCAACTTCCTGGAAGACCTCGCGAACTCCGACTGCATCGTCATCGAGGGTTCGAACATGGCCGAGTGCCACCCGGTGGGCTTCCAGTGGGTGGGTGAGGCCAAGGCGCGCGGCGCCAAGATCGTGCACATCGACCCGCGGTTCACGCGGACCAGCGCGATCGCGGACCTGCACGTGCCGCTGCGCATCGGCACCGACATCGCGTTCCTCGGCGGGCTCATCAACTACGTGCTGAGCAACGACCTGTACTTCGAGGAGTACGTCAAGGCCTACACGAACGCGGCGGCGATCGTCGGGGACGACTACGTCGACGCCGAGGACGGCGACGGGCTGTTCTCCGGCTTCGACCCGGAGAACCGCACCTACGACGAGAGCAGCTGGCAGTACGAGCCGCGGGAGCAGGACTCCTCGACCGACAACCCGGCCGAGGCCGCGGAGCAGGACCGCGAGGAGCAGCACCCCGACGTCAAGAAGTCCGACCGGGCCCAGGCCGCCGGCAGCGGTGGCCCGCCGATCGCGAGCAAGCCGTTCCGCGACGAGACGCTGCAGCACCCGCGCTCGGTGTTCCAGATCCTCAAGCGGCACTACGCCCGGTACACGCCGGAGATGGTGGCCGAGGTCTGCGGCATCGAGCCGGCGGTGTTCGAGCAGGTCGCGAAGTGGGTCACCGAGAACAGCAACCGCGACCGGACGACGGCCTGGGTGTACTCGGTGGGCTGGACGCAGCACAGCGTGGGCGCGCAGTACATCCGCACCTGCTCGATCCTGCAGACGCTGCTGGGCAACATCGGCCGCCCCGGCGGCGGGATCCTGGCGCTGCGCGGGCACGCGAGCATCCAGGGGTCGACCGACGTCCCGACGCTGTTCAACCTGCTGCCCGGCTACCTGCCGATGCCGCACGCGATGCAGCACTCCTCGCTCGAGGAGTACGTGGCCGACGCGGCCGGCAAGGCCGGCTTCTGGGGCAAC
Organism: Blastococcus litoris; assembly: GCF_003075095.1. GTDB lineage: Bacteria > Actinomycetota > Actinomycetes > Mycobacteriales > Geodermatophilaceae > Blastococcus_B > Blastococcus_B litoris. Next base: position 201,437 of record NZ_QCZF01000001.1, read on the forward strand.
AAGCGCAACTACATGGTCAGCCTGCTCAAGGCCTGGTGGGGCGACGCGGCGACGGCGGAGAACGACTTCTGCTTCGACTACCTGCCCAAGATCAACGGCGACCACAGCTCCTACCGGACGATCGCCGACATGATCGAGGGGAAGGTCTCGGGCTACTTCCTCGTCGGCGAGAACCCGGTGGTCGGGCACCCGAACGGTCGGATGAACCGGTTCGGCCTGGCCAACCTCGACTGGCTCGTCGTCCGCGACCTCCAGATGATCGAGTCGGCGACCTTCTGGAAGGAGTCGCCGGAGATGGAGACCGGCGAGCTCTCGCCGGACACCATCGCGACCGAGGTCTTCTTCATGCCCGCGGCGACGCACGTGGAGAAGGACGGCACGTTCACCCAGACGCAGCGGCTGCTGCAGTGGCGGGACAAGGCGGTCGAGCCGCCGGACGACGCCCGCAGCGATCTCTGGTTCTACTTCCACCTCGGCCGGATCCTGCGCGACCGGTTGAAGGACTCCAGCGACCCGCGCGACCGCCCGCTGCTCGACCTCACCTGGGACTACCCGACGCACGGGGAGACGGCCGACCCCGACGCCGACGCCGTCCTGCGGGAGATCAACGGGACCGGCCCGGACGGGAAGGCCCTGTCCTCCTACATGCAGATGAAGGACGACGGCTCGACCACCGGTGGCTGCTGGATCTACTGCGGCGTCTACGCCGACGAGGTGAACCAGGCACGACGCCGGAAGCCAGGCAGGGAGCAGGGCCCCGTCGCGAGCGAGTGGGGCTGGGCCTGGCCGCTGAACCGGCGGATGCTCTACAACCGCGCCTCGGCCGACCCCGACGGCAAGCCGTGGAGCGAGCGGAAGAAGTACGTCTACTGGGACGAGGACGCCGGCGAGTGGACCGGTCTCGACGTCTCCGACTTCGAGAAGACCAAGCGGCCGGACTACGTGCCACCGGAGGGGGCCAAGGCCCAGGACGCGCTGGCCGGCAACGACCCGTTCGTCATGCAGGGCGACGGCAAGGCGTGGCTGTTCGCGCCGTCCGGCGTGGTCGACGGCCCGCTGCCGACGCACTACGAGCCGGTCGAGTCGGTGGTGGAGAACTCGCTGTACAAGCAGCAGGCCAACCCGACCGTCGAGCGCATCCCGGGGCCGTGGAACCGGGAGAACCCGTCGCTCAGCGACGTCTTCCCGTTCCAGGTGACGACGTACCGGCTGACCGAGCACCACACGGCCGGCGGGATGAGCCGCACGCTGCCCTACCTGGCCGAGCTCCAGCCGGAGTTCTTCGTGGAGGTCTCGCCGGAGCTGGCGGCGCTGCGCGGGCTCACCAACGGTGAGTTCGCCACGCTGGTCAGCGCCCGGACGGCGATCGAGGCCAAGGTGCTGGTGACCGAGCGGATGCGGCCGATCCGGCTGCGCACCGGGCAGGTGGTGCACCAGATCGGCATGCCGTACCACTGGTCCTACAGCGGAATCTCCACCGGCGACTCGGCCAACGACCTGCTGGGCATCGTGCTCGACCCGAACACCCACATCCAGGAGGACAAGGTCAGCACCGCCGACATCGTGCCCGGGCGGCGCCCGCGCGGGCCGGAGCTGCTGGAGTTCGTGGAGGGCTACCGCCGCCGGGCCGGGGTGGAGTCCGGCCGGGTGGGCGTCAACGGCCGGGATCCGGTCGACGCGGAGGCCGGGGAGGGCTCGAAGCTGTGACGACGATCAGCTCGGCGAGCGCGGCGTTCACCGGCCGGGACCCCGGGAACCGGCTCTACGGTCCGGTGCCGGACGTGACGGAGCAGGCGGGCTACGTCGAGGAGCACCCGAAGCGGGTCGGGTTCTTCACCGACACCTCGGTGTGCATCGGCTGCAAGGCCTGCGAGGTGGCGTGCAAGGAGTGGAACACGCTGCCGATGGACGACTCGCACGGCAACCGGGACGCCCTCGGTCTGTCGGGGATGTCCTACGACAACACCGGGCAGCTGGGCGCCAACTCGTGGCGGCACGTGGCGTTCATCGAGCAGTCGCGGGCCGTCGACCTGCCGATGCCGACGTTCGGCCGGCCGGGGGACGACCGGGGCGACATGCCGGCGCCGGACACCGGTGACCTGGACACCACCGCGAAGGCGCAGGCGAGCGTGCTCAACGCGGAGGCGCTGAGCGAGTTCGACCCGCAGACGGGGCAGACGGGGGCGGACAAGCAGGTCCGCTGGCTGATGAGCTCCGACGTCTGCAAGCACTGCACGCACGCCGGCTGCCTGGACGTCTGCCCGACCGGGGCGCTGTTCCGCACCGAGTTCGGCACCGTCGTCGTCCAGGGCGACATCTGCAACGGCTGCGGCTACTGCGTGGCCTCCTGCCCCTATGGCGTCATCGACCAGCGCAAGGACGACGGCCGGGTCTTCAAGTGCACGATGTGCTACGACCGGCTGACCGACGGGCTGCAGCCGGCGTGCGCCACCGCGTGCCCCACGCAGTCGATCCAGTTCGGCGACCTCGACGAGCTGCAGGCCCGCGCCGACGCACGGCTCGAGACCCTCAAGTCGCAGGGTGTGGAGACGGCGCGGCTGTACGGGCGCGACGAGGAGGACGGCGTCGGGGGAGCGGGGGCGTTCTTCCTGCTGCTCGACGAGCCGGAGGTCTACGGCCTGCCGCCGGACCCGATCGTGACCACCCGCGACCTGCCCGCCATGTGGAAGGCCGCGGGCAAGGCGGCCGTGATGATGGTCGGGGTCGCCCTCACGGCGGTCCTCGGCTCGCGGCGGTCCCGGTGACCGGCGGGATCACCAGCCCGGACCACGGGTGGCGGCAGGCCGACCACGGCCCGGCCACGCAGCGGACGACGAAGCGCCGTCGTCGTGGCGGCGGACGCGGCCGTGGCGAGGTCGCGATGGTCGACGACGTCGAGTTCACCTCGTACTACGGCCGGCAGATCGTCAAGACGCCGGTGTGGAAGTCGCCGGACGTGCCGCTGTACCTCTTCCTCGGCGGGGCTGCGGGCTCGTCGTCGATCCTGGCGGCGATCGCGGACCTCACCGACCGGCCGACGCTGACGCGGGTCGGGCGGATCACCGCCGGTGGCGGGGCGATCCTGTCGGTGGTCGCCCTGGTGCACGACCTGGGGCGGCCGGAGCGCTTCCTGCACATGCTGCGGGTGTTCAAGGTGACCTCGCCGCTGTCGGTCGGCACCTACATCCTGTCGCCGTTCAGCGCCGCGGCCGGGGCGACCGCGGCCGTGGAGATCCTCGGCTGGTTCCCGCGGCTCAAGCGCTTCGGGGGAGTGGTGTCCGCCCTGTTCGGCGGGCCGCTGGCGACCTACACCGGGGTGCTGCTGGCCAACACGGCCGTGCCGTCGTGGCACGCGGCGCACACCCAGCTGCCGTTCGTCTTCGGCGGCTCGGGCATGGCGGCCGGTGGCGGGATCTCGATGATCTTCACGCCGGTCGACGAGGCGGGACCGGCGCGGAAGATGGCGGTCGCCGGTGCGGCGATCGAGCTGGCCGTGGTGCACAAGGTGGAGAACGACCACGGCATCCTCAGCGAGCCGTACCACGAGGGCCGCCCAGGGAAGTTCATGCGCGCGGCGAAGGCGTGCACCGCGGCCGGAGCCGGGCTGACCGTGCTGGCCGGGCGCAGGCGCTGGGGGGCCGTTGCGTCAGGAACGCTACTGGCGGCCGGCTCGCTGCTGACGCGGTTCGGCGTCTTCGAGGCCGGCATCGCCAGCACCAAGGACCCGAAGTACGTCGTCATCCCGCAGCGCGAGCGCATGGCGGCCGCGAACGGCCAGGCCCGCTCCGTCACTCGCTGAGACAGTTCGGAATTGAGTCGGAATTGAGCCTGCGTCGGGCAGGCACTCGGCGGGGCAGGACGGTGAAGACGCCACCACCAGCCCGCCGCACCGGCGGCCAATTGTGGAGGGGTTCGCCCCTCGCGTGGCCGCGAGACTCGGCCGCACAAGAGCATGGATAAGCTCGGCCAGACACGATGACGGCCTCCCCTAGAAGCTGTTGGTACGCCGACATTGAACTCCTATCCGTTGTTAACCAGTTCCCGAGGTGCGCATCCATGCAACGTTCTGATATGGACCAGGAATCACAAGCCGCCTTTGCGGCCGGTCGGCTGTTCGACGCCTCAACGGAGAAGATCGCCATCGTGGTTAACAATGACTATTCCCTGCTCGACCATCGCAGGAACTGGGTAGAAGCCTTCCTCGGGGCGCAAGCAACCGTTCTCGTCTATGCCGAGGCAACCGGCCCTCACGAGCAACTGATCGACCGAGGCGTGAAATTCACGAACACGGCAATCGGTCGTGAAGATGTATCTCTGATTCGGGAACTCGCTCGATTGTTGCGGTTGACGATCGTGCTACTTCGGGAGAGACCCCATATCGTCTTCTTGATACAGACCCGCGCCAATGTTCTCGGTTGCGCCCTTCCCTTGGTGCTACGACGGACCAGATTTGTGCGGGTCTTCGGGGGGCGCGGTCGAGTCTTCGGCGACACATCCGGCGGCAGTAGGTTGGTGAAGCTGGCAACGCGTATTTGCCTTAGCCTGTCCGCGCATTGCAAGAACACGACGAGCATATTTCAGACGCCGAGCGATCTAGACTACTTCGCCAAGCGCCAGATGGCCGTGCGTGAGCGCTCTCGTGTGATCGTCGGCACCGGAGTGAGCGTCGACAAGTGGTCCGAGCAATCGCAGGCTCCCCGCACTGACGAACCCGTGGTCGTCATGATCGCCAGACTGTTCAAGGAGAAGGGTGTCTACGACTACGTAGATGCAATCCGCCTTCTGCGCAAACGGGATGTTCGCGCAAGGTTCGAACTCGTCGGGCCGATCGACGAAGGCCTGTCGACGAGTGTCTCCGCGCAGGAGATTGCTGACTGGGAGCGCGAAGGCTTGGTTCGGTATCTTGGTCGACAAGAGAATATCGCCGCAATCTTGCGCGAGTGCCACACTTTGGTCCTCCCGTCATACCATCCAGAAGGAACCCCGCGAGTGCTCCTTGAGAGCGCGGCGGCCGGCGTGGTTCGCATCGCCAGTGACATCCCGGGCTGCGCTGCGACGATCGAATCCGAAGTCGACGGCATACTTGTTCCGGTCCGCGACCCGGAGTCACTTGCCAGGGCGATAGAACGCTCGGTCACACAGCCCGACTTGGCGAACCGTCTCGGCATGGCCGCACAGGCGCGCGCGCGGAGGGAGTTCCCGGTCGAAAGGGTCGTGGCGCAGGTCTTGGATGCGGGCGGCGTGCGGCGGCGGTAGCTCGAAGACATCCGTCCCTCTCCCAGCACACATGAAAAGCGCCGGTCGGTGACCCGAGCGGCGGAGTCTCCATTGCAACGAGCCGGGGGTGCGCCTCACTGGCGCCCACCGCGCCCCTGCACTGGACCATCGTCGAGAACGGCATTCTGATGCGCCTGAGTCCGGCCTGCATTCAGTTCAGAAACCGCACCTGCAGGGACCCGCAGAGCTCACCGACTCTTCCTCGACTGTGGGGGAGGCTGACCCTGGTGAACCGTGGGGTGGAGGCCTCGTTACGTCGCACATCCGGTCAGCCAGCAGCGAGGGGAGTGCTCGCCGAAACGCGGATCATGTAGAAGCCGGAGAGTCCGTCCTGTGTCCGAGGCAGATCGGATGACACGCAGTCTTGGCGTCTGGCTGCGCCGGCCCGCAGCTGGCCACCACGATGGAAGCGCGGGTATCTCAGTCAGCCGCGAGAGCTTTCGAAGGCAGAGCGAGACGTCCCACCGTCTTCCATGGGCGATGAATCCGTCTCTCCCTGCACACTCGTCGGCAACACCTTCATAGCCTCATCGCGGACTTCGAGTGGATGCGCCCCCGCATCGCCCCGATGGAGCGGAGAAGCCGCAGTTACGTGATCTTGCGGCGACTGACGGGCGTCAGACGCAGGAGGGGATCCGACCGCCGCGTCGCTTGGCCCTCCCTCCAATGCCGAACTCGGGAGGCCAGTTGGCACCATGCGTCGCCTGTCCCTCGAGATGAAGATGCGCGCCGCAAGAAGCCCGAGAAGCAGGATCGCGATGGGGCCGTAGATAGCCGGATTCGGGGTAGCCAGCTCGGCTACCGTGGCCTCCTCGACAAGCTCGGACGTCGGAGTGAGCGGGGCATTGCTCAAGGAGGTGACGAGCACTGCCTGTCGCTGCTGTTGGAGGGCGGAGATCTCCGACTGGGCAATCGACAAGTTCGCTAGGGCGAGCGACCGGGCATTCGCGTCGCTCGTGGTGCTCGCGATCTGGTTAGCGGCGTCTGCGCGAGATCGAGCGTCGTCAAGAGCGGCATCGATGGGCTCGAGGCTGCTTTCCGACTGCTCCTCGTATGAGCCCATGGCCGCTTTGACCCTCTCCGCCACAGCCGATACAAGGGTGGCAGCGACCGCATTCGCCGCCGCCTGAGCATCTCGGGACTCCGGTAGAGAGACGGTGATGCGGATGAGGTTCTGATTGACATTGACCGCGGCTTCGACTCGGTCGATCAACTGCTCGGGTTCGAAGCCGATGGAGGATGCGGCTGCGCTGGTGATGGATGCCGTTTCAGCTAACGCCGCATACTGGATCGCCAGCTCGTTCGAGGCACTGACACCGTCGCGCGCTGACGCGCGCGCACTAGAATCAACCGTCACCGACACGACTGCCGTCGATGAGTAGGCCGAGGGAGCCAACGCTGCGAGCAGGGCAGTGGCGCATGCAACAGCAACACACACCCCGAGCAGATGCCATCGTCGCGCCCATGCCAAGGACCAGGCATCTTGCTGAGGCGAACCCCGGTGAGATGAATTTCTATCCGTACTCAAGTGCACTCCCCGCGCTAGTAACAGCTCTCACCGGTGAACCTTCGCAACGTCGCGACCAAGGTTGGCAGTCTGACTCGAGCCGCGCACGGTCTTTGCCGCGAGTGAGGTGAGTCGTTCCGCGCCGTTGCGCACAGACGAGGAGGCGGCGTTGCAAGCGAATGCTGCATCATGGTTTCGATCCATGGCACCGCTGGACGTGCTCGTCACTCGTCCGTGCACAGCTTCCCTACTATCTGTTAGTCCACTTCGCCTCATAGTGACGGCTCTCCGACAACTTGGCGGCCCCAGATCGAACGATCTCCGGTGCAGTTTAGGCTTCACGCCCCTCCGTGCCAGCGGGAGGCGCCCACTGCCTGAAGACACTGGATCCCGTGTCCAGGCTAGCGGGTGCGGTTATCAGAAACGTCGTCCTCGCGCTGTGGAGATCCGCATGCCGCGGATGCATCAGATTGTGTGCACCCGTCTGCGGAATGGTCGCAGGCCAGCGATCTCCATCGGAGGTGACCCACGTTCAAACTTCGTGATCGACGGGGGATGCTTGCGCGCATCGACCGTGACCTATCTGACGACCAGCTGCGGGGGATGTCACCCGAGGGCCCGCCAGCTCGCCAACGGTGTCGACAGACTGGTCCGCAACTGCTGCATCGCACCGGACCGCCTGAGCCGATCGCAGCGGCCGGCCACCCTCGGATAACCTGACTTGGTCGCAACAATTCAGACACTCAAGCGGTCACCGCTTCGACGGGGCAAAGGAAGCCACTCATCGTGACCAGTCCTACCCTTCCGGTGGTCCTCCAGATCGCCCTTCTGGCGGTCGTACTGCGGCTGGGCAAGCACAATAACGCCGATCCGACATTTTACAAGTACTTCAACCCGCACGCGTTCTTTGGATTGTTCGTCACCCTCTTCTTCATCATCCCCGAGATCTACGGCTTGACCCACTACTACTATCTCGACGGTTTCCCATTCGCGGTTACCGAACGGTTGTTCATTGACGGCGCTTGGCTCTTCACCGTGTTCCTTGGGTTCGTATGCGTCGGCATGCTGCTGGCGCGACCGGCGAGGGTCGAAGCACCGATCACTGACAGATCCAAGATGATTCTCGAGTCGATCGAGACTCGACATCTTAAGCTCTTGACCGTCTTTCTGGCCAGTGGAGTCTTCGCGAACCTCTACTTGGCGATGCAGTTGAGTGGCTCGACCGGATTCCGCTCGCAGCTCGTCAAATCGGCGTCGGGTCAAGCTCTAACAATCATCGTCTACTTCGGGTCCTTCGCAGCGGCCTTGCTCACGGCGTACTTCATCAGCGTCAAGCGCTACTGGCTCGGGGCCGCTGTTCTCGTCACGTTCTCCGCTTCGGTGCTCTTGACGGAGTCGCGAGGGCGCATTCTGTGGCCAGCCGCGATAACGGTTATCCTCCTGATCAGCCGTCGCGCCAAGCCGCCTTTTGCCAGACTTGCCGTAATCGGCGTTCTGACACTCGTCGTCTTGCTCTTGCTAGACCCGGTCAACAAGTACCTGGCGTCGGGCACGCCGATCCAGCTATCTGACATCTTCAACATCGACGCCCCGTTCCAGCGACGCAACTTCGACGGTATGTCGAACTTCGTTCTCATCTCGCAGTCAGGTCTTACGGAACCAGACTGGTCTAGATGGTTGAGTGGAGGGAATGTCGACTTTATGACCAAGTTTTTCCCTGACGTCCTGGCGTCAGGGGTTGCCTTCGGAGTTACGATTCCTGGCTGGCTTTACATGGCAGGCGGCGTCTTCGGCGTATGCGCCGGAGGGATCTTTTATGGGATGTTGCTCGGGCAGATAAACCGATTGGTGCGTCGAACGATCGCTCCGGAGCTCTTGGTCGGCTATCTCTTCGCCATGACTTGGCTCGGCGCTGTCGGCGGTGACTTCGTAGGAAGCCTCGACAAAGCGGCGGCCAGCTTCGCGCCGGCCGTCGTCTACTGGTTGGTATGCAATCGCGCCAAGACCGGAAGGCATGCGGTCGATCGACCGCATATGCAGCAACTGTCAATGAACGAAGTCTGATCGAAAGTGGAAACGAAGTCGGCCGTCCTCGCGCACCCAAGCACGCGACTTCAATGGCGCTCAGTGGGAAGGGCCCGATAGAGAATGCCCTCAAACCGAAACTCGTTCGCGTTGGTCATGATCGCGAACGCCGCCCGAGCAGGCAGCCTTGCTACTGCAACCTTCCTACTCGCCAGGGAACTCGGGCCCGCTGGTCGGGGCGAAGTTGCGGCTGCATTGGCGCCGATGACTGCCGCGGCCGCAATCTTCGCAGGCGGTCTGCCGGATGCTGTCTCTCACTTCGTAGCTCGCTTCCCCCAGTCGGCAAGGAAGGTCCTCATCCGAGGCCTCTGGGCAGCCGTGCTCCTTGGCGTGCTGGGCGCAGTATCGGTCGCTTCGATGGCCGTTCCTCTGTCGGGTGGGCAGAACTCCTTGGCTGTGCTCATCGCTGTCACAGGCATCGCCACAATCCCGTCGATCGCGGTGGTCGTTCTGCGCTCCTTTGCGTCTGGCGCGCAGCTGTGGTGGCGCGTGTCGACCGAGGCTGCGATTGCGGGGGTATTCCAGATCGTCGGTCTCGTCACTCTGTGGACATTGAACCGGCTGACGCCGAGTAGTGCCCTAGTCGTCATGACGACGAGCATCGCCGCGGGTGCCCTGGCGTACGTCGGCGCCGCTCATCTCTTCAAGGGCCGCAAGATCGAAGATGACGAAGTCCCGACATCGCAGTTACTGCGCTTCAGCGCAGGCGCCTGGTTGGGTGCGGTAAGCAGCGTTGCGCTAACTTATGTCGCTCAGATCCTAATGGTGCCGCTGGCGTCAGTTGAGCAACTCGGAATCTATGCCCTCGCAATCAACATCGCTTCCCTCTTGACGCTTGTTACTGTGTCCGTTCGCAGTGTTGTATTGGTCGATCAATCAAGCAGCTTCGACTTTGACCGGTTAGCGCGCCATGCTCGCTACTCACTGATCGTGAGTCTGACGCTTACTGCGGCGCTGGCGGCTCTGGTGCCGACGTTGATCCCGGTCGTATTCGGTGAAGCTTTCTCTGCCGCAATCCTGCCAACCATAATTCTACTGCCTCCGCTTATCGTCTCTGCGAGCGGATCGGTGGCTACGGCCGGCCTGCTGGCGTTAGGAAGGCCTTGGCTGCGAAGTGTTGCGCTCATGAGTGGCTTGGTCCTCAATGTCGGGCTGATAGTCCTGCTGGTACCGCCATTGGGAGCGAATGGCGCGGCTCTCGCAATGCTTGCCAGCGCACTGCCACCATTCATGAGCATACTCTTCTTGCGGTACTACTATGACCAGCGCATCAAGGACTACATGATGCCGCGTCGGGGAGATGTGAAGAAGTTGGTGTCAGCCGTGAGCAGGCGGATCTGACCGACTACAGGTACGGCCATCCGCGGGAATGATCGTGGCGTTGCTTCAGAGGGGCGATGCGACTGTTAGCAGTGGGGAGCAACACGTGATCATCCGGCACGCTCTGCGTCACCACCGCGTGGGCTCCTATCACCGCGTTCCTGCCGACGGTGACGCCACCGATGATGATGGCTCCCGGCATGATGCATGCACCGTCTTCGATTACAGGGTATTCTCCTCGGCGGTCGCGACCCAGCGTGACGTCATGATATATCGTGACATCGCGGCCGATTCTTACACCTTCGCCGATGACAATCCCAATCGGGTGCGGAACGTGCAGATCGGGCTGGATGGCGAACTTCGTCGAGACGTCGCAACCGTGAAGGCTCATAAGCAGATTGCGCCAAATGTACGCTGTCCAGCCGCCACGGCTGGCCGCTCGTATCAGTGCGGCACCCCGCAGGCGAGGGGTGGCGATCAACTTGATCAAAGAGAGCGTTCGCACAGGTACATTCTACGCCGAAGCGATATGGAGGTCCGACGAGTCCAACGAGTCGACGTGGAACGCTTCTGGGTGCCCAGGGATGCCTTCACAGTGGGGCAAGGGGCCGTACCAGGCGGCCATCGGGCTGCCCCGACCAGGAGGAGCAGCCCGATGAGCGCCGGTTCACAGGCGAGGCGACTCACTAGGTCCATGCCGTTCGTTGCATCCGGCGGGATCTTCTCGGTCGGGCCAGCCGGCGGCCTAGTTGCTCGACCGCATTGCCCAGTCGTACTGGGACTTCAGCCCCTCCTGCAGCTGGATCTCGGGGCGCCAGCCGAGCAACTTCCCAGCTAGCTCAGTGCTGCCGCCGGTTCGTTTGACGTCGCCCGGCAGGGAGTCGCGATACCGAAGGTTCAAGGGCGATCCGTGGATGCTCTGGACCACGTCAATCACTTCGGTCAGAGAGACCGACGAGCCGCCCGATAGATTGATCACCCTTCCGGGCGGGAGACCTGCGGTCGCCGCCAGTATGTTCGCCCGAACGATGTCCGAAACATGCGTGAACTCGCGGATCTGGGATCCGTCACCGTAGACGTCGAATGGCCGCCCTTCTATTGCGCTCCTGACCAGTCGCGTGAAGGCCATGTCAGGTCGCTGCCTGGGGCCATAGACGGTGAAGTAGCGCAGCGACACCGTCGGTACGCCGAAATTTGCGGCGTAGAGCGAGCACAGATGTTCCGCCGCCAGCTTGGTTGCGCCATAAGGACTAAGGGGCGAGGGGACGTCCGTCTCTCGCGTTGGATAAGCGCGGGCATCCCCGTAGATGGAGGAAGATGAGGCATAGACGAATGACTTCAACTCCGCGGACCGGCTCGCTTCCAGCAACTTCTGTGTCGCGGAGATGTTGCTGTCGATGTAGATATCGAACTCAGTGCCCCACGAGCTTCTCACGCCCGGCTGGCCGGCCTGATGGAAGACGTGGTCTACCGACTGCACGAGTCCCGCAAGATCGATCCGATTGAGATCGGCGTGCACAAATGAGAACCTGTCAGACTTCTGTGCCGTCTCGAGATTGCGCCTCTTCAACTCCGGGGAGTAGTAGTCAGTCAGTGAGTCGAGTCCAATAACTTCCCAGTCGGTGGCTGCGAGGAGTTGCTCCACCAGCGTGCTCCCGACAAATCCAGCACACCCCGTAACGAGGGCCCTACCCTTTGTCACCTGCGATTCTCCCGTCGTCGAGCTATTCGGCGCCACGGTATCCCGGATGGCGAGGAGGTCCCAATCCTGCCCTCCTAAGGTGCAGGAGAGGTGTCGAACTACGTACTTGTCATCTTTTGAATCGTGCGGTGAGCGCCGGATATCCGAGGGTCCGCGCCTTGAACGAGAGGGGGTGCGGACATGCCTTCGATGATTCTCCTGCGGTCTCAGCGGCTTCTCTGCGAGTCGCATCTGGTGCGTTCGACAAGGCGAAAGAGGGCAACCGAAACCAGTCGCGCCTTCTTGTCCGACGCGGGCGATGTGCTGGCGGCTCGCCATCGGGTCGTAGGCGGTGGCAGTCTGGCGTTGCTCGCGTGACCGCTGCGGACCAGTCTGGAGCCATGTAAGCGCTTGCAGCTATGTAGCCGAGCGTGCGGGGTTGTGCGGCGGTTGGTTGATCGCAACCAGCGGTAGCGCTCCTCGCGCGGGGTGTCCATCTGGCGAGGACCGCGGCCGCCGTCGTGCCAAGCGGTACGCGCACCGATGGCTGCCACCGGGCCCAGCGTGCTGCGACGGCGCATGGCAGCCCAGCGGGGAGTGCTGGGCTCCCGCATCGACGGGCTTGACGTCCCGCGCGCGACTCATGAATTGAGCTCTAGGCGCATGGCGTGACCAAACTCACGCCTGCGATAGCGATGTCGCTCCAGGGGGTGAGCGGCGCGTCATAACGGTTGGTAAGGCACTCAGAGCCGTGAGTACACCAACGGAGTGCCGGGCTCTGACTGGCCGCGATTCGAGAAGATTTGGCTATCAACCATCTTCCGCGAAACGGCTTCGACTGCATACTTTGTTGGTCGGTCGACGGCGCTCCCGTCGAGTAGCACGTAGTTCCGGCCAAGGCCGATGCGCACGGGGGTGCCTAAGGTGTCGTTGATCGATGTCCGTGACGGAACGACTCGTCACATTCCGCAGCAGCGCGGTCGCCGATCGTCATGGTCTGTGGCCCGGCTTCGCGGCGAGGGCACGAAAGCCCGCCGCGCCTGGCGCGGTGCCTACGTCCGCCGGCTCGTCGTCCTGGACGTGGTCGCCGCGCTCGTCGCTGGCTTCGTGGGCATGGTGGCCGAGACGGGGCCGGTCACCCAGCGCTTCAGCGACGCCGGCAGCCTCGCGCTCGTCCTGCTGGTGCTCCCCACGCTGTGGGTCGGCGCCATGCTCGCGCTGCGGGCGTACGAGGAGCGCTTCCTCTGGATCGGCTCCGAGGAATTCCGCCGGGTCTTCTTCGCCTCCGCCACCCTGCTCGCCAGCCTGGGCACGCTGTCCTGGGCGTTCCGGCTCGAGCTCGCCCGCGGCTTCGTCATCGTCGCGCTGCCACTCGCCGCGCTCTTCACCATGGGGCATCGGCTCATCCAGCGTCGTTGGGTGCACCGCCAGCGCGAGAACGGCCAGTTCCAGCAGACCGCGATCGTGGTCGGTCACCGCGGCGGGGTGCAGGCGCTGCACGCGCAGATCAACCGTGAGGCATACCACGGCTACCGCGTCATCGGCTGCTGCGTGCCCGACGACCACCGCGGTGACGTCACCGCCACGTTCGACGGCCTGCCCGTACTGGGCGCGCTCGACCAGGTGGTCGACGTGGTGAAGCAGTACCAGGTCGACACCGTCGCTGTCCTGCCGTCGCCGGAACTCGACGGGCCCGCGCTGCGACAGCTCGGCTGGGACCTCGAGACCACCGAGGCCGAACTGCTGCTCGCGCCGGCCGTGACCGAGGTGGCCGGCCCCCGCGTGCGCATCCGTCCGATCGCCGGCCTCCCGCTCATGCACGTCGAGCGCCCCGAGTTCCGGGGTGTGCGCCGCCTGCTCAAGACGACCTTCGACAAGACCGCCGCCTCGTTCGGCATCCTGCTGATCGCGCCGCTGCTGATCGGGCTCGCTCTCGCGGTGAAGCTCACGAGCCGTGGCCCGGTCTTCTACATGCACGAGCGCATCGGCCTGGGCGGCAAGGCGTTCAAGGTCTACAAGTTCCGCAGCATGGTCCCCGACGCGGACAAGATCGTGGACGCCCTCTTCGAGCAGAGCAACGAGGGCAACGACGTCCAGTTCAAGATGAAGCGCGACCCCCGGGTCACCCGGATCGGCGCGATCATGCGCCGTTACTCGCTCGACGAGCTGCCGCAGCTGTTCAACGTTCTGAACGGGACCATGTCGCTCGTGGGCCCGCGGCCGCACGTCACCCGCGAGGTCGAGCAGTACGGCTTCGACATGCGCCGCCGGCTCCTGGTGAAGCCCGGTATCACGGGCCTGTGGCAGGTCAGCGGACGTTCCGACCTCTCGTGGGACGACTCGGTGCGCATCGACGTCCGGTACGTCGAGAACTGGACGCTGACGTTCGACCTGATGATCCTGTGGAAGACCTTCGGCGCGGTCGTCCGCGGGTCGGGCGCCTACTGACCTTCCCGGTCAGCGCGGGGGAGCGGCGACCAGCAGGTCGTCCGGAACGTAGTCGGGCACGAGCGGGTGCCCGGTCGCCTCGCGCTCGTCCGCCAGCCGCAGCCCGCGGCCGAGAAGGCAGGCCAGGGGCAGCGAACAGGCAGCCCACGCGACTCCGCCCAGCAGCACCCACGTCATGCACATAGTTCTACGGAGCGAGATCGCTCCATCACCGAACGCCACGCAGGCAGAACCTGCCGAACGGACCGGCTCGTCACTGGTCACCCTGGCGGGTAGGTCGACCGAACCATGAGCGGAGCTCTCACCGACACTGGTCAGGTGTCCGCTGCCCCTGCGGATCCGTTCCGGGTCCTGGTCGTCTGCACCGGCAACATCTGCCGGTCGGCGTTCGCCGAGCGGCTGGGTCGGGCGTGGATCGGCGAGGCGTTGGGCGACGACGCCAGCGAGCTGGTCGTCGAGAGCGCAGGCACCCGGGCCGTCGTGGGTTCGGCCATGCACCCGGACAGCGCTCTCGTCCTCCGCGGCTACGGCGTCGAGGCCGACGGCTTCCGCGCCCGCCAGCTGGCGGAGGAGCACCCTGCCCAGGCCGACCTGGTCCTGACGATGACCCGGGCTCACCGGAACCAGGTGCTCGGTCTGGCTCCTCGCGCCCTCGCACGCACGTTCACCCTCCGCGAGGCAGCTGCTCTGCTCTCCGCACTCGACGACCTCGAGCCCGAAGGCGACGACTTTGTGGCGCGGGCGCGAGCGCTGGTCAGGGCGATGGCTGATGCCCGGCCCGGACGGAGCGCGACGCGCACCGACGACGACGTGTGGGATCCGATCAACCAGCCGATCGAGGCGCACGAGGAAGCGGGCGAGCTGATCGTCGAGACCTTCCTGCCGCTGCTCCGCAGGCTCGCCGACCTCCGGTCGGCTGAGGCGTGCGGGACCGCTGCGGCGGAGGAGCCGGCCGCTCGCTGATCATCCGGCGCGTCGCGGAGTTTCTGCCCAATTCGGGGGAACTGTGACCGTGTGGTCACAGTCGTCGCTCGGGCTGCCGATGAGGAGAGCGTGTGGTGGCTCTGGGTGCTGGGCGGTCTCGTCGCGTGGATGGCGATCGCTGTCGTCGTCGGCACGGTGCTCGGCCGTGGGATCCGGCAGGCCGACCTGCGTGCAGCCGGAGCGGCCGCCCCTGACCTCCGGGTGGCCGCCGAGCGGCGCGCGCCTGTCGTCCGCGAACGTCGCCGCGCAATCCCCGTTCCGCCGATCGGCGTGGCCCTGTTCGGCGTGGCCGTCGCGCTGGAGATTGTTGGCTACGTCGGCCGCCTGACCGGGGCGAGCGGTCCGACTGCAGATCTGCTGTCCATGGACGCGCCCTGGTCGCTGCCGCGCCTGTTCGTCGCCGCCCTCTTCGCCGCAGCCGCGCTCGCTGCCGTTGCCGGCGCCGGCAGCATCCCTGGCCGCCGCACGTGGTGGCTCGCCATCGGCCTCGTCGCCGGCGGTATCGCCGCCGTCAAAGCAGGCAGCACCGTCCACTCCGACGTCATGGCGTTGCTGTCGGATGCCGTGAGCGACACCGGAGCTCTGCTGGTCAGCGCCGGAGCCGCGGTCGCCGTCCTCGCCGGGCTGGCGTTCCTGAGCCGCACCGAGCGCCGTGACCGGCGCCGCATGCTCGGCGTCCTCGCCCTCTACGCCGCCGCCTCGGTCGGGCTGTCGGCGGTGTCCTCCGCCGTCGCGGGCGCCGTCGGTTCTGCCAGCAACTGGGCCGCGGCGGCGACGTTCGTCGAGGAATCGGGCGAGGCGCTGGCCGGCGTCTCGTTCCTCGTCGCCGTCCTCGTCGGTGTCGCGCCGCGCCTGGTGCTGCCCGCCGAATGGGCGCTGCGCCGCTCCGCAGATGAGCACACGCTCGACCTGCCCGAGCAGCTCCCTTCCCGCGCCGAGGGCACCGCCCACTCCTGAGTGGCTCAGGTCGGCCGGCGATCCAGCCGATAGGACGCTGTGCGCTCCATCCAGATCCGGCGCGAATGGCCGCTGGGAGATCGGCGGGCGAGCCGTCGCCGACGCCGAGGCTCGTGGTTGGACCGCGAGCTGCGGGTCGCTCGCCGGCGCCTGCTGCAGAGTCGTTGGCGCGATATGGCCGCCGCCCTCGGCGCGTTCGCCGTGTCGGGGGGGCTGCTGGCGATCCTGGTGTCCAGCTGGCCGTTCGCAGCAGGGCTAGTGGTGGGCGCCTATCTCGGAGTGCTCACCGTAATGCTGCTCGTGCTGCTCGCGATCGCCGACGGCAGCGTTCTTCCCCGCCTGGGTCGCGCTTTCGAAGGGATGGTCGGCGATGAGCTGGACAAGGCGCCCGGAGTTCTCGCCGTGGTCAGTGGAGTCTCCTTCGCCCATAGGGACGTCGACCACGTGGTGCTGGCCCGAGGGGGCTGCTTCGCCGTAGAGGTCAAGGCCTCGTTCGGTCGCCGCAACGGACGAGGTGAGGTTCCCGACCTGGACAGCAAGCTGGCCCAGACTCGCAACGGTGCGCGGCAGATCGAGCTTCTGCTCGCCAGCAGAGGGGTACCGCTGCCGGTCAGCCCGCTACTGATCCTTGCCGGGTCGGGGGCGCCCGACATGGCGGCCATCGGGCGGTACGGCGACGTGCTCGTCGGCACCCTGCGCAACAGTGACGCTTGGCGTTCAGCGCTGATGGGTCTCGACAGCCACCACCTGGACGAGGTCACCGCGCGCACTGCAGCCGCCGAGCTTTCGGCGTTCTGCCAGGAGCGGACCGGCTACGAGCTCGCCAACCCCCGCTAGGCGCCTGCTCGCCCGGCGACGGACTTCGATCGTCAGCGGGGGACGTCGGGGAGGGCCTGCTGCTCGAACTCGGCCGCGTTCTGGGCCAGCGAGTCGGTCTGCAGGTAGGTCCACATCCGATCGCCGGTGACGGCGTCCAGGTAGACGACGCTCGCCGCGCCCTCCATGCCCGTGCCGAGGACCGGCGCGGTGAAGAACTCGACGCTCGAGGGCCGCACGTTCCGCAGTGAGTAGGCCAGCGCCAGCAGGTCGGTGTTGCCGAGGGTGTCGTCGACCGTCGTCGCACCCGTCACCGCTCGTAGTGCGGCGTCCAGCCGGCCGGGGTCGGTGAAGGTGTCCGAGCTGAAGAGCTTGCTGAACATCGACCGCAGGTACTGCTGCTGGCGCCGCACCCGGTCGAAGTCGCCGCCGGGCAGACCCTTGCGCTGCGCCAGGTACCAGCGCGCCTGCTCGCCGTCGAGATGGTTCTCGCCGGCCTGGAACGTGTACGGGCCGTTCGTGCTGGTCTCCGCGACCACGACGTCCACCCCGCCCAAGTCGTCGGTGACCTGGATGAGCCCGTCGAAGTCGATGGTCACGTAGTGGTCGATGCGCACCTCGGTGAGCTGCTCGACCGTCTGGATCAGCAGCGTCGGCCCGCCGAAGGCATAGCTCGCGTTGATCTTGTTCATCCCGTGGCCGGGGATGTCGACCCACGAGTCGCGGGGGATCGAGATCAGCTGGGCGTGCTGCCGGTCCGCGGTGAAGCGGGCGATCATGATGGCGTCCGAGCGGCCGTCCGGCGTCTCGCCCGGCTCGAGCTCGGCGCGGGTGTCCGAGCCGACCAGCAGGAAGGTGACCGGGTCGTCGCCGGCCGGCTGCGCGGGTGTCGCGGGCGCCGGGCGCGAGTCCTCGTCCAGGCCAGAGAAGACGTCCGCGACGCGGTCGATGTTGCCGGCGTACCGGTTGGTGAGGAACCAGAGCCCGCCACCGACGACGAGGGCGAGCACCAGCGCGAGGACCCCCAGGCTGATCAGTACCCGGCGCAGGGGTCGGTGCCTGACCGGTTCCGCGGAGTCGAACTCCTGCTCGCCGGTCTCGTCCCTGTCCATGCCAGCCCCCGTACGCCGAACGTCCGCACGAGCGTACGGCGAGAGACAGGCGGCTCAGCCGTGCCGCTCACCCGGCGGGGTGAGCGCTGTCAGCTGCGGCGAGAGGGACGGCCCGGTCCGACAGTCTCGGAGAACGGGCTGCGGGGGCGGCTCAGCGGCCGGCGGGCGCTGGGTAGCTCGTGCCGGGTGCGAGCGGCGGGCCTCGCGTTGATTGGCTCGTCGGCCGACACCTCGGTGTCGGGCGTCCGTCCGATCCTCGCGGCCTCGACGTCGGCGCGGCGCACCCCGCGGCCGATCAGGATCGCGAGCAAGACGGCGATGAGTACCCATGCCGCGACGATCACCAGGAGCCAGCTCATCGCCGTTCCTTCTGACGAATAGGCCTGCGCCCTTGCTCGACGCCGGCGTTGGACAGGACTCCCCGTCGTCCACGTTCCGTCGGTCACTTCCCCCGGTGCTCACCAGTCAACCGCCACCACGTCCCCGACCGGGTGACGGTTCGATGACGATCCCCCGAGTCCGCTTCCTCCCTCGTCGGGAGGAGACACGGGCCCTTGGCGGATGAAGCACGTCTCACGAGGTGGTTCCAGGGCAGAGCCAGCCCTTACGGTCCTCTGTGACATGGCGCGTCATGCGCTCGCGGGGGAGAGGTGGCCCGGCCACCCGACGGGAAGCGGAGCACTCATGAAGATCTCGGTCATCGGCTGCGGCTACCTCGGTGCCGTGCACGCGGCCTCGATGGCGGAGCTGGGCCACGAGGTCGTCGGCATCGACGTCGACGCGCCCAAGATCGAGGCCCTGTCCCAGGCCCGTGCGCCGTTCTACGAGCCGGGCTTCGAGGAGCTGCTCGCCCGCACGCTCGAGACCGGCCGCCTCCGTTTCTCCACCGACTTCGCCGACGCCGCCGGCTCCCAGGTGCACTTCGTCTGCGTCGGGACCCCGCAGAAGCGCGGCGAGTACGCCGCCGACATGCGCTACGTCCAGGGCGCCGTCGAGTCGCTGCTCGACGTCCTTACCCCCGGCGAGCTCGTCGTCGGCAAGTCCACGGTCCCGGTCGGGACGGCGGCCGGCCTGGCCGAGGTCGTCTCGTCCAAGGTGCCCGGCGCGCTGCTGGCCTGGAACCCGGAGTTCCTCCGCGAGGGCTTCGCCGTCCAGGACACGCTGCACCCCGACCGCCTGGTCTACGGCCTGCCGGCCGGTCAGGACGGCGACACCGCGCGTGCCCTCCTCGACGAGGTCTACGCGACGATCGTCGAGCGCGGCACCCCCAAGGTCGAGAGCGACTACGCCACCGCCGAGATGGTGAAGACGGCGGCCAACTCGTTCCTCGCCACCAAGATCTCCTTCATCAACGCCATGGCCGAGCTGTGCGAGGCCACCGGCGCCGACGTGAAGCTGCTGGCCGACGCGATCGGGTACGACGACCGCATCGGCCGCAAGTTCCTCAACGCCGGCCTCGGCTTCGGTGGCGGCTGCCTGCCCAAGGACATCCGCGCGTTCATGGCCCGCGCCGGCGAGCTGGGTGCCGACCAGGCGCTGACCTTCCTCAAGGAGGTCGACAACATCAACATGCGGCGCCGGATCCGCATGGTCGAGCTCGCCCGCGAGGTCTGCGACGGCTCGCTGCTCGGCAAGCGGGTCGCCGTCCTGGGTGCGGCCTTCAAGCCCGACAGCGACGACATCCGCGACAGCCCGGCGCTCAACGTCGCCGCCCAGCTGCAGCTGCAGGGCGCGGTCGTCCGGGTCACCGACCCGGCCGCGGTGGAGAACAGCCGCCGCCAGTGGCCGCAGCTCGACTACGCCGACACCGCCGAGGAGGCTGCGCAGGGCGCCGACGCCGTCCTCGTGCTGACGGAGTGGAAGGACTACCGGAGCCTCGACCCGGTCGCCTTCGGCGAGATCGTCAAGCAGAAGCGCGTGCTCGACGGCCGCAACGCCCTCGACCGCGAGGCGTGGGTCGCCGCCGGCTGGACGTACCGCGCGCTGGGTCGCCGCGCCGGCTGATGTCCGTCCTCGAGTCCGCCCGGGCGCGCGCCGCCGCGCTCTGGGCGGTCGCCGCGGCCACCAGCCTGCTGGCGGTGGCGTCCGTCGCCGTCAGCGGCCGCCGCGCGCTGTCGGACGCCCGGGAGTTCGGCAGCAAGGACTTCCAGTGGAGCCCGACCCGGCTCTTCCTCGACGGCGTCGACCCGTACCAGGCGCGCCTCGACGGCTCCGACGACATCATCCTCACGCAGTCGCCGAACTACCTGCACCTGCTCTACGAGGTGCTCAGCCCCGTGGGCCTGCTGCCCTTCACCACCGCGCGCGCTGTGTGGCTGGTGCTCAGCGTCGCCCTCGCCATCGCGCTGGGGGTCTTCTACGCCCGGACGGCGCACCTCGGCCGGGCCGGCACGGTGATCCTGGTCGGCGCGCTGCTCGCCTCCACCCCGGTGCGGCTCGGGCTGTCGGTCGGGCAGCACGGCGTCTTCCTGCTCGCCTGCGCCACCGTGGCCTTCGCCTTCGCCGCCCGGCCGTGGGCGGGTATACCGCTGGCGGTGGCGCTCACCAAGTACTCGTTCGCCCCGCTCGGCCTCGTCCTGCTCGTGGCCGGACGCATCCGGACGATCGTCGTCGCCGGCGCCGTCCTCGCGGGCGGTGCGCTGCTCTTCGCCGTCGTCACCTCGACCGGCCTCGTCGACGCCGTCCTGGGGCCGTTCCGCGTCGCGGGCAACGCCGTCGGCTCGGGGGCGGCCGACCTGATGACCGTCCTCGGCCTGACGCCGTGGTTCGACGGCAACGAGCCGGTGGTCAGCGCGCTGGCCGTCGTCGGGGCGGTGGCGCTGGCGGTGATCGCCCGCCGGCAGATCCGCTCCGGCGACTGGGTGTTCCAGCTCGGCATCGCGTCGGTCGTCTCGCTGATCTGCTTCAAGCACCTCGCGCACGACCTGGTCTTCCTGCTGCCGGTCGTCGTCCTCGCGCTGCGCATGACGGGGGCGCGGGCCGCCGTCGCCTGGGCGGGACTGGCCTGGCACGGGTTCGTGGTCGGCGTCCTCAGCCAGCTCGGGACGCCGTACGACACCCCGGCCGTGGTCGTGGCGTCGTTCCTGGTGCTGGCCGCGATGTTCGCCGTCCTGGCGACCGATCCGGACGCCGAGCGCTCGCGCGACGCCCGGGGGCTCGCCGACGCCGGCCTGCACTAGGCCGCGGCGGGGGTCAGCTGCCCGGGGGGAGCGGATGCCGTGCCGCATGGGCCCGCGGCCAGACCCACTGCGGGTTCACCTCGGGCGGCCTGGCCATTGGGCGTGCCGCCGGCGGGGTGAGCGGCACGTAGCCCTGGGTGCGCAGATTCGCCGCGACCTGGGCGGCGGCCCGGCGCCGGGCGGACGGGCCTCTCCTCCACAGCCTCACCGCGCGGCCGCCACGACCACGGCCACCGACTCGGCGACCTTCCTCAGCAGTTCCCGGCGCACGGCGCGATCCTGGCGTCCACCGGTGACCACCCGTGATGCTTCTGCGGGAGCGCCACCCGTCCCGGGGACCACGCCCACCCGAACGGCGGACGGCCGCGGTCACCGACCGTCGCAGCGCCGGCGTCCGCACGGGCGCTGACCGGCTGCACGGGCGGCCCCGCACCGCCGTCCAGCTAGGGTGACGGCGTCAGTTGCAGGCGATTTCTGGGGGTTCGTCCGACGATGCGGATGCTTGTCACGGGTGGAGCCGGCTTCATCGGGGCGAACTTCGTCCACTACACGCTGCGCGAGCACCCCGAGCACCAGGTCACGGTGCTCGACGCCCTCACCTACGCGGGCAACGAGGCGTCGCTGGCGCCGGTGCGCGACCGCATCGAGTTCGTGAAGGGCTCGGTGGCCGATGCCGGGCTCGTCGACGAGCTGGTCGGCCGCAGCGACGTCGTCGTCCACTTCGCGGCCGAGAGCCACAACGACAACTCGCTGAACGACCCGTCGCCGTTCCTGCAGACCAACATCATCGGGACGTACACGATCCTCGAGGCGGTCCGGAAGCACGGCGTCCGGCTGCACCACATCTCCACCGACGAGGTGTACGGCGACCTCGAGCTCGACGACCCGAAGAAGTTCACCCCCGAGACGCCGTACAACCCGTCGAGCCCGTACTCCTCGACCAAGGCCGGCTCCGACCTCCTCGTGCGCGCGTGGGTGCGGTCGTTCGGCATCGAGGCCACGATCTCGAACTGCTCGAACAACTACGGGCCCTACCAGCACATCGAGAAGTTCATCCCGCGGCAGATCACCAACGTGCTCGCCGGCCTGCGCCCCAAGCTGTACGGCAAGGGCGAGAACGTGCGCGACTGGATCCACGTCGACGACCACAACTCGGCGGTCCACGCGATCATCGAGAAGGGCCGCTCGGGCGAGACCTACCTGATCGGTGCCGACGGCGAGAAGAACAACCTCGAGGTGCTCCAGCTGATCCTCGAGCTGCTCGGCCAGCCCCGCGACGCCTACGACCACGTCGTCGACCGCGCCGGCCACGACCTGCGCTACGCCATCGACGCCACCAAGCTCCGCGACGAGCTGGGCTGGACGCCGCAGTTCACCGACTTCCGCGACGGCCTGGCCGCCACCGTCGACTGGTACCGCGGCAACGAGTCGTGGTGGGGCCCGCTCAAGCAGCAGGTCGAGGCCAAGTACGCGGCCCAGGGCCAGTGACGACGGTCATCGTCGGCGCCAACGGCCAGCTCGGCCGGGCGCTGCAGAAGGCATTCCCGGACGCCGTCGCGCTGGGCCGGGCCGAGCTCGACGTCACCGACGCCGCGGCCGTGCAGGCCTACGCCTGGGACGGCGTCGACGTGATCCTCAACGCCGCCGCCTGGACCGCCGTCGACGCGGCCGAGGACCCGGCCAACCACGACGCCGTGCGCGCGGCCAACGTCGACGCCGTCGGGTCGCTCGCGCGGGCCGCGGACGCCGTGGGCGCGACGCTCGTGCACGTCTCCAGCGAGTACGTGTTCGACGGCCGGCACGAGGGCCCGATCAGCGAGGACCTCGAGCCCTCCCCGCTGTCGGTCTACGGGCAGAGCAAGGCCGACGGCGACGTCGAGGCCGCCCGGGCAGCCGAGCACTACGTCGTCCGCACCACCTGGGTGGTCGGCGAGGGCGGCAACTTCGTCCGCACGATGGCCTCGCTGGCCGACCGGGGCATCTCGCCGACCGTGGTCGACGACCAGATCGGCCGGCCGACCTTCACCGTCGACCTCGCCGCCGGCATCGCCCACCTCCTGTCGTCGGGCGCCCCGTTCGGCACCTACAACCTGACCAACGGCGGGGAGCCCGCGTCCTGGGCCGAGGTCGCAGCCGCGGTGTTCGCCGCGCGCGGGCGGTCGGCCGACGACGTCGGCCGCACCAGCACCGAGGAGTACTTCGCCGACAAGCCGCAGGCCGCCGTCCGGCCGCTCAACAGCGTGCTCGACCTGGCGAAGATCGAGGCCACCGGCTTCACCCCGCGCGACTGGCGCGAGGCCCTGGCCGACTACCTCGGCTAGCTCCCCGGAGGGACGAGGACCTCGGCGCCGAGCCCTGTGAGGACGTCCGCGACGGGCAGGCCCTGCCAGTGCGTCTGGTATCGCGCCTTGTCCATCAACGTGCGGGGAGTCATGCGCTCCGTGTACAGGACCCCGTTCACGTGGTCCGTCTCGTGCTGCAGGATGCGTGCGTGCCAGCCGTCGGCCTGGAACGTCGTCGGCTCGCCGGCCGGGGTGAGAGCCCGGACGACGACCGCGTTCCACCGGGCGACCAGCGCGGTGTAGCCGGGCACGCTCAGGCACCCTTCGAACCAGGCCGACCACCCGGCGTCCAGCACGGGTTCGAGCACGGGATCGAGCAGGCCGTAGGTCTCGAACGGGTACCGCCCCTGGCGGCCGTAGAGCCCCGGGTCCACGCCCGGCGGAGCGACGGCGCGGTCGCCCAGGACGATCATCCTCAGGTCCACGCCGATCTGATTGGCCGCGATGCCGACACCCCGCGAGGTCGTCATCGTGAGGCTGAGGATGTCGCGCAGGCGACCCAGTCGGTCCGGGGGCCAGATCTCCTGGTCGTACGAACGGCAGACCCGGTGCAGGACCGGCGTGCCGGCCAGTGCGAGCTGGCTGGGCAGGACGGTCGGGTCATCGGGCTGACTCATGCCTCGTCCCCTTCCCGGTCGGTCCACGCGAGACCGTAGGTCCGGTCGCGCTTGAGGTCGGTGAACCGGTGGGCCGCGTTGCCGAGGCGGTCCACCTCCGTCTCGACCGCGTGCTCGCGCAGGATCGGGCGGATGTCGTCGCCGCGCAGGAGACCCGGTGGGAAGTCCTCGATCAGCCACGTGGGGCGCTGAACCCGGTCGGCGTACCAGACCCGCACATTCATCTCGTCCATGTCGTGATGTCCGGTCGCCGTCCACATCGGCGCCATCCCGACGGTGTCGTGGAGCACCGTGAAGCGGTGCGTCTCGCCTGGAGGAATGGGTTCCGGCATGCACAGCAGTTCCAGCAGCCAATGCGCGTTCGGTTGCTCGACCTCCAGCAGTTCTGCGCCTTCGAGGACCTCCGTCTGAACGCGTGACGTCTTGTAGGGGAGCGTCTTCCCGACCACGTAGTACTGGGCGTCGGGAGATTGCGACAGCACCTCGATGACTTCGTGCACCTGAACGTGCTCGGCGAAGACGCGCACCGTCACATCCCAGCGGACGACCTTCAACTCGCCGCGACGGTCGACGATCCGCTTGAGGCGCGCGAGCGCGACCTTCTCGTGCTTCGCGTCCTCGATCACCGGGGCGTTGGAGGCGGCCAGGCGCGCAGCCAGCATCGTGAAGGCGGCGTTCACCTTTCTGATCACGGTCCTGGCGTGCACCAGGTCCGAGTCGGCGCGCGCGTTGACCCGATCGGTCCACTGCTGGCTGCTGCCGCCCAGGTTGAGCCCCAACCGCGCGTAACTCGTCATCGCGACGTGCTCGTGGCCCATGCGGTTCAGCTCGCGGGAGACGAGGCTGATGAATTGGTGGATCCGGCGCTCCGCGGGGAGGTCCGGGTCGATGCGCAGTTGGTCGAGTACGGTCGACGGGAGATCGGGCAGCGAGTCGGGGCGCGCCAACCCCAAGCCCTTTCTGACCTCTTTGAGGAAGGCGACCAACTCCTCGTCGTGGGCGACCGCCGCGGCCCCTGGGCTCACCGCGGCAGGCTACCTGTCCGCCCCTGTCCACCGCGCTGTCCAGTGGACATCCATTGGCCCCCGCTGTCGCTTACGCAGGCCCGGCGCCGCGTGATTCGCTTTTCGGGCGATCAATTCTCGAGGAGCAGCCATGACGACCTTGCTCGGTGAGGCGCTGAAGTCCGGGGCCACGTGGTGGCTCGTCGTGGTGGGCGCCCTCGCGTACGTGGTGCTCCGATCGCTGCTCCGCTGGTGGCGCGAGCGCTCCGCGCTCCGACTGGCGCCCAAGGTGTACGAGTCGGGCGGCGATGCCGCAGACGTGCTCCGCGCGCTCAGCGGGAAGAGCGCCGAGGAGTAGGCGCGCTAGGAGACTCCCACGACGACCAGGACGACCCCGACCACCAGGATCAGCGCTCCGACGCCGACGACGTAGCGCGGTGCTCCGTCGTTGGGCCCGGTCACCCGGCGGACGTGCTCGCTCTTCATCGCGTCCGCGCCCCGGGCGTTCCACGCCGTGATCGGGCCGCGGAAGACCACCAGAGCTCCGCCGAGCAGGATCGCGACGACACCCACCCAGAGCAGCGTCACCGGTTCACCGGGCGGTCCAGGCGAGCAGGTCGTCCGCCGTCCTCGTGTTGATGACGCGCTCGACCGGCACGCCGCACTCGATCGCCCGCTCGACGCCGTTGTACTGCCAGTCCAGCTGACCGGGCGCGTGCGCGTCGGTGTCGATGGCGAACTCGCAGCCCATCTCCACCGCCAGCGACAGCAGCCGCTTCGGCGGGTCCAGCCGCTCGGGCCGGGAGTTGATCTCGACGGCCGTGCCGAACTCGACGCACGCGCCGAACACCGCCTCGGCGTCGAACTGGCTCTCCGGCCGCGGCTTCTGCGTGCCGTCGCGCTGCCGGCGGCCGATCACCAGCCGCCCGGTGCAGTGCCCGAGGACGTCGGTGTGCGGGTTGGCGACGGCGGTCAGCATCCGCGCCGTCATCTGCGCGCTGGGCGCGCGGAGCTCGGAGTGCACGCTGGCGACCACGACGTCGAGCCGGCCGAGCAGCTCGTCGGTCTGGTCGAGGCTGCCGTCGACGTTGATGTCGCACTCGATGCCGGTGAGGATCCGGAACGGCGCGAGCTCCTCGTTCAGCGCGGCGACGACGTCCAGCTGCTGCTCGAGCCGCTGCGGTGAGAGGCCGTTGGCCACCGTCAGCCGGGGGGAGTGGTCGGTCAGCGCCATGTACTCGTGGCCCAGCGCCATCGCGGCCTCGGCCATCTCGCGGATCGGGCTGCCGCCGTCCGACCAGTCGGAGTGCAGGTGCAGGTCGCCGCGCAGGGCCGCCCGGAACTCGGCGACGTCGTCGGCCATCGGGACCAGCTCGGCGAGGTCCTGCTCGAGCTTCGTCAGGTACTCGGGCACCTGCCCCTTGTGCGCCTGCACGACGACCGCCGCCGTCTTCGGGCCCACGCCCTTGAGGTCCTTGAGCGTGTTCGTGCGGATCTTGAGGTCGAGCTGGTCGTCGCCCAGCCCGTCGACGACGGCCGCGGCCGTGCGGAAGGCCTGCACCCGGTAGCTGGGCTCGCGGGCGCGCTCCAGGAGGAAGGCGATCCTCCGGAGCGCGGCCGCGGGCGGGAGCGGAGTGGTCAGCTCTTGACCTTCTTCGCGGCCTTCTTCTGCGCCTTGGCGGCGCGCTTCTGGGCCTTCTCGAAGCTCTTCTCGGTGCTGTTCGCCGCCTTCTTCGCCGCCCGGCGTGCCCGGTAGCCGACCGACGGCTTGCCCTCGGTGTCGACGGCGGCCAGCAGCAGCCCGCCGAGCAGGCCGGTGTTCTTCAGGAAGTTCGAGATCTGCCCGAACTGCTCCGTCGGGTCGTCGTGCTCCCAGAAGCGGTGCCCGGCCAGCGTCGTCGGCACGATCGACGCCGAGAGGATCAGCGCGGTCAGCCGCGGGAACTTGCCGAGGGCGAACAGCGAGCCGGCGGCCACCTTGATGGCGGCGTCGGCCTGCACCCACTGCTGGACGTCGCGGGGCACCTGGACCGGGAGCTGCTTGTCGGCGGTCTCCGCGATCTTCTCCACGACCGGGGCGGCCCCGGGCACGCGGTCCTGCGGCTTGCGCAGGGTGCTGATGCCGCCGTAGATGAACGGTGCGGCGAGCAGGGGCCGGGCGATCCGGCGAACCAGCATGGTGTCCCTCTTTCCCTCGGTACCTGGGTGCGTCGAGGCGTGCACTGCCCACAAGATCGCTGGGGCAATCCCGGGTGCCGACCGTATCGACCTGGGCCGACACCTGCCCAGCCGAAGCTCACGGCTCAGGTGGGCCCACACGGCGCCCATTTCGGACAAGGACGCCGAGGGCGACGATCGCCATCACCCATCCCGCGAGGACGAACAGGTCTCCCGCGTGCAGGCCATGGTCGACGGTGAGTACGACGAGTACGGGGCCGTCGTTTATATAACGCCCGGTCAGGAGTAGGAACGCGAAACCGGAGAGCACGGCCCCGACCGTCAGGGCGCACAGCCAGCGGAGCATGGCGTCACGCTAGCCGGGCTGCCGGCGACGTCAGCGGCGGAAGACCACCAGGCGCAGCATCACGAAGTTGACCGCCGTACCGAAGCCCTGCGAGAACACCCAGGCGAGGGTGATCTCCCATGAGCTCTCCGGCAGCAGCGCCAGCGCCAGCGCGTTCACCCCGATGATCACGAAGAACGTCGTCCCGTAGAGCAGCGCGAAGCCGGCGGCGCGGCGCGCGCCGCCCTCGACGCCGAACGTCCAGCGCCGGTTGATGGCGTAGACGGTCGCGGTCCCGCAGATGAAGCTCAGCGTGCGCGCGGCGGTGACCCACAGGCCGACGTGCAGCGACAGCGAGTAGACGCCGTAGTCGACAGCCGCACCGAGCACACCGACCAGGGCGAAGCGCACGAGCTGGCCGAGGAGACCGCGGCGGTCGCTGCTCCCCTCGACGACCACGCCGTCACTCTAGGAGGACCGGTTCAGTCGGTGCGGCAGCAGTAGACGGTCAGCGGGGCGCGCTTGCCGAAGTGGAACACCTCGGCCTTGTCGCCCATCTCGCCGTCGTAGGCGACCTGCTGCGCCCCGGACCGTGACTCGATGCGCACCTTGGTCGCGGTGAAGTGCCCGTAGCTGCGGGTGTGGTCGCTGACCCCGAGCAGCGTGGCCAGGACGGCGCGGGTGCGCCCGAAGCGCAGGTCGGCCCGCAGGTACTGGACGTCGAGCAGCCCGTCCTCCAGCCGCGGCCGCCAGGCCGGGGAGAGCCCGCGCGGGGTGTACAGGCAGTTGCCGATGAAGACGATCCAGACCGACAGCGGCCGGCCGTTCACCACCAGCTCGACCGGGGACTGGCGTCGGAGCGTCTGACCGACGGCGACCGTCAGCGCCAGCCACTTGCCCATCCGGCCGCTGAGGCGGTCGCGGCGGCGCACCATCTCCGGGTAGGCGCCGATGCTCGAGGTGTTGAGGAACGGCGTCCCGTTGACGTCGGCGACGTCGACCTTCACCGCCTGCCCGCTGACGACGGCGTCGGCGGTGTCCTGCGGGGTCTCCAGGCCGACGTCCCGGGCGAAGTGGTTGAGCGTGCCCGCGGCGATGACCGCCAGCGGCAGCCCGTGCTCGATCGCGACCGCCGCGGCCGAGGCGACGCTGCCGTCGCCGCCCGCGACACCGAGGGCGCGGGCCCGACCCGACGCCGCCGCCTCGCCGAGCAGCTCGTCCACCCCTCGCTCCTCCGTCGTCTCCAGCACCTCGGCGCGGGGCAGGATGGCTCGGATGTCGGCGGCCGGGTCGTAGTCGTCGGGTCCCGAGCGGGGATTGACCGCGACGACCAGTCCCTCGCCGTCGGGCAGCGCCGGGGCCTCGTGGGCGTCGCGCACGCGGGCCGGCTCCTTGGGGCGTACCCGCCACCAGTGCTGGGTGGCCGCGGCGACCGCACCGCCCACGGCGAGCCCCGCCACGACGTCCCCGGGGTAGTGCACGCCCACGTGGACCCGCGAGTAGCCCACGCCCAGCGCGAGCGGCGCCAGCGCGGCCCCGGCCAGCGGGCTCTCCATGGCCACGCCGGTCGCGAAGGCGGCGGCCGACGACGAGTGCCCGCTCGGGAAGGACAGGGTCACGGGGGAGCGCCGCAGCCGCCGCTCGGCGCGCAGGTTCTCCAGGTCGGGCCGGACCCGCCCGAAGATCCGCTTGAGGACGACGTTGACCAGCGCGCTGGAGAACGCCATCGACCCGATGCCGCGGACGGCACCCCGGCGCAGCGGGCCCTTCTTCGCGCCGAGGACGACGGCGATCGCCAGCCACAGCCGGCCGTGGTTGGCCGCGGTCGATATCCGGCGCAGCCACCGGTCGGCGGGGGTCGTCGGCAGTCCGCCGATGAACGCGTGCAGGCGTCGGTCGAGCTGCCGGGGTGAGGCCACGCTCGGACGCTAGTCCTGACTGGGCCGTGATGATCAGCTGAGCTGATCGTTCCGGGTCCTGGCTCACCACCAGTGGTGAGCCAGGACCCGTTTCGATCAGGCCACCTGATCGTCAGGGAGCGGCGCTCAGGCCTTCTGGCGGGCGCGGTAGGCGGCGACGGTCGACCGGCTGGCGCAGGTGTTGGAGCAGTAGCGCCGGCTGGCGTTGCGGGAGGTGTCGACGTAGACGTCGTCGCAGCTCTCCGCCGAGCACACGCCCAGCCGCTGCCACCCGTGCTGGACGACGACCTGCGACAAGCCCATCGCGACCGTCGTCGTCAGCTGCTCGAGCACTGGGGCGTCGGGGCGGGCGTAGTGCAGGTGCAGCTCCCCGTCGTGGTCGGTGGCGTAGGGGCGCGGCCGGGCCAGCGCCAGCAGCTCGTTGAGCCGGGTGAGGACGTCGTCCTGCGTCTGCGCCAGTGCGACGGCGCGGACGAGGTCGGCGGTGGCGCCGGCCTTGTGCGTCTCGCCGGGGGAGAGCTCGAGCGGCGTCCCCGGGGTGAACCAGTCGTCGTGGGAGCTCAGGAACTCGTGCGCCCAGCCCGGATCGCCGCGGTCGGTGTTCGCCAGCTCGATGGCCAGCTCGACCGCCGTCGACCCGTAGGTGTCGTAATCCATATGACTCCCTACCCCTGGGTGATAGCGTTCGGGACTGCGTAGGGGATAAAACAGTGTTAGTCCCCTACGGATTCCTTCCCCGCAAGTCTGAAACGAGTTCTGTCGTGCGTGCGTACCTGTCCGTGTGGCGGCTTCCCTCCGCCCCGGTGCTCCTCCTTGCCGGCTTCGCCGGTCGTCTGCCGTCGGCCATGGTGCCGCTGGCGCTGCTGCTGATGGTGCAGCAGCAGACCGGTTCCTACGCGGTGGCGGGCCTCGCTTCCGCCACATTGGGTGTGGCCTCCGCCGTCATGGCGCCGGTCCTCGGCCGCGTCGCCGACCGTCGCGGCCCCCGTCCGGTGCTCTTCTCCCAGGCGGCGGCCTACCCGCTGCTGCTGGCGCTGCTCGTCGCCGTCGTCCTCGGCGGCGCGGCCGACGTCCTCGTGATCGGCGCCGCCGCGCTGGCCGGCATGGCCACCCCGCTGGTCTCCGGCACCGTCCGCGCCCTGTGGTCGCGGGTCGACGTCCGCGTCCGCTCGACCGCCTACGCGCTCGACGCGACGGCGACCGAGCTGGTCTTCGTCGTCGGCCCGTCGCTGGTCGCGGCCCTGGCCGTGTTCGTGTCCCCCGCGGCGGCCGTCGGGCTGGCCGGCGTGCTCGGCGTGATCGGCGCCCTCGGCATCGCGACGTCGGCGGCGACCCGCGCCTACGTGCCGGTCGTCGGCGCCCGGGCCGGCCTCTTCTCGACCGTGCTCACCCCGGGCATGCCGCGGCTGCTGCTCAGCGGTGCCGCGCTGATGCTCGGCTTCGGCGCGCTCGAGGTCGCCATCCCGGCCTTCGCCGACTCCACCGGGTCGCCGGGGCTGTCGGGTCTGCTGCTGGCCCTGTGGGCGCTCGGCTCGGTTGCCGGTGGCCTCTGGTTCGGCGCCCGCGTGCTGAGCACCTCGCTGCCCCGCCAGTACCGGCTGCTGCTGCTCGGCGTGACCATCGGCCTGGCCCCGCTGGCCTGGATCTCCAGCCCGTGGGCGCTCGGCGTGCTGCTGTTCCTCGGCGGCACCGCGATCGCCCCGACGCTGACGGTGCAGAACACGCTCGTCGGCGCCATGGCCCCGGTGCACGCCACCACCGAGGCGTTCACCTGGCTGTCGACGATCACCGTCGGCGCCTCCGCGATCGGCGCGGCGCTCGGCGGTGCGCTGATCGAGGGCCCGTCCGGGGTGCCGGGGAGCCTGGTGCTCGCCACGCTCGGCGCGGCGCTGGCCGTCGTCGTCACCCTGGTGCCCGGCCGGCGGGCGGCCCTGCCGGTGGACGGCGCCCGGGAGCCGGTGACCGCCTGACCTGCCCGGACGAGATCTGCACTCTCGCCCCCATCGCGGGAGTCATGCGGGCGAGTGTGCAGATCTCGCCGGGGGTCGGGACCCGGGCTGGGAGACGCCTCCGGGCCGCTGGTAGTCTCTCTCCTCGGTGGTTACGAGGTGACTCGGACCCCGGGAGGCTTCGCCTAGTCCGGTCTATGGCGCCGCACTGCTAATGCGGTTTGGGTTAATCCCCATCCCGGGTTCAAATCCCGGAGCCTCCGCGCACGACAACTGAACACACGCACCCGTAGCTCAACGGATAGAGCATCTGACTACGGATCAGAAGGTTAGGGGTTCGAATCCCTTCGGGTGCACGTCTGGTTGAGACACCGAGCGGCCCCGCACTTCGACGGAAGTGCGGGGCCGCTTCGTCGTCCGGGACGGATCAGCTCGGCAGCCAGGAGGGCCACCACGCCGGCTCGCCGGTCGGGCAGCCCGGTAGCGGGTAGTCGGGGAACGGCACCGTCGCGAGGAGGGCGAATGCCAGGGCGGCGAGGGCCAGCACGGTGACGACCACGGCGGCCAGGCCGCCCGGTAGGCCGTAGCGGCGCCCCAGCACCAGCCAGCTCAGGACGGCGACGGCGAGCCCCGCCCCGCCCAGCGCGACCAGCACCCCGTTCAGGCTGACGCCGGTGTGCGCGTCCCAGTCGTTGCAGTCGAGCGCAGCCGCCGCCCGCACCCGCACCACCGCGTACGCCGTGCCGATGGCCAACCCCACCAGGGCGACCAGCAGGACCCGTGACCATGCCGGGGTGCGCTGCCGCTCCGGCGCGGTCCGTTCGGGGGT
Organism: Blastococcus litoris; assembly: GCF_003075095.1. GTDB lineage: Bacteria > Actinomycetota > Actinomycetes > Mycobacteriales > Geodermatophilaceae > Blastococcus_B > Blastococcus_B litoris. The sequence continues at coordinate 233,966 of NZ_QCZF01000001.1, forward strand.
CCAGGTCACCGGCGGCGCAGCGCCCGGCCGTCGGGCAGCGTCCGCCCGCCCAGGAGCGCGACCAGCTCCCCGCTCGACGCCCGCACGGGCTCGCCGTCGCCCCAGCTCCAGCCGGTGTCGGTCGCCTCGAGGCGGACCCCGGTCAGGTCGATCCCGAAGATCGCGCCCTCCGCGGCGGTGAGCTGGTCGAGGACGGCGACCACGGCCTCGGCAGGTGCCACGGGCGGCAGGCCCAGCGCGACGGTGACGTCGAGGGAGTGGATGACGGAGTGGCTGAGCGCCCCGGCGGCGCCACCACCCGGCGGCTGCCACGCGTGCAGGGCCGGCGAGCGCAGTGCGTCCAGGAGCTCACCGGTGGGCAGGCCGGCGTCGCGGGCCGCCACGGTGTCGGACAGGACGCCGAAGTCGCCCCGGGCAGCCGCCATCTCGGCGCCGAACTGCTCCGTCGTGAGCCGCGCGGGCATCGTCACGTGCGCCACCACGTGCCGCGCCTGCCATCCCGCGCACAGCGAGGCGGCGTCCCACGTCCCGTCCGGGCTGCCGGCCAGCAGCTCGGCGAGGCCGTCGTAGGTCCGCCCCACCAGGGGCTGCAGGTCGGTGCCCACCTCGTCGCTCATGCGCTTCCCTTCGTCGGTCCCCGGGGGGAGACGCCTCCGGACCCTAGGACTCATCGGCTGCTGCGGGGAGCTCCCGCCGGCATCTGGTCCCGCGGGAGGCACATGACGGTCGCCGCACGAGCGCTTTGCCATCGCGTGACACCTGGCGTTCTCGCGCACGGGACGCCTTGTGCCGGGGAAGGCAACAGGGCCGGGGTCGCGCGACGTGCGCGGCCCGTGCCCCGTCGTCGAGGAGTCGTGTGCCCCGCCCATCCGTTGACGGTCTGCCGCTGCCAGGCGTCGAGACCGGCCCGACCTGCCGCCGCCGCGCGCCGAGAGCGCTGCTGCACCTCTGCCTGGCCGTCGTCCTGGCCGGTCTGCTGCTCGCGGGGTTCGCCCTGCCCGCGGTCACCGGTGTGGCTGCTGGCACCAGCTACGCCGCTGAGGTGCTCAGCCCCGCCGAGCCCGACCTCATCGATCGGACGCCGGCCGGCAACACCCGCATCCTCGCGGCCGACGGCACGCTCATCACCGAGCTCTTCCGGCGCAACCGCACGCCGGTCGCCGGTGACGCGATCGCCCCGGTGATGAAGGACGCGCTGGTCGCCATCGAGGACTCGCGCTTCTTCGACCACGAGGGCGTCGACGGCAAGGGGCTCGGACGGGCGCTGCTGCACAACCTCGCAGCCGGTGAGGTGGTCGAGGGCGGGTCGACCCTCACCCAGCAGCTGGTCAAGCAGATCCGCCTGCAGAGCGCGCAGGATCCCGAGGAGAGGGCGGCGGCGACCGAGGAGAGCGTCGGCCGGAAGCTGCTCGAGGCCCGCATCGCCCTCGGGCTGGAGCAGCACTACGGCAAGGACGAGATCCTCACCCGCTACCTCAACCGCGTGTATTTCGGTGCCGGGGCCTACGGCGTGCACGCCGCGGCCGAGGCGTACTTCGGCGTCACTCCGGACGCGCTGACCCTCGCCCAGGCCGCCACCCTCGCCGGCCTGGTCCAGAGCCCGACGAGCTACGACCCGTTCGTCGCGCCCGACCGGGCCACCGCGCGGCGCGACGTCGTGATCGGCCGGATGCTGGAGCTCGGCATGGTCGACCAGCAGGCCGCCGACGAGGCCCGCAGCGCGCCGGTGGTGCTCACCCCTGGGACGGGGCCGCCGCACGGGTGCACCGAGGCCCTGATCGGTGGCTTCTTCTGCGACTACGTCCTCCAGTACGCCACCGAGACCCTGGGCCTGGACCGTCGCAGCCTGGAGACCGGGGGGCTGACCATCCGGACGACGCTCGACCCGGCGATGCAGCAGGCCGGGAACGCCGCCGTCCTCGAGACGCTGGCCATGGGTGACCCGCGGGCAGGGATCTACACCGCGATCGAGCCCGGCACCGGCCGGGTGCTGGCCATGTCGGTCAACCGGGTCTACGGCCTGGACGCGGCCGACCCCGCGCAGACGACGGTGAACCTCCACCTCGCCGCCGGCCAGGGCGCGGGGTCGACCTACAAGGTCTTCACCGCGGCCGCCGCCATGGAGGCCGGCTACGGCCTCGAGTACCGGATCACCACGTCGGATCCCTACGTCTCGACCGTCTACCGGGACGGCGGCCGGCCCTACGACGTCCAGAACGCCGGCCGCTACCCGCGCACGCTGGACATGGAGCGCGCGCTCTACATGTCCTCCAACACCTACTTCCTCGCGCTCGAGGACCGGCTGGGCAGCGTGGCCGGGCCGGTGGCGATGGCCCAGCGCATGGGGCTGACCTCGATCGACCCGGTGGCCGAGCAGATCGTGGCCGAGAACCGCGGGTCGTTCACGTTCGGCGCGGAGGCCACCAGCCCGCTCGCCCTCGCCAACGCCTACGCCACCCTCGCGGCCAGCGGGACCCGGTGCGCACCCAGCCCGATCGACGCGATCCTCGACCGGGACGGGCAGCCGCTCACCGACGCGCACGGCGCGCCGATCGGCACCGGGCAGCAGTGCACCCCGCAGGCCGTTGCCCCCGGGATCGCCGACACGCTCAGCCAGGCGCTGCGCAAGGACGTCGAGCCCGGGCACCCCGGGCAGACGGCCCGGCGCGCCTACATCCCCGGCCACCAGATCGCCGGCAAGACGGGTACCAGCCAGGACAACTACTCGATCGCCTTCGTCGGGTACACCCCGCAGATCGCGGCGAGCGTGATGGTCTACGACCCCGTCGCCAACCGGGACGTCGGTGGCTTCGGTGGTGGCAAGGCGGCGGCGATCTGGCACGACGCGCTGGCACCCGTCCTGAGCGGCAGGCCCGCCGTGCCCTTCCCGCCGGCCGACCCGGCCTTCGTGCGCGGTGACCGCCGCACCGTGCCGAGCGGCTGCGCCGGTGGCGGCAGCGACAGCTGCCTCGGCCTCCTGGCCGGACGGGGTCTGACGGCGACGCTCGAGCCGGTCGACAGCGCCCGCCCCGCGGGCGTCGTCCTCAGGCTGGAGCCCGGGGCCGGGTCCACGGTCCGTGCGGGGGACGTCGTCCGTGTCGTGGTCAGCAACGGGTCGGACTGGATCGAGCCCACGCCCGAGCCCACGCCCGAGCCCGCGCCGGCCCCGGAACCCGTGCCTGCACCTGCGCCGGCCCCGGAACCCGCTCCTGAGCCCGCGCCGGCCCCCGAACCCACGCCCGAGCCGACGCCCGAGCCGATGCCGGAGCCGCTGCCCGACCCGGAACCCCGTCCGGAAGGGGACCGGGACGACCGGCCGGGACCGACCGCTGCGCCGACCCCGGAACCGACCGCTGCGCCCACCCCGGCGTCCCCGACGACGAGTGATGCACCGCCGGCGGAACCCACGCAGGAGGAGCAGCCGGGCGCGACCGGGTCACCGGACCCGGTCACCGGCGACGACGAGCCGCCGGCCGACGACGGTCAGCTCGACGAGGGGTGAGCTGTGGGGGCGGGAGGCCGGGCCTGACGGTCTGGCCGCGTTGGTCGGTCCACCCAGCAGTGGGTGGCCACTCGATTGCCGGCTCTCCCGCCCCGCGACAACTGTGAGCTGCGCCACAACGATCCGTCAACCCGGGTCCGGAGTGTCGCGCCCGGCGTGTCCCACCGTCCGCGGCGCGGAGTGCGTGCGCGCGTGGACCACGCAGTCGCCCGCCGCGACGGCTCTCGGTACCGAGAGCCGGGACGGGAGTCAGCCGACGCGGCGCAGGACGTCCGGGGAGAGCTGGTCGACGGCGGTGTGCCCGGTGAGCCCCAGCGTCAGGTCGAACTCGCCGAGGACGTCGGAGATCACCTGCTTCACGCCCTCCTCGCCGCCGAGCGCGAGCCCCCACGCGAACGGCCGGCCCAGCAGGACCGCCGTCGCCCCCAGCGCGACGGCCGTGAAGACGTCGCCGCCGGTGCGGACCCCGCTGTCCAGGAGCACCGGCGCGCGGCCGGCGACGGCGCCGAGCACCTCCGGCAGCGCGTCGAGCGCGGAGATCGAGCGGTCGACCTGCCGGCCGCCGTGGGTGCTGACCACCAGGCCGTCCACGCCCTCGTCGAGCGCGCGCCGGGCGTCGTCGGGGTGCAGGACGCCCTTGAGCAGGATCGGCAGCCGCGTCTTCGACCGCAGCCAGGCCAGGTCGTCCCAGGTGATGGAGGGCCGGGAGTAGATGCCGAGGAAGGTCTCGACGGCGGCCCGGGGGAGCGGCGACCTCAGGTTGTCGCGGAAGGACCCGGGCCACGCCTTGGCCATGCTCACCAGCGCCTTGACCGCGGCCGGCGTCGGCCGCGGCTGCGGCTGCCTGGGTCCGCCGGCGGCGACCTTCTCCTCGACCAGCCGGCGGAACACCGGGTCGGAGGTGTACTGCGCGATGCCCTTGCCGAGGGCGAAGGGCAGGTGGCCCAGGTCCAGGTCGCGCGGACGCCAGCCCAGCATCGTGGTGTCCAGGGTGACGACGATCGCGTCGCAGCCGGCTTTCGCGGCCCGCCCGACCAGGCTCTCCACCAGCTCGTCCGACGTCGACCAGTAGAGCTGGAACCAGCGGGGGGAGTCGCCCATGACAGCGGCGCACTCCTCCATGGAGAAGGACCCCTGGTTGGAGAACACCATCGGGACGCCGGTGGCCGCGGCCGCGCGTGCGACGGCGCGGTCGGCCTCGTCGTGCACCAGCTCGAGGGCGCCCACCGGCCCGAGCAGCACCGGTGCGGGGATCCGCCGGCCGAAGATCTCGACCGAGGTGTCGCGGCTGCTCACGTCGCGCAGCACCCGGGGCACGACCGCCCACGTGTCGAACGCCGCCCGGTTGGCGCGCTGGGTGACCTCGTCGCCGGCGCCGCCCGCGACGTAGGCGTAGGCCCGGGGGTTCAGCGCCTTCTTCGCGGCCTGCTGCAGCTTGCGGGCCGCCACCGGCACGCGCGGGGTGTGGCCGTACACGCCGGCCCGGTAGACCTCGTTCTGCCGACGGCGGCCGGCGCCTGCTTCATCCACGCGGACACCGTAGTGACCGGTCTCTCACCGGCGGCGGGCGACCGCCGCACCGGGAAAGTTCCCGACACGCCGCACGACACGCCCGACGCGTCCGTAACGGGCTAGCAACGAAGCGTCACTTCCGTCATAGTCGCTGCGAAGTTGCACCACGCTTGGGGGAGCACGTATCACCACCACTCTGCGGCCCGTCGTCGACCAGCGCCCGACGCCCCGCCTCGCTCGACCGGTCGCCTCCGCAGGTCTGCTCACCGGTTTCCTCGTCGCACTCCTCGGCGCCGCTCTCGCCGCCGCCGCGCCGGCCGCCGCCATCGACGACCCGACCCGCCCCGACGCCCGCGTGACCCACGGCCCGAGCTGCAGGCCCGGTGGTCTGGTGGTCGAGGTCGTGGCCGGGACGCTGCCCTACACCGTCCGCCTCGCGACCACCCGCACCCCGGCCGGCGAGGACGAGGCCCGGCTGCAGCCCGGTCAGACCGTGGTCCTGCGCAGCGGCGACGTCGCCTGGGGCGAGACCATCGACGGCCGGCTGGAGTTCACCGCCGGCGACGGCTCCGGCACGACGTACGTCGACGAGCTCGAGGAGTACAGCTTCACCCGCCCCACCCGGGAGGACTGCGCCGCCGTCGCCCAGCCGACCGACCCCGACCCGGCCCCCCCGACGTCGGCGTCCCCCTCGGGCAGCGCCTCCGGCACGCCGGGCAGCCCCAGCACCGGGGCGGCGCCGACCACCGGTTCGACGTCCCCGGCGCCGGCTCCCACCGGGGTGCCGCGGACGACCGACCCGGCCGTCCCCGTGCCCGCCGAGGGTGCGGCCACGCCGCCCACGCGCGCGGTGAGCCCCGGCGAGACGGTCACCGTCGAGGCCAGCGGCTTCCTGCCGGGGGAGGAGGTCACCATCCAGCTGCACGAGGGCGGCGAGGTCCTCGGCAGGGCCACCGCCGGCTCCGACGGCACGGTCTCCGCCGACATCCGCATCCCCGACGGCGCCGCGGCCGGCCGGACGACGGTCGACCTGGTCGGCGCCGACTCGGCCGTCGTCGCCGACGTGGAGCTGCGCATCGCCGGCTCCGAGCGCGTCGTGGCCTCCGAGGGCTGGGCCGACCTCGTCCCGCTGACCGCCGCGGCCATCGCGCTGGTGGGCAGCGTCTCCGGGCTGGTCTCGGTCGCCGGTGACCGGCGCGCCGCCCGGCGACACGCCCTCCCGCGGAGCGCCTGAGGCCGGCATCGGCGACGATGGTGGCGTGCCCCGCCCCGAGGACGCGCTCGCGCGCGGAGTTCCCCGGGATGCCGGGGCGGTGCCGGGGGCGGCGCCGCGGCCGGCCGAGACCTGGCTGCGCATCGTCCAGGTGCACGACCGCATCTCCCACCGGGTGGACTCCGCCCTGCACACCCAGCACGACCTCTCGCTGACCGGGTTCGAGGTGCTGCGGCGGCTGACCGAGTCACCGGGCGAGCGCACCAGCATGGGCCAGCTGGCCGAGGCGGTCGGGCTCTCCCGCGCGGGCGTCACCAGCACGGTGAACCGGCTGGTCGCGCAGGGGCTGGTGCTGCGCGAGCGCGGCGGCGAGGACCGCCGCCTGCTCCACGCCCGGCTCACCCCGGCCGGGCGGCAGCGCGTCGTCCAGGCGGCGGGCACGCACGACGACCTCGTGGCGCACCTGCTCGCCCTGCTCGGGGACGACGCCTCGCTGGTCACCGACGCCCTCGCGAGGGTGTCCGCGGCCACGCGCACCCGACGCTGAGGAGTCCTCCCGGCCGACGGACGGCGACGGGCCGGGAAGCTTCAAGCCCGTAGTGTTTCACCGGAACAAGATCGGGCACCGGCTCGTCCATGTCGTCGGCGATCGCGAGCACCAGCGTCGTCGTCCCCACCATCGGACGGCCGTCGCTCGACGTGCTGCTCGACGCCCTCGCCGCCGCACGGGGCCCGCGGCCGGCCGAGCTGATCCTGGTCGACGACCGTCCCTCGGGAGCTCCGCTGCGGCCCGAGCGGCCCGGTCTCCCGCCCGTGCGCGTCGTGCGCACCGGCGGCGGGGGCCCCGCGCGGGCCCGCAACCTCGGCTGGCGGACGGCCCGCACGGAGTGGATCGCCTTCCTCGACGACGACGTCGTCCCCGACCCCGACTGGTTCGAGCGCCTGGAGCAGGACCTCGCCGCGCTGCCGGCCGACGTCGCGGGCAGCCAGGGCCGCGTCCGCGTGCCGCTGCCGGAGGACCGTCGGCCCACCGACTGGGAGCGCGGCACGGCCGGCCTTGCGACCAGCAGCTGGATCACCGCCGACCTGGCCTACCGCCGCGCCGCGCTGGCCGCGGTGGGCGGCTTCGACGAGCGGTTCCCCCGCGCCTTCCGCGAGGACTCCGACCTGGCGCTGCGCGTGATGGACACCGGCGCGCGGCTGGTGCGCGGCGAGCGCTGGATCACCCACCCGGTGCGGCCCACCGACCGCTGGACCAGCGTGCGCGTGCAGGCCGGCAACGCCGACGACGTCCTCATGCGGCGCCTGCACGGACCGGACTGGCGCGAGCGGGCCGACGCCGCGCTCGGCCGCCGTCCGCAGCACACCGCGGTCACCGCCGCCGCCCTGGCCGCGGTCGGCCTCGCCGCGGCCCGCCGCCCGCGCGCGGCGGCACTGGCGGCGGTGGCCTGGCTCGCGGGCACCGCCGAGTTCGCCTGGGCGCGGATCGCACCCGGCCCGCGCACCCGCGACGAAGTCACCACCATGGCGCTCACCAGCGCCGCCATCCCGCCGCTGGCGACGTGGCACTGGCTGAAGGGCGTGGTCCGGCACCGCGGCGTCCCCGCCTGGCGCGGGCTGCCCGACCTGGTCCTGTTCGACCGCGACGGCACGCTCGTCCACGACGTCCCCTACAACGGCGACCCCGATCGGGTGCGCCCGGTCGACGGGGCGGAGGAGGCGCTGGACCGGCTGCGCGCCCGCGGCGTGCGCGTCGGCGTGGTCAGCAACCAGTCCGGCGTCGCCCGCGGGCTGATCACCCGCGAGCAGGTCGACGCCTGCATGACCCGACTCGAGGAGCTGCTCGGCCCCTTCGACACGGTGCAGTGCTGCCCGCACGGCCCCGACGACGGCTGCGCCTGCCGCAAGCCCGCGCCGGGCATGGTGAAGGCCGCCTGCGCCGAGCTGGACGTGGATCCCGCGCGCTGCGTCGTCATCGGCGACATCGGTGCCGACGTCGAGGCCGCGGCGGCCGCCGGCGCCGTCGGAATCATGGTGCCGACGCCGGTCACCCGCCGCGAGGAGGTCGCCGCCGCCGGCCGTCGCGCGGGCACGCTGACGGCGGCGGTCGACGACGTGCTGGCGGGGAGATGGTGACCCGCACGGTGCTGGTCGCCCGGCTGGACAACGCCGGGGACGTGCTGCTGCAGGGCCCGATGGTCCGCGCGGTCGCCGCCGGCGCCGACCGGGTGGTGCTGCTGGCCGGGCCCGCCGGGGCGGAGGCCGCCCGGCTGCTGCCCGGGGTGGACGAGGTCTGGACCTGGGCCTGCCCGTGGATCCTCGGCGACCCCCCTCCCGTCGACGCCACGGACCTCGCGGGGCTCACCGAACGCATCCGCGCGCTGGCCCCCGACGAGGCGCTGATCAGCACCTCCTTCCACCAGACCCCGCTGCCGCTGGCGATGCTCCTGCGCGCCGCCGGGGTCCCGCGGATCTCGGCGATCAGCGTCGACTACCCCGGATCGCTGCTCGACGTCCGCCACCGCGTGGACGAGGACCTGCCCGAACCCGAGCGGGCGCTGTCGCTCGCGCGCGCGGCCGGGTTCGAGCTGCTCGACGGGGACGACGGCCGGCTGGCCGTGCGGCGCCCGCTGCCCACTCCCCGGCACGAGCCCGGCTACGTCGTCGTGCACCCCGGGGCGTCGGTGCCCGCGCGGGCCTGGCCGGCGCAGCGGTGTGCGGAGGCCGTCGAGGCGCTGGCCGCCGCGGGGCACCGGGTGCTGGTCACCGGCGGTCCGGGGGAGCGGGAGCTCACCGCCGCTGTCGCCGGGTCGGCCGGACTCGACCTCGGCGGCGCCACCTCGCTGCCCGAGATGGCCGCGCTGCTCGACGGCGCCGCGGCCGTCGTCGTCGGCAACACCGGGCCGGCGCACCTCGCCGCCGCCGTCGGGACGCCCGTCGTCTCCCTGTTCGCGCCGGTCGTCCCGGCCGTGCGCTGGGCGCCCTACGGCGTCCCGGCCGTGCTGCTCGGCGACCAGACCGCCCCCTGCCGCGACACCCGGGCCCGCGAGTGCCCGGTGCCCGGCCACCCCTGCCTGACCTCGGTGACAGCGGACGACGTGGTCACCGCGGTGGAGAAGCTGGTGACGACGTGAAGGTCCGCTCATGAAGGTGCTCGTCTGGCACGTGCACGGCTCCTGGACGACGGCGTTCGTCGAGGGCTCCCACGAGTACCTGATCCCGGTGACGGCCGAGCGGGGGCCCGACGGGCTGGGCCGGGCCCGCACCTGGGACTGGCCGGCGTCCGCCCGCGAGGTGACGCCGGAGCAGCTGCGCGAGGAGGACGTCGACGTCGTCGTCCTGCAGCGGACCCGCGACCTCGAGCTCGTGCGCGAGTGGCTGGGCCGCGAGCCCGGCCGCGACCTGCCCGCCGTCTTTCTGGAGCACAACGCGCCCGGGCTGGAGCCCGACGACGGGCCGGTGCCGCACACCCGGCACCCGCTGGCCGACCGCACCGACATCCCGATCGCGCACGTCACCCACTTCAACCGGCTCTTCTACGACAACGGCCGCGCGCCGACGACGGTCATCGAGCACGGCATCGTCGACCCGGGGGAGCGCTACACCGGCGAGCTGGCGCGGGCGGCCGTGGTCACCAACGAGCCGGTCCGCCGCGGCCGCACCGTCGGTGCCGACCTGCTGCCCGGGCTGGCCGAGGTCGCGCCGGTCGACGTCTTCGGCATGGGGCTGTCCGGCCTGCACGAGAGGTACGGCCTCGACCCCTCCCGCGTGGGCCTGTTCGACGACCCGCCGCAGGCGGCGATGCACGCCGAGCTCGCGCGGCGCCGCGTCTACGTGCACCCGGTGCGATGGACGTCGCTGGGCTTGTCGCTGCTCGAGGCGATGCACCTGGGCCTGCCCGTGGTCGCGCTGGCCACCACCGAGGCCGTCGAGGCGGTGCCGGCCGACGCCGGCGTGCTCTCGACCCGGCCCGAACGGCTGTGGGAGGCCGTCCGCACGTACCTGCACGACGAGGACGCCGCCCGGCTGGCCGGCAAGGCGGCACGCGCCGCCGCGCTGGAGCGGTACGGGCTTCCCCGGTTCCTCCGCGATTGGGATGCGCTACTCGAGGAGGTGACCCGATGAGGATCGACCTGGTCAGCGAGCACGCGAGCCCGCTCGCGGCCATCGGCGGCGTGGACGCCGGCGGGCAGAACGTGCACGTGGCCGCGCTGGCGGCCGGGCTCGCCGCGCGCGGGCACGAGGTCACCGTGCACACCCGCCGCGACGACGCCGCGCTGCCGGAACGGGTGGTCGTGCAGGACGGCTACAACGTCGTCCACGTGACCGCCGGCCCGCCCGAGCAGCTGCCCAAGGACGAGCTGCTCCAGCACATGCCCGCCTTCGCGCGGGTGCTGCGGCACGGCTGGGCGGCCGCGCGGCCCGATGTCGTCCACGCGCACTTCTGGATGAGCGGCCTGGCGTCGGTCGAGGCGTCGGCGAGCCTGCTCTCCCCGGTGCCGGTGCTGCAGACCTTCCACGCCCTCGGCTCGGTGAAGCGGCGCCACCAGGGCGACGCCGACACCTCGCCGGCCGAGCGGATCGACCTCGAGCGCGGGTTGTGCCGCGACGTGAGCCACGTGGTCGCCACCTGCTCCGACGAGGTGTTCGAGCTGCGCCGGCTCGGACTGCCCAGCGACCGCGTCTCGATCGTGCCCTGCGGCGTCGACACCTCGGTGTTCACGCCCCGGGGACCGGTGGCGCCCCGCGGGGAGCGCACGCGGCTGCTCGTCCTCGGCCGGCTGGTCGAGCGCAAGGGCCAGGACGACGCGGTGCGGGCGCTGCGCGCGGTGCCCGACGCCGAGCTCGTCGTCGTGGGCGGCCCGCCGACCGACCGGCTGGCCGCCGACCCCGAGGTGCAGCGGCTGCGGGCCGTGGCCGCCGACGCAGGGGTGGCCGACCGGCTGGTGTTCACCGGCGCCGTCGCCCGGTCCGACGTCCCCGGCTGGATCCGCTCGGCCGACGTCGTCCTCGCCGTCCCCTGGTACGAGCCGTTCGGCATCACCCCGCTGGAGGCCATGGCGTGCGGGCGTCCCGTCGTCGCCACCGCCGTCGGCGGGCTGCAGGACTCCGTGGCCGACGGCGTCACCGGCGACCTCGTGCCGCCGCGCGATCCGGAGCGCCTCGGCGAGGTGCTCGCCGCCCTGCTCGCCGACGACGAACGGCGGGCCGCGTACGGCGCCGCAGGCGTCCGCCGGGCGCGCGACCGCTACCGCTGGAGCCGTGTCGTCGCGGACACCGAAACCGTCTACCGGCAGGTGCTCGCCCGCCGCCGTCCCGTGGAGGTCGCCCGATGAGCGTCACCCCGCACTCCTTCTTCGAGAACGTCGTCGCGTCGCCCGACACGTGCACCCACCTCACCGGGGCCGACCACGTGCGCTCCCTGCAGGCGGCCCTGACCTCGCTGGACGGGCAGCTCGACGCCCTCGACCGCTGGGGCCGCGAGCTCGCGGGAGTGCTGTGCGGGGAGAGCCGCGGTCGGCTGCTGGCCGCCGGGAACGGGGGCAGCGCCGCCCAGGCCCAGCACCTCACGGCGGAGCTGGTGGGCCGCTACCGCGCCGACCGGCCGCCGTTCTCGGCGATCTGCCTCACCGCGGAGACGTCGTCGCTGACCGCGATCGCGAACGACTACCCGGCCGACGAGCTCTTCGCCCGGCAGGTCGAGGCGCACGGCCGCGGGGGTGACGTGCTGATCCTCCTGTCGACGTCGGGTCGCTCGCCCAATGCCGTGGCCGCCGCCCGGCGGGCCCGGGAGTGCGGGATCACGGTGCTCGCGCTGACCGGTCCCGCGCCCAACCCGCTGGCGGCCGCCGCCGACGACGCGGTGTGCATCGAGTCGCCCTGGACGGCGACCGTGCAGGAGTGCCACCTGGTGGCGCTGCACCTGATCTGCGCGGCCTTCGACGCCGCGGTGCTCGCCGAGCCCTCGCGCGTGCCCGCCGGCCCGTCGTTCGGGAGCGCGTCGTGAAGCCACCGCTCGTCGTCGTCGGCGACGCGCTGCTCGACGTCGACTTGGTGGGGACGGCGTCCCGGCTCACCCCGGACGCACCCGTGCCCGTCGTCGAGGACGTCGATACGCGCGAGCGCCCCGGCGGTGCCGCGCTGGCCGCCGTCATCGCCGCGTCGGCCACCACCCGCGAGGTCGTGCTCGTGGCGCCGATCGACACCGACGACGGGGCCCGGCGGCTGCGCGAGCTGCTGGAGGGCCGGGTGCGGCTGGTCGGCATCCCGTCGAGCGGCGGGACCGCGGTCAAGCAGCGGGTGCGGGTGGGCGACCACTCCGTCGTCCGCCTGGACAGCGGCGCGCCCACCGCGACGCTCGGCCCGCTGCCCGACGAGGCCGCCGCACTCATCCGCGACGCGGCCGCCGTGCTGGTCGCCGACTACGGGCGGGGGACCACCGCCGCGGCCGACGTGCGGGCCGCGCTGGCCGCCGCCCGGGGGCCGGTGGTCTGGGACCCGCACCCGCGCGGCGCCGACCCCGTGCCCACCGCCCGGCTGGTGACGCCGAACGCGGCCGAGGCCGCGCGCGTGGTGCCCGAGGTCGCGGGCGAGGGGCTCGCGGCCGTCGGCGCCCGCGCCGAGGCGCTGATCGCCACCTGGGGCGTGGGCGCCGTGGCCGTGACGATGGGCGCGCGCGGGGCGCTGCTCTCCTACGGCTCGGGTGCGCCGATGGTCGTGCCGGCGGTCCCGGTGACCGGCGGCGACCCGTGCGGGGCCGGCGACTCGTTCGCGGCCGCCGCGACGATCGCGCTGGCCGACGGCGCCGTGACCGGCGAGGCGGTGTCGGCCGCCGTCGCGTTCGCCGGAGCATTCGTGGCCGGCGGCGGGGCGTCGGCCTGGGACCGTGCAGAGCCCGCCGAGGGGAACGTGGTCGCCGAGCCGGGTGCCGACGGCGTGATCGCGCGGGTCCGTGCCGCCGGGGGCACCGTCGTGGCGACCGGCGGGTGCTTCGACCTGCTGCACCCGGGGCACGTCGCGACGCTGCGGGCGGCGCGCGGGCTCGGTGACTGCCTGGTCGTCTGCATCAACTCCGACGAGTCGGTGCGCCGGCTGAAGGGCCCGACGCGGCCGCTGGTCACCGCGACCGACCGGGCACGGGTGCTGGAGGCGCTGGAGTTCGTCGACGCCGTCGTGGTGTTCGACGAGGACACCCCCGCCGAGGTGCTCGACCGGCTGCGCCCCGACGTCTGGGCGAAGGGCGGGGACTACGCGGGCGCGGACCTGCCCGAGGCCGCGGTGCTGCGCACGTGGGGCGGCCAGGCCGTCGTCCTGCCCTACCTCGACGGGCACTCCACGACGGCGCTGGTCGAGCGCTCCCGGGTGTGATGGGACCGCCTGTACAGGAAGCCCCGTCCGCGTTGGTGCTGCGGCCGCTGGGACTGGGGGACCTGCTCACCGGGGTGCCGGCGATCCGCGCGGTCCGGGCGGCGGTCCCCGACCACCGGCTGGTGCTGGCCACCACCGAGGCGTTGCGGCCGCTGGCCGAGCTGATCGACGCCGTCGACGAGGTGCTGCCCGCCCGCGAGCTCGAGCCGCTCGACTGGACCGGGCCGCCGCCCGAGCTCGCGGTGGACCTCCACGGCAAGGGACCGGCGTCGCACGTGGTCGTCGCCGACCTGCACCCGCGGCGGCTGCTGACCTTCGACAGCCCCGGCTACCCGGGCCCCACCTGGTACGCCGACGAGCACGAGGTGCGGCGCTGGTGCCGACTGGTCTCCGAAGGCCTCGGCGTGGACGCCGACCCGGACGCGCTCGACCTGGCCGTGCCGGCCGTCCCCCCGCCGGTGACCGGTGCCTCCGTCGTCCACCCGGGCGCTGCCTTCCCCGGGCGCCGGTGGCCGCCCGACCGGTTCGCCGCCGTCGCCCGCCACCTCGCCGAGCGCGGGCACGACGTCCGCATCACCGGCGGGCCGAGCGAGGTCGAGCTGGCCGCCGAGGTGGCCCGGTCCGCAGGGCTGGGACCGGAGGCGGTGCTCGCCGGGCGGACGACGTCGCTCGAGCTGGCCGCCGTCGTCGCCGCCGCCCGGCTGGTGGTCTGCGGGGACACCGGCGTCGCGCACCTGGCCAGCGCCTACCGCCGTCCGTCGGTGGTGCTCTTCGGGCCGGTCTCGCCGGCGCTGTGGGGTCCGCCGCCGCGTGCCCAGCACGTGGTCCTCTGGCACGGGGACGGGACCGGCGACCCGTGGGGCACCGGGCTCGACCCCGCCCTGGCGGAGGTCACCGTCGACGAGGTCACGGGGGCGCTGGACGCACTGCCGGAGAAGTAGGTCCGCGACGCGTGTGCTCTGCCCACAGGAGTGGGCAGAGCACGAGCGTGCCGAGAGGGACTCAGCCGCGCTGGCGCAGGGCGTCGAACAGCACCGTCTGCAGGTCCGCCGGGTCGACGGCGGAGTACGCCGCACCGTCGGTGGCGTCGGCGATCTGCTGCAGGGCGGCGAGGTCGGCGTCCGGTCCGAGCGCCACGCCGATCACCTTGATCGGCCGCTCGGGGTTCGCCTCGGCGGCCAGCTGGATCATCAGGTTCGCCAGCGTGATGCCGCCCGCGTCGTCCTCGTTCGTGCCGTCGGTGACGACCAGGACGCTGTTGACCGCCGTCGGGTCGTAGTTGTCCCGGGCCGCGCGCACGGCCGCCAGCGTGGTGTCGTACAGCCCCGTCCCGCCCGGGGTCAGCCGGCCGGGGATGCTGTCGAGCTGGGTGTCGAGCACCTCGCGCTGCGGGCGGCCCTCGGCATCGGCGTCCAGTTCGCGGGTGGGCACCAGTTCGGCCCAGTCCTGGCCGTTCTCCAGCTGGTAGGCGAACACCCACAGGCCGATGGCGTAGTCGCCGGGCACCAGCGAGAGCGTCGCCTTGGCGGCGTCCCGGGCCAGCGTGGCCCGCGTCCCGTCGCCGACCGGCGCCTCCATGGACGTCGACACGTCGAACACCGCCAGGATCCGGGACGGCGAGGCGAGGCTCGACAGCCGCGACAGCAGCGCCTGGATCGCGGTCGGGTCCAGCTCGAGGGCGGCGGGGGCCGCCTGCTGGATGCCGAAGTCGGCGGCGTCGGTGGGCCCGGCGCCGTCGCGGTCGCGGAAGCCCGCGTCCACCGCCGCCGTGCGGGCGGTGTCGGAGGTCAGCCGGCGCACCACGGCGTCGACCGCGGCAGCGGCGTCGTCCGACGGGGAGCCCACCTGGACGATCGGGTAGTCCAGCGACGGGCTGCCCTCGGTCGGGTACACCGCCACCAGGGACGAACCCTCGGCCGCCTGGTTGGTGGCGTAGACCTCGTGCTCGCTCACCGGGACCAGCGGCGCGTCGGCGCCGCCGGCCTCGCCCGCGGCCAGCCCGTCCGCGGCGGAGACCGACGGCCCGCGCTGGGCGGCGAGCACCGCCTGCACGACGGCGTTGTCGGCGTCCTCGTCGCTGCCGAGCGCCGTGCGCACCGCGCCGAGCGCGGCCAGGCCCTCGGCGCTGGTCGCCAGGTCCGGCACGGCCAGGGGCTGCTCGCCGGCGAGGGCCTGCCCCCAGCCGGGAGGAGCGGCAGCCCAGCCGAGCGCCTCCACGGCCTCGCTGCTGGTGCCGAGCACCACCGGCGAGGACGCGAAGTTGCCGACGGGCTCCAGGGGCGCGGCGCCGGCCCGCGCGACCCACAGCGAGGAGTCGGGGAGCCAGACGTCGGGCAGCGCGTCGCCCTCCAGCGCGGAGAGGTCGCCGACGGTCTGCAGCGGCTCCTGCGCCGTCACCTCGGCCTCGGCGCACACCCCGCCGTCGAGCTCGATGGTGTCCGCGAGGAGCTCCTCGGTGACGGTCTCCAGCTCCGGGGCCACCGTGACGGCGACGGTCTCGCGGGTGTCGCACCCGCCGTCGGACCCGGTCAGCCACCAGACCAGCCCGCCGGCGACCAGCAGGACGACGACGCCGGCGGCGACGAGGAGGGGAAGGGGCGCGGTGCGGCGCGGGGCAGTGGGATCGGCGTGGCGGCCCATGCTCGCTCTCTGTGGTCGACTCGGGGAGACGCGGCCCCCCCGAGTCCGCGAACCACAGCCTAGTTGGCCGGAGCCGGACCGTGAGTGGTGTGTCGCTCACACCGCGCGAAGAACAGCTCCCTCGCGCTGCGCGGCGAACCACTCGACGGTGCGCCGCAGGCCCTCCTCGGACGGGACCGTCGGCCGCCAGCCCAGCAGCTGCTCGGCCCGCGTCGTGTCGGGACGGCGCACCTTCGGGTCGTCCACGGGGAGGTCGATGAACTCCACGGGCGAGTCCGACCCGGTGAGCTCGGCGATCCACTGGGCCAGGCGCAGCATCGACAGCTCGTCGGGGTTGCCGATGTTGACCGGGCCGGGGTGGCCCGACCACGCCATCGCCAGGATGCCGCGCACGGTGTCGTCGACGTAGCAGATCGACCGCGTCTGCGAGCCGTCGCCGGCGACCGTCAGCGGCCGCCCCTCCAGCGCCTGCCCGACGAAGGCGGGGATGGCGCGGCCGTCGTCCGGGCGCATGCGCGGCCCGTAGGTGTTGAAGATGCGGACGATGCCGGTGTCGGTGCCCTTCGACGTCCGGTAGGCCGTGGTCATGGCCTCGCTGAAGCGCTTGGCCTCGTCGTACACCCCGCGCGGGCCGATCGGGTTGACGTTGCCCCAGTACTCCTCGCGCTGCGGGTGCTCCAGCGGGTCGCCGTACACCTCCGACGTCGACGCCAGCACGTAGCGGGCGCCCTTCTCGTGCGCCAGGCCCAGGGTGTGCAGCGTGCCGAGGCTGCCGACCTTGAGCGTCTCGATCGGCATCTTCAGGTAGTCGATGGGGCTGGCCGGCGAGGCGAAGTGCAGCACCAGGTCGACCGGGCCGGGGACGTGCACGAAGTCGGTGACGTCGCAGCGGATCAGCCGGAAGCCGGGGTGCTCCATCAGGTGCACCACGTTCTCCGGGGACCCGGTGAGGAAGTTGTCCAGGCACACGACCTCGACGCCCCGCTCGAGCAGGTGCTCGCACAGGTGCGACCCCAGGAAGCCGGCGCCCCCGGTCACCACCGCCCGCCGGATCGTCCGGGCCTCGTGCACGATGTTCGGTTCGTGGGTCATCGCGACCTCCTCCTGCTGGATGCGCCGCGTCAGCGGAGCGGCCGTCGGCGGCCTCCTACCCGGCGTGCGGGAGCACACACTTCGGAGCCGAAGTGTTCGGGCGCCGGAACGGCGGCGGGCCGCCGGCCCCCCCGAGAGGGGACCGACGGCCCGCGTGCGTGGTGCTGTTCGTCAGTCGACGACCGACTCCTCGTCCGGGATGCCGTTCTCCGGGGGAGTGGCGGCCTCGCCGTCGAACTCCTCGATGTCGGCGTCACCGATGTCCGTGACCTGGACCGGGACGACCTCCTCGGAGCCCAGACCCACGATGCGCTCGATCGACATGCCGCTGGTGCCCATGTGGCTGTCCTCGGAGTAGCGGAACGGCGCGAACACCGGACCCTCCCAGTCGGCCCCGGCGGTCTCGATGGCCTCGACGATGCCGTCACGGGTCGGGTTCTGGCCGGCCGCCTGCAGCGCCTGCGTCATCGTGTAGGCCTGCGCCATGCCGTAGACGCGGTAGTTGGTGAGCTCACCCTCGCCACCGCACTCGTCCCAGATCCGCTGGAACTCCTGGATCCAGGGGTTGTCGGTCTGGTCCACGGTCGGCAGGTAACCGGTGGTCAGCGCGCCGTCGAGCAGGCTTGCGTCGCTCACCGCGCCCTGCGAGAACCGGGCCAGCAGGGAGCCGACCAGGTTCGCGTCCGACCCGACGTTCGAGTAGAACCACTGCTCCGGCTGGTAGCCCAGCTGCAGGGCGGTCAGCTGCGACAGGGCGGTGTAGCTGGGCACGTTGAAGCCGACGACGAAGTCGGCCCCGGCGGCCTGCAGCTCGGAGATCTGCGGGGCGACGTTGGTGTTGCCCGGCGTGTACCGCACCGCCGCGACGATCTGGTCGTCGATGTACTGCCGGACGCCGGCCTCGCCGTCCTCGCCGAAGTCGTCGTCCTGGAGGAAGAGACCGACCTTGGCGTCCGGGAACTCCTCGGCGATGTACTGGCCGATGATCTTCCCCTCGCTCTCGTAGTCGGTCTGCCAGCCGAAGGTGTAGGGGTTGGCCTCCGGGTCGTCGCCCCAGAGCAGCGAACCCGAGGAGACGAACAGGTCGGGCACGCCCTCGCTGTTCAGGAAGTCGAGGACGGCGCTGTGCGTCGGCGTCCCGAGACCACCCATGATGGCGAAGACCTCGTCCTCGAGGACGAGCTGGTTGACGACCTGGCTGGTGTTGGTGGGGTTGTAGGCGTCGTCGCGGTAGATCCATTCGATCTGCCGGTCGTAGACGCCGCCCTCCTGGTTCAGGCAGTCGAAGTAGGCCTGGACGCCGGTCGGGATCTCGCTGTAGCCGGGCGCCGCGACGCCGGTCAGCGGGTAGTGCGAACCGAGCTTGATGGTGTCCTCGGTGACACCGATGTCGGAGGCCTCGTTCTCGCCGCCACCGCCGCCACCGCCGCCACCGCTGTCGTCGTCACCGCCGCCGCAGGCGGCGACGGTGGAGACGACGGCTGCTGCGGCCACGAAGGACACGAGACGTCGGGAGGATCTGGACAACAGTTCTCCTCTGGTGCGGCCCGGGCGTCGGTGCCCGGGAGTCTGGTTATCGGCAGTGCGCTGAGCGGGGCAGACGGATCGGGTCGTCCTCACCCCCCGCTCGATGCGCGGGCCGCCGCCATGCGCCGCTTCGCCCGGTAGGTGAGCCAGCGGAGGCGGACGGTGCCGACGAAGCCCGCCGGGGCGAAGATCATCGCCACGATCAGGACCACGCCGTAGACGAGGGGGGCGAGCTGGGCTGCCTCGGTGTTGTCGAGGCCGAAATCGGCGCCGACGTTGGTCACCCAGGGCGGCAGGAAGACCAGCAGCGCCGAGCCGAGCAGGGCCCCGAGCAGGCTGCCCAGGCCGCCGAGCACGATCGCGGTCAGCAGCGAGAGCGAGAGCACCAGCGTGAAGCCGCTGGGGGCGGCGAGGCGGACGACCAGCGCCAGCACCCCGCCGGCCAGACCGGCGGCGGCCGCGCTGACGGTGAATGCGAGCACCCGCCAGACACCCAGGTTGATGCCGGCCAGCTCGGCGGCGACCTCCTGGTCGCGCACCGCGCGCCAGGTGCGCCCGATGCGGCTGCGCACCAGGTTGGCGAGCAGGAAGAACGTGATCAGCAGGCAGATCGCCCCGACGTAGGCCAGCCACTTCGTGTTGGTCGGCGAGTTGCCCGACACGAACCCGATGAAGTCGTCGAACACCTCCGGGGCCTGCGGGGCGCGCACGCGCAGGCCCTGCTCACCGCCGAGCACCGAGTCGAAGTAGAGCGCCAGGCCGGGCAGGCCGACCGCGAGGGCAAGCGTCGCGCCCGCCAGGTACGGGCCGTGCAGTCGAGCGGCCGCCACCCCGACCAGCGCACCGACGGCGGTGGCGATCAGCACGGCCACCAGCAGGATCAGCGGGAGCGGCAGCGCCGCCTCGCGATCCTGGAGGAACAGGGCGGTGGTGTACGCGCCCACCGCCATCAGCGCGCCGTGGCCGAGCGAGATCTGCCCGTTGAGGCCGGTGAGCACCGTCAGGCCGCCGGCGGCGATCGCGTAGTAGGACAGCGTCGCCAGCTGCGAGTTCTGGAACGGGCTGGTGATCTCCAGCAGGATCACCGCGCCCACGGCGCAGAGCACGAGGACCAGCAGGTGCCGCAGCAGGGTGGACTTCGGCAGGAACGAGCGCCCGCCGGTGGACTGTGCGGACGGCGCGTTCGCCGCGGCCGTGGCCTCCTCCGGCGCCTCCTCGGTGGCTGCTCCGGCGCGCGCTGCGGGGGTCTGGGGGTCGGTCATCGTCATGCCCTCCGCGCGACGCTGCTGGCGAACAGTCCGCCAGGTCTCACCAGCAGGACGATCATCAGGATCACCAGCGCGGCCACGTTGACCAGCGCGCTGTCGATGTAGCCGCTGACGTAGCTGAGGGCCAGGCCCAGCAGCAGCCCGCCGACGATGGCCCCGACCGGGGAGTCGAGGCCGCCGAGCACCGCGGCGACGAAGCCGAAGACGATCAGGCTGTCCATGTAGGCCGGGTAGACGAACTCACCACCGGCGATGAGCAGCCCCGCCAGCGACCCGACGACCGCGGCCAGGGCCCAGCCGAGGGTCAGCATCCGGCCGACGCGGACGCCCAGCAGCCGCGAGACCTCCTGGCTGAACGCCGACGCGCGCATGGCCAGACCGATCCGGGTGAAGCGGAAGAGCGCGACCAGCAGCGCCATCACGATCAGCACCGAGCCGATGATGTAGAGGCTGGTCGGCGTGATGGCGATCGTGGTGTCGCCGACCTCGAAGCCCCGCACGCCGAACGGCGTCGGGAAGGACTGGAACGACGAGCCGAAGATGACCGCGATCAGCGCCTGCAGCGCCACGAACAGACCCAGCGCCACGATGACGGCGTTGAGCTCGGGTCCGCCCTCGACCGGCCGGATGATCACCCGCTCCACGATCGCGCCGAGGACGAAACCGCTGACCAGCGCCACGGCGAAGGCGATCCAGTAGGACTGGCCGGCGTCGATGAGCGCCAGCGCGACGAAGGTCGTGGCCGCGGCCATGGAGCCCTGCGCGAAGTTGACGATGCGCGTGGACCGCCAGATCAGCACCAGGGCCAGGGCGAAGGCGGCGTAGATCATGCCCTCGACCAGCCCCGAGAGGGTGATGTTGATGAATTGCTGCACGAAGTGTGCCTTCCTGGACCGGGGGCGGGCGGGTCAGAAGCCGAGGTAGGCGTGCCGGAGGCCTTCGTCGGCCATCAACGTGCGGGCCTGGTCGGTGACGACCACCTTCCCGAGGTTGAGGACGACGCCGACGTCGGCGACCGACAGGGCGCTGCGGGCGTTCTGCTCGACGAGCAGCACCGACAGGCCCTCGCGGTCGACCAGCTGCCGCAGCAGCCCGAAGATCTGCGCGACGATCCGCGGGGCGAGCCCCAGCGACGGCTCGTCGAGCAGCAGGATCCGCGGCTGCGCCAGCAGCGCCCGGCCGATGACCAGCATCTGGCGCTCGCCGCCGGACAGCGTGTGCGCGGCGTTGTTCTTGCGCTCGGCGATGCGCGGGAAGATGTCGTAGACCCGGTCGTACTCGCTCCGGGCGACCTTGCCGCGGAACAGCGAGCCGACCCGCAGGTTCTCGTCGACGGTCAGCTCGGCGATGACGCCCCGGCCCTCCGGCACGTGCGCCATGCCCTTGCTGACCATGGCCTCGACCGGCATCTTGGTGATGTCGTCGCCGTCGAGGAGCACCTTCCCTGCCTGCGGGCGGACCAGGCCGCTGATCGTGCGCAGCAGCGTCGTCTTGCCCGCGCCGTTGGCCCCGAGGACGGCGGTGATCCGCCCGGCCTCGGCGCTCAGCGTGACGCCGTCCAGGGCGCGGACGGGGCCGTAGGCGGAGGTGAGGCCCTCGACCTGGAGGAGCGCCGTCCCGGGCGTGGTGGTCCTGCCGCCGGCGGCGGAGACGGCGGTGCTGCCGTGCGGCTCAGGCATGCGACTCTCCGTTGGTCCGGGCCAGCTCGGCCGCGTCGGCCTCGACGTCGACGTCGTCACCCAGGTAGGCCTCGGTGACGGCGGGGTTGGCCTGCACCTCGGCCGGTGTGCCGGCGGCGATCTGCTGCCCGGAGTCCAGGACGGTGATCCGGTCGCAGACCCGCATGACCAGGTCCATGTGGTGCTCGACCAGCAGCACGCTCATCCGCGACGTGACGCCGCGGATGATCTCGCCGAGCTCGTGCATCTCGTCCTCGGAGAGACCGGAGGCCGGCTCGTCGAGGAGGAGCAGCTCGGGGTCGGCGACCAGTGCGCGGGCGAGGGCGACCCGCTTCTGCACCGGGTAGGGGAGGCTGCCCGGGTAGCGGCCGGCGTAGCTCTCGGCGCCGAGTTCGACGAGGGCCGCCTGGGCGCGCTCGCGCAGCAGCTTGTCGTCCTTGTCGGCGGTGGGCAGCGCGAACAGGGCGGAGAAGAAGCCCGACCTCGCGTGCCGGTGCGCACCGATCATCACGTTCTCGAGCACGGTCAGGCCGGCGAACAGGCCGACGCCCTGCAGCGTGCGGGAGATGCCCAGGTTGCTCAGCTGGCTCGGGCGGAGCCGGCGCAGCTCCTGGTCGCGCCAGGTGATGCGGCCGGCCGAGGGGCGCACGAGGCCGCAGGCGACGTTGAACAGCGTCGTCTTCCCTGCGCCGTTCGGGCCGATGAGCCCGTGCACCTGACCGGGCTCGACCGTCAGCGAGACGTCGCTGAGGGCGGCCACGCCGCCGAAGGCGACGCTGATCCCGCTCATCTCGAGCCGTGCGGTGGGCGATCTGTCCTGGGGAGGCTGGCTGCCGGAGTGCGGAGGCGGCTGCGCCAAGGGGCCCACTGCTCCTCTTCGTCGGGGAGGGGTCGTCGACCGGCCGGCGGAGCGGTCGGCGACGATTGGGTCACGAGTACGTCCGTATGAGCTTGCCGGGCCGTGTCCGTCGTCACAATGGGCTGACCGCACAGTCATCCAGCAGGCGTGTTGTGCTGAGTGCGGCACGTCACGAGGAGGTGATCGAGTGCAACCGTTCCGGCCCGAGGTGTCGGCCCGGCTGGCGGAGCTGGCTCCGCTCCTGCTCGATCAGCTCGACGACATGAC
Organism: Blastococcus litoris; assembly: GCF_003075095.1. Taxonomy (GTDB): domain Bacteria; phylum Actinomycetota; class Actinomycetes; order Mycobacteriales; family Geodermatophilaceae; genus Blastococcus_B; species Blastococcus_B litoris. The sequence goes on from NZ_QCZF01000001.1 coordinate 256,893, forward strand.
CGACCGGATGATCGACGTCCTGGTGCGCACCGAGCCGTCCTACCGCGACGCGCTGGCGCACGGCGAGGAGGAGATGCGGGCGACGACCCGCGCCAACCTCGCGCGCGGGCTGCACACCCTCATCGGCGCCGCGTCGGGCAGTGCCCGCACCTCGCTGCGCGACGCCCGCGACGTGGGCCGGCGGCGGGCGTCGCAGGGCATCCCGCTCGAGGCGGTGCTGCGCGCCTACCGGCTCGGCGGGCAGGTCACCTGGGAGGCGCTGCTCGAGGTGTCGAGGGGCACCAACCGGCACGACACGCTCTTGCTGGAGGTCGCCGGGTCGGTCTGGCGCACCAACGACGCCGAGTGCGCGGCGGTGGCCGAGGGCTACCGGGAGGAGCAGCGCCGGCTGGCCGGGGTCGACGACGGCGCCCGCCAGCAGCTGCTCGACGCGCTGCTGGACGGCCGCGGCGGTGACCCCGCGTTCGTGCGGACGGCCGCCGACCTGCTCGCCGTCCCGCTGGACGGCCGCCTGGTGGCCGTGGTCGCGCTGCCCTGCCCGGACGGCTTCCCGTCGCTGGAGTCACCCACGGCCGCGCTGCTCAAGCGCGGCGTCCGCTCCGTCTGGGGCACCCGGAACGGGACGCAGGTGGGCATCGTCGCGCTGGGCAGCCTGAGCGGCTGCGAGGTGATGCCCTGGCTGCGCGCGATGACCGCCGGTCCGGTGGGCGTCTCCGCCGTCGTCGAGGGCGCCGCCGCTGCCGGAGCGGCCTACCGGCTGGCCGACACGGCGGCGCGCACCCTGCCCGAGGGCAGCACCAGCGTCGTCACCATCGACGAGCGGCTCCCGGAGGCGCTGCTGCGCAACTCCCCGGAGATCAGCTCGCGCCTGGTGGGGCAGTCGCTGGGCGGGCTGCTGGAGCTGCCCGACGACGAGCGCGCGGTGCTGCTCGACACGCTGGCCGCATTCCTGGCCTCCGACGGCTCGCCCACCCATGCGGCCGACGCGCTCTACTGCCACCGCAACACGGTCATGCACCGGCTGCGCCGGATCGAGTCGGTGACCGGGCGGAAGGTCACCGACCCCCGGTCCCGGCTGCTGTGGCAGCTCGCGCTGCTGGGCACCGAGCACCGGAGGCCGGCGAAGCGTTCCGCGTAGCGGTCGGCTACTGGAGGTAGCTCTCCACGGTCGACTCGGGGCGGACGGCCGCCTCGTCCGGGTTCTCGTCGTACTGCCGCTTCGCCCGGCGCTGGCGCAGCAGGTCCCAGCACTGGTCCAGGTCGGCCTCGAGCTTGCTCATCCGGGCACGCGTCTCGTCGGTGTGCTCGGCGTTCTCGCGGAGCTTGTGCTCCTCGTCCACCAGCGAGTGGATCCGGCTCAGGATGTCGGTCTCGTCCATGCCGACACCCTGCCCGCCGTCGCCCGCGCGAAACAGGGGGCCGGTCACGCCGGGTCGGGCACGTACCCCTCGACGAAGGCGGCCAGCCGCCTGGTGACCGCGCCGCCGGACCGGCCCAGCGACAGCAGCGCCGCCCGCTCCAGCGGTACCCGCACGCTGCGCCGTCCCTGCTCCCGGGTGACGACGGCGTGGCCGTCGCCGACCAGCTCCGCCCACGGGCGCGCGAGCTGCTCCTGGACGCGGGCCAGCGCCGCGGAGGTGGGCGCCGCGTTGCCCTCGACCATCGCCCGCACGAACGCAGGGTCGCTGCCGATGACGCGCGTGCCGTCGCGGAAGCTGCCGGCCGCGAGGGAGAGGGCCAGCGGTCCGGCCTGACCGGCGGCCGCGGCGAGGGCGGCGGCCAGCAGGTGCGGGACGTGGCTGATCGCCGCGACGGCGTCGTCGTGCTCGGCCGCCGTGACCGGGACGACCTCGGCGCCCACCGCGAGCGCGATCTCGGCGACCCGCAGCCAGCGGGACAGGTCGGTGCCGGGTTCCAGGCAGAGCGCCCAGCGCGCGCCGGCGAACAGGCCCGGGTCGGCTGCCGTGTGGCCGGAGCGCTCGGTGCCGCACATCGGGTGCCCGCCGACGAACCGGCCGCCCAGAGCCGTGCCCACCGTGTCGAGGACCGGCCGCTTCACCGAGCCGAGATCGGTGACCGTCGCATCGCCCGCGACCGCGAGGCCGTCGAGCGCGGTGGCCATGACGGGCAGCGGGACGGCGAGGACGACGACGCCCGAGAGCTCCTGGCTGATCTGCACACCGCGGGCCGCGGCGGCGTCCCGGGCGGCCGGGTCGACGTCCCATCCCCGGACGGGCCGACCGGCTGCGACGAGCGCGGCGGCCAGCGATCCGCCGAGCTGCCCGAGACCCACGACCGCCACCGGGGGTGCGGGCATGGTCGGCACCGGGAACCTTTCCGCCATGATCAGAGGCTATGACCCCCCGCTCGTTCCTCCTCACCCCGGAGCTGGGTGACTACGTGCGCGCCTCCTCGGAGGCACCCGACGACGTCGTCGCCGACCTGCTGCGCGAGACCGCCGAGCTGGCCGAGCGGGGCGAGGCCTCGCCCACGTTCCAGATCGCGCCCGAGCAGGGCACGTTCATGCAGCTCCTGACCAGGGCTCTCGGCGTACGCCGGGCCATCGAGATCGGGACGTTCACCGGCTACTCGGCGCTGTGCATCGCCCGCGGCCTGCCCGAGGACGGCTCGCTGCTGTGCCTCGACCGCAGCGCCGCGTGGACGGCGGTCGGGCGCCGCTACTGGGAGCGGGCCGGCGTGGCCGACCGGATCGAGCTGCGCCTGGGCGAGGCGCTGCCGACGCTGCGCGAGCTGCCGGCCGTCGAGACCTTCGACCTCGCCTTCGTGGACGCCGACAAGACCGGCTACGCCGCCTACGTCGAGGAGCTGCACGCACGGATGACCGGCAACGGCGTGGTCCTGCTGGACAACACCCTGCGCGGCGGACGGATCCTCGACCCGCAGGACGAGGACGACGTCGCGCTCGCAGAGCTGAACGCCGGGCTGGCCGCCGACCCGCGCTGGGAGACGGTGCTGCTGCCGCTCTCGGACGGCCTGACCGTGCTGCGCAAGCGATGAGCGACGCGCGCACCAGCTTCGCGATCAGGGTCAGCAGGCCGGGTGACCGTTGGCGGGTCGAGCTGCTGGCCGAGGACGCGGGGGACGAGCTGCCGGTGCTCGAACGCGCCCTCGGCGAGCCGGGCACCGACGGCTGGCCGCCGCCGTTCGTCGTCGTCGTGGACTCGCGGCTCTACTTCGTGGTCCTCCGCCACGGCCCCGGCGGGATGGTCCGGGCGCTGATCTCCGACGCGACGATGCTCGAGTGGGTGCTGGCCGCCGAGGTGGTCGAGCGCTACGGCATCGGCGTCGACACCGACGGTGCGTTCGATGACGACGAGTCCGGCTGGCCCGGCGGCGACCTCGACGTGTTCTCCGACGACGGCCTGCCGCACGACGAGTTGCGCGCGATCGTCACCGCCGACGACCTGTGGGCCGACGAGATGGTGGAGCGGATCGCGACCCGGCTCGGATTCGCGGACCAGCTGGCTGCGGCGGTCGCACCGTGACCGTCTCCGCGGTGGTGTTCGACCTCGGCGGCGTGATCACCGAGAGCCCGATCACCCGGTTCACCGCCTACGAGCGCGAGGCCGGTCTGCCCGAGGGGCTGATCGTGCGGCTGAACTCCACCGATCCCGACTCCAACGCCTGGGCGCGGTTCGAGCGCAACGAGCTCGACGTCGCCGGCTTCTCCGAGGCCTTCGAGGCGGAGGCGGCGGCCGCGGGGCACCGGGTGGAGGCCGCCCGGGTGCTGGCGGCGCTGCGCGGCGAGGTGCGGCCGGCCATGGTCGCGGCGGTGCGCCGGCTGCGCGCGGCCGGGCTGCCGCTGGCGCTGCTGTCGAACAACGTGGCGCCGATGGAGCGCACCGGCCCGATCGGCGAGCTGCTGGAGCTCTTCGACGCCGTCGTCGAGTCGTCGATCGAAGGGGTGCGCAAGCCCGAGCCGGAGATCTACCGCCGGGCGCTCGAGCGGCTGTCGGAGGCGGTCGGCCGGACGATCGAGGCCACCGACTGCGCCTACCTGGACGACCTGGGCATCAACCTCAAGCCGGCCCGGGCGCTGGGCTTCTCGACGATCAAGGTCGTCGACCCGGCCGTCGCGCTCGCCGAGCTGTCGGAGCTGGTCGGCTTCCCGCTGGACGGCGCCGCGTGATCGTCGTCTCTGGGAGCTCGTGCTCTGCCCACCACCGTGGGCAGAGCACGAGCGTGCACAGGTGTCGTCGGTGACATCCGACGTCGACGCGGCGATGCGCCGGGCCCTGGAGCTCGCCGCTGCCGCGCAGGGGTGGGGCGACACGCCGATCGGTGCCGTCGTCCTCGGGCCGGACGGCACGGTGCTCGCCGAGGCGGCCAACGAGCGGGAGAAGCAGGGCGATCCGACCGCGCACGCCGAGGTGCTGGCCCTCCGGGCAGCCGCGCGGGTCCACGGCGACGGCTGGCGGCTGACCGGCTGCACGCTGGTGGTCACCCTCGAGCCCTGCACCATGTGCGCCGGCGCCAGCGTGCTGGCCCGGGTGGACCGCGTCGTCTACGGCGCCGACGACCCGAAGGCGGGCGCGGCGGGGTCGCTGTGGGACGTCGTCCGGGACCGGCGGCTCAACCACCGGCCCGAGGTGACGGCGGGTGTCCGGGCCGAGGAGTCCGCCACGCTGCTACGTGCGTTCTTCCGCGCGCAGAGGGGCCTGTAGTCTCTTCGGCGGTGGCGTGTCCGAGCGGCCGAAGGAGCACGCCTCGAAAGCGTGTGAGGGCAACCCCCTCCGTGGGTTCAAATCCCACCGCCACCGCCAAGCACCGCGACCGGCGGCGTCCACACCAGTGGGCGCCGCCGTCGTCGTCTCAGATGGCGACGTCCCGGTCGACCAGCAGCCGGCCGTCGTCCCCGCGGACGAACGTGACGCGGTGGCGCTCCGTGGTCGTGGAACCGTCCGGCGAGACGTAGGTGATGTCGACGAGCGCAGTGGTCTCGTCCTCCGCCTCGACGTTGCCGATCTGGACGCTCGAGTAGTCGTCCCAGAACCCGGAGAAGCGGGAGAGCGGGAACTCGGCCTGGAAGTCCGGGCTCGTGAGCGCGTGGGCGGCCGGTAGGTCGCCCGGGACGAGGGCGAAGAACGCGGTGACGGCCTGCACCGGGTCCTCGGCCGCCGGCGCGTCCCCGCCGGAGCCGCTCTCCTGGCTGCCGCTGCTCTCGTTCTCACCGTCTGCAGTGGGGGTCGGCTCGGCGCTGGTCGACGGCGCGGCCGAGGTGGTGGGTGACTCCTGTGCCTCGGTGCCTCGGTCCCCGCCGCCGAAGGGATCGAGCAGCAGCACGGCGACGAGACCGGCGACCAGCAGCGCGACCACCGCGGCGGCGATCCAGGCGCCCCGCCCCCGCTTCCGCCGCGGGGCGACCGGCGGACGCGGCGGCGGCTCGACCGGCGGCCGGTCGGCCACGGCCGCGGCGGTGCCGGCCGCCACGACCGCCGGAGCGGCGGCCGGCGCAGGGTCGGGCGTCGGCGTCGTCCGGGTCGGCGGAGGGGTGGCCGGCTCGACGGGGAGGGCAGCGGTGCGGTCGCGGCCCGGCGCGCTCGACCGCAGGTCGGTCCGCGCCAGGAGCACGGTCGTCGTGTCGCCGTCGCGTCCGGCGGCGAGCGTGGCCAGCTCGTCGCGCACGTCGGCCATAGTGGGCCGCTCGCCCGGGTCGGCCGCCAGCATCCGCTGGAGCGGCTCCGTGAGCGAGCCGGCGCGGCGCGGCGGGACGATCGAGCCCCCGGCGACGCGGTGCAGCATCGCGAGGGCGTTGTCCTCCATGCCGAAGGGCGGCGCGCCCTCGATGCTCGTGTAGAGCGTCGCGCCCAGGGAGAAGACGTCGCTGGCCTCGGTCATCGGGTGCCCCTGGGCCACCTCCGGCGCGAGGAACGCGGGCGTGCCGGTGATCTGCCCGGTCTGGGTGAGCGTGACGTCGCCGCTGGCGTGCGAGATGCCGAAGTCGGTGATCTTCACCAGGCCCTCGACCCGGCCGCCCTCGCCGATGAGGATGTTCGCCGGCTTCACGTCGCGGTGCACGATGCCGGCGGCGTGCGTCGCCGCCAGCGCGTCGGCCACCTGGGCGCCGATCTGCGCGACCTGGTCCGACCGCAGCACGCCGTCCTCGGTGAGGACCGCGGCCAGGCTGCGGGAGGGCAGGTACTCCATGACCAGCCACGGCTGCCCGGACTCCAGCGCGACGTCGTAGACCGAGATGGCGTGCGGGTGGCTCAGCCGGGCGGCGATCCGGCCCTCGCGCAGCGCGCGCTGGCGCTGCTGGTCGGCCTCGGCCGCGCTGATGCCCACCGGGGTGAGCACCTGCTTGATCGCGACCTCGCGCCCCAGGAGCTCGTCGCGCGCGAGCCACACCGTGCCCATGCCGCCACCGCCGAGCTGCCGCTGCAGGCGGTACCGCCCTGCGACGAGGCGCCCGGGCGTGGTGACGGGTCGGGTCATGGACGGCTCGCGGCGACCGGGGTCAGACCGCGGACGGGACTCCGAACCGGCGCGCGTACTCCTCCTGGGCGCCGGCCGGCAGGGCGTCGTAGAGGTCGCCGAGCTGCGTGTGCACCTCGGGGGAGAGGTCGTCGAAGATCTGCCGCCAGGTCGGCGGCTCGTCGTAGCTGCGGGTCAGCAGCAGCTCCCAGGCCTGCGACTGGCGGTCGCGCTTGCCCCGCTCGGCGAGGAACTCCGAGAGGTAGCGGTCCTTCGCCGCCGCCTTCTCCGCCGCCGTGGCACCCGAGGGCAGTTCGGCGGGATCTCCTCCCTTGAGGACGCCGACGATCGCCTCGACCACTTCCGGCCGCACCTCGTTCGACTCGCTCATGCCCCTGCCTCCTCTCCCTCGTCCGCACCCGGGCGCCGCTCACCCCTGGTCTCGGGGCCTTCCCCGGTGGTCGGACGATCAACCACTGCGGTGCAGGATGCCGCACGACGGGCCGGTCCGTCGCGCCGGACCGCCCGCCCGGTAGCATCGGCGGCGCACTGGAGGATTCGCCTAGTGGCCTATGGCGCTCGCTTGGAAAGCGGGTTGGGGGCAACCCCTCGGGAGTTCGAATCTCCCATCCTCCGCAGGTAGAGCCCCGCGACGGCGGCGAGCACGAGCACTCCACCGGCCAGCGCGCCGGGGGAGAGCCGCTCGCCCAGGAACGCCGTCGCCAGCGCGGTCGCGGTCAGCGGCTCGAGCAGGGTGACGATCGAGGCCACCGCCCCCGGCACGGTCCGGATCCCCGTGAAGAACAGCACGTACGCCAGCGCGCTCGGGACCGCGCCCAGGTAGAGCAGCACCCCGAGGGCGACCGGGTCGGTCGTGAAGCGCAGGCCGGCCACCAGCGCGACCGGCGTCAGCAGCAGCGCCCCGCCGGCGAACCCGACCAGCGTCACCGGTATGCCTCCGGGGACGCCGGCGCCGGCCAGCGTGACGACGGCGTACCCGAGCGCCGAGCCGACGGCGAGCAGCGCGCCCAGGACGACGGTCGTCCCGGTGTCGGCGCCGGCCGAGACGCCGACCAGCAGGACGAGGCCGACGAGGGCGACGACCAGCGCGACGACGGTGGCGCCGTCGGGCCGGCCGTGGCCGAGCACCGTCGCGCCGACGGCGATGAGCAGCGGGGCCAGGCCCAGGGCGACGAGGGTGGCGATGCTGACGCCCGCCTCGGCGACCGCGGCGAAGTAGGCGAGCTGGTAGGCGCCCAGCCCGGCCGCCACGAGACCCAGGCGGACGGCGGTGCCACGGGTGACCGGTCCGCCGGGGACGGTCCGCCGCCCCCGGGTGGCGGTGAACCCGGCGAGCAGGACGACGGCGCCGATCGCCATGCGGTGCCAGGCGATGTCGAGCGGTCCGAGGTCGGTGCGGTCGGCGACCACCGCACCGCTGATGCCCGAGGTGCCCCAGCACAGGGCGGCGAGGACGACGAGGAGGAACCCGCGGCGGGAGGCGGCGGGGAGGACGGGGGAGGACATGACGCTCCTGGATCGGTTCCGGGTGGGAGTCGGATCCGGAGCACGGCGTGACGGCCGGCGGCCACATGGCCTGCCGGCAGGGCGTTCAGCCCGCGGTGCTCCGGGTCAGGAGCGCGGCGGGGGCAGGACGAGCGCGTGCCGGGGCGTCATGGCGCCGGAGAGTAGCGGGAGGCGTCGTCGGCTGTCTGCCGCGTTCCTCTACAGTGGGCTCCAGACCCCTCGTGTGGCGTCATCCTGTGAACCTCCCCAGGGCCGGAAGGCAGCAAGGATAAGCGGGCTCTGGCGGGTGCGCGGGGGGTCCCTCGCTGTCCCGGGCCGTTCCCAGCTCCCTCCCAGGTTCGTGCGCTTCGATGCATGAACCTTCAAGCAGAGGAGCCCCGTGAGCCGACGTGCCTGGATCCTGGTCGCCGTCCCCGTCGCCCTGCTGCTCGGGCTCGTGCTCGGGCCGTTGGCCTACGCCGCGCTGCAGGACGACGCCCCGGCGGCGCAGACAGCGCAGGTCCAGCCCGAGGACGCCGAGCTCGCCGCCGGCACCGACGGCACGTGGTCGGTGGCCGAGGGATCGACCGCCGGCTACCGGGTCGACGAGGTGCTCAACGGCGCCGACGTCACCGTGGCCGGGACGACCGACCAGGTCAGCGGCTCCGTCGTGGTCGAGGGCGACGAGCTGACGTCCGCGGAGATCACCGTCGACGTCGCGAGCATCGCGACCGACAGCGGCCGCCGGGACTCCTACTTCCGCGACAGCGTCATGGACGTCGGCACCCATCCGACGGCCACCTTCGCCATCACGGAACCGGTGGAGCTGCCCGAGCTCACCGGGACGCCGGTGAGCGTGCCGGTGAGCGGCGAGCTCACGCTGACCGGCGAGACCCGGCCGGTCCAGGTCGAGCTCTCCGTCGTGCGCACCCCGGACGGTGTCGACGTCTCCGGCTCGATCCCGGTCACCTTCGCCGACTTCGGCATCGAGGCGCCGGACCTGGGCTTCGTCCGCGTCGAGGACTCCGGCGCCGTCGAGTTCCTGCTCCACCTGGCGCAGTGACACCGGCTCACCAGGTCTCGGCGGCCACGTCGACGAGGGCGAGGAGGCCGCGCGCCCCGGCGTCCGGGTCGGAGGCGGTGCCGCCGGCCGCGGACAGCGACCAGTACCCGGCGCCGGTGCTGTCCGGCACGCGCAGGGTCCACGTCGTCCCAGGCCCCGCGGGGCAGAGCGTGAGCGGCGTGACCTCGACGGTGCTGGGCATGGCCCGCGGATAGCAGCCCTCTTCTGCCTGCGAGCGGTTGACCTCGTCCACCATCGCCTCCTTCGTCAGCCCGGGGACGAGCGAGATCCGCAGGCTGAGCGCGCCGGCCGACCACGCGCAGCCGCTGACGAGGTCGACGGCATTCCCGGTGGTCACCGGGGACGCGAGCAGCTCGGCCAGCCGGGCCGATGCGTCCGGGCAGTCGCGCAGCGCGGGAGCGCGCAGCTCCAGCGGGGGCGTCCGGCCGGCGAGGGCGTCCGCGACGGGCTGGCTGCGGGACAGATCGCGCTCCGCGTCGGCCTCGGCGAGCGCCTGGTCGGCCCGGGCGTCGTCGATGACCGCCTCGTCCCGGTCCCGGGTGGTCGAGGCCGCGGGGACCGACGAGCTCGCGGTGGACGACGACGTCCCTGCCACCTCGCCCGACGACGGGCCGGCCAGCGAGCCGACCGCGGCGGGCACGCCGACGGCCGCCACGGCCACCGCGACCGCCGCCGACGTGAGCGCGATGCGCGTCCGCCGGATGCGGCGGTAGCGGCCGCGGGCGCCGTCGACCTGGCTCACGACGTCGACGGAGGGGGCGAGCTGGTCGGCCAGCTCCGTCAGGCGCGCACCGAGGAGGGACGTCTCGGAGTCGCTCACGGGGTCCTCCTCGAGACGGACGGGTGGTCGTCGGTGCGCAGCAGCGCGCGCAGCGCGGCGAGGCCCTTGGTGACGTGGTTGTTGACGGTGCTGCGCGAGCAGCCCATGACCTCGGCGGTCTCCGCCTCGCTGAGGTCGTCGAAGAACCGGAGGACGACGGCGGCGCGGACGCGCGGGGACAGCGTGAGGAGCGCCGCCCGCATCTCGTCGGTCTCGGCGTGGGCGGCCTGCAGGTCGCCGTCGGCCCTGTCGGGGATCGACTCGATGACCCGCTCGGTGTTCATCAGCCGTCGGGCCCAGCTCAGGTGCGCGTTGACGAGCAGCCGCCGCACGTAGGCGTGCGGGTGGTCGGCCTGACGCACCTTCGACCAGGAGCCGTACGCCTTCGCGAGCGCGGTCTGCAGCAGGTCCTCGCCCAGGTGCCGGTCGCCGGTGACCAGGCACGCGGTGCGCAGCAGCTGCGCCCCGTGGTCGACGACGAAGTCGGTGAACTCGTCGTCACGTGGATCGCGCACTGGCACCTCCGCTGGTCGCCGTCACCAGGTGGACGCCGTGGACCGGGCCGGTGGCCCCATACCGGGAGGTATCGGTCTCATAACGGCCGATCGGCACCGTGTCCGGGGAACTGCGCCGTCGCGTCGGTGGGGGCACGTAACCTCGCGGCGTGGCTCTGGCGCTCTACCGCAAGTACCGCCCGGCGACCTTCGCCGAGGTGGTCGGGCAGGAGCACGTCACCGCCCCGCTGATGAACGCGGTCGACGGCGGCCGGATCAACCACGCCTACCTCTTCAGCGGTCCGCGCGGCTGCGGCAAGACGTCGTCGGCGCGCATCCTCGCCCGCTCGCTGAACTGCGAGCAGGGGCCCACGTCCACGCCCTGCGGCGTCTGCGAGTCGTGCATCGCCCTGGCGCCCGACGGCCCCGGCTCGCTCGACGTCATGGAGATCGACGCGGCCAGCCACGGTGGTGTCGACGACGCCCGTGACCTGCGCGAACGCGCCTTCTTCGCGCCGGTGAACAGCCGCTACAAGGTCTACATCGTCGACGAGGCGCACATGGTGACCACGCAGGGCTTCAACGCCCTGCTCAAGGTCGTCGAGGAGCCGCCGGACTTCCTCGTGTTCGTGTTCGCGACCACCGAGCCGGAGAAGGTCCTCCCGACCATCCGCTCGCGCACCCACCACTACCCGTTCCGGCTGGTGCCGCCGACCACCCTGCGCGGTCTGCTGGAGAAGACCTGCCAGGCCGAGGGCGTGACGGTCGAGCCGACCGTCTACCCGCTGGTGGTCCGCGCCGGCGGCGGCTCGGTCCGCGACTCGCTGTCGATCCTCGACCAGCTGCTCGCCGGCGCCGGTCCCGAGGGCGTCACCTACAAGAGCGCCGTCGGCCTGCTCGGCGTCACCGACGACGCGCTGCTCGACGAGACGATCGACGCGCTGGCCGCGCACGACGCCCCGGCGGTCTTCCGCGCCGTCGACCGCGTGGTCGAGGCCGGGCACGACCCGCGCCGCTTCGCGACCGACCTGCTCGACCGCCTGCGCGACCTGATCGTCCTCGACGCCGTCCCCGACGCGGGCGGCAACGGGCTGCTCGACTGCCCGCCCGACCGGCTCGACCTGATGAACCAGCAGGCCTCCGCCCTGGGCTCGGCCACGTTGTCGCGGATGGCCGACACCGTCCACGAGGGCCTGACCGAGATGCGCGGGACGACGGCGCCGCGGCTCCTGCTCGAGCTGGTCTGCGCCCGGATGCTGCTGCCCGTCACCGACGACGGCGCCGCCGCGACCCTGCAGCGCCTGGAGCGCCTGGAGCGGCGCATGTCGATCGCCGGCGAGCACGCCGGTCGCCCGGAGGCGGCGGTCCGCCAGGAGCCGGTGCGCGAGGCGCCCCGGGAGGCATCCGTCCGGGAGACCGCGCCCCGTCCGGCACCCGAGCCCGCGGCTCCCGCGGCCGCCGCCGCGCGCCCGGCGAAGGAGTACGTGCGGCCCTCGCAGCGCTCGGAGGCGCCCGCACCCGCCGCCGCGCCGGCCGCCCCCGCGCAGGCGCCCGCCGCCGACGACTGGCCGGAGACCGTGCGCCCAGGCAGCGGTCGGGCCAAGCCGGCCGCACCGCCGGCAGCCTCCCCGCCGCCGGCCGAGCGCGCGCCGGCCCGCGCCGCCTCGGGAGAGCCCGACATCCCGCTGCCGCCCGAGCCCACCGACGACGAGGACTGGCCGCACCCGGCCAGCCCCGCCGCCACGCGCGCCGCCGCGGCCCGCACCGACGCCGCCGGGACCAGGCCGCCCGCCGGTCCGCCCCGGGCGGCCGCGGAATCCGCGCCCGCCCCCCGCGGCGGCGAGCCCACGCCGGTGGTCTCGGCCAACCCCGAGCCCACGGCGGAGGACGGCGAGCTGACGACCACCGACGTCCGCCGGATGTGGCCGGAGCTGCTCGGCGTCGTCAAGAAGCACAAGCGCACGACCGAGGCGCTGCTGAAGAACGCGCAGGTCCACCAGCTCGCGAACGGGGTCCTGACGCTGGCGACGTCCTCGCCCGCGCTGGCCCGCCGCCTCGGTGACGACCTGAACAAGGACGTGATCCGGGAGGCGCTCAACGAGCTGCTCGGCGTCCGCTGGCGGGTCGAGGCGGTCGTCGAGGGCGCCGCTGCCGCTTCCGGTCAGGCAGTTCCGCCCGCCCAGGCGCAGGAGGCGGCCCGCGCCGCCGAGGCGGCCGAGGCCCAGGAGCTCATGGCCGAGCGGGCTGCCGACGCCTCAGGTGACCGGGAGCCGCAGCCGGTCGTCGACCCGGAGCAGGCGGCGCTCTCGCTGCTCAAGGCCCAGCTCGGCGCGCACCCCGTCGACGGCTGAGCCGGTGGGCGCGCGCGATCTCCCGGACGACGAGCAGGCGATCGTCGAGGCCGTCGCGCGCTGGGTCGACCGGGAGGTGCGCCCGCAGGCGAGCCGCCTCGAGCGGGCGGGGGAGTACCCCGCGGCGCTGATCGACCAGATGAAGGAGATGGGGGTCTTCGGGCTCGCCGTCCCCGCGCGCTGGAGCGAGTCCGCCGTCTCCACCCGCTGCTTCGCGCTGGTCACCGAGGAGCTGGCCCGCGGCTGGATGAGCCTGGCCGGGGCGGTCGGCGGGCACAGCGTCGTCGCCCGGTTGCTGGCGCGGCACGGCACCCCGGAGCAGCTGGAGCGGTGGCTGCCCCGGATGGCGACCGGGGAGGTGCGGGCCGCCATGGCGCTCACCGAACCGAGCGGTGGCTCCGACCTGCAGGACATCCGCACCAGGGCCGTGCGCGACGGGGACCGGTACGTCGTCGACGGCAGCAAGACGTGGATCACCAACGCCCGGCACGCGGGGCTGATCGCCACGCTGGTCAAGACCGATCCGCAGGCGCGGCCGCGGCACCGCGGCATCAGCATCCTGCTCGTCGAGCCCGGACAGGTCGGCGTCTCCCGAGACCTGCCCAAGCTCGGCTACCGCGGCGTGGAGTCCTGCGAGCTGTCCTTCGCCGGCTCGCGGGTCCCGGCGGACGCGCTGCTCGGCGGCGAGGAAGGGCAGGGGTTCGCCCAGTTCATGGCGGGCCTGGAACTCGGCCGGGTGCAGGTCGCCGCCCGCGCCGTCGGGGTGGGGCAGGCGGCCCTCGACGACGCGCTCGCCTACGCCCAGCAGCGGGAGACGTTCGGCGCGACGATCTGGGAGCACCAGTCGGTGGGCAACCTGCTCGCCGACATGGCCACGAAGGTGCACGCCTCCCGCCTGCTGGTGCTCGACGCCGCCGCGCGCATCGACGAGGGCCTGCGCAGCGACCTCGAGGCCGGGATGGCCAAGCTCTACGCGTCGGAGGCGTGCATGCAGGTCGCCCTGGACGCGATGCGGATCCACGGCGCCGCCGGCTACTCGGCCGAGCTGGACGTCGAGCGCTACTTCCGCGACGCCCCGCTGATGATCGTCGGCGAGGGCACCAACGAGATCCAGCGGAACGTCATCGTGCGCCGCCTGGTGGAGCGCTCGCGGGAGAGCTGATCGGGAGAGCTGGGGCCGGAGGGGCGACGGCGGGCCGGCGTGGCGCTGCGCGTCGTATCCGCGGCCTACTCTCGTGGCATGTTCCCCGGCGGTCAGCCCGACATGGCCCAGCTCCTCCAGCAGGCGCAGCAGATGCAGCAGCAGCTGGTCGCCGCCCAGGAGGAGCTGGCCCGCACCGAGGTGACCGGCTCGGCCGGCGGTGGCCTGGTCACCGCGACGATGACCGGCAGCGGCGAGGTCACCGCCGTGACCATCGCGCCGGCCGCCGTCGACCCCGAGGACCTGGAGACCCTGCAGGACCTCGTCGTCGCCGCGCTGCACGACGCCAAGCGGGCCGTCGACGAGCTCGCGCAGAGCACCATGGGCCCCCTCGCGGGCGGCCTGGGTGGCGGCGGCCTGGGCCTGCCCGGCTTCTGACCGCCTCCCCGGATCGCAGAGGAACCCCGTGTACGAAGGCGCCGTCCAGGACCTGATCGACGAGCTGGGCCGGCTGCCCGGCGTCGGCCCCAAGAGCGCGCAGCGCATCGCCTTCCACCTCCTGTCGGCCGAGTCCGCCGACGTCGGCCGCCTGGTGCAGGCGCTGACCCGCGTGCAGGAGAACGTCCGCTTCTGCGTCACCTGCTACAACGTCGCCGAGGCCGAGCAGTGCAGGATCTGCCGCGACCCGCGGCGCACCGACGACGTCCTGTGCGTGGTCGAGGAGCCCAAGGACGTCGTGGCGATCGAGCGCACCCGTGAGTTCCGCGGCCGCTACCACGTGCTCGGCGGGGCGATCAGCCCGATCGACGGCGTCGGCCCCGACGACCTGCGGGTCAAGGAGCTGATGACCCGGCTGATGAGCGGCGTCGTCACCGAGCTGATCATCGCCACCGACCCCAACCTCGAGGGCGAGGCGACGGCCGCCTACCTGGCGCGGCTGGTGTCGCCGATGGGCCTGGCCGTCTCCCGGCTGGCCAGCGGGCTGCCGGTGGGCGGCGACCTGGAGTACGCCGACGAGGTCACCCTGGGCCGCGCGTTCGAGGGCCGCCGCCGCATCGACGCCTGAGACCCGGGGCCCGGCGTCGGGGAGCGGCGCCGGGCAGCGGCGCGGCCCTGCTGTCGCCCGAACGGGTGCGCGCCGTGACCGGCCTCGCACGCCGCAATCACGAGCGGGTAACAGTGCTCGCACGGGACTCCTTACTGCTGAGACACCGTGTTAGACCTAGATCCTCCATTGGCCATGGCGGCCTCGTGGCGCCGCGGGCGCCCGTCGCGCCGCCGT
The DNA here is from genome assembly GCF_003075095.1 of Blastococcus litoris. Taxonomy (GTDB): domain Bacteria; phylum Actinomycetota; class Actinomycetes; order Mycobacteriales; family Geodermatophilaceae; genus Blastococcus_B; species Blastococcus_B litoris. The sequence continues at coordinate 272,006 of NZ_QCZF01000001.1, forward strand.
CACGAAGACAGAGGTACGGATGACTCCCCGATCGAGCAGCCGTCGGCGCGTCGTCGCCACGGCGGGCATCGCGGCGACGGCCCTGGTGCTGGCCGCGTGCGGCGGCAGCGACGGTGACAACGGTGGCTCCGAGGGCGGCGGCGGTGGCGGCACGCTCACCATCGGCACGACCGACAAGGTCACGACGCTCGACCCCGCCGGTTCGTACGACAACGGCTCGTTCGCCGTCATGAACCAGGTGTTCCCCTTCCTGATGAACACCCCGCTGGGCAGCCCCGACGTCGAGCCCGACATCGCCGAGTCGGCCGAGTTCACGTCGCCGACCCAGTACACGGTCACCCTCAAGCCCGACCTGAAGTGGGCCAACGGCAACGACCTGACCAGCTCCGACGTCAAGTTCTCCTTCGACCGCCAGCTGGCGATCGCCGACGAGAACGGCCCGTCGTCGCTGCTCTACAACCTCGACAGCGTCGAGACCCCCGACGACACGACCGTCGTGTTCAACCTGAAGTCGGAGAACGACCAGGTCTTCCCGCAGATCCTGTCGAGCCCGGCCGGCCCGATCGTCGACGAGGACGTCTTCTCGGCCGACGAGCTGACCCCCGACGACGAGATCGTCGACGGCAACGCCTTCCACGGCCAGTACGTCATCACCAGCTACGACCTGAACAACCTGGTGTCGTACGAGGCCTACCCGGACTACCAGGGCATCCTCGGCGAGGCCAAGACCGACCAGGTCAACGTCAAGTACTACGCGGACGCCTCGAACCTGAAGCTCGACATCCAGGAAGGCAACATCGACGTCGCCTTCCGCAGCCTGTCGGCCACCGACATCGAGGACCTGCGCGGCAACGACGAGGTCAAGGTCGTCGACGGTCCCGGCGGCGAGATCCGCTACATCGTCTTCAACTTCAACACCCAGCCCTTCGGCGCCACGACGCCCGAGGCCGACCCGGCCAAGGCGCTCGCCGTCCGCCAGGCGGTCGCGAACCTGATCGACCGCGAGGAGCTGGCCGACCAGGTCTACAAGGGCACCTACACCCCGCTGTACTCCTTCGTCCCCGAGGGCCTCACCGGCGCCATCACGCCGCTGCAGGAGAAGTACGGCGACGGCAGCGGTGGCCCGGACGCCGACAAGGCGGCCCAGGTCCTCGAGGCGGCGGGCGTCCAGACCCCCGTCCAGCTGAGCCTGCAGTACTCCAACGACCACTACGGCCCGTCCTCGGGTGACGAGTACGCGCTGATCAAGGACCAGCTGGAGTCCAGCGGGCTGTTCACGGTCGACCTGCAGACCACGGAGTGGGTCCAGTACTCCGAGCAGCGCACCGAGGACGTCTACCCGTCGTACCAGCTGGGCTGGTTCCCGGACTACTCGGACGCCGACAACTACCTCACGCCGTTCTTCCTCACGGAGAACTTCCTGAGCAACCACTACGAGAACCAGCAGGTCAACGACCTGATCCTGCAGCAGGCCGCCACCGCGGACGAGGGCGAGCGCACGGCCCTGATCGAGCAGATCCAGGAGCTCGTCGCCGACGACCTGTCGACGGTGCCGTACCTGCAGGGCGCTCAGGTCGCGGTGACCGGGGCGGACGTGGAAGGCGCCGAGGACACCCTCGACGCGTCCTTCAAGTTCCGCTACGGCGCGCTCAGCAAGGGCTGATCGCACCCGCGCAGGACAGCAGGAGCACACTCCGACCCCGGGTGACCCGCACAGCGGGTCGCCCGGGGTCGGGCACGTACGGGGACGACACGAGCGGGAGAGATGACCACGACGACCACCGGGCTCACCAGCAGCGGTGCAGCTCCTGACTCACCCCCCGTAGCGGCTCCGAAGGAACGGCGCAGCGGCGGCGGCGGGCTGGGCACCTACCTGCTGATCCGCTTCCTGCTGATCATCCCGACCGTGTTCATCCTGGTGACGACGGTCTTCTTCCTCATGCGCTCGACCGGTGACCCGATCACCGCGGCGCTGGGCGGCCGGCTCACCGGCGAGCAGCTGGCCGAGCGCGTGGCCGCGGCAGGCTACGACCGGCCGCTGCTCACCCAGTACGTCGAGTACCTCGGCAACGTCTTCACCGGCGACTTCGGCACCGCGATCAGCGACCGGCGCCCGGTCACCGAGATCCTCACGACCTTCGGCGCGGCCACGCTGGAGCTGGCCTTCTACTCGCTGATCGTCGCCTTCGTCGTCGGCATCCCGCTGGGCCGGCTCGCCGCCTATCTCCGGGACAGGTGGCCCGACGCCGTCCTCCGGGTGTTCGCGATCCTCTGCTACGCCACCCCGGTCTTCTTCTTCGGGATGATCCTGAAGCTCGTCTTCGCGGTGAACCTCGGGTGGCTGCCGGTCGCCGGGCGGGCCTCCACCGGCGCGGAGATCCAGCTGCAGACGCTGGACAACCCCACGAACATCTACCTGATCGACGCGATCAGGCTCGGTGACGGCGAGGTGATCACCGACGTCCTGGAGCACGCGGTCCTGCCGGCGATCGCTCTCGGCCTGCTCACCGCCGGGATCTTCCTGCGGCTGGTGCGCACCAACGTCATCGGCACGCTCGGCATGGGTTACGTCGAAGCCGCGCGCTCCCGTGGCGTCGCCGAGCGGCGGCTGCTCAAGAAGCACGCGTACCGCCCGGCGCTCATCCCGATCATCACGGTCATCGGCCTCCAGATCGCGCTGCTCCTCGGGGGCGCGGTCCTCACCGAGACGACGTTCGAGTGGAAGGGCCTGGGCTTCCAGCTCACCGAGTACCTGCAGGCGCGCGACTTCGTCGCCGTCCAGGGCATCGTCGTGCTGCTGGCCCTCATCGTGGCGGTCACCAACTTCCTCGTGGACGTCATCGCGGCCCTGATCGACCCCCGGGTGAGGTACTGATGAGCACGGCAACGACGACGGGGGCCGCGGCCTCCCGCGCACGCACCGACCGCGGGTGGAAGAACTTCCCCCTGATCCGCCAGGTGCGGCAGAGCGTCGGCCTGCAGCGCGGCATGCTCGTCGCCGGCCTCGTGATCAGCGCCGTCTTCGTGCTGACGGCGATCTTCGCGCCGCTGCTGGCGCCCTACGAGTACGACCAGCTGCGCGACCCGGCCGGGGCGTTCGGCGCGCAGCAGGAGCCGTCGTCGGCGCACCTGCTGGGCACCACCGTGGGTGGCTACGACGTGCTCTCCCGGGTCATCTGGGGCTCGCGGACGGCGCTCTACGTCATCGTCGTCGCGTTCGTGCTGTCGTTCTTCATCGGCGTCCTGCTCGGGCTGGTGTCGGGCTACTTCGGCGGCTGGCTCGACCGGGTCCTGGTCGTCATCTGCGACGCGATCTACGCGTTCCCGTCGCTGCTGCTCGCGATCGTCGTGGCCATCGCGATCAGCGGCGGTGAGTCCAGCCTCTGGGGCGGGATCATGGCCGCGGCCATCGCGATCACCGTCGTGTTCATCCCGCAGTACTTCCGGGTCGTGCGGGCGGAGACGGTCCGGATCAAGTCCGAGGCCTTCGTCGAGTCGGCCAAGGTCATCGGCGCCGGGCACCGGCGGATCATGTTCCGCCACGTGCTCCGCAACGCCACCCGGACGCTGCCCCTCATCATCACGATCAACGCCTCCGAAGCGGTGTCGACGCTGGCGGCGCTGGGCTTCCTCGGCTTCGGCATCGAGTCCACCGCCGCGGCCGAGTGGGGCTACGACCTGCAGAAGGCCCTGGCCGACGTCTCCAGCGGCATCTGGTGGACGTCGGTGTTCCCCGGCGCCGCGATCGTGCTCGTGGTGCTGGGACTCACGCTGGTGGGCGAGGGCCTCAACGACCTCGCCGACCCGCGGCTGCGCACCCGGCGCCGCGCGACGGACGTCCCGTCCGACCCGGCCGACGTGTCGGTGGTGCCGGGCGGAACCCTGACCGCTCCCGGCGGACTGGCCGGGCTGGAAGGCCCCGACGAGGGAAGGCGGTTCGAGCAGTGACCAGCTCGGTCAACGATGTCGTCGACATCGAGAACCTCTCGGTCAGCTTCGCGACCGACGTCGGCACCGTGGAGGCGGTCCGGGACGTCAGCCTCGGTGTCGCCGCCGGCGAGGTCCTGGCCATCGTGGGCGAGAGCGGCAGCGGGAAGACCGTGACCGCGCGCAGCATCCTGGGCCTGCTGCCCGAGACGGCGCTGACCCGCGGCGCGATCCTGCTGACCAGCAAGGACGGCGGGACGACCCAGGACGTCGTCCCGCTGACCGGCGCCGCGCTGGGCCAGGTCCGCGGCCGGGACGCCGCGATGGTGTTCCAGGAGCCCTCGACCGCGCTCAACCCCGTCTACCCGGTGGGCTGGCAGATCGCCGAGGGCCTGCGCGCGCACGGGAAGTACAGCAAGAAGGAGGCGCGCGAGAAGGCGATCGACGTCCTCCGCCGGGTGGGCATCCCCGACCCCGAGCAGCGCGTCGACCACTACCCGCACCAGTTCTCGGGCGGCCAGAAGCAGCGCATCGTCATCGCGCAGGCGCTGGTGCTCGACCCGGGCGTGATCATCGCCGACGAGCCGACCACCGCCCTCGACGTCACCGTGCAGGCCGAGATCCTCGACCTGCTGCGCCGCTGCCGCGACGAGTTCGGCGCCGCCATCGTGCTCATCACGCACAACATGGGCGTGGTTGCCGACCTGGCCGACCGGGTCGCCGTCATGTACCAGGGGCGGATCGTCGAGCAGGCAGACGTCCGCACCCTGTTCTCCGCGCCCCAGGACCCGTACACGCAGCAGCTGCTGGCCGCCGTCCCGAAGCTGGGCTCGGGTCGGGCCCGCACGCAGGAGCGTGCGGCCGCGCGCACCGCCGACTGGCACGGGGCCACGCCGGTCGTCGAGGCCCGGGACCTCCGGATCGTCTACCCCGGCCGGCTGCGCCAGCCCGACTTCGTGGCCGTGGACGGGGTCGACTTCGCGATCCGGCCCGGCGAGGTGCTCGGTCTGGTGGGCGAGAGCGGCAGCGGCAAGACCACGATCGGCCGGGCCATCGCCGGGCTGACCAAGGTCACCGGCGGCTCGCTGCAGGTGCTCGGCACCGAGATGAACGGCGTCAAGGAGAAGGCGTTCCGGCCGGTGCGCGAGCGCATCGGCTTCGTCTTCCAGGACCCGGCGTCCAGCTTCAACCCGCTGCTGACCATCGCCGAGGCGGTCGCCGAGCCGCTGGTGGTGCACAAGCGGGCCCGCGACGTCGGCGGCGCCCGCAAGCGGGTGGACGAGCTGCTCGAGCAGGTGCAGCTGCCCAAGGCGTTCGGCGACAGGTTCCCGCACGAGCTCTCCGGCGGCCAGCGCCAGCGCGCCAGCCTGGCCCGGTCGCTGGCGCTGGAGCCCGAGCTGCTCATCGCCGACGAGCCGACCTCCGCCCTCGACGTGTCGGTGCAGGCCCGCGTGCTGGAGCTGTTCGACGAGCTGCAGCGCGAGCACGGCTTCGCGTGCCTGTTCATCAGCCACGACCTGGCCGTCGTCGACCTGCTGGCCGACCGGATCGCGGTGCTCTACAAGGGCAAGCTGGTCGAGGAGGGCACGGGCGCCGAGGTGCTGGGTGCGCCGCAGCACCCGTACACCCAGCGGTTGCTGGCCTCCCTGCCCGTGCCCGACCCGGACGAGCAGGCGCGGCGCCGCGGCGTGTGGGAGCAGCTGCGCACCACCTGAGCGGTCACGGCCGGAAGTCGGCGACCTGCTCGTAGTGCAGCGAGTGCTCGTCGAAGCGGGCCAGCAGCGCCCGGGCCGCGGGTGGGACGACGGACCCGCGGGGATCACCGCCGGTGAACGCCGTCACGGCCGCGAGGTCGTCGAACGTCATGGCGGTGAGCACCTCCCCGCCCGCCGCCGGGTCGAGCTCCACCGGGTGCCTCCGGAAGACGGTCAGGCTGCGCAGGCCCGGGACGGCGCGGTCGACGATGCCGGGCGCGATCGTGCCGGTGAGCAGCTGCTCGTAGGCCGCGGAGTGCGCGGGGTCGGTCCAGCCGCGCCACAGTCGCAGGATCATGGCAGCAGACTGCGCTATTGACAGTATGCTGTCAACGTGTCCGACGACCTGACCGCGTACCGGCTGCTGATGGCCGACGTCTACGAGCTGGCGGGGGAGTCCCGTCGTACCAGCGAGGCGCTGGCCCGGGCCGAGGGGCAGACGACGGCGCGCTGGCACGTGCTGAGCGTCGTCTCCGACGGGCCGCGGACCGTGGCCTCGGCCGCGCGCCGGCTGGGGTTGGCCCGGCAGAGCGTGCAGCGGGTCGTCGACGACCTGGTCGCCGCCGGCCAGGTGGAGCTGCGGGCCAATCCCGACCACGCGCGGGCGCCGCTCGTCGCCCTCACCGACGCCGGCAGCGGTGTGCTGCGCCGGCTGGTGGCGGCCTCGGACACCGATCGCGCGGCGGTGCTCAGGGCCGCCGGCGTGACCGCCGCCGAGCTGGAGCAGGCGCGTGCCGTCGTCCGGACGCTGGTCGCGGGGCTGCGCGGGGCCTGAGCCCTACTCGAGGGCGACGTCGTCGCCCCGACGGGTCGCGCGGCGCACCCGGAGCCGGGCGACGCGGCCGAGCAGCTGCACCAGCTGGGTGTAGCCCGGCGTCGGTCCGTGGTAGCCGAGGAAGCCCCTCGGCCCCTCGACCATCTCGCCGGTGCGGACGTCGTACCGGCTCTGGTGCCACGGGCAGACCAGGCAGCCGTCGGCGTCGATGCTGCCCTCGGACAGGTCGGCGAGCTGGTGCCGGCAGCGCCGGGACACCGCGAAGTACCTGTCGTCGCCCCGGTTCCCCACCGCCCAGTCGCCGGCGCGGCGGACGGCGCCGGGCGGCAGGTCGGCGGCAGGCAGACGGTCGGGCTCGGGCACGGGCGCTCCTCGGTGGTGGACGGCGGATCGGCCCCTACCCCGCGCGACGGCGCCGGACGCCTGCCGCGTCGGTACTGTCGATCTCTCCTACTGCTGGAGGTGGCCGTGCGCCGGCTGTGCGTCGTCCTGGGTGCTTCGGCGCTGCTCGCCCTGACCGGTGCGCCGGCGCTCGCCGAGGAGCCGTTCCGGCTCGACGAGCAGGTGGTCGACGAGGCGGGTGTCCTCGACGACACGGCCGCGGTCGACGCGGCGCTGGAGGAGCTGCAGGCGGAGGACGGCGTCCAGCTCTTCGTCGTCACCGTCGACACCTTCGGTGACCTGTCGCCCGGCGAGTGGCTCCAGGAGACCGGCAGCCTCTCCGACCTGGGTGGCACCGACGCGTTGCTCGCCATCGCCGTCGACGACCGGAACTACACGTTCGCGCTGCCGCGCAACGCCGACGTCTCGGCGAGCGAGGCCGACGAGCTGGCCGGCCAGGCCGTCGAGCCCGACTTCTCGGAGGGCGACTGGGACGCCGGCGTCGTCGCCTTCGCCGACATCGTGCGCACCGGCGAGGCGCCCGGCGGCGGGGACGGCGGCGGGAGTGCGCTGCTGGCCGTCGGCGCGATCGCGGTCGTGGGTGGCGGCGCGTACCTGGTCTCGCGCGCCCGGCGGCGCAGGCGCGAGTCGCAGCCCCCGCCGGTGACGCGGCTCGAGCGGCCCGACCCCTATGCCGGGGTGTCCACCGAGGAGCTGCAGGGCCGGGCGAGCAGCGCGCTGCTCGAGCTCGACGAGGCCATGAAGACCTCGCAGCTCGACCTCGACTACGCCCGCGTGCAGTACGGCCCGGAGGCCGTCGTCGGCTTCGACCAGGCGCTCGCCACGTCGAAGGACGAGCTCGCGCGGGCGTTCATGATCCGCCAGCAGCTCGATGACGACGTGTCGGAGGACGAGCCGACCACCCGGCAGATGCTCGGCGAGATGCTGCAGCTGACCGGGGCCGCGGGCTCGCGCCTGGACGAGCAGGCCGAGGCGTTCGCGAAGCTGCGCGACCTGGAGAACACCGCACCGCAGGTGCTGGACGCCCTCGGCCCGCGCATCGCCTCGCTGCACGCGCGCATCCCGCAGGAGGAGGAGCGCCTCGCCCAGCTGCAGCGGCGCTTCGCCGACTCCGCGCTGGCGCCGGTGGCCGACAACGTCACCGAGGCCCGCGCCCGGCTGGCCGCCGCGGAGCAGGAGGTGCAGGAGGCGCGCGCGGCCCTGGCGTCCACCGAGAAGGGCAGCGCCGTCGGCGACATCCGGGCGGCGGAGGACGCCGTCGCCCAGACCACCACGCTGCTGGACGCCGTCTCGCGCATGGCCGCCGACCTCGACGCCGCCGGCGGCCGGGTGGCCGCCGTCCGCGCCGAGACCGAGAAGGACGTCGCCGAGGCGCGCTCGCTGAGCAGCGGAGGCGATGGCAGCGGGCTGGGGCCCCAGGTCGCCCGCGCCGAGGCGGCGCTCGCCTCGGCCGACGAGCTGATGGGCGCCGACCGGCCGGACCCGCTGGCGGCGCTGCGCCAGCTCGAGGAGGCCGACATCGCACTGGAGCAGGCGCTGGCGGTCGCCCGCGATGCGCAGACGCAGAAGCGGCGGGCCGCCGCGGCTCTCGACCAGGCGGTGATGACCGCGCGGTCGACGATCGCCGCCGCCGCGGACTTCATCAGCACCCGCCGCGGCGCGGTGGGCCCGGAGGCCCGCACCCGGCTGGCGGAGGCGCAGCGCCGGCTCGACGTCGCCGTCGACATGGGCCGCGACGACCCGGTGGCCGCACTCCGGGAGGCGCACCAGGCGACGACCCTGGCGCAGTCGGCGCTCGACCGCGCGCAGGACGACGTCTCGAGCTGGGGCGGTGGATACGGAGGGCCCGGTGGCTTCGGCGGCGGGTACGGCCCGGGCTACCGGCGCGGCGGGGTCGACCTGGGCAGCCTCGTGCTGGGCGGCATCCTGCTCGGGGGCAACCGGGGCGGCGGCGGGTTCGGCGGGGGCTTCGGCGGCGGGGGTGGCGGCTTCGGCGGGGGTGGCGGCGGAGGCGGCTTCGGTGGCGGGGGGACCGGCGGCGGCCGGTTCTGACGCACGCGCTCCTGGGAACTGTCGGACCCCGGTGGCACCGTGACCTGCCTCACGATCTGCGGAGGAGGGAACGATGCCCACCCGAGACACCCCCTGGCCCGACGGCACACCCTGCTGGGTCGACATCGGGGTTCCCGACGTCGACGCGGCGAAGGCGTTCTACACGGCCCTGTTCGGCTGGGAGTACACCGGCGGAGACCCGGAGTTCGGCGGCTACCTCAACGCCACGCTGCAGGGCCGGACGGTCGCCGGCATGGGCCCGCAGCAGACCCCGAGGACCCGCCCACGTGGATGACCTACTTCGCGGGTGCGGATGCCGGCGCGTTCGCCTCGAAGATCCGCGACGCCGGCGGGCAGATCCTCGTCGAGCCCATGGAGGTCGGCCCGATGGGGACCTTCGTGATCGCCCGTGACCCGCAGGGCAACCCGTTCGGCGTCTGGCAGGCGGGTGCCCACACCGGCTACCAGCTGCACAACGAGCCGGGCGCGCTGGCGTGGAACGAGGCGATGACCGACGACGCCCCCGGCGCCCGGAAGTTCTACACCGCCGTCTTCGGCTTCCGCTTCGACGAGCTGCCGCCGGAGCACGCCGAGGAGGGCATCGACTACACGACCTTCGGCACCGGCGGGAACCCGCTGGGCGGGCTCGGGGCGGCCGACCCGAGCATGCCCACGGGGTGGCTGACCTGCTTCTCGGTCGGCTCGACCGACGAGGCGGTGGCCACCGTGGAGTCGCACGGCGGCACGGTCGTCATGGCGCCGGCGGACACACCCTTCGGGCGGTTCGCGATCGTCGAGGACCCGTGGGGCGCGCCGTTCGAGGTGATGCAGAACCCGGCCGGGTGACGGCGGCGGTCAGCCGGGCAGCTGACCGTAGGCGTGCTCGGGGCGGAACCGGACGACGAGTCGCCGGTCGGCCACCATCGCCGACCGGTACTCGTCCCAGTTCTCGTGCTCGCCGCTGACGCCGCGGTAGTAGGTGACCAGCTCGTCGACCGTGGCGTCGTGCGGATCGTCGGCGACCGGCGTCAGTTCGGCCGTGCCCTCGACGGCGACCCACGTCCAGAAGTCCTTCGACGCCACGTGCAGGGTCACCCGCGGGTCCCGTTCGATGTTGCGGGTCTTGGCGCGGTCGGCGGTCACCGAGACGCGGACGACGTCACCGTCGAAGGCGTAGCCGACGTTCGACAGCTGCGGGCGGCCGTCGCGCTTGACGGTGGCCAGCACGCCCCAGCGGTTCTCCGCGACGAACGCCAGCATCCTCGGGTCGACCGGGGTCACCGCACGCGCCCGCGGGCCTTGAGCGGCATGGCCGGCAGCGCCGGCGCCGGCAGCCGGTCGCCGTCGAAGCCCACCACGGTCCCGAACCGCTCGTCCTCCGCGTTCCAGCGCTCGGCGTACTCGGCGATCTCCTCGCCCGACCGGCCGACGAAGTTCCACCACATCACCAGCTGCTCCTCGAACGGCTCCCCGCCCAGCAGGAGCAGGCTGGCCGGCTCGTCCGCCTGCAGCCGGAGGGTCCGCCGCCCGGTGCCGAGGTAGAGCATCGAGCCGTGCGCGACGGGCGCACCCTCCACGGTGGCCGAGCCGCCGGCAGCCAGCACCGCGTACTCGAAGTCCGGCTCCAGCGGCAGCTCGACGTCGGCGCCGGCCGTCAGCTTCAGGTCGGCACCCACCAGCGGGCTGTACGCGGTTCCGGCGGAGGTGGCGCCGCCGACCGAGCCCATCAGCACCGTCGTGGTCAGCCCGTCGGAGGTGAAGCCGGGGAGCGTGGCGTGGTGCTCGAAGTGCGGTGCCACCTCGCGGTGCGCGTCGGGCAGCGCCACCCACAGCTGGGCGCCGTGCAGGTAGCGCGGGTGCACGGCCGGCGACTGCTCCGAGTGCGCGATGCCGTGCCCGGCCGTCATCAGCGCGAGCTGGCCGGGACCGAACACGACGTCGCTGCCCACCGAGTCGCGGTGGTGCACCTCGCCCTCCAGCAGCCACGACACCGTCTGCAACCCGGTGTGCGGGTGCGGCGCCACCTGCATGCCGGGGGAGGACGTGACGTCGTCCGGGCCGTAGTGGTCGACGAACGCCCAGGCGCCGACCATGCGCCGTCCCAGCGTCGGGAGCAGCCGCCGGACGCGGGTGCTCTCGCCCAGCAGCACCTCCTTGCCGGGCAGCAGGTCCAGGGCCGGGCCGGCCGGCGTCACCTCGAGGCCGCCCATCTCGCGGGCGGCCGGGCGGCGGTCGAGGTTGCTCATCGGATCCCCCTAGGCGTCCTGGTCAGTCTCGCCCCGGACGCCCTCGTGCGGAACGCGGCGGCCGTAACTCGCCGGGATCGATCCCAGGCGGCCGGCCTGGAAGTCGGTGAACGCGTCCATGACCTCCTGACGGGTGTTCATGACGAACGGCCCGTACATCGCGATCGGCTCGCGGATCGGCGCCCCGCCGAGCACGACGACGTCCAGCGCGGGAGTCCGCGACTCCTGGTGGACGGCGCCGTTGACGGTCACCGTGTCGCCGGGGCCGAGGACGGCGAGCTGCCCGGTGCGGACAGGCGCGCCGTCGATGCCGACGGAGCCCGCGCCGGAGAGCACGTAGACCAGCGCGTTGAAGTCCGGCCGCCACGGCAGGTCGAGGGTGGCGCCGGGGGAGACGGTCGCGTGCACCATCGCCATCGGCGTGTAGGTGGAACCGGGCCCGACGTGGCCGGCGACGTCGCCGGCGATGACCCGCAGCAGGGCGCCGGCGTCGGGGCTGGCCAGCAGCACCGACTCGTTCGCGCGCAGGTCCTGGTAGCGGGGCTCGACCCACTTCTGCGCCCTGGGCAGGTTCACCCACAGCTGCAGCCCGTGGAACAGCCCGCCGCTGACGACGAGGTGCTCCGGCGGGCGCTCGATGTGCAGGACGCCGCCACCGGCCGTCATCCACTGGGTGTCACCGTTGCTGATCGTGCCGCCGCCGCCGTGCGAGTCGGCGTGCTCGAAGGTGCCGTCGATGATGTAGGTGACGGTCTCGAAGCCGCGGTGCGGGTGCCAGCTGGTGCCCTTCGGCTCACCCGGGGCGTACTCGACCTCGCCCATCTGGTCCATGTGGATGAACGGGTCGAGGTCGCGGAGGTCGACGCCGGCGAAGGCGCGGCGGACGGGGAAGCCCTCGCCCTCGAACCCCGACGGCGCGGTCGTGACGGAGCGGGTGCGGCGGCGGACGGTGCCCGGAGCCGGTACCGGCACGCGGGCCAGGGTGGTGGTGTCCTCGACGGTCACGGCGGGCATGCCGGCCTCCTGGGTTGAGAGTTCAACTAGTGGCACCGTAACCTGCCTGGACCGCGATGTCTTCCCTCGTCCGTCCGCACGTTCTGAGAAGTGGCGCGAGTCGGGCCGGCGCGAGCGCGGGGTTTGAGGGCGGTGATCTGACGGGCAGGGCCCTGTGGTGGAGCCCGGGCCGACCGTCGCCGGACGGCTCGGCTGCCCGAAGCGGATGGTCTTCGGCCCCTGCGGCGGCGTGCGCGCGGACGGGCGGTGCGAGCTGGCCGAGCACCGGTGCGTCTTCCTCGACCGGCCGCTCGTCCGCTGGCCCGGGCCGCCGGCGCCCGCTCGCCCGGTTCCCGCGCCCGTCGTGCTCACCGACCTCTCGGTCCCCCCGTTCGACGCGGCGGCTGTGCGCCGGATCGTCGGCGTCCTCGCGCCGGTGTCGGACGGCCTGCTGCTGGGCGAGCACGCCAACCGCCCGGACTTCCCGCCGACCATGCTCGCCGCCGAGGCCATCGGGGCCGGCGCCCGGCTGTGGACGACGCTGGCCTGCCGCGACCGCAACCGCGTCGTCCTGGAGCAGGAGCTCACCGGGCTCGCGGCGCTGGGCGTCGAGGGGGTCCTCTGCGTGACCGGCGACGGTCGCGGGCCCGGCGTGCGTGCCGGCACCAGCCAGGTGTTCGACCTCGACGGCGTGCGCCTGGCCGCCCTCGCGGCCGAGCGCGGGCTGCCGGTCGCCGTCCCCGAGTCGCCCGAGGCGCCGCCGGTCGACGTGCGGCCGACCCGGGTCGTGGAGAAGCAGCGGGCCGGTGCGCAGCTGTGCGTGCTCAACCACGTCAGCAGCCCGGCCCGCGTGGCGTCCTTCGTCACCGCGGCGCGGACGGCCGGCGCGACGCTGCCCTTCGTCGCGGGCGTCGCCGTCTACACCGACGAGCGCTCGGCGCGCGTGCTGCAGCGGTTCCCGGGCCTGCACCTGGACGACGACGTCGTCGAGCGGGTTCTCGCCGCGCCCGACCCGCGGGAGGCCGGCATCGCGGCCGCGGTCGACGAGGCCCGCGTACTGCTCGCCGTCCCGGGCATCGAGGGCGTCAACCTGCCTGGCCCCAGGAGCACGGCTCGGTCTGCTGGTCTTCGTGGCCACCGGGCCGCTGCCGCCGCCCCTGCCCGACGGGAACGAGTTCCCCGAGGAGCGGGAACTCCTGGCCCTGCTCGAGGGCGCCGGCTTCGCGCTGGGCGGGACCGGCGAGGCGGACCTCGCCGACAGCCCGGCGGACTGGCTGGAGCGGGCCGACGCCGTCGACGAGGAGGTGGAACGCCGGCACGGGGACCGGCCGGAGTTCGCCCAGGCCCGCGAGAACGCCCGCCGGGTGGGCCGGCTCATCTCCGGCGGTGCGCTGCGGCCGTGGCTCGGGATCGGTGTGGCGCGCTGACGCTTCGACACGCGCGCGACACACGTCGTCACTAGGTTCAGTCCTCATGGCGGACCTCTTCGACGGCTACGTTCTCGGGGAGCAGTGGGACGAGATGTTCGCCCGCGTCGGTGAGCCGCGGGCCGCGTACGCCGGCCTCTTCGCGTCGCTGCAGCCGATGGCCGGCGACGAGCTCGCCGCGCGCGCCGACGTGCTCTCGCAGACCTACCGCGACGCGGGGGTGACGTTCGCGCACGCGGGGGAGGAGCAGCCGTTCCCGCTCGACATCGTGCCGCGGGTCATCGGCGCCGAGGAGTGGGACGTCATCGAGCGCGGCGTCGCCCAGCGGGTGCACGCGCTGGAAGCGTTCCTCGCCGACGTCTACGGCCCCGGGCAGGTGTTCACCGACCGGGTGGTCCCGCGCAACGTGATCACCACCAGCGCCCACTTCCACCGCCAGGCGCACGGGTTGGTCCCGCCCAACGGCGTGCGGGTGCACGTGAGCGGGATCGACCTGGTGCGCGACGAGGCCGGCGAGTTCCGCGTGCTCGAGGACAACCTCCGGTCGCCGTCGGGCGTCAGCTACGTCATCACCAACCGGGCGGCGATGAGCCAGGTGCTGCCGGAGCTGTTCGCCGACCACCGGATCGAGCCGGTCGCGGACTACCCGACGAGGCTGCTGGCCGCCCTCAAGGCGTCGGCGCCGTCCAACGTCGCCGACCCGACGGTCGTCGTCCTCACTCCCGGCGTCTACAACTCGGCCTACTTCGAGCACGCCCTGCTCGCCCGCCAGATGGGCGTCGAGCTGGTCGAGGGCCGCGACCTGGTCTGCGCGGGCAACCAGGTCAGCATGCGGACGACGGACGGGCAGCAGCGCGTCGACGTCATCTACCGCCGCATCGACGACGAGTTCCTCGACCCGGTGCACTTCCGGCCGGACTCGGTGATCGGCTGCGCGGGCGTGCTCAACGCGGCGCGGGCCGGGCGGGTGACCATCGCGAACGCCGTCGGCAACGGGGTCGCCGACGACAAGCTGCTCTACACCTGGGTGCCGGACCTGATCCGCTACTACCTGGGCGAGGAGCCGGTGCTGCAGAACGCCGACACCTACCGGCTCGACGAGCGGGACACCGTCGAATGGGTGCTCGGGTCCCTGGACCAGCTGGTGCTCAAGCCGGTCGACGGGTCCGGCGGCAAGGGCATCGTCATCGGGCCGAAGGCGGATGAGAAGACGCTCGGCGAACTCGCGGTCAAGGTGCGGGCGCGGCCGCGGGACTGGATCGCGCAGAAGCCGATCGGGCTGTCCACCTCCCCGACGCTGATCGGCGGCCGGATCGCCCCGCGGCACGTCGACCTGCGGCCCTTCGCCATCAACGACGGCGAGAAGGTGTGGGTGCTGCCCGGCGGTCTGACCCGCGTCGCGCTGCCGGAGGGGGAGCTGGTGGTGAACTCGAGCCAGGGCGGCGGGTCCAAGGACACCTGGGTGATCAGCCCGCCGCGGCAGACCGCGGAGACCGACGTGCCCGAGCTGACGACGATCGAGTTCACCGCGGCCGACCTGCCCGACGACCCGCCGGCGCAGGACCCCGGACCGCTGAACGACACGGTCGTCGGCCAGTCCCAGCAGCAGCAGCAAGGGGCGGTGCCGTCGTGCTGAGCCGGATCGCCGAGTCGCTGTTCTGGATCGGCCGCTACGTGGAGCGCGCCGACGACACCGCCCGCATCCTCGACGTGCACACCCAGCGGCTGGTCGAGGACCCGTGGATCGACGAGCGGCTGGCCTGCGCGAACCTGCTGGCGCTGATGGGCTCGCCGGTGCCGGACGCCGAGGCCGACACCGAGCGCGTGCTGGCCACCCTCGCGTTCGACCGCACCAGCCCGAGCTCGATCGTCGGTGCGCTGTCGGCGGCGCGGGAGAACGCCCGCGGCGCCCGCGAGGTGCTGAGCGCGGAGATCTGGGAGTCGCTGAACGTCACCCACAACGCGCTGCCCCAGCAGCGGACGATGGCCCGCCGGTACGGGCCGCACTCGCTGTTCCGCTTCGTCCGCGAGCGCTCGGCCATGGTGTTCGGGCTCGCCGACGCGACGATGAGCCGCGACGAGAGCTGGCTGTTCCTCATCCTGGGCCGCTCGCTGGAGCGGGTGGACATGACCTCGCGGATCATCTCCACCCGCATCCTCGCCGGGGACGCGGCGCCGTCCTGGACGCTGGTGCTGCGCTCGACCGGCGCGTACGAGCCCTATCTGCGCACCTACCGCGGGATGGTGAACTCCAGCCGCGCCGCGGAGTTCCTGCTGCTGGACCGGCTGTTCCCGCGGTCGGTGTTCGCCGCGCTCGAGCAGGCAGAAGGGTGCCTGGCGGAGCTTGAGCGCTCGACCGTGCGCGACGCCGCGCGCATCGGCGTCGCCGGCGAGGCGCACCGCATCGTCGGCCGCGCCCGCACGATGCTGGAGTTCATGAGCCCGCCCGAGCTGCTCGCGCAGCTGCCGTCGCGGCTGGAGGAGCTGCAGCGCACCTGCTCGGCGGCCAGCGCCGCGGTGACCCACCGCTTCTTCACGGAGCAGGCACCGCAGGTGTGGGTGCCGGAGGAGGCCGGCTGATGACGCAGACCCAGGGCCAGACCCAGACGCAGGCGTCCGCACCGCGGCCGGCCCCGCACCGGTGGCGGCTGCAGGTCGTGCACCGGACGCGGTTCCACTACAGCGGGCCGGTCCGGTCGAGCTACAACGAGGCACGGCTGACGCCGGAGAACAGCAACCGCCAGACGACGCTGCGCTCCAAGGTCGAGATCGAGCCTGCCGCCACCGCCTACGCCTACCGCGACTACTGGGGTTCCACGGTCACCGCCTTCGACCTGCACACCCCGCACCCGGAGCTCGTGGTCACCGGGACGTCGATCGTCGAGGCGGGTCCCGACCTCGGCGGCCACGACCGGGTGGGCTGGAGCGGCCTGGCGGCCCGCGAGGTGCGCGAGCAGTTCGGCGAGCTGCTCACCCCGACGGCCCTCACCGCCATGGACGACGACGTCGTGGCGGAGGCGCGCGCCGCGGTCGGCGAGGCGCACCCGCACGAGGCCGGGCGCCTGGTGTGCGGCTTCGTGCACGACCACATCGCCTACCTCTCGGGGTCGACGAACGTGAAGACCAACGCCATGCAGGCGTGGGCCAAGGGGCAGGGCGTCTGCCAGGACATCTCGCACGTCACCGTCGGCCTCCTGCGCGGGCTCGGGCTGCCGGCGCGGTACGTCTCGGGCTACCTGCACCCGAAGCCGGGCGCGGAGATCGGCGTGCCGGTGACCGGGGAGAGCCACGCCTGGGTGGAGTGGTGGGACGGCGGCTGGAACGCGTTCGACCCCACCAACTCCGTGGAGGTCGGCACCCGGCACGTGACCCTGGGGCGGGGACGCGACTACGGCGACGTCCCGCCGTTCAAGGGTCTGTTCTCCGGCCCGAGGAGCGAGGGGCACACGGTGACGGTGGAGGTCACCCGCCTGGCCTGAACCGCAACGACGGACCGCGCCGCCGGACCTCCTGCCGACGCACCGACCTCGCTACGGTCGCACCCACTCCACCGAGCGGAGGGCCCCATGGCGTCGATGTCGGACCGGGAGACCGCGGAGGTCGAGGCGGCCAACGCCTCGGGCCACACGCCTGTCGTCTTCATCCACGGCCTCTGGCTGCTGCCGAGCAGCTGGGACGCCTGGGCCGATTTCTTCCGGCAGTCCGGCTACGCGCCGCTGACCCCGGACTGGCCGGACGACCCGGTGACCGTCGACGCGGCCAGGGCGGAGCCCGAGGTGCTCGGCGGCACGTCGCTGAACCAGATCGCCGACCACACCGCCGAGGTCGTCGCGGCCCTGGAGAAGAAGCCCGTGCTGATCGGGCACTCGACCGGCGGCCTGGTCGCGCAGATGCTCGCCGGCCGGGGGCTGGCCGCGGCGACCGTGGCCATCGACCCCGGGATCTTCCGCGGCGTCCTGCCGCTGCCGCTCTCGGTGCTCAAGGGCGTGGGCCCCCTGCTGCTCGATCCGCGCACGCGCGGCCGGGCGGTCACCCTCACCTACGACCAGTTCCGGTACGGCTGGGCCAACGCGCTGGACGAGGCGGAGGCGAGGGAGCTCTACGACCGCTTCCACGTCGCGGGCTCGGGGATGGCGCTGGTCCAGATGGGCAACGCGAACCTCAACCCGTGGACGGAGGCGAAGGTCGACACGAGGAACCCCGACCGCGGTCCGCTCCTGATCATCGACGGCGAGAAGGACCACACCGTGCCCTGGGCGATCGCCCACGCCGCCTACAAGCAGCAGCGGCGCAACCCCGGCCTGACCGAGATCGTGAAGATGCCCGACCGCGGCCACTCGCTCACGATCGACCACGGGTGGCAACAGGTCGCGCGGACCGCGCTCTCCTTCGTCCAGCGCGTGACCTGACGCCGCCCCCTCCGTGCTGCATCGCGATGAAGCACACTGGAGGGGATGAGCGCACCCCTGAACCTGGTCAACTTCGAGCGGGTGCACAAGGCCTTCGGCACGACGGTCGTCCTCGACGACGTGTCCCTGGGCGTCGCCGCGGGCGAGCGGATCGGCGTCGTCGGGCGCAACGGCGGCGGCAAGAGCACGCTGCTGTCGCTGCTCACCGGCCTCGACGAGCCCGACTCCGGCCGGGTCACCCGGCGCGGCGACCTCGCCATGGGCGTGCTGGACCAGTCCGGCACGCTCCCGCCCGGGACGACGGTGCGCGACGTCGTCCTGCCGCCGTCGATGTTCGCCGCCGAGCACGAGTGGGCCGGTGACCCGGCGGTGCGCTCGGTGCTCACCGGCCTGGAGCTCGACCGGCTCGGCCTCGACGCCCCCGTCGCGCCCATGTCCGGCGGTGAGCGGCGCCGGGTGGCCCTGGCCGCCCAGCTGATCCGCCCGCTGGACCTGCTCGTCCTCGACGAGCCCACCAACCACCTGGACGTCGAAGGCGTGGCCTGGCTGGCCGAGTACGTGAAGGCGCGCGCGGGCGGGATGGTCGTCGTCACGCACGACCGGTGGTTCCTCGACGAGGTCTGCACGACCACGTGGGAGGTCGCCGACGGCGACGTGCACGCCTACGAGGGCGGCTACTCGGCGTACACGCTGGCCCGCGCCGAACGGGCGCGGATCGCCTCGGTCACCGAGGAGCGGCGCCTCAACCTGGTGCGCAAGGAGCTGGCCTGGCTGCGCCGGGGCCCGCCGGCCCGCACCAGCAAGCCGAAGTTCCGCATCGAGGCGGCGCAGGCGCTGATCGCCGACGAGCCGCCGCCGCGGGACTCGATGGCGCTGAAGGGCTTCGCCGCCCGGCGGCTCGGGAAGACCGTCTACGACGTCGAGGACGTCGACTACGCGGTGCCGACGGACGACGGTCCGCGGACCCTGTTCCGGGACCTGACCTGGCACGTGGGCCCGGGTGACCGGATCGGCATCGTCGGGGTGAACGGCGCCGGGAAGACGTCGCTGCTGAAGCTGCTGGTCGGCGAGACGACGCCCGACTCGGGCACGGTCGTGGTCGGTCAGACCGTCGCGCCGGCGTACCTGTCGCAGCACGTGGCGGAGCTGCCGCCGCGGGCACGGGTGCTGGAGGCGGTGCAGGACGTCGCGCGCATCGCCCGCATCGGCAACCAGGAGATCTCGGCGTCGTCCCTGGCCGAGCGCTTCGGCTTCGCGGCCAGCCGGCAGTGGACCCCGGTCGGCGACCTGTCCGGCGGTGAGCGCCGCCGGCTGCAGCTGCTGCGGCTGCTCATGGGCGAGCCGAACGTGCTCGTGCTCGACGAGCCGACCAACGACCTCGACATCGACACGCTGACCGCGCTCGAGGACCTGCTCGACAGCTTCCCCGGGACGGTCCTGGTGGTCAGCCACGACCGCTACTTCGTCGACCGGGTCTGCGACAAGGTGGTCGCCCTGCTCGGCGACGGCTCTCTCGCCGAGCTGCCGGGCGGGGTCGACGAGTACCTCCGGCGCCGCGCGGCGGGAGGTGCTCCGCTGACGACGGCGTCGGGCGACGCCGGGCCCCGCCCGGTGGGCTCGCCGTCCACCGCGGCCCCGGCCGTGTCGGCGGCCGAGGCGCGGGCGGCGAAGAAGGAGGCGAGCAGGCTGGAGCGGCGGATGCTCAAGCTCGACGCTGACGAGAAGAAGCTGCACGAGCAGCTCGCCGCGGCCGCCACCGACTACGCGAAGGCGGCGGAGCTCGACGCGCAGCTCAAGGCGCTGCAGGCGGAGAAGGAGCAGGTCGAGGAGGACTGGCTGGTCGCCTCGGAGCTCGCCGAGGGCTGACCGGAGAGCCCCGCAGACGCTCGTGCTCTGCCCACCTGGGTGGGCAGAGCACGAGCGTCCGAGAGGGAGGGTGCTCAGACCGCGACGGCCTCCTCGGCCTTGCGGCGACCGATGATGCGCAGGCCCACCACGACGGCCGGGATCGCGCCGACCAGCGCGAAGGCCGCGAAGGTCAGCGGCTGGAACTCCATCGCCGCCGACGCCGCCAGCGAGGCGACGACGGGGACCACGAGCCACCAGCTGGTGACCCCGGCCCGGGCGAGCCCGATGTAGCCGATCAGCGGTCCCACCAGGCCGAGCACCGTCACGATGCCGACGACGGCCAGACCGGGGTCGGCGTTCACCGTGCCGAAGAGCGCCTCGGCGGTGCCCGCGTCCAGCTCGCGGCCGATGCCGCCGGTCCAGAAGTCGTAGAGCACGAAGCCCGCCACGGTGACCAGCCCGATGGCCGACATCAGCGCGCCGACGATCGTCGGGATGCGCCCCTTGACGCCGCGGACCAGCGTCGGGACCGCCAGCCAGGCCAGGCCGAGCGCCATGTTGCCGTAGTGGAGGAGCAGGGCCGAGAGAGCCGTCTGCCCGGGGTCCCGGGCGAGTGAGGCGATGTAGTCGGCGTCGGCCATGGAGTCCGCCGGCGGCGAGGTGGCCATGCCCGCGACGTAGAGCAGCGAGCCGGCGATCAGCGCGCCGCCGGCGATCGGCAGGAGCAGCGAGCCGGCGGACCGGGCGGGGCGCTCGGCGGCGGTCGTGGTGGACGGGGTCATCAGGTCGGAAGTCATGGCCGAAAAGCTAGGGACGGCGGGGGGTGCGGGGCGTCCGCCCGGACGGACCGACCTGCCTCCGCCCTGAGGAGGAACGGGACGCGCCGCCGTTCGGCCGTGCGGGGGATGCCCACAGCTCCGCGCGGCCAATAGCGTGCTCGCCATGCCGTCCTGGAGCCCGCCCCTCCGCCTGCGCGACCGCTGGCTCTGGCCGGCCGTCGGGCTGGTGTTCGGCGGCATGGCCGTCGTCGAGACGGCGATCGACACGTACCGCCCCTCGGGCATGGTCACCTCCCTCCCCGGGATCGCGGTGGGCCTGCTCCTGGCGCTCTGCCCGCGGTGGCCGGCTGCGGCGGCAGTCCTGGGCTCGCTCAGCGTCGTCGGCAATTACGCCCTGGGGACGCCCGGCCCCGGCGGTGCCCAGCTGATCGGCATGGGCATCCTGGTCGGGCACGCCGCCGCGGTCCTCCCCGCCCGCCGGGGCCTGCTCACCGCCGTCGCGTCCACGGCGGTCGTCCTGGTGTCGGGGTTCGCCTTCAACCCGTCCCCGTGGGAGGGGTTCTTCTACCTCCTGGTCACCGGCGCCGCGTGGGGGGTCGGCACGCTGGTGCGGCAGATGCAGGTCCGCTCCCGCGAGCTGCAGGTGCTCGCCGGCAGGCTCGCCGCCCAGCAGGAGGCGATCGCCGAGTCGGCCGTCGTGGCCGAGCGCTCCCGCATCGCCCGCGAGGTGCACGACTCCGTCGCCCACTCGGTGAGCGTGATGGTGCTGCAGATGGGGGGCCTGCGCCGGCTCCTGCCCGACAAGCCGGAGGCCCAGGAGGTGCTCCTCGGCCTCGAGCGGCTGGGCCGGGAGGCGGTCGACGAGATGCGCCGGGTGGTCGGCATCCTGCGGGAGGAGGCGGACGGCGACCCCGCGCCGCAGCCCTCGCTGTCCCGGCTCGACGCCGTCCTCGACGAGCTGCGCGCCGGCGGGCTGACCATCGAGCTGCGGGTGACCGGCGAGCCCGTCGAGCTGCCCCAGCTGGTCGACGTCTCCGCCGTGCGGGTGGTGCAGGAGGCGCTGTCCAACGTCCTGCGGCACGCGGGTGGCGCGGCCACCACGGTCGAGGTGGGCTACGCGCCCGATCGGGTCACCGTCACGGTCACCGACGACGGCCGGCGCCTGCTGCCGGTGCCCGACCGCTCGATGGAGCAGGCCTCCGGCGGTCACGGCCAGCTGCACATGCGCGAGCGCGTGGCCGTCGCCGGCGGCAGCCTCGAGGTCGGCCCCGTGCGGGGCGGCGGCTACCGGGTGCGGGCCGCCTTCCCCGTGCCGGCCGAGCAGCCCGCGGTGATGGCGTGACGATCCGCGTGGTCCTGGTCGACGACCAGGCGATGGTGCGCACCGGTCTGCGCATGGTGCTCGCCGCCGAGCCCGACATCGAGGTCGTGGGGGAGGCCGCGGACGGCGCGGCCGGCGTCCGCGTGGTGACCGAGCACGAGCCGGACGTCGTGCTGCTCGACGTCCGCATGCCCGGGATGGACGGGCTGGAGGCGGCGCGGCGGATCCTCGCGTCGGGCCTGCGCACGCGGGTCGTCGTCCTCACCACCTTCGACGAGGACGAGTACGTGACCGCCGCCCTGCGCGCCGGGGTGAGCGGCTTCCTGCTCAAGGTGGCGCCCCCGGAGGACCTCGTGACGGCGGTGCGGACGGTGGCCGCCGGGCACGGGCTGCTCGACCCTGCCGTCACGCTGCGGGTCATCGAGTCCTACGCCTCGGCCCCCGCACCCGACCCGGCGCGGGCCGCCGCGCTGGCCGGGCTCACCGAGCGGGAGACCGACGTGCTGGCGCTGGTCGCGGCGGGCCTGTCCAACGCGGAGATCGCCGCCCGGCTCTACCTGGGCGAGGCGACGGTCAAGACCCACGTCAGCCGGATCCTGCTCAAGCTCGGCCTCCGGGACCGCGTGCAGGCGGTCGCGTTCGCCTACGAGAGCGGCCTGGTGACGCCCGGCAGGTAGTTGAAGGCGGCCGGTACGCTGGGGTTCACCGCCGGCCGTCGTCCGACGTCAGTGGTGTCCGAGAAGCCCCCTGACTCCCCGGAGACCCGTGCTCGTACTCCTGCTCGCCCACCTCCTCGCCGCGGTGATCGCTCCCGTGCTCGTGCGCCGGTGGGGCAGGAACGCCTTCCTGGCGCTCGCGCTCGTGCCGCTCGCCGGGTTCGTCTGGGTGCTGACGCAGCTCGGCGCGGTGACCGGTGGTGGCGCGGCGACCGAGACCTCGCCGTGGGTGCCGGCGCTCGACCTGGACCTGACGTTCCGGCTGGATGCGCTCTCGCTGACCTTCGCCCTGCTGGTCACCGGCGTGGGCGCCCTCGTGCTCCTCTACTGCGCCCGCTACTTCGAGGCCGACGACGAGGGGACGGCGCGCTTCGCGGGCAACCTCGTCGCGTTCTCGGGTTCGATGCTCGGCCTCGTCCTCGCCGACGACCTGCTCCTGCTCTACGTCTTCTGGGAGCTCACCACCGTCTTCTCGTACCTGCTCATCGGCGGCGCCGGTACGAAGCTGGCCGCTCGCCGGGCGGCCGGCCAGGCGCTGATCCTCACCACCGCCGGTGGCTTGGCCATGCTCGTCGGGCTGATCATGCTGGGGGAGACCAGCGGCAGCTACCTCCTGTCGGAGGTGGTGGCCGACCCCGGCAGCGGACCGCTGCTGGTCGCGGGCACGGTGCTCGTCCTCGCCGGGGCCGTCACGAAGTCGGCGATGGTCCCCTTCCACTTCTGGCTGCCGGCCGCCATGGAGGCCCCGACCCCGGTCAGCGCCTACCTGCACGCGGCCGCCATGGTGAAGGCGGGCATCTACCTGGTCGCCCGCCTCGCGCCGGGCTTCGCCGAGGTCCCGGGCTGGCGGCCGATCGTCCTCGTGCTCGGTGGCGCGACGATGCTCGTCGGTGGCTACCGGGCGATCCGGCAGACCGACCTCAAGCTGCTGCTCGCCTTCGGCACCGTCAGCCAGCTGGGCTTCCTGATGGTCCTCGTCGGCGCGGGCAGCTACGAGATGGCCGCCGCGGGACTGGCCATGACGCTGGCCCACGCGCTGTTCAAGTCGGCGCTGTTCCTCACCGTGGGCGTCGTCGACCACGCGACCGGCACCCGCGACCTGCGGCAGCTGTCGGGGCTCGGCCGCAGGCTGCCCGTCCTGGCCGCGATCGGCGGCCTGGCCGCGCTGTCGATGGCCGGTGTCCCGCCCATGCTCGGGTTCGTCGGGAAGGAGGCCGCATTCACCGCCCTGCTCGACGGCGGCCTGCCCGACCCCACCGCGGCGGCTGTCGAGCTCGCCGTCCTGGTGGCCGGGTCCGCCCTCACCGCCGCGTACACGCTGCGCTTCTGGTGGGGCGCCTTCGCCCGCAAGCCGGACGTGCCCGAGGTGCGGCTCGCGCACCCACCGGACGCGCTGTTCCTCACCGCCCCCGGGCTCCTGGTGCTCGCCGGGCTCGTCCTCGGTCCGGCCAGCCCGCTGCTCGAGCCGGTGGTCGCCGGGTACGCGGAGACGCTCCCGCTGCTCGCACCCGAGGCCGAGGAGCTCGCCCTCTGGCACGGGTGGCAGCCTGCGCTGCTGCTCTCCCTGGCCAGCCTGCTCGCCGGCGCGGCGATCTTCGCGGCCCGCGAGCCGGTCAACCGCCTGCAGCGGCGGTTCGCGGTGGGGGCGTCGGCCGACGAGGGCTACTGGAACGTCCTCCAGGGGTTGGACCGCCTGGCGGTGCTGGTCACCGGCACCACGCAGCGCGGCTCGCTGCCGGCCTACCTGGGCACGATCCTGGTCGTCGTCCTCGCCCTGCCCGGCGCGGTCCTGCTCTTCCGGGCACCCTGGCCGGACGAGTGGCGGGCCTGGGACACCCCGATCCAGGCCCTGGTCGGGGCGGTGGCGGTGATCGCGGCGCTCCTCGCGCTGCGCATCCGGCAGCGGCTGTCGGCGGTCCTCGTCGTCGGCGTCACCGGCTACGCGCTCGCCGTGCTCTTCGCCCTGCAGGGCGCTCCCGACCTCGCGCTCACGCAGTTCCTCGTCGAGACGCTGACCCTGGTCGTGTTCGTGCTCGTGCTGCGCAAGCTGCCCAAGGACATCACCGAGCGGCACCGGCCACGCGAGCGGGCCGGGCGCGGCGTCCTGGCCGTCGCGGTCGGGGCGCTGATGGCCGCGGCGGGTGCGGTGGCGATGAGCGCCCGCACCGCCACCCCGGTGTCGGTGGACTACCCGGACGCCGCCTACGACTTCGGCGGAGGCCAGAACGTCGTCAACGTGACGCTGGTCGACATCCGCGCCTGGGACACCCTCGGGGAGATCTCGCTGCTCGTCGTCGCCGCCACCGGCGTGGCCAGCCTGGTGTTCCTCCGGCGGCGCACCGGCGCCGTCGACCGGCTGGACCCCGTGCAGCTGGCGCGGCAGGAACCGGCCTCCCAGCGGGCGCCCCGCGGGCAGTGGCTGGCCGCCTCGGCGGCCCTGGCCCCCGAGCGGCGGTCGGTGATCCTGGAGGTGATCACCCGCTTGCTCTTCCACACCATCCTGGTGTTCTCCCTGTTCCTGCTGTTCAGCGGGCACAACGAGCCCGGCGGAGGGTTCGCCGGCGGGCTGGTGGCCGGGCTGGCCCTGGTGCTGCGCTACCTCGCGGGCGGTCGCTACGAGCTCGGTGAGGCCGCCCCGGTGGACCCCGGTCTCCTGCTGGGCGTGGGCCTGCTGTTCGCCGGGACCACCGGCGTCGTGGGGCTGGTGCTCGGCGCCGACGTGCTGCAGACCGCCATCCTGGAGACCACGCTGCCGGTGCTGGGCGACGTGAAGCTCGTGACCTCGCTGTTCTTCGACATCGGCGTCTACCTGATCGTCGTGGGCCTGGTGCTCGACATCCTGCGCAGCCTCGGCGCGGAACTGGACCGGCAGGTGGACGAGGACGACCCGATCGACGCCGCACCGGGAGAGGTGATCGTCCGATGACCCCGACCATCGCGCTGCCCGTCATCATCGGGGTGCTCTACGCGGCGGGCGTCTACCTGCTGCTCGACCGCAGCCTCACCCGCGTGCTGCTGGGCTTCCTGCTCCTGGGCAACGCCACCAACCTGCTCCTGCTGTCCGCGGGCGGTGCACCGGGTCTGGCGCCGATCCTCGGGTACGCGGAGCCGGAGGAGATGAGCGATCCGCTGCCGCAGGCGCTCATCCTGACGGCCATCGTGATCACCTTCGGCATCGCCGCCTTCGTGCTGGCGATCATCTACCGCTCCTGGCGGCTGGTGCGCCAGGAAGTGGTCGGCGTGGACGAGGAGGACCGCAGGGTCGCCCGCCGGTCGGCCACGGACGCCGACGACATCGACCCGGACGACCTGGCGCCCGAGGACCGGTCGGCCATGCACGCCGACACCCTGGCCGCCGACCCGGACGTCGAGCGGCGTCTCGCCCAGGAGTACGCCGGCATCCCCTCCGACGACGTCGACCTGCCCCCGACGCAGCGGGGTGCCCGGTGATCCGCGTCCTCACGCCGCTGCCGGTCCTCCTGCCGCTGCTCGGTGCCGCCGCGGCGCTGCTGGTCGGCGGCCGGCACCCGCGCACCCAGCGGACGCTGAGCATCCTGGTGCTGGCCGCGGTGCTGGCGGTGTCCGTCGCGCTGCTGCTGCTGGCCGACGCGGACGGCGCGGCCGCGGTCTCCGTCGGGGGCTGGCCGGTGCCGCTGGGGATCGTGCTCGTCGTCGACCGGCTCTCGGCGCTGATGCTCGTCGTGGCGGCGACGGTGGCGCTGGGGGTGCTCGTCTTCGCGGTCGGCCAGGGCGCGGCCGACGGCGACGAGGAGACCCCGATCTCGATCTTCCACCCGACGTTCCTGGTGCTCATCGCGGGCGTGGCCAACGCGTTCCTCGCCGGCGACCTGTTCAACCTCTACGTCGGGTTCGAGATCCTGCTGACCGCCAGCTACGTCCTGCTGACCCTGGGCGGGTCGGCGCCGCGCATCCGCGCGGGCATCACCTACATCATCGTGAGCCTGCTCAGCTCGCTGCTGTTCCTCGCCGCGATCGGGCTGGTGTACGCGGCCACGGGCACCGTGAACCTGGCGCAGCTGGCCGTCCGCCTGGCGGAGCTGCCGGACGGCACCCAGCTCCTGCTGCAGTCGATGCTGCTGATCGCGTTCTGCATCAAGGCCGCGGTGTTCCCGCTGTCGGCCTGGCTGCCCGACAGCTACCCCACCGCTCCGGCACCCGTCACCGCCGTGTTCGCCGGCCTGCTGACCAAGGTGGGCGTCTACGCGATCATCCGCACGCAGACCCTGCTCTTCCCCGGGGGTGCGCTCGACCAGGTGCTCATGTGGGCGGCACTCGCGACGATGCTCGTCGGGATCCTCGGCGCGGTCGCGCAGACCGACATCCGCCGGATCCTGTCCTTCACGCTCGTGAGCCACATCGGCTACATGGTGTTCGGCATCGCCCTGGCGTCGTCGGCGGGTCTGGCCGGGGCGATCTTCTACGTCGTCCACCACATCGCGATCCAGACCACGCTCTTCCTGGTCGCCGGCCTCGTCGAACGGCAGGGCGGGTCGACGGCGATGGACCGGCTGGGAGGACTGGCGACGGCGTCCCCGCTGCTCGCGATCCTGTACTTCGTACCCGCCATGAATCTCGCCGGCATCCCGCCGTTCTCCGGCTTCATCGGCAAGCTGGGTCTGCTGGAGGCGGGGGTCGCCGATGGCGGCTGGCTGCCGCTCGTGCTCGTGGCGGGTGGCGCGCTGACCAGCCTGCTGACCCTGCTGGCGATCTCCCGGGTCTGGAGCCGCGCCTTCTGGCGGCTGCCCGCGCAGCCGGCCTCCGAGGAGTCGTCCGAGGCCGCGGCGGCCGACGCGGGGCCCGACCTGTCGCCGGCTCCGCTGCCCGGACCGGACGAGGTGCGGGAGCCGGCGGAGGAGCAGGAGCCGACCGGCTCGAGCGCCGGCGGCCGCGCGGAGGCCCGGCGGGCCGCGTGGGAGCGGCACGCCGCCGTCGCCACGGCGACCGCGCCGGTCACGGACGGGCTGGGTGAGGACGACCCCCGGGAGCGGTCGCTGCGGCCGCTGCCCCGGGTGATGGTGGGCTCCACCGCCGCAATGGTCGTGGTGACAGTGGCGCTGACGGCCCTCGCCGGGCCGCTGTACGGGGTGGCCGGGCGCGCGGCCGACGACCTCCGCGACCGGACCCCGTACCTCACCGCCGTCTTCGACGGGGAGGTCGTGCCGTGACGGCCGGTGCGGACGAGCAGGGCCTCGCGCGGAACCTGCGCCACCAGCTGCCGCTCCTGGCGGGGCTGGTGCTGGTCTGGAACCTGCTGTGGGGCACCTGGTCGTGGGCGAACCTGCTGAGCGGGGCGGTCGTCGCCCTGGCGGTCACGTCGCTCTTCCCGCTGCCACCGGTCATCGGCGGGACGCGGGTCCGGCCGTTGTCCGTGCTGGCGTTCCTGGGCCACTTCGTCGCCGACCTCGTCCGCTCCGGCGCGCTCGTCGCGTGGCAGACGGTCCGCCCGCGGGGCATCGGGCGCAGCGCCATCGTGTCGGTGCAGCTGCGCACCGACTCGGACCTGCTCCTCACGATCCTGGCGGAGTCGCTCACGCTCGTGCCGGGGTCCATGGTCATCGACCTCGACCGGGAGCACCGCACCATCGCGCTGCACGTCCTGCACGTGGAGGACCAGGCGGACGTGGAGCGCCAGCGGGCATCGGTGCTCGCCGAGGAGGAGCGGGTGGTGCGTGCCTTCGGCTCCCCGGAGGAGATCGCGGCGCTCGAGCGCGAACCGGCGGGGAGGGACGCGTGACCATCGTCTTCGCGCTCGCCTACGGCATGCTCGGCCTCGGCGCGCTGCTGGCCCTGGTCCGGTTGGGCCTCGGGCCGTCGCTGCTGGACCGCGTGGTGGCCACCGACACACTGCTGGTGATCATCGCGGCGGGCCTGGCCGTGCACGCCGGCCTGCAGCGCGACCCGACCGTCGTCCCGGTCCTGGTGGTGGTGTCGTTGCTGGCGTTCGTCGGCTCCGTCTCGGTCGCCCGGTACATCGGCGGCATGCTGATCAGATCCGGCGGGGACGGCCAGGACGTCGGTCTGCCCGAGGCCACCGAGGAGACCGCCGCCCGGGCTGCCGAGGGGGAGCGATGAGCGACGTGCGCACGTCGGCCGACGTGCTGGCCGTCGTCCTCCTGCTCCTCGGGGCGTTCCTGTGCCTGACGGCCGGGCTGGGCCTGCTCCGCTTCCCCGACGTCCTCACCCGCATGCACGCCGGGACCAAGCCCCAGGTCCTCGGCGTCCTGCTGGTCATGGTCGGCGCGGCGATCCGCCTGCAGGGCTGGTCCGCCACCTGGATGCTCCTGCTGGTGGCCGCCTTCCAGATGCTGACCGCACCGGTCAGCGCGCACATGATCAGCCGGGTGGCGTACCGGCGGCGGCACGTGCGGCGCGACCGCCTGCTGGTCGACGAGCTGCGCACGGGCGGTGAGGTCCGGGACAGCGTGTACCTCGGCGACGAGCCTGCCGACGCCCCGCCGGAGCAGCCGGGCCAGGCGCTCGCGCGCAGTCGCCGCGAGGACGCGGGCGGGAACGGCGCTCAGCCCAGCTGACCCAGCCAGAACGGCAGCCCCTGGTCGTCCCGGCACAGCGCCGAGAGCCCGTAGGACTGCCGCTCGATGTCGCCGGCCTGCCCGCCCGCGGTCCGGACGGCGGCGACCGCGACCTCGATGTCGTCGACGGCGTACATGGGCACGACGCCGGTGTCCTCGTGCTGCCCGCCGTGCAGGCCGATCATCGGCGTCTGCTCCTGGGTCTCCCACCCGTCGTCCACCCGGCCGGGGCTCAGCGACCAGCCCAGCACCGCCTCGTAGAAGTCGCGGGCACGTGCACCGTCGGGGACCCGCAGGGTCAGGTAGACCGCGTCGCCGGGCTTCGGGGCGGTGCCGGGCGTGGCCGGCGCGCTCTGCACCATCCAGCGGTGCCCGTAGGGGTCGATGAGCCGGCCGCCGCGCCCGTAGGGCTCGTCGGTGGCCGGCCGCTCGACGGTGGCACCCGCCGCGGCTGCGCGGTCCATGACGGCGTCGACGTCGGGGACCGACAGGTGCAGCGAGACCGGCGGCTTCCCGTCGCCGGGCCCAGCCAGGCCGTACTCGGGGTACTCGTCGGCGAGGTAGAGGGTCGCGCCGGCGACCTCGAGCTCGGCGTGGCCGACGCGGTCGCCGTCGAGGTAGGGGTCGCCGACGGTGTGCGCGCCGAGGGCCTCGGCGTACCAGGCGATGGCGGCCCGGGCGTTCCGGACGACGAGGTAGGGGACCAGAGCGGACACGGCGGAACTCCTCGCTGGGGTGGTGGGGTGGGCGGCCGGCACAGCGGTGGATGGCTGCTGGAGCAGGGCGCGGCGCAGCCGCTCGCGGAGGGCCGCGGCGAACGCCGGGTCGGGGTCGACGGCTTCGACGGGTCGCCGCAGCCCGGTGAACGGGTCAGTCATCGCTGCCCCCGGTGGTGACGTACGCGCGTCGGAAGGCGGCGCGCGCGCGGACGAGCAGCGCCTCGGTCGCGTGCACCGTGCGCTGGAGGAGGGCGGCGACCTGCGGGACGGGCAGGTCGTCGACGTAGCGCAGGGTCAGGGCGGCGCAGTGCTGCGGCGACAGCCCGTCGAGGACCTGACGGGCGCGCAGCGCGTCGAGGTGGACGTCCCAGGGGTCGTCCACCTCGGCGCCGTCCACGAGGCGCAGCGTGCGCTGCTCGCGTTCCTGCCGCCGCCAGTGGTCGACGAGCTTGTGCCGGGCGGTGCCGATGAGCCAGGGGACGGTGACCGGCCCGGTCGCCCCGACGGCGGCGAGGAAGGTCTCGGCGGTGAGGTCCTCGGCGAGCGCGCGCTGACCGCACCGGGCGAGCAGGTAGCCGTACACCTCGGGCAGGGCGCTGTCGTAGAGCGACAGCAGCCCGGGATCCGGCGGTGGTCCCACCGCGCGCGATCCCGGGCTGCCCATGTCCCTCCGTCGTCCGGCGGTCGCGTTCTCCGACGCCCCGACGGCAGATTTCCTACCGCTGTGCCCGGTTCACCGCCGAGACGACGGCCTGCAGCGAGGCGCTGACGATGTTCGGGTCGATGCCGACGCCCCACAGGACCCGGTCGCCGACGGCGCACTCGACGTACGCGGCGGCCTTGGCGTCACCGCCGGAGGACAGCGCGTGCTCGGCGTAGTCGAGGACGCGGACGTCGACGTCGAGGCTCCTCAGCGCGTCGACGAACGCGGCGATCGGCCCGTTGCCGCGGCCCTCGACGGTGACGGGTACGCCGTCGTCGGTGAGCTCGACGACCATCTCGTCGACCTGGTCGCCGTGCGCCTGGTGCCGGTGGCCGGTGAGGGAGAACCGGCCCCACGGTGCGGCGGCGTCGGGCAGGTACTCGTTGCTGAAGGCCGCCCACATCTGCGCGGCGGTCACCTCGCCGCCCTCGTCGTCGGTGTGCTGCTGGATGACGGCGCTGAACTCGATCTGCAGCCGGCGCGGGAGGTCCAGCTGGTTCTCGGTCTTCATGATGTAGGCGACGCCGCCCTTGCCGGACTGGCTGTTGACCCGGATGACCGCCTCGTAGCTGCGGCCGACGTCCTTGGGGTCGATCGGCAGGTACGGGACGGCCCACGGCATCTCGGCGACCGTCTTCCCGGCGGCCTCGGCGTCGGTGGCCAGCGCCGTGAAGCCCTTGTTGATGGCGTCCTGGTGGGAGCCGGAGAAGGCGGTGTAGACCAGGTCGCCGCCGTACGGGTGGCGCTCGTGGACGCCCAGCTGGTTGCAGTACTCGACGGTGCGGCGGATCTCGTCGATGTCGGAGAAGTCGATCTGCGGGTCGATGCCCTGGCTGAACAGGTTCAGGCCCAGGGTCACGAGGTCGACGTTGCCGGTCCGCTCGCCGTTGCCGAACAGGCAGCCCTCGATGCGGTCGGCGCCGGCGCGGTAGCCCAGCTCGGCGGCGGCGACCGCGGTGCCCCGGTCGTTGTGCGGGTGCAGGGAGAGGACGACGGCGTCGCGACGGCCCAGGTTGCGGTGCATCCACTCGATCTGGTCGGCGTAGACCGTGGGCTCGGCCATCTCGACGGTGGCCGGCAGGTTGAGGATCGTCGGCCGGTCGGGGGTGGGCTCCCACACGTCGGTGACGGCGTTGCAGATCTCGACGGCGAAGTCGAGCTCTGTGCCGGTGAAGGACTCGGGGGAGTACTCGAAGAGGATCTCCGTCTCGCCCATCTGCTCGGCCAGCTTGCGCACCAGCTGCGCGCCGTGGACGGCGATGTCGACGATGCCGGCGCGGTCGGAGCCGAAGACGACGCGGCGCTGCAGGGTGCTGGTCGAGTTGTAGAGGTGCACGATCGCCTGCTTGGCGCCGCGCAGCGACTCGTACGTCCGCTCGATCAGCTCGTCACGGGCCTGGGTGAGGACCTGGATCGTGACGTCGTCGGGGACCAGGTCGTCCTCGATCAGCTGGCGGACGAAGTCGAAGTCGGTCTGGCTGGCCGCAGGGAAGCCGACCTCGATCTCCTTGTAGCCCATGCGGACCAGCAGCTCGAACATGCGGCGCTTGCGGTCGGGGGTCATCGGGTCGATCAGCGCCTGGTTCCCGTCGCGCAGGTCGACGGCGCACCAGCGGGGGGCGGTCGTGGTGACCCTCTCCGGCCAGGTGCGGTCGGGCAGGACGACGGGGGTGAAGGGCGCGTAGCGGTGGATCGGCATCCGCGAGGGCTGCTGCGGATTGCGTACGTGCGGGTGCTGCTCGTTCACGGTGAGGCTCCTCTGGCGCGGGCTGGACTCAGCTCCGGTGGGGCGGTCAGCGGCGCCGGGAACGCGCGAAACCCGCGGCGAGGGGGCCGACCTAGGAGAGGGCCTCGCCGCGGCTCATAAGCAGGAGGCTGCCGCGCACGTGCCCACGGTAGCAGCGGATCAGCCGATGTCGCAGGAACACGGGCAGTCCTCGGTGTGCACGGGACGGCCGGACCAGTCGTCCAGCTCGTCGCACCGGGGTGGGCAGGCGCACACGAAATCCTCGCTCGATCGCAGTTCGCCCGCTTCCAGCCGCCGCCGGTGCTCCTCCTCCCGCTGCCGGCGCACGGCCTCCCGGCGGGCCGCAGCCCGCTCTGCCGGGGAGTCACCGGGCCGGGGAAGCCGGTGGTCGTCGGCGGTGCCGGTGCGCTCGCGCCAGTGATCCCGCGTGTATCGGAGGCGGTCGAACGTGTACCAGGGCTGCTCGCGGGCGTAGCGCTCCTCGCCGTGCCACCAGTCCTCGTCGCCGTAGCGGACGTCGAGGTGGGCGGGGAACCTGCGGTTACCCCGGTCCCGAACGGCGCCGGCTGCCATCGGGGGCACCTCCCTGCCGCCGGCGTCGAGCAGCGCGAGGCGCAGCCCGGCCGCCGCAGCGGCACGGTCCAGGATGCGGGCGTCCAACCCTGCCCGGCCGGACTCCGCACCGGCCACCGACGACTTCGAGATGCCGATCGTCTCGGCCAGTTGCCGTTGCGAGAGGTCGGCGCAGCGGCGGATCCGGCGCAGGACACCGGCGAGATCGAGTCGCTCCACGTGTCGAGCATCGGACCGCAGGTCCGGGTCGGGGCAGCCCTCGCAGCACATCTGTGGATGCTTGTGCTCTGCCCACGCTCGTGGGCAGAGCACAAGCGTGCCGACACCGCTCCTGACCGGCGCGGGTCGGCCGGGCCGGCACGATCCTCGGTGAGCACTCGGCGGAAGGGGTCCGGCGACATGGCCCGCAGTCGGGCAGGCGGGCGGCATCGCGGTCCTGACGGGCCGCCGCGGTTCGAGCGAGTGCTGCGCGCGATGTGGGTCACCGCGACCTTCTTCGCCCTGCTACCGGCCGTCATCGTCGTCCCGATCCAGTTCATCGACGCCCGCGACGCCGACATGGCGCGGGAGATCGAGAGCAGCGGCGCCGCGCCGCGCCCGGTCGTCGAGATCCGGCAGAAGGTCGACAGGTGGCGCACCGGCTTCTCGGTCGACGAGCAGGCCGTGACCTACCGCACCGATCGGGGCACCGCGTCGGCGGAGCTGCACGGATACGACCAGAGCGCCGTCGTGCGCGAGGAGGAGGGCTGGTTCGTCGTCCACGACGGGGACCGGCAGTACGTCTACGTGACCGCGGACGGGGGTGACGGCTTCCTCGCCGAGGATTTCCGGTCGGCTCTCGACGGCGAGTTCGACGACGTACACCGCGTGGCCGACATCTGGATCGGCGGGTGGGCCCTCGTCGGCTTCGGCCTGCTCTCCCTCCTGTCGCTCGGGCGGACGCGGCAGGGAAGCACGAGCGGAGTACGAGCCGCCGCACCGCCGATCCTCTACGTACTCGGTGCTGCTGCCTTCGTGGGACTGGCCTACGGCCTGTCCTTCCCCCTGGGTGCCTGAGCGTCGCTGCCGCCGCTCAGAACCTCTTCTGCCGCCGCAGGCGGAGGGGGCGGCCGTCGGGGTCGTCGACCAGGCGGTAGACCGGCGTCGCCCAGAGGCGGGTGTACCAGGGGAGCCGCTCGGCGCGGTGCGGCCGCAGCCGTCCCGGGGGCCGGGGTCCCTGCCGCCCGCCCGCGTGCCAGGCGTCCAGCGCCTCGGCGCGTTCGGTCAGGGTGGCCACGAAGCGCTCGGGGTCCAGCACGAGGTCGTCGTCGCTGCCGTCGACGGCGAGGTCGAGGTGCTCGCGCGCCAGGGCCAGGCGCAGGTCGCGGGCGAAGGTCCGGGCGCCGTCGCCGGTCCCGGCCGGGTCCCGCGGCTCACGGGGGTCCTGCGTCGTGTCGAGCACCGTGCTGGAGAGCTCGCTGTCGTGGGTCCAGGAGCGCCGGTTGAAGTTGTCGCTGCCGACGCTGGCCCAGGTGTCGTCGGCGACGCACACCTTGGCGTGCACGTACACCGGCGTGCCCGCGTGGTTCTCCACGTCGAAGACGTGCACGCGGCCCTGGCCCGCCTCCTGGCACATCTCGATCGCCTGCCACCGCCCGACGAGCTGCGGGCGCTCGGCGAGCGCGCCGTCCTGGTCGGGCACCCGCGGGACCACGACGACGAGGTGCAGGTCCGGGTGTTCGCGTAGCGCTTCGGCGAACAGCCGCGCCACCTCCGCCGACCACATGTACTGGTCCTCGAGGTAGACGAGCCGTCGGGCCCGCTGGATCGCCTTCGTGTAGCCGCGCGCCACGGACCGCTCGCCGTCGGGCGCGAAGTCGTAGGGCGGCCGGACGGCCGGGTAGGTCCGCAGGTTCTGCACGTAGTGCGGGCCGCACTCCGGGGGCGGCGGCAGCTGCGGCGGCAGCGGGTCGGCGCGCAGGCGCGCCCGGTGCAGCTTGTCGTGGACCCAGGCGATCGGGTTGTGCGAGTCGGGGTTGGTGGGGTCGTCCCAGCGCTCCCGGAACACCGTGTCGAGCACGTGCACCGCCGGCCCGCGGATCTGCAGCTGGACGTCGTGCCAGGGCGGGTTGTCCCCGTAGGCGGCCGACATCGGCAGCGCCTGCGGATCACCGGCGTGGTCGGCGTCGTCGCGGCGGGAGTAGCAGAGGTCGATGCCGCCGACGAAGGCGACGTCCTTCTCCGGCGCCTCGTCGTGCCGCAGCACCACCAGCTTCTGGTGGTGGCTGCCCATGCGACGGATCCGCTGGTCGAGGATCACCTCGCCACCGCCCTGCTCCACCTCCCGGTCGAGAGCACGGTTGGACTCCTTGTTCAGCGAGAGCTGCTGCATGTGCGAGCGCCACACCAGACCCCGGACGCACACCCCGCGCTGCACCGCCTCGGAGAAGAGCTCCGCCACGGTGGGCCCCTCGTCGCGCAGCTTCTCGTCCGGGTCACCGCGCCAGTCGGTGAAGAACAGGTGGTCCCCGGCGTTCAGCGAGCGGACCTCGTCGACCAGCCGGTCGAAGTAGGTGCTGCCGTGCATCAGCGGCTCGGCGAGGTTGCCGGCGGTCCACGCGGGGAGGTCGGTGTGCGGGTTGCCGCGCTCCTCGCCGGTCAGCATCCACTGCTCGGGGTCGTCCACCGCATGATCACAACGCGCTGGTCGCGGGGACGCAACCAGCGGCCCGAGCAGCCACATCGGTAGCCTGTGGACCCGTGGCCCTCGTCGTCCAGAAGTACGGCGGTTCCTCCGTCGCCTCCGCAGCGCACATGAAGCGTGTCGCCGAGCGGATCGTCAGCGCGAAGAAGAACGGCGACGACGTCGTCGTGGTCGTCTCCGCGATGGGTGACAGCACCGACGAACTGCTCGACCTGGCCGGCCAGATCACCGACGACCCGCCCGGTCGCGAGCTCGACATGCTGCTCACCGCGGGCGAGCGGATCTCCATGGCGCTGCTGGCCATCGCCATCTCCACCCACGGGTACGAGGCGCGCTCGTTCACCGGGTCGCAGGCCGGCGTCATCACCACGTCCAGCCACGGCAAGGCGCGGATCATCGACGTGACCCCGGGCCGGCTCAAGTCGGCGCTGGACGAGGGCTCGATCGTGATCGTCGCCGGTTTCCAGGGCGTCAGCCAGGACACCAAGGACATCACCACCCTCGGCCGCGGCGGGTCCGACACCACCGCCGTCGCGGTCGCCGCCGCGCTGCGCGCCGACGTCTGCGAGATCTACACCGACGTGGACGGCGTCTTCACCGCCGATCCGCGGATCGTCCCGAACGCGCAGCGACTGGACACCATCACCTACGAGGAGATGCTCGAGCTCGCCGCCTCCGGGGCGAAGGTGCTCATGCTGCGCTGCGTCGAGTACGCCCGCCGCTACGGCATCCCCGTGCACGTCCGCAGCTCCTACTCACACCTTCCCGGCACGATCGTGTCCGGCTCGATGGAGGACCTCCCGGTGGAACAGGCGATCATCACGGGCGTCGCGCACGACCGCTCCGAAGGCAAGATCACCGTCTACGGGGTCCCGGACCGGCCGGGCGAGGCGGCGCAGCTCTTCCGCGTCCTCGCCGACGCCGAGATCAACATCGACATGATCGTGCAGAACGTGTCGGCCGGTGCCAGCAAGCTCGCCGACATCTCCTTCACGCTGCCCAAGAGCGACGGCCCCGCCGCCATCGCCGCCTTGGAGAAGGTCAAGCACACCGTCGGCTACACCGACGTCGAGTTCGACCAGCACATCGGCAAGGTCTCGCTGGTCGGCGCGGGCATGCGCTCCCACCCCGGCGTGTCGGCCAAGTTCTTCGGCGCGCTGGCCGACGCGGGCGTCAACCTGGAGCTGATCAGCACCTCGGAGATCCGCATCTCCGTGGTCTGCCGCGACACCGACGTCGACATCGCCGTCCGCGCGGTGCACGACGCGTTCGACCTCGGCTCCGACGTCGAGGCAGTCGTCTACGGAGGGACCGGACGATGAGCATGCGACCGCTCCACATCGGCGTCGTCGGCGCGACCGGCCAGGTCGGCGCCGCGATGCGCTCGATCCTCGCCGAGCGCGAGTTCCCGATCGCGTCGATCCGCTTCTTCGCCTCGGCCCGCTCCGCCGGCACCACCCTGCCCTGGGGCGACGGCGAGATCACCGTCGAGGACGCCGCCACCGCCGACCCCACCGGGCTGGACGTCGCCCTGTTCTCGGCCGGGGCCACCACCTCGCGGGCGCAGGCACCCCGCTTCGCCGAGGCCGGCGTCGTCGTGATCGACAACAGCTCCGCGTTCCGCCGCGACCCGGAGATCCCCCTGGTCTGCAGCGAGGTGAACCCCGGCGACATCGCGAAGGCGCACGGCCGGATCATCGCCAACCCGAACTGCACCACCATGGCCGCGATGCCGGTGCTCAAGCCGCTGCACGACGAGGCCGGCCTGGTCCGCATCGTCGCCAGCACCTACCAGGCGGTCTCGGGCTCGGGCATCGCCGGCGTGCAGGAGCTGCACTCGCAGGCCAAGGCCGTCGTCGACAAGGCCGACGAGCTCGCCTACGACGGCTCCGCGGTGACCTTCCCCGACCCGGTCAAGTACGTCGCGCCCATCGCGTTCAACGTGCTGCCGATGGCCGGGTCGGTCGTCGACGACGGGTCGTTCGAGACCGACGAGGAGCAGAAGCTCCGCAACGAGAGCCGCAAGATCCTCGGCATCCCCGACCTGCGGGTCTCGGGCACCTGCGTCCGCGTGCCGGTGTTCACCGGGCACTCGCTCTCCCTCAACGTCGAGTTCGAGCGCCCGCTGAGCGTCGAGCGGGCCACCGAGCTGCTGTCGACGGCGCCCGGCGTGCAGCTGGCCGACGTGCCGACCCCGTTGCAGGCGGCCGGCAAGGACCCCAGCTACGTGGGCCGCATCCGCCAGGATCAGGGCGTCGAGGACGGCCGCGGCCTCGTGCTGTTCGTGAGCAACGACAACCTGCGCAAGGGCGCCGCGCTCAACACCGTCCAGATCGCCGAATTGATCGCCCAGAGCTGAGCTTGGTCCGCCCGATCGCGGAGGCCGGAGGCTTCCCGATCGGGCGGACGGGCTTGCTCGTC
The DNA here is from genome assembly GCF_003075095.1 of Blastococcus litoris. Taxonomy (GTDB): domain Bacteria; phylum Actinomycetota; class Actinomycetes; order Mycobacteriales; family Geodermatophilaceae; genus Blastococcus_B; species Blastococcus_B litoris. The sequence goes on from NZ_QCZF01000001.1 coordinate 310,052, forward strand.
TCAGCGGGGGGACGGCTCCTGGCCGCGGGGTCCGCCGGTAGGCGGACAGTGTCGGAGTGCGAAGGCCAGCGCGACCTCGACCTGGCGGATGGTCTCCTCGATGACCAGCGAGCCGTGGCCGGCGTCGAACCGGTACACCTCGTGCTCCTTGCCGAGCTCCCCGAGCCGGCCGAGGTAGTTGTCGATCTGCCGGATCGGGCAGCGCGGGTCGTTGGCGCCGGCGACGACGAGCACCGGCGCGGCGACCGCATCGACGTAGGTGATCGGCGAGGAGCGCACGTAGAGGTCGCGCACCTCGTCCGGTGAACCGCCGAACAGCGCGCGGTCGTAGGCGCGCAGGCCCTCCATCTCGTCCTCGTACGCGGCGAGGTAGTCGGCCACCGGCACCTCGGCGATGCCGGCGGCCCAGCGCTCGGGCTGCGTGCCCAGGCCCAGCAGGGTGAGGAAGCCGCCCCACGAGCCGCCGGTCAGCAGCGCCCGGGAGGGGTCCAGGAACCCCTCGGCGACGAGGGCGTCGTAGACGGCGGCGACGTCCTCGAGCTCGGTCAGCCCCGGCCGCCCGGTCAGCGCGTCCCGCCACGCCGATCCGTAGCCGGTCGACCCGCGGTAGTTGACGTGCACGACCGCGTACCCGGCGTCCACGTAGGCAGCCCGGCGGGCGCGGTAGGAGTCGTCGTCCGCGGCCTCCGGTCCGCCGTGCACGAGGAACGCCGTCGCGTAGGGCGGATGGCCGTCCGGGCGGACGACGAGCGCGTGGATGTCCCCGCCCGGTCCGGGCACCCAGCGGTCCTCCACCGGGTAGGCCTCCGGCGGCTCCTCGGCGGCGACCGACAGGACCACCGGGCCGTCGGCGCGGCGGATCACCGGCGGCAGCGCCGCCGACGACCAGGCGAGCTCCACCGTGCCGTCGGGCCGGGCGGTCGCGCCGCGGACGACACCCGGCGGGGTCTCCAGCTTCTCCAGCGCGCCGGTGGCGAGGTCGTAGCGGTAGATCTCGCTGCGGGCGGCGTGGTCGTGGCCCACCAGCAGCGCGGTGCCGTCCGGGTAGAAGCCCGCCGTCACGTCGCCGGGCAGGTCGAGCACGATCTCGGTCTCGGTGTCGGCCGCGACGTCCCAGATGAGCAGCTCGTCGCGCCCGCGTCGCTCGTGGCTGACCAGCAGCCGCCGGTCGTCGGGCAGCGGCCCGAACTCCAGGGCGTGCAGGCCGCGGCCCTCGCCGTCCCACTTCTCGGCCAGCACCGAGTCGTCGGCGGTGCCCAGCACGCGGAGCGCGGGGTAGCGCGGGTCGCCGTGCTCGGAGTGGGAGATGACCAGCAGGGCGTCGTCCTGGCTGAGCGCGTCGACCGACGCCGGGTCGGCGTGCCGGTAGACCACCCGCGGCGCGTCGCCGGAGGGCGCCAGCCAGAGCTCGCTGCCGTCGTCGGTCGCCCGGCCGATGGCCACCAGGGTCCGCCCGACCTCCAGGCCCGCGGGGTAGGCGGGCTCGACCTCCGGCACGGCGACGACGTCCTCGCCGCCGCCGAACGGCTGGGTCATCCAGATGCCGAACTCGTCGCCGTCGGTGTCGGCGAACCACCAGATCGTCTCGCCGTCCGGGCTGACCGTGCCGGCGAGCGTCCCGTTGGGCCGGTCGGTCACCTGCCGGTGCTCGTCGGTCTCGCGGTCCCACGCGTACTGCTCGACGACGCCGCCGAGGTCGGAGGCGTAGAGGTTGCGGTGCGGGGCGTCCAGCGCCCAGTCGGGCAGCGAGACCCGCGGCGCCCGGAAGCGGGCCTGCCAGCGGGCGGTGACCTCGGGGGGAAGGGCGGGGGCGGTCGGCTCGGCGGTCACCCCGCCATCCTCCCAGGCCCGGAGAACGACTCAGGGGCCGCCGTGCGGCGGCCCCTGAGCTGCTGGTCGGGGTGACAGGATTTGAACCTGCGGCCTCGTCGTCCCGAACGACGCGCGCTACCAAGCTGCGCCACACCCCGAGGCCGTGGACGAGTCTAGCCGGGTCCTCCGTCAGGCGGACCGGGGGGTCAGCGTGAGCAGCGTCGCCTCCGGCGGGCAGGCGAAGCGCGCGGGCGCGTAGGGGCTCGTGCCCAGGCCCGCGGACACGTGCAGCCACGTGCCCGAGGGGTGGGCCGCGGTGGGCTCCGTCCAGCGGTGCAGCCAGCGCACCCGGTCGCGGTCGATGCCGCAGTTGGTCACCAGGGCCCCGTAGAACGGCACCCGCAGCTGGCCGCCGTGGGTGTGCCCGCACAGCAGGAGGTCGTAGCCGTCGGCGGCGAACCGGTCGAGCACGCGCGGCTCGGGGGAGTGGGCCAGCCCGATGCGCACGGCCGCCGTCGCGTCGGCCGGGCCGGCGACCATGTCGTAGCGGTCCCGCTTGAGGTGGGAGTCGTCCACGCCCGCGAAGTCGATCCTGCGGCCGGCCACGGTCAGCTCACCGGCCGCGTTGGTGAGGTCCAGCCACCCCCGGGCGGACATCCCGTCCCGGAGGTCGCGCCACGGCAGCTCGGTGCCGTGCACCCGCTTGTGGTCGGGCCAGAAGTACTTCAGCGGGTTCTTCGGCCGGGGCGCGAAGTAGTCGTTGCTGGCGAGCACGAACGCACCGGGACGGTCCATCAGCGGGTCGAGAGCCCTCAACGTCCCCGGGACGGCGTCGAACCCCGCCAGGTTGTCACCGGTGTTGATCACCAGGTCCGGCTCCAGCTCCGCCAGCCCGGCGACCCACTCCTGCTTGGAGTGCTGGCCGGCGGTCATGTGCAGGTCGGAGATCTGCAGGATCGTGAGCGGCGCCGAGCCGGGCGCGAGCACCGGGACGTCGAAGCGGCGCAGCGTCCACCGGGTGCGCTCGTAGAGCCCCGCGTAGGCGGTCACGGCCGCTCCGGAGGCGACGGTCGCGGCGGGGAGGGCGGTGTACCAGCGCACGGTCGCAGAGCCTACGTGCGCGCCCGGATCGCGCGCCGTGCCAGGCTGGACCCGTGGCCGACCTCAAGAACCGCCTGCGCGACGACCTCACCACCGCCATGAAGGGCCGCGACGAGCTGCGGACGGCGACCCTCCGCATGGTGCTGGCCGCCGTCAGCGCCGAGGAGGTGGCGGGCAAGGAGGCCCGCGAGCTCTCCGACGACGAGGTGATGGCCGTGCTGCGCCGCGAGGCGAAGAAGCGCCGGGAGGCCGCCGAGGCGTTCGCCGGCGCCGGGCGCACCGAGCAGGCCGAGCGCGAGGAGGCCGAGGGGGGCGTGCTCGCCGGCTACCTGCCCGCGCAGCTGGAGGACGCGGACCTGACCGCGCTGGTCGCCGACGTCATCACCCGCACCGGCGCCTCCGGCATGAAGGACATGGGCAAGGTCATGGGCGCCGTGCAGGGCGCCGTCGCCGGGCGCGCCGAGGGCGGCCGGGTGGCCGCGGAGGTCCGGCGACAGCTCGGCTGACCCTCAGTTCGGGCCGCGTCCCCGGTTGGGCTCGGCCGGGTTGCCGCCGTCCGCGGGCGGACCCCCGGGAGCCGGGGCGTTGGGGTCGGGGGCCGGGGCGTTGGGGTCGGTGGCCCCGCCACCCGTGGGCGCGGGCGCCGGGTCGGGGGACGGTGCCGGCTGCGGTGCGGGCCGGCCGCCGTTGAGCAGCCCCTGGTCCGCGGGCGGGAACGGCGAGGTGGGCTTGTCGGCGAGGAACGGCGCCATCGCGTCGTGCCAGATGGTCGCGGGCAGGTTGCCGCCGTAGCCCCCGACGTCCTGCTTCGTCTTGGGGTTGAACACCATCACGCTGGCCGCGTACTCGGGCATGAAGCCCACGAAGGCGACCGAGTCGCGGCCCTGTGCGGTACCGGTCTTGCCGGCGATCTCGTGCCCGGGCACCGCAGCGCGGGTACCGGTACCCGCCGAGGTGGCGACGTCGCCGATGAGGATCTGGCTGAGCGTGTTCGCGATCGCCGGCGGGATCGACTCCGGGGTGCACGAGTCACCCGTGACCACGGGCTGCCCGTCCTTGGTCAGCGGCTGACCGGCCCGGTCGAGCACCGCGGTCACCGGGGTGGGGTCGCACCTGGTGCCCTGCGCGCCGAGGGTGGCGTAGGCGTTGGCGAGCTCCAGCGGGCTGGTGGCCTCGGCGCCCAGGGTGAACGAGCCGAAGTTGCCGTCGATGATCTCCTGCGCCGTGTTCTGGGTGGGCTGGTCGTAGGTCAGCCCCATCCGCTCCGACATCCGGACCGGGCCCTCGACGTTGCCGAGCTTGTCCTCCAGCGCGAGGAAGTAGGTGTTCGACGACCGGACCAGCGCGCCCACCATGTCGAGGGTGTCGGGGTAGTTTCCGGCGTTCTCGACGCAGTACATGCCCCGGGCGCTGGTGGTGTTGCGGTCCGCGGCACCGCAGGAGGGCCCGCGGAAGACCCGCGACGTGTACTGGTTGCCCGGCGTGGTGATCGTCGTCCCGGCGCCGAGGCCGGCCTCGAGCGCGGCCGCGGCGGTGAACACCTTGTAGGTCGAGCCCGCGCCCTTGCTCGCCACGTCGTTGAGGACGACGGACTCGCAGTCGGGGTCGCTGCACCCGTAGCGGCGGTTGGTGCTCATCGCCAGCACGTGGCCGGTTCCGGGCTCGATGGCGGTGAACATGCCGGCGAGCTCGTCGCCCATCGCCAGGGTGTTGAGGACCGCCTGGTCGCCGTAGGTCTGCAGATCCGGCCGCAGCGTCGTCTGGATGGTGAGCCCGCGCCGCTTGAGGTCGAGCTCGCTGATGCCGAGCTCGCGGGTCAGGTGCTGGACGGCGTAGGCGCAGAAAAAACCGCCGACCGCGGCGTCGATGCAGCCGTTGGGCGGGTCGACGCCCTCGGCCACGGCGACCGGCTGGGCCGAGATCTCGTTGAGCTCCTGCTCGGTGATGTGCCCGAGGTCGAACATCCGCTGCAGGACCTGGTTGCGGCGGGTGACCGCGTTCTCCGGGTTGGAGATGGGGTCGTCGTTCGTGGGGCTCTGCACCAGCCCGGCGAGCATCGCCGCCTGGGGGAGCGTCAGGTCGATGGCGTTGACGCTGAAGTACTTCTGGGCGGCGGCCTGGATGCCGTAGGCGCCGTGCCCGAAGTACACGATGTTCAGGTACCGGGTGAGGATCTCGTCCTTGGGATAGGTCTCCTCGAGCGCCAGCGCCAGCCGGGCCTCGCGCAGCTTGCGGCCCACGTTCTGGTCGACGGCGGCCTGCTGGTCCTCGGGCGTCTCCGCGGTCTGCAGCAGCGTCTGCTTGACCAGCTGCTGGGTGAGCGTCGAGCCGCCCTCCTCGACCGAGCCCGCGGCCACGTTGGTCACCAGCGCGCGCATGGTGCCCTGCACGTCGAGGCCGTTGTGGTCGTAGAACCGGGAGTCCTCGATGTCGACCAGCGCCTGCTTCATGATCGGCGAGATCTGGTCCGGCGTCACCGGCGTGCGGTTGTTCTCGTACAGGTTGGTGATCAGCGAGCCGTCGGCCGCCAGGATCTTCGTGTTGCCCGCCGGCGTCTCGTCGGTCAGCTCCACCGGGAGCGCGTCGAGCAGCGACGCCGAGTTGCGCGCCACGAGCCCCGACCCGCCCACCCAGGGGAAGAGGAATCCGGCGAGCAGCGCGCCGGCGACCACGATCGTCGCGGCGAGCTTGACGAGCGTGCGGGTCCTGAGGGCAGCGTTCTCCGACATCGGCGTCGAATGTACGTGGCCCGGCGACCCCGAGCCCGCGGTCAGCCGCGGCGCGCGGGCAGGACCCGGGTGCGCGGCGTGCCGGTCGGCGTGTCCGCGTCCGGGCCGGTCAGCGCCTCGCCCATGACGCGCAGCCCCTCGAGGTCGTGCACGTCGCCCGCCGCGGCCGGCACGGTGCGGACGGCGACCTCCGGGTGGGCGCTGGTGAACCGGTCGGCCAGGTGCTGCTCGCGCGCCGCCTGGACCATCCGCTCGGCGTGCACGCGCAGCGCGGCGGCCGCGAGCCCGGCCCCCTCGGCGCCCGCCTCGCCGACCCGCTCGGCGGCGCCCTCCGCCCGGGTGGCCGACAGCAGCGTGGTCGCCGGCGGGTGGGTGCGGTTGAGCACCAGCCCGGCCAGCGGCATGCCCTCGGCCGACAGGCGGTCGACGAAGTACGAGGCCTCCCGCAGCGCGTCCGGTTCCGGGGTCGCCACCACGACGAACCAGGTGCCGGGACGGCGGAGCAGCTCGTAGGTCGCCGTCGCCCGCTCGCGGAAGCCGCCGAACATGGTGTCGAGCGCTGCGACGAACGCGGAGATGTCGCGCAGCAGCTGCCCGCCCAGGATCTTCGAGATGATCCGGCTGAAGAACATGAAGCCGGCGCTGGCGATCTTGAACCCGGTCCGGCTGGGGGCGGTGAGCAGCCGGATCATCGTGCCGTCGAGGAACCGGCTCATCCGGTTCGGGGCGTCGAGGAAGTCCAGCGCCGACCGCGACGGCGGGGTGTCGACGATGATCAGGTCCCACTGGTCGCTGGCGCGCAGCTGGCCGAGCTTCTCCATCGCCATGTACTCCTGCGTCCCGGCGAAGGACGAGGACAGCGACTGGTAGAAGGGGTTCTCCAGGATCTGCTGGGCCCGGTCGGGGGTCGAGTGCGCCACGACGACGTCGTCGAACGTGCGCTTCATGTCCAGCATCATCGCGTGGAGCTCGCCGTCGGCCCCGGGCGTCTCGACCCGCCGGGGCTCGTTGTCCAGCTCCACCAGGCCGAGGGACTGCGCCAGCCGCCGGGCCGGGTCGATGGTGAGGACGACGACCGTCCGGCCGGCCTCCGCGGCGGCCAGGGCGAGCGCCGCCGACGTCGTCGTCTTGCCCACACCGCCGGCGCCGCAGCAGACGATGATCCGGGTGTCCGGGTCGGTCACCAGGGCGTCGAGGTCCATCGCCGGGGCGGCGGGCGCCGGGCGGGCGGTGGTCGCCGCGCGGGCCGGGCGCTCCTCCGGGGCGGCGCTCACGCGGCCACCTCCGCACGCACGTGGTCCTCGAGCCGGCCGGCCAGCTCGAACAGCGTGCCGACGTCCATGGGCCCGGTGAGCAGCGGCAGCTCCACCGTCGGGCGGCCCAGGGCCTCGACGTCGTCGCGCAGGGCGTCCTGCCCGGCCCAGCGGCGGGCGTGCTCGGTGACCTCGGCGGCGAGGGCGTCGGCGACGTCGTCCCCGCCGGGCAGGTGCGCCGGGGCCAGGCCGGGCAGCAGGTCGGCGCCGGTGAGGCGGCCCTCGGCCGCGCGGGTCAGCGCGTCGACCGGGAGCACCGGCTCGGTCGCCATGTTCACGATCACCGAGCCGACGGGCAGGTCCGCCTTGGTCAGCTCCGCGATGGCGTCGGCGGTCTCCTGCACCGGCATGTCCTCGAGCAGGGTCACCAGGTGCACCGCCGTCTGCGGCGAGCGGAGCACGGCCATGACGCCGTCGCTCTGGGTCTTGATCGGACCGGAGCGGGCGAGCTGGGCCATCTCGGCGGTGACGCCGAGGAAGCGGGTGATCCGGCCGGTGGGCGGCGCGTCGACGACCACGGCGTCGTACACCGGCCGCCCGTCGTGCCGGCGGGTCACCGCCTCCTTGATCTTGCCGGTGATCAGGACGTCGCGGAGCCCCGGCGCGATGGCCGTGGCGAAGTCGATGGCGCCCATCTTGCGCAGCGCGCGTCCGGCCCGGCGCAGGTTGTAGAACATGTCGAGGTAGTCGAGGAGGGCCTCCTCGACGTCGATCGCCAGGGCCCTCACCTCCCCGCCCCCGCGGGTGACGGCCACGCGGCGCTCCTCGTAGGGCAGCGGCGGGGTGTCGAAGAGCTGGGCGATGCCCTGCCGGCCCTCGGTCTCGACGAGGAGGACGGTCCGGCCGTCCGCGGCCAGGGCCAGGGCCAGCGCGGCGGCAACGGTGGTCTTGCCGGTCCCGCCCTTGCCGGTGACGACGTGCAGACGCACGGAGGACGGGTCGGGGCTCACCTGCACCAGCCTAAGAGCACGCCGCCACGGCTGCGCTAGCGTCGCCCCATGACCGAACCGGCCCGCCGCGCGTGGGAGTACGCGACCATCCCGCTGCTCGTCCACAACACCAAGGCGATCCTCGACTCCTGGGGCGTCGACGGGTGGGAGCTGGTGACGGTCCTGCCGGGTCCCGGCGGCTCCGACCAGCTCGTCGCCTACCTCAAGCGCCCGGCATGAGCTGGCACGCGCGCCTGGCCGAGCTGGGCATCCGCCTCCCCGCCGTCGCCGCGCCGGTGGCCGCGTACGTGCCCGCCATCCGGACCGGCTCGCTGGTGTTCACCTCCGGCCAGCTGCCCTTCGTCGACGGCGGGCTGCGCCGTACGGGCAAGGTCGGCGGCTCGGTGGACGTCGAGGCGGCCGCCGCGGACGCCAAGGTCTGCGCGCTCAACGCCCTCGCCGCCGTCGACGACCTCGTCGGCCTGGACGAGGTCGCGCGGATCGTGCGCGTGGTCGGGTACGTCGCCAGCGCCGAGGGCTTCACCGGCCAGCCGCGGGTGGTCAACGGCGCGAGCGAGTTCCTGGGCAAGGTCTTCGGCGAGGCGGGGCAGCACGCGCGCAGCGCCATCGGGGTGGCCGAGCTCCCGCTGGGCGCCCCGGTCGAGGTCGAGCTGACCGTCGAACTCAGGGGATGACCGAACCGCGGCAGGCCGCGACGGTCCTCCTCGTGCGCGACGGGGCGCCGGGTCTCGAGGTCTACCTGCTGCGGCGCACCAAGGGCATGCCGTTCGCCGGCGGCATGACCGCCTACCCCGGCGGCGGGGTGGACGAGCGCGACGGCGACGTCGAGGTCGCCTGGTTCGGCCCGTCACCGGCGGAGTGGGCCACCGCCTTCGGCTGCGACGAGCGCACCGCCCGCGAGCTGGTCTGCGCCGCGGTGCGCGAGACGTTCGAGGAGGCCGGCGTCCTGCTGGCGGGGGACCCGCAGGGTGGCGCCGTCGTGCCGGACGTCTCGGGTGACGACTGGGAGGAGCAGCGGCAGGCGCTGCTGACCCGGGACCTCTCGCTCACCGAGCTGCTGGCCGGGCGCGGCCTGGCGCTGCGGTCGGACCTGCTGCGGCCGTTCGCGCACTGGATCACCCCGCCGGTCGAGCCCCGCCGCTACGACACCAAGTTCTTCGTCGCCGCGCTGCCGGTCGGGCAGGAGGCGCGCGACGTCTCGGGGGAGGCCGACGAGGCCTCGTGGCTGACGCCCGCCGCCGCGCTCGCCGAGGCGGCAGCCGGGGCCCGGCCGATGCTGCCCCCGACCACGCACACGCTCGGCCAGCTCGAGCCGTTCGCCGAGGTCGCGGCCGCACTGGCCGGCTCGCCGCCGGAACCGCTGCACCCCATCAGCCCGACCTTCGAGGAGACCGCCGACGGCAGGTGGGCGGTCCTCCCCGACGGCACCCGCATCCGGATGGTCGTGCCGCTGTCGTCGTGATCCTCCGGATCACACCGCGATGACATCGCGCCCCTCCGGGGCGCCGACTCGGCCGCGACCGTGGTCGTCCGGCCTCGCGTCCGGTCCGCCGTCCTCGCGGTGCATCACGGGGTCGGCGGTCCGTGGGTGAGGACGGGCGTCACCCGTCGTCCACCCCCGTGACGCAGCAGGGCCCGGAACCGTGATGGTCCCGGGCCCTCGCTGTGCCGGTGGTCAGCGCGCGCGGCGGCGCAGGCGGTCCTCGTCGAGGACGACGACCGACTTGCCCTGCAGCTGGATCCAGCCGCGGTGCACGAAGTCGGCCAGGGCCTTGTTCACGGTCTCGCGGGAGGCGCCGACCAGCTGGGCCAGCTCCTCCTGCGTGAGGTCGTGCTTGACGCGCAGGCCGTCGCTCTCGCGGCTGCCGAAGCGGTCGGCCATCTGCAGCAGCGCCTTGGCCACGCGGCCGGGGACGTCGGTGAAGATCAGGTCCGCGACCGAGTCGTTGGTGCGGCGCAGGCGGCGGGCCAGGACGCGCAGCAGCTGCTCGCCGATCTCCGGGTGGGCCTCGATCCACGGGCGCAGCACCGACTGCGGCATGCGGGCCAGCTTCACGTCGGTCACCGCGGTCGCGGTCGCGGTACGCGGGCCCGGGTCGAACACCGAGAGCTCGCCGAACTGGTCGGAGGGGCCCATGACGGCGAGCACGTTCTCGCGGCCGTCGGGCGACCGGCGGGAGAGCTTGATCTTGCCGGTGACGACGATGTAGAGGCTGTCGCCGGGCTCGCCCTCGTTGAAGACCACGCGCCCCCGCGGGAGCGTGATCATCTCCAAGCGACTGGCGACCGGGTCCACCGCCTCTTCCGAGAGCCCCTGGAAGAGCCCGGACTGGGCCAGCACCTCGTCCACTGCACGTCCTCTCACTGCCGTTCGCATGGACGCACAGGCGTCCGTGTCCGGAGGGAGTCTAGGCGGCTGTGCAGTCGGTCACCCGTTCGGTGGGCGGACGCGTCCCTCCTCCGAGCGAGTGGCGCGGGTCACGACCTCCGCGAGCGCGCAGCTCAGACGAGGGGAGGGTTGGCCGTCCCGCCGTTCTTGGTGCGCCGGCGGCGCCAGCGGAAGAGCGCCCGGCGGATGCCCGACGAGGCCAGCGTGTCGACCTCGCCGGCGGTGGCCGTGTTCAGGAACTCGGACACCTCGCGCTGGCTGGCAGGCCGGCGCAACGGCTCCTCGACGCGCTCCATGACCAGCAGGAAGGCGATGAGCAGGGGCGGGAAGAGGATGACGCTGAGAGCGACCACCGCCTGCCACCTCCACCTCGCAGGGCCCGTGCGGGCCGTGACCTGTCCGTTCCCCATGGTGGCACGGCCGGAACACGTCAGGGTCTCCGCCTACCCTCGACCGCGTGTCACTGCCCGCGTCAGAGCCCGCCTACGCCCGGCCCGCCCCCGTCCGCCGGCCCACGCTCGCCGCCCGCACCGGCGCCTCCCCCTACGACCCCGGCGAGACGCCGCTGTCGCGCACCCGCCGGGCCCGGCGGATGGCCCGCGAGCTCGCGCTGATCCACCCGGACGCGCACTGCGAGCTGGACTTCACCAACGCCTTTGAGCTGCTCGTCGCGACGGTCCTGTCGGCCCAGACCACCGACAAGATGGTCAACAAGGTGACGCCGACGCTGTTCGCCCGCTACCCCGACGCCGTGGCGCTCGCGGGAGCCGACCGCGAGGAGCTCGAGAGGATCCTCAAGCCCACCGGGTTCTTCCGCGCCAAGGCGAACTCGGTGCTCGGGCTGAGCCGGGCGCTCGTCGAGCGGTTCGACGGCGAGGTGCCGGCGCGCATGGCCGACCTCGTCACCCTCCCCGGGGTGGGGCGCAAGACCGCCAACGTCGTCCTCGGCAACGCCTTCGGGGTGCCGGGCCTGACCGTCGACACCCACTTCGGCCGGCTGGTCCGCCGCTTCGGCTGGACGGCGGAGGAGGACCCGGTGAAGGTCGAGGCCGAGATCGCCGAGCTGATCCCGAAGAAGGAGTGGACCGACTTCAGCCACCGCGTGATCTTCCACGGCCGCCGGGTGTGCCACGCCAAGAAGGCGGCCTGCGGCGCGTGCGGCCTGGCGAAGTGGTGCCCCTCCTTCGGCATCGGGCCGGTCGACCCCGAGGTGGCGGTCGCGCTCGTCAAGACCCCCGCCGCGTCGGACACCGAATGAGGCGGCTGCGGTCGGCCGCTGCCGGCGGTCTGGTGCTGGCCTCGCTCCTGGCCGGTTGCACGGCCGAGGCCGACACCCCGGATGCGGCGCCGACGACGGACGTCGGGAGCGTCGACACCTCGCTGGAGCCCTGCCCCGAGCAGCCCGAGCAGGCGGCGGCCGGCGCGCAGACGATGCCCCCGCTGGCCTTCGACTGCCTGGGCGGGGGCTCGCTGGACCTCGGTCGCGCCCCCGGCGTCCCGACGCTGGTCAACCTGTGGGGGAGCTGGTGCGCCCCCTGCCGCGCGGAGCTGCCCCTGCTGCAGGAGTTCGCCGAGGCCGCGGACGGCCGCGTCCAGGTGGTCGGCGTCATCAGCAAGGACGGCGTCCCGCAGGCCGGCTCGTTCGCCGATGACGCGGGCGTCACGTTTCCCGGTGCCTTCGACGGGGACGGGGAGCTCATGACCGAGCTCGGCCTGAACGCCCTGCCGTTCACCTACTTCCTGGACGCCGACGGCGCGGTCGTGCACACCGAGGTCGGCGACGTCTCCTCCGTGGACGAGCTGCGCGCGCTGGTCGCCGAGCACCTCGGGGTCCAGCTGTGACCGCGCCCGTCCCGGACGGCGACGGCCTGCCCGACTACCTGCAGCGGCTGCTGCGATCGGCCGCCGACCTGCCCCTGCGCCACCGGATGCCGCAGGCGTCCTCGACCGCCCGCCGGTCCGCCGTGCTGATCCTGTTCGGCGAGGGCCCCGACGGGCCCGACGTCCTGCTGATCGAGAAGTCGGCGCACCTGCGCAGCCATGCCGGCCAGCCCGCCTTCCCCGGGGGCGGGGTCGACGCCGGTGACGACTTCCCCGTCGGCACGGCGCTGCGCGAGGCGCAGGAGGAGGCCGGGGTCGACCCGGACGGCGTGCGGGTGCTCGCCACCCTGCAGGAGCTCTACCTGCCGCCGTCGGACCGCCTGGTCGTCCCGGTGGTCGGGTGGTGGGAGGACCCCGGGGACGTCAGCATCGGCGACCCGGACGAGGTGGCCCGGGTCGCGCGGGTGCCGCTCGCCGAGCTGACCGACCCGGCCAACCGGTTCCGGCTCAGCCACCCGTCGGGCTACATCGGCCCGGCGTTCGCCGTCGCCGACATGCTCGTCTGGGGGTTCACCGCCGGGCTGCTCGAGGCGATCATCGAGGCCGCCGGGCTGAGCCGGCCGTGGAACACGCGCGACGTCCGCCCGATCCCCGAGTCGATGCTCCGGCCCTACACGCTGCCCGGCTCCGGGGACGACGACGACCGCGACGCCGCCGCCGCGCCGACGGTGGCCGATCCCGCGCCCGACGGTCCTCCGGCGCGTACGGTTCCGCCCCGATGAAGCGTCTCTCCACGCGTGCCGCCGGAGCCGCCGCGGCCGTGGTGCTGCTCACCGGGTGCGGCGGTGGTGCCGAGGAGCCGAGCGGGGCCGCGGCGAGCACGGCGCCGGGCGTCGGTGAGGTCACCACCGGGCCGGACGGGGTCCAGGAGATCACCGTCCAGACCCAGGACGACTACGTGTTCGTCCCCGACAGCTTCACCGTCGACCCGGGCACGGTCCGGCTGACGGTGGTCAACGTGGCCGAGGAGATGACGCACAACCTCGAGTTCACCCAGGGCGCCGGCCCGGAGGAGATCGCCGAGGGCATCTCGCTGGTCGCCCCGGGCGAGGAGGAGACGATCGAGTTCACCGTCACCGAGCCCGGTGACCACCCCTTCGAGTGCAGCTTCCACGTCCAGCTCGGGCAGGTCGGCACGATGACGGTGCGCGGGTAGCCGGTGTCCCTCGTCGACGTCGTCCTCATCGTCCTGGCCCTGGTCTTCGCGCTGTCGGGGTTCCGGCAGGGCCTGCTGGTGTCCGCGACCTCGATCCTCGGGTTCCTCGGCGGCGCCGTCCTGGGCGCCCAGCTCTCCGGCCCGGTCGCCGAGCGCATCGACGGCTCGAGCGTCACGCGGGTGTTCGCGGCGCTGGTCGTCGTCCTGGCCGCGGCCCTGCTCGGGCAGATCCTGGCCGGGGCGATCGGCCGGGCGATCCGGGGGAGGGTCACCTGGGAGCCGGCCAAGATGGTCGACTCCGTCGCCGGTGCGGTGCTGTCGGCGACAGCCGTGCTGCTGGTGGCCTGGATGGTGGCCTCCCCGCTGGCCAGCTCGCCGTTCCCCCAGGTGGCCAGCCAGGTGCGGCAGTCCGCGCTGGTGCAGGCCGTCGACCGGGCCGTCCCCGACGGCGTCCGCACCGTCTACGACACCCTGCGCGACGCCATCGACCGCCGCGGCCTGCCCGACGTGCTCGACCCGCTCACCCCCACGCAGGTGCGGGAGGTGGAGGCGCCCGACCCGGCGCTGCTGAACAGCCCCGTCGTCGCGTCGGTGGAGGGGTCGGTCGTGAAGATCAGCGGCATCGCGCCGTCCTGCTCCCGGCAGATCGACGGCTCCGGCTTCGTCTACGCGCCGGAGCGGGTCATGACGAACGCGCACGTGCTGGCGGGCGTGGGCGACCCCGTCGTGCTGGCCGAGGGCGACGAGTACGACGCCGTCCCGGTGTACGTCGACGAGGAGATCGACATCGCGGTCCTCGCGGTGCCCGGGCTGGAGACGCTGCCGCTGACGTTCACGGCGGAGCCCGCCGACGCCGGGGACGACGCGATCATCATGGGCTACCCGGGCGGCGGCCCCTTCTTCGTCGGCCCGGCCCGCGTCCGCGACCGCGGGGAGATCAGCGGCCCCGACTTCCGCAACACGCAGACGGTCGTCCGCGACGTCTACGCGCTGTACGGCACCGTCCGCGCCGGCAACTCCGGCGGGCCGCTGTTCGCGCCCGACGGCAGCGTGCTGGGCGTCGTCTTCGCCTCCGCGATCGACGACCCCGACACCGGGTACGCGCTCACCGGTCCACAGGTCGCGCAGGCCGCGGACGTCGGCAGCCGCGCGACCGCCGAGGTCGGCACCGGCCCTTGCGAGTAGCGGCCCGTCCGGAGGCTCACCGCGAGCTGGCGAGTGGTGAGGGGGACGGGGTCCTTTCTCCCGCTCCGCTCGCGGCAGGGCCCTGGACGGGGGCCGTTCCATCACCTCGCCTCGGGCGGCTCCGCTGCGCTACGCCGCCCAGCGGGTGATGGCGTCGGTGACGAGGTCGGGGGCCTCCTCCTGGGGGAAGTGGCCGATGCCGGGGAGCTCGCGCCACTCGTAGGCGCCGGCCACGTACCGGCCGGAGCCGCGGGCGGTGTCGACCAGGACGCAGGAGTCCAGGGTGCCGTGGAGCTGCAACGTCGGTGCGGTGACCGGTGCCGACATCCGCCGCGCGTATCGCAGCCCGTCGGGGCGCACCTGCGAGCGGGCCGCCCAGCGGTAGTACTCCATGGCGCCGTAGGCGGCCTGCGGGATGCGGGCCGCGGACCGGTAGCGGTCCACCGCCTCGGCGAAGTCGGGGGTGCGCGTCCACGCCGGCCCGGACCAGCGCTGCATCAGGTCGGCCACCGGGTCGTCGTCGGCCCGGGTCAGCCGGCGCTCGGGCAGGCGCGGCACCTGGAAGCCGAGCGCGTAGCGGGACGCGCGCCGCTGGGCCGGGTCGGTCATGCCGGCGCGCAGCCGCCGCGGGTGCGCCATCGAGAGCACGACCAGCCGGCGCACCGTGCGCGGGTGCAGCGCGGCCATGGTCCAGCCGAGCAACCCGCCCCAGTCGTGCCCGACCACCACCGCGTCCTGCTCGCCGAGCGCCCGCACGAGCGCGGCGACGTCCGCCGACAGCGTGGGCAGGTCGTAGCCGCGCGGCGGCTTGTCGCTCGCGCCGTACCCGCGCAGGTCGGGCGCGACGACGTGGAAACCGGCCGCCGCCAGCCCGGTCAGCTGCGAGCGCCAGGTCCACCAGAACTGCGGGAAACCGTGGAGCAGCAGCACCAGCGGCCCGGAGCCGGCCTCCGCCGCGTGCAGCCGGACGCCGTTCGCCGAGATGTCACGGTGGGTCCAGGGCCCGGGCAGGAGGACGCTGGTCGCGTCGGGTGGGCCGTCCGGGGGGACGGTCACCGGGCGCTCAGACCTTGTACGTCTGGTTGCCGCGCAGGGCGACCTTGCCGTTGCTCACCTCGGGGACGTCCCGGTGGCGCTGGCCGGGGGCCTCGCGGTGCAGCACCTCGGGCAGGTCCGACAGCGTCTCCAGCGTGCGCTCCGGCTTCTCGATCTTCTTGATCATCCGGCGGCCGACCAGCGCGCAGACGCCGGCCAGCAGCAGCAGGAAGACGGTCACGATGCCGTAGGAGATCCACCGGGGGAGGCCCAGCGCGGTCAGCGCCTCGGCCACCGTGACGAAGAAGTAGATCCCCGCGAACGCCACCAGGACGCCGGCCGCACCGAACAGCCCGACGCTGATGCCCGCCTTCTTCGCCGACTTGCCGATCTCGGCCTTGGCCAGCTCGATCTCGCTGCGGACCAGCGTGGAGATGTCGGCCATGGCGCTCTGGACGAGCGTCCCGACCGAGGGCTCCTCGGCGCTCGCCGTCGAGGTCCGGGGGGCCGGCGACACACTGTGGGCCACGGGGGCTCCTCCTTCAGACGATTCAGCTGGTCAGGGGAATCGTGCCGCACGTCGGCCGAGCGCGCGCCTCCGCCTCCCCCGATCGGGAGGCGGAGGCGGCCGCGTTCAGTCCTCGGAGGGTGCGGCGGGGAGCTTCTCCTTGATCATGCTCATCACCGACGAGTCGGTCAGCGTCGTCACGTCGCCGAGCTCGCGGTTCTCGGCGATGTCCCGCAGCAGCCGCCGCATGATCTTGCCCGAGCGGGTCTTGGGCAGCTCCTGCACGACCATGATCTGGCGTGGCTTGGCGATGGGGCCGATGTCCTTGGCGACGTGCGTCTTGAGCGTCTGGACGAGCTCGTCGCCGGAGTCCTCCGCGTTCCCGCGCAGGATCACGAACGCGACGATGCCCTGGCCCGTCGTCGGGTCGCTGGCCCCGACGACAGCTGCCTCGGCGACGGTCGGGTGACCCACGAGGGACGACTCGACCTCGGTGGTGGAGATGCGGTGACCGGAGACGTTCATGACGTCGTCCACCCGGCCGAGCAGCCAGATGTTGCCGTCGGCGTCCTTCTTGGCGCCGTCGCCGGCGAAGTAGACGTTCGTGCCGAACCGCGACCAGTAGGTGTCGACGTAGCGGTCGTCGTCGCCCCAGATGGTGCGCAGCATCGACGGCCACGGCTCGGTGAGCACGAGCAGGCCGGTGGAGTCGTCGGCGAGCTCGTTGCCCTCGTCGTCGACGACCTTGGCGGAGATGCCCGGGAAGGGGACCTGCGCCGAGCCGGGCACGAGCTCCGTCACGCCGGGCAGCGGGGTGATCATGTGGGCCCCGGTCTCGGTCTGCCACCAGGTGTCCACGATCGGGCAGCGACCGCCACCGATGTTCTGGTGGTACCAGAGCCAGGCCTCCGGGTTGATCGGCTCACCGACCGACCCGAGCAGCCGCAGCGAGGTGAGGTCGAAGCCGGCCGGGATGTCCTCGCCCCACTTCATGAAGGTCCGGATCACCGTCGGCGCGGTGTAGAGGATCGTGACGCCGTACTTCTGGATCAGCTCGAACCAGCGGCCGCGGTGCGGGGTCTCCGGCGTCCCCTCGTACATGACGCTCGTGGCCCGGTTGGCCAGCGGCCCGTAGACGATGTAGCTGTGGCCGGTGACCCAGCCGACGTCGGCCGCGGTCCAGTACACGTCGTCGTCGGGCTTGAGGTCGAAGGTCGCCCAGTGCGTGTAGGCGACCTGGGTCAGGTAGCCCCCGCTGGTGTGCAGGATGCCCTTCGGCTTCGCCGTCGTCCCCGACGTGTACATGATGTAGAGCGGGTGCTCGGCGTCGAAGGACTCCGGCTCGTGCTCCGTGGACTGCCGGTCCACGACGTCGTGCCACCAGAGGTCGCGGCCCTCGGACCACTCCACCTCCTGCTCGGTCCGCTTCACCACGAGCACGTTGCGGACGCCGGGGCTGCGGCCCACCGCGTCGTCCACGGCAGGCTTGAGGGCGCTGGGTGCGCCGCGGCGGTAGCCGCCGTCGGCGGTGATGACGAGGACGGCGCCGGCGTCGTCGAGCCGGCTGGCCAGCGCGTCGGCGGAGAAGCCGCCGAAGACCACCATGTGCACGGCGCCGATGCGGGCGCAGGCCAGCATCGCGATGATCGTCTCCGGGATCATCGGCATGTAGATGGCGACGCGGTCGCCGGCGTTCACGCCGAGCTCGACGAGCGCGTTGGCGGCCTTGGACACCTCGTCCTTGAGCTGGGCGTAGGTGATCGTCCGGGTGTCGCCCGGCTCGCCCTCCCAGTGGTAGGCCACCTGGTCGCCGTGACCGTCCTCGACGTGCCGGTCGACGCAGTTGTAGGCGACGTTGAGCTTGCCGCCCACGAACCACTTGGCGAAGGGCGGGTTGCTCCAGTCGAGGACCTCGTCCCACTCCTGGGTCCAGGTGAGCCGGCGGGCCTGCTTCGCCCAGAAGGCGAGGCGGTCCTGCGCGGCCTCGTCGTAGACGTCCGGACCGGCGTTGGCGTGGGCGGCGAGCTGCTCCGGCGGCTGGAACGTCCGGCCGTCGGTCGAGGTCGTCGTCTCGCTCATGCGGTACCTCCCCATTCGGTGGCGCGCGTCGGGGCGCTGCCACGTCGCACTGTGGCTCCCACCACACCGTATGGCCCGTGGTCCCGGCCGTCTGCCCCGGGACGGCGGACGGCTGGTTCCGTGCGGCGGCCGGTCAGACTGACCCCGTGGCGGAGCGGCTCCAGGACGCGGTGACCGCGCAGTTGCCCGGCGCCGCGGCCCTCGGGCTCGTCGCCCCGGCGTCGGCGGTGGTCGTCCCGGGCACCGCGCTGGCCGATCCCGGCTGGACGGCGCGGCAGCTGCGCGGCCCCAGCGACCCGCGGGTGGCGGCCACGCTCTGGTGGTACTCGGTGTCGTCGGTGCTGGTGACGCCGTCGTTGGCCGGTCTCGTCGTCGGGTCGCCGCTGTCGGCGCGCCTCGACGACCTCTCCGTCGCCTTCTCGGCCGGCCGGCCGGTCGCCGCCGTCTCCTCCGCGCGGGGAGGGGATCTCGCCACGGACCTGCGCGCCTCCCTGGCGGCCGTCGTGGCGGCGGTGGCCGAGGCCGGGTCGGCGCGCGAGCGGCCGCTGTGGGCGATCGCGACCGACTCGCTGGCCAACCGGCTGCTGGCACTCGGTCAGGCGCTGGGGGACGTCGGCCGCGCCACCGGTCTCGCGGCGCCGCTCGCCGCCGGCGTGGGTCCGCCGCTGCCGCCACCGCGCTACGAGGACGTCGCCGGGCGCCGGTTCGTCCGGCGGGCGTCGTGCTGCCTGCTCGACCGGGTGCCCGGCATGCCCACCTGTCTCTCGTGCCCGAACCGCGCACCGGAGGAGCGCCGGCAGCTGCTGGAACGGCTCGCCCGCGGCCGGTGGAGCGACGAGATCCGGAACGGTCGCACTCCGCCGTCGGCGGGGCGATGATCGCTGCAGGACCGTCGTCAGGACGACAGGGGGAGAGCCGGATGCCCGTGATGCCTGCTGCGTTCTTCGGCCATGGCAACCCGATGAACGCGCTCGAGAAGAACCGGTACACCGAGGCCTGGCGCGCGTTCGGCCAGGCGGTCCCGCGCCCGCGCGCGATCCTCGTCGTCTCCGCGCACTGGTACGTCCAGGCGACGGCGGTGACGGCCATGCCGCGTCCGCGCACGATCCACGACTTCTTCGGCTTCCCGCGCGAGCTCTTCGACGTCGACTACCGGCCGCCGGGGTTGCCCGAGCTCTACGAGGAGATCGCCGACGTCGTCCACCCGACGTGGGTCGGGGCCGACGTGGACAGCTGGGGGATCGACCACGGCGCCTGGTCGGTGCTGATGCACGCCTTCCCGGACGCCGACATCCCCGTCGTCCAGCTGTCGATCAACGCGCTCAAGTCCTTCGACTACCACCTGCAGCTGGGGGCGGCCCTCGCACCGCTGCGCGAGGACGGCGTGCTCGTCATCGGCAGCGGCAACGTGGTGCACAACCTGGGCGGCGTGAGCCGGGCGCTGCCGGACTCGGGATTCGACTGGGCCCAGCGCTTCGACCAGCAGGCCAAGCAGGTGATGCTGACCGACCCCACCGAGGTCGGCCGGCTCGACGGGCACCGCGACTTCGACCTCGCCGTCCCCACCCCCGACCACTTCCTGCCGCTGCTCTACGTCGCCGGCGTCGCGGGGGCGACCGGGACGACCGCGGAGGTCCTGGTCGACGGCTACTCGTACGGCTCGTTGTCGATGACGGCGTACACCGTCGGCATGGACGCGCCGTCGTCGTCCGGCTCGGGGTTCGCCGCCCCGCTGCCCGAGGGTCCGCCGGCGGACGGCGCCAACATCTAGCGGTCAGCGCTCGCCGTGCGCTCGCGCAGCAGGCGGACCGTGGCGTCGGGGTCCCGCGCGGCGAACGACACCCGATCGACCTCGTGGGCCCTCCCGTCGACCTCGACGGTCGCGGCAGGGGAGAAGCGCAGCTCGACGCCCGTGGCGCCCATGAAGGAGAGGGCCAGGGCGCCGTCGCCGAGCTCGAGGGTCGTCCGGTGGTCGCTGCGCACCTGCCGGCGCACCGCGACGAGGTCCTCCAGGGGGATGCGCACCGTCCGGAAGGGGCCGGACCGCAGCAGCAGCGCACCGGACCGCAGCAGGTGCGGGTGCTGGCGCATCGTGCGGTCGAAGGCCAGCAGCCCCAGCACCCCGTAGAGGCTGAGCACCAGGAGCGGCCAGCGCAGCGGTGCCCAGGTGACCAGCACGTGCACGACCACGGTCTCGAGCACTCCGACCACGGTGATCGTCCCGATCACCGCGCCGTCGAGCCCGTTGTACGGCAGCGGTACGTCATCCGGCCCCACGGCCGTGCGCCCGCGGACCCACCACCACAGCGCACGGGCCAGCCCCGCCTGCGAGCGCAGGAACCGCGCCACCCGCGAGCCCACCGACGCCTCAGGCGGTGCGGGGTTCGTCGCCCGCCGGCGGACGCAGGTCGCTGATCCGCGGGAAGGGCTCGGTGGAGAAGATCGTCTCCACGGGGAGGCCGAAGAACTCCGCGATCCGCAGCGCCAGGTGCAGGCTCGGGCTGTACTCGCCGCGCTCCAGGTAGCCGACGGTCTGGTAGTGGACGCCGAGGGCGTCGGCCAGCTGCCGCCTCGTCACGCCCTGCTCCGCGCGGAGCAGCGCGATCCGGTTGTGGACGGCGTCGCCGTTCACCTGACCCACTGCAGGGCCGCCTCCTTGGCCTCCAGCACCTGGGAGCCGGACTGGCGTCGCGCCATCCGGCGCAGCACCCGCGGCGTCACGAGCAGACCGAACGCCGCCCAGGCGCCCAGCACCAGCACGGTCATGCCGGTGCGCCAGGAGTCGTCGAGCTCGAAGGCGGCCGCGCTGTCCGGGAGGAAGGCCGAGCGCATGCCGAGCCCGATCCAGTAGGTCGGGAACACCTGCGCGACGACCTGGACCCAGTGCCACATCGCCTGGATCGGGACGAAGATGCCGGAGATGGTCGTCAGCACGATGACGGGCAGCATCCCCCAGGTGCCGACCTTCTGGACGCTGGGGACGACCGAGCCCAGGATCATCCCGAGCGGCAGGGTGGCGAGCAGCCCGAGGACGGCGACCCACGCGACGGTGAGCCACCCGGCGAGGCCGTTGCTCATCACGTCGTCGAAGAGGAAGAAGCTCGGGACGAGGATGACCAGCAGCAGGGGCAGCAGTCCCAGGGAGTGGAACAGCAGCTGCCCCGTGACGTACCCCTGCATGCCGTGCGGCATCGCCTTGTGCCGCAGCAGCGTGCCGTCCTCCCGCTCCATCGCCAGGGCGTAGGCCGGACCGATCACCACCCCGAACGCGAGCAGGGCGCCGAGGATGCTGGGCAGCGCGAACGCCGGGTACAGCAGCCCGGTGTCGCCCACCTCGTTGTCGCGGTTGAACCACAGCACGACGAGGGTGACCCCGGCCATGAACAGGTAGAACCCCTGGTCCTGGGTGCTGCGCAGGCTCAGCGCGAACTCGGTCCAGCCGCGGCGCAGGCCGAGGGCGATGGCGTGGCGGGTGGGGTTCACCGGGAGACCTCCGCGAGGACCGGGGCGGAGCGGTCGCCGGACTCGAACCGCTGCACCATGGCGATGTAGGTGTCCTCGAGGCTGGCCCGGCGGACCTCGAGGTCGGCGATCTCCTCGCCGTGCTGCTCGAACAGCAGGCGGACGAAGGGGGTCGGGTCCTCGGTCGCGTGCACGAACCGCTCGCCGTCCCGGGTCCAGCGCACCTCGGAGGTGCCGGCCACCTGACGGGTGAGCGCCTCGGCGCTGCCGTCGGCGACGATCCGGCCCGCCGCGAGGATGAGGATCCGGTCGGCCAGCCGCTCGGCCTCGGCCAGGTCGTGGGTGGTCAGCAGGATGGTCGTGCCCTCCAGGTCCGACAGCCGGTGCACCAGGTCGTGGAAGTCGCGGCGGGCCTGGGGGTCGAACCCGGCGGTCGGCTCGTCGAGGAACAGCAGCTCGGGCCGGCCGATGATGCCCATCGCGACGTCCAGCCGCCGCCGCTGCCCGCCGGAGAGGGTGCCGATCTTCCGGTCGGCGTTCTCGGTCAGGCCGACGACGTCCAGCAGCCAGTCCAGCTCGTAGGGCCGCGGGTGCTCGGGGGTCGAGTAGGGGGCGAAGTAGCCGCCGAGCTGGTCGAGCAGGCGCCGCGGGGTCCAGCGGGCGTGGTCGCGCCACGACTGGAGGACCACCCCGACCCGCGCCCGCCAGGCGTCGCCGGCGACCGCCGGGTCCTGGCCCAGGACCTGGACGTCACCGCCGGAGCGCATCCGGAACCCCTCGAGGATCTCGATGGTGGTCGTCTTGCCGGCGCCGTTGGGGCCGAGCAGGCACACCACCTCGCCCTGGTGCACCTCGAAGTCGACGCCGGTGAGGACGTCGTGCGTGCCGTAGGTCATCTGCAGCCCGGAGACCCGGACCACCGGTTCGAACTGCGAGCTCATCTGGCGACACCGTCCCTGGAGCGCGTTCCCGGATGGGTGAGGCAGATAGTAGGAGTGCTACATCTGCCGTACAAGTGCTCACGGCGCCGTGCATGCGGCAGGCTGGGCGCATGAGCGAGAAGGTCCCGGGCCCGGCCAGCTACTTCCCGGCTATCGAGAAGAGGTACGGGCGGCCGATCCCGGAGTGGCAGCAGCTCATCCGCTCGTCGCCGCTGACGAAGCACATGGAGCTCGTCGGCTGGTTGAAGACCGAGCACGGGCTGGGCCACGGGCACGCCAACGCCCTGGTGGCGCACACGCTCGCGGAGGACGCCGGGCGCTGACTGGTCAGTCCAGGTCGGCGTCGTCCTGCGGTGGCGCGTCGTGCGGAGCGTTCAGCGCGACGACCGCGCCGACCACCCAGACGGCGGGCGGGCGGATGCCTGCCTCGGCGACGGTCCGGGGCAGCCCGGCCAGCGTGGTGCGGACGACGCGCTGCGTCGGGGTCGAGCCGTCGGCGACGACGCCCACGGGCGTGTCCGGCGCGCGGCCGTGCTCGACGAGGGCGGCCGCGATGGCGGGCGCGGTGTCCACGCCCATGAGGACGACGACGGTGCCGCGCAGCCGGGCGATCGCCGGCCAGTCGACCAGCGACTGGGGGTGGCCGGGAGGCAGGTGCCCGGACACGACGACGAACTCGTGGGTGAGGCCGCGGTGGGTGACCGGGATGCCGGCGAGGGCCGGTACGGAGATCGCGCTGGTGACGCCCGGGACGACCTCGACCGGGACGCCGGCGGCCACGCAGGCCTCGAGCTCCTCCATGCCGCGGCCGAACACGAACGGGTCACCGCCCTTGAGCCGGACCACCCGCTTGCCGGCGAGCGCGTGCTCCACGAGGAGGGCGTTGATCTGCTCCTGCGCCATCGAGCGGCCGCGGGGCAGCTTCGAGGCGTCGATCACCTCGACCGAGGCGGGCAGCGACTCGAGCAGCGTGAGCGGGGCGAGGTGGTCGGCGACGACGACGTCGGCCTGCGCGACCGCCTGCCTCCCGCGCACGGTGATCAGCCCCGGGTCGCCGGGCCCCCCGCCCACCAGGACGACGCTGCCGCCGCGCGCCGCCTCCGGTGTGCGCGCGGCGCGGTCGGCGATGCTCCCGTCGGTGAGGCCGGCGACGACGGCG
Organism: Blastococcus litoris; assembly: GCF_003075095.1. Taxonomy (GTDB): domain Bacteria; phylum Actinomycetota; class Actinomycetes; order Mycobacteriales; family Geodermatophilaceae; genus Blastococcus_B; species Blastococcus_B litoris. Next base: position 333,752 of record NZ_QCZF01000001.1, read on the forward strand.
TCCCGGACGCCGATCGCGCGCTGGGGGTCGCCGCCGCCGTGGACGCCGACGACCAGCTCGCCGTGCCGTCCCACGGCCGGGGTCCAGACGCTGGACGCGGCGCGGTCGTCGGCGCGGGCGCAGAAGATGCGGGCGCGCTCGGCCTCCGCGGCCACCGCGGCGTTCACGGCCGGGTCGTCGGTGGCCGCGACGGCGTACCAGGCGCCGTCGAGGTCGCCCGGCTCGTAGCGGCGGCGCACCCAGGTGAGCGAGCCCGGCTCGACCAGCGCCTCCAACGCCGGCGTCACCTCGGGGGAGACCAGGGTGACGCGGGCGCGCGCGGCGAGCAGACCGGCGACGCGGCGGTGGGCCACCTGGCCGCCGCCGACCACGACCACGCGGCGGTCGAGCAGCCGCAGGCCGACGGGGTAGACGACCCCGCTGCCCGGGTCCACCGGCGTCGCGCTCACTTCTCCGTGACGCCCGCGGAGTCGAAGGTGGCCACGTCGCGCAGCGCCCGGGCGGCGCTCGCCACCAGCGGCAGGGCCAGCAGCGCGCCGGTGCCCTCGCCCAGCCGCAGGTCCAGCCCGAGCAGGGGGCGCAGGCCGAGGGACTCGAGCGCGATCGCGTGCCCCGGCTCGACGGACGCGTGACCGGCCACCGCGTACTCGATCGCGGTGGGGCACAGCGCGGCCGCGGCCAGCGCGGCGGAGCCGGCGATGGCCCCGTCGAGCAGGACCGGGACGCGGGCCGCCGCTGCGCCGAGCACGAAACCGGCCAGCGCCGCGTGCTCCAGCCCGCCGACCTCGGCCAGCGCGGCCAGCGCCTCGGCGGGTGTGGTCGGCCGCGCGGGCACCCGCTCGACCGCACGTGCCACGACGGCCACCTTGCGGGCCAGCGTGGGGTCGTCGACCCCGGTCCCGCGGCCGGTCGCGGCGACCGCGTCCGCACCGGTGAACGCGCAGACCAGCGCCGCGGAGGCGGTGGTGTTCGCGATGCCCATGTCGCCGGTGACCAGGCAGGGGGAGGCGGTGGCCAGGCGGGTGGCGACCTCGATGCCCGCCTCGACCGCGCGGCGCGCCTCGTCGAGCGTCATCGCGGGCCCCTCGGCGAGGTCGGCGGTGCCGGCCCGCACCTTCCGGTCGAGCAGGTTCTCGGCCGGGTCCAGCGTCGCCGCGACCCCGACGTCCACGACGACGACCTCGGCGCCGAGCTCGGCGGCGAAGGCGTTGACCACGGCCCCGCCGGCCAGGAAGTTCGCCACCATCTGGGCGGTCACCTCCTGCGGCCACGGCGTGACCCCCTGCGCGTGCACCCCGTGGTCGCCGGCGAAGACCGCGACCACCGCCGGGACCGGCAGCGGTGCGGGGCAGGTGCCGGCGATCCCGGCCAGCTGGACGGCGACGTCCTCGAGCACGCCCAGGGAGCCCGGCGGCTTGGTCATCCGGTCCAGCCGCTCCCGGGCGGCGCGCTCGGCCGCCTCGTCGCGGGGGACGACGGCATCGATGGTCTCGCCCAGCAGGGTGCCGGCGAACGGGTGCGGGTCGGTGCTCAGCTCGTCTCCTCGGGCGTGGGTCGTGGGGACAGGATCCCAGCGCCGGGGTCGGGTGCCGCGGGGGAGGTCCCGCAAGGACCCTGGCAGGCGCGTGTTGCGCGCCGGTGACGGGCCGCTTGACGATCCGGAAAGCGACCGCCATGCTTTCCAGTATGGAAAGTCACGGCGGTGCCATGGACCGGGCGGCGGCCGCGGCGGAGCTCGCCGCACTGGACGCGGACCGGGCGGCGCTGGCCGACCGCGTGATCCAGCCCTGGTGGTGGGACGTGACCCTCGGTCTGTCCTTCTTCGGCTTCGTCAGCAGCTACGCCTTCCACGACGTCCGGGTCATCGCCGCCGCGCTGGTGCTCTTCTTCGCCGCCTTCCTGGGACTGGTCGCGGCCTACCGGCGGATCACCGGTGTCTGGTGGGACGCCACGAAGGTCGGGCCGGTGCAGGAGCGCGTCCGTCGGGCGCTGCGCTGGTGGGGATGGGGCTACGGCGTCGCCATGCTGGGGGGTGCCGCCGCGGAGTACCTGCTCGACCTGCGCGGCGCGATGGTCGTCGTCGGAGCCGTGCTCGGTGTCTGCGTCGCCGTGAGCTCGCGCTGGGTGAGCCGGGTCTACGCCGCAGGGCTGCGGGCGGTCCGGTGACCGCTGTCTCGCCCCGCTTCGACGCGGTCATCCACCCGCCGCCCCGGCTGCAGATCTGCGGGCTGCTCGCCCACGTGGAGACGATGGGGTTCGCCGTCGTGCGCGAACAGGTGGGCGTCAGCGACTCCGTGCTCTCCAAGCACGTGAAGCAGCTGGAGGAGGCCGGCTACGTGTCGGTCGGCAAGTCCACCCGCGCGTCCCGCGTGCGCACCGACCTCGCCCTGACGGCGGCCGGTCGGGCGGCGTTCGACGCCCACGTCGCCGAGCTGCGGCGGATCACCGGGGCCTGACCGGGCAGAGTGACCCCGTGGGCAACCGGGGTCGCGAGCTGCTCCCGCTGGCCGCGGTCGTCGCCGCCGCCGTGGTCGCGAGCCTCGCCTTCGCGGCGCTGGGCGTGCCCTCCCCGGCGCTGTTCGGCGGGCTGCTGGCCGGCCTGGTCCGGGCGCTGGCCGTCCGCGGCGCGGTCGCCGTCCCCGGTCCGGCCACCACTGCCGGCCAGGCGGTCATCGGGGTGGCGATGGGGTCGCTGGTCGACCTCGGGACGCTCCGCGCTGTGGCCGCCAACTGGCTGCCGGTCCTCCTGGTGACCGTGGGGACGCTCGCGCTGAGCCTCGGCGCCGGCCTGCTCCTGCGCCTGCAGCCGGGCATCACGCCGGTGACCGGGGCGTTCTCGATGATCGCCGGCGGCGCGTCCGGGATCATCGCCATGGCCCGCGACCTGGGCGCCGACGACCGCATGGTCGCCGTCCTGCAGTACCTGCGGGTGCTGCTGATCGTCGTCCTGATGCCCGTGGTCGCCACCGTCGTCTACGGGGCGTCGGGCAGCGGGACCACCGGACCGGCCGAGGACGGGTCGGGTTGGGCGGGCGGGCTCCTGTTCACGGTCGGGTGCGGCGTGGCCGGCCTGGTCGCGGGGCGGCTGGCGCGGGTGCCGGTGGCGGCGCTGCTGGGGCCGATGGTGGCGGCCGCCGCCGTCGACCTGTCAGGGCTGGGACGCGGCGCGGAGGTGCCCGGCCCGGTCCAGGCCGCAGCCTTCCTCGTGATCGGCCTGCAGGTCGGCGTGAGCTTCACCCGCAGCAGCCTGCGCACCATCGGCCGCGCGCTGCCGCTCGCGCTCGCCGTGATCCTCGGGCTGGTCGTGGCCTCTGCCGGGCTCGGCGGGGTGCTCGCGGCCGTCACCGGGGTCAGCGCGCTCGACGGCTACCTCGCCACGACGCCCGGTGGTCTCTACGCCGTCCTCGCCACCGCCAGCGACATCGGCGCCGACGTGACCTTCGTCCTCGCCGTCCAGGTGCTGCGGCTGTTCGTCATGCTCCTCAGCGCCCCGCTGGTCGCCCGATGGCTGCGCAGATCCGCGGGGAGCTGACCGGGAGCGCCCTCCGGGCCTACGCTTGCTGGCCGGGCACGGCGCCGACCGGCGGCGCGGCGCACCAGACGCTGGAGGCGGAACTGACCGAGGACGCTTCGACCGGCACGGGCACGAGCGACGACGACGCCGTGCTCCTCTTCGTCGGCGGTCCCCTCGACGGGCGGGTGGAGATCCGCGCGGCCCGGCACGGCGACCCGCTGCCGACGGTCACGCACGTCCACCTGCACGGCGGGCCCAAGGTGGTGCACCGGTACGACCTGGAGCCGCTCAGCGAGGGCGTGGGCGTCTACAACCTCCGGCCGCCGTCCCGGAGACCGGCCCGGGACGAGTCCGCCGCGGCCGAGTGACCAGCGGGGTCCTACGACCCTGTTGACGTCCTAACGGTGTTAGGACACTTCCGGCATGACCGGGACGGTGCCCGCCGACCGCCGGCAGCGGCGGCGGCAGGAGACCATCGAGCAGGTGCTCGACGTCGCCGTCGAGGTCATGGCCGACCAGGGGGTCGCCGGGCTCACGCTGGGCGAGGTGGCCCGGCGGATGGGGATCCGGCCGCCGTCGCTCTACGGGTACTTCGACGGCAAGCACGCGCTCTACGACGCCCTGTTCGAGCGGGGCTGGCGCGAGCTGCTGGGCGTCGTGACCCGCAGCCACGAGGGGACCGTCGGACGCCCGCCGGCCGAAGCGCTGCTGACGGTGGAGACCGCGTTCGTGCGCTGGGCCGTGGAGCACCCCGCGTACGCGCCGCTGATGTTCTGGCGGCCCGTCCCCGGCTTCGCGCCCTCGCCCCGCGCCTACGCGCCCGCCCTCGAGCTCGAGCGCCGGAGCCGCGCGTTCCTCGCCGACCTGCGCGACGCCGGGCTCCTGGCCGCGTGCACCGACCTCGACCTCGCCCACCGCACCCAGACCGCCGTGATCAGCGGCGTGATCTCCCAGCAGCTGGCCAACGCGCCGGGGGAGCCGTTCGAGACCGGCACCTACACCTCGACCCTGCCCACCGTGGTCGCCATGTGGCTGGCCCACCACGGCGGGACGCCGATGACATCCCCCCGAGAGGCACGCCGATGACCGCTACCACGACCGCCCGTCCTCCTGCCCGAGCCGCCGTGCTGGACCGCGCGCCGGCGATGCGCCTGGCCGCGGAGGAGTACCGCCGGTTCACCGACCTGCTCCGCGAGCTCGACGCGGAGGACTGGTCGCGGCCGACCGACTGCCCCGCCTGGGACGTCCGCGCGATGGCCGGCCACGTGCTCGGCATGGCGCAGATGGTGGCGTCCGTGCGGGGGCTCGCCGGCCAGAACGTCGCGTCCGCGCGCGCCGGTGGCGGTATCGACGCGCTCACCGCCGTCCAGGTCCGGCGGACCTCCGGGCTCTCGGCCGAGCAGGTCGTGGCGCAGCTGGACTCGATCGGCCCGCGGGCGGTGCGGGGACGGCGCCGGTTCGCGACCGTCCTGGGCCGCGCGGTCCTCCCCGAGACGCAGGAGGTCGGCGGGCAGCGCGAGCGCTGGCGGTTCGGCTTCCTCGTCGACGTGGTGCTCACCCGCGACACGTGGATGCACCGGACCGACGTCGCCCGGGCGACGGGTCGCGACCTGCACCTGACCCCCGGCCACGACGGCGTGGTGGTGGCCGACGTCGTCGCCGAGTGGGCCGCGCGGCACGGCCGTCCGTACCGCCTGCGGCTCACCGGGCCGGCCGGTGGCAGCTGGTCGGCCGGCACGGACGGCGACGAGCTCGAGCTGGACGCCGTCGAGTTCTGCCGCGTCCTGTCCGGGCGGGGCAGGGGCGAGGGGCTGCTGGCCCAGCAGGTCCCGTTCTAGCCGGTCACCAGCCCTGGACCCGGCGCGCCGCGGCGACCACGCGGTCGAAGCGCGCCCGGTCCAGGGCGGCGCCCTCGCGGCGCACCGCCGCGGGGTCCAGCTCGAGCAGGCGGTCCAGGCGCACCTCGCTGGGCCGGTTGCGGGCATCCCACGAGCCGGTGCCGATGTCGGTCCAGACCCGGCCGTGCCGGGCCTCGTCCGCGGCGTCCCGGTCGTGGTCCTTGCTGGTGAGCATCAGGCCGAGCAGGACGTCGCCCCGCCGGCCGACGACGAGGACCGGCCGGTCCTTCCCCCGACCGTCCCCCTCGTCGTAGGGCACCCAGGCCCACACGATCTCGCCGGGATCGGGACGGCCGTCGGCGCGGGGGCGGTACTCGACGTCCGGGCCCGCGGGGGCCTCAGGACGGGCCGGTCGCCGGCGCGGCGCGGCCGCGGTGCCGGTCCGGCGGAGCAGCCCGGCGACCCGGCCGAGGAGCGCGAGAGGGCGTGCCATGGGAGCACCGTACGGGTGCTCGACTGTCACTTGTGACACATCGGCACCAATTGGTCACGGAGAGGGTTGCGCCTGCCGATAGCGGGGCACCATGGCCCCACGGGGCGGACGCGGCGGGACGTCCCGGGAGACGGGGGTCCCCAGTGACGACGTTCGAACCGGTCCGACCGGCCGTCCCGCGAGCCCGTGAGGTGCAGGCCAGCGTGCTGGCCGCCTTCCAGCTCGTGGAGGACGCGCGGTACTTCGGCAGCGGGCGGCCCCGGCGTCGTCGGCGCTCCCGCGTCCTGGCCGAGCGGGCTGTCGCCGACCGGAAGCTGCTCCGGGACCTCCGCGCCGGCTGAGGCGGGCCGAACCCTCAGGTCACGCAGAACTCGTTGCCCTCCGGGTCGGCCATGGTGACCCACTCGAAGGGCCCCTGCGACCCGCGCCAGAGCTCTGTGGCGCCGAGTCCCAGCAGCCGCGCGACCTCCGCCTCGCGGCGGTCCGCGCCGACGCGGACGTCGAGGTGCAGCCGGTTCTTCACCGTCTTCGGCTCGGGCACCGCCTGGAACAGCAGCCGTGGGCGGCCGGCGTCGGGGGAGCCGATCGCCGCACCCACCTTCCACACCAGCGCACCCTCGTGCTCGGTCGTGTCGGACTCGGCCGCGGCCCCCGTCTCGACCATGCGGCGGATGAAGGACTCGTCCTGCGCTTCGACCTGCCAGCCCAGCACCTCCGCCCACCAGTCGGCGAGGTCGTGCGGTGCGGAGCTGTCGATCACGATCTGGACGTCGAAGGACATGCCCGGAACCTAGGGGCACCCAGCGACGAACGGTCCGTTCTCAGAGCTCCTGGGCGAGGTCGGCGCGGATGGTCGCGTCGTCGGGCAGGTCCGTCTCGAGCGCGCAGTGGTCCTTGAGCACCCGGCCGAACGGGGTGAGCGCGGTCTTGTCGACCTGCCGCGACGGGTCCCACAGACCCGACCGCATCACCGACTTCGGGCACTGGAAGTAGGCCTTGTGCACCGTCACCTGCAGGACCGACAGGGGTGCGCGGCCGAACTCGGTGAGGTCGACGTCGAGGTCCTCCGGCCGCAGCAGCGTCGTCGTCCCGTAGACGCGCAGCGTCTGCTCGATGCCGGGGACGAGGAACATCAGCGCGGCGCGGGGGTTCGTCGCGACGTTGCGCAGGCTGTCGACGCGGTTGTTGCCGGGGCGGTCGGGCAGGAGCAGGCGGTGCTCGTCCAGCACGTGCACGAACCCGGGGTCGCCGCCGCGCGGGGAGATGTCCGGCCAGCCCTCGGCGTCCGCGGTGGCCAGCGTGGCGAAGGGGGAGTGGGCGATGAACTCGCGGCAGTGCCGGTCGAGGTGGTCGATGACCTTGTCCAGCACCAGCCCGCCGGGGGCGCGGTAGCCGGCCAGCACGTCCTCGACGGTGTCCACGGACAGACGGTAACGGGTGTCCCCGCTAGCGTGGCGCCCCGTGCCAGAGGTGTGGAGCTCGCCGGTCCGGTTCGTGGAGTGCGACCAGCAGGGCGTCGTCTTCAACGCCCACTACCTGACCTGGGCCGACGAGGCGTCCAACCACTGGTGGGCGTCCCACGGCCTGCCCTGGGACGTCGTCGCCGCGCGGGTGAACCCGGTGGTGAAGGCGAGCACGCTGGAGTGGACGTCGTCGGCCCGCTGGGGTGACACGGTGGCCGTCGACGCGGAGACCGAGCGGGTGGGCCGGACCAGCGTCACGGTCCGCTACACGATCCGCGTCGGCGAGCGCGAGTGCTGCGTCGTCCGCAACACCTACGTGGCCACCGACGGCGGGCGGGCGATCCCCTGGCCGGACGACATCCGGGATGCGCTCACCGGCTGACGCTCACCAGCCGGCCTTCTCCTGCCCGGACAGCTCGGCGATCGACTCCATGATCGTGTCGGTCACCTGGCGCCGGGCGCGGTTGCTGCCGGCCTGACCGCGGTGCTCGGGGAAGGTCAGCGGCTTCCCGAAGGCGACGGAGAACCGGTGCGGGCGGGGCCAGCTGGCGCCCACCGGCTGGATGCGGTCGGTCCCCCGGATGCCCACCGGCACGACCGGGCAGTCGGCGGTGAGCGCCAACCAGGCGACGCCGGTCTTCCCGCGGGCCAGCCTCCCGTCGCGGGACCGCGTGCCCTCCGGGTAGATGCCGAAGCCGCCGCCGGCGCGCAGCACCGTCATCGCGGTGTCGAGGGCCTCCTGCGCGGCGCGGTGGGTCTGCCGTTCGACCGGGAGCGCGCCCAGCGCGGAGAACCAGGTCTTGGTGAACCAGCCCCTGATCCCCGGCCCGCGGAAGTACTCGGCCTTGGCCAGGTAGCCCACCCGCCGGGGCGCCATGAGCGGGATGGCCATGCTGTCGATGAAGGACAGGTGGTTGCTGGCGATGATGAACGGGCCGGTGGCCGGGACGTTCTCGCGGCCCTCCACGTGCGGCCGGAAGACCAGCAGGAACAGTGGTCGCAGGATGAGCCGCGAGATGAGGTAGACCACGCCGCGTTGTCCCTCCTCGGGCACGTCGGGTGCACGTGGTCGACGGATGTCGGCACGTGGCCCCGGCATTGTCCCGAACGCCCGCGCGCGGCCCGGACCCAGGCCGGATCAGCGCAGCGGCTGGGTGGGCGGGCAGGCGTCGCGGATGATGGCGCGCACGTCGGCCGGCAACCGCATCGAGCCCGCCGCGGACTGCGTGATGACCTCCGCGACGTCGCGGACCTTGCGGTGCGTGTGGCTGGAGATGTGCGCCAGCAGGTCGAAGGCGACCTGGTCCCCGCAGCCGGTCAGCAGCATGAGGATGCCCTTGGCCTGCTCGATGGCGGCCCGGCTGGCCATGGCGGCGCGCATCTGCTCGACCTCGGCCTCGAGCGCCCGGGTCCGGTCGGCGGTGCCCGCCGGCCTGCTGTCGGTGATGTCGACGCACATGCCCTCGACGGCGGCGACCTCGCCGGTGGGGCCGAGCTGCGGCTCGCCCACGAGGACGACGGATCGCTGCCGCCCGTCGGCCCGCAGGATCCGGGTCTCGAGAGCGAACGCGCGACCGTCGGCGCAGGCCTGGGCGATCGCCTCGAGGATGCGTGCGCGGTCCTCGGCGTGCTGGTAGCGCAGGTACTCGTCGGTGGCCGGAGGAGGCGAGGACGCGGGCAGGCCGTGCATCGTGAACATCTCGGGGGACCACCACCAGGCCTGCGAGGTCCGGTCGTAGCGGTAGCGGCCGGTCACCCGCTCGGGCGCTCGGGGCGCGGCGGCCCTCGGCTCGGCGTCCTGGCGAGGAGCCCTCGCCGGCCGGGTGGTCGGACGCGGGCGTGAGAGCGCCGGAGACGCCATGGCAGTTCCCCCTCGTCGCGGGCGCCCCGGCGCTACAGCCGTGGGTTCGACTCCGGGCCGGGCCCCACGCCGGGGCCGGTCGCTCCGCTGCGAGGACGGTACGACGGCGCGCGGGAGGGCGCAGAGGGCGAAAGGTGGTCCGCAACGGAACTGGTCCGGTCGCCGGCCGGTCGTCCCGTCGTGCCGTGACCGACGGTGCCGTGACGCGTGCGCTCAGGTGTCAAACGACGGTGCGCGGCTGGGGGTAACCGTCGCCCGCCGTCCCGGTGCGCAGGCCGGCCTGCACCTGCGCGAGCAGCGCGACCGCCCGGCGGAGCTCGTCGGCCGGACGGGTGAACGGCAGCCGCAGGTGGTCGTCGAACGCGTGCCCCGTGCCGAAGGCGCGGCCCTCGGCCAGGACCAGACCGTGCTGGGCCGCTCCTGCGGCGAGCGCCGCCGAGCTCCCGCCCGGAGGCAGCCGGCACCAGACGGACAGGCCGCCCGCCGGCACGGGCGCCTCCCACTCCGGCAGCAGGCGCGCGAGCTCGGCCAGCAGCACGCCGCGGCGCTCGCGCAGCTGCGCACGACGCTGCTCGAGCACCTCGTCGAGCCGACCGAGCAGGATCGTGGCCGCGAGCTGGTCGAGCAGGCCGACCGAGAGCTGTCGCCGGCCCAGGGTCTCGCCCAGCTGGGCGGCCAGCGCCGCGTCGGTGCGGATCCAGCCGATCCGCAGGCCGCCCCAGACCGCCTTCGACAGCCCGCCGACCGTCACCGTCGCGGCGTCGGGGAGGCTGCCGGCGAACGGCGGCAGCGGGCCCTCGTCGAGGTGCAGTTCCGCCGACACCTCGTCGACGACGGCGAGGACCCCGTGCTGCCACAGGGTCGCGGCCAGCCGGCGACGGCCGGCGGCGGAGAGGCGGGCGCCGGTCGGGTTGGAGAAGTCCGGCATCACGAAGGCCAGCCGGGGGCTGCTCTGCCGCGCGGCCAGGTCGGCCGCGCGGATCAACGCGTCGGGGTCGGCGGCGTCGACGGCCACGGGCGTGCACCGACCGCCCGCGGCCCCCACCTGCCCGAGGATCCCGGGGTAGGTCGGGTGCTCGACGAGCACGCGGTCGCCGGGCTGGAGGAGCGTCTCCAGGACGACGGCGGTCGCGTCTCCGACGCCGGCGGTCACCACGACCTGGTCGGGATCGGTCGGGAGCCCGCGCGCTGCGAACCGCTCGGCGATCGCGGTGCGCAGCTCCGGCAGCCCGCCCGTGGCGTAGCCGTGCTCGCCCAGCCGCGACGGCAGCACGGCCATCGCCTGCGCGTAGGCGTCCACCAGCGCGGGAGCGGCCTCGGGGGCGGCGTGCGCCAGGTCCAGGACGCCGGGCCGGTTGCTCGGCGGGAGCCAGCGGGAGCCGGCGGCCGGCAGCTCGGTGACCGTGCCGGACCCGTGCCGGGTGGTGGCGAAGCCCTCGTCGCGGAGGACGCGGTAGGCGGAGGCGACCGTCACGCGGCTGACGTCCAGCTCGGCGGCCAGCTCCCGCTCGGCCGGCAGGCGGTGCCCGGCCGGCAGGGACCCGGCGGTCACCAGGTCGCGGATGCGGCGGGCCAGACCTGCGTAACGCGGCCCGGGCAGGCCGTCGACCGGCCCGATCAGGCTTGCCAGTTCCCGCGGGGTGGACTGCTCGGCGACCGGTGGCATGCGACCACCATGCCGAAGTGGACTGCTCCTGTCTAGCCCGGACCATGCCACTGTTCCGCCATGACCTCGGCCGCCACCCTCCTCGTCCTGTCCCTGCTGGCTCTCGTCGGTCTCTCGATCACGACGCTCGTCGTCACCCTCCGGGGTGGCCGCGGCCCGGGCGACCCGCCCGCCAGCCACCCGCGCGTCGACCCCGCCGGGTTCTTCGTGCTCCCTCGGGCGCGCGGGCTGTTCGAGGGCGCTCAGCCCCGTCGCACCAGCCGGGCGGCCGTCGCGAGGATCGCCGCCGCGGTCCACACCGCCCGGGACAGCCGCACCGCCCGCGGGATGTCGCCGGCGCGCGGTGCCCGGCCGTCACCGAGCGGGGGCCGCACCTCGATCCGGCTGCCGTAGACGTTGCGCCCGCCGAGCCGGAGCCCCAGGGCCCCGGCTGCCGCGGCCTCGCACCGGCCCGAGTTGGGGCTGGGGTGGGCGGCTCCGTCCCGGAGCCAGGCACGGAGCGCGCCCCCCGGCGACCCGCCGACGAGCGGTGCGCACGCCACCGTCAGCGCGGCGGTGAGACGGGCGGGTAGCCAGTTGGCGGCGTCGTCGAGCCGGGCGGCCGCCCAGCCGAAGCGCTGGTACCGGGGCGAGCGGTGGCCGACCATCGCATCGAGGGTGTTGACCGCGCGGTACGCCAGCAGCCCCGGGATCCCGCCGAGGGCGCCCCACACGAGCGGGGCGACGGCGGCGTCGGAGGTGTTCTCCGCGACCGACTCCACCGTCGCCCGTGCGAGCTCGGGCTCGCCGAGCCCGTCGGGGTCCCGCCCGGCGAGCGCGGGCAGCGCCGCACGGGCGGCGGGCAGGTCGCCGGCGTCCAGCGCCCGCTGCATCGTCGTCGCAGCCCGGCCCAGGGACGTGCCGCCGAGGACGGCCCAGGTCGCTGCCGCCGTGACCAGCGCGCGGGCGACCGGACGGCTCAGCGTGCGCCTGTCCAGCGCCGTGCCCGCCAGGGCGGTCGTGCCGGTCAGCAGCAGCACGTGGGCGGCGCCGGCCGGGCGGGAGTCGCGGTAGGTGCGGCGTTCCACGGCCAGCGCCGTCGTCCCGAACCCGGCCACCGGGTGACCGCGTCGGGGGTCGCCCAGCAGGAGGTCCGCGGCCGAGCCCAGGGCCAGGCCGAGGGCCGTCGGGACCGTCACGGGGGTCATCGTGCCAACCGGTCGCGGACGGGCCGTCCCTAGGATCGGTGCCCATGCGCCTGCCCGGCCGTTACGACGGCGTCGCCCGGCCGATCGTCACCTATGGCAGCAACCCGGTCCTGCACCGGCCGTGCGCGCCGGTGACCGAGTTCGGCGAGCCGCTGCGCCGCCTGCTGCTCGACATGTTCGCCAGCATGGAGGCGGCCGACGGCGTCGGTCTCGCGGCCAACCAGATCGGCGTCGACGCCCGCGTGTTCGTCATCGACTGCCCCGACGCCGAGGGCGAGGACGTCGTCGGCTACGTGGTGAACCCGACCCTGACGATCCCGGAGCCGGTCGGTGACGAACCGGCCGAGGAGGTGACCGAGGAGGGCTGCCTCTCCGTCCCCGGGCCCTACGCCGAGCTCCCGCGGGCCTTCCGGGCCCGGGTCGACGGGGTGGACGTGAAGGGCGAGCCGATGTCGATCGAGGCGACCGGCATGGCCGCCCGCTGCCTGCAGCACGAGATGGACCACCTCGACGGCACCGTCTACGTCGACCGCCTGCCGGAGGAGCACCGCGAGCGGCTGCTCGCGGAGGCAGCCGGCCCGGGCGGCGACCTGCCGGCGTGAGCATCGCCGGCCGGCTGGTCCTCTTCGACCTCGACGGGACGCTGGTCGACTCCTCGCCGGGCATCGCGGCCTCCGTGCGGCACGCGGCCCGGGAGCTGGGCCTGCCCGAGCCGACCCCGGAGCAGCTGCGGGCGATGGTCGGCCCGCCGCTGCAGGACGGGTTCGCGCTGGTGCTCGGCGTGCCGGCCTCCGACGTCCCGCACGCCGTCGCCGCCTACCGGGGGCACTACGCCGCCGGGGCGCTGCTCGACGTCACCGTGCACGACGGCGTCCCGGAGCTGCTCGACGCACTGCGGGAGGCCGGGGCGACGCTCGCCGTCGCCACGAGCAAGCCCGAGCCCTTCGCCGTCCGGGTGCTGGACCACACCGGCCTGCTGCCGGTGTTCGCGAGCGTCCACGGCGCGACGCTGGACGGCTCCGTCCGGCACAAGGACCAGGTGGTGGCCGCAGCGCTCGCGGCACACCCCGGCGCCCGCTCGCCGGTGCTCGTCGGCGACCGGTCGCACGACGTGCTCGGTGCCGCCGCCCACGGTCTGCCCTGCATCGGGGCCGGCTGGGGACCGGCCGAGGACGGCGAGCTGACCGCAGCCGGGGCCGCCGTGGTCGTCGGCTCGCCCGCCGAGGTGCCGGCGGCGCTGACGAAAATCGGGTGAGGACGGCGAGCCCGTGGCGCAGGATGGGAAGCCCCCCACGGCAAGGAGATCGATCGTGCACGCCCTCACCGAGCAGCAGATCCGCCGCTCGTTCCTCAACTGCTCGCAGGGCGAGGCCAAGGGCCTGACGCTGCCCCGGGACTTCGCGGACCTGGACTGGGCCTCACGCGAGCTGCTGGGCTGGCGGGACCCCAAGGCCCCGCTGCGGGGCTACCTGGTCGTGGAGGCCCCTGACGGCGACGGGACCCGGCCGCTGGGCATCGCGGTGCGGGCGGCGGAGTCGAAGATGTCGGTCCGCCGGACGGTGACGTGCCTGCTCTGCCAGACGTCGCAGTCCGGCGACGCCGTCTCGCTGTTCACGGCGAAGCGGACCGGCGCGGCCGGGCGCAACGGCAACACGGTGGGCACCTACATCTGCGCCGACCTGGCGTGCGCGCAGCGGGTCCGCACCGAGATCCCGCCGTGGCTGCAGGAGCGCGACCCCGACGAGGTGATCGCGGAACGGGCCGCCGAGCTGCGGGAACGGGTCGCGGGGTTCGTCGACGCCGTCCGGCGCTGATGTGTGAGGGCGATCGGTTGCGGGGCATCTGACAGCTCATGACCGAAACCGCGTCCGCCACCCCGCTCCGCGCCCTCGCGCTCGTCTGCAGCCTCAAGGCCTCGCCGGCGCCCTCCAGCAGTGACCTCATGGCCAGGCAGATCCTCGAGCAACTGGCGAAGTACGACGTGACCGGCGACGTGGTCCGCGTCGTCGACCACGACGTGAAGCCCGGCGTCGAGGTGGGCATGGGCGAGGGCGACGAGTGGCCCGCCATCCGGGCGCAGATGATGGCCGCCGACATCCTCGTCGTCTCGACGCCCACCTGGGTCGGGCACATGAGCAGCGTCGCGCAGCGGGTGCTCGAGCGCCTCGACGGCGAACTGTCGGAGACCGACGACACCGGCCGGCCGCTGATCACCGGCAAGGTGGCCGTGACGGCCGTCGTCGGCAACGAGGACGGCGCGCACAAGATCACCGCCGATCTCATGCAGGGCCTCAACGACATGGGCTTCACCCTCCCGGCCCAGGGCGGCACCTACTGGAACGACGAGGCCATGGGCAGCCGGGACTACAAGGACCTGGACGAGACGCCCGAGGCGGTGGCGTCGACGACCGCGACGCTGGCCGAGAACGCCGCGTCGCTGGCCCGCGCGCTGAAGGCGAGCCCCTACCCGGGGAGCTGAGCCGGCGCCAGTGCCTCGGGTCGCTCGCCGGCGGCGGCGAGCGACCCGGCGGTCCTCCGGGCCCGCACCAGGCCCGCGACGGCGACGAGGGCGAGGACGACGACGGCGCCCCCGTAGACCTCCGTCGTCCGGGTCAGCCCGACGCTCTCGACGGCGATGCCGGCGACGATGCTCGGGATGCTGAACGCCAGGTAGCCGACGACGAAGATGCTGGCGAGCAGGCCGGCGCGGTAGCCGGCGGCCACGCCGGAGGTGATGGTGGCGACCGCGCCGAGGAACGAGGCCCCGAAGCCGAAGCCGGTGACGACCGCCGTCGCGAACAGCAGCGGCGTCGATGTCGTGAAGAGCGAGACGAGGGTGCCGACGACGCCGGCGGTGAAGGCGAGCGCCCCGACGAGCATCGCCCGCTCGGGAGGGGCCGTCCGCAGGGCGAGCGAGCCGACGATGCCCGTGCCGTTCAGGGCCAGGATCAGCAGCCCGCCGACGAGGTGGTTGTCGATGCCGAAGACGTCGGCGACCAGCGACGGGCCGAGCGAGGCGTAGAGACCGCCGACCGACCAGCACGCCACCAGCAGCGGCAGCGCGACCACGAAGGCCCGGCGGTGCGCCGGGGGCACGTGCACGCGCGGGACGAGCGAGGTCACCGCGCCGGGCAGCCGCGGCGAGCTCTCCGGCAGGACGACGGTGCCGACGGCGGCCAGCAGGAAGACGACGGTCAGCACGCCGAACACCCAGTCCGTGGGTGACGGGACCAGCTGGACGAGCAGCCCCGCCCCGGCAGCCCCGATCGAGAGCCCGAGGCCCGGGGACGCGCTGTTGATGAAGGCGCCGAGCGGCCGCTCCCGGTGCTGCAGGTCGAGCAGCGCGGCGCCGAGCGTGCTGGTCAGCGCGCCGGTGGCCAGGCCCTGGACGACGCGGGCGGCCAGCAGCCAGCCGACGCCGTCGGCGAAGAGGAACAGCGCCATCGACGCGGCCTCGAGGAGGAACGCGGCGACCAGCACCGGACGCCGCCCGACGTGGTCGGACAGCCCGCCCACGACCAGCAGGGAGGCCAGCAGCGCGAAGGAGTAGATGCCGAAGACCGTCGTCAGCACGCCGGAGCTGAACCCGAACTGCTCCTGGTAGACGCGGTAGAGCGGGGAGGGCACTCCCGATGCGGCGAGCATGAGCACCAGCAGGACGGCGACCGACCAGAAGGCGGCGGTCCGCGGCAGGCGGCGGGAGACGGGCACGACCAGTGCGAAGCGCGGCGGCGTCCGCGTGATTCCCGGTGCGTGCGTGTCGGCACGCCGGGTAGGGGCGGGGCATGGCCCTCCCGCGGATCCTCGTGCTCGTGCTCGCCGGTGGCGCGGGGGGCCGCCTGGAGCTGCTCACCGAGCAGCGCGCGAAACCCGCGGTCCCCTTCGCCGGCGTGTACCGGCTGGTCGACTTCCCGCTCAGCAACTGCCAGCACTCGGGCATCGCCGACGTCTGGGTCTCGGTGCAGTACCACCCGACGTCGCTGTCGGACCACCTCGCCAACGGCCGTCCCTGGGACCTCGACCGGACCACCGGCGGGATGATGGTGCTGCCGCCGTTCCAGGGGACCGAGCGGGGCGGCTGGGTCACCGGCACGGCCAACCTGCTGTGGCGGCAGGCGGACCTGATCCGGGAGCACGACCCGGACGCGCTGGTCGTGGTCAGCTCCGACGCGGTGTACGAGCTCGACTACCGCGAGGTGGTCGACGCGCACCTGGGGTCGGGCGCCGAGGTGACGATGGTGACCACGCAGGTCGAGGCCGACGACGCCTCGCGGTACGGGATCGTGGAGGTCGACGGCGAGCGGGTGACCGGCTACGCCTACAAGCCCGGCGAGCCGGCGACGACCACGGCCACGAACGAGGTCTTCGTCTTCACGCCCGGCGCGACCCTCGACCGGCTCGACGCGCTCGAGGACGAGCTGGGCGAGGAGGGGCTCGAGGACCTGGGCAGCCACCTGCTGCCCGCGCAGACCCGGGACGGCCTGGCCCGTGCCCACCCGCTGGAGGGGTACTGGCGCGACGTCGGCACCGTCCCGGCGTACTGGGAGGCGCACCGCGACTTCCTCGCCGCCGAGCCGCCCATCGACCTGGACGACCCGGCCTGGCCGCTGCACACCCGGGGCGGCCGGCACAGCGCGGCCCGCGTCCTCGACGACGGCCGGATCGAGAACAGCCTCCTGTCGGGGGGCACCCGTGTCTCGGGCGACGTGCGCGGTTCGGTGCTGTCGCCCGGGGTGGTGGTCGAGCGCGGGGCGAGCGTCGTGGACTCGGTGCTGCTGCCGGGGGTGCGGGTGCGGGCCGGCGCCCGGGTGGAGCGCGCGGTCCTCGACGACCGGGTCGACGTGGGCGAGGGCGCCGTCGTCGGTGGGGACGGCGACATCACGCTGGTCGGCCGGGCCGCCCGGCTGGAGGCCGGGACCGAGATCGCCGCCGGTGCGCGGCACCCCGACCCCGAGGACTGACGGTCCTCAGGAGGCCGATCGGTCGAACTCCATCCAGACACGTCGGCGGTCACCCCGGCTGTGCACCTCCGCCATCGCGGCCACGCGCCGGCGCTGGTCGGCGGTGGCCACGTGGTTGACGACGGCGATCTCGGCCGCGCGCATGGCCCGCTCGGCGGCGAACTCGGCCGGCGTCGACGGGTAGGACTCCGGCTCGCTGTCCTCGGTCCGCGGACGGGCGTACGGGCTGTCCGGGGGCAGGCTGCCGCTGACCCGCCCGTACGCGCCCAGCAGGAGGAGCAGCAGACCGGCGACGACGGAGAACACGACGTTGTCCATCTCGAAGGCGAGCACGTTGAACGACGTGCGCAGGGCCGCGAGGTTGGCCAGCGCCGAGACCAGGAACAGCGTGCCGACGACGATCATCACCGTCGATGCCACGCGGGGGCCGCGCAGCGCCGCGACGACCAGCACCACGGCGGTGAGCACGGAGATCGTCGACAGGAGCCCGTTCGACGACATGCCGAGGACCGGCTCCCCCTCGGTGGAGAAGAAGTCCAGGCCGCCGGCGAACCCGAGCAGGCCGAAGACCAGGATCACCGCCGCGACGGCCAGGGCTCCGGTCCGCTGGACGGCGAAGACGCGGTTGGCGTGATCCGGCGCGTCCTGGGAGGGGGTCGGCTCGTGGGTCCGCCGGTGGGGGAAGTGGCGCAGCTGCATCGCGGGCCTCCGCGGGTGGGGGAGTGGTGCCTGTTCTTCTGCCGGCCGCGCGCAGGCGGATGCGGGGTCCGCCGCCACGGGAAGCCCCAGGCCCTGCTCCTGGTTGCAGGGGGCATGACGCAGCCCTTCGAGATCGACATGCACTCGGAGTTCCTCCGGGCCGATCTGCTCCTGGCCATGGGGCAGCCCACCGAGGCGGCTCGCATCCTGGAGCGCGTCGTGGCGGCCGATCCCGCCAACGAGGCGGCGCTGGAACTGCTGGCGAGGGCCTACTTCGGCTCGGCCCAGCTGACGAAGTCCGAGAACGCCCTGACCAGGCTGGTCGCGCTCGCGCCGGCCAACGGCTGGGCCCGTCGCGCCCTGGCCCGCACGCTGGAGCGGCAGAGCCGTGGGGCCGAGGCGCAGCCGCACCACCGGATGGCGGACGCGCTCGGCGCGGCCTGACTCCCGGTCACGCCACGCCGGGAAGCGAGCCGAACCGGCCCGGTGCGGACTCGCACCCGGGCGGCCCGGGCACCCCTGGACGCATGAGCATCCTCGGAAGACTGATGGGAACCGCAGAGACCGCCGCCCGCGGCGCCGCCCGCGGCGGTCGCGCACCCGCGCGTCCTGGGCGGGGGATGGCCGGCCCGGTCGGCCGTCGCGGCCTGAGCCGGCGCCGCACCCCGGCACCGGCGCCCGCGGGCGGGATCGGTGGCCTCGTCCAGGGCCTCCTGCGCCGGCGCTGACCCGCTAGAGTACGACGGCGGCCACCAGCAGGGTGGCCGCCGTCGCCGTCTCACCCATCGCGCCCATCACGTCACCGGTCACCCCGCCCACCCGCGCGCATGCCCGCCGGTAGAGCACCTCCGCGGCGAGCAGGCCGGCCAGCGCGCCGGCCGCGAGCCGCGCGGCCGTGGACAGCTCGCCGGCCGTGGCCGCGGCGACCAGCCCCAGCAGGACGACGGCCCAGCCCGCCAGCCACCCCGCCGACACCGTGCCCGCCACCAGGGCGCCCAGCGACGAGCCCTCCGCCGTGCGGACGCCGGGCAGGCCGGTGCGCGCCATCGCCACCCGCGCGACCGCGGCGGCGAGCCAGAGGGCGATCCAGCCGTGCTCCGTCGTCAGCAGCGCGGACAGGCAGGCGACCTGCAGCAGCAGCGCCAGGACCAGCGTCACGACCCCGAACGGTCCGACGTCGCTCTGGTGCATCACCTGCAGCGCCCGCTCCCGGCCCCGCAGCGGTCCGAGCCCGTCAGCCGTGTCGGCCAGCCCGTCGAGGTGCAGGCCACGGGTGAGCACGGCCAGCGCCGCCACGGCGAGCACCGCGCCCGCCAGCGGCGAGATCCAGTGCTCGCCGAGGACGGCGACGCCGGTGGCGAGCCCGCCGAGGACGAGGCCCACCAGAGGCGCCCAGGGCAGGACCCCGCGGGTCGACGCCGCGGCAGCCCGCGGGACGGGGAGCACGGTCAGCAGCGCGGCGGACTCCAGGGGTCCGGTGAACCTCATCGCGCCGGGGCCGGCGCACTCACGCGATGAGCTCCAGCCGGGTGATCGAGCCGTTGTGCGGGGTCACCGCCGGCATCGCGTCCGGGCCGAGGCCGGCGACCACGGCCTGCGCCGCGCGGATCGTGTCGCCGTGCGTCACGAGTGCGATGACGTCGGCCGGCGGTTCGGCACCGAGGTTCTTGAGGAAGGCCTCCACGCGCGCGTGCAGCTCGGCGAGGCTCTCCCCACCGGGTGCGGACCAGTGCGGGTCGGTCCAGTCGACGACGTCCCACAGGTCGCGGGAGGGCAGCCCCTCGAGCTCGCCGTAGCCCTGTTCCCGCAGGGCGGGCGATGTCTCGATCGACAGGCCCGTGGCGCGCGCGCAGTGCTCGGCTGTCTCGACCGCCCGCAGCAGGTCGCTGGAGATCAGCGCGCCCGGGCGGAGGCGGGCCAGCTCGTCGGCGGCCGTGTGGGCCTGGGCGTGGCCGAGGGCGGTCAGCGGCACGTGCGGCGTCTGGCCCTGCATGCGGCCGGCCGCGTTCCACTCGCTCTGTCCGTGGCGGACGAGCAGCAGCGTCAGAGGGCGGGACATGGCAGGGGGCAGCGTAGGCGAGGACCCTGCAGGTTCCGGCGGGGTGCCTCGTACCGTCGTCCCCGTGACTCTTCCCGTCCGTCCGGGTGCAGCCCGCCCCGCGAACCGCCCGGCCGCGCCCGACCCGCTGGCCCCCCTGCTCGACCTGCCGGGGGTGCGCGAGGCCGCGGACGCCGCCCGCACCGGCATCGACCGCCTGCTCGGGCACCGGGTGCTGCGGCGGGAATCCGCCGGGGTGAGCACGGAGTCGGCCCTCCGCGGAGCCCGGGCGTCGGCGGCGCTGGAGGGGGCGGACGTGCCGCTGGGCGACCTGCGGTCCGGGGCCGTCGCCGACCCGGTCGTGCAGGGTGCGCTGCGGGTCTCGGCCGGTCTCGGGGGGATGGTCGAGACCTGGTCCCGCGCGCCGGGGCAGGTACTGGCCCGGTTGCACGTGCTCGCCGCCGCGGACCTCGCCGACCCCGCGGGGCTCGGCCGGCCGGCGCCGCACGCCGGTCCCCGGCTGTCGGGACTGTTCTCGCTGATCACCGGCACGACGATCGTGCCCGCCGTGATCGTGGCCGCGCTCGTGCACGGCGAGCTGGCCGCCCTGGCGCCGTTCGGCACCGCGGACGGTGTCGTCGCGCGGGGTGCCGGCCGGCTCACCGGGATCACCCGCGGCCTGGACCCGAAGGCGGTCTCCGTGCCGGAGGTCGGCTTCGCCGAGCTCGGCAGGGAGGCGTACGCCGAGGCGGTCGCGGGCTATGCCTCCGGCACGGAGGCCGGCGTGGCCGGGTGGCTGGTGCACTGCTGCCGGGCCACGGAGCACGGCGCCCTCGAGGGTCTGGCGATCTGCGAGAGCCTGCTCCGCGGTTGATCCCGGGCGCCCGCCCGGCTCAGGTCGGTGACAGGGCGAAACCGAGGACGGCGGTGAGCACCACCCCGCAGGCGGCGGCCGCCGCGGCGAGGAGCCACGCCCCGGTGACCGCACCGGCGGTCGCGGCACCGACGAGCGAGAGCCAGGGCCCGGACAGCGACAGGAACAGGCCCACGCGGCCGGTGCGCGACCGGCGCCGCCGCCGACGGCGCGCGGTGCGGTTGGACTGGCCGAACAGGACCGCGGCCACGCAGACGGCCAGGGCGGCCAGCCATGCCAGGACCACGGTGAGCACGTCGGCAGGATGTCCCACCCTGCGGAACGCCGGGTGGAGCCCCGCCGGGAACGGGCGGTGAGGCGGTCGCTCAGGCCCCGCGCCGCCGCCGCCGGCCGGTCAGCGGGCCCGGCTCGCCCGTGGCGATCAGGCCGGCACGCAGCGCGCGGTGCCGCGCGTACCAGGCCAGCCCGACGACGGCCGCACCCACGCCCACGGCCGCCCCGGTGACCACCGGCGCCGGGGGAGCGGAGAAGCGGGCCCGCATGCTGACCGGCCGGGTGAACTGCAGGACCGGCCAGCCGCGCTCGAGCGCGACCTTGCGCAGCCCCCGGTCGGGGTTCACCGCGGTCGGGTGCCCCACGGCGGAGAGCATCGGCAGGTCGGTGATCGAATCGCTGTAGGCGTAGCAGTCGGCCAGGTCGTAGCCGCCCTCGGCAGCCACCCGGCGCATGGCCTCGGCCTTGTTCTCCCCGTAGGCGTAGAACTCGATCTCGCCGGTGTAGCGACCGTCCGCGACCACCATCCGGGTGGCCACCACCCGGTCGACGCCGAGCATCTCGCCGATCGGCGTGACCATCTCCGCGCCGCTGCTCGAGACGATGACGATCTCGCGGCCGGCGGCCCGGTGCTCCTCGATGAGGTCCGCCGCCTCGGCGTAGACCAGCGGGTCGACGATCTCGTGCAGCGTCTCCTCGACGATGTCGTGCACCGTGGCGGCGTCCCAGCCGGTGACCATCGCCGTCAGCTGGGTGCGCAGGCGCTCCATCTGCTGGGCGTCGGCCCCGGCGACCGAGAAGACCAGCTGCGCGTACGCCGTCTTGAGCACGGCGCGGCGGTTGATCAGCCCACCGTTGAAGAACGGCCGGCCGAAGGCCAGGGCGCTGGACTTGGCGATGACCGTCTTGTCCAGGTCGAAGAACGCCGCGGCGCGGGTCACAAGGCACGATGCTAAGTGGAGCGGGGAACCGCGGCTGGCGTCGCGCGCCGTCCACACCCGTTCGGGTCATCCACAGTTCCGGCCTCCCGTCTGGCACTGTCTGCCGATCCCGGCGTGAGGTCGACACGTGTCCACCTCCCGCATCCCCGCCCGTCCGCTCGTCGTCAGCACCGACGACGCCCTCCTCGACGACCTGCTGCGGCTGCTCGCCACGGCCGGGGCGGAGGCCGAGGTGGCGACGGGCGGGCCCGCTCTGCGCCGGGCGCACCGGCAGGCGCCGCTGGTCCTGGTGGGTGCCGATGCGCTCTCCGCGCCCGCCCTGCGCGCGCTGCCCCGCCGTCCCGGTGTGGTGGTCGTGGCCGGCGGAGAGCTGCCGGCCGGCGACTGGGCCGGGGCGGTGGAGGTCGGCGCCGAGCGGGTGGCCGTCCTCCCCGCCGACGAGTCGTGGCTGCTCACCCGGTGCACCGCCGCGGTCGCCACCCCGGTCGAGCGCGGCAGGCTGGTCGTCGTCGGCGGGGCCTGCGGAGGTGCCGGCGCCAGCACGCTCGCGGCGGCGGTCGCGCTGGCCGCCGCGCCGGGCGTCACCCTGGTCGACGCCGACCCGTGGGGAGCCGGTCTGGACCTGCTGCTGGGCGCCGAACGGGCCGACGGGCTGCGGTGGCCGGACCTGTCGGGGCTCCGGGGGCGGGTGGCCGGTGATGCGCTGCTCGCGGCGCTGCCGGACGTCGCGGGGGTCTCCCTGGTGGCCGCCTCCCGGAGCGATCCCGCGGCGGTTCCGCCCGACGCGCTGGCGGCCGTGGTCGACGCGGCCCGCGCGGTCGGGTCCCCCGTGGTGGTCGACGTGCCCCGGAGCGCTGCCGGCACCGCACCGCCCGTGGTCGCCGACGCGGACCTGGCAGTGCTCGTGGTGCCCGGGCGGCTGCGGGCCGCGACGGCCGCACGGCTGCTGGTCGACGCCCAGGACTCGCCGTGGGCATCGGCGCAGCTCGTCGTCCGACCGGTTCCCGGCGGTCTGGCGCGCAGCGAGGTGGGTGACGTCGTCGGCCGCCCGGTCCTGGCCGAGCTCGGGCACGACCGGAGCGCGGCACCCCGGGGTGAGCGGGGCGAGCCGCCCCTGGTCTCCGGGCGATCCCCGTTCGGGACGGTGGCCCGGCGGGTCCTCGGCGCACTGCGGGCGACGGACGCCGGCCGGTGAGCGCGCCGGCGCTGCTGGACCGGGTCCGCGCCCGGCTCGCCCTGCAGGCCGGTCCGCCCAGCCGCGCCGTGGTGGCGGCGCTCGTGCGGGAGGAGGCCGGCGGGCTGCTCGGCGACGCCGACGTGCTGCTGGCGGTCCGCCACGCCGTCGACGAGCTGGCGGGCGCGGGGCCCCTGGAGCCGCTGCTGCGGACGCCGGGCGTCACCGACGTGCTGGTGAACGGGCCGGACCAGGTGTGGGTGGACCGCGGGAGCGGGCTGGAGCCGGCGGAGGTGCGCTTCCCCGACGACGACGCGGTCCGACGCCTCGCCGTCCGCCTCGCCGCCACGGTCGGTCGCCGGCTGGACGACGCCTCGCCATGGGTGGACGTCGGGCTGGGGGACGGGACGCGGCTGCACGCGGTGCTCCCCCCGGTCTCGGGCAGCGGCACCTGCCTGTCGCTCCGGGTGCTGCGGCGCACGGCGCACTCGCTCGACGACCTGGCGACCCTCGGCACCCTGCCCGGCGGGAGCGAGGAGCTGCTGCGCGGGGCCGTGGCGCGGCGCCTGGCGTTCCTGGTGACCGGCGGGACGGGCTCGGGGAAGACCACTCTCCTGTCGGCGCTGCTGGGCGCCGCGGATCCGGCAGACCGGCTCGTGCTGTGCGAGGACGCCCCGGAGCTGGCGCCGGCGCACCCGCACGTGGTGCGGCTGCTGACCCGGCCGCCCAACGTCGAGGGCGTCGGCGCGGTGACGTTGCGGGACCTGGTCCGCCAGGCGCTGCGGATGCGCCCGGACCGGCTCGTCGTCGGCGAGGTCAGGGGCGCGGAAGTGGTCGACCTGCTCGCGGCGCTCAACACCGGCCACGACGGCGGCTGCGGCACGCTGCACGCCAACCGGCCGGCCGAGGTGCCGGCCCGGCTCGAAGCGCTCGGCGTCGCGGCCGGGCTCGACCGGGCGGCCGTGCACAGCCAGGCCGCCGCCGCGCTGGCCCTCGTCGTGCAGCTCCGGCGCACCGCCGGAGGACGCCGGGTGACCGAGATCGGCGTGGTCCGGCGATCGGCGGACCGGTTCCGGGTGGAGGCGGGGTGGCGCGCGGACGGGCGCGACTGCCCTGCCGCGGGACGGCTGCGCGAGCTCGTCACGGGGGGTGCGCCATGAGCGGGGCTCTCCTCGTGACGGCGGTCGCCGTCCTCGTCTGGCCCGACCGGGAGCTTCGTCGGCGGGCGCGGATCGCGGTGGCCCGCGCGGAGGACCTCGGCCGGCGACCGCCGGCCCCGGCGACCGGCCCCCTGGCCGTGGCGGTCGCGTCCGCGCTCGTGGTCGGCCTGGTCAGCACGCTCCTGGTCGGTTGCCTGGTGGGCGTGCTGGTGCTCGTCGGCGCACGGCTCCGGGCCGCGCGGGCCGCCGTCCGGCGTGCGGAGGCGCGGGTGCGCTCCGTGACGGAGGGCCTGGGCGCACTCGGCGCCGAGCTGCGGAGCGGACGCCCGATCGACGCGGCGACGCAGGCGGCGGTGGCGGCGTGCGCCGACGACGAGTGCGGCGCAGCCCTCGCCCGGGCCCTCCGTGCGCCGGCCGCCGGCGTCCCGGGAGGGGTCGACCCGGTGCTCGGTGCCGCCCTCGACCGGATCTCGGCGGGCACGCTGCTCAGCGCGCGCACGGGTGCCTCGCTCGCGGCGGTGTCGGCCGCCGTCGAGGACGACCTGCGGGCCGCGGATCGGCTGCGGCAGGAGCTCCGCACGGCCACCGCGGGTCCGAGGGCCAGCGCGATGCTGCTCGCGGGGCTGCCGGCCCTCGGCCTGGCCATGGGCAGCGGCGTCGGCGCCGATCCGTGGCGGGTGCTCACCACGACGGGCGTCGGGCAGGTGCTGCTGGTCGTCGGCGTCGCCCTCGAGCTGCTCGGCCTGCTGTGGTCCGACCGCCTCGTCAGCAGGGCCGTCCGGTGACCTCGTCACTGCTCCTGCTCGCCGGTGCCGTGCTGCTCTGGTCACCCGGGGCGGGTGTGGTCTCGCTGCGCGCCCGGGCGATGCGGCCTCCGCGCGAGGCGTCGGTCGGCCACCCGGTCCCACCGCTGCGTCGCCGTCTGCTGGCCGGCGCGGCAGGACTGGCGGCGGGATTGCTCGTCGGCGGGCTCCTGGGCGTGGGAGTCGCGGTGGCGGTGGCCGTGATCGGGGAGCGCCGGCTGGGCCGGGACCAGTCCCCTCCGGACCACGGACCGGCGATCGCGCGAGCCCTGCCGGGCGCGTGCGACCTGATGGCCGTGTGCCTGACCGCCGGGGTGCCGGTGACGGCAGCCCTGGCAGCGGTCGGGGCCGCCGTGCCGGCGCCCCTCGGCCCCGAGCTCAGGAGGGTCGCCGGCCTCAGCGCTCTGGGAGCCGAGGCGCGACGGGCCTGGGCGGGTGCGCCGCCCGAGCTGGCGGCGCTCGGCCGGGTCCTCGTGCGGGCGGGGGAGTCGGGCGCGGCGGCCGCACCGGCGCTGCGTGCGCTGGCAGGGGACGCGCGCACCTCCGCCCGCACCGCCGCGGAGGCCGCCGTCCGTCGGGCAGGGGTATGGGTGCTGGCGCCGCTGGGCCTGTGCTTCCTGCCGGCCTTCGTCTGCCTCGGGGTCGTGCCGATGGTCCTCGGCATCGCAGCCGAGGTATTCGGCTGACCGGTCTGTGCACAGCCCGCGGGCCGATCCACAGATCGTCCGCAGCCCTTCGACCTCGCCCTCCCGCGCAGAAGGCTCGGACCACGGCCCGGAGTGCGGGCCCCCGATCGAGGAGGCACCTGTGGGGATGACGTCGGACGTCGAGCAGCCGGAGCGTGTGGAGCCGGTGCTCCGCGTGCGGATGGCGCGGAGGTGGGCCGCCGTGCGCGCGGCCGGAGAGGCGGGGATGAGCACGGCGGAGTACGCGGTCGGCACGGTCGCGGCGTGCGCGTTCGCCGCCGTGCTCTACCGGGTGGTGACCGGCGGATCGATCGTCACGGGGCTGACCGAGCTCATCGACTCGGCCCTCGCCACCCTGTCCTGACGGTGCGGCGGACCGTGCCCCCCGACGACCGGGCGGAGAGGGGGATGGTCACCGCCGAGACGGCGGTCGTGCTGCCGGTGCTCCTGCTGGTCCTCGCCGGCGTGGTCGCGGCGGTGGTCGTGGTGGGCGCCCAGCTGCGCTGCGTGGACGCGGCCCGCGAGGGAGCTCGTGCCGCGGCGCGTGGCGAGGACGCGGCATCGGTGGCCGCCCTGGTGCGACGGGCGGCGCCCGAGGGCGCCGTGACGAGGGTCGGCACCGAGGGCGAGGAGGTGCGCGTCACCGTGACAGCACGGATCGCGCCCCTGGGGCCGGTGCCCCTGCGCATCACCGTGTCCGCCGAGGCGGTCGCCCTCCTCGAGCCGGACGGCGCGAGCTCGTGAGGCGGCAGCGGGGGGACCGCGGGTCGGCGACCGTCTGGGTGCTCACGGCCGCCGGCGTGCTGGCTGCGGTCGGGACCGCCGCCGTCCTCGTCGGAGCTGCGGTGGTCGCCCGGCACCGCGCCACCACCGCCGCCGATCTCGCGGCGCTCGCGGGGGCGGTCCGGGCCGTCGAGGGGGCCGACGCGTGCGGGACCGCGGAGCGGCTCGCCTCGGCGAACGGGGCGGACCTCGTCACGTGCTCGTCGTCGCCGGGAGCCCTGGTGGACGTGGAGGTCAGCGTGCCGGTGCGGCTCGGAGGGCTCGGCGTCTTCTCGGCCACCGCACGCGCCCGCGCGGGCCCGGTCGACCCGCTGGCGGGCAGCGGCTCAGAAGACGAGCTCGTCCTCGTCGTCCCCCGGCGCATCGGGGACCGCAGGGCGGACCTCGGCGGCGACGTTCGGCGCCTCCCGGTCGGGGTCGGGCATGCCCTCGCGGGCGGCGAGCTCGTCGAGCACGACGTCCAGCACGCGGACGGCGCCGGCCTTGTCGAGCGGGTCGTTGCCGTTGCCGCACTTGGGCGACTGCACGCAGGAGGGGCAGCCGCTCTCGCACTCGCAGCTGGCGACCGTCGCCCGCGTCGCCTGCAGCCAGCGGCGCAGCACGCCGAAGCCGCGCTCGCTGAAGCCGGCGCCACCGGGGTGCCCGTCGTAGACGAAGATCGTCGCGGTCCCGGTGTCGGGGTGCAGCGCCGTCGAGAGCCCGCCGAGGTCCCAGCGGTCGCAGGTGGCCAGCAGCGGCAGGATGCCGATGGCGGCGTGCTCGGCGGCGTGCAGGGAGCCGGGCAGGGCCGTGTCGTCCACGTCGGCACGCTCGACAGCCCGGCCGCTCAGGGTCCACCAGACCGCGCGGGTCCGCAGCTGCCGGGGCGGCAGGTCGAGGGGGAACTCGGCCAGCACCTCGCCGGTACCGAGCCGCCGCCGCTGGTAGGCCACCACCTGGTTGGTCACGTCCACGACACCGGTGTGCGCGGTCACGGTGCCCAGCGGCCGGGTCTGCTCGATCGAGACGATCGACAGGTCGGTGACGTCCCGCGCCACCGTCGTCCACTCGGGGTTGTCGGCGTGGACCACGGCGCACGCGTCGTCCACGTCGAACTCGTCGACGACGAACGTCTCGCCCCGGTGGACGTACAGGGCGCCGTCGTGCGCGGTCGCGTGGGCCGCCCCACCGTCGACGGTGCCCAGCAGCCGCCCGGTGCCCGCCTCGATGATCGACACCGGCTCGCCGCCGCTGCCGCGAATGTCCACGTCGGGCCGCCCGCGCCCGGCCCAGTACCAGCCCGCGGGCCGGCGGCGCAGCTGGCCGGCGGCGACCAGCTCGTCGAGCTGCGCCTCCGCCACGGCGCCGCCGAAGTCGGGCAGGTCGGCCGGTGTCAGGGGGAGTTCGGCCGCGGCGCAGCACAGCTGCGGCCCGAGCACGTAGGGGTTGGCCGGGTCGGTGACGGTCGCCTCGATGGGCCGGCCGAACACCGCCCGCGGGTGGTGCGCCAGGTAGTGGTCCAGCGGGTCGTCCCGGGCGACGAAGACGACCAGCGACTCGCGCTGCGCCCGGCCGGCCCGGCCTGCCTGCTGCCACATCGAGGCGAGGGTGCCCGGGTAGCCGGCCAGCACGACGGCGTCGAGGCCGGCGATGTCGATGCCCAGCTCGAGCGCGTTCGTCGTGGCCACGCCGAGCAGGTCGCCGGCCGACAGCGCCCGCTCCAGCTCCCGCCGTTCCTCGGGCAGGTAGCCGCCGCGGTAGGAGTCGACCCTGCCGACCAGGTCGGACCGGCCGCGGTCGTGCAGCAGCCTCCGGGCCTGATCGGCCACCGATTCCGCGCTCCGCCGGGAACGGACGAACGCCAGTGTCCGGGCGCCCCGCTCGACCAGGTCGGCCAGCAGCCCGGCCGCGTCGGCGGCGGCAGAGCGGCGCAGGGGAGCGCCGTGCTCACCGGTGCGCTCGGTCAGCGGCGGTTCCCACAGCGCGAAGGTCGCGCCCGGTCGCGGGGAGCCGTCGGTGGTGACCGCCTCCACCGGCGCACCGACCAGCCGGGACGCGGCCGCGGCGGGCTCTGCCACGGTGGCGGACGCCAGGACGAACACCGGCTCGGCGCCGTACCGCCGGCAGATGCGTCGCAGCCGGCGCAGCACGTGCCCCACGTGGGAGCCGAAGACCCCCCGGTAGGCGTGGCACTCGTCGATGACCACGTAGGCCACGCGGCGCAGCGTGCTCGACCACCTCTGGTGCGCCGGCAGGATCCCCCGGTGGAGCATGTCGGGGTTGGTCACGATCCACCGCGAGTGCCGCCGGACCCAGTCGCGCTCCTCGCCGGGGGTGTCACCGTCGTACGCGGCGGGCCGCACGGAGGCATCGGCGAGCGCGGCGACCGAGGCGAGCTGGTCGCGGGCCAGTGCCTTGGTGGGTGCCAGGTAGAGCACGGAGGCGCGCGGGTCCTCGGCCAGCCGGGTCAGCGCGGGCAGCTGGTAGGCCAGCGACTTGCCCGACGCCGTCCCCGTGGCCACGACGACGTGCCGGCCCTCGTGGGCGAGCTGGGCGGCCTCGACCTGGTGCCGGTAGGGGGCCGGCACGCCGCGCTGCTCGAGCCGGGCGCGCAGGTCACCGCTCACCCACTCCGGCCACGGGAGCGTGCTGCTCTCCCGGACCGGCAGGTGGTGGACGTGCGTGACCGGCTGCTCGTCCTCGCCGGTGCCGGCGAGGACGGAGGCGAGGAGGTCTGCGCCCGGTGGCACGACCGGGGCCACCGGGTGGAGCGTGGTCACGGGTCCCACTGTCACACGCCCCGCCGACGGGCGTCGGCGGCGAATCCCAACCATGTGATGCGGGTAACAAGTCGTACAGGACATCTGCACCTGCTGTGATCTCCCTTACACTCCCGCAACGTTCGGTGCGCGGGGGCTCCCGAGTACCGGGCGGTACCTCCGCCGGTCCGGGGAGCACCGACGCCTCCCGGCGGCTGCCGACCGCTCTTGGAGGAACACATGCCCGACAGTTCGCTGTCCGGCGGGGACATGGCGCTGGTCGCCGTCGTCCTCGTCGTCTCCCTGGCCGCCCTCGGGTTCGCCGCCTACCTGGTCCGCGCCGTCCTGGGCGCCGACCAGGGCACGGTGAAGATGCGCGAGATCGCGCAGGCGGTGCAGGAGGGCGCGGCGGCCTATCTGAGACGGCAGTTCCGCACGCTCGGCGTCTTCGCCGTCATCGTGTTCCTGCTCCTGCTCGTCCTCCCCGTCGCCGAGGGCGGCTGGGAGACCCGCATCGGGCGGGCGGTCTTCTTCCTCATCGGCGCGTTCTTCTCGGCGTCCGTCGGCTTCATCGGCATGACGCTGGCCACCCGCGGCAACGTCCGCGTCGCCGCAGCGGCCAACGCCGGCGGCTACCTGCCGTCCTTCCGCATCGCCTACCGCACCGGCGGCGTCGTCGGCATGATCACCGTCGGCCTGGGCCTGTTCGGTGCGGCCCTGGCGCTCCTGCTGTTCGACCAGACCGCCCCGGTCGTCCTGGAGGGCTTCGGCTTCGGTGGCGCGCTGCTGGCCATGTTCATGCGCGTCGGCGGCGGCATCTTCACCAAGGCCGCCGACGTCGGTGCCGACCTCGTGGGCAAGGTCGAGGCGGGCATCCCCGAGGACGACCCGCGCAACGCCGCGACCATCGCCGACAACGTGGGCGACAACGTCGGTGACTGCGCAGGCATGGCCGCCGACCTCTTCGAGTCCTACGCCGTCACGCTCGTGGCCGCGCTGATCCTCGGGCAGGTGTTCTTCGGCAACGTCGGCATGGTCTTCCCGCTGCTGGTCGCCGGGATCGGCATCGTCGCGTCGGTCGTCGGCGTCCTCGCCACCCGACCCAGCAAGACCGACGCCAGCGGCATGGCCCCGATCAACCGCGGGTTCTTCACCTCGGCGGCGGTCTCCCTCGTGCTCGTCGCGGCCGCCTCCTTCATCTACCTCCCGAGCATCTCCGACGGCGTGGACATGGCCGTCAGCCCGCAGGTCCTCGGATTCGTCTCCGTCCTGATCGGTGTGGTGCTCGCCGCGGCGATCCAGCAGCTCACCGGCTACTTCACCGAGACCAGCCGCAAGCCGGTCAAGGACATCGGCCGCAGCTCCCTGACCGGCCCGGCGACGGTGATCCTGTCCGGCATCTCGCTCGGGCTCGAGTCGGCCGTCTACGCGGCCGTGCTCATCGGCGGTGCTGTCTACGGCGCCTTCCTGATCGGCGGCGGCGCCGCGCTGTACGCGGTCGCTCTCGCCGGCTGCGGCCTGCTCACCACCGCCGGCGTCATCGTCGCCATGGACACCTTCGGGCCGGTCAGCGACAACGCGCAGGGCATCGCGGAGATGTCCGGTGACATCGACGACGAGGGCGCCCGGGTGCTCACCGACCTCGACGCCGTCGGCAACACGACCAAGGCCATCACCAAGGGCATCGCCATCGCCACGGCGGTGCTGGCCGCCACCGCCCTCTTCGGCTCGTACAACGCGCAGATCGGGGTGGCCCTCGACGAGGCCGGCGACACGCTCGGCGACGCGTTCAGCCTGGTGAACCCGAACAACGTCGTCGGTGCGGTGGTCGGTGCCGCGGTCGTGTTCTTCTTCTCCGGACTTGCGATCAGCGCGGTCTCGCGCGCGGCCGGCCGGGTGGTCTTCGAGGTCCGGGAGCAGTTCCGCACCAAGCCCGGGATCATGGACTACAGCGAGCGCCCCGACTACAGCGCCGTCGTCGACATCTGCACCAAGGACTCGCTGCGCGAACTGGCCACCCCGGGTCTCCTCGCGGTCCTCGCCCCGGTCGCCGTCGGGTTCGGTCTCGGGTTCGGGCCGCTGGCCGCCTACCTGGTGGGCGCCATCGCCGCCGGCACCCTGATGGCGGTCTTCCTCTCCAACTCCGGCGGCGCGTGGGACAACGCCAAGAAGATGGTCGAGGACGGCGCCTACGGGGGGAAGGGCAGCGAGGCGCACGCGGCGACGGTCATCGGCGACACGGTGGGCGACCCGTTCAAGGACACCGCGGGCCCGGCCATCAACCCGCTGATCAAGGTGATGAACCTCGTCGCCCTGATCATCGCCCCGGCCATCGTCAGCCTCTCGGTGGGTGACGACGCGAACACGACCGTTCGGGTGCTCATCGCCCTCGCCGCCGTCGCGATCATCGCGGCCTCCGTGGTCGTCTCCAAGCGCCGGTCGGTCGTGGTCGGAGGCGCCCCGAGCGCCGCCTCCGACGGCAGCCTCACCACCACCGCGCCCTGACCTGACGGGATCCTCCGGCCGGCCCGGCCCGGCCGGAGGATCCCCGGGTGGGGTGTGGACCGGTCGCGTGCCTGTGGACGACGGCACACGCGCACCGCCTCGCGCTCCTAGCGTCCGGATCCCCACCGCCCGATCGGGGCGCCGGACGACAGGGAGCCCCCATGACACCGCCGAGCCCCGCCGGGTCCGTCCTGGTCCAGCCGCAGGCGCTCGCGGCGCTGGCCGAGGAGCTGGCGGGTCTGGCGAGCGAGCTCGCCGACGACGTCGACCGCTGCCGGACGGCGGCGGGGTCCGTCGCGGCCGCCCTCGACGGGGACGAGGGCTGGGAGGCGGGCGCGGTGGGCACCGCCTGGGCCGCCCTCGAGCAGGCGCTGTCCGAACGCGCGTCGGCGCTGGCGCAGACGGTGTCCGGCGCGGTGCGGGCCTACCTCGAGGAGGACGCCCGGATCGCCGGGTGGATGGGCCGGCGCCGGGAGATGCCCCGATGACGGCTCCGCAGCGCCTGCAGGCGGTCGCCGGCTGGGACGTCTACCGCGTGCGCGGGGCGGTCACCGGGCTCGGCCTCGTTGCCGAGCGGCTGCCCGGCTGGCGGGCGCGGCTGGAGGGCGTCGCGCGGACGCTCGACTCGGGCGAGCACTGGGCCGGGCCGGCCGCGCTGACCGCGGCCGCCGCGGTCCGCGAGCTCGCCACGGTGACGTGGGCGGTGGAGCGCGCCCTCGCCGAGTCGCACACCGCCTTCGAGCGGCTGGGCGCCGAGGCCGGGTCGGCGCAGCAGCTCGCCCGCGAGGCACTGGCGGGGGCGGACGAGGTCCCCGGCGGGCTCGGCGCCGCCCTCGACGAGCGGGGACGCCTCGCGGTGGCCGTCGAGGCGCTCGTGCCGGGCACCGAGCTGACCCCGGCCGCCTCGGCCGCGGTGGCCGCGGCCGAGGGCGCTCTCCGTCACGCGGCCGCGGCGTCCCGCGCGTCGGCCGACGCCGGCGCCGCCCTGTCCGGCGTGGGCGTGCGCGACGCGTTCGCCCCGCCCGACTTCGCCGGCCTCGCCTCCCGGGTGCCCGTCGCCGACCCGGTGTGCGTCACCAGCGGCCCGTCCGGGCCGCCGGACGCGGTGGCGCTGTGGTGGGCGGCGCTGCCGATGACCACCCAGCTCGCCGCGCTGCGCGCCGATCCGGCGGGTCTCGGGAGCCGCGACGGGCTCCCCGCGTGGGCCCGCGACCTGGCCAACCGGCAGCTCCTCGCTGCCGCCCTCGACGACCGGGCGATACCGCCGGCCCCCGCCGCGACCGCCCGCGCCGTCGCCCGTCGCATCGAGGAGGAGGAGGCCGCGGGGCGGCAGGTGCAGCTGCAGCTGTTCGACCTGGACGGCGACCGCGTGGTCCTCGGCCTGGGAGACCTCGACACAGCCGACGCGGTCGCCGTGCTCGTCCCCGGTATCCAGAACACGCCCGCCGACGACCTGGGTGCGCTCCTCGGCGATGCCCGTGACGTGGGACGTGCGGCCCGCCTGGCGGCCCCCGGCACCACCGTCGCGACGGCGGTCTGGCTCGGCTACGACAGCCCGACGGACCTCGGCCGGATCCTCACCCGCCGCAACGCGGTCGAGGGCGGCCACGAGCTGGCCGACTCCCTCGCCGGCCTGGCCGCCGGCCGGGCCGCCGTCGCCGCCGCCGACGGCCGGGCGACGGTCCTGGCCCACAGCTACGGCACCGTGGTGGTCGACGAGGCGGCCGACGTCCCGGGCAGGCTCGACGCCGACGCGGTGGTCCTGCTCGGCAGTCCGGGGATGCAGGGAGACGCCACCGACCTGGAGGCGCCGGAGGTGTACGACGCCGCGGCTCCCGGCGACCTCGTCGTCCTCTCCCAGTGGTTCGGGCGCTGGACCGGTTCGGCGGCCTTCGGCTCCACCGAGCTGCCCGTCGACCCCGATGCCGGACACTCCGACTACTACGACCGGCGGGGCCCGACCCTGCCTGCGGTGGGGGAGGTCGTGGTGGGGGTCCGGGGCCCCGGCTGAGGGCCGAGGACGGGGCGGATCCCGGTGGCGGGGAACACCTGGGGGCGGCCGACGTTTGTCGGGGTGACGGCACGCCCACGGTGGGTCGCCCCCGGCGCTGTGTCCGCTGCGTGGCTTACCGTGGCCCGCCGAGGGGGCGTCTTCGCGGCGGCGCCCGCCGGAGCCGGGGGAGCCCGCCCGTACTGGGCCGGCGAACCGGGCACCGCTCCCGGTAGCCCGCGCCCGGCTCGACACGCAGCACCACCCCGCACCACCGACAGGAGCACCGTGCCCACGAAGACGAGCCAGACCGGAAGCGAGAGCGCCGCCGCGACCGACGGCGGTACGAAGGCGCCCGCCCGCCGTCGCGCCGCCGCGCCCGGCGGCAAGCCGCTGGTCATCGTGGAGTCGCCGACCAAGGCGACCAAGATCGCCGGCTACCTCGGCAGCGGCTACGTCGTCGAGGCCAGCGTGGGGCACATCCGCGACCTGCCGCGCAACGCCGCCGATGTCCCCGCCGAGCACAAGGGCGCCGCCTGGGCGCGCCTGGGCGTCGACGTCGACAACTCCTTCGAGCCGCTGTACGTCGTGAGCCCCGACCGCAAGCAGCAGGTCAGCCGGCTCAAGCAGCTGGTGAAGGGCGCCAGCGAGGTCTACCTCGCGACGGACGAGGACCGCGAGGGCGAGGCCATCGCGTGGCACCTGGTGGACACGCTCAAGCCCCGGGTGCCCGTGCACCGCATGGTCTTCCACGAGATCACCCCGGAGGCGATCGCCCGCGCGGTCGCCAACCCGCGCGAGCTCGACACCGCCCTGGTGGACGCGCAGGAGACCCGCCGGATCCTCGACCGCCTCTACGGCTACGAGGTCTCCCCGGTGCTCTGGAAGAAGGTCCTGCCCAAGCTCTCGGCCGGGCGCGTCCAGTCGGTCGCCACGAGGATCGTCGTGGAGCGCGAGCGGGAGCGGATGGCGTTCCACGCCGCCGACTACTGGTCGCTCGAGGGCACCTTCGCCGTCCCCCGCCCGGGGGCCGCGACCGACGAGGGCGAGCCGACGACGGTCCGCGCCAAGCTGGTCAGCGTCGACGACAGCCGGGTCGCCACCGGCAAGGACTTCGACCCCGCCACCGGCCGGGTCAGCGGCGACGTCGTCCACCTCGACGAGGCCGGGGCTCGCGGGCTCGCGGCCCGGCTCGAGGGCCGCCAGGTCACCGTCGGCCGGGTGGACGAGAAGCCGTACCGCCGCCGCCCCTACGCCCCGTTCACGACCTCGACGCTGCAGATGGACGCCGGCCGCAAGCTCGGCTGGTCGTCGGCCCAGACGATGCGGGTGGCGCAGCGGCTGTACGAGAACGGCCACATCACCTACATGCGCACCGACTCGACGAACCTGTCGCAGGAGGCCATCAACGCCGCGCGGCAGCAGGCCCGGGAGCTCTTCGGTGACGCGTACGTCCCCGCCGAGGCGCGCCGCTACAAGAGCAAGGCCAAGGGCGCGCAGGAGGCGCACGAGGCGATCCGTCCCGCCGGTGACAACTTCCGCACTCCCGGCCAGCTCGCCCCGCAGCTGGCCCGTGACGAGTTCCGCCTCTACGAGCTCATCTGGCAGCGCACCGTCGCCTCGCAGATGGCCGACGCCGTCGGCCAGACCGTGAGCATCCGGCTGGCCGGGCGCAGCGCCACCGACGAGGCCGTCGAGTTCACCGCCAGCGGCCGCACGATCACCTTCCCCGGCTTCCTCAAGGCCTACGTGGAGTCACGGGACGAGGCGCCGGCGAACGGTGCCGACGACGACGGCTCCGACGACGCCGAGCGCCGGCTGCCCCGGCTCGAGCGCGGTCAGCAGCTCGACACCCGGACCCTGGACGCCAAGGGGCACACCACCAGCCCGCCGGCCCGCTACACCGAGCCGAGCCTGGTCGCCCGGCTCGAGGAGCTGGGGATCGGCCGGCCGTCGACCTTCGCGTCGATCATGCAGACGATCCAGGACCGCGGGTACGTCTGGAAGAAGGGCAACTCGCTCGTGCCCTCGTTCATCGCGTTCGCCGTGGTGAACCTGCTCGAGCAGCACTTCGCCCAGCTCGTCGACTACCAGTTCACCGCCTCGCTGGAGGAGGAGCTCGACGAGATCGCCGGCGGCACCCTCGGCCGGGTCGACTGGCTGACGGAGTTCTACTTCGGCGGTGGCGGCCGTGGCGACGGCGGCATCGCCGAGTCCGGCGGGCTCAAGCAGATCGTGGGCCAGCGCCTCGAGGAGATCGACGCGCGCGGCGTGAACTCCATCCCGCTGCGGGCGACCACCCCCGACGGGAAGCCGGTCGTGGTGCGGGTCGGCCGCTACGGGCCCTACCTGCAGGCGGGCGGCGAGGAGGGCGCGCGGGTCAGCATCCCCGAGGACCTCGCCCCCGACGAGCTGACCACCGAGAAGGTGCGCGAGCTGCTCGAGGCGCCCTCCGGCGACCGCGAGCTGGGCACCGACCCGGAGTCCGGGCACCCCGTCGTCGTCAAGGCCGGCCGCTACGGCCCGTACGTGACGACGGTGGTCCCCGAGGGCAGCAAGGACGCGCCGCGGACGGCCAGCCTGTTCTCGTCCATGTCGCCGGAGACGGTCACCGTCGAGGACGCGCTGCGGCTGCTGACCCTGCCGCGCACCGTCGGCACCGCGCCGGACGGCGAGGAGATCCAGGCGCTCAACGGCCGCTACGGGCCGTATCTCAAGAAGGGCACCGATTCCCGCTCGCTCGACAGCGAGGACAAGCTCTTCAGCACGACGCTGGAGGAGGCGCTGGCGATCTTCGCCCAGCCGAAGCAGCGCGGTCGCGCCGCAGCGAAGGCCCCGCTCAAGGAGCTGGGCCCCGACCCGGTGACGCAGGGCGTGGTCACCGTCCGCGAGGGCCGGTTCGGGCCCTACGTCACCGACGGCGAGACCAACGCCAGCCTGCGCAAGGGCGACGACGTCGAGACGATCACCATCGAGCGGGCCGCCGAGCTCCTGGCCGACCGGCGCGCCGCCGGTCCGTCCAAGAAGAAGAAGGCCGCCAAGAAGACCACCGCGAAGAAGACGGCGGCCAAGAAGGCGCCCGCGAAGAAGGCCGCGGCCAAGGCCGCCCCGGTCACCACGGGCTGACCGGCGTGACCGGCCCGGTCGAGCCCGGCTTCGCTGCCAGGGCGCGCTCGTTCGGGGCGGTCGCGACGGGCTACGCCGCGCTCCGCCCCACCTACCCGGTGGACGCGGTCGCCTTCCTGCTCGAGGCCCGGCGGGAGCGCGTGCTCGACCTGGGCGCGGGCACGGGTCTGCTGACCGAGGTCGTCGCCGGCCTCGGTCACGACGTCCTGGCGGTCGACCCCTCCCCGGAGATGCTCGCCCAGCTGACCGTCCGCCTCCCGGGGGTGCGGACGGCCGTGGGCACCGCGGAGTCGCTGCCGGCGGACAGCGGCTCTGTCGACGCCGTCCTCGCCGGCCAGGCGGCGCACTGGTTCGACCCGCCCCCGGCCGCGCGGGAGATCCGCCGCGTGCTGCGCCCGAGCGGTGTCCTCGGCCTGGTGTGGAACACCCGCGACGCGCGCGTGCCCTGGATCGCCGCCCTGGAGGAGGTCATCGCCGACGAGGCCCGCGGCCACGAGGCCGACCAGGGCGTGGTGGACCGGTTCGCCGAGGAGCTCGACGCCGAGGTCGACGTCCTCGAGTCCGGCATCGTGCAGCGCCTCACCCCCGAGGACGTCGTCGCCGGCATCGCGACCCGCAGCTACGTCGCCGTCATGGACGACGCCCGGCGGGAGGAGTTCCTGTCCGGCGTGCGGCAGCTGCTCGCCGGGCACCCCGGCACGGCGGGCAGGAGCGAGATCGACCTGCCCTACGTCACCCGCGCCTACCGGCTCACGCCGCGCTGACGCGGTTCCCGACCGCGAACACGCGGCGGAAGGGCAGCACGGTCGTCCCGTCCGGTCGCGGGGGATAGGCCTCGCGGAGCGCGGCGGCGTACTCGGCGGTGAAGCTGACCGCGTCGTCCTCCGCGAGGAGCGCGAGCACCGGGCGCAGGACGGTGCTGCGCACCCATCCCAGCACCGGATCGGTGCCGCGCAGCACGTGCAGGTACGTCGTCTCCCACGCGTCGGCGGTCAGCCCGGCCGCGCTGAGGACCTCGAGGTACCCGACCGGCTCGAGCACGGCGTCCGGGTCCGGCGCGGCGTCCGCCAGCCGCCCGGCCCACCGGGGTGAGCGGCACAACCCGGCCAGCAGGGCGTGGGTGGGTGCCCGGAAGTTCCCCGGCACCTGCACGGCGAGCCAGCCGCCGGACCGCAGACCGCCGGCCCACCGCGTCAGCAGCCGCTCGTGACCGGGCACCCAGTGCAGGACGGCGTTGCTGACCGCCACGTCGACCGGCTCCCGGGGCACCCACTCCCGCACGTCGCCGAGCTCGAACTCGAGGCGGCCGGGCACGGCGACCGCCGCCGCGGCGGCGAGCATCTCGCGGGAGGAGTCGATCCCGGTGACGTGCGCCCCCGGCCAGCGGCCGGCGAGGGAGGCGGTCAGGCTGCCCTCGCCGCAGCCCAGGTCGACCACCCGCGCGGGGGCGTCCGCCGCGATCCGCGAGACCAGCTCCGCGAACGGCCGGGCCCGCTCACCGGCGAAGCGCAGGTACCCGGCGGGATCCCACGCCGCCGCCGCGCGGCCACCGTCCGGTGCTCCGTCACCGCTCGTCCGCCCGGGCGCCACCATCGGTTCGGACCCTAGCCGCGCCGCCGTCACCTCGGGCCCGGCATCGGTGCGATCCGTCAGCCATCTGGGCGCAAAGCTCCCGGAATCGTCCGCGCGCCCCGGTAACGTGACCCTCCCCAGGGACCGCCCGCCCTACCTCCGACCCCGGGAGCACCGATTCCGTCCGACCCGACGTCCCCGGCGCCGTCGCCCGACGAGGCGCGCCCGGCCGCAGGGACGACACCGCCGGCCGACGGCCTGCCCGCCGCGGGCACGCCGGTGCCGCCCGACGCCGCGGTGCCGTTGACGGAGCCGCACGCCGCGGCACGCGAGGACGCCGTACCGGTCGGCGAGCGGCAGACCGAGGAGGACGGTCGCACCGACGCGCTGGGCGGGGTCGGTCTGGTCGCCAAGCTCCGGGCCGTGCTGCGGGTCAAGGACTTCCGCAAGCTGTGGCTGTCGATGTCGCTGTCCAGCTTCGGCGACTGGCTGGGCCTGCTGGCGATCACCGCGACCGCGCGGATGGCCTTCGAGGACTACGCCGCGCAGAACTTCGCGACCGGCGCCGTCCTCCTCTTCCGCCTGCTGCCGGCGATCGTGCTCGGGCCCCTCGCCGGGGCGTTCGCCGACCGGTTCGACCGCCGCAAGACGATGGTGATCACCGACGTCATCCGGTTCGCGCTGTTCGCCTCGATCCCCATCGTCGACAACCTGGTCTGGCTGCTCATCGCCCAGTTCGTCATCGAGGCGTTCAGCCTCTTCTGGATCCCGGCCAAGGACGCCGCGGTCCCGAACATGCTGCGCAAGGACCAGCTCGAGCCGGCCAACCAGCTGTCGCTGGTGACCACCTACGGCCTCACGCCCGTGCTCGCGGCGATCGTCTTCGCGGTGCTGACGACGATCGGCGGGACGGTCTCGAACCTGCTTCCTGGCGTCGACGAGGTGGACCTCGCGCTCTACCTGAACGCGCTCACCTTCCTCGTCGCGGCCGTGGTCATCTGGAGCCTCCCGTCGATCAGCGGCCGGCGCGCGGCCGGGACGGTGACGACCCAGGAGAGCTTCCTTGGCTCCCTCAAGCACGGCTTCTCCTTCGCCGGCCACACCCCGCTGGTGCGCGGGCTGGTCATCGGCATCACCGGCGCGATGGCCGCGGCCGGCGTGATCATCGCGACCGGGCAGGC
This sequence comes from Blastococcus litoris, assembly GCF_003075095.1. Lineage (GTDB taxonomy): Bacteria > Actinomycetota > Actinomycetes > Mycobacteriales > Geodermatophilaceae > Blastococcus_B > Blastococcus_B litoris. The sequence goes on from NZ_QCZF01000001.1 coordinate 373,278, forward strand.
GTTCGCCAACGCGCTGGGCGGCGGGGAGGCCGCCTACGGGCTGCTCTTCGGCGCCGTCTTCGTGGGTCTGGGCGGCGGCATCGCGTTCGGCCCCAGCATCGCCCGTGACCTCGCCCGGGAGCGGATCTTCGGCCTCGCCGTCGCGGTGGCCGGGGTGATGGTCCTGCTGATGTCGTGGACCTTCACGCTCTGGATCGCGCTGCTGCTGGTCGTCTTCATGGGCTTCTTCGCCGGCATCGCGTACCTGGCCGGGTTCACGCTGCTGGGCACCGAGGTCGAGGACGAGATCCGCGGCCGCACGTTCGCCATCGTCCAGTCGCTCGTCCGGGCGGCGCTGATCCTCTCCCTGGCGGTCGTCCCGTTCTGCGTGGGCGCCATCGGCCAGCACTCCCTGGACGTCGGGGTGTTCGCCGTCCCGGTGACCGGCGAGCGGATCATGCTGTTCGTCGCCGGCCTGCTCGCCCTGGGCGTCGGCGTCCTGGCCTACCGGCAGATGGACGACGGGCGGCCGGTCCCGCTGCTGGCCGACGTCGTCACCGCCATCCGCCGCGACACGACCGCGCGCCGCCGCCTCGCCGGCGGCGGGGTGCTCATCGCCTTCGAGGGCGGCGAGGGGGCCGGGAAGTCCACGCAGGTGCGCCGGCTGCAGGAGTGGCTGACCAACGAGGGGCTGGTCGCGCGGGCCACGTTCGAGCCGGGCGCCACGCCCTCGGGCGCCGGTATCCGGGCGATCGTCCTGGACAGGGCGCAGGTCGGCATCTCCTCCCGGTCCGAGGCGCTGCTCTACGCCGCCGACCGCGCCCAGCACGTGCACGACGTCCTGCGCCCGGCCCTGGACGCGGGTGAGGTGGTGATCACCGACCGGTTCGTCGACAGCTCGCTGGCCTACCAGGGCGCGGGCCGCACCATCCCGCTGGACGACGTCCGCATGCTGTCGCGCTGGGCCACCGAGGGCCTGCAGCCGGACCTGACCATCCTGCTCGACCTCCCGCCGGACGTGGGCCTGGCCCGGGCGCGCGGCCGGGCGGTGGCCGACCGGCTGGAGTCGGAGTCCCTCGATTTCCACCAGCGCGTCCGGCAGACCTTCCGCGCCCTGGCCGAGTCCGACCCCGACCGGTACCTGGTCCTGGACGCCCGGGAGTCGCCGGACCAGATCGCGGCGGCGATCCGGGTCCGCATCGCCGAACTGCTCTCCGGCCTGCCCCTGCAGCAGCTCGCGCAGCAGGACGTCGGCCGGTCGCGGACCAACGGCGCGACGGTGGCGCACGAGGAGCTGACCCCGACCGGGCCGCACCGGCCGCACGCCCAGACCGGCTCGACCCCGCAGCTGCACCCGTGAGCGGCGCCGGAGGAGTCTGGTCGCAGGTCATCGGCCAGGAAGCCGTCGTCGCCGAGCTCCGGGCCGCTGTCGCCGATCCCGCGGCCATGACGCACGCCTGGCTGTTCACCGGCCCGCCCGGCTCCGGCCGTTCGGTCGCGGCCCGCGCGTTCGCGGCCGCCCTCCAGTGCCCCGACGGCGGGGACGGCACCTGCCACGCCTGCCGGACGGTGCTCGCCGGCACCCACGCCGACGTGCAGACCGTCGTCCCCGAGGGCCTGTCGATCGGTGTCGCGGAGGTCCGCGAGATCGTGCGGATCGCCGGCCGCGCGCCGTCCCAGGGCCGCTGGCAGGTGGTGCTCGTCGAGGACGCCGACCGGATGACCGAGCAGGCGGCCAACACCGTGCTGAAGATGCTCGAGGAGCCGCCCGCGCGGACGGTCTTCCTCCTGTGCGCGCCGAGCCTGCACCCCGACGACGTGCCGGTGACGATCCGTTCCCGCTGCCGCGTGGTCGGCCTGCGCACGCCACCGGTCGACGCGGTCGCCGACGTCCTGGTGGCCCGCGACGGCATCGATCCCGCGCTCGCGGCGTGGGCCGCAGCCGCCGCGGCCGGCCACGTCGGCCGCGCCCGCCGGCTCGCCCGGGACGAGGCGGCGCGGTTGGCGCGCAAGGCCGTCCTCGACGTCCCGCTGAAGCTCGTGTCGCTGGCCGCCTGCCTCGACGCCGCCGACGACCTGGTCGGCGCCGCCCAGGAGGAGGCCGACGAGGCGTCCGCCGCCCTCGACGGCGCCGAGACCGAGGCGGTGAAGGCCAGCCTCGGCGTGGGTGCGCGCGGGCCCGGGGTGGCGGCCGCCAGTCGTGGCGCCGGCCAGCTCAAGGAGCTGGAGAAGCGGCAGAAGTCGCGGGCGACGCGCCTCGGCCGCGACTCACTGGACCGGGCCCTGGTCGACCTCGCCGGCCTGTACCGCGACGCCCTCGTCCTCGACGCCACGGCCGGGGACGCCCCGCAGCTGCTGCACCCCGACCGCCGCACCGACGCCGCCGAGCTGGCCCGCCGGATCGGCGCCGAGGGAGCGCTGCGCCGCATCGACGCCGTCCTGGACTGCCGGCTCGCGCTGGAGCAGAACGTGAAGCCGCGGATCGCCCTCGAGGCGTTGACCGTGGCGCTGCGCCTGCCCGCCTGATTCCGGGTGGCCCTGCGCGGAGCGGGCTCCGCGGTGTCGTAGGCTGTCCGGGCAGTCCGCCGCCTTAGCTCAGTCGGTAGAGCATCTCACTCGTAATGAGAAGGTCGTCGGTTCGATTCCGACAGGCGGCTCCCCCTTCCGGTGGGCCTCCGCCGGGACCCGCGCGCCGGGTCCGGTCCCTCGATCACCGATCGTGATGTGCCCGTCGCGCCTTGCTATCGTCCGGCCGTGCGCATCCGCTCCGTCACCGGTCTCGTCCTCTCCGTCCTCCTGCTGGCCGCGTGCGGCAGCTCGGAGGACGAGCAGCGGACGGAGGCCTTCTGCGAGGACGCCCCGGCCCTGCTGGAGGACATCACCGCCGAGCTGCAGGAGATCGGGTCCGACCCGGCAGCGGCCCAGGAGCTGCTCGGGGACGCCATCGACCGGATGGCCGAGATCGAGCCGCCCGAGGATGCCGCGGACGAGTGGAACCGGCTCCGGACCGCCTGGGGTGACCTGGGCGATCTCTTCGACGAGGCCGACCTGAGCGACGCGTCGGCGAACGCCGACCTGGCGCCCGAGGCGCAGCGGCTCCAGACCGAGCTGGTCGAGTCCGGTGACGCGGTCGACGAGTGGAGCACCACCAACTGCTGACCTCCGGCTCGGCGGGACCGCCGAACGCTGTGGGGTAGACCACCTTCAGGAACGCCGCCGAGAAGCCGACACCTCATGACGGATGCCGGTGAGTACGGCTGCGACCGCAGCCGCGCCGTTCCACGTCCGCGGCCACGACCTCCGGCCGCGGGAAAGCGCGGTCATGACACCTCTCAAGCGTTCCCTCCGTCTCCACGTCGCGGTCGTCGCCGGCGCCGTGCTGCTCACCGGCTGCGGTGGAGCGGCGGCCGGTGACACGGGCTCGCCGGAGGCGGTCAGCATCGCGATCGGCGAGCCGATGAGCTCGCTCGTGCCGGGCAACACCGTCGAGGAGTACGGGAGCCAGGTCCTCGAGTCCCTGTGGACCGGGCTGGTGGAGTACACCGCCGACGGGCAGGTCAGCTACACCGGCGTGGCCGAGTCGGTCACGTCCGAGGACAGCACCACCTGGACCGTGCGGCTGCGCGACGGCTGGACCTTCCACGACGGGACCCCGGTGACGGCCGCGTCGTTCGTCGACGCCTGGAACTGGACCGCGTACAGCCCCAACGCCCAGGCCGGCTCGTACTTCTTCGCGAACGTCGAGGGCTTCGGCGACCTGCAGGCACCGACCGACGAGGAGGGCGAGCCGACCGGCGAGCCCGCCGCGACCGAGATGAGCGGCCTGCGCGTCGTCGACGACACGACGTTCACCGTGACGCTGGCGGCTCCGTTCGCCCAGTTCCCGGTGACCCTCGGCTACAACCCGTTCTTCCCGCTGCCGGAGTCGTTCTTCGACGACCCCGAGGCCTTCGGCACCGAGCCGGTCGGCAACGGCCCGTTCCGCGCCGACGGCCCCTTCGAGCCGGGGGAGGGCATCACGGTCCGCGCCTACGACGAGTTCGCCGGGGAGCGGCCCGCCGTCGACGCGATCGAGTTCCGCGTCTACGCCGAGACCAGCACCGCGTACACCGACGCCCTGGCCGGCAACGTCGACGTCGTCCCGCGGATCCCCGCCGACGCGAGCGGCACCGCCCCCGAGGACTTCGAGGGGCGCTACGTCGAGACCCCGGCGTCGGGCCTGACCTACCTCGGCCTGCCGCTGTACGAGGAGCGCTACAGCGACCCGCGGGTGCGCCAGGCGCTGTCGATGGCCATCGACCGCGACCTCATCGCCGAGCAGATCTTCTCCGGCACCCGGGAGGCGGCCGACGCCATCGTCCCGCCCGTCGTCGACGGTCACCGGGACGGTGCATGCGAGTACTGCACCCTGGACGTCGACCGGGCCAACGAGCTGCTCGACGAGGCCGGTTTCGACCGGACCACGCCGATCGACCTGTGGTTCAACGCCGGTGCCGGCAACGACCCGTGGATGGAGGCCGTCGGCAACCAGTTGCGGACCAACCTCGGCGTCGAGTTCGTGCTGCACGGCGAGCTGGCCCCGCCGCAGTACGGCCCGCTGCTGGGCACCCAGGGCATGACCGGCCCGTTCCGCATGGGCTGGTCGATGGACTACCCGAGCCCGCAGAACTTCCTGGAGCCGCTGTTCTCCACCGGGTCGGACGCGAACTACTCCTTCTACGGCAGCGCGGCCTTCGACGCGCTGGTCGCCGAGGGCAACGCGGCCGCGAACGGCGCCGAGGCCATCGGCGCCTACAACCGGGCCGAGGACGTCGTCCTGCGGGACATGCCGGTCATCCCGCTGTTCTTCGACGTCACCCAGTCGGTCCACTCCGACGCGGTCGCCGACCTGGTGGTCGACGTCTTCGGCCGGGTCGACACGGCGTCGCTGACCCGCGCCGGCTGAGTCGGGCGCTACCGCCGACGGCGGCACACCTCGAGCAGGTGTGCCGCCGTCGGCGCGTCCGCGGCCAGCGCCGGCCCGTGGAGGCCGGCTGCCGGAAGCGGGGGGTCAGCCGGCGCGCTCGGCGTCGCTGCGCTCGATGCAGAACTCGTTGCCCTCGGGGTCGGTCAGCGTCACCCAGCCGGGCCCCTCGGGCGTCCGGTGGTCCTCGTGCAGCCGCGCACCGAGGGACAGCACCCGCTCGACCTCGGCGTCCCGCGTCCGCTCGGTCGGCGCCCAGTCCAGGTGGACGCGGTTCTTGACGGTCTTGCCCTCCGGGACGCGGATGAACAGCAGCCCCGGGAGGGGAGGGGGCCCTTCGACGAGCACCTCGTCGTCGCCGGGACGGTCCCTGTCCGAGAGCGTCCAACCGGTCACCGCGCTCCAGAAGCGGGCCAGCTCGTAGGGGTCGGAGCAGTCGACGGTCACGTGGCGGGGCATCACCGGCCGAACGCTAGCGGTGCAGGGACGCCGACGGCGGCACACCTCGCAGGAGGTGTGCCGCCGTCGATGCGTTCGGCGACCCGGGGGGACCGAGCCGGTTCAGTGGTGCGCGTCGCCGTCCTTGGCGCGCTCGAGCGACGCCAGGATCTCCTTCTCGGCCTCTTCTCGGCCGACCCACTCGGCGCCCTCGACGGACTTGCCGGGCTCGAGGTCCTTGTAGGTCTCGAAGAAGTGCTGGATCTCCAGGCGGTCGAACTCCGACACGTCGGAGATGTCCATGAGGTGGGACATCCGCGGGTCGGTCGCCGGCACGGTGAGGACCTTGTCGTCCCCGCCCGCCTCGTCGGTCATGCGGAACATGCCGATGGCCCGGCAGGTGATCAGGCACCCGGGGAAGGTCGGCTCCTCGAGCAGGACCAGGGCGTCGAGCGGGTCGCCGTCCTGCCCCAGGGTGTTCTCGATGTAGCCGTAGTCCGCCGGGTAGCGGGTGGAGGTGAACAGCATCCGGTCCAAGCGGATGCGTCCGGTGGCGTGGTCCAGCTCGTACTTGTTCCGCTGGCCCTTCGGGATTTCTACCGTCACGTCGAACTGCACGGACGTAGTGTGACCCACGGCGACCCGCAGCAATCGGCGGGTCGCCATTCTGGGGGGTGGGCACCATCGCGTCGAGTGGTTCGACGATCGTCACGGCGAAGACCGGCCGATTCCGCCGGCGGCTCGCGATGGGCATCGTCGGGCTCGTCCTGCTCCTGATCGGCGGAGGTGTCGGCGTCGGCCTGCTGCTCAGCGGCGGGAACGGCGACGGCGGCCCCGAGGCCGTCGACGTGCCCGATGCCGAGCTGCCCGACCTGGGCGACGCCTCGCCGGTCCTGGCGTCGCTGGGCACCGACGCCCCCGCCCCCGACCCCGCCGTCCTCAGCAGCCGGCTGACCCCGCTGCTCACCGCCGCGGGCCTCGGCACCGGGGTGTCCGCGGAGGTCGTGGACGTCGCGTCCGGCGACGTCCTGCTCGACCTCGACGCCCGCGACCCCGCGGTCCCCGCGTCGACGGCGAAGCTGCTGACCGCCGCAGCGGCCCTCGTGACCCTCGACCCGGCCGACACCCTCGAGACGACGGTCGTGGCGGGCGCGAGCCCCGGCGAGGTCGTGCTGGTCGGCGGCGGCGACCCCACGCTCTCCCGCACCGCGCCGTCCCAGTCCTACCCGGGTGCCGCGACGGTCGCCGACCTGGCCACCCAGGTCGTCGCCGCGATGCCGGCCGGGACGCCGGTCACCCGGATCGTCGTCGACAACTCGCTGTTCAGCGGCGCGCTCACCGCGTCCGGGTGGGGGACCGGCGACGCCCCGTCCACCTACGCCGCCCCGGTGACCGCCACGGCCGTCGACGGCGCGCGGGTCAGCCCCGGCTCCCAGGCGCGCAGCGGGCAGCCGGGGATCGACGCCGGGTCCGCCCTGGCCGACGCCCTCGGGGCCCCGGGCGCCACCGTCGTCCTCGGCGAGGCCCCGGCCGGTGCGGAGACGCTCGCGACGGTCCACTCGGCGCCGATCAGCCGTCTGGTCGAGCAGACGCTGTCGATGTCGGACAACATGCTGGCCGAGGCGCTGGCCCGCCACGTCGCCATCGCCGAGGACCTCCCGGCCACCTTCGAGGGCGGCGCGCAGGCGATCACGCAGGCGCTCGCCGGGGCCGGCATCGACACGACCGGCGTCGCGCTGTTCGACGGGAGCGGGCTCTCGCAGTCCGACCGGATCCCGGCCGCGGTGCTGACCGAGGTGGTGACCAGCGCCGCCGACGGCACCCTCGCCGGGACCTCGGCGCTGCTGTCGGGCCTGCCGGTGGCCGGCTACGACGGCACGCTGTTCGACCGCGGGGACGCCGGGGCCGCGCCGGGCACCGTCCGCGCCAAGACGGGCACGCTCCTGGGGGTGCACGCCCTCGCCGGCACCGTGGTGACCACCGACGGTCGCCTGCTGGCCTTCGCCGTCGTGGCCGACGGCTCCGGCGGCGAGGCCGCGGCCGAGGCCGCGCTCGACGACGTCGCGGCCGCGCTCGCCGGCTGCGGCTGCCGCTGACCCTTGCCGGCAGCCTCGCCCGCGTACGGTGAGGCGATGAGCAGCGCCTCCTCGATGGTCGACTGGGACCTCGCCGGACGCACGGCCCGCAGGCTGATGAGTGCGGGGCCCGCCACCACGCGCGAGGAGGCCGACGGTGTCGTCCGCGACCTGCACGAGGCCGCGGCGGTCGCCGTCGCGCACGTCGAGAGGCTGACCGGCCTGAGCCCGGTCCCCGGCGGCCCGGTGCCCCAGGTCGTCGTGGTCGACCGCCCCGGCTGGGCCGACGCGAACGCCCGCGGCATGGCCGCGCTCCTCGACCCGCTGGTCGACGCCCTCGCCGCCAAGCAGGACAAGCGCCCGGGCGCGATCGCCACCGCGATCGGGTCGCGGGCCACCGGCGTCCAGGCCGGCGGCATCCTGGCCTTCCTCTCCTCGCGCGTCCTGGGCCAGTACGAGGTCTTCGGCACCGGCGGCCAGCTGCTGCTGGTGGCCCCCAACATCGTCGCGACGGAGCGGAAGCTCGGCGTCGAGCCCGCCGACTTCCGGCTCTGGGTCTGCCTGCACGAGGTCACCCACCAGCTGCAGTTCACCGCCGTGCCGTGGCTCAAGGACCACCTCGAGGGGGAGATCGCCCGCTTCGTCGAGGCCACCGACCTCGACGCGGACGTCCTCCGCGAGCGCCTGCAGGACGTCCTGCGCAGCCTCACCGACGCCGTCCGCGGTGGCGACGGCGAGTCCGAGGGCCTGCTGGCGCTGGTCCGCGACCCGGAGCAGCGGGCCGTGCTGGACCGGGTCACCGCCGTCATGAGCCTGGTCGAGGGGCACGCCGAGTACGTCATGGACGAGGTCGGCCCCGACGTCGTCCCGACGGTGGCGACGCTGCGCAAGCGGTTCGCCCAGCGCCGCAAGGGCCGCGGCCCGTTCGACCGCGTGGTGCGCCGGCTGCTCGGCCTCGAGCAGAAGATGAAGCAGTACGCCGAGGGGCGGGTCTTCGTGGGCGGTGTCGTCGAGCTGGTCGGCATGGACGGGTTCAACCGCGTGTGGGAGGGCCCCGAGAACCTGCCGCGGATCGACGAGCTCACCGCGCCCCAGCGCTGGGTCGAGCGCGTGCACGGCCGCCCCGCCATCCCCGCCTGAGCCCGCCGTGGCCGGTCCACCCCGCGCCGTCGCCGTCCTGCGGCACGCGGTGCGCGCCGGGCTGCGGAGCTCTCCGCAGCCGGTCCTCGTCGCCTGCAGCGGTGGAGCGGACTCCGTCGCGCTGGCCGCCGCGCTCGCCTTCGAGGCCCGGGACGCCGGCGTCCGGGTCGGCGGGGTGACCGTCGACCACGGGCTGCAGGCGGGCTCGGCGCAGCGCGCCGACCGCACCGCAGAGCTGCTGCACGGGCTCGGCCTGGACCCGGTGGTCGTGCTCGCCGCGAAGGTGGCCGAGGACGGCGGGCCGGAGGGGGCCGCCCGCGCCGCCCGGTACGCCGTCCTGGGTGCCGCGGCCGAGCAGCACGCCGCCCGGATCGCCCTGGGGCACACCCTCGACGACCAGGCCGAGACGGTCCTGCTGGGCCTCGGCCGCGGCTCGGGGCCGCGCTCGGTGGCGGGCATGGTCGAGCACCGGCCGCCGTACTGGCGCCCGCTGCTCGGAGTCCGCCGCGCCACCGCCCGGCAGGCGTGCGCGGACCAGGGGCTGCCCGTGTGGGACGACCCGTGGAACGCCGATCCCACCTACACCCGGGTCCGGCTGCGCACCGAGGTGCTGCCGCTGATGGAGGACGTGCTCGGCGGCGGGGTGGCCCCGGCGCTGGCCCGGACCGCGGCCCAGCTGCGCGAGGACCTCGACGCCCTCGACGCGCTGGCCGCCGACGCCCTGCCGGACGACGACGGGGAGCTGCCGGTCGAGGCGGTGGAGGCGCTCCCGGCCGCGCTCCGGCGGCGGGTGCTGCGCCTGTGGCTGCGGGCCGGCGGGGTGCCCGACCTGCAGGCCGTGCACCTGGCCGCGGTCGAGGCGCTGCTCGTCCGGTGGCGGGGGCAGGGCCGGGTCGACCTACCCGGCGGCGCGGGCGTCGTCCGCGCGTCTGGCAGGCTGGCCCTCCTGGGCCCGGAGGACCGGGCCGGTCGACCCCCGCACTTCGAGGAGCCTCTCGCGTGAGCGAAGCCGTCAGCACCCCGGGCGCCCTGGGCCCCGACCACGGGTACGGCCCCGACATCGACCACGTGCTCCTGTCGGAGGAGCAGATCCAGCAGAAGATCGCCGAGCTCGCCGCCGGGATCGCCGCCGACTACGCCGGCAAGGAGGTCCTCCTGGTCGGCGTGCTCAAGGGTGCGGTGCTGTTCATGAGCGACTTCGCCCGGGCGCTGCAGCTGCCCACCCAGATGGAGTTCATGGCCGTCTCGTCCTACGGCTCGGCCACCAGCTCCTCCGGCGTCGTGCGGATCCTCAAGGACCTCGACCGCGACATCACCGGCAAGCACGTCCTGGTGCTCGAGGACATCATCGACTCCGGCCTGACCCTGTCCTGGCTGCTCAAGAACCTGGGCGGCCGGCAGCCGGCGTCGCTGGAGGTGTGCGCCCTGCTGCGCAAGCCCGACGCCGTGAAGGTCGAGGTCCCGGTGAAGTACATCGGGTTCGACATCCCGAACGAGTTCGTCATCGGCTACGGCCTCGACTACGCCGAGCGCTACCGCGACCTGCCCTACATCGCGACCCTCAAGCCCGAGGTCTACGCCTGACGTCGTCCTCCGGACGACACCGCGGCCAGGTGCCGTCCCCCTGATGCGCTGAGCCGTTGCGTCGCGGCTGCGCGGGACCCTCCGGGCCCCACTCGCCACGACAGTCCACGTACGGGTCATCCGCAGGTCGCGCCCGGCAAATTCGCAGACGCCCCGGTGTACCGTCGATTCCGACGACGCTGTCCCCAGCGCCGGGGTCCTCGCCCGGATCGCAGGCGGCGTCCCCGGACGATCAGGAGGGTCGACGGGCCGACCGGTCTCCCGGCGCCCGGCATCGGTGTATGGAACGTAAGAAGATCTTCCGCTCCGTGTGGTTCTGGGTCGTCCTCGTCGTCCTGGTCGCCCTCACGTTCTCCTGGACCCTGGGTGGCGGCACCTCCGGCAAGGAGGTGTCCACCTCCGTCGCGCTGCAGCAGCTCGATGCGGGCAACGTCGACTCCGCGACGATCAACGACAAGGAGCAGACGCTCGACCTCGAGCTGAAGAGCGAGGTCGAGGGCAGCAGGCAGATCACCGCGTCCTACCCCCTCGGCGCCTCCGACGACATCTACGACCGCGTCTCCGGCGCGGGCGACGACGACGCCGTCGAGTTCGACACGAACGTCACGCAGCAGAGCCTGCTGGTCAGCCTGCTGGTCAGCTTCCTGCCGTTCCTGATCCTCCTGCTGCTGCTGTTCTGGCTGTTCAACTCCATGCAGGGCGGCGGCCGCGGCGTCATGCAGTTCGGCAAGTCCAAGGCCAAGCAGGTCACCAAGGACACCCCGAAGACGACGTTCGCCGACGTCGCGGGGTCCGACGAGGCCGTCGAGGAACTGCACGAGATCAAGGACTTCCTGCAGAACCCGGTCAAGTTCCAGGCCGTGGGCGCGAAGATCCCCAAGGGCGTGCTGCTGTTCGGCCCGCCCGGGACCGGCAAGACCCTGCTGGCCCGCGCCGTCGCCGGCGAGGCCGGGGTGCCGTTCTTCTCGATCTCCGGTTCCGACTTCGTCGAGATGTTCGTGGGTGTCGGCGCCAGCCGGGTCCGCGACCTCTTCGAGCAGGCCAAGCAGAACGCCCCGGCGATCATCTTCGTCGACGAGATCGACGCCGTCGGCCGTCACCGCGGCGCCGGCATGGGCGGCGGGCACGACGAGCGCGAGCAGACCCTCAACCAGATGCTCGTCGAGATGGACGGCTTCGACGTCAAGGGCGGCGTGATCATGATCGCCGCGACGAACCGGCCCGACATCCTCGACCCGGCGCTGCTGCGCCCGGGCCGCTTCGACCGCCAGATCGCCGTCGACCGCCCCGACCTGCTCGGCCGCAAGGCGATCCTGTCGGTGCACGCCAAGGGCAAGCCGCTCGCGCCGGACGTCGACCTGGAGACCGTCGCCCGCCGGACGCCGGGCTTCACCGGGGCCGACCTCGCCAACGTGCTCAACGAGGCCGCGCTGCTCACCGCACGCACCAACGGCTCGCTGATCACCGACGCCACCCTCGAGGAGGCGATCGACCGCGTCATCGCCGGCCCCGAGCGGAAGACGCGGGCGATGAGCGAGAAGGAGAAGAAGGTCACCGCCTACCACGAGGGCGGGCACGCCCTCGTCGCGCACGCGCTGCCCAACCTGGACCCGGTGCACAAGGTGACGATCCTGCCGCGCGGCCGCTCGCTCGGGCACACGCTCGTGCTGCCGACCGAGGACAAGTACACGCAGACGCGCTCGGAGATGATCGACACCCTGGCCTACGCCCTCGGCGGGCGGGCGGCCGAGGAGCTGGTCTTCCACGAGCCGACCACCGGCGCCGGCAACGACATCGAGAAGGCCACCTCGATGGCCCGGGCGATGGTCACCCAGTACGGCATGAGCGCCAAGCTGGGCGCGGTGAAGTACGGCAGCACCGACGCCGAGCCGTTCCTGGGCCGCGACATGGGCTCCCGGCCCGACTACTCCGAGGCCGTGGCCGCCGACATCGACGCGGAGATCCGCGCCCTGATCGAGGCCGCGCACGACGAGGCGTGGGAGATCCTGGTCGAGTACCGGGGCGTCCTCGACCAGCTCGTCCTCGAGCTGATCGAGAAGGAGACGCTCTCCAAGGAGGACATGGCCCGCATCTGCGCGCCGGTCACCAAGCGCCCCTCGCTCGCGCCCTACAACGGCTTCGGCAAGCGGACCCCCTCCGACCAGCCCCCCGTCCTCACCCCCGCCGAGGTCGCCGCGCAGAACGGCAACGGCCACGCCAGTGGCAGCAGCACGCCGGTGGGCGACGTCGGAGCGCCCGCGCAGCGATGACGGCGGACGGCATCGGGCCCGGCGGGATGCGGGCCGTCGGCGAGGTCGACCAGGCGCGGGCGGCGGCCGCCGTCCGCGAGCTGCTGATCGCCGTGGGGGAGGACCCGGACCGGCCCGGGCTGCAGGACACGCCTGCCCGGGTCGCGCGCGCGTACGCGGAGACCTTTGCCGGTCTGTCGCAGGACCCCTACGACATCCTCGCGACCACCTTCGACGAGGACCACGACGAGATGGTCCTGGTCAAGGACATCCCGATGTACTCGACCTGCGAGCACCACCTGGTGCCCTTCCACGGCAAGGCGCACGTCGGCTACATCCCGGCCGAGGACGGGCGGGTCACCGGTCTGTCGAAGCTGGCCAGGCTGGTCGAGGTGTACGCCCGCCGCCCGCAGGTGCAGGAGCGGATGACCCGCCAGATCGCCGACGCCCTGAACGAGGTGCTCAAGCCCCGCGGCGTCATCGTCGTCATCGAGGCCGAGCACCTGTGCATGGCCATGCGCGGGATCCGCAAGCCGGGTTCCACGACCGTCACCTCGGCGGTCCGCGGCATGTTCCGCGACAGCGCGGCGACGCGGAACGAGGCGATGAGCCTCGTCCTGGGAAGGTGACGTGATCGCCCTCCCGCGCCCCGGCCGGTGCGTGGTCATGGGCGTCCTCAACGTCACGCCCGACTCCTTCTCCGACGGCGGCTGCTTCGCCGACCCGGAGGTCGCGATCGCCCACGGGCTGGCGATGCACACCGCCGGCGCCGACTACGTGGACGTGGGCGGTGAGTCCACCCGGCCCGGCGCCGACCGCGTCGACGCCGAGGAGGAGGCCCGCCGCGTCGTCCCCGTCATCCGGGAGCTCGCCGCAGCGGGAGTGCGCACCAGCGTCGACACCACCCGCGCCGAGGTCGCCGAGGCCGCCATCGGTGCGGGCGCTCAGCTGGTGAACGACGTCAGCGGTGGCCTGGCCGACAAGAACATGGCCGAGCTCATCGCCGAGACCGGCGTCCCGTGGGTGCTCATGCACTGGCGCGGGCACAGCCGCGAGATGTACGCCGCCGCCCGGTACGGCGACGTCGTCACCGAGGTCTGCGCCGAGCTCACCGCCCGTGTGGAGGACGTCGTCGCGATCGGCGTGGCCCCCGAGCAGCTGGTGCTCGACCCGGGCCTCGGGTTCGCGAAGCGCGCCGAGCACAACTGGGCGCTGCTCGCGGGCCTGGACCGGCTCGTCGGGCTGGGGCTCCCGGTGCTCGTCGGCTCGTCGCGCAAGACCTTCCTCGGCCGGCTGCTCGCCGGGCCCGACGGCGCGCCCCGGCCGGCCGAGCAGCGCGACGACGCGACGCTGGCGACCACGGTGATGGCCGCGGAGGCCGGCGTCTGGGGCGTGCGGGTGCACGACGCGGCGGCGTCGGTGGACGCCGTCCGCACCGTCGAGGCCGTGCGCGGGGCCCGCCGTGGCTGAGACCCCCGACCGGATCACGCTCCGCGGCCTGCGCGCGCACGGCCGCCACGGCGTCTACGCGTTCGAGCGCGAGCGCGGGCAGATGTTCGGGGTCGACGCCGTCCTCGAGGTCGACACCGTCGCCGCGGCGGCCGGCGACGACCTCGAGAAGACCGTCAACTACGCCGATCTCGCCCGCGACCTCTACGCCGTCCTCGCCGGGGAGCCGGTGAACCTGCTCGAGACGCTGGCCCAGCGCCTCGCCGACGTCTGCCTGGCCAACCCGCTCGTGGGGGCCGTCGAGATCACCGTGCACAAGCCCCAGGCCGAGCTCGGGGTGCCCTTCGACGACGTCACCGTCGCCATCCGCCGGGAGCGCCCGTGAGCCGGGCCGTCCTGTCGCTGGGCGCGAACCTCGGTGACCGCGCGGCCGCGCTCCGCGGGGCCATCACCGCGCTCAAGGACGACGGCCTGGTCGCCCGCTCGACGCTGTACGAGACGCCGCCGTGGGGTCCGGTCGAGCAGCCGCCGTACCTCAACGCCGTCGTCATCGTGCGCGGGCCGCGCGACGCCCGCGGCTGGCTCGCCCGGGCGCACGAGCTCGAGCAGGCCGCCGGCCGCACCCGGGAGGTGCGGTGGGGGCCGCGCAGCCTCGACGTCGACGTCGTCGCCGTCACCGAGGACGACGGCACGCCCGTGGTCTCCGAGGACCCCGAGCTGACCCTGCCGCACCCGCGGGCGCACGAGCGGGCCTTCGTGCTGCTGCCGTGGGCGACGCTGGAGCCGGGCGCGGTGCTGCCGGGCCGCGGCCGGGTCGCCGACCTGCTGGCCGCCCTGCCCGCCGAGGACAAGCTCGCGGTGACCCGTTGGGACCACCTGCATTGAGGCCCGTCCGCCGCCGCGACCTCGTCGTCCTCGCCGCCGGGCTGGCGGTGGCCGCCTGGCTGCTGGTCCGCGCCTGGTACGGGGACCTCCCGGCGCTGGACTGGTGGCTGCCCGTCCCGCTCGCGGTGCTCGCCGTGGCGGAGGGCCTGGGCGCGCGGACGCTGAGGGCACGGCTCACCGCCCTGCGCGAGGCCAGGACCCGGACGGGCCCACCAGGCGCCGTCCCGGTGCGGCCGGTGGAGCCGATGCTGGTCGCGCGGCTGGCCGTCCTCGCGCAGGCGAGCGCCTACGTGGGCGCCGTCTTCGCCGGGATCTGGACCGGCGTCCTGCTGCACGTCGGCCCGGCCGTGGGCGACCTGCAGGCGGCGGCCGGCGACACCGTCACCGCGCTGATCGGCATCGCCGCCTCGGCCGCGCTCGTCGCCGCGGCGCTGTGGCTCGAGTCGGTGTGCCGCGTCCCACCCGCCTCGACCGACGACGAACCGGCCCCCGGCGTCAGCGCCTAGACCGAGCCCGCGACCTCGGGGACCGCGCCGTCCACGGACCGCCGGAGGGCGGCGTGCAGCGATTCCGGGGTCAGCACACCCAGGAACCTGTCGCCCTCGAGCACCGCGACCCAGCCCGCCTCGTGCTGGAGCATCGTCGCGAAGGCCGTCTTGAGCGAGGCGTCCACCGGCACCCAGGCCTCCATGCGCTTGCAGGCGTCGCGGACGCTGCCGCTCCCGGACGCCCGCTCGGCCGACAGCCAGCCGTGCAGCACGTGCCGGTCGTCGAGGACCACGGCCCACCGGGCCCCGTCCCGGCCCAGCACGGACCGGGCCTCGGCCAGACCGTCGTCGAGCCGCACGATCGGCGGGTGCTCGAGGTCGTCGGTGTCGATGCCCGTGACGGCCAGCCGCTTGAGCCCCCTGTCCGCACCGACGAAGTCGGCGACGAACGGCGTCGCCGGGTTGCCGAGCAGGTCCGCGGGCGTCGCGAACTGCTCCACGCGGCCGCCCTGGCTCATGACCGCGATCCGGTCGCCGAGCCGGACGGCCTCCTCGATGTCGTGCGTGACGAACACGATCGTCTTGCGCACCGTCTCCTGCAGCCGCAGGAACTCCGACTGGAGCCGCTCGCGGACGATCGGGTCGACGGCCGAGAACGGCTCGTCCATCAGCAGGACGCCCGGATCGGCGGCCAGGGCGCGCGCCACGCCGGCCCGCTGGCGCTGGCCCCCCGAGAGCTGGTGCGGGTACCGGTCGCCGTGGACGGCGGGGTCGAGCCCGACGACGTCGAGCAGCTCGTCGACGCGGGCGCGGATCCGGCGCTTGTCCCAGCCGAGCAGCCGCGGCACCGTGCCGACGTTGACCCGCACCGTCTGGTGGGGGAAGAGGCCGACGTTCTGGATGACGTAGCCGATCCGGCGCCGCAGTCTGACCGGGTCGGCCCCGGTGACGTCCTCGCCGCCCAGCAGGATGCGTCCCGTAGTCGGCTCGATGATCCGGTTGATCATCTTCATCGTCGTCGTCTTGCCGCAACCCGACGGGCCGACCAGGACGGTCAGCTCGCCCGCGGCGAAGGTCAGGTCGAGCTCCGCGACCCCGACGGTCCCGTCGTCGTAGACCTTGCTCACGCCCTCGAGGCGGATCTCCTCGGCACCGGTGGGAGCTGCGGGGGAGGGGATGGGAGCAGTAGCGTCCACGAGGTGGCCTTCCTGGTACGCGCCCGATGCTGAGCGCGGCGAGCGCGGAGCTGCTCGCGGTCGATGAAGCGCCGAATCCCTGGTTCGACCCGTCCTACGTGTCGTCCAACTGGGACTCCATCATGGGCTACCTGGGCGAGCACGTCAGGCTCACGATCGGTGCCGTCGTCCTCGGCGCGCTGATCGCCCTGCCCCTGGCGCTGATCGCCCGGCGCAGCCGGTGGCTGGCCGGACCCGTGCTCGGCCTGTCCACGCTGATCTACACGATCCCCTCGCTGGCCATGTTCGCCTTCGTGGCCCCGCTGACCGGCATCACCGCGACGACCGTGCTCATCGGCCTGGTCCTGTACTCGCTGGTGATCCTGGTCCGGAACTTCCTCGCCGGCCTGCAGGCCGTGCCCGACGACGTCCGGGAGGCCGCCCGGGGCATGGGCTACGGCAGCGGCCGGTTGTTCTGGCAGGTGGAGCTGCCCCTGGCGCTGCCGGCCTTCATGGCCGGCATCCGCGTCGCGACGGTGTCCACCGTCGCGCTGGTCACGGTCGGCGTGATCGTCGGCCACGGCGGGCTGGGGCAGCTGATCACCGGCGGGTTCGCGGCCAACTTCTACCGGGCGGAGATCGTCACGGGTGCGGTCGGCTGCGTCCTCCTGGCCCTGGTGGCCGACCTCCTGCTGGCCGGGGCCGAGCGCGCGCTCACGCCGTGGGCGAGGAGGGCGCGGGCGTGAACCTCTTCGACGACGCGCTGGTCTTCCTCAACGACCCGTTCAACTGGACGCGCCCGGGCGGCATCCTGGACCTGCTCGTCGAGCACCTGCGGATCTCCGCCCTCGCGGTGCTGGCGGCCATGGCGCTCGCGCTGCCCGTCGGCATCCTGCTGGGGCACGTCGGCCGTGGCGGGGCCTTCACGGTCGCCCTGTCCAACGTGTCCCGCGCGGTCCCGACCCTGGCGCTGCTCACGATCTTCGCGGTCACCCCCATCGGCTTCGGCCCGACGGCGACCACCATCGCCCTCGCCGTCTTCGCCGTCCCGCCGATCCTCACCAACACCTACGTCGGCTTCCGCGGCGTCGACCGCGACGTCGTCGAGGCGGCCCGGGCCATGGGCTTCGGCGAGCGGCAGGTGGCGTTCAAGGTCGAGCTCCCGCTGGCCGCCCCGCTGCTCATGACCGGCGTCCGCACCGCCGCCGTCCAGGTGGTGGCCACCGCCACCCTCGCCGCGCTGGTGGCCGGGGGAGGCCTCGGCCGGATCATCACGCTGGGCTTCCGCCAGCAGGACTACGGCGCCGTCCTCGCCGGCGCGCTGCTCGTCGCCGCCCTCGCCGTCCTCACCGAGCTGGTGCTCGCGGGCCTGTCCTGGGCCCTGACGCCCGGGCCCAGGAGGTTCCCGATCCCTCTCGCTCGGCAACGCTCCGTGGCCGAGCCGGAGCCCACGGCAGCGAGAATGCCGCTCTGACCCCACCGGCCAGGTCACCGGTCGGCAACGAACGCGACAAGCTGATTGCGTTGTGCGCAACCGGCGGTGTTCGATCGGGGTGCGGGAGTCCTCCCGCCAGACACGCGTGGCAGCCGGCTGCCACGGGACACAGAAGGCGGGGCGTCAAGCATGCGCGCACGCATCCGGTTCATCGCTCCACTCGCCGTCGCGGTCGCGCTGACCGCTGCCTGCGGCGAGTCGGGCTCCTCCGGCACCGGCGGTGACGCCGAAGCCAGCGGTTCGGCCTCCGGCGACGCCTGCGCCCCGGTCGCGGGGGACCAGCTCGTCGTGCTCGAGGACGACAAGCAGCTGCAGAACGCCGACAACGTCATCCCGGCGGTGAACGCGGCCGCCGCCGCGAGCAGCCCGGCCCTGCTCGAGTCGCTGAACGCCGTCTCGGAGGTGCTCACCACCGAGGACCTCATCGAGATGAACGCCGCCGTCGACGTGGAGCGGCAGCCCGTCGAGGAGGTGGTCGCCTCCTACGTCGCCGACAACGGCCTGGACTCCGGCGTCAGCGGCGGCAGCGGTCCCGTGGTCGTCGGCGCGGCCGACTTCAGCGAGTCGCAGGTGCTGGCCACCCTCTACGCCGACGTCCTGACCGCCGCGGGCTTCGACGCCAGCGTGCAGACCGTGGGCAACCGGGAGCTCTACCTCCCGGCCCTGGAGCGCGGCGAGATCCAGGCGTTCCCGGAGTACCTGGCCACGGTGACCGAGTTCATCGAGGGCGACGACTCCACCGAGGTGGCCTCCGGCGACGTCGACGAGACCGTTGCGGCGCTGACGCCGCTGGCCGAGGGCGTCGGCCTGGTGTTCGGCGAGCCGGCCGAGGCGGCGGACCAGAACGCGTTCGCGGTCACCCAGGAGTTCGCCGACGAGCTCGGCGTCACCACGCTCTCCGAGCTGGCCGACGCCTGCGGCGACGGATCGCTGACCCTCGGTGGGCCGGGCGAGTGCCCGACCCGGCCGGCGTGCCAGCCGGGGCTCGAGGAGACCTACGGCCTCGAGTTCGCGAGCTTCCAGGAGTACGACGCCGGAGGGCCGCTGACCAAGGCCGCGATCCAGCAGGGCGAGGTCGCGATCGGCCTGGTCTTCAGCTCCGACGGCGCCCTCGCCCAAGGCTGACGCTCGTCCTCAGTACCAGGCGCCGCCGGGGGGCAGTTGCTCCCCGGCGGCGACCGGCGTCGCCGACCGGTTCCCCTCGGGAGCCAGCGGGCACGTCCAGCGCGGGTCGTAGGCGCACGACGGGTGGTAGGCGAAGTTGAGGTCGACGACCAGCCGCGAGCCGGCACCGCCCAGGTCGGCCCCCTTGACGGTGTCGAGCAGGTAGCGCCCGCCGCCGTAGGTGCTGCTCCCGGCGGTGCCGTCGCGCAGCGGCAGGAACACCCCGCCGCCGTAGCTGTCCAGCCACCAGACGTCGAGCCGTCCGACGGCGCCGAGCTCGACGGTGCCGATGCGCTCGAACGGGACGACGCCGTCCGAGGCCGTCGGGATCTCCAGCCGGGCGGGCTCCGCGGGCTCCACGACCGGCTCGAACCGCAGCGACGGGTCGTAGCCGGCGAAGGGGAGACCGCCGAACGCGGCACGCGCCGCCTCGCCGAGCGGGGAGTCGGGGTGCGCGGCGAACAGCTCGTCGCGGCCGTCCCGCCAGGTCCGCCAGCCGGTCTCCGGGTCGGTCGCGGCTCGTGCGGCGGCGTACAGCGCGGCGACCTGGCGGCGCCAGTCGAGCAGGGTGAGGGTCACCGCGCCACTGTCGCAGCCGCTGTCAGCGACAGCTCGGTCACGACGCGGATTCCTGCCCGGAGGTCGGCGCGTTCCGCCGCTACGCTGGGGTCATGCCCCTCCGCGAGGACGACGTCGCTCCTCGCACAGGCGTCCCCGGGCGGCGCACCCTGCTGCAGGCCGGCGGCCTCGTCCTGGCGGTCGCGGCGACCCTCACCGTCTTCCTCACCGACAACCCGCAGCTGCTGCGGCTGGCCGTCGTCGGTGTGGCCTGGGCGTTCGTGCTGGCCACGGTCGCCGCCGGCCGCCGGTCCACCGACGAGGCCACCGCCCAGGCGCGCGAGGCGGAGCTGCGCCGGGCCTACGAGTACGAGCTCGACCGCGAGGTCGCGGCGCGCCGCGAGTACGAGCTGGAGCTCGAGACCGAGCTGCGGCGCGAGGCCGAGGAATCGATGCGCGCCGAGCTCGACGCGCTGCGCGGGGACCTCGCGGGCCTCACCGAGCTCCGGGACGAGGTCGCCCGCGTCACCGAGCTGCGCGCCGACATCGCGGCGTTGTCCGCCCTGCGCGACGAGGTGGCCCGCGTCGCAGCCCTCCGGGACGACGTCGCCGAGCTGACCTCGCTGCGCAGGGAGATC
Organism: Blastococcus litoris; assembly: GCF_003075095.1. Taxonomy (GTDB): domain Bacteria; phylum Actinomycetota; class Actinomycetes; order Mycobacteriales; family Geodermatophilaceae; genus Blastococcus_B; species Blastococcus_B litoris. The sequence continues at coordinate 393,558 of NZ_QCZF01000001.1, forward strand.
GGGCAGCTCGCCGACCTGCGCGACGACATGGGCCGGCTGCGCCAGGAGCTCACCGAGCAGCTCTCGAGCGAGATGCTGATCGAGCGCATCGTCATGCGCACCCAGGCCAGCCGGCTCGGCACCGAACTGGCCGACGCCCCCGGCCGGGCGCTCGACGCCGCCACCCGCTGGACCGAGGACGCCGCTCCGCGCGAGCTGACCGGTGGCTGGCCGGCCGTCCGCCTCGACGAGCCGCGCGAGACCCGGCAGTTCGAGCAGGTGCGGGTCGAGCGCACCGCCCGCCCCCCGCTGCCCCCGCCGCCCGTCCCGCCCGTCGCGCGGCCGGTGCCCTCGCCGTCCTGGCGGCCGAGCTGGGAGTCCGAGCCGGAGCCGCCGCGCAGCTGGGAGACCCCGTCCACGGCCTCCTGGGAGTCGCAGGCCCCCGCGTGGGAGGCGCCGGCAGCCCCGGCGTGGGAGCCGGCCCGCACGGAGGAGCGGTGGTCCCCGTCGCTGGAGGACCGCTGGGCACCCTCGGCCCCCGCCGCGGAGAGCCACGAGGACACGCCCCTGTGGTCGGCGACCGCGCACGACACCGGGGAGAGCGCCCGGTCGGTCGCGCCGCCTGCAGCCGACCCGCCCTCCCCGCTGGAGTGGCTCGCGGCCCGCTCGCTGATCGACGCCGAGCCCACGTCCTTCCGGCCGGAGGTCCCGCCCCGCCGTCGCCGCGGGGACGAGGCGCCGGTCGACCTCGCCGCGGCCGCCACGACGCAGCGGCCGGCGGTCCGCGCGAACCCGCCGATCCGCGTCGACGACCGCGGCGCCTACCGGGTGGCCGTGCCCGAGGAGCGCCCGGCGGAACGGCCCGGTCCGGCGCCGTCGCAGGAGAAGAGGCTGGCCGACATCCTGGCCGAGAACGGGGTGAGCCCCAGCACCGGCGGACGGCGGCGGCGCCGCTACCGCGACGACGACGAGCCGGACGACGTCCTGGCCCGGGTGCTGCGCGACAGCTGAGCGCTCAGCGCCCGCGGGAGAGCCGGCCGCCGTCGAGCACGAGCGTCTGGCCGGTCACCCAGCCGGCGCCGTCCCCGAGCAGGTAGGCGGCGGCCTCGCCGACGTCCTCCGGCACCCCCAGCCGGCCGGCCGGGTACTCGGCTGCGACCTCGTCCTCCCGGCCCTCGTACAGGGCGCCGGCGAACCGCGTCTTCACGACCGCCGGCGCCACCGCGTTCACCCGCACGGTGGGGCCGAGCTCGACGGCCAGCTGCGTGGTCAGGTTGATCACCGCCGCCTTGCTCACGCCGTAGGCGCCGATGTTCTCCGACGACCGGAGGCCGGCCACCGAGGCGACGAACAGCACGGAGCCGCCGTGCTGGGCCATCCACGCCTTCCAGGCCTCCTGCACCAGACCCAGCGAGGACACCACGTTGGTGTCCAGGATCTTCCGGAAGGCGTCGAGGTCGAGGTCGGTCATCGGGCCGTAGACGGGGTTGACGCCCACGTTGCCCACCAGCATGTCCAGGCTGCCGAAGGTCTCGACCGCGGTGCGCACCGCCTCGGCGCGGTGCGCGGCGTCCGCCGCGTGGCCGGCCACGGCGACGGCGACCTCGGGGCCGCCCAGGGTCGCCACCGCCTCGGCCAGCGCGTCCGGCTTCCGGGCGGTCACCACGACGCGGGCGCCGCGGTCGACCAGGCTCTGCGCGATCGCCAACCCGATGCCACGGCTCCCGCCGGTGACCAGGGCGGTCCGCCCGTCCATCGTGCCCACGCCGTTCTCCTGTCCCTCGGTGCGCTGACGCGCCCACGCTAGGCAGGCCGCGGACCACCCGTCCGGGTACCCCCGTGAGGCATGACACAGGCCGCTGGCGTTGCGAGGCACCGGAACCGGTCACACACTCGCCATCGGCGATCTCTCCGCGCGACACAGCCGGTTGCAGCGGGGGACGTCACCAGCACCGCCGCACCACCCGCACGACACCTGAGCGGCCTCCAACGGTGGGGGCCACCGACGTCCGGTACCCGCGAGGGACTGGAACGAGAGGGTGCACGATGCCTGCTTCCCGCAGGACCCGTCAGGCTGCCGGCCTCGCGCCCGCGGCCGCAGCGCCCGCCCGCCTCCGCGTGGGCGTCATCGGCGCCGGCCGGGTCGGCGCCGTCATCGGCGCCGCGCTCGCCGATGCGGGCCACGACGTGGTCGCCGCCTCCGGTCTCTCCGCCGCCTCCGCCGAGCGGGCAGCCCGCCTGCTGCCCGGCGTCCCGCTCGTGCCCGCCGACGAGGTGGTGGCCGCCTCCGACCTCGTCGTGCTGGCCGTCCCCGACGACACGCTCGCCGGTCTGGTGTCCGGGCTGGCCGGGACCGGCGCGTGGCGGGCCGGCCAGCTCACCTTCCACACGTCCGGAGCGCACGGTCTCGCCGTCCTCGCGCCCGCCGAGCAGGCCGGCGTCCTGCCGCTCGCGCTGCACCCCGCCATGACCTTCTCCGGCGCCCCCGAGGACGCCGACCGGCTGGTGGGTGCCCCCTTCGCCGTCACCAGCCGGCCGGAGTACCGCGCCGTCGCCGAGACCCTGGTCCTGGAGATGGGCGGCGAGCCGTTCTTCGTCGCCGAGGACGACCGGCGGCTCTACCACGCCGCGCTGGTCACCGGCGCCAACCACCTGGTCACCCTCGTCGCCGAGGCCGCCGACCTGCTGCGCTCGGCGGGTGTGGGCGACCCGGCCCGAGTCCTGCAGCCGCTGCTCACCGCGGCGCTCGACAACGGCCTGCGCCGGGGCGACCGGGGCCTGACCGGTCCGGTCAGCCGCGGGGACGTCGGCACCGTCCGCGACCACCTCGAGACGCTCGCCGAGCGGGCGCCGGACTCGGTGGCCGCGTACGTCGCCATGGCCCACCGCACCACCGAGCGTGCCCTGGCCTCCGGCCGGCTCAAGCAGCACGAGGGCGCCCCGCTGCTCGACCTCCTCGGCGAGGCGCGCGACGAGGCGGGCTCCCGGTGACCACGGTGGCCACGACCCCCGCCGTCGCCGAGACCGTCGCCGAGCTCCGCGGCCTCCTCGCGGACCTGCCGGGTCCCGTCGCGCTGGTCCCGACGATGGGTGCGCTGCACGAGGGGCACCGGACGTTGGTCCGTGCCGCCCGCGAGCGCGCGGCCACCGTCGTCGTCTCAGTCTTCGTCAACCCGACGCAGTTCGGGCCGGGCGAGGACTTCGACCGCTACCCGCGCACCTGGGACGCCGACCTCGCGGCGCTCGCGGAGGAAGGCGCCGACGTGGTCTTCCACCCGCCGGTCGAGGAGGTCTACCCGCCGCACGCGGTGGGCGTGACCGTCGACCCGGGGGAGCTCGGTTCGGTGCTCGAGGGCGCGATCCGCCCGGGGCACTTCGCCGGCGTCCTCACCGTCGTCGCCAAGCTCTTCGGCCTGGCCCGGCCCGACACCGCCTTCTTCGGCGAGAAGGACTACCAGCAGCTGACGCTCATCCGGGCGATGGCCCGCGAGCTGGCGCTGCCCGTGGAGGTGGTCGGCGTCCCGACCGTCCGCGAGGACGACGGCCTGGCGCTGTCCAGCCGCAACCGTTACCTCGACGCCGACCAGCGGGCGGCGGCCCGCACCGTCTCGGCAGCCCTGCGCGCGGGAGCCGCGGCCGGGGCGCGGGGTGCCGACGCCGTCCTGGCCGCCGCCCGGGCGGTGCTCGACGCCGAGCCCGCGCTGCTCCAGGACTACCTCGAACTCACCGATACCGATCTGGGACCGGCACCCGCTGCCGGCCCGGCCCGCCTGCTGGTCGCGGTCCGCGCCGGCACCACCCGACTCCTCGACAACATCGCGATCGACCTGGGAGAGCTCCGATGATGCGCACGATGCTCAAGTCCAAGATCCACCGTGCCACGGTCACCCAGGCCGACCTGCACTACGTGGGGTCGGTGACCATCGACGAGGACCTCCTCGACGCCGCCGACCTGCTCCCCGGGGAGCAGGTCGCGATCGTCGACATCACCAACGGCGCCCGCCTGGAGACCTACGTGATCCCCGGCGAGCGCGGCAGCGGGGTCATCGGGATCAACGGTGCCGCCGCGCACCTGGTCCACCCCGGCGACATGGTGATCATGATCAGCTACGGCGTGATGGACGAGACCGAGGCCAAGAGCTACATCCCGAAGGTCGTCCACGTCGACGGCGCCAACCGCATCGTCGAGCTGGGCGGGGACCCCTCGGCCCCCGTGCCCGGCGCCGAGGACCAGCGGCGCAGCGACCTGGGCGTGCCCGTCCGGTGACGCTGCTGACGGTCGACGTCGGCAACAGCCAGACCGTCCTCGCCACGTTCGAGGGGGAGCAGCGCATCGGCTGCTGGCGGGTGACGACGTCCCCCCGCGCCACGGCCGACGAGCTGCGGATGCTGTGGCGCGGCCTGCTCCGCGACACCCAGGTGACCGGGGTCGCGGCCTGTTCCACCGTGCCGGCGCTGCTGCCGTCGCTGCGGCAGCTGCTGGCCTCCCTCGAGGTGCCGGTGGTCCTCATCGGCCCGGGGGTGAAGACCGGCGTGCCGCTGCACGTCGACAACCCCCGGGAGGTCGGTGCCGACCGCGTCGTCACCGCCCTGGCCGCGCACGAGCTGTTCGGCCGCCGCCCCGACGGGCGCGGGCGTCCGGTCGTCGTCGTCGACTTCGGCACGTCGACCAACGTGGACGCCGTCGGCCCGGACGGGCAGTTCCTGGGCGGCGCGCTGGCGCCGGGGCTGGAGGTCAGCCTCGACGCCCTGGCCAACCGGGCCGCCCAGCTGCGGTCGGTGGAGCTCACCGTGCCGACGCAGGCGATCGGCAAGAACACCGTGGCGGCGCTGCAGTCAGGTGTCGTGCTCGGCTTCGCGGGGCTCGTGGACGGTCTGGTGGACCGGATCGCGACCGAGCTGGTCGCGCAGTTCGGCGCCGCGCCGGTCGTCGTCGCCACCGGTGGGCTGGCCCCGCTCGTCGTCGACAGCTGCCGCTCGATCGCCGAGCGGGAGCCCGACCTCACGGTGCACGGCCTGCGGCTGGCCTTCGAGCGCCACCAGGCCAGGTAGGTCCCCGCCGTCCGCCGTCCGTAGGCTCTCGGTCCGTGAGCGACGGACCCATCGGCGACGACGGCGGCAGCGACGAGCTCCCTGAGCAGATGCGGGTGCGCCGCGCGAAGCTCGACCGCCTGCGCGAGAGCGGGATCGACCCGTACCCGGTCTCCGTCCCGCGCACCACGACGCTGGCCGCCGTCCGCGCTGCCCACCCCGACCTCGAGCCGGACACGATGACCGGCGAGACCGTCGGCATCACCGGCCGGGTCATCTTCTTCCGCAACACCGGCAAGCTCTGCTTCGCGACGTTGCGCGAGGGCGATTCCGAGCTGCAGGTCATGCTCTCCCGCGACCGGGTGGGGGAGGACTCGCTCGCGGCCTGGAAGGCCGACGTCGACCTCGGCGACCACGTGCTGGTCACCGGCGAGGTGGGGACGTCGCGGCGCGGCGAGCTGTCGGTGTTCGCCGACTCGTGGCAGCTGACCTCCAAGTCGCTGCGACCGCTGCCGGTGGCGCACAAGCCCATGAGCGAGGAACTCCGGGTCCGCCGCCGGTACGTGGACCTCATCGTCCGCGACGAGGCCCGGCGCACCGTGCGACAGCGGGCGACCGTGATGTCCACGCTGCGCGCCGGGCTGGCGTCCCGGGGGTTCCTCGAGGTCGAGACGCCGATGCTGCAGACGGTGCACGGTGGCGCGGCGGCCCGTCCCTTCCGGACGCACATGAATGCGTTCGACCTCGACCTGTACCTGCGCATCGCGCCCGAGCTGTTCCTCAAGCGCTGCATCGTGGGCGGCCTCGACCGGGTGTTCGAGATCAACCGGAACTTCCGGAACGAGGGCGCGGACAGCTCCCACTCTCCCGAGTTCGCGATGCTCGAGACCTACCAGGCGTACGCCGACTACCAGGTGATGGCGACGCTCACCCGCGAGCTGATCCAGGAGTGCTCGCAGGCGCTGTTCGGGGACCACGTGGCCCGCCACCACGACGGCACCGAGATCGACCTGTCGGGGGAGTGGCCGCAGGTGCCGCTCTACTCCGTCGTCTCCGACGCCGTCGGCCGGCCGGTCACCCCGGAGACGCCGGTCGAGGAGCTTCGGGCGATCGCGGAGCGACACGACGTCGGCGTGGACCCGGCCTGGCTCCCGGGCAAGGTCGTGGAGGAGCTGTTCGAGGCGCTGGTGCAGCACACGCTGCAGGCCCCCACGTTCGTCATCGACTACCCGCTGGACACCTCGCCGCTGACCCGGGCGCACCGGTCCCGGCCCGGCGTCGCCGAGAAGTGGGACCTCTACATCGGCGGGATCGAGCGGGCGACGGCCTACTCCGAGCTCGTCGACCCGGTCGTGCAGCGCGAGCGCTTCACCGCCCAGGCGGCGCTCGCCGCGGCCGGCGACCCCGAGGCCATGGCCCTCGACGAGGACTTCCTCGAGGCGCTCGAGTACGGAATGCCCCCCACCGGCGGTATGGGCATGGGTATGGACCGCTTGATGATGACGCTCACCGGTCTCGGAATCCGGGAGACCATCCTGTTCCCGCTCGTCCGGCCTATTTCCTCCCAGTGAAACCACTGCGCGCTTTTCAGTAGAACCGCTGCGGTCCGTTTCACCACTTCGAGAGCGTCGAGTGGGAGTGCATTGACGAATTCGCGGAGTGCTGTGCTGTAATGGTTCTCGTCGTTCCCACCGGACGACTATTACCGTTCAGCCGCAACTCGGTTGCGAGAAGTGAGGAACATCGATGGCGCGCAAGGTTCAGGTCATCCTGAGCGACGACCTCGACGAGAACCTGTCGGCCGACGAGACGGTGAGCTTCTCCCTCGACGGCACCTCGTACGAGATCGACCTGGCGGAGAAGAATGCCAAGGAGATGCGCGACGTCTTCTCCCGTTACGTCTCGGCCGCCCGCAAGGTGGGCCGCGGGTCCCGTTCCTCCTCCGGTGCCGGTCGTGGCCGTTCGACCGGCGGCCGCATGGACCGCGAGCAGGCCGGTGCCATCCGGGACTGGGCGCGCAAGAACGGCCACAACGTGAGCGACCGCGGCCGCATCCCGGCCAGCGTGGTCGACGCCTACGAGGCCGCGCACTGAATCACGGCGACTCGTGAGGTCCCTGTGACCTCCGCGCGTGTCACCGCGCGAATCGGCCCGGTTCCCCTGCGGGGGGGCCGGGCCGTCGTCGTCCCCGGGGCCCGGCCGGCCCCGGTGTAGCGACTCCACCTGCGCGGACGCAGGGGCGCTCGGCACGTCCGCTGACGGCGTAACCGCGCCGGAACACCGGCCCCCCACCATCGGTTGGAACGGGCAGCCACCCACCGCCCCTGTTCGTGCGCGACGGGACGACGTGGTCCGCGACTACAGTGGAAAGACCGGTGCCCCCAGCGCCGACGGATGTCGGGTGCTCCTTCCCCAGCACAGGAGAAGGACAGTGCCGGACCAGCCGGTCGAAGGAGAAGCAGCAGATGTTCGAACGGTTCACCGACCGAGCCCGCCGCGTTGTTGTCCTGGCCCAGGAAGAGGCCCGGATGCTCAACCACAACTACATCGGCACCGAGCACATCCTCCTGGGCCTGATCCACGAGGGTGAAGGCGTCGCTGCCAAGGCACTGGAGTCCCTGGGCATCTCGCTCGAGGGCGTCCGCCAGCAGGTCGAGGAGATCATCGGGCAGGGCCAGCAGGCCCCGTCCGGCCACATCCCCTTCACCCCGCGGGCGAAGAAGGTGCTGGAGCTCTCGCTGCGCGAGGCTCTGCAGCTCGGTCACAACTACATCGGCACCGAGCACATCCTGCTCGGCCTGATCCGCGAGGGCGAGGGCGTCGCCGCCCAGGTGCTCGTGAAGCTCGGCGCCGACCTCAACCGCGTCCGCCAGCAGGTCATCCAGCTGCTCTCGGGCTACCAGGGCAAGGAGCCGGCCGCGGCCGGCGGTCCGGCCGAGGGCACCCCCTCCACCTCGCTGGTGCTCGACCAGTTCGGCCGCAACCTGACCCAGGCCGCGCGCGACTCCAAGCTCGACCCGGTCATCGGGCGGGCCAAGGAGATCGAGCGGGTCATGCAGGTCCTGTCGCGGCGGACCAAGAACAACCCCGTCCTCATCGGCGAGCCCGGCGTCGGCAAGACCGCCGTCGTCGAGGGCCTGGCCCAGGCGATCGTCAAGGGCGAGGTCCCGGAGACGCTGAAGGACAAGCAGCTCTACACGCTGGACCTCGGCGCGCTCGTCGCCGGTTCCCGCTACCGCGGTGACTTCGAGGAGCGGCTGAAGAAGGTCCTCAAGGAGATCCGCACCCGCGGCGACATCATCCTGTTCATCGACGAGATCCACACGCTCGTCGGTGCGGGTGCCGCGGAGGGCGCGATCGACGCCGCCAGCATCCTCAAGCCGATGCTGGCCCGCGGTGAGCTGCAGACGATCGGCGCCACCACGCTCGACGAGTACCGCAAGCACCTGGAGAAGGACGCCGCGCTCGAGCGCCGCTTCCAGCCCATCCAGGTCGGCGAGCCGACGCTGCAGCACACCATCGAGATCCTCAAGGGGCTGCGCGACCGCTACGAGGCGCACCACCGGATCAGCATCACCGACGCCGCCCTGGTGGCTGCGGCGACGCTGGCCGACCGGTACATCTCCGACCGCTTCCTGCCGGACAAGGCGATCGACCTGATCGACGAGGCCGGTGCCCGGATGCGGATCAAGCGGATGACCGCCCCGCCGGACCTGCGCGAGTTCGACGACCGGATCGCCGGCATCCGCCGCGAGAAGGAGTCGGCGATCGACGCGCAGGACTTCGAGAAGGCCGCGTCCCTCCGCGACAAGGAGAAGACCCTCCTCTCCGAGAAGGCCGAGCGCGAGAAGCAGTGGAAGGCCGGCGACATGGACGTCGTCGCCGAGGTCGACGACGAGCAGATCGCCGAGGTGCTGGCCAACTGGACCGGCATCCCCGTCTTCAAGCTCACCGAGGAGGAGACCACGCGTCTGCTCCGCATGGAGGACGAGCTCCACAAGCGGATCATCGGCCAGGAAGAGGCCATCAAGAGCGTCAGCCAGGCGATCCGGCGCACGCGGGCAGGTCTCAAGGACCCGCGCCGTCCCGGTGGTTCCTTCATCTTCGCCGGCCCCTCGGGTGTCGGTAAGACGGAGCTGGCGAAGGCTCTGGCGCAGTTCCTGTTCGGTGAGGACGACGCGCTCATCCAGATCGACATGGGTGAGTTCCACGACCGCTTCACCGTGTCGCGACTGGTCGGTGCCCCTCCCGGTTACGTCGGGTACGACGAGGGTGGCCAGCTGACCGAGAAGGTGCGGCGCAAGCCGTTCTCGGTGGTCCTCTTCGACGAGATCGAGAAGGCGCACGCGGACGTGTTCAACACGCTGCTGCAGGTTCTCGAGGACGGCCGGCTCACCGATGGTCAGGGTCGGATCGTGGACTTCAAGAACACGATCCTGATTCTCACGACCAACCTCGGTACGCGCGACATCTCGAAGGCCGTGGGTCTCGGATTCCAGGTCGGGAATGACACCCAGAGCAACTACGAGCGGATGAAGCTGAAGGTCAACGAAGAGCTCAAGCAGCACTTCCGGCCGGAGTTCCTCAACCGCATCGACGACATCGTCGTGTTCCACCAGCTGACCGAGAACGAGATCATCGAGATCGTCGACCTCATGGTCTCGCGCGTCGAGACCCAGTTGGCGAACAAGGACATGGCCCTGGAGATCACCCCGGCGGCGAAGAAGCTGCTCGCGCACCGGGGCTTCGACCCGGTGCTGGGTGCCCGGCCGCTGCGCCGGACCATCCAGCGCGAGATCGAGGACGCGCTGTCGGAGAAGATCCTCTACGGCGAGCTGACCGCTGGTCAGATCATCGTGGTGGACGTCGACGACGCCGAGGGCGCCGCGCAGAAGTTCACCTTCCGCGGCGAGGCCAAGCCGATCGACCTCCCCGACACCCCGCCGGTGGCCCTCTCGGGCGCCGAGGGCGACGAGGAGGGCCCGGCCGCAGCGCAGGCCGAGTAACCCTCAGCACGGACGACAGGGGCCGCTCCCACCACCGGGTGGGGGCGGCCCCTTCGCCGTTGCCGGGCGGGTGGACCCTGGAGCCATGGCCCTGGGTGACCACCCGATGCGGACGCCCGTCTACGGCGGGCTGCTGATCGTCGCGGCGATGCTCGGCGCGACCTGGGCGTGGCAGGCCGCCCTCCCCGTCTGGCTGCGCGACGTGCTGCTCGTCGTGGCCCTGCTGGCGGCGCTGGCCGGCTGGCTGATGACGTTCCGCGACCTCACGCCCTCGCGTCGGAGCACCCGGCGCCGGCCTCCTCGTCCGTGATCATCGGATCCGTGCACGCCTGGCCGGCGCGTTCCCGTGCGTCCCGGGCACGGATCCGATGATCAACTCCGGGGGAGGGTGAACGACCCGTCCTCGGTCTGCTCGACGAGGCCGTCGGTGAGCAGGGAGTCCAGGCAGCGGGAGCGCTGCACGGGGTCGTCCCAGGCGCGCTCGAGGGCCGCGGCGTCCACCGGCTCGTGCGCCTCCCGCAGGACGTCGAGCAGCCGCCCACGCACCTGTCGGTCGGTGCCCGCGAACTTCTGCACCCTGCGCGCCGGGCCGTCGTGCGCGGGCGCCCCGGCCAGCCGCCAGGCGCAACGGTCGCGGACCGGGCAGTTCCCGCACCGCGGCGTCCGTGCGACGCAGACGAGCGCGCCGAGCTCCATCGCGGCCACCGAGAACCGGGTCGCCCGGGTCGGGTCCGGGGGCGTCAGCGACGCGATGTCGGTGAGGTCGGAGGCGCGGGCGGTGGCGGCCTCGGCGCGACCGTGCAGCAGCCGCGCCACCACCCGGCGGACGTTGGTGTCCACGACCGGTTGCGGTTGCCCGTAGCCGAAGCAGGCGACCGCCCGTGCCGTGTAGGTGCCGACGCCCGGCAGCGCCTCCAGCGCGGCGACGTCCGCCGGGACGACGCCGCCGTGCCGCTCGACCACGGCGACAGCGGCCTCCCGGAGCCGCAGTGCCCGCCTCGGGTAGCCGAGCTTGCCCCACGCGCGGATGACGTCGGCAGGTGCCACGGCGGCCAGGTCGGCCGGTGTCGGCCAGCGCGCCATCCAGTCCCGCCAGACCGGCTCCACGCGGGCCACCGGCGTCTGCTGGAGCATGACCTCGCTGACCAGGACCGCCCACGCGTCGACGCCGGGACGGCGCCACGGGAGGTCGCGGGCGGCGGTGGCGTACCAGTCGACGATCGCCTCACCCGCCGCGCGCGGGGACTCCGGGACAGCGGTCACGGGAGACCAGTCTGCCGTCCGCCGGGAGCGGCGTGCCGAGCCGACCCGCTCCCGGGGCGCCCACTACCGTTCCTGGCGTGTGGCACCCGGTCGGCGAGCTGCCCGCGCGCGTCTACTGGCGTCGCCGGGCCGTCGTGCTGATCGTGCTGCTGGCGGTCCTGGGCGGCGGGGGATGGCTGGGCTTCACCCTGCTCGCGAACCGGGACGGCGGGGATGCCACGGCCTCGGACGCGACCGTGCCCGAGCCGGCCCTCGAGCGTGTCGTCCCATCGCTGAGCGCCGTCGCGACACCCGATCCGCCACCCGTGGCCGAGACGGCGGCGGAGACGGCCGCCCCGGCCCCGGCGCCTCCCGCGGGTGGCCCGTGCACCGACGACCTGCTCGCCCTGGAGGTGCGGGCCCCCGCCACCGTCGCCGTGGGCAGCAAACCGACCTTCGAGCTCGCGGTCGCCAACGTCTCGGCGGTCCCCTGCGTGCGGGCGCTCGACAAGGGGCTGCAGGAGATCCTCCTGCTGGACCCGGCCGGCAACCGGGTGTGGGGCAGCAACGACTGCTTCCCGGAGGCCAGCAGCGACCTGCGCACCCTCGCACCCGGCGAGGTGGTCTCGATGCCCCTGGTCTGGGGTGGCCTCACCAGCGAGCCCACCTGCACCGCGCCGCGGACCACCCCCGCGCCCGGCACCTACCTGCTGCGCGGCCGGCTGGACACGAAGGTGTCGGCCGACGCGACGATCACCCTGGGCTGAGCCGGCGCGGCCTGGCCGGTCAGCTGTAGCGGTCGAGGATCGAGGTCTCGGCGAGCCGGGACAGGCCTTCGCGGATGCCGCGGGCGCGGGCCTCGCCGACGCCCTCGACGGCCAGCAGGTCCTCGATGGTGGCCGCGAGCAGCTTCTGCAGGCCGCCGAAGTGGTCGACCAGCCGGTCGATGATCCCCGAGGGCAGCCGGGGCACCCGGTTGAGCAGCCGGTAACCCCGCGGGCTGACGGGGGAGTCGAGGGCATCCGGCGACGTGGGCAGCCCGTAGCAGCGGGCGACGGCCGACAGGTCGAGCAGCTCGGTGGCGGTGAGTGCCCGCAGGTCGGTGAGCACCTGGTCGATCGTCCGCTGACGGCGCCCGCCACCGGGCAGGTAGTCGCGGACCAGCAGCCCGCGGTCCTCCTCGACGCCGGCCAGCATCTCGTCCAGCTGCAGGGCCAGCAGGCGGCCGTCGGTACCGAGCTCGACGACGAAGCCCTCGATCTCGTCGGCGATCCGCCGCACCATCTCCAGGCGCTGGCTGACGCTCATGGCGTCGCGCACCGTCACGAGGTCCTCGATCTCCAGCGCGGACAGCGTGCTGGCCACCTCGTCGAGGCGGAGCTTGTAGCGCTCCAGCGCGGCCAGCGCCTGGTTGGCGCGCGCCAGGATCGTCGTCGGGTGCTCGAGCGTGTACCGCCGGCCGGCGACGTAGACGCTGATGATGTGCATCGACTGGCTGACCGAGATCACCGGGAAGCCGGTCTGCAGGGCCACCCGCTCGGCCGTCCGGTGCCGGGTGCCCGACTCCTCGGTGGGGATGGTCGGGTCGGGCATCAGGTGCACGCCGGCCCGTACGATCCGGGTGCCGTCGTAGGAGACGATCACCGCACCGTCCATCTTGGCCAGCTCGCGCAGCCGCGTTGCCGACAGCGCGACGTCGAGGGCGAAGCCACCGGTGCACAGCGACTCGACCACGCGGTCGTAGCCGAGCACGATGAGGGCGCCGGTGCGACCGGCCAGGATGCGCTCCAGACCGTCGCGGAGCGCCGTCCCCGGGGCGATTCGGCCGAGGAGCTCGCGCAACGCGACCTCGGGGTCCACCTCGGTGGGCACGAGCGCTCCTGACGGTCGAAATGTCGCTGGCGGCTGAGTCTACGTGTCCGCGCCGCGCAGAGTCCCCGCTCGGGTCCCGCCCGGCGCCGGAAACGCCACGCTGATACGAGACTCTAGAGAGCTAGAACAGTCGGTGGAAGGCGGCGCCCAGATCCGGGACCTCGATCAGACGCATCCCCGGAGGGGCGGCGCCGGCGTCCGGCGGCACCAGCGCCGTCCGGTAGCCCTGGCGGGCCGCCTCCGCGAGGCGGCGTCCGGCTCCGCCCACGCGGCGGATCTCACCGGACAGGCCCACCTCGCCGAGCGCCACCACCCCCTCGGGGAGGGCGCGGTCCTTGGCGGCCGAGGCGATCGCCAGGGCCAGGGCCAGGTCGGCCGCCGGCTCACCGATGCGCACACCACCCACGGAGGCGGCGAAGACGTCGGCGTCGGCGAGCTTCACCCCGCCGCGGCGCTCGACGACGGCGTTCACCATCGCGACCCGCTGCGAATCCAGGCCGCTCACCGCCCGGCGTGGTGAGCCACCACCGCCCGAGCCGGCCACCAGCGCCTGCACCTCCGCCAGCAGGGGGCGGCTGCCTTCCATGGTCACCGTCACGCAGCTGCCGGGCACGGGTGCGGTGCGGCGGGAGACGAACAGCGCCGAGGGGTCGGGCACGCCGACCACCCCGGCGTCGCCGATCTCGAAGCAGCCGATCTCGTCGGCCGGACCGAAGCGGTTCTTGACCGCGCGGATGAGGCGCAGCGTGGAGTGCCGCTCCCCGTCGAAGGAGATGACGACGTCGACCAGGTGCTCGAGGGTGCGGGGGCCGGCGATGGCGCCGTCCTTGGTCACGTGGCCGACGAGGATCGTGGTCATCCCGCGCGACTTGGAGACGGCGGTGAGCGCAGCGGCCACGGCGCGGACCTGGGTCGACCCGCCGTCGGTGCCCTCGCCCGGGGACCGGACCGTCTGGACGCTGTCGAGGATCAGCAGCGTCGGGGCGACCTGCTCGATGTGCGCCAGGACCGCCGAGAGCTCGGTCTCGGCGGCCAGGTAGAGCCGCTCGTGCAGCGCGCCGATCCGCTCGGCGCGCAGCCGCACCTGGCCGGCCGACTCCTCGCCGGAGACGACGAGGGCGGGGCCGTTGCTCGCGGCCACGCGGTGCGCCACCTCGAGCAGCAGCGTGGACTTGCCGACGCCGGGCTCGCCGGCGACGAGCAGGACGCCACCCGGCACGAGCCCGCCCCCCAGCACGCGGTCGAACTCGGCGATGCCCGTGGGGACGGCCCGCGCGCCGGCGAGCTCCACCTGCGCGATCGGGCGGGCGGGCGCGGTGACCGGCCCCGCGGCGACGGCACGGAGGGCGGCCGCGGGCGCACCGAACTCCTCGATGGTGCCCCAGGCCTGGCACTCCGGGCAGCGGCCGACCCACTTGGCCGAGGCGTAGCCGCACTCGGTGCAGCGGTGGGCGGGACGGGCGGACTTCACTCCAGCGGGCGGCACGCCGCGACGCTAACCCCGGGGTCCGACAGTTCCGGGGAGGACGGGAGGAGCGGCGGGGTTACTCGCCGCCGGACTCCTCGTCGGCGCCGGAGTCGCCGGCCGACTCACCGGCGGACTCGCGCTCGCGGGCGGTGTCCTCGGTGCCCTCGCTGCCGCCTTCCTCCTCCTGGTGGAAGTCGAAGGCCTCGCCGCGCTCCTCGACGTCCTCCGGGTTGGCCACGGTGACCAGCACGGTGACGTCACCGGCGTCCTCGAAGGAGAGCGTCACCTCGAGGTACTGCCCGACGTTCAGCCCCTCGTCGAGGTCGGTGAGGGTGATCGACGCCTCGTCGCCGTCGACGAAGACGGTCGTGTCGGACGGGATCTCGATCTCGTCGGAGGCGGTGCTGGAGCCCGAGCCGCCGGTCGTCGTCCCGCCGGTGCCGGTGCTGCTCCCGCTGTCGGCGCCGGTTGCCGGCGAGCCGGAGCTCTCGATCTCGGCGCCACCGAAGCCCTCGCCGTCGACCCCGACGAGCGTGTCGGCCTCCTGGCCGCTGTTGACGATCGCGAGCGTCATCTCCGCGTCGTCGCCGGCCTCGTAGCCGCCACCACCCCGGGGGCTCTCGAGCTCGACGGCGCGGACGGTGATGTCACCGACCTGCGCCATCGCGCCGACCTTGTCGCGCTCCTGCGTGTTGGTCTGCGTGACCTGTCCTGCGCTGCACGCGGACAGCGCCAAGGGGGACAGGAGCAGCACGCCCGCAGTGGCGGCGCCCAGCGCGCGGTTCACAGCCGTCGACCTCCACACAGCTTCCTCCGCCACCGGGATCGGTGACGCGGGTCGACCGGAGCCTAACGGGCACCCCGGGTGCTCCGCCCGGAGGGAAGGCCGGACGCCGTCGCGTCGCCGTCCGGGCGGCCCGATGGGTGCGGCGGACGGGCCCGGCTGCCGATCAGGAAGGGGACGACCGGACGACGCGAAGGGGAGCGATGAGCACCGGGCTGCCGTTCGACGACGTGCTCGCCGCCGCCCAGGCCGGAGCCGCGTGGGCCTTCGAGAGGCTCTACCGCGATCTGGCGCCCGCGGTCACCGGGTACCTGCGGCTGCACGGCGCGGCCGAGCCGGACGACCTGGCCAGCGAGACCTTCATCGGCGTGTTCACCGGCCTGGCCGGCTTCCGCGGGGACGAGGCGGCGCTGCGCGCGTGGGTGTTCACCATCGCCCACCGCAGGCTGGTGGACGACTGGCGCCGCCGTGGACGGCGTCCCCTGACGGTCGACGACCCGGGGGACCTGTCGGTGCTCGCCGGCGGTGACGTCGAGGACGACGCGCTCGACCGGATCGGGGCGGACGCCGTGGAGCGGCGGTGCGCCGCACTGCCCGGCGACCAGCGGACGGTCCTCCTGCTGCGCATCCTCGCCGACCTCACCGTCGAGCAGGTGGGTCAGGTCATGGGCCGCTCGGTGGGCTCGGTCAAGGCCCTCCAGCGGCGCGGGCTGCGCACGCTGCGGGCAGAGCTGGAGAACTCCTCCGAACGGGTGGGCGTGACCGCGCACCCTTTTCCGGTCCCCGGGCGATGACGGAGGCGAGATGACCACAGCAGCAGACGATCCCGCCGTCGAGGACGCCTTCGAGGCCTATCTCGCCGGCCGGCCCGTGCCCGACGAGGGAGCCGCCCTGGCGACCTTCGCCGGGGCGGTGCGCGCGACGGCGACCCGGCCGGGTCGCCCGAACGCGGCCCTCGCCGAACTGCTCGCCACCGGTCTTCTCGCCGACCAGCCGAGCCCGTCCGCCCGGACGGCCCGCACCCGGAGACGGAGACGTTCCGCCATGTTCTTCCCTGCCCTGTTCGCCAAACTGCTCTCCGCCGGTGCGGTCGCCCAGGCCGCCGCCGGGACCGGTGTCGTCCTGGTGGTCGCCACCGCCGGTGCGACCGGTGTCCTCGGTGACGACGTGCAGGACACCGTCGCCTCCGTCGTCGAGACCATCACGCCGCTCGACATCGAGGGCGGAGACGACACCGGGGACGTCGCGGTGGACGACGACGACAGCACCACCGACGCCGCCGGCATCCCGACGGCGGTCGCGACCACGACGCCCGCGGAGCCGTCCGCCGAGGCGTTCGACGCCGAGGCGTGGGCGGCGGCGGGCCCGGCCGAGGGGCAGTCCTTCGGGTCCTGGGTCAGCGAGGGCGCCCACAACAAGGCGGCCCTCGAGGCCGCGGCCGCCCTCCGGGGCGACGACAGCTTCCGCTTCGGGCAGCTGGTCCGGACCTGGGCGCAGCAGAAGCACGTCGACCTCGCGGACGTGGAGGTCGACGGCGTGGAGGTCGAGGAGCTGATCGGGGCCACTCCGACCGCGACCCCGCAGGAGGCGCAGCCGACCACGGCGCCCGCTCAGCCCACCGCGACGGCCGAGTCGGGCAACCGCGGGAGCGGCAAGGGCAGCGGGAACGCCGGTGGCAACGGCGGCGGCAACGGTGGCAACGCCGGCAGCGGTGGCGGCAGCGGCGGCTCCGGCAAGGGGAACGGCCGCAACTGAGTCGCGCCTCCGCACCGCCCACCCCACGATGTGCCGGTGGCGGCGGGCGCAGGCGAGCACGGAGGAGGGCCGGGACCGCACGACGCGGACCCGGCCCTCGCCGACTTCCCGCACCGGGCGCCCCGGACGCGGCGCTGGTGCTTCGCCGACCAGCTCGGACCCCACTTCCTCGACGGACCGGACCAGCCGGTCCTGCTGATCGAGTCCCGCGCCGTGCTGGCGCGCCGGCGGTTCCACCGCCAGAAGGCGCACCTGGTCCTGTCGGCGCTGCGGCACCGCGCCGCCGAGCTGGGTGACCGCGCGGAGTTCCACCAGGTCGGCACCTACGCCGAGGCGCTGGACCGGGTGGCCGGCCCGGTGAGCGTCTGCGCGCCGACCTCGTGGCGGAGCCGGGACTTCGTGCTGGCACGACGCGACCTGCAGGTCCTCGCCGCCCGCGGCTTCGTCACCACCCAGGCGGAGTTCGCCGGCTGGGCCGAGGGCAGGGGCCGGCGCCGCCTGCTCATGGAGGACTTCTACCGGGATTCGCGCCGCCGCCACGACGTCCTGATGAACGGTGCGGAGCCGGTGGGCGGCCGCTGGAACCTCGACGCCGAGAACAGGGAGCCGCCGCCGGCGGACGGGCGGATCGGCGTCCCGGAACCGTGGTGGCCGGAGGAGGACGAGATCGACGCGGAGGTGCGCGCGGACCTCGACCGGTGGGAGGCCGACGGCGACGTCTCCTTCGTCGGGGACGACGGCCCGCGCCTGTTCCCGGTCACGCGCGCGGAGGCGCTGCACCGGCTGGAGGACTTCCTGCAGCACCGGCTCGGCGCCTTCGGGCCGCACGAGGACGCGATGCTCACCGGCGACCGGTGGCTGGCGCACTCCCTGCTCTCGCCCGCGCTCAACCTGGGCCTGCTCGACCCGCTGGCGGTGGTCGTCGCGACGGAGCGGAGCGCCCGCGACCGCGCGGCGGCCGGCGACCTGCTGCCGCTCAACAGCGTGGAGGGCTTCGTCCGGCAGGTCATGGGCTGGCGCGACTACGTCTGGCACATGTACTGGCACCTGGGGCGCGACTTCCGGCACGCGAACGCCCTGGGCGCCCGCGAGCCGGTGCCCGGCTGGCTGGCCGGGCTCGACGACGGGGCGGTGGACGCCGCCTGCCTCTCCGACGTGCTCGGCGACCTGCGCCGGGACGGCTGGGTGCACCACATCCCGCGCCTGATGGTGCTCGGCAACTACGCGTTGCAGCGGGGGATCGACCCCTCGGCGATGACCGACTGGTTCCACGAGAGCTTCGTCGACGGCTACGAGTGGGTGATGGTCGCCAACGTCGTCGGGATGAGCCAGCACGCCGACGGCGGGGCGCTGGCCACGAAGCCCTACGCCGCCGGGGGTGCCTACATCGACCGGATGAGCGACTACTGCGGCGGCTGCCGGTACGACCCGCGGAAACGGCTCGGCGAGGACGCCTGCCCCTACACCGCCGGCTACTGGGCCTTCCTCGACCGGACCCGGGAGCAGCTGGCCGGCAACCACCGCATGCGCCGGCCGCTGCAGGGCCTCGACCGCCTGCGCGACCTCCCCGCCGTCGTCGAGCAGGAACGCCTCCGGGGCACCGGGGCGCCGTGAGTCAGGTGAGGGTCGTGCCCCCGGCGAGCAGCAGCACGACGTCCAGGACGGTCAGGAGCATGACCGCGGGGAAGGCGAGCCGCCGGAAGCGGGCGCTGCCGGCCAGCGCGGCCAGCACCACGGCCGGCACGGCCACGACGACGACGGCGATCCCGAGCCCGGTCGGCGCGCCCTCGGGCCCCAGCGCCAGCACCAGGGAGGCACCGAAGAGCAGCGCCGCCCCCAGGACGGCGGAGGGCACGGCCCCCAGGCGGTGGGGGAGGCCCCGGACGCCCGTGGCCAGGTCGTCCTCGAGGTCGGGTGCGACGTTGGCCAGGTGGGCGGCGGCACCGAGCGCGCCGCCGGCGGTGACCAGCCACCAGGGGGCCAGCGGTGTCCCCGGCGCGGCGGCGACCACGCCCGCGGGGAGGGCGCCGAAGCCGGTCACGTACGGCACGATCGACATCGCGGTCCGCTTCAGCCCGGCGTTGTAGGCCCAGCCGCTGGCCACGAGGACGAGGAGCAGCACCCCGGGCACCAGACCGAGCAGGAGCGACAGGACGACGGCCAGCAGCACCGAGACGAGGGCCGCCGAGCGCAGCAGGGACGGCGTCACCGCCCCCTGGACGACGGGCTTGTCGGTGCGCGCGACGGTGCGGTCGCGGTCGGCGTCCAGCCAGTCGTTGCTCCACCCGATGGACGCCTGACCTGCGAGGACGGCCGCGCACAGCAGCACCACCCGTCCCACGGGAACGCCTGCCGCGACCGCCAGGAGGGTGGCCACGGTGGTCACCGCGAGGGCCGGTCCGGCGTGGGTCGCGAGCACCATCGCGCGCACCGTGGAGGCCGTCGCCCGACCCCGAGGAGGCACATCGACCACGCTCTGTCAACCCCTCTCCCGTACTCGACCAGGCTGCTGACCTGCACATTTACTGTCTGGAGCCGATCCGTTGGTCAGTCTGCCGTGGTAGTCTGGAGTCAGCGAAAGGGGTCACATCCACATGGGCTTCACTGTCGGCGAGACCGTCGTCTATCCGCACCACGGTGCCGCGCTGATCGAGGCGATCGAGCAGCGGACCATCAAGGGCGTCGAGAAGGCCTACCTCGTGCTGAAGGTCGCTCAGGGCGACCTGACCGTGCGCGTTCCGGCTGACAACGCAGAGATCGTCGGCGTCCGCGACGTCGTGGGCCAGGAAGGCCTCAACCGGGTCTTCGAGGTGCTGCGCGCCCCGCACACCGAGGAGCCGACCAACTGGTCGCGCCGCTACAAGGCCAACCTCGAGAAGCTGGCCTCGGGCGACGTGAACAAGGTCGCCGAGGTCGTGCGCGACCTCTGGCGTCGCGACAAGGACCGGGGCCTCTCGGCCGGCGAGAAGCGCATGCTCTCCAAGGCCCGCCAGATCCTGGTCAGCGAGCTCGCCCTCGCCGAGGGCACCAACGAGGACAAGGCCGAGGTCCTCCTCGACGAGGTCCTCGCCAGCTGAGCCCAGGCCTCCTGAGCTCGCTGTTCCACCAGAGACACCCAGACCACTCCCGTGCACGCTGTCGGCATCGTCGCAGCGGCCGGGAGTGGTCTGCGTCTGGGGGCTGACGTGCCCAAGGCCCTCGTTCGTCTCGCCGGCCGGCCGCTGGTCGCCTGGTCCGTCGACGCCCTCCGTGCCGGCGGCGTGGACGAGGTCGTGGTGACCGTCCCCTCCGGCTGCAGGGACGCCTTCGCCGCCGCGCTGCCGGGCGACGTCCGTCTCGCCGAGGGCGGCGCGAGCCGGACGGCGTCGGTCCGGGCCGGTATCGACGCCGCGTCGCCGGGTGCCGACGTCGTCCTCGTGCACGACGCGGCCCGGCCGCTCACCCCGCCCGACATGGTCCGCCGCGTCCTGGCCGCGCTGGCGGCCGGTCACCCGGCGGTGGTCCCGGTGCTGCCGGTCGTCGACACCACGGTCGTCGTCGACGACGACGGAGTCATCACCGGCGCGCCGCCGCGCTCGGCGCTCCGCCGGGTGCAGACGCCGCAGGGGTTCGACCGCGCCGTCCTCGCCTCGGCGTACGCAGCCCTCGCTGCGGACGCCGACCTGACCGACGACGCCGCGGTGGTCAGGGCCGCCGGTGTCGCCGTCGTGACCGTCGCCGGCGACGAGCGGGCGGCCAAGGTGACCGTCGCGCACGACCTGGCGCTGGCCGAGGCGCAGGTGGGCCGGTGACCTCCCTGCCCCGCGTCGGCGTCGGCACCGACGTCCACCCGATCGAACCGGGACGCGCGTGCCGGCTCGCCGGCCTCGACTGGCCCGGCGCCGACGGCTGCGCCGGCCACTCCGACGGCGACGTCGTCGCGCACGCGCTGACCGACGCGCTGCTGTCCGCCGCGGGCCTCGGCGACATCGGCGGGCTGCTCGGCACCGACGACCCGCGCTGGGCCGGGGCCGCGGGCATCGCGGTCCTCGAGCACGTGCGGGAGGTGCTCGCCCAGGCCGGCTGGTCGATCGGCAACGCGTCGGTGCAGCTCGTCGCGAACACCCCGAAGCTCGGGCCGCGCCGCCAGGAGGCCGAAGCCGCGCTGTCCGCGGCACTCGGTGCGCCGGTCAGCGTCGCCGCGACCACCACCGACGGGCTCGGCCTGACCGGCCGCGGCGAGGGACGGGCGGCCGTCGCGACGGCACTCGTGGTCCGCACGGGGGAGACCGGGCCCAGCGAGGCACGGCCCTGAGCGCGGGCTCCGTAGACTCCCCGCAGTGAGCCTCCGCCTGTACGACACGGCCGCCCGCGCGGTCCGCGACTTCACGCCCCTGCGTGCCGGTCAGGTCTCCGTCTACGTCTGCGGGCTCACCGTCCAGGGCCCGCCGCACATCGGCCACGTCCGGGCCGCGCTCGCCTTCGACGTCCTCCGCCGCTGGCTCATGAGGTCCGGGTACGAGGTGACCTACGTCCGGAACGTCACCGACATCGACGACAAGATCCTGGCCAAGGCCGCCGAGCACGACGTCCCGTGGTGGGCCTGGGCCTACGACAACGAGCTGGCCTGCACCCGCGCCTACGACGTCCTCGGCGTCCTGCCGCCCACCTACGAGCCGCGGGCGACCGGCCACATCACGGACATGGTGTCCCTGATGGACCGGCTCATCGAGCGCGGGCACGCCTACGCCTCGGGCGGTGACGTCTACTTCGACGTCCGCTCCTTCCCCGAGTACGGGGCGCTGACCGGGCAGAAGATCGGCGACATGCAGGCGGCCGCGGACACCGAGACGGACGAGCGCAAGCGCGACCCCCGCGACTTCGCCCTCTGGAAGGCCGCGAAGGACTCCGAGCCGGAGACCGCGTCCTGGCCGACGCCGTGGGGCCGTGGCCGGCCGGGCTGGCACCTGGAGTGCTCGGCGATGGCGGAGCGGTTCCTCGGACCGGACTTCGACATCCACGGCGGCGGGCTGGACCTCCGGTTCCCGCACCACGAGAACGAGCAGGCCCAGTCGCGCGCGGCCGGTCACGGCTTCGCCAGGTACTGGCTGCACAACGGCTGGGTGACCCTCGGCGGCGAGAAGATGAGCAAGTCGCTGGGCAACACCGCGCTGGTGGACGAGGTCGTCCGCCGGGTCCGCCCGATCGAGCTCCGCTACTACCTCATCGCGCCGCACTACCGGTCCACGATCGAGTTCACCGACGAGGCGCTGGCCGAGGCGGGCGTGGCCTTCCGCCGCATCGAGTCCTTCGTGACACGGGCCGCCGAGCGGGTGGGCGCGGACGCCGGCAAGCCGGAGCTGCCGGCCGAGTTCAGCGCCGCCCTCGACGACGACCTCGGCACCCCCGCCGCGGTCGCCGCCATCCACGAGGCGGTGCGCCAGGGCAACACCGCGCTCGCCGACGGCGACGACGCCGCGGTCGCCGGTGCTCTCGGCGCGGTCCGCGCGATGCTGGGCGTGCTCGGGCTCGACCCGCTGGACCCGGCGTGGGCCGGCGGCGCGGACGAGCGCCTCGCGCAGGCCACCGACGGGCTCGTCGCGCTGGCGCTGGAGCAGCGGCAGGCGGCCCGCGCCCGCAAGGACTTCGCGGCGGCCGACGCGATCCGCGACCAGCTCACCGCCCTCGGCGTCTCCGTCGAGGACACCCCGCAAGGAACCCGATGGGAGCTGACCCGCTGATGGCCGGCAACAGCCAGCGCCGAGGCCGGAGCGACGGTGCCGGCAAGAAGCGGGCGACCGCAGGCACCGGTGGGAAGAACCGCCGCTCGCTCGCCGGCCGGGGTGCGACCCCGCCGGCCGCCGCCCGGCCCGGCCACCCCGCCCAGCGTCGCGCCGCGGCCGACGCCAGGGCCCGGGCCGAGCGCACCCGCGCCCGGCAGCGCGCCGAGGAGGCCCCGGAGCTGCTGCTCGGCCGCAACCCGGTCGTGGAGGCGCTCCGCGCGCAGATCCCGGCGACCGCGCTGTACGTGGTCACCGGCGACACCGGGCGCACCACCGACGAGCGGATCACCGAGGCGCTCGCCCTGGCCGCCGACCGCGGCCTGCCGCTGCTCGAGGTCGGCAAGGCCGAGTTCGACCGGATGTCGCAGGGCGCGCTGCACCAGGGCATCGGCCTGCAGGTCCCGCCCTACGAGTACGCCCACCCCGACGACCTGCTCGACGTCGCCCGCGACTCCGGGCGCGCGCCGCTGCTCGTCGCGCTGGACGGCGTCACCGACCCGCGCAACCTCGGCGCCGTCGTCCGGTCCGCCGCGGCCTTCGACGCCCACGGCGTCGTCGTCCCCCAGCGCCGCTCGGTCGGCATGACCGCCTCCGCCTGGCGCACCAGCGCGGGCGCGGCGGCTCGCATCCCGGTCGCCCGGGCGGTCAACCTGGCCCGCGCCCTGGGCTCGTACCAGGAGTCGGGGCTGCAGACGGTGGGCCTGGCCGCCGACGGCGAGGTCGACCTGCACGAGTACGACGGCTTCGCCGACCCGGTGTGCCTCGTCGTCGGGGCGGAGGGCGCCGGCCTGTCCCGGCTGGTGCGTGAGCGCTGCGACGTCGTCGTCCGCATCCCGATCGACCGCGACACCGAGTCGCTCAACGTCAGCGTCGCCGCCGGCATCGCCCTCTACGCCGCCGCGGCAGCCCGCCGTTGATGATCAGCTGAGCTGATCATTCCGGGTCGTGGCTCACGTCCGGTGCTGAGCCAGGACCCGCGACGATCAGCTGACCTGATCATCGCGGGTCACCCCAGCAGCTGGGCGATCGTGTAGATCACCAGGCCGGCGAGGCCGCCGACGACGGTGCCGTTCACGCGGATCCACTGGAGGTCGCGGCCGACCTGCAGCTCGATCCGCCGGCTGGTCTCGTCGGTGTCCCAACGGGCGACGGTGCTGCTGACGAGGTCGGCCAGGTCGCCGGAGAACCGCTCCACCAGGTAGCCCGCGACCCGGTGGGTGTGCCGCTGCACCAGCTCGCGCACGGTGGGGTCGGTCTGCAGCAGGCGGGCGGCGTCGCCGATGAGCGCGGCGATCCGGGCCCGCAGCTCCGAGTCGGGGTCGGCGGCCGCGGCCAGGACGGCGTTCTTCGCGTTGGTCCACAGCGAGCCGGACCAGGCGCGCACCGCCGGGTGCTCGAGCAGCTCCTTCTTCAGGTCCTCGACCCGGGCGGCGGTGTCCGGGTCGGTGCGCAGCGCGTGCACGTAGGCGCGGAGGCGGGCGTCGTAGGAACGGCGCAGCTCGTGCCGCGGGTCGGCGCCGACCTCCTCCAGGAAGCCCTGCAGGCCGGCGAACACCTTGTCGAAGACCCGGTCGTCCACCCAGTCGGGCACCCAGGCGGGGGACGCGTCACCCAGCTGCGCGCGGAACACCAGGCGGTTCTCGTGGAGGAAGCGCGCCAGCAGCCGCAGCGCCGCCGACAGCACCTCCTGGTGCCGGTCGCCCTCGACGACGAGCTCGAGGACCCGGGCCAGCACCGGGGCGGCGGGCGTCTCGTGGGCCTTGCGGTCGACCAGCGAGGCGACGGCGGGCTGGAGGTCCTCGTCGCGCAGCAGCGAGGTGAGCGCCGTCAGCACGGCCGAGGCGTCGCCGGCCAGCCGCTCGGCCCGGCCCGGTGCCGCGAGGAACCCGCCCAGCCGGCCGGGGACGTCGACGGTGGTCAGCTTCTCCTCGACGACGGCGCGGGTCAGGAAGTTCTCCTGGACGAAGGTGCCGAGGCTGGCGCCGATCTGGTCCTTCTTGCGCGGGATGATCGCGGTGTGTGGGATCGGCAGCCGCAACGGGTGCCGGAACAGCGCGGTGACGGCGAACCAGTCGGCGAGTGCGCCGACCATCGAGGCCTCGGCGGTGGCGCGGACGTAGCCCACCCACGCGCCGGCGTCCTCGCCCACGAGGACGCAGGCGAGGAAGACGGCGGCGGCGAGCAGGAACAGCCCGGTCGCCAGCCGCTTCATGCGGGCCAGGTCGCGGGCCCGCTCCGGGTCGTCCAGCGACCCGGCGAGGGGGGCGGTCAGGTCCGGCACCTCCAGGAGCCTACGGACCCGGCCGCCACCCTCCGCGGGGCTCAGCTGGTGGACCCGAGCGTGACCTCGGCGGTCTGCGTCTGCTCACCGCGCCGGACGGTCAGCTCGACCGTCGCGCCGGGTGCCTGGCTGCGGACCGCGGCGGTGAGCTCGGTGGACGTCGTCACCGGCCGGTCACCGACGGCGGTGATCACGTCGCCCTGCTGGAGCCCGGCCTCCGCGGCGGCGCTGCCGGGCTCGACGCTGACGATCTGCGCCCCGGTGCCCACGCCGGAGTTCTGGTCGTCGGCGGCGGTCTGCGCCCGCACGCCGAGCACGGCGCGGGTGGCGGAGCCGGTCTCGAGGATCTCCTGCGCGATCCGCTTCGCGGTGTTGCTGGGGATCGCGAAGCCGACGCCGATGTTGCCGCTCTGCGACTGCGAGCCCGGCGCCCCCGAGGCCACCGTGGCGATGGCGGTGTTGATGCCGATGACCTCGCCGGCACCGTTCACCAGCGCTCCGCCGGAGTTGCCCGGGTTGATCGCGGCGTCGGTCTGGAGGGCGTCGATGACCGTGGCGTCGTCCTGCGTGGAGCCGGTGGCGACGGCGCGGTCGGTGGCGCTGATGATGCCGTCGGTGACGGTGTTCGACAGGCCGAGCGGGGCGCCGATCGCGACCGCGACGTCGCCGACCTGCACGTCGTCGGAGTCGGCGAAGGTGGCCGGCGTGAGCCCGTCGGCGCCCTCGAGCCGGAGGACGGCGATGTCGGCGGCCGGGTCGGTGCCCACGACCGTGGCGTCGTACAGCGTGCCGTCGGAGGTGCGCACCTGGACGGTCTGCGCGCCCCCGCCCTCGGCGACGACGTGGTTGTTCGTCACGACGTAGCCGTCCTCGGTGAGGACGACGCCCGAGCCGCTGCCCGACGCCGAGTTGCTGGTGACGTAGACGGTGACGACGCTGGGCGCGGCCTTCGCGGCGGCGGCGGTGGCGGTGGTCGCCGTCTCCGGGTCCTGGATGACGACGTTCTGCGCGGCCGCGTCGGCGCCGTTGGCGGACGACGGGTCGTCGAACAGGGTCGCCACGCCGGCTCCGGCTCCGCCACCGATCAGCGCGCCGGCCACCAGGCCCGCCAGGCCGATGCGGAGCCGGCCCGCGCGACGCGGCGCCGTGGCGGTCGCGGTTGCGGCGGGCGACTCGACGGTCGGCGTCGGGTACCCCCCGTAGCCGGGGTACGACGGCGGCTGGGGTGTGGTCGGGTGCGGCGCCGTCGGGTGGGTCTGCGGCCCGGCCCAGGGGGCCGTTCCAGGGGCGCCGTACCCGTAGGTCGGCGTCGGGGCAGCGGGGTTCACCGCCTCGCCGGAGCGGGGCTCGGTCCCCGGGCCGGTGCCGGAACCCGGGGTGGTGGGGTGGCCGTGCTCAGTCACGTCGGTGTCCTCCTCGCGCGCAGCCGTTCGGCTGCGGTTGCCTCCACTGTCGGGTGGCGCTCTGGTGCAGCGCTGTGGACGCCCTGTGAGATTCCTGGACGGCTCACGCCGGCACGTCGTCCAGCAGACGGCCGCGCGCGATCAGCTCCGTGACGCCCCAGACGGCCAGCACCTGGGCGGCCAGGAGGCCGATCAGCACCAGCAGCTGCGCCGCGCCCGCTTCGAGCGGGCTGCCGCCGCCGAGCAGGACGCCGACGAACGCGCCGGGCAGGGTCACCAGCCCGACCGTCCGCGTCTGGTCCAGCGGCGGCACGAGGGCGGTCGCCCCCGCCGGCCGGCCGACCAGCAGGACGGCGTCCCGGCGGAGCATCCCGAGGGCGAGCGCGGCCTCGACCTCGCCCCGGCGGGCGGTCAGCTCGTCGCGGAGCCGTCGTCCGGCCAGGGACGTCGCGGTCATCGCCCCGCCGATGAGGATGCCGGCCACCGGGATCACCGCCTCACCGCGCAGCGGCACCGCACCGCTGGCCAGGACGAGGGCGACGACGGGCAGGGCGCCGGCGACGATCGGCAGCGCCGCGGGCAGCGCCCGGCGGCTCCCGCGCAGCCCCGCGCCGGTGATCCGGCCGGCGGAGGTCGCGGTCGCGACGGTCAGCATGAGCACGACGAAGACGGCCGACAGCCACAGCGACCGCACCACCACGAGCAGGACCGCCGACACCAGGGCCAGCTGCACGGTGGCCCGCACCGCGGCGACCACGACCGGGCGGTCCTGCCCGAGCCCCGAGAGCCGTCCGCCGACGGCGGCGAGCGCGGTCAGCACGACGAGGACCACGGCCAGCCGCGGGCCGAGGTCCACCACGGAGGCACCCACGGGGCGCCATCCTGCCGGGCAGGCGGCGGGTCCTCCGGCAGGAGGGGAGGGCGGTCAGGCCGACGCGGCGTCGCCCTCGCGTCGCCGGTGCACCGGGGGGATCAGGGCCATCGGTGACGTGCAGTGCCGCATGAGCCGCAGGTGCGAGCCGTCGAGCTTGCGGTGCAGCAGGCTGCCCGACCCGGCGCTGATCACCAGCAGCGGCGTCGGGCACGTGGCGGCGAGGAGGCGGTCGGCGCCGGCGTGCGGCATCTGCGTCCGGGTGACGGTCAGCTCCGGGTACCGCTCCCGCCACCGGTCGTCGTCGTCGACCCAGCCGGCGGCTGCCCCGCGTCCCGGGGTGCGGGTCTGGACCACCGTGAGGTCCCCGCCGTTCGCCCCGGCGGACTCGGCGGCGAAGGTGGCCACGGCCTCGTCGTCCTCCGGGGCGCCCACGCCCAGCACCGCGACCGTCGGCCGCCCGTTCGGCTCGCCGGACCTCGGGCGGGGGACCAGGACCACGGGCTGGGGCGAGCGGGCGGCCACCCGGACCGCCACGTTGGCGAGCACCAGCTCGTCGGGCGCGCCGGTCGCCAGGCTGCCCAGCACGACGAGCTGCCCGGACGCTGCGGCGCGCAGCAGGGCGTCGGTCGGGTCACCCGGGACGACCTCGGTCGAGGCCTGGACGGCGGGATCGGTGTGCCGCGCGACCGTGTAGGCCTGCGCGGTGATGCGCCGCGCCCGTGGCAGCTCGGGCGGCGGCGACCCGCCGCTGCGGGTGCCGAGGTAGGGCGCGGCGTGCAGCAGCCGCAGCGGGGCGTTGCGCCGGACCGCTTCCCGTGCGGCCCACCGCACGGCCCCGAGCCCCACCTCCGAGCCGTCGACCCCGACCACGATCTCGCGGGCGGAGCCGTCCTCCGTTGCTGCCGGGGCCGGTCCGCCGAGGGGAGCGGTGGGGGTCGAGGTCGTCACGGGGCACCTCCGGGTGTCGGCTGGGTCCGCCTGCCCCCGAGCGTCCTCGTCCCCGCGGCGGGAGGGAAGACCTCCCGTGCCCGTGTGCAACGGCGTGGTGGCGCGGGTAGGGGGGAGGCTCTGTCCCACCGTCGCCCTGGAGGCCGACCGTGCCCGTCCGCGGACTCCTGGCCCGGCTGCTGCGGTGGCTGGGCGTGCTCTGCACCGGCGCCCTCGTCGTGCTGGGCGGTCTGGGGCTGCAACCGGCGGGACGGGTGGCGGTGGGTGTCGCCGGGCTGCTGGCCGGCTGCATCGCCGTCGGCATCACGCGGGACATCCCGCGGCACGACCGCCGGCCGGTCCTGGAATCCGCCGTCCAGGCTGCCGGGTGGACCGTGGGTGGCCTGCTGGCGCTGGCCGGCGTCGCGGTCCTGACCGGTGGCGTCGTCGCCGTCCTGACCGGTGTCCTGGCGGTGGGCGCGTGGCTGCTGGTCCGGGTCGCGGGTTCCTCCCGGCGGCACGGTCGGGCGCCCGGAGGTGCGTCCGGGGCCGAGGTGCTGCGGCTCCCGGTGGATCCCCAGCCCTCGCCCGGTGCCGCGGGCACCAGCCTCTCCTCGCTGTCCACGCCGGCGCTCGGACGGGAGTGGATCCGCACCACCGCAGCCCTGGGAGCCCAGCTGAGCCCGGTCGAGCGCCAGGCGCTCGTCCGGCGCCGCGAGGAGACGCTCGACGAGCTCGAGCGGCGCGACCCGGCGGGCTTCGCGCGCTGGCTCGCCGAGGGGCCGGCCCTGGGCACCGATCCCGCCGACTACGTCCAGGGGCGGCCCGTGCAGGGCGACCCGGCCGCCGGCACCGACGCCGCCTGAGGGCGATGGGCAGCTGATGCCACCCCGTTGCCGCCCGGGGCGGTCCCTATCCTTGGGCCGGGACTCGTTCCCAGGCCGCCGACGTGGCGCAATTGGTAGCGCACCCGACTTGTAATCGGGCGGTTAGGGGTTCAAGTCCCCTCGTCGGCTCCGCTGTCGCCGTGCGCGTGCACGCCGTCCGGCCCCGAAGGGCAGGAAGAACCTGGACGACCCGCATCCGCGCAGGCAGGATGTCGGGGTGATCGGGGTGGGGGTCCCCTACGTCGGGCGGGCGCACCATCGGGCGACCGTCGCTGCCGCGTTCGCAGAACCCGGCCACGTCGTCCTGATCTGCGGCGAGGCGGGCGTCGGCAAGTCCTCCCTCGTGGCCGCCGAGCGCGTCGGGGCCGCCACCGAGGTCGTCGAGGGCGCGTGCCTGCAGCTCGCCGGGCAGCCGCTGCCGCTGGCGGCGCTCGAGATGATCTTCGACGCGCGGGGCGGCTGGCCGGACGCCTCCGACGGCGCCGAGCAGTCGGCCGAGGAGCGGCTGCGGGCCATCCGGCGCTGGGCCGACGCGCTCGCGCCGGCCGGGTCCCCGACGGCCACCATCGTCATCGACGACCTGCAGTGGGCCGACGAGACGACCTGCGACTTCCTCGTCTACCTCGCCGTCCAGGCGCGGCGCCGCGGGGTGAGCCTCGTGCTGACGCTGCGCGACGACGAGGAACCGCACCTGGCCCGCGTGCAGGAGGCGGTCGCCGAGCTCACCCGGATCCCCGGTGCGACCTGCATGGAGCTGCAGCGGCTCGACCGCGAGGAGACCCGGGAGCTGGTCGCCGCGCTCACCGGGGACGCCACCGTCGACGCCGACACCTGGTACGAGCAGACCCAGGGCCACCCCTACCTGCTGGGCGAGCTGGTGAAGGACCCCGGGTCGCGGCGGGTCACCGACATGCTGCTCGCGCGGGTGCGCCGCCTCGGCCCCGACGCCGCCGCCCTCGTCCGCGCCGCCGCCGTCTTCGGCCTGTGGGTGTCCGACGAGCACCTCTTCCGGGCGTCGGCGCTGCCGCCGGAGCGCTACGGCGCGGCCGTCCGCGAGGCCGTCGGCGCCGGGGTGCTCGTCGTCCAGGGCGCCGACTACGCCTTCCGGCACAGCCTCATGTGCGACGCGGTGCTCGGCCAGCTGCTCCCGTTCGAGCGGCGCGACCTGCACGGCCGGGCGGCCCACGCGCTCGCCGAGGACCGGTCGGACGACGTCGTGACGGCGGCCGCGGTGAGCGTGCACTGGGAGGCGGCCGGCGCGCAGGCCCAGGCAGCCGAGTGGAGCCTGCGGGCAGCACGCAGCACCCGGCGGCTCAACGCCTACGCCGAGTCCTGGGCGCACTACCGCCGCGCGCTGCAGTTCGGGCGGCCGGACGCCGAGGGCGACCTCGACCTGGCGCTGGAGGCCGCCGGTGTCGCCCGGCTCGCGGGTGATCCGGCCGCGGCGGTCACCCTGCTGGACCGGGCGCTGCAGGCCCCGGGCATCCCGGCGCCGGACCGCGTGAGCGCGCTCGAACGCCTGGGCTGCTTCCTCTGGGAGGCCGGGCACACCAGCCGCAGCCGCGCGGCGTACGCGCAGGCCGCGGAGGCGCTCGACGCCGAGGTGACCGCCTGCCACGCCCAGGTCTGGGGCGCCCAGGCGCGCGCGGCGTTCATCATGGCCGAGTTCGACGACGCCGTCGGGTACGCGGAGCGGTCGGTCGCGGCCGCGCGCGAGCACGGCACGACGGCGGTCCTGGCCGACGCGCTGACCACCCGCGGCGCGGCGGCGGCGTTCCGCGGGGACCCGTCGGGTCTCGACGTGATCCGCGAGGGCGTGCGGCTGGCGCGGGACGTCGAGGACCACGCGGTGCTCTGCCGCAGCTACGCGAACCTGATGATCGCCTACGAGTACTCGGGCATGCCGGCGGAGGCGTGCGCCGCCGCGCTCGAAGGGCTGCGCATCCTGCCGGAGTACGGCCTGGAGCTGGCGGTCGGCTCCGCGCTCGCCTGCAACGCGACCAACATGCTGCGCCGCCGCGGTCAGTACGAGCGCTGCGAGGAGGTGCTCGCCGAGCTCCTCGACGGGCGGGTCACGCAGGGGCAGGGGCTGCACCTCCACCTCGAGCGCGCCGAGCTGCGGCTGGCCACGGGCGACACCGAGGGGGCGCGGGCCAGCCTGGCCGCCGCCGATCCGCTGCGCGACGTCGACGAGCCCACCGTCGTCGCGGCGATCGCGACGGTGACGGCTGCCTTGCTGGCCCGGGAGGGGGATCACGCCGGCTGCCACCGCGTCGTCGTCGAGGCCCTCGACCGCCTGGCGCAGACGCAGGACTCGGCGTTCCAGACCGAGCTGCTCGTCATCGGGCTGCGCAACGAGGCCGACCGCCGCGGGCCGGTGCCCGGGCGGGCGGACCCGGCGGCCGAGGCGCGCCTCGCGGCGCTGGAGGAGGAGCTGGACCGGCTCGCCCCGGCCGACGACGACGACCAGGGCCAGGCGGCCGACCACCGGACGGCGCGCAACGAGCGGGACCGGGCCCGTGGTGCGGACACCGCGGAGGGCTGGGCGGCGTCGGTGGACCTGTGGCGGGCCGTCGACCGACCGCTGGAGGAGGCGTACTGCCTGTTCCGCCAGGCCGAGTGCCACGTGGGGGAGAAGCGCCGCGACCGCGCGTCCGCCGCGGCGTCCGCGGCCAGGGAGATCGCCGAGCGGCTGGGCGCG
Organism: Blastococcus litoris; assembly: GCF_003075095.1. GTDB lineage: Bacteria > Actinomycetota > Actinomycetes > Mycobacteriales > Geodermatophilaceae > Blastococcus_B > Blastococcus_B litoris. The sequence goes on from NZ_QCZF01000001.1 coordinate 425,530, forward strand.
GCCCCGCTGCTGGCCGAGATCGACGGGCTGCTCGCCCGCACCCGGCTGTCGGCGGCGCCGGCGCCGCGCACGCCGGCCGAGGACCGGCCCTACGGGCTGACCGAACGGGAGCACGAGGTGTGGGAGATGCTCGGCACCGGGGCGACCAACCGGCAGATCGCCCGCAGCCTGTTCATCAGCGAGCGGACCGTCGGCGTCCACGTGTCCCGCGTGCTGCACAAGCTCCAGGTCAGCAACCGTGGACAAGCAGCGGCACTCGCCGCCAGAGTGGCCCGGTAACCCGGTTCCCACCTGCGGAAGGACGCCGATGTCGCCCGTGAAGTTCTCGCTGACCAAGCCCGGTGACGACCGGGAGGACAACGTCGAGTTCGACGACGACGACCTCGTGGGCGAGCTCCGCGAGGTGGTGGACGCCACCCCGGACCTGACCTTCGAGGGTGCGCTGCGCGAGGGCATCAAGCACGTCGTCGCCAAGCGGCGCCCCGGCGGTGGCCAGCAGTAGCGCTCAGCGGAGGCTCGGCTCCAGCTGGGCCCGCAGGGTCTTCACCGCGCGACCCCGCAGCGGGCCGAGGCTGCCGCGCGGGATGCCCAGCTCCTGGCTGAGCGCGTCGTAGGACTCCGGCTCGCGCAGCAGCGCCTGCACGATCCGGCGCTGGGTGTCGGGCAGCTTCTCCACGGCCCGGTCGAGGGCCTCGCGGAGCTCCTGCTCCATGAGCGCCGCCGCCATGTCCGGGTCGTGGGGCGCGACCTGCTCGGCGACGTCCTCGGTGGGGACGGCGCGCTGCTGGGCCCGCAGGATGGCCAGCGCCTCGCGTCGCGCGGTGGTGGACAGCCAGCCCGGGAGGCAGGCCGGGTCGTTGATGCGGGCGGCGTTGCGGAGCAGCAGGACCCACGTGCGCTGCACGGCCTCGTCGACGTCGGAGTCGCTGCGCAGGACGACGCGGGCGGCGGAGCGCAGCAGGCCCTCGTACCGCCGGACCGTCTGCTGCCACGCGGCGTCGTCGCCTGCGGCGAGCGCCTGCAGGTGCCGGCGGTCCACGACCGGGAGGTCGGTCCGGTCGGCCCGCCGCGGCGCGGGGATCGCGGGGGCGGGGGCGAGGGCGAGAGCGGTCATCGGGGGGCTCCTTCGAGGTCGTTCGGGAACGACTCGAAGACTTCTGCGACCGGACTCCCGCCAAATCCGTCGGACGACGTATTCGGCGCCTTCAGAACTACGTACGTAGGCACCGACCCCGGGCGCGTGCCAGGGTTCGACGACCGTCCCGGCATACGTAGGAGGCACCGTGAGCGACCACGTGTACAGGCTGAGCGAGATCGTCGGCAGCAGCCCGGTCAGTGTCGACGAGGCGATCCGCAACGCCATCGCCAAGGCGTCGCAGACGGTGCGCAACATCGAGTGGTTCGAGGCGCAGGAGATCCGCGGCCAGGTGGTCGACGGCGCCGTCGCCTACTTCCAGGTCGCCGTCAAGATCGGCTTCCGCGTCGACTGACGGGTCCGCGCCTCAGTCGAAGCTGCCCGCGCCGTCCCGGCGGTAGGGGGAGGAGCGCTCGACGCGCGCCCGGTCGCTCCGCTCGGCGCGCAGCCGTGCCGCCGTCCCCGGCGGGTACCCGGCCTTCGTCGCCCGGTGCTCGATCGTCTCGGTCATGAACGCGATCGAGAAGAGCAGGCCGAGCAGCAGGCCGCCCGCAGCGGCCGACGCCCGGTAGGCGAACGGCACCGGGACGACGACGAGGCACAGGACCAGGAGCGGCAGCAGCTGGACCACGGCGCGCGCGAGGTGCCGCCAGATCCAGGTGCGCCCGGTCGTGTCCGCGAGCACCCACGGGGACAGCTCGCGCGGCAGCCCGCCGCCGAGGGCGTACCAGACCCACTGAGCGGGGTTGGGGCGCTGCGAGCTCACGACCCGACGGTAGGCCGCATCCGCGCGCCGTTGCCCCCGGGCGGGCGCGGGTGCACACTCCCGGCACCGTCCTCCAGGAGGTTCCCGTGCAGATCAGCCAGTTGCTGCGGCACAAGGGCCGCGAGATCGCCACCATCGACGCGGCGGAGAGCGTCCGGACCGCGCTCGCCCTGCTGGCGGAGAAGGGCATCGGCGCGCTGGTGGTCTCCTCCGACGGCCGCCGCATCGACGGCATCGTCTCCGAGCGGGACGTCGCGCGGGGGCTGCACGCCCGCGGCGCCGGTCTGCTCGCCGAACCCGTCTCGAGCGTGATGACGGCGGAGGTGCACACCTGCCCGCCCGAGGCGAGCGTGCACGACCTCGCGCGCACGATGACCGACAAGCGGGTGCGCCACGTCCCCGTCGTCGTCGACGGCGAGCTGGTGGGCATCGTCTCCATCGGCGACGTCGTCAAGGCGCGGCTCGACGAGCTCGAGGAGGAGCGCCGGCAGCTGGTCGACTACATCCAGACCCCCTGACGGCGGCGCCGCGTACGGTGCGGCCGTGGACGAGCGTCGCCTGGGGGTGGTCTCCGGGCTCGGCGCCTACGCGCTGTGGGGACTGTTCCCTCTCTACTTCCCCCTGCTGGAGCCGGCCGGGGGGCTGGAGATCGTCGCCCACCGGGTGCTCTGGTCCCTGCTCTTCGTCGGGATCCTGCTCACCGCCGTGCGCCGCTGGGGGCAGGTACGGGCGCTGGTGACCGACCGGCGCCGGCTGCTGGTGCTGCTCGGTGCGGCGGTCCTCATCGCGGCCAACTGGCTGATCTTCGTCCTGGCCGTGAACGCCGGGCACGTCGTGGAGACCTCGCTCGGCTACTTCATCAACCCGCTGGTCAGCGTCGTGCTCGGGGTCGTCGTCTTCAGCGAACGGCTCCGGCCGCTCCAGTGGGCCGCCGTCGGCATCGCCGCCGTCGCCGTCCTGGTCCTGACCCTCGACTACGGGCGGCCGCCCTGGATCGCCCTCGGTCTGGCGCTGACGTTCGCCCTGTACGGCCTGATGAAGAAGCTGGTCCGCACGGAGGCGGCGCCCGGCCTGTTCGTCGAGACCGCGCTGGTCGCGGTCCCGGCGGCAGCGGTGCTGGCGGTGCTCCACTCCTCCGGCGACGGCACGTTCGCCAACGCCGGCACGGGCCACGCGCTGCTGCTGGTCAGCTCCGGTGTCGCGACGGCGGTGCCGCTCCTGCTCTTCGCCGCGGCCGCCCGCCGGATCCCGCTGTCGACGGTGGGGCTGCTGCAGTACCTGACGCCCTCCATGCAGCTGGCGATCGGCGTCTTCGTGAACGGCGAGCCGATGCCGCCGGCCCGCCTGGCCGGTTTCGCGATCGTCTGGGTGGCCCTGGCGGTCTTCACCGTCGACACCCTGCGACACGCCCGGGCGTCGAGCCGCCGGGCGGCCGCCGAGGTGGTCCCGGCCGGTCTCTGACCGGCCGCGGGACGACGATCCGCGCGGTGCGCAGAACTGTCGGACCCCACCGCTACCGTCGCAGGCGTTGGCGGCCCCGGGCACCGGAGCGGCCGGACGAGCAGGAGATGGACGAGCGATGACCGACGACCCGAACCCGGTGGTCTCCCCGCCCCGGCCGGAGGGCCCCGCGGAGGCTTCCGCGCAGGTCCCGGGCGTGGGGCTCTCGCGCAGGGAGCACGAGATGCTCACCTTCGAGCGGCAGTGGTGGCGCCGTCCGGGGGCCAAGGAGACCGCGATCCGCGACCTCTTCGGCGTGACCCCGACGCGCTACTACCAAGTGCTCAACGCCCTCGTGGACCGACCCGACGCACTGGCCGCCGACCCGATGCTGGTCCGGCGGCTGCGGCGGTTGCGACTCGCGCGGGCACGAACGCGTTCGTCCCAAGGTCCTTTCGGATGAGAGTTACACCGGTTAGATTCACTCACCGTGGGCAGGCACGCCGATTCAGGCAGTGACGGACGGGACCGGGGCAGCGCCCCCGTGGCCCCGGGTCGTCGGCGTACGGACGTTCCCGACGGGCTCTGGAGCGGCGCGTCCGCCGGCCTGAGCGATCACCCCACCGCACCGGGGCGTGACCGGGCCGGCAGTGGCCGTCCGGCCGCCTCGCGCCCGGCTCCCGCCGCCGCCGTCCGCACGCCGGAGGCGCCCCGGCAGATGTCGCGTTCGCGGCTGCCGCTGCCTCCCGTCCCGGCCGCCCGTGCCGCCGCTCCGTCGCGGCCGGCGGCTCCCGCGCCCCTGACCTCCCTCGCCTCCTACCAGGGCGGCGCCGACGTCGCGGCCGACGACGCCTTCCTCTCCGGGAGCCAGGGCTCGGGTGCCCGCGCCGACCTGCTCGAGCGCCCGGTGCGCACCGCTCGTTCGCTCCCGGACGACGAGTCCGTCCTCGTGTCCACCGGTCGCTCGGGTCTGCGCCGGTCCGCGCCCGCTCCCCGGGTGCCCAGCCAGAAGCCGGCCGCCGCCCCCACCTTCGGCGACTGGACGACGCGCTCCGAGGCCGACGACCCCTTCACCGGCCCCGAGTTCGCGCACGCGCCCGGTACGACCGCGATCCCGGAACGGTCCGTCCGCCGCGGCCGCCGTCCTGCCCAGGCCGAGGACGACGCTCCCGCGCCGGTCCGCGGTCCGGGGACCGGCCCCGTCGGTGGCCGCGCCGCGATGCGCGCCGAGCGCCAGGCCGCCGACGCCGCGCGCCGCAAGGCCCAGGGTCACAAGGGCTCGGCCGTCGCCGTCCTCGAGGAGGACGAGCCCCGCAAGACGCACCGCGTCCTCAAGGGCCTGGTGGCCATGACCGTCGTGGCGCTGGGTGTCCTCGGCGTCTACTCCTACGTCTCGCCCGAGACCCAGGACGCCGCCGCGCAGACCGACACGGCGCCCGCCACGACGGCCCCCGTCGTCCCGGACGTCTCGTCCCTGCCCGAGCTGCCCGACAACCCGATCCAGACCGAGCCCGTCGCGGCGTCGCCGGTCCGTGTGCCGGTCACCGTGCTCAACTCCACCGACATCAACGGCCTCGCGGCCAAGGTGGCGGCGACGGTCGCGGCCGGCGGCTGGGAGACCCCCGGTGTGGGCGCCTACACCGCCGGTGACGTGGCTGCCAGCACCGTGTTCTTCACCGAGGGCGACGAGAACCAGCGGCAGGCCGCTCTCCAGCTGATCGAGATGTTCCCGCAGCTCCAGGGCCCGACGGCACGCTTCTTCGAGATGCCCGCCGGCGTCGACGCGCCGGGCCTCGTGGTCGTCACGACGGGCGACTGGCAGCCCTGATCCACGATTCCGGGACGGCCGGCCGCCGGTCCCGGAACCGGACGTCGGGCCTCCGGAACACCGGCCGCCCGTCGTCCGTTGGCCGCTTCGTGCGCCCCCTCCGCGGGCTGGTGCGTCCCCGCCCGCGCTCCGGCGCCCGCGTGACGTCCGCAGTCCTCGCCTCCCTGCTGCTGTCCGGCGGTCTGCTCGCCCTCGCTCCCGCCGCCTCCGCGGCCGGCGAGGTGCGCACCGAGGAGAGCCGGGTGCCCTCGGGCAGCGGCGCCGACGCCGTGGAGCTCGACACGACCCTCTTCCTGCCCGCCGGGGACGAGCCGGCCCCCGCCGTGGTGCTCGCCCACGGCTTCGGCGGCAGCAAGCAGTCGGTCGCCGACGACGCGCAGGCCCTCGCCGAGCGGGGCTACGTCGTCCTCACCTACTCGGCCCGCGGGTTCGGGGAGAGCACCGGCCAGATCGGCCTGAACGACCCGCGCTACGAGATCGCCGACCTCTCCACGCTCATCGACCTGCTCGCCGACCGCGACGACGTCCAGCTCGACGGCGACGGCGACCCCCGGGTGGGCGTGGCCGGCGGGTCCTACGGCGGCGCGGTGTCGCTGCTCGGCGCGGCCTACGACGACCGCATCGACGCGATCGCGCCCCAGATCACCTGGAACTCCCTGACCGCGGCGCTGTTCCCCTCGCAGACCGGCACCGTCGACGACGCCACGCCGGCCGCCACCCCGCAGGACGACGCCACCGGCGTCTTCAAGCGGCTGTGGGCCGGGCTGTTCTTCGGCGTCGGGTCCGTCCCGAGCGGCGGGCTGCTCGACGGGCTGGGTGCTGTTCCGGGTGAGGACGGCGGCACGCAGCCGTCGGCGGCCGGCGGGCTGAGCCTGCCCGACCTCTCCTCCCTGGACCCGGCCGCGGTCGAGCAGGCGCTGACCTGCGGGCGGTTCCGCGCCGACATCTGCGCCGCGTACCAGACCGCCGCCGCCACGGGGACGCTCACGCCGGAGATCGCCGCCGTCCTCGACCGGAGCAGCCCCGCCGGCGTGCTCGACCGGATCGAAGCGCCGACGCTGCTCATCCAGGGCACCCAGGACTCCCTGTTCGGTCTGGGGCAGGCCGACGCCAACGCCCGCGGCATCGCGGAGGCAGGCACCCCGGTCAAGGTGGTCTGGTACGCCGGCGGGCATGACGCCGGGGCCTCGGACCGGGTGACCGAGTACCTCCGCGAGCAGGTCGTGGGCTGGTTCGACTTCCACCTCCGCGGTCGCGGCGCGGACCCCGGCACCGGCTTCGAGTACCCGGCGCCCACCGGCCTCGGCAGCGGCGTCGGGCGCGTCCAGGGCGGCACGCAGACCGTCCGCGCCGAGGCCTACCCGGGGCTGGAGGGGGCCGAGCCGGTCGGCCGCCGTGACGTCGAGCTGGACGGCTCCACCCAGCCGGTCGTCACCCCGGCGGGCGGCACGCCGGGCGCCCTCACCACCGTGCCCGGGCTGGGCGCGCTGACCGCCGCCCTGGGTGGGACGACGCTGGAGATCCCCGGTCAGTTCGCCGCCTTCGAGAGCGAGCCGCTCGACGAGGCGCTCGAGGTGGTCGGTGCCCCCACCGCCGAGATCGCCGTCGCCGCACCCGCCGGGACGGCGACCCTGTTCGCCAAGCTCTACGACGTCGCCCCCGGCGGCGGCACGACGCTGCCCGCCGGGCTGGTCGCACCGCTCGCGCTGACCGGCCTGTCGGCGGATCCGACGCAGCCGACGCGGGTGAGCATCACGCTGCCGGGCATCGTGCACCGCTTCGAGGCCGGCCACACGATGCGGCTGGTCGTCTCCTCGACCGACCAGGCGTTCGCGCTGCCCGCGGAGTCGACGGTCTACTCCGTGGCGCTGGCCGACGCCGCGCTGGCCGTCCCCCAGGTGGAGGGCGTCCCGCAGGCGGACAGCAGCTCCGCGCGGTGGTGGGTCCTGCTCGCCGTCCTGGCCGGTCTGGGTCTGCTCGGCTGGGCGACGGCGCTGCTGTGGGGCCGGCGACGGCGGCGCCAGGTCTCGGCCGTCGAACCGGACGGCGAGGACGTGCCGTTGCGCTTCGAGGGCATCACCAAGGCCTACAAGGACGGCTTCGTCGCCGTCCGCGACCTCTCGTTCGAGGTCCGGCGCGGCCAGGTCCTCGGCCTGCTGGGGCCCAACGGAGCGGGCAAGACGACGTCGCTCCGGATGCTGATGGGCCTGATCCGGCCGACCGAGGGGCGGATCAGCATCTTCGGGCACGCGGCCGGGCCCGGCGCTCCCGTGCTGTCCCGGCTCGGCTCCTTCGTCGAAGGCACCGGGCTGCAGCCGCACCTGTCCGGTCGCGACAACCTGCGCCTCTACTGGGCGGCGACCGGCCGGCCCGCCGAGGACGCGCACATGGAGGAAGCGATCGAGGTCGCCGGCCTCGGCACCGCGCTCGACCGCCCGGTCCGCCGCTACAGCCAGGGCATGCGGCAGCGGGTCGCGATCGCGCAGGCGATGCTCGGGCTGCCCGACCTGCTGGTGCTCGACGAGCCGACCAACGGGCTGGACCCGCCGCAGATCCACGCCATGCGGGAGGTGCTGCAGAACTACGCCGCCACCGGGCGCACCGTCATCGTCTCCAGCCACCTGCTGAGCGAGATCGAGCAGACCTGCAGCCACGTCGTCGTCATGGCCAAGGGGCAGAAGATCGCGCAGGGCACGGTCGAGGAGATCGTCGGCACGGGCGGGGCGGTCCTCGTCGGCCTGGCCGACGACGCCGACACCGACCGGGCGATCGCCGTCCTCGAGGGCCTGCCGGGCGTGACCGCAGGGCGCACCGACGAGGGGCTGGTGGCCGACCTGGACGGCTACTCGCGGGCGGCCGCGCTGCAGGCTCTGGTGGCCGCCGGCATCGACGTCGACCAGTTCACGCCGCGTCGCCGGCTCGAGGACGCCTTCCTGGCGCTGGTGGGGGAGTCATGAGCAGCACGACGGAGCACGTGCAGCCGACCGGGGCCGTGGCCGGGTACCGGCCGGAGCGCACGCTGCGGCTGTCGGTGGAGCTGCGCCGGCAGTTCAAGCGGCGGCGCACGATCGGCGCGCTGGCGCTGATGGTGGTCCTGCCGTTGATCCTCATCGCCGCGCTGCAGCTGGGTGGCAGCGAGGAGGCGGCGGAGAACTCGCGGATCAACCTCGTCGACGTCGCCACGTCGAGCGGGCTCAACTTCACGCTCTTCGTGCTGTTCGCGACCACCGGTTTCTTCCTGGTGGTGGTGTACGCGCTCTTCTTCGGCGACACCGTGGCCAGCGAGGCCTCCTGGGGTTCGCTGCGCTACACGCTCGCGACCCCGGTGCCGCGCATGCGCCTGCTCAGGCAGAAGTTCTACGCGGCCCTGGTGCTCTCGGTCGGGGCGCTCGTCGTCCTCGCCGTCGTCGCCGTCGTCGCGGGCGGGATCGCGTTCGGCTTCGGCGACATCCAGACCCCGGTCGGCATCCGGCTCGGGCAGGGAGAAGGCATGCTGCGGCTGGCCGGGATGCTGGCCTACCTCGCCGTGCACCTGCTCGTCGTCGGCACGCTGGCGTTCTGGTTCTCCACCATCACCGACGCGCCGCTGGCCGCCGTCGGTGGCGCGGTGTTCACCATGTTCGTCTTCGCGATCCTCGACCAGGTCGAGCAGCTCGGGGCCATCCGCGACTGGTTCCCCACGGCAGGGGAGTTCGCCTGGACCGACCTGCTCCAGACGCCGGTCGACTCCGGCGACCTCTTCCGGGGCGTGATCCAGTCGCTGGTCTACGCGGCGATCTTCACGGCACTGGCGTTTCGGCACTTCGCCCGCCGCGACGTCACGTCCTGACGGCGCGACCGCTCCTGGCCATCCCTCCTCCGGTGACGACCTCCTCCGCGGCGTGATCCGGTCGCCGGGTGGCGCTCGAGTCGGCGTCGCTCGCACGACGGGGTGACATCCGTGGGGCACGAGCGGTGACCTGGCTACGGTCCGCGTCGTGGGCCTGCTCTGCGACTACTTCATCGCCGCCGACGACGAGCAGGCTGCGCTCACCGCGACCTGGCTGGGCGGACCGTCGGCGTCCCCCGGTGCCCTGCCGACCGCCGACCTCAAGGGCCTGGACCCGATCGTCCCCATGGCGACGCTGGAATCGATGCTCACCGGAGGGGACGTCGAGGCTCTCGTCGCCGCGAACGCGGGCGCCTCGGTCGCCGAGGCGCAGGACGCGGTGTGGGTGCACCGGCTGAGCGACGCGCTGACCGATGCGTTGGCCGGTGCCTCGCCCGACCGGCTCCGTCAGGTGGTGGAACCCTGGTCCCGGACGGAGGAGCTGGCCGGCTGGTGGGATCCCGGTGACCTCGCGGAGGCCCTCGCGGAGCTCGCCGATCTCGCGCGGCGCGCTCGAGGCGGTGGGGGCGCGCTCTACTGCTGGATGTCCCTGTGACGGCGGGCGGGCGATGACTTCGGGCGGGCCGACGGGTCTGCCCTGCATGACTTGGATCGTCGCGGACATCTCCGTCTCGGTGGACGGCTTCGTGACCGGCCCCGACGCCGGTCCGGGCAACGGCCTGGGCACCGGCGGCGAGGCGCTGCACACATGGGCCTTCTCCGACGACGCCGAGGACCGCCGAATCGTGCAGGAGGCGACTGCCCGATCCGGTGCCGTGATCCTCGGCAGGAGGCTGTTCGACGTGGTCGACGGACCGGCCGGGTGGAACGACGAGGTCGGCTACGGCGCGGGCGAGGTCGGGAGGCCCGCGTTCGTGGTGGTGACGAGCGTGGTGCCGGACTCGGTGCGGCTGACCGACCTCGACTGGACGTTCGTCACCACCGGCCTGCCCGACGCCGTCGCGGCGGCACGGACCCGTGCCGAGGCCGCGTCGGCGGAGAAGGGTCAGGACCTCGACGTCGTCGTCATGGGCGGCGGCGCCACCGTCGGCTCGGCCGTGGCCGCCGGGCTGGTCGACGTGCTGTCCCTGCACCTGGCACCCGTCGTGCTGGGCGCGGGGACGCCGCTGTTCACCGGCGGAGCCGCGCGGACGCTGGTGCAGCGCAGCGTCATCCCGACGTCGACGGCCACCCACCTGACCTACGACGTCGTCTGACGCCGGCCGCTCAGAGGCTCGCGCGGACCGCCTGGGCCCAGCCCTCGCCCATCGCCGCGTCGGTCACGGTGACGTTCGGGACGGCGTCGAGCAGGCCGCTCATGCCGTCGACCGCTGCCCCGTTCGCGGTGATGAACAGCCGTCCGACGGCGGGGGCCATGTCCAGGTCGCTGACGCTGTCACCGATGGCGACGGCGTCGTCGGGGGAGAGGCCGCGCCGCTCGAGGTCCCAGGCGATGGCCGCGCCCTTGGAGATGCCGCGCGGCATCAGGTGGTAGACCCGCGGCGGCAGCGGGTCGTCGTCCAGACCGAACCGGGACGTCGCCGGGATCGCCCCGTTGTCCTTGAGCGTGAGCCAGCCGGCGCCCCGCTCCGCGAGCCAGGCGTCGACGGCGACCGGGTCGACCCGGCCGCGCAGCAACGCGTCGGTGGAGTGCGTGGCGTGCCACGGCGCGTGCCACTCCAGCCGGCCCGGGTGCTCGGCGATCAGGTCCTCGACGACGCCGAGCTCGGCCATGACGTCCATCGGCGTGCGGCCGTCGTACCGCGCCGGCAGCTCCCCGGTGAGCCGGTGGGTGCCGCGACCGGCGTCCCAGGCGATGGTCGAGCCGAGCTCGGCGATGGCCCCGTCGGCGGCGAAGATGCGCGCCGCCTCGACGACCTGCTCGAACGTCCGCCCGCTGACCAGGACCAGGGCGACGCCCGCGCGGTGGAGGTCCAGGAGCGCGGACGCCGGGTCGGCGGTGAGATCACGGCCGGCGGTGTGCCAGAACGACCCCCGCGGACCGACCATCGTGCCGTCGAGATCGGTGTAGACGATGCGGGCGGCCACGGGGTCATGGTGCCCGGGCTCAGTCGGCGCCCTCGCGGCAGGTCTCGACGGCGAACGCCTCGATCCGCTGCCGCACGGCGGGGTCGGGCGTGAGCACGAAGGAGCGCGGCTCCTCGTCGCCGACCTCGACCACGAGCCCGATGAGGCCGGTCCGGTAGCTCTCGCCGAGCGCATGGACGTCGCAGCGGGCCGGGACCAGGCGCAGGTCACCGCTCACCGCGCCGTCCCCGTCGAGTTGGGGCAGCGGGCCGACCGGGCTGATGTCGTAGACGGTGTTCGGGTCGACGCGGGTGAGGCGCACCGGATCGTCGCCGGCGAGCCTGCGGAGGCGCACGGTGGCCCGGAGTGCGGGGCCCTCGACCTCCCGCAGGTCCACCACCTCGATCGCCACCTGGCGCAGCAGCGAGTCCGCGAAGCAGAGCCCGTCGTGCAGCCGCCGGACGAGGCCGTCGTCCTCGAGCGGCACCGTCGCCTGCCGCGCGGCCCCCGCCCCGTCGCGCAGGTGCACGACGGCCGCCGGGGGACCGGGGGCGACCGCGCAGTCGCCGGCCACCACCACGGGGAAGTCCAGGGCCGTCCCGGGCCGGAGTGCGGCACCGCGGGGGTCGCCCGGTCGGGCGGTCAGGCCCGGGGCCACCAGTTCCAGCCCGTCGACCGCCAGGTCCTCGGCCGACGCCGTGAGCCGTACCTCGACGCGTCCGCGGGCGACGTCGCGCCGGAACTGGAGGAGGACCCCGGTGACGTCGGCCGCGGCAGCCTCCGTCGTCGTCCCCGCGGCGGCCGGGCGCTCCGATGTCCGGTCCGGTGCCGTGCAGCCGGTGACGACGACGGCGAGGACCGCCGCCAGGACGGCGCGCGACGTGCGTCGGTGCCGGTCCACGGCGTGCTCCCCGCCTCGTTCTCCCTGCGGCCGCCCGATCGTGCTGCGACCCGGCTGCGGCAGCAAGGGGGGAGTGACGCGCGACGCATCCGGCCGCGCGGGGGGTTCTCGGAGCCGATGGGTACGATCGGCGGCGTTCCACTCATCCAGAGGGGCAGAGGGACACGGCCCGACGAAGCCCCGGCAACCGCCGCCTGTGCGCATGCGCAGCGGAAGGTGCCAATTCCGTCCCGCACGGCTCGACGGCCCGCTGCGGGGAAGATGAGGAGGTAGTCGTCGCATGACGTTGACCGCACCCGGATCCGTCCAGGCCGATTCGTCCGCCGGTGGTCCGATCCCCCCGTGTCCCGCTCGCGGCCTCGTGTGCCGCAACTGCGGGGCGACCTTCGGCCTGATCGCCGAGCACGCCTGCGCCGAGTGCTTCGGCCCGCTGGAGGTCGACTACGACCCCGAGCTGATGAAGGCCGTCACCCGCGAGCAGATCGAGGCCGGGCCGCAGAACATCTGGCGCTACGCCGGCCTGCTGCCCGTGGGCCAGGACCCGACCGAGCGGGTGTCGCTCGACCCGGGCCTCACGCCGCTGGTGCGCGCCGACCGGCTCGCCGCCGAGCTCGGCATCACCGGCGGGCTGTGGGTGAAGGACGACTCGGCCAACCCGACGCACTCCTTCAAGGACCGCGTCGTGTCCCTCGCGGCCACCGCCGCCAAGCGCCTGGGCTACACGAAGATCGCCGCCGCCTCCACCGGCAACCTGGCCAACTCCGTGGCCGCCCACGCCGCCCGCGTCGGCCTGCCGTCGTTCGTGTTCATCCCCAGCGACCTGGAGCCCGGCAAGGTCGTGCAGTCGGCTGTCTACGGCCAGACGCTGGTCGCCGTCGACGGCTCCTACGACGACGTCAACCGGCTGACCAGCGAGCTCGCCGAGACCGACGAGTTCGAGGACACCGCCTTCGTCAACCAGAACGTGCGGCCCTACTACGCCGAGGGCTCCAAGACGATGGGCTACGAGATCGCCGAGCAGCTGGGCTGGCGCATCCCGGCCCAGGTCGTCATCCCGATGGCGTCGGGCTCGCTCCTGACCAAGGTGGACAAGGCCTTCCGCGAGCTCGCCGCCGCCGGGATCGTCGAGGCCACCGAGTGGACCGTCTTCGGCGCGCAGTCGGCCGGTTGCGACCCCATCGCGACGGCGTTCGAGAACGGCTGGGACGTCGTCAAGCCGGTCAAGCCGACCGGCATCGCCAAGTCGCTCAACATCGGCAACCCGGCAGACGGCCCCTACGCGCTCGACGCGATCCGCCGCACCGGCGGCTCGGTCGGCCGGGTCGGCGACGACGAGATCGTGCAGGGCATCCGCGACCTCGCCCGCACGACCGGCGTCTTCGCCGAGACGGCGGGTGGCGTCACGGTGGCCGTGCTGCGCCGGCTGGTAGAGGACGGCCGCCTGGACCCGGCGAAGGAGACCGTCGTCCTCAACACCGGCGAGGGCCTGAAGACGCTCGACCCGCTCGAGCCCGTCGTCGGCCCCACCCACCGCGTCGACCCGTCGCTGACGTCGGTCCGGGCGGCCGGCCTCATCAGCTGAGGGCTAGGGTCGGTACCGCTCCCCGGATCGGGCGACGTCACGTCGTCACATCCGGGTATCGGTCCTGCGTGGATGTAGCGCCACCAGGCATTTCCTGATGTACGTTCTCGCGCGGTTCGAGTTCCACGTTCGTGTCCACGGGCGGAAGAGCTAGACCCGGCACCCCCGCTCAAGAGGGCGCCGTCCGCACGCACGAACGTGGGAGCACACGTGGCACAGGGCACCGTGAAGTGGTTCAACGCCGAGAAGGGCTTCGGCTTCATCGCCGTCGACGGCGGCCAGGACGTCTTCGTCCACTACTCGGCCATCCAGATGGACGGGTACAAGAGCCTCGAAGAGGGCCAGCGGGTCAGCTTCGAGGTCGTCCAGGGCGCCAAGGGCCCCCAGGCGGACCAGGTCACCGCGGCCTGATCTCTCGCACGTCACCGAGGCCCGGTCCCCGCTCGGGGGCCGGGCCTCGGTGCGTTCCGCGGCCTCTCGCGGTGCATCCGGAGGTCCCGGGAACAGCCGGGCGGGGGACCCCGTTCTTGCACTCGCAGGGGTCGAGTGCCAGACTCATTTCTGGCACTCGGGGCTCCTGAGTGCCAATCAGGTCGGAACGGTGAGACATCGGCTCGTGGGCCGCAGGAGCGTCCACGTCGCTGATGTCGTCCGTCGCGGGCGCCGAACCCGGCCGTGCAGCGATCAATGCATGGAGGACATCACCACATGGCCAAGATGATCGCGTTCGACGAAGAGGCGCGCCGCGGCCTCGAGCGGGGCATGAACACCCTCGCCGACGCCGTCAAGGTGACCCTCGGCCCCAAGGGCCGCAACGTCGTACTCGAGAAGAAGTGGGGCGCGCCCACCATCACCAACGATGGTGTGAGCATCGCCAAGGAGATCGAGCTCGAGGACCCGTGGGAGAAGATCGGGGCCGAGCTGGTCAAGGAGGTCGCGAAGAAGACCGACGACGTCGCGGGTGACGGCACCACCACCGCCACCGTGCTCGCCCAGGCTCTCGTCCGCGAGGGTCTGCGCAACGTCGCCGCCGGCGCGAACCCGATGGCCCTGAAGAAGGGCATCGAGAAGGCCGTCGAGTCGGTCAGCGAGTACCTCCTCTCGACCGCCAAGGACGTCGAGACCAAGGAGCAGATCGCCGCCACCGCCTCGATCTCCGCCGCTGACCCCGCCATCGGCGAGCTCATCGCCGAGGCGATGGACAAGGTCGGCAAGGAAGGTGTCATCACCGTCGAGGAGAGCAACACCTTCGGCCTCGAGCTCGAGCTCACCGAGGGCATGCGCTTCGACAAGGGTCACCTGTCGGCGTACTTCGTCACCGACTCCGAGCGCATGGAGACCGTGCTCGACGACCCGTACATCCTGGTCGTCAACGGCAAGATCAGCTCCGTCAAGGACCTGCTGCCGCTGCTCGAGAAGGTCATGCAGTCGGGCAAGCCGCTGGCCATCATCGCCGAGGACGTCGAGGGCGAGGCCCTCGCGACCCTGGTCGTGAACAAGATCCGCGGCACCTTCAAGTCCGTCGCCGTCAAGGCCCCGGGCTTCGGTGACCGCCGCAAGGCCATGCTGACCGACATCGCCATCCTCACCGGTGGCCAGGTCATCAGCGAGGAGGTCGGCCTCAAGCTCGACAACGCCGACATCTCCCTGCTGGGCCGCGCGCGCAAGTTCGTCACCACCAAGGACGAGACGACGATCATCGAGGGTGCGGGTGACGCCGACCAGATCCAGGGTCGCGTCAACCAGATCCGCGCCGAGATCGAGAAGTCGGACTCCGACTACGACCGCGAGAAGCTCCAGGAGCGCCTGGCCAAGCTCGCCGGTGGCGTCGCCGTCATCAAGGCCGGTGCCGCGACCGAGGTCGAGCTCAAGGAGCGCAAGCACCGCATCGAGGACGCGGTGCGCAACGCCAAGGCCGCCGTCGAGGAGGGCATCGTCGCCGGTGGTGGCGTCGCTCTCGCGCAGGCCACGGCCGTCGCGTTCGACAAGCTCGAGCTCGAGGGTGACGAGGCGACCGGTGCCAACATCGTGCGCGTCGCGCTCGAGGCGCCGCTGAAGCAGATCGCCGTCAACGCCGGCCTCGAGGGTGGCGTCGTCGCGGAGAAGGTCCGCAACTCCGAGACCGGCTGGGGCCTCAACGCCGCCACCGGCGAGTACGTGGACCTGGTCGCCAACGGGATCATCGACCCCGCCAAGGTGACCCGCTCGGCGCTGCAGAACGCCGCCTCCATCGCGGCGCTCTTCCTCACCACCGAGGCCGTCATCGCCGACAAGCCGGAGAAGAACGCTCCGGCCATGCCCGGCGGCGACGGCGGCATGGGCGGCATGGACTTCTGAGTCCAGCCCTCTCGTAGTACCAGCACTGCCCGGCAGGGGCGGTCCGCTTCGGCGGGCCGCCCCTGTCGGCGTTCGTACAGCTCGGGGCGGGTGCACGAGATCGGGGAAGTGGGGGTCTGATCGTCGGCGCAGACCCCCACTTCCCCGATCTCGGTGTCCAAGCCACCCGACGACGCCGTACGGTGCCGCCGTGCGCCCACCTGCAGCTCCCGTGGTCGAAGGATGGATGACCGACGCGGTGGCGGGGGCGCTGCAGCGGGTCGGCTGTCCGCCGCCGAAGGCCCGGGAACTGGCCGGCCGGGCACGCATCGAGCCGCACGACGGCGAGTTGCTGCTCGTGCTGAGCGGCCACGGGACGGCCGTCGACGTGCCGGTGGAACCGGCGGCATGGGAGTACGCCGCCCAAGTCGTGGCCGGCAACGTCGCCGCCGAGAACGCGGAAGCCGTCGACCGCTCGGCCCGCGGCCAGGCCTCGGTGACCGTTCTCTGGCCCCTGCCCGATCGGCGTCAGCGGCGATGACGGCTCGCGACCCGTGGGTCGACCAGGAGATCGAGAGCGTCCGGCGAATCCTTGCGGCCGTGTCCGGCCACCTGTCCCCGTGGCGCGTGGACGGGGTGGAAGAGCTCCTGCGGAACGACGAACCGCAGGAGGCCCTGCTCGGCATCGCCTGGGATCTGGGACCCCTTCGAGATCAACTGCCCGAGCACGTCGTCCGCCTCATCCGTGAGCTCGCAGGCCACACCGACGGCGTGCACCCGGCGTTCCAGCGGTAACCGCTGTCGTCCCGCCGTGATCAAGGCCCGCTGGAGGCCCTCTCGGGGGTCGAGGAGAGGGCGCTCAGCGGGCGTTGATCACACGGGGGTCACTCCGGGGAGAAGACGCAGAACTCGTTGCCCTCGGGGTCGGCGAGGACGTCCCACTCGATGGCGTACGGCGGGCTGGTGTCGACGTCGCGCTGGCGGATGAGCGTGGCGCCCGCCGCCAGCAGCGCCGGGGTGTCGCCGATGACGTCGAAGTGCATGCGGTTCTTCGAGACCTTCGGCTCGGGCACCGGGACGATCCACATGAGCGGTCCGGCACCGGAGGGATCGACGATCGGGACCGGCCAGTCGGCCGGGCGGACCCAGCCCTCCTCCGGCGGCTGCACCGAGTCGCGCCGGACGTAGCCCATCGCCGAGCACCACCAGTCGGCGAGCGCCTGGTGGTCGCGGGCGTCGAGGCAGAGGTCCTTGAACCGAGCGGGTGACGTCGGGCCCGCGGGTGCGTCAGTCATGACCGGGGAGGGTAGGCGGCTGCCCGTGACCGTGATCATCGGGACCTCGGGCTGGCAGTACCGCGACTGGCGCGGGCTGTTCTACCCGGCCAAGCTGCCGCAGCGGCTCTGGCTGGAGCACTACGCCGAGTTCTTCGCGACGGTCGAGAGCAACAACGCCTTCTACCGGCTCCCGGAGCGCGAGACCTTCGTGAAGTGGCGCGAGCGCACGCCGCCGGACTTCCGGTGGGCGGTCAAGGCCAGCCGCTTCCTCACCCACATCAAGCGGCTGCGCGAGCCCGAGGAGCCGGTCGCCCGCCTGATGGGCCGCGCGGAGGGGCTCGAGCAGCGGCTCGACACGATCCTGCTGCAGCTGCCGCCCACGCTGAAGGCCGACACCGACCTCCTGCGGGAGTGCCTGGCGCAGTTCCCGGGCGGCACCCGGGTGGCCGTCGAGCCGCGGCACGAGAGCTGGTGGACCGACGACGTCCGGGCGCTCCTCGAGCGCTACGGCGCCGCGCTCTGCTGGGCCGACCGCGACGAGCAACCGGTCGCCCCGCTGTGGCGCACCGCCGACTGGGGCTACCTGCGCTTCCACCACGGCTACGAGGCGTGGCGCTACCGGCCCGAGACCCTGCAGCTGTGGGCCGACCGGCTGGCGTCGACCTACGGCGACGACGACGTCCTCGTCTACTTCAACAACGATCCCGGCTGCGCGGCCATCATCGACGCCGTCCACTTCGCCGACGCCGTCGTCCGGGCCGGGGGGACGCCGACCCGGGTGCCGACGGCCGACCAGGCGCTCGGGCGCGCGTGGGCCGACGGGCAGAAGACGCCGGGCGTGCCCGTCTAGAGCGAGGGCGCCTCCGCGTGCCGGACGCCGAGCTGCTCGGCCGCGTCACCGAGGACGGTCTGGACGGCGAGGGTGTCGGCCAGCGGCATGACGGCGCTCTCGGTGCGTCCGGCCCGCACGCCCTCGCTGACCTCCACCAGCTCGTGCGAGTAGCCGGCGCCCACCGGGGGCCGGGTGATCGTCTCCGGATCCGCCCCGCCGCGGTGCAGCACGATCGCGTGCGGGTGGTGGAAGCGCGGCGGGACGTCGATCCAGCCCGTCGTCCCGAAGACCCGGGCCTGGCCCGGGAGGGCGTTGCGCAGTGAGGTCATCAGGGTGGCCGTGCGCCCGTCCCCGTGGTTGAGCAGCAGCGAGGCCTCCGCGTCGGTTCCCGACGGGAAGAGCGACCCCGCGGCGACCACGCGCTCGGGCGTCCCCAGGAGCATCTGCGCGAAGGACACGACGTAGACGCCGAGGTCGAGCAGGGCGCCGCCGCCGAGCGCCAGGTCGAAGAGGCGGTCGGCCGGGTCGTACTCGCGGGCGACGCCGAGGTCGGCCTGGACCGAGCGCACCTCGCCGATCGCGCCGTCGGCGATCAGCTCCCGCATCGCGACGATCGCCGGCTGGAAGCGGGTCCACATCGCCTCCATGACGAAGACGCCGGTCTCCCGCGCCAGGTCGACGACCTCCTGCGCGCCGGCGGTGGTCGCCGTGAACGACTTCTCCACGAGCAGCGCCTTGCCGGCGCGGAGGGCGGCGAGCGCGAGTGCGTGGTGCTGCGGGTGCGGCGTCGCGACGTAGAGGACGTCGACGTCGGGGTCGGCGACGATGTCGGCGTACGAGCCGTGCGCCCGCTCGATGCCGTGACGCGCGGCGAAGGCCTCCGCCCGCTCCAGCGACCGCGAGGCGACCGCGACCGGCCGGGCGCCGTCCACCACCGGGAAGTCCTTGACGACGCTCTCGGCGATGCGTCCCGGCCCGACGATGCCCCAGCGGATCTCTGCAGTCACCCGTCAGACGCTATCCGTGGGCGGGGAGCTGATCGTTCGCGAGTCAGCAGCTCAGTGCGCAGGCCGTCGTCGCACACTGCAGTTCGTCCACCATTCCGCCCGACAGGTGGTCCGCGCGGACCTGGCGGACGAGCTCGTCGTAGCACTCCCTGGCCCGGTCGGGATGCACGCAGGCGGCCAGCACCCGCTGCGCCTCGTTCTTGCGGTGGTTGCTTCCCATCGTCTCGTTCCTCTCGCTCCGCCCTCCTCGACGTCTTCGGGGGGTGCTTGAACGGTGAGGGCGAAACGCTGTGTCGCATAAGGCGCCGTCGGAGCACAGCACTCAGGGACACTGCCAGCGTGGCCGTCCTGATCGACACCCCCGTGTGGCCCTGGCGCGGGCGGCTGTGGTCGCACCTGGTCAGCGACGTCTCCTACGACGAGCTGCACGCCTTCGTCGAGGCGGAGCTCGGCATCCCGCGGCGGGCGTTCCAGGGCGACCACTACGACGTGCCGGTCGACCTCTACGACATCGCCGTCGCGGCGGGTGCGGAGCCGGTCGAGTGCCGGGAACTCCTCGCCCGGCTGATGAAGGCCGGGCTGCGGGTCAGGAAGACCCGGCGCGGCGCCTGAGCAGCACGAGCTCGGCGGTCATGTTCGCCCGTGCGGTCGCCGTCCACGGCTGGGCCACCGGGGTGCGGTAGAGCGTCGGCAGCGACAGCAGGTGCTCGAGGACGGCGATCCGGCCGGCGGTGAACTCCTCGTCGGAGAGGTGCCCGTACTCGGCGCGGATCGCCGAGGCGTACGTGGCGTAGGCGTCCGGCGGTCCTCCCAGGACGGCGAGGTCGGCGTCGCAGAGCACCGCGCCGTTCGCGTCGTCCGGGGCGGCGTCGTGGCCGGCGGTCAGGAGCACGAGGCGCTCCACCTCCGCCAGCTGCGCCTCGTCGACCAGGCCGCGGAGGCCGGCGCGGGCCCGCTGCGCGCTGACCTCTTCGTTGTCGGTGCGCGCCGGGTCGTAGACGGCGTCGTGGTACCAGGCGGCCAACCTCACGGCGGCGAGGTCACCCGTGCCGAGCTCGCCGACGAGCCCGAGGACCGCCGCCAGGTGCGCGAGGTCGTGGTACCGGCGGTGGGGTTCGCTCCAGGCGGCGACCAGCGCTGCCCACTCGGTGCGCGAGGTGGGGGAGTCGCCGGCGAGCTGCGCCCACGCCTCGAACTCCACCAGCCCGGTCATCGGACGCCGCAGGTGCGCAGGATCAGCAGCGCGAACGCCCGCGCCGCGGTGACCACGTCGGCCAGCGGCACCTTCTCGAGCGGGCCGTGCGCGAGATGCAGGTCACCGGGCCCGTAGTGCAGCGTGGGGACGCCGGCCGCCGCGTACAGGCGCATGTCCGTGCCCGCGGCCACCGCCCGCTCCTCCGGCGTCCCGCCGCCGGCGTCGGCGACGGCGGCCTGGACGGAGGGGAGCAGGTCGTGGCCGGCCGGCAGCTGGCCGCTGGCGAAGGCGCCGCCGGTCCAGGCCAGCCGCACGGGGTGCTCGGCCAGCCAGGGGTCCGCGGCGCAGATCGCGGCCAGCCGCTCCTCGAAGGCAACCTGGGCGACCGGCACCGGCTCGCCCACCCGGACGCCGTAGCGGCCCTCGGCCATCAGCCGGTCGGGTACGGAACTGGCCCAGTCGCCGGCCCGTACCCGGCCGATCGACAGGCCGTACGGGAACGCGGCGTCGCCGAAGCGGGGGTCGGCGTCCCGCTGCCGTTCCGCCTCGAACTCCTGCAGCGCGGCGTGGACCAGCGCGAACTTCTCGACCGCGCTCACCCCCCGGTCGCGCATCGCGGCGTGCGCGGCGTGGCCCTCCACCTCCAGCCGGAACGTCAGGGCCCCGGCGCTGGCCGTCACCACCGCGCCGTCGGTCGGCTCCGGGATGACGCACACGTCTCCGACGTGCCCCCGCCGGAGGGTCGCCCAGGCGCCGAGGCCGCCGTCCTCCTCACCGACGACGCCGTGCAGCGCGACCGGGCGGACCAGCCGCACCCCGGCCGAGCGGACCGCCGCCAGCGCGGCGAGGGACGAGGCCACCCCGGCCTTCATGTCGCAGGCGCCGCGGCCGTGCAGGTCGCCGCCGGTGATGCGAGGGACGAACGGGTCGCCGTGCCAGAGCGTCGGGTCGCCGGGCGGGACGACGTCCGTGTGCCCGGCGAGCACCAGAGCGGGGCGGCCGCTCTCGGCGGCGGGCATCGTGCCGACGACGCCCCACGCCTCGGTCCGCTCGACCTCCTGGCCGGGGGCGTCGGCCGCCGTCGCCGCCTCGGCGAGGTCGATCTGCCAGCTGTCGACGTCGCAGCCGAGCTCGCCCAGCCAGCCGGCGAGCAGGTGCTGCACCTCGACCTCGGCGATCGTGCCGCCGACCGAGGGGACGGCGACCAGTGCGGCGAGCCGGTCGACCGCCCACTGCTCGTCCACCGCGTCGAGGACGCGCGCCTCCACGTCGGTCAGGTCGGCCGTCGCCCGGGTCATGGCCGGAGTCTGGCACGCGCCCCTCCCGCGTCCGGGCGGGCACGGGCGCTAGCTTGACCGCCGTGACGCAGCCCCCTCCGCCGCCCGGCTGGTACCCCGATCCCGCCGGAGGAGGCGGGCAACGCTGGTGGGACGGGCAGGGCTGGACCGAGCACCTCCAGCAGGCGGCGGCTCCACCGCCGCCCCCTGCGCCGGTCGCCGCCCCGGCGAACGGGCCCTCGCTGTACGAGCAGCCGGTCCTGCTGGTGAACCAGAAGACCAAGCTGATCGAGCTGACCAACGAGTACGCCGTCCTCGACGGCGAGGGCCGGCAGATCGGCGCCGTCGTCCAGGTCGGGCAGAGCGGACTGAAGAAGGCGGTGCGGTTCGTCTCCAACCTCGACCAGTTCCTGACCCACACGCTCGAGGTGCGCGACAGCCGCGGGCCGGTCCTGGTCCTGACCCGACCGGCCAAGCTCGTGAAGTCGCGGGTGGTCGTGCAGCGGCCGGACGGCGCCCCCGTCGGCGAGATCGTGCAGGCCAACGTGTTCGGCAAGATCCGCTTCGACCTCGTGGCGAACGGTCAGGTCGTGGGCGCGATCCAGGCGGAGAACTGGCGGGCGTGGGACTTCGCCATCACCGACGCCGCCGGTGTCGAGGTGGCTCGGATCACGAAGACGTGGGAGGGCCTGGCCCGCACGCTGTTCACCACGGCCGACCGTTACGTCGTCCTGGTGCACTACCGGCTGCCGGAACCGCTGGCCAGCATGGTGATCGCCTCCGCGCTCACCGTCGACACGGCGCTCAAGCAGGACGATCGCGGCTTCAACTGAGGGGTGCGGCGGATGGGGCTCGGCACGACAGCGGCTCCGATTCGGGGGTAGCGTCGGAGCCGTCCGGGCCGGGTGCATCGTGCCCCCGGGTGCCATTTGGTTACGCCTTCACGGACTACCGCCCCGACCTCGGTCGGGGGCCTGGAGCCGCGTTGTGCATCTCGCCGCGAGGCGGCCGTCATCCGGCCCGGACCCCAGCTCCTCGACATGCCACCCTCCGCCCTCCCGCTTAGCGTGGGCCCGGTCACAGCCGCCCGGGACGACGGGGGAGAACCATGGCCGGCACGGTGCAGCAGGGCACGGCGACGACCACCGGGGAACGGCACAGGCTGCCGATCAAGACGCTGGTCTCGGCCAGCATCGGCAACGCCGTCGAGTGGTTCGACTGGACGGTCTACGCCACGTTCGTCGTCTTCTTCGCCGGTCAGTTCTTCCCGTCGGAGAACGAGGCGCTGGCGCTGATCGGGGCGACGTCGACCTACGCGCTCGCCTTCTTCTTCCGCCCGCTGGGCGGGCTGCTGCTGGGCCGGTTCGCCGACCTCAAGGGCCGCAAGGCCGGGATGCTGTTGACGATCCTGCTGATGGCCGGTGGGTCGATGGTGATCGCGATCCTGCCGACGTACGAGCAGGTCGGGTGGCTGGCACCGGTCCTGCTGCTGCTGGCCCGGGTGGCGCAGGGGATGTCGCTGGGCGGTGAGGTGTCGAACGCGTCGGCCTACCTCGGCGAGATCGCCCCGCCGGCCCACCGCGGCCGCTACTCGGCGTTCTTCTACATCTCGACCGGCTCGGCGCTGCTGGCCGCCTCGCTGCTCGGCGTGCTGCTGACCAGCACCCTCAGCGACGACCAGCTGGAGAGCTACGGCTGGCGGATCGCGTTCTTCATCGGCGGCCTGCTCGGGCTGATCGGCATGTGGCTGCGCCGCTCGCTGGTGGAGACCGAGCAGTTCGAGGAGAACGCGGAGAAGGCCCGCGCGACGAAGAACCCGCTGCTGCAGACGATCAAGCACCACCCGAAGGCGGTCGTTCAGCTCTGCGCGTTCACGCTGCTGTCGACGCTGTCGTACTACACGTTCTTCAGCGCCCTGACCCCGTTCGCGATCAGCTTCCGGGACGCCGACAAGACCGACGTGTTCATCGCGCTCTCGATCGGCACGGCGCTGTTCGTGGCGCTCTGCTACCCGTTCGGGAAGCTGTCGGACCACATCGGGCGCAAGCCGCAGCTGCTGATCTGGTCGGGCGCGATGGCGGTGCTGATCATCCCGCTGTCCTTCCTCGTGCAGGACAACCTGCTCTCGTTGATCGTCGTCTTCTGCACCGGCCTGGGGCTGTACGCCCTGATGGCCTCCATCGCGCCGGCGATCATGAGCGAGCTGTTCCCGACGGAGCTGCGCGCCACCGGCATCGGGGCTTGGTACAACCTCACCGTCGCCGTCTTCGGCGGGACGGCGCCGCTGGTCATCACCGCGCTCTCGGACGCCGGGCACCCGTTGTGGTTCTTCGTCTACGTCGCGGTCGCCGCCGCGGTCGCCTTCGCCGTGATCCTCACGCTGCGGGAGACCAAGGGCACCGAGCTGCGCTGAGACGCGGAAGGGCCCCCGCCGGCGTCGACGGGGGCCCTTCCTGCGGGGCGGGGTCGCTCAGTAGGTCTCTTCGGTGGTGCTCCGTCGTACCGGTGCGCCCGCGGCGGGGTCGCCGTAGGCGTCGGTCCGGGTGACCCGGCGCTGACGCGGACCCCAGACGGCCAGTTCCAGCACGATGCCGAGCGCACCGACGATCATCAGGATCCAGCCGACCACCTGCAGGTCCACGCCGTTGACGTCGACGTTCAGGGCGAAGGTCAGGATGGCACCCAGCGCGAGCAGGACGATGCCGGTTCCGAGCCTCATTCGCACTCCCTTCCTCACGGCTGCGGGCGGGCCGGAGCCGACGGCTGGCGCCGCGGGGCAGCAGTTCCCGGGAGATGCGGCACCCAACCGCCTCACCTGCGGTTTCGCCTGCCGTAGTCCCCCGAAAGGGTGCGTCTGAGGTACCTCAGACGTCCGCCTAGGGCCCTCGGGGCCCGAGAAGTGCGCGGTCTACCGATGCCGGGCCCCGCGCCTCAGGGCGAACGTTGCCGTCATCCACACAGGGACGACGGAAGGCACGACGATGACTCTCCACTACAGCAACCCGGCTCTGGACTCCGAGCTCGCCTACCGGCGCGAGATGCTCATGGCGGCCGGCCGCGGCACCCGCACCAAGCGTGGCGCGTGGTTCCGCAACCGCCGGCGCGCGAGCTGACCGGCACCGTCCGGGTGAATACCGGCTCGGTCCTGTCGGAGGCCCGTGCCACGATCGACGCCGTGCCACGCTGGGACGACGCGCCGATGGTGGGACGGGCCTCCGAGCTCGCCCGCCTGCTGGCGTCCGTCGACCGTGCGGCGGCGGGCCGGGCGAGCACCGTGCTCCTGGCCGGCGACGCGGGCGTGGGCAAGACGCGGCTGCTCGACGAGCTGACCGCGCGGGCGGCCGAGCGCGGGGTGCGCGTCCTCACCGGGCACTGCGTCGACCTGGGCGACGTCGGCCTGCCCTACCTGCCTTTCGTCGACCTGCTGCGGCCGGTGGGCGACGAACCCGAGCTCGCGCCGAACTCCACGAAGAACCCGGTGCTGGCCGCACTGCTGGCCGGCCGGCCGGTCGCACCGCCCCCGGTCGACCTGCCGGTCACGACGGAGTCGCGCGACCTGAGCCGCCCGCTGCCGCACCGGGCCGCTCCCCAGCCGGCCGACGACGGGCGGCTGCAGCTGTTCGAGTCGGTGGCCGCACTCATCTGCGAGCTCGCCTCCTCCGGCCCGCTGCTGATCGTGCTCGAGGACGTGCACTGGGCCGACCGGTCCAGCCGCGACCTGCTGCGCTACCTCCTGGCGAGGCTCTCCGACGAGCCGGTCGCCGTGGTGGCCTCCTACCGCGCCGACGACCTGCACCGCCGGCACCCGCTGCGCCCGCTGCTCGCCGAGCTGGTGCGGCTGCCCGGCGTCGAGCGCCTGGAGCTGGCGCCGCTGCCCGACGACCAGGTCGGCACGCTCGTCCGCCGTCTCTCGGCTTCGGCCGGCTCGCTGCCGCAGTCGGTCGTGGACGACGTCGTGGCCCGCGCCGAGGGCAACGCGTTCTACGCGGAGGAGCTGGTGGCGGCCGGCCTGCACGGCGAGGCCCTGCCGATGGCGCTCACCGACGTGCTCCTCGCCCGGGTGGAGCAGCGGAGCCAGGGAGCCCAGCAGGTGCTCCGCATCGCGGCCGTCGCCGGCCGTCGGGTGCGGCACGAGCTGCTGGCCGCCGTCGGCGAACTCGGCGGTGGAGAGCTCGACCAGGCGCTGGCAGAGGTCGTCCACCACCACCTGCTCGTCGTCTCCGACGACGGCCGCTACCGCTTCCGGCACGCGCTGCTGCGCGAAGCGGTGATCGCCGACCTGCTGCCGGGGGAGCGGGTCCGCCTGCACGCGGCGATCGCGGCGTACCTGGCCGGCGCACCCGGCACCGGCACGGCGGCGGAGCGGGCGCACCACGCCCGCGAGAGCAACGACCTGCCCGGAGCCTTCAGTGCGTCCCTGGAGGCGGCGGACGCCGCGCGCCGGGTCGGGGCACCCGCCGAGCAGCTGCAGCACCTCGAGGCGGCGCTGGCGCTGTGGGCCGCGGTTCCCGACGCGGCCGACCGCGCCGGCCGCGACCAGGTCGCGCTGCTCGTGGAGACCGCCGCGGCGGCGCGCATGGTGGGTGAGCTGCAGCGGGCCGTCGCGCTCCTGCGGTCGGCGCTGCGCGTGCTCGGCCCCGACGGCGAGCCCGCGGCGCGGGCGCGGGTCCACTACACGCTCGCCCAGGCCATGGTGCGGGTCGAGGACGTCACCGGTGCCTACCGGGAGAGCGCCGCGGCGATGGCGCTGGTCCCCGCGCAGCCCCCGTCCAAGGAGCGCACCTGGGCCGCGGCCACCCACGCGCGGATGGGCTACTCGGTCGGGGCGATGGAGGAGGCCGACCGCGTCGCCGAGGAGGCGCTGGCCGCGGCCGACGCGCTGGGCTTCGACGGCGCCTGGTCCGACATCGCCGTCACCCAGGTGCGGGCGCGGCCAGGCGGCGACCCGGCCGCCGTGCAGGCCCGCCTCGACGAGGCGCTGGCGCGGGCGCGGCGCTCGGGCAACGTCGAGGTCGAGATGCGGGTGCTCTACAACCTCGCGACCGTCGCGTTCGAGGACGGCCGGATCGCCGAGTCGCTGGAGTGGACCCGGCTGGGCACGCGGCGGGCGAGCGACCTGGGCGCCGAGTGGTCGTACTACCCGGCGGAGCTGCGGCACCTGCAGGTGACCGCGCTGTACATGACCGGCGACTGGGACGAGAGCCTGGCCGAGGCCGACGTGCTGGCTCGCGTGCCCGAGATGTCGGCGCACGTGCGCGCCGACGGGCTGCTGGTGCTGGTCGGCCGGGGCGACCCGTCGGCGCACGAGCGGATCGACTGGGCGCGCTCGCTGATCCCGCGGCTGAACGCGCACATCCTGCTCGACCTGGTCACCGCCGCGTCGGAGATCGACCTGGCGGCCTGCGAGGGCGACGCGCAGAAGGCGGTCGACGTCGCGCTCGCCACGAACGACCGGCTGCGGCAGGAATGGGACGACGACCACCTCGGCGTGCTCCGCCTGGCCGGCACGGCGCTGGCGGCCGTGGGCGACGCCGCGGCGGCCGCGCGCAGGGACGGCGACGAGGCAACCGTCGACCGCTGGGTGCGGGCGGGGCAGCAGCTGCTGGAGGTCGCGCTCTCGGCGATCGAGGTCTACGAGCGCAACTACGGCGCGACGATGGGCGTCGAGGCGCTCGCGTGGCAGGCACGGGTGGTGGCCGAGGCGTCGCGGGTGCGCGGCGAGGCTGCGGTGGAGCTGTGGCGCGAGGCGGTCGAGGCGTTCGGCTTCGGGCACGTCTACGAGCAGGCGAGGTCGCGCTGGCGGCTGGCCGAGGCGCTGTTGGCGTCAGGTGACCGCGCGGCCGCCGCTAGGGAGGCGGAGCTCGCGCACGAGGTGGCCGTTCGCCTCGGGGCGGCGCCGCTGCGGACGGCGGTCGAGGCGCTGGCGCGGCGCGGGCGGCTCGACGTCGCCGGAGTGCGGACCGTCGAGGTCTCCGCCGTCATGACGCCCCGCGAGGCCGAGGTGCTGCGGCTGCTCGCCGCCGGCCGGACGAACCGGCAGATCGGCGCGGAGCTGTACATCAGTGAGAAGACCGCGAGCGTGCACGTCAGCAACATCCTGGCCAAGCTCGGCGCGAACGGCCGCACCGAAGCGGTCGCCATCGCCGCCCAGCGCGGCCTGCTCCCGACCGGCTGAGGACCTCCGGCCGGAGGGGGGCGACCCTCCGGCGGCGAGCGTTCGGGGCGCCGGCCACGCAACGCGCCGCCCCTTCTCGGAACAGGCGTCGATGCGGGTCAGAGGCGTCCGGGTCAGGGGCGGACCGGGGGTGATCCCTGATGACGCGGCGTCGCCTGCGCGGCCATCCTGCCGGTATGACTTCCCTCGCTCCGGCAGCCCACGGCCTCGTGGGTCCTTCGCGACCGCGCCGTTGGCCCGCTGTGGCGGCGGCCGCGTGGGTGGGCGTCTTCTGCGCGATCACGGGCGTTGCCGTGCTCTGGGCGATCGTCCGGGGCGGCTCGATGAGCGAGAACGGGGTCGTCCTGCTCGCCATCGGCCTCCGGGTTGCCACCGTGGTCATGGCCCTGGCGGCCGTGCAGGCGTGGGGACGGCTGATCCCTGCCTGGCTGCTGCTGGCCGGGCTATGGGGCGCCGCGGCCACGCAGCTCGCCTACCCCGTGGCCGAGACGGTGGTGAAGGGGCTCATCCTCGGCGGTCTCATGGATCCGATCGACAAGGGAATCAGCAACATGAGCGCCGAGGGGTGGTTCAACTTCGGCGGCACGTGGTTGATCTGGGGCGTACCGGGCGTGTTGTTCACCCTGGCGGCGCTCGACCACGGGCGGAAGGTGAGCACGCGAGGCCGGTCGGTGGCGTTGGGGATCGGCGGCGGGATCGTCCTGCTCGTCGGCCTCGGGATGGTCATCGGCTGACGTCGTCCCGGTGGCGGAGGTTCGCGAGCGCTGCGGGTGTTCCGCCCTCGGTGAATGCAGAGCTGACCTGGTTCCGCAGGAACACCACGTTCGCGAGGTCGGGGCGCGTCGAGGGGTGCAGCAGTCGCGGGTCGGAGACATCGGGCGGAACGGGCACAGGCGTCTCCGTGGGCGCCGCGCTTCGGATCCGGCGGTCGGTCAGAGCATGGTGCGGAGGCGTTCCCGGCGGGCGCGGAGGACGTCCACCGAGGCCGACGCCGACGGCGGGCCGGGCACCGACGCCCGCAGCTGCGTGTGCACCACCGCGTGCGGCTGCGACGTCCGCGCCGCGACCCGGCTGACGAGGCTGTTGATCTCCCGCCGCAGCTCGGCGGCGTCGCGCCACGAGCGGCCCGTGTCGTCCTCGTCCGGGTGGTCCTCGACGATCATGAAGTCGCCGGCGTCGGCCCGGTGGCTGGCCGCGATCCGCTGCCGCAGCTCGTCGTCCCGCTTGGCCAGCAGCTCCGCCGTCTGAGCCGGCGTGAGCAGCCCCGGGATGCCGAGGAACTCCTCGTCCTCCTCGCCGACCGCCACGGCCGGGCCGGAGCCCTCACCGGTGTGCGCCGTCCCGCTGTGCAGGACGTGGGCGAAGCGGGCGTCGGCCTCCAGCGCCTCCCACTGCTTCATCTCGCCCTCGCGCGGCTCCCGGGGCGGCAGGTCCAGCGCCTCCAGCTCCTCGTCGGGCTGGCTCCGCGGCGGGGGCATGACGTGGTTGCGCTGCTCCTCCATCGACGCGGCCAGCGACAGCAGCGGCCGCACGGCGGGGAGGAAGACGGTCGCGGACTCGTGCGGCGCCCGCGAGCGGACCACGCGGCCGACGGCCTGGGCGAAGAACAGCGGCGTCCGGTAGGAGGTCATCCACGCCAGGACGGCGGCCCTCGGCACGTCCACGCCCTCGGAGATCATCCGCACGCAGACGGCGATCCGCGCCGACCCGGTGGCGAAGCGCTCGATCTTCTTCGACGCCTTCGGGTCGTCGGACAGAATCAGCTCGGCCGCCTTGCCGGTCACCCGGCGCACGATCTTGGCGTAGGCGCGGGCGTCGTCCTGGTCGCTGGCCAGGATCAGCCCGGCGGCGTCGGGCATGCCGCTCTCGCGCAGGTGCGTGATCCGGTCGTCCATGGCGGCGATGACGTGCGGCACCCACTGGCCCTTGGGGTCCAGCGCGGTGCGCCAGGCCTGCATCTCGACCGACCGGGTCCCGGCCTCCGACAGCGAGGCGGCGACGACCTCGCCGGCGGAGTTCCGCCAGCGCGACGTCCCGGTGTAGGCGGCGAACACGACGGGCCGGACGACGTTGTCGGCCAGCGCCTCCTTGTAGCCGTACGTGTAGTCGGCGCGGCTGACCAGCCCGACGCCGCCCTCGCCGTCGTCGCCCTCGAACGTGTCCTCCTCGTAGCGGACGAAGGGGATGCGCTCGTCGGGCTTGGTGCGGAAGGGCGTCCCGGTCAGGCAGAGCCGGCGCGCGGCGAAGCCGTAGGCCTCCTCGACCGCCTCGCCCCACGAGAGGCCATCGCCGGCGTGGTGCACCTCGTCGAGGATGACCAGCGTCTTGACGGCGGTGGCGCGGGCGGCGTGCAGCATCGGCTTGCCGGCGACCTGCGCGTACGTGGTCACGTAGCCCTGGGTGCCGGCGCGCACCGGTCCGACCGCGTTCGTGAGGTTCGGGTCCAGGACGATGCCCATGGCGTCGGCGGCCTCGGCCCACTGCAGGCGCAGGTGGTCTGTCGGGGCGACGACGATGACGCGGGCGACCTCGCGGCGCGAGAGCAGCCGGGCGGCCAGCGTCAGGGCGAAGGTGGTCTTGCCCGCACCGGGCGTAGCGGTGACCAGGAAGTCCTTGGGGGACTGCTCCTCGTACTGCGCGAGAGCGGCCTGCTGCCACGCTCGGAGCGGTCGGCTGTTCGTCTGCGGGCTCGAGGCCTCCGCTCGCAATGCACTCCCCATGACTGGTCCATCTTCACTGCCGACGGCCCAACACGCCCAACCGGTCACCTGCCGCGTGCCACGGTGCACACGACGTATAGGGGCGCTACGCGAGCGTCTGACCTGCGGAAATGCGACGTCAAGAGCTGGGCGCTGTGGGGATCCTCATGCGTGAGGGACCGGAACGTCACGCACCGGCGGTCACGGCTCTCCCAGCAGCCCCGGATGGTCGCGACGGCCGGTGACGGAGGGGTCAGCTCCGCGGCCGGTGAGCGCGCCCGGCGCGTCCTCGGCGGCGGCGCGTGAGGACGAGTCGGCCCCCCGGGTGCGCGGCGAATAGGGCGGTGGCGCCGTCGGACACCCACCACGCGGGCCCGTTCTCCCCCTGCCAGGTGTCCTCAGGTGACGCCCAGTCCGGGACCCAGAGGAGGTACCGGCCCGACCGCCAGACAGCGCCGTCGACGGTGACGACCTCCCAGCAGTTCTCCAGGTTCAACGCGCGTGCCTGGACCCGCGCCCACGAGCGGTGGGCGAGCAGGCGTCGCATCTCCCTGACGCGGACCGCTCGTGCGATCCCGAACGGCGCCACGAGGGCCAGCACGATCGCCGGGGCAAGGACCCAGCCCGTCCACGCGAAGCCGTACAGCGCGTCGTCGATGATGAAGCGATCAGGATCTGCGGGGTCGTACACGACGTCGACGGCGTCACCCGACACGTAGTCGTCCGCGTACCCGCCCAGGAGCACGTCGCGGGACTGCGTCGTGCCGTTCGCGGTGAAGCGCACCGATGCTGCGCCGGTGCTCCACGTGGAGTCGGGTTCGACCTGCACGACCGTCCCGACGGTCGTCACCCCGACCGCTCGTAGCGCTTCGTCGGCCTCGATCTCCACGGCGGCAGGGACGACGACCCCGCAGACGCCAACCGTCCCGATGGCGACCAAGGTCCACGCCCGGCGCCGCACCCTGTTCAGCGCGGAGACGGTGCGCGGGTCGGCGAGTGCGCCGCCGGAGCCCGGCGGTGCCGTCGGCGTCTCGAGCTCGGGCGCTGGGGGCAGACGCCGCCGGGCGAGCTGGAGGAGCCGACCACCGCCAAGGGCGACCGGGGGAAGGCCGAGGAGCAGGCCCATGCCGACGTAGGTCTCGACCAGCGTCGGTTCGTCCGCGTCCGGCCAGCCCGACACCCGCACCTCGAACCGGCTCCCTGGCGGCTCGTCGTAGCAGTCGGACTCGCCGCTGAGGCGGTGGCCGCCCGGGTCATCCCAGACGACGTCGCAGAAGCCGTCGCCCGCTCCTCCGGTGACCGTGACGGTCGCCCAGTAGCCGGTCAGGAACAGCGAGCCGACGAAGAGCAGCCACAGCGCGCCGGCGGCCAGGAAGCCGATCGCCCACCACGGGCGAGGGGCGGATCCGGCGGGCACGCCGAGATGATCGGTCATCGGTGGTCCGAGCTGGTGCCGGCCACGCGGCTGTGCGCCCATCCACCTCTCAGCGCCGTCAGGAGGTGGATGAGCGCACAACGGCGCCGTCGAGCCGTCAGTCGGCGGGCTCGTCCACCCAGTCGGGGCCGTTGACCTCGCCCGGGCCGGCCAGGTCGGCGGCGTCGACGATCGTGTACGCGTAGCCCTGCTCGGCAAGGAAGCGCTGCCGGTGGGCGGCGTACTCGGCGTCCAGGGTGTCGCGGCTGACCACCGTGTAGAAGTGCGCCTGCCGGCCGTCGGCCTTGGGCCGGAGCACCCGGCCGAGCCGCTGGGCCTCCTCCTGGCGCGATCCGAACGTGCCCGACACCTGGACGGCGACCGCGGCCTCCGGCAGGTCGATGGAGAAGTTCGCGACCTTGGAGACGACGAGTGTGCGGATCTCGCCCTTGCGGAAGGCGTCGAAGAGCTTCTCCCGCTCGCGGTTCGTCGTCGACCCCTGGATGACCGGGCAGTCCAGCGCCGCGCCGAGCTCCTCGAGCTGGTCGAGGTAGGCCCCGATCACCAGCGACGGCTCGTCGGGGTGCCGCTCCAGCACCCGCCGGATGACCGGCAGCTTCGACTGCGCTGTGGCCGCGATCCGGTACCGCTCCTCGGGCTCGGCGACGGCGTAGGTCATCCGCTCCTCGTCGTCCAGCGAGACGCGAACCTCGATGCACTCGGCCGGCGCGATGTAGCCCTGCGCCTCGATGTCGCGCCACGGGGCGTCGTAGCGCTTCGGTCCGATGAGGGAGAAGACGTCGTCCTCACGGCCGTCCTCGCGCACCAGCGTGGCGGTGAGACCGAGCCGACGACGGGACTGCAGGTCGGCGGTGAGCCGGAAGATGGGCGCGGGCAGCAGGTGCACCTCGTCGTAGACGATCAGGCCCCAGTCCTGGGCGTCGAACAGGTCGAGGTGCCGGTACTCGCCCTTCCGGCGCGTGGTGATCACCTGGTAGGTCGCGATGGTGACCGGGCGGATCTCCTTGCGCTCGCCCGAGTACTCGCCGATCTCCTCCTCGGTCAGCGAGGTGCGGGCGATCAGCTCCCGCTTCCACTGCCGGCCGGCGACCGTGTTGGTCACCAGGATCAGCGTGGTCGCCTTCGCCTCGGCCATGGCCGCCGCGCCGACCAGCGTCTTCCCGGCACCACAGGGGAGGACGACGACCCCGGAGCCACCGGCCCAGAAGCCCTCGACCGCCTCCTGCTGGTAGTCGCGCAGGTGCCAGTCGGCCTGGTCGAGCTCGATGGGGTGGGCCTGGCCGTCGACGTAGCCGGCGAGGTCCTCGGCCGGCCAGCCGACCTTGAGCAGCGCCTGCTTGAGCCGGCCGCGCTCTGACGGGTGGACGACGATCGTGTCGTCGTCGATCCGGGCGCCGAGCATGGGGGCCACCCGCTTGGAGCGGACGACCTCCTCCAGCACCGCGCGGTCCGACGACGTCAGCACCAGCCCGTGCACCGGGTTGTTGGCCAGGGTCAGCCGGCCGAAGCGGTCCATCGTGTCGGCGACGTCGACCAGCAGCGCGTGGGGCACCGGGTAGCGGGAGTAGCGCACCAGGGCGTCGACGACCTGCTCGGCGTCGTGCCCGGCGGCGCGGGCGTTCCACAGCGCGAGCGGCGTCACCCGGTAGGTGTGCACGTGCTCGGGGGAGCGCTCCAGCTCCGCGAACGGCGCGATCGCCGCGCGGCACTCCTTGGCCAGCGGGTGGTCGACCTCGAGCAGGAGGGTCTTGTCCGACTGGACGATCAGCGGGCCGTCACTCACCAGGGATTCGTTCCTCTTCCGGAGGGGGATGCGTGTCCCCGGCAGCGCGCGCGGGCGCCAGGGGACTGCCCACCGTAACCGCCTGACGGCGTCGTTACTTCCCTGCCGGGACCCAGTCCGGGCGCAGCGGTGGGGGCGCGCCACCCGGCTTCTGCAGCAGCACCTGGTTGACGCCCAGCTTCCCGCTCTCGAAGGCCAGGGCGCTGGCGCTCATGTACAGCCGCCACACCCGCGCCCTGCCCTCGCCGGCCAGCGCCACCGCGTCGTCCCACCCCTGCTCGAGGTTGCGCACCCACGCCCGCAGGGTCAGCGCGTAGTGCCGCCGCAGGGCCTCGACGTCGATCACCTCCAGGTCTCCGGAAGCCAGGGCGCCCACCATGTCGCCGAGGGACACCAGCTCCCCGTCGGGGAAGACGTACCGGGCGATGAAGGTGTCGTTCCGCCAGGTGGTCGCCGGCGCGGCCCAGGCGATGGCGTGGTTGAGCAGCCGGCCGCCGGGCCGCAGCAGCGCGCCGAGGGTGGCGGCGTAGGCGGGCAGCTCCGAACGCCCGACGTGCTCGGCCATCCCCACCGAGCTGATCGCGTCGAACGGACCGTCGTCGACCGCCCGGTAGTCCTGCACCCGGATCTCGACCGAGCCGGTGAGCCCGGCCTCATCGACCCGCTTGCGCGCCAGCATCGCCTGCTCCTGGGACAGCGTGATGCCGACGACCCTCGTGCCGTACGCCCGCGCCGCGTGCATCGCCAGGCTGCCCCAGCCGCAGCCCACGTCGAGCAGCCGCAGGCCGGGGCGCAGGCCGAGCTTCCGGCAGGCCAGGTCGAGCTTGGCGTCCTGGGCGGCCTCCAGCCCGACGTCCTCGTCCGCCCAGACGGCGCAGGAGTAGACCATCGACGGCCCGAGGACCAGGCGGTAGAAGTCGTTGCCGATGTCGTAGTGGTGCGAGACGGCGGCGGCGTCCCGCCTCCGGCTGTGCAGCCGGCCGTACCGGCCGAGACGGACCTCCTCGGGAGGTGGTGCCGGCTCCCGGCCGACCACCCCGAGTGCCAGCCCGCTCCGCACGAGCGACAACCGGTCCGCGAGCGAGAGCCGGACGTGCCCGCCCGGTGCCAGGCGACCGGTCGAGCTCAGCGCCGCGAACGGCGCGTACAGGTCCCCCTCGACGTCGAGCTCCCCGGCGACGTAGGCGCGGGCCAGACCCACCTCGTCCGGGGCCCACACCAGGCGGCGGACCGCCCGGGGCGACCGGACGACGACCAGCGGCGCGTCGTCCGGGCCGGCCTCGCTGCCGTCCCAGGCGCGCAGCCGCACGGGCAGCGGGTCGATCCCCAGGACCAGGGCCAGGGCCGTGGCCAGTTGCTCCGCGACGGGCGTCGTCTCCGTCATGAGCGCCTCCTGCTGGACGCCGGACGCGGTGGATCTTGCACCAGCGGCCGGAGCCGCACCACCGCCTTCGGCCTCGCGCGCTACTCGGCGGGCCGGTCCTCCTCGACCAGCGCGACCGAGGTGATGCGGTGCACGGCGAAGGTGCTGTTCTCGCCCCGCCGCTCGTCGTAGCCCTGGAGGAAGCCGCCGACCAGCGACACCGGGCGCACCACGCGCTGGCTGCCGCTGCCCTGCGCGTCGACGTACCCGAGCCACACGGGCGCGCCCTCCCGGACCGCGCGCGAGAGCAGCTCCAGCGTCGTCGCCGTCGTCACCCCCGGCACCTGCCGGACGGCCTCGCCGCGGCGGGCCGACAGCGCGGCGTCCCCGGCGCGCATCTGGCGCACGGTCGCGCCCACCTCGTCGGGGGTGAGCGCCCTCGGAGCCGGCGCGGAGTCGGCTGTCTTGCGGCCGAGCGCGCGCGGGCGGGCCGGGGGCCGGGTGAGGACGGCGCCGCCGGCGCGCTCGCCCGCCGGCGCGTAGCCCGCCTCGCGGAGCGCGGTGAGCACCTCGTCGGCACCCAGGCCGCTGACCAGCACCCCGGGCGCGAGCCGGCGGAGCTCGGCCGACGCCGTCCGCCGGTCGTTGAGCACCTGCGACAGCAGGCCGTGGTCGTCGGACCGCACGTAGGACTCGATGGACCCCACGCGCAGCCGCCCGTGCTGCCGGGCGACGTCGTCGATCAGGTAGTCGAGCGCCTGGGGGACCGGCGTGCGGGAGGACCGGCCGAAGAAGTCGTGCAGGTCGGAGGCGGACCAGCCGGCGTCCAGGGCCCGGCGGACGCTGGGCTCCGACACCCGGAAGACCGTCGCGCCACCGGAGGACTCGACGTCCGCGACGACCGCGAGGGTGTCGGCCAGCTCGGCGACCAGCGGCCCGGGCGCGATCAGCGAGAGGTCGGGCTGGGCGAGCACGTGGTCGACCGGCTCCGGCAGCAGGCCGCGCATGCCGTCGGCCGCGCCGTCCTCCCCGGAGGCGAGGAGCCCGCGGCCGGCCGTCGACAGCACCCCGCCGACGAGGACGCCGAGCCGCGCGGCCTCCTCGAGCATGCCGGGGACGGGCGCCAGGCGGTCGGCCCGCCGCGGCGTCCGCCAGCGCAGCAGCGCCACCAGGTCGTCGGGCGCGAGCCCAGAACCGGCGGGGTACTCGCCGAGCACCGTCAGCGCCGCCCGCCGGATCGCCGGGGCGGTGTGCCGGGTCAGGTCGGGCGACAGCGGGTTCACCGCCTTGCCGGCGACGTCGCGCTGCCCCACCAGCGAGGGCAGCCGGACCCCGGTGAGCCAGCCCCCGGCCAGCACCGCCCAGCGGTCGGGCAGGTCCTGCTCGCGCCAGATGTCGTAGGCGCGGGTGGGCAGCCACTCGTCGCGGTGCGGGCCGCCGACGTCCAGCAGCCCCGCGGCGTAGGCCAGCTCCAGCAGCCAGGCGGCCTCGGGCTCGCCGACGTGCAGCGCCTTCGCCAGCCGCTTCTGGTCCCGGACCCCCACGCCGCCGCTGCGCAGCAGCCCGGCCGGCTCCTCCTCGAGCAGCGTCAGCAGCTCGCCGATCCGGCCGACGCTCTCCAGCGCCGCGCCGGCCGCCCGCCGGTCGACCGACTCGACGTCGCGGGTGACGACCGCCGGCTCGGGGCGCAGCTTCGGCGGGCCGTAGGGGGAGTCGCCCCGCAGGTGCAGGCCGATCTCGCGGGGCAGCTCGACGTTCAGGGCGTCGATGCGGGCCAGCAGCCCTCGTTGCAGCAGCCGGCGGGCCGGCGTCGAGCCGCCGTTGGGGGAGTCGGGCAGGTGCCCGACCGGGCGCTCGCCGGCCAGGCGCTCGAGCACCTCGCGCTCCTCCGGCGCCAGCTCGGCGATCGTCGCCGCGAGGTCCGACGGCAGCTGCACGCGCAGCTCCGTCGCCCGGCGGCCCAGACCGCCCGGGTGCCGGACGGCGCGGCGGACCGGGTCGGGGGCGTGCAGGGCGTCATCGCCCCACAGCAGGGCGCGCGTGGTGAGCCGCTCGAGACCGGTCTCGAGGACGTCGTCCGGCACGTCGGGCAGCGCCGCGATCAGCTCGTCGGGTGCGACGCCGTCGGTCGGGGCGAGCAGGACGACGTCGAGCACCTGCAGGGTGGCGGCGTCCAGCTCGTCGAGGGCGCGGTCGACCGACACGGGCACCGCGAGCCGGCTGGCGAGGGCGACGAGGTCGGACGGCGCCGGGCGCGCCACGTCGGGGCGGGCCGCCAGGAGCGCGCTCAGCTGCTCGTCGCTGCGGGTGCGCAGCCAGCCGGCCAGCGTCGCAGGGGGGTCCGTGGGCATCCGGTCCACGCTACGTCGTCGGTGCAAGCGGCTGGCAGCATGACCGGGTGCACCCGGCCGCCGACGACCCGCAGACCCGCACCGCGCTGGCCGCGCACCAGGCGGGGGCGCTGCGCTGGTTGGGCGGCGGCGTCATCGCCGTCGTCCTCGGCGTGCTGCTCGGGACGGCAGCGGTCACCCTGGCCGGCGGCGGGCGGCGCGTGCCCGGGCTCGGGCTGGCCGTCATCGCCCTGGTCCTGCTCGGGCTGGCCGGCGTCATCGCGGGCACCGGCGCCCTGCTGCGCACGCGGCGGTGGCAGCGGGGGCTGGCGGCGACGCCGTGGCAGACCGGGCGGCTGCGCATCGCCGGGCCCGCCATCATCGCGTTCGAGCCGGACGGCTACGACGAGCTCGACCCCCTTCAGGAGCCGGTCCGCCTGCAGCTGCTGAGCACCGCCGTCTGGCGCACCCGCGCCGTCCAGGCGCTCGACGGCGGGGAGGTCCGCGCGGTCCCGGTCGGTGCGGACCAGTGGGTGCTCAGCGCCGAGGGCCTGCCCACCCTCTACGGCGCCAAGGTGGTGCGCCGGTGACCCGACGGGCCCAGGAGGGGGCGCGTGCGTGCGCCCGGGTACGGCTCGCGAGAAGATGACCCCGACGTGCGCCGCGCGGCGCACCTGGACACGGAGGCGACATGGCCAAGCGCAACGAGAAGCACGCGCACCTGGTGGAGCCCACCTGGGGGCAGTCCGAGGGCGGCGGCCCGCCGCTCACCGAGCTGACGAGCGAGTCCGCCGGTCCGCTGTCGCCCTTCGGTGAGGACCACAGCTTCCCGCTGCCGGTCGAGGCGCTGCGGTACGCGCACCCGACGGACAAGCCCAACCGGGCCGGCGTCCAGACGGCCGAGGGCCGCCGGCGGTGAGCGCGCCCGCGCTGCCGTCCTACAGCAGCGGGACCTCGACGGTCCCCCTGCTGGGCGACACGATCGGGGCGAACCTCGATCGGACGGCGGCGCGGGTGGGTGACCACGAGGCGCTGGTCGAGTGCGCCACGGGTCGCCGGTTCAGCTACCCCGAGCTGGTCGCCGAGGTCGACGCCTGCGCGCTCGGCCTGGACGCCCTGGGGGTGCGGAAGGGGGACCGGGTCGGCATCTGGGCGCCCAACTGCGCCGAGTGGGTCTTCGTCCAGTACGGGACGGCGAAGCTCGGCGCGATCCTGGTCAACATCAACCCGGCCTACCGCACCCACGAGCTGTCCTACGTGCTGCGCCAGGCCGGCATCTCCGTGCTGATCAGCGCCCCGGACTTCAAGACCAGCGACTACCGGGCGATGGTCGTCGAGGTCCGGGACCAGTGCCCGGAGCTGCGCGAGGTCGTCTTCCTCGGCGACGACGCCTGGAACCGGCTGCTGGAGACCGGCCGGGCCGCCGACCGCGACCTCCTGGTGCGCCGGGAGGCCGAGCTCTCGGCCGACGACCCCATCAACATCCAGTACACGTCGGGGACCACGGGGTTCCCGAAGGGCGCCACGCTCACCCACCACAACCTGCTCAACAACGGGTTCTTCGTGGGTGAGGGCTGCGGCTACACCGAGGCCGACCGCGTCTGCATCCCGGTGCCCTACTACCACTGCTTCGGCATGGGCATGGGCAACCTCGGAGCCACCTCGCACGGCGCGACGATGGTCATCCCGGCGCCCGGGTTCGACCCCGCGCTGACGCTGAAGGCCGTGCAGGACGAGCGCTGCACCTCGCTGTACGGCGTCCCGACGATGTTCATCGCCGAGCTGGCCCTGCCCGGCTTCGCCGACTACGACCTCTCCTCGCTGCGCACCGGGATCATGGCCGGCTCACCGTGCCCGGTCGAGGTGATGAAGCGGGTGGTCAGCGAGATGGGCATGACCGAGGTGACCATCTGCTACGGCATGACGGAGACGTCGCCGGTCTCGACCCAGACCGGCGCCGACGACGACCTCGACCGGCGGACGTCGACGGTCGGGCAGGTCCACCCGCACCTCGAGGTGAAGGTCGTCGACCCGGAGACCGGCCTGACCGTGCCGCGCGGGACGCCGGGGGAGTTCTGCACCCGCGGCTACTCGGTGATGCTCGGCTACTGGGAGGAGCCGGAGAAGACCGCCGAGGTCATCGACCGGGCCCGCTGGATGCACACCGGCGACCTCGCGGTCATGGACGACGAGGGGTACCTCAACATCGTCGGCCGGATCAAGGACATGGTCATCCGCGGCGGGGAGAACGTGTACCCGCGGGAGATCGAGGAGTTCCTCTACAGCCACCCCGACGTCGTCGACGCCCAGGTCATCGGCGTCCCCGACGAGCGGTACGGCGAGGAGCTCATGGCCTGGGTGCGGCTGCGCGAGGGAGCCGAGCCGCTCACCGCGGAGGCCCTCCGGGAGTTCTGCGCGGGCAGGCTGGCCCACTACAAGGTCCCGCGCTACGTGAAGGTCGTCGAGGAGTTCCCGATGACGGTCACCGGCAAGATCCGCAAGGTCGAGATGCGCGAGGTCTCGGTCGAGGAGCTCGGGCTCCAGTCGGCTGCCGCCGTCCGCAACGCCTAGAGACTCTCTGTACGGAAGGGGTCTAGGCGTTGGCCTTCGAGGACGGGGTCAGCCGCACGATCAGCTTGGACAGCAGGCTGCCCACCACGACCCAGATCAGCGCGGCCAGCCCGTCGTTGATCGCCTCGGCGATCTTCGGGTCCGACGGCGTGAACAGGTCCTTGGTGAACCAGCCGAAGGTGTCCCGCCAGCCGGCGGTGAAGCTGACCAGCCCGTTGGCCGGGTTCGCCTCGAACAGCACGAAGACCGCGTGGATCACGATCACCGCGGCGATCACCGAGCACACGACCCGCACGATCGTGGCGACGAGCGAGAAGACGCGGGCTGCACCGTTGCTGGCCATGCACCGCATCGTGGCGCAGCGGCGCCCGGTGCGCGAGTCGTCGGGTAACAGTCAGGTCGCGCCGACGGGGACGACGAGCGCGCGGTGGTCCGACAGCGGCAGCTGGACCGCCTCGGCCGGCCCGGTGGCCGCCAGCCCGCCCCGCACCAGGACGTGGTCGAGCTGGCGGCGCGGGCGGCCCGCCGGGAACGTCGTCGCCGTCGCGACCGGCCGCAGGCCGCTGACCTTGGCCGCCTGCGCCTGCTGCATGTTGAGGTCCCCCATCAGGACCAGCGGTTCCCGCGTGCCGGTCAACGACCGCACGAGCCGGCGGAGCTGGGAACCGCTCCAGCCGGGGATGAACGACAGGTGGGTGTTGCACACCGTGAACTGGCCGAACGGGCCGTCCAGGACGGCGGCGACCGCCACCCGCGGCTCGTCCCGGGCCAGGAACGGACGTCGGGTCATGGGCGACCACAGCGGGACGCTGACCCGCAGCGGCGGCAGCCGCACCACCCGCCAGGAGACGACCGGGTACCGGGACAGCAGCGAGACGCCGTAGCTGGCCGAGCCCGGCTGCTCGTCCCCGGTGGCGGCCATCCACGTGCCGCCCGGCGTCCCGGACAGCGCGGCCACGAACTGCGAGTCGACGGCGCCCATCGCCTCGGCGGCCACGGCGGTGAGGTCGGCGCCCAGCGACCGGGGCTGGTCGCGGTCGACCTCCTGGAGCCCGAGCACGTCGGCGTCCAGGCTCTTGATCGCCCCGGCCAGGCGGTCGACGTCGACGCGGCCGTCCTCGAGCGAGCGCCCGTGCAGGATGTTGAAAGTCGCGATGCGCACAGGCTCCCTGTGCCCCGAGCGTGCGGGTTCTACCGCCGATGTTCGCCCGGCCGCCGCACGGGGGTAGCTGTGCGGTGTGCAGCCATCGGAGCGGGACGAGATCCGCGACCTCCTCAAGCGGACCGCCGTCGCGTTGAAGCAGGGCGACGTGCCGTTCGCCCTGTGCGGCGGCTACGCGGCGTGGGTCCGTGGCGCGCCGGAGCCCGACCACGACGCCGACTTCCTGGTGCCCGCGGCCGAGTCGGAGCGGGCGGCGAAGGTGCTCGCCGAGGCCGGCCTCGAGATCTCGGACCCGCCGGAGGACTGGCTGACCAAGGTCGTCAGCGGCGACTCCTTCGTCGACGTCCTGTGGCGGACCTGCGGGCACCCGGTGGAGACCGACCTCATCGACCGGGCGGAGATCCTCCCGGTCCTGTCGGTGCACATGCCGGTGCTGCGGGCGACCGACATCGTCACCACGAAGCTGATGGCGCTCGACGAGCACTACTGCGACTTCTCGCGGATGCTCCCGGTCGCCCGGGCCCTGCGCGAGCAGGTCGACTGGGCGGAGGTGTCGCGGGCCGTCGCCGGCAACGACTTCGCCGTCGTCTTCCTCGAGCTGCTCGACCGGCTGGACGTCGTCCCCAAGGCCGCTGCCGCCTGACCGCGCCGCCGATCAGGCGGGCAGGACCACCGCGACGGCGGTGAGCACGCCCACCACCAGGACCGTCGCCGTGACGCAGGCGGCCGACCACGGTGCCGCCGCACCGCGTCCGGCGGCGACCTTGCGTCGCACGTCCCGGTCGCGTGCGGGGGCCAGCGCGCCGAGGACGGCCAGGCCCAGCAGGGCAGCGGCGCCGGCCAGGAGCAGCACGACCGGCTGGGACTCCCGGACGGCGCGGTGACCGAGCAGCCCCGCCACCGCGAGGACGCCGAGCCCGGTGCGCTGCCAGGCGAGCGCGGTCCGATCCGGCTGGGTCTCGACCGGCGCCGTCACCGGCCGATCACCTCGACGCCGACCAGGACGGCGACGACCACGATGACGGCGGCCACCGCGGCGGCGACCGCGGGGAGCAGCCAGCTCGTCGGCAGCGGGCGGCCCGCGCCGATGGCCTCCTCGTTGGCGTGCCAGCGGCGGTACCCGGCCGCCGCGGTGGCCAGCCCGATGAGCACGAGCGCCAGGGCCACCGCCGAGCTGCCCCAGCGCACACCGAGATCGGGGGCGTACGTGGCCACCGCGACCCCGCCGGCGACCAGCGCCAGCCCGGTCCGCAGCCAGGCGAGCAGGGTGCGTTCGTTGGCCAGGGTGAACCGGTAGTCCGGGTGCGCGCCGGGGCCTGGGGAGGGGTCCACGCGGTCAGGCTAGGGCGGGGACCGGACGCGTGCGGAAAGGCAGGTCCGGGGTGCGGCGGCGGGCGGCTAACCTGTCGGGAGAGCGGCGGCGTGCCGCCGTCGTCCTCCCGGCCTGCGTGCCGGACCCGGCAGCGAGCAAGACGAGGGATCGAACGTGCCCACCGGCAAGGTCAAGTGGTTCAACCCGGAGAAGGGTTTCGGCTTCCTCGCGCGCGAGGACGGCCCCGACGTGTTCGTGCACAAGGACGCGCTCCCCGCCGGGACGTCGGAGCTCAAGCCGGGCCAGCGGGTGGAGTTCGGCATCGTCGCCGGCCGCCGTGGCGACCAGGCGCTGCAGGTCCGCATCCTCGACCCGCTGCCGTCGGTGGCGGCCACGGTCGCGGCCAAGAGCCGGAAGAAGCCCGACGAGCTGGTCCCCATCATCGAGGACCTGATCAAGCTGCTCGACGACGTCGGCGAGGGGCTGCGGCACGGCCGGCACCCCGACCGCTCGGAGTCCCGCAAGGTCGCCTCCGTGCTGCGCGCGGTCGCCTCGGACCTCGAGGCCTAACCCGCCGGCGGGGCGCTGGAGGTCGGCGTCCCGCCCAGGTCGCCGCCGGCGCGCAGGAAGCCGATCGGCCAGGCGCCGGTGAACTCGCCGCACGCCCCGCCCTTGTCCTCGACGACCACGAGGTAGAAGGCCGGGGGGACGACGTCGTCGGTGGTGATCCCGTCGAAGGTGCGGTCGCCCTCGGGGACGTCGACCTCGCCGATCATCTCCTCGAGCTTCTCGTCGAAGACCTGCACGCCCCAGCCGCGCTCGGCGACCGACTGCGGCACCGTCAGGGTGATCGTGGCGCCGGGGGAGACCTCGAGGATCGGCGGCGTGCTGTCGTAGCGCTGGCCCTCGCCGTCCAGGCAGAACTGGGTCGGCCGCACGCCGAGCTGCTGGGGGCCGACCTCGACGTCGACGTCGGGAGGAGCGGCCGGCTCCCCGGAGCCGCAGCCGGCGAGGAGCGCGACGAGCAAGAGGGGCAGCAGGGTCGGGGCTCTCCTGCTCACGACCACGAGGGTCCCACGGGCGCTGTCGGGGCATCCGGGGAGATCCCCTCCGGCGGGGTCGACCGCCGGCCGCGGTAGAGGCTCCACAGCACGAGACCGACCGCGAGCACGAGCAGCGCCGCGGCGACGGTGAAGCCCAGCCAGCCGGTCGGGGGCAGTGCGATGCCGAGCGCGCCGCCGACCACCCACGAGATCTGCAGCCAGGTCTCCGACCGGGCGAAGGCCGAGGCGCGCAGGCTGTCGGGTACCTCCCGCTGGATGATCGCGTCGAGGGCCACCTTGCCCAGCGCGTTGGTCACCGCGGAGACGCCGGCGACCACGGCCGCCATGGCGAAGCTGTAGAAGATCGCCGCCAGCAGGGTGATCGCCGCGGCGGAGGCCGCCGAGACCAGGACAAGGCGGTCGGGTGCGGCGCTGTGCATCCGCGAGCCGATCGCCGTCCCGGCGAAGCTGCCCACCCCGGCCGCCGCGGCGATGGCGCCCAGGGCGAGCGTGCCCTCCCAGCCCTCGTAGTTCGCCTCGACCAGGAACGCGCTGAAGATGGTGAGGAAGCCACCGAGGCCGCGCAGCGCCGCGTTGGCCCGCAGGGCGAGGACGACGTGCGGGCTCACCCGCCGCCGGCTGCTGCCGACCGGTATCTCCGCGGTGGTCAGCACGTCGGCCGACAGCTCGCCGGCCGGGACGTCGACGTGCGGGGGCAGGCGGACGGCGAGCACCCCGCCGACGGCGAAGACGATCGCGGTGGCGCCGAGCTCCCAGTCGAAGCCCAGCAGGGCCGCCATCCCGGCCGCGATCGCGCCGGCCACGCCCGCCGTCGCCAGCCCGAAGACCGACAGCCGCGCGTTGGCCGAGGTCAGCGACATGGCCGAGGGCAGCACCCGCGGGACCACGGCCGCGCGCAGGACGTTGTGCGCCTTCGACAGCACCAGGACGCCGAGCGCCGCCGGGTAGAGCCAGAAGTCGTCGAAGTGCCG
This sequence comes from Blastococcus litoris, assembly GCF_003075095.1. Taxonomy (GTDB): domain Bacteria; phylum Actinomycetota; class Actinomycetes; order Mycobacteriales; family Geodermatophilaceae; genus Blastococcus_B; species Blastococcus_B litoris. Next base: position 469,847 of record NZ_QCZF01000001.1, read on the forward strand.
CATCATGACGAGCGCCAGCAGGGCGCGGCCGAGGTGGCTGGCGGCCATCGCCCAACGGCGGCCGCGCTGCAGCCGGTCCAGCGCCGGCCCTATGACCGGCGCGAGGACGGCGAACGGCGCCATCGTCACGAGCAGGTAGAGCGCGACGTTGCCGCGCTGCGCGTCGGAGGCGGCCGCGAAGAACAGCGTCCCGGCCAGGGAGACCGCGATCATCGCGTCCCCGGCCATGTGCAGGGCGTTGACCCACAGCAGCTGGGTCAGCCCGCTCTCCCCGGCTCCGTCGGCCCGGCTCGCGGCCCGGACCCGCCGGGCCGCCGCGGCGGTCAGCTCCCGGGACCGCGCGGCCGCGACCCGCGTGACGGTCAGCTTCCCCGGTGGGGGACCTGGCAGTTCGGCCGTCGGGGGCTCGCCCGGCGAGGACATCGGCCGCGTCGACGGCGGCGGGATGTCGAGCGGGGTGGTGTCGGCCCGCTCGAGCGGGGGAGGGTTCGTGCGGCCCACCGTGCGCAGGCGCCGGCCGGCCCCGGGCGGACGGCGGGAGGCGGACACGCCACCATCGTGCCGCACCCGGCGCGGCGGGTGGTCGCCCGACGAGGTGGACGCGTCAGGGACAATGGCCGGATGACCGAGTCCCCTGCCGATGTCCTGGCCGCCGCGGTGGAGCAGGCGCGCGCCGCCGCCGTCGAGACGGCCGGTGACGAGGCCCTGGTCGGCGACCACCTGGGCACCGCGTCGGAGGCGGTCGTCCCCGAGACCGGCGAGGTGGCGCCCGAGGTGGTCGGCGAGGTCCTGACCCACTTCTTCGCCAGCCGGCTGCCCGGCTACGTCGGCTGGCACTGGGCGGTCACCGTCGCCCGCATCCCGGGCGACGACGAGGTGACCGTCGACGAGGTCGTCCTGCTGCCCGGCGACTCGGCGCTGCTGGCCCCCGCGTGGGTGCCCTGGCACGAGCGGCTTCGGCCCGGCGACCTCTCCGTGGGCGACGTACTGCCCTCCACCGAGGACGACCCGCGTCTCGCGCCGGCCTACCTGGCCGACGACGACTCGGCCGAGGACCCGGAGGGTCGCGTCGTCGCCGAGGAGCTCGCGGTCGGCCGCGAGCGGGTCATGTCGGCCGAGGGGCGCGCCGAGGCACTGGGCCGCTGGAACGCCGGCGACTTCGGACCCGGCTCCCCGATGGCCCGCCAGGCCCCCGGGCCGTGCGCGACCTGCGGCTTCTACCTGCCCCTGGCCGGGTCGCTGCGCCAGAGCGTCGGCGCCTGCGGGAACGCCTACTCACCGGCCGACGGGCACGTGGTCACCGCCGACTACGGCTGCGGCGCGCACAGCCAGGCCACGCTCGTCGTGGACGAGGCCACGGAGGTCGTGCGCACCGCGCGCTACGACACGGGCAACTTCGACGTCCTGACCGACTAGTCGCGGCGGGGCGTCTGGCCCTGCAGCCGCATGATCCACAGGCCCAGCAGGCCCAGGCCGATGGCGGCCACGCAGGTCCAGGTCCACATCCGGTCGACGCGGTCGCCCAGCAGGAGCAGCACGACGAGCGCCACGGCCCAGACCGCGATGCCGATGCGCACGACGCGGGCGGTGTCCACGCGCAGGGGCGGCGGGGCGGGCTTGGTCACGCTGCGACTCTAGGGCGCGCCCGGAAGGTCACGATCGCGGAACCCCTTCGTGCGGCAACGATGGCGCGTGCCTCGGATGCGACGGACGTGTGGCACTCTGTCGCCGCTCGTCGCCAGCCACCGCCACACGGGGAGTCCGCATGCCCGACAAGTCCCGTCCCACCACGGGATCCACCACCGCGAACGCCGACGGCGGCACGCCCGCGGACGTGGTGGCCTCCGGCGCGACGGGCACGCCGCGCCGCAGCTCCGGGCCGCAGGTGCGCCCGAAGAACGGGCTCGACCGCTACTTCGGCATCAGCGCCCGGCACTCGACGACGACCCGCGAGCTCCGCGGCGGGCTGACCACGTTCTTCACGATGGCCTACATCGTCGTGCTGAACCCGATCATCCTGTCCGGCGCGGACGTCGACGGGAACACGCTGCCCTTCGCCTCCGTCGCCGCCGTGACGGCGCTGATCGCGGGCGTCATGACGATCCTCATGGGCGTCGTCGGCCGCTACCCGTTCGCGCTGGCGACCGGCCTGGGCATCAACGCGATCGTCGCCGTCTTCGCGGCCACCCAGCTCTCCTGGCCCGAGATCATGGGCCTGGTCGTGCTCGAGGGCCTGCTGATCACCGTGCTGGTCCTCACCGGGTTCCGGCGGGCGGTCTTCGAGGCCATCCCGGCCCAGCTGAAGACGGCCATCGCGGTGGGCATCGGGTTCTTCCTGACGATCATCGGCCTCGCGGACGCCGGCATCATCCGGCCGGGCAACCCGCTCATCAGCTTCGGCATCGAGGGCCAGCTCGCCGGGTGGCCGATCCTGACCTTCGTCGTCGGCCTGCTGCTGACCAGCGTGCTCGTCGTCCGCCGGGTCCGGGGTGCGCTGCTCATCGGCATCATCGCCACGACGGTGTTCGCGATCGTCGTCGAGGCGATCGCCGAGATCGGGCCGCGCTTCGGCGCCGACGGTGCCGTGAACGACCGCGGCTGGGCCCTGCAGGTGCCGAGCCTGCCCGACGACGTCGTCGCCAGCCCGGACCTCTCGCTGATCGGCAACTTCTCGCTGTTCGGCGGCTTCGAGCGGATCGGCGTCCTCGCGGCCCTCCTGATCGTGTTCTCGATCATGATCGCCGACTTCTTCGACACCGTCGGCACGGTCACCGCCGTCGGGGCCGAGGCCGGCCTGCTGGACGAGAAGCGCAACCTGCCGAACTCCCAGCCCGTGCTGCTGGTCGACTCGCTGGCCGCGGCCGCCGGTGGTGCCGGCAGCGTCTCGTCGAACACGACCTACATCGAGAGCGCCTCCGGCGTGGCCGACGGTGCTCGTACCGGTCTGGCCAGCGTCGTCACCGGTCTGCTGTTCCTCGTCGCCACGTTCCTCAGCCCGCTGGTCCAGGTCGTCCCGTCCGAGGCCGCCGCCCCGGTGCTGGTCATCGTCGGCGCCATGCTGATCAGCCAGATCAAGGACCTGGTCTGGGACGACATGTCGCTGGTCATCCCGGCCTTCCTCACCATCGCGCTCATGCCGTTCACCTACTCGATCACCAACGGCATCGGCGCCGGCGTGGTCAGCTTCGTGCTGCTGCGCACCGCCGTCGGGCGCCGCCGGGACGTGCACCCGCTGATGTGGCTGATCGCGGTGCTGTTCCTCGTGTACTTCCTGCTCGAGCCGCTGCAGCAGCTGCTCTGAGCAGCTCCTGAGTCCGGCTAAGGAAACGGGATACCCTGGTGGTCGTGAGCCGTACGACGCTGGACACCGCGGCGTTGGCCCACGACCTGCGGCTGGCGGTCATGCGCTTCTCCCGCCGGCTGCGGAACCAGCGGGTCGACACCTCGGTCACGCTCACCCACCTGGCCGCGCTGTCGACGCTGAAGCGCAACGGCCCGATGAGCCCGGGGGAGCTGGCCGCGCAGGAGCGCGTCCAGCCGCCCTCGATGACCCGCGTGGTCGTGGCCCTGGAGGGTATGGGCCTGGTCACCCGGACGCCGCACCCGACCGACGGGCGTCAGGTCATCATCGGCCTGACGCCGGCGGCCGAGGACCTGCTCACCGAGGAGGCCCGCGCGCGGGAGGCGTGGCTGAGCGGCCGGCTGCAGGAGCTGACCGCGGAGGAACGGGGCGTGCTGCGTGAGGCGGCCGAGATCATGGAGAAGCTCGCCGGTGGGTGACCTGCACGAACGCTGACCAGCCGACGTCCCCGGACCCGGGCAGGGGCTCGTTCCGAGCGCTGCGGGTCCGGAACTTCCGGATCTTCGCCTCCGCCAACCTGGTCAGCCTGACCGGCACGTGGATGCAGCGCATCGGCCAGGACTGGCTGGTGCTGCAGCTCTCCGACGACAGCGGGATCGCTCTCGGCCTGATCACCGCGCTGCAGTTCGGGCCCAGCCTGCTGCTCAGCATGTACGGCGGGGTGCTCGCCGACCGCTACGACAAGCGGCGCGTGCTGCTCCTGACCCAGGCGCTCATGGGCGTGCTGGCGCTCGTGCTGGCGTTGCTCGTCGCGACCGACGTCGTGGCGCTCTGGCACGTCTTCGCGCTGGCCGGCGGCCTCGGGGCGGTCGCGGCGATCGACGCGCCGGTCCGGCAGGCGTTCGTGTCGGAGATGGTGGGGCCGCAGCTGCTGACCAACGCGGTGAGCCTCAACTCCACGATCTTCAACGGGGCTCGGCTGATCGGCCCGTCACTGGCCGGGCTGCTCATCGGCGCCTCGTCGGGCGATACGGCCCCCGCCTTCTTCGTCAACGCCGCCAGCTTCGCCTTCACCATCGCGGCGCTGACCTGGATGCGGGCCTCCGAGCTGCGGCGCAGCGAACCCGTCGGCCGGAAGAAGGGGCAGCTCCGGGAGGGTCTCCGGTACACGTGGGCCCATCCCGACCTGGTGCTCGCGATGGCGCTCGCATTCGTGATCGGCACCTTCGGCTTCAACTACCAGGTCACCATCGCGCTCATGGCCCGCGAGCAGTTCGACCTGGGCGCGCAGGCCTTCGGGCTGCTGTCGACCACCTTCGCGATCGGGTCGCTGACCGGGGCACTGCTCTCCACGCGTCGCAGCGTCCGGCCGCGGCAGCGGTTCCTCGTCGTCTCCGCCGTCGTGTTCGGCCTGCTCACCGTCGTGTCGGGACTCATGCCCGGTTACGTCTCGTTCGCCGTCCTCCTGGTGCCCACCGGGGCGGCGGCGCTGATCTTCAGCGTGGCCAACAACAGCTTCGTCCAGCTCGGCGCCGACCCGCAGATGCGCGGTCGGGTGATGGCGCTGTACTTCATGTGCTTCATGGGCGGCACCCCGCTCGGGGCGCCGCTGATCGGCTGGATCTCCGAGCACCTCGGCGCCCCCTGGGGGCTGATCCTCGGCGGGGCCGTCTGCGTCGTGGCGGGCGTCGGGGCCGGAATCTGGCTCGCACGGGGACGGCGGGTGCGTCTCGAGGCCGGCCTGACCCCGCCACGGCTGCGCCTGCGCGTGGGCGCGCCCGGGACGCGGGTGCCCTCGGCGCCGCTGCGGGCCGCGCAGGAGGCGGCCGCCGAGCAGGGCTCGGGGCACCAGACCGTGGGCCGCTGAGCGGAGTACCGTCGCCGGCATCCCAACGGCGGGAGGCGGAGATGCACGTCCCACTGCTGCAGATCGGTGGCACGGTCGCCGTCGTCGCCGCCCTCATCGCCTGGACCGGCCCGGTGTTCCGCTGGTCCCGCCGCGTCGTGCAGCGCCGGAGGGCCGCGCGGAGGCCGGACCCGAGCCGCCGTCCGCTGCAGGTGGTCGCCGCCGACGTCCGGCGGCTGGGCCGGTCCGTGGCGCTCGTCCCCGCCGGGGCGCCGATGGCGCGCCGCCGCGCGCTGACCGCCGCCTACGACGACGTCCTCGTCGAGGCGGCGCAGCAGCTGGAGGTCGCGCACGAGCTGCGGACGACGCCGGAGGGCCCGGCGCGCGACCTCGAGCGGCTGCGGCTGGTCGCGGCCCTGGAGGCCGCCGGCCTGGCGGTGCAGGCCTGAGCCCCCGGCGGCTGTTCTTCGCCGTCGACCCGCCGGACGACGTCCGCGCCGACCTGGCCGCGGCGCTGGACCCCGTCCGCGCGCTGCCCGGTGCGCCGCGCTGGGGGACGCCCGACCGCTGGCACCTCACGCTGCTCTTCCTGGGCGCCGTCCCGGAGGACCGTGTCGACGGGCTGCTGGCCGCGGCCGCCCCCGTCGTGGCGGCGGCGCCCGCCATGACCCTGCGGCTGGCCGGCGGCGGGCGGTTCGGCTCGGTGCGCCGCCCGCAGGTGGCGTGGGCCGGGCTGGACGGCGACGTCGTCCCGCTGGTGGAACTGGCCGGCCGGCTGGCGCACGCCGCCCGCGGACTCCGGCTCCCGGTGGAGGACCGCCCGTTCCGGCCGCACCTCACGCTCGGCCGCTGGCGCCCGGGCCGGCCGGCCGACGGCACGCTGACCGACCGGCTCGCGGGGTACCGGGGTCCCGCGTGGCCGGTGACCGAGGTGCGGCTGTGGGAGAGCCACCTCGGGCCGGAGCCGACCTACGACGTGGTCGACACCTGGCCGGTCACCAGGCGTACTCCATAGGAGCGGCCCGGTAGCCCGGGAAGATCTCGTCGAGCCGGGCGAGGGCCGCCTCGTCGAGCTCGACGTCGAGGGCCGCGAGCGAGCCCTCGAACTGCTCCATCGTGCGCGGCCCGACGATCGGGGCGGTCACCGCCGGCTGGTGCAGCAGCCAGGCCAGCCCGACGTCGGCGGGCGGCCGGCCGAGGTCGCGGCAGAACGCCTCGTACTGCTCGAGCGCCGGTCGGTGCTCCTCGATCCGCCTCTGCTGCCGTTCCTCGTTGCGCCGTCCACCCTCGCTCTTGGCCAGCACCCCGCCCAGCAGGCCACCGGCCAGCGGGCTCCACGGGATAATGCCCACGCCGTAGTGCTGCGCCGCGGGCAGCACCTCCAGCTCGACGTGCCGCGTCAGCAGGTTGTAGTGCGACTGCTCGCTGACCAGACCCTGGAAGGAGCGACGCGCGGCGGCCTCGTTGGCGGCGGCGATCTGCCAGGCGGCGTGGTTGGACGAGCCGACGTAGAGCACCTTGCCCTGGGCGACGAGGGTCTCGCAGGCCTGCCAGATCTCTTCCCACGGCGTGCGCAGGTCGACGTGGTGGAACTGGTAGAGGTCGATCCAGTCGGTGCCCATCCGGCGCAGCGACCCCTCGCACGCCCGCACGATGTTGCGCGCCGACAGGAACGTGTCGTTCGGCCAGTCCGACATCCCGCCGTAGACCTTGGTGGCCAGCACGACCTTCTCGCGCCGCTCGCCGCCCTGCGCGAACCAGCTGCCGAGGACCTCCTCGGTGCGGCCCTTGCCGGCGTCGAAGCCGTAGACGTTGGCGGTGTCGAAGAAGTTGACGCCCTCGGCCAGCGCCCGGTCCATGATCTCGTGGCTGTCGGCCTCCTCGGTCTTCCAGCCGAAGTTCATCGTGCCCAGGCACAGGCGGGAGACGGACAGGCCGCTGCGGCCCAGGTGCGTGTAGTCCACGGGGACCACCCTGGCACCCTGGTCGCCGTGCCGCAGGACGACCCGACCACCGCGTTCGACGCCGCCACCGCCGTCCGGCGTACCGACGGAGGGGGCCTCGCCGCCGCTCTCGATCCGGGCTGGGACGTCGGCAACGGCATCCTCAACGGCGGCTACCTGCTCTCCGTCGTGGGCCGGGCCGCGGTGCTCGAGAGCCCGCACGCCCACCCGGTCGCCGTGTCGGCCAGCTACCTGCGGGCGCCGGCGCCCGGCCCGGCGACGCTCACGGTGGTGCCCGGCCCGTCCGGCCGCACCCTGGCGCACTCGTTCGTCACGCTGTCCGACGCCGGCGGCCCGGCGCTGACGGTCCAGGCCACGACGGCGACCCTGGGCGCCGCGCCGTCGGACTACGGCCACCCGATGCCCGACGTCCCGCCGGTGGAGGAGTGCTTCTCCGTGGCCGAGCACCGCGACCTCGCACCGCCCGGGGTGCAGGTGCCGGGGCTCTCGCTGCGCGTGGACACCCGGCTCGACGTCGCCACCGCGGGGTGGGCGTTCGGGCAGCCGTCGGGGGAGCCGGTGCTGCGAGCCTGGATGCGCTTCGCTGACGGCCGCGAGCCGGACCCGCTGGCGCTGCTCACCTTCGCCGACGCGCTCCCGCCCACGAGCTTCGCGATGGGCAACATGGGCTGGGCGCCGACGGTGCAGCTGCAGGTGCTCGTCCGGGCGCTGCCGGCGCCCGGGTGGTGCCTGGTCGAGGCGCGGTCCAGCGAGATCGCCGGCGGATGGGTCGACGAGGACTACCGGATCTGGGACTCCACGGGCCGGCTGGTGGCGCAGAGCCGGCAGCTCGCCCGCGCTCCCCGGTGAGCGACGGCGCCGTCGCGGAACGACCGCCGACCGGCGACCCCCGGCTCGCCTCCGGTCAGCCGCCCGGCAGCTCGACGTCGCCGGTGAGGTAGCGCTGCACGGTCGGGCCGATCGCGGCGACGATCGTCTCCGGTGCGGCGGTGGCCAGAGGCTCCACCTTCAGCACGTACCGCGCCATGACCAGGCCGATCAGCTGGGAGGCGGCGAGGGAGCCGCGGGCCTCGCGCTCGGCAGGCGGCAGTCCGAGGGTGCCGACGACGCGCCGGAGGATCTGCGAGACGAGGAACTCGCGCAGCAGCTTGGCGGTCCACTCGTGGGCGACGGCGGACCTGACCAGCGCGAGGGCCGCGGGGCGCATGGGCCCGTCCCACACGCGCAGCAGCAGCCGCACGACGTTCTCGCCGAGGTGGTCGCGGCCCCCGGCGAGCACCTCGGGCAGCAGGTCGGCGGGATTGGCCGGCGCCTCGATCGCGGCGAGGAACAGCTTGTCCTTGTTGCCGAAGTAGTGGTGGACCAGGGCCGGGTCGACGCCTGCCGCCCCGGCGATGCCGCGGATGGTCGCGCCGTCGAAGCCGCGCTCCGCGAACGCCTCCCGGGCAGCGCTCAGGACGGCGTCCCGGGTGTCGGGGTTCCCGGGCCGCCGTCCTGACCGACGTGCGGGTCCTGCCGTGCTCAGGCCGTCCTCCTCCGCAGGGTCGCCGCCGCGAGGGCGAGGGCGACGAGGGCCGCGCCGGCGACGACGGCGACGTCCAGCCACATCGTGCCGGTCGCCTCGGCGGACCGCCCGACCTCCTGCAGCGCCTCGACCGCGTAGGTGAGGGGGAGGAGGTTGCTGATGGTCTGCAGCCAGCCGGCCATCTGGTCGACCGGGATCAGGAGACCGCACAGGAAGAACTGCGGCAGCACGATGACCGGCATGAACTGCACGGCCTGGAACTCGGTGCGGGCGAAGGCGCTGGCCAGCAGTCCCAGGGCCACGCCGAGCACGGCGTCGACGACGGCGATCAGCACCACCAACCAGACCGACCCGGCGACCTCCAGGTCGTAGACCGTCGTCGCCACCGTGACGGTGACCCCCGCCTGCAGCGCCGCCGCGAGACCGAACGCCAGCCCGTACCCCAGGAGCAGGTCGAGACGGGCCAGGGGGGTGGTGAGCAGGCGCTCGAGGGTCCCGGAGGTGCGCTCCCGCAGCATGGCGATGCTGGTCACCAGGAACATGACCACGAACGGCAGGATCCCCAGCATGGTCAGGCCGACCCGGTCGAAGATGCCCGGCTGGCCCGGCAGGGTCGGCACGTCCTTCCACAGCAGGTAGAGCAGGCCGAGCAGCAGGCTGGGCAGGACCAGCAGCATCGCGATGGTGCGGTGGTCGTGCGCGAGCTGGCGGAGCACGCGCCGGGCGGTGGCCGCGGTCAGCCGCGGGCTCAGGTGCGTGGGCGTCGCTCGCGGTCGGTCGATCGTCGCGGCGGTCATGCCGCCACCTCCTCACGGGCCCGGACCAGGTTGAGGAAGGCCTCCTCCAGGTCCTCGGAACGACCGTCGGCGCGTAGCTGCGCCGGCGTGGAGTCGGCGATGAGCTCGCCGCCGCGGAGCAGGAGCAGCCGGTCGCAGCGGCCGGCCTCGTCCATCACGTGGCTGGAGACGATCAGCGTCGTCCCGGCGGCGGCCAGCGCGTGGAACCTCTCCCACAGCTCGACCCGCAGCACCGGGTCCAGCCCGACGGTCGGCTCGTCGAGCACCAGCACCTCGGGGCTGCCGACCAGCGCGCAGGCCAGCGACGCACGCCCCTGCTGGCCGCCCGAGAGGTCGCGCACCAGCTGGCCGGCGGCGTCGGCCAGCCCGACGTCCGCGACGGCCGCGTCGGCCTCGCGGGTGCCCATCCCGTAGAGGGCGGCGAAGTAGCGGGCGTTCTCCCGGACGGTGAGGTCCTCGTAGACGCTCGGCGCCTGGGTCACGTAGCCCACCCGCGTGCGCAGGGGGGCGGACCCGGCGGGCTCGCCGAGGACGGTGACCTCGCCCGAGCGGACCTGCTGCACGCCGACGATCGCGCGCATCAGCGTGGTCTTCCCGCTGCCGCTCGGCCCGAGCAGACCGGTCACCTGACCGGCGGGCACGGTGAACGACAGCCCGGGGAGCACGCGTCTGCGGCCCCGGTCGACGACCAGATCGGTGACGGTGACGGCGTCCATGGCCGACCTCCAGAACTCAACGGCTGATGAACTCAACGCTAGATGAGTTCATCAGAACCGTCAACGGTGCCGAAGGTCCCTACCGCACGGGCGGCGCGGCGGTGACGGGGCGGTCGGGCGAGGGATCACGGGCTGGGAGGATGGCGCGGTGGCCGGCCCTGTCGTCATCACCGATCCGCTGGACCCGCGGGTGGCCGACTTCCGCGACCTCAAGGCGGGCGACCGGCCGGCGGGTACGGCCCGCGGCACGGGGACGGTGATCGTGGAGGGCGTGCCCGCGGTGGAGCGGCTCCTGGCCTCGCCCTACCGGGTGCGCGCGGTGTTCGGCGTCCCCAGGCGGGTGGCGGCGCTGGACCTCCCCGACGGCGTGCCGGCCTACGAAGCGGACAAGTGGGTGCTCTCGGAGGTCATCGGTTTCCGGCTCACCCGCGGCGTCGTGGCCTCGGCCGACCGCCGCCCGCCCGCGGACCTCGACGACCTGCTCGCCGGGCCGGACCCAGCGGCCCCCCGGCGGCTGGCCGTCCTCGAGGCGCTCAACGACGCTGAGAACCTGGGCTCGATCGCGCGCTCGGCCGTCGCGCTCGGCGTGGACGGCCTGCTGCTCGACCCGCGCTGCGCCGATCCGCTCTACCGGCGGTCGGTGCGGGTCTCGATGGGGCACGTGCTGGGCCTGCCGTTCGCCGTCCTGCCGGAGTGGCCGGAGGGCCTGGAGCGGCTGCACCACGCCGGTTACACGACCGTGGCCCTGACCCCGGCCGCGGACGCCGTCGACCTGGGTGACCTCGACCCCGTCGCGCACCCGCGGACGGCGGTGCTCCTCGGGGCGGAAGGGCCGGGGCTCACGCCCGAGGCGCAGCGGGCCGCGACCGTGCGCGCCCGCATCCCGATGCGCGCGGGGGTGGACTCGCTCGGTGTGGCGGCCGCCGCCGCCATCGCCTTCGCGACCCTGCGCTAACCCCGCAGCGAGAAGCGCGCCAGGTGCGCCCGGGCCTCCTCGGCGTGCGCGGGGTTGCACATGACGTCGTAGCGGCCGGCCACGATCCGGCTGGTGCTCACGAAGTCGCGCTTGCCGCCCATGGTCGAGTAGCCGATGGCGCCGAAGATCGCGCCGAACACCAGGCCGACCAGCAGGCCGCTGAGCACCGAGCCGATCCAGCCCCCGCCGTCGGTGGAGAAGATCCCGAGCAGGAGACCGACGAACAGGCCCCACCACGCGCCGCCGGCCGCTCCCGCCGCGACCGCACGCCCCATCGTGAGCCGGCCGGTGACCTTCTCGACCTGCCGCAGGTCCGAGCCGATGATCGTCACGTTCTCCACCGCGAACTTCTGGTCGGAGAGGTAGTCGACCGCGGCCTGTGCCTGCTCGTAGCTGTCGTAGGAACCCACCTGGACGCCGCCCAGCGGCATCGACACCGAAGCTGACATGTCCCCTCCAACGACCCGGTCAGGGGCACTGTTCCACGGCCCCTGTGCAGGGTCCCACCGCGAGCGCGCGAGTGGTGGGGGGCCGAGGAGTCCTTCCTCAGCGGTGGCGGCGGACCCCGAAGACGATGTCCTCCCACGCCGGGATGCGGGCGCGCGGGTCCTCGCCGTCGTCCCCGTCCTCGCCGCTGCGGCCGAGCACGACGGTGTCGTGGTCGGCGACCTCGTCGAGCAGGGCGTCGAACGTCCGCTCGTCGGCCGGTGAGCCGCTGGCCGGGTGCACGTCGCGCACCGGGGCATCCTCGTGGCCGAGCAGCTCGGCCGGAAGGATCTCGGGGGTCACGGTGTCGTGCACGACCGGCTCGTCGTCGGGCCGGACCACGCTGACCGAGCGCGGACGGGCGGCCGGCGCCAGTACCCCGGCGGGGACCTCGGGCACGACCCGCACGAGCCGGGTGCCCTCCGCGAAGTCCATGGTGGCCGCGTCGAACGGCGCGACCGTGCGCGAGGGCAGGTCGAACGTCCAGCGGGTGAGACCGGACTTGTCGCCGGCCCGCCACGCGCCGGTGACCTGCCAGGTGCCGTCGTGGGTGCGGTGGGCGTCCCAGCTGACGTCGTCGACGTCGGAGTCGATCAGCCGGAGCCGCTCGTCCATGAACCGGTGCAGCGCGCCGCCGGGCGAGCCCTCGCTGAGCCGGACGCGGGCCTCGCGGGCCTGCTCGGCGATCCGCTGGCGCTCCTGGATCACCGGGTGGGCGAAGCGCATGATCCGCTCGACCCGGGTGCCCGACGCCGCGGCGACCTGCTCGGGCGTCTCGCCGGCGCGGATCCGGGCCTGGATCACCCGCGGGGGGAGCTCCACGCCGGCGTCCACGTCGATCTGGGTGAGCCGGCGGGCGTCGCCCCGGGCCGCCGCGCGCACGCGCTCGTCGATGGGCAGCTCGAACCGCTCGCCCTCCGCGCCGTCGGCGCCCTCGGTGGCGAGCACGAGGCTCATGCCGTCGTCGGAGAGCGCCACGAGGCGCAGCGTGCGCATGGGCGGACCTCCTGACTGCGCCACCGGTCGCCGGTGAGACGGACCGGAGCACGAGGCTATCCGCGCGCCGCGACCCCGGCGCGGAGGCGACGCGGCGTGGCGCGTCCCGGCGCCGCTCGCGCAGACACCCCACGAGGGGGGTGCGGACCGCTACCTTCCCCGCCGATACGTGCCATGTCACGTGTACGCAACATGCGGTCCGCACCATGGGCCGCGAGCAGGACGAGGAGGTGTCCACATGGTCAGCCCGCTGACCGACCGCCGGCAGGGTCCGCCCGCCGGGGTCCTGGCCGCCCCTACCGAGGCCTCGCCGGAGCTGCTGCCCGCCGCGGTGCGCCGCGCCGTCACCGGGATCGCGGCCGCCCCGGGCGCCTGGTGCCCCGCGCTGTCGCCGGACGGCACGCACGTCGCCTACGTCACCGACCGGTCCGGTCTGCCGCGCCTCGAGGTCGCCGACCTCGACGGGGCGGCGCCGCCGGCGGTGCTCTCCGCGCCGGCCCAGGAGGTCGTCTCCGTCGCCTGGTCGCCCGACGGTGCGTGGCTGGCCTACCTGGTGAGCCCCGGCGGCTCCATCTGCGCCGAGCTGCACGTCGTGCGGCCCGACGGCAGCGACGCCCGGCTGCTCGCCGGGGAGGACCCGCGCGCCACCGTCTTCGCCGGAGGCTGGACCGGGCCGAACCACTACGCGTGCTCCGTCGCGCCGGGTGACGGGCCCGACGCCGACGTCGTCCTCGTCGACGTCGCCACCGGCGAGCAGCGCACCCTGGCCACCGGCGGGTTCCTCTCCGTCACCTCGGTCTCCGCCGACCAGCGCCTCGTGCTCGCCCGCCGCGGGCCCCGCGCCCACCGCCACGTCGTCGTCGTCGACGTCGCGACGGGCGTGCAGCGCAGGCTCATCGGCCGGGAGGCGCCCGGCGGGGCCGCCTCGGAGGACGGCCGCTTCGGTGCCGACGGCCGGTCGGTGTTCGTGCGCGCGTCCCTGCCCGGAGAGCCCTTCACCGACCGGGCCGGTCTGGTGCAGGTGGCCCTGACCGACGACGGCGTCCCGGGAGCGGGCCGCGTCGTCCTCCGCCGTCCGGACGCCGACCTGGACGGCTACGCCCTGCGCTCGGATGGGACGGTCCTCGCCGTCTGGAACGCCGGCGGGATCACCGAGCTGCGCGTGCACGCGCTGTCCGACGGCTCCTGCATCCGCGAGATCGCGCTCCCCGAGCCGGTCATGCCGGGCTGGTCGCTGTCGACCGACGGCCGGACCCTGGTCGCCGAGCTCACCGGCCCGCTGTCGCCGCGTGCCCTGCACCGCATCTCCCTGGACGACGGGACGCCGCAGCCCCTGCACTCCGCGCCGGCCCCTCCCCGCCGCGCCGGTCTCGTGGCGCCGGTCCGGTACGACTACGTCGCCCCGGACGGGATGCCGCTGTCGGGCTGGCTCTACACGCCCCGGGGGGTGCGCGGCCCCAACCGGACCGTCGTCACCTTCCACGGCGGGCCGGAGGGGCAGGAGCGCCCGGACTGGTCGCCGCTGGCCCAGTCCCTCGTGGCCACCGGGCTCACCGTCTTCGCGCCGAACGTCCGGGGATCCGGGGGCTTCGGGCGCGCGTTCCTGATCGCCGACGACGGTCCGGCGCGGGAGGCGTCCTTCGAGGACGTCCGGACGACGGTCGACGCGCTGGTCACCGGGGGCATCGCCGAGCCCGGCCGGATCGGCGCCCACGGCTGGTCCTACGGCGGCTACCTGACCCTGGTGGCCCTGACCCGCTGGCCCGAGCTGTTCGCCGCCGGCGTGACCGGCGCCGGGATGAGCGACCTGCGCACGTTCTTCGCCGGCACGGAGCCGTGGATGGCGGCGGCGTCGGTCACCGAGTACGGCGACGCCGTCGCCGACCGGGACCTGCTGGCGGCGCTCTCGCCGATCACGGTGCTGGAGCGGCTGACCTCCCCGGTGCTGTTCGTGCACGGCGACCGGGACACGAACGTGCCGGTGGCGGAGTCGGTGCAGGCGCACCAGGAGCTGCAGGCGCGGGGCGCGCCCAGCGATCTGCTGCTGCTGGCGGGTGAGGGGCACACCATCGTGGGCCGCGAGCACCTGGTCGAACTCGGCGAGCGGGTCGCCGCCTGGTTCGATCGCTGGTTGTGATCAGCCAGGACCCCCTCGCCGACTACCCGGCACCCCCCGCGGACGAGGCCGTCACCCAGGACGGCCGGCTCCGGGGCGGGTACGCGCGGCTGGAGCCGGTGCTGCGCGGGTGGGGGACGGCGGGGCTGGCCACCGCGGCGACGGCGGTGGCCACCGGTCACGCCGCGCGCGAGGTGTCGGTGGCGGCCTGGGCCGACGGCCGGCAGACGGTGCGCCCGTTCCCCCTCGACCCGGTACCGCGGATCCTCCCGGCCGCCGAGTGGGCGCGGATCGCGGCCGGGGTCGAGCAGCGGCACCGGGCGCTCAACGCCTTCCTCGCCGACGCGTACCGGGCGGCCGGACGGCGCCGCGGTGACGTCGACCGCGACCCGCAGGTGGTGCGCGCCGGCGTGCTCCCGGAGTGGGCGGTCGCGCACAGCCCCGGCCGGGACCCCGACGCGGTGGGCCAGGCGTGGCCGGGCCAGCCACGCGCCACCGTGGCAGGCGCCGACGTCGTGCGGACCGCGGCGGGGGAGTGGGTGGTCACCGCCGACCACCTGCGGGTGCCGGCCGGCCTCGGCTACGCGCTCGCCGCGCACGCCACGCTCGCCGACGCCGTGCCCGAGCTGCTGGCCGCGGGCGGGCAGCTCGCCGATCCGCTCGACGCCGTCCCCCTGCTGCGCGCCGGGCTGGCGACCGCGGCCCCGCCGGCATGCACCGGGGAGCCGCGGATCGCCGTCCTCACCGCCGGCGAGAGCGACAACGCCTGGTTCGAGCACCGGCTGCTCGCCGACGTCCTGGGTGTGCCGCTGGTCCGGGCCGGTGACCTGTGGCCCCGGATCGACGGCGGTGTGGAGGCCGCCGTCGACGGCGAGCGGGTGCCTGTCGACGTCCTCTACCGGCGCTTCGACGACGGGCTGCTCGCCGCCTTCCGCACCCCCACCGGGCAGTCGCTGGACTCCCTCCTCACCGAGGCCGTGCGGGCCGGTCGGCTGGGTCTGGCCAACGTGCCGGGCAACGAGCTCGCCGACGACGTGGCGGGCTACGCGTGGGTGCCGGAGATGATCCGCTTCTACCTCGGTGAGGAGCCCCTGCTGGGCAGCGTGCCCACGTGGGTGCTCGCCCACGAGGAGCAGTGGGCGCAGGTCCGCGATCGGCTGCACGAGCTCGTCGTGACGCCCGTCGTCGGGTACGGCGGCCGCGGGACCGTCGTGGGGCCGGCGTGCACCGCGGCGGAGCTGGCCTTCCTGCAGGCGGAGGTGTCCGCCGCCCCCTACCGCTTCGTGGCGCGCGAGCCGGTGACGCCGACGACGCTGCCGTCGCTGGTCGACGGCTCGCTGCAGCCCCGGTTCGTGGACCTCCGGGTGCTCTCGGTCGCGGGCCGGGACGGCGGGGCGACCGCGCTCCCGGCCCCGCTGACGCGGGTGGCCGACGTCGCCCAGCCGGCCGGCTGGTGGTCCGGCGGCGCGAAGGACACCTGGATCGCGGGCTGACCGGTCAGCCGGATGCGGCGGCCGACGTCCGGCCGACGAGCGCGCTGGTGATCACGACGGTGGTGCCCTCCGGGCTGGGGGTGGCGGTGATCTCCCCGAAGGCGCTCATCAGCGTCGAGCCGCGCCCCCGGTCCATGCTGGGCACCCGCTCGCGCCACTGGCCGTAGTCGCGCACCGCGATGCGGACGTACCCGTCGCCGAGGGCGGCGGAGACGTCGACGAAGGGCTCGGTGGGACCCTGCGCGTGCTCGACCGCGTTGGTCGCCGCCTCGCACGCGGCCAGGAGCAGGTCGTAGGCCTGGTCCTCGTCTACGCCGGCTGCCTCCAGCCAGCCGCGCAGC
Organism: Blastococcus litoris; assembly: GCF_003075095.1. GTDB lineage: Bacteria > Actinomycetota > Actinomycetes > Mycobacteriales > Geodermatophilaceae > Blastococcus_B > Blastococcus_B litoris. Next base: position 486,404 of record NZ_QCZF01000001.1, read on the forward strand.
CGCCGGCGGAGGACGGGGATGGACGACGCCGAGGACGGCAGCCGCCAGTGGGCGTCCTCACCGGGAGCCGCCTGCTGCGGCCGGCGCGGTGACGGCGGCACCGGCCGGGCCGCGCCCTGGTCCGGTGGTGCCCAGATGGGTGCGTGCGCGGCGGTCGGCCGGTCGGCGACCCCGTCGGCCGGCGGGGTCGGGGTGGAGGGGACGGCGGTGCGCCCGGCGGCACGGTCGAGGGCGACCCGCACGCGGGCGATCAGCTCGTCGGCCCGGAACGGCTTGGCCAGGTAGTCGTCGGCGCCGGCCTCGAGGCCCTCGACGGAGGCCTCCTGCCCCGCGCGCGCGGTCAGCATGATCACCGGGACCTGGCGGGTGGCTGGGTCGGCCCGCAGCGCGCGGAGCAGCTCGAAGCCGTCGACCCGCGGCATCATCACGTCGGTCAGGACGACGTCGGGGAGCGCCTCGGCCACCGCCTGGAGCGCCTCCTCGCCGTTGGCGGTCGTCCGCACCGTCCAGTGCGGACCGAGCAGCCGGGTGAGGTAGGCGCGCATGTCGGCGTTGTCGTCGACGACGAGGATGCTCGCCCCCGACGACGGGCCGGCGGCGGGCCGGCCGGGCCGGCTGGTGTCCTCCTCCCAGCTCGCGGCCTCGCCACGCGCCGCGTCCGACGGGCTGACGGCCCGCGAGCCACCCTCGGCCACGTCCGGGACGCCGTAGGGCAGCGCGACGGTGAAGGTGCTGCCGACGCCGGGTTCGCTGGCCACCGAGACGGTGCCCCCGTGCAGGGCCGCGAGCTCGTGCACGAGCGCCAGCCCGATGCCGGTGCCCTCCCGGGTGCGGGCCGTGGCGCCGGCGACCCGGTGGAAGCGCTCGAACAGCTGGGGCAGCTCCTCGGCGACGATCCCCACGCCGGTGTCGGCCACGGTCAACCGGAAGCCGTCGTCGTCGGCGCGCAGGGCCACGTCGATGCCGCCGACGAAGGTGTACTTGACGGCGTTGGCCAGCAGGTTGACCACGACCTTCTCCCACATGCGCGGGTCGACGAAGGCCGGGCGGTCCAGGGGCGGGCAGTCGACCGTGAGGCGCAGGCCGGCGCGCTCGGTCGCGGCCCGGAAGATCCCGGCCAGCTCCGCGGTGAACGTGGCGACGTCGGTCTCGACCCGCACCGGGGTGGCCCGCCCGGCCTCGATGCTGGCGAAGTCGAGCAGGTCGTTGACCAGCCGCTGCAGCCGCTGGCCGTTGCGCACGGCCAGCTGCAGCTGCTCCCGGGCGCCGGGGGGCAGGGGCTCGTCGGTGTCGTCGAGGACGTCGCCGATCGGGCCCAGCAGCAGCGTGAGCGGGGTGCGCAGCTCGTGGCTCACGTCGGAGAAGAAGGTCGTCTTCGCGCGGTCGAGCTCGGCGAGCGACTCGGCCCGCACGCGCTCGGCCTCGAACGCGCGGATGTTGGCCACGACGGCGGCGAACTGGCCGGCGACGAGCTGGTGGAAGGACCGGTACTCGGCGTCCAGCGCCCGGTTGGGGCTCTTCCCGACGAGGAGGTACCCGACCGGCTCCGCCTCGTGGGACGCCGAGACGGGCAGGACCACGGCCTCGGTCACCGCGTCGCCGAAGGGGCCACCGGTGACGCCGAGGTGCCCGACGTCCGTCGGGAGCGCGTCGGGGCCCGCCACCTCGGGCAGCAGTGCGGCATCGCAGCCGGTGGCCGCCACCAACCGGTAGGGCCGCTCGCCGGGCAGGGAGAGGTAGACCGCCGCGAACGGCAGGTCGAGGACGTCGCCGCCCAGCGCCCGGCACATCGCGGTGACGGTCTCCCGCTCGTCGCCCAGCTGGCCCCCCACCAGGGAGAGCTCGTGCAGCAGCCGCTGCCGCCGCTCACCGAGGATCTGGCCGGTCACCTCGGTGCAGACGCCGTGCATGCCGGCGACCGTGCCGTCGTCGTCGAACGCCGGCGCGTGGGAGACGGTGAAGTAGGTCTCCTCGCGGTACCCCGACCGCTCCAGCAGGAGCAGCAGACCGGGCAGCCAGGAGGCCTCCAGCGTCTCCATCGCGTGGGCGATCGGTGGGCCGAGGGCGTCCCAGCCCTCGGCGAGGGTCACCCGGATGTCCTCGCCGATGGCCGGGTGCTTCGCCCCGATGAAGGGGGCGTAGGCGTCGTTGTAGAACTGCGTGAACTCCGGGCCCCACGTGAGGACCATCGGGAACCGCGACACGAGCACCGTGCGGACGGCGTGCCGCAGGCCCGCCGGCCACGAGTCGACCGGCCCGACCGGGCTGCTCGCCCAGTCGTGGGCCGCCATCAGCCGTCCGGCATCACCACCTGCGGCGAACAGCTCGCCGCCGCCGGATCCCGAGGACACGGGAACCACACTCACCTCCAGCCGACGACAGGCACGCCTGACTCGGCTCGAACGTCGGTTTCCGGACGCTACCCGGCGCCCCTGGGGGCCCCGCCGCGTCCTCCTACAGGCGCTCCACCACGTGGTCGATGCACGCGGTCAGCGCGCTCACGTCGTCCGGGTCGACGGCGGGGAACATGCCCACGCGCAGCTGGTTGCGGCCCAGCTTGCGGTAGGGCTCCACGTCGACGACGCCGTTGGCCCGGAGCGTCTTCGCGATGGCGGCGGCGTCCACCGAGTCCGCGAAGTCGACGGTGCCGACGACGAGGGAGCGGTGCGCGGGGTCGGCCACGAAGGGGGTGGCGTACTCCGACTTCTCCGCCCAGCCGTAGAGCCGGCTCGAGGACTCCGTGGTCCGGGCGACCGCACCCGACAGCCCGCCGAGCGACAGCAGCCAGCGGATCTGGTCGGCGAGCAGGAACAGCGTCGCGACCGCGGGGGTGTTGTAGGTCTGGTCCTTGGACGAGTTGTCCACCGCGATCGACAGGTCGAGGAAGCCGGGGATCCAGCGGCCGGAGGCCTTGATCTCCGCGACCCGGGCCAGGGCGTCGCCGGACATCACGGCGACCCACAGCCCGCCGTCGGCGGCGAAGGACTTCTGCGGGGCGAAGTAGTAGACGTCGGTCTGCGCGATGTCGACCGGCAGGCCGCCGGCGCCGCTGGTGGCGTCGACGAGCACCAGCGCGTCGTCGTCGCCGCCGTGCGGGCGCTGGATCGGCGCCATCACGCCGGTCGAGGTCTCGTTGTGGGCCCAGCCGTAGGCGTCGATGCCGGCCTGCCCCGTGGGCAGCGCGAGCGATCCGGGAGCGCCCGCGGCGATCACCGGCTCGCCGAGGAAGGGCGTCTCCTTGACCCCGGAGGCGAACTTGGCGGAGAACTCGCCGTAGGTGCCGAAGGCGGCGCGGTCGCGGATGAGGCCGAATGCCGCGGCGTCCCAGAACGCCGTCGTCCCACCGTTGCCCAGGACCACCTCGTAGCCGTCGGGGAGGTCGAACAGCTGGGTGAGGCCCTCGCGGATCTCCCTGACCAGGTTCTTCACCGGTGCCTGCCGGTGCGAGGTGCCCATGACCGCCGCGCCGTCGCCGGCCAGCGCGCGCAGCGCCTCGGGGCGGACCTTGGAGGGTCCGCAGCCGAACCGGCCGTCGGCGGGCAGGAGCTCTGCGGGGATGGTGATGGTCACCGGGCGTGCCTCTCGGTTCTCGTCAGCGGGTGGTGCGACGACGGCCCGGGACCGCAGGGGTGCGGGACCGGGCCGTCGAGGTCAGGGAGTGCGCCGTCAGGCAGGCGCGACCTGGGTCGTGGTCTTCGTCTGGATGGTGTCCCAGCCCTCGACCTCGTCGGGCTTGCGCGGGTCGGGCCCGATGTAGCGGGCCGAGGGGCGCACGAGGCGGCCGGTGTTCTTCTGCTCGAGGATGTGCGCGCACCAGCCGGCGGTGCGGGCACAGGTGAACATCGAGGTGAACATGTGCGCGGGGACCTCGGCGAAGTCGAGGACGATCGCCGCCCAGAACTCGACGTTGGTCTCGACCGGCCGGTCGGGACGGCGCTCGCGCAGCTCCTTGAGGGCGGCGTTCTCCAGGGCGAGGGCGGCCTCGAAGCGCGGGGCGCCGAGCTCCTCGGCGGAGCGGCGGAGCACGCGGGCGCGCGGGTCCTCGGCGCGGTAGACCCGGTGACCGAAGCCCATCAACCGCTCCTTGCGGTCGAGCAGGTCCTTCACGTACTTCTCCGCGTCGCCGGTCTTCTCCACCTCGTCGAGCATGTGCAGGACGCGGGAGGGGGCACCGCCGTGCAGCGGGCCCGACATGGCGCCGATGGCGCCCGACAGGGAGGCGGCGACGTCGGCGCCGGTGGAGGCGATGACGCGGGCGGTGAAGGTGGAGGCGTTCATGCCGTGCTCGGCGGCCGACGTCCAGTAGGCGTCGACTGCCGCGACGTGGCGGGGGTCGGGCTCGCCGCGCCAGCGGATCATGAACCGCTCGACGATGGTCGAGGCCTCGTCGACCCGCTTCTGCGGGACGGCGGGGACGCCGATGCCGCGGGCGGACTGCGCCACGTAGGACAGCGCCATGACAGCGGCCCGGGCGAGCTCCTCGCGGGCCTCCTCGGCGTCGATGTCCAGCAGCGGGCGGTAGCCCCAGATCGGGGTCAGCATCGCCAGGGCGGCCTGGACGTCGACGCGCACGTCGCCGGTGTGCACGGGGATCGGGAACGGCTCGGCCGGCGGCAGACCCGGGCCGAACTTCCCGTCGACCAGGAGGGCCCAGACGTTGCCGAAGGTCACCTTGCCGACGAGGTCCTCGATGTCGACGCCGCGATAGCGGAGGGCGCCGCCGTCCTTGTCCGGTTCGGCGATCTCGGTCTCGAAGGCGATGACGCCTTCCAGGCCGGGTACGAAGTCGTCGGCCATCTCGCATGCTCCTCTGCGCGCGGACCCTGCGCGCCGGGGGCATGGCACGCAGATTGCCTTTCCGACCCTAGGCGGTGCGGGGGCGCCGGGTGCACGCGGGGCCGCTCCGGGCCTGGTCGGGAGCCCTCCTCGACCCCGCGCGACCTGCCCTCGCGAAGCCGGTGCGGGCGGACGGTGCCAGCATGGCGGCGTGCCCGACCTCACCCGCATGCGCAACGACTACACCGCCGGCCGGCTGACCGAGGAAGACCTCGCGGCCACGTGGGTGGAGCAGTTCGACAAGTGGTTCGCCGACGTCGTCGCCGCGGAGCTGCCCGAACCCAACGCGGTGGTGGTCGCCACGGCCGACGCCGACCGGGCGCCGGACGCCCGCGTCGTGCTCATGAAGGGCTACGACGAGTACGGGGTCGTCTTCGGCACCAGCTACGCCTCGGCGAAGGGCGCGCAGCTGGCCGCCAACCCGCGTGCCGCGCTCGTCTTCCCCTGGCACGCCCTGCAGCGTCAGGTCCGCATGACCGGCCGGGTGGAGAAGATCGGGCCCTCCGCGTCCGACGGGCTGTGGGACCCGCGGCCACGGGGCTCGCAGCTGGCGGCGGTGGCCTCGGTGCAGTCGACGGTCGTCGACTCGCGGGAGGAGCTCGCCGAGCGGGTGCGGCTGCTCGACGAGCAGACCCCGGGGGAGAAGGTGCCGCGGCCGGAAGCCTGGGGCGGCTACCGGGTGATCCCCGACCGCGTGGAGTTCTGGCAGGGCGGCAAGGACCGGCTGCACGACCGGCTGCGGTTCGTGCGCGACGACGAGGAGGGCGGCGGCTGGATCGTGCAGCGGCTGGCCCCGTGACGAAGGACCCCGCTGCCCCCCGTTCCTCGCAGGCTCGGCGCGGCCCCCTGCACCGGGGCCGGACGAGCGAACCGGAGCTCTCGTGACGTCTCCCGTCGACCCGGTCGAGGGGGGCAAGGCGGTCGAGGAGCCGGTGCCGGTGGACCGGCGGCGCGGCTGGGCGATCGACACCACGCCGCTGCGCAACCCGCACTACCGCCGGCTGTTCTGGGGCGTGGCCGCGACCATGCTCGGCCAGCAGATGACGCTGGTCGCCGTCCCGTTCCAGGTCTACGCGCTCACCGGGTCGTCGCTGCTGGTCGGCGTCACGTCCATCGTGGCGCTGGTCCCGCTGATCGTCTTCGGGCTGCTGGGCGGCGCGATCGCCGACGCGATGGACCGGCGCCGGCTGATCCTCATCACCTCCGTCGGCGCGGCGGTGACCAGCGCCCTGCTGGCGGCGCAGTCGCTGCTGCCCGGCGGGGGCAACCTGGTGGTCCTGTGGATCCTCACCGCCTGCGTCTCCGGTTTCGCCGCCGTCAACCAGCCGACCCGCAGCGCGGTGATCCCGGCGATCGTCGGCCCGGCCGGGGTCCCGGCGGCCAACGCGCTGGCCATGACGGTGCGGCAGGCCGGCGTGATCGTCGGACCGCTGCTGGCCGGCGTCCTCATCGGGATGGGCGAGCTGTTCCTCACCTACCTGGTCGACGCCCTCGGGTTCCTGGTGGCCGCGCTGCTGCTGCGCGGTCTGCCGTCGCTGCCGCCGCACGGGGTCGAGGGGCCGCTCCGGCTGCGGGCCGCCGTCCGTGGCGTGGGGGAGGGCTTCGCCTTCCTGCGCACGCAGCCGGTCCTGCTGATGACCTTCGTCGTCGACATCGTCGCGATGATGTTCGCGTGGCCGCAGGCGGTCTTCCCCGAGCTCTCGGAGACCCGGTACGCGGAGTCGCCCAACAGCCTCGGCTGGCTGTTCGCCGGGGTCTCGATCGGCGCACTGGTCATGGGGCTGACGTCGGGCTGGGTGTCGCGCGTCGACCGGCAGGGTGCCGTCGTCCTGGCCGCGATCGCGGTGTGGGGCGTGGCGATCATCGGCTTCGGCCTGGCCCCGACGCTGTGGTTGGCCGTGCTCTGCCTGGCGGTGGCCGGGGCCGGCGACATGGTGAGCGCCGTCCTGCGGTCCTCGATGCTCCAGCTCGCCGCGCCCGACGACATGCGCGGCCGGATGCAGGGCGTGTTCATCGTCGTCGTCGCGGGTGGACCGCGACTGGGTGACCTGCGGGCCGGGGCGATCGCCAGCGCCGCGTCGGTCAGCGTGGCGATGGTGTCCGGCGGCGTGGTCGTCGTCGTGGCGATGGCCGTGGTGGCGCTGGTGGTCCCGTCGTTCTGGCTCTTCCGCGCCTCGCGCTCCGCCGCGGAGGCCCGGCCGGGCTCGCCCGCCCCCGAGAGTGGCGAGGACCGGCCGGGCACCGCGTAGTCCTGCGCAGGCGTGGCGGCGCCTCGAACCCTCAGGCCAGGGCGCCGGCGACCACTCTCAGGTCGGTGACGAGCGCGTCGTAGGCCGCGCCGCGCGCCTCGTCGGGCGTGCGCAGGATCGCCGACGGGTGGGTCGTCGCGAGCATCCACGTCTGCGCCGGCGCGCCCTCGTCCGGCTCGTCGTCGTCGGCCTCCTGCGAGCCGTCGTCGACCACCGGGGCGATCCCCGGCGGGCTCCACGGGAGGAGCCGCCCGCGGTCCTGCGTGATCCGGAAGGACGGCGCGATGAGCGCCTTGGCCGCCGTGGCGCCCAGGCAGACGACCACCTCCGGCTGCAGGACGGCGAACTCGGCCTCCAGCCACGGGCGGCACGCACGCAGGTGCTCCGGGCCGGGCGTCTGGTGGATCCGCCGCTTGCCCTTCACGGTGAAGCGGAAGTGCTTGACCGCGTTGGAGATGTAGGCGTCGCGGCGGTCGATGCCCGCGTCGGCCAGCGCCTGGTCGAGCAGCCGCCCCGCCGGCCCGACGAACGGCTCGCCCTTCCGGTCCTCCTGGTCGCCGGGCTGCTCGCCGACGAACACGATCCGGGCCGTCTCGGGGCCCTCGCCGAAGACCGTCTGCGTCGCCGGCTCCCACAGCTCGCACGCGCGGCAGCCGGCGGCCGCGGCGCGCAGCCCGTCGAGCCCGACGCCGGTGGGCGGCTGGGCGACTCCCTGCTCGGCGCTCATGTCCCCGATGACACCGCAGTGGCGAGCCGGGCGCGAGACGAGGGGCCGATACGGTTCGTGACAGGACCGATCCACCTATAGCTGGGGGAGATGTGCTCGAGTTCGACGGGCTCCACAAGAGCTTCGGCGACATCCGCGTGCTGGACGGGGTCGGCTTCACCGTCGCCCCGGGGTCGATGTTCGGCTTCTGCGGGTCCAACGGCGCCGGGAAGACGACGACGATGCGCATCGCCATGGGCCTGGTGCGTCCCGACGCGGGCGAGGTCCGCTGGCGCGGTCAGCCCATGGACCAGGCGCTCCGCCGGCGCGTCGGCTACATGCCGGAGGAACGCGGGCTCTACCCGAAGATGAAGGTCGGCGAGCAGGTCGCCTACTTCGCCCGGCTGCACGGGCTGGACGGCGCCGCCGCGACGCGGGCGTCCGACGAGTGGGTCGAGCGGCTCGGCCTCGCCGCCCGCCGCGGGGACGCCGTCGAGAAGCTGTCGCTCGGCAACCAGCAGCGCGTCCAGCTGGCCGCCGCACTGGTCAGCCGCCCGGAGGTGCTGATCCTCGACGAGCCCTTCTCCGGCCTCGACCCGATCGGTGTCGACTCCCTCGCCGAGGCGCTGCTGAGCCAGGCCCGCGAGGGCGTGCCGGTCGTCTTCTCCAGCCACCAGCTCGACCTCGTGGAGCGGCTGTGCGACTCCGTGGGGATCCTGGCGCGCGGCCGCATGGTCGCCACCGGGACCGTCGAGGAGCTGCGGCGCCGCGAGTCCGGCCGCCTGCTGCGGGTGACCGCCCCCGACGCCGGTCCCGACTGGGCGGCCGGGTTACCGGGTGTGCGGGTGGTCTCCGAGCGCGCCGGCGACACGGTGCTCGAGCTCGCCGACGGCGGCGACGACCAGGCCGTGCTCGCCGCGGCCCTGCGCACCGGCCGCGTCACCCACTTCGCCTGGCAGCAACCGACGCTGGTCGAGCTGTTCCGCGAGGCCGTCGCCGTCCCGACCCCCGAGGAGGTGGCGGCATGAGCGAGCCGCGCGGTCTCAGCAGCGCATCGCTGGTCCGGCTCGTCGCCGCCCGGGAGATCTCCGCCCGCGTGCGCGACAAGAACTTCGTCATCAGCTCGATCGTGATCCTGGTCGTGCTGCTCGGGCTCCTCGGGTTCCAGGTCGCCATGAGCTCCGGCGCCGACGAGACCCGGGTCGGCGTCGTCGGCGGTCCCGCCGGGCTGGAGCAGGCGCTCACCGCGCAGGGGGAGGCGCTCCAGACCGACGTCACCGTCGTGGAGCTGGCCGACGAGCAGGCAGCCCGGGCCGCGCTGGAGGACGGCGACGTCGACGGCGTCCTGCTCGCCGAGGACGGGCCGGAGCTGCTGGTCGAGCAGTCGGCGGGGGGAACGCTGCAGGGCGTGGTGCAGGGCGCGGTCACCCAGCTCGCCGTGTCCGAGCAGCTGACCGAGGCCGGCCTCAGCGGGCTGAGCGCGCCCGAGGTCACGGTCACGCCGCTGGACCCCGACGCCGACGCCGACGGGCAGCGCGTCGTCGTCGCGATCATCGGGGTCGGGATCCTCTACGGGCTGCTGATCATGTTCGGCCAGTTCGTCGCCCAGGGCGTGGTGGAGGAGAAGTCGAGCCGGGTGGTCGAGCTGCTGCTCGCGACGATGAAGCCGTGGCAGCTGCTGGCGGGCAAGATCCTCGGCCTCGGCCTGCTGGGGCTGGCGCAGGTCGTGGTCATCGCCGTCGTCGGCGTCGCAGGGGCGTTGATCGCGGACATCGTGGACATCCCGGGCGAGCTGATCGGCACCGCCGTGTCCGTCGTCCTGTGGTTCGTCCTCGGCTACGCGTTCTACGCGGCCATCTTCGCCGTGGCGGCCTCCCTGGTGAGCCGGCAGGAGGACCTCGGCACGGTGCTCACGCCGACCACGCTCGTGCTCGTCGCCGCGTTCGTGGTGGGGATCCAGGCCGCGTCCGCCCCCGACGGCACGTTGGCGACGGTCACCTCGTACGTGCCGGGTCTCTCGCCCATGGTGATGCCCGTCCGGCAGGCCGCCGGGGACGTGGCCGCGTGGGAGATCGGTCTCACGGTCGTGCTGATGCTGGCGGCCATCGCGCTCATCGTGCGTCTCGGGGGCCGCATCTACGCCGGAGCCCTGTTGCGCACCAGCGGCCGGATCAAGATGCGGGAGGCGCTGAAGGCCGAGCGCGCGTGAACCGGTTGGACGCAATACGCCCCGGGTAGCCGCGCCGCATGGGCATGCAGCTGGGCTACACGATGATGACCGAGCAGGCCGGGCCGAAGGACCTCGTCAGCCACGTGGTGGGTGCCGAGGCGGCCGGCTTCGACTTCGCGGTGAGCAGTGACCACTACTTCCCGTGGCTGGACGAGATGGGGCACTCGCCGCACGCGTGGACGGTGCTCGGTGCGGCGGCGCAGGCCACCAGCCGCATCCCGCTGACGACGTACGTCACCTGCCCGAGCTTCCGGTACCACCCGGCGGTCGTGGCGCAGAAGGCGGCGACGCTGCAGATCCTGTCCGACGGCCGGTTCACGCTGGGCCTCGGTGCGGGGGAGAACCTCAACGAGCACGTGGTGGGGGCGGGCTGGCCGCCGGCCGACGTCCGCCAGGAGATGCTGGAGGAGGCCCTCCACATCATCAGGTCCCTCTTCGACGGCGACGGGTACACCAACTTCCGCGGCGAGCACTTCGACGTCGAGTCCGCGAAGCTCTGGGACCTGCCGGAGAAGCGGGTGCCCATCGGCGTCGCCGCCGGTGGCAAGCAGGCGGCCGCGATCGCCGGCGAGCTGGCCGACGCGCTGATCGCCACCGACCCCGAGCGCGAGCTGGTCGAGCAGTTCGAGGGCGCCGGCGGCGCGGGCAAGCCGAAGATCGCGCAGATGCCGATCAGCTACGGCACGGACAAGGGCGCCGCCGTGACGCGGGCGCACACGCTGTTTCGCTGGTTCGGCCTCGGCTGGAAGGTCAACGCCGAGCTGCCCGGGCCCTCGGCGTTCGACTCGGCGAGCTCCTTCGTCCGCGAGGAGGACGTCGAGAGCAGCATCCCGTGCGGGGACGACGTCGACGCCGTGATCGAGGGCGCGAAGGAGTACGCCGACGCCGGCTTCACCCACCTGGCGCTCGTGCAGATCGGCGGCGACCAGCAGGCGCCGTACCTCGAGTGGACCCAGAAGACGCTGCTGCCCGCCTGGCGCGAGGCTTTCGGCAGCTGACAGGCACGCACACCTTGGGGTGAGGTCATCCCGCCGGGGGGCGCGGGCAGCGTTCCCCGGCGGCGATCATCGGCGCCATGACCGAGGACCTCGACGCCCGCCTCCAGGCGCTGCAGGCCTCCGACGACGTCTACGCGCTGATCGACCTCGGCTGCGACCTGGCCGACGTCGGGAGGCAGACCGATGCCGAGTCGTGCTTCCGCCGCGCCGCCGACCTGGGCGACACCGTCGCCTCGTTCAACCTCGGCAACGCGCTCGCCGCCCAGAAGCGCTTCCCCGAGGCCGTCGAGGCCTACGAGGTCGCCATCGCCGGCGGCGAGGCCGACGCGTGGCGCAACCTCGGCAAGGTCCTCGAGGACCTCGGCGACCTCGCCGGCGCCATGCGCGCCTACCGCGGCGCCGTCGAGGCCGGTGACCTGGAGGGCGGGCTGCAGCTGGCCTTCCTGCTGCGCGAGCAGGGCGAGCGGCACGCCGCCATGGACGTCGCGCTGGAGATCGCCGCGATGGGCGACCAGGAGGCCGCCGCCGTCGTCGCCTGCTGGCGCTGGTGCGCCACGATGGACCCCTCGCTCGAGCCCGAGCTGCGCGCCGGCGCCGACCACTTCCCGGCCGCCCGCGCCGACCTCGCGCACCTGCTGCGCGAGTCCGGGCGCAAGGACGAGGCCCGCTTCCAGCTGGAGAAGGGCGCCAAGCGCGGTGAGGCCGTGTCCTGGCTGCCGCTGGGGAACTTCTACGCCGACGAGATGAACGACGACGAGGCGGCCGAGGAGGCCTACCGCGGGGGGATCGCGGCGGGCGAGGCGTACTGCCACCACAACCTGGCCGTGCTGCTGGCCGAGCGAGGTGACTTCGACGGCGCCGTCGAGCAGTTCCGGCTCGGTGCGGCGGCCGGCGACCAGCTGGCCGCGGACGCCCTGCGGGAGCTCGAGCACGGCTGACGCAGGACCACCCGCTCCAGCACGTCGCCGGGCCCGACATGAGCCCGTTACACGGGGGCCGGATACTGCCCGCGTGTCCGAAGCCACAGTCGACGTCGCCGACCTGCGTCCCTCCGGTTCCCCCGGGAGCACCGACCGGGCCGACGAGGCCCCGCTCCGCGACGACATCCGCCTGCTGGGACGCGTCCTCGGCGAGGTGATCGGGTCGCAGGCCGGGCAGGACGTCCTGGATCTCGTCGAGTCGACCCGCGTCGAGGCCTTCCGCATCCGCCGCTCCGAGATCGACCGCGCCCAGCTGGCCGAGCGGTTGTCCGGGCTCGACGTCCGCTCGGCGAACCACGTCATCCGGGCGTTCAGCCACTTCTCGGTGCTGGCCAACCTGGCCGAGGACATCCACCACGAGCGCCGCCGCCGCTTCCACCGCCGGGAGGGCTCGCCGCCGCAGACCGGCAGCCTGGCCGCGACCATGGCGCTGCTCGACGACGCCGACCTCGACCCCGACGTGGTCTCCCGGGAGCTCGCGGGGGCGCTGGTGTGCCCCGTCGTCACCGCGCACCCGACCGAGGTGCGGCGACGCACCATCTCGCAGGTCCAGCGGCACATCGCCGAGCTGGTCCGCGAGCGCGACCGCGCCGCCGGCGGCGAGATCGACGACGCGGCGTGGTCGGCCCAGCTGTGGCGCTCGGTGCTGACCCTCTGGCAGACGGCGCTGCTGCGGTTGTCCCGGCTGCGCCTGCAGGACGAGATCGACGAGGCGCTGCGGTACTACGACCTGTCGCTGTTCGAGGTGGTCCCGGCGATCAACGCCGAGCTGCGGAAGGCGTTCGAGCAGCGCTGGCCCGACGCCGGCCTGCTGCGCCGGCCGATGCTCCTGCCGGGCTCCTGGATCGGTGGCGATCGCGACGGCAACCCCTTCGTCACCGCCGATGCGCTGCGCCGGGCCACCAGCCGGCAGGCGGAGACGGCGCTGGCCCACCACCTCGACGAGCTGGAGGCGCTGCGCGGCGAGTTGTCGATGTCCGACCGGCTGGTCACCCCGACGCCGGAGCTCTACCACCTCGCCGACGCGTCCCGGGACGACTCACCGTTCCGCGCCGACGAGCCCTACCGCCGTGCCCTCAACGGCATCTCCGCCCGGCTCGCGGCGACCGCGCACGCCGTGCTCGGCCGGGTCCCCGGTCCGGCGCCGCAGACCCCGCTGCCGCCGTACGAGTCGCCCGACGAGCTGCGCGCCGACCTCGACGTCGTCGACGCGTCCCTGCGCAGCCACGGTGCGGGCGCCCTGGCCGACGACCGGCTGCTGCGGCTGCGCGAGGCGGTGGAGGTCTTCGGCTTCCACCTGTGCGGCCTGGACATGCGGCAGAACTCCTCGGTGCACGAGGAGGTCGTCGGCGAGCTGCTGGCCTGGGCCGGGGTGTGCGACGACTACGGCTCCCTCGACGAGGCCGCACGCGTCGAGCTGCTGTCCCACGAGCTGACGCTGCGGCGGCCGCTCGTGCGCCCCGACGCCGAGCTCTCGGACACCGCCCGCGGGGAGCTGGACGTCCTGCTGGCCGCCGCCGACCAGGTGGCGCTGCTCGGCCCGCGCACGGTCCCGAACTACGTCATCAGCATGTGCGAGTCGGTCAGCGACGTCCTCGAGGTCGCCGTCCTGCTCAAGGAGGTCGGCCTCCTCGACCCCGGCGCCGACGGTGGTCCGACGTCGTCGGTCGGCATCTCGCCGCTGTTCGAGACGATCGACGACCTCAAGGCCGCCGGGACGACGCTCGCGGCGATGCTCGACCAGCCGCTGTACCGCTCGCTGGTCGCCTCCCGGGGCGAGCAGCAGGAGGTCATGCTCGGCTACTCCGACAGCAACAAGGACGGCGGTTACCTGGCCGCCAACTGGGCGCTGTACCGCGCCGAGCTGGACCTGGTGGAGGTCGCCCGCGCCGAGGGCGTCCGGGTGCGGCTGTTCCACGGCCGCGGCGGGACCGTGGGCCGCGGCGGCGGGCCCAGCTACGAGGCCATCCGCGCGCAGCCCCCGGGCGCGGTCGCCGGCGCGCTGCGGATCACCGAGCAGGGCGAGGTCATCGCGGCCAAGTACGCCGACCCCGACCTGGCCCGGCGCAACCTGGAGGCCCTCGTGGCGGCCACGCTGGAGGCCAGCCTGCTCGACATCGAGGGTCTCGGCGACGACGCGGAGCCGGCCTACGCGCTGCTCGACGACCTCGCCGGCCGGGCCCAGCAGGCCTACCGCGCGCTGGTGCACGAGACGCCGGGCTTCGTGGAGTGGTTCCGCGCGGCGACGCCGATCAGCGAGCTCGCGGAGCTGAACATCGGCAGCCGGCCGCCCTCGCGCAAGGCGGGCAACTCCATCTCCGACCTGCGTGCCATCCCGTGGGTGTTCAGCTGGTCGCAGGCGCGGATCATGCTGCCCGGCTGGTTCGGCACCGGGTCGGCGCTGGAGAGCTGGGTCGACGGGGACGAGGAGAAGCTGGCCCGCCTGCGCGAGCTGCACCGCACGTGGCCGTTCTTCCGCACCGTGCTCTCCAACATGGGCATGGTGCTGGCCAAGACCGACCTCGGCCTGGCCGCGCGCTACGCCGAGCTCGTCCCCGACGAGGAGCTGCGGGCGCGGGTCTTCGACCAGATCACGGCCGAGCACGAGCGCACCTGCCGGATGCTGCTCGCCGTCACCGGCGACGACCAGCTGCTGGCGGACAACCCGTCGCTGGCGCGGTCGATCCGCAACCGCTTCCCCTACCTGGAGCCGCTGCACCACCTCCAGGTGGAGATGCTGCGCCGCCGCCGGGCGGGGGAGGACGACGAGCTGACCAGCCGCAACATCCACCTGACGATCAACGGCATCGCGACCGCCCTGCGCAACAGTGGCTGACCTCCGCGTCGCCGCCGGAGGGCCGGACCTCGGCCGCGCGGCGGCGTCGCTCGGGCTGGCGCCGGCCGCGCTCGCCCCGGCGGTCAGCGACCCCGCCTACCGGGTGCTGGCCGGCGACCTCCCCGACGGCAGGGCGACGGCGGTGCTGCTGCGTCGGCAGTGGACGGCCGAGGGCATCTCCGAGGCGGTCCTGCTCGCCGACTCGGGGGTGGGCCCCGACGCGCCCGCGGTCCTGGCGACCGCGTCGGCGTGGGGCTGCGACCGGGTGCGCGACCGGCCCGGTGGGCGCGGGGTGCGGCCGGTCCCCCCGCCGGGGGCCTCGGACCCGCTGCCCGCGCGGTTCCTGCACCTCGCCGCCCTCGCCGCGACCCGGGTGGAGACGGCGGTGGCCCTGGCCCGCGGGACCGGCGAGGACCGGGTGAAGGCCGACGGCAGCCCCGCGGTGGCCGCCGACGAGGCGGCCCACGTGGCGGCCGCGGAGGTCCTCGCGGGCCTCGGCGTGCCGGTGCTCAGCGAGGAGCGCGCCGACGACCGGGTGGCCGGGGACGAGCCCTGGGTCGTGCTCGACCCCCTCGACGGCACCGGGAACTTCCGCGCCGGGCTGCCGCCCTGGGCATTCTCCGCCGGGCTCGTGCGGGCCGGTCGACCGATCGCGGGCGTCGTCGTGGACCTGTCGTCGGGCCGCCGCTGGTGGGCCGACGGGCAGCACGCGTGGCGCGACGGCCTGCCGGTGGCGCCGCGCCCCGGCAGCACCGTCGTCGTCCCGTCCGCGCCGGCCGGGGGCACGGTGGTCGTGCCCGGCCCGGCCCACCGCGTCCGGGTCACCGGCTGCACCGCCGTCGAGGTCTGCCTCGTCGCCGACGGCTCGGCGGCCGCCTGGCACGACATCGACCGCAGCGGCACGCACGTGCACGACGTCGCCGGTGCGCTGGCCGTGCTGCTGTCGGCCGGCGGCGCCGCGCTGGGCCCCGACGGCACGCCCGTGCGGCTGCTGCCCGACACCGCGGCGAAGCTCCGCTTCGTGGCGGCGTCCTCGTCCGAGGCGGCGGCGGAGCTGCTGCGCGCCGTCTCCTAGCGGTCGGCGGCCGCCCGCACGGCGGCCATCAGCGCCTCGCGTTCGTGCAGCGTCGTCCGGGCGCGGCCCCGGGTCGCGCCGAGGGCGGCCTCGGCGGCGTCGATCGCCCGCCAGTCCTCGAGCAGCACCGGTTCGGCGCCCCGGGCGACGAGCTCGTCGACCAGGTCGCCGACCGGGCCGCCGACACGGAGCGTCCCCTCGGCGACGTCGGCCAGCAGCGCCGCGACGGTCTCGCGGGCGTCGTGCTTGTTGTGCCCGACCACCCCGCTGGGACCGCGCTTGATCCAGCCGGCCACGTACTCGCCGGGGGACACCTTCCCCTCGCGGAGCACCCGGCCGGTGTCGTTGGGCACGGTGCCCGATCGTTCGTCGACCGGCAGTCCCGGCAGCGGGACGCCGCGGTACCCGACCGAGCGCACCACCAGGTCCGCGGGCAGCACCTCCAGCTCGCCGGTCCCCATGGCCCGGCCGTCGCCGTCGACCGCGGTCCGCTCCACCTCGATGCCGGTCACCCGGTCGGTGCCGAGCAGCCGCACCGGACGGCGGAAGAAGCGCAGCCGCAACCGGACCCGTCCGGGCGCCGCCGTGTGGTCGGCCCAGCCGCGGAGGACGGCGAGGTTGCGGCTGACGTTCCGGTCGCCGGCGGCGTGCTCCTCGGAGAGCGGGTCGAGCTCCAGCTCGGCCGGGTCCACGAGCACGGTGGCGTCGGCGAGCCCGTCGAGTTCGCGCAGCTCCTGCGTGGTGAAGGTGGCCTGGGCCGGCCCCCGGCGGCCGAGGACGGTCACCTCCTCGACCGGCGCCGCGGCGAGGACGTCGAGCACGTGCTGCGGCATGTCGGTCGGCTCGAGCTCCTCGGAGGTGCGCGACAGCACCCGCGCGACGTCGAGGGCGACGTTGCCCACGCCGATGACGACGGCCGAGCGCACGCCGGCCAGCGCGGCCTCGACGCGGGCCCGGTCGCAGTCGGGGTGGCCGGTGTACCAGGCGACCAGGTCGGTGGCGGCGAGGCTGCCGGGCAGCTGCTCGCCCTCGATGTCCAGCTGCCGGTCGAGGGAGGCGCCGTAGGTGTAGATCACCGCGTCGACGTGCCGCCGGAGCTCGTCGAGGGGGATGTCCACGCCCACGTCGACGTTGCCGACGAAGCGGACCAGCGGGTGGTCGAGGAAGCGGTGCAGGGTGTCGCGGATGGCCCGCATCTTCGGGTGGTCGGGGGCGATGCCGTGCCGGACCAGGCCGAACGGCGTCGGCAGGCGGTCGACCAGGTCGACGGCGACCGGGACGTCGTCCTGGCGGGTCAGCGCGTCCGCCGCGTAGATCCCGGCGGGACCGGCGCCGATCACCGCGATGCGCAGGGGGCGCTCGGCCGACGGGGGAGGGGACGCGGCGGCGGGCACGCCTGGCATCCTGTCCCGGCCCGGGCCGTTCGCACCAGCCCGGGTCACCTCACCGCCGTCCAGGAGGACCCGTGCCCGTCGTCGTCGTCGCCACCATCACCCCGAAGCCCGACCAGGTGGACGCCGTCCGGGACGCGATCCTGACCGCGGTGCCGAAGGTGCACGAGGAGCCCGGCTGCGAGCTCTACGCGCTGCACGAGGGCGACGGCTCGTTCGTCATGGTGGAGCGCTGGGAGAGCCCGGAGGCCCTGAAGGTGCACGGCCGCGCGGAGGCGCTCACCACGCTGGGCGGGGCCATCGCGGACAAGCTGGCGGCCCCGCTGGACGTCCGCCGGCTGGCCCCGGTGCCGGCGGGCGACGCGGACAAGGGCGCGCTCTAGCCGTCAGCAGGCGACGTTGCGGTCCCACTCGTCGCGGACGTACTGGCTGAGGACAACGTCGCCGTCGGGGACCAGCGGGTCGTCGTCGCAGGCGGCCTCGGCCTGGTCGGCGGTCAGCGAGCCGGCCAGCCAGCTGTCCAGCTCGGCCAGGACGCTGTCGTCGCCGACCTCGCCGACGATCTGCCCCCACTGGCGGCCGGTCGAGTAGACGCCGACCTCGGCGTCCCGCGACAGCAGGTAGGACGCCATGCCCTCGAGCGTGGCCCGGTTCCGATCGCTGGCCCCGGCGGACCCGTACTGCCAGGTGTTCATCGTCTCGACGTCGAGCCACCACACGTACCGGGAGGGCTGGCTGTCGACCCGCGCCGCGCGGGCGGCGGGGGTGAAGAACGACAGCACGCTGTTCTCCGCCCGCTCCCAGCCGTACTCCCACGAGCAGGCGGTCGAGTTGGTGCCGTCGCACGCGCCGTAGGGGGTGGACCCGCTCATCGGCCAGGTCGTCACCTCGTCGAGCAGCTGCCCCGGGTTGGCGGTGTTGAGGTAGAGCTGGGCCCGCGGCTGGCCCGCCACCTCGCCGGAGGACTCCCACGCCCAGGTCAGCTGCTCCTGCAGGCAGGGGTTGGCCCGGGTGGACAGCCCGCCGTTGACGCCGACGACGGCGAACGCGCGCTCGCGCGGCAGGTCGGTGTCGCACTGCGGGTGCGAGACGTCGTAGCCGACGGAGGTGTCCGCCCAGGCGGTCCCGGGCACGGCGACGGCCGCCGCGACCCCGCAGGCCACGACGGCGATCTTCCCCGCTGACGATGCCATCGGCGGCGAAGGTACACGGCTCCCGGTCGGCGTGCCGGGCCGTCACGGAACCTCGAACTCCCTGGTGACCGCCCTAGGTCGCCTGGCAGACCGGGCACCAGTAGAGGTTGCGCCCGACCATGACCTCGGTCCGCACGGGTGTGCCGCAGAGCCGGCAGGGGAGCCCGGTGCGCCGGTAGACGTAGTGCGCGTCGTCGCGCTGCACCGCGCCGCGTCGCCGCGTCCGGTCCTCCGGCCGGGTGGTGACGATGCGACCCATGCGGACGCCGGCCCGCATGAGCGTCACCAGGTCGGCCCACATCGCCTGCCACAGCTCGGCGTCGACGGCGCGGCCCGGCCGGAACGGCGAGACGCCGTGCCGGAAGAGCAGCTCGGCCCGGTAGACGTTGCCCACGCCGGCGAGCACCGACTGGTCCATGAGGAGCGCGCCGACGGCGGTGCGGCTGGCGGCGATGCGGCGGTGGGCGCGGGCGCCGTCGGCCCGGGGGCGGAGGGGGTCGGGGCCGAGCCGGTCCAGGATCGCCTTCACCTCGGGCTCGGCGAGCACGTCGCAGGCGGTGGGGCCGCGCAGGTCGGTCCACACGCCGGTGCCGTCGGGACCCTCGGCGGTCCACCGCATCCGCAGCGCGCCCTTGGGCGGGGGCGGGTCGCCGGTGCCGCCGGTGAAGGTGCCGTAGAGGCCCAGGTGCACGTGGAGCACGTCGCCGCCGAAGTCCGCGAACAGGTGCTTGCCGTAGGAGTGGACCTCCTCCAGCACGCGCCCGTCGAGCAGCGCTGCGCCCGCGGCGAACCGCCCCTGGGGGCTGGTGACCCGGACCGGCCGTCCGGCGAACGTCTGCTGCTGCTCGCGCGCCAGGCGGTAGAGCGTGTGCCCCTCAGGCACCGGGGGTCCTCCGGATCCCGGCCGCGGTCACGAGGACCGGACCTGCTGGTAGCGCGCGAGCGCGACCTGGCGCTCGGCGGCGTGCTCCACGATCGGCTCGGGGTAGCCGGCCGGCGGTCCGCCCGGCGCCAGCCACGGCTCGTGCACGTACGCGGTGGGGACGTCGCGCAGCTCGGGCACCCAGCGGCGCACGTAGTCGCCGTCCGGGTCGAACTGCTTGCCCTGCCGGGTCGGGTTGAACACCCGGTAGTAGGGCGAGGCGTCGGTGCCGGTGCCGGCCACCCACTGCCAGCCGTGGTTGTTGCTGGCCAGGTCGCCGTCGACGAGGTGCTGGAGGAAGTGGCGGGCACCGCGCCACCAGTCCAGGTGCAGGTCCTTCACCAGGAACGAGGCCACGATCATCCGCACCCGGTTGTGCACGTAGGCCTCGCCGAGGAGCTGACGCATGCCGGCGTCGACGATCGGGTAGCCGGTGCGGCCCTCCGCCCACGCGTCGAAGTGCGCGTCGGCCTCCGGCCCGGTGTCGTACTCGATCGCGCCGGTGCGGGCGTCGAGCGGCTCGCGCGCCGACTCCGGCCGGTGCCAGACGACGTCGGCGTAGAACTCCCGCCAGGCCAGCTCGTCGGTGTAGCGCCGGACGGCCTCGGTGGCCTCGCCGTCGGCCGCGAGGTCGGCCAGCAGCGTGCGCGGGTGGATGCAGCCGTACTTGAGGTAGGCCGAGAGCCGGCTGGTGCCGTCGGTCGCCGGGAGGTTGCGGGTCTCGGGGTACCCGGGCAGCAGCCCGTCGCGGAACCGCTCCCAGGCGGCCAGCGCCGCGGCCTCCCCGGCGGGCGGCAGCCGCACGTCGCCGAGGTCCTGCTCCGGCGGCAGGCCGTCCGTGCGCACCTGCCGCAGCCAGCGCACACCCTCCGGTCGCGGCGCGGGGGCGCGCCAGCCGTGCGCCCGCCAGGCGCGGGCGAAGGGGGAGAAGACCCGGAACGGCTCGCCGTCGGCCTTGGTCACCCGGCCGGGCGTGACCGCGTAGGGGGAACCGGTCCGTACGAACGGGACGTCGCCCAGCGCCCGCTCCACGGTGGCGTCCCGCCGGCGGCCGTACGGCCCGGCGTCGGCCGACACGTGCACCGACGCCGCGCCCACCTCCCGGGCAGCCGAAGGCAGGACGGCGGCCGGGTCGCCGGAGCGGACCACCAGGGCGCCGTCGAGCGACTCCTGCAGCGCGGCCAGGCAGTCCCGGAGGAACTGGCGGCGCGGCCCACCGGCCGGCCCCCACAGCCGGGGGTCGACGACGAACACCGGCAGGACGTCGCCGTCGGCCCCCGCGTCGTCCACGGCGGCGAGCAGGGCGGGGTGGTCGCCGAGCCGCAGGTCGCGGCGGAACCACAGCAGCGACGTCGGCACCTGCGGAGCGTAGGCAGGGACCGCGCGCGGCGCAGGTCAGCGGTCGGCGGTCTCCAGGCCGAAGTGCGGCCTGTCGTCCTCGGCGACGAGGTCGGTCAGCTCCGGGTGCTGCTGGATGTAGTGGCGGATGAAGGAGCAGTAGGGCAGGACGGTCAGCCCGCGCTCGCGCGCGGCGTCCAGCACGCCCGCCACCAGCTGCGTGCCGATGCCCCGGCCGCCGACACCCGGGTCCACCTCGGTGTGCGGGAGGGTCATCGTGCTGCCGTCGACGTGGTAGCTGGCCAGACCGACGACGCGGCCGTCGAGCCGGATCTCGAAGCGTCCCTTCTCGGGGACGTCCACCACCTTCGTGTCCATCGTTCCTCGTCCTCCCGTCCCCCGGCGCCGTTGCCGGAGCCCGACGTGTACCCGGAAAGGTAGTCCGGGGATGCGTCGGTCGCTCTCACCTGTGGTGACGAGTCGGGTGTGGCGGGTGTTCCCCGGGGCACCGGATAGCCTCTTGCCATCGGCGCGGCGATCACCGCTCGCCACGCCGTCGCCCCCGTAGCTCAGGGGATAGAGCATCGGTTTCCTAAACCGTGTGCCGCAGGTTCGAATCCTGCCGGGGGCACGCACGTCCGCTGGTGGCGGTCGCGGGAGCTGGCCAGGATGGTCCTCCCGCGACGACCGACCAGGGAGCGACCGCGATGGTCCTGCACCGCATCATCACCAACCTCAACGTCGACGACGCCGGCACCGGCCACGAGTTCTACGAGGACTTCCTCGGCCTGGAGAAGCAGTTCGACCTCGGCTGGGTGGCGAGCTTCCGGTCGCCGACGAACCCGAGCATCCAGGTCAGCCTCGTCGCCGGCGACGCGACCGCGCCGGAGCAGTCCGCGTGCACCGTGGCGGTGAGCGACGTCGACGCCATGCACGCCGAGGCGCAGCGCCGGGGCTACGAGATCGTCCACCCGCTGACGCAGGAGCCGTGGGGCGTGCGCCGCTTCATGGTCCGCGACCCGCACGGCGTCGTGCTCAACGTCGTCGGGCACGCGGACTAGCCGGACCACCCCGGCCGGGCGTAGCGTCGGAGCCACTGTGAACTGGCTCACCATCGAGGTGTTCGACGGCGCGACGTCCGCCGCCGGGTGGGAGCTGTCCTGGCACGACCGGATCGTCGAGGCGGCCGTGACCGGTGGCGCGGTGTTCTGGGACGAGCACGCGCACAGCTGGGGCGTCGTCCTCGAGTTCACCTTCGACGACGAGCGCCGCCGGGACGCCTTCCGGCAGGCCCCGGTCCTCCTCGCCGCGCTCGACGCGACGCCCGATCCGGTCACCGGCGTCCTGGTCTACCCGCACCGCGGCGGCGGCGACGGCATCCGCCAGCCCCGGCGACCGCACCCGGTGCGCGGCGGCGGGACGGCGGAGCTGCCGCTGCCCGACCCCGACGCCGGCCGCGTGCTGGCCTGCAGCGCCGAGCCGGCTGCGACACGGGGTGCGGCCGAGCCGGCCTAGCCGACCGGGCGCGCGCTGACGTCGTCCATCCGCAGGACCACCGGTGCATTGGTCGCGCCGCTGGACAGGTACGCGGTCAACCCCACCGAGCCGGCCGCCTGCAGTCCCGCCCCCGAGTCGGTGGTGACCAGCTGCCACGCCGTCGGCTCCGGCGCCGTGGCGGCCCAGACCTTGAGGCGCAGCGTCGTCGGGCCGGTGCCGGTGGCCTGCATCCGGACGTTGAGCACCGTCCCCGGCCCGTACGTCACGCCGGAGGCGCGGATCGCAGGGGCGACGACCCGGGTCGTCGAGCCGTTGAGCGCGTTGATGGCGATGTTCACCTGCCCGGACGACAGCAGGGTCAGCCGCGCCCGGTACTCGTTCGTCGCGTTCACCCGTCGCCCGGCCACGTCGAGGTAGAGGCTGCTGGTCGGGACCTTGTCGACCGACAGGCTCATCCGGAGGTCGGTGTCGGTCCGCGTCGTGGCGTTCAGCCAGGCGCCGATCGTCGTCCCGGCCGTGCGCAGGTTCAGCGCCGCACTGCCGGAGGAGACGGAGAAGTTGGACGACGTCCCCGACGTCGTCCAGGCGCCACCGACCTCCGCCGTCCCCAGGCCGTTGGACACCGTCCGGCCGAAGGTGTCCTGCACGAAGACCGTCGACGGCGGTGGCGCGGTGACGGTGACCTGCCCCGTCTCCTGGTCGGTGAGCCCGCCGCCGTCGGTGACGCTGAGCGTGACGTCGTAGGTGCCCGCGGCCGCGTAGGGGTGCTGCGGCTGGGCGCCGGTGCCGGTGGTGCCGTCCCCGAAGTCCCACGCGTACGAGCTGATCGGGCCGTCCGGGTCGCTCGACCCACGGGCGTCGAAGGTGGCCGTCAGCCCCGACGTCGTCGACGTGAAGGCAGCCGTGGGGGCGGCGTTCGGCGGCGGTGCCCCACGGGTGATCGTGAAGGCGTCGGCGAAGGTGCCGTTGGCGCGGACGAACGACGCCTGCAGCGCGTCGGCGGTGGCCCGCACGTCGAGGAACCCGTGCGACGGCGTCCGGTTGGCCCCCTGGTAGGCGGCGAAGTACCCCACCTCGCTGTCGGCCGCGTTGACGTCGCGCAGCGTCTGGCCGCCGGTCCCGACCGTCGCGAAGACGGTGCCCGCGCCCTGGCTCATCGCGGCGTCCCCGTCGGCCACGCAGTCGGGGTCGAAGGTGTTCGTCGGGACGGCCGTGCACCCCGTCCGGAGGCCGAGCTGGTGGGTGCGCTGGTAGAGGTGCTCGTGCCCGTTGAGGACGAGGTCGACCTTCTTGCTCATCACGAGCTGCATGAGGTCGGCGCCGATCTCGCAGGTGTACTGCCCGAGGGAGAGGCAGGGCTTGTGCATCCCCACGACGACCCAGGGGATGCTGAGCGACCGGGCGCCGTCGATGGCCGCCGCCGTCCACTCGTAGCGGGCGCTGCCGGCCGGGTAGTTCCACTGCCCGTCCGGGAACCCGAGGTTCGGCGAGATCATCACGAACCGGACCAGCGGGTCGACCTGGGGGACGTCGACGTAGTACTGGCGGCCGTAGGTGCCCACCAGCCCGGGCAGCTGGTTGGGCAGGCAGGCGGAGAAGTCGTTGATGTTGCCGTTGAGCCCGTTGCTCTCGTGGTTGCCCGCGAGCAGCTCGAACGGGAAGCCGGCCCCGACCTCGGAGGTCACCAGGTCGCACCACTGCTGCTCCGCGCCGGTGGCGCCGTAGGACAGGTCGCCGACCGTGACGGCCAGGTCGGGGTCCTGGTCGTCCATGGCGGAGAGCACGGCACGGGTGTTCGCCGACGCGCCGAAGTCACCGGCGGAGGTGAAGTGCACGACGCCGGGCTCGGCCGCCCCGTTCGCGCCGGTGCCCCCGGCGACGACGCCCAGGACCAGGCCCAGGACGGCGAGCGGTGCGATGCTGCGGATGCGCATGGCGGCTTCCTCACGGCGTGTGCCCGGGGCGCCGGGTCCGGGCGCCGCACTGCTGGGCCCCCTCAGTGCTGCGCGGACCGTAGTTCGCGGTCCCCGCGTTGGTAAGTCCCTCCCGCGCGGCTCACCCGGACGGACGCATCCCTCCGCCGCCCGCGGGAACTACCGTCGGCTCGTGGTCCTGGGGCTGATCGAGCTGGCGCTCCTCCTGCTCGTGCTCACGGCGATCGGCACGGTCGGCTGGGCGCTGTGGAACGCGCTGCGGAGCGGCACGGCGGGGGCCCTGCCCGCGCGGCAGCGCGCCGAGCTGTCGGCGGCCATCGCCGGGGCGCGGTGGCTGCCGGCGCACGACGAGGTGGACGGCGCCACCCGCGTGCTCGTGCAGAAGGTCTACACCGGCCTCGACGGGCGGCCGGTCGTGCTCGACGAGCGGGTGATCGAGTCCTTCCCCGCCCGGGACCCGGCCTGGGAGGCCCGCTTCACCGAGTCGATGTCCGCCGCGCGCTACCGCTGCGAGTACCTGAACGCCGAGGAGGCGCAGTAGGCCGCCGCCGCGCCGGGTCGGCGCGGAGGAGAGGATCACGGGCATGAGCCAGGTCGTCGCCACCGCCGAACGAGTCGTCCGTGCCCCCGCCGAGCAGGTGCGGGCCGCCCTCGCCGACTACGAGGGCGCCCGCCGCCGGGCGCTCCCGGAGCAGTTCAGCGACTACCGGGTCGAGGCCGGCGGCCAGGGCGCGGGCACCCGGGTGCACTGGCGGTTCGCGGCGACGTCGAAGCGGGTCCGCGACCAGCTGCTGGAGGTCACCGAGCCCACGGCCGACTCGTTGGTGGAATCCGACGCGAACTCCTCGATGGTCACCACGTGGACCGTGCTCCCGGCTGACGCCGGCGTCTCGACGGTCCGCGTGCGGACCACCTGGAACGGTGCGGGTGGCGTCGGGGGCTTCTTCGAGAGCACGTTCGCCCCGAAGGGGCTGCGCCGGGTGCACGAGCAGGTGCTGGAGCGCCTCGAGGCGGAGCTCGCCGGTCGCTGACCCGCGGCACGACGTGCGCCGGGAGGGGACGATGGCCGGGTGACCTCCGCACGTCTCGCCGACCCCCGCCCGGACGCGGGGGTCGACGCGCTCGCCGACCTCCTCGCCGACGGCGACGCCGTCGTGCTCTCCGGCGCGGGCCTGTCCACCGATTCCGGCATCCCCGACTACCGGGGAGCCACCGGCAGCCTCCGCCGGCACACGCCGATGACCTACCAGACCTTCACCCGCGACCCGCGGGGCCGGCACCGCTACTGGGCGCGCAGCTTCGTGGGCTGGCGGCAGATCCGTGCCGCGCTGCCCAACGACGGGCACCGGGCGGTCGGCGACCTGCAGGCGGCCGGGCTGGTCGGGGGCGTCATCACGCAGAACGTCGACGGGCTGCACCAGGCGGGCGGCGCACGTGACGTCGTCGAGCTGCACGGCGGCCTCGACCGGACCGTCTGCCTCGGCTGCGGCGACATCGCCGGTCGGGCCGAGCTGGACGAGCGGCTGCGGGCGGCCAACCCCGGCTTCGGTCCGCGCACCGACGAGATCAACCCCGACGGCGACGCCGAGCTGCCCGACGAGGTGCTCGACGGCTTCGTCATGGTCGGATGCCTGGCGTGCGGCGACGGACCGCTCAAGCCTGACGTCGTCTTCTTCGGCGAGACGGTGCCGCGCGACCGCGTCGAGCACTGCTTCGGCCTGGTCGAGGAGGCGGGCAGCCTCGTCGTCCTCGGCTCGTCGCTGACGGTGATGAGCGGCTACCGCTTCGTGCTGCGCGCCGCGAAGCTCGGCATCCCGGTCGCGATCGTCAACGTCGGGCCGACCCGCGGCGACGCGAAGGCCGACGTCCGGGTGGACGCCCCGCTGGGCGCCGTCCTGCCGGCGCTCGCCGAACGCCTCGGCGCGTGACCGGCGAGGTCGGGCGGACCGACGACGGCCGGTACGTCGTCGTCGACGGGAGGCGGTGGCGCACCGCGGACCCGGCGCTGCCCGACGGCGTGCGCGAGCGGCTGCTGCACCACCTGGGGGTCGCCCGGTCGGCGGTGCGGACGGCGGGACGCGCGGGCGACGAGCAGGCGGTGGCCGCAGCGCGGGAGCGGGTGCAGCTGGCCAAGACCGGGCTGGGGGAGCGTGGGCCGGCCTGGTGGGACCAGGACGACGCCGGGCGGCGGGCCCGCTGGGAGACCGCGCTGCGGGCGCTGGGCGACTGACCGAGACTGGCGACGGTGCAGACCTTCCTCCCCGTCGCCGACTTCACCGAGTCGGCCCGTCTCCTGGACAACCCCCGGCTCGGCAAGCAGCGGGTGGAGTGCCTGCAGGTGCTGCGCGCGCTCGAGCTCCCCGACTACGGCTGGGCCAACCACCCGGTCGTGACCATGTGGCGGGGGCACACGGCCGGGCTGGTCGTCTACTCCCTGGCGATGGTCCGCGTCTGGCGGGAACGCGGGTTCGCCGACACCACCGAGGCGCTGATCGCCGAGTTCGCCCCGGAGGCGGCGAGGATGACCCAGGCCGAGGCGGCGGCGGCCGGCCTGCTGCCGAGCTGGGTGGGCGACGAGGAGCTGCACCTGTCGCACCGGTCCAACCTGCTCGCCAAGGACCCGGGCTTCTACCGCTCGCGGTTCCCGGCCGATCCCGACGACCTCCCCTACACGTGGCCCGGTCCCGACGACGTGCCGCCCGTGCCGGCGCCCGAGGGCGTCGGCGTGTGGGTCGTGCGGCCGCGGGCCCACACCGAGCTCGGCGCCTGCCTGGCCGCCGGCGTGGTCGGGCTGGGCACCCAGTCGGGGATCGACGTCGACGCGACCGGCATGACGCCGACCGAGCTGCGGACGCTGTCCAAGGAGCTGTCGGGACGGCGCCCGGCCAAGGACCTGCGCCAGCTGTCGGCGTTCCTCGACGAGATGGAGCCCGGCGACCGCGTCGGCCTGCCGATCGAGCACGGCGCCGGGCTGCTCCTCGGGGAGGTGGTGGGGGACTACCTCTTCCAGGGCCGGGAGCTGCTCCCGCACCGCCGGCCGGCCCGGTGGGAGCGGGTGGTCCCGCGCTCGGCGGCGCTGCCGCCGGCGACCCTGCAGGACCCCCGCGCCCTGTTCCGCGTGGTGCTCGACCCGGCTGCCGTGGCCTAGCTCCCCGGCAGGGGCACGTTCTGCAGCCGCACCTGCCCGCGCGCGACGAGCTTGCCGTCCTCGGCGCGGGTGAGCTGCACCTGCCACAGCTGCTGGGTGCGGCCCTGCTGCACCGGCTCGGCGACGACCTCGACCCGGCCGGCCGTCATGCTGCGGATGAAGTCGGTGTTGTTGTTGACCCCGACGGCGAACTGCCCGTGCTCCCGCACGGCCGTGCTGGCCCCGATGCTCGCGGCGGACTCGACGACGGAGCAGTACACGCCGCCGTGGACGACGCCCCACGGGGTGTGCTGCTCGGGCCCCAGGTCGACGTGCCCCGTGACGCGCGAGCCCGTCGCCTCCGCGACGGCGAAGTTGATCGCCGCGACGAACGGGCTCGTGGCCGTGAGGTCGACCGAGGGCAGGTCGCTGCTCACGCGTCCCACACCAGGCAGAACGGGTGACCGACCGGGTCGGCGTAGACGCGGAAGTCCCCTCCGCCGCCCGGCAGCCGCCGGGCGCCGAGCGCCAGGACCTCCGGCTCGGCCTCGTCGACGTCGGCCACGCGGATGTCGAGGTGGAACTGCTGCGGGCGGTCCGGATCGGGCCAGTCCGGCGGCTGGAGGTCCGGCGCCTGCTGGAAGGC
The DNA here is from genome assembly GCF_003075095.1 of Blastococcus litoris. GTDB lineage: Bacteria > Actinomycetota > Actinomycetes > Mycobacteriales > Geodermatophilaceae > Blastococcus_B > Blastococcus_B litoris. The sequence goes on from NZ_QCZF01000001.1 coordinate 514,362, forward strand.
GATCCTGTAGCCGGCGCCGGTGACGACCACCCAGTCGTCGCCCGGCGAACCCTTCACCTCCATGCCGAGCAGCTGGGCGTAGAAGCCGGCGAGGGCGTGGGCGTCGGGTGCGTCGATCACGACGGAGTGCAGCTGACCGATCATGGCCCCATCCTGGCGGGGCGCCGTTCGGGACGACAGGCGGGATGCGGCCGTGAGCCGCCGGGATCCGGCCATCCGGGCGGTGTGGTCGCTGCCGGGGCCGTACCGGAGGATCGCACCGTGCCCTCTCCCCAGCTCGGCTCCCTGACCTGGCTCCCCGTGGCCGACCGGCCCGACCTCCTGGCCCCGCCGGTCGCCGCGGCGGTCCCGTTGCTCGGCGGAGCCGCCTGGGTCGCGGAGATCGACGACGAGCTGGCCGACACCGCCGCGTTCAGCGACGCGTACGGGGTGCCGCTGGAGGCCTCGGCGAACTGCGTGGTGGTCGCGGCCCGGCGCGCCGGCCAGACCACCCTCGCCGCGTGCGTCGTCCTCGCCACGACGCGCGCCGACGTCAACGGCGTCGTCCGCCGCCACCTGGACGCCCGGAAGGCGTCGTTCGCGCCCCAGGACGTCGCGGTCGCCGAGTCGGGGATGGCGTTCGGCGGGATCACCCCGGTCGGGCTGCCGGAGGGGTGGCCGGTCCTCGTGGACCCGGCGGTCGCCGCCGCGGACGTGGTGGTCATCGGCTCGGGGATCCGGGGCAGCAAGCTCGCCGTCCCGGGCGCGGCGCTTGCCGGGCTGCCGTCGGCCCACGTGCTCGACGGCCTCGGGCGGCCGATGGCCCCGGTCCCGGACGAGCCGGCTCCGGCGCCCGTGCGGCCCCTCCGGGCGCCGGACGACAGCGATGTCGGGTGGGGCGAGCGACCGACCGACCCCTCCGACGACGACCGCCGCTACCTCGAGGACCGGCCCCCGCACTGGGGGAGCGACTGACTACTCAGAGCTGACCGGGCAGGCTCGTCGTCCCGGGCCCGGAGGGGTCGCGCCCCGGCCCCTGTCCCTGCTGCGCCCGCAGCAGGTCGCGGATCTCGACCAGCAGCTCGACCTGCGTCGGTTCGGCCGGGCCTGCCTCCTCACCGCGCTTGCGCCGTTCCACGAGCGTCTTCATGGGCAGGACCACGACGAAGTAGACGACCGCGGCGGTCAGCACGAACGTGATGAGCTGGTTGACGAACGCGCCCCAGTCGAAGGTCTGGCCGTTGATCGTGAAGGTGCCGCCGTCGACGCCACCGCCTCCGACCAGACCGATCAGCGGCTCGAGGAAGGAGCTGGTGAACGATCCGACCAGCAGCGTGAACGCGGTCCCGATGACGACCGCGACGGCCAGGTCGACCACGTTGCCGCGGAGCAGGAAGTCCTTGAATCCCTTGATCATGGGTCCATCCACGCACACCGGCGGCCCGGGACGTACGAGGCGCGTCAGGGCGGCGGGAGGCTGATCGTCAGGGTCGCGGTGGTCGACGCGGCCGCGAGCCGGGCGGCCGTGCCGCCGTCGACGGCCAGCAGCAGCAGCCCGGTCGCGGCGTCGTCCCGGGCGGCCTCGCCCGGGACGGCGAGGACCAGGGCCCTGGCGGCGACGGTCTCCGCCGTACCGGCGTCGGGAGCGCTGGCCAGGACGTCGACGCGGTCGCCGGTGCGGACGAGGGCCGCCACGGCGAGGTCGGCGAGCCGGACCGGTGCGGCGACCTGCCCCTCCGGCAGGAGGGCGGTCAGGCCGGCGCCGACCAGGCGGGCGTCGGTGACCGGTTCCCGGGCGCGTACGGACCCGGCGAGCACACGCCCGACCAGGGTCGACGGCTCGGCGGCCACCCCGCCCGGCACAGCGCCCACCGGCAGCCGGGCGAGCGACAGATCGCTCCGGGTGAGCACCCTGCCCGGCGGCAGGTCGGTGGCGGCCACGGTCACCGGGGCGTCGGCGGGCCGGTCGACCGCGGGAGACGGCGGCTCGGGGCGCAGCGCGAGCACCAGCGCCAGCACGGCGAGCAGCACCGCCGCCGCCCGGCGGGCGGTGTGCAGCGGATGACGGGGACGGCGCAGGCGGATCACCGGCCCAGCCTGGGGCGGCCGACGGGCGTTCCGGACGTGCCCGGAGAGGTTGTGGAGAGAGCCGTCCGCTGTGGACGGCGCCTCAGCGGGTCAGTTCGCGGCCTTCGACGAGGAGCCGGACGAGGTGCTCGCGCTCGACGTGGACGACGAGCCCTCCTTCGACGACGACGACGACGACGACGTGGACGAGGAGGACGACGTCGAGGAGCCGTTCGACGAGGAGGTCTCCGACGACGAGGCCGACTTCCGGCTGTCGGTCCGGTAGAAACCGGAGCCCTTGAACACCACGCCGACGGAGCCGTAGACCTTGCGCACCGGTGCGCCGCACTCCGGGCACTCGCTCACCGGGGCGTCGCTGAAGGACTGCACGACCTCGAACTCGTGCTTCCCCTCGGGGTTGGTGCAGGCGTACTGGTACGTGGGCACGACGGGTCTCCCTGGTGGTGCGGAACGTTCGGGTCGGGGCTGGCACTCGCACCCGGCGACTGCCAATGATGCGCCATCGACGCGGCCGGCGTCCACGCACCGTGCAGAGCCTCACGCCCGGGTGGGAGCCGCCCCGGTCCAGCGCATCGCGAGGATCACCGTGTCGTCCTTCTTGCCGCCGTCCACCAGGCTGCTCATGAGGTCGTCGAGCATGGCCGGCAGCGGTCGGGCCGCGGCGGCCGCGGCGGCGGAGCGGAGCCGGTCCAGCCCGTCGTCGATCACCTCGCCGCTGCGCTCGACGGCGCCGTCGGTGAAGGCCAGGAGCGTGGCCGTCCCGGGCACGTCGACGGTCACCGCGGTCGGCGGGACGGGGCTGGGGACGCCGACCGGCGGGGAGACGGGGCAGTCGACCAGCCGGGCGCCGTCCCCGGTGACCAGCATCGGGCCGAAGTGCCCGGCCGACACCAGCCGGAGCCGCCCGGCGGAGGCGTCGAGCTGGCCGAGCAGGACCGTCGCGAACTGGTGCTCGGTGTCGATGTCGAGGAGGCAGCGCAGCTTGGCCAGCACCGTCTCGATGCAGTGGCCCTCGGCGAGGTAGGCGCGCACCGCGAAGCGCAGCGCCGCCATGGTCGTCGCCGCGGGGAGTCCCCGCCCGGAGACGTCGCCGACGACGAACACCACGCACCCCGGGCGGACCTCGATGACGTCGTACCAGTCGCCGCCGACCGCCAGCTCGTCGACGCCGGCCACGTACCGGGCGGCGGCCTCGAGGCCGGTCAGCTCGGGCAGGACGGGGAGGAGCGCGTGCTGCAGCGTGCCGGCGATGCCGCGCTGCTGGCGGTAGAGCCGGTCGTTCTCGGCGGCGAGGCCCTCGGCGAGCGCCCGGCGGCGGGACACGAACTCGACGACGGTCACGGCGCCGACCGCCAGCGCGCAGCCCACTCCCAGCACGATCCACGGCAGGGCCGCGGCCAGCGGACCGGACAGCGGGGCGTCGGAGGCTCCCACGACGGTCACCGTGGTGTTGCCGAACGGCACCGCGGTGCGCTGCGGATCGCCGTCGATCGGCGTGGGCGCGGTGGCCTGCAGGAGCTGGTCGGGGTCGGCCTGGGTGCCCAGGTACAGCGCCAGGTCGAGGCCGGCGAGGGGCGAGGCGTCGTCGACCGGCGCCGGCTCGCCGTCGGGCAGCGGCGACTCGGCGTAGACGAGGAGGTCGCCCGCGCCCTCGGCCGGCATGAGGCCGTAGGCCAGCCGGCGCGGCTCGCCCGGGAGGATCCCGAGGATCACCAGCTGCCCGTCCGGTTGCAGCGCGGTGAGGGCCTGAGAGCCGTTCCCGGGCAGGACCGGGTCCACGCCCTGCACGGCCAGCTGCTCCGCCCGGCCGTCGGTGACCCGCCACAGCGACAGCGACTGCCCGGTCTGCTCCAGCTGCGTCGCGCCGAAGCGGGCGAAGGAGCCCGGGTTGGCGTTGGTGTTGACGGCGACGGCACCGACGTCGGCCAGCTGCACCTGCAGCACCGCCGCCTGCGTGCTGAGCAGGGACCCGACCTGCGCGAGCTGGCGGTCGAGCAGCCGTTCCTCGCCGTGCGTGGTCACCCGCCAGGTGAGGAAGGCCAGGACGCCGGTGATCGCCAGCAGCAGGACCGCGACGACGATGCTCACCTTGCGTAGCCGGACGGTAACCATGTCGTCACGGAGATTAACCGTCACCAGGACGACACGCCCGGGTTCCGGAAAAGCGGATCCGGCCGGGCAGCCGACCTCCATTACGGTCTGCCCCGTGACCGATCGCTGGCTCGACGAGGAGCAGCAACGGACCTGGCGTGCATGGCTCACGGTGTCCGAGCTGGTGCCCCGGGCGCTGGACGCACAGCTCCAGCGCGACGCCGGGATCAGCCACGCGGCCTACGTCGTCCTCGCGATGCTGTCGGAGTCCCCGACGCGCAGCCGGCGGATGAGCGACCTCGCGCGCCGGGCCAACCAGTCGCAGAGCCGGCTGTCGCACACCGTGGCCCGGCTCGAGGAGCGCGGCTGGGTGCGCCGGGAACGAGCCGCGGACGACGGCCGGGGCAACCTCGCCGTCCTCACCGACACCGGGTGGGACGTCGTCGTCGCGGTCGCGCCGGGGCACGTCGACGCCGTCCGGGAGGCGGTGTTCGGCCCGCTGACCGCCGAGCAGACCCGGGTCCTCGGTGAGGCGCTCGAGGCCATCGCCGCCAAGCTCGACCCCGACCGCAGCCTCCGCGTCCAGGACGGCGCCGACCTCGCCTAGCGCCCCAGGTGCCGGTACCGGTGCAGCCGGCTCCGGTAGCGCTCGGTGTCGTCGCGGCCCAGCAGCCCGGCCAGCTCCTCGCCCAGCACCCGGCCCAGCCGCAGGCAGAACTCGTTCGGCTCGTCGGCGGCGTCCGGACGCTCGGGCACGACGCGGTCGACGATCCCCGCCCGCCAGAGGTCGGTGGCCCGGACCCCCTGGTGGGCGGCCATCTCGTCGGCCCGGTCGACGGTCCGGTGCACGATCGCCGACGCGCCCTCCGGCGGCAGCGGCCCCAGCCAGCCGTTGGCCGCGGCGAGCACCCGGTCGGCGGGGACCAGGGCCAGCGCGCCACCACCGGTGCCCTGGCCGAGCAGCACCGCGAGCGTCGGTGCCCTCAGCACCACCAGGTCGTGCAGGCAGCGGGCGATCTCCCCGGCCAGCCCGCCCTCCTCGGCCTCGCGGGAGAGCGCGGCGCCGGGGGTGTCGATGAGCGTGACCAGCGGCAGGCGCAGCTCCTCCGCCAGGTGCATGCCTCGGCGGGCCTCGCGCAGCGCGGCCGGTCCCAGCGGTGCCGACAGCGACTGACCCCGCCGGTCCTGGCCGAGCACCACGCACGGGGCGCCGCCGAACCGGGCCAGCGCCAGCAGCAGGCCGGGGTCCTTCTCGCCGGCCCCGGTGCCCGACAACCCGACGACGTCGGTGGCGGCGGTGCGCAGCAGCCGTCGCACGCCCGGCCGGTCCTTCCGCCGGGACGCCGTCACGACCTCCCACGCGCTGCGGTGGTCCTCCGGGTCGTCGGCGTCGGTGCCGTCCTCCGGCCCCGGCTTCTCGGCGCCGCTGACGTCGGTGTGCCAGGTCTGCCGGGCGGCCAGCACGCGCAGCGCCCGGTCGGCGAGGTCCGCGACCTCCTCGTGCGGGACGACGGCGTCGATCAGCCCGCGCTCGGCCATGTGCTCCGCGGTCTGGACGCCCTCGGGGAACGGCTCGCCGTACAGCGCCTCGTACACGCGGGCACCGAGGAAGCCGATCGCGGCACCGGGCTCCGCGATCGTGACGTGGCCCAGCGATCCCCAGGAGGCGAGCACCCCACCGAACGTCGGGTTGCGCAGGTAGACCAGGTAGGGGAGCCCCGCCTGCTTGTGCCGGGCGATCGCGGCGGTGATGCCCACCATCTGCAGGAACGCGACCGTGCCCTCCTGCATGCGGGTCCCGCCGGACACGGGGGCGGCGAGCAGGGGGAGGCCCTCGTCGGTGGCCCGCTCGACCGCCGCCATGAGCCGCTCGGCCGCTGCGACGCCGATGGACCCGGCCAGGAAGCCGAACTCCCCGGCGACGACGGCCACGCGACGCCCGCGCAGCCGCCCCTCGCCGGTGATGATCGACTCGTCCTGCCGCGACTTCTCGGCGGCGGTGCGCAGCTCGGCGGCGTAGGACTCGGGCACCTCGCGCTGGCGGACGGGCGCGTCCCACGACGTCCACGACCCGGGGTCGAGGACGAGGTCCCGCAGCGAGCGGGCGTCGAGACGGGCGGGCTTCCCGGTCACGACTGCAGCCAGGCGCGGATCGCGTCGCCGTCGGCACCGAGCACCGGGGGAGCGGTGTGGTCGCGCCGGGTCGTCTCGGTCTCGCCGTCCGGACCGGGGGCGAAGAACCGCAGCGGCGGGCCGGGCAGCTGCACCCGGCCCAGCGTCGCGTGGTCGACGTCGACGAGCAGGCCCTGGGACAGCGTCTGGTCCCACCCGTAGACCTCGTCGACCGTGCGCACCTTCCCGGCCGGGATGCCGGCCGCGGCGAGCCGGGCCAGCAGGTCCTCGGCGGGGATCCCAGCGAACGCCTCCTCGAGCAGCGCGATCACCCGCTGCCGGTTGTCCACGCGTTCGCCGTTGGTGGCCATGCCGGGCGCGTCGGGGTCGAACCCGAACTCCGCGCAGAGCTTGCGCCAGAGCCCCTCGGAGCCGCAGGACAGCTGCACGCTCCCGCCCTGGCAGTGGAACAGGCCGTAGGGCGCGATCGAGGGGTGGTGGTTGCCCTGCGCGTGGCCGACCTTGCCGGCCACCGTCCACGCCGTCCCCTGGAACGCGTGCACGCCGACGATCGCGGCCAGCAGCGAGGTGCGCACGACCTGGCCGCGGCCCGTCCGCTCGCGCTCCATCAGCGCGGCGAGCACGCCGTAGGCGCCGTACATGCCGGCCAGCAGGTCGCCGATCGGGACGCCGACCCGCTGCGGGTCGTCCGGACCGGACCCGGTGAGCGACATCAGGCCGCCCTCGCCCTGGGCGATCTGGTCGTACCCGGCGCGGCCGCCCTCGGGCCCGTCGTGCCCGAAGCCGCTGATCGCCAGGGTGACCAGCCGCGGGTTCAGCTCGGCGAGGACGTCGGTGCCGAAGCCGAGGCGCGCCAGCGTGCCCGGCCGGAAGTTCTCCATGAGCACGTCCGCGCGGCGCAGCAGCTCGGTCAGCACCTTCTTGTCGCCCTCGTCCTTGAGGTCGAGGGTGATCGACTCCTTGTTCTTGTTCGTCGACAGGAAGTAGGTCGACTCGCGGTCGCCGTTCTCGGGCTGGACGAACGGCGGGCCCCACCCGCGGGTGTCGTCCCCGCTGCCGGGGTTCTCCACCTTGATCACGCGGGCGCCGAGGTCACCGAGCATCATCGCGGCGTGCGGCCCGGCGAGGGCACGGGTCAGGTCGACGACGAGGATGCCGTCCAGTGGTCCGGTCATGGCCCGATCCTGTCCTACAGCCATCCGGGGACGGCGAACACCAGCCACGAGAGCAGCGGTCCGACCGCCACGACGATCGCGGCGTAGGCCAGGATCTGCTTGTAGAAGCGGTCCTTGTCGACGTCCTGCGCGTTGGCCAGGACCAGCGCGCCGTTCGTGGAGAACGGGCTCACGTCGACGATCGTGGAGGCCACCGACAGGGCGACCACCACGCCCACGGCGCTGATGTCCCCCGACTCGAGGAACGGCACCGCGAGCAGGATTGCGACGCCGATGATGGCGGTCGACGACGCGAAGGCCGACACCACTCCTCCGATGTAGCAGAGGAGGAGGGCGATGAGCAGCGGCATGCCCAGCCCGATGACCGCCTCGCCGACGTAGTCGATCGTGCCCGCCTCCTGCAGCACGAAGACGAAGGTGAGCACCCCGGCGATCAGCAGGATGGTCGACCAGCTGATCTGGGTGACCGCCCCCTTGTGCTGCTGCGCCGAGAACAGCGCCAGGACGACGGCCACGGAGATCGCGACGAAGCCGATGTCGAGGTCGAAGGCCAGCGCCAGCACCGCGACGACCAGCAGGCCGACGAGCGTGAGCACCTGCTCGAACCGCACCGGCTGGGGGACGTCCGGGTGGATGTGCTCGTCGTCGTCACCGCCGACCGCGGGACCGGGGGCGGCGCCGTGCCCGCGGACCGTCGTCCCGTGGGCGTGCTCGGTGTGCGCGAGCGGGGCCGCCTCGACCCTGCGGCCGAGCAGCTTGCGGCCGCCCAGGACGAAGAAGAGCACCAGGGCGATCGCGAGGTTGAAGAAGAGGCTGCCCAGGAAGACCGCGACCGGGCTGCTCGGCAGGCCCTCGTCCTCGACGATGGTGTTGACCGTGACGCCGTAGACGCTGATCGGGGAGAAGCCGCCGCCCTGGGCGCCGTGGATGACCATCATGCCCATCAGCAGCGGGCTGATCCCGTGCCGCGCGGCGAAGGTCAGCGCGATCGGCGCGATGATCGCGACGGCGGCGGGGGAGAGCGCGCCGATGGCGGTCAGCGCCGCGGTGACGAAGAACATGATCCAGGGGATGGCCGCGACGTGGCCGCCGACGAAGCGCACGGCGCCGCGGACCAGCAGGTCGACGGTGCCGTTGTTCTGCGCGATCGCGAAGAGGTAGGTGACCCCGATCAGGGTGAGCACCAGCTCGGCCGGGAAGCCGCCGAGGATCTCGTCGGTGCTCAGGTCGACCGAGAGGGTCCCGACGAGGAACGCCGCCACGAACGCCAGCGCGCCCATGTTGATGGGCAGGAACGTGGCGATCGCGAAGATGACGACGAGCGCGAGGATGGAGACGATCTCGGGGGACACGGTCCCTCCTCCGGGCGAGCGGGGATGCGGTCGGCCCAGTGCACCAACTACCGGCGGGTAGCGCCTGCCAGCCGTCGGGCGGCGGCGACCTCGGGCCGGAGGGGCGTCGCCGCGGGCTGGCTAGGCTGCCGCCATGTCCAGCCCCACCTCGCGTCCGGCGCGCAAGGCCGTCATCCCCGTCGCCGGGATGGGAACCCGCTTCCTGCCCGCGACCAAGGCGGTCCCCAAGGAGCTGTTGCCGGTGGTCGACCGGCCGGCGCTCCAGTACATCGTCGAGGAGGCGGCCCGCGCCGGGCTGCCCGAGGTGCTGATGGTCACCGGCCGCGGCAAGTCGGCCATCGAGGACTTCTTCGACCGGGTGCCGGAGCTGGAGACGGCGCTGGAGAAGAAGGGCGACGCCGACCGGCTCGCCTCGGTGCACGAGTCCACGGAGGTCGCGCAGGTGCACTTCGTCCGCCAGGGCGAGGCGCGGGGGCTCGGGCACGCGGTGCTGCAGGCCTCGGCGTTCGTCGGCGACGAGCCGTTCGCGGTGCTGCTCGGCGACGACCTCATCGACGCCCGCGACCACCTGCTCGAGCACATGCTCGCCGTCCAGGCGCAGCACGGCGGCTCCGTCATCGCGCTGCTCGACGTCGGCCGGGAGAACATCGACAAGTACGGCGCGGTGGCCGTCGAGCCCGGCACGCAGACCGCGCTCGAGGGCGACGAGGTCGTCACGGTGACCGGCCTGGTGGAGAAGCCGCCGGTCGACGAGGCGCCGAGCAGTCTGGCGATCATCGGCCGCTACGTGCTGTCGCCGGCGGTGTTCGACGTGCTGCGCGAGACCTCGCCGGGGCGGGGCGGGGAGATCCAGCTGACCGACGCGCTGGCCACCCTCGTCGAGCGCGGCGAGCCCGTCCACGGCGTGGTCTTCAGCGGCCGGCGGTACGACACCGGCGACCGGCTGGACTACCTCAAGGCGGTCATCCGGCTGGCCAGCGAGCGCGACGACCTCGGGCCGCCGCTGCGCGCCTGGCTGCACGACTTCGTGGCCGACCTGCCCGCCGAGGGCGCGTCGTCGTCCTGACCGGCCACGTCACGGGGCACCATCGGCGTGCGGAGCGGCCGCCGGTACGGCGGACGGCGCTCGGCACGGCGGAACGACGGTGGTGAGGATGAGCGGTCAGATCGACGGCGGGAACGGCACGGGCGGCGCGTACCGGGGGTACCGGGACACCGCGCAGGTCGACATGCCGATGGCACCGCCGCGGGCGAGCGGCCCGTCGACCCTGCCCGGCGCACGGCTCGTGACCCCCTCGCACGCCGCGGCGTCGGCCGACCGCCCGGTGCCTGGTCAGCGCACGGCCGCCTCCGGTCCGATCCCGCTCCCGCCGGCCGAGTCGGTGCCGCTGGCGCAGATCTGCACCGTGGAGCGGCACCTCGACGAGATCCTCGCCGCCGTGCCGCAGCCGCACCCGATCGAGCTCGCGGTCCTCGACGCCCAGGGCCTGCTCTGCGCCGAGGAGGTCGTCAGCCAGCGGGCGCTGCCCGCGTTCGACCAGGCGGCCCTCGACGGGTACGCGGCCCGGGCCGAGGACGTCGTGGGCGCGCTGCCGCACGCGCCGGTGGAGCTCGCGGTCGTGGGGGAGAGCGTCGCCGGCGCCGGCGCGCCGTCGTCCATCGGGCCGGGGCTCGCGCTCAAGGTGGCTGCCGGGGCGATGCTCCCGGCCGGCGCCGACGTCGTCGTCCCCGCGGTCTGGACCGACGGGGGCGCGGTGACCGTCGCGGTGCAGGCCGGCCCGCCGGCCGGCAGCTACGTCCGGCGCACCGGGGACGACGTCGCACCCGGCGACCCGGCCGTGCAGGTGGGCACGCCCATCGGCCCCGCGCAGATCAGCCTGCTGGCCGCCGTCGGCCGCGAGCGGGTCCTGGTGCGCCCGCGGCCGCGGATCGCCGTGCTCAGCGCCGGCAGCGAGCTCGTCGACATCGGGACCCCGCCCGCGCCCGGCCAGGTCGTCGACGTCAACAGCTACGCCCTGGCCGCCGCCGCCCGCGACGCCGGCGCGGAGGCCTACCGGTCGGGGATCCTCCCCAGCGACCCGCGTCGCCTCTCCGAGGTGCTGGAGAGCCAGCTGCTCCGGAGCGACCTGGTGCTGGTGGCGGGCACGTTCGCCAGCGGCGGGTTCGACATGGTGCAGGAGGCGCTGTCCGCGCTCGGGGACATGCGATTCCGCCAGGTGACGATGCACCCCGGGCCCGCCCAGGGCTTCGGACGCCTGGGGCGGGACGAGATCCCGGTCATCTGCATCCCCGGTGAGCCGGTGGCCGCGCTGGTCGCCTTCGAGGTGTTCGTCCGGCCGGCCATCCGCCTGATGCTCGGCAAGCGCCAGCTGTTCCGCCGCACCGTGCAGGCGATCGCCGGGCAGGCGCTGGTCTCCCCGCTGGGCTACCGCCAGTACCTGCACGGCACGGTCATGCGGCACCCGGACGGCGGCTACGTGGTCGAGCCGGTCGGCGACGGCACCGACGCGCTCCTGGCCCGCATGGCCCGGGCCAACTGCCTGATCGTGGTCGACGAGGACGTCACGGAGGTCGCGGCCGGCGGCCTGGTCACCGTGATGCCGCTGCTGCTCGGGGGCTGAGCTGGATCCCGTCGCGCACCCCGGCTGGCCGGCCCGGCTGACCTGGGGCCCGGTGGAGCTGCACCCGCTCCGCCGCCGGGACGCCGGTGAGTGGAGCCGGCTGCGCCTGGCCAACGAGGACTGGCTGCGCCGCTGGGAGCCGTCGAACGGGCTGCCGTGGCAGGAGCGGCACACGCCCGCCGCCTACCGGGCGATGCGCCGGGTCGTCACCCGCCGGGCCCGCCAGGGCACCTCCCTGCCGTTCGCGCTCCGCGTCGAGGGCCGGCTGGCCGGCCAGGTCACCCTGGACAACGTCGTCCGCGGGGCGCTGCGCTCGGGGAACCTCGGCTACTGGATCGACCGGTCGGTCGCCGGGCGGGGCATGGCCTCGCTGGCCGTCGCGCTGGTGTGCGACCACGCGTTCGGCGCCGTCGGGCTGCACCGGGTCGAGGCCGACATCCGGCCGGAGAACCTGCCCAGCCAGCGGCTGGTCGAGCGGCTGGGCTTCCAGCGGGAGGGGCTCCTGCGGCGCTACCTCGACATCGACGGCGACTGGCGCGACCACGTCTCCTTCGCGCTGCTGGCCGAGGACCTCCCCGGCGGGGTGCTCGCCCGCTGGCGCGACCGCATACCAGGCTGAGCCGACCCGCCGGTGGACGGCGACCGCGACACGCCCCTGTCGTCACACCGGCCACAGAAATCCACGCGCGACACACCGCGCGCCTCCCGGGCGCGGACCTCCGACCTGCATAACCTCGCCCCTGCGAGTGACTCATGTGACAGGTGGTGTTCGGATGGGATCGGGCGTGCTCTTGGCCGCTCTGGTCGTGCTGTGGTTCGTCGTGCTGGTGCCGATGGTGGTCACCCGCGGCGACGCGCAGACCGGCCCGGTGGGCCTGGCTGACTCCGGTCGGACGCTGCAGCGCCGTCGGACCGTGGACCCCGTCGTCCACGCCGACACCGAGCGCGTGTCGATCGACCGGGACCTGCTGCGCACCAGCGGTGAGCTGCAGGTGGACGTGCACGCCCTCCGGCGTCGCACCCTGGCGGGCCTGGTGGCCCTCGCCGTGCTGTCCCTGGTGGGTGCTCTGGTCTACAGCCCCTGGGTCTGGACGGCGCAGGTGCTGCTCGACCTCGCCGTCGTCGGCTACGTGCTGGTCCTGCGCAAGGTGGCCCGCCGCGAGCGGCTCGCCGCCCGCCGCGCCGCCCGTGCCGCCGCCCGTGCCGCGCTGCGTACCGAGGCCCGGCCGGTGCCGGTGCAGCGCGACGTCGAGGTGCACGAGACCGTCGCGCAGGCGGACCTGCCGTCGCTGCCGCACCCGAGCGTGCCGCTGGCGCCCGTGCACGCGTTCCCGATGGGTCGCGTCGTCGCCGCCCGCACGCCGGCCCCGGCCGGTTGGCAGAACAGCGCCGTCGTCGGTCTGGACGACGACGACATCGGGTTCGCCGACATCGACGAGTACCAGCCGCGGCGGGTCGCCAGCGGCTGAACGCCTCCCGGCTCCCCGACGACGGCCCCGGTGCTGGCGTCGGGGAGCCGAGGCGGTAAACTCACTCCTCGAAGGGGCTGTGGCGCAGTCCGGTAGCGCACCTCGTTCGCATCGAGGGGGTCAGGGGTTCAACTCCCCTCAGCTCCACACCTTCACAGCACGACCCAGCCGACGCCGTCGGGGCCTCCGCCCCGGCGGCGTTCGACGTCCGGAGGAGACGACGTGAGCGAGCCCGCCCCGGACGACACGCGCGCGGTGCGGCTGCGCTGGATCGCGCGGGCGGTGGTCGCCGCGATCGGGCTGTACTTCCTCGTCGACGGGCTGCGCGGCGTGTGGGCGGACGCGGACGCCGTCGGGCAGGTGCTGATCGTCGGCGCGGTCCTCGTCGTCCTGGGCGTGGTCGCCCTGGTCCTGCTGCGCCTGGACCGCCGCCGCTGAGCTCAGCGGGCGTTGCGGAAGTCGGGCACCCGCTTCTCGAGGAACGCCCGCACGCCCTCGCGTCCCTCGGGGTCGGCCGCGGACTCGGCGATCAGCTGCGCCTCGTCGTCCAGCTGCTCCTCGAGCGTGCGGGTGGCTGCGCGGCGCACCAGCGCGCGGGTGCGGACCATCGCCCGGACCGGGCCCTCGGCGATCTCCCGCGCCACCATCTCCGTCGTGGCGCGGAGGTCCTCGTCCTCGACCAGGCGGGCGACCAGCCCGGTGAGGTGCGCCTCGGCCGCCGTCAAGGAGCCGTTGGTGAGCATCAGGTCCAGCGCACGGGGCGCACCCAGCGACCGGGCCAGCGCCCACGAGGTGCCGCCGTCGGGGGAGAAACCGATCGCGCTGTAGGCGGGCCGGATCTTGGTGGTGCGCGCGCAGACGACGAGGTCGCAGGCGCCCACCAGCCCGACGCCGGCGCCGGCCACCGCACCCTGCACGCCGGCCACCACCGGGACGGGGCAGTACAGGAGCGCCTTGATGACCTCGTGCCAGTCGTGCGCCAGGCGGCCGACGAAGGTGCCGGGGTCGTCGGAGTCGGCGAAGGAGCGCACGTCCCCGCCCACGCAGAAGCGGGGGCCGTTGGCCAGGAGCAGGACGACGCGGCTGCCCTCGGGACGGGCCGCCAGGGCCGCGGCGAGCTCGGCGGCCATCTGCGGGGTGAGCGCGTTGCCGGTCTCGGGGCGGTCGAGGGTGATCCGCCAGACGTCGCCGTCGACCTCCGTGAGCACGGCGGGCCGGTCCTGGGTCATCGTCGTCCCCTTCGTCCTCGCTGGTCCCGTCACCGTAGGGGCTGGGCGCTCAGAACCAGGAGGGGAACCACATCCGCAGCAGCCACTCCGGGTGGGAGAGCGGCTGCCCCGTGAGCACGGGGTAGAAGAAGACGAAGGTGGCCGCGACCAGGGCCACGTACAGGCACACCGCGCCGAGGCGGATCTGCCGCCGCAGGGAGTCCCTCTCGCCGCGGCCCAGGACGTCCTGCAGCGCCAGCACCACGGCCAGGACGAAGAACGGCAGGGCCGGCGCCATGTAGAAGATGAACATGGTCCGCTCGGGGTTGAGGAACCAGGTCAGCCAGCCGGCGGCGATGGCCACGGCGACGGTGACGGCGGCCGGGTCGCGGCGGGCCACGATGCGCCAGAGCAGCCAGAGCAGGGCGGGCGCGAACGCGAACCACAGCGTCGGCGTCCCGACCATGAGGATGTAGCGGATCACCTGGTCGCCGGCGGAGTCCGTCAGGCCCTGCGGGTTCCAGAGCAGGATCGGCCGGCCGTCGACCAGCCACGACCAGGGGCCGGACTCCCACGGGTGCGGCGAGGACAGCTGGTTGTGGAACCCGAGCCACTGGGCGTGCTCGTGCCACAGGGAGCGGAGCGCGTCCGGGATCCAGGGGAACGCGGTGTCGGGGTTCTGCTGGGCCCACGCCTTGCCCTGCGAGGTCTCGCCGAGGAACCACCCGGTGAACGACGCCAGGTAGGTGAGCACCGGGACGGCGCCCAGCGCCCAGACCGCTCCCGGGAGGCCGCGGCGCAGCGTCGTCCGCGTGGGGCTGGGGACGCCGGCCTCCCGCCAGGCGGCGCGGTCCCAGAACAGGCTCAGGACCGCGAAGAACGCCAGGAACCAGATCCCGCTCCACTTGACGGCGCAGGCCGCGCCGAAGAGGACGCCGGCGGCGATCCGCCACCCGCGCGGACCGATCCGGGCCGGGACGTCCATCGCGCGGACGCGTGCCCGCACCGTGTCGCGGTCGACGACGAGGCAGGCGACCGCGGAGACGGCGAAGACCTGGAGGAAGACGTCGAGCAGGCCGATGCGGCCGAGGGTGAAGGAGAAGCCGTCGAGCGCCAGCAGCAGCCCGGCGATCAGGCCCAGGAACGTCGAGCCGGTGAGCCGCCTGGCCAGCCGGGCGAGGACGACGACGGCGATCGTGCCCGCGACCGCCGACGGGAACCGCCAGCCGAAGGAGTTGTAGCCGAACAGCTGCTCGCCGGACGCGATCAGCCACTTGCCCAGCGGCGGGTGGACGATGAACGAGTAGCCGCGGTTGTACTCGAAGCCCCAGGTCAGCAGTTCGTGCGCCTCGGGCGGGTAGTACGCCTCGTCGAAGAGCAGGTCCTTCGGGTAGGTGATGCCCCACAGGCGGACGGCGAGCGTGACGACGCCCAGGACCGCGGTGAGGATCCACGACAGCCGCGCGTCGTCGGGCAGCGGCGGGGTGGTGTCCCGGCGGCGGCGGGGCGGCGTCCAGCGGCGGGCCACCGGAGGTGGCTCGGGTGCCGTCTCCGCCCGCTCGGGTGCCAGCACCGCCATGGGGGCAGGGTATGTGGCCCGGCCGGGGGGCCGGCCGTGACAGGCTCGTGGACGTGAGCGGACGGCTGGTGCTGGGTGGGGCGCCCCTCGGGCAGCCGGGCGACGTGGGACCGCGGCTGCGCGACGTGATGGCCTCGGCCGACGTCCTCGCCGTCGAGGACACCCGCCGCCTGCACCGGCTCGCCACCGACCTCGGCGTCACCTTCACCGGCCGGGTGGTGACCTTCCACGAGTCGGTGGAGAAGGCGCGGCTGCCCGGGCTGCTGTCGGCGATGCAGGACGGCGCGACGGTGCTGCTGCTCACCGACGCGGGGATGCCGTCGGTGTCCGACCCCGGCTACACGCTGGTGCGGGCGGCCATCGAGGCCGGCGTCCCGGTGACCTCGGTGCCGGGGCCCTCCGCGGTGACCACGGCGCTGGCCGTCTCGGGGCTGCCCGTGGACCGCTTCTGCTTCGAGGGCTTCCTGCCGCGCAAGGGCGGGGAGCGGCGGTCGACGCTGGCGGGCCTGGCCGACGAGCGCCGCACGATGGTCTTCTTCGAGTCCCCGCACCGGCTGGCCGACGCCCTGGCCGACGCGGCCGCGGCGTTCGGCGACGCCCGGCCCGCCGCCGTCTGCCGCGAGCTGACCAAGACCTACGAGGAGATCCGGCGCGGGCCGCTGTCGGAACTCGCCGTGTGGGCCGCCGAGGGCGTGAAGGGCGAGATCACGCTGGTGGTCGCGGGGGCGAGCGCGGCGCCCGTGCCGATGGACGCCGACCAGCTGGCGGCCGCCGTGGCGTCGGAGGAAGCGGCCGGTGCCACCCGCAAGGACGCCATCCGCGCCGTCGTCGTCCGGACCGGGCTGCCCCGCCGGGTGGTCTACGACGCCGTCGTCGCCGCCAAGTCCCCCTCGGCGGCGTCCGGCCCGCCGACCTGATCTCCTCCCTCGCCGCGACGCCCGGCCGGTGACTGTGCGCGGACCCGCCCCACCGCGCGCCCGATGACGTGGATCAGCGCACGGACGGCGCGTCCAGCGAGGGGAGGGGTCAGAGCCAGCCGTTGCGCTTGAAGCCGCGGTACAGGAGCACGCACACGGCCGCGATGACCAGCAGCACCAGGAAGTAGCCGTACCGCCACCGGAGCTCCGGCATGTAGTCGAAGTTCATCCCGTAGATGCCGGCGATGGCGGTCGGCACGGCGATGATGCCGGCGTAGGCGGAGATCTTCCGCATGTCCTGGTTGTCGGCCATCGTCGACCGCGCGAGCGAGGCCTGGAGGATCGACGACAGCAGCTCGTCCAGCGCCGACACCTGGTCGCGGACGCGGATGGCGTGGTCCTGGACGTCGCGGAAGTACGAGCGCATCGCCTCGGGGACGACGTCGATCTGGCGCTCGGCCAGCTTCTGCAACGGCAGCTCCAACGGGGAGACCGCCTTGCGCAGCGACATCAGCTCCCGCTTGAGCTGGTAGAGCCGGCCGATGTCGTCGGTGCGCTGGGGGCTGAACACCGAGGACTCGAGCTCGTCCACGTCGTCGGTGACCGCCTCGGCGACCTCGACGAAGCTGTCGACGACGAGGTCCGCGACGGCGTAGAGGACGGCCGACGGGCCCAGGCACAGCAGGTCGCGCTGCTCCTCCAGGCGAGCGCGCAGGCTGGTCAGCCCGGAGTGGGTCCCGTGCCGCACGGTGATGACGTAGTGCGAGCCGAGGAAGACCATGACCTCGCCGGTGTCCACCACCTCGCTGGTCGCGGTGAGCTGCTCGTGCTCCACGTAGGTCGCCGTCTTGAGCACCATGAACAAGGCGTCGTCGTAGTGCTCCAGCTTGGGCCGTTGATGGGCGTAGACCGCGTCCTCGACCGCCAGGGGGTGGAGCCCGTACCGGTCGCCGATCGCGGTCAGCTCCTCGTCGGTGGGCTCGTAGAGGCCCAGCCACACGAAGCCGCCCTGGGCGACGGCCGCCTCCAGCGCCTCCTCGGGCGTGACGGGTGCCTGCCGCCGGCCGTCGACGTACACCGCGCAGTCGACGACGACGTCCTCGTCCGCCGTGCGGGCGCGGGTCGACTTCGGCGCGCCCGCCGGGCGCGGGCGCGGTGTGGGCGGCTGCAGCGGAGGCGGCCCCGCGGGCAGGTCGCGGGGCGTGTCGGTCGCGGCCATCGCCCACCTCTCCAGTTCGGCCCGGTGCGGTCCGGGAGCGAGTGCAGCGTAGGCAATGCGGGCCGCCGGCCCCCGTGCGACGCTGCCCGGCCGCCGCCTCTCGGGGGGCGGGGCCCGCGAGCGCGCCCCGCGCACGAGCCGACGTCGGCTCACCCGCTGGGGTGAGAGCCGCCCGGCGACCCTTCAGCGGGCCGCCCGGCGGGCCGAGCTGACCGGTATGGCGATCAGCGTCCTCGAGGCACCCCGCACGTTCGGGCCGCTCCCGGCGCGCGCGGCGGACACCGCCGTCGAGGAGATCGCCGCCACCCGGGAGGTCGCCTCCCGCCGCATCCCGCTGGCGGTCCTCGGCGCCGCGTCCGTCGGCGTCCTCCAGGCCGTCGCCCTGCTCGCCCTCGCCCTGGGGAGCCTGGACGGCGTCCTGTCCTCGGCCGGTCCCCCCGCGGGCTGGCTGGTGGCCGTGGCCCTCGTCGTGCTCGCCGGCTGGATCGTGCTGTGCGCGGGCAGCGCCGCCGCGATGGTGGACGGCACCGGGCGCTCGCTGTTCGTCGGAGTTGCCTACGGCGAGCTGGCCGCCCTGGCCGCGCTGCTCGTCGTCGCCACCGCCACCCCGGTCGCCAACCCCACCCCGCTGCCGCTGCCGGCCCTCGCGCTGCTCCTCCTCGCCGTCCCGGTCGGGAAGCTGCTGCTGGCCGGCACCCCGGCGACCCAGCAGTGGATCGCGCAGGGGCCCCGCGCCCGGGTGCGCCGTCCCGACCCGGTGCAGGCCCACCGGTTGCTCGCCACCGTGACGCTGGGCGTCATCGGCGCCTCGCTGTGCGCCGTCGCGGTGCTCGCGCCGGTCCCCGCCGGCGACGTCCAGGACCCGGCGTCCTCGGTGTTCACGCAGGACTGACGCGCAGCCGGGTGGACGGTGCTCCGTACTGTTGACCCGTGAGTGATCGGCACATCCTGACCGCAGTCGCCTGGCCCTACGCGAACGGGCCGCGGCACATCGGCCACGTCTCCGGCTTCGGCGTCCCCTCCGACGTGTTCAGCCGGTACCACCGCATGGCCGGGGACAAGGTCCTCATGGTCAGCGGCACCGACGAGCACGGCACCCCGATCACCGTCGCGGCCGACGCCGAGGGCATCACGCCGCGGCAGATCGCCGACCGGAACAACCGGATCATCGTCGGCGACCTGCAGTCGCTCGGGCTCAGCTACGACCTCTTCACCCGGACCACGACGGCCAACCACGCCGCCGTCAGCCAGGAGATCTTCCTGGGCCTGCTGAAGAACGGCTACGTGTTCCCGAAGACGACGCTGGGCGCGATCAGCCCGTCGACCGGGCGCACGCTGCCCGACCGCTACATCGAGGGCACCTGCCCGATCTGCGGCTACGACGGCGCCCGCGGCGACCAGTGCGACAACTGCGGCAACCAGCTCGACCCGACCGACCTGATCAACCCGGTCAGCCGGATCAACGGCGAGACGCCGAAGTTCGTGGAGAGCGAGCACTACTTCCTCGACCTGCCGGCGTTCACCCGCGCGCTGGGCGACTGGCTGGCCACCCGCAAGAGCTGGCGGCCCAACGTCCTGAACTTCAGCGTCAACCTGCTCGAGGACCTGAAGCCCCGCAGCTACACCCGCGACATCGACTGGGGCGTGCCCGTGCCGCTCGACGGCTGGCGGGACCGCAACGACAAGCGCATCTACGTCTGGTTCGACGCCGTCGTGGGCTACCTCTCGGCGTCCATCGAGTGGGCGCGCCGGTCGGGTGACCCCGAGGCGTGGCGGCAGTGGTGGCAGACACCGGACTCCGACGCCTACTACTTCATGGGCAAGGACAACATCGTCTTCCACTCCGAGATCTGGCCCGCCCAGCTGCTCGGCTACAACGGCGAGGGCGACAAGGGCGGCACGCCGGGTGACCTGGGCCGGCTGAACCTGCCGACCGAGGTGGTCTCCAGCGAGTTCCTGACGATGGAGGGCCGCAAGTTCTCCAGCAGCCGCAACGTCGTCATCTACGTGCGCGACTTCCTCTCCCGTTACGACGCCGACGCGCTGCGGTACTTCATCGCCG
Source organism: Blastococcus litoris (assembly GCF_003075095.1). Classification (GTDB taxonomy): domain Bacteria; phylum Actinomycetota; class Actinomycetes; order Mycobacteriales; family Geodermatophilaceae; genus Blastococcus_B; species Blastococcus_B litoris. The sequence continues at coordinate 534,255 of NZ_QCZF01000001.1, forward strand.
TCGCCGGGCCGGAGAACCAGGACACCGACTTCACCTGGTCGGAGTTCCTGCGCCGCAACAACGACGAGCTGGTGGCCGGCTGGGGCAACCTGGTCAACCGCACGGTGTCGATGGCGGCGAAGAACGTCGGCGCCGTCCCGACCGCGGGCGACCTCACCGACGCCGACCGGGCGCTGCTGGCGACGACGTCCGGAGCGTTCGGGCCGATCGGTGACCTGCTGACCCGCAACCGCCAGAAGGCGGCGGCCACCGAGGCGATGCGGGTGGTCGGCGAGGCGAACAAGTACCTGTCCGACCAGGCGCCGTGGAAGCTCAAGGAGGACCTGCCCCGCCGGGACACCGTCCTGCACACCGCGCTCCAGGCGATCAAGGACTGCAACGCCCTGCTGACGCCGTTCCTCCCGCACTCGGCGCAGAAGGTGCACGAGCTGCTGGGCGGCACCGGCGTCTGGTCGCCCGCGCCGCGGATCGAGGAGGTCACCGACCTCGACGACGGCTCGCCCTACCCGATCATCACCGGTCCCTACGACCAGGGGCAGGCGGTGTGGGCGTCCACCCCGCTCGCCGAGGCGGGCACCCCGCTGGCGCCGCCGACGCCCGTGTTCACCAAGCTCGACGACTCGATCGTCGAGGAGGAGCTGCGGCGGCTGGAAGAAGGCGAATGAGCCGCTCGGCGGCGTCGCGCGCGAACAAGCGCGGCGAGCCGCCGCCGTCCCCGGAGCCGCTGCCGGGTCCGGCGCTCGACAGCCACACGCACCTGGACATCGTCCTGGGGGAGCGGCCGGCCGGCGACGAGCACGGCGAGTGGGCGTCGGACGCCGCCGTCGACGCCGAGATCGCCGCCGCGGTCGCGGTGGGCGTGCCGCGGCTGGTCCAGGTCGGGGTCGACGTCGCGTCGTCGCGCTGGTCGGCGGCGTTGGCCGAACGGCACCCGAACGTCCTGGCCGCGGTCGCCCTGCACCCGAACGAGGCCGGCGCCGGGAAGGCGACCGACGACGCACTGGCCGAGATCGACCGGCTGGCCGGGCTGCCCCGGGTGCGGGCGGTGGGGGAGACCGGCCTGGACCGGTTCCGGACCGGCCCCGAGGGGTGGGCCGCGCAGGAGGCGTCGTTCCGGGCGCACATCGGCATCGCGAAGCGCCACGGGATCGCGCTGGTCATCCACGACCGGGACGCCCACGAGGAGATCCTCCGGGTCCTGGACGACGAGGGCGCGCCCGAGCACACCGTCTTCCACTGCTTCTCCGGTGACGCCGACTTCGCGCGCCGCTGCGTCGAGCGGGGCTTCGTCCTCTCCTTCGCCGGCACCGTCACCTTCGGCAACGCCGGCTACCTGCGGGAGGCGGCGGCGCTCACCCCGGTCGACCAGATGCTGGTCGAGACCGACGCGCCGTTCCTCACGCCGATGCCCCACCGCGGCCGCCCGAATGCCTCCCGCCTGGTGCCGCACACCGTGCGCGCGCTGGCCGAGGTGACCGGCGTCGACCCGGGGGAGCTGTGCGCGGGCCTGACCGCGACGGGCGAGCGGGTGTTCGGGTCCTGGTGATCCTGCGGCGGGGAGGCCGCCACGTCGCGGCAAACCGGGGGACACTGGCGTCGTGGGCCGTCTGATCGCCGTTCTGCTGTTCATCGCCGTGCTGGTGCCCGGCGTGCTCCTGGCGCGGGCGTGGTGGCTGGCGGTCGGCCGGCGAGCCGTCGCCGCCGGTGGTGTCGAGCTGGCCGAACCCACGCCCGAGGGCACCAGGGCGCTCCAGCGCCAGGCGCAGCACGGGCGGCGGATCCGCCTGCTCGGCCTGCTGCTCGGAGTCGCCGGGATCATCGGGAGCGTCGTCGCGCTCGCCGAGGCGTCGGTCTTCCTGTGGGTGCCGATCCTCGTCGTCGGTCTGCTGCTGGGGGTGCTGCTCGCCGAGGCGACCCGGCCCCGGCCGCGCTGGACCACCAGCGCCCCGCCCCGCCGCCCGCGCCTCGGCGACCTGATCTCCGGCTGGCTGCTCTGGACGATGCGGGTGGTGGCCGCCGCGCAGGTGGCCGTCACCGTCTCGCTGTGGAACGAGGGCGAGCTCCCCGACACGGTGGCCTGGGCGGCGCTGCTCGTGCCGCTCGTCGCGTGGCTGCTCGCCGAGGTGGCCCTGCTGCGCGTCCTGGTGCGCCCGCTGCCGGCGCGCGGAGCCGACGTGCCGGTGGACGAGGCCCTGCGGACGTGGACCGCGCACCTGGTCGCGGCCGCGACGACGGTCCTCGGCCTGCTGCCTCTCGGCACGCTGCTGCTGCGGGCGGGCATCGACCCGGAACGCGTCAGCGAGGGCTACGACTTCCTGCCGGTCGCGCTCGTCGCCGGCGGTTTCTCGGCGCTGACGGCGGGGGTCGCGGTGGCAGCCTTCCTGCTCGGCTGGCTGCGCCCGGTGCGGACCACGGCACGCGCCCTGGCCGGCTGAACGATCCGGCTCGAGAGGGCCCGCAACCTCCGGTTTCTGCCCCGCGACGGCGGGAACGACGCTGTGGCCTTGCTCACCGGTCACGGGGCGGTCACGTCGGCTCACCACCTGCACCTTCTGCCCGCCGTGTCACGGAGGGTGTCGGCGAGCCCACGCAGCGCAAGTGAATTCCTCTGCTGTACTTCCTGTGCAGCATTGCCACACAGTCAGTGTTCGTTATCGTGTCGTGACCGACAGCCGGGGTGGAGACCACCCGGGCGGCATCGACCGGCTGGGCGCCCCCGCGCTCCCGACCGGCTGCCGGCCCGGCCTCCTGCCCGGGTCTTGTGACCTCGTGGAAGTGTTCGTGCGCCGCTCTCTCCAGCTCAGCCTGTTCGCCGTCGTCCTCCTGGGACTGATCGGTGGCACGCTCGCCTACTTCGTCGCCCAGAAGTCCGTGACGCTCACCGTCGACGGGCAGCCCCGCACCGTCGGCACCTACGCCGGCACGGTCGCCGAGGTCCTCGACGAGGAGGGCCTGGAGGTCGCCGCACACGACGTCGTCCTGCCGGCTCCCGGCCAGGAGCTCGCCGACGGCGACGCGGTGGTCGTGAACCGCGCCCGGCCGCTGCAGCTGTCGATCGACGGGGTGGACCGCGAGGTCTACGTGACCGCCCTGAGCGTCGACGAGGCGCTCGAGCAGCTGGGTCTGCGCTCGGACGACCTCGTGCTCTCCGCCAGCCGCAGCGAGCGCCTCCCGCTCGACGGCATGCAGCTGACGATCACCACGCCCAAGCAGATCGTCCTGGTCAGCGACGGCCAGGAGCGCGTCGTCACGACGACGGCCGCCACCGCCGGTGACCTGCTCACCGAGCAGGGCATCGCGCTGAGCGCGACCGACCGGACCAGCCTCTACCTGGGTCAGGCGCTGCTGAACCGCATGCGCCTGCAGGTCTTCCGCGTGCAGGTGACCGAGACCCAGGTGGCCGCGGCCATCCCGCACGAGCGGGTCGAGACCGCCGACCCCGAGGCGCTCGAGGGCGACGAGAAGGTCACCCAGCAGGGCGTCGACGGCGAGCAGGTGTCCACCGTCCGCGTCACGGTCGTCGACGGCGTCGAGACCGCCCGCGAGGTCCTGAACACCAGCGTCACCCGCCAGCAGGTGCCCGAGCAGGTCACGGTCGGCACCAAGGCGCGCCCCGCCAACAGCCCGTCGGCCGACGGGCTGAACTGGGCGGCGCTGGCGCAGTGCGAGTCCGGCGGGCGCCCGAACGCGGTCAGCGCCAGCGGCAAGTACCACGGGCTCTACCAGTTCTCGGTCGCCACGTGGCAGGCCGTCGGTGGCACGGGCCTGCCGTCCCAGGCGACGCCCGACGAGCAGACCTACCGCGCCCAGCTGCTGTACCAGCGCTCCGGCGCCGGGCAGTGGCCGCACTGCGGCAAGAACCTCTGATCGGGCGTCGCTGAGCACTCCTCCCGAGCAGTCGGACGGGCTGCTGGGACCGGCCACCATCCGTGAGCTGGCCCAGCAGCTCGAGCTGCGTCCGACCAAGACGCTCGGGCAGAACTTCCTCCACGACGCCAACACCATCCGGCGGATCGTCCGGACGGCGGACCTCCGGCCGGACGACGTCGTCCTCGAGGTGGGCCCGGGGCTCGGGTCGCTGACCCTCGGCCTGCTGCCGGCGGCCGCGGCCGTGCTCGCCGTCGAGATCGACCCGCGCCTGGCCGGTCTCCTGCCGGGCACTGTCGCCGAGCGACGTCCCGATCTCGCCGACCGGCTCACCGTGGTCACCGCGGACGCCCTCCGCGTCCAGGAACTGCCCGGGCCGCCGCCGACGGCGCTGGTGGCGAACCTGCCCTACAACGTGGCCGTCCCCGTCCTCCTGCACCTGCTGGAGCTGCTGCCGACGCTGGACCGGGCGCTGATCCTGGTGCAGGCCGAGGTGGCCGAGCGGCTGGCGGCCGCTCCGGGCAGCTCCGCCTACGGGGTGCCCTCGGCCAAGGCCGCCTGGTACGGCGAGGTGCGCCGGGCAGGGGCCGTGGGCCGCAAGGTCTTCTGGCCCGAGCCCAACGTCGACTCCGGTCTGGTGGCGCTGGTCCGGCGCCCACCTCCGCCCGGCGACCGGCCGGCCACCTTCGCCGTGGTGGACGCCGCCTTCGCGATGCGCCGCAAGAGCCTGCGGGGCGCCCTGGCACGGTGGGCCGGCAGCCCCGCGGCGGCCGAGACGCGGCTGCGGGCCGCGGGCATCGACCCCGCCACGCGCGGGGAGCAGCTGTCGGTGGCCGACTTCGCACGGCTGGCGGCGACCGCACCGGTGGACCCGTGACCGCCGTCGTCGCCCGGGCGCCCGCGAAGGTCAACGTGCACCTGGGGGTCGGGCCGCTGCGCCCCGACGGGTTCCACGAGCTGCGCACCGTCTACCTCGCGGTGTCGCTGTTCGACAGCGTCACCGCTGCTCCGGGGGACGGCCTCGCGCTCACTGTCACCGGCGAGGGCACCGGCGGCCGCGGCGCGGACCTCGTGCCGACGGACTCCCGGAACCTCGTCTGGCGGGCCGCCGAGCTGCTGGCCGCGTCGGCCGGGGTGCCCGCCCACGCGACCCTGGCCGTCGACAAGGCGATCCCGGCCGCCGCCGGGCTGGCCGGCGGCAGCGCCGACGCCGCGGCCGCTCTGGTCGCGCTCGACGCCCTGTGGGGCACGCGGGCGAGCCGTGAGGACCTGCTCGGGCTGGCCGCGCAGCTGGGCAGCGACGTCCCCTTCAGCCTCGTGGGCGGGGTTGCGCTGGGCGCCGGCCGCGGCGAGCAGGTGACGCCGGTGCTGTCCCGCGGTCGCTGGGACTGGGTCCTGGGCATCGCGGGGGAGGGGCTGTCGACCCCCGCCGTCTACGGCGAGCTGGACCGGCTGCGCGACGCCGGCCGGCTGCCCACCGACTGGTCCGCCGACGCCGAGCCGGTGCTGGCTGCGCTGCGCAGCGGACCGCCGTCGGCGCTCGCAGCGGCGCTGGCCAACGACCTCCAGGCACCGGCGCTCGCCCTCCGGCCCGCGCTCGGGCGCGCCCTGCGGGCCGCGACGGAGGCGGGCGCCGCATCCGCGCTGGTGAGCGGCTCCGGCCCCACCGTCGCCGCACTCTGCCGCGACGAGCAGCACGCCCAGCGGCTGGCGGCCGAGCTGGCCGGCGAAGGCGTCTTCCGGACCGTCCGCGCCGTGCACGGCCCGGTACCGGGCGCCCGCGTGACCCGCTGAGGCCGGAGGCTCAGGAGGCGGTCCGCCCGCGCAGGGCCGGCGCCGCGTCGAGGTGCGCGAGGCCGTTGTAGGAGAGGTTCACCAGGTGGGCGGCCACCTGCTCCTTGCCCAGCGCCCGGTTGTCGAGCCACCACTGGCCGACGAGGGAGACCATCCCGACGAGTGCCTGGCTGTAGAGCTGCGCGAGCCGGGGGTCGTACCCCCGGCCACCGAACTCCCGGCCCAGGATGTGCTCGACCTTGCGGGCCACCTCGCCGATCAAGGAGGAGAACGAGGCACCACCGCTCTGCCCGGGGGCGTCGCGGGTCAGGACCCGGAAGCCGTCGGTCTCCTCCTCGATGTAGTCGAGGAGGACCAGCGCCGCGCTCTCCAGCATCTCCCGCGGCGGCCCCGGCACCGACAGGGCAGACGTGAAGCGATCGAGCAGCGCCTGCATCTCGCGGTCGACGACCGCGCCGTAGAGGCCCTCCTTGCCGCCGAAGTGCTCGTAGACCACGGGCTTGCTGACATCGGCGTGGGCGGCCAGCTCCTCGACCGAGGTGGCCTCGAAGCCCCGCTCGGCGAACAGCTCGCGGCCGATGTCGAGCAGCTGCCGACGGCGCTGCTCGCCGGTCATCCGGACCCGGGGGCGCGTCGTGCTGGTCATGGGGTGTCCTTCCCTCGACGACATCGTGCCCCGGCCCCGTTCAGAGGCTCGCCCCGAGCGTGCGAGGGGTGAGGGGAACGGGGTGTTTCGTCAGGCCGACGCCGGGGCGGGCGCCGGTGCCGCGTCGCGGCGCTTGGCGGCCAGCCGGACCGGGTCGGGCCACTTGACGTCGCGCGCCCACCCCAGCTTCTCGAAGAACCAGATGATCCGGGCGCTGATGTCGATCTGTCCGCGGAGCACCCCGTGGCGGGCGCACGTCGGGTCGGCGTGGTGCAGGTTGTGCCACGACTCGCCGCCGCTCAGGATCGCCAGCGGCCAGAAGTTCGTGGCGCGGTCGCGCGAGGCGAAGGGGCGGTTGCCCATGACGTGGCAGACCGAGTTGATCGACCACGTGACGTGGTGCAGCAGCGCGATCCGCACCAGGCCGGCCCAGAAGAACGCCGACCAGGCGCCGGCCCAGGTGCCGGTGACCAGGCCGCCGATGACCGCGGGGAGGAAGAGGCTCAGGGCCGCCCAGAGGACGAACAGCCGGCTCGTGGTCACCAGCGCGCCGTCCTTGAGCAGGTCGGGGGCGTAGCGCTCCGGGTTGGTCTTGCGGCGCTCGAACGTCCAGCCCAGGTGGGCGTGCCACATGCCCTTGAGCAGGGCCCGCAGGTCGGTCCCGTAGCGCCAGGGGGAGTGCGGGTCGCCCGCCCGGTCGGCGAAGGCGTGGTGCCGCCGGTGGTCGGCCACCCACTGGACGACCGGACCCTGGATAGCCATGGATCCGGCGGCCGCGAGCGCCAGCCGCAGCGGCCGCGTGGCCTTGAACGAGCCGTGGGTGAAGTGCCGGTGGTAGCCGACCGTGACGCCGAGCAGCGTCAGGTAGTAGAAGCCGACGGCGAGGCCGACGTCGAGCCAGGACATCCCCCAGCCCCAGACGACGGGGACGACGGCGATCAGGGCGAGGAACGGGACGGCCACGATCACCGACAGCGTGACGATCTCGAGGATGCTCTTGTGCCGGCCGATGGCGTTGGCGGGCAGTCCGGCGTGGGGGTCCGCGAGCGGGGGAGCCGTGGGCCGGGTGAGAGCGGGAGCGGACAAGGAGAACTCCAGGTGCGTGGTCAGGGGCCTCGCGCGGGGTCAGCGACCATCCGGCGCCGTGGCTACGTGGCCGTAACCTACGACACCGTAGGGCGGGCGGCGACCCGGCCTCCGTGCCCGGTGGGTGCCCTCGCCGTCCGGCGGCCCTAGGCTCGGTCCGGGTGCCGGGACCCCGGCACCCCCGTGGTCCCGGCCGACCGGGTCCGCGGGTGGGGGATGGGGTAATCGGCAGCCCGCCGGCCTTTGGAGCCGTGCAGTCTCGGTTCGAGTCCGAGTCCCCCAGCGAGAAGCCGGCCGCCCGTCCGAGGAGATCCGTGATCGCGCAGGAGTCGCCCGCCGCCCCGTCGACGTCCCCGGCGGTGGCCGCCGTCGTCGTCCTGGCCGCCGGCCAGGGCACGCGCATGCGTTCGACGACGCCCAAGGTGCTGCACACGCTGGGCGGGCGCAGCCTGCTGGGCCACGTGCTCGCCGCCGCCGAGCCCCTCCGCGCCGGGACGACGGTCGTCGTCGTCGGTGCCGGGCGCGACCAGGTCGAGGCCCACCTCGCCGAGATCGCCCCGGGCGCCCTGGCGGTCGTGCAGGAGGAGCAACGCGGCTCCGGGCACGCGGCCGCCGTCGCGCTGGACGCGGTCCCCGACATCGAGGGGCCGGTCCTGCTCGTCAACGGCGACGCCCCGCTGCTGCGCGCCACCACGGTCTCCGCGCTGGTCGAGGCGCACCGGGCGGCCGGCAGCGCGCTGACGGTCCTGACGGCGGAGGTCGACGACCCGACCGGTCTGGGCCGGATCGTGCGGGGTGCGGACGGGGGTGTGCGCGCGATCGTGGAGGAGCGCGACGCCACCCCCGAGCAGCGGGCTCTCCGCGAGATCAACGCCGGCGTCTACGTCGGCGACGCGGCGTCCATCCGGAGCGCGCTCGGCCGGATCAGCACGGATAACGACCAGGGCGAGCAGTACTTCACCGACGTCCTGGGTCTGCTGGTCGCCGACGGCGCCCCGGTCGGCGGGCACGTGGCCGAGGACCCCGACGACGTCCTGGGCTGCAACGACCGCCGGGAGCTGGCCTTCCGCCGCCGCACCCTCAACGACCGGGTCCTCGACGACCTCATGCGCAGCGGGGTCACCGTCGTCGACCCGCAGACCACGTGGGTCGACGTCACCTGCTCCGTCGGTGCCGACGCCGTCCTGGAGCCCGGTACCCAGCTGCAGGGGACGACGGCCGTCGGTGGCGGGGCCGTGGTCGGGCCGGACACCACGCTGGTCGACTGCGTCGTCGAGGACGGGGCCAGCGTCGTGCGGTCGCACTGCCTGGGCGCGCAGATCGGACCGGACGCCACCGTCGGCCCGTTCAGCTACCTGCGCCCGGGCACCCGCCTGGCGCGCGGCGCCAAGGTCGGCGCGTTCGTGGAGACGAAGAACGCGGAGGTCGGCGAGGGCTCGAAGGTGCCGCACCTGTCCTACGTGGGTGACGCGACGATCGGCCGGGGCGCCAACATCGGCGCGGCCACCGTCTTCGTGAACTACGACGGCGTCGCCAAGCACCGCACGACGATCGGCGACCAGGTCCGCGTGGGGTCCGACACCATGCTCGTGGCGCCGGTCACCGTGGGGGACGGCGCGTACACCGCGGCCGGCTCGGTGATCACCTCCGACGTCCCCCCGGGAGCCATGGCCGTCGCGCGGTCGCCCCAGCGGAATGTGGGAGGCTGGGTGCGCCGCCGCCGCTCCGGGACGCCCGCGGCCGAGGCCGCGGAGGCGGCCGAGCGCCGGGCGGCTGCGGCTGCCGAGGACCGGTCCGAGGCCACAGGTACGCACACCGACACGTAGGGAAGACGAAGCCGATGAGCGCGATCCGGCAGGCGAACAGCAAGAGCTTGATGCTCTTCTCAGGACGGGCCTACCCGGAGCTCGCCACCGAGATCGCCGGGCACCTCGGCGTCACCCCCACCCCGACGGCGTCGTACGAGTTCGCCAACGGCGAGCTGTTCGTCCGCTTCGAGGAGTCGGTGCGCGGCTGCGACGCCTTCGTCGTGCAGAGCCACACCGCGCCGATCAACACCTGGCTCATGGAGCAGCTGATCATGGTCGACGCGCTCAAGCGCGCCTCGGCCAAGCGGATCACCGTCGTCGCCCCGTTCTTCCCCTACGCCCGGCAGGACAAGAAGCACCGCGGTCGCGAGCCGATCTCCGCCCGCCTGGTCGCCGACATGTTCAAGACCGCGGGCGCCGACCGGCTGATGGCGGTGGACCTGCACACCGCCCAGATCCAGGGCTTCTTCGACGGGCCGGTGGACCACCTGTTCGCCCTGGACCTGCTCGTCGCGCACGTCTGCGAGAAGTGGGGCGACCGCGAGCTGACGGTCGTCTCGCCCGACTCCGGCCGCGTGCGGGTGTCCGAGCGCTGGAGCGACAAGCTCGGTGGCGTCCCGCTCGCCTTCATCCACAAGACCCGGGACCCGATGCGCCCCAACGAGGTCGTCGCCAACCGCGTCGTCGGCGAGGTCGAGGGCCGGGTCTGCATCCTGGTCGACGACATGATCGACACCGGCGGCACGATCGTGAAGGCCGCCGAGACGCTGTTCGACGCCGGCGCCGCCGACGTCATCGTGACCGCCACGCACGGCGTCCTGTCCGGTCCCGCCGTCGACCGGCTCAAGAACAGCCGGGTCAGCGAGGTCATCGTGACCAACACGCTGCCGATCGAGCCGGAGCGGCAGTTCGACAAGCTCACCGTCCTCTCGATCGCCCCGCTCCTCGCCCGCGCGATCACCGAGGTCTTCGAGGACGGCTCCGTCACCAGCCTTTTCGACGGCGCCTCGTAACACTGCGATCCTCCGGATCGCACCGCGGCCACGAGCCGTCCCCGGCTCCGGCTGAGCCGCTGCCCGTGTCCCGGCCGGGGACCCTCCGGGTCCCGCGACCGGTCCACCCGCTGCGCGTCTGCCGCGGTCTGGGAGCTCCTGGCCGCGGGTGCCCGGCGGACGCCGGGTACAGTGGACACAGCCCGGCGAGGGAGCTCCCGCTCCGTGATCGACGTGCGTCCGCCCCAGGGGTGTGCCGCGCTCGTGCGCCGGTCCGCAGACCGATCCACCTCCTGAGGAGCACATCCACCGTGGCTGACTTCCGCCTCGAAGCCGAGATCCGCACCGAGTTCGGCAAGGGCAGCGCCCGCCGCACCCGCCGTGCCGGTCGCGTCCCCGCCGTCCTCTACGGGCACGGCCAGGACGTCGTCCACCTGTCGCTGCCCGCCCGCGAGTTCGCCGCGGCGCTCCGTAACGGCGGCACCAACGCCCTCCTCACCGTCGTCCTCGACGGCAAGGAGCAGCTCGCCCTGACCAAGGCCGTGCAGCGCGACCCGATCAAGCGCGTGCACGAGCACGTCGACCTGGTCATCGTGCGTCGCGGCGAGAAGGTCACCGTCGACGTCCCGGTCGTCGTCGTCGGCGAGACCGGCCCCGACACCCTGGTGAGCATCGAGCTCAACACCGTGTCGGTCCAGGTCGCCGCCACCAGCATCCCCGAGTCGATCGAGGTCGACGTCGAGGGCCGCGGCGTCGGCGAGGGCTTCACCGCCGGTGACCTGACGCTGCCGAAGGGCGCCACCCTGCTCACCGACGCCGACGCGCTGGTGGTCAACCTGATGGCCGCCCCGACCGCCGAGGCCCTCGAGGCCGAGCTGGAGGAGGCCGAGGCCGAGGCCGGCATCGAGCGCGAGGAGTCCGCCGCCGCCGACGAGGGCGCCGGCCAGGGCGACGTCGTCCCCGAGCCGCAGGACCAGGGCAGCGGCGAGTCGATCGAGTCGACCGAGAACAGCTGAGGGATCCCCTGAGCGACAGCACGGGCAACGGGGGCGCCGGCACTGCCGGCGCCCCCGTCGCCGTGCCCTCCGAGGGCCCGTTCCTCGTCGTCGGGCTCGGCAACCCGGGGCCCGGCTACGCGGGCAACCGGCACAACGTCGGCGCCATGGTGCTCGACGAGCTGGCCTCCCGGGCCGACATCAAGCTCTCGCCCGGGAAGGGTGCGCGCTCGCGCGCCGTCTCCGGCGAGGGGCGGCTGGCCGGCCGCCGCGTCGTGCTGGCCCGGCCCCTGACCTACATGAACGAGTCCGGAGGGCCCGTCCGCGGGCTGCTCGACTACCACCACCTCCCGGCCGACGACCTCGTCGTGGTGCACGACGAGCTCGACCTGCCCTTCGCCTCCGTCCGGCTCAAGCGCGGCGGTGGCGAGGGCGGGCACAACGGCCTGCGGTCGATCTCCCGGTCGACGGGCACGAAGGACTACCTGCGGGTGCGCGTCGGCATCGGCCGCCCGCCCGGCCGCCAGGACCCCGCCGACTTCGTCCTCAAGGACTTCTCCGCCGTCGAGCGCAAGGAGCTCGACCTGCTCCTCGTCGAGGCCGCGGACGCGCTGGAGGCTCTCCTCGTCAAGGGTCTCGAGGCGGCGCAGAACGAGGTCCACGCGCGCACCTGAACCGTGCCCTCGTGACGCAGAGTATCTGCGGACAGTGGTCCCTCGGTTACCTAGAGCGATAATTCGGCCTTGATGGCGGCTTTTCGTCGCACTCGGTCATCAGGACGGGGGATCACGCCCGGAGTCCGTGACGCATAGTGTTCGTGGTCGTTGATCAACGATCACGTCGTCAGCGTCACCGACCACGGGGGAACCACACACATGTACGGACGCGTCGCGGCCTGGCCCAAGGTGGCCGTCGCAGGGCTGCTGAGCACCCTTCTCGCCATCGGGACCCTGGGGACCCTGCTCGCGGGCACGGCACAGGCCGACACCGCGCCGGCCGACCCGGCGAACCCGGCGACGCCGGCCACCGTCAGCGCCGACCCGCTGCCCACCGTCCAGATCGACGGCGTGGCGTGGTCTCAGGTCGTCGTGGGCAACACCGTCTACGTCGGCGGTGAGTTCACCACCGCCCGTCCGGCAGGCGCCGCCCCGGGCGTCAACACGGTGCCGCGGAACAACCTCCTCGCGTACGACATCCGCACCGGCGAGCTGATCACCTCGTTCGCCCCCAGCCTCAACGCGCAGGTGAAGACCGTCGCGGCCTCGCCCGACGGCACCCGGATCTACGTCGGTGGCAGCTTCACCGTCGCCGACGGTCAGCCCCGCTACCGCATCGCGGCCTACGACACCGCGACCGGCCAGCTCGCCACGGAGTTCACGCCGGGCTTCTCCCAGCAGGTCAAGGCGCTCGCCGTCACCAACGACGCCGTCTACGTCGGTGGCAACTTCACCTGGTCCGGCACCGAGACCCGCACCCGGCTGGCCGCGTACTCCCGCTCCAACGGCGCGCTCCTCCCGTGGGCGCCGGCGGCGGACGCGCAGGTGCAGACGCTGGCCGTCTCGCCGGACGCCAGCAAGGTCTACGCCGGCGGCTCGTTCACGAAGCTGACCTCGCCGACCGGCGCGAGCCAGACTGCCCGCGGTCTCGGCGCGATCGACGCCGTGACCGGTGAGCCGCTGCCCTTCACGGCCGGCACCGTCATCAACAACACCGGCTCCTCGGCGTCGGTCACCGGCATCTCCGTCGACGCCGACACCGTGTACGCGTCGGGCTACACCTACGGCCCCGGCACGCTCGAGGGCGTCGTGGCCGCCGACGTGAACACCGGCGCGGTCAAGTGGATCGACGACTGCCACGGCGACACGTACTCCGTCTGGGCCTCCGGTACCTCGGCCTACGTCGCGGGCCACCCGCACGTCTGCAGCAACATCGGCGGCTTCCCGCAGACCGAGCCGTGGTCCTTCTACCGCGGCATCGCGTTCAGCAAGGCCGCCGTCGGCAAGGTCGGCACCGAGACCGGCAACTTCGTCGGCCAGCCGGCCCCGCAGCTGCTGACCTGGTTCCCCGACATCAAGGCGGGCACCTACACCGGCCAGAGCCAGGGCCCCTGGAACGTGTCCGGCAACAGCCAGTACGTCGTCTACGGCGGCGAGTTCCCCGGCGTCGACGGCGTGGCCCAGCAGGGGCTGGTCCGCTTCGCGGTCCGCCCGCTGGCGCCGAACAAGGTGGGCCCGGACAACAACCCGGAGCTGCAGCCCGTGGTGCGGTCGGTCGTCGGCGGCACCGCCCGGGTCACCTGGCAGGCGACCCACGACCAGGACAACGAGATCCTGACCTACCGCGTCTACCGCGACGGCAACACGACCGTCCCGGTGTACGAGGTCACCCAGGCCTCGACGTTCTGGAAGCGCCCGACGCTGAGCTTCGTGGACGGCAACCTCACCGCCGGCAGCCACCGCTACCGCGTCACCGCGTCCGACCCGCTGGGCAACGTGGTGAGCACGCCGTGGACCACCGTGGAGGTGGGGGCGCCCGGCACCGGCGGCGTCTCGTACGCCGACAACGTGCTGCTCGACGGCGCGCAGAACCACTGGCGGCTCGGTGAGGCCTCCGGCACCGTCGCCGAGGACTCGGCCGGCACGTCCGACCTCGCCGTCCGCGGCAGCACCCTCACGCCCGGCCGGGCCGGCGCCATCTCCGGTGACCCGGACACGGCGATCCAGTTCTACGGGCAGAGCAACAACGGGACCCCCCGCGGCTTCCTCGCCACGACCACGGCGATCCCGGGCCCGAACGAGTTCACGATCGAGGCGTGGTTCCAGACCACGAGCCGGACCGGCGGCAAGATCATCGGCTTCGGCAACCGGACGACGGGCAACAGCACCGGCTACGACCGCCACGTCTACATGGATGCCTCGGGCCGCGTGCTCTTCGGCGTCTACCCGGGCCAGGAGCGGATCGTGAACAGCACGGCGACGTTCAACGACGGCAAGTGGCACCACGTCGCCGCGTCGCTGAGCCCGTCGGGCATGGCGCTCTACGTGGACGGCGTGCTGGTCGGCTCGCGCACCGACACGACGGTCGCCCAGGCCTACACCGGGTACTGGCGGGTCGGTGGCGACTCCAGCTGGTCGGGCAACGCGTACTTCACCGGTCTCATCGACGAGCCGGCGGTGTACCCCCAGGCCCTCCCTGCCGACCGGGTGCGGGCGCACTACACGCTGGGCACCACCGGCAAGCCGGCGAACATGGCCCCGACGGCGACCTTCACGTCGACGGTCACCGACCTGGCGGCCAGCTTCGACGCCGCCTCCTCGCTGGACACCGACGGCACCATCGCGTCCTACGCCTGGGACTTCGGGGACCAGACGTCGGGCACCGGTGCGACGGCGCAGCACACCTACGCGCAGGCCGGCACCTACACGGTCCGCCTGACCGTCACCGACGACAAGGGCGCGACCGGCACCACGACGCGCCAGGTGACGGCGACGGCTCCGCGGGTCAACGAGGCGCCGACGGCCGCCTTCACGACCGCCGTCACGGACCTCGCGGTGCGGGTCGACGGGTCGGGTTCGGCCGACACCGACGGCACCATCGCGTCCTACGCCTGGGACTTCGGGGACCAGGCGTCGGGCACCGGTGCGACGGCGCAGCACACCTACGCGCAGGCCGGCACCTACACGGTCCGCCTGACCGTCACCGACGACAAGGGCGCGACCGGCACCACGACGCGCCAGGTGACGGTCACCGACCCGCCGGCCGGTCCGCGCGCCGTGGCCCAGGACGCCTTCGAGCGCTCCGTGGCCTCCGGCCTGGGCACCGCCGATGCCGGTGGCGACTGGACGACGGGCGGCTGGACCGGGTCCGCGTCGGTGTCCGGTGGAGCCGGGCACGTCGCGGTGGCGAGGGCCGGTGGCCGCACCAACGGCACCCTGTCCGGCGTCTCGTCCACCGAGGTGGCGGTGCAGACGTCCCTGGCGCTGCCGCAGATGCCGACGGGTGGCGGGATCTTCTTCTCCGTCGACGGACGGCGCTCCGACGCCGGCTACTACCGCGCGACGGTGAAGGTGAACGCGACCGGATCGGTGAACCTGATCCTCACCCGCGGTGCGGGCGGTACGGAGACCGGGCTGCGCACCATCAAGGTCCCCGGCCTGGACTACACGCCCGGCACCGTGCTGAACGTGCGGTTCGACGTGAGCGGCGTCGGCACCTCGACGCTCGCGGCGAAGGTCTGGGCCAAGGGCACCCCGGAGCCGGCCGGCTGGCAGAACACCGTCACCGACACGACGGCGGCCCTCCAGGCCGCGGGCACCGTCGGGTACGAGCTCTACGTGTCGGGTTCGGCGACCGCGCTGCCGGTCGTCCTCGACCTCGACGACTTCTGGGCCGGCCCCGCCGGGACCACCCCGGCGGACACCGCGCCCCCGGTCGTCGAGCCCCCGGCCAACACCGCCCCGACCGCGGCCTTCGTGCCGACGGTGACCGGGATGGGCGTGGCCGTGGACGCCACCTCGTCCTCGGACGCGGACGGCACCATCGCCGCCTACGCCTGGGACTTCGGTGACCAGACGTCGGGGACGGGTGCGACGGCGCAGCACACCTACGCGCAGCCGGGCACGTACACGATCCGGCTCACCGTCACGGACGACGACGGCGCCACGGGCACGCGGACGCAGGAGGTCACCGTCGCCCAGCCGGGTCCCGCGCCCGAAGCCTTCGCGCTGGACGCCTTCGGGCGCTCGGTCGCGACGGGTCTGGGCACCGCCGACACCGGCGGCGACTGGACGACCGGCGGCTGGACCGGCTCGGCGTCGGTCTCCGACGGTGCGGCGCACATCGCGGTGGCGCGCGCCGGTGGCCGCTCGAACGGGTACCTGGACTCGGTCTCCGCCGACCAGGTCGCGGTGCAGCTGTCGATGCGCCTGCCGCAGATGCCCACCGGCGGCGGGATCTTCTTCTCGACGTCGGCGCGGCACACCGCTGCCGGGGAGTACCGGGCGACCACCAAGGTCACCGCGGCCGGCGGGGTCAACCTGATCCTCACCCGGGTCGTGGGCGGCGTCGAGACCAACCTCCGGTCGATCAAGGTCGGGAACCTGACCTACACGCCGGGCATGGTCCTCAACGTCCGGTTCGACGTCAGCGGCGTCGGGACCTCGACCCTGGGGGCCAAGGTCTGGGCCGACGGGACGGCCGAGCCGGCCGAGTGGCAGACGACGGCCACCGACGCCGCGCCCGAGCTCCAGGTGGCCGGTTCGGTCGGCTTCGAGCTCTACGTCTCGGGCTCGGCGACGGCGCTGCCGCTGGTGCTCGACCTCGACGACCTGTGGGTCGGCCGCGCCGGCACCGGGCCCGTCGAGGAGTGACTCTCCGGGAGGGGCGTGGTGACCTCGGTCACCACGCCCCTCCCGGACACGCGACGGCCGTCCTCACATCGGGGTGAACGGCCGCCGCTCGCATTGACGCCACGGTGACTCACTGTGAAGGTGAGTGCTCCTGACCGGCGAGGGCCCGACGAAGGGCCTGGTGGGCGTCGGAAAAGACAACCGCACGGTGACAAACCAGTCACAGACTGTCACGAAGTTCGGGGGAGTCATGCTGCTCGACCACAAGCAGCGGGATGCCGGACTGGCGCCCTCGACCGGCGTCGCGTCCGCCGGTCGCACCTCGCCCCAGCCCGACGTCCGCCGTTCCTCGCCGGCGTGGGTCCGCCGGTACGCACTCGTCCTGGTCGCGTTCGAGTCCCTCGCCGCGTCGGTGGCGGGCGCCGCGGTCCTGCTGACCCGGCCCGGCGGCATCAACACCTCGAGCAGCCTGTTCTGGGCGACGCTCGTCCTCGTCCCCCTCTGGCCGGCGCTGCTGGCCTTCACCGGCGCCCACTCCGAGCGGGTCTTCGGCACGGGCAGCGACGAGTACCGCCGGGTCGGCCGCGCCGGCCTCCTGGTGCTGGCCCTCGTCGGGTTCAGCAGCTACGCCCTGGCGCTCGACCTCAGCCGCGCGCTGGTCGTCCTCGCCCTGCCCGCCCTCACGGTCGTGACCCTGCTCGGCCGCTACGTGGCCCGGACCCAGCTGCGCCGGCTGCGCGCGGTCGGGCGCTGCACCAAGCGGGTGATCGTGGTCGGCCGCGGTGGAGCGGTGCTCGAGCTCGTCCGCCGCCTCCAGCGCGAGCACTACGCGGGCCTCGACGTCGTCGCCGCCTGCGTGACACCCGACGACCGGGCCCGGGTGGGGGAGCAGGCGGGTGTTCCCGTCGGCGGACTGGACGACGTCCTGTCCCTGGCGGCGGAGCTGAACGTCGACACCATCGCCGTCACGTCCGCCAGCGAGACCGCCGCCCAGTACCTGCGGCAGCTGTCCTGGCAGCTGGAGGGCACCGGCATCGAGCTCCTGGTGGCGCCCGGCCTGATCGAGGTCGCCGGCCCGCGGCTGCACATCCGCCCCTTCGAGGGGCTGCCCCTCCTCTCGGTCGAGCAGCCCTGCCTCGAGGGCTGGCGCCGGGTGGTCAAGGGCGGGGTGGACCGCTGCGCCGCCGCCCTGGCGGTGCTGGTCCTGGCGCCGGTCCTGGTCGTGCTCGCGCTCGCCGTCCGGTTCACCAGCACCGGGCCCGTCCTCTACCGGCAGGAGCGGGTGGGCCTCGGGGGCCGCACGTTCACCATGCTGAAGTTCCGGAGCATGGTGGCCGACGCCGACCAGCGCCTGGGCGACCTGCTGCCGGGCAACATCTCCGACGGGCTGCTGTTCAAGATGCGCGCCGACCCGCGGGTCACGCCGCTGGGCCGGTGGCTGCGCCGTCTGTCGCTCGACGAGCTGCCGCAGCTGTTCAACATCCTGGGCGGCTCGATGTCGCTGGTCGGTCCCCGGCCGCCGCTTCCCGGCGAGGTGGCGAAGTACGACACCTCGGTGAGCCGGCGGCTCCTGGTCAAGCCGGGCCTGACCGGCCTGTGGCAGATCTCCGGGCGCAGCGACCTCTCCTGGGAGGAGTCGGTCCGGCTGGACCTCCGCTACGTCGAGAACTGGTCGCTCGCCCTCGACCTGCTCATCCTCTGGAAGACCGCCCGCGCGGTCCTCTCCCGCTCCGGCGCCTACTGACCCGGAGCTGCTCACTCCCCGGAGGGGGAAGGGGCAGCGCGGAAGGACCCGCACCCCCTAGCGTCAGCGTCGACGCCGCGTCCCGCCCCGCCGGGACCAGCCCGCCCGAACGCCGACCGAACGGACCTCACGTGCAAGCCCTGAGCATCGCCATGGTCGGCACCCGCGGTGTCCCGGCCCGGTACGGGGGCTTCGAGACCGCGGTGGAGGAGGTCGGCCGCAGGCTGGCCGCCGCCGGGCACCGCGTGGTCGTCTACTGCCGGACGGCCGGCGACGACCGTCCCGAGCGGTACCTGGGCATGGAGCTCGTGCACCTCCCGGCCGCCCGCAAGCGCTCGCTGGAGACCCTGAGCCACTCGGCGCTCTCCGTGCTGCACCTGCTCCGGCACCGCACCGACGCCGCGTTCGTCTTCAACGCCGCCAACGCCCCGCTGCTGCCGCTCGTCCGCGCGGCCGGCATCCCGGTCGCCACCCACGTCGACGGCCTGGAGTGGCGCCGGGCCAAGTGGGGCGGCGCCGGGCGGCGCTACTACCGGGCCGCCGAGGCGCTGGCCGTGCGGTGGAGCGACGCGCTCATCGCCGACGCCCAGGGGATCGCCGACTACTACCGCCGCGAGTTCGACGCGCCCACGACGCTGCTCACGTACGGGGCGCCGCTCGTCGCGCCCGGCACCGAGCGGCTGGCCGAGCTCGGGCTCGAGCCGGGTGGCTACCACCTGGTCGTCGCGCGCTTCGAGCCGGAGAACCACGTCGACGTCATCGTCGACGGCTACCGCCGCAGCGGTGCGCGCAAGCCGCTCGTCGTGGTCGGCTCGGCTCCCTACGCCGACGAGTACACCGCGCGCGTGCACGGCCTCGCCGACGAGCGGGTGCGCTTCCTCGGCGGGGTCTGGGACCAGGTCCAGCTCGACGCGCTCTACGCCCACTCGGCCACGTACCTGCACGGGCACTCGGTCGGCGGCACCAATCCCTCGCTGCTGCGCGCCCTGGGCGCCGGGGCCGCGGTCCTCGCCTTCGACGTGGACTTCAACCGCGAGGTGGCCGGTGCGTCGGGCCGGTACTTCGCCGGCCCGGACGACGTCGCGGCCCTCGTGACCGCCGCCGAGGCCGACCCCGCGGGCACCGAGCAGGCCGGGCGGCTCGCCCGCCGGCTCGCGGCGAGCTACGACTGGGACGACGTCGCGGCCGGCTACGAGCGGCTGGCCGCCCGCCTGGCCGCCGGCGACGTCCCTGCCACCCGTCCGAGCGGTCGCCGCCGGGCCGCGGCCGGCGGCCCCGCCGCCGAGCTCGTACCCACCCCCGGCCCCGGAGGGCACCCATGAGCGCGACCCCCGACACCGATCCGCGGATCTCCCTGCCGACCCAGCGGGCCGACCGCGCGGGGGAGAACACGCCGCAGAGCCCGCCTCCGCGACCGGCACCGGAGTCCATCGGTGCCACGCTGCGGCGGCTCTCCTCGGCGCAGAAGGGTGCGAAGGGCGCCCCCGCGTACTCGCGCTTCGTCAACCGCAAGCTCGGCCGGGTGCTCGCGGCGCTGGCCTTCCACGCCGGCCTGACGCCGAACGCGGTGACCGCGATCAGCGCCGCCTCCACCTTCACCGGCATCGCGCTGCTGGCGCTCGTGAGCCCGTCCTGGGGACTCGGCATCGCCGTCACCGCCTGCCTGGTGCTCGGCTACGCGTTCGACGCGGCCGACGGCCAGCTGGCCCGCCTGCGCGGCGGCGGCAGCCCCGCGGGGGAGTGGCTGGACCACATGGTGGACGCGGTGAAGATCTCCAGCCTGCACCTCGCCCTGCTGGTCGGCGCCTACCGCTTCGAGCTCGTGGAGCGGGGGCCGTGGCTGCTCGTCCCGATGGGGTTCACCGTCGTGGCCGCCGTCCTGTTCTTCGGCACCATCCTCAACGAGGCGCTGCGCGAGCGGCACGGTGCCGCGACCCGCGCTCAGCCGACCGGTGAGCGACCCAGCGTGCTGCGCTCGCTGCTCGTCGCCCCCACCGACTACGGCCTGCTCTGCCTCGTGTTCCTCCTGCTCGGCGCGCCCGCCGTCTTCTACGGTGCGTACTCGTTCCTGTTCGCTGCCACCGCGGGCTACCTGGCACTGGCCTGCGTCAAGTGGTTCCGGGAGATCGGACGGTTGCCACGATGAGCCGCGAAGAGACCAGCACCGCCGACCCGTCCGCCGACGTCCCGGACGCGGGCGCCAGGCGCACGCGCCTGCGGCTGCTGCTGGCCGCCGCGGCGGCCGTCCTCGTGGCGGCCCTGGTCGTCGTGCTGCTGGTCGTCAACGGGGACGACGACGAGCCCGCGGACCCCGCTGCGTCGCGGATCCCGGTGCCCACCGCGGCCGTGCCCTCGAGCACGGCGGCCACCACCCCGGCCGTGCCGGCCCCGACCGGTCCGGTCGTGAACGCCGACGACCTCCCGCCGGCCCTCGACCCGGTGCCGCTGGACGGCACGGCGGACGCCGGCACCGGCATCACCGCCACGCTCCCGGCCATCGAGGCGATCGAGGGCACGGGGGTCGGGCCGGGCAACGTCGCCGGGCCGGCGCTGCGCGTCACCGTGCGCATCCGGAACGGTTCCGGCGAGCCCGTCGTCCTCGACGGCGTGGCCGTCAACCTCTACACCGGCGCCGACCTGACGCCGGCGTCCCCCCTCGACGACCCGTCGCAGGAGCTGTTCACCGGGCGGCTGGAGCCCGGCGAGTCCGCGGACGGTGTCTACGTGTTCACCGTCCCCACCGACCGGCGGGACGCGGTGACCGTCGAGGTGGGCTACGGCCCGGGCGTCCCGTTCATGCGCTGGACGGGCCCCGTCGGCTGACGCCTCCCGTGTGTTCCGCGCCACCCTGGCGGCCGGATATCACCGTGCGTGAGGGAAGGTTGCGAGACGGTCACGGAGAACCTCGCGTGATACCCGGTATCAGGCGCCCCAACCCCTGGTGGGCCGTTGCATGTAACGCTTAGTATCCGTCGCCCGGATCGGTCTGGTCCTCGGGCGCACGCGGAGAACAGCCGGGGGAACCACCATGACTGCACGGCGGATCGACATCCCGAGGCGGGTGCTCGGCCTCCTGCTCGGCCTGCTCCTCGTCGCCGGTTTCCTCGGGGTCGCCGCGCCCACCCCGGCCCGGGCGGACTCGGCGCCGCTGAACCCGGCCAACCCGACGACGCCGACCTCCGTGGCGGCCGACCGCCTCCCGACCGTCCAGATCAACGG
The DNA here is from genome assembly GCF_003075095.1 of Blastococcus litoris. GTDB lineage: Bacteria > Actinomycetota > Actinomycetes > Mycobacteriales > Geodermatophilaceae > Blastococcus_B > Blastococcus_B litoris. The sequence continues at coordinate 555,754 of NZ_QCZF01000001.1, forward strand.
CGTCGTGTGGCAGTCGGTCGTCGTCGGCGACACCGTCTACGTCGGTGGCAAGTTCACCCGGGCCCGGCCGGCCGGCGCCGCCCCCGGCGTCAACGAGGTCGTCCGCAACAACATGCTGGCGTTCGACATCAACACCGGCGAGCTCATCACCTCCTTCGCCCCCGACCTCAACGGCCAGGTGCTCGGGATGGCGGCGAGCCCCGACGGCTCGCGCATCTACGTCGGCGGCGACTTCACCACCGCCAACGGCCAGAGCCGCAACCGGGTGGCGGCGTACGACACCGCCACCGGAGCCCTGGTGAGCACCTTCCGCCCCAGCGTCAGCGGGCAGGTGCGGGCGATCGCCGCCACCAACAGCACCGTGTACCTCGGCGGCGCGTTCACCGCCGTCGGCGGGGTCGCCCGGAAGCGGCTGGCGGCGGTCACCGCTGCCTCGGGCGCGCTGGTCGAGGGCTGGGCGCCGTTCCCCGGCGAGGGCTCGACGGCCGGCAACCGCAACGGCGCGACCGGGACGAGCACCACCGTGATGGACCTGGTCATCGCCGGGGGGCAGGTCATCGCCGGTGGGCGCTTCGACAGCCTGAACGGCATCAAGAGCACCGGGGTGGGCGCCATCGACGCCTCGACCGGCGCCACCCTGCCGTTCGCGATCAACCAGCTGATCACCAACCAGGGCATCAACTCCGCGATCTACAGCCTGGCCACCGACGGCACGCTGGTCTTCGGGACCGGCTACGACTACTACGGGCCGGGCAACCTCGAGGGGTCCTTCTCCGCCGTCGCCGTCGGCGGTGCCGTCGTGTCCATCAACGACTGCCGCGGGGACACCTACGGGAGCTACTCGACGGGCGGCCTGCTGTACCTGGCCGGGCACCCGCACTTCTGCCAGAACATCGGCGGCTATCCCGAGTCGCCGTCCATGCGCGCGACCGCGGTGAGCATCGCCCCGTCCGGCGTGGTCGGCACGCAGACGCTGCGCAACTCGAACTTCGTCGGCCAGCCGGCGGCCAAGCTGCAGACCTTCTACCCGGTCCTCGACACCGGCACGTTCACCGGCCAGAGCCAGGCCGCCTGGAGCGTCGGCGGCAACGACGAGTACGTCGTCTACGGCGGCGAGTTCCCGTTCGTCAACGGCACCCGGCAGCAGGGCCTGGTGCGCTTCGCCGTCCCGTCGATCGCCCCGAACGACCGCGGGCCGGCGTCCTCGGGTCTGGTCGCGCCCACGGCGAGCACCCTCGTGCCCGGCACCGTCCGGCTCACCTGGACCACCACGAGCGACCAGGACAACGAGTACCTCACGTACCGCGTCTTCCGCGACGGCGGGGCGACCCCCGTCGGGGAGACGACGGTGTCCTCCGACTGGTACCGGAAGCCCAGCGCCGGGTTCACCGACGTCGGGGTGCCGGCCGGCACCCACCGGTACCGCGTGGTCGCCACCGACCCGTGGGGGAACGTGGCGAACTACCCCGAGGTCTCGATCGACGTCGCCGGTGGCGGCGCGACGACACGGCCCTACGCGCAGGCGGTCCGCAGCGCCGGAGCCCAGGACCACTGGCCGCTGACCGAGACCACCGGGGTCGCCCGCGACCAGGTCCAGAACCTCGACCTGACCGCGAGCTCCGGGGTGACGCGGGGCCAGGCGGGGGCGATCACGGGTGACTCCGACCCCTCCTACCGGTTCAGCGGCTCCAACGCGTTCCTCTCGACGCAGACCGCGATCCCGGCACCCACGACGTTCACCGTCGAGGCCTGGTTCCGGACGAACTCGACGGCAGGCGGCAAGATCATCGGCTTCGGCAACGCCCGCACCGGTAACAGCACCACGCACGACCGCAGCGTCTACGTCGACGAGTCCGGCCGGCTGGTGTTCGGCGTCTACGACGGGGCACGGCGCACGATCCAGAGCCCCGGCACGGTCGAGGACGGCGCCTGGCACCACGTCGCTGCGTCGCTGAGCTCGAGCGGAGCCGCGCTCTACCTCGACGGCGTGCTGGTGGGCTCGCTCTCCGGTGTCACCACGGCGCAGCCGAACACCGGCTACTGGCGGGTGGGTGGTGACACCTCCTGGTCGGGGGCGAACTACTTCAACGGCTGGATCGACGAGCCCGCGGTCTACCTCTCCGCGCTCTCGCCGCTCGAGGTGGCGGGGCACCACGCCCTGGGGGCCGGGACGACCGTTCCCAACGTGGCGCCGACGGCTGCGTTCACGTACACCGCGACGAACCTGAGCGTGGCGTTCGACGGGACGTCGTCGACCGATCCGGAGAACGGCGCGCTGACCTACGCGTGGAACTTCGGGGACGGCGGCACCTCGACCGAGGCGAAGCCGACGCACCCGTACGCGGCGGCCGGCGACTACCAGGTGACGCTGACGGTCACCGACCCGCAGAACGCCAGCGACCCGGAGACGAAGACCGTCACCGTCACCGCCCCGCCGAACCAGCCGCCGACGTCGGCGTTCACGTTCACGCCGAACGCCCTGAGCGTCGCGTTCGACGGCACGTCGTCGACCGATCCGGAGAACGGCGCGCTGACCTACGCGTGGGACTTCGGGGACGGCGGGACCTCGACCGAGGCGAAGCCGACGCACCCGTACTCCGCCGGGGGCACCTACCCGGTGACGCTCGTCGTGAAGGACCCGGCCGGGAACACCGGCAGCTCGACCCAGCAGGTGCAGGTCACCGACCCGGGCACCCCACCGCAGGGCATCGCCGTGGACTCGTTCGGCCGGACGGTCGGCAACGGGTGGGGCTCGGCCGACACGGGCGGGGCGTGGACCGTGCTGAACGGCCCGGGCGCGTCGTCGTCGGTGTCGGCCGGCGCCGGGCGCCTGCAGTTCGGCACCGCGGGTCACACCTCGTACTTCACCCTCGGGGGCGTCTCCGCCGGTGACGTCGCGGTGCAGGGCACGTTCACGCTCGACACGCCGCCGACCGGCGGCGGGGTGTTCGCCTCGCTCGTCGCCCGGCGGGTCGACGCCGCGAACATGTACCGCGCGATCGTCAAGTTCGTGAACGACGGCCGGGTCACGCTGACGATCGCCCGCATGGCAGGGGGGACGGAGACCACCCTCCGCGGGATCACCGTCCCCGGGCTCACCTACACCCCGGGCACGCCGCTGCTGGTGCGCTTCGACGTGAGCGGTGCGTCGACGATGGACCTGCGGGCGAAGGTGTGGGCGGCCGGCACGCCGGAGCCGACGGCCTGGCAGAACACCACCACCGACAGCACCGCCGCCCTGCGGGTGCCCGGGGCCATCGGCGGCACGGTCTACGTCTCCGGTTCGGCGACGGCACTGCCCGTGCGGTTCTCGGTCGACGACTGGTGGGCCGGCGCCTCCGGAACCGCACCGGGCACGACCCCGCCGGCGAACCAGCCGCCCACGGCAGCGTTCACGCACGTGGCGACCGGGCTGAGCGTGGCGTTCGACGGGACGTCGTCGACCGATCCGGAGAACGGCGCGCTGACCTACGCGTGGGACTTCGGGGACGGCGGGACCTCGACCGAGGCCAAGCCGACGCACCCGTACGCGGCGGCCGGCGACTACCAGGTGACCCTGACGGTCACCGACCCGCAGAACGCCAGCGACCCGGAGACGAAGACCGTCACCGTGACCGCCCCGCCGCCGCCGAACCAGGCGCCGACGGCTGCGTTCACGTACACCGCGACGAACCTGAGCGTGGCGTTCGACGGGACGTCGTCGACCGATCCGGAGAACGGCGCGCTGACCTACGCGTGGAGCTTCGGCGACGGGGGGACCTCGACCGAGGCGACGCCGACGCACCCGTACGCGGCGGCCGGCGACTACCAGGTGACGCTGACGGTCACCGACCCGCAGAGCGCCAGCGACCCGGAGACGAAGACCGTGTCGGTCAGCGCCGGTGGTCCGCCGCCGAACCAGGCGCCGACGGCCGCGTTCACGTACGCCGCCACGGGGCTGAGCGTGGCGTTCGACGGGACGTCGTCGACCGATCCGGAGAACGGCGCGCTGACCTACGCGTGGAACTTCGGGGACGGCGGGACCTCGACCGAGGCGACGCCGACGCACCCGTACGCGGCGGCGGGCGACTACCAGGTGACGCTCACGGTCACCGACCCGCAGAACGCCACCGACCCGGAGACCAAGCAGGTGACCGTCACCGCAGCGGCCACGCCGCCCATCGCGGCCGACGCCTTCGCCCGCACGGTCACCAGCGGGTGGGGGGACGCCGACACCGGTGGACCCTGGACGGTCTCCGTCCCGCTGGGTGCCGCATCGGTGTCGGGCGGCGCCGGGCACCTGGACGTGACCCGGACGGGCGGGACCTCCTCGGCCCTGCTCAACGGCGTCTCGGCGCGGGACCTGGCGCTGCAGGCGGCGGTCTCCCTCGACCGCCAGCCCGCGGGTGGCGCCAACCACGTCACGGTCTCCACGCGGCGGGTCAGCGCCTCGACCATGTACGAGACGATCCTGAAGTTCTCCCCGAGCGGGACGGTGAACCTCACGCTGTCGAGGAAGGTCGGCAACGTCAACACGACGCTGCAGGCGCTGACCATCCCCGGGCTCACCTACACGTCGGGGACCGTCCTCCAGCTCCGGCTCGAGGTGGTCGGGTCGGGCCCGACGACGTTGCGGGCGAAGCTGTGGGTCGACGGGACCGCCGAGCCCGCCGCGTGGCAGGTGAGCGCGACCGACGCGGCCTCCGAGCTGCAGGTCGCCGGGGCGGTCGGGACCACCCTCTACGTCTCGTCGGCGGCCACGACGATCCCGGGCCGGCTGAACCTGGACGACTGGTGGATCGGCCAGCCCGGAGCGGTCCGGCCCACTCCCTGACCGCGACGACCCCGGCCTGCTCACCCCTCCGGAGGGGTGAGCAGGTCAGGGGCTCGTCCCGCGCTCCCCGGCCTGGCACCCTGGGACCCGAGCCCGGGTGCGCCCGGATCGGGAGAGCCGGCCAGGACGAGGGTCCTCGGCCGACGTGGACACGGGGGTGGTGACGACGACGGGGACGACGGAAGCCCCGGCCGTCGCGTCGGCGGTCCCCCTGCGCACCACGCTCCTCGGTGCCGCCCGCAGCGGTGGCGTCCGGATGCTGGTGCTCCCGGTGAGCGCCCTGCTCGGCGTCGTGGTGACCCGCCTGATCGTGGAGAACTACGGGACCGCCTCCTACGCCCAGTACGGGCTCCTCGTGGCGATCGGCACGCTGCTGCCGTTCGCCGACCTCGGGGTCTCCGCCGCGGTGATGAACGCCGTCGGCGCATCGGACCACCCGTCGACCGACCCCCGCGTGCGCGGCGTGCTGATCACGTCCCTGCGGATCCTCGTCGGCGGTGCGACCGTCGTGTCGCTGGTCGCGGTGGCGATCACCGTGGCCGGGCTGTGGCCGAGCCTGCTCGGGCCGGGGCTGATGCCGGGGTCCGGGCCGCTCGTCGCGATGGCGTGCCTGATCCTCATCGCCGTCGCCATGCCGTTCGGTGTGGGGCAGCGGATCCTCGCCGGGCTGGGCAAGAACCACGTCTCGATCGCGGTCAACGGGTTCCAGACGCCGCTGGTCCTCACCGCGCTGGCGCTGCTGCTGTGGCTGGACGTCCCCGCCGGGCCCGCCGTCGCGGTGCTCGCCTACGGGGCGACGCTGCTCCTCGCCGCGGTCTGCCTGGTCCTGGCGGCGCGACGGATCCGGCCGATGCTGCGGGCGGCGGTCAGCGGCGCCCTCCGGGTGCGCACCGTGACCGGCGGGCGGGTCCTCGACGTCGCCTGGCCGATGCTCGTGCAGATGATCGCCCTCCCGATCGCGATGCAGACCGACCGCATCGTGCTCAGCCACCGGGCCGGGACCGACACGCTCGCCGAGTACAACCTCGCCGCCCAGATGTTCACGCCGATCTGGGCGGTCATCAGCGCCGCGGGCGTGACCCTCTGGCCGGTCTTCGCGAAGGCGCGGGCCCGCGGCTCGACCGACTCGCCGGCGTCGATGGCGCTGGTCTTCGGCGGGATGGCCGCGCTCATGGCGGTGGGCATCGCCCTGGCGTCGCCGTTCCTCGCCGACCTCGCCTCGGGCGGCCGCATCGAGCTCGGGCCGCTCCTGGTGGTCAGCTTCGTCGTCCTGATGGTGCTGCAGGGCCTGAAGTACCCGCTCGGCATGTTCATGACCGACGCCCGGGGGCTCCGTTTCCAGGCGCTGGTGATCGTCGCGATGCTGCCGCTCAACGTCGGCCTCTCGTGGTGGCTCGCCGGCCCGCTGGGCGCCGCCGGGCCGGTGATCGGGTCGGCCGTCGGCGTGCTCTGCTCGCAGGTCGTGGCCAACGCCCTCTACATCCGGCGGGAGCTCCGGCGGCGGGCCGCGGCCGGGGCCACGGCGTGACCGCCACGGGCCGCCGGGTGCTCGTGGCCCACCCGGGCGCGGAGCTGTACGGCTCCGACCGGATGCTGGCCGAGTCCGTCTCCGGGCTGGTCGAGGCCGGGCACCGGGTCGTGGTGGCGCTGCCGGGGTCCGGTCCGCTGGCCGGTGAGCTCCGCGCCCGCGGCGCCGAGGTGGTCACCTGCCGCATGCCGGTCCTGCGCAAGGCCGCGCTGCGCCCGGCCGGTCTGCTGGCCCTGGTGCGCGACGCGCTGCTGGGCCTCGCTCCGGCGGTGCGGCTGCTGCGCGCGGCCGGCCGCGACGGCGTCTACGTCAGCACCATCACCATCCCGTCGTGGGTGCTGCTCGGGCGCCTCCTCGGGCGCCGGGTCACCGTGCACGTGCACGAGGCGGAGCGGTCGGCCGCGCGGCTGGTCAAGGTGGTCCTCGCGCTGCCGGTGCTCGCCGCGCACGCGGTCGTGGTCAACAGCCGGTACAGCCGCGACGTCCTCCTCGACTCCCTGCCCCGCCTCGGCCGGCGGGCCACCGTCGTCTACAACGGCGTGGCAGGTCCCCGCACCGTCACGCCGCCGCGTGCCCGGCTCGACCGGCCCGTCCGCCTGGCGTTCGTGGGCCGGCTCTCGCCGCGCAAGGGCCCGCAGGTCGCCGTGGCGGCGCTCGCCGGCCTGGTGGAGCGCGGGGTGGACGCCCACCTCCAGCTGCTCGGCTCCGTCTTCCCGGGATACGAGTGGTTCGAGGCGGAGCTCCGCGACCAGGTCCGCGACGCCGGCCTGCAGCAGCGCGTCCACTTCGCGGGGTTCGTCCCCGACGTCTGGGCGCCGCTCGCCACCGCCGACGTCGTCCTGATCCCCTCGACGGTCGACGAGCCGTTCGGCAACACGGCCGTCGAGGCGGTCCTGGCCGCCCGGCCGCTGGTCGTCAGCGACACCAGCGGCCTCCGGGAGGCCGGCGCCGGCTACCCGTCCGCGCAGGCGGTCGAGCCCGGGGACGCGACGGCCTGGGCCGAAGCTGTGCAGCGGGTCGTCGACGAGTGGCCGCGGTACCGCGACCAGGCGGTGGCCGACGTCCGGGAAGCGGTACGGCGTCACGACCCGGCCCGGTACCGCGCCGAGATCGCCCGGCTGGTCACGGCACCCGGGGACGCGGCATGACGCACGTGACGATCGGCGTCCTGACGTTCCGGAGGCCCGACGACCTCGCCGCCGCGCTGCCGGCGCTGCTCGAGCAGGCCGCCGCTGCGGAGCGGCCGGACCGGCGGGTGGACGTGCTCGTGGTCGACAACGACCCGGCCGGCAGCGGGCGGGAGACGGCTGCCGCGTTCGATTCGCCGCGGCTGCGCTACGTCGTCGAGCCCACCCCCGGTATCGCGGCCGCGCGCAACCGGGCCCTGGAGGAGGCCGCGGACGCGACGTTCCTCGTCTTCGTCGACGACGACGAGCGCCCGCACGCCGGGTGGCTGGAGCACCTGCTGGGCACCCAGGAGCGGACCGGTGCCGCGGCCGTCGCCGGCGCGGTGGTCTCGGCGTTCCCGGGTGAGCTGGACCCGTGGGTCGCCGCCGGCCGCTTCTTCGACCGGCGCCGGCTGTCCACCGGCACCCCGATCGACGTCGCGGCCACCAACAACCTGCTCCTCGACATGGCCGTGGTCCGGGCGGCCGGCCTGCGCTTCGACGCGGCCTTCGGTCTCAGCGGCGGCAGCGACACCCTCTTCACCCGGCAGCTGACCGCCGGCGGCGCGCTCATGGTGTGGTGCGACGAGGCGGTGGTGACCGACGAGGTGCCGGCCGTCCGCGTCACCCCCGACTGGGTCCTGCGCCGGGCCTACCGGTCGGGCAACTCGGCGAGCCGCGTCGACGTGGTCCTCGCCGCCGGGGCGTGGCAGCGGGCGCGGGCGCGCACCCGGGCCCTGACCCGAGGCCTGCCCCGGTTGCTCGGCGGCGGGCTGCGGTGGTCGCTCGGCGTGCTCACCGCCCGGCCGGCCCACCGGGCCCGCGGCCTGCGCACGGCGGCCCGGGGCGCCGGCATGCTCACCGGCGCCTTCGGGCTGGTCTACCAGGAGTACCGGCGCGGTGCGGCTGCGTCAGGTCCGGCGTCCGTCAGGACGACGCGCGCGGGCTGACCGCCCGGCGCCGCCGCACGGCGACGGCGTCCCGGTAGGCGGCCAGGTGGGCGCTGCCGGCCTCGCGCCAGCCGCGGCGGGCGAGGTCGGGCCGGGCGTCGCGCGGCAGGGAGCCGGCCGAGCGCAGCGCCGACTCCAGCGCCCCGGCGTCCAGGGGGCCGGGGTAGCGCAGCACCCACTCGGGACCGACCTCGTCGGCGAGCCGCCCGGTCACCTCGTTGTCGGGCAGCAGCACCGGGCGGTCGAGCGACAGCGCCATGAGAGCCGCCCCGGAGTTGTGCATCTCCCGGTAGGGCAGCACGACGAGTGCGGAGCGGCTGACCTCGGTGACGAGGTCCTCGTCGCTGAGGTGCGCCAGCCGCAGCTCGACGCGCCGGTCGCCACCGGCGGTGGCGCGCACCCGGTCGGCCAGGTCGGCGTCGGCGGGGCGGCCGGCGACGGTGAGCGTGGCGCCGTCCAGCCCGGCGCCCCGGAAGACCCGCACCAGCTCCTCGACCCCCTTGTACGGCCGGACGAGGCCGACGAAGGCGAGGTGCCGCGGGTCGCGCTCGGTGCGGGGGAGCGCCTCGAACCAGTCGCGGTAGTGACCGTGCGGGACGGTGACCACCGGCGTGCCGGCCGCGACCGGGGTCTCGTCGTTCAGCCTGATCACCAGCGTCGTCCACCGGTCGGTCAGGGCCAGCAGCAGCCGGGTCGCGGGGTCGGCGGCCTCGTGCGGGCGCACGTTGTGGGCGGTGCGGACCAGCGCCGTCCCGGTGGCGCGCAGCCGCAGGAGCAGGACGAGGAACAGCAGCCGCCTCAGCCGGGCCCGCAGCGGGGTGCTGCCCTCGGCCAGGATCTCCGGCCAGTGCACGTGGAAGACGTCGTAGCGCCAGGTGAGCGCCCGCTTCCAGCTGAACGTCGCGACCTCGACGCCCGGTGTCGAGGCGAGGCTGCGGGCCAGCAGGACCACGTACGGGTTGGTGGTGGGGCGCGGGTCGGGGAACGACTGCAGCACGCGCAGCGGACGGGTCACGCGTCCGGACCCACGGGCACCGGGGCCCGGGCCCCCTCGGGCGCCCGTCCGGCCGGCGCGCGCACGGTGGCGGCGAAGGGCAGCAGCAGGCCGAGCGCGAAGGCGATGTCCATCATGTTGGACGTCGGGGTGCCGAACGCCAGGAACCAGAGGCTGCTGACGGCGATCAAGCACTCGAGCGCCGACGCCTCGCGGCGGCCGAGCCGGACGGCGAGCCCGCGGCTGATCAGCACCGCGATCGCCAGGCCGAGCGCGATCCCCACCGGACCGAGGTTCACCCACAGGTCGGCCAGCACCGAGTGCAGCTCGAAGTAGCCGTTGAGCATGAAGCGCTCGAGGTAGTTCTCCCCGCCGGCGATGTTGGCGACGGCGAAGCCGGTCTTCGCGACGGCGAGGTCGGCGCCGGTGGGCACGGCCCCGACGCCGAACCCGAGGGGGTTCTCCGCCATGAGCGCGAGGGTCGCCGACCACTCCGGCCGGCCACCGAGCAGCAGGTTCCCGCTGCGGGCGATCTGCTCGGCCGTGCGGGCCTGGACCTCCGACCCGAGCGCGCCGCTGACGAGCAGCTCGCTGATGACGAAGTAGAGGCCGACGACGACGGCGGCCAGTGCGGCCACCCCGGCCCACCCGTTGTACCGCACCTGCCCGCCGCCGGGCCGGGCCTGCCAGAGGACCAGCGACGCGGCGACCAGGCAGAACCCGAAGGCGCTGCGCGCGTCGTTGGCGATGTTGAGCGCGCCGAGGACGGCCAGGGCGGCCAGCTGCTCCACCAGCCGCCTGCGGCCGCACAGGAGGGCGAGGACGACGAGGGTGGTGGGGAGGAGCAGCTCGTACTTGAGCGGGTTCTCCGAGGCAGGTGCCCGCAGGATGCCCGTGGCCAGCTGCCCCAGCCCGTACGCCAGGGCGACGACCGGCAGCGGCAGGACCGTGCGCGCCCACAGCAGCAGGCCGATGCTGCCGGCCGCGGTGAGCAGCAGCAGCGTGGTGATCGTGGCGTTCCGCAGCACGATCTCGTGGTGCATCGACGACCAGGCCGCCAGCAGCCACCCGGCGACCAGGGCGGCGGCGAAGAGCCCGAGGAGGAAGCGCGCCCCGCGGAACCGGCGCAGCGTCCCGGCCCACACGGGCAGGAGGGCGGTGGCCGCGAGCAGGCTCGTGCTCGTCGTCAGGGGCAGGGGCTGGGCGAAGCCGACGGCCGCGAGAGCGGCGACGGCGACCACGCGGGTCGACGTGACGGCGCGCCCCGGGTCCCGGCGGCCCCAGGTCCGGGCCAGCCCGTCCAGCGGCCCGAGTGGCGAGTCGCCGCGCAGCGCCGCCACCGCGCGGGCCAGCAGCCCGGCGCGGCGGGGGAGGACACCCTCCACGACGACGCCCACGACCGGCACGCCGGACCGCTCGACGGCCGCCACGACCGCCGCGAGGCGCGTGCGCGACGTGCGGCTCCCGTGCGCGGTCACCAGGACGCCGTCGAACTCGGCGGTGTGCAGGAGCAGGCCCTGGACGTCGGCCAGCGGACGTACCTGCACGTCGTCGGCCCATGCCGGGATCACCGTGGCCGTGGACCGGGGGCCCTGCTCGAGGGGGGTGACCCGCGCGCGCTGCGGGGGCTTGCCGGACACCGCGAGGTCCCGGGCGAGCTGCTCGGCGCGCGGGCCGACGACGGCGAACCTGCCCCCACGTCCCGACGGTGACGCCTCGTGCAGCATCCACCAGAGGCGCTCGAGGGCCCGGCCGCGCTCGGTCTCGTGCGGTCGCGTGGCGCCGACCTCCGGCCCGGCCACCTCGACGACCGGTGCCCTGGTGACCCGTTCGGCGTCGCGGTAGTCGCGGACCCGGGGATGCCACAGCTCGCGCAGCCCGACGAGCAGCGCGGCGAGGGCGGCTCCGGTGGCGAAGCCGATCACCGCGTTGTTCCGCTTGCTCGGGGAGATCTGGAAACGGGGCTCGCTGGCGGGCTCGAGGGTGGACACGCGCAGCAGCGGCTTCCCGCTGGGGCCCGCGTAGATGGCCTCCGTGGCCTGGCGCAGCTGCTCGGCGACCTCCCGCGCGACGACGGTGACCTCGTCCCGGTCCGGGCCGTACACCGAGATCTGGAGCACGGTGGTGTCCTCGACCAGCCCGGCCTCCACCGAGCCGGCCAGCTGCGCGGGCGAGGTGTCGAGGCCGAGCTCGTCGACGACGGGTCCGAGCACCTCCGCCGAGCGGGTGAGCTCCACCATCGACGGCAGCACGCGCTCGTCCACGAGGGCGCCGGCCGCCGCGTCCTGCGCGCCGCGAGCCTCGTCGATGCCCACGTAGAGCGAGGTCGAGGAGCGGTAGGTGACGACGCTGAGCATCGCGACGAGGACGCCGAGCGCGGCCCCTGCCGTCGCGGCGGTGCCGATCCACACCCACCGCCGGCAGAGCGCCAGCACGTAGTCCTTCGGCTCCACCGCCGCCCCCCGTCCGATCCGGACTCCCATCATCGCCCGAGGAGGGCCCTGGCCGGGGCATGATGGCCCAGCTCCGGGGGGTTCCGTGACCCGTTGGGGTGGGATGGAGCCGCTCGAACCCGCGAGCCGTCGTCACAGGGGCACACACTGTGACCTGGTACGACCGTTCCGAGGCAGCGGCGGTGTCACCCGGTCGGGCTGCGAGGCCCGCCGTCGCAGGGTCGGTCGGAGTCGCCGTGGGCGGCTGACGTGGATGGGGGAGCGATGAGGTCCCGAGCACCGCTCGAGGTCGTGCGCCGGCGCTGGCGCTGGGTGGCGGTCATGGCCCTGCTGGGCGTCGTGGCCGGCCTCTGCTACTCCCTGTACGTCCCCAAGACCTACCGGGCGTCGGCGAGCGTCTTCTTCTCCCTGCAGTACGGCGACTCCGCCTCCGACCTCGTGCAGGGGTCGACCTACACGCAGAACCAGGTCGCCTCGTTCGCGCGCCTGGCAACCACCCCCGCCGTCCTCGAGCCGGTGATCGACGAGCTGGGCCTCGACACCGGGGTGAACGCGCTCGCCTCCCGGATCGAGGCGTCCGCGCCGCTGGACACGGTGCTCGTCGAGGTGACCGTGACCGACCGGTCGGCCGAGGGCAGCGCGCGGATCGCCAACGCGGTCGTCGACACCCTCTCGACGACCGTCGAGAACCTGGCGCCGCGCAACGACAACGGGCGCCCGACCGTGGAGGCGACCACCGTCGCCCCCGCGGAGGTGCCGGGTGGGCCGGCCGCGCCGAAGCCGCCGCTCAACGTCGCGGTCGGGCTCGGCATCGGCCTGCTCGTGGGCCTGGCGCTGGCCTGGACGCGCGAGGCGCTGGACAACCGCGTCCGCGACGCCTCGGTGGTCTCGGAGGTCACCGACCTGCCGGTCATCGGCAGCATCGGCACCCGCAGCCGCGCCTCCCAGCCGGTGGTCATCGAGTCCGAGCCGCACAGCCCGCAGGCCGACTTCTTCCGGCAGCTGGCCACCAACCTCCAGTTCCTCGGCGTCCCCGGCGCGAACTCGGCCAACGGCCGCGACCTGCGCACGGTGATGGTCACCTCGTCGGTGCCGGCGGAGGGCAAGTCCACGGTCGCGGCGAACCTGGCCGCCGCCCTGGCGGAGAGCAACGCGCGCGTCGTGCTCGTCGACGCCGACCTGCGCCGCCCCGCCACCGCCCAGCTGCTGGGCATCGAGGGTGCGGCCGGGCTGAGCACCGTCCTGATCGGACGGGCGACGATCGACGACGTCCTGCAGGAGTGGGGGACGTCGGGCCTGCACGTGCTCGCCTCGGGCCGGGTGCCGCCGAACTCCGGCGAGCTGCTGAACTCGCCGGCGATGCGCCAGGTGCTGGCGGAGCTGCGGCAGCGCTTCGACTTCGTCGTCCTCGACGCGCCCCCGCTGCTGCCCGTGGCGGACGCCGTCATCCTCTCGCGGGCCGTCGACGGCGCGATCGTGGTCGCCAACGTCACCAAGGTCCGCCGGCACCAGCTGGCCGAGAGCCTGCGCAGCCTCGAGCAGGTCAAGGCGCGCGTCCTCGGCGTGGTGCTCAACCAGGTCAGGCGGCGTGACCCCTCGTACAGCTACGAGCCCTACGGCGGCGACGTCGAGTGGGCGCCCGCGGCCGAGGAGTTCGTCGCCGGCCGCGCCCACCTCACCGGCGCGGCGCCGGCGGCGCCCGGGAACGGGCAGCCGGCGGCGGTGGAACCCGGACGGGTGCCCACCGCGACCGGCGCGGGGGAGGGGCCCTCGGGCCCGTCCTCGGCGCCCCACGGAAAGGACGGATGACAGTGAACGCTCGCGAATCCCTGACCGGGGTGCCGGCCACCGGCCGGTTCTCCGTGCTCGTCGTGTGCACGGCCAACATCTGCCGCTCGCCGGCCGCCGAGGTGGAGCTCCGGAGCGCGCTCGTGCCGTCCCCCGACGTCGTCGTCAGCAGCGCCGGGCTGCGCGCCCGGGTCGGCGAGCCGGTCGACCCCGGCATGGTCGCCGTCCTGGGCCGGGAGCCGGAGGGCTTCGCCGCCCGCCAGGTCGGGCCGGCGATCGTCCGCGACGCCGACCTCGTGCTGACCATGACCCGCGACCAGCGCTCGGCGATCGTCGGCGCGGTGCCGGCCGCCGTCCGCTCCACGTTCACGCTGCGGGAGTTCGCCGCTCTGGTGGGTCTGGCGAGCGAGCACGGCACCGACATCGGGCAGGGGACGAAGGGCGAGCGGCTGGCCGCCCTCGCGGCCGTGGCCCCGCGCTTCCGCAGCGTGCGCGCGGCCGGCGACCACGACGACATCGAGGACCCCTTCGGCGGCAGCCGGCAGGACTACTCCCGGGCGCTGGAGGAGATCCGCGCCTCGGTCGCCGACGTGGTCACCGCGCTCGAGGGCGACCGCGTGGTGCCCTCCTTCGCCGACGCCTGGTCGGCCTGAGCAACCCGCCCGGAACGGCGGCGTGACCGGTCCGACATCCGATCACGCTGCGTCACCGCACTTTGGCGCGAGGTAGCGGTTCGCGTGGGCTTTCCCTCCCCATCGAGTGAGATGGAGCCCAAACCCCTGACCGTGCGTGACCGTTGCGGATAGCGTCTCGTTGTCAGTCGTGGCAGCAACCGGGGGGACCGAGATGAGCCAGATCGTGGGGTACGCGCCTGGGGCGTACGACCTCTTCCACATCGGTCACCTCAACCTCCTCCGCCGGGCCGCCGAGCAGTGCGACGTCCTGGTGGCCGGCGTCGTCGCCGACGAGGTCCTCGTCCAGACGAAGGGCCGGGCGCCGGTCATCCCGCTCGCCGAGCGCATGGAGATCGTCCGCAGCATCCGCTGCGTCGACCGGGTCCACGCCGAGACGGTGCCGGACAAGCTCGCCACCTGGCGCGAGGTCGGCTTCGACGTGATCTTCAAGGGCGACGACTGGCGCGGGACCCCCAAGGGCGAGAAGCTCGAGCGCGACTTCGCCTCGGTCGGCGTCCAGGTGAGCTACTTCCCGTACACGATGCACACGTCCAGCACGATCCTCCGCAAGGCGCTGCTGGCCATCGAGGCACCCGAGCCCGTCGGCCGCGTGGCCCGCGCGCTCACCTCCTGACCCGGGAGCCGATCAGGAGGCGGCGTCCGCCGTCCCGAGCAGCCAGCGGTCGGCGTCGGCCCGGGTGTCGGTGCGCGGCAGGTCGGCCGTGACCTCCTCGGCGGTGCGGCCCGCTGCGGCCGCGGACCGGAGGGCGGCGGCGATCTCGGGGGCGTCCGCGGACACCGGCACCACGCGGTGGCCGTGCCGGTGCAGCCAGTCGGCGATGCCGGTCTCGTCCGTCGTGACCACCTCGCACCCGTGCGACAGGCCCTCCAGGATCGGCAGGCCCACCTGCTCCCGCCACCAGCCGCTGCGCTGGGAGAGCAGCACCAGCACGTGCGCCGCGCGCAGGGACGCGTGGACCTCGGCCCGCGGGGGGTCGACGACGAGCGACACCTCCGGGTGGGCCGCGGCCCACGTGCGCACGTCGGGCAGCAGCTCTCCCGTGCCGATCAGCCGGAGTCGCAGACCGGCGTCGGCGGGGAGGGCGTCCCACGCCTCCATCAGCTGGCGGATGCCCTTCCGCTCCTTGAAGGCGCCGACGAACAGCACCGTGGCTGCGTCCCGGACGCCCCCGGCCGGGCAGTCGCACGGCTGGGGCACGGCCGGGAACACCCGCGCGCGGGTGGCCACGACCGCCGGGTCGACGTAGCGCTCGAGCAGCTGCCGGGAGCCCTCCGTGCCGAACGCCAGCCGGTCCATGCGCCCGACGAGGAACCGCAGGACGCGCCGGGACCACCACCGGCCCAGTGGCCGCGGCACGTGCCGGGAGAGCGCCAGCCGGTCGACCGGGTCGGTGAGGTCGATGCAGTACGCCCCGACGGCGGCCGGTCGGCGGGTCAGCGCACCCCGCAGGCGGACGGCGGCGACCTGGGCGGCCACCGAGCCCCAGCGCGACACCATCAGCGGCTCGTTGAGCTCGACGGCGTCGTACGGCGTGCGCAGCAGGTGCAGGACCGTGGCGGCGCGGCCCAGCTGGCGCAGCGGGGACGGCCCGCCCGCGGCCAGGGCCGGGTCGAAGTCGTACCGGCGGTCGCGGTGGATCACCAGCGCCGGCGTCATCGTGCGGAACCGCTCGAGGTGCGCGGAGCGCACCGAGCCGTAGACGCGTGCCCGGCTCGGGGCGCCGTCGCTGGTGGCGGTCACCGGTCGAATCTAGGGCCTGCCGGCCGTCCGGCAGCGGCACCGGCCGGTGTCTCACCCCGAGTGTGGAGGGGATGCCCACGAACCGTCGTCCCGGCGCCCCGGCCCGGGTGACAATGCACCGCCCGTGCCGGTCCGGCGCGGGGTCCCGGCGAGGAGCGGTGGTGCGGCGTGGTGGATCCCCGGAGGGACGGGCCGACGGTCGCCGTCGCGTTCCCGGCCGGGCGCGGCGTGGCCCGCTGGCGGGAACGGAACGCGGAGAGCCCCGTCCCCAACGCCTGGCCCTACGGCCTGGACCGCCTCGCCGCCGACGGGCGCCAGGTCACCGACGTCGAGCTGCCCCCACCGACCCGCGTGCAGCGGCTCCTCGCGAGGGCGGGCGTCCGCGGCGCGCGGCGGTCACCGGCCAGGGCGGACGTCGCCCTCTGCTGGGACGAGGGCACCGTGGAGCGGCTCGTGCTCGGGGCCCCGGGCCGGCGCCTGTTCAGCGGCGTCATCTGGGCCACCGACCGGCTGGCCACCGAGGGCCCGGCGGCGCTGCGGGCCCAGCGCGACCTCCTGCGCGGGCTGGACGGGGTGTGGTGCCTCAGCCGCCCGCAGGTCGACGCCGTGCGCGCGTGGCTGGGGCCCGGCGGCCCGCCGGTCAGCTTCCTCCAGTTCGGCGTCGACGAGCGCTTCTACCGCTTCGCGCCCGAGTACCCGGAGCGGCCGAAGGTGGTCAGCCTCGGCGGGGACCGCGACCGCGACCCGGCGACGCTGTTCGCCGCCCTGGACCTGGTCCTGCGCGAGCGCCCCGACGTCGAGTGCGTCGTCGGGACGACGTCGACCCTGCCCGCGCCCCGGGGGGTGCGCACCGTCGAGTTCGTCCCGCACGCGCAAGCCGTCGACCTGTACGCGTCCGCGAGCGTCGTGGCGCTGGCCACCCGGCCGAACCTGCACGCGTCGGGGATGACCGTGGGGCTGGAGGCCATGTCGGTCGGCCGCCCCGTGGTGGCCTGCTCGACGCCCGGGATGGACGACTACTTCCCCGACGGCGGGACCGGTTTCCTGGTGCCGCCGCAGGACCCCGCGGCGATGGCGGCGCGGATCCTCGAGCTGCTCGCCGACCGCGACCGCGCGGCGGCCATGGGACGGCGGGGCCGCGAGCACGTCGAGCGGGGCCACACCACCGCGTCGATGTGCCGTCGGCTGGCCGAGATCGTCGCCTGAGCCGGGGGCCCCTCGCGGGCCGGGTCGCTGTCGGTGCGGCGGACTAACCTGGGAGTCCGGCCACCACCGCGTCCGGCGGTGCACCCTGGCCGTGGATCCCCGGGAGTGGACTGCTCGTGACCTTGCGCGGCGTGCTCGACGTCGTCCTCACCGACCCCGGCATGGCGCGCGTCGTCGCGTCGGCCGGCCGGGCGTCGCTGGCGGTGACCGCACCCCCGCCCGTGCAGCCGCTCGTGGCCGCGGCGCTCGCCTCGGGTGGGCGGGGGACGCAGGAGCCGGGGGCCGGCGTCCCGGTCCTGGTCGTCACCGCGGGCGAGCGGGACGCCGACCAGACCGCCGACCTGCTGCGCTGCTTCGTGCCCGGCCGGCGGATCGAGACGTTCCCCGCCTGGGAGACGCTGCCCCACGAGCGGCTCAGCCCCCGGGCCGACACGGTGGGGCGCCGCCTCGCGGTGCTCCGCGACCTGACCCACCCCGGCGAGAACGGCGCGATCGACGTGCTGGTCGCGCCGGTGCGCAGCGTGCTCCAGCCGCTCGCGCCGGGCCTGGGCGACCTGGTGCCGGTCGAGCTGAAGCCGGGCGACTCCGCCGATCTCGACGACGTCGCCCGCGCGCTGTCCGACGCCGCGTACACCCGCGTCGAGCTGGTCGAGAAGCGCGGCGAGTTCGCCGTCCGCGGTGGCCTGCTCGACGTCTTCCCGCCGACCGAGCCGCACCCGGTGCGCGTGGAGTTCTGGGGTGACGAGGTCGACGAGCTGCGGTACTTCTCCGCCGCCGACCAGCGCTCGCTCGACGAACGGCCCGAGCGGCTGTGGGCGCCGCCCTGCCGGGAGCTCCTGCTGTCGCCCGAGGTCCGGGAGCGTGCCGCCGCGCTGGCCCTCGAGCACCCCGAGCTGGCCGAGATCCTCGACAAGCTCGCCGAGGGCATCGCGGTCGAGGGGATGGAGTCGCTCATCCCCGCGCTGGTCGCCGGCGAGATGCAGCTGCTGGGCGACCTGGTGCCGAAGGGCACGCACGTGCTGGTGTGCGACCCCGAGCGGGTGCGCACACGGGCGGCGGACCTGGTCCGCACCGCCGAGGAGTTCCTCGCCGCGTCCTGGTCGACCGCGGCGGAGGCCGGGCAGGCGCCCATCGACCTGGGTGCGTCGTCCTTCCGCGACCTCGCCGAGGTGGAGACCGCGGCGCGGATCCGCGGTCTCCCGTGGTGGACCACCGGCGCCTTCACCCTCCAGGCGGAGGACGACGACGAGCAGGTCACGCTCGACGCCACGATCGTCGACCGCTTCTCCGGCGACGTGCCGAAGGCCGTCGAGCAGGTGCGCAGCTGGACGCGGGACGACTGGCGGGTCGTCGTCACGTTCGCCGGGCCGGGACCGGCGCAGCGCGCCGCCGACCAGTTCACCGAGGCCGACCTCGGCGTGCGGCTCGTGCCCGACGTCGCGGCCGCGCCCGACGGCGGGCTGGCCCACGTCACGCAGGGCAACCTGGAGTCGGGCTTCGCCTTCCCGGCGGTCGGGCTGGCCCTGCTGACCGAGCACGACCTGACCGGCCAGCGCGGCACCTCGATGCGCGACGCGGCGAAGATGCCCGCCCGGCGGCGCAACGCGGTCGACCTCGCGCAGCTCCAGCCCGGCGACCTCGTCGTCCACGAGCAGCACGGCATCGGCCGCTACATCGAGATGATCAGCCGCACCGTCAACGGCGGGCAGCGCGACTACCTGATCGTCGAGTACGCGCCGTCGCGCCGGAACCAGCCGCCGGACCGGTTGTTCGTGCCGACGGACTCCCTCGACCAGCTGACCCGCTACGTCGGGGGCGAGGCCCCCGCGCTGTCCAAGCTCGGCGGCGCCGACTGGCAGAAGACGAAGAACCAGGCCCGCAAGGCGGTCAAGCAGATCGCCGCCGAGCTGATCCGCCTGTACTCCGCGCGCATGGCCACGAAGGGGCACGCGTTCGGGCCGGACACCGTCTGGCAGCGCGAGCTCGAGGACGCCTTCCCGTTCCAGGAGACGCCCGACCAGCTCGGCGCCATCGACGAGGTCAAGGCCGACATGATGCAGCCGATCCCGATGGACCGGATCATCTGCGGCGACGTCGGCTACGGGAAGACCGAGATCGCGGTGCGCGCGGCCTTCAAGGCGGTGCAGGACGGCAAGCAGGTCGCCGTCCTGGTGCCGACGACGCTGCTGGCCAACCAGCACTACAAGACCTTCGCCGAGCGCTTCGCCCAGTTCCCGGTGACCGTCGCCGTCCTCTCCCGGTTCCAGTCCAAGGCCGAGAGCGACGAGATCATCCGCAAGCTGGCCGCCGGCGAGATCGACGTGCTCGTCGGCACCCACCGCCTCCTGCAGCCGACCACCCGGTTCAAGGACCTCGGCCTGGTGATCGTCGACGAGGAGCAGCGCTTCGGCGTCGAGCACAAGGAGTACCTGAAGACGATGCGGACGGCGGTCGACGTCCTCTCGATGTCGGCCACGCCGATCCCGCGCACGCTGGAGATGAGCCTGACCGGCATCCGCGAGATGTCGACGATCCTCACGCCCCCGGAGGAGCGGCACCCGGTGCTGACCTACGTCGGTGCGTGGGACGACAAGCAGATGGCGGCGGCGATCCGGCGCGAGCTGCTTCGCGACGGCCAGGTCTTCGTGATCCACAACCGCGTGCAGTCCATCGACAAGGCGGCGGCGAAGATCCGCAACCTGGTGCCCGAGGCGCGGGTGGCGGTCGGCCACGGCCAGATGAAGGAGCACGAGCTCGAGCGGATCATGGTCGGCTTCTGGGAGAAGGAGTACGACGTCCTGGTCGCGACGACCATCGTCGAGTCCGGCCTGGACATCCCGAACGCCAACACCCTGATCGTCGACCGGGCCGACACCTTCGGCCTCTCCCAGCTCCACCAGATCCGCGGCCGCGTGGGCCGCGGGCGCGAGCGCGCGTACGCCTACTTCACCTACGACCCGACCCGCCCGCTGACCGAGACGTCGGTCGACCGGCTGACCACGATCGCGCACAACACCGACCTCGGCGCCGGCATGGCCGTCGCGATGAAGGACCTCGAGATCCGCGGCTCGGGCAACCTGCTCGGCGGCGAGCAGTCCGGCCACATCGCGGGTGTGGGGTTCGACCTCTACGTCCGGCTGGTCGGCGAGGCGGTGGCCGACTACCGGTCCCAGGTCACCGGAGAGTCCGCACCGGTCGAGCCGGTCGAGGTCCGGGTCGACCTGCCGGTCGACGCCCACCTGCCGCACGACTACGTGCCGGGGGAGCGGCTGCGCATGGAGGCCTACCGCAAGGTCGCCTCCATCCAGGACGACGACCAGGCGCAGGCGGTCCTCGACGAGCTCACCGACCGCTACGGCGCCCCGCCGGCGCCGGTGCTCAACCTGCTCGCCGTCGCCCGCTTCCGGACGGCGATGCGCGCCCTGGGCATCACCGAGGTGTCGCTGCAGGGTCGGGCGATCCGGATCAGCCCGGTCGACCTGCCCGAGTCCAAGCAGATGCGGCTGGCGCGGCTGGCCGACGGTGCGTCGTACAAGGCGGCCGTGCGGACGATCTCGCTCAAGGTGCCGGTCGGCCCCGACCGCCGGACGCCGCTGCGCGACGTGGCCCTGCTGGAGAACCTGCACGCGACGCTGACCGCGGTCCTCGCCCAGCCCGTCGCCGCCTGACGCCGCAGGGGCCGTCGTGGCCACTGTGGCCGAGGTCGGGGCGGGGTGCGGCGGGCATCACACCCGGTGTGGCAACCTGCGGTCGTGCTGAAGCGTCGAGTTCCCCGGGTCGTCGTGTCCGGGTTCCTCCTGGCCGTCGCGGTGACCGGGCTGTCGGGCTGCCGTACCTCGCCCACCGTCGCCGCCTACGTGGGTGACACCCACATCTCCGTGGCCGAGCTGGAGGACGCCGTGCAGGAGCGGCTGGCCGAGCCGGCCGTCGCCGCGTACGCCGAGGCCCAGGGCGACGCGTTCACCCAGCGGGTGCTCGAGCTGCTGGTGCAGGAGGAGGTCTACGCCGTCGCCGCCGAGCGCTACGGCGTCGAGGTCACCGACGCCGACGTGCGGGCGCGGATCGACCAGCTGCTCGGCGACGACGACCCCGACACCGTCTTCGGCCAGCTCGCGGAGCAGGGCATCGGGCGCGAGGACATCGTCGAGAACGTCCGCCAGCAGCTCGTGCGCGTCGGCATCGCCGAGGCCGAGGGGGAGGCCGACGCGCTCAGCGACGAGGCGCTGCGCGCCCGCTACGCCGAGGTCCGGGAGGACCTCGCCGAGGTCTCCTTCGGCTACGTCACGGTGCCCGACCAGGCGACCGCCGACCTCGCCGTCGCCCAGCTGAACGCCGACCCGGCGGCCTACGGACCGCTCGCCGCCCAGTTCGCCGGAGCCGCGACGCTCCCCGCGCTGGAGTCGCGGTCGGCCGACGAGCTGCCGGCGGTGCTCGCCGACGGCATCCGGACGGCCGCGCCGAACACCGCCTTCGCGACGCCGGTGCCCGAGGCGGGCGGCGTCGTCGTCACCTTCGTGGGGGACGTGGTCTACCCGGCGTTCGAGGAGGTCCGCCCCCAGCTGGAGAGCGACGCCTCCCAGGGGGTCGAGGCGGCGGCGAACGAGCGGATCCAGGAGGTGCGCGAGGATCTCGGCGTGACCGTGAACCCCCGCTACCAGCTCCGTGACGAGGACGGCCGGCTGGTCCCGGTCGAGGACGGCGTCGTCGACGTCCTCGGCGACGACGACCAGGCCACCGCACCCGCCGAGTAGGGACGACGCGGTGCCCTGGAGCCATCCGCCGAGGCCGGAGACGGTCAGCGTGTCGGCCGCCGTCCGCGACCGCGTGCTCGAGGTCGCCCGGGAGGACCGGGTGCGCGGCGTCGCGCTCCTGCGCCAGGAGACCGGGCTGGGCCTGCGGTTCGCGGTGGCCCTGGTCGACTCCTGGCTCGCCGGCGGCACCGGCCCGGGGGCCGGGGACGGTCCGGCGCGGCCCGGTGAGCGCCTGCTCGACGTCGTCCGCGTGATGGACCGGCTGCGTTCCCCGGGCGGCTGCCCCTGGGACGCCGAGCAGACGCACTCCTCCCTGCGGGGCTACCTGCTGGAGGAGGCGCACGAGGCCTACGACGCGATCGTCGACGACGACCCGGTCGCGATGCGCGAGGAGCTCGGCGACGTCCTCCTGCAGGTGGTCTTCCACGCCCGCGTCGCCGCGGAGGCCTCGGCCGGCCGGCGGTTCGACATCGACGACGTCGCGGGCGACCTGGTCGACAAGCTGGTCCGCCGGCATCCGCACGTCTTCGGCGACGCGGGGCCGCGGGACGTGGCCCAGGTCGAGGCCGGGTGGGACGAGATCAAGAAGGCCGAGAAGCAGCGGCGCTCGCCCACCGAGGGCGTCTCGCGCTCCCAGCCGGCGGCCGCGTGGGGCGCGGCGCTCGTCCGCCGCGCAGCGCGTGCCGGCCTGGGCACACCCGAACCCGCGGAGTTGACGGTCGACAGCCCCGAGGAGCTGGGGGAGCGGCTGCTCGCCGTCGTCACGGCCGCCGAGCAGCGGGGCTGGGACGCGGAGGACGCGCTGCGCGAGGCGGTGCGCCGGTACGCAGGCGAGCTCGACGCGGAGGCGCTGGCCCGATCGGAGGGACCCCACCGCAACGGGTGAGCCGGTCCGCACCCCGGTCGGCCCCCGGCCCGGCGTCCGCCAGACTGGACGGGTGGGGACGAGGGCTGCCGTCGTGGTGGTGAACTACGGCAGCTCCCGGCTGCTCGCCGAGAACCTCCCTCGGCTCTCGGGCGTGCCCGGCACCGCCCTCGTCGTCGTGGACAGCCTGTCCTCGGCCGGGGAGCGGACCGCCGTCGCCGCCCTGGCCGACGCCCACGGCTGGGCCTTCGTGGGGCTGCCCGGCAACCCCGGCTTCGGCGCCGCCGTCAACGCCGGCGTCGCCCGCGCCCGCGAGGACGGCGCCGAGCAGGTCGTGCTCCTCAACCCCGACGCCACGATCGACGGCGCCGTGCTCGAGGCGCTCGTGCGCGCGGCGCGCGAGGACGGCGACGCCCTGGTCTGCCCCCTGGTCGAGGACGCCGCCGGCGGGGTCTGGTTCGCGGGCGGCGAGCTCGACGTCGCCGACGGCGTCACGCGCACCCGGGACGTCGACGTGGCGACGGCCGCGCACCCCTGGGTCACCGGCGCGTGCCTGGCCTTCTCCCTCGCGCTGTGGGACCGGGTCGGCGGGTTCGACGACAGGTACTTCATGTACTGGGAGGACATCGACCTGAGCGCCCGCGTGCGCGCGGCGGGCGGGCGGGTCGTCGTCCGCCGCGACCTGCGCGCCGTCCACCAGGTCGGCGGGACCCAGGAGGGCGAGGGCAAGTCGGGCCTCTACTGCCGGTACAACTGCCGCAACCGGCTGCTGTACGCGGCCCTGCACGTGCCCGACCACCAGCTGCGCCGCTGGGTCCGGCGCTCGCCCCGGTACGCCTCCCGCGTCGTGCAGCGCGGTGGGCGGCGGGCGCTGGCCCGTCGTCCGGTCCTCCCGCTGTGGTCGGCGCTGCGCGGCACCGTCGAGGGGATCGGGCTCGTCGTGTCCCTGCGCGGGGTGCGCGCGCTGCTGCCCGGCGGGTCGTCGCAGGCCGGCTGAACGGTTCCCCGGGGCGAGGCTCGCCGAACCGCCGCACCGGGCTGGTTAGGCTGCCCCCGTGCCGAGCATCGATGCCGTAGGCGCGCGGGAGATCCTGGACTCGCGCGGAAACCCCACCGTCGAGGTCGAGGTCGCCCTCGACGACGGGACGATCGCCCGGGCCGCCGTGCCCAGCGGCGCCTCCACGGGAGCCTTCGAGGCCGTGGAGCTGCGCGACGGCGGTGACCGCTACGGCGGCAAGGGCGTCACCAAGGCCGTCGACGGCGTCCTCGACGTCATCGGCCCCGAGCTGGTCGGCTACGAGGCCAGCGAGCAGCGTCTGATCGACCAGCGGCTGCTCGACCTGGACGGCACGCCGGACAAGTCGCGCCTGGGTGCCAACGCCCTCCTCGGCGTCAGCCTCGCCGTGGCCCGCGCGGCCGCGGACTCCGCCGGCCTGCCGCTGTTCCGCTACGTCGGCGGCCCCTCGGCACACCTGCTGCCGGTGCCGATGATGAACATCCTCAACGGCGGCGCCCACGCCGACAGCAACGTCGACGTGCAGGAGTTCATGATCGCCCCGATCGGCGCGGCGACGTTCGCCGAGGCGCTGGCCATGGGCACCGAGACCTACCACGCGCTCAAGTCGGTCCTGAAGAAGGACGGCCTGGCCACCGGCCTGGGCGACGAGGGCGGCTTCGCACCGAACCTCTCCAGCAACCGGGCGGCCCTCGACCTGATCGCCCGCGCCGTCGAGCAGGCCGGCTACTCCGTCGGCAGCGACATCGTCTTCGCGCTCGACGTCGCCGCCACCGAGTTCCACTCCGACGGTGCCTATGCCTTCGAGGGCAAGAAGCTGTCCTCGGCCGAGATGGCCGAGTACTACACCGGGCTCGTCGACTCCTACCCGATCGTCTCCATCGAGGACCCGCTGGACGAGGAGGACTGGGAGGGCTGGGTGTCGCTCACCGACGCGCTCGGCGACCGGGTCCAGCTCGTCGGCGACGACCTCTTCGTCACCAACCCCTCGCGCCTGGCCGACGGCATCGCGAAGGGCGCGGCCAACGCGCTGCTGGTGAAGGTCAACCAGATCGGCACGCTGACCGAGACCCTGGACGCGGTCAACCTGGCCCACCGCAGCGGCTACCGCTGCATGATGAGCCACCGCTCGGGCGAGACCGAGGACACCACGATCGCCGACCTCGCCGTCGCGACCGACTGCGGTCAGATCAAGACCGGTGCCCCCGCCCGCAGCGAGCGCGTCGCCAAGTACAACCAGCTGCTGCGCATCGAGGAGGAGCTCGACGACGCCGCCCGCTACGCCGGCGCCGCCGCCTTCCCGCGCCTGTCGGCAGGCTGAGCGACTCCCGATGAGCAGCGTCCGGGGCAGGCGGAACGGGCCGGCCGGTGACGGCGCCCGGGCCGCCGGCCGCGGTGCCCGAGCCACCGGCCGGGCGCCGCGGGTGCACTCCACCCGGCCGGTCCCGTCCGGCCTGCGCAGCAGCGCGACCAGCCGGCCGGGGCAGCGGCGGTCCGCCCGCCGGGCGGTCCGCCCCACGGCGGGGACGGCGCCCCGGCGCCGGCCGCTGGTCACCGGCCGGGCGGTGCTCCTCGGCGCCCTGGTGCTGCTGCTCGCCCTGACGCTGGCCGGCCCGATCCGGCAGTACCTGGCCGGGCAGGCCGAGCTCGAGCAGCTGGCCGCCGAGGGCGAGGAGCTCGACGCCCGGGCGGCCGACCTGCGCGAGCAGCTGGAGCGGCAGGCCGATCCCGCCTACGCCGAACGGCAGGCGCGCGAGCGGCTCACCTACGTGCTGCCCGGCGACCGGCTGGTCGTCGTGGTGGACGGCGAGGCGGTCGAGGGCGACGCCGGCACGCTCAGGTCGACCGCGCCCGACGAGGAGCTGCCCTGGTACGAGGGCCTGATGCGGTCGCTGGCCGACGCCGACGGCTGACCCCTCCGCCGGGCCCGGCGAGGCGCTGTCGCAGACTTCTGGGGTGGACACCCCCGTCAGCGACGCCGATCGCGAGATCGTGGCCCGCCAGCTCGGCCGGCCGCCGCGCGCCCTCGTCGCGGTGGCGCACCGCTGCCCGTGCGGCCAGCCCGACGTCGTCGAGACGTCCCCGCGGCTGGAGGACGGGACGCCGTTCCCGACCCTGTACTACCTCACCTGCCCCCGGGCGACCGCCGCGGCCAGCCGGCTGGAGTCCGCCGGCCGCATGCGGGAGTGGCAGGAGGAGCTCGCCACCGACCCGGAGCTGGCGGCCGGCTACCAGCGGGCGCACGAGGCCTACCTCGCCACCCGCGACGCCCGGGACGTGCTGCCCACCCGGATGACCGCCGGGGGCATGCCCGACCGCGTGAAGTGCCTGCACGCGCTCGCCGGCCACGCGCTGGCGGCCGGGCCGGGGGTGAACCCGATCGGCGACCGAGCGGTCGAGGAGATGGGCGAGTGGTGGGCCGCCGGGCCGTGCGCCCAGCGCACCGAGGACGCCCCGTGACCCGGGTCGCCTCGATCGACTGCGGTACCAACTCGATCCGTCTCCTGGTCGCCGACGTGCCGGCCGAGGGCGGGCACACCGACCTGCTGCGGCGCATGGAGGTGGTGCGCCTCGGCCAGGGCGTCGACGCCACCGGCCGCCTGGCGCCGGAAGCGATCGAGCGGACCCGGACGGTGCTCGCCGAGTACGCCGACCAGGCCCGCGAGCTCGGGGCCACCGCAATCCGGATGGCCGCCACGAGCGCCACCCGCGACGCGGCCAACCGCCAGGACTTCGAGGACATGGTCGTGGCCACCCTCGGGCAGCGGCCGGACGTGATCACCGGGCGCGAGGAGGCCGAGCTGTCGTTCCTCGGCGCCACCGCCTCGCTCGCAGCCGCCGCGCGCGCCCACGGCAACCCGCCGCCGTCGGCCCCCTTCCTGGTCGTGGACATCGGCGGCGGTTCGACGGAGTTCGTCCTCGGCGACGCCGACGGCGTGCGGGCGGCGCGGTCGGTCGACATCGGCTGCGTCCGGCTGACCGAGCGGCGGCTGCACGGCGACCCCCCGTCCGCCGACGAGGTCGCGGCCACCGAGGCGGACATCCGGACGGCGCTCGCGGACGTGCGGGCCGAGGTCCCGGTCGGCGACGCCGCGAGCCTGGTCGGCCTGGCCGGCTCCGTGACGACGGTGGCCGCGCTGGCTCTGGAGCTCCCTGCCTACGACGACACGGCGATCCACGGCTCGCGCATACCGGTCGCCGACGTGCGGGCGGTGACGGCGCACCTGCTGGCCGCGACCCGCGAGCGGCGGGCGGCCATGCCGGTCATGCACCCGGGCCGGGTCGACGTCATCGGCGCGGGCGGCCTGATCCTGCGCGTGCTCATGGACGAGTTCGGGCTCGGGGAGGTCGTGGTCAGCGAGCACGACATCCTCGACGGCATCGCCCTGCGCCTCGCCCGTCCCTGATGGCTCTGGACGCCGGTGGTTTCCCCGCCACGCGCAGCCCGGGGGGCGTGGTGCGGTCGGCGGCCGGCGCCCGCACCCTCGAGGTCCTCGACCAGCGGGTGTCCGGCTGCTACGCCTGCCCGCGCCTGGTGGTCTGGCGGGAGGAGGTGGCGCGGGTCAAGCGCGCCTCCTTCCGCGACTGGGACTACTGGGGCCGGCCGGTTCCGGGCCTCGGGCCGGCCGACGCGCGGATCGCCGTCGTCGGGCTGGCGCCGGCCGCGCACGGCGGGAACCGCACCGGGCGGGTGTTCACCGGCGACCGCAGCGGTGACTGGATCTTCGCCGCGCTCTGGCGGGCGGGGCTGGCCAACCAGCCGACCTCCACGCACGTCGGGGACGGGCTGGAGCTGACCGGCGTCCGCGTGGCCGCGGCCGTGCGCTGCGCCCCGCCGGACAACGCGCCCACCCCGCAGGAGCGCGACACCTGCAACCCGTGGCTGGCCCGCGAGCTGTCGCTGCTGCCGGAGCTGCGCGTCGTCGTCGTCCTCGGCGGCTTCGGCTGGACGGCGCTGTGGCCGGTGCTCGCCGCGGCGGGCTACCGGATCCCGCGGCCCCGGCCGGCGTTCGGGCACGGCGTGGAGGTCGACCTGGACGGACCGAGGGGACCGCTCACCCTGCTGGGCAGCTACCACGTCAGCCAGCAGAACACGTTCACCGGCCGGCTGACCGAACCCATGCTGGACGCCGTCCTGGACCGCGCGACCGAGGTGGCCGGGCTCCGGGGGGCCTAGGCTCCCTCCATGGCTGAGGCGATCGCGCGCGAGCTGACCCACCGGCCGGTGATCCTCGTCGTCGGCGGCGGCTACGTCGGCCTCTACACGGCTCTGCGGCTGCAGAAGAAGCTGTCCCGGGGCCGCGCCGAGATCGTGGTCGTCGACCCGCAGCCGCACATGACCTACCAGCCGTTCCTGCCGGAGGCCGCCGCCGGATCGGTCGAGCCGCGGCACGTCGTCGTCCCGCTCCGGCGCACCCTGCGGCACTGCCGGGTCATCACCGGGGCCGTCGTCGGCCTCACCCACGCCGACCGGAAGGCCCGGGTGGCGCCGGTCGAGGGGACGCCGTTCGAGGTCTCCTACGACGTGCTCGTGATGGCCGCCGGCTCCGTGGCGCGCACGCTGCCGATCCCGGGGCTGGCAGAGCACGGCGTCGGCTTCAAGAACGTCGGCGAGGCCATCTACCTGCGCAACCACGTGCTCGCGCGGCTGGACGCGGCCAGCTCCACCGACGACCCCGCTGTCCGGCAGCGGGCGCTGACCTTCACCTTCGTCGGCGGCGGCTACGCCGGCGTCGAGGCGTTCGCGGAGCTCGAGGACATGGCGCGGTACGCCATCGAGCACTACTACCCGCGGCTGTCGCCGTCCGACATGCGCTGGGTGCTGGTCGAGGCGATGGGCCGCATCCTGCCCGAGGTCGACCTGGACATGGCCGCGTGGACGGTGCGCCAGCTGACGGCCCGGGGCATGGACGTGCGCCTGAACACCCGGCTGGAGTCGGTGTCCCACGACTGCGTCGTCCGGCTCAGCGACGGCGAGGAGTTCCCGAGCGACACCCTGGTGTGGACGGCGGGGACGAAGCCGAACCCGGTGCTCGTCGACACCGATCTGCCGGTGGACGGCCGCGGCCGGGTGGAGTGCGAGCCCACCCTGCAGGTGCGGGGGATGCCCGGGGCCTGGGCGGCCGGTGACCTCGCCGCGGTCCCGGACCTGACCAAGGACCCGGGTGCCACCACCGCGCCCAACGCCCAGCACGCCGTCCGGCAGGCCAAGCAGCTGGCCGACAACATCGTCGCCGTGCTCGCCGGCCGGGAGCCGGTGCCCTACCGGCACGAGTACGTCGGCTCGGTCGCCAGCCTCGGGCTGCACAAGGGCGTGGCGCAGGTCTACGGAGTGAAGCTGACGGGCTGGCCGGCCTGGTTCATGCACCGGGCCTACCACGTGAGCCGGGTGCCGACCTTCAACCGCAAGGCACGGGTGGTCGCCGACTGGACGCTGGCCTCGCTGTTCCGTCGGGAGGTCGTCTCCCTCGGGCAGCTGCAGGACCCGCGCCGGGAGTTCGTCTCCGCGGCGAACACCGGCCGGGACGGGCAGCTGCCGCCGCCCCGGCCCGACAGCGCCGAGCCGTCGTCCCGGACGCGCTCCGCCTGATCGGACGGAGGCGCCGCTACGCCGGCGGACGCTGTCCGCGCGTTCGCGTCAGCCGCCCGCCTTGCTGCGGAGCCCGCGGACCGCGTTCTTGATCGGCGCGACCATCGAGCGGGCCTTGGCGCTGAATCGGTCCTTCTTGGCGCGGCGCAGTTCCTCGTCCGTGTAGAGGGATTCGCCGGGGCGTGACTGGAACAGCGTCGTGTGCCGCGCGATGCGCCCCTCCGGGAGGCTGTAGTAGTACCACGCCATGGAACGCCGAGTGCGATCCGGAGGGCACGTCAACGGATCAGGGTGCCCGTGGAAGCTCTCACTGGTCGTCGAGAACACGACGAGCCGGTTGGCGATCGGCAGGATCTTCTTCACGGGCCGCGACATCGTGACGTCCCACAGTTCCAGCTGGCCGCCGTACGACTCGTCCCAGTCCTCGTTCAGGTACAGCAGCGCATTGAGCCGTCGCTGCAGCTTCGTCCTGGGATGCAGGTTGAAGTCCGCGTGGACCTTGAGGAGTCCACCCGGCCGGATCTGGTGCAGCCCGCCACCGTAGAGGGCCTGGTCGGGCACCAGGCCCTCGATCCCGGTCAGCTTCTCGAGGAAGTCGAGGAAGATCTGCCCGTTCAGCTCGCGGAGGACGCGCAGCTGGATGTCGGGCATGAGGCCTTCGTCCCTGAGCGACAGCTTCACCTCACGCGTGTTGTCGAACTCGCCCCAGGCCACGTCCTCCGGCTTCGGGAACTCGGCCTGCAACTCCTTGATGATCTCCGGGGGCAGGAAGTCGTCGATGGCGATGTGCGGGAATGGCTCGGCCTCGGCGTATGCCTTCGCGTTCTCCTCGGCGAGTGCGAGCGTTCGCTGGCGATCGAGAATGAGTGCCACGGCCATGCCCCGTTTCCTGGATGGATCAACTGATTCCGATGACGCGGTGCTTTCCGCGAAGCCGCCATCCGCCGTGAATGCGTACTCAGGCCCCCGTAGGGCGGCAGTTTGGACGAGTGGTGGCGGGAATCGCAATACCCTCGATCGTGGCTGCGGCCGTCGCCGAGAACGTGGGGAGACGTGATCGTCCGCGAGCGGAAGGCGCGGTTCCGGGGGACCGCGGCGCCGGGAGGGCCCGGGGCTGCCCGTGCACCGGAGCCGGCCCGGTGGTTCAGCCGGTGAGCGAGGAGTCGCCGGCCAGCCGGGCGCCGAGGGCGGCACCCAGGGCGTTGACCGCGGCGGTCGAGGCGGTGACCAGGCCGGCCGACGCGTGCGCCACGTGCCAGAGGCCGTCGAGCCGGCGGAGGTCGACCGGCACCCCGGCTGCCCGCGCCAGGTGCGCGAGCCGGACGGCGTCCTCGAGGAGGATCTCCTCGCTGCCGACGTGCATCGTGATCGGCGGCAGCCCGGACAGGTCGGCGTCCAGCGGCGAGAGCTCGGCAGCACCCGGGTCCGTGCCGTCCCCGAACTCGCGGGCGCACCGGCGCAGCCAGGCCGGCCGGAGCATCGCGTCGCCGCGGTCGTCGGGCCAGGTGCTGCCGGTCAGGTCGAGCCACGGGGAGATCAGGCCGAGGGCGGCCGGGAGGGGGCCCGCGCCGTCGCGCAGGCGGAGGGCCGCGGCCAGTGCCAGCCAGCCGCCGGCGGAGTCGCCGGCGACGGCCGTGCGGCCAGGGGTGGCGCCCCGGTCCATCAGCTCGCGGTAGGCGGCCAGGACGTCGTCGAGCGCGGCCGGGAAGGGGTGCTCGGGCGCGAGCCGGTAGTCGAGCACGTGCACGGTCGCGCCGCTGGCCGCGGCCAGGTGCGTGGCGAGGGCGCGGTGCGTGGCGGGGGAGCCGGTGGTGAACCCGCCGCCGTGCAGGTAGAGCACCGCCGAGCCCGGATCCCCGGACGCGGGCGTGAGGACCTCGGCCGGTCGCCGGCCCAGCCGTCCGGTGCCGACGGCGACGCCGTCGGCCAGCGGGGTCGGCCGGGTGACGGCTGCCAGCCAGCGCCGCTGGAGGCCGACCGGGAGACGCGGGCCGAGCACCGGGCGCACGAGGGCGCGCACGCCGGCGCGCATGACGCGGACGGGGACCTGGGGGCTGGGGCTCACGGGGGTCACCGTACGGGCAGCGGCGGGGCGCCCCGGCTAGCGTGCGCAGAGCGCCCCCGTAGCCCAATCGGCAGAGGCAGGCCCCTTAAAAGGGTCCGAGTGTCGGTTCGATCCCGACCGGGGGCACCGCCCTCCACGGGCCCGTGGCCCGGACGGGGGAATCGCGACACGCCGGAACTACGCAGGGGCTGCGGGCGTTGACCTGACCGAGTGGAGTGCACCACCGTGGGCTCCACGGTCCGAACAGTCACCTCAGGGAGATGACGATGCCCAGCAGCAACCCGGCGTTCCGGGGATTCGGCGCGGCCCCCGGTGGCCAGCAGCAGTACGCCGGGTGGGGCCAGCCCCAGCCGCAGTACGGCGCGCCGACCCAGCACGATCCCTACGCCGCCCCGGCGCCGTACTCGGCGACCACCACGCGCTACCTGACGATGGACGACGTCGTCACCAAGACCGGCATCACCTTCCTCGTCACCGTGCTCTCCGCGGCCGCCATCTGGGCCCTCCCGGGCCAGGCGGCCTGGGGGCTCGCACTGCCGGCGGTCTTCGTGGGCCTGGTGCTCGGCCTGGTGATCGCGTTCAAGCAGATCGCGAACCCGGCCGCGACGCTCGCCTACGCCGTGGTGGAGGGCATCTTCCTCGGCGCGATCAGCGAGGCGTTCAACAGCATCCCGCAGTTCGAGGGCATCGTGACCCAGGCGGTGATCGGCACCTTCGGTGTCTTCGCCGGCATGCTGGTCGTCTACAAGACCGGCGCCATCCGGGTCACCCCGAAGCTCACCCGCTGGGTGATCGGCGCCCTCGTCGGCGTCGTCGTGCTGATGCTGGCGAACATCGTCGCCTCGTTCTTCACCCCGGGCGGGCTGGGTCTGCGTGACGGTGGCACGCTCGCCATCGTCTTCAGCCTGGTCGTGATCGGTGTCGCGGCGTTCTCGCTGCTGCTCGACTTCGACATGGCCGACGAGGCGATCCGCCGCGGCGCCCCCGCGAAGTTCGCCTGGTACATCGCCTTCGGCCTGCTCGTCACGGTCGTCTGGCTGTACCTGGAGATCCTGCGGCTGCTCAGCTACTTCCGCGAGTAAGCACGTCACACCCCGAAGGCCCGGTCCCCGCGAGGGGGCCGGGCCTTGGTCGTTCTCGCGTGGGCGGAGTCCCTCAGCCGGGCACTGTCCCCTCCGGGATGTCCGGCCGAGGGACGACGCCTCGTCGCCGTGCGGGCGGGATCAGCTCAGGCGCTCGATGACCATCGCCATGCCCATGCCGCCACCGACGCACATGGTCTCCAGGCCGAAGGTCTCGTCCCGAGTCTGCAGGCCGTTGATCAGCGTGCCGGTGATGCGGGCGCCGGTCATGCCGAACGGGTGGCCGACGGCGATGGCGCCGCCGTGCACGTTCAGCTTGTCGATGTCGATGCCCAGGTCGCGGTAGCTGGGGATGACCTGCGCGGCGAAGGCCTCGTTGATCTCGACGAGGTCGATGTCGTCGATGGTCATGCCCGCGCGCTGCAGCGCCAGCTTCGAGGCGTCGACCGGGCCGTAGCCCATGATCTCCGGCGACAGGCCGGTGACCGCCGTGGACACGATGCGCGCCAGCGGGGTCAGCCCCAGCTCGGCGGCCTTGGTGTCGCTCATGACGACGACAGCGGCGGCGCCGTCGTTGAGCGGGCAGGCGTTGCCCGCCGTCGCCCGGCCGTCGGGGCGGAACACCGGCTTGAGCTGCGAGAGCGCCTCGAGCGTGGTCCCGGCGCGCGGGCCGTCGTCCTTGCTGACCACGGTGCCGTCGGGCGTGGTGACCGGGGTGATCTCCCGCTCCCAGAAGCCGTCGTCGATGGCCTTCTCCGCGAGGTTCTGGCTGCGGACGGCGAACTCGTCCATCTCCTGCCGCGAGACGTCCTTGAGCAGGGCGAGGTTCTCGGCCGTCTGGCCCATCGCGATGTAGATGTCGGGGATCTCGCCGTTCTCGCGGGGGTCGGTCCACGAGTCGGCGCCGCTCTCGGCGACCTTGGCCCCGCGCGCCTCGGCGTCGGCGAACACCGGGTTCTTGGTGTCCGGGAGGCCGTCGCTGTTGCCCTTCACGAAGCGGGACACCATCTCGACGCCGGCGGAGATGAAGACGTCGCCCTCGCCGGCCTTGATGGCGTGCATCGCCATGCGGGTGGTCTGGAGCGACGAGGAGCAGTAGCGGGTGACCGTCGTCCCGGGCAGGTGGTCCATGCCGAGCAGCACGCTGACCACGCGGCCCATGTTGTAGCCCTGCTCGCCGCCGGGGAGGCCGCAGCCGAGCATCAGGTCGTCGATGTCGCGGGGGTCGAGCGCGGGCACCTTGTCCAGCGCGGCCCGGACGATGGTCGCGGCCAGGTCGTCGGGCCGCAGGTCCTTGAGGGACCCCTTGAAGGCGCGACCGATGGGGGAGCGGGCGGTCGCGACGATGACGGCTTCGGGCATGGGTCCTCCACGATGAGGCGGGCGCCGCGCGGGGGTGCGCCGGCGACGGGTCGCCCCCGAAACTACTCCGCGGTAACGGAGGTCCTCACCTCACGCGCTGGCCGGGGCCTCCGCGGGCTCCTGCGCCTGTTCCGGCGTCGGCATGTCGGGCGGACGACGACGTCGCAGGAGGGCCCAGGCGCCCCACGGTCCGGTGTCGGAACCGCCCACCTCGGCCGGCTGGACCTCCGTGCCGGTGCGGCTGGCGGCGCGCACCGCGGCCTTCTCGATCGGCCGCACGGTGCCGCGGCGGATGGGCCGCACGCCCCGGTCGGCCGACGCCGGCCAGACACCCACGGCGTCCGCGACCGAGGGCAGCAGCACGGCGGCGGCCTGGGCGTAGCCGTGCGCGCTGGGGTGGAACTCGTCGACGCTGAACATGGCGCGGTCCGACGCGAACGCCGGCCCCAGCACCGAGCCCAGCGACACGGTGCGCCCGCCCGCCTCGACCACGGCCACCGTCTGGGCGGCGGCCATCTGCCGGCTCCACCGCCGCGCGAAGGTGCGCAGCGGCTGGGCGATCGGCCGGATGGTGCCGAGGTCGGGGCAGGTGCCGACGACGACCTCGCACCCGGCCCCGGTGAGCCGGCGGACGGCCTCACCGAGGTGCTTCACCGAGACCGTCGGCCGGGTGCGGCTGGTGACGTCGTTGGCGCCGATCATGATCAGCGCGACGGTCGGGTGCTCGGCGAGGGCCCGGTCGACCTGCTCGTCGAGATCGGGTGAGCGGGCGCCGGACTTGGCGAGGCGGACCAGCCGCACCGGGCGCTCGGCGAGCTCGGCCAGCGCCGAGGCGATGAGGACGCCGGGCGTCTCCTCCGCCCGGTGGACACCGAGGCCCACGGCGCTGGAGTCGCCCAGCACGGTGAACACGAGCGCCCTCCCGCGGCCCCTGCCGTAGACGCCGTCCCCCGAGGGCGGGTCGCCCTTGCTCGTGCGGGCCTCGATGTTGCGGCGGGCGGCACGGGCCTCCTCGCGGAGCAGTGCGGCCAGGGCGACACCGCCGAGGGCGACGCTGCCGCCGCCGTACGCGGTGGCAGCGGCGAGGCGTCGTGTCGTCCCCGTCAGCGCCACGGCCCCTCCGCTCCTGTGCTCGCGTCGTCCGTTCCTCTCACCCAGGTTATCGGCCCTCTACGGTGCCTCCTGTGGCCCTATCACCCGCAGGTGTGACCCAGCCCACAGGCAGCGACGACCGGGCCCAGCTCATCGTCGACGTCCTCGTGGCGGCGTTCGCCGACCTCATGGCCGCGGACGCCGACGCGTTCCGGACGAAGTTCCGCAAGATGGCCGCCGATCCCTTCGCGTTCTACCGGGGCAGTGCCTGTCTGTTCTACGCCGACATGGCGACGGCGGAGGACCCCTGGAGCGACGAGCGGACGTCGCGCGTGTGGATCCACGGCGACCTGCACGCCGAGAACTTCGGCACCTACATGGACGCCAGCGGGCGGATCGTCTTCGACGTCAACGACTTCGACGAGGCCTACCTCGGGCACGTGAGCTGGGACCTGCGCCGCTTCGCCGCCAGCTTCGCCCTGATGTCGTGGCGCAAGGCGTTCTCCGACGACGTGATCGGTGAGCTGGTCCGCGTCTACCTCGACGCCTGGCTGGACCAGGTCGAGGCGTTCAGCCGGTCGGACTCCGACCGCGACTTCGCGCTCACCCTGCACAACACCGAGGGCGCGGTGCGCGAGCTCGTGCAGGAGACGGCGACCCGGACCCGGCTGGCGCTGCTCGACCGGATGACCGTCGTCGAGCGCTACGAGCGGCGCTTCGCCGACCGGGCGCGCAACCGCCGGCTGGACGACGCCGAGCGCGACGAGGTGCTCGAGGCGCTGGAGCGGTACAAGGACACGCTGCCGCCGAAGCCGTGGCGGCGCGAGGTCGCCTACGAGGTCAAGGACCTGATCGGCACCGGCGGCTTCGGCATCGGCAGCGCGGGGCTGCCGGCCTACAACGTGCTGCTCGAGGGCTACGACGAGGCGCTGGAGAACGACGTCGTCCTGTCGCTGAAGCAGGGCAACGTGGCCGCGCCCAGCCGGATCGTCACCGACGACCGGATCCGCGACTACTTCTCCCACGAGGGGCACCGCACGGTCACCAGCCAGCGGGCCCTGCAGTCGCACACCTCCCAGTTCCTCGGCTACACCGACATCCGCGGCACCGGGTTCGTCGTCGCCGAGCTGTCGCCCTACGAGCTGGACCTCGACTGGGACGACCTCACCGAGCCCGGGGAGATCCGCCCGGTGCTGGTGCAACTGGGCCGGGCCACGGCCAAGCTGCACTGCGTCGGCGACGCCGACAGCGACCACGAGCTCGTGCCGTTCCAGACGGAGGAGGCCGTGCTGGCGATGATCGGCGGGCGCCGCGAGGAGTTCGTCGCCGACCTCGTGCAGTTCGCGCACGCCTACGCCCGCCAGGCGCAGGAGGACCACCGCCTGTTCGTCGATGCCTTCCGCGCCGGGAGGATCCCCGGGATCAGCTCGAGCGACTCGTGATCCCGACGAGCATGCCCCGGTGCGGGCCGATGCCCGGCTTGTCGAACTCCCCGGTCACCACCGTGAAGCCCATCCGCTCGTAGAAGCCGACGGCGGCCACGCGGGCGTCGCACCAGAGCAGGTCGCCGCCGCGGGCGGCCACCGCCTCCAGCCCCGCGACGACCAGCGCCCGCCCCGCTCCGGAGCCGCGGACCTCGGGGTCGGTGGCCATCCCGCGCAGCTGCCACGGGTGCTCGGCGGAGCGCCAGGGGCAGGCGGCGGGGGAGAAGCGGACGACGCCCACGATGCGGTCGCCGGTCCGGGCGGCCAGGTGGACGGTCGCCGGGTGCTCGTCGCCGGCCCAGACGACGTCCCCGCCGTCCGGGCGGAGCACCGCCTGCCGCAGCGGGTAGGTGAGCTCCGCGGCCACCTCGTCCACGGTCAGCGGTGCGCGCACGGCGTCAGCGTGCCCGACGGCCCCGGCGCACCCGCAGGTAGTCGGCGACCACGTACTCGCCCAGGCGGTCCGCGTCCGGCTCGAACACCCGGCCGCCGGCCCGCTGCGTGAGGTCGTGCACGAAGTGGATCAGCCCGGGGTCCGGGTCGAGGGCGAAGACGTTCACCGTGGCCCCGGTCCGCGCCACCCGCTCGATCTCGGCGACCGTGCGGGCGATCGTCTCCGGCATCGGCGGCCAGCAGAAGAACGGCGTGCCGTCGTCCTCCAGGTGCGCGGTCGGCTCGCCGTCGGTCACCACCAGGACCACCGGCTCGGCGTCGCGGTGGTGGGCCAGGAACCGGCGGGCGAGCATCAGGCCGTGCTGCAGGTTGGTGCCCTGCAGCGTGTCCACGGAGAGCTCGGCGAGCGTCTCCGGTCGCAGCACCTGGGCGGTCGAGGAGAAGCCGATGATCTGGATGGCGTCCTGCGGGAACTTCGTCGTCACCAGCGAGTGCAGCGCCATCGCCGTCGACTTCGCCGCACCCC
This sequence comes from Blastococcus litoris, assembly GCF_003075095.1. Classification (GTDB taxonomy): domain Bacteria; phylum Actinomycetota; class Actinomycetes; order Mycobacteriales; family Geodermatophilaceae; genus Blastococcus_B; species Blastococcus_B litoris. Next base: position 593,313 of record NZ_QCZF01000001.1, read on the forward strand.
AGGTGCCGCGCAGCGCCATCGAGTAGGACAGGTCGACCAGCAGGGCGACGGCGGCACCGGTCCGCCGCTCGGTCTCCACGACCTCGAAGTCGTCGACGGCGATCCGCACGCCGCGCTGCCCGTCCCCGCGCGGTTCGTGCGCCGTCCGCAGCACGGCGTTCTTCACCGTCCGGACGACGTCCAGCGGCTGCTCGTCGCCGAACCGCCACTCGCGCGAGCTGCCGGTGAGCTCGCCGGCGGCGCCCGCGTCGGCCACGTCGTGCTCGCCCCGCCCGGTGGCGTCGAGCTTGGCGAACACCCGGCGCAGCGCCGTGGCACCGAGCCGGCGGACTGCCTTGGGGGAGAGCTCCAGCTTGCCGTCCGACCGGTTGAGGAAGCCCTGCCGTTCCAGCTCGCGCTCGAGCTGGCGGAGGGCCGCGAGGTCGTCGACGGCCGGCCGCCCGAGCGCGCGCTCCAGCAGCTCCTCGTCGATGTCGGCGAGCGAGGCGCCGGCGTACCCCTGCGACAGCTGGCTGGAGAGCGCCTCGAGGTCGGCCAGCTCCGCGACGGCGCTGGTGGCGTCGCCCATGCCGAGCCCCTGCTCGCCGTCGGGCACCTGGCCGCGCTGACCCCACGGGAGATCCGGGCGGGCCTGGCGCAGGGCGTCGGAGAGGTGCGCCATCTCGCTGGCCAGCCCCATGTCGGACATGGCCTGCGACATCAGGTCGGAGAGCTCGGCCCGCTGCTCCGGCGACAGGCCGGCCATCATCCGCTCCTGCGCCGCCGCCCGGCGGGCGAGGGAGTCGATCAGCTCCTCGACCGACTGCGGGTCGTCGGGGAAGAACTGGCCGTGCTTCGCCATGAAGTCGCGGAAGCGCTCCTCGGTGTCCTCACCGCGGTTGTGCGCGTCGATCAGCTGCGACAGGTCGGCGACCATGTCCTTGACCGCCTGCATGTCCTGCTCGCCGGCGTTCTCCAGGGCCTGCTTCATCGAGGCGAAGGAGCTGTCGAGCACCTCCCGGCGCAGCAGGTCCTGGATCTGCTCGTAGGCCTGCCGCCCTTCCTGCGACCGCCACGGGTACTCCTTGAGCGCCCGGACGGCGCCGGCGGTGTCCTCGGGGAGCGCGTCGAGCTCGGCCTCGGCCAGGCGGGCGGAGTCGTCGGGGTCGGGGAACAGCTCGCGCTTCTCCGCGGTGAGCGCCCTGTCGAGCAGCTCGCGGACCTCCTGGAGGGTGCCGTCCATGCGCCCCGCGGTCCGCGCCCTGCGCAACCGCTCGCGCACCGACCGGCGCAGCTCGTCGAGGCCCCGCCGTCCCTCCGTGCCTCGCCGCAGCAGCTCGCGCAGCGCCTCCCGCACCCCGCTGCCGCCCAGAACCGAGTCGCCGATCTCGTCGACGGCGTTGCCGAGGTCGTACGGCGGGGCCAGGGGATCCGGGCCGCCGTGCCACTTGCCGTAGCGGTATCCGCGTCCGCGTCGTCCGGGCATGTCAGGCCCCGTACACCGTGCGGGTGCCGTCGGTGTCCTTGGCCAGCCGCCGCGTCAGGTAGAGCCCCTCGAGCGCGAACTCGACCGCGGCCGCCGCCTGCTCCGCCGACTGCTCGCCCTCCGGCACGCCCAGGCGGCCGAGGAGTTCGGCGAGCTTCGGGATGGTGCCCAGCTGGCCGAGCAGGGCCGGCGCCGGCACCAGCTCGCCCGACTCGACCGTCTCCCCGCCGGTGAAGTGCTCCTGCAGGCCGGTGAGGTCGAGGCCGGCGCACCGGGCGCGGAACGTCTGCGCGGTCGCCTGGCGGAGCAGGTGCTCGAGCACCTCCAGCTCGCGCTCGTCGTCCGGGTCCGAGCCGGCGTCGGCGAACTCGACCTTCCCGCGGCTGGCCGGGACGACGCTCGGCAGGTCGACCACGCGGGCGACCGGCCGCGTCTCGCCGGCGATCGCCGCGCGACGGACGGCGCTCGCGGTCACCGTCTCCAGCCCGGCGATCGCGAAGCGGGCGCTGACGCCGGAGCGCTGGTCGACGTGGCTGGACTCGCGGACCAGCCGGGTGAAGCGGGCGATGATCTCGACCAGGTGCTCGGGCACGATCGGCGTCCCGAAGGTGTCCCCCCCGGTCCAGCTGGTCTGCGCCTCCTGGTGCAGCAGCGCGATCTCGTCGGCCAGCTCGATCGGGTAGTGGGTGCGCACCTCGGCGCCGAAGCGGTCCTTGAGCGGGGTGATGATCCGGCCGCGGTTGGTGTAGTCCTCGGGGTTGGCGCTGGCGACCAGCAGCAGGTCCAGCGGCAGCCGGACGCGGTAGCCGCGGATCTGGATGTCGCGCTCCTCGAGCACGTTCAGCAGCGCGACCTGGATGCGCTCGGCGAGGTCGGGCAGCTCGTTGACGCTGAAGATCCCGCGGTTGGTGCGCGGGACCAGCCCGTAGTGCACGGTCTCGGGGTCACCGAGCGTGCGCCCCTCGGCCACCTTGATCGGGTCGACGTCGCCGATCAGGTCGCCGACGCTCGTGTCGGGGGTGGCGAGCTTCTCCCCGAAGCGGTCGCTGCGGTGCAGCCAGCCCACGGGGGTCGCGTCGCCGTGCTCGGCGATCTGCCGGTGCGCCCACACCGAGATCGGGTGCAGCGGGTGCTCGTTGAGCTCGCTCCCCACGAGGACCGGCGTCCACTCGTCGAGCAGGCCGACCAGGGTGCGGATGAGCCGGGTCTTGCCCTGGCCGCGCTCGCCGAGCAGGACGAGGTCGTGGCCGGCGATGAGCGCGCGCTCGACCTCGGGCAGCACGGTGTCCTCGAAGCCGACCATGCCGGGGAGGCTGGGCTCGCCGCGGCCGAGCCGGGCCAGCAGGTTGGCGCGCAGCTCGGCCTTCACGGGGCGGAAGGTGGCGCCCGAGTCGCGGAGCTCGCCGAGCGTGGTGGGAGCGGGGGAAGGGGTGGCTGATGGGGCCGGATCCGTCACCTCGACCACGGTACGACGATCGTGCGGGCCGGGTCACCGGTTCCCTGCGTGCGGCCTGCGAGGATCAGCGCGTGTCCGTGCCCGAGGTCCCCACCGCCCGGCCGCCCCTGGTCACCGGCGCCGACGTCGAGTCCGCGGCGGCACTGCTCCAGGACGTCGTCCGCCACACGCCCCTGTGGCACAGCCGGGGCCTGGCCGACCGCGTGGGCGGCCCGGTCTGGCTCAAGTGCGAGAACCTGCAGCGGACCGGCTCCTTCAAGATCCGCGGCGCCTACACGCGCATCTCGCGGCTCACCGACGCCGAGCGGGCCCGCGGTGTCGTCGCCGCCAGCGCCGGCAACCACGCCCAGGGGGTCGCCCTGGCCGCCCGGCTGCTCGGTTGCGCGGCCACGGTGTTCATGCCGGACTCGGCGCCGCTGCCCAAGGTCGCGGCGACCCGGTCCTACGGCGCGGAGGTGCGGCTGGGCGGCCCGACGCTGACCGAGGCGCTGCAGTTCGCGTCCGAGCACGCGGAGCGGACCGGCTCGGTGTTCATCCACCCCTTCGAGCACGCGGACGTCATCGCCGGGCAGGGGACCGTCGGCCTGGAGGTCCTCGAGCAGTGCCCCGACGTCGCCACCGTGGTGGTGTGCGCCGGTGGCGGGGGACTGGTGTCCGGGGTCGCGGCCGCGGTGAAGGCCCGGCGGCCCGACGTCCGGGTGGTGGCCGTGCAGGCCGAGATGGCCGCCGCCTTCCCCGGCTCGCTGGCCGCCGGCCGGCCCGTCCCGCTGCCGGCCATGGCCACGATGGCCGACGGGATCGCGGTCGCCTCGCCCGGCGACCTGACGCTCGCCCACGTCCAGGGCCTGGTCGACGAGGTGCGGACGGTGAGCGAGGAGGACCTCTCCCGCGCCCTGCTGTTCTGCCTCGAGCGGGCGAAGCTGGTGGTCGAGCCCGCCGGGGTGGCCGCGGTCGCCGCGATCCTCGCCGACCCGGAGGCCTTCGCACCGCCGGTCGTCGCCGTCGTCTCCGGCGGCAACATCGACCCCGTGCTGCTGCTCAAGGTGGTCCAGCACGGCATGGCGGCCGCCGGGCGCTACCTCTCGCTGCGGCTGACGGTGCCCGACCGGCCGGGTTCGCTCGCCGGGGTGCTGGCCGAGCTGGCCGCTGTGGGCGCCAACGTCCTGGAGGTCGAGCACGAACGGACCGGCACCGGGCTGCACGTCGGGGAGGTCGAGATCTTCGTCGTCCTCGAGACGCGCGGCCCCGACCACGCGGACGAGGTCACGGCCGCGCTCACCCGCGCGGGCTACGCCGTCGCCCCGGGCTGACCCGGCCGATGAGTTCCGGGCAGCGGCGGCGTCCTCCCTGCCGTGCAACCGACGATGGAACTTCCTGCCCGCCGGCCGCGAAAAGCGGTCGGGAACTGTCACCGTCCACCCCTAGCGTGGCCCTCATGACAGACGCGATCGTGGTCGAGGGGCTGGTGAAGCGCTACGGCGACACCACCGCTCTCGACGGAGTGGACCTGACCGTGGCCGAGGGCTCGGTGCTCGGGCTCCTCGGCCCGAACGGCGCGGGGAAGACGACGGTGGTGCGGATCCTCACCACGTTGCTCCTCGCCGACGCGGGGCGGGCGGAGGTGGTCGGCCTCGACGTGGTGGGCGACGCCGACGCGGTGCGCGCCTCGATCGGGCTGACCGGCCAGTACGCCGCCGTCGACGAGTACCTGACCGGCTTCGAGAACCTCGAGATGGTGGGCCGGCTGTACCACCTGCCCAAGGCGGAGGCGCGGACCCGCGCGGGTGAGCTGCTGGAGCGGTTCGACCTCTCCGACGCCGCCGGCCGTCCGGCCAAGACGTACTCGGGGGGCATGCGGCGCCGGCTGGACATCGCCGCCTCCCTGATCAACCGCCCCCGCGTGCTCTTCCTCGACGAGCCGACGACCGGGCTGGACCCGCGCAGCCGGCTGGCCATGTGGGAGTTCATCGCCGAGCTCGCGGACGGCGGCACGACGATCCTGCTCACCACCCAGTACCTGGAGGAGGCCGACCGGCTGGCCGACCGCATGGTCGTCATCGACCGCGGCCGGGTGATCGCCCGCGGCACGGCCGACGAGCTCAAGGCCCAGGTCGGCGGCGAGCGGCTGGAGTTCACGCTGGCCAACGCCGTGGACCTCCCCGAGGTGGCCCGGCGGCTGCGCCCGCTGGCGGTCGAGGACCCGCGCAGCGACGAGCAGACCCGGCGGCTGAGCCTGCCGGTCCGGGGCGGGACGGCGGTCCTCGCCGAGGCGCTGCGGCTGCTCGAGGGCACCGGCATCGAGGTCCTGGACGTCGGCCTGCGCCGGCCCGACCTCGACGACGTGTTCCTCACCCTGACAGGCCACGCGGCCGAGGACGCCGAGACCGGCGACGACCAGCCGGCCGAGCCGGTCCCCAGCGGAGGTGCCCGATGACCAGCCTGGCCCAGACGCTGTCCGACAGCGCCGTCATCACCAAGCGGAACCTGATCAAGGTCAAGCGCGTGCCCGACCTGATCGTGTTCGCGACCCTCTCGCCCATCATGTTCGTGCTGCTGTTCCGCTACGTGTTCGGCAGCGCCATCCCGGTGCCCGGTGGGCTCAGCTACGCCGAGTTCCTGCTGCCGGGCATCTTCGCGCAGACGGTGATCTTCGGGAGCACGATCACCGGGGCGAGCCTGGCCGAGGACCTGCAGAAGGGGCTCATCGACCGCTTCCGCTCGCTACCGATGGCGCGGTCGGCGGTCCTGGTGGGGCGCACCGTGGCCGATCTGGGGCTCAACGTCCTGACCATCGCCGTCATGATGATCACCGGCTTGCTGGTGGGGTGGCGGATCCACACCTCGATCGGCGAGGCGATCCTGGGGGTGCTCCTGCTGCTCGTCTTCGCCTACGCGATGTCGTGGGTGATGGCGCTGGTCGGCCTGGTGGTCCGCACCCCGGAGGTCGTGAACAACGCGAGCTTCATCGTGATCTTCCCGATCACGTTCATCGCGAACACCTTCGTGCCGATCGACAACTTCCCTTCCGTGCTCAAGACCTTCGCGGAGTGGAACCCGGTGTCCGCGGTCGTCCAGGGCGCCCGGGAGCTGTTCGGCAACGTCGTCCCCGGCGCGCCGGTCTCCGACGCGTGGCCGCTGCAGAACCCGGTGCTCTACGTGTTCATCTGGGTCGCGGTCTTCCTCGCGATCTTCGTGCCCCTCTCGGTGCGCACCTACCGGCGCGCGGCCGGCCGCTGAGCCGGGCACCGGATCGGTTGCGGTCCGCGGGCAGGGGTCGGAAGGCCTCCGCCCGCGGACCGCGCCCCGGCTCACCGGTGCCGCGGCCGCCACGTGGCCGCGGTGTAATGACCGCGATGACTCCGCCCGCGAACCCCGTCGTGTCCCCCGAGAACCCCCTGGCGAGCGTGTCGGCGCTGCCCTTCCGGCTCCCGCCGTTCGCCGACATCACCCCCGAGCACTGCCGCGAGGCGCTGCTGGCTGGGATGGCGGAGCAGCGGGCGGAGGTCGCCGCCATCGTCGGTTCCGCCGAGGAGCCGACGTTCGAGAACACGGTCGTGGCCATGGAGCGGTCGGGGGAGCTGCTGGTCCGTGCCTGGAGCGTGTTCGGCAACCTCACGTCCTCGGTCTCGACGCCCCGGCTCCGGGAGATCGAGCGGGAGATCGCGCCGCTGGAGGCCGCGCACGACGACGCGATCCGGCTGGACCCAGCGCTGTTCGCCCGCATCCACGCCGTCCACGCGGCTCGGCACGACAGCGGTCTGGACGACGAGGGCGTCCGGCTGGTCGAGCGCTACCACCTCGACTTCGTGCTGGCCGGCGCCCAGCTCGACGAGTCCGGCCGGGCGCGGCTGACGGAGCTGAACCAGGAGCTGTCCACGCTCTCGACGACCTTCGGCCAGAACCTGCAGCTGGCCACCGAGGCGGCCGCCGTGCGGGTGGCCGACCGGGCCGAGCTGGACGGGCTGTCCGAGCAGGAGATCGCGGCGGCCGCGACGGCCGCCGCCGACCGGGACCTCGACGGCTGGCTCCTCCCGCTGCTCCTGCCGTCGGGGCAGCCGGTGCTCGCCAAGCTGCGCGACCGGGAGCTGCGGCGCCGGGTCCTCGAGGCGTCCCTCGGGCGCGCGTCGGCGGGCGAGCACGACAACGGCCCGGTGGCCGTGCGGATCGCGGTGCTGCGCGCCGAGCGGGCCCGCCTGCTCGGCTTCGACACCCACGCCGACCTCGTGCTCGCCGACTCCACCGCCCGCACCACGACCGCGGTCGACGCCATGCTGGCCTCCATGGTGCCGGCGTCGATGGCCAACGCCGAGGCCGAGGCGGCCGTGCTCCGGGAGATCGCGGCCCGCGACGGGGTCGAGCTGGCGCCGTGGGACTGGGCGTTCTACAGCGAGCAGGTGCGGGCCGAGCGGTACGCCGTCGACACCGCGGCGCTGCGCCCGTACTTCGAGCTCGACCGGGTCCTGGTCGACGGCGTCTTCCACGCCGCCGAGCTGCTCTACGGCTACCGGTTCACCCCGCGCCCCGACCTGCGCGGCTACCACCCCGACGTGCGCGTCTGGGAGGTGACCGACGCGGCCGGTGCCTCCGTCGGGCTCTACCTGGGCGACTTCTTCGCCCGCGAGGGCAAGCGGGGCGGGGCCTGGATGAGCTCGTTCGTCCGGCAGTCCCGGCTGCTCGGCACGTCACCCGTGGTCGTCAACAACCTCAACGTGTCCCGTGCCCCCGACGGCCGGCCGACGCTGCTCACCCTGGACGAGGTCAACACGCTCTTCCACGAGTTCGGCCACGCGCTGCACGGGCTGAGCTCCGCGGTCACCTACCCCCGGTTCTCGGGCACCGCCGTCCCGCGCGACTTCGTCGAGTTCCCCAGCCAGGTGAACGAGATGTGGGCGCTCTGGCCGGAGGTGCTGGGCAACTACGCCCGGCACGTCGGGACGGGGGAGCCCCTGCCGCAGGCCGCCGTCGAGGCCATCGACGCGGCCCGGCTGTGGGGCGAGGGGTTCGCGACCCTCGAGTACCTGGCCGCGACGCTGCTCGACCAGGCGTGGCACCGCATCCGGCCGGGCGCGGAGATCGGCGACCCGATCGCCTTCGAGCAGCAGGCGCTGGCCGACGCCGGGGTCGGCTCCGACCTGGTGCCGCCGCGGTACCGGACGACCTACTTCCAGCACGTCTTCGCGGGGGGCTACGCGGCCGGCTACTACTCCTACATCTGGTCGGAGGTCCTCGACGCCGACACCGTGGAGTGGTTCAAGGAGAACGGCGGCCTGCGCCGCGAGAACGGCGACGTCTTCCGCACCGAGCTGCTCGCGGTGGGCGGCTCGGTGGACCCGCTCGCGGCGTTCCGCGCCGTCCGCGGCCGCGACGCCGACCCGCAGCCGCTGCTGCGCAGGCGCGGGTTGGAGAGCCGACCCGTCATGTCGTGAGGAAGTGGGGGCCCGGAGGGCCTCCGCGAGGAACGACGCAGCGGCTCAGCGGCCCAGGGGGACGGCACCTGGCCGCGGTGCGGTCCGGAGGACCGCAGTGTCACAGCCGCGATGTCACAACCAGGGGAGCGAGAGGACCAGGTCCAGGTCGTCGGGGCTCGCGCCGTCGCGCACCAGGCGGTTGGGCTGGCGGTGGCCGCACGCCGTGCAGCGGTGCACCACCTGCCAGCCCTTGCCCGACTTCTCGACCAGCCCGATCGGCTCCATGGGCCGGCGGCACTCGCTGGCCCGGTCGCCCGGGAGCTCGTCGACGTGCAGCGACCACAGGCAGAAGGGGCAGTGGTTCCGGTAGTGCCCGTCGGTGTTGGCCGGCACCTGCGCGGCGCAGTGCACGCAGGCGAAACCGGTGTTCTCCGCCTGACGGGAGCGCGCCCCCATCGCGGGGCTCAGGGGACGAACGGCTCGACGCCGACGACCTCGACGCTGATGTCGCGACCGTTGGGCGCCTGGTAGGTCACCGTCGCCCCGGGAGCGGCACCCATGATGGCCGCGCCGAGGGCCGACTCCGGCGAGTAGACGGTGAGGTTCGTCGTCCCGGCGATCTCGCGGGACCCGAGCAGGAACTTCTCCGTGTCGTCGTCGCCGGCGAACTTCACCGTGATGACCGTGCCCAGAGCGGCGTTCGTGGCCGTCTTCGGGGCGTCGCCCACCCGCGCCTTCCGGAGCAGGTCGGTGAGCTGGCGGATCCGGCCCTCCTGCTTGCCCTGCTCCTCCTTGGCGGCGTGGTACCCGCCGTTCTCCTTGAGGTCGCCCTCCTCGCGGCGGGCGTTGATCTCGGCGGACATGGCCGGGCGGTTCGCCACCAGCTGGTCGAGCTCGGCCTTCAGCCGGTCGTGGGCCTCCTGGGTCAGCCAGATGCCCTGTTCCTGCTCGTCAGTGGGGGTGGACACGAGAGGTACTCCTGAGACTCGGGAGGCCGCCCCCGATCGGGAGCGGCCGCTGGTCAATCCCGCCAAGCTAACACCGGCGTCGACGGGAGTGCACGGACGTGCGGCCCTCGCCGGAGGCCGTCCTGAGATGCGGAACCGTACCGGGCCGTCCGGTGATGAGCGGCACACTTCCCCCGACCGGGTGCACGAGCAGGGCTTTCTCCCGCCGCCGGCTCCGGGGCTCCGCCGGGCGGTGCCGGGGACGGGTGACAATGGTGGGGTGACCGCACCCGATCAGTTGCGCCTGCTCGCCGTCCACGCGCACCCGGACGACGAGTCGAGCAAGGGCGCCGCGACCATGGCCAAGTACGTCGCGGAGGGAGCCCGCGTCCTGGTCGCGACCTGCACCGGTGGTGAGCGCGGCTCCGTCCTGAACCCCGCCATGGACCGCCCGGAGGTCTGGGAGCGGCTGCCCCAGATCCGCGTCGAGGAGATGGCCCGGGCGCGCGAGATCCTCGGCGTCGAGCAGGAGTTCCTCGGCTTCGTCGACTCCGGCCTGCCCGAGGGCGACCCGCTGCCCCCGCTGCCGGAGGGCTGCTTCGCGCTCGTGCCGATCGAGGAGGCCGCCGCCCCGCTGGTCGCCCTCATCCGCCGGTTCCGGCCGCAGGTCATCACCACCTACGACGAGCGCGGCGGGTACCCGCATCCCGACCACATCAAGACCCACGAGATCTCCGTGCACGCCTTCGAGGCCGCCGGTGATCCCGACCGCTACCCCGAGCTGGGCGAGCCGTGGCAGCCGAGCAAGCTCTACTACCACATGAGCTTCACGCTGCCCCGGACGAAGGCGCTGCACGAGGCGATCGTGGAGAGCGGCGCGGAGTCCCCCTACGCCGAGTGGCTGGAGAACTGGGACCCCGCCCACGACATCTCCCACCGGGTCACCACGCGCGTGCCCTGCGCGGAGTACTTCCCGGTCCGGGACGCGGCGCTGATCGCGCACGCCACCCAGATCGACCCGGAGGGCCGCTGGTTCGCCTGCCCGATCGACACCCAGCAGCGGATCTGGCCGACCGAGGACTACGAGCTGGCGCGGAGCGTGGTCGAGTCCGACGTCCCCGAGGACGACCTGTTCGCGGGGATCCGCAGCGAGGTGGGGGTGCGATGACCGGGATCACCGGCCTCGTGGCCGAGCAGGCGCCCGAGGACGTCGGGAAGTCCGGGCCGCTCGGGCTGCTGCTCACCGTCGTCCTGCTCATCGCGGTCTTCCTGCTGGTGCGGTCGATGACCAAGCACCTCAAGCGGATCCCGCCGAGCTTCGATCCCGCCGACCCCGCGCGTCAGGTGCCCGACAGCCCGGCCGGGCTCTTCGAGCAGCCGGCGGGCGAGGAGCTGCTCGACACGCTGCGCAAGCAGCCGCGTGCCATCGAGGCGCCCCGCCGCACCGACGACGAGGGCCCCGCGGCCCGCTGACCGGTGGGGGGCGTCCCCCTCCGTCGTACGACGGAGCCCTCAGTCGGGACGAGGCTCGCCACCCCGGGTGATGTGGTCGCCTCCCGGCCTCCGCGCACGGCCGTTAGCCGACATGATCATCCGATGGCGACCAGGCGGCGGGGAGACGATCCCGAGGACCACGTCCCACCCCCCGGCTTCAGCCGGGCAGGGACGCGCGTGCTCGAGATCGCCGAGAACCTGATCTACGGGGGCATCGCGGTCTTCCTCGCCGGATCGGCGTTCGTCCTCCTGGCCGTGGCGGCCAGGACGTCGTACGGGCTGCTCGGCGACTTCTCCCAGAAGCCCGTGCTCGAGGTGCTCGACATCCTGCTGCTGGTCTTCATCGTGGTCGAGCTGCTGTTCGCCGTCCGCGCGACCGTGGAGAAGCGCGAGCTGGTCGCCGAGCCGTTCCTCCTCGTCGGGATCATCGCGTCGATCAAGGAGATCGTCGTGCTGTCCGTCGAGGCGGCGAGCGCGCTCGGGAAGGGCGCCGAGTTCGACGACCGCGTCGTCGAGATCGGGCTGCTCGGAGTGCTCGTCGTGCTCCTGGGGGCGACGTCGTGGCTGCTCCGCCGCAAGGAGCGCGAGCCCGACGAGGGCGAGCCCGCACCGGAGCACGCGGCCGGCTGACGGCGCTGTCCGCTGTGGGCGCAACGGGAGGCCTGCCGCACACCACCAACGCGGCTTACGGTGCAACTGTGTAATCACGTTGACCGTAGGAGGTCGCCATGCACGCCCACCGATTCGCCGATGCCGCCTTCGGGCCCGGTTTCCGCCGCGGTCGCGGCCGAGGTCCGGGCGGCCGCGGCGCCGACGCACCCCCGCCCGTGGAGCGGGCCGAGGTCGCCGGCTGGTTCGCCGGGCGCCTGCCCGGCGACTGGTTCACCGGCCCGGTGGACCTGCAGATCGACCGTGACGAGATCACCGTCGTGGGCACCCTCGCCGAGCCCGATCCCGGCGAGGGCGACGCCGCGGCGGCCAGGGCCGGCCGCATCGCGCGCTTCCGGGAGGAGACGCGCCAGCAGCGCATGGCCATCGCCGACGCCGCCCAGGAGCGCTACGGCCGCTCCGTCGCGTGGGGCGCCGCCTGCGGCGACGAGCGCGAGGTCTTCACCAACCTCTCGATGCCGGTCATGACCAGGCTGCGCCAGCGGGAGCGGCTCGTGCTGGACACCCTCGTCGACGCGGGCGTGGCCCGGTCCCGGTCGGAGGCGCTCGTGTGGGCGGTCCGCCTGGTCGGCCAGCACACCGAGGAGTGGCTCACCGAGCTGCGCCAGGCGATGGCGTCGGTGGAGGAGGTCCGCGGCCGCGGCCCGGTGGTCGGCTGACATCTGCGAGGCTCGCGCCCGTGCCCGAGCCGATCGACCTGCTGACCACCGCCTACGGCGACCTGTCGACGACGCTGGCGAGCCTCACCGTCGAGGAGGGCTGGCAGCCGACCGGCTGCGCGGGGTGGACGCCGGTCGACCTGGGGTTCCACCTGCTCGGCGACGCGCGGCGGGCACTCGTCGCCCTCAACACCCCGGCGCCGGGTCCTGTCGACCGGACAGCCGTCGACTACTGGTCGGCGTGGCGTCCGCCCGCGCCCGGGGACGACGAGGAGCTGTGGAGCACCCGCATCGCGGCGTCCGTGCACGGCGGGCTGATCGGGATCGCCCGCCGTTACGCCGAGACCTCGGCGGCGGTGCTGGTCGCGGCCGGCCGCGTCGACGCCGGTGACCTGGTCGCCACCCAGGGGCACGTCCTTACCGTGGCCGACCTGTGCTCCACGCTGGTCGTCGAGGCGGCCGTGCACCACCTCGACCTGGTGGCGCACCTGACGCGGCCGGGACCGGCACCGGGACCGCTGGCGGAGGTCCGTCGCGTCCTCGAGGGCCTGCTCGGCCGGCCCCTCCCGCAGGGCTGGGACGACGGGACGGCAGCCCGCCGCGGTACCGGACGCGAGCCGTTGACGACCGCCGACCGCGCCGAGCTGGGTGGTGCGGCCGCGGACTTCCCGCTGTTCGGCTGACCGACCGCGCCACCTGGGAGACTGGACCCGTGCCCCGCGATGCCGTCCTCTCAGCGACCGACGTCCTCGTGGTCGGCGCCGGGCCCGCCGGGTCGGCCGCGGCAGCGTGGGCCGCCCGCGCCGGGCACGACGTCGTCCTCGCCGACGCGGCGGTCTTCCCGCGGGACAAGACCTGCGGCGACGGGCTCACCCCGCGGGCGATCGCCGAGCTGGACCTCCTCGGGCTGGGCGACTGGGTGCGCGGCCATGCCCGCAACCGCGGCCTGCGCGCCGCCGGGTTCGGCCGGCAGTGGGAGCTGCCCTGGCCGGGCGGCGAGTTCCCCGACCACGGCAGTGCCGTCCCGCGCACCGAGCTGGACGCACGCATCCGCCAGGTCGCGCTGGACTCCGGCGCCGTCGCCCTCGACGGCGCCCGTGCGGTCGACGTCGAACGGGACGGCGACCGCGTCGCGGCGGTGGTCTTCGAGCTCGACGACGACAGCCGGGTGAGCGTGGCCTGCCGCCGCCTCGTCGTCGCCGACGGGGTGCGGTCGCCCCTGGGGCGGCTGCTCGGCCGGGAGTGGCACCGCGACACCGCCTACGGCGTCGCCGCCCGCAGCTACGTCCGGTCCGGGCGCAGCGACGACGAGTGGATCTCCTCCCACCTCGAGCTCCGCGGGACCGAGGGGGAGCTGCTCTCCGGGTACGGGTGGGTCTTCCCGCTCGGCGAGGCCGCGGGCCAGGTCAATCTCGGCGTCGGCACGCTGGCGACCTCCCGGCGTCCGGCCGGGGTCCAGCTCAAGTCGCTGCTGGAGTACTACGCCGAGGCGCGCCGCGAGGAGTGGCAGCTCGACGGCGCCGTCCGTGACGTCGCGTCGGCGCTGCTGCCGATGGGCGGGGCGGTGTCGGGGGTGGCCGGCCGGAACTGGGCCCTGATCGGTGACGCCGCCGGCTGCGTGAACCCGCTCAACGGGGAGGGCATCGACTACGGCCTCGAGACCGGCCGGGCCGTCGTCGACCTGCTGGTCGAGGACGACTGGTCGCTCGCCTGGCCGGCCACCCTCCGCCGGCACTACGGGGAGGCGTTCTCGATCGCCCGGCGGCTCGCCGGCCTGCTCACCGTGCCGCGCTTCCTGCCGACGGCGGGTCCGGCCGGCATGCGCTCCCGGTCCCTGATGACCGTCGCGCTGCGGGTCATGGGCAACCTGGTCACCGAGGGCGACCGGGACGTCGTGGCGCGGGCCTGGCGGGCGGCGGGCCGGGCATCGACCCGGTGGGACGAGCGGCCGCCGTTCAGCTGAGCGGGCTCACACGAAGGGCGAGTTGTACATCGCGAAGTAGACGGCGATGTAGTGGCAGATCGCGGCCACGATCGTCATCGCGTGGAACACCTCGTGGTAGCCGAAGGTGCCCGGCCACGGGTTCGGCTTCTTGATCGCGTAGGCGACCCCGCCGACCGTGTAGAGCACCCCACCGACGGCCAGCAGCACCATCGAGGCGACGCCGGCGAAGTGCAGGATGTCGGTCAGCACGAAGACCGCCACCCAGCCCAGCCCGATGTAGAGCGGGACGCCGACCCACCGGGGCGCCGTCGGCCAGCTGAGCTTGAGGGTGACCCCGGCCAGCGCGCCCGCCCAGACGCCGGCGAGCACCCAGAACCCGGTGGGCTGGTCGACCGCCATGAGCGCGAACGGCGTGTAGGTGCCGGCGATGAACAGGAAGATCATCGAGTGGTCGAGCCGCTTCATGATCTTCCAGCCGCGGGGTGACCAGCGACGACGGTGGTAGAGCGCGCTGACCCCGAAGAGCCCGAGGATGGTCAGGCAGTAGAGGGCCACGGAGAAGCCGGCGCGGGCGCCGAGTACCGAGGCCAGGGGGACGAGCACGGCACCGGCGACGATCGCGCCGAAGAACGCGAACAGGTGCAGCCAGCCCCGCATGCGGGGCCGGGTGTCGGGGTGCTCCCAGTCGCCGTCGGCGAAGTCCTCGGCGGTCCAGGCCTGCTCGACCCGCTCGCCCTCCTGCAGGACGGTGGCGACGGCCTCTCCCCGGGGCGCCTCCAGCTCGGCGGAGTCGGCCTGGATGCGGACCTGCTCGCGATCGCCGTGGGCAAGGCTCATGCCCCGAGGTTACGGTCGCGTAGGTAGGCCGTCATCCTGAACGACCTGTGACTTTCCTGGACGGGCCCCGGCACGCGGTCGCGCCACGGCGGACGTGTCCGGCCGCCCCGGTCACCGGGGCCTAGGGTGACCCGCGTGGGGGTGCGTGCGAAGGTTCGCGAGGCGCTCACCCAGCTCTACGAACGGCGCCTGGCCCGCGCGCTGGTGGGCGCGGACGTCCCCCGCCACGTCGGCGTGATCATGGACGGCAACCGGCGCTGGGCCCGCGCGATCGGGCTGGAGGACGTCGCCCACGGCCACCGCCGGGGCGCCGACAAGATCGTCGACCTGCTCGGCTGGTGCGACGACGCCGGCGTCTCCGTCGTCACCCTCTTCATGCTCTCCACCGACAACCTCAGCCGGCCCGAGCCGGAGCTGCGGGCGCTGCTGCAGATCATCGAGGACGTCGCCGTCGACCTGTCCCGTCCCGGCCGCCGCTGGAGGGTCCGCCAGATGGGCGCCCCCGAGGTGCTGCCGGCGGAGACGGTCGCCGTCCTCAAGCAGGCGGAGGAGGACACCTGCGACCGGCCGGGTGCGACGGTGAACCTCGCCGTCGGCTACGGCGGCCGCCAGGAGATCGCCGACGCCGTCCGGTCGCTGCTGGCCGAGCACGCGGAACGCGGCACGTCGCTGGAGGAGCTGGTCGAGGCGCTCGAGGTCGAGCACATCGCCGAGCACCTGTACACGCGCGGCCAGCCGGACCCCGACCTGGTCATCCGCACCAGCGGCGAGCAGCGGCTGTCGGGCTTCCTGCTGTGGCAGACGGCGAACACCGAGTTCCACTTCACCGACGTGTACTGGCCCGACTTCCGCCGGGTCGACTTCCTGCGTGCCCTGCGCGACTACTCCGCCCGGCACCGCCGGTTCGGCAGCTGACCTCGGCTGCGAAACTGCGGGTCATGTCGGCATCCCCTCTCGACCTCCCGCTCGAGTACGTGCGGCTGGGCCTGCGCTTCGACCGGCTCGAGCCCGGCTTCGTGGACGCCTTCACCGGCGACCCGGCCCTGCGCGCCCAGGTCGCCGACGAGCCCGCGCCGACGCCGGCCGGCCTGCGCGACCAGGCGCGCACGCTGCTGCGCGAGCTCGACTCCGCGGGGCTGTCCGCCGACCGCGCCGACTACCTCCGCGGTCAGCTCACCGGGCTGGAGTGCTCGGCCCGCAAGATGAGCGGGGAACCGGTCGGCTTCGTCGACGAGGTGGCCGCGTACTTCCAGGTCGACGTCGCCCTCGGGGACGAGGCGGAGTACGCCGCGGCGCACGCCGAGCTCGACGCCCTGCTGCCGGGCAGCGGCTCGCTCGCCGAGCGCTACGCCGAGCACCGCCGGCGCGAGGAGTGCCCGCCCGACCGGTTGGAGGCCGCTGTGCACGCGCTCTCCAGCGCGCTCCGCGACGAGGTGCGCGGGCAGTACGGGCTGCCCGAGGTCGAGACCGTGCGGTACGAGGTGGTCACCGACAAGCCCTGGTCCGGGTTCAACTACTACGAGGGCGGCTACCGGTCGCGGGTCGCGATCAACGCCGACCTCCCGCACCGGCTCTCGCAGCTCGCGCACCTGGTCGCGCACGAGTCCTACCCGGGTCACCACACCGAGCACTGCCGCAAGGAGCTGGGCCTGGTCGAGCGCGCCGACCGCACCGAGCACACGGTGTTCCTCGTCAACACCCCCGAGTGCCTGATGGCCGAGGGGCTGGCCGACCTGGGCGTGCAGGCGTCGGTCGGGGCGGGCTGGGGGCCCTGGGCGGCGGAGATCCTCGGTGACCTCGGCCTGCGGTTCGACGGCCACCTGGCCGAGCGCATCGCGGTCGCCGCGGCACCGCTGAACCGGGTCCGCCAGGACGCCGCCGTCCTGCTGCACGACCGCGGCGCGGGTGCGGACGAGGTCCGTGCCCACCTCCAGCGCTGGTCGCTGGTCAGCTCCGAACGCGCGGCCCAGCAGATCCGGTTCCTCACCGACCCGCTGTGGCGCGCCTACATCTCGACCTACGTCGAGGGCTTCGACCTGCTCTCCCGGTGGCTCGGCGCCCGCCCGGCCGGGCAGTCGGTGGCCGACCGGTTCGTCCGGCTGCTCGACGAGCCGCTGACCCCCGCGGCCGTGACCGGCGAGCTCCAGGCTGTCTGACCCGTGTCCCGGCACGACGCCCGCGAGGCCCGGATGCTCGGGTTGTGGACGGCCTCGTGGCTGTTCGTCCTCCTCCTGGCCGGGCTGCTGAGGGTCGGGGACCTGTCGGTGCAGTGGCCGGTGCTGCTGGTTCCGGTGCTGTGGGCGCTGGTCGCGCTGCGGCCGCGGCGGAGCTCCCGGCCACCGGACTCGTGGGACCCCATCCCGCCCCCCACCAGGACCGACACCGTCGAGCGGCCGGCGCTGCGTCGTCCCCGGGACGAGTGGGGGTGACCCGCCCGCCGGGGTGACCTGCCCTGGTCCACCGCGGAGCGGCCGGGGCACAGTGTGGGCATGTCGACCACCAGGCTGCTGCTGCTCGGGGCGGTCCGGATCTTCCAGCCGGTCCACGGCTACCTGCTGCGCCGGGAGCTGCTGAGCTGGCAGGTCGACGACTGGGCGCACGTGAAGCCCGGGTCGATCTACTCGGGCTTGCGCACCCTGACCGGGCGCGGGTTGCTCGAGGAGCTGTCCGGCGACCCGGTGGCCTACCGGCTGACGCCCGACGGCGAGGTCGAGTACCGCCGGCTGCTGGTCGACGCGCTGCGCCGGCCGGAGCCCGGCGATCCCAGTCGGCTGCTCGCGGGGCTCTGCTTCGTCACCACGCTGCCCCGCGCGGAGGTCCGGGAGGCGCTCCGGGCGCGGGATCTCGTCCTGGAGGCGACCGTCTCGGGAGTGGACTCCTCCATCCGCGACGTCGAGAGCTCCCGCCTCGCGCCGGCCAGCACGGCTGAGCTCTTCCGCGTCACCAGGGCCTGGGTCGACGGCGAGCGGGTCTGGGTCCGCGACGTCTGCGCCCGTCTCGACGCCGGTCACTACCGCTTCGCGGGCGAGCAACCCGGCCCCGACCTCCCCGTCGCGGGCGTCTGGCCCCCCGCCGTCCTGGACACCCCTGAAAGCGCTTGACCCGGCTCTAGTCAAAGTTGAATACTCGCGGCCGTGATCCACGCCCGCGGGCTCGCCCGCACCTTCCGGAAGAAGAAGCAGGAAGTCCACGCCGTCGTCGGGGTCGACCTCGACGTCGAGGCCGGCGAGATCGTCGGCTTCCTCGGTCCCAACGGCGCCGGAAAGACGACGACGCTGCGGATGCTCACCACGCTGCTCGAGCCCACGGCCGGCACCGCCACCGTCGCCAGCTGCGACCTGATCACCGACCCGGTCGGCGTGCGCCGCCGGATCGGCTACGTCTCCCAGAGCGGCTCCACCGCGCCCGAGGCCCGGGCGGGCGAGGAGGTCGTCGACCACGCCCGGCTGTACGGGATGAGCACGGCGGAGGCGACCGAGCGCGGCACGCAGCTGTTCCGCGAGCTCGACCTCGACGGGCTGTGGGAGCGGCAGCCCAAGGCCATGTCGGGCGGCCAGCGTCGCCGGCTCGACATCGCCGTCGGCCTCATCCACGTCCCGGAGCTGGTGTTCCTCGACGAGCCCACCACCGGCCTGGACCCGCAGGCGCGGGCCAACCTGTGGCAGCACATCCGGGGGCTGCGCGAGGAGCGCGGGACGACGGTCTTCCTGACCACGCACTACCTCGACGAGGCCGACGCCCTCTGCGACCGCATCCTGGTCATCGACCACGGCGCGATCGTCGCCGAGGGGACACCGGACCAGCTGAAGTCCCAGGTCGGGGGCGACGTCCTGACCGTGACCGCGGCCGAGGCGGCGCACGTCGCCGACGTCGCCCGGCTGGTCGGGCAGCTGCCCGGCGCCGAGCCGCCGCAGGTGCTCGACGACCGGGTGGTCGGGCGGGTGCCGCACGGCGGCGCAGCCCTGGTCGACCTCGTGCGCAACCTCGACCGCGAGGGCATCGCGGTCAGCGGGATCGAGAGCCGCCGGCCCAGCCTGGACGACGTCTTCCTCAGCCTGACCGGCCGTTCGCTGCGCGACACCGGCGCACCCGAGCCCGCCGTGGAGGTGACGGTCTGATGCAGACCCTGATGCGCGACACCTACACCGTGTTCGCCCGCGCCATGCGCATGTCGCTGCGCAACCCGGCGTGGCTGGTCATCAGCCTGATGCAGCCGATCCTCTACATCGTGCTGTTCGGGCCGCTGCTCGAGCCGCTGGCCGGGCAGCTGGGGACGGGCAACGCCTACCAGATCTTCGTGCCCGGGATCCTCGTGCAGCTCGGCATCTTCGGGGCGCTGTTCGTCGGCTTCGGCCTCATCGCCGAGTACCGCGCCGGCGTGATCGAGAGCCAGCGGGTCACCCCCGCCAGCCGGACGGCGCTGTTGCTGGGCCGGGTGCTCCGCGACGTCGTCGTCCTGCTCGTGCAGGGCACCCTGCTGGTCCTGGTCTCCATCCCGCTGGGTCTGCGCGCACCCGTTCTCGGTGTCGTCCTCACCCTCGTCGTCATCGCGCTGCTGGGTGCGGCGTTCGCCTCGGTCTCCTACGCGTTGGCGCTCACGCTGAAGAGCGAGGACGCCTTCGCGCCGCTGCTCAACGCCTTCGTGCTCCCGGTGCTGCTGCTCTCGGGGATCCTGCTGCCGATGACGCTGGCGCCGGGGTGGCTGCAGACCGTCAGCGACGTCAACCCGCTCAAGCACGTGGTCGAGGGCACCCGCGAGTTCTTCGTCGGCGGGTACGACACCTCCACGGCGTGGTGGGGGGCCGCCCTGACGGTGCTCCTCGTGGTGCTCGGCTGGGTGTTCGGGGTCCGGCGGTTCCGCCGCGAGTCCAGCTGAGGCGGGCCGTGCCGTCCCGGTCGTCGCAGGTGTGGCGACTGGGACGGCTGGTACCCCGTCGGGTGAACTTCGGGTTGCACGGCGTGGTGTGACAGCGCCTTTGTCGGTGGGCGGGCCTAGCGTCCGCAGTGGACGACGAGCTGCCCTCGCCGTCCACGGGAGGCCCGGTTGGTGCTGACGAGTTCGTCGACCAGGGGGGCCGGTACCCGGCCTCTGCGCCGGGGCCCGGCCACCAACGAGTCGGGGTGCGCCCTGCGCCCCACGGGAGTCGAACCGTGACCACTCGCCGTACGTACGTCCTCGACACCTCCGTCCTGCTGTCCGACCCGGGCGCCCTGATGCGCTTCGGTGACTCGGACGTCGTGCTCCCGCTCGTCGTGATCGGGGAGCTCGAGGACAAGCGCAACCACCCGGAGCTGGGCTGGTTCGCGCGGCAGGCGCTGCGGATGCTCGACGACCTGCGGGTGACCCACGGCCGGCTCGACGCCCCGGTCCCGATCGGCGAGGACGGCGGCACGCTGCACGTCGAGCTCAACCACAGCGACCCGTCGGCGCTGCCGGCCGGCTTCCGCAACGACAGCAACGACAGCCGGATCATGGTGGTCGCGCTGAACCTGCGGTCCGAGGGCCGCGACGTCTGCCTGATCACCAAGGACGTGCCGCTCCGGGTCAAGGCGGCGGCCGTCGGCCTGGAGACCGACGAGTACCGGGTCATGGACGCCGTCGACGCGGGCTGGACCGGCATGGCCGAGGTGTCCCTGGACGACGCCGAGCTGGACGAGCTCTACGACTCGGGCGAGACGTTCGTGCCGGCCGCGGCCGAGATGCCGCCGCACACCGGGCTGGTGCTGCTGTCCTCGCGGGGCTCGGCGCTGGGCCGCGTGACGCCCGACAAGCAGGTGAGGCTCGTCCGAGGTGACCGCGAGGCGTTCGGGCTGCACGGGCGCTCGGCGGAGCAGCGGATCGCGCTCGACCTGCTGCTCGACCCCGACATCGGCATCGTCTCGCTCGGCGGGCGGGCCGGTACGGGCAAGTCGGCGCTCGCGCTGTGCGCCGGGCTCGAGTCGGTGATGGAGCGGCGGGCGCACAAGAAGGTCGTCATCTTCCGGCCGCTGTACGCCGTCGGCGGGCAGGAGCTCGGGTACCTGCCGGGCGGCGAGAACGAGAAGATGTCGCCGTGGGCCCAGGCGGTCTACGACACCCTCGGTGCGCTGGTCTCGCCGGCGGTCATCGACGAGATCGACTCCCGCGGGCTGATCGAGGTGCTGCCGCTGACCCACATCCGCGGCCGCTCGCTGCACGACTCCTTCGTGATCGTCGACGAGGCGCAGTCCCTCGAGCGCGGCGTGCTGCTGACGGTGCTCTCGCGGCTGGGCACCGGCTCGCGCGTCGTCCTCACCCACGACGTCGCGCAGCGCGACAACCTCCGCGTCGGCCGGCACGACGGCGTGACGGCGGTCATCGAGGCGCTGAAGGGGCACCCGCTGTTCGCGCACGTGACCCTGACCCGCTCGGAGCGCTCGCCGATCGCCGCGCTGGTCACCGAGATGCTGGAGGACCTCCCGCTCTGACTCCCGCCGGCTTCTCGGGTGTAGCTCGCGCTCCGGAGGTCCTGCAGGACCTCACCAGCACGCGCAGCACCCGAGAAGCGGCGTCGGTCAGCGCGTCCGGCGGCGCACCCGCGCAGTGACGCGGTCGGGGCGTCGCGGATCTCGTCCTCGCGCAGCGTCTCCTCGAAGGCGGCGTCGAACTGCGGGGCCGAGGGCGCGAGCCGCCACCGCGCCAGGACGACGCGGCCGCGGGACCCGCCGATGCACACCCGAGGAGCCGGGGTCAGACGGCGGGGGAGGTCTCCTCGGGCTCGGCGGCCTCGGCGACGGGCTCGGTCGCGGGACTGGTCCTGCTCTTCGCCCCGGCCGCGGCCGTCGGCGTCGCGGTCGCCAGCCGCAGCAGGGAGACCACCACCCAGCCGGCCCCCAGGCACCAGAGGACGCGCGTCATCATGTCCTCGGTCGAGAGGTCGCCGCGCAGCCCGAGCGCGAGCACGGGCACGGCCAGCACGAACCCGACGAGGAGGACGTCCCAGCGGAAGGGGCTCATGCCGACGTGCTCTCCAGCCGCTCGCAGAGCAGCGAGGCCCAGCGGTGCGGGGTGGCGCGGACGCCGTCGATGACGGCCACCGGGGCGTCGACCCGGCGCAGCACCGCCGCCGGGTCAGCGCTCAGGTCGGCGTCCTGGACGATCAGCGCGTCCACCCGCGGGAGCCCGTCGAGCCACGGCTCCAGGTCCTCGGGCTTGCGGGTCGCCTCGACGACGGCCCACACCGCGACCGGCGCCCAGACGCTGACCATCTGCGCCATCCAGTAGGCGTCGGTCCGCAGCGGCGCGTCGACGGCGACGATCGTGACGGTGCCCGTGGCGATCGACTCGTTGCGGCGGTCGATGGCCGACTCCACCGACGTGATCCGGCTGCTGCGCGGCGCGAGGCCGGCCAGGTCACCGCGGGTCGCCCACTGCACGCAGTCGGGGTCGAGGTGCTGCGACGCGGCCAGCGACCGGGCGGCGCGGAGTGCGTCGGCACCCGGGCCGACCACGAAGACGACCTGACCGGCACCGCGCGGCAGCTCCGGTGCCTTCGGCAGCTGCAGCGCGAGGCTGCGGGTCAGGGCGGCGTACGTGCCGAGCTGGACGGCGTCCGCGCGGAAGGTGCTGCCGAGCAGCTCCGCCGGGAGGCCGAGCTGCACGAGCCTGCCGGCGACGTCGCCCGCGACGACCGACACGGGGGTCGGCTCGACGGGGGTGGCGGCCGGCTCCGGAGCGTCGAGGAGCTCCTGGGCGCACAGCTGGTCGAAGTCCTCGGGCAGCTCGGACACGTCCGGGCCGGCCATCAGCGGGGCCACCGGCAGGCGGGTCACCGTCGCGAGCGACGCGGTCGCGATGGGCGTCTCGTCGGCGGCGACGTCCGTCGCGACCGGCTCCGGCAGCTCCTCCGCCGGCGCCTCGGGGGCGGGCGCTGCAGCGGCGGGGACGGACGTGCGGGAGGCCGAGCGGGGTGCCGTCGGCGGGACCGGCGGGCGGCCACGGCCGCGGGACGACGGCAGCGGCGGGAGCAGCGACAGCGGCGGCATGACCGTCGTCGCGTCCAGGGACATCATCGGCGCGGGGTCGCTGGCCGTGCGGGCCAGTACGGGCGCCAGCTCGGCGGCACCCGCCTCCTCCCCGGCCTCCTCGACGGCAGGGGCCTCGGCCGCCTCGCCGGCGATCTCGGCCTCGACCACGGCCACGGCCTCGACCTCGTCGGCGACCTCCTCGGCCTCGGCCTCGGCCTCGACCTCGTCGGCGACCTCGTCAGCCGCCTCCGCCTGCGGCTCCGCGGCCGGCTCGTCGAACAGGAGTGCCTCGTCGGGCTGCTGGCCGACCTCGGCCCAGATCGGGGTGTCGTCGCGGCGCGCGACCGCGGCGGGCTCGCCCCACAGGGACGCGGACGAGGTTTCGCCCCACATCGACCCGGACGAGGTGGAGAACGCGACGGGCGCCGGAGCGACCTCGACGGTCGGCGGGACGACGGGGGCGGGAGCCGCGGGCTCGATCGCCACCGGCTCGATCGCCACCGGCTCGGCGACGGGCTCGACCACCGTGGCGACCTCGACCGGGACCTCCACCGGAGCCACCTCGGCCGGCGCCTCCGCCACGGGCACGTCCGGCACGGGCACCTCGGCGACGGGGGCTGCCACGACGGCCGGCGCGGGCACCGGCAGGTCCAGCACGGGCTCGGCCACGGGGGAGAGGTCCATGGAGGGGACGGGGACGGTCGGCACCGCGAACACCGGCTCGGGCGCCGCGACCGGCTCGGCCAGCGCGGTCTGCGGGGACGCGCCGGCGAGGACCTTGCGGAGGATGCCGGCCAGCGCCTCGTCCGAGTGGCCCTGGGCCAGGGCGCCGCGCAGCAGGTCGGCGATCGCCTCCTCGCGCTGGGACGCCGACGGGGTGGTGACCTCGGGCGCGGCGGCCCAGGTCGGCACGTCGACCGGGTGCTCCGTCGGAGCCGGCCGGGCCATGACCTGATTTCCCACCGTGTCCTCCTCCTGGCGCGCCGTGGACGACGGCACCGATGTGTCTGCTGTGCGGGTGGGCTCGGACCGGACCGGCCAGGGCTCGGGATCACGTTCCTGCGCCGGCGTCGTCTCCGGCTTCTGCACCAGGGCCTCCTGCACCGCCTGCCGCACGTCCTGGTCGCCGGCGACCATCCGCGCGAGGGCGGCGGTGAAGGGCGAGGGCGCGGACGGGGCGGACGCCCGCGGGCCCGCCGAGCGGGACGAGGTCGGGAGCTCCTCGGCGTCGTCCCCGCGGCTGATCGTGCCCGCGCGCGGGAAAGCGGCGCGCGGGAGCGACGTCCGCGAGTAGGCCGGGGCCGGGGGCTCGGACTGCTGGGCGGCCAGCAGCCCGACGAGCTCGCTGACCTTCTCCTCGTCCGCCGACCGGGCCGGCGCCGGGGTGGCCCGGTCGGCGGCGCGGTCGGGGGTGGAGGGACGCGGGGCCGTGGCCGGCCGCGAGGCACCGCCCGAGCGGGCCGCGCGCGCGGCCGCAGCCGCCGCCCGGACCTCCTCGGGGATGTCGTCGTCGACCGGGCGCGCCGCTGCCTCCGCCGCCCAGGCGGCCGCGCCGTTGCGGGCGGGAGCGGTGGAGCGGGCGCGCGCCGGGGCTGCCGAGGCCAGGGGCGAGGAGAAGTCGGCGGGCAGCTCGTCGTCCCGGTCGCTGCGGGACGGCACGGCAGGACGGATGGCGGTCTCGGGCGCGAGCTCGGCCACCTCGGCGACGTAGCGCTCGGTCGCGAAGAACCCGAGCACGCCACCGGAGCGGACGCGCCGCACCCCGACGACACGGGCCTGGGGACCGAACTGCTCGCGCGCCGCGGCGATCGCGTCGTCGCGCGAGGCGGCCTCAACGGATCGCAACGGCACCGCTCACAACTCCCAGCGACTCGATCTGCGCTGTCCGGGAGACCTCGGAGTAGGAGATCACCGGAAGCCGGGGGATGACCTGGCGCATCAGGCGTGCGAGTGCGGCGCGCACCTGGGGCGAGCACACCAGGACGGGGGACAGGCCCTGCCGCTCGGCCTCCTCGAGGAGGCCGCTGCAGCCGTGGACCAGGGCGTCGATGCCGGCCGCGTCGAGGGCCAGCACCAGTCCGGCGTCGCTCTGCCGGATGGACTCCAGGAGCCGCTGCTCGAAGCCGGGCTCGAGGGTGAAGACGTGGAGGCGCTCGTCGGGTGTCACGTACGGGTGGCTGATCGCCGAGCCCAGCGCCGCCCGTGCCGCCTCGACGAGACCGTCGAGCTCGGTGGACGTCTTCGCACGCACAGAGAGTGCCTCGAAGATGCGCACCAGGTCCCGGATCGACACACCCTCTTCGAGCAACGCGTGCAACACACGTTGCACCTCTCCCAGGGTGAGCAGCGCGGGGGTCAGTTCCTCGACGACCACGGGGTGCGTCCGGCGGACCATCTCCACCAGGAGACGGACGTCCTCCCGGCCGAGCAGGTCCGCGGCGTTCTGCCGGACGACCTCGGCCAGGTGCGTCGTGATGACCGACGACCGGTCGACGACGGTGGCGCCGGCCATCTCCGCCTGCCGCTGCAGCTCCATCGGCACCCACTTCGCGGCGAGCCCGAACACCGGCTCGCGGGTGGCCTTGCCGGGGATGCCGTCGAGGTTGTCGCCGATCGCGAGGATGGTGCCGGCGGGGGAGATGCCCTTCGCGGCCGGGACGCCGTTGAGCCAGATGACGTACTGGGACCCGGGCAGGTCGAGGTTGTCGCGGGTGCGGACCAGCGGGATCACCAGGCCGGTGTCCATCGCGACCTTCCGGCGCAGCGCCTTGACCCGGTCGAGCAGGTCGCCGCCGCGCGACGGGTCGACCAGGTCGACCAGGTCGAAGGCCACCTCGAGCTCCAGCGGGTCGACCCGCATCTTCTCGGCGATCGCCTCGGGCGAGTCCGGCTTCGGCTCGAGCTCGGCGGCGGCCGCGGCTGCTGCCTCGGCCTCCTCGTCGACGTCCGGCGCCTCCACCATGCGGCTGGCGAGGAACAGGCAGAGCGCCCCGATGACGACGAAGGGCAGCTTGGGCAGGCCGGGGATGAGGCACAGCGCGAAGAACGCGCCGCCGGTGATCTGGACCGGCTGCTTGAAGCGGCCGAGCTGGGCGAGCAGATCGCTGCCCATGTCGCCCTCGGTGGCCGACCGCGTGACGATGATGCCGGTCGCGGTGGACATCAGCAGCGCCGGGATCATGGAGACCAGGCCGTCGCCCACGGTGAGCAGCGAGTACGTGGAGACGGACTCGGCGGGGGCCATGCCCTTCTGCAGCACGCCGATGGCGAAGCCACCGATCAGGTTCACCAGCGTGACGATGATGCCGGCGATGGCGTCGCCCTTGACGAACTTCGAGGCGCCGTCCATCGAGCCGTAGAAGTCGGCCTCGGCGGTGACCTCCTGGCGGCGCTTGCGCGCCTGCTGCTCGTTGATCAGGCCGGCGTTGAGGTCGGCGTCGATGGCCATCTGCTTGCCGGGCATGGCGTCGAGGGTGAAGCGGGCGCCGACCTCGGCGACGCGCCCGGCACCGTTCGTGATGACCACGAACTGCACGATCACCAGGATCAGGAAGATGACCAGACCGACGATCAGCGAGCCGCTGATGACGATGTGCCCGAAGGCCTCGATGACCTTGCCCGCGTAGCCGTCGGTCAGGACCAGGCGGGTCGAGGAGACGTTGAGCGCCAGCCGGAACAGCGTCGCGATGAGCAGCAGCGAGGGGAAGACCGCGAAGTCCAGCGGCTTCCTGATCTGCATGGACACGAGCAGGATCAGCAGCGAGACCGCCAGGTTGAGCCCGATGAGCATGTCCATCAGGGCCGCCGGCAGCGGCACGACCAGCATGAGGACGATGGCGACGACCCCGACGGGGACGGCCATCTTGCTCATGCCCTTCACGCGCCCGCTCCGGGGACCACGCAGGACGGCAGCGGGCTCACGGACTCCTCATCGGCAGCCCGATGGTCACCCGGTACCTCAGGCGGCGACCCGCCGGCGCACCTTCTCCGGGAGCCCCTCGAGCTCCGGCGGCTCGAAGCCCGGCCGGTGGAAGCCGCCCTTCACGCCGCGGGCGCCCAGGTGCATGACGAACGCGAGCACGCGGGCGACGGCGGTGAACAGCTGGGCCGGCACCTCCTGGCCGAGGTCGCAGGACGCGTGCAGGGCGCGGGCCAGGGGGACGTCCTGGACCATCGGCACCCGGTTCTCCTCGGCGACCGCGCGCAGCTTGGCCGCCACCTCGCCGGCGCCCTTGGCCACCACCCGCGGCGCGCCCTTCGACGGGTCGTACTTCAGCGCCACGGCGACGTGGGTCGGGTTCACCAGCAGGACGTCGGCCTCCCGGGCCTCGCTCATCATCCGGTTGCGCGACATCGACATCTGGACCCCCCGGCGGTGGGCCTTCATGTGCGGGTCGCCCTCGGACTGCTTGTGCTCCTGCTGGATCTCGTACTTGCTCATCTTGAGCTTCTTCATCGTCTTCATCCGGACGACGACGTAGTCGGCGACGGCGATGACCAGGCCGGTGACCGCGACGACGCGGAACATCAGGATGGCGGCGTCGGTGAAGGTCGCCGCGACGGCCGACAGCGGCAGGGCGCCGGAGGAGGACACCAGGGTCTGCGCCCGGTCGCTGGTCACGATGACGACGGTGGCCAGCGCCGCCGTCTTGATCAGCGACTTGGCCGACTCCCACAGGCCCTGCGTGCCGAACATGCGCTTGATGCCCGGGAAGGGGTTGAGCTTCTTCAGCGTCGGCTTCATCGACTTGGTCGCGAACGTGACGCCGCCCTGGGCGGCCGAGGACACCGTGCCGACGACCATCATCCCGAGCGCCATCGGCAGCAGCGTCGTCATGAACGCCGTCAGCGCCTCGCCCAGGAGGATCGACAGCGCGGCGGGCTCCGGGTTGTCGGCCACCGAGCCGATCTGCACGAAGAGCGCGCGCACCGAGTCGAACGCGTTGCCGACCATCATCGGCAGCAGCACGCTCGCCGCCGCCACCCCCAGCCACGTCCCCAGCTCCTGGGTGCGTGGGATCTGCCCTTCCTTGCGCGCCTTCTTCAGGCGCTGGGGAGTCGGCTTCTCTGTCTTCTCACCACCGGGACCGTCCTTGGCCATGGGTCACCCGCTCCGGAGGGAGACCATGGCGCGGGCCGCGTGGTCGAGCAGCGCGTCGAGCGCCGGCGGCAGCAGCGGGAACGTGAGGCCGAGCATGGTGAGCGTCAGCAGGATCTTCACCGGGAAGCCGAAGGCGAAGATGTTGAGCGACGGGGCGGCGCGGCTGAGCAGCGCCAGGGCGACGTCGGCGAGCAGCAGCACGGCGACCATCGGCCCGGCGATCTGCAGCGCGGCCAGGAACATCAACGAGAAGGCCTTGGCCACCACGGCCGCGATCTGGTCGGTCGGCACCTCGCCGCCCACCGGCATGCCCTGGTACGACGTCGCGAAGCCCTTGACCATGAGCAGGTGGCCGCCGCTGGTGAACAGCAGCGTGCTGGCGAGCAGGTAGTGCAACCGGCCGACCGACGAGTTCTGCGTCATCGCGAGCGGGTCGTAGGCCGGCTGCAGCGAGAAGCCGCCGGTGACGTCGATCAGGTCGCCGGCCATCTGCACGGCGGTGAACAGCACCTGGACCACGAAGCCGAGCGCGGCCCCGATCACGACCTCGGTGACCGCGGCGACGACGAGGAACCCGGCCGTCGGCTCGGGGAGAGAGGGCGCGATCTGCGTCGACAGGAGCACCGACAGGGCCAGCGCGAGGGCGGCCTTGACCGGACCCGGGATGGTCCGGGAGTTGAACGGCGGGGCCAGCAGCACGAAGCCGGTGGCCCGGGCCGTCCCGAGCAGGAGCGCCGCCAGCGTGACTGCCGGGACCGAGAGGTCCATCGCGGCCTCAGGTCCGGTCGAGCAGCGCCGGCAACTGGTCGAACAGGCTCTGGGTGAAGCTGACCAGCTCGGCGAGCACCCAGTTGCCCGTGACCAGCAGCGCGATGGCGACGGCGATGATCTTCGGGACGAAGGAGAGGGTCTGCTCCTGGATCTGGGTGGCCGCCTGGAACAGCGAGATCAGGAAGCCCACGAGCAGCGCGGTCAGCAGGATCGGGGCGGCCACCTTGGCCGCGACCATCATCGTCTGCGCGGCGATCTGGGTGACGTCGGCGTCGCTCATCAGCCGCTGCCCCCGTAGGACCCCACCAGCGCCGTGGTGATCAGCGCCCATCCGTCGACGACGACGAAGAGCAGCAGCTTGAAGGGCAGCGACACGATGGTCGGCGGCACCATCATCATGCCCATCGCCATGAGCGCGGCGCTGACCAGCATGTCCAGCACCAGGAACGGGATGAAGACGACCAGCCCGATGATGAACGCGCTCTTGAGCTCGGAGAGGACGAAGGCCGGGATGAGGGTGGTCATGCTGACCTCCTCCGCCGCAGCCGGGGCCTCCTCGCCGGAGAGCCCGATCATGAGCTGCAGCTCGTCCTCGCGGGTGTTGCTCAGCAGGAACTCCCGCAGCGGCACCACGCCGGCGTCGTAGGCCTGCGACACCGTGACCGTGCCGTCCATGTAGGGCTGGACGGCCACCTCGTTGATGTCGGAGAAGACGGGCCCCATCACGAACAGCGTCAGGAACAACGCGATCCCGGTCAGGACCTGGTTGGGCGGGGAGGACGGCAGGCCCAGCGCGTTCCGGGTCAGGCCGAGGACGACGATGATCTTGGTGAACGAGGTCGCCAGCAGGAGCACCGACGGCGCGATCGAGAGCACCGTGATCGCGAGGATCAGCGTGATGGAGCTGCTCGGCGACCCGTCGCCGATCGAGATGTCGATGTTGCCGTCGCCCGGGACCGTCGGGGCGGTGGGTGCCGTCGGCGCCACCGGGTCGGTCGGGGCCGCCGACGCCGGGCCGGCCAGGAGCACCGCCGCGACCGTGCACAGCAGGGCGAGCAGCAGGACGACGGTCGCCCGGTGCCGCGTCGGGACTGCGCCGGGCGCCGGCAGCGGGCGCACGGACGACGTCATGGCTTGCGGACCGTGCGCTCGCGCAGCTGGTTGACGAAGGTGCCCCAGCCGTTGCGGTCGAAGACCGAGCCGGCCAGGGCGGGGCTGGTCGTGCGGGCGGCGAACGTGTGGACCTCGGCGTCCTCGTCGTCGGCTCGGGCACCGACCGCGATGGGCACGCGGCGCTCGCGGAGGGCGGCGTCCACGGCGTCGGCGTCGACCTCGGCGAGCAGGGTGACCTGCTCCTCGGTGGCGCCCACGACGAGGACGACGTCGGCGATGCGGACCACGTTGACGGTGCTCGCCCGGCCCATGCGCTGGCGGGCGACGACCTCGATCAGGCCGTTGCCCTGGCCCAGCCCCTTCTTCTTCGCCAGTCGCGCCGCGAAGAAGAGGACCGCGGCGACGAACGCCAGCGACAGGATCAGGCGGATGATCATCCAGGTCATGCGACACCCAGTTCCTGCGCGGCGGCGTCGGTCACGATCTCGCTGATGCGCAGCCCGAAGTCCTCGTCGACGACGACGACCTCGCCGCGGGCGATGAGCGTGCCGTTGACCAGCAGGTCCGCCGGGGCGCTGGCGGCGCGGTCGAGCTCCACGACCTCGCCGGGGTGCAGCGACAGCAGCTCCTGCACCGTCATGCGGGTGCGGCCGATCTCGACCGTCACCTCCATGGCGACGTGCCGGAGGAGGTCGAGGCTGCCCCGCTGCTGCGGCTGAGCCGTCGGCAGGGTGACCTGGAGGGCGAAGGTCGCCTGGTGCTCGGCGCCGGCCATCAGCGGCACCGCCACGAACATGCCCTTGTCGCGCATGCCGTCCAGCGCTGCCACCGGCTCCTCGACGCGCTCGGAGGCGATCCGGACGCGGCCCAGCGTGGCGGCCGCGGCCTCGAGGGCCGGGCGCAGCGCGGTGGCGACGTCCATCCGGCCGACGGGGGAGTTGCTCAGCGCCTCGACGATGTCCGGGGAGACGACCAGCACGATGTCGCCGCTGACCTCGCCGGACAGGCCGGCGGAGACCGCCGAGGCGGCGCCGGGCGGCAGCGGGACGCTGTCGGGGTCGTTGACCGGCGTGCCGGGGACCAGCTCCACCGTGGCCGGGACCAGCGCGGCGGCGGCGCGGGCCGCGGCGGTGACGACCGCGGAGACGGTCTGGAAGTCCTGGGACGTGTCGGTGCTCATGCGGTGTCCTTCACGGCGGCTTGCGGGGTGGGGACGATCGCGGCGGCCAGTCGGCGCCGGTGGTTGCTGGCGATCGCGTAGGCGAACGTCACGTCGTTGGTGGTGACCTCGAGCGGCGCGTCCGGCGGGTGGCGCAGCAGGAGGACGTCGTCGACGGCGAGGGACAGCAGGTCCGCCGAGGAGACGGTCAGCGGCGCGAACCGGACGCTCACGTCGACCGGCACGAGGTTGAGGCGGGCGATCAGCGCCTCGGTGGCCCGCTTGCGCTTGGCCAGCGCCGACTCCGACAGCTGCGGGGATGCCGCGTTGTTCAGCGCCTGCGCGAACGAGGAGAACGGCAGCACGAGGGTGGCCTCGCCCTCGCGGGAGCCCACGGCCATCGAGTAGGAGGCCACCATGACGGTGTCCGACCCCGCGGCCGCCTGCGCGAGCTGCGGGTTGTACTCGTGGCCCAGCAGGTCCGGCTGGATCTCGGTGATCGTCGAGAACGAGGAGGCGAGCTCGTCCAGGAGCCGGCCGAGCAGGTGGTTGCTGATGGTCGTCTCCATCGCCGTCATCGGCCGGTTCGGCTGCTCGGCGGTCCCCGAGCCGCCCAGCATGTGGTCGACGATGGCCATGGCGATGTCGAGCGGGTAGGCGAACATGCCCTTGCCGGCGATGGGCTCGAGCGAGAACGTCGAGATGAACACCGGGTCGGGCAGCGTCGCGATGTAGTCGTCGTAGGAGAACTGCTCGATCCCGTTGAGCTCGAGGCGGGCCCCGGCGCGCAGGAACGTCGTGAGGGTCGTGGTCGCCTGGCGGGCGAAGGCCTCCTGCGCGATCTGCAGGACCCGGACGTGTTCACGGGAGAGCTTCGTCGGCCGGCGGAAGTCGTAGGTCCGCGGCTGGCGGCGCCGGTTGCGCGCGCCGGCCGGAGTGGTCGGCCCGGTGCCGGCGGGCGCGGTGGGCGCGGCGGCCTGTGCGGCGGCGGCGGGGGCCTCCGGTGACTCCTCCGGGGACTGGGGGCCCGCCTCGCTCGGGGCCGGTCCGGTCTCGGGTGTGGTCACGTTCCACCTCATCGGCGGAGCCGGACCCGACCCTGACCGACGGGCGGGGAGGAGTGTGACGGGTGGTGCGGGGCGTGCCCGGCGCGTGACGTCGCCCGGCCCTCGGGAGGGCCGGGCGACGTCGGCGGCGGCTACTGCGTGACGTACTCGGTGTAGTAGATGTGCATGACCATGGGCACGTCGTCCTCGGTGTAGGCCGCGACGATCTTCTGCTCGAGGGCCTCCTTGAGCGCGTCCCGGGCGTTGGTCACGTCGGCCGGGGACGCCTGGGAGAACGTCGAGATGATCTGGTCGTAGGCCTTGGCGCCGTCGACGGCGGCACCGCCGTGCCCACCGCCCGCGGCGTCGACCGTGATCTCCAGGGTGAGGCCGATCTTCAGGTATCCGCCCCCGGCCAGGTTGACCGCGATCGGCTCCAGCGCGACGTACCCGCCGTGCTCGGGCTCGGCGGCCGCCTCGGCCTCACCGGAACCGGAGAACAGGAAGAACCAGGCGGCCCCGGCCCCGGCCACGAGGAGGACCGCGAGGAGCATGACGAGCTTCTTCTTGCCGCCGCCCTTCTCCGCGCCGTCCTCGGTCTCGGCCTTGTCCTTGCTGCTCATGGTGTTGCCTCCTGCTTCGTTGCGTCGATGCCGGGCAGGAGGGCGTTGGCCTCTGCCGAGGCGGTGGACAGGACGACGATGTCGACCCGCCGGTTGACGGTGATCGCGCTGGGATCGGTCTCGGGGACGAGCGGACGGGTGGAGCTGTAGGCGTCCGCGGACATCCGGTTCTGCGGGACGCCGTCCCCGGCGAGGTACCGCACGACGGTGGTGGCGCGGAACGCCGACAGCTCCCAGTTCGACGGCCAGGGTCCGCCGGCGGTGACCGGCAGGTGGTTGGCGTGACCCTCGACCGCCAGCTGGTTCGGCAGTGCGAGGAGGGTGGGCGCGACCGCGTCGAGGATGGCCCCGCCCTCGGGTCGCAGGACCGCCTGCTCGGCGTCGAAGAGGACCTCGTCGGCGACGATGTGCACCACCAGGCCGCGCTCGTCGATCTCGAACTGCGCTGCGCCGTCGTAGCCGGCCGCCGCCAGCGCGGCGTCGATCGCGTCCCGTGCGGCGGCGAGCTCGTCGTAGGCCGCCGCTGCCTCTGCGGCGATGTTCTTGGCACGCTCCGCGGCCGCTGCCGCGGCCGCCTTGTCCACCTCGGCGTCGGTCACCGTGGGGTCCGGGGGGATGGCCGAGGCGATGTCGATGGCACCGGGCAGGCCGTCGAGGGGCGAGCCCTCGGGCGTGACGCTGGTCATGACGCTGACCGGGGTGCCGAAGGCCTCGGACATGCCCTGGGCGAGGGCGGCGAACTTGGCCTCGTCCACCTTGCTCATGGCGAAGAGCACCACGAAGAGCACGAACAGCAGCGTCATCATGTCGAAGCCCGACACGAGCCACCGCTCGTGGTTCTCGTGCTCCTCGTGCTCCTCGTGCTTCTTGCGGCGGCGGCCGTGACCGGTGCTCACGGGGTCACGCCGCTTCCTTGGCCAGCGCGCTCGGCGGCACGAGCGAGGTCAGCTTGAGCCGGACGGCCCGGGGGCTGGTGCCGGCCTGGATCTCGGTGATGCCCTCGACGAGCAGCTCCATCTGGGCGGCCTGCAGCTCGCTGACGCGGAGGATCTTGGCGCCCATCGGCAGGAACCAGAAGTTGGCCGCCATGACGCCCCAGAGGGTGGCGATGAACGCCGCGGAGACCATCGGGCCGAGCGTCGCCGGGTTGTCGAGGTTCCCCATCACGTTCATCAGGCCGACGATGCAGCCCAGGATGCCGATGGTCGGCGCGTAGCCGCCCATGGCGTTCATGAACTTGGCGGCGACCTTGTCCTCGGCCTTCTTGGCCGCGATCTCGCTCTCGAGGACGGTGCGCAGCTCCTCGGGGTCGGTGCCGTCGATGCCCATCTGCAGCCCGCGCTTGAGGAAGGGGTCCTGGATCTCCTTGACCTGGGCCTCGAGCGCCAGCAGGCCCTCCTTGCGGGCCTTCTCGGCGAGGCTGACCAGGGTCTGGATCTGCTCGGTCGGCGGCGGCACCTTGGCCGGCAGCACGGCCATCTTGAACCAGCTGCCGACCTTCTTGAGGTCGTCCAGCGTCTGGCTGGCCGCCGCGGCGCCGAACGTCGCGATGACGACCAGGACGATCGCGGGCAGGAAGATCAGTGCCGTGGGGGCGACGCCCTCCATCGTCATGAAGACGAAGAGGGCGACGATCGAGACGGCGAACCCGATCAGGGTGGCGGGATCCACGGGTCAGCGCTCCTCGCGGCTCGGGAACGGGACGACCGACGACTCGGCGGCCTCGCCGTCCCGGCGGATGGGCGCCCGGTACTCGCCGCGGTCCATCTCGTAGGAGGTGGCGAGGATGCCGGCGCGGTACTCGCGGATCTCGTCGAGCACCTCCTCGACGGACTCCTTCACCACGTACTTCGTGCCGTCCACCAGGAAGGCGACCGTGTCGGGGTGCGCCTCCACCCGCTCGATCAGATCGGGGTTGAGCGCGAACTGCTCACCGTTCAGGCGCGTCACACGGATCACGGTTCGGTCCTTGTCTGTGGGGTGCCCGCAGGGCGGGCGGGTGCACTGTTCTCATCGGCTCACCAGGGCGTTCCCTTGAGCCGAACGTCCGCCGGCGGCGGGGTCGGAGCCCCGGTATCCCGGGGGAATCGCGGCGGCCCGGTCACCCCCGAGGAGTGACCGGGCCGTCAGGGCGTGCGCTGCTAGCGCTTGAGGTTGACCAGGTCCTGCAGGATCTCGTCGGAGCTGGTGATCACGCGGCTGTTGGCCTGGAAACCGCGCTGGGCCACGATCAGGCCGGTGAACTCCTCGGCGAGGTCGACGTTCGACATCTCCAGGGCGCCGGACATCAGGGCGCCCCGCCCGCCCTCGGCAGCGGTGCCGATCTGGGCCACACCGGAGTTCACGCCGACGCGGAAGGAGCTGTTGCCGGCCTTCTCCAGACCGCCGGGGTTGTTGAAGGAGGCCAGGGCCAGCCGCCCGATGGGCTGGCGCAGCTCGTTGGAGTAGACGCCCATGATCGTGCCGTCGGCGCCCAGCTGGAACGACTGCAGCGAGCCCAGCGCGTAACCGTCCTGCTCCGGCGCACCGAGGGTGTTGGTGGAGCCGTACTGGGTCAGCCCGGACAGGTCGATCTGGACGTCGTTGTTCCAGCTCGGGTAGCTGCCGGCGTGCACGGTGTTCGGGTTGAACGCCGCGAGCAGGCCCGGGGCGGCGGGGGTGGTCAGCTTGCCCGCGGTGTCGAAGGTGACGCCGGTGACGGTCTGCATGACGTCGCCGTTCTCGTGCCGCACCTCCACGGTCCAGGTGTTCGCCGCCGTCCGCGTCAGGTTGTAGAACATCTTCTGCGCGACGCCCTGGCTGTCGTACATCGTGATGCCGGTCTGCAGCGGCGTCCCGGTCGGGCCGTCCGAGGGGATGTTGCCCGTGACGACCCCCCGCGTGCTGGCGGACGGCGCGACGAGCTGGCCGTAGGGGACCGAGAGCGGTCCGACCTGCCCGTTGGTGTTGACGACGCCGTTCTCGTCGGCCATCCAGCCCTGCAGGACCGCGCCGTCGGGCGTGACCAGCTTGCCGGCGCCGTCGAAGTCGAACGAGCCCGCGCGGGTGAACAGCTGCTCGCCACCGGCGCCGCGGGTCACGAAGAAGCCGTCGCCCTCGATCATGAAGTCGGTGGAGCGGCCGGTGGACTGCGTCGCGCCCTGGGTCCAGTTGGTGGTGATCGCGGCGACCTTCGCGCCGAGACCGACCTGCGCGGGGTTTGTGCCACCACGGTCCGCGGCGGGGGCGCCACCGGCGCGGATGACCTGGGACAGCGTGTCCTGGAAGACCGTCTGGCTCCCCTTGAAGCCGACGGTGTTGACGTTGGCGATGTTGTTGCCGGTGACGTCCATCTTGGTCTGGTGGGCGCGCAGGCCGGAGATGGCCGAGAACATGGAACGAAGCACGGGGAGGTTCTCCTCAGGTGTGGGCGGGCCGGGCGGCGGTGCGGGCGTTGGGGTGCAGGCGGGACGCCTACGTGGTCACGGAGATCTCGGTGAGCCGGCCCACCTGGACCTTGACGCCGTCGATGATCGCGACGGCCTCGCTCTGCTTGCTGGCGAGCTGCACGGCGGTGACGACCCCGGTCTTCGAGGCGCCGGTCGTGTCGGTGTAGGTAGCCGTCCGGCCGACGAGGGCGCCGGCCGTGGCCGACTCCTGGAGGACGAGCATCGAGGCGTTCTGGTTGACCAGCTGCTCGAGCTTCTCGACCTGGCTGAAGGTCGCCGTCTGGGCCATCATCTGCGAGGAGTCGACCGGGTTGCCCGGGTCCTGGTAGCGCATCTGCGCGACCAGCAGCTTCATGAAGACGTCCTTGCCCATCTGGTCCGGTCGGTCGACCGTCGAGGAGGCGGGCGTGTACGCGGTCCCGCCTGCTCCGGTCACGGGTGCCGTCATCGGTCGGTCACTCCTTCTCTCAGGCGAGCACGTCCACGCCGGAGGCCGACGTGGCTCGGTTGCGGGGCGGGATCGGACCGCTCACTGGGGTATCGGCAGGGGCGCCCCAGGGTCGTGACCTGTCGCCGCCCTGGTCCTGCTGGCCGCGCTGGGGGGAGCCCTGGTGGTCGGCCTGCTGCTGGGCCGCGTGGCGGGCCAGCCAGGAACCGCCGGTGTCCCGGTCCACCTCGAGCCGCGACGGCGTGAGCCCCGCCGACTCGAGGTCGCGGCGCAGGTCGGGCAGGCCGTCGAGCAGCGCGGCCCGGCCCTGCTCGTGCGCACCGCGCAGGTGCAGGTCGACCGACCCCTTGCTGACGGTCACCGAGACCTCGACCGGACCCAGGTTCTCCGGGTTCAGGACGAGGGTCATGGTGTGCGCGCCGTCGGGTCCGCGGCCGAGCACCGCGACCTGGCGGGCCACCTGCGATCCGACCGGCAGGGCAGCGGCGTCACCGGTCGCGGAGGGGGCCGCGGGAGCGGCGACGGGCGCGGTCGCCGACGGTGCGGGGGCGGCACCGATCGGCAGCGCATCGGGAGCGCTGTCGGTGGCGGGGGCCGCCGGCGTCCCGGAGCTCTGGCCCGGGTTGCCGGCCCCACCGGACGGGGCGCCGCCGGTGCCGGTCGACGGGACGGCGGCAACCGTGGCGGCCGGGGCTGCGGCGGTGGTGCCGGTGCCGCCGGTCGTGGGCGACGGGGCAGGGGCCGCTGCCGCTGCCGGTGCGGCCGGCGTCGCGTCGGTCGCGACCGGTGAGGCGGCGACCGCGGTGGGCACGGTCGGTGCGGGCGCGTCCACGACCGGCGCGGGCGCCGGCACCGCGGCAGCGGGGGCAGGCGCGGCCGCTGCGGGGGCGCCCGGGGCCGGCACGACGGTGAGGTCGGCGAGTGCGGCGGCGGCAGCGGCGGAGGCGGAGGCGGGGGAGGGGGTCGTGGCCGGGACGGCGGTGCTCGGGGCAGGCGCCGGAGCCGCCGGGTCGGCGGCGGGAGCGGCCGGTGCGGTGACCGGCAGCGCCACGGCGGCGGCCGGGGCGGACGCCGGCGCCGGCGCGGCCGCCTGCACCTCCGCGGTGACGGCACCGGCGACGACGGGGGCCGCCGTCTCCGCCGGCGTGGGCGTGGCGACCGTCCCGCCGAAGGCCATCGCCCACAGCGCGGCCGGCAGCGCCGGTGCGGCGGTCGCCGCGGTGTCGTCGCCCGGTGCCTCCGCAGCCGCGACCGGGGTCGGTGCGATCTCGGGCGTCGCCGTCGTGGCGTCGTCCGCGGGGTCGTCCGTGGCACCGGTACCGCCCTGCTCGGGACGGCGCGCGGCCTCGGCCGCCCGGGCGGCGGCCGCGGCGGCCCGGGCGCCGGCGCGGCCCGCCCGCTCGGCGGCGTGGTCGGCCGCCCTCTCGGCCCGGTCGCTCGCGCGCTCGGTGGCGCGGTCGGCCCGGGCCTGCGCGTCGGCGGCCCGGTCGAGGGCGCGGGCCGCCCTGTCGTCGGGGGTGCTCCGCCGTTCGGCGGCGCGGTCGGTCCCCTGACCGGGGCGGTCCGCCGCCAGGGCGTCGTCGAGGGCCGAGGCGAACGGCGAGGCGCCCGATGGGCTGCGCGCGTCGGTGCTGCCCGCCGGTCGCGTGCGCAGCGACGTCAGCGCGTTGATCGAACCAGGGCTTGTCATCGGTAGGCCTCCGCCTTGGTCATCACTGCGCGCACGTAGTTCTGGGTCTCGGAGTAGGGCGGGATGCCGCCGTAGCGGGACACCGTGCCGGGCCCGGCGTTGTAGGCGGCCAGCGCCAGGTCGGTCGAGCCGAACTGCTGGGTCAGGCTGCTCAGGTAGCGGGCCGCACCGTCGATGGCCGAGGTCGGGTCGAGGGCGTTGACGCCGAGACCGCGGGCGGTGGCCGGCATGAACTGCATGAGCCCCTGCGCGCCGGCGGGGGAGACCGCCGAGGCGTTGAAGCTCGACTCCTGCGAGGCGACCGCGGCCAGCAGCGAGGCGTCCACCCCGTAGCGGGCGCCGGCGCGGGTGAACAGGTCGGCGTAGGGGACTCCCGCGAGCGCGCTGCCCGACGCGGTCGCAGCGGTCGCCGCCTGCTGGGGGAGGACGCGCCGGATGACCGTCGGGTTGCCGACGTCCTGCACCTTGACGACCTCGCCGGCCTGCGGGGCGGCGATCATCTTGCCGTTGCCGATGTAGACGCCCACGTGGTCGATGCCGGCGCGTCCCGACGAGTAGTCGAAGAAGACCAGGTCGCCGGGGCGGGCGTCGGCCAGCGAGGCGACGGCCTGGCCGCTGGTCGCCTGCTGCGACGACGTGCGCGGCAGGTCGATGCCGAGGTTCTTGTAGA
Source organism: Blastococcus litoris (assembly GCF_003075095.1). Lineage (GTDB taxonomy): Bacteria > Actinomycetota > Actinomycetes > Mycobacteriales > Geodermatophilaceae > Blastococcus_B > Blastococcus_B litoris. The sequence goes on from NZ_QCZF01000001.1 coordinate 632,228, forward strand.
CCAGCTGCGTGAACCCCGAGCAGTCCAGACCCTTGGCCGGGTCGGTCCCGCCCCACAGGTAGGGGACGCCGAGGTACTTCTGCGCCTCGGCGACGACGGCGCTCTCCGACGCGGTGGCGGGACCGGTGGCGGTCGTCGCCGAGCCGGTCCCGGTCAGGCCGGCGGCGGCCGCGGCGCTCGCCCAGGTGGTCGAGGCGGTCTGCGGGCGGTGCAGGAAGCGGCTCTGGATCTCGCTGATCCGGGCCTGGACCGCGATCACGGCATCCACGGGACCTCCCCGTCCTCGGTCCGGTCGGCGGCGGCGCGGCCGGCGCGGCCGGTCACCAGGTCGTCGACGGCCCGCTCCTCGGCGACGTCTTCGGCGTGCTGCAACGCGGCCATGTGCCGGTCGCGCAGCCGCTCGAGGCCCTTGGTCCGCTGGGCCGCGGCGGTCCACCGGGCGCGTACCAGCTCGGACTGCTCGGCGGACGCGGTGGCCAGCGCCCGGGCGTCGGCGGCGTCGGTGGCGGCGGTGCGCAGCAGGGTCATCGCAGCCAGGAACTGGCCGGCGGGCAGGGAGCGGGGGAGCGTGGCCTCGGCCAGCGCCGTCTCGTACTCGGTGGCCCGCCGGTCGGCGTCCGCCGCCGCACCGGCGGCCTGCGCCGCGAGGGCGGCCGCGGCGCGCTCCTCGGTGCGCCGGAGCTCCAGCACCGGCTGCAGCCGGAACCGCGCGCGCTTCACGCGCTCCTCACGATCCGCTGCAGCCAGCTCCACGCCTCCTGCGGCGCGGTGGACTCACCCATCGGCTGCTGCAGGAACGACTCGATCGCCGGCGCGAGCATGCGGGCGCGGTCGACCAGCGGGTCGCTGCCGGTCTGGTAGGCGCCGATCTCGACGAGCTCCTTGACGTCGCGCAGGGCGCCCATCAGGCGGCGGATCTCCCGCGCGTCGGCCATCAGCTCCGGCGGCACGACGGCGCTCGCCACCCGGGAGATGGACTCCAGGACGTCGATGGCGGGGAAGTGCCCCGTCGTCGCCAGCTTGCGGGTGAGCACGATGTGCCCGTCCAGGATCGACCGGGCGGTGTCGGCGATCGGCTCGTTGTGGTCGTCGCCCTCGACCAGGACGGTGTAGAGGCCGGTGATCGAGCCGGTGACGCCGGTTCCGGCCTTCTCCAGCAGCTGCGGCATCATCGCGAAGACGCTCGGCGGGTAGCCCCGGGTCGCCGGCGGTTCGCCCGCGGACAGCCCCACCTCGCGCTGGGCCATCGCCGTCCGGGTGATCGAGTCCATGAGCAGCAGGACGTCGCGGCCCTCGTCGCGGAACGCCTCCGCGATGCGGGTGGCCACGAACGCGGCCTTGAGCCGGACCAGCGGCGGCTCGTCGGAGGTGGCGACGACGACCACGGTGCGCGCCATGCCCTCGGCACCGAGGTTCTCCTCGAGGAACTCGCGCACCTCGCGGCCGCGCTCACCGATGAGGCCGATGACGCGGACGTCGGCGTCGGTGCCCCGCGTGATCTGGGCGAGCAGGCTGGACTTGCCGACGCCGGAGCCGGCGAAGATGCCCAGGCGCTGGCCCTTGCCGCAGGGCACGAGCGTGTCCAGCGCGCGGACGCCGAAGGTCAGCGGCTCCTCGACCCGGGTGCGGGACAACGCATGCGGCGTCTCGCTGGAGAGGTCGACGTAGGAGACGCGGGAGCCCAGCGGGGGGCCGCCGTCCACGGGCCGGCCGAGGCCGTCCAGGACGCGGCCGAGCAGGGCTTGGCCGACCGGCACCTGCAGCGGCATCCCGGTGGCGCGCACCGGGGCGCCGGCGTGCACGCCGGAGAGGTTGCCCAGCGGCATGCAGGTCAGCCGCTCGCGACCGACGGCGACCACCTCGGCCAGCAGCGGGCGGCTGCCGGGGTTGACCTCCACCAGGTCGCCGACGGCAGCGCTGAGGCCGTCGACGCTGAGCGTCAGGCCCATGGCGCCGGTGACGGACCCGGTGAGCTGCGGACGGGCGGCGGCCCGGGCGCGGGTGAGCACCGTGGCGGGGAACGTCACTGGGTCAGCACCGCCTGCACGCGCTCGAGGGCGGCACCGAGCTGGGCGTCGATGCGCCGGGGGCCGGTCTCGACCACCGCGCCGGCCCGCTCGATGCCGGCGTCGGCGACCACGCGCACGCTGGCGGGCAGCTCGGCGAGGGACTCCGCGGGCACCTCCGCGAGGTCGTCCGGGTGGATCCGGACGACGGCCGGGGCGTCGGCCGGGACCAGCGCCAGCGCGCGGCGGACGGCGTCCATCACGGGGTCCTCGGCGAGCGCGAGCTCGCGGCCGAGCAGGTCCTCGACCAGCGTGAGGACGGTGCCGACGACGGTCTCCCGGATCTCGTCCGCCACCGGCACCGACGCCTCGTCGAAGCGCGTGGCGGCGGCCGCGAGCGCTGCTGCCGCGGACGCCATCCGGCGTTCCCACCGGGCCTGGACGTCGGCGAGCCGCTCGGCGGCGGCGCGCTCGGTCTCGGCGACGACGGCGGCCGCGGCGGTCATGCCCTCGGCGTGGCCGGCCGCGAACCCCTCCTCGTGCGCCCGCGCGCGCAGCCGCTCGAGCTCCTCGGCGTACACGTCGCCGAGGCGGAACGAGGGGCCACCGCCGACGACCGGCATGTCCGCGGCGCGGCGGATGCTGGTGCGCCGCTCGACGACCGGCTCGACCTCGGCGGGGACCCGCTGCTCGGGCAGGCCGGCGCGGTACGGGGTGACCTGCCGCGCGGCACCGCCGCGCAGCAGGACCCCCTCACGAGACGAACTCATCGTCCTGTCCGCGGGTCAGCGTGAGGACGCCCTGCTCCTCGAGCGTGCGGATGATGCCGACGACCTTGGCCTGGGCCTCCTCGACGGTGCGCGTGCGCACCGGACCGAGCAGCTCGATCTCCTCGTTGAGGTTCTCGGACGCGCGCTCGGAGAGGTTGCGCAGGACCTTGTCGCGGACGTCGGGACGCACGCCCTTGAGGGCGGTGGCCAGGTCGTTCGCCTCGACCTCGCGCAGCACCTGCTGCAGCGAGCGGTCGTCGATGGTGACGATGTCCTCGAAGACGAACATCTGCGAGCGGACCTGCTCGGCCAGCTCCGGGTCGGTGTTGTCCAGCCACTCCAGGATCGAGCGCTCGGTGGGCCGGGGGGAGCGGTTGATGATCTCGACGAGGGTCTCGACGCCGCCCACGGTGGTCATGTCCTGGTGCGCGAGCAGCGAGCCCATGCGCCGGCCGAGCTCCTCCTCGACGAGGCGGACCATCTCCGGCGACGTCCGGTCCATCGTGGCGATCCGGTGCGCGACCTCGGCCTGCTGCTCGGGCGCGAACCCGGAGAGGACCTCCGCCGACTGCGCGGCGGTGAGGTGGGCGAGGACCAGCGCGATGATCTGGGCGTGCTCGTCCTTGAGGAACGTGACGAGCTGACGCACGTCGGCATTGCGCAGCGAGGCGAAGGGCACCTCGGTGTAGACGACGTTGAGCCGCGACAGGATGCCCTCGGCCTTGTCCTCGCCCAGGCCGGCGGCCAGGATCTCGCGGGCGAAGTCGACGCCGCCGCGGCCGATGAAGTGCTGGGCGGTCATGAGGCCGTGGAACTCGTTCATGACGGAGTCGACGTCCTCGACCTCGACCGAGCCCAGGCGCATGAGCTCCCGGGTCAGCGACTCCACCTCGCGGGGGCGCAGCTTCGACAGGATCGCGCCGGCCTCCTCCTTGCTCATCTGGGCGAGGAAGACGGCAGCCTTGCGCAGGCCCGGCAGCTCGGGACGCGGGGGAGCGGCCGGGACGGGCAGGTTGCCGCCGCCGGCGCCGAGCAGCTGCTCCATTCCGGCGAGCGTCACGACTTGTTCTCCGTCAGCCAGCCGCGCAGCATGGCCGCGACCTCGTCGGGGCGCTCGCTGACCATGGTGGAGATCTCCCCCCGCACCTTCTGCCGCTCCGCGGCCTCGAGCTCCATCTGCCGGTTGTCGACCTCGACCGCCTCGCGGCTGCTCGCGACGCGCAGGCGGTCGAGCTCGGCGAGCATGTCGTCGGACAGCTCGAGCGGCTCGTACTCCTCCTCGACCTCGCCGCGGCGGCGCGAGCGCAGCCAGACGATGAGGACGACGAGCGCGATGCCGGCCGCGATGCCGCCGGTGCGGATCATCGACCACATCTGCTCGCTGGCCTCGGCCTCGCGGGCGGCCTCCATCTCGGCGGCGGCCTCGTCGGCGGCGGTCGTGTCGAAGGGCATGGAGGCGACGGTGATGTCGTCGCCGCGGGCCTCGTCCAGCCCGACGGCCGTGGTCATCAGGTCGCGGATCTGCTGCTGGTTGAGGTTGCCGGCGACCGCCTCGTCCATCACCACGGAGACGGTGAGGCGGTTGAGCCCGCCCGGTGCGCCCTCGGTCACCGTGGTCGTCTTGCCGACCGCGTTGTTCGAGGTGGTCGACTCCTTGTTGTAGGAGGACTCGCCACCGCCGGCGTTGTCCGCCGCGTCGGGCATGTTCTCGGGGCCGAGGACGCCGCCGACCGGAGTGCCGCCGCCGGTGTAGTCCTCGGTGGTCGTGCTCTCCGAGATCGGCGGCGTGCCCTCGTCGTAGGTGTAGGTCTCCGACGTCGTGTCGCTCTGCGAGAGGTCGACGTCGGCACGCACCGAGACGACGGCGCGACCCGGGCCGACGACCCGGTCGAGGATCGCCTGGGCGTTGGTCTTCAGCCGCGCCTCGTACTCCTGCTCCACCTGCGAGCGGGCGTCACCGGCGGCCGCGGTGATCCCGGTGCCCGGGGCCGACAGCACCTGCCCGGAGGAGTCGGTGACGGTGACCTGGTCGGGCTCCATGTCCTGGACGCTGGAGGAGACCAGGTTGGTCACGGCCTGGATCTGCTCCCCGGACAGGGAGGTGCCGGCCGCCAGGTCGAGCAGCACCGACGCCGTCGGCGCGGACTGCTCGGTCACGAAGACCTCGTCCTCGGGCAGGGCGACGTGCACGACCGCGGAGTTGACGCCGTCGAGGGCCTCGAGGGTCTTGGAGAGCTCGCCCTCGAGCGCCCGCTGGTAGGTCACCTGCTGCTGGAACTCGCTGGTGGTGATGCCCTGCTCGTCGAGGAGCGCGTACCCGGTGTCCTGACCGGCCGGCAGCCCCTGGCCGCTCATCTGCAGCCGGAGGTCGTAGACCTTCTCCTTGTCGACCAGGATCGTGCTGCCGCCGTCGGTCAGGGTGTAGGCGACGCCGGCGGCGTTGAGCTCCTCGACGATCGCGGAGGCGTCCGTGGCGGCCAGGTTCGAGAAGAGCGGGGCCTGGGTGGGCGCGGTGATCCAGCGGAAGAAGATGAACCCGCCGAGAAGCAGCCCGATGAGCAGGAGGCCGATGACGACCTTCTGCCCCAGGCTGATCGTGGAGAACGTGGAGCGGGCGCGCTCCATCGTCCCGGCGAGAGCCGACTTCATCAGACAGGCATCCTCATGATCTCGTTGAAGGCCTCAACGGCCTTGTTCTTGAAGGTCACGACCATCTCGGTCGCCAGGGACGCCTCGGTCCTGGCGATGATGTAGTCGTGCACGTCCTTCAGGTCGCCGGTGGCGGCCTGGGCGCCGAGGGTGTCCGCGGCGTTCTGCGTGCTCTGCAGCTTGTCGAAGGTGGACGCGAGCACCGACGCGAAACCGTCGCCGTTGGACGTCGAGGTGACGGCGTCGGCGTTGGTGGAGCCGGCGACGCCGGTCACCGCGCTGACGCCGACGGGCAGGACCCCGCTCAGGGGGGCGGTCACGGTCAGCCCTTCCCGAGCTGGAGCGCGGCCTGGTACATGTTCGTGGCCCGCTCCACGACGGCGAGGTTGGCCTGGTAGCCGCGCTGCGCCATGAGCAGCTGGGTCATCTGGTCACCGAGGTCGACGTCGGGGTACTTGACGTACCCCTCCTCGTCGGCCAGCGGGTGGTCGGGCTGGTAGACCATCCGCCCCTCGCCGCTGCCGAACTCGGCGCGGGCGACGCGCACACCGCCCTCGCCCGAGCCGTAGTCGACCGCCTGCGCGACCACGAAGCGCTCGCGGAACGCGTCCTCGTTGGTGCGGGTGACGGTGTTGACGTTCGAGATGTTGTCCGAGACGGCGTCGAGCCACTTGCGGTGGACCATCAGCCCGGACCCGGAGATCCCCAGGGTGTCGAAGATGGCCATGTCAGCTCGTCCTGAGCGAGGTGCGGATCGAGTTGTACTTGCCGTCCAGCGCGTTGAGGGCCAGCTGGTAGCGCAGACCGGTCTCCGTGGCGATCAGCGTCTCCTGGTCGAGGTTGACGTTGTTGCCGTTGGTGTTGGTCGGCTCCAGGGAGCGCGCGGTCGTGCCGCCGCTGATCGTCGGCGTCTCACCGTTGCGCAGGGCGCCCTTGAGCGAGGACTCGAAGTCCACGCGGCCGGCGAGGAAGCCGGGCGTGTTGACGTTCGCGATGTTGTCGGCCGTGACGCGCTGGCGCTGGGCGAGGCCGGAGAGGCTGGCGTGCAGCGCAGCGGGCGTGATGTCGCCGATGAGGGAGCTCATGGGACGGGTCGCCGACGGGTGCAGCAGGACACGATCGACCTCCGGGTACGCGGAAGGCACTCGCGAGCGAGTGCGGGGTCCGCCGATCCGTGGCGAAGTGGTGCTGTCCGTGCAGCTCTGTCATCGGCATCCCCTCCCGGCCGGCTGACCGTCGGGGCGCCACGAGAGGGGCCGGCGGGCCGGGCGGGGAAGCGGTGACGGATGTGACCTGCGGTGACCTGGCCGTGTCCCGGTCCGCCCGGGACGCCTGAGTTGGCACCTTCCGTGCCGCTTGCGCATGAGGGGTGCCGGAACGCACGAACGCCCCGTCACCTCGAAGGTGACGGGGCGTGGTGCGGGTGGTGCGGTCAGCGGCGCGCGGCGCCGGCCATCGGGCGGGCGGCGACCCGGACGCGGGCGCGGTGGTCGAGGGCGGCGCGCCAGGCCCCCAGCCACTGCTCGGCCGTGTGCTCGGTGAGGTGTCGGGCGAGGACGATCTCCCGTGCCGCGGCCGCCACCTCCCGGCGCCGGTCGGCGTCCTGCACCCCGACCGAGATCCACTTGGCCCAGTCCTTCGCGGCCCGGGCGGGCAGCCCGAGGCCGAGGCGGTCGTACTCGCCGATCCGGGAACGGACGCAGAAGATGCCGCGGGCCGCGTACTCGAGAGGCTTGAGCCAGCTCTTCGCCTCGTTGAACCGGTCGACGCGCACCGGGGCGACGCCGACGTCGAACAGCTCACCGAGCCGCACGAGATAGGTCTCCACGTCGGCCACCCACGGCACCTGGTCCGGCTCGGCCGCGAGGCCCATGCGCTGCCGGATGTCCGCCTTCTCGCCCAGGACGACGAAGCGGCTCCGCGGGCGGGTGCGGTCGAGGGCCTGCTGGAGCCCGGACCCCATCTCCTGCACGTCGTAGGGACGGGCGGCGACGGTGCCCGCCCACCCGATCGACACGGTCTCCGGGCTGCGCTCGAAGGCCGGCGGGAGCTCGGCGATCCGGCGGGGGATCGCGTTGGGGACGAGGTGCCCGCGGCCGTGCGCCGCGTACTCCCGGAGCAGCCGGGCCGAGGACACCGTCACCGCATCCGCCTCGCGGGCACACGTCAGCGCGTGCTGCGCCCAGCCCTCCAGCACCATGAGCTGGTAGGAGGGGGAGCCGAACGGCACCGCGGAGAGCAGATCGTCCACCTCGACGACCACGGCGACGCCCTGGGCCTGCAGCAGGCGCAGGCACCGGACCATCCCGACGGTCTTGGGGAGCTGCAGGACCACCACGTCGGCCCCCTGGGCGTCCACGTCGGTGATCTCGCCGTCCCGGACGGTGGTCCGCAGCCCGTTCACGACGACGACGTCGACGTCGGTCCCGGACTCCTGGACGGCGCGCGCCGGCTCGTCCACGCGGTGGTAGATCGACCCGTGGGCCACGGTGGACCGGACGACGAGGACGCGCATCGGTGGACCCTTCGGTTCGGAACGGGGTGCTCCTCCCTCATCGGCAGCGGAACGGCTCGACGGGAGAGGCAGGGGCCGCTCGGCGAGGCGAGCGGCTCGCAGGACCGGGCGGGCTCAGAGGACCTGGTCGATGAAGGTTGGCACCGGGCGGACCGGCCCGTAGGACATCCGGGCGGCGACGTCGCGCTGCCGCTGGGACTGCGTGATCCGCTCGACGAGCGCCTCGGCGACGGCGAGCTGGTGCTGGAGCAGGTGCATCGCCCGTTCGCGGAGGTCGTCCGGTACGGGGCCGAGCCCGGTGGGCGGGACCCAGTCGGTGCTGCGCCGGCCCCAGGCGGCGATCTCCTCGGCGCGACCCCGGGCCAGGGTCTCCTCAGCGGCGAGCACCTCGCCCTCGAGCTCGGTCAGCGCCTCGTGCCAGTTCCCGGGCCGGCGGCGCTTCCCGTCGTCCTCACGGGGCGATCGACCGGTGACCGGGGCCTGCGGCGTGTGCGGACCGGCGTAGGCCCCGGCGGTCGCGCCGCCGGTCACCGGTCCCACCGCGCTCATGACTGGCTGCCGGCCAGCATGGCGGCGGCCTGCCGCCACGCGTCGCGCAGGGGCTCGACCACCTGGCGGCAGGACGAGATGCGGTTGGTGTCCAGCTTGATGTTGGCCTGGATGAGCTCGCTGATCAGCCAGTTGTAGAGCGCGGCCAGCCGCGGACCGCCCTCCCAGGCGTCGACCTGCAGGCTCGACAGCAGCTCGATGACGATGTCCTGCGCGTGCTGGAGCTGCTCGCTGGCGACCTGCCGCTCCCCGGCCGCCGCGGCCTTCTGCGCCCGCTCGAGGTCGAGGGCCAAGCGGTCGTAGAGCATCACGAGGACCTGCTGCGGCGAGGCGGTGGCGACCGCGTCGCCGAGGTAGCGGGCGCGGAGGGAAGCGGCACTCATCGGGAGTTCTCCTGGAGCGGTGTGAGGTGGTGCGGAGCAGCCGAGGTCAGCTGGCGGACGGGAGGGAGTTGATCTGGCCGGCCAGCCAGGTCGACTGGTTGCGCAGGGAGCTCAGGGCGGTCTCCATGGCGGTGAACTGGCGGGTGAGCGTCTCCTTGCGCTTGGCCAGCCGCAGGTCCCAGGCGTCAATCTGGTCCTGGTACCCCTTCTTGAGGCCGTCCTGGCCGTTGGCCAGCGCGACCAGCGAGCCTGTCGCGCTGTCCGAGGCGCCCTTGGCGACGGCGAGCAGGCGGTCGGCGAGACCGCTGACGGCCGGCACCGGGTCACCGTCGGCGTCGGTCGTCGCCGGCGTGCCGAGGACCATCGCCCGGACCTTCTCGGGGTCGTCCTTGAGGGCGGCCATGAAGACCGTCTTGTCGAGGGAGACGCTCTTGCCGTCCTTGGCCAGCTGGATCCCGATCTTCGCGGGGGAGCCGTTGACACCGAGGGCCGCGGTCACGTTGTCGAGGAGCCGGGACCCGAGCGAGCTGACCGCGTAGTCGCCCTTGAGCGTCGCGGTGCTGCCCGGCGCGTTGGAGGTGTAGTCGCGCGCGGTCTTGGCCGCGGCGTTGACCGCGTTGATCAGCGACTGGACCGTCGCGTACACCGCGTCCGAGTCCGGGGCGATGCCGAGGGTCGCAATCTCGTCCTTCTTGCTCACCGTGAAGGTGCCGCCGGGCATGACCGAGTCGAACGTGTTGGTGGCCGACGACAGCTCGACGGCGCCGGGGGTGCCGGGGGTGCCCAGGACGATCACCGCGTCGGCCGCGTCGACGTTGGTGGTGGAGGTGCCCGCCCCGGACAAGGAAAACTTGCTGGTCAGGCCGGTCTCCTTGGAGACGACGCGGAGGGCGGCCTCACCGGAGCTGATCTGCACGACGGAGGCGCTCAGCCCGTGCGAGCTGGCGTTGATGGCGGCGGCGGCGTCGGCGAGCGTGCCGGTCCCACCGACGGTGATCTTCGTCGGGGAGGCCACCCCGTTCTCGTCGGACACCGTGATCTCGGCGGCGCCGTACGGCGAGGTGGGCGACGTCCAGGTGCCCGGCGTGGTGTTCCGGTTCATCACCGCGTGCGACGTCGCGAGCTGCTTGACGGTGAAGGTGAGGGAGTTCGAGGCGGCGCCGGCGGTGGCCGTGAACGCGACGCTGGAGGTGGAGCTCGTGGCCTTCGTGGGGTTCCACGCCGCCGGCTTCATCGCGGCCTCGGCGGCGGCGGTCACGGCGAGGAAGGTCGTGTTGACGGTGCGGTACGCCGAGGCCGCGGTCTCGGACGCCTTCAGGCGTGCCTTGAGCGCGGTCTGCGGTCCGGCCTCGGCCTGGATGAGCTGGGAGATGAGGGTGCCGGTGTCCATCCCGGAGATGAGGCCGGTGCTCAGGCTCATCGTCATGCGGTGGTCTCCTCGGGTCGGGACGGTCCGGGTGCGAGTGAGGGGGGAGACCCGAGGGTCTCCCCCCTCACCCGGGGCACTGCTGAGGCGGTCCTCAGCCGTTCCGTGACATCAGGCCGCTAGGCGGCCGGCGGTCAGCGGAGCAGCGACAGGACACCCTGCGAGGCCTGGTTGGCCTGCGCGAGCATCGAGGTGCCGGCCTGCGACAGGATCTGGTTCCGGGTGAACTGGACCATCTCCTGCGCCATGTCGGCGTCGCGGATGCGGCTCTCCGACGCGGTGAGGTTCTCCACCGCGACGTTGAGGTTGTTGATGGTGTGGTCGAACCGGTTCTGGATGGCACCCAGGTCGGCGCGGGTCGTCGACACCGTCTTGATGGCGGCGTCGAGCTTGCCGATCGCCGAGGTGGCACCGCTGGCGGCGGTGAACACCGGGGTCGCCCGGGCCAGGTCGGCGTTGGTGGCCGTGCCGTCCGGACCCGTGTTGATCGCACCGGCGCCGTCGGTGTAGCCGGCGGTGTTGATCGGCGCGGTGAAGGTCAGCACCCCAGCAGCGGCGGTGAACGGACCCGTCGCCGTGTCGGCCAGACCGAACGCTGCCTTGGCGGCCTTGTTCAGCGCCGCGAGGTGCTGGACGTCGGTGCCCACCGTGGCGGCGTTGTTGTCGTTGTCGACGTTCGCGTAGCTGACGCTGGCCAGATCGAAGCTCTTGCCACCGAAGGAGATGGTGCCCTCGAGGCTTCCGAAGGCCGTCGCCGACTGCGCGGGGGTGCCACCGGCGAAGACGCCGGACGCCGAGGCGTTGATGGCCAGGCTGCCGTTGGTACCCGACGCGGCGGCCGTGGCGACCACCGTCCCGGACACCGAACCACCCGAAGCCGTCGCGTACGCGCCGGTGCCGGTGACGTCCACACCGGCGATGCCGAGACCGGCAGCGCCCATGGCCGTGGCGATGCTGACGCCGATGGTCTCGCCCGCGTTGGCCCCGACCTGGAAGGCGGCGGTGAAGCTGCCGTCGAGCAGCTTCTTGCCGTTGAAGGTCGTGGTGTTGGCGATGCGGTCCAGCTCGGACTTGAGCTGGGTGACCTCGGACTGGATGTTGCCCTTGGCGTCGTCGTTCAGGCCACCGGAGTTCGAGGCCTGGACCGACAGGTCGCGCATGCGCTGGAGGATGCTGTGCGTCTCGGTGAGCGCACCTTCAGCGGTCTGCACGACCGAGATGCCGTCCTGGGTGTTGCGGACGGCGACCTTGAGGCCACCGATCTGAGAGCGCAGGCCCTCGGAGATGGCCAGACCGGCGGCGTCGTCGGCCGCGCGGTTGATGCGGAAGCCGGAGGAGAGCTTCTCCAGCGACTTGCTCATCTGGCCGTCGGTGACGGACAGGTTGCGGTAAGCGTTGAGCGCCGCGATGTTGGTGTTGACGCGCAGACCCATGGTTTTCCTCCTTGGAAGGGGTCTTACTGGGATTCCCGCTGCATCCGTGCTGCGGGCCGTGCTGGTGTCGCACTGATGGTTACGGCGTGGGGCGGCTGTGACTTGAGGCGAACCGGGCGTCTTTTTCGCCCGGATTCACTCAGGCGGGTTGCGCCGCCGTCCCGCGGCCGGAGAGCGGCCAGCTGGTGCGGGGGCGGGGGACCTGGGCCGACGCGGTGGCCGCCGGCATCGGCGACCTGGCGGCGACCCGCTCGACGTAGGAACGCTGCTGGTTGCGGGCGCGGACGCCGCCATCGGCGGGCACCGCCTTGCCGTCCCAGATCTCGCTCATCGCGGCGTGCAACAGCGTCAGGGCCCGTGCGCGCATCTGCGAGACGCGGCTCAGGGTCACCCCGAGGTCGGTGGCGATGTCGGTGAGTGATTCGTCACCGAAGAAATTGCGCTCGATGACCTCGTCGAGGCGGTCGGGGAGCGCCCGGATCGCCTCGTGCAGGTAGCGGGCGCGCTCGGTCCGCATGACGGCGCGCTCGGGGGACTCCCCGGTGTCGGGCAGGTCCAGCGAGGTCCCGTCGGCGCCGGTCTCGGCGTCGATGCTCACCATCACCGCGCGGTGGACGTCGACCTGCAGGTTGTCGAGCTCGCTGCGTGCGACGCCCAGGCTCTCGGCCAGCTCCTCGCGCGTCGGCGGGCGGCCGAGCGAGATGGTGAGCGCGTCGGCCGCGGCGTCGCTGCGGCGGGCCGCGGCGCGCACCGAGCGGCTGGCCCAGTCGCCGGAGCGCAGCTCGTCGAGCACCGCACCCTGCAGCCGGGCGAGGGCGTACGTGGCGAACGAGGCGCCGGCCGACGGGTCGAACCGGCGGGCGACCTCCACCAGCGCGACGTGCGCGCAGGAGACCAGGTCCTCGCGGCTGACGTGGCCGGGCAGGGAGATGCGGGCGGCCACCGCGTTGACCGCGAAGGACGCCAGCGGGAGGTGCTCGGTCACCAGCGCGTCGACCTCCGCCTGCGACCGCAGCCGCTGGGGATGCGGCGCGGCGGCCGGGCGCGACCGGTCGTGCGGAGACCGGTCGTGCACGGGGCGCGGGCTCTCATGCGCGGTCCGCTGCTGCGGGGGGCGTCTGGTCGCCATGGCACGGGCTGCACTCACGTCCTCCTTCTCGGCTGGCCGCGGCGCACACGGCACCGCCCCTCGGCAAAAAGCTCGGGGAACTTGAGCGGCGACTTGCGGCTTCGGCTTGAGGCCCAGATCCGGGGTGCCGATGGCAGGTCCGACGAGCGATCCAGCCCGCGCCGGTCACCGGCGCCGCGGCAGGACCGCCGGACGGACCGAGCGAGACGACGGAAGGGCGGTGGACACGTGGACTACCAGCACCTGTCGACGTTGCTGTGGCGGGAGCAGGAGCTCCTGGACCTGCTGCTGTTCAAGGCCGAGGAGAAGCAGTACCTGATCCTCACGGGCAAGACCCGCTGGCTGGCCCGCATCGCCCACGAGATCGAGGTGGTCCTCGACCAGCTCCGCACCCTCGAGGTCGAGCGCGCCGCCGCGACCGAGGCCATCGCGGCCGCGCTGGGCATCGGCGCCGACCCCTCGCTGCGCCAGGTCGCCGACGCCGCACCGGCGCCGTGGAACGACCTGTTCGCCAAGCACCACGAGGCGCTGCTGGTCCTGGTGAGCGACCTGCGCAGCCTCTCCGACACCAACCGGGAGCTGATCGAGGGCGGCCTGTCCGCCATCAGCGACGCCCTGCTCCAGGTCAAGAGCCCGAGCGCCGGTACCTACGGCGCCACCGGCCGCAGCACCGACGCCGGCCCGCACCGCGCCGTCACCCTGGACGGGATCCTGTGAGCACCTTCTCCAGCCTCAACGCGGCGACCACCGCGCTCTGGGCGCAGCGCCGGGCGCTGGACGTCACCGGCCAGAACATCGCCAACGTCAACACCGAGGGCTACTCCCGCCAGCGGGTGGACCTGCAGGCGATCGGCGGCAGCGTCGTCCCCGCCTTCTTCTCCACCAGCCCGGGCATCGGCGCCGGTGTCAACGCCGACGACGTCATCCGCATCCGCGACGCCTTCCTCGAGGGCCGCGGGCACACCGAGCACGCCAACAGCGCCCGACTGGTGGTGGAGGCCGACACCCTCGAGCAGGTGGAGACGGCGTTCCGGGAGCCCGGCGACACCGGCATCCAGAGCCTGCTCGCCGACATGTGGGACGGCTGGGCCGACGTCGCCAAGGACACCAAGACCGACGCGCCGCGGACCCAGGTCCTCGAGCGGCTGCAGACGCTGGTCGGGGGCCTCCAGTTCAGCTCCGCCTCCCTCGACGCGCAATGGGGGCAGACCCGCGAGAACCTCGACGTCCTGGTGAAGGACGTCAACGCCGCCGCGGCCACGATCGCCGAGCTCAACAAGGCCATCAAGGTGGCCCGGCAGGCCGACCTGCCGGCGAACGACCTGAGCGACCGGCGCGACGTCCTGGTCATGAAGCTCGCCGACCAGGTCGGCGCCACCATCCGGCCCGGCGAGTACGGCTCGGTGGACGTCGTCGTCGGCGGCATGGCGCTGGTCAGCGGGAGCTCGGCGAACGAGCTGGTCGTGGCCGGCCCGACCGACCCGGCGCTCGTCACCGCGACGGACCTGCCGCGCATCGTCACCAAGGCGGGGAACTACCCGGTCCAGGCGAGCGGCACGGCCGGCGGCCAGCTCAGCGCGCTCACGACGCTGATCCCCGAGTACCGCAAGCAGCTCGACGACATCGCCGCCGGCCTGGTGACGAGCCTGAACGCCGTGCACGCCACCGGGTTCGACCGGAACGGCGACCCGGGCGGCGCGATCCTGAGCGGGACGACGGCGGCGACGCTCGCCGTCGTCATCACCGACCCGAAGAAGATCGCCGCCTCGTCGGTCGCCCCGACCGGCGGCGTCCCCGCGCTGGACAACGGCATCGCCGACAAGATCGCCCAGATGCGCCACGACGCGGCTGGGACCGACGCGACCTACCGCAAGATGATCGTCGGCCTCGGTGTCCAGGCGGCCGTCGCGATCCGCAACCAGGACATCCAGGCGGTCATCACGACCCAGGTCGACGCGGCGCGCGAGTCCGTGGCCGGCGTCAACATCGACGAGGAGATGACCAACATGCTGTCCTTCCAGCACGCGTACTCCGCGGCCAGCCGGATGGTGACCGCGATCGACGAGACGCTGGACGTGCTGATCAACCGCACCGGGCTCGTGGGGCGGTGATCTGAGTGCGGATCACCCAGCGCGCCGTCGCGCTCACCAGCCTGCAGGGCCTCAACCGGAACCTCGACGCCGTCGGCAAGCTGCAGCAGCAGCTCACCTCCGGCCGGATCATCAACGCTCCGTCGGACTCGCCGACCGGCACCAACAAGGCGATGCAGCTGCGCGGCGAGCAGGCCGCCGTCGCCCAGCACACCCGCAACATCAGCGACGCCAAGAGCTGGCTGGACCAGGGCGACTCGACCATCCGCGAGATGCTCGACACCACGCGCAAGGTCCGGGACCTCACGGTCCAGGGCCTCAACACCGGCGCCGTCTCCGAATCCAGCCAGCAGGCGCTCGCCACCGAGGTGACCTCCCTCCGGGAGGGGCTGCTCTCCCTGGCCAACACGCTGGTGCAGGGCCGCCCGCTCTTCGGTGGGCTGACCCCGGACGCGAAGGCGTACAACGACGACGGCACGTGGGCCGGCCTGGCCGGCCCGCAGACCAAGCTGCGGGTCTCCGAGAGCGAGCAGGTCCGGGTCGACCTCACAGGTCCCGAGGCCTTCGGTCCGGACGGGGCGAACCTCTTCGACATCGTCGAGCGGATCGCCACGAACCTGACGACCGACCCCGCCGCCCTCGAGACCGATCTCGCCGACCTCGACGTCGCGATCCAGCGCATGGCGACGTCCGTCGCCGACATCGGCACCCGGTCCGCCCGCGTCGACCGCGCCGAGCTCATGAACTTCGACAGGTCGCTGAGCCTCAAGGCCCAGCTCGGCGAGACGGAGAACGTCGACCTGCCGAACACGATCATGCAGCTCGAGATGCAGAAGGTCGGCTACGAGGCGGCGCTGGCCGCCACGGCGAAGGCCATCTCGCCGACGCTCCTGGACTACCTGCGCTGATGAACGCCCTCACGCTCGCACCCGAGACCCTCCTGCCCGGGACGCTGCCGGCGCCCGCACCCGCCCCCGTGCGGTCGCCGGCAGCGAGCCCGATCCAGGTCCAGGCGCTGTGCCTGTCCGAGCCGCTGCCCGGCTTCCCCGGGTACCGGGACTACGTCCTGGTCCCCGCCGAGGACGGCGGACGGCTGTTCTGGCTGCAGTCCGTGGCCACCGACGGCCCGCGGTTCCTCGCAGTGCCGGCGTCGGCCTACTTCCCCGACTACGTCCCGCGCCTGCCCGACGCCGTGTGCGACGAGCTCGGGCTGGGCGACGTGGCTGAAGCCCGGCTCTTCTGCATCGTGACGGTGCCCGACGGCGACGTCGCGGCGGCCACGGCCAACCTCCGCGCCCCCGTGGTGGTCAACCCGGCCAGCCACCAGGCGCGCCAGGTGGTCCTCGTGGACCCCGCACATCCCATCAGGCGGCCGCTGCGCCGATAACCTTTCCCGACGGCTGCGCGCGCGCAGCCGGACGCGCCCGCCGGTCGGGCGCCAGCACCACCTGCCAAGGACGGCCACCACACACCCATGGAGGGGTACCCGTGCTCACACTCACCCGCAGCGTCGGCGAGACGATCCGCATCGGTGACGACATCGAGGTCCACGTCGTCGAGGTCCGGGGCGGCACCGTCCGGCTCGGCTTCAAGGCTCCCCGCGAGGTCGCTATCCACCGCGAGGAGGTCTACCGGCAGATCGCCGAGGCGAACCTGCTCGCCGCTCAGGTGACCGCCGACAGCCTGGGCGCGCTGGCCGCCTTCGCCCCGTCGGCCGCGGTGGCCTCCTCCGCCGGTGCCGGCGAGCCCGCCGCCGACGAGGCGGACGAGAGCCGCTCCTGACCCGCGTCCGACAGATCTGGACGGCGCCCGACGGGTCCGTTTCGGCAAAGCCTGCCGACGTGTCGGACCGCCGGGCCCAAGCCGGAGCGACACGGGCAACATCTGCCGAATCAACGGCAGAGAACTGCGTAGGACACGGCGAGTGTTGTGCCCTCCCTGGTCGAGTGCATGAGGCAGATTTCTCCCCAAGCAAGTGACAGGGGGCGATCGAAATGCAACGCAGTGCAGTCAACGCACAAGGCACGGAGCAGGGCGAGCCGGAGTCGGTGGTCGTCCACGTCCAGTTGCGGCCGCGCCGTGGCGCGACGCGCAAGTGCCTGGCAGCGCTCGCCGCCCTGGCCGCCGAGCATGACGAGGTCGCCTTCGCCGTCACCGGGCTGAGCAAGGACGACCGCGTCGTCCGCGTCACCGTCGGCGTCGACCTCGGCCCCCGGACCGCGGTGGCGAAGTTCTCGCCCCAGGCCCAGGCCGCCTACGCCTTCGTGAGCGCGATCTTCGCCTCGCTCTACGACCACATGCCCGTCTACGCCGCCGAGCCCAGCGGCGCCGAGCGCGCCGCCGCGGCCACCCTGCTGGAGAAGGCGGCGGCCGGCTTCTCGCCCGCCGACGTCCTCGAGGGCCTGCCGACGACCCCGGCGTCCCCGGTTCCCTCGCCCCGCATGCCGGCGGCTGGGGAACGCATCCCGGCCTGACGGCCTCTCCTCACTTCCGGGTCCCCTTCCCCGGGTCCCGTCCTTCCCCGTAGTGCCAGGAGTTCCCGTGTCCGCTTTCCCGACGTCTTCGGCGTCCACCGCTGCCCGCACCCGTCAGCCGCTCGTCTTCGGCGGCATCCCCGAGGCGGAGGGGTGGGCGCTGGCGCCCATCACGCCCCGCGACCGCGTCCACTTCCGCGTGGACCGGGAGCTGCCGCTCGAGGCGTTCCGCGCCGACCTTCCCGACGGCGTCACGGTCACCTACGACCAGGGCGACGGGCTGTACCGGGTCGACGGCGCGTGCGGGTCGGCCGCCGTCCTCGCGGACTGGATCCGCGCCTGGGCCTCCCGGCACGGCTCGTCGACGATCGGCCTGCGCGCGGAGACCGACGTGCGGCGGCGGGCACCGCGCGACCTCCCTGCCGACTTCCTCGCCGACCTGTGCCGGCACTACGGCCCGGTCAGCCTCAAGCGCCTGCAGCGGAACATGAGCACCATCCGCCTGCACCTGCCGGACCCGGACGACCTGGGCCAGCAGGTGTACGAGTGGGTGCTCAAGGCCGTCGCGCAGTACGACGAGACCAAGGGCGTGCCCTTCGGCGCCTTCCTCGCCACCCAGCTGTCGAAGTGGGTGCACGACCTCGGCCGCAACGCGCACGGCCGAACCGCGGCGGACACCGAGCACAAGCAGCAGAAGGCGATCGCGGCGTTCATCGCGGAGCACCAGCGGCGTCCCAGCGAGAAGGAGCTCGCCGCCTACATGGGGCAGAGCGTGGCCACGCTGCGCCGCAATTCGCAGACGGTGGCGACGCTGAACGGGCTGCGCAACCTGCAGTCGCTCGACGGTGGCCCGGACGCGACGGAGATCCTGCTGCCGGACTCCTCGGAGGCGCCGGACGAGATCATGGGCGAGGCGGAGCAGACGCTCCTCTCCCACGCGCTGACCGCCGCGTGCGCTCCCGACCCGAGCGCCCGCCGCGACCAGCGGGCCGGTCAGCCCAACGTGCTCGGCTGGGCCACCTGGTACCTCACCACGTGGGGCGGGCAGACCAAGACGCAGCTCTCGCAGGAGCTCAACACCTCGGTGCGGAACATGAACGTGTACGCCGACCGTGTCGAGCAGGCCATGAAGTCCCGCCTGGCTGAACTCGCCGACTGACCCCCTCGGGGGCCGTGTTGATCAGGTTGGCTGATCAACACGGGTCCTGGCTCACTGCCGGTCGTGAGCCAGGACCCCGAACGGCGAGCCAGGACGTCGGCTTGTCCACAGTTCTCAGCCGTTGCCCCCGCGCCGGCGTGGGGGTGATGAGACTCCGGTCGTGCATCCGGAGCTCCGCGCCGCAGCGGACACCCGCCTCGGGGTCTTCACCAGCAAGGAAGCAGTCGACGTCGGCTACCGCGTGGAAGACATCCGCGCCGAGCTGAGATCACGCCGGTGGCTACGACTGCGCAAGGGCGTCTACGCCACCGCCAAGGACGTCGCCGGGGCCGACGAGCGCCAGCGCCACCTCCTCGACTGCATCGCCGTCCTCACGAGCCTGGACGCCGGACCGGTCCTGAGCCACGCGTCGGCGGCCCGGCTGCACGAACTGGTCGTCCCGAGGGCCGAGGCGCCGGAGGTGCGCGTCACCACGACCGACCAGTGGCGGCGTGGGCGCGGCTACCGCGTCGCACGGGCCGCCTTGCCGGCGGACGACGTCGTCCCGTGGCTCGGCTACCGGACGACGACGGTCGCGCGGACGCTCGTGGACTGTGCCCGCGAGTGGTCGCTGGTCGACAGCGTCATCGCGTTCGACGCCGCCATCCAGGAGCGGAAGGTGGACCGGGCGGAGCTGCAGCGCGCAGTGCTGGCGGGCAGGCATCGAGTCGGCATCGCCGGTGCGGCCAGAGCGTTGAATCTCAGCGACGGGCGTGCGGAGTCTGGTCTCGAGTCCCGAGGCCGGCTGGCCATGATCTTCGCCGGTCTCCCGCGCCCGCAGCTACAGGTGGAGATCTACGACGACGAGGGATTCATCGGTCGGGCGGACGGCTGGTATCAGGACGCGGCGGTCGCGATCGAGTTCGACGGCCAGGTCAAGTACACCGATCCTCGGTACGGGGCCTTGCCGGGAGAGGTGCTCTGGAACGAGAAGCGGCGGGAGGACCGCATGCGTGACACCGGGATCCGCGTCGTCCGCGTGGTGAACGAGGACTTCGGTGCGACCTGGCCCCGGAAGGTCGCCCGGATCCGGTCGCTTCTGGCTACTCCGTGGGTGGGTTCCCGACGCTTCCGCGCCGTCCCGACGGACGAACGCACGAGGACCTCCGACGCCGCCTGACCCTTGCGGTCACGTCCTGGATCACCATGCTGGGTCCTGGCTCACCACCGACCCTGAGTCAGGACCCAGAACGATCAGCTCACCTGATCACCAACTACCTCCAGGTGCGGAGGACGTCGTGGGCGACGACGCCGGCGCGCACGCGCTGCGGGTGGTCGCCGACCCGGATCGTGCGGATCGTCCGGCCGGTGTCGTAGTCGATGACGACGACCCGGTCGGTCCCGCTCACCGACACCCAGCACTCGTCGCCGAAGACGCCGTTGGTCGACCAGTACGGCTTCTCGCCGACCTCGACCAGCCGGTACTCCTCGGTCTCCCGGTCGATGATCGCCGCGTAGCCGTCCATGGTCCCGGCGGCGCACAGCGTCGTCCCCTCCGGGTTCATCGCCAGCCCGTGGTGCGCCGAGTCCAGCACGTAGTTCTCGCGCGGCTCGGTCGTGCGCTTGGGCAGGTCCACCACGCGGGTGACGGCGCCGACCGCCGGCTCGCCGTCGTAACCCGTCGCGCCGTCGATGTCGGCGGCCTGGGTGTCGAACTCGATCCAGCCGTGGAAGAAGGACACCTGCAGGTAGACGAAGCGCTCGTCCGGCGCCACCGCCATCGGCCGCACCGCCGAGGCCATGTCGGGGTAGCCGGCCTCCGCGAGCTCCTCACCCATGTCCCAGCGCTGCTCGACGGTCAGCCCGTCGGTCCGGACGATCTGGAACCACCGCTCGCCCTTGAGGGTGTCGTAGGCCTCCCGCAGCACCGGCCGGTCGGTGGGGGTGTAGACCCGGCCGATGCTGGCGTGGAACACCCGCGAGCCGTCGGCGGTGTAGTTGTTCTCGTGCGGGCTGTCGCCGCTGGGGAACTCGCCCGTCTTCGCGCCGGTGCGGATGTCGAGCTCGTGCACCGTGTTCGCGGTCGAGTCGCTCACCAGCAGCCGCTCGCCGTCCGGCGAGACGCCCATGTGGTCGGAGCGGTAGCCCTCCATCGGGAAGCGCCACACGATCCCGCCCGACGCCAGGTCGATGCCGACGACGTCGGCGAAGCTGGGCCGCGAGACGGCCAGCAGGCGACCGTCGTGGGTCGTGTACATGTCGTCGGTGTACTGCGCGTGCCCCTCGCCGATCGCCGCCTGGATCGCCAGGTAGAAGGCCAGCTTGTCGGGGCTGGTGACGATGTCGGCCATCCGCTCGGCGCGGTCGGGGATCGTGTCGATGGTCCGGATCGGCCGGTGCGTGCGGGCGTCGACGACGGTGGCGGTCCCGTCCCAGTTGTTGCCGACGAACATGACGTCGCGGGCCGGTCCGCCCTCGGCGAGCGCCTCGGTGGAGACGACGGCCGTGGTCAGCGCCGTGGCGAGGGCGAGGACAGGGGCGAGGACGGCGGTGCGGCGCATGGACGGGCTCCCGGCTTCTCGGCTACGGGATGGGAACGCGCCAGCGGCCCCCGGGTTACGCAACGGGAGTTGCGCGACGTCCAGGAAATGCGACGAGAACGGGTCCATCCGGGCGCGCCGCTGCCGATATCCACCACGTGACCCCCTCCGCCCGCCTCCGCCCCGCAGCGGCGCGCAGCGGTGCAGCGGAGCGGTCGCGGTGAGCGCGCTCCCGGCCGGCGAGCCCGGCTCCGAGGTCCTCGTCCCGCACTGGCTCGACGGCCCGCGCCGGACGCAGCTGGCGACCGCCGTCCGGAACGCGCTGAGCAGCCGGCCGGTGCACCCGGTCGCGGTCATCCACCTCGAGGACGTCCTGACCGAGCTGCACGTCGCCGCGGCCCGCGACGCGGTGTGGCCGGCGTCGGCGGCACGGGTGCGCCTGGCCACCGGGTGGGACGACGACGTGCTGCCGGTGCGGCTGAGCGCCGCGGAGCTGTCCAGCGTCCTGGCGCTGCCCGACCTGCCGGCGCCGGTCCGCGACCTGCTCGGCGGGACCGCATGACCGACACCCGGTTCGGGGGATCGGCCGGACTGCTGCAGCGGTTGCGGCCGGTGCGCATCGACGTCGCCGACCTGCGCGACGTGGCCGAGACCGTGCTGCCCTCCCTGAGCACCGCCCGCCTGCGGGTGGACGTCGTCCGGCGGCCCGGCGCGGGTTCGCTCGTCGTCCTCGAGGAGGACGAGCGCCGGGTGCGGGTCCACCTCGCCGAGCTCGCCGACGACATGACCCGCGCCGGCGTGGCCCCGACCCACGAGGGCATCTCCGCCGCGCTGGCCGCCTGGGTGGCGCACCGACCGGTCACCGACGCCGCCGCGGCGACGACCGGTCTCGCCGTCGTCGACTGGGCCGACCGCGCCGAGACGGCGATCGGCTGGCGGGTCGTCGTCCGCCGCGGTGGGCTGGCCCTGCCGTGGACGCCGTCGTCGTCGGCGGACGCGCCCACCCGCCTGCGCACCCGGTCGGCGGCCGCCGTCCGGGCGCACGAGGTGCCCCTGGACCTGCGGGTGGAGGGCCCCGTCGCGCTCTGGTCGCACCCGGAGGTGCCGCTGCTGGCGACCGCCGCCCTCGTCGCCCCCGAGCGGATGCTCGAGCGGATCGCGGCGACCGGGCTGGTGATGACCGACATGCACGTGGTGGTCACGCCGCGGCGCCCGGTGGCCTGCGCGGGCCCCGCCATCGCGGCACGGCTCGCGGGGGAGACCGTCGGCGCCGGGGTCACGCTGCCGTGGCCTCGCCTGGCCGACCTGCCCTGGCTCTAGGAGATGTAGCCGTACTCCCAGTGCCACGGCTCCGGCTTCTCCCCGCCGGGTGAGGCCCAGTCGGGCTGGACCCACCCGAAGCGGGCGGCGTTGGCCGTCATCCAGCTCCACTGCGCCGAGCCGCTGACGTTGATGCCGCCGCAGAGGTCGACGGCCAGCGCCCACCCGTGGTTCGAGGTGCCGGGCAGCGCGGCCAGCTTCGGCTTGGCCGCGAACGCCGTCCTCTGCGCGCCCAGCGAGCGGTAGGAGTCGGTGATGCACAGCGGGGTGCCGAACGTGGCGGTGTACGCGGCGTCGAGCTGGCCGTAGGCCGCGGCGGCGTCGCACCGCAGCTTGTGACCCTGGACGCCCAGGCGGCAGAGCGCGTCGGACGGGATCTGCCCGTTGGCGAACCCGCCCCAGGCGGCGGTGCGCTCCCCCGGCGGGGGCAGGGGGGCGCCGCAGGCCCCGGCCTCCGCGATCGGGAGCGGCGCGTTCGGTCCGGCGGGGGCCGCGAGGGTCACGCGGGTCGCCGACGAGCCGGCGGCCAGGGAGCGCACCGACACCTGGTAGGTGCCCGCGGAGGCCCCGACGACGTCGCCGTCGCCGAGGTAGATGCCGACGTCCTGGCCACCCGGCGCGTAGACCAGGTCGCCGACCTGGACGTCGGTCAGCGGCACGGCGGCGCCGGTCGTCCACTGGTCCTGCGGGGTGCCCGGGACGGCGTACCCGGCCAGCAGCCAGGACGCCGCGGTGAACCCGCCGCAGTCGTAGCTGTCCGGCCCGGTCGTACCGGGCACGAAGGGCTTGCCCAGCTGGGACAGCGCGCTGCTCACCGCCGCCACCGTCTCGGCGGGCAGCACGGTGACCGGGCTGCTGCCGACGACCGCCCAGACGACGCCCGGGATCGGCTGCCCAGCAGCGTCGAGCGCGGGGGAGAAGCCCGAGGGCAGTGCCGCGGGATCGGCGATGTCCGCGGCCGCCGGCGGTTCGATGCCGGCGGCGCCGAGCTGGGCGAGGTACCCCTGCCAGCGCGCCATCGCCTGCTGGTTGCGCTCCTGCTGCGGCCCCGTCACCGGGGCCGCCCCGAGACCGGCCAGGGCGGAGGTGATCTCGGGGGTCAGGTCGTCGACGGCGGACCTGACCGTCTGCAGGACGACGTCGGCGCGGTCGCGGGCCTCCTCGACGGCCGACTCGGCCTGGGCCACGCGCCGGCCGGCCAGGGCGAGGGACGCGGTGCTGCGCTCGGCCCGGACCACGTCGCCGGTGAGCTCCTCGTGGGCGCGGTCGGCGAGCGACTGGCCGAGCAGGGCGCCCGAGGTCGAGCCGGCGTCGTGGACGCTCAGCCCGAGGAGCGGGTACCGCTGCTGGGCCGTGGCCCGGTACAGGTCGGCGGCCGACGAGCCCACGGTCTCCTGGTGGGCGCGCACCTCGGCCAGCGCCGTCGCCTCCAGGGCACGCGCCTGCTCCAGCTCGGTCCGCTTGCGGGCCACCTCCTGCTCGAGCGCGCGGTAGCGGCCGGCGTCCTCCAGCAGCGAGCTCTGCGCGGTGAGCGCGAGAGCGGTGGTGTCGAGGGGGCCGTCACCCGTGCTCCCGGGACCGGTGCCGGGCAGCACGAGGGCCGCCGCCGCTGGCAGCAGCAGCGTGCTGAGGGCGACGACCCGGAGCCGGGTCGACCACGCGGCGCCGGTGCGGGGCGCCGTGCGGCGCTTGGTCGCCGGACGCCGTCCCGTGGCGGGACGGCGTCCTGTGGCGGGACGGCGTCCTGTGGCGGGACGGCGGACCGGGGCGCTCGTGCCGACGGGCGCCGTCCGCCGGGCGACGGCGGTCGCGGTGCGCAGCGCCGCTGCCTGCGCAGGGGTGAGCGCCTGGCCGGCGGCGACCGCCGACCGCAGGGCGAGGGCCTCGCGCAGGGCCTGCGCCTCGCGCGCGGTGAGCACGGGGCGGGCGGCGGAGCCGGGACGGGCAGACGTGCGTGATGCAGGCACTGCAGCGTCCCCCGGCGGTCTCGTCGTGTCGTGGCCTGTCCCGGCTGCGGGTGCAGCCGGGGTCTGGCCTCGTATCGACGTGCCGAGGGGGTGCGCTGAACGGGGGGTGCGGCGGTCTCACCCCTGCGGGTGAGGGTGAACCTGCCGGTCGGGGCGCCTGCGTGACCCCTGCGGGGGAGGGGTCAGGGAGCCCACCAGGCGCCGTGCCGGTGGGTCAGCGGGATGCGGAGCTCGCCGCCGTCCTCGGTGGAGACGACGACCTCCACCTTGGTGATGCGGACGGGTGGACCGTCGTCCTCCGGTTCGAGGACGTTCCCGCTGGCCAGGGGGATCGGGGGCACGACGAGGACGTCGTCGCCGGGTGGCTGCGCCATGGCGTCCTCCTCGGGTCGGCTCGGCGGGGCGCATCCACCGTAGGGGTGCGTCGTCCCGGACAGGGAACGGGCCGGGCAGCGCCCCCGGAGGGAGGGCTGCCCGGCCCGGCCGGTCGTCGCGGCTAGCGCTGGTCGAGGGGGACGAAGTCCCGCTCGGTCTCGCCGATGTAGAGCTGGCGCGGCCGGCCGATCTTCGTGGCCGGGTCGTTGATCATCTCGCGCCACTGGGCGATCCAGCCGGGCAGCCGGCCGAGCGCGAACAGCACCGTGAACATGCGGGTCGGGAAGCCCATCGCCCGGTAGATGAGGCCGGTGTAGAAGTCGACGTTCGGGTAGAGCTTGCGCTCGATGAAGTAGTCGTCCTTGAGGGCGATCTCCTCGAGCTGCTGCGCGAGGTCCAGCAGCTCGTTGTTGCCGCCCAGCTTGCCGAGGACGGTGTCGGCGGTCTTCTTCACGATCGCGGCGCGCGGGTCGTAGTTCTTGTAGACCCGGTGGCCGAAGCCCATCAGCTTGACGCCGGGCTCCTTGTTCTTCACCCGCTCGACGAAGCGCGGGATGTCGCCGCCGTCGCGCTGGATGGCCTCGAGCATCTCCAGCACCGACTGGTTGGCCCCGCCGTGCAGCGGGCCGAAGAGCGCGTTGATGCCCGCGGAGACCGAGGCGAACAGGTTGGCGTGCGACGAACCGACCAGGCGCACGGTGGACGTCGAGCAGTTCTGCTCGTGGTCGGCGTGCAGGACGAACAGCATGTCCAGCGCCTTGACCATGTCGGGGTCCTGCTCGTACGGCTCCGCCGGGAAGCCGAACGTCATCCGCAGGAAGTTCTCCACCAGCCCGCAGGAGTTGTCCGGGTACAGGAACGGCTGGCCGACCGACTTCTTGTAGGCGTAGGCGGCGATGGTGGGCAGCTTCGCCAGCAGCCGGATGGTCGAGAGCTCGACCTGTTCCTCGTTGAACGGGTCGTGCGAGTCCTGGTAGAAGGTCGACAGGGCGCTGACCGCCGAGGACAGCACCGGCATCGGGTGCGCGTCGCGCGGGAAGCCCTTGAAGAACTGCTTGAGGTCCTCGTGCAGCAGGGTGTGACGGCGGATCCGCTGGTCGAACTCGCCGAGCTGGTCGGCCGTGGGCAGCTCGCCGTAGATCAGCAGGTAGGTGACCTCGAGGAAGCTCGACTTCTCGGCCAGCTGGTCGATCGGGTAGCCGCGGTAGCGCAGGATCCCGGCGTCACCGTCGATGTAGGTGATCGCCGAGGTGCACGACGCGGTGTTCACGAAGCCGATGTCGAGCGCGACCTTGCCGGTCGTCGACAGGAGCTTGCTCGTGTCGTAGCCGTCGGAGCCCTCGGCCGCCTTGACGACGGGCAGGGGCAGTTCTCCACCGGGGTAGCGCAGGGCTACGTCAGAGTCGGTCACGCCTTCGGACGCTACTGCTTCGAGGGGGCAACGCGCCCGTCGACCCCGCCCCGCTACGTCAGGCGCCCAGCCTCTCCTGATGCCTGCCGGCCACCACCGCGACGTCCTCTCGCCACATCGGTGAGCAGACGACGCCTTCCAGCCGGTCGAGCTCCTGGTCGGTCATCACCAGGTCCCAGCGGACCGACCGCGAGCCGTCCGTCGCGTCGGGCTCCAGCCGGATGTCGCCACAGTCGTCCGGTGTCTGTCCGAGGTCGGCGAGCAGGGTGGTCAGGACGGCGATGCTGCGCGTGCCCGCCCCGTCGTCGTGCGCGGCGAGCGGCAGGCTGACCGTCAGCTGCGGATGAGCCGCAGCGAGTGCCAGCAGACGCGTGGTCGAGTCCGGCTGGTCCGCCCACGACGATGCCGCCCGTACGAGCAGCGACGGGCTCAGCCGGCGCATGAGCGAGGCGAGCAGGTCGCACTCCATCGTGCTGTCGAAGAGGTCTGCGAGCGGCCCGACCATGCTGCGGGGATCCGGACTGGCCTCGGCCGGTGAGGTCGAACTGAGCAGCAGGACGCCGTACTCCTCGTCGTCCGTGGACGAGTCCCCCAGTTGATCGACGTCGACGGCGGGGAGGGCACGGGCGCGGGCGTAGATGGTCTCCAGCTCGGCCCGCCATCCGGGACCGTCGTGCGCCGCGAGCACAGCGGCCCGGACGGCCTCGCCGTCGCGACGACGGCGCTCGGAGTCGCTGGCCAGGCGGCGCACGGCGACGGCGCACTGGTCCGCGGTCGTGGCCGGATGCACGCCGGCGAGCCCGGGCGCCGCTCCCTGGTGGAGCCGCACGAGTTCCGACTCGGTGTCGTCGGCGAGGGCGACCACGGGGAGTCCCAGGAGGGCCGCCTCCAGGACGGAGGTCCCCGCCCGGGTCGGGTAGGAGTCGAGGTAGATGTCGGCCATGTCGAAGTACGGACTCGGGTCCGGCACACGGCCGACCGGGAAGACGCGGCCCGGGTAGCGCCTGCTCAGCTGCGACCAGTCGGCACTCGGAGTGGCTCCGACCAGGACCACGCTCACCTGCGGGGCCCAGCGGAGGATCCGGTCCACGAGATGGTGCATGCCCCGGCCCCAGGAGGCGGCCATCTTCCAGTCCGCGCTCACGGTCACGGCCACGACGGCGTCCGGGGCGATCCCGAGCTGGTGGCGCAGTGCGCCGCCCTCCGCCGACGGCAGCTCGTCCACAGGCATGGGGAGTACCGCGATCCGCGGCTCGGGCACACCGCGCAGACGCACGTCGACGGACTGCGCCTCGGGTCGCCAGTCGCACAGCAGGTCCGCAGCTGCGACTCCGAGCCAGAACGCCGCATCCGCGTGGTTCTCGTACACCACCGGCGGACGCACACCGGGGAGGTTGACGGCGGCGAGCGCGACGGAGTCGTACGGGTGGACGTGCAGCACGACGACATCGGCCCGGTCCATGTGCGCCCGGAGGGCCCGTGCCCGCTGGAGCAGCCCGGTCGGCGTCGTCCGCAGGTCGAACACGTCTCCACCGGTGGCCCGCACCGATGCGACGAGCTCCTGCGGCACCGGGCCGAGCTGGTTGGTCAGGACGACGTCGCTGGTGCGTTCGTCGCGGCTCATCCACCGCCACGCCAGCCGGGTGTGGCCACCGACGGAGTAGGCCTCGGTGAGGACGTGCAGCACACGATTCCCGGAGCGGGTCCCGTCGACGGCGACCCGGCCCGACCCGCGCACGGCGTGCACCACCGAGCGCTCGAGGCGGAGGTCGCTCAGCAGGCCCACGGGCGCCAGCCAGGCGTAGTTCGCAGCGGCCATCGCGGTCCTGAGCACACGCTCCACGTCGCCCTGCTCGGCGTGCTGCCGGGCCATCTCGACCAGCAGCTCGTAGTGCCGCCGGTTGTCGGCGAGCACGCGCGCGGCGTGTGGCAGGGGCCTGGGTCCGGCCGGGGCCTTCGCGTTGCGAGCCATGCACCTGTGCATCGGCAGGCCGGGTCGTGACCATGACGGCCCACGCCCTCGGGCCGGGTGTCCTGGAGGCTGTCGCCGGGGAAGGCGCGGGAGCGCTCGGCGGGTGTCGAGGCGAGTCGCCCGGTCACCCCGAGCGACGTGAGAGGCTCGGAGCGTGCCGAACCGCATCCATCCCACCGCGGTCGTCTCCCCGGGTGTCGAGCTGGGGGACGACAACGTCATCGGCCCCTACGCGGTGGTCCTCGGTCCCAGTCGTATCGGCGACCGGAACTGGATCGCGCCGCACGTGTGCATCGGGATGCCCCCGGAGCACAAGGCGTACGGCAGCCCGGTGGCCTGGGACGGCGAGGTCGAGGGGGTCGGGGTCGAGATAGGCAGCGGCGTCGTCCTGCGGGAGTTCGTCACGGTGCACCAGGGAACCGAACGGCGCACGACCATCTCGGACGGTTGCTACCTGATGTCGCGGGCGCACGTCGGCCACGACAACCTGCTGCTGCCCGGGGTGACGATGGCCCCGGGCACCGCTGTGGCCGGACACAGCGTCATCTGGGACGGCGCGACCCTCGGGATGGGAGCGATGATCCACCAGCGTGCCGTCGTCGGACCGGGCGCCATGGTCGGCATGGGCTCGGCCATCAAGCGCGACGTGGGCCCGTTCACGACGACGCTCGGCAACCCGGCTCGCGTCGCCGGTACCAACGAGGTGGGGCTGCGCAGATTCGACGCGGACGAGGCCCTGGTGGCCGCGTGGCCCGATGTCCTCGCCGGACGGGTACCGCTCACCGACGACGCCCCTGCGGCCCTGCTGGACCTGATGCGCAGGTGGTACGCAGCGGTCGACGCCCGCGGGTCATGACCGGCGCGGCTCGGTCCTCCGGGGAGGGGCCGGCAGGCGTCGCGGAGACCGCGCTCGCCCAGGCCTCCTGGCAGCCGGTGCTGCTCGCCGATCGCCCGCGCCGGCTGGACCTCCTCCGGCTGCAGCCCCGGTGGCCGCTGACCACCCGGACCGTCCAGGTCCACCGCAACCACGGTTTCGACGTCGTCACGTCCGCGTGGCGGCCCTTCTGCGCGTTCGCCGGACTGGACGTCGCGGCGCTCATGGGGCCCTACGACGACTCGCTCGACCTGGACCGCCTGCAGAACCCCGTCGATCTGCACGTGGTGTCCCTGGACTTCGAGCGGTACCGACCGCGGATGAGCGGAGCCGACCTGGTCTCCTGGCTGCTGGGCCGGGTGCGCGAACTGACCCGGAGATCGAGCGCGCCGGTGCTCCTGACGAACGACCCCTCTCCGGATGCCGGGACGTTCAACGACCAGCTCGCGCGCGCTGCCGACGCACTTCCGGACGTCTTCGTGGCGGATGTCGCGGCCATCGGCCGGGAACTCGGTGCGGGCTTCCTCGACCACCGCCTCAGTGGCGTCGCCGGGACGTCGTGGAGCGCCGCCGCCGCCGTGGCGGTCGCCCGCGAGTTCGGGCTCCGCTGGCTGCCGGGGTTGCTGAGCCCCCCGGTCAAGGCCGTGGTGGTCGACCTCGACGGGACCCTCTACGACGGGGTCCTCGGCGAGGACGGCCCCGAGGGCGTGCGCCTGACCGACGCGCACGCCGCACTGCAGGAGCACCTGGTGCAGCTGCGCCGGCGCGGCGTCTTCATCGGCGTCGTCTCGCGCAACGAGGCCGCGGACGTGGACGCGCTCTTCCGGTCGCGGACGGACTTCCCGTTGACGTGGGACATGGTCTCCGCTGCCGCCGTCGACTGGACCAGCAAGGCCGACGGCGTCGCGGACGTCGCCGCACAGCTGCGGATCGGAACCGACGCCATCGCCTTCCTGGACGACAACCCCGGCGAGCTGGCGACCGTCGCATCGGCGCACCCCGGCGTGCGCACCCTGCACGCCGCAGACGCATCGTCGTCCCTGCGCGCGCTGGTGCACTGCCCCGGGCTGTTCCGGTTCCGGACGACGGACGACGACGCGCGGCGGGTCGACGACCTCCGGGCCGCGCGCGAGCGGGCGGCGCAGGTGCAGGCCGCCTCCGACCCCGAGGACTACCTGCGCTCCCTGAGGGTCGAGCTGGACTGCCGCGTCAACCAGCCCGGCGACGTCCCGCGCGCCGCGCAGCTGTCGCAACGGACCAACCAGTTCACGACCTCGGTCATGCGCATCAGCGAGGGCGAGCTGCTCCGGCGTCGCAGGGAGGGCTCGCTGTCGTTCGTCGTGGTGGCCCTGAAGGACCGCCTCGCCGACAGCGGGACCGTAGCCGTGGTCTTCGGACACCAGGAAGGACGACGGCTCGTCGTGGAGGGCGTGAGCATCTCCTGCCGAGCCCTCGGGCGGCGCATCGAGACCGCGGTCGTCGAGTCCGCCGTGGCGCTCCTCGCCGGCGACGACGTGGACGAGGTGGCGTTCCTGCATGCCACCGGCGAGCGCAACGGGCCGGCGCTGGAATGGCTGGCCGGGTATACCGGGCGCGCCCTGGGAGCCGATGGCATCGCGGTGGTGGACTGGGACGCGCGGGTAGTCCGGTCCAGGGCCGGGGAGAGACCCGTATCGATCACCGTGGTAGGGGAGAAGGATGACGACTGACGTCGAGGCGACGGTCCGTGAGGTGATGGGTCTGCTGTTCCCACCGGCAGAGCTGCACGTGGGCAACATCAAGCGCGCGGACACCCCCTCGTGGGACTCCCTCAAGCACGTCGAGCTGGTCTTCGCCGTGGAGGACGCCTGCCAGGTGAGCCTGGAGTCGAGCGACCTGGGCGAGCTCGACAGCCTCGACGGCATCGTGACGGCGGTCCGGATGCGGCTCCGCAGCCCGGCCGAGGGCTGAGGTGTCCCACGAACCACCGGACCTCGACTTCCACCACTTCGGTGTGGCGTGCCGCGACCTCGACCGCGAGTCGCAGGCCTACGCGCTCCTGGGCTACCACGTCGAGGGCGATGACTTCGAGGACGGCGTCCAGGGCGTCCGTGGACGGTTCCTGGTCGGTGGCGGCCCGCGCATGGAACTCCTGGTACCGCTGTCCGGACGCGACGTGCTCGAGCCCTGGCTGGCCGGCGGGAGCCGGATCTACCACCAGGCGTTCATGACGAGCGACCTCGATGCGGCGCTGAGGGCTCTGTCCGGTGCCGGCGGCCGGACGGTCGTGGCACCGGTGCCCGCCGCAGCCTTCCAGGGGCGCCGCATCTGCTTCGTCATGCTGCGCACCATGTCCCTGGTCGAGCTGATCGACTCGCCGGCGGGGGACACCGTGGGCCCGGCCGTGGTCGAACGGTAGAGCTCACACCGCACCTCGTGTGCGGGCCGGGGCACCCCTCCGCCCGGGATAGTCTCCGGCGGTGTCGAGCCCGAACCCGCATGCCATCCGTCAGCCGTGGAACGAATCGCAGGAGGCAGCCCGGGCCGCCCTCGTGCGGGATCTCGCGGCGTCCCCCATTCCGCCGGACGAGCTCCTGGACAACCTGCCGCTCTACGCGTCCCGTTCGGCGATGGGCAGGATCCTGCACCTGCACTCGCTGTACGAGCGCATCCTCGACGTCCACGGCGCGGTGCTGGTCTTCGGTGTCCGGTGGGGCAGGGATCTCGCCATCCTCCAGGCGCTGCGGTCCCTCCTCGAGCCCGGGAACGCGGCCCGGAAGATCATCGGGTTCGACACCTTCTCGGGTTTCCCGTCGACCACCTCTCTGGACGGGGGTGCCGCGGCGGGGGGCTACGGCGTGACCGAGGCGTACCAGGACGTCCTGGCCGAGGTGCTCGAGCACCGCGACGGGGACGAGCAGAACCTCTACCCGCGTCGCGAGCTCGTGGTGGGCGACGTCGTCGAGACGTTCCCGAAGTGGCTCGAGGAGCACCCGGAGACCATCGTCGCCATGGCGTACCTCGACGTGGATCTCTACGAGCCGACGAAGGCGTGCCTGGACGCGCTCAAGCCCTACGTCACCCGGGGGACCGTCATCGGGATGGACGAGGTCGCTTTTCACGGCTTCCCCGGTGAGACGGTGGCCCTCAGGGAGAGCTGGGGGCTGGCCGACATCCGCCTGCAGCGCACGCGGTACGTCGGCTCGCCGTCCTTCTTCGTCGTGGAGTGACCACCCGCCACCTCACGGGTGGGTCATCGAGAGGACGTCGAGGGCCTCGTCGAGCTGCTGCTCGGTGAGCTTGCCCTGCTCGACGTAGCCGCGCTCCAGCACCACCTGGCGGATGGTCTTCTGCTCCTTGAGCGACTGCTTGGCGACGATCGCCGCCTCCTCGTAGCCGATGTACTTGTTCAGCGGCGTGACGATCGAGGGCGAGGACTCGGCCAGCTCGCGGCAGCGGTCCTCGTTCGCGGTGATGCCGTCCACCGTGCGGTCGGCCAGGATCCGGCTGACGTTGGCCAGCAGCCGGATCGACTCGAGCACGTTGCGGGCCATCAGGGGCAGCGTCACGTTCAGCTCGAAGTTGCCCGTCGTCCCGGCGAAGGTGACGGCCGCGTCGTTGCCGATCACCTGGGCAGCCACCTGGATCGTGGCCTCCGGGATCACCGGGTTCACCTTGCCCGGCATGATCGAGCTGCCCGGCTGCAGGTCGGGCAGGAAGATCTCGCCGAGGCCGGTGCGCGGGCCCGAGCCCATCCAGCGCAGGTCGTTGGCGATCTTCACCAGGCCGACGGCGATGGTCTTGAGCTGGCCGGAGGCCTCGACGAGCGCGTCGCGCGAGCTCTGCGCCTCGAAGTGGTTGCGGGCCTCCGACAGCGGCAGGTCCATGTCCGAGGCGAGCGCGTCGATGATCGCGGCCGCGAAGCCGGGCGGGGTGTTGATGCCGGTGCCGACGGCGGTACCGCCGAGGGGCAGCTCGCCGATGCGGGGGAGCGATGCCTCGAGCCGCTCCACGCCGTAGCGGACCGCCGCCGCGTAGCCGCCGAACTCCTGGCCGAGGGTGACCGGGGTGGCGTCCATCAGGTGGGTGCGGCCGCTCTTCACGACCTCGGCGAACTCGGCGGCCTTGCGCTCGAGCGAGGCCTCCAGGTGCCGCAGCGCGGGGATCAGCGTCACGACGATCGCCCGGGTGGCCGCGATGTGGATGGCCGAGGGGAAGACGTCGTTGGACGACTGCGAGGCGTTCACGTGGTCGTTGGGGTGCACCGGCTTGCCGAGCGCCTCGGTCGCCAGGGTGGCGATGACCTCGTTGGTGTTCATGTTGCTCGACGTGCCGGAGCCGGTCTGGAACACGTCGATGGGGAAGTGGTCGTCCCAGTCGCCCCGGGCCACGGTCGCGGCGGCGTCGGAGATGGCGCCGGCGATCTCGCGGTCGAGCACACCGAGGTCGGCGTTCACCGTCGCGGCCGCCCCCTTGATGGCGGCCAGTGCTCCGATCAGCTCGCGCTCGATGGGCGTGCCGGAGATCGGGAAGTTCTCGACGGCGCGCTGCGTCTGTGCCCGCCACTTGGCCCACGCCGGTACGCGGACCTCTCCCATGGAGTCGTGCTCGATGCGGTGGTCGGTGCCGTCCTTGCCGTCGTCGCTGGCCACGCTGCGCTCCCGGTGGTGTGGATGGTGACTGTGCTCAGGGAGCGACCCTAGACACCCGTGGGGGGACGCCTCGTCCCGGTCTGCGCACGGCGGGGCCACGGGTGTGGTGGTCGGCGCCCACGGCCGCCTAGCATCCGCAGCGCCGCAGCCGTGTCTCCCGAGGAGTGTCCTTCATGTCCCAGCCGCCGTACCCGCCGCAGGGCGGCAACGACCCCGGGGGCGAGCACCCCGGCCAGCAGGGGTGGACCCCCCCGGGTGGTTCCGACGAGCCGACCCGCCAGTTCGGCGCCCCCGGGCAGGAGGGTCAGCGCGACGAGACCCGCCAGTTCGGCCAGCCGGGGTACGGCCAGCAGCAGCCCTACGGCCAGCAGCCGGGCTACGGGCAGCAGCCGGGCCAGCCGCCCTACGGCCAGCAGCCGGGCTACGGGCAGCAGCCTGGCCAGCCGCCCTACGGCCAGCAGCCGGGGCAGCCCTACGGCCAGCCGGGCCAGCAGCCCTATGGCCAGTACGGCCAGCCGGGTCAGCAGCAGTGGGCCCCTCCGGGCGGTCCCGGTGGCCCGGGTGGCCAGGCGCCCAAGGGCAACAAGAACACGATGATCGCGCTGATCGTCGCCGGTGTGGTCGTGCTCGCCGCCGTCGGCGTCGCGCTGTTCCTGCTGCTCGGCGGGGACGACGACGACACGACGGCCGCCGGGTCCACCACCAGCTCCTCCTCCGAGGCCGGCACGTCGACGTCGGAGCGCAGCAGCTCGTCGAGCTCGGAGTCCTCGTCGAGCTCGTCGAGCTCGTCGGAGCCCGCCGGTGACATCCCGCCGGCGACCGTGCCGCCCACGGGGCTCGGCGACGACCCGGTCATGGACGGCTACGCGCAGGACTGCTTCGACGGCGACATGGAGGCCTGCGACACGCTGTTCCTCGAGTCGGAGGTCGACTCGGTCTACGAGGCGTACGGCGACACCTGCGCCGGCCGTCAGCCGCTCGGCACCGGCACGCTCTGCACGATCACCTTCCCCTCGGACTAGTCCGCGGCACCGTCGGCCCGGTACCCCGCTGCGGGGTGCCGGGCCGACGTGCGTCCCGGGAGCGCCACGGAGATGCCGCGGTCGGCTACGGTCCGGAGCCGTGACCGACGACGTCCCGTCCGCCCAGCCACCGGCGGTGCGCGCCTCCGACGCCGACCGGGAGGCGGTCGTCGCCCACCTGCAGAAGGCCGTGGGGGAGGGGCGGATCGACCTCGACGAGTTCGGCCAGCGGGCCGACGTCGCCTTCACCGCGGTCACCCGGGCCGAGCTGGACGTGCTGGTGGCCGATCTCCCGGTGGACGCCGCGCCGCCGGTCGAGATCGTGGGGCAGCGCCCGCAGGAGGAAGTCACCAGCGTCTTCGGCGACATCGTCCTGGCCGTCGCCTCCGCCCCGCCCGCGCGGGCCGGCACGGTGTTCGGCGACGTCCGGCTCGACCTCCGTGGGCTGCGCACCTCCGCCGAGCGGGTGGACCTCCACCTGAGCACCGTCTTCGGCGACGTCGACGTGATCGTCGCCGAGGGCGTCGACGCCGAGCTGCACGGCCGGACCGTGTTCGGCGACCGCAAGGTGCAGCTCGCGCCGGTGCCGCGGCTCGCCGGCACGCCGCTGGTCGTCGTCCACGCCAAGGCGGTCTTCGGCGACCTGAAGCTGCGCAGCCTCGCGCCGGGTGACTCGCCCAGCCGCTGGGGCGCGCTGATGGAGAAGCTCGCCGCGCGCAAGCAGCTGCCGCCGCGGCCGCCGCTGCCCGGGGCGCCGGGACCGTTCCCGCCGCCCCCGTTCTGACGGGGGTCAGTCCTCCCGGTCGAAGGGGACGGCGGAGTAGGCGCGCAGCTTCTCGAGCGAGTGAAGGCTGTCGATCGAGCGGATCGTGCCCGACCGCGACCGCATGACCAGCGACTGCGTCGTGCAACCGCCCGCGCTGTAGCGGACCCCGCGCAGCAGCTCGCCGTCGGTGATTCCGGTGGCCACGAAGAAGACGTCACCGCGCACGAGGTCGTCGATGTGCAGCACGCGGTCGAGGTCGTGGCCGGCGTCGATCGCCTTCTGCCGCTCCTCGTCGTCCTTGGGCCACAGCTTGCCCTGCAGCGAGCCGCCCATGCACTTGAGCGCGCAGGCGGCGATGATGCCCTCGGGCGTCCCGCCGATGCCGAGCAGCAGGTCGACGCCGGTGCCCTCCCGGGCCGCGGCGATGGCCCCGGCGACGTCGCCGTCGGTGATGAACTTGATGCGGGCGCCTGCCTCGCGGACCTCGTGCACCAGCTGGTCGTGCCGCGGGCGGTCGAGGATGCAGACCGTCACGTCGCCGACCGAGCTCTTCTTCGCCTTGGCGATCCGGCGGATGTTCTCCGCGACCGGGGCGGAGATGTCGACGACGTCGGCCGCCGCGGGGCCGGTGGCCAGCTTCTCCATGTAGAAGACCGCCGACGGGTCGTACATGGCGCCGCGGTCGGCCACGGCCATGACGGCGATCGCGTTCGGCATGCCCTTCGCCATGAGCGTGGTGCCGTCGATGGGGTCGACGGCGACGTCGCACTCGGGGCCCTGGCCGTCGCCGACCTGCTCGCCGTTGTAGAGCATGGGCGCTTCGTCCTTCTCGCCCTCGCCGATGACGACGACGCCCTTCATGCTCACCGTGCCGATGAGGGCTCGCATCGCGTCGACCGCGGCACCGTCGCCGCCGTTCTTGTCGCCGCGGCCGACCCACCGCCCGGCAGCCATGGCGGCCGCTTCGGTCACCCGGACCAGCTCGAGGGCCAGGTTGCGGTCGGGGGCGGGCCGGTCGGTGCTGAAGCCGCGGCGCGACGGGACGGGGCCTTCGGGGACGGGCAGCGACACAGGAGCTCCGATCGGCCACCGGCGCTGGTGGCAAGGGGGGCTGGATCTCCTGCGATCCTAGGTGCATGACCGCAGCCGGCCCGACGGGCGAGCACCCACCCACCCCGGCGGAGGCGCCCCCTCCGCCGGCGCCGTCGGCGATCGAACGGGCCGACCGGATGAACGCGGCCAACATGGTGCGGTCCCTGCTCCCGCTGGTGGTGATCTGCCTGCTGCTCGTCGGGTGGCAGGCGTTCCGTTCGAGCGGTGACGTCGGCGTGCGCACGGTCGACCCGTCCTCGTCGGTCCAGGTCGCCGCCGCCCGGGCGAGCTACCAGCTGCTGGTGCCGACCGGCCTGGACGAGGGCTTCCGCCCGACCAGCGCGCGGACCGACGCGGGGGCCGCGGAGCAGGGGGACCCCGTGACGCTGGAGATCGGCTACCTCACGCCCGAGGAGGAGTTCGCCGGTTTCGTGATCAGCGACGACCGGGACGCCGACCCGGTGGCCGACGTGCTCGACGACGCCGAGGAGCAGGGCACCGTCGACATCCGCGGTGAGAGCTGGACGCGGTCGACGACGGCGGACGGGGAGACGGCGCTGTCCCGGGAGACCGGCGGGGCGACGGTGCTGGTCACCGGCTCGGCCTCCGACGAGGAGCTGGAGACGGTGGCGGCCGCCGTGCGGCCCTACCTCCGCTGACCGGTTGCGCCCACGGCGGCGCCGAAGTTGACGATTCTGTGTCGTACATCACGACCTGGTATCTCCTGGGTGCGTCGCGTGTCGACGCGCGGGTCGCGGCGGGACTCTTCCGCCCCACCAGTCACGCGAGTCACACCCCCAGGAGTCTGCATGTCCCCTCGTGCGTTCTGCCCCGGCGGCGACCACCGGCCCCCCGCCACCGGCGGTTCGTGTGCCTGCGGGATGGTGACCCGCGTGCCCTCACCGAGGACGCCGGTACGCCCGGGTCCGCTCGTCCGGCCCGAGGTGCGCGACGCCCTGGCCCGCTGCCTCTACGACGGGCCGGGTGACCCCCTGGCCCCCGATGCCACCGACCACCGTCCGGCGGAGCTCCGCATGTCGGCCATCCTGCGCCGACGCGCCGACCGGATGCTGGCCGCGCTCGCGGCGGCCGGTCTGGTCGTCACCGACGACGGCGAGCTGCGCCGGGCCGCCTGAGCCCCGGGCGGACGACGCCGGTCAGGACCGGTCGGCGTCGTCCGCCGGAGCGGCCGCGGCCAGGCGCTCGCGGGCGCGGTCGAGCCAGTGCTGGCACAGCTTCGCCAGCTCCTCGCCCCGCTCCCACAGGGCGAGGGACTCCTCGAGCGACAGCCCACCGGCCTCGAGCCGCCGGACGACATCGGCGAGCTCCTCCCGGGCCTGCTCGTAGGTCTGGGTCGGCTCCGCGCTGTCGCTGCTCACGGTCGCCCATCCTTCCCGGTGCGGTCGACGCGGACGGTGAGCCGCCCCCCGGCCACCCGGACGCGCAGCCGCTCGTCGTCGGCGACCGCGGCCGGATCCCGCACGAGGGACCCGTCGTCCCGCTGCACGACGGCGTAGCCGCGCTCGAGGGTCGCGGCCGGTGACAGGGCCGCGACGCGCGCGCGGGCGTGCTCGAGGTCGCGCTCGGCGCCCTCCACGCGGTGCACGAGCGTGCGGCGGGCCCGGGTGCGCAGCGCGACGACGTCCTCCTCCCGGCCGTGCAGGAGCCGGTCGGGCGAGGCGAGCACGGGACGCGTGCGCACCGACTCCAGCCACCGCTCCTGCTGCTCCAGCCGCACGGTGAGCAGGTGACGGGCGCGGGAGCGCAGCCCGTCGACGAGCCGGCGCTGCTCGCCGATCTCGGGCACCACGCGGTGCGCGGCGTCGGTGGGGGTCGCGGCACGGACGTCGGCGACGTGGTCGACCAGCGTCGTGTCCGTCTCGTGGCCCACCGCGGTGACGACGGGCGTGCGGGTGGCGGCGATGGCCCGCACCAGCCCCTCGTCGGAGAACGGCAGCAGGTCCTCCACCGAGCCGCCGCCCCGGGCGATGACGATGACCTCCACCGCCGGGTCGGCGTCCAGCCGGCGGAGCCCGTCGATGACGTTCTGGGCGGCCATCGGTCCCTGGACCGCGCAGTTGTACATCTCGAAGCGGATGGCCGGCCAGCGCCGCCGTGCGGTCACGAGGACGTCGCGCTCCGCGGCGCTGTCGCGGCCGGTGATGACGCCGACGACGGCCGGCGCGAACGGCAGCGGGCGCTTGCGGGCGGTGTCGAACAGGCCCTCGGCGGCCAGCAGCCGGCGGATCCGCTCGATGCGGGCCAGCAGCTCACCGAGGCCGACGGCGCGGATCTCGGTGGCGCGCAGCGAGAAGGAGCCGCGGGCGATGTAGTAGTCGGGCCGGGCGCGGACGACGACCCGGGCGCCCTCGGTGAGCTCCAGGCCGGGCCGCTCGGCGACGTCGCGGTGGCAGGTGACCGGCACGGACAGGTCGGCGGCCGGGTCGCGCAGCGTGAGGAACACCGTGGCCGCGCCGCCGCGGCGGGACAGCTGGGCCACCTGGCCCTCGACCCAGACCTCCCCGAGGCGGCCGATCCAGTCGGCGATCTTGCGCGCGACGGTGCGGACCGGCCACGGGGCCTCGGGGGAGGAGGGGGACGTCACGCCCTGGAGCGTGCCATCCCCCTCCGACGCCTCCGGCCGACGGTCAGGCGCCGCGCGGGGCCAGCGGGCTGGACTCGACGGCCTGCTGCTCCAGCTTCTCCAGGCGGTTGCGCAGCAGCCGCAGGTAGGGCTCGCGGGCCCGGGTGGACTCCTCGAAGCGGACGAGGTCCTGGACCGTGCTCAGGGCGTAGCCGCGCAGACGCCCGCGGAGCTGGGCGATCGAGAAGCCGTCGTAGCCGTCGACCGGCGCCGCGCCGACGGCCTGGGAGCCAGAGACCTCGCCGGGGCCCTGCGGGGCGTCGGTGGGGGCGTCGTCCTGCGCGGGGGTGTCGGTGCTGCCGGCCTCGGTGGGGGCACCGGTGGTGGCCTCGCCGTGCGAGCCGCTCTGGTCGTCGGCCGCGGCGGGGCCGGCGTCCGTGCCCGTGGCCGAGGTGTCGTCGTCCTTCGCGGCTTTCGTGCGCGGCTTCGTGCTCTTGCTCGCCTTGGCCGTCTTCTTCGGCTTCGCCGGCGCGGCATCCGCGGTCTCGGGGGCGGCGACGCCCTCGTCGGTGACCGAGGCCTCGACGGCGGCGATCTCGCCGTCCGGCGTCACGACGTCGACGGTGGTGCTGACGTCGGCGGTCTCCTGCGCGGCCGAGGTGGCGGCGGGGTTGTCGTCGGACTCCAGCAGCGCGCCCTCGAGCGCGTCGGCGTCCTCGGTGGCGGGGGAGTCCTCGACCACGGACAGCGCGGGGGTGGCCGGGGCGGTCTCCTCCAGCGTGGGCGCCTGGTCGACCAGCTCGTCGATGGCGATCTCGTCGAGGATCTCCTCGACCGCCGGGGCCTCCTCGGTGAGCTCCTCGATCGACTGCTGACCGGTCTCGACCTGGTCGGCGAGCTCGTCGACCACCGCGGTGACGGCGTCGGCGGCCGGGTCGGCGGGCAGCGCCTCCACCTCGGCGCGGTCGAACGCGGAGTCGCGGAAGCCGTTGGAGACCGGGGCCGCGGGCTCGTCGTCGTCGTCGTCGAAGGTGGCGAGGCCCGGCTCGTCCTCGCCGCGCAGCCCGGTGAACAGCTCGTCGCCGCGGGCGACGAAGCCCGCGTACTGCTGCTGCACCTTCATCGCCTGCTGCATGGCGAGCCCGATGACGCGGACCGGGAGGCCCGGCAGTGTCTCGGGCAGCTTGCGCGCCTCGTCGAGGACGGTGGCCGCCAGGCCGGCGGCAGCGCGGACAACCTCAGGGATCTCACGAGACATGCGCACAGCGTGCCCCACGAGCTGCGGCCCGACACCCGGTGTGTCGAGATCCACCCTCTTGCGTGGCTCCCGTGTCCGGTTCCACCGCACTCGCGCCGGAGCCGGCGCGCGAACGCACCTACGATGGGCGGCATGGCTGATCAGCGCGGACGGGTCCTGCTGGCCGATCCCCGGGGTTACTGCGCCGGCGTCGACCGGGCGGTCGTCGCCGTCGAGCGGGCCCTGGAGATCCACGGCGCCCCCGTCTACGTCCGCAAGCAGATCGTCCACAACAAGCACGTGGTGGCCACGCTCGAGCGGCGCGGCGCGATCTTCGTGGAGGAGACGGGCGAGGTGCCGGAGGGCTCCGTCGTCGTCTTCAGCGCGCACGGGGTCTCCCCGGCGGTGCACGAGGAGGCGGCTGCCCGGCAGCTGCGCACCATCGACGCCACCTGCCCGCTGGTGACCAAGGTGCACCAGGAGGCCAAGCGCTTCGCCCGCGACGACTACGACATCCTGCTGATCGGCCACCGCGGCCACGAGGAGGTCGAGGGCACCTCCGGTGAGGCGCCGTCGCACATCCAGCTCGTCGACGGCGCCGAGGACGTCGCCAACGTCCAGGTGCGCGACCCGGAGAAGGTCGTGTGGCTGTCGCAGACCACGCTGTCGGTCGACGAGACCCTCGCGACGGTGGACCAGCTGAAGAACCGGTTCCCCGGCCTGCAGTCCCCGCCGAGCGACGACATCTGCTACGCCACGCAGAACCGTCAGCAGGCCGTGAAGCAGATGGCCGCCGAGTGCGACCTCGTGCTGGTGGTCGGGTCGACGAACTCGTCGAACTCGGTGCGCCTGGTCGAGGTGGCGCTGGAGGCGGGCGCCCGTGATTCGCACCTGGTCGACTTCGCCTCCGAGATCGACCCCGCCTGGCTCGAGGGCGTGCGCACGGTCGGTGTCACCAGCGGCGCCTCCGTGCCGGAGATCCTGGTGAGCGAGGTCCTCGACTGGCTGGCCGAACGCGGCTACGGCGACGTCGAGACGGTCAAGGCCGCCGAGGAGCGACTGGTCTTCGCGCTGCCGCACGAGCTGCGCCGCGCCGAGAAGGCCGCGCGCGGCGCCGGGGACTGATCCCGCCGGAAGACCCGAAGAGCCCGTCCCCGCGATGCGGTGACGGGCTCTTCGCCGTTCGGGTCGGGCCTAGCGGCGGGAGACCAGACGGAACAGCGCGAGCACGATGGCCACGGCGGTGGCGATCCCCATGGTGGGGAACCCCCGCACGAGGAGCGTCGCCACCGTGGGCAGGGTGAAGCTCGCCGACGGCGCCAGGGCGATGTTGACGCCGGCCACCGCGAGGAAGACCAGCGGGGGCGCCACGACGACGGAGAGGACGTCGCGGCGGCGGACGAGCACGGTGGCCAGTGCCGTGGACGCCACCAGGGCGCCGAGGGTGATGGTGCCCAGGCCGATGCCGACGAAGGAGTCGACGGCGGCACCGCCGAGGGTCACCAGGAACACGCCGAGGACGGCGACCACGCCGCGGACCCGTCCGCCGCGGGTGTCGGCCGGGCGGGCGCTCGCGCGTTCGCGGGCCGGTGCGGCCGCGCGGGGGCGCTCGACCGGCGCGCTGCGGTAGCCGTCGTCGTCGCGGTAGCGGTCCTCGGGGCGGTAGCGGTCCTCGACCCGACCGCGCGGGCCGTCGGCCCTCGGCCGCGGCGGCTCGCTGCGGCGGGAGGTCTGCGGCCGAGATGCGCGGTCGGCGCTCATCGGCCGGCCGGGGCGGCTCTCGGCCGACGACCCGCGACCGGACCGGGCCCCACTCCGAGGCCATGCGTCAGCTGTCGCCATGGCGCTCCTCCGTCCCCGTGCGGCCGCGGCCGGCCTCCCTGGCCGACGTGTGGCTCCACGGTAACGACCGGAACGGCATCTCACCCGCAGGACGGTGCCGCGTCGCCCGCTCACCCGGGATGGGTGGGACCGGCGGGGCTGGTGGGCCGTGCGGGTGCCTCCCCGGGTCAGCCGGTCGTGCCGTTGCGGCCCATCGCGCCGTCCTCGTCCTCGTCGTCGTCGTCGTCGAAGGCCGGCTCGGCCGGGCGCAGCGTGCGGACCGTGGCCTCCAGCGGCTCGGGGGTCGGCACGGGCGACTCGGCGACACCGAGGTCGTCGAACCGGCGGGCGGCGGTGAGGACCGATCGCTCGTAGGAGCCCACGGTCTCGTTGAAGCGGGTCATCGTCGTCCCGAGTGCGGACCCCAGCCGGCTGAGGTGGCCCGACAGCGTGCTGAGCCGGGCGTGCAGCCGGCGGCCGACTTCCAGGACCTGGTCGGCGTCACGGGCCAGCCGCTCCTGCCGCCAGGAGTAGGCCACGGTGCGCAGGAGCGCGAGCAGGGTGCTCGGGGTGGCCAGCACGACGTCGCGCGAGAAGCCGTACTCGAGCAGACCGGGTTCG
The DNA here is from genome assembly GCF_003075095.1 of Blastococcus litoris. GTDB lineage: Bacteria > Actinomycetota > Actinomycetes > Mycobacteriales > Geodermatophilaceae > Blastococcus_B > Blastococcus_B litoris. The sequence continues at coordinate 675,023 of NZ_QCZF01000001.1, forward strand.
GCCTCCAGTGCCGTCGTCAGGAAGCCGTCGGAGGGCACGAACAGGACGGTGAACGGCGCGGCCGGCCGGAAGGCCGTCGGGTAGCGGCGGGCGGCGAGGGCGTCGACGTGCGTGCGCAGCTGCCGGGCGTGCAGGGCGACGCGCTGCCTGCGCACCGCCTCGTCGGTGGCCTGGACCGCCTCGATGTAGCCGGTGAACGGCACCTTCGCGTCGACGATCACCTGGCGCCCGTCGGCGAGGGTGACGATGAGGTCGGGTCGGACGCCGGCGCCCTGGTCGTTGGTGCCGCCCGGCTGCTCGACGAAGTCGCAGTGCTCGACCAGGCCGGCCACCTCGACCACTCGGCGCAGCTGCACCTCGCCCCAGCGGCCGCGGACGTGCGGCGTGCGCAGCGCCGTGACCAATGCGGCGGTCTCGTGCTTGAGCTGGGCCGATGCCTGGCCGACCGTGCCCATCTGCTCGCGCAGCTCGCCGTGGGCGGTGGCGCGGGCGCGCTCCATGCCGGCCAGCAGCCGGTGCAGGTGGTCCAGCGACTCGTGCACCGGCTCGAGCCCGACGTCGTCGGGACGGCGCCGGGCCAGCAGTGTGACCACGCCGAGGGTGACGGCTGTGGCCAGCAGAGCGCCGAGGAGGAGACCGGTGAGCAGGGAAGCGGCGTCCATGCCCCGGAGGGTGCCGGAGGGGTCCGACAGTTCCAGGGCGACGGGGTCCTTCGTCAGGCGGGGACGGGGGCGTGCTCCGCCTCGTGGTCGAGCAGCCAGCGCTTCACCGGTGTGCCCCAGCGGAACCCGCCGAGGCCGCCGTCGGACCCCAGCACGCGGTGGCAGGGGATGAAGAGGGCGGCGGCATTGCGGGCGCAGGCGTTGGCGGCCGCCCGCACCGCTGCCGGCCGACCGCACCGCGCGGCGAAGGCGGCGTAGGTGTCCGGCCGGCCCGCGGGCACGGTGCGCAGCACCTCCCACGCCTCCTGGAGGAAGGGCCCGGAGCGCTGGCGCACGACGACGTCGTCGATGGAGGTGACGTCGCCGGCGAAGAACTTCTCCACCTCGTCGAGCACCGGCAGACGGTCGACGAGCTCGCTGCCCGCGGGGCGCAGCGAGCGGTGCACGACGGGGAGGAGGTCGGCGAGGTCGGCGGTCCAGCCGCTGGCGACGACGACGTCCCGGCCGTCGGGGGCGGTGTCGACGACGACGGTGAACGGGCCAGGGGGAGTGGGCACGGTGGCGTGGCGGGCGACGGTGGGGGCGGTCATCAGGCGCTCCTCGGGAGGGCTGCGGGCAGCGGACGGGTGAACAGGGAGGGCACGGCGAGCGCCCAGAGGTGGAGGACGGCGTACGACCGCCACGGTCGCCACCGCGTGGCGGCGTCGGCATCCGAGCTGCCGAGGGTGGCGAGCGACCGGCGCAGCGCCAGGTCGCCGGGCAGCCAGACATCGGGGTCGGCGAGCCCGCGGAGGCCGACCAGGGCCGCCGTCCAGGGGCCGATGCCGGGGACGGCGAGCAGCGCCCGGCCGGCCCCCTCGCGGTCGGCGCCGGGGTCGAGCGCGATGTCGCCCGAGGCGAGAGCGGTGGCGAGCGCGGAGACCGTGCGCCGGCGGGCGCCGGTCAGGCCGACGGCGCTCAGGTCGGCATCGGCGAGGGCGGCCGCCCGCGGGAAGGCGTGGGTGAGGGTCCCGACCGGCTCAGCCAGTGGCGCGCCGAAGGGGAGCAGCCGAGCGGTCAGCGTGCGCGCCCCCGCGACCGAGACCTGCTGGCCGAGGACGGCGCGGACCGCCAGCTCGCCGGCGTCGGGGGATGCGGGCACCCGTCGTCCGGGCGCGGCGGCGACCAGCGGGGCGAGGGCCGGATCGGCGCCCAGGACGTCGTCCACGGCCACCGGGTCGGCATCCAGGTCGAGCATCCGGCGGCACCGGGTCACGGCGGCCCCGAGGTCGCGCAGCTCGGCCAGCTGCAGCCGGGCGATGACGGCCGGGCCACCACCGGGGGCGGGTGAGAGCTGCACGACGGCCGGCCCGTGCGGCAGGTCGAGGACGCGGGAGAACGTCGTCCCGTCCCACTCCTCCAGCCCCGGGACGGCGTGCGCACCCAGGAAGAGCAGCACCTCGGCCGCCTCGTACGGAGCGCGGGCGGCCAACCGGAGGGTCAGCCAGCCGGGAGCGGCACCGGTCGTGCCCGGCCTCCTCCGGCGCAGGTCGCTCGGCGTCGTCGCGAAGATCTCGCGGACGGTGTCGTTGAACTGCCGGATGCTGGCGAACCCGGCCGCGAAGGCGACGTCGGCCATCGGCAGGTCGGTGGTCTCGACCAGCACCCGCGCCGTCTGCGCTCGTTGCGCGCGGGCCAGGGCCAGCGGCCCCACCCCCAGCTCGCCGACGAGCAGCCGGTGCAGCTGGCGCTCCGAGTAGCCCAACCGGGCGGAGAGCCCCGGGACGCCGGAACGCTCGACCTCGCCGTCGGCGATCAGCCGCATCGCCCGGGCGACGACGTCGGCACGGACGTCCCACTCCGGTGATCCCGGGACGGCGTCGGGCCGGCAGCGGCGGCACGCGCGGAAACCGGCGCCCTGGGCCGCGGCGGCGGTGGTGAAGAAGGAGACGTTGCGGGCCAGGGGGGTGCGTGCGGGGCAGGACGGGCGGCAGTAGATGCCCGTCGTGTGCACGGCGGTGAAGAACCAGCCGTCGAACCGGGCGTCCCGCCCGGCCACGGCCCGGTAGCAGCGCTCGGCGTCCAGTGGCGGTGTCACGACGACGAGCATGCCAGCGGCGGACGACGCCCACTGGCGGTTTTCGGACGTCGCCGTGACACCGCTCGATCGGCGCGGTTGCGCTAGTCATCCCCTCGTGGAGTCCACGCTGCTCGCCCGGCTGCGTCCGATCGCCCTGGGGTTGCCGGAGACGTACGAGGAACGGGCCTGGGTGGGCACGCGGTGGCGCGTGCGCGGGCGGACGTTCGCGCACGTGCTGGAGATCGTGGCGGGGCGGCCGCAGTCCCACGCCCGGGCCGCCGGGACCGCAGGGCCCTGCTGGATCCTCACGTTCCGCTCGGCCGGGCCGGAGCTCGAGGCGCTGCGCCGGATCGGGGCGCCCTTCTTCGCGCCGCCATGGCGCGGGGACGAGGTCGGCATGGTGCTGGGGGACGGCGTCGACTGGGTCGAGGTGGCCGAGCTCCTCACCGACAGCTACTGCCTGCTGGCCCCGAAGCGGCTGGCCGCAGCGGTGGTCCGGCCTCCTCTCGACGAGGACCTGTCAACCGCCCGACGAGATCTGTGGACAGGCTGCTGACCTGCGGATTCGCGCTGCGCAGGCACTCCATTTGCGGTAGTCTTCGAACACTCGATCGAACGGGTGGGAGGTGTCGTGCGGGAGCTGCTGCAGTCGCTGCTGGACGCCGAGCCCGTCGAGAACCTGGTGACCGCTGATCAGGTGCTGGACCGGACCCGGGCGCTGGTGGCGGTGCGCAACGCCGTCGACGCCGAGCTGGCCGCCACCGTGCGTGCGGCCGAGAACGTGCAGGCGTCCGAGCGGGACGGGCAGACGTCGATGCGGTCGTGGCTGCGCGGGCACCTGCGGTTCTCCGCGCGGGAAGCGGCCCGGGTGGTGGGCAACGGCCGGACGCTGGAGCGGATGCCGGCGGTCGCCGTGGCCGCCGCGGCCGGGCAGGTATCCGCCGAACAGGTGGCGGTGCTCGCCCCGCTGGCGTCGGTGCAGGTGCAGGCCGAGGCGGTGGGGCAGGGGATCGACCTGGCCGAACTGGACCGGCTGGTGGCCGGTGTGGCGAGCACTCAGCCGCACGCGGACCTGGGACGGGTCGTGCGGCACGTGCTGTCCCGGCTCGATCCCGATGGCCCCGAACCCGATCCCACCGAGGGGCGGCGGCTGTCGATCGCCCGCCACGACGACGGCACCGTGAGCGGCCGGTTCGAGCTCGACGCGGTCGGCGGGGAGAAGTTCTGCGCCGTCCTGGAGTCGCTGGTGCAGGCCTCCCGGTCCCAGGGCGACCTGCGCACCCGCGCCCAGCAGCAGGGCGACGCGCTGGTGCAGTGGGCCGACACCACCCTCGCCTCGGGTCGGCTGCCGATCCTGCGGACGGTGAAGCCGCACGTGTTCGTCCGCATCGACCTCACCGACCTCGTCGACCCGGCGACCGGCCCGGGCGCCGCACGCACCGGGTTCGGGGCGCAGATCTCCGCCGCCCGCGCCCGCTGGCTGGCCTGCGACGGCAACGTCAGCCGGGTCGTGTTCGGTCCCGACGGGCACTCCCTGGACCTGGGCCGCACCCACCGGGTCGTGCCCCACCAACTGCGCAAGGCCGTGGAACTGCGCGACGAGCAGTGCGTGTTCACCGGCTGCGACGCCCCCTCGCACTGGTGCGACGTCCACCACCTCGTCCACTGGATCGACGGCGGCGAGACCAACCTCGAGAACTCGGCGCTGTTGTGCGAACGGCACCACACCAAGGTCCACCACGGCTTCCGCGTCGAGCGACAACCCGACGGCCGATGGCGCACCTGGCGGCCCGACGGCACCGAGATCCTGATCGGCGCACCGCTCCTGCTGTGACGCGGGCGGCTCAGGCTCCCGGCTGTCCCGGGACACCCGCCGCTTCGACCAGGTGCTCGCCGGCAGCGCTGCGCCAGTACAGGACCTCGCGGCCCGATCGGCGCCGCTCGAGCAGCCCGGCATCGAGCAGCACGCGCAGGTGTCCGCCCACGGAGCCGAGCGGCAAGCCGGTTGCTGCGGTGAGCGCACTGGTGCTGCGGGGTGCGGCCAGGAGGCCGAGGATGCGCGCGCGGTTCCCGCCGAGGAGCCGCACGAGGGCGTCGGGCAGGGGCACGGGCTCCCCGGCCAGTGCGCCGGCCACCGGGTAGACCAGCGCGTACCGGTCCGGCAGGTGCCAGCTCACGGAGCTACCGCGGGTGTGCGCGGCGATGAACATGAGGTCGCTCCCGCGGACGTCACGCGGGGGGTAGGGGTGCACGTTCACCTGAATCCGGCCGTTCGCCAGCCAGCGCACCCCGGCTGCCAGCCCGTCCAGGGCGCCGGACCAACCCTCGGTGCTCAACCGCGCGGTCCGCGCGACGACGTCCGCCCGGAGGACGCGCAGCCGCCGGTCCCACTCGGAGCGGATGGTGCGCTCCCACACCCACCGGAGGAGCTCGGCCGCGGTCGCCGCGAGGCCGCTCCCGGTGAGCTCGCGTGGCAGGGCGCCGGAGGTGAACTCGAGGTCGGCCCGGATGCGGGCGTCGTCGAGCGACTCCAGGTACCGCAGTTCCTCGTCGAGGGCGAGGTTCGGGGCGGCGGGTGGAACGGTCAGGAAGTCCGCCGTCCACGTCGGCGCGAAGGCGTGCCGCACGAGGGCCGCCGCGACGGGGTCGGCGGCCAGACGCCCGCGCAGCGCCGCGGCGTGCGCGTCCCGCCACGGCTGGTGCCACGGCAGGACCTGCCCGGACAGCAGGATCTTCAGGCCGGCGAGGGTCTCCGTGAGCTGCGAGGTGCCGAAGCGGGCGCGTGCCATCACGTCCGCATCGACGATCAGCTCACCCACGTTTCGACCCTAGGCGAAACTCTGGGGAGCGGGCCTCCGGGCGGGAGAGCGTGCGCAGCGTGCCGACCTACCGATCCCTGTTCGCCCACCGGGAGTTCCGGGCCCTGTGGTGCAGCAGCGCCCTCGCCACCGTGGCCGCCACGATGTCGAGCCTCGCCCTGGCGACCGTCGTGCACCGCGAGACCGGGTCGGCCCTCCTGACGGCGGTGGCGATGTTCGGCCCGTCGACGGCCCAGGTCCTGGGCGCCACCACCCTCATGTCGGCGGCCGACGCGACCCCACCGCGGCGCACCCTGACGCAGGTCGGCGCGGTGTCGACCGCGGCACTCGCCCTGCAGACGATCCCGGCGCTGGGCACGCCGACCCGGCTGCTGGTCGTGCTCGTCGCGGCGTACGTGCTCTCCGTCGGTTCGGGTGCACGGTGGGGGCTGCTCAGCCAGGTCGTGCCGGCGGAGAGCTTCGCGCTGGGCCGGTCGACCATGAACGTCGCCGTGGGCGCCTTCCAGGTGGTCGGGTTCGCCACGAGCGGGCTGCTGCTCGCCGCGTTCTCCGTTCCTCAGGTCTTCCTGCTCGCGACGTTGGTGTCGGGCGCGGCGGTGCCGGTGCTCCGGTGGGGCATCGCCGAGCGGCCGCCCCGGCGGGCCGCGCGAGCCGGCTTCCGCGAGACGTGGCGGGGCAACCGCGAGCTGCTGGCGCACCGCCACACGCGCGCGCTGCTGCTCGCGCTCTGCCTCCCCAACGGGCTGGTGGTCGGTTGCGAGGCGCTGTTCGTGCCCTACGCGGACGAGCAGGCGGGCTGGCTGCTGGCCGCCGGAGCGGTCGGAATGATGACCGGTGACCTCGTCGTCGGCCGGTTCCTCGACGCCCGGGCCCGGAGGCGCACGAACACGGGACTGCGGGTCCTCCTGGCCGCGCCGTTCCTCGTCTTCCTGCTCGACCCGGGGATCCCGCCGGCCACGCTCCTGGTGGCGTGCGCGACCGTCGGGTACGCCGCGTCCCTGACCCAGCAGGAGTGGCTGGTGGCCCTCACCCCGCTGGCGTTGCGCGGCCAGGTGCTCGGCGTCGAGTCGTCGGTCCGGATGACCTTCCAGGGCGTCTGCGCCGTCCTGGCTGGCGCCCTCGCCGACGTCGTCCCCACCGGGACGGCGATCGGCGTGCTGGCCGCGGCGTCGCTGGCCGTGTCGCTCGGGCTGACACCGGCGCTGCGGCGCGCGGCCGACGCCGCGACGCCGTCCCGGGTAGGAGAACCGGGCCCGTACCCTGAGTACCCGTGAGTCTCACCATCGGGATCGTCGGCCTGCCCAACGTCGGCAAGTCGACCCTCTTCAACGCCCTGACCAAGAACGACGTGCTGGCCGCCAACTACCCGTTCGCGACCATCGAGCCCAACGTCGGTGTGGTGGGCGTGCCCGACCCGCGGCTGGAGAAGCTGGCGGAGCTCTTCGGGTCCCAGAAGATCATCCCGGCGACGGTGTCGTTCGTCGACATCGCCGGCATCGTGCGCGGCGCCTCCGAGGGTGCCGGCCTGGGCAACAAGTTCCTGGCCAACATCCGCGAGAGCGACGCGATCTGCCAGGTCATCCGGGTCTTCACCGACCCCGACGTCGTGCACGTCGACGGCAAGGTCAGCCCGTCCGACGACATCGAGACCATCAACACCGAACTCCTCCTGGCCGACCTGCAGACCCTCGAGAAGGCGATCCCGCGGCTCGAGAAGGAGATGCGCAAGGACAAGGAGAAGGCCGAGCTGCACAGGGCGGCCGTCGAGGCGCAGCAGGTCCTGAACGAGGGCAGGACCTTGTTCGCCGCCGGCATCGACCCGGCGCCCCTGCGCGAGCTCGGCCTGATGACCACCAAGCCGTTCCTCTACGTCTTCAACGTCGACGAGGAGGAGCTCGGCAACGAGGAGCTGATCGCCGAGCTGCGCGGCCTCGTGGCACCGGCCGAGGCGATCCTCATGGACGCCAAGATCGAGTCGGAGCTGGCCGAGCTCCCCGCCGAGGAGGCCGCCGAGCTGCTGGCCGGCATCGGGCAGGACGAGCCCGGTCTCGACCAGCTCGCCCGCGTCGGCTTCGCCACCCTGGGCCTGCAGACCTACCTGACAGCGGGCCCCAAGGAAGCGCGCGCCTGGACCATCCCCGTCGGCGCGACCGCCCCGCAGGCGGCCGGAGTCATCCACACCGACTTCCAGCGCGGCTTCATCAAGGCCGAGATCGTCTCCTTCGACCAGCTCGTCGAGGCAGGCTCCATGACCGAGGCCAAGTCCAAGGGCTGGGTCCGCATGGAGGGCAAGGACTACGTCATGCAGGACGGCGACGTCGTGGAGTTCCGCTTCAACGTCTGACCGGGGCTCGGCGTCACACCCGGCCGCGCAGGATGCGGCGCCAGTAGACCTGCGGCAGCCCGTAGCGGTCGAAGAACCACTGCCAGCGGCGGGGCACGAACGGGTCGAGGAACGGCACCGACGGGCTCGGCCGGCCGTCGCGGTCGACCTCGTTCAGCATCAGCTTCCGCCGCCCGACGGTGATCGGCATGACCGTGTAGCCGTCGTACCGGTGGAGCTCCTTCCCCTTCTGCGCGGCCGCGAGGTTCTTGGACAGCACGTTCACCTGCTTGCGCAGTGCGCCGCCCGAGGGGCGGGTGGCGAGGTCCGCCGCGTCGCCGATCGCCCACACCGACGGGTGCCGGCGGGAGCGCAGCGTCTCCGGGTCGACGTCCACCAGGCCGGGGGAGGAGTCGGCCGCCAGACCGGCCTCGGCGATCCATGCCGGCGCCCGGTAGTGCGGCACCGCGTGCGCGAAGGTGACGTCCTCGAGCACGCGCCGTCCTGCGGGGGAAGCGACCGTCAGGGCGTGGGTGTCCCAGTCCACCCGCTCGACCCGCGCCTCGCGGAGCACGTCGACGCCGTATCCGGCGAAGGTCTCCTCCAGGTAGCGGTCGGCCTCCGGGATCCCCGTCGCGGTCGCCGCCGGCAGGACGAGCCGCACGTCGAGGTCGGCCAGCACCCCGGCCCGCCGCCAGTGGTCGCACGCCATGAGCAGCGGCTTCAGCGCCGTCGGCGCGCACGACGCCGGCTCCGGCGGCACCGTGAACACGACGGTCCCGCTGCGGAGGGGTGCCAGCCGCTGCCACACCACCGGCGTGCTGCCCGGGACGTACGAGGAGGCCGCCCAGCCGTCGGCGTACGCCTGCTGCAGGCCCGGCGTCGCGTCCCAGTCCTCGACCAGCCCCGGGCAGAGGACCAGCGTCGAGCAGCCCAGCGTCCGGCCACCCCGCGTGCGGACGGTCAGCGCGTCGGCGTCGACGGCCACCACGCTGTCGCGGACCCAGGTGCACCCGTCGGGCACCACCTCTGCCATGGGGCGTTCCAGGTCGGTCATCGACGCCTCGCCGCCGGCGACGTAGTTCAGCAGCGGCTTGTACCGGTGCACCGGCTGGGGAGCCACCACGGTGACGTCCCGGACGCCGTCGCGCAGCAACCGCGCGGCCAACGAGATCCCCGCGTTGCCCCCGCCGACGATCAGCACCTCTGCACGTCCCACATCCGCTCCCCTGGAGAGGGCCACGGACTCCGTCAACGCCGCAGCTCGGCCACCTCGTCCAGCCTGCCCAGCTTCTGCGGGTTCCGCATGGCGTACATCCGGGTGATCCGGCCGCCCTCCACGACGAACGTGATCGCGGTGTCGAACTCGCCGCCGGGGTCGATCCGGGCGGCGACGGCTCCGTTGACCAGCGGCGTGGTGATCTCCACCCGGGGCACTAGCTCCGCGAACCGGGACAGCGCGTTGACCACCCGCGCCCGGCCGGTGAACGGCCGCAGCGCGGCAGGGGCCAGCCCGCCACCGTCCGCGACGACGACGACGTCGGGCGCCAGCACGTCCAGCAGCCCCTGCACGTCGCCGGCGGTGAGCGCGGCGAGGAACCGGTCCACGACCTGCTGCTGCTCGGCCCGGCTCACCACCATCCGGGGACGCCGCGCCGCCACGTGGCCACGCGCCCGGTGCGCGATCTGCCGCACCGCCGCGCCCGACTTGCCGACGGCCTCGGCGATCTCGTCGTACGGCACGTCGAACACCTCGTGCAGCACGAGCACGGCCCGCTCGGTCGGGGCCAGCGTCTCCAGCACCGTCAGCATCGCGATCGAGACGCTCTCCGCCAGCTCGACGTCCTCGGCGACGTCGGGACTGGTCAGCAGCGGCTCGGGCAGCCACTCGCCCACGTAGTCCTCCCGGCGCCGCGCCACGGTGCGCAGCCGGTTGAGCGCCTGCCGCGTGACGATGCGCACCAGGTAGGCCCGCGGGTCCCGCACCACCGACCGGTCCGCCTCGGCCCACCGCAGCCAGGTCTCCTGCACCACGTCGTCGGCATCGGCGGCGGAGCCGAGCATCTCGTAGGCGACGGTGAACAGCAGGCTGCGGTGGGCCAGGAACGGGTCGTCGGTCATGCCGAGGCGACGCCGTCCGACGTCCGGGCGGCGAGCGGCGGCAGACCGCAGGACGCCGCGAACTCCTGCGACCGGATGCCGAGTGCGACGTTCCCCCGGGCGCTGGAGTTCATGAAGCCGACCCTGCCGGTCAGCTCCACGAGCGCGGCGGGGCCCAGGTCCTCGAGCAGCGCTGCCGTCATCTCGTCGGTCACGGCCGGCGGCGTCCGGCTCATCGCCTCGGCGTACTCCATCACCCGCCGCTCCACGGGCGTGAAGACGGTCGACTGCCGCCACCGCGGCACCTCCCGGGCCTTGGCCTCGTCCAGCCCGCGGTCGTGGGTCATGAAGTAGTGCAGGTCGAGGCAGAAGCTGCAGCCGATCGCGCCGGCGGCGGCCATCGACGCGAACGACGCCAGGTTCGGGTCCAGCCGGTTCCACGAGTCGACCTTGCGCCCGAACGACATCGAGTCCTTCAGGACGGCGGGGTAGTGCCACAGCACGCCGGCGCCGTCGGGCACCTGGCCGAGCATCTTCTTGCTGATCGCCGTGAGCAGGGCCCCGTAGACGCCGGTGATCCGGGTCGGGGGTACCCGGGTGCTGTTCGCCATGTCTCCTCCAGGTCGGTCGGTGCGTTCGACATGGAGACACCGGCCGGTGCCCGGGTGTGACACCCGCCTGGTCAGACCGACCCGAGGAAGCGGCCGACGATCGCCGCCCACCGCTCGCGCGCTGCCTCGTTCAGCTCCGGCGTCGCCAGGCCCATGTGCTGCACCACGAGCGATGCCGTCCCGTTCTTCTTCGGCTCGCCGATGACGACGACCGCGGAGCCGTCCCTGGCCTTGGCCCGCCAGCTGATCCGGCGCTCGGTCCCGCTGACCCGGGGCGCCTCCCCGACGATCGCGAGCACCTCCTCGTCGCCGGCGGCGAAGGACTCCCACCGGTCCACCAGCTCGCGCATGCCGAGCGACGTCGACCGGCTGACGCTGGTCTGGAAGGTCCCGTCGGGCCGCTGCCCGGGGATCCGCCGGCCGATGTGCTGCTCGTAGGCGACGGTGACCGCCTGGGTCCACCAGCCGCGCTGGTCGAGCGTCGGGCCGATCTCCTCGTAGACCTGGAGCGCGATGGCCTTGTGGTCGAGGTGCTCCGCCCCGATGCGGTCCATGAACGCGAGCCACTCGTCCCACGTCCGGTTGGTGGCCCGCTCGACGGGCTTGATCCGCGCGTTCTCCGCCACGTCTCAGTCCGCCATCGTCGTGGTCTTGTACGGGGCGCCCGACCGGTCGTAGGTCGTCCACTCCCCGGTCTGCCGGCCCCGGTCGAACGAGCCCGAGCGCAGCATGGTGCCGTCGAGCCGGAACCACTCCCAGTAGCCGTGCGGCTGACCGTCCAGCACGGGCCCGCGGGCGCGGATCGAGCCGTCGCGGTGCCGCTCGACGTGGTCGCCGTCGGTGAAGTCGGCCTGAGGCATGCGGAGATGAGAGCACGGGCCGCTGACGGAGGGCCACCACCCTGACCTGGGAACCAGGGTCGGATCCGGGGGTCACCTGATGTCCCCGCGACGCCCCCCGCGGCAGGCTCGTGGCCATGACGAACGCAGTCCCGCCCACCCCGCCCATCGACCAGCCCGCGCCGGAGCAGCCCCGCCCGGCCCGGCCCCAGCTCAGCCGCAGCGGTACCGACCGCATGGTCGGCGGCGTCGCCGGCGGCCTCGCCGAGTACAGCGGCATCGACGCCGTCCTCTGGCGGGTCGGCTTCGTCGGCCTCACCGTCGCGGGCGGTGCCGGCGTCCTGATCTACCTGCTGCTGTGGGTGCTCATGCCCTCCGGCCCGATGCGCCCGGGGGAAGAGCCCAGCCCGCTCGAGCAGCTCGTGGCCCGGATCCACGCCCGGCTCTCGGGAGCGCGCGCGAGCACCCCCGGCGCCTGACGGGCAGCAGCGATGAGTAGCCGGTGGGACCGCAGTCCTCCTCCCGAGAGCCCGTGCGCAGCGCCCGTCGGGGCGCCGGAGGAGGACGACATGGCGGACGCCGGGATCGCCGCGGCGGTCGGGGCCGAGCGACGTGCGCAGGTGCACCTCTACTCCTCGCTGTCGGAGGAGGAGTGGGACAGCCCGAGCCTGTGCGCCGGCTGGCGGGTCCGGGAGGTGCTCGCGCACGTCACGATGCCCTTCCGGTACTCGCTGCGCCGGGTCGGCTGGGAGCTCGCCAAGGCTCGGGGGAGCTTCGACCGCATGGCCGACCGCCGGGCACGCATCGACGCCCGCCAGCTGTCCAGCGCCCAGCTGTGGGAGTCGCTGCGCGACAACGTCGAGCACCCCTGGACCCCGCCTGGCGGCGGACCCCTCGGCGCGCTGTCCCACGACGTCATCCACGGCCTGGACGTGTCCACCCCCCTGGGCCGGGACGACGTCGTCTCCCCGCAACGCGTCCGCCTGGTGCTCGGTGGGCTCCGCCCGAGGCAGGTCGCCTTCTTCGGCGTCGACCTCGACGGCGTGCAGCTCCGCGCCGACGACGTCGACTGGAGCCACGGCAGCGGCGAACCGGTCGAGGGGCGGGCGCAGGACCTGCTGCTGCTCGTGTGCGGGCGGCGCCTCCCCGCCGGGCGGCTGCGCGGACCCGGGTCGGCGCGCTTCGCGCCGGTCGGCTGAGCGCACCGCGGCCGAAACCCTCCCCGAACCGGCCCCCGATCCGCGAGACTCCGCGTCGACCACCGGGAGGACGTGGATGACCGGCAACAGCAACTACGTCGCCGAGCTGCAGTTCGGGGCGCCGAAGATCGACGAGGACGCCTTCGTGGCGCCCACCGCGGTGGTGGTCGGCGCCGTCACCCTCGGCTCGCGCGCCAGCATCTGGTACGGCGCCATCGCCCGCGCCGACGAGGAGGTGATCGTCATCGGGCCGGACTCCAACATCCAGGACGGCTGCAGCCTGCACTCCGACCCGGCTCCCCGCTGCTGGTCGGCCGCGGGGTCACCGTGGGGCACCGGGTCGTGCTGCACGGGGCCCGGGTCGACGACGACGTCCTCGTCGGCATGGGCAGCGTCGTGATGAACGGCGCGCACATCGGCGCGGGCTCGATCGTCGCCGCCGGCGCGGTCGTCACGCCGGGCACGACGGTGCCGCCCGGCCCGGTCGTGGCAGGCGTCCCGGCGAAGGTCGTCCGGCAGGCCACGGACGACGACCTCGCGCACATCCGCGCCAACGCGGAGAGCTACACCTCACGCCTGCCCGCCGCGCGGAAGGTCCGGCCGGTCGTCCGCCGTCCGCTGCCCCCGGCGGGCACCTTCTTCGGCGACGGCATGCCGTGACCGGTCCCCGCCCCTCCGAGGAGGACGTCGACCCCGACGACGCGCAGGCGCTGTCGCGGGCCACGGGCGGCGGCCCGAGCGACGAACCCGACGCCGGCGCCACCACGGGCACCGGCGAGTCGGAGATGTTCGTCGGCCGGGTGGCCGGTCAGGACGTCGGCTACGCGGGCGAGACCGGCGCCGAGCGACGGGCCGCGGCTCAGGAGGACTGAGCCGCCGCGCGGTCCACCGGCCGCATGGCCAGGGCAGCCGCGAGGCCGGCAGCCAGCACGCCCGCGGTCACGGCGAAGGCCACCTGGTACGAGGCCACGTCGGTCAGCCACCCGGCGACCAGCGGCCCGCCGATCGCCCCCAGGTCCGCCGACATCTGGAAGACCGCGACCACCCGGCCCCCACGCGCCGGGCTGACATCCCCCACCAGCGCGGCGGGTGCGCTGGCCAGCAGCGACGCCGCCAGCCCGAACAGCGCCATGGAGAACAGGAACGCCCCGATCGCCGGGGGCAGCACGAGGACGGCGATCGAGGCGGTCGCCGTCGCCGAGCCCAGCACCAGCGACGGTCGCCGTCCCCAGCCGTCGACCAGCCGGCCCGACCGGAGCAGGCCCAGCGCCTGGGCCAGGGAGCCGGCCAGCAGGCCGGCGCCCGCCCAGGCCACGGTGCGCCCCAGCTCCTCGGTCACGTAGAGGGGCACCAGCGAGTTGCGGACGCCGAAGAGCACCCAGCCGACGCCGAAGTTCGCGACCAGCGCCGCGACGTAGGCACGGGAACGCAGCGCCGTGCGGAGCCCGACGGGGCCGGCGTCCAGGTCGGGGCCGGCCGCCACCGGGTCCGCTCCCGGATCGGTGGCGGAAGGCACCGTCCGCAGCATGGCGACGGCTACCGCGCCGGCCACCAGGAGGAACCCGGCGTACAGGAAGAACGGCAGCCGCGGGGAGAGCTCGGCGAGCAGCCCCCCGGCCGCCGGCCCCGCGATGCCGCCGAGGATGAAGCCCCCCTGCCAGGTCGCTGCCGCCCGGCCCCGGTGGGTGCGGGGCGCGACCCGCAGGAGCAGGGAGAGCGCCGAGACGGTGAACATTGCGCTGCCGACCCCGCCCGCGGCACGCAGGGCGAGGAACACCGGGAAGTTGCCGGCCAGCCCGGCCAGCCCGGTGGTGACGGCGACGATCAGCAGGCCGGCTGCGAGCACCAGCCGCTCACCGAACCGCTCGACCAGCGTGCCGCCGCTGAACGCCGACACGAAGCGGAAGAACGCGAAGGCGCTGACGGCCAGCCCGACCGCCGTCGTCCCCACCCCGAACGCCCGGGCGAACAGGGGGATGGCCGGGGCCACGATGCCGAAGCCGAGGGCCACCACGAACGCGATGACGGCGAGCACCCCGACCTCGCGCGGCAGCTCACCCCGCCCGAGAAGTCGCACGGGGAGCGATCCTCGCACCCCGGCGGGAGGTCACTCCCGGGGGCGTCGGCCGATCTTCGACCCGAGCCAGGTGAGCGGGTCGAACCGGCGGTCCACCACCCGTTCCTTGAGCGGGATGATGCCGTTGTCGGTGAGGTGGATGCCCTCCGGGCAGACCTCGCTGCAGCACTTGGTGATGTTGCAGTAGCCCAGGCCGAACTCGTCCTGCGCCGCGTTGCGCCGGTCGGTCACGTCCAGCGGGTGCATGTCGAGCTCCGCCAGCCGGATGAGGAAGCGCGGGCCGGCGAACGCCGCCTTGTTGCCCTCGTGGTCACGGATGACGTGGCAGGTGTCCTGGCAGAGGTAGCACTCGATGCACTTGCGGAACTCCTGGGACCGCTCGACGTCGACCTGCTGCATGCGGTGGCTGCCGTCCTCCTCCCGTGGCCGGGGGGTGAAGGCCGGGATGCGCGAGGCCACCTCGTAGTTGAAGGACACGTCGGTGACCAGGTCGCGGATGACGGGGAACGCCCGCAGCGGCGTGACGGTGACCGTCTCGTCCTCGGCGAAGGTCCCCATCCGGGTCATGCACATCAGCCGCGGCCGGCCGTTGATCTCCGCGCTGCAGGAGCCGCACTTCCCGGCCTTGCAGTTCCACCGGACGGCGAGGTCGCCGGCCTGGGTCGCCTGCAGCCGGTGGATGATGTCGAGGACGACCTCGCCCTCGTTGACCTGCACGGTGAAGTCCTGCAGGTCGCCGCCGGTGGCGTCCCCGCGCCACACCCGGAACCTCGCGTCGTAGCTCACGAGGCCACCTCCTCGAAGATCCCGGCGAGCTCGGACGGCATCTGGGGGAGCGGTTGCCGGGTCAGCGCCACCGAGCCGTCCGGCGCACGCGAGCAGATGAGGTTGGTCCGTGCCCACTCGGCGTCGGTGGCCGGGAAGTCGTCGCGGGTGTGCCCGCCGCGGCTCTCCTGGCGCTCCAGCGCCGCGCGGGCGATGCACTCGCTGACGACGAGCATGTGCGGCAGGTCGAGGGCCAGGTGCCACCCGGGGTTGTACTGGCGGTGCCCCTCGACCGACAGGTTCGCCACCCGCTCCCGCAGCGCGGCGATCCGCTCCAGGGCCTGCTCCATCTCCGGCGCCGTCCGGATGATCCCGACCAGGTCGTGCATCGTCTGCTGCAGGTCGTGCTGCACCGTGTACGGGTTCTCCCCGCCCTCCCGGTCGAAGGGCGCCAGGGCGGCGCGCGCGGCATCGGTCAGTGCCTCCTCGGCGAGCGCGACCCGGTCGATCCGCGTGAGGGCGTGCTCGGCGGCTGCCAGCCCCGCGCGGCGGCCGAACACCAGCAGGTCCGACAGCGAGTTGCCGCCCAGCCGGTTCGAGCCGTGCATGCCGCCGGCCACCTCGCCGGCCGCGAACAGGCCGGGCACGCGGGCGGCCTCGGTGTCCGGGTCCACCTCCACCCCGCCCATCACGTAGTGGCAGGTGGGCCCGACCTCCATCGGCTCGGCGGTGATGTCGACCTCCGCCAGCTCCTTGAACTGGTGGTACATCGAGGGCAGCCGCTTGCGGATGTACTCGGCCGACCGCCGCGAGGCGATGTCGAGGTAGACGCCGCCGTGCGGCGTGCCCCGGCCGGCCTTGACCTCGCTGTTGATGGCGCGGGCGACCTCGTCGCGGGGGAGCAGCTCGGGCGGTCGCCGGTTGTTCTTCTTGTCCTCGTACCAGCGGTCGGCCTCGGCCTCGGTCTCCGCCGTCTCCTTGCGGAAGAAGTCGGGGATGTAGTCGAACATGAACCGGTTGCCGGCGGAGTTCTTCAGGATCCCGCCGTCGCCGCGGACGCTCTCGGTCACCAGGATCCCGCGCACCGACGGCGGCCAGACCATCCCGGTCGGGTGGAACTGGACGAACTCCATGTTCACCAGCGTCGCGCCGGCCTGCAGCGCCAGGGAGTGGCCGTCGCCGGTGTACTCCCACGAGTTCGACGTCACCTTGTAGCTCTTGCCGATCCCACCGGTCGCGAGCACCACCGACGGCGCCTGCCACGCGACGAAGCGGCCCGACTCGCGCCAGTAGCCGAAGGCGCCGGTGATCCCCTCGTCGTCGGTCATCAGCCGGGTGACGGTGCACTCCATGTACACGTCGATGCCGAGGGCGACCGTGCGCTGCTGCAGGGTGCGGATCAGCTCGAGCCCGGTGCGGTCACCGACGTGCGCGAGGCGGGCGTAGCGGTGGCCGCCGAAGTCGCGCTGGCTGATCAGGCCGTCCGCCGTCCGGTCGAACAGCGCACCCCAGTCCTCGAGCTCGCGGACCCGGTCGGGCGCCTCCTGCGCGTGCAGCTGGGCCATCCGCCAGTGGTTGAGCATCTTCCCGCCGCGCATGGTGTCGCGGAAGTGCACCCGCCAGTTGTCCTCCGGGTACAGGTTGGCCATCGCCGCCGCGATCCCGCCCTCGGCCATCACGGTGTGCGCCTTGCCGAGCAGCGACTTGCACACGACCGCCGTGCGGGCGCCGTTCTCGTGGGCTTCGATGGCGGCCCGCAGGCCCGCACCCCCCGCCCCGACGACGACGACGTCGTACTCGTGCCTCTCGAGTTCCATCAGAAGAACCTCAGGTCGGAGATCGTGCCGGTGGCGAGCAGGAAGACGTAGGCGTCGGCGATGGCGACGCTGAACAGGGACAGCCAGGCGAACTTCGCGTGGTGGGCGTTGAGCCTCGAGGCCTGGGTCCAGAGCTTGTAGCGCAGCGGGTGCTTCGAGAAGTGGTTGAGCCGGCCGCCGACGATGTGCCGGCACGAGTGGCAGGACAGCGAGTAGAGCCACAGCAGGGCGGCGTTGGCCAGCAGCACGAGCGTGCCCAGACCCATGTGGCCCCACGCGCCGGTCTCATCGCGGAACGCCAGGACGGCGTCGTAGGTGAGGATCACGTTGAAGACCAGGGCGCCGTAGAGCGCGTAGCGGTGCAGGTTCTGGATCAGCAGCGGCGGCCGGGACTCACCCGTGTAGCGCCGGTGCGGCTCCCCGACGGCGCACGCCGGGGGCGAGAGCCAGAACGACCGGTAGTAGGCCTTCCGGTAGTAGTAGCAGGTCGCCCGGAGGCCCAGCGGGATCACCAGGATGTAGATCGCCGGCGAGATGAACGACGGCCCGGTGATGAACTCCGGGAAGGTGTCGCCCTCGCACTGCGTCGTGATGCACGGCGAGTAGAAGGGCGAGATGTAGGGCTCGGCGAAGTAGTAGGCGTTCTGGAACGCCCGGAAGGTCGAGTAGACGACGAAGGACAGCAGCACCACGACGGTGACCAGCGGCTGGACCCACCACCGGTCCGTGCGCAGGTGCCGTGGGGCGATCGCCGCGCGCCTGGGGGCCGGTCCGCCGTCGCCCCGCCCCGGGGTGACCGCTCCAGTCCCGCGGGGAGCCGTGGTCGTCACGGTGTCGCGTGGTGGGGCTCGGAGCCGGTCGGAGGAGCTGCTTCGTCTGGCACCACCGGCATCGCTGCCTCCAGCCTCGTCGCTGACGCCGCCCCGCGCGGCGGAGGAGCGCAGTGGATCACGGACCCCGGACGCTGAGAAGGGCTTTGACGGCGCGTCCTCGGGGGCGCGCCGGACGGGAGGCCTCAGCCCGCGAGGCGGGCGCACTCCTCGCAGCGGTCGCCGGACCACGCCGTCGCCCAGTCCTCCGAGGCCGAGACGGTGACCAGCTGTCCGCAGAGCGACGCGTCGAGGCCGTCGACCACGGGCCGCGCGACGGCGTGGGCGGTGGCCCCCGACCGGCCGAGCGCAGGTCGGGCGGCGCGCGGGTCACGTCCCGTCGAGCCGGCCAGGAGAGGGGACGCCGTCATCCCCCGAGCATGGGTGCCGGAGGTGTCGCCCCGGTGACGGGCGCCGGAACACCTGGGGAGCGGTCCGCCGGCCTGCCAGGATGGGCGCCCGCGCCGCGACCAGGACAGGAGCACCGCCCCGTGACCGTGCCATCGGAACAGCACCCGCCCGCCGCCATGGTGGTTCCGCGGTTCTTCGTGAAGCAGCGCATCACGGTGATGGTGAACCGCTACGAGGTCCGCGCCGCGGCTCCCGACGGCGCCGAGGGCCACCTGCTCGCCTTCGCCGAGCAGAAGCGGATGAAGCTCAAGGAGGAGATCACCTTCTACGCCGACGAGAGCCGCAGCCGCGCGGTCTTCTCGTTCACGGCGCGCCAGCGCCTCGACGTGCACGCCCAGCACGACGTCTTCGACGAGTACGGCACCGTCATCGGCTGCTTCAGCAAGCAGTTCGGCGCGAGCCTGCTGCGCTCCACCTGGAACCTGTCCGCGCCGGGGTTGGAGTCGGTGGGCCGGGAACGCCGTCCGGTCATCGCGATCCTGCGCCGGATCTGGGAGCTGATCCCGTACCTCGGCGACGTCTGGGTGCCGTTCGTCTTCCACTTCGACTTCGTCGACACCGCCACCGGTGCGACCGTCATGGTGAGCGAGCGGCAGAAGGCCATCCGCGACCGCTACGAGGTCACCGTGCCCGACCCGCGCCTGGACTTCCGGGTGGCGGCGTCGATGGCCGTCGCCCTGGACGCCCTGCAGAGCCGCTGACGCCCCGGGGGAAGCCCTGCCCGGCCCGCCGCGTTGCAGAGGGCAACGACGGAAAGGCTCTCCTCCATGCGCATCCCGGTATCCATCCTCGACCTGGCCCCCATCGCCCGCGGTGAGACGGCGGGCAGCAGCATCGCGGCCAGCGTCGCGCTCGCGCAGCGCGCCGAGGAGCACGGCTACCGCCGGGTCTGGTACGCCGAGCACCACAACATGCCCTCGATCGCCTCGTCGGCGACCAGCGTCCTCATCTCGCACGTCGGCGCGCACACGACGAGCATCCGGCTCGGCGCCGGCGGCGTGATGCTGCCCAACCACTCGCCGCTCACGATCGCCGAGCAGTTCGGCACCCTCGACGCGATGTACCCCGGCCGGATCGACCTGGGCCTCGGTCGAGCGCCCGGCTCCGACCAGAACACGATGTACGCGCTGCGCCGCGACCCGAACTCCGCAGACCGGTTCCCGCAGGACGTGCTCGAGCTCCAGGCGTACCTGGCGGGCGAGACCCGCGTGCCCGGCGTCGACGCCGTCCCGGGCAAGGGCTCGAACGTCCCGCTCTACGTCCTCGGGTCGTCGATGTTCGGTGCGACGCTGGCCGCCGCGCTCGGCCTGCCCTACGCCTTCGCCTCGCACTTCGCGCCGCAGATGCTCGAGCCCGCGGTCGCCGCCTACCGCCGCGAGTTCCGGCCCTCCGAGCAGCTCGCGGAGCCCCACGTCATCGCCGGCGCGAACGTCGTCGCCGCCGACACCGCGGAGGAGGCCCACCGGAACCTCCGGGCGGTCAAGCGCAACCTCGCCGTCGGGCTCTTCGGCCGGGGCCAGCAGCTCGACGACGCGCAGGCCGACCAGCTGCTCACCCAGGGCGCCGGCATGCACGTCGAGACGATGCTCACCCACACCGCGGTGGGCACCCGCGACGAGGTGGGGGACTACCTCGAGCGCTTCCTCAAGGCGGCCGACGCCGACGAGCTCATCGTGGCCCACCAGGCGCCCAGCACCGAGGCGCGCCTCCGGTCGGTCACCCTGCTCGCCGAGGCGCTCGAGGACTGACCGCCGGTCAGCGGGACCACGCCGGCCCGCTTACCGTCGGGCATGCGCATCCGACGCTCGATCGCGACCCTCGTCGCCGTCACGGCGATCTTCTCCGGCGGGACGGCGACGCTGACCGCCTGCGGCTCCGACACGGCCGAGGACACCGTCGAGAACGACACCGACAACGACGTCGAGGAGGACGAGGGCAGCGAGGACGACGACTGACTGACCGGGTTCACCGCGCGGGCCGCGGGTAGGCCGGTCGGGTGACCTACTCGATCGTCGCCCGAGACCCCGACACCGGTGAGATGGGTGTCGCCACCCAGTCGCAGGCCTTCGCCGTCGGCAACAGCGTGCCCTTCGCGCTGCCCGGGCACGGCGTCATCGCGACCCAGTCGATGGCCGAGCCCATGTACGGCCAGGTCGGTCTCGACCTGCTGCAGGGCGGCTTCACCGCCCAGGAGGTGCTGACGGCGCTCAGCAGCGTCGACCCCCACCCGGGACGGCGCCAGGTCGCCGTCCTCGGGGTGAACGGCGACCTCGCCGCCTACACCGGGCACCAGTGCGTCGACGCGGCCGGGCACCTGCAGGGCGAGACCTGCGTGGCGCTGGCCAACATGGCCACCTGCGACCGGGTGTGGCCGGCCATGGTCGAGTCGTTCGAGAACTCGGCCGGCCCGCTGGCCCAGCGGCTGCTGACGGCGCTGCAGGCGGGGGAGGAGGCCGGCGGCGACTTCCGGGGGCGCCGCTCCGCGGCGATCATGGTCATCCGGGCGACGACGACCGGTCGCCCCTGGCACGACACCGTGGTCGACCTCCGGGTCGACGACTCCACCGACCCGATCGCGGCGCTGGGGGACCTGCTGATCACGAAGGTCCGGTATCAGGACGTCGTCCGCTACTTCCAGCAGGCGATAGACGGTGACCCCGTCACGGCCGACCGGGAGCTCGAGTTGCTGCGCCCGATGGACCCGCGCACCGAGCCCGACCAGCTGATGTGGCGGGCCGTGGTCGCCGCGCTCGCCGGCCGGGAGGACGACGCCCGCGACATGCTCGGCGAGCTGGCCGGCACCGCGCCGCAGTTCCTCGAGGCGGCGCGGCGCTTCGGCAAGGCCGGGCTCATGCCGGCCGACGTCGTCGAGCGGATCCTGCCCGCGGGGGCCTGACCCGGCCGGCGGTCAGGTGCTGCCCGGCGGGTGCTCGGCCAGCAGGCGGCGCGGCGCCCGGCAGGCCCATGCCTCGGCCGCCAGCTCGGTGAGCGACTCCTGGTCCAGCTCGTCGAGCCGGCAGAGCACGATCGGGTAGCCGTCGAAGTGCGACGTCGTGAAGTAGACGTCCGGCTCCTCGGCGATCAGCGCCTGCTTGGCCCCCTCGTCGGGGACGTAGGCGGCGAGCACCGGCCCCTCCGGTGCGGCGGCGCCCAGCTCGGCGGTGTCCTTCCTGCCGAGCGGCCGCTCCCAGACGAAGCCCTTCCGCTGCACGAGCCACTGCCGCCAGCCGCGGGTCGTCCCCTCGGTGGCGGCCGGCAGCGCCAGGCAGGTGCGCGCGACGTCGTCCCAGCTCGCCACGTCAGACCTCCTGGTGGTCGAGGACCAGCCGCCGGGGTGCGCGCGCGGCCCACGCCTCGCCGGCGAGCTCGCTCAGCGCCGTCCCGTCGAGCCGGTCGAGCCGGCAGAGGACGGCGGCCCACCCGTCGAAGTGCGACGTCGTGAAGTAGACGTCCGGATCCGCGGCGAGCAGGGCCGCCTTCGCCCCCTCGTCGGGCACCGAGGCCACCATGACCGGGCCCGCCGGCGCGTCCGGGCCCAGCTCGTCGAGGTCCTTGCGGTGCAGCGGCCGCTCGCGCAGGAACGTCTTCCCCCGCACCAGCCAGCGTCGGCGACCGCTCGCCGACCGCGCCTCCGCGGTCCCGGGCAGCGCCAGCGCGACGCGTGCCACGTCGTCCCAGTCGGCCACGGGCGCACAGTACGGGCGGCTGGGCGGAACGGCGCGTTGCTCCCTCGTGCGGGGGGTCTCCCGGGACGACGGCCGCGAGAGATTACAGAGCCGCCGTGCACCGGCCGATAGGGCTGCATGCGCACGAAGCGGCCGCACGACGCCCAGGGCACGGATGCCCGGGTGCGCGGCAGCGACCGTCTCCTGCGGGTGGCGCGCGTCCTGGCCGCGGTGTTCGGCGGCACGTGGCTGCTCGCCCTCACCGCGGGCTCGCTCGGTGCCACGGGCATCGGGGCGCTGGTCGCCTCCTCGGGCAAGCTCGTCTTCTTCGTCGGTCTCGTCGCGGTCCTCGTCGTCCGCGGCTTCGCCGCCGCCGAGGACAGGGCCGCGTGGTGGCTGCTCGCCGGCGCCGTCGGCTCCTACTTCGCCGGTGCGCTGGCCTACGAGCTCTACTACCGCGGCCTGTCCGTCGCGCCGCGCCCGTCGTGGTCGGACGTCGGCTACATGGGCTTCTACCCGCTCGCGTGCGCCGCCCTGCTCCTCATGCTCCGCTCCCGGGTCCGCCGGCTGACCGCGGCCACCTGGCTCGACTGCGTGATCACCGGGCTCACCGCCTCGGCGTTCGCCGCGGCCGTCGCCCTGGGTGCCCTCGTCCGCGAGGCCGACGGCGGGCTCGCCGTGGTGGTCACGAGCGTCGCCTACCCGATCGCCGACCTGGTGCTGCTCAGCCTGCTGGCGGGCGCGCTGGTCGTCATCGGCCGCGGTGCCGGGGCGGCGTGGTGGTGGCCGGCCGGTGGCGTGGCCCTCTTCGTCGTGACCGACACCGTGTACGCCTACCAGGTCGTGAACGGCACGTACCAGGTCGGCGGCCCGCTCGACATCGGCTGGAGCGCTGCCTTCACCTGCGTCGGCATGGCCGCGTGCATGCGCATCCGCACCGGTATCCCGGGCCGGGCCGAGGGGCGGCTGGTCCTCGTCGTCCCCGCGGCGTGCGCGCTGGCCGCGGTCGGCCTGCTCTTCTGGGGCTACCTGGGGGAGGGGGACCCGGTCGCCGGTGTGCTCGCCCTCGGCGCGGTCCTGGCCGCACTGGCCCGGACCGGGCTCACCTTCCGCGACGTCCGGGCCCTGGCCGACAGCCGCCGGCAGGCCCGCACCGACGAGCTGACCGGCCTGCCCAACCGGCGGTCGGTGTTCGAGGCGCTGGAGGCCGCGGACGACCGCCTCGCGACCGGCGCCGGCGTGGCCGTCCTGGTCCTGGACCTCGACCGCTTCAAGGAGATCAACGACTCCCTCGGCCACGCCGTGGGCGACGCCCTGCTGCGGCAGGTCGGGCCCCGGCTGTCCCGCGAGCTGCGCGGGGAGGACCTGCTCGCACGCCTGGGCGGGGACGAGTTCGTCGTCCTGGCCGCCGACGTGGACGGCACCGACGCGATGACGCTGGCCGCGCGCCTGCGCACGCAGCTCCAGCAGCCGTTCCGGATCGGCGGGATGAGCCTGACCATCGACGCGAGCGTCGGTGTGGCGATCGGCCCCGAGCACTCCGCGACCGCCGAGGAGCTGCTCCAGCTCGCGGACCTGGCGATGTACTCCGCGAAGGCCGGCCGCACAGGTGTCGCCGTGTACGACGACGCGCGCGACGGCCACGGCCGCCACCGGCTGGAGGCGGTCGAGCAGCTGCGGACCGGCATCACCGGCGGTCAGCTCGTCCTGCACTACCAGCCCAAGCTCGCCCTGGCGACGGGTGAGGTGGAGGGCGTCGAGGCGCTGGTCCGCTGGCAGCACCCGACCCGCGGGCTGCTCTTCCCCGACGCGTTCATCGACCTCGCCGAGTCGGCCGGGCTGATGAGCCGGCTGACCTCGACGGTGATCGACATGGCGCTGGCCCAGGCGCGGTCCTGGGCCGACGACGGCTGCCTGCTCACCGTGTCGGTCAACGTCAGCCCCTCCAACCTGGTCGACGAGGAGTTCCCCGACGAGGTCGCCGAGACGCTGGCGCGGTACGGGCTGCCCGCCGCCGCGCTCGTCCTGGAGGTCACCGAGAGCATCCTCATGGAGGACCGCGAGCGGGCCGTCGGCGTGCTCTCGCGGCTCCGGGACGCCGGAGTCGGCGTCTCGATCGACGACTACGGCACCGGCTACTCCAGCCTGGCCTACCTGGCGGCGCTGCCGGTCACCGAGCTGAAGCTCGACCGGGTGTTCGTCGGGGCGATGACCGGCAGCCCGCGGGCCGCCTCGATCGTCACCTCGACCCTGCAGCTGGCCCACGCCCTCGACCTGACGCTGGTCGCCGAGGGCGCCGAGGACCAGGCCACGGTCGACGCCCTGGCCAGCCTCGGCTGCGACGTCGTCCAGGGCTACCACCTGAGCCGCCCGCTGCCGCCGGAGCAGCTGTGGTCGTGGCTGCAGGACCGGCCGCCGGCGACGGTGCGCTCGCTGGCCTGACGCTCAGCTCGCGGGGACCGGGAACACCAGCAGCGAGCTGGACGCGGTGGCCACGGTCGTGCCGGCCGCGTCGAGGACCTCGCCCTCGGCGAAGGCCACCCGCCGTCCCGGCTTGACCACCCGGCCGATGGCGGTGAGCGGGCCGCTGCTCGCGTGCACTGCGCGCAGGTAGCTCACCTTCAGCTCGATCGACGTGTAGGCGACACCCGCGGGCAGCGTCGTGTGCACCGCGCACCCGGCGACGGTGTCGAGCATCGTGCAGACCAGGCCGCCGTGGACGACGCCGATCGGGTTGTAGACCGACTCGTCGACGTCGCAGGTGAACTCGACGCGGCCCTCCTCGAGGGCGGTGATGCCCATCTGCACCAGCTTCGCGATGGGGGGAGGGGGCAGGACGCCGTCCCGGATGGCCTGCATGGTCTCCAGGCCCGATCGCTCCAGGGCGCCGGCGGCGGTGACGAGCGGGTCGTGCCACTCGACGGTGCGGGTGCGGGGCGGCCCCCAGGAGGCGGGGGTGGTCGGGGTGGTCAGCTCAGCCGTCATGGGGCTAGGTTCGCACACTGAACCCAGCAGGGGCACCCGGGTGTCACCAGCCCGGGGGCAGCCCCTCGTCGAGCCAGGTGTCGTACTCGGCGTCGGTCATGGGCCGGGACGCGGCCAGCGCCTCCTCGAGCACCCTGCGCGGGACGGTCGGGGCGGCGGTGACACCCACCCGCACCTCCGGGCCGAAGCGGGCGAGCTCCTGCCAGGTGGCCGAGGTCCGGAGCCACGTGCCGTCGCCGAGCGGTGTGCAGCCGGTCAGGGGCTGGTCGCCGCCGGGGGTCCAGAGGGAGGTGGCCGCGCACGGGTCGCTGGTGGTGGTGTCGACGGCCTGGTCGCGGAAGAGCCACAGCACGGAGCCGGGCCGGCCGTCCGCCGCCTCGAGCCGGGTCCACACCAGCGGGCTGCCGGTGACCTGCGAGTCGGACAGGGTGTACCCCTCGACCTCGGACACCCAGGGCTTCTCCGTCGTGCCCACCTCGGTCGCGATGCGCTCCGTGCGGCTCTCGCCTCCCGCCTGGACGGCGCCGACGACGACCACGGCGGCGGCGCCGGACACCAGCGCGACGGCCGTGGCGTTCCGGAGGAAGCCCGGCCACTGCAGCGCGGCGAGGACGGCGAACGGGACGGCGACGGCCGCGTAGCGCAGCGGCACGGGGAGCACGTCGGCGAGGTCGGTGCGCAGCGCCAGGAGCGCGAGCCCGATCGCGGCCGCCGAGCCGAGCCCCCCGACGACGAAGCCGCGGGCGCCCGAGCCGGCCCGGCCGAGGGCGCCCGGGCCCACGGCGCCGTCCAGGGCGAACGCGAGGACGCTGCCGACCGCGATCACGACGACGACGCCCAGCAGCATCCCCAGCACCCCGCCGAACAGCGAGGCGACGAGCACCGGCGTGCCCAGGTAGGCCACGAGCACGCCCAGGACGCCCGCGAGGACCACGTGCCGGAGCGCCCGGACCGCCGTCGGGACGAGGCGCTCGGTCGCGGGGGCGGTCACGGCGGCAGTGTGGCAGGACGCGGGCCCGTTGCTGAACAGGCCGGTCCGGCGCCGTGCCGGGAACGCAGGAGCCCCGCACCGGTCGGACCGGTGCGGGGCTCCCGTGCGGCTGCGCCTAGCTCTTGGGTCGGGCCCCCGCGCGCAGGGCGCCGAGCAGGTCGTGGTTGAGCCGCGAGATGGTCTCCATCGAGATGCCCTTGGGGCAGGCGTGCGAGCACTCGCCGATGTTGGTGCAGCCGCCGAAGCCCTCGAGGTCCTGCTGGGCGACCATGTTGACCACGCGGTCGTTGCGCTCCGGCTGGCCCTGCGGCATCAGCCCGAGGTGGGTGACCTTGGCCGCCGTGAACAGCATCGAGGAGCCGTTCGGGCAGGCGGCGACGCAGGCGCCGCAGCCGATGCAGGTCGCCGCGTCGAACGCGGCGTCCGAGTCCTTCTTCGGCACCGGGGTCGAGTGCGCCTCGGGGGCGGTGCCGGTCGGGACCGAGATGTAGCCGCCGGCCTGGATGATCCGGTCGAACGCGCGCCGGTCGACGGCGAGGTCCTTGATCACCGGGAACGGGCTGGCCCGCCACGGCTCGATGTCGATCGAGTCGCCGTCCTCGAACGAGCGCATGTGCAACTGGCACGTGGTGGTCTGCTGCGGTCCGTGCGCCTCGCCGTTGATCATCAGACCGCACATGCCGCAGATGCCCTCGCGGCAGTCGTGGTCGAAGGCGACCGGGTCGTCGCCCTGCATGATCAGCTGCTCGTTGAGCACGTCGAGCATCTCGAGGAACGACATGTCCGGCGAGATGTCGGTGACCTTGTAGGTCACCATCTTGCCCTTCACGGACGGGTCCTTCTGCCGCCACACGCGCAGCGTCAGGTTCATGCCGCGCTTCTCGGACGTGCCGCCGGGAGTCGAGTGCGGCCCCTGCTCGGTGATGGTCACTTGTAGCTCCGCTGTGCGAGGTGGACGTACTCGTACTCGAGGGCTTCCCGGTGCAGGACGGGGGGCTGGCCCTCCGGCGTCCACTCCCAGGCCGCGACGTAGGCGAAGTTCTCGTCGTCGCGCAGCGCCTCGCCGTCAGGGGTCTGGCTCTCGGCCCGGAAGTGGCCGCCGCAGCTCTCGTTGCGGTGCAGGGCGTCGACGCACATGAGCTCGGCGAGCTCGATGAAGTCGGCGACCCGGCCGGCCATCTCGAGGGTCTGGTTGAACGAGTGCCAGTCGCCGGACACCTTCACGTTCGTCCAGAACTCCTGGCGGATCTCCGGGATCCGGTCGAGGGCCTTGCGCAGGCCCTCGTCGGTGCGCTCCATGCCGCACAGGTCCCACATCAGCTTGCCCAGCTCCCGGTGGAACGACGCGGGGGTGCGGGTGCCGTTGATGTTGAGCAGCTTCTGCACCTGCTCCTGGACGCCCCGGAGCGCCTCGACGGCGGCCGGGTGGCTGTCGTCGACCGTGTCGAACGGCGCGTCGGCCAGGTACTCGGTGATGGTCGCCGGCAGGACGAAGTAGCCGTCGGCGAGGCCCTGCATCAGCGCGCTGGCCCCGAGGCGGTTGGCGCCGTGGTCGGAGAAGTTGGCCTCGCCGATCACGAACATGCCGGGGATCGACGACTGGAGGTCGTAGTCCACCCACAGGCCGCCCATCGTGTAGTGCACGGCGGGGTAGATCCGCATCGGCACCGCGTAGGGGTCCTCGCCCGTGATCTGGGCGTACATGTCGAAGAGGTTGCCGTACTTGGCCTCGACGGCCGCCCGGCCCAGGCGCTCGATGGCGTCGGCGAAGTCCAGGTAGACACCCAGCCCGCCGGGGCCCACGCCGCGGCCCTCGTCGCAGACGTTCTTGGCCGCGCGCGAGGCGATGTCGCGCGGGACCAGGTTGCCGAACGAGGGGTAGATCCGCTCGAGGTAGTAGTCGCGCTCGCCCTCGGGGATCTCCCGCGGGTCGCGGGTGTCGCCGCGCTCCTTGGGCACCCACACGCGGCCGTCGTTGCGCAGCGACTCCGACATCAGCGTGAGCTTCGACTGGTAGTCGCCCTTGACCGGGATGCAGGTCGGGTGGATCTGCGTGTAGCAGGGGTTGGCGAAGTAGGCGCCCCGCTTGTGCGCCCGCCAGATCGCCGTCGCGTTGGAGCCCATCGCGTTGGTCGACAGGTAGAAGACGTTGCCGTACCCACCGGTGGCGAGGACGACGGCGTCGGCGAAGTGGGTGCTGATCTCGCCGGTGACCAGGTCGCGGGCGACGATGCCGCGGGCGCGGCCGTCGACGACGATCAGGTCGAGCATCTCGGTGCGGGCGTGCTGCTCCACGCTGCCGGCCGCGATCTGCCGCTCCAGCGCCTGGTAGGCGCCGTAGAGCAGCTGCTGACCCGTCTGGCCGCGGGCGTAGAAGGTGCGCGACACCTGCGTGCCACCGAAGGAGCGGTTGTCGAGCAGGCCGCCGTACTCGCGGGCGAAGGGCACACCCTGCGCGACGCACTGGTCGATGATGTTGACGCTGACCTCGGCCAGGCGGTGCACGTTGTTCTCGCGGGAGCGGAAGTCGCCGCCCTTGATCGTGTCGTAGAACAGCCGGTACACGCTGTCGCCGTCGTTGCGGTAGTTCTTCGCGGCGTTGATCCCGCCCTGCGCGGCGACGCTGTGCGCCCGGCGCGGGCTGTCCTGGTACCAGAACGACTTGACCTTGTAGCCGGCCTCGCCGAGGGTCGCGGCGGCCGAGCCACCGGCCAGGCCGGTGCCGACGACGATGATCGTCATCTTGCGGCGGTTGGCCGGGTTGACCAGGCGGCCGCGGAACCGGCGCTGGCTCCACCGCTCGCCGATCTCGACGTCGGTCGGGGCCTTGGTGTCGGCGATGGGCTCGCCGACGGTGAACAGTTCGAGTGCCATGTGGAGTGCGTTCCTGTCCTTAGTCCACGAGCCCGAAGACGACGGCCGCCGGGACCACGAGGTAGCCGGCGATGAGGAGGGTGGCGAAGCCGAACGCGAAGGCGTTGACGGTGCGCTCGCGGCGCCGGTTGCTCTGTCCCAGCGTCTGGGTGGCGCTCCAGATCCCGTGCCGTAGGTGCATCCCGAGCAGGATCAGCGTGACGACGTAGACCGTCGTGGCGATCGGGTTCTGGAAGCTCGCGACCAGCCGGTCGTAGGGCGTGGAGTCGGTGCCGTCCGGGTTCGCGACGCCGAAGGTGAGGTCGAGGATGTGGTAGACGATGAAGCCGCCGATGATCACGCCGCCCCAGCGCATGGTGCGCGACGCGTAGCTCTGGGCCACCGACTTCTTCGTGACGTAGGACTGCGGCCGGGCGCGCTTGGCCTGCCGCCACAGCGCGACGGCCGCCCAGATGTGCGCGATCACCGAGACCAGCAGCACGACCTCGAGGCCGGTCAGGAAGGTGCGCGGCGGGAGGGCCGGCTCACCGAAGGACCGCAGCCATTCGGAGTAGTCGTTGAACGACTCCGCACCCTGGAAGACGTGCAGGTTCCCGACCATGTGCGCGATCAGGAACAAGATCA
Source organism: Blastococcus litoris (assembly GCF_003075095.1). Classification (GTDB taxonomy): domain Bacteria; phylum Actinomycetota; class Actinomycetes; order Mycobacteriales; family Geodermatophilaceae; genus Blastococcus_B; species Blastococcus_B litoris. The sequence continues at coordinate 704,713 of NZ_QCZF01000001.1, forward strand.
TGATGATGCCCGTCACGGCCATCACGATCTTCTTGAAGACCGAGCTGGTCTTCGCCGCCTTGGGCGTCCTACGGACGCTCGTGTCTGTCACCGTCACCACAGCACACAAGTTAGGCCGCCCGCGTCTGCGCTGCGAGGTAAACACAGGGTGACACGGCTCATGTAAGGCTGCCCTCACCTGCATCTCAGGCCCTAGGGTCGGGCGGTGCGGACGGGGGCCGCATGGCCGCGACCACCCTGGGGAGAGGACGACGCCGTGCCCGGAGCAACCAGAGGCTTCCTCGGCCGCCGCGCGCGTGACCCGCGGCTGCCACCCGGCCAGTACGACGTCGGCCGGGACTGGCCGGTGCTGACGGCCGAGCCCACCCCGCGGATCGCGCCCGAGACGTGGAGCATCACCGTCGACGGCCTCGTGGAGTCGCCGACCACCTGGACGTGGGACGAGGCGCACCAGCTGCCGCCGTCGGACTACCGCGGCGACATCCACTGCGTCACCACGTGGTCGAAGTTCGACACCCACTTCTCCGGCGTCAGCGTCGACACGCTGCTCGAGGCCGCGCGCCCCACGCCCGACGCGCACTTCGTCATGGCGACGTCGAAGACCGGCTACACCACCAACCTGCCGCTCGAGGACGTCACGGGGGGCAAGGCGTGGGTGGTCTGGGAGTTCGACGGCAAGCCGCTGCCCGTCGAGCACGGCGGACCCGTGCGCATGCTCGTGCCGCACCTCTACTTCTGGAAGAGCGCCAAGTGGATCAGCCGGATCACCCTGCGCGAGCGGGACAGCCCCGGGTTCTGGGAGCAGAACGGCTACCACGACCGCGGCGACCCGTGGCGCGAGCAGCGCTACCAGGGTGACTGAGGTGCTGGGGCAGGGCGCCCCCGACGCGCCCCGCGGAGGCTGGCGCACGGCGACCGTCTCCCGCGTGCGGCGGCCGATGCCGCGATCGGTGGAACTGCGCCTCGACGTCCTCGACCGGATCGACCACATGCCCGGTCAGCACTACGTCGTCCGCCTCACCGCCGAGGACGGCTACACCGCGCAGCGGTCGTACTCGGTCGCCTCGGCGCCGAGCGACTCCCTCGTCGAGCTTCTCGTCGAACGACTGGAGGATGGCGAGGTGTCGACCTACCTGGCCGACGTCGTGGAGCCCGGTGACCAGCTGGAGGTGCGCGGGCCGATCGGTGGCTGGTTCGTCTGGGACGGCGAGACGCCCGCGCTGCTCGTGGCCGGTGGCTACGGCGTCGTCCCCTTCATCGCGATGATCCGGCACGCCCGCGAGCTCGGGCGGCTCGACCTGCTGCGGGTGGCGGTGTCCAGCCGCACGCTCGCCGAGTTGCCCTACGCCGACGAGCTCATGGAGGCGGGGGCGCTGATCGTGCTGACCCGCGAGGCGCACGGCATCCGCCCGGCCGCCCGGCTGACCGCCGTCGACCTGCTGCCGCTGTGGGAGCCGGACCAGACCGCTTTCGTCTGCGGGTCGGCCGCTTTCGCCGAGGCGGCCAGCCAGCTGCTGGTGGGGATGGGCGTCCCGGCCCCGCACATCCGGGTCGAGCGCTTCGGTCCCACCGGCGCCCCCGGCTGACGTCCCCCGTCGGACCGTGAGCCGGCGGGCGGGTGTCGCCGGGGGAGCGGCAGGGGTAGGGGGGCGGCGACCGTGCGCCGTGGGCGCCGGCGTCCCCGAGGAGCAACCGTGGAGCTGGACGAGAAGCGCGCCGAGCTGGGCGAGACCGACGCCCCCGCCGAGGACGAGGTGGCGACGGCGTTCGACCGGATCGTCGACGAGGGCGCCCAGCGGCTGCACCGCTCGTGGCGGGAGGTCCTGACCACCGGGCTGGCCGGCGGGCTGGAGGTCTCGATGGGGGTGCTCGCGCTGCTGGTGGTCTACGCGGAGACCGGCAGCCACCTGCTGGCCGGCATCGCCTTCGCCATCGGCTTCATCGCCCTGCTGCTGGCCCGGAGCGAGCTGTTCACCGAGGGATTCCTCGTCCCGGTGACCGCGGTCGTGGCCGGCCGGGCCGGGGTCGCGCAGCTGGCCAAGCTGTGGGGCGGCACGCTGGTGGCCAACCTGGTCGGCGGCTGGCTGGTGATGTGGGTCGTCGTGCACGCCCTGCCGGAGGCCGGCGCGACGGCGGTCGAGTCGTCGCTGGACTTCGTGGACGCGCCCCTGGACCTGCAGTCGGCCTGCCTGGCGTTCCTCGCGGGCAGCGCCATCACCCTCATGACCCGGATGCAGCACGGCGCCGACACCGAGGGGGCGAAGATCGTGGCGGCGGTGGCCGGCGCCTTCGTCCTGGCCGGGTTCGTGCTCTTCCACTCGATCCTGGACTCGCTGATCATCTTCGGGGCATTGCACGCCGGGGCCCCGTTCGGGTACGGCGACTGGCTGGCCTGGTTCTGGTACGTGACGCTGCTGAACATGGCCGGCGGGCTGCTCGTCGTCACCCTGCTCCGCCTCGTCCGGAGCAAGGAGCTGATCGAGCAGGAACGGGCCGAGGTGGACGCCGGGCGCTGAGGCGCGCCGCACCGGGCCCGCGGACCGGTTCGGCCATGCTGGCCCCGTGATCGAGCTCGACGGGCTGACCAAGCGGTACCGGTCGCGCGTCGCCGTCGACGACCTCACGGTCACCGTCGAACCGGGCCGGGTGACCGGCTTCCTGGGCCCCAACGGCTCGGGCAAGACCACCACGATGCGCTGCATCCTCGGCCTCACCCGGCCGACCTCGGGGACGGCGCGGGTCCTCGGCCGCCCCTACCGGGAGCTGGCCCGGCCGATGCGCCGCGTGGGTGCCCTCCTCGACCCCCGTGCGCGCCACCCGAACCGCACCGCCCACGCGCACCTGCTCGCGCTGGCGCAGAGCAACGCGCTGCCGCGGCACCGGGTCGACGACGTCATCGGCATGGTCGGGCTGGAGCCGGTCGCCCACGAGCGCGTCCGCGGCTTCTCCCTCGGCATGGGGCAGCGGCTGGGGATCGCGGCGGCGCTGCTCGGCGACCCCGACGTCCTGCTGCTCGACGAGCCGGTCAACGGACTGGACCCCGAGGGGATCCGCTGGGTGCGGGAGCTGCTGCGCGGGCTGGCCGACGAGGGCCGCACGGTGCTCGTCTCCAGCCACCTGATGAGCGAGATGGAGGACACCGCGGACCACCTCGTCGTCCTCGGCCGCGGACGGCTCCTGGCCGACGCGCCGATGGACGAGCTGCTCGGTGCGCACGCCACGGTCCGCGTCAGCAGCCCGCAGGTGCGACTGCTCGCCCCGGCGCTGCAGCGGGCCGGCGGGACGGTCGGCGTGGAGGGCGACGGCGCGCTCCGGGTCGAGGGGCTCGGCCTCGCCGACGTCGGGGACGTCGCCTTCGAGGTCGGCGCCCGCGTGCACGAGCTCCGCCGGGTGACCGCCTCGCTGGAAGCTGCCTACCTGGCGCTCACCGGCGACGACGTGGAGTACCGGGCGGTCGCGCCGTGAGCCGCCCGGTCCCGTTCTCCGCGCTGCTGCGCAGCGAGTGGACGAAGCTGCGTTCGGTCCGCGCCACGTGGTGGTGCAGCGGCCTGTACCTGCTGGCCGTCGGGGGGACGGGGTGGCTGGCGGCCGCCAGCACCGACAGCTCCGCACGGGCCGGCATCGCGGTGCAGACGGCGCTGACCGGGTTCGGCTTCGGCCAGCTGCTGCTCGTCGTCCTCGGTGTGCTGGCGGTGAGCGCGGAGTTCGCCTCCGGCAGCGTCCTCGTCTCGCTGACCGCCGTGCCCCGCCGGACGCGGTGGCTGGCCGCGAAGACGGTGGTGGTCACTGCCTGGTGCCTCGCGCTGAGTGCGGTCCTGGCGGTCGTGTGCGCTCTCGCCGCGCGGACGCTCACCGCGGTGCCCGGCGGGGTGCAGGCCACCGACCCCGAGGTCCTGCGCATCCTCGGCCTCCAGGTGGCGTCGGCCGGGCTGGTCGGCGTCCTGTCCGTCGCGCTCGGGGTGGCGCTGCGCTCGACCGCCGGGGCCGTCGGCCTGGGCGCCGGCCTCACCTTCGTCCTGCCGCCGGTCCTGGCCCTGGCCGGGGGTGCCATCGCCTCGCGCGTCTCGCAGGGGCTGCCCGCCCTGCGGGTGGGGCAGGACGCCTTCCTCGCGGCCAGCACCACCTGGCCGGTGGGCATGGCGGTCCTCGGCGCGTGGGCGGTGGGCACCTGGGCCGCCGGCGCCGCGCTGCTCGAGCGACGGGACGTCTGACCGCCGTCAGCCGGCGGGGGTGTCGGCGGTCGTCTCCGTCGGCGTGGTGGTCTCCGACGAGGTCGTCTCGGTGGGCGTCGTGGTCTCGGTCGGTGTGGTGGTCTCGGTGGGCGTCGACGTCTCCGTCGGTGCCGTGGTCGTCGTCTCGACGGGCGTCGAGGTGTCGACAGCGGTCGTCGCCTCGGCCACGACCGGTGGCGTCGGGGCGACGACGGGGGGCGGGGGAGGGGCGGACGTCCGCGGGGTGGTCCGCGGGGTGGTCCGTGCCGGCGTGCGCGAGGGCGTCACGCGGGCGACACCGCGCGACGACGCGCCGGCCACGGCCGGGCGGGCGGCGCTGTCGGCGACCGGCACCGCGGCCGGCGGCCCGGGCGTCGGGGGTGCCCCCGTGTAGACCGGGCCGGCGACCCACGCGTCGGAGATGCCGGCGTCGTCGGGTGCCGACTCGCCGTCGTCGACCGCCGTGGTGCTGGTGCTGTCGTCGGCGAGCACCGCGTCCGGAGCGCGGTCGGCGGCCGCCGGGATCGTCACGAGGACGAGCCAGGCGATGCCCGCCACCAGCACGAAGACGACGACCGCATCGAGGGGGCGGCGCCACCCCGGCAGTTCGAGCCACTGGGCAGCGGTGCGAGCGCGGTTGGCTCGCGTCCGGGGATTGCCCCGCCCCGCAGGCGTGTGTGCCACGGGTTCCTCCCACGATCGGTCCGGTCGAGCACGTCGGGGGCATCCCGCCACAGCCGGGACCGTGCACGGGGAGTCACCGTCGCCGCGGGATCGTCGCCCGGTCGCCGTCACGGCGCGTCACCACCGAGCGCCACCGTGGCGCACCGGTGCGTCGACCGCCCGGGCCGGTCAGCCTCGCGCGGCCCGGCGGATGGCGGCGACGTACCTGGCCGTCGCCAGGCGCTGGAGGACCAGGCCCAGCGGACCGGCCAGCCGGGCCGCCGGGGAGGCGAGGCGGAAGAACACCCGGATCTCGTAGACCACCTCACCGGCCGGCGTCAGCCGGACGAGGAAGCACTCCTCGCCGCTCTCGGGGTGGCCGGGCAGGGTGCCGTAGGCGAAGCCGCGCTCGTCGCCCCCGGTCCGCGCCCACACCACGCGGCAGGGGATGTCGTACCCGAGCCGGGGAGACCCGGCGGTGAGGACGACGACCGTTCCCGGCTCGCTGCTCGGACCGGTGGCGCGCACCCGCAGGCCGGCGCCGCGCTGCGCCCGCCAGTCGAGGACCGCGGCGGCGGCCCGCTCGAAGTCCGCCCGGCCCGACCCCACGACGGCGCTGACGGAGCGGCCGCGGAACCCGTCGGGCACGACCCCCGCGCACGCCGCGCCTACGGCCTCGTAGGTGAGCGGCGCGTCGACGAGGGAGGTCGGGTCGAGAGCCGAGAACAGCCCCATCAGCGAGCCCTGCCTGCCACAGCGGTCAGTCTGGGGGTGTGCGGGGTAGGGCCGCGCGGTGGACGGCACGAGGACGGCGCTGGTCGTCGGTGCGAGCAGCGACATCGGAGCCGCGATCGCGCATGGCCTGACCGCCGACGGGTTCGACTGCCTGCTGTGGGGGAGGGACCGCGACCGGCTGTCGGCGGTCGGAGCCCGGTGGGACGCGGTGGACCTGCGCGATCCGGGCGACGTCCGCGACGCCCTCGGCCGGCTGCCGGACCGGCTGTCGGCGGTCGTCTACGCCGCCGGCCGCTTCGACTGGGCGCCGGCCGACACCGGGGACCCGGACGCGTGGGACGACCTCGTCGCCGTGAACCTCTCCGCCGCGATGCGGGTGACCCGCGGGGTGCTCCCGGCGTTGCTCGCGGCGGCGCCGTCCTCGCTGGTGCTGCTCGGGTCCGGCGCCGCGCGGTCGGCCTTCCCCGGCAACCCCGCGTACGTGGCCAGCAAGCACGGGCTGGCGGGCTTCGCCCGGTCGGTGTTCCTCGACGTCCGCGACCGGGACGTCGCCGTCACCCTGCTGTCGCCCGGGCTCGTCGCGGCCGGTGCCGGCCTCCGCGCACCGGGCGTGCGGCCCGGGGAGCTGCTCCAGCCGGACGACGTCGCGGCGGCCGTGCGGTGGGTGGTCGGCACGCCGGCGCACGTCTGCCCGGTGGAGGTCGAGCTGCAACCGCAGCGGACCCCGTAGGTTGTCGGCACTGTGCTGCCCGCCGTCACCGCCACCCGCTACGTCACCCCGCTGCGCGAGGGTGGCTCGCTGCCGGGGCTCATGGAGGCCGACGACCTCGGCACCTACGTGGTCAAGTGGCGGGCCGCCGGCCAGGGCGTGAAGGTGCTCGTCGCCGAGGTGATCTGCGCCGAACTGGCCCGCGGCCTGGACCTCCCCGTGCCGGCGCTGGTGACCGTCGACGTCGTCCCGGAGCTCGCCGTGGGGGAGCCCGACCACGAGGTGCAGGAGCTGCTGCAGCGCTCCGCCGGCCGCAACCTGGGGCTGGACTACCTGCCGGGTGCGCTGGACTTCGAGGCCGGTGCCGACGGCGTCGACCCGGAGCTGGCCGGGCGCGTGCTGTGGTTCGACGCGCTGATCGGCAACGTCGACAGGTCGTGGCGCAACCCGAACATGCTGTTCTGGCACGGCCGGCTGCAGCTGATCGACCACGGCGCCGCGCTCACGTTCCACCACCACTGGCCCGGTGCGGAGGCCGCGGTCACCCGCCCCTACGACGCCTCGGCCCACGCGCTGCTGGAGTGCGACCCGCGGGTGGCCGACGCCGACGCGGCGCTGGGCGGGCGGGTCACCCGGCCCCTGCTGGAGAGGGTGCTGGCGCAGGTCCCCGACGAGTGGCTCGAGGACGAGCCGGACGCGCTGCGCATCCGCTACGTCGACCAGCTGCTCGCCCGGCTGGGCGCGCGCGACGCGTGGCTGCCCGGCCTGGTCGCGGCCGCGCGGGCGGGTGGCGGGGCGCGCCGCCGGGCGCCGCGCGGGAAGAACCGGCCCTCGTGGCTGGGCCCGCCGCCGCCGGAGGGAGTGACGCAGCGATGAGCGGCACCAGGGACACCTTCGAGTACGCGGTGCTGCGCGTCGTCCCGCGGGTCGAGCGCGGGGAGGCGCTGAACGCCGGCGTGCTCGTCTACTGCCGCCGGCGCGACTACCTCGGCTCGCGGGTGCACCTCGACGTCGCCCGGCTGCACGCCCTCGACCCGACCGCGGATGCGGAGGCGATCGGCCGGGCGCTGCAGGCGGCCACCGACGTGTGCTCGGCCGACCCGGGGGCCGGCGCGGCGGGCCGCGAGGCTCTGGGGTCCCGGTTCCGCTGGCTCACCGCCCCGCGCAGCACCGTGATCCAGCCCGGCCCGGTGCACACGGGGCTCACCGACGACCCCGACGCGGAGGCCGACCGGCTGCTCCGGCTGCTGGTGCTGCCCGTCGAGGGCTGACGGCGGGAAGTGTCGGGGGCAGCGGGTAGACCGGCTCCATGACCATCTACGCAGTGGCTGTGAGCGCGACCGACCTGCCCCGCGCGCGGGCCTTCTACGAGCTGCTGGGCTTCCGCTTCCCGGAGGCCGGCGGGGACGACCCGCACCTCGAGGCGGAGGACGGCTCCGGCGTCAAGCTGATGATCGACGACGCGGGATTCATGACCGACCTGTACGGGGAGGCGCCGCGGCCGGGCACCGTCGCCGGCTTCGCGCTGGTCCAGGAGTCGCCGGCCGGCGTCGACGAGACGGTCGGGCGGATCCGGTCGGCCGGCCACGCGGTGGTGAAGGAGCCCTACGACGCCCCGTGGGGGCAGCGCTACGCGACCGTGGCCGACCCGGACGGCTACCGGGTCGACGTCTTCTGCCCCCTGCCCTCCTGAGACGACCGGCCCGCCGGGCCTTGGCCGTCAGCCGGGGAGGAGCGCGTCGACCCGCCGGGCGAGCTCGACGTCGAGCTCGGTCACACCGCCGGCCGAGTGGGTGACGACGGCGATGTGCAGCGTCCGCCAGCGCAGGTCGATGTCGGGGTGGTGGTCCATCTCCTCGGCGACGTCGGCGATCGACACGATCGCGGCGACGGCGTCGCGGAAGCTCGGCAGCTGCACCGACCGGCGGATGCCGTCGGCGTCCCCGGACCAGTGCGGCAGCCCGCGGAGGGCAGCGGTGGTCTCGGCGGGGGAGAGGCGCGGTGGACGGGGCACCCGTCCATGGTGCCGCTCAGCGGCTCAGGTGTGCAGACCGCACTCGATCTTGTTCTTGCCCGCCCAGCGGCCGGCGCGCGCGTCCTCGCCCGGCGCGACCGGCCGGGTGCAGGGCTCGCACCCGATCGACCCGTAGCCGAGCTCGAACAGGGGGTTGACCGGCACCTGGTGCTCGGCGATGTAGCCGTCCACGACGTCCTGGGTCCAGGCGGCGATCGGGTTCACCTTGACCATCCCGCGCTTGGCGTCCCAGTCGACCAGCCTGGTGCCGGCCCGCGTGGGGGACTCGTCGCGGCGGATGCCCGAGCCCCAGGCCACGTAGCCGGCCAGGGCCTCGGCGAGCGGCTGCACCTTGCGCAGCGAGCAGCACAGGTCGGGGTCGCGGTCGTGCAGCCGCGGCCCGTGCTCGGCGTCCTGCTCGGCCACCGTCGTCGGCGGGGTGACGTCGACCAGCGTGATCGGCAGGACCGACGTGATCCAGTCGCGGGTGCCGATCGTCTCGGCGAAGTGGTAGCCGGTGTCGAGGAAGACGACGTCCACCCCGGGGACCGCCCGGCCGGCCAGATGGGCGAGCAGCCCGTCGGCCATGGACGAGGTGATCGCGAACCCGTCGCCGAAGGTGTCCCCGGCCCACCGGAGGACCGCGAGGGCCTGCTCCACCGGGTCGGCGATGCCCTCGAACCGCGCGTCGGCCGCGGCGGCCAGTTCCGGCGTGGGCCGGATGGCGATCGTCACTCCGTCACTCCCGTCGCGATCAGCCGGACCGAGAAGGCCCGGAGGCAGGCACCGCAGCGCCAGCCGTCCGCCGACTCCCCCTCGTAGGGGGTCAGCTCCTCGTCCCCGCAGTACGGGCAGTGGAACACCGGCAGCTGCCGGCTCCTTCCCGTGCCCGCCTGCTCGCTCACAGCAGCCAGTCCTCCTCGGCCCGGGAGACGTAGTGGGCGAACGACTCGCCGGGCTCGCGCCGCTGCTGGAAGCCGCGCAGCACCCGCTCGCAGTAGTCGGCGGTCTCGGCCTTGGTGACCTTGTGACCGCGGAACTTGCGGCCGAAGGTGGCTTCCACGCCGAGGTGCCCGCCCAGGTGCACCTGGAAGCCCTCGACCATCTCGCCGTTCGCGTCGCGGACCATCGAGCCCTTGAACCCGATGTCGGCGGTCTGGAAGCGCGCGCAGCTGTTCGGGCACCCGTTGACGTTGATGCCGATCGGCACGTCGAAGTCGGGCAGGCGCTTCTCCAGCTCCGCGTAGAGGTCCTGCGCGTGCTGCTTGGTCTCGACGATCGCCAGCTTGCAGAACTCCAGGCCCGTGCAGGCCATCGTGCCGCGGCGGAAGGCGCTGGGCCGCACCTGCAGGTCGTGGGCGGCGAGGGCCTCGACCAGCCCCTCCACGCGCTCGTCCGGCACGTCGAGGATGACCAGCTTCTGCTGCGTCGTCGTCCTGATCCGGCCCTGCCCGTACTCGTCGGCCAGGTCGGCGATCGTGGTCAGCAGCGAGCCGCTGATCCGGCCGGAGCGCAGGGCGAAGCCGACCGCGTTGGCGCCGTCCTTCTGGCGGGCCACGCCGACGTGGTCGCGCTGGTCGTGCTTGGCCGGCGCGGGGGCTGGGCCGTCCGGCAGCGCCTCGTGCAGGTACTCGTCCTGCAGCACCTGGCGGAACTTGTCCGGGCCCCAGTCGGCCATGAGGAACTTGATTCGTGCGCGGTTGCGCTGCCGCCGGTAGCCGTAGTCGCGGAAGACCGAGGTGCAGGCGGCCCACACGTCGGTGACCTGGTCGGGCCGGACGAAGACGCCGACCCGCTGGGCGAACATCGGGTTGGTCGACAGGCCGCCGCCGACCCACAGGTCGTAGCCGGCCTCGCCCGCCTCGTTCACGACACCGACGAAGGAGACGTCGTCGATCTCCGGCTCGGTGCAGTGGTCGACGCAGCCCGACATCGAGGTCTTCCACTTGCGGGGCAGGTTGCTGAACTCGGGGCTGCCGACGTACTTGGCGACCGTGTCGGCGATGACGCCGGTGGCGTCGATGACCTCGTCCTCGAGGATGCCGGCCAGCGGGCAGCCGAGCATCACGCGCGGCACGTCGCCGCAGGCCTCGGTGGACGAGAGCCCGACCGACTCCAGGCGCCGCCAGATCTCGGGCACGTCCTCCACCCGGATCCAGTGGTACTGGACGTTCTGCCGGTCGGTCACGTCGGCGACGTCCCGGCCGAACTCGGTGCTGATGCCGCCGATGACGCGCAGCGCGTCGCTGGTCAGCTGCCCGCCGTCGATGCGCACGCGCATCATGAAGTACGAGTCCTCGAGCTCCTCCGGCTCCAGGACGGCGGTCTTGCCGCCGGGGATGCCCGGCGCCCGCTGGGTGTAGAGGCCCATCCAGCGCATGCGGCCGCGGAGGTCACCCGGGTCGATCGAGTCGAAACCGGCCTTCGAGTAGATGTCGAGGATCCGCTGGCGCACCTCGAGCCCGTCGGAGTCCTTCTTCATCCGCTCGTTGGGGTTGAGCGGCTCCCGGTAGCCCAGGGCCCACTGGCCCTGCCCGCGCTGCGGGCGGTTGCTCGTGCGGGGAGGAGTGGTCACGTCGTGCTTCTTCCTGCGCTCACCGGCCCGCGGCGCTCGGCCTGACGGGAGGGGCGCTGCAGATCGGGTGCGCAGGGATGCGCGGGAACCGTTGTCAGCGCTGGACGCGACACGCGGCGCTGGAGACGAGCGCCAGATCGATGTGCAGACGCGCGACGAGCAGGCTGCCGCGGTCGGTCATGGGGGCGATCCTCCCACAACCCGGACCGGACAGGTGTGTGAGTCAGCCGACGGGGTCCATGGCGGCCCGGATGCGGGCCACCGACTCCTCGAGCGGCGTCTGCGACGTGTCGATCGTCAGCTCCGCCCGCGACGGCTCCTCGTACGGGTCGCTGATGCCGGTGAACTGCGGGATCTCCCCGGCCCGGGCCCGGGCGTAGAGGCCCTTGACGTCGCGCTGCTCGACGACCTCCAGCGGGGTGGAGACGTGGACCAGCAGGAACCGGCCGTGCTCCTCCACCAGCGCGCGGGCCTCCTCGCGGGCGGCGTCGTACGGGGCGATGGCCGCCACGACGACCGTGCCGCCGTGCTTCACCACCTCACCCGCGACCCACCCGATGCGGCGGATGTTGAGGTCGCGGTGCTCCTTGGAGAAGTCCAGCTCGCTGGACAGGTGGGTCCGCACGACGTCGCCGTCCAGGACGGTGACCGCCCGCCCCTCCGCCTCGAGCTGGGCGACCAGCGCATCGGCGATGGTGGACTTGCCCGCGCCGGAGAGGCCGGTGAGGAACACGGTCACGCCGGGCTGCGGTGGGGACATGGCTGCCAGTGTCCCGGAGCGGTTCGGTCAGGCGCCGGGGGCGTCGCCGAACGAGCGCCAGGCGTCCTCCAGCGCGACCAGCTCGGCGGCGTGCGCGGGCAGCTTCCCGGCGACGACGTCGGCGAGCGTGACCTCCTCGAGGACCCTGCGGTAGCCCTCGCGGGCGGCCACCCAGACCGAGGCCAGGGTCGCGGCGGCGCCGGGGTACTCGACGTCCTCGGGGCGCTTGCCGTGCACCTCGGCGAGGAAGCCCTGCTCGACGCGCATCACGCGGGCGATGGAGATCTCCGACGGCGGGAGGGCGAGGCGGTAGCCGCCCTCGCGGCCGCGCTGGCTGTTGACCAGCCGGGCGTGCTGCAGGTCGCCGAGGATCGTCTGCAGGAAGCGTGCCGGGATGCCCTGGGTCGTGGCGATGCGCTCGGCGGTCAGCGCCTCGGGGGCCACGGCGGCCAGTTCGAGGGCTGCGCGGACGGCGTAGTCCACGCGGGCGGTGATGCGCACACTTCTCCTTCTGCCGGGTCCCGCAGCGTCGCTGCTGCCTGGGCCTGCCGGTCCATCCTGCCGGTTCTGGGAGGCTGGGTCCGTGTTCCGGCTGCGTTTCACCACCATGGTGGAGGCGCCCCTCACCGTCGCCTTCGACGTGGCGCGGGTCCTCGGGCGCCCCTGGGGCACGCCGCTGGAGGAGGTCGTCTCCGTCCGTCCCGAGCGCGACGTGCACGCGGCGCGACTCGGCCGGGGCTGGGTGACCCATTCCCGGCGGTTCTCCGCCACCGGCGCCGGCACGGTGGTCGACGAGCAGGTGGACTGGGAGACCGGGGCTCCCGGTCGTCTCGGCGGCCTCGTCGACCGGCTGGTGCTCCGCCGCCGCATCACCCGCGCCATGCAGGCGCACCTCGACGCCTACGCCGCAGCTGCGGCGCGACGGGCGCTGGACGTGCTCCAGGTGGTCGGCGCGGCGATCGTGGACGACGGCCGCGTGCTGGTGGCCCGCCGGTCCGGTGGCCCCTACGACGGGTTGTGGGAGTTCCCGGGCGGCAAGGTCGAGCCGGGGGAGTCGGACCTGTCGGCGCTGGTCCGCGAGTGCGCCGAGGAGCTGGGCGTCGAGATCGTGCCGCAGGCGTTCGTCGGCGAGGTCCTGCTGGACGGCGTCGTGGGCGGCGGGGAGCCGGGCGCCTCCACCCTGCGGGTGTGGTGGGCCCGGACGACGGGTGCGGAACCGGTCGCGCACGAGCACGCCGAGATCCGGTGGGTGGGCGCGGACGAGCTGGAGGCCCTCGACTGGATCCCGGCGGACCGCCCCCTCATCCCCGCGGTGAGAGCGCTCCTGTAGGTCGGTCAGCAGATCCGCCGCGACGACGCGCGTCACGCTCGGCTCGTGGCGGCCGGCTGGAGGGTCATCCGGCTCAGTGCGGCGGACCTGCGCGATCTGGACGGGGTCGCCGCCCGGCTCGCCGCCGCCCCGGGACTACCGCAGCGCGCAGGCCGAGACGACGTCGTCCCGGTCCTCTGCGGAGGGCCGGGACGACGTCGGCAGCTTTCGGTGCAGAAAGCCGGAGCAGGGGTCAGGACTTGAAGGCGTCCTTGATGTTCTCGACGCCCTGCTTGAGGTTGCTCTTCGTCTCTTCCTTCTGGCCCTCGGCCTGGAGGTCACGGTTGTCGGTGGCGTCGCCGACGGCCTGCTTGCCCTTGCCGGAGACCTCTTCGATCTTGTTCGTCAGCTTGTCGGTGCCGCTCATGGGTTCCGCGCTCCTCTTCTCGATGTCCGTTCCGAACTGCGGATACCCCCGGCTGCCGGGCGCCGAACATGCCGCTGGCCACAGGCCGCAAGGCGTCCGGCGAACGGGCGGGGGGAGCGGGAAACAGTGGCCGCCGGAGGGCCCTGGAGGTGTCGAAGTTACGGTTGAGGCGCAGATCGTGAGCCCAGGTCACAACTCGATGACGTCCGTGGACACCCTCTCCGGGGCGTGCCTAGGGTCCACCCGTCGTACTGGGGAGGTCTACCTCCCGGGTGCGTTTCGCTCGTGACCAATCAGTCGTCCGACGGCCCCACTGCGGCCGTGGACCGACCTGTCCGTTCCCCCCGCGCACGCGGGACGAGGGAGGCCTTGCACGTGAAGTTGAGCAACCGGAGCAGTTCGCTCGTCGCGACGGCCATCGCAGCTGCGCTGCTGATGACCGCCTGCGGCGGTAGCGACGAGGGCGGCGAGGAGGGCGGCACCGGCGACGGTGGCGGCACCTTCAGCATGTACATCGGTGAGCCCCAGAACCCGCTGGTTCCGGGCAACACCACCGAGAGCGAGGGCGACCAGGTCGTCAACTCCCTCTGGACCGGCCTCGTGACGTACGCCGAGGACGGCGCGGTCACCTACGACGGTGTCGCCGAGTCGATCGAGTCCGACGACAACACCACGTGGACGGTCAAGCTCAAGGACGGTTGGACCTTCCACGACGGCTCGCCGGTCGACGCGCAGTCCTTCGTCGACGCGTGGAACTACACCGCCTACAGCCCGAACGCCCAGGGTGGCTCCGGCTACCTGTCGCGCATCGCCGGCTACGGCGACCTGCAGGCCCCCGTGGACGAGGCGACCGGCGAGCCCGCCGGTGAGCCCGCCGCCACCGAGATGAGCGGTCTGGAGGTCGTGGACGACACCACCTTCACGATCACCCTGGGCTCGCCCTTCGCCCAGTGGCCGGCGGTCGTCGGGTATAACCCGTTCTACCCGCTGCCCCCGGCCTTCTTCGACGACCCCGAGGGCTTCGGCGCCCAGCCGATCGGCAACGGCCCGTTCAAGGCCGACGGCGAGTTCGTCCCCGGCGAGGGCATCACCCTGAGCCGCTACGACGACTACGCCGGCGACAACAAGGCCCAGGCCGAGGGCGTCGAGTACCGCGTCTACGCCGAGGTGGGCACCGCCTACACCGACGTGCAGGACGGCAACCTCGACATCGTCGACGTCATCCCGCCCGACGCCCTGGCGACGGCCGAGGACGAGTTCGGTGACCGGTTCATCCGCACCGAGTCCTCGCAGATCACCTACATCGGGTTCCCGACCTACGACGAGCGCTACGCCGACCCGCGGGTCCGCCAGGCCATCTCGATGGCGATCGACCGGGAGGCCATCTCCCAGGCGATCTTCGAGGGCACCCGCACCCCGGCCGACTCGTTCATCGCGCCGGTCGTCGACGGCTACCGCGAGGGCGCCTGCGAGTACTGCGCCCTCGACGTGGAGCGGGCCAACGACCTGCTCGACGAGGCGGGCTTCGACCGCAGCCAGCCGGTCGAGCTGTGGTTCAACTCCGGCGCCGGCCACGACGCGTGGATGGAGGCCGTGGGCAACCAGCTGCGCGAGAACCTCGGTGTCGAGTTCGTCCTCCAGGGCAACCTCGACTTCTCGGAGTACCTGCCGCTCGGTGAGAACAAGGGCTTCACCGGCCCCTACCGCTACGGCTGGAGCTTCGACTACCCGAGCGCCGACAGCTACCTGACCCCGCTGCTCATCCCGGCCTCGCAGCCGCCGGCGGGTTCGAACTACAGCTTCTACGACAACCCCGAGGTCACCGCTCTGCTGCTGCAGGGTGACCAGGCGTCCAGCCCCGACGACGCCATCGAGGCGTACCAGGCGGCCGAGGACCTCGTGGTCCAGGACATGCCGATGGCTCCGCTGTTCTTCACGGAGATCCAGTCGGTCACCTCGGAGAACGTCGAGAACGTCACGCTGGACCTCTTCCAGCGCGTCCGCGTCGAGGACGTCACCGTCGTCGGCTGACCCAGCACCACCCGCACCACCCGCCGGGGGCGCTGTCTGACCCAGACAGCCGCCCCCGGCGGCGCGCGTGGCCCCGGACGGGGGCACGATGTATCCCGGCGCGACCGCCGACCGTGGTCGCGCATCTACGGCGCGACCCGCTGATCGCGGGCGCGACACTCACCTGAGGGGGAACATGGGCCGCTACGTGGCGCGCCGCCTCTTGCTCACGATCCCGGTCCTGCTCGGCGCATCGTTCCTGATCTTCGCGATGGTCTACGCGCTGCCCGGCGACCCCATCCGCGCCCTCGCCGGCGACCGGCCGCTCTCGCCGGCCGTCGTCGCCCAGCTGCGCGACGACTTCAACCTCAACGACCCCTTGGGCGTGCAGTACCTGAAGTACATCGGCGACCTGCTCCAGGGCGACCTCGGCACCGACTTCAGCGGGCGCGCGGTCATCGACACGATCGCGCGGACCTTGCCGGTGACGGTCAAGCTCGCCGCCGTCGCGGTCTTCTTCGAGGTCGTCATCGGCATCGTCGCCGGCGTCTTCGCCGGCATCCGCCGCAACGGCTTCTTCGACAACCTGGTGCTGGTCTCGACCACGCTGATCGTGTCCATCCCGATCCTCGTGCTCGCCTTCCTGTCCCAGTACGTCTTCGGTCTCCAGCTGGGGTGGTTCCCGATCGCCGGCACGCGGGAGGGGCTCTACAGCTACATCCTCCCGGGCCTGGTCCTCGCCTCGGGATCGCTGGCCTACGTCGCCCGGCTGACGCGGACCAGCCTGGCGGAGAACCTGCGGGCGGACTACGTCCGGACGGCCCGGGCGAAGGGCCTGCCGAACCGGACGGTCATCGTGCGGCACACCCTCCGCAACAGCCTGATCCCGGTCGTCACCTTCATCGGCGCCGACATCGGTGCGCTGCTCGGCGGCGCGATCGTCACGGAGTCCGTCTTCAACCTGCCCGGCATCGGCCGCGAGGTCTACGACGCCATCCGCCAGCAGGAGGGCGCGGTGGTGGTCGGGATCGTGACCCTGCTCGTCTTCTTCTTCATCTTCTTCAACCTGGTCGTGGACGTGCTCTACGCCGTCCTCGACCCGAGGATCCGCTATGACTGACCCGCAGCAGCAGCAGGACCTCCGCCACGACGAGGTGCTGGCCGGTACCACGACCGGCCTCGCGGAGCCGTCGCTCGACGTCACCGACGAGCGCCAGAACAGCCTCTGGAGCGACGCCTGGAAGACGCTCAAGCGCAACCCGCTCTTCTGGATCGGCGCGGTCTTCGGGCTGATCTTCACGCTCATGGCCATCGCGCCGCAGTGGTTCGCGCGGGGCGCCGACCCGCGCTCCTGCAGCCTGTCCAACTCGCGCCAGACGCCGTCGGCCGAGCACTGGTTCGGCTTCGACCAGCAGGGCTGCGACTACCTGGCCAACGTGGTCTACGGGGCGCGCAGCTCGCTGATCATCGGCGTCACCGCCGTCCTGGTGGTGCTGCTGCTCGGCATCGTCGTCGGCGCGATCGCCGGCTACTTCGGCGGCTTCACCGACGGCCTGCTCGCCCGCATCGCCGACATCTTCTACGGCCTGCCCCTGATCCTCGGCGCGCTGGTGCTGCTGCGGGTCGGCCCGTCGACCGACATCCCGATCATCAACACCCGCGGACCGGGAGCGGTGGCGCTCGCGCTCGCGCTGTTCGGCTGGATGACCGCCATGCGGCTGGTCCGGTCGCAGGTCATCGCGGTCAAGAGCTCGGACTACGTGGCGGCCGCCCGGGCCATGGGTGCGTCGAGCCCACGTATCCTCGTGAGGCACATCCTCCCGAACGCCGTCGCGCCGGTGCTGGTCTACGCGACCATCACCATCGGTGTGCTGATCGCCGCCGAGGCCACGCTGACCTACCTCGGCGTGGGGCTGCAGCGGCCGGCCATCTCGTGGGGCCTGCAGATCGACGCGGGACAGGACCTGCTGCGCACCGCGCCGCACCTGGTGCTGTTCCCGAGCCTGATCCTGACCCTGACGGTGATGGCGTTCATCATGATGGGCGACGCCCTGCGCGACGCCCTCGACCCGAGGCAGCGCGCATGACCACTCTTCCCAGCTCCGCCTCGTCCGTCCGCGACGGCGGCGGCTCGGCGCCGATCCTCTCCGTCGAGGATCTCTTCGTCGAGTTCCGCACCCGCGAGAGCACCGTCAACGCCGTCAACGGCATCAGCTACACCGTGTCGGCGGGGGAGACCCTGGCGATCCTGGGGGAGTCCGGGTCCGGCAAGTCGGTCTCGGCCCAGGCGATCATGGGCATCCTCGACTCGCCGCCCGCGGTCGTCCCCCACGGCGAGATCTGGTTCGAGGGCAGGAACCTGCTCACGGAGTCGGCCGAGGAACAGCGCAAGGTGCGGGGCCCGGGGATCTCGATGATCTTCCAGGACGCGCTGTCGTCGCTGAACCCCGTCTACAGCGTCGGCTACCAGATCGGCGAGATGTTCCGCGCGCACCGCGGCCTGTCCAAGAAGGAGGCCAAGCAGCGCGCGGTCGAGCTCATGGACCGCGTCCGCATCCCGGCCGCCGCCCAGCGGGTGGACGACTACCCGCACCAGTTCTCCGGCGGCATGCGCCAGCGCGTCATGATCGCCATGGCGATCGCCCTCGACCCGAAGATCCTGATCGCGGACGAGCCGACCACCGCCCTCGACGTCACGGTCCAGGCGCAGGTCATGGACCTGCTCAAGGACCTGCAGCGGGAGACCGGGATGGGCCTCGTGCTCATCACCCACGACCTCGGCGTCGTCAACGAGGTCGCCGACAACGTGGCGGTCATGTACGCCGGCCGCATCGTCGAGCGGGGCACCGTCGACGACGTCTTCACCAACCCGGCGCACCCGTACACCGAGGGCCTGATGAAGTCGGTCCCGAACGTCGAGTACAAGGGCGGCCGGCTCGAGCCGATCACCGGCCAGCCCCCGAACCTGGCGAAGATCCCGACCGGCTGCCCCTTCCACCCGCGCTGCGCCCGCCGCCGCCTCGGCGCCGAGGCGCTCCCCGGCCGCGACTGCGCCGGTGACGTCCCGCCGCTGCGGCTGGTCGTGCCGGGTCGCGAGGCCGCCTGCCACTACAGCGAGGAGGTGCTCGGTGTCTGAGCCCACCGGAGCCACTGCCGCGTCCGCCGTCCCCGGTGGGACCGAGGCGGCGCTGCCGCCCGGGGCGCCGCTGCTGGAGATGCGGGGCCTGAAGAAGCACTTCCCGCTCACCCAGGGCATCGTCTTCAAGCGGACCATCGGCCACGTCCGGGCGGTCGACGGCGTCGACCTCACCCTGCGACGGGGTGAGACGCTGGGCCTGGTCGGCGAGTCCGGCTGCGGCAAGTCCACCGTCTCGAAGCTGCTGGTCGCGCTGGAGAAGCCGACCGACGGCTCGATCCTCTACAAGGGCCAGGACGTCGCCACGATGGGCGGCCGCGCGCTCAAGCAGTACCGGCGCGAGGTCCAGATCATCTTCCAGGACCCCTACGCGTCCCTGAACCCGCGGATGACCGTCGGTGACATCGTCGCCGAGGGCTGGTCCGTGCACGCCGACATCGCGCCCCGCAAGGGCCGGCTGAAGCGGACGCAGGAGCTCATGGACCGGGTCGGCCTGAACCCCGACTTCGTCAACCGCTACCCGCACCAGTTCTCCGGCGGTCAGCGCCAGCGCATCGGCATCGCCCGCGCCCTGGCCCTCCAGCCGGAGATCATCGTGTGCGACGAGCCGGTGTCGGCCCTCGACGTCTCGGTCCAGGCGCAGGTGGTCAACCTGCTCGAGGACCTGCAGAACGACTTCGGGCTGTCCTACCTGTTCATCGCCCACGACCTGTCGGTGGTGCGCCACATCTCCGACCGCGTGGCCGTGATGTACCTCGGCAGCGTCGTCGAGGAGGGCACCGACGCCCAGGTGTACGGCACGCCGTCGCACCCCTACACGCAGGCGCTGCTGTCCTCGGTCCCGCTGCACGAGCCGGCGCTGCGCGGGCAGAAGGACCGGATCCTGCTGCAGGGCGACGTCCCGAGCCCGGCGAACCCGCCGTCGGGGTGCCGGTTCCGCACGCGCTGCTGGAAGGCGCAGGACATCTGCGCCGTCGAGCCGCCGCCGCTGGTCGACCACGGCCAGGGCCACCCGGCCGCGTGCCACTTCGCCGAGGCCCGCGAGGTCGTACCGATCGACGTCGACTGAGGTCGTCACGGGGCGATCCGGCAGGATCGCCCCGTGACCACGCCAGATCGACGCATGCTCCTCGTGCACGCCCACCCCGACGACGAGACGATCAACAACGGGGCCACGATGGCCCGGTACGTCGCCGAGGGGGCGCAGGTCACCCTGCTCACCTGCACGCTGGGCGAGGAGGGCGAGATCCTCGTGCCCGAGCTCGAGCAGCTCGCCGCGGATCAGGCCGACCAGCTGGGCGGCTACCGCATCTGGGAGCTGCGCGCGGCGATGGAGGCGCTCGGTGTCACCGACATCCGCTTCCTCGGCGGCGCCGGCCGGTACCGCGACTCCGGGATGATGGGCGTCCCCTCGAACGAGAAGCCGCGCGCCTTCTGGAACGCCGACCTGGACGAGGCCGTCGGGCACGCCGTCGCCGTGGTCCGCGAGGTGCGGCCGCAGGTCGTGGTGACCTACGACGAGAACGGCGGCTACGGCCACCCCGACCACATCCAGGCCCACCGGGTCGCGATGGGCGCGGTCGCGGCCGCCGCCGACCCCGCCTACCGACCGGACCTCGGGGAGGCCTGGTCGGTGTCGAAGGTCTACTGGAACTGCATGCCGCGCTCGGTGCTCCAGCAGGGCATCGAGGCCATGGCGGCGGCCGGTGACGACACGTTCTTCGAGGGCGTCACCAGCGCCGACGACCTGCCGTTCGCCGTCCCGGACGAGGTCGTGACCGCCGCTGTCGACGCGTCGGCCTTCGGCCGGCACAAGGACGCCGCCATGCGGGCGCACCCGACGCAGATCCTGGTCGACGGCCCGTTCTTCGCCCTGTCCAACAACCTGGGGCTCGAGGTGCTCGGCGTCGAGTACTACCGCCTCGTCCAGGGCGAGCGGGGACCGGCGGGCCCCGCACCGGAGGGCTGGGAGGACGACCTGTTCGCCGGGCTGCCCGGGTGAGACAGGTCGGGCGGCTGGGCTGGGCGCTCGCCGCGGTCGTCCTCGGCGCGTGGCTCGCCCTGGTGGAGGTGTTCTGGCTGCCGCTGCGGGTGGGCGGTGTCCTCGTCCCGCTGTCGATCGTCGTCGCCGTCGTCGGCAACCTGCTGCTGCCCGCGGCGGCGCTGCGCTGGTCGGGCAGCCGGCTGGTCGCCGTCCTGCCCGCGGTGGCCTGGCTCGTGATCGCCGTCGGCGCCATGGTCCGCAGGCCGGAGGGCGACCTCGTCATGACCGGCGGCGGGACGACCGGCGTGGTCAACCTGGCTTTCCTGATGATCGGTGTGCTCGCCGCCGCGTTCTCCGTCGGGCGGGTCCTCGCCGGCCCGCGCCGGGGGGCGACGGCGGTCAGCCCGGGGACCGCTCCGGCTCCGGACCCAGCCGGTAGTGGTACCGGTGGTGCTCGGTGAAGCCCAGCCGCTCGTAGAGCGCCAGCGCCCCGGCGTTGGTCCCGGCGACCTGCAGCAGGCAGGAGTGGCCGCCGCGCCCGCGTGCCCAGGCGCCCAGCGCCGCCATGACCGCGGTCGCCAGGCCCTGCCGGCGCGCGCCCTCGTCCACGGTCACGGCGGTGACGACCAGCCAGCCGTCGGTCACCACACCGCGGGCGACGGCGGCCGGTGGGGCGGGCGCCGGAGCGGTGCGGACGGCGGCGAAGACCGGCTCGTCGGCCGCGACCAGGACCTGCAGCGCCACCGGGGGCAGCGGCGTGCCGCGGTACCGGTAGCCGCGCAGCCACGCCTCGTCCGGCTCCGGCGCCAGCTCGACCGGCACCGACGGTTCCCCCCAGCCGTCGAGCGACGCGGTGAGCACCAGGTTGTCGTCGTCGCGGGTCCAGCCGGCGGCGGCGAGGGCCTCGTCCGCCGCCTCCGCCCCGGGCAGCGGCACCTGGGCGCGCGGCCGCAGGCCGCGGGCGGCGTACCAGCCGGCCACCGCGGTGACGGCGGCGGCCAGCTCGGTGGGCGGGTTCCCCGCGACCAGGACGGAGTTGGCCCGCCCGGTGAAGCCCCCGCCGGCACGCAGCAGCCAGCCGCCGAGGCGTTCCTGCTCGAGGCCCCGCCAGGTGCGGGCGGCCAGCCGCTCGAGCTCGAACACGTCACGCACCTCGGCCACGCCGGTGATCATGCCGGGGGCGCCGGACGGTCAGGACGGCTGGTGGACCCCGCCCACGGCGGCGCGCGGAACGGGCGCCGGCTGCTGGGCCAGCCAGGCGAGGAACCGCTCGGCCGGCATGGGCCGGGCGATGTGGTAGCCCTGCGCGTAGTCGCAGCCCCAGGCGCGGAGCGCGGCGAGCGTCGCGGCGTCCTCGACGCCTTCGACCACCATGGTCATGCCCAGGTCCGTGCTCAGCTGCAGGGTGCTGCGGACGATCGCGGCTGCGCGCTCGTCCGAGGTCAGGTTGCTCACGAAGCTGCGGTCGAGCTTGAGCTCGTCCACGGGCAGCGCCCGCAGGTAGGACAGCGACGAGTAGCCGGTGCCGTAGTCGTCGATCGACAGCCGGACGCCGAGCCGCCGCAGCCCCGCCATGACCTGCTGGCTCCGGGCCGCGTCGGCCATGAGGACGTCCTCGGTGATCTCGAGGATCAGCGCGTCCGCGGGCACGTCGAAGGAGTCGAGCAGCATCTCGACCTGCTCGGGCAGCGCGACGTCCTGGAGGTTGGAGACCGACAGGTTCACCGCGACCGTGAGGTCCAGCCCTGCTGCCCGCCAGTCGCGCACGTCACGCAGCGACCGCTCCAGGACCCGCAGGGCCAGCCGGCGCATCAGGCCGGCCTGCTCGGCGAGCGGGAGGAACACGTCGGGGTAGAGCAGCCCGCGCTCGGGGTGGTTCCAGCGCACCAGCGCCTCCACCCCGATCACGCCGCCGGTCCGCAGGTCCAGCTTCGGCTGGTAGTGGACGTCGAGCTGGTCGGTGTCCAGGGCCGTACGGAGCTGCTCGAGGGTCTCGAGGCGGTCGCGGGAGGCGGTCGACCCGTCGGGCGCCCAGATCTCGTAGCCGTTGCGGCCGCGCTTGGCCGCGTACATCGCGGTGTCCGCGCGGGCCAGCAGCAGCGAACGGTCCCGGCCGTGCTCCGGGCAGAGCGCGACGCCGATGCTGGCGTCGACGTGCAGGGGCATGCCGTCGAGCACGAACGCGTCGCGCAGCGCGGCGATGAGCCGGCCGGCCACCTCCTCGGCGCGGGCGGCGTCGGCGCCGGGCAGCAGGACGGCGAACTCGTCACCGCCCATCCGCGCCAGCAGGTCACCCGGCTCCAGCGCGCGCTCCAACCGCGGCCCCACCAGGCAGAGCAGGTCGTCGCCCACGCTGTGCCCGAAGCTGTCGTTGATCTCCTTGAAGCGGTCGAGGTCGATCATGAGGACCGCGCAGTCGGCCTGGGAGCCGTAGACGGTCGCCTCCACCTGCTCGATGAACCGGCGGCGGTTGGCCAGCCCGGTCAGCGGGTCGTGGTGGGCCTCGGTGGCCAGCTGCTCGAGGCGCAGCTTCTCGACGGCGCGCAGGGCGGCGTTCTCCACGACCAGGGAGCCCTCGAGGGTCACCTGGCGGACCGCCTCGCGGACCTCCGCGGACCACGTGCGCGACTGCGACACCGAGCCGCTGACGACCAGCCCGAGCAGCCGGTCGCCCGAGAGCAGGGGCACGCTCACGTACGAGGCCAGGTCGATCGCCCGGGTCAGCCGCGGGTCGAGCAGGGCGTCGTGCGGCGCGTCCTCGACGAACACCGGCAGCTTCTGCTCGGCGGTCAGCCGCCAGAGGGGGACGTCGGCGGCGGGGCGCCCGACGAGCTGGGTCGCGATGACCTGCTCGTGCTCCCGGGGCCAGTCCACGTGCCGGACCTCGCCGATGGTGCCGTCGTCGGCGATCAGGTAGGCCGCGCTGCGGTCGGTGCCGGCCAGGCGCTGGACGGCGCGGGCGAGCACCTCCGCGGCCTCGGACACGCCGGTGGCCCCGGCGCCGTCGACCAGCATCTGCCGGACGGCGCGGGCGGTGGTGAGCGAGGCGGCGCGGGCCTCGCTGGTGCGGGCCTGCTCGATCACGCCACCGAGGTGGGCTCCGGCGGCCGCGGCGAGCCGGCGGACGTCCTCGGAGAAGGGCCGCACGACCGTGCTGTCCAGCGTGAGGACGCCGGCCAGGTGGGGGCTGCGCCCGATCGGGACGGCGAGGCCGGAGGCGACCCCGAACTTCTCCACCCACCAGCCCGAGAGCAGGCCGGAGTCCCGGTCGGCGGTCATCGGCCGGCCGGTGCGCAGCACCGTCTCGGCCAGGTGCATCCCGACGGGGGCGTTGCGGAACTGCTCCCAGGTGGCCACGTCGCGGCGGCCGTCGGCGTAGGCGGCCATGCGCGGCACGAGGCGGCCGTCCTCGAGCAGGAAGATGCAGGCCCGCTCCACCTCGCCGAGCTCGGCGAGCTGGCGGCAGGCGGAGCCGAGCAGGTGGTCCATCGACTGCGCCTTGGAGGCGGACTCGATCAGGCCGAGCAGCACCTCGACCTGGGCGGTCCGCCGCTTCTCGGACCGGCGGGTCCAGGCCTCGGAGAGGGCGACGGCGAGCCGGGGGGCCACCTGGCGGAGCAGGTGGGGCGCGGCCGCGGCGGCCGGCTCGATGGTCAGGATGCCGACCACCTGGCCGTCGACGACCAGCGGCTCGCCGTGCGCGGACCGGACGCCGCGCTCGGCGAGCTCCTTGTCCGACAGCCGGCGGCCGTCGGCCTTGGCGACGAGGGACTTGCGGCTGCGGACGATCGCGGCCATGAAGGGCGAGCTGGAGAGCGTCACGGCAGTGCGGGGGGTCGCAGCAGCGGTGGCGTCCGCCGGGTCGGCGACGGCCTGACGGAACGGCACGACCATCTCGGTCGAGGCCTCGTGCACCCACACCGACACCCGGGTGGCGCCGGCGGACGCGCGCAGACGGGCGAGGAGGCTCTCCACCGCCGCCTGGGCGTCGTACGGCGACGCCGGCACCCCGTGGTGCGTCTGCTCTGACACGGCATCAAGATCGGCAGGCAGCCGGATTGCTTGAGCCGCGGTCCGCACCCACCCCCGTCGGGGTGAGGGCCGTTCCGGGTCGGGGTCCACCCCGATCGGGCACCCGTCGCGCCCGGGTGCGCGGCCGCGCGGCATACTGATCGCGATCGATCGACCCTGGCCCCGACCAGGGATCGTGCTCCGCGCCCCCGGGAGGGAACCACCGTGACCTACGTCATCACACAGGCCTGCGTCGACGTCCTCGACAAGGCGTGCATCGACGAGTGCCCGGTGGACTGCATCTACGAGGGCGACCGGATGCTCTACATCCACCCCGACGAGTGCGTGGACTGCGGCGCCTGCGAGCCGGTCTGCCCGGTGGAGGCCATCTACTACGAGGACGACGTCCCGGACAAGTGGAAGGACTTCTACAACGCCAACGTGGAGTTCTTCTCCGACCTCGGCAGCCCCGGGGGCGCGGCGAAGACCGGCAAGATCGGCAAGGACCACCCGCTGGTCGCCGCGCTGCCGCCGCAGGGCGAAGGGCACTGACGGCCCCGTTGGCCGGCGACCCCGACCCGGGGACGTCCCGCTCGCTCCCGGACTTCCCCTGGGACGCCCTGACCGGGGCCCGCAGCCGCGCGGCCGAGCACCCGGGCGGGGTGGTCGACCTCTCGATCGGCACGCCGGTCGACGACACCCCCGCCCTGCTGACCGAGGCGCTGGCCGCCGCGGGCAACGCCCCCGGCTATCCGACGGCCCTGGGTACGCCGGAGCTGCGCACGGCCGCGGCGGGCTGGCTGCGTCGCCGGCTCGGCGTGCAGATCGCCGACCCGCAGGCCGCCGACGGGCCCGCGCTGGTGCCCACGGTCGGGTCCAAGGAGCTGGTCGCGCTCCTGCCGACCCTGCTGGGCCTGCGCAGCGGCACCGTCCTCGTGCCGGAGGTCGCCTACCCGACCTACGAGGTGGGCGCCGTGCTCGCCGGGCTGGCCGTCCGCCGCACCGACACCCCGCCGCCGGACGCGGCCGGTGTCGTGCTGGTGTGGCTGAACTCGCCGGGCAACCCGCACGGCCGGGTGCTCACCGACGACCAGCTGCGGGCCTGGGTCGCGTGGGGCCGGGCGCACGGCGTCCCCGTCGTCGCCGACGAGTGCTACGTGACGCTGGGCTGGGACGTCGAGACCCGCTCGCTGCTGCACCCCGCGATCGCCGGGGAGGACCACACCGGTCTGCTGGCGGTGCACTCGCTGTCCAAGCAGTCGACGGCGGCCGGCTACCGGGCGGGCCTGCTCTCCGGCGACCCGGCCCTCGTCCGCCCGGTCTGGGAGGTCCGGCGCCACCTCGGCCTGCTGGTGCCCGGCCCGGTGCAGGCCGCGATGGCGGCGGCCCTGGACGACGACGCGCACGTCGAGGCCCAGCGCGAGCGGTACCGCGCCCGCCGTGAGGTGCTGGCCGCCGCCGTCCGGGATGCCGGGATGCGCATCGACCACTCCGAGGCGGGCCTCTACCTGTGGGCGACGCGCGACGAGGACTGCTGGACGACGATCGACCGGCTCGCCGGCCTGGGCATCGTCGCCGCGCCCGGGAGCTTCTACGGCCCGGCCGGCGCACGGCACGTCCGGCTCGCGCTGACCGCGACCGACGAGCGGATCGCCGCGGCGGCGGAGCGGCTGGGCGGCTGAGCTCTCAGCCGGTCACTGCGGCTCGCGGTACCGGATCACGGTGCCGGCGCCGACCCGGCGGGCCGCGGTCAGGCTGAGCAGCGCCCGGCGCAGCACCTCCGGGGCGTCGGTGTCGGCCAGGGGCGCGATCCCCGCCGCGGCGGTGAGCCCCGGGATCCCGAGCGTGGGGACGGCGGCCACGAGCCGCGCCGCAGCCGTCTCCGCCGCGGCGACCGGACCGCCGAGCACGACGGCGAACTCGCCGGGCCCGGACTTGCCGAGGAAGTCGTCGCCGCGCAGCGAGCTCGCGAGCAGGGCGGTGACCTGCGCGAGGGTGCTCTGCGCGGTGGGCCAGCCGTCGTCGCGGCGCAGCAGGCCGATCACCATGAGGGTGGCGGTGCCGCCGGCCGCCCGCTGCTCGGCGATGCGGCCGAGGACGGCGTCTCGCGAGGGCAGCAGGCTGGTCACGTCGGAGACCGCTGTCTCGGGCGCGGCCACGAGGGGAGTGGTGTCGTGTGCGGTCGTCATGGCACACCTGTCGGCGTCGCGGCGTCCCGCATTGAGGGTCCGACCGGCCGGTTCCCCCTGGCGGGGCACGGCGGTCAGACCTCCGCGCAGGGCGTACGGCCCTGCTGGAGGGCCGCCGTGAGCTCCACGGCCATGCCCTCGTGCTGCTGGTAGAGCTCCGGGAAGCCGCTGCGCTGGACGGCCTGTGCGACGTCGGTGAGCCGGCCGGTGTCCCAGCCGGGGACCTGGACGAGGCGGTCGTAGAAGATGCCGGCCGCGTAGACGGGGTCCTGCACCTGGTCCTCGGACCCCCAACCCTGCGAGGGGCGCTGCTGGAAGAGGCCCAGGGAGTCGCGGTCGCCGTGGTCGAGGTTGCGCAGCCGCGACTCCTGCTGCGCCGTCGCGAGCGCGATCACGATGGCGCGGTCGGGCAACCCGCGGTCCCGGCCGACCTGGGCGATGGTCTGCGCGTTGCCGATCTGCTCCGCGGTCAGCGTCACCCCGGAGGCGGGCAGCCGGCAGCCGTCTCCTGCCATGTCGCTCCTCGAGTCCCAGGCCACGCCGACGAGGACGGCCGCGGCGACGAGCAGGGCGGGCCACCACGTCCGCGCGAGCTGCTCGAGCGGGCGGCGACGACGCGACGGCCGGCGGCTGACCTTCCTGCGGCGCTGCCCCTTCCGCCCCGGCGCGGGACGTCCGGAGCTGTGCAGGGTGGCCATCGCGGTCGACTGTATGTCCCGTTCCTGGACGTTCCCTGGAACCGCGCGGCGGCGTCAGTTCGCGTGCAGCTCCGCGTTGAGCGCGCCCCAGTCGCCGTCGCGGGGGAGGGCCTCCAGCGCCCCGCTGACGCTGTTGCGGCGGAACAGCAGGCCGTCGCGCCCGGACAGCTCGCGGGCCTTGACCACCGAACCGTCGGGCAGGGTCACCCGGGACCCCCCGGTGACGTAGCAGCCCGCCTCGACGACGCACCCGTCGCCCAGCGAGATGCCGATGCCGGCGTTGGCGCCGAGCAGGCAGCCCTTGCCGATCGAGATGGTCTCCTTGCCGCCGCCGGACAGCGTGCCCATGATCGAGGCGCCGCCGCCGATGTCGCTGTCGGCGTCCACGACCACGCCGGCGCTGATCCGGCCCTCGACCATCGACGGGCCGAGCGTCCCGGCGTTGTAGTTCACGAAGCCCTCGTGCATGACCGTGGTGCCCTCGGCGAGGTGCGCGCCGAGGCGCACGCGGTCGCCGTCGGCGATGCGGACGCCGGAGGGGATGACGTAGTCGACCATCCGCGGGAACTTGTCGACGCCGAACACGGTCACGTTGCCGACGGCGGCCCGCAGCCGGTGGGCGTTGAACCCGGCGGCCTCCACCGGGCCGGCGCTGGTCCACGCGACGTTGGTGAGCAGGCCGAAGATGCCGGTGAGGTCGGCCCCGCGCGGGCGGATCAGCCGGTGCGAGAGCAGGTGCAGCCGCAGCCAGACGTCGTGGGTGTCGACCGGCGGCTGCGACAGGTCGGGGATGACCGTGCGCACGGCGATGATCTCGACCCCGCGCGCCTCGTCGCGGCGCACGAGGCCCCCGTAGTCGGGGCCGAGCTCGCCGGAGAGCTCCAGCGCGCCGAGCCGGGTGGTGCCGGGCTTGGCGTCGTCAGGAGCCCCGAGGCGCGGTTCGGGGAACCAGGTGTCGAGGACCGTCCCTGCGGGGGTCACGGTGGCCAGCCCGGCGGCGACGGCGGAGGTCGGGGCAGCGTCAGTCACGGCGGGAACGCTACCGAGCGGCGCCGGTGCCGGGGCGGACCGGGCCGGGCCCCGCCCCCTAGGCTCGGCAGTCGTGACCGACCTCCCGCCCCTCGACCTCACCGCCGACGTCCTCGCGCTCACGCGGGCGCTGGTCGACGCGCCGTCGGTCTCCGGGTCCGAGGCGCCGCTCGCCGACGCCGTCGAGGCGGCGCTGCGCGACCTGGGTGGCCTCGAGGTCGAGCGCGTGGGCGACAGCGTGCTGGCGCGGACCAACCTCGGGCGCGCCTCCCGGGTCGTGCTCGCCGGGCACCTCGACACCGTGCCGATCGCCGACAACGTCCCCTCCGACCTGCGGGAAGTCGACGGGGTACAGCGGCTGTACGGATGTGGCACCAGTGACATGAAGGCCGGTGACGCGGTGATGCTGCGGCTGGCCGGGCGGTTCGGCGTCCCCGGCGCGCAGCCCGCGCACGACCTCACCTTCGTCTTCTACGACAACGAGGAGGTCGAGCACGCGAAGAACGGCCTGGGCCGGGTGGCGCGGGAGAAGCGCGGCTGGCTCTACGGCGACCTCGCCGTCCTCATGGAGCCGACGGACGGCGAGATCGAGGCCGGCTGCCAGGGCACGCTGCGCGCCGTCCTCGAGGTGACCGGCCGGCGGGCGCACAGCGCGCGCAGCTGGCTCGGGGTCAACGCCGTCCACGGCGCCGCCGGCATCCTCGCGACGCTGGCCGGGTACGAGGCGCGCGAGGTGGAGATCGACGGCTGCACCTACCGGGAGGGCCTCAACGCCGTCGGGATCGAGGGCGGCGTGGCCGGCAACGTGATCCCCGACGAGTGCCGGGTGACCGTCAACTTCCGCTACGCCCCCGACCGGGACGAGGACGCCGCCGAGGCCCACGTGCGCGAGGTGTTCGCCGACGCGGTGGCCGGCGGCGTGACGCTGACCGTGGTCGACAACGCCGGGGGAGCGCTGCCCGGGCTCTCCGAGCCGGCCGCCGCCGACTTCGTGGCCGCGGTGGGCCGCCCGGCCCGGGCCAAGCTGGGGTGGACCGACGTCGCCCGGTTCGCCGCTTTCGGCATCCCGGCGGTGAACTACGGGCCGGGGGATCCGCAGCTGGCCCACACCCGCGAGGAGCACGTCCGCGTGGACCGGCTCCAGCCGGCCGAGGACGCCCTGATCGCCTACCTGTCCGGGAGCCCCGCATGACCAGGAGTGCCGCATGACCCTTCCCCCGAGCCCCCAGCCGCCGGACGGCCGGCGACCGCGACCGACGCGGCACCGCGGCCCGATCATGCTGCGCGGTGGCGAGCCGGACCCGCAGACGGTCGGCACCACGACCGACCAGCGGCTGCTCGACCGGCGGGGCCCGACGGACTGGGTGCACACCGATCCGTGGCGCGTGCTCCGCATCCAGAGCGAGTTCGTCGAGGGCTTCGGCCTGCTCGCCGAGCTGCCGCGCGCGGTGAGCGTCTTCGGCAGCGCCCGCACCCCGCGCGACCACCCGCACTACGGCGCGGGCGTGGCGATCGGCGCCGCCCTCGCGGACGCCGGCTACGCGGTGATCACCGGCGGCGGTCCGGGCGCGATGGAGGCGGCCAACCGCGGCGCCTCGGAGGCCGGCGGGCTGTCGGTCGGCCTGGGCATCGAGCTGCCGTTCGAGCAGGAGCTCAACGAGTGGGTCGACGTCGGCATCTCGTTCCGCTACTTCTTCGTGCGCAAGACGATGTTCGTGAAGTACGCCCAGGCCTTCGTGATCCTCCCGGGCGGCTTCGGCACCCTCGACGAGCTGTTCGAGGCCCTGACCCTCGTGCAGACGCGCAAGGTGACCCGCTTCCCGGTGATCCTGTTCGGCACGGAGTACTGGTCGGGCCTCATGGAGTGGGTCCGGACGACGCTGGCCGCGACCGGCACGATCAACGCCGCGGACCTCGACCTGATCACCGTCACCGACGACATCGGCGAGGTGATGTCGGTGGTCCAGGCCGCCGACGCCGCCCGCCGGGCGGGGAACGGCGGCGGGGGCATGCAGCAGGTCCAGGTCGACCAGGGTCCCGTCGAGGGCTGATGCTCTCGTTCATCGCCTTCGTCGTCGGCGTGCTGGTGGTCGGTGCGCTGCTGTTCCTGGGTGCCTCGCTCCTGCTCGGCCGCGGCGAGACCCGGCCCCCGGCGGAGGCCGACCGCTCGCCGGTCGCGCTGCCGGGCGACCGGCCGGTGACGGCGGACGACGTCCGGAGCCTGCAGCTGTCGGTGAACGTCCGCGGGTACCGGATGACGGAGGTCGACTGGCTGCTCGACCAGTTCGCCGCCGTCCTCGAGGAACGCGACGACGAGATCGCCGCGCTGCGCGCGCGGCTGCATCCGGCACCCGCGGCCGCCGCGAAGGAGGAGCAGCCGCCGGACCACGGCGCGGCCGACGAGGAGGAACCCCCACGTGCCTGACCTGGTGGAGCGGATCGACGTCGACGCACCGCCCGAGCGGGTGTGGGCGCTGCTGACCGACTGGGAGCGGCAGGGCGACTGGATGCTGCTCACCGACGTCCGCACGGTGGGCGACAGCGCGCAGCGGCTGCACGGGCGGCTGGCCGCGCGGACCGGGCTGCCGCTGCCCGGGAGGCGGCGGATCGGCGTCCTCGACACGATGATCATCACGACGTGGGACCCGCCTCGGCTGGTCGAGGTGCAGCACACCGGCCGGATCGTGCGCGGCCCCGGCACGTTCGAGGTGCTGCCCAGGGGCGCGCACTCGACCGTCGTCGTCAGCGAGACCTGGTACCTGCCCTACGGCTACCTCGGGGTGGCCGGCTGGTTCCTGTCCCGGCCCCTGGTGCTCTGGGGGCTGCGGCGCTCGCTGCAGCGGCTGGCGGCCCTCGCCGAGCGGGGCTGAGTCACCGGCCGGAACGCACGTGCGCGAGCGCCTCGCGCGCGAGGTCGAGGTCGGCCGCCGGGTCGGTGATCGCCGCCCACTCCCTCATCGGGCTGCCCCTGCCGTTGGCGGAGGGCGCGCAGGTGCCGTCGCCGACCAGCTCGGCCACGCGGGCGGCGGGGAGCTTCACCACCACCCCGTCCTGCACCTGCATCGCGAAGATCGAGCCGTCCACCTTCAGCGCCTCCGAGCCGAAGGTGCGGCGACCGCCCCCGGCGGGAGGTGCGACGCCCGGTGCGCCCGTGAAGGCGTCGACGAGCACGGCGAAGCGTCCGGCGGCGTCCACGCGCACATCCCAGCCCTGCCGACGGTCGCCCCGCAAGCACATCGGGGCCGTGGGCGAGGATGCTGCCGTGACGACGACGCAGGACCGGCCGTGAGCCGCCGCGGGTGGGCGCTGTTCCTGACCATGTCGGTGATCTGGGGCATCCCGTACCTGCTCATCAAGGTGGCCGTGGACGAGGTCTCTCCGGAGATGCTCGTGTTCGTCCGCTGCGTGGTGGGCGCGGCCCTGCTGCTGCCGTGGACGGTCGCGACGGGCCGGCTGCGGCCGGCACTGCGCCACTGGCGTGCGCTGCTGCTGTTCACGGTGCTGGAGATGGCCGGGCCCTGGTTCCTCATCGCCTACGCGGAGGGGACGCTGTCGAGCTCCCTGACCGGGCTCCTCGTCGCGGGCGTTCCCTTCGTCGCCGCCCTGGCCGCGCGTGCGGCCGGGGAGGAGGAGCGGCTCACCCCGGTCCGGATCCTGGGCATGGCGATCGGCGTCGCCGGGATCGCCGTCCTGCTCGGGCTGGACTTCCACGGTGCCCAGCTGCTGCCGCTGCTCGCGATCGGGCTGGTCCTGATCGGCTACGCCACCGGCCCGCTCGTCGTCACCCGGGCGCTCCCGGACGTCTCCGGCGTGGCTGCCAGCTCCATCGCCCTCTTCGTCACCGCGGTGGTCTACGCGCCGTTCGCGCTGCCGGACGCCGGCGGGCTGGCGGAGGTGTCGGCCCCAGCGTGGTCGTCGCTGATCGGCCTCGGCGTCGTCTGCACGGCGCTGGCGCTGGCACTGTTCTTCGCCCTGATCCGCGAGGTCGGCCCGCAGCGGGCGCTGGTCATCACGTTCGTCAACCCGGCGGTGGCGGTCCTGCTGGGCGTCGTCCTGCTGGACGAGCCCTTCACCCTCGGCATCGCGCTGGGCCTGCCGCTGGTGCTGGTGGGCTGCGTCCTCGCCACCCGTCGCAGCCCGGTGCCGTCCCGGCCGTCCGAGCTGTGCGACGTGGACAGCGCCGTGCCCTGAACCCGACCGGAACTGTCAGAGGTCGAACATACGATCGACTGCATGACGGAGCGGTGCACCGGATCGGGGGAGGACCCGGGCGCGCCCACGGTCGGCTGGGCGTCGGGTCCGCTGGGAGCCGTGCAGAGGGCTGATCGGGTGATCGGCCGCAGCACGGCGGCACGGGCCCGGGCGGTGGCCGCCTTCGCGGCCGAGCGGCCGGCGTCGGTGGACCGGCCCGCCGGTCAGCGCGGGGCGATGGGCGCGGCACGTCGGAGCGCCCGCCCGCAGGTGCTGGCGGACGTGAGCGAGTGGGCAGCGCCGGAACTGGTCGTCGCCCTGTCGATCAGCCAGCGCGCCGCCGAGCAGCTGCTCGAACGGTCCCTCACCCTGGTGCACCGCCTGCCCCGGACGCTCGTCGCGCTGGAACGCGGTGCGGTGAACACCGGGCACGTGTGGCCGCTGCTGGAGC
This sequence comes from Blastococcus litoris, assembly GCF_003075095.1. GTDB lineage: Bacteria > Actinomycetota > Actinomycetes > Mycobacteriales > Geodermatophilaceae > Blastococcus_B > Blastococcus_B litoris. The sequence goes on from NZ_QCZF01000001.1 coordinate 737,815, forward strand.
ACGTGGCGCCCATCGCGGATGACGGCCTGCGTGCCGAGGTGGAGGCCGAGCTGCTGGCGTGGGTGGCGGATCGGTCGGTCACCACCGGCGCCCAGCTCGGGGCGAAGGCGCGGAGGGTCGTGCTGGCGCGTGACGTCCGGGCCGCCGCCAGGCGGCTGACCGCCGCGCTCAGGGGCCGCGGGGTGACCTGCCGCCCCGGGACCACGGAGGGGACGGCGGTGGTCTCGGCCCTGCTGACCGTCCCGGAGGCCCAGGCGGTGATGGACGCGCTCGGGCGGTACGTCGACGCCGTGGACGACGACCCCGAGGACACCCGCACCCGCGAGGCGAAGATGGCCGACTGCCTGCTCGACCTCGTGCTGCGCCCCGGCGAGACAGGGCTGCCGCCGGTGCAGGCGCAGGTCACCCTGGTCGCGAGCCTCTCCACCATGGCGGGCGGGGACGAGCCAGGCGAGATCGGGGGCGAGCCGGTTCCGGCGGAGATGGTCCGAGCACTTGCGCGCGCCCTCGGCCTCATCCCCGACGTCGCGGAGCCCGGGGCCACGATGCCTGAGGTCACGGAGCCCGAGGACACCGAGCCCGAGGACACCGAGCCCGGGGACACCGAGCCCGAGGACACCGAGCCCGAGGGCACGGAGCACGGGAGCGGGCGCCCCTGGGAGGGCGAGGACCCGACGGGCGAGCAGCGGGCACTGGAGGACTGGTGGGCGGCCACCGAAAGGCGCGTTCTGGCCGAGGGCTGGCGGGGCGCGGAGGCCCCGCCGCCGGCCGAGCAGGAGCGCTGGTGGGCCGAGCAGGCGCGTCTGGACGCGATGCCGACGGCGGCGGACCTGTGGGATCCGGGGGAGAGCCCGCGGGCTGCGGTCCTCGACCCGGCACCGGTCCCGATCGCGGTCGGGACCGGGACGAGTTCCTGGGCTGCGGCCGACAGTGCCGTCGACACGGCGGGGCTGGCCCTGCTCGATCTCGACCGCGCTCTGGGTCGGGCGCGCACCGCGGTCGCCCGGGCCGAACGCGCGGACGCCCTGGACGAGGAGGCCTGGCAGGGCTCGCCCGGAGGTCGGCTCTCCGGTGCAGCCGACTCGCTGGAAGCGCTGGCAGCGATGAGCAGTGAGCAGCGCGAGGCGCTGGCGGACCTGCTCACCCGCACCTCCGGAGGAGGACTCGTCGACCGGCCGCGCGTTGCAGTCCGCAACGCAGTCACGGGGGCCCTGCTGGCGCTCACGGACCTTCCGGGATTGCGCCGCGCTGCTCGCTCCAGCAGGGGCTTGGGCCCGCCACCGGACACTCCCGGCTACCGGCCGGGAGCGCGACTGGATCGGTTCCTGCGGGCCAGGGATCGGCGCTGCCGATTCCCCGGCTGCCGTGCCCCGGTGCCGCGCGGCGGAGAACTCGACCACGACCGCCCCTACCCCGACGGCGCCACGAGCGCGACCAACCTGGCCGGCTACTGCACCTCGCACCACCGGGGCAAGCACCAGGCGCCCGGTCTCCGGCACGAGCTGGCGCGCGACGGGACGCTCACCGTCACCACTGCCAGCGGACTCGTCGCGGTCACCACCCCGCCGCCGTTCTGAGCGGCGCGCTGCCGACCGGGACGCTCAGCCGAGCCGGCGCAGCTCCGGCCAGATCTCCGCCCAGGTGGCGGTCCGGCTGCTGGCGATCCACACCTGCGTGCCCTGCTCGTCGTTGTCCAGCCCCACCCCGTTGTCGATCACGGCTGCGCGTTGCACCGTGCCGAACCACCGGTGCAGCTGGTCCTCCGACAGGCCGACGACGACGGCGGTGTCGACGTCCTCGGGCGGGGGTCCCCAGGTCCAGTAGGAGTTGTGGCCGCTGTAGGCCGGTGCCAGCCGGGGTGCGAACCGGTCGATCGCACCGGCCTCGCCGTAGTTCTGCGTGAGGACGACGAACGGTGTGTCGAGGAGGTCGATGCTGGCGCGCTCGACCGTGGCCGCCAGGCGGGGCCAGCCGACCTGCTCCCCGGCGTCGTAGCTGATGTCGGGTATCGGCGTGTCCCCCAGCCGGTCCGCCGGGACGATCGGCAGCCCCAGGAGGGCGCTGACGGCGAGGCTGAGGGCGAGGGCGACGGCGAGCAGGCCGGTCCGGAGCCGTGCTGCCCCGTGCCGCGCCCAGTCGACGACCGGGCCGGCGCCGGCAGCCAGCAGGACCGGGTACATCCCTGCCAGGTAGTACGGCTTGCCGCCCGTGAGCAGGAAGACGACCAGGAGCACGACGTAGGCGACGGCGAAGGCGCGCCAGGTGCGCAGGGCGGGGTCCCGGGCCAGCCGCCACCAGCCGGCCACCCAGACCGGGACCAGCAGCGGGCTGACCAGGACCAGCTGGAACGGCACGAACAGGTACCAGGGCTCGCTCGTCCCGGAGCTGCCGCCGGCGATGGCCTCGGCGAGCTCCAGCTGCGGCCAGCCGTTGGCCGCCTGCCAGACCAGGTTGGGCGCCCAGACGGCGAGCGCCACCAGACCGCCCAGCCACGGCCAGGGGGAGCGCAGGGCCGGTCGCGGCCCGGCCACCAGCACACCGAGCACGACGGCGGCCACGAGGAACGCCGGCTGCACCTTGTTCTGCAGCGCCACGCCCGCGACCGCGCCGGTCAGCAGCCAGAGCGGTCCGCCGTCCCGGATCGCCCGCACCAGCAGCCAGGACAGGGCCGTCCACGCGAGGAGGTCGGGCGTGGTCGTCGAGAGCAGGTGGCCGACGATGAGCAGGACGGAGGAGACGGCCATGCAGGCCGCGGCCAGCGCCTGCGCCGTCCGTCCCGCGCCGAACTCGCGCGCGATGAGGCCGGTGACCAGCACCAGCAGCCCTGCGGCGAGCGCGGACGGCAGCCGCAGCCCCACCAGCGAGCCCGGGAACAGCTCGTCCATCGCGCGCGCCAGCAGGGGCGTCAGCGGGGGCTGGTCGACGTAGCCGAACGCGAGCTCCCGGCCGGCCCGGAGGAAGTACAGCTCGTCGCGGTGGTAGCCGTACCGGCCGGCGAACGCCAGCAGCAGGACCGCGACGGCGGCCGCCAGGGACACCAGCGGGACCCAGGCGACCGGAGTCCGGCGGACGACTGCCTCGGGAGGGGCCACGGCCGGACCGTAACGGGCCGCGCGGCGGGCGTGTCGGACGCGCCCGTTAGCGTCGGCGGCGTGGCAGACGAGCGGTCCCGCTGCGCGTGGGCGACCAGCACGCCGGACTACGTCCGGTACCACGACGAGGAGTGGGGCACGCCCCTGCACGGGGACGACGCGCTGTTCGAGCGGCTGTGCCTCGAGGCGTTCCAGTCCGGCCTGTCCTGGATCACGATCCTGCGCAAGCGGCCGGCGTTCCGGTCGGCGTTCGCCGGCTTCTCCATCGACGCCGTCGCGGAGTTCACCGAGCAGGACGAGGCGCGGCTGATGGCCGACGCCGGCATCGTCCGGAACCGGGCGAAGATCGCCGCCGCGGTGCGCAACGCGCGGGCCGCCCAGCAGCTGCCGGACGGGCTGTCGGCGCTGCTGTGGTCGTTCGCCCCGGCCGGTCCGCGGCCCCACCCGGCGACGCTCGCGGACGTGCCGGCGACCAGCCCGGAATCGGTCGCCATGGCCAAGGAGCTGAAGCGGCGCGGCTTCGCCTTCGTCGGCCCGACGACCGCCTACGCCCTCATGCAGGCCACCGGGATGGTCGACGACCACGTCGCCGACTGCTTCCGCGCCGACGCGGCCGGGTGACCCGGGGGGGCTCGTGTTGGACGAGAGCGGCTCATACGGGATCATTGGTGCAGAGCGCACAGCAGCGACGGACGCCCACGCTCCTGCCCCGGCAGGATCGGTGGGCCGATGAAGGAGGCACGCATGGCGGCCATGAAGCCGCGCACGGGTGAAGGTCCCCTCGAGGTCACCAAGGAGGGGCGCGGCCTGGTCATGCGCGTTCCGCTCGAGGGAGGCGGTCGCCTGGTCGTCGAGCTGTCTCCCGACGAGGCGGCGGCGCTGTCGGAGGCACTGAAGGGCGCGACCAGCTGAACACCTCCGCGAGCCTGCCCCCGGGCAGCCCCGCGAACGACTCGGCCCCGGCCGTCGGCAGCTCGCCGGCGACCGGGGCCGCGCCGTTGCCGCGGGTCGAGATCGTGTCCGCCGTGCCGACGCTCGGCCCCGAGGACGTCCTCGCCGTCCCGGTCGGGGCCGGCGGGACCCTCCCCTCGTGGCTCGACGGCGCCGCCGCCCCTCCGGTCAGCCCCGAGCTGCTGACCGGCGCCCTGGCCGACACGGGCAACCGGGGCAGGGCGGGAACCGTCACCAACATCCCGGTCGCCGGACGGCGGCCGCGCAGCGTCGTCGCCGTCGGGGTGGGGGAGGGCGCGCTGCCCGACCTCCGCGGGTACGTGGCCACCGCGGTGCGCCGCGCCCAGACGCTGGCCGAGCACGGGGCCCGCCGGCTCGTGCTGCCCGTGGACACCACGGTCGCGCCGGCCGGGGCCGTCGAGGTGCGCGCCGCCGTCGAGGCCGCGCTCCTGTCGGGTTACCGCTTCCGCGAGCTGTCCACGCCGCACCTGCCGCGGCTGGCGACCGTCACCGTGGTCGCCGCCGACGCCGACGACCCGGCGGTGGCCGCCGCGGTCGAGGCCGGCCGCACCACCGCCGGAGCCGTCGCCTGGGCGCGCGACCTGATCAACACCCCCAGCAACGTGAAGAACCCTCCGTGGCTGGCCGAGCAGGCCGTCGACCGGCTCTCCGGCCTGCCCCACGTCACCGTCACCGTCCTCGGTCCGGACGAGCTGCGGGCCGGCGGCTTCGGCGGCGTGCTGGCCGTCGGGGGTGGGTCGGCGACCCCGCCCCGCGTGGTTGTCGCCGCCTACCGGCCCCCATCGGCGGGCGCCGGGCACCCGGTGCTGGTCGGCAAGGGCATCACGTTCGACACCGGCGGTCTCTCCATCAAGCCCAACGCGGGCATGCGCGAGATGAAGACCGACATGGCCGGGGGAGCCGCCGTGCTCGCGGTGGTCGACGCCGCCGCCCGGCTGGAGCTGCCGGTGGCCGTGACGGCGGTCGTCCCGGCGGCCGAGAACGCCGTCTCCGGCTCCTCCTACCGCCCGGCCGACGTCGTCCGGCACGTGGGCGGGCGCACGACCGAGGTGCTCAACACCGACGCCGAGGGGCGCATGGTGCTCGCCGACGGGCTGGCCCACGCCCGCCTGGAGCTGGGCGCGACCGTGCTGGTCGACGTCGCCACGCTCACCGGGGCGATGAAGGTGGCGCTCGGCACGAAGACGGCGGGCCTGTTCGCCACCACCGACGGCCTCGCCGACGCGCTGCGCACGGCAGGGGCGCAGGCGGGGGAGGCGTCGTGGCGGATGCCGCTGCTCGAGGAGCACCGCGACCTGCTCGACAGCGCCGTCGCCGACGCCAACAACGCCCCGGGCAACCCCGGCGGCACCACCGCCGCGCTGTTCCTGCAGCCGTTCGCCGGTGACCTGCCGTGGGCGCACCTCGACGTGGCCGGGCCGGCGCGGGCCGGCTCCGACGACGCCGAGGTGGTCAAGGGCGGGACCGGTTTCGGTGTCCGGACGCTCCTGCACTGGCTGGAGGCAGGGGCGCCGGTCGAGCAGGCGGAGACGGTCCTCGACTGAGCGGCGGCCCGGCCGGCGCTACTCGCCGGTCGAGCCGTCGATCGCCTCGCGCAGCAGGTCGGCGTGCCCGGCGTGCCGCGCGGTCTCCTCGATCATGTGCAGCAGCACCCAGCGCAGGTCCCACCGGTTCCCGGTCCGCCGCGAGGTCCCGACCGACAGGTCGTCCAGGCTCGCCGTGGCGGCGACCACCTCCCGGCTGCGGGCGCACGCGTCGACGTAGCGGGCCCGCAGCTCGGCCGGCTCGAGGTCCGTCGCGGTGCGGAACTCGAAGTCGGGGTCGGCGTCCCAGTCGATGCCGGCCCACGGCTCGCGCTCGGGGCGGCCGGCGAAGCGCTCGTCGAACCACGAGTCCTCCACCAGGGCCAGGTGGTTGAGCAGGCCGGCCAGCGTCAGCGACGACGACGGGATGGTCCGCGCCAGCTGCTCGGCGGTCAGCCCCTCGGTCTTGAGGAGCACCGTCTCGCGCTGGTAGTCGAGGAAGGCGGACAGCAGGTCGCGTTCGGAGCCGGAGTCCGGTGGGTCGGTGCGCACCGCGACACCTTCTCAGGTGGGGACGACGGCCGTGTGCGCCCGTGTCAGCGCCGTGTGCGCGCCCGGTCAGCGGGCTGCCCCATCGTCGGCGGCGACGAAAGGGGAGAACATGACCTACGCGATCGAGGCCGAGGGCCTCACCAAGCGCTTCGGCACCACCCAGGCGCTCGCCGGGGTGGACCTGGCCGCCCGCCAGGGCACCGTGCTGGGCGTCCTCGGCCCCAACGGCGCCGGGAAGACGACGGCGGTCCGGGTGCTCGCCACGCTGCTCCGGCCCGACTCGGGGACCGCCCGCGTCGCCGGCTCCGACGTCCTGGCCGACCCGGCCCGGGTGCGCGCGCGGATCGGGCTGACCGGTCAGTACGCGTCCGTCGACGAGGACCTGACCGGCACCCAGAACCTGCTGCTCATCGGCCAGCTGCTCGGGCTGCGGACCCGCGAGGCACGGGCCCGCGCCGACCAGCTGCTGGAGTGGTTCGACCTCGGCGAGGCCGCCGGCCGGACGGCGAAGACCTACAGCGGCGGCATGCGCCGGCGGCTGGACCTCGCCGCCAGCCTGGTCGGCCGGCCATCGGTGATCTTCCTCGACGAGCCGACCACCGGGCTGGACCCGGCCAAGCGGGAGGAGATGTGGGAGGTCGTGCGGCGGGTCGTGGCCGACGGCGCCACGGTGCTGCTGACGACGCAGTACCTGGAGGAGGCCGACGCGCTGGCGGACGAGATCAGCGTGATCGACCGCGGCCGGGTCATCGCCCACGACACCCCGGACGGCCTCAAGCACCACATCGGCGGCCAGCGGCTGCGCGTGCGGCCGGTGGACCCGTCTCGGACCGGTGAGGTCGCCGCGCTGCTCGGTGACTTCACCCGGTCGGCCCCGCTGTCGAACGACCGCGGTGAGCTCAGCTGCCGCGTCGACGACGACTCGCTGCTGCCCGGGCTCACCGAGCGGCTCCGCAGCGCCGGCATCTCGGTGAGCGAGCTGTCCCTGCACCTGCCGAGCCTCGACGAGGTCTTCATGACCCTGACGGGCCGGCCCACCGACGAGACCACCGAGGAGGCGGCATGACCACCACGCTCACCGCACGCGACCTGCCCGTCGACGTCGACCTGCCCGAGGGGTCGGGCAGCTCGCCCTGGCGCCAGGCGCAGGTCCTGGCCCGGCGCAGCCTGATCAAGACCTGGCGCACGCCCGAGGCGCTGATCGACGTCACCCTGCAGCCGATCATCTTCCTGGCCCTGTTCACCTACGTGTTAGGCGGCGCGATCGCGGGCGGCTCGCAGCAGCAGTACCTGCAGTTCCTGCTGCCGGGGCTGCTCGGCCAGACGATCGCCATGGCGAGCGTCTCGCTCGGGCAGAACCTCAACGCCGACATCGAGAAGGGTGTCTTCGACAGGTTCCGTTCCCTGCCGATCTCGCGCTCCGCACCTCTGGTCGGGGCCGTGCTGGCCGACCTGGTCCGCTACGTGATCCTGTTCGCGGTCATGATCAGCGTCGGCACCCTCATGGGCTTCGACCCGGTGAGCGCGGGTGGCGTTCTCGCCGCGCTGGCGCTGTCGATGGCCTTCGCGCTCTGCTTCGGCTGGATCTCGGTGTACGTCGGCATGCTCGTCCGGACCCCGGGAGCGGTGCAGGGGATCATGTTCCTGCTGATCTTCCCGCTGGCCTTCGGCAGCAACGTGTTCGTGTCGACCGAGACCATGCCCGGCTGGCTGCAGGCGTTCGTGGACGTCAACCCGATCAGCCACCTGGTGAGCGCCGTCCGCGGGCTGATGACCGGGGGACCGGTGGCCGGCCACGTCGGCTGGACCCTGGTCTGGATGGCGGTGCTGCTGGTGGTCTTCGCACCGCTGGCGGTGCGGGCCTACCGCAGGCGGGCCTAGCCGGCCCCGTCGGTCGTCGCCCGCTCGGCCCCCGGGTCGATGCGGGCGACCGCCTCGTCCGGGTCGAGCGCGCGGCCCTCCGCGAAGGCGGCGTCGTACCCGTCGTCCAGCGTTGCGCGGAGGGCGGCGACGAGCTCGGCCGTCGAGGGGTCGGTCGGGTCCTCGGCCCCCCGGAGCCGGACCGCGGCACCGTGCACGACGGCGGCCTCGCGGTCGAGCCCGAGGGCGTGCAGCCACAGCGCCTCCGCCGTCGCGACGGCGGCCAGGATCGGCCGGTCCCTCGTGAGGAGCGCCTGCGCGTACCCCTCGCGCAGGTGCTCACCCGCCCGGTCGATCCGCCCGAGGCGCACGGCGAGACCGGCGGCCGCGGCGTGGCCGACCGCCCCGCCGTGCGCGTCGCGCACCCCGGGGTCGGCGAGCCCCGCCAGCAGGGCGTCCAGGGACGAGTAGGCCGCGGCCATCCCCTCGTCGTCCCGCGCCGCGACGGCGATCGCCCCCTCCGTCGCCTCCACGAGGACGGCGTGCAGCAGCCGGCCCCGGCCGGCCGAAGGCTGCGCCCGCATCACCTCGGCGTGGCGGCGGGCGCCCTCGACGTCCCCGGCCCGCAGCCGCAGGTCGGCCAGGCGCATCGTCACCAGGACGTCGTCGGACGTGTCGCTGCCCAAGGCCCGGATGCACTCCCGGGCCCGCTCGTAGTCCTCGACGGCGCCCAGCAGGTCGCCGTCCACCGTTCGCACCAGCCCGCGGGAGGACAGCGCGGCGGCCAGCCCCCAGCGGTCGTCGATCGCCTCCCACTCGGCCACGGCGGCGTCCGCTTCCCGCCGGACCGTGTCGACGTCGCCGTCGTTCTCGGCGTAGAGCACCCGGGCCAGCCGGCCCGCCGCGCGCACCCAGGGGTCGGGATCGGCGAGCGCGTCGGCGAGGGCGGCCTCTCCCCGCGTCCGCTCCTCGCCCATGAAGAGCAGCAGCGGCCGGAGGACCGTCGCGGCGGGGTGCGACGAGCCGACGGCGGCCAGCCGGTCGGCGAGGGCGACCAGCCGGGCCTGTTCACCGGGGAGGTCCGCCGCGTCGGCGCCGCCCGAGAACCCCAGCAGCTGCTGGAGCGCCTCGGCCAGCACGTGGTGCGGCGCCTCCTGCGCCCCGGGCACGGCCAGGGCGAACGCGGTCCAGAGCGTCGCCTCCTGACCGCTCTCGCGCAGCAGCCAGTACCAGCCGAGGTGGACCACGAGGTCGATCGCGTCGGCGGCGTGCCCGGCGTCGCCGAGGAAGCGCAGCGCCGCGAGCACGTCGTCCCGGTCGGTGTCGACGGCCCGCAGCGCTGCCAGCTGCCCGGGTCCCCGCAGCCGCTCGTCCTGGCGGCGCACCAGCTCGAGGAACCAGCGGGCGTGCGCCGTCCGCGCCGCGGTGACCAGGCCCTGCTGCGCCAGCCGCTCCCCGCCGTACTCGCGCAGCGTCTCGAGCATCCGGAACCGGGTGCCGTCCCCGGTCCGCGTGGCGATCAGCAGCGACTTGTCGACCAGCGCGTGGAGGACGTCGGCCAGCGGCGTGCCCGGCGGGTCCCCGTCGCGCCAGCTCGGCGCCACGGCGGCGACCGCGGCCTCGGTGGCGCCCGACGCGAACACCGAGACGTGCTCGGCCACCTCGCGTTCCAGCGGCGTGAGCAGCTCCCAGCTCCACTCGACGACGGCGCGCAGCGTGCGGTGCCGCGGCGTGGCCGTGCGCCGTCCACCGGTGAGCAGCTGGAAGCGGTCGCCCAGCCGGTCGGCCACCTCGGCGGGGGAGAGGACCCGCAGCCGCGCGGCGGCCAGCTCGATCGCGAGCGGCAGGCCGTCGAGCCGGCGGACGATCTCCACGACGGCGTCGTCGAGGGCCACCTGGGGGTCGACGGCCCGCGCCCGGTCCAGGAGCAGCCGCACGGCCGGGCTGTCCGCGGTCTCCGCCCAGGGGACGTCCTCGGGAGGCGTCGGCAGCGGGCCGAGCGGGTGGAGGAGCTCGCCCTCGATCGCCAACGGCTCGCGGCTCGTGGCCAGCACCCGCACCCCGGGGCAGCGGGCGAGCACCTCGGCGACCACCTCCGCCGCGGCGTCGACCAGGTGCTCGCAGTTGTCGACCACCAGCAGGCAGCGCGCCGGCCGCAACCGCTCGAGCAGCCGGTCACGGGCGGCGCGGCGCTGGTAGTCGGCGACCGGGTCGGGCAGGGCGACGTCCCGGCTGCCGAGGCTGTCCAGCACCGCCTGCCACACCGCCGTCGGCTCGGTGACCGAGGCCAGCTCGACCAGCCAGACGCCGTCGGCGGCGTCGAGTGCGCGGCCCTCGACCACGCGGTCGGCCACCTCGCCGACCAGGCGGGTCTTGCCGGCTCCGCCGGTTCCCACCACGGTCACCAGGCGGGCGGTGGCCAGCCGGTCGAGCACGGCGCGGACGTCGTCGTCCCGGCCGACGAAGCTGGTGACCGCGGCCCGCAGGTTGCTCGGCACCCGGAGCGGGCGCTCGGCCTGCTGCAGCAGCTGGAGGTGCCGGCTGCGCAGGGCGGGGGAGGGGTCGGCGCCCAGCGTCTCGGCCAGCGTGGCGCGGACCCGCTCGTAGACCGCCAGCGCCTCGGCGGGCCGCCCGGCCGCCACCAGGGCGTCGAGGAGGGTGAGTGCCAGGTCCTCGCGCAGCGGGTGGGCCACGACGAGCTCCTCGAGCTCCGGCACCACCTCGGCCGCCCGGCCGGCCCGGACGGCCAGCGACGAGCGGTCGCGCGTCGCGTCCAGCCGCAGGTCGTCGAGGACCGACCGCCGCCCGGCGGCCTCCGGGGTGTCGTCCTCGGCCAGCGCCCGGCCCCGCCACAGGGACAGCGCCTCGCGGAGGGTCTCCTCGGCACCGGCCGGGTCGGAGGACGTGCGGGCGCGGGCGTCGGCGACGAGCCGGGGGAAGCGCACGGCGTCCACGTCGCCGGGCTCGACGGCCAGCCGGTACCCGGCCGCCGACTGCTCGACCAGCTGCGGGCGGCCGAGGACGCGGCGCAGCCGGGAGACGAGGGACTGCAGGCTGTTGGCCGGGTCGGCGGGGGTCTCGTCCGCCCACACGGCGTCGGTGAGGGTGCCGGCCGGGACCCAGCGACCGGGGTCGGCCGCGAGCTGGAGGAGCAGGTGCTGCAGCCGGCGTCCGGGGACGGGGATCTCGCGGTCGGCGTCGTCCCGGACCTCCAGAGGGCCGAGGTTGGCGATCCGCACGGCGCGAGTCTCGCACCTGCGCTCGACGCCGCGGCGGGCTCAGGCCGGTCCGACCAGGCCGGCGACGATCTCCGCGGACAGGGTGACCAGCGGCAGACCGCCGCCGGGGTGGGCGGATCCGCCGACCAGGAACAGGCCGGGCACCGGCGAGGCGTTCGCGGGGCGCAGGAAGGCGGCGCGGGTGCCGTTGCTCGACGACCCGTAGATCGAGCCGCCGGGGCTGCCGGTGCCGCGGGCCAGGTCGGCCGGCGTCCGCACCTCGCACCAGCGCACCCGGTCCCGCACGTCCAGCCCCCGCCGGGCGAGCACCTCCAGCACGTCGGCCGCGTACCGCCCGGCGAGGCCGGGCTCGTCCCAGTCCACGCCTCGCCCGGGGTCGTGCCGCGGGGCGTTGACCAGCACGAACCAGGACTCGCTGTCCTCGTCCGGGCGCAGCGCGGGGTCGTCGGGCGCGCTGACGTAGACGGTGGGGTCGGCGACCGGGCGGGGCGCTCCGCGGAAGCGGCCGGATCCGAAGACGGCGTCGAACTCCGCGTCGTAGTCCTCGGGGAACAGTACGGTGTGGTGGGCCAGACCCGGTGTGCGGCCGCGCAGGGCGAGCAGCAGGACCACCCCCGACAGGGACGGCGTCGCCCGTGCCAGGTCGCGCCGGGGCCCGCGGGCACGTCCGTCCCCGGGGACGAGGTCGGCGTACAGCGCCGTGGCGTCGATCCCCGAGACGACGACGTCGGCCGGCACCCGCGAGCCGTCGGCGAGCTCCACCCCCGCCGCGCGCCCACCCTCCACCAGCACCCGGCGCACCGGGGTGCGGGTACGGATCGTCGCGCCGCGGCTCTCGGCCCGGTCGGCCACGGCCAGCGCCAGCCGGTGCAGCCCGCCGCGGACGTACCAGGAACCGAAGGCCTGCTCGGCGTAGGGCACCGTCGCCAGCACCGCGGGCGCCCGGCGGGGGTCGGACCCCGAGTAGGTGGCGTACCTGTCGAGCAGCACCCGCAGGCGGGGATCGGACAGCTGCCGCGTGCCCAGCCCGCGCAGGCTCTGCCACGGCGCGATGGTGGCGACGTCGGCCGGGTTGCGCGCCAGCCGGGCGAGGGTCGCCGCGCCCTCGAGCGGCCGGCGCAGGAACGGCTCCTCGCTGATCCGCCACATGGCCGCGGCCCGCTGCATCAGGCCGGTCCACTCCCGTCCCGACCGGGGCCCCAGGGCGTCGGTGAGCGCCTCGGGGATGGCGGCCGCGTGCCCGGGCAGGTCGATGCGCGTCCCGTCGGCGAACCGGTAGGCCACCGCGGGGTCGAGGCGGACGAGCTCGACGGCCTCCTCGAGCGGTCCCCCGGTGGCCGCGAACAGGTCGCGGTAGACCTGCGGCATGGTCACCAGCGACGGCCCGGTGTCGAAGACGTGCCCGTCGCGTGCGTAGGTCCCGAGCTTCCCGCCGATGGCGGTGGCCTGCTCCAGCACGGTGACCGCGTGGCCGGCGGCGGCCAGCCGCGCGGCGGCGGCGAGACCGCCCAGGCCCGCGCCGACGACCGCCACCCGAGCCACGCGACCACGGTAGCCGCCGGAGGTCCGCCGTCCGGGTGACGATCGTTTGTCGCCGGAGGCACCAGGGGTAGCGCCACCGCCAGGTGGAACAGCCTGCCGCGACCGGATGGGAGGTGTCGTGGTGCACGTGCCACGCAGCATCGGGCCGCTCGTCCTCGTCCCGGGGGCCGTCGTGCTGGCCGGGTGCGCGAGCACGGAGGCGGCCGAGGTGGAGCGGGTCGCCACGTCGTTCGAGGACACCGGTGGCAGGGCCGCCGAGCGGTGCGACCTGCTGGCCCCGGCGACGCGCGCCGCCCTGGAGGACAGCGGGTCCGCAGCGTGCGCGGACGTCGTCGCGGACCTCCCCCTGGGTGGCGGGACGGTGGAGTCCGTCGAGGTCTGGGGCGGGCAGGCGCAGGTGCGGCTGAGCGGCGACACGCTGTTCCTGACCCAGACGGGTTCCGGTTGGCGCATCACGGCAGCGGTCTGCCGCCCGCGTGCCGAGGCGCCCTACGACTGCGAGGTGGACGGGCCGTGAGAGGGGTCCGGGCCGTGTTCGCCGCCTACCTCGTCGTGGTCGTCCTGGGCATCGTCTACGTCACGGCGCTGGGACTGGTGGGCCGATGACCGTCCGGGAGAAGCGGTACGGCTTCCTGCGGGCCAACGCCCTGAGCCTGGCGTTCGGCGCGGTCTTCCTCGTCACGCTGGTGGGGCAGGCGCTGTCGGGCATGGCCGACCAGAACGCCCAGCAGGCCACCGAGGGCCTGGAGCCGGTGTCCCTCCTGGACTACGTGACCTCGTCGTCGTTCGGCGTCGACGTCATGGAGAACTGGCAGTCGGAGTACCTGCAGTTCTTCCTCTACGTCTTCGCCACCGTGTGGCTGGTGCAGCGCGGTTCGGCGGAGTCGAAGAAGCCCGGCGAGGAGGGCACCGAGTCCGACCGGGAGCAGCGCATCGGCCGGCACTCCGACGACGACTCGCCCGCCTGGGCGCGGACCGGCGGCCTGCGCACGGCGGTGTTCTCGCGCTCGCTCGGGCTGCTGATGGGCGCGCTCTTCCTGCTCACCTGGACGGCGTCCTCGATCGCCGGTTGGGCGGCGTTCAACAGCGAGCAGCTCGGGCAGCGGCAGGACCCGGTCGGGTACCTGGGCTACCTGGGCGAGGCCGACTTCTGGAACCGGTCCTTCCAGAACTGGCAGTCGGAGATGCTGGCTGTCGGGTCGATGGCGGTCTTCTCCGTGTACCTGCGCCAGCGCGGGTCGCCGGAGTCCAAGCCGGTCGGTGTCGCGCACGCCGAGACGGGCCAGACCGGCTAGAACGCGTAGCGGACGCGCAGCCAGGGGGCGTGCGCGGCGACGAGCTCCTGCAGGCGGTCCACGCCGGCGCGCTTGACGTCGTTGCGGTAGCGGACGTTCCACTGCCCGTTCTGGCTGCGCTTGGGCTGCTGGACCTCGGGGCGCCACAGCACGTCTTCGGCCCGCGGGTGCCAGCCCAGGTTGACCTCGTGCAGGTCGCGGTTGTGCGTCATGAAGATGACCTCCGCGGCCGCCTGCGCCTTGGTGTCGGGTGCCAGGGCGTCGTCCAGGTGCGCCAGCAGCGCCGCCCAGTCGGCCTCCCAGCCCTCGCGCAGCACCACGGGGGAGAGGTTGAGGTGCACCTCGTACCCGGCCTCGACGAAGTCGTCGACGGCGGCGATCCGCTCGGCGATCCGGCTGGTGCGGACGTCGAGGAGCCGCGCGTCGGCGTCGGGCATGAGCGAGAAGCGCACGCGGGTGCGGCCCCGGGGGTCGAGGTCGAGCAGCCGCCGGTTGACGTACTTGGTGGCGAACGACGCCTTGGCCGTGGGCAGCTCGCGGAAGGTGCCGATCAGGTCGGCCACGTTGTCGCTGACCACGGCGTCGACGGAGCAGTCGCTGTTCTCGCCGATGTCGTAGACCCAGCTGACCGGGTCGCACTGGTCGGGCTCGGTCTTGGGCCCCTGGCGCGCCACGTGCCGGCGCAGGTAGCCGGTGATCTGCTCGATGTTCGTGAACACCGTGATCGGGTTGGCGTAGCCCTTCCGCCTCGGCACGTAGCAGTAGGCGCAGGCCATGGCGCACCCGTTGGCGGTGGAGGGCGCGATCCAGTTCGACGAGCGCTCGTTCGGCCGGGCCGACAGCGACTTCTTGACGCCGAGGACGAGGGTCTCGGTCTTGACCCGCACCCACCTGTCGACGTTGCCGGCGTTGCCGTGCAGGTCCGGGATCTGCCAGTGCGAGGGCACCTCGACCAGCTCGGCGTCGGGGAAGCGGCCGAGCACCTGGCGGCCACGGGGGGAGGCGGCGGCAGCGGGTTCGGCGTAGATGCGGCGGACCCGCAGCAGCCGGTCGTCCACCGGGACCTCGCGTGCCGGGGCGGGGGAGTCGAAGAGGGTGAGCTCGTCGCCGGCCGTCACGCCCGGTGCAGCGCCGGGCCGTGGGCCGGCATTCCGGACCGGCGCGTGTCGGACCTGCGCATACCGGGCACCTCGGCCTCGAGCGCCGTCCCGCCGGGACGCGCACGACGACGGGAGCCCCATGAAGGCAGTGACCTGGCACGGACAGCGCGACGTACGCGTCGAGGACGTGCCCGACCCGTTCGTGCAGGAGCCCACCGACGCGGTCATCCGCGTGACGACGACGAACATCTGCGGGTCCGACCTGCACCTCTACGAGCCCCTGGCGCCCTTCATGGGGAAGGGCGACGTCCTCGGCCACGAGAGCATGGGCCAGGTGGTCGAGGTGGGGTCGGCCGTCACCGAGCTGGCGGTGGGGGACCGGGTGGCGATCCCCTTCCAGATCTCCTGCGGGCACTGCTGGATGTGCCGGCAGCAGCTCTACACCCAGTGCGAGACGACGCAGGTGCGCGACCAGGGGATGGGTGCGGCGCTCTTCGGCTTCTCCAAGCTCTACGGCGAGGTGCCGGGCGGGCAGGCGGAGTACCTCCGGGTGCCCCAGGCCCAGTTCACCCACATCAAGCTGCCGGACGGGCCGCCCGACGACAGGTTCGCCTACCTGTCGGACATCCTGCCGACGGCCTGGCAGGGCGTGGAGTACGCGAACGTGCCCGACGGCGGCATCCTCGTCGTCCTGGGCCTCGGCCCGATCGGTGACTTCGCCTGCCGGATCGCCCAGCACAAGGGGTTCCGCGTCATCGGCGTGGACCTGGTGCCGGAGCGGCTCGAGCGGGTGCGCGCCCGGGGCGTCGAGGTCGTGGACCTGCGCGAGCACGAGGACGACCTCGGCGACGCCATCCGCGCCATGACCGACGGCCGCGGCCCCGACTCGGTGCTCGACGCCGTGGGCCTCGAGGCGCACGGCTCGCCGGCGACGACGTTCGTGCAGAAGGCCGCCGGGCTGCTGCCCACGGCGATCTCCGCGCCGCTCATGCAGACCGCCGGCGTCGACCGGCTCAACGCGCTGTACTCGGCGATCGACATCGTCCGCCGCGGCGGCACGATCTCCCTGTCGGGCGTGTACGGCGGGATGGCCGACCCGCTCCCCATGCTCACGCTGTTCGACAAGCAGATCGCGCTGCACATGGGCCAGTGCAACATCAAGCGCTGGATCCCCGACATCATGCCGCTGCTCACCGACGACGACCCGCTGGGCTGCGACACGTTCGCCACCCACCGGGTGCCGCTGTCGGAGGCACCGGAGATGTACCGGAAGTTCCAGGAGAAGGCCGACGGCGTGGTGAAGGTGCAGCTCAAGCCCGAGCTCTGAGCCCGCTGCCCACCGGCGCGGTGCGACACTGCGCCGGTGGGCATCGATCTGAACGCCGACCTCGGCGAGGGCTTCGGCGTGTGGCGGCTCGGTGACGACGAGGCCCTGCTGGGCGTCGTGTCGAGCGCGAACGTGGCGTGCGGTTTCCACGCCGGGGACCCGCTGACCATGCGGCGGGTGTGCGCCGGGGCCGCGGCCGCCGGGGTGGCCGTGGGCGCCCAGGTCTCCTACCGCGACCTGGCCGGGTTCGGCCGGCGGTTCATCGACGTCGAGCCCACCGAGCTGACCGCCGACGTGCTGTACCAGCTGGCCGCGCTCGACGGCATCGCGCGGGCCGCGGGCACCGGCGTCTCCTACGTCAAGCCGCACGGGGCGCTCTACAACGCCGCGGTCACCCACGAGGCGCAGGCGCAGGCGGTGGTCGACGCCGTCCTCGCCTTCGACCGGCGGCTGCCGATCCTGGGCCTGCCCGGTTCGGCGCTGCTCCGGGCGGCGGAGGCCGCGGGCGTGCGGCCGGTCCCCGAGGGCTTCGCCGATCGCGGCTACACCCCCGACGGCCGCCTCGTGCCGCGGCGGGAGCCGGGAGCGCTGGTCGAGGACCCGGCGGCGGTCGCCGGGCGGGCGGTCCGCATGGCCACCGAGGGGGTGGTCACCGCGGTCGACGGGAGCACGGTGCCGGTGCCGGCCGAGTCGATCTGCGTGCACGGGGACACCCCCGGGGCGGCCCGGCTGGCCAGGGCGGTCCGGACGGCGCTCACCGACGCCGGCGTCACCGTGCGCTCGTTCGGGGGTCTTCCTGCCTAGGCCTCGCCCGCGAGCAGGTCGGCCGCGCGGAGGGAGCCGGACAGCAGCTCCGCGGCCACGTCCTCGATCGTCCGGCCCGCCCCGTACGCGCGTGCCCGCATGAGGTCCAGCGCGGCGGGAGCGTCCACCTCCAGCTCGACGCCGACCTTGCCCATGGCCTCCCACACCGCCGCCCGCTGCCGGGGCGCGGGCCCCTGCAGCCATTCCGGGCCCTGCCCGGGGGCCCAGGTCGACCAGACGGAGGCCTCGCTCAGCGCCGAGCTGACCAGCTCACCCACCGCGAGCGCCTCGAACACGTCCAGGCCCGGGACGTCGTCCTGGTGGCGGAAGTAGAGGTCGATCGCACCGGCGCCGGCCAGCGCCGGCTGCAGCGGCAGGGCGACCACCGCGCGGTAGGACGTGGAACCCAGCAGCAGGTCGGCGAAGGCGGGCCACCGGCGGCGCAGGTCCTCCTCGACGGCGAACACCGGCTGGCGGGTCTCCTGCGCCGTCATGCACGGTCCCGCCCCCACCGTGAACTGCAGCCGCTCGGCGGTCGCCGCCTCCGGGGAGCTCGCGCCGAGCGGCACCCGCTGGTGCTCGGCGTCGAGGAGGGAGAGCCCCGCGTCGTCGACCGCGAGCGTCCGGGCGCAGGCCCGCGCGAGTCGGACGGGCAGCAGTTCGGGCCCGCTGAGCCCAGGTGCGTCCGCGTCGTCGAGCGCCGCCGCGAACCGGCCGGCGATGGTCACACCCCATGATCTGCCCGGCGCGCGCCGCTCGCCTGGCGTGCGATCCGGTCGTGCGCCGCGCGGTCGACCGCCGGGGATGCCCGATCATGGACCCGTGGAGCTGACCGTGCTGCCCTGCGGGGACCGTGCGCTCCTCGTCGAGGTCGCCGACGGAGCCGCCGTGGAGGCACTCCGGTCCGCGCTCGAGCGGTCGCCGCTCCCGGGCCAGCGCGAGCTCGTGCCCGCGGCCCGGACCGTGCTCGTCCTCCTCGACCGGCAGCCCACCGATCTCGACGTCGGCGTCCTGCGCCGCCTCCCGGCCGGACCGGCGGGGGACGTCCCGGAGGGCGCGCTGGTCGAGCTGCCGGTCCTCTTCGACGGGCCCGACCTCGCCGACGTCGCCGCGCTGACCGGCCGGGACGTCACGGCCCTGGTGCGGGACCTGTCGGCCGTCGAGCTCACCGTGGCCTTCGGCGGCTTCGCACCCGGGTTCGCGTACCTGACCGGGCTGCCCGCCGACCTGCACGTCCCCCGCAGGGACACCCCGCGCACCCGGGTGCCCGCCGGGTCGGTGGGGCTGGCCGGCCCCTACGCCGGCGCCTACCCGCGCGCGTCGCCCGGAGGATGGCAGCTGGTCGGCCGCACGGACGCCGTCCTGTTCGACGTCGACCGCGACCCGCCGGCCCTGCTGGTCCCGGGCACGCGGGTCCGCCTGCGCGAGGTGGGCTGAGTGCTCACCGTCCTGGCGCCGGGCCCGTTCACGACGGTCCAGGACGAGGGCCGGCCGGGGTGGGCCTCCATCGGCGTGACCCGGTCCGGTGCCGCTGACCGGACGGCGGCCGCGCTGGCGAACCGCCTCGTGGGCAACGACGCGGCCGCGGCCGTCCTCGAGGCCACGGCCGGGGGGTTGCGGGTGCGCGCCGGGCGCACGCTCCTCGTCGCGCTGACCGGCGCCCCGGCGCCGGTGCTGGTCGACGAGCGCCCGGCACCGTTCGCCGCACCGCTGACCCTGCGGCCGGGGCAGGTGCTCCAGCTCGGCGTCCCGCCCGTGGGCCTGCGCAGCTACCTGGCGGTGCGGGGCGGGATCGACGTCCCACCGGTGCTCGGGTCGCGCAGCACCGACACGCTGTCGGGGCTCGGCCCGGCACCGCTGCGGGCCGGCGACGAGCTGCCGGTCGGCACCCTCGCCGGCGCGGAGCCGTTCGTCGACGTGGCACCGGTCCGCGCGCCGTCGTCGTCCCCGGTGCTGCACGTGCTGCCGGGGCCGCGACGGGACCGGCTCGTGCCGGCCGCCTGGGTGGCGCTGACGGGATCGACCTGGACCGTCACGGCCGACAGCGACCGCGTGGGGCTGCGGCTGGCCGGCCCGCGGCTGGAACGGGCGGGAACCGGCGAACTGCCGAGCGAGGGGCTGGTCCCGGGCGCGATCCAGGTGCCGCCGGACGGGGCGCCGGTGCTGTTCCTGGCCGACCACCCGGTGACCGGCGGCTACCCCGTGCTGGCGGTGGTGACGACGGCGGACCTGCCGGCGGCGGCCCAGCTGCGCCCGGGGGACCGGCTGCGCGTGCGGGCCTAGGCGCCGCGGACGGGGAGCACCGCCGGGCCGGAGGGGCCGTGCACCACCTCGGCCCGCGCGCCGTAGTGCGTGCTCAGGGCCTGCGCGGTGAGCACCTCCGCCGGGGAGCCCTCCGCGACGACGCGGCCGTCGGCGAGCAGGGCCAGCCGGTCGGCGTACTGCCCGGCGAGGGTGAGGTCGTGCAGCGTGCTGACGACGGTCAGGCCGTCCTGCCGGCGCAGCCTGTCCACGAGGTCGAGCACCTGCTGGGCGTGCCCGAGGTCGAGGGCGGCGGTGGGCTCGTCGAGGAACAGCACCCGGGGCTGCTGGGCCAGCGCCCGGGCGAGGACGGCGCGCTGCTGCTCGCCGCCGGACAGGGTGGTCAGCTGCCGCTCGGCCATCGGTGCCAGGCCGAGGCGCTCCATGACGTCGGCGACGATCTGCCGGTCCACGCCCCGGGGGGCGGCCAGCAGCGGGCGGTGCGGGGTCCGGCCGAGGGTGACGTAGTCGCGCGTCGTCACGCCCTCGGGGAGGACCGGGGTCTGGGGGGCGTAGGCCATCGACAGGGCGCGCTCCCGGCGCGGCATGCCGGTCGTGGGGACGCCGTCGACGCGGACCTGCCCCTCGTGCGGGTGGAAGCCGAGGACCGACCGCAGCAGCGTCGACTTGCCCGAGCCGTTCGGCCCGATGACGGCGAGCCAGCCGCCGGGCTCGACGGTGAGCCGGACGCCCTCGAGCACCCGGGTGCGGCCGTAGCCGGCGCTGAGGCCGACGACCTCGACCCGGGCCCCGCCGGGGACGTGCACCTCGCCGCGCCGGCTCATCGCCGCCGCGCCCCGACCCAGAGCAGCCCGGCGAAGAAGGGCGCCCCGATGAAGGCGGTGACCACGCCGATCGGCAGCTCCGCCGGGGCGAGCAGCACCCGCGCGACGAGGTCGCACAGCACCAGGAACGCGCCCCCGACCAGCAGCGACATGGGCAGCACGCGGGTGTTCGCGCCACCCACCAGCCGCCGCACGATGTGCGGCACGACCAGCCCCACGAACCCGATCAGCCCGCTGACGGCCACGGCGGTGGCGGTCGCCAGCGACGCGGCGAGGATGACCAGCAGGCGCAGCCGCGCCGGGTGGACGCCCAGCGAGCTGGCCTCGTCGTCGCCGACGGCGAGGACGTCGAGCGCCCGTCCGCAGACCAGCAGCACCAGGCAGGCCACGCCGAGGTAGGGCAGCACGAGCAGCACGTCCGACCACTGCGAGTTGCCGAGCTGCCCGAGCAGCCAGCCGTAGATCTCGCGGAGGTCCTCGGTGTTGCCCTGCTGCACCAGGGTCTGCGCCGCGGCCAGGAAGGCGGCGACCGCGACCCCGGCCAGCAGCAGGGTGGGGCTGTGCGAGCCGCCGGCGACGGAGCCCAGCGCGATCGCGCAGCCCACGCCGAGCAGGGCTCCCAGGAAGGCGGCCAGGGGCACGATGCCGACCGGACCGACCGACTGCACCGGCGACCAGGCGATGACGACGGTGGCGCCCAGGCCGGCGCCGGCGGCCGCACCGAGCAGGTAGGGGTCGGCCAGCGGGTTGCGGAAGACGCCCTGGTAGGCCGCGCCCGAGACGGCCAGCCCCGCACCGACCAGCGCGGCGAGCAGCACGCGGGGGAGGCGCAGCTCCATCAGCACCGCCGCCTGGGTGCCCTCCAGGGCGCCCGGCACGGACACCCCCAGCGGGGCCAGCAGGCGGTCGAGCAGGGTGACGACGACGGCGCCCGGCGGGAGCGGCAGCGCGCCCACCCAGACCCCGGCCAGCAGCGCGAGGACGAGCGCGAGGGCCGCTCCGGTCACCGCCGGCCACGCCCGCCGCCGGCGCGGCGGTCCGGGGACCGTCGTGCCGGTGGTGCCGGGCGCCGTCGTCGTCATCGGTCTGCCGTCCTCAGCTCTGCAGGGCCTGCGCGACGGACTCGGCGAAGTCGGCCACCCGGGGGCCCCAGCGCGAGGCGACGTCGTCGTCGGCCTCGAGGATGCGCCCGTCCACGACCGCCGGCAGCGTGCCGAACGCCGGCCGCTGGGCGACCGTCTCCGCCGTCTCGCCGCAGCACTTGGTGTCGGCCAGCACGATGAGGCCCGGGGCCTGGCCGGCGATGTACTCCGCGGACAGCTGCGGGTAGCCGCCGGTGGCGTCCGGGGCGCCGTCGGCGATGTTCTCCAGGCCGAACTGCGTGTAGACGCTGCCGATGAACGTGCTGCTCGCCGCGGAGTAGAAGCTCGGGTCGAGCTCGTGGTAGACGCGCATGCCCTGCGCCTCGGCCGGCACCGAGTCCACGGCGGCCGCGATGCGGTCCTGCATGTCGGCGACGACCTCGTCGGCCTCGCCGGCGTGACCGGTCGCGTCGCCGAGGGTCTCGATCTGCTCGTAGCTGTCGTCGAGGGTCTCCGCGGCGGGGAGCAGGAGGGTGGGCACCGACAGCGCGTCGAGGGCGTCGACGATCCCGTTCAGGTCGTCGCTCAGGACGACCAGGTCGGGGGCGTACTCGGCGATCGCCTCGGCGTTCGGGGTGAAGGCCGAGAGGTCGGTGGTCGGCGCGTCCTCGGGGTAGTTCGAGTTGTCGTCGACGGCCTCGACCTGGTCGCCGGCGCCGATCGCGAACAGCATCTCGGTGGCGCTGGCCGACATCGAGACGATCGTCTCCGGCTGCTCGTCGAGGGTCAGCTCGCCGTCGGCACCGGTGACGGTGACCGGGAAGGCATCGGAGCCGGAGCTGTCCGGCGTGGCGGTGCCGGAGTCGGCGGAGTCGTCGCCGCAGGCGGTGAGCGCCAGCAGCAGCGCGACCGGGAGCGCGACCAGCGGGCGGGGGAGCGAACGGGGCACGGAGGGGCCTCCTGGGGAGGCGGCGAGCGTCGCCCACGAGGCTGCCCGACGCCCGATGCGCGACCCTTGCCGCGAGGGTCGGTGACATGACGCAGGGCAGGCGATCTGGCTCGGTCCGCGGAGGACCATCACAGTTGCGGGACAGCGCCGGGTTCCCACCGGCTTCGCTGACCGTGCGTCGCCGAACGAGTCGGCAGGGGCAATCTACCCCGCGAGGACCGCCGAGTAGACCTCGACGGTCTGCTGCGCGATCGCCGGCCAGCCGAACTCGGCGAGCACGCGCTCCCGGCCGGCGGCGCCCATCGCGGCCGCGCGGTCGGGATCGGCGAGCAGTTCGGCGATGCGGGCAGCCAGGCCCTGCTCGAACGCGACGACGTCGTCCGGGTCGTAGGGGACCAGCAGGCCGGTGCGGCCGTCGTCGACCACCTCCGGGATGCCGCCGACGGCGCTGGCCACGACGGCGGTGCCGCAGGCGGCCGCCTCGAGGTTCACGATGCCCAGCGGCTCGTAGACCGACGGGACGACGAAGACGGTGGCGCCGGTGATCAGCGGGACCAGCTGCTCGCGGGGGAGCATCGCCTCGATCCAGACGACGCCGCTGCGCCGGGACTGGAGCTCGGCGACCGCGTCGGCCACCTGCTGGCGCTCGGCCGGGGTGTCGGGGGCGCCGGCGCAGAGGACGAGGCCCGCCTCCGGCGGCAGCTGCTCGGCGGCCGCGAGCAGGTGCATGACGCCCTTCTGCCGCGTGATTCGCCCGACGAAGAGCGCGTAGGGGCGGTCGGGGTCCACGCCGAGCCCGCGGACGACGTCCGGGTCGTGCACGGGGCGGTAGGCGTCGGCGTCCACGCCGTTGCCGACGACGTGCACCCGCGCGGGGTCGAGGTCGGGGTAGGCGTCGAGGACGTCGAGCCGCATGCCGTTGCTGACGGCGATGACCGCGTCGGCGGCGAGGTAGGCGGTGCGTTCGACCCAGGACGACAGCCGGTAGCCGCCACCGAGCTGGTCGGCCTTCCACGGGCGCCGCGGCTCGAGCGAGTGGGCGGTGACCACGTGCGGGATGCCGTGCACCAGCGCGGCCAGCATCCCGGCGCCGTTGGCGTACCAGGTGTGGCTGTGCACCAGGTCGGCGCCGCCGAGCGCCGCAGCGATCTCCACGTCGACGCCGACCGCCTGCAGGGCGCCGTTGGCCTCGCGCAGGCCGGCCGGGACGGCGTGCGCGGTCGCGTCCGCACGCGGCTCCCCGAAGCAGTGGACGTCGATCTCGGGGCCTGCGGGCAGCGTCCGCATCGCCGCCACGAGGTGCTCGATGTGGACCCCTGCGCCGCCGTAGACGTCCGGCGGCCACTCACGGGTCACGATGCCGATGCGCACCCGCTCACCCTAGGGGGCGGTTTGAACGCAGCGCAGGGCGCGCAGGCGCAGCTCAGCGGCTACGTTTCGAGGCATGCGCGGCGGTCCACGGGTTCTCGGCATCGTCCTCGCCGGCGGTGAGGGCAAGCGGCTCTCGCCCCTGACGGCGGACCGTGCGAAGCCCGCGGTGCCCTTCGGCGGCCAGTACCGGCTCATCGACTTCGTGCTGTCGAACCTGGTGAACGCCGAGATCCGGCAGATCGCCGTCCTGACCCAGTACAAGAGCCACAGCCTCGACCGGCACATCACCACGACCTGGCGCATGTCGCAGCTGCTGGGCAACTACATCACCCCGGTCCCGGCCCAGCAGCGGCTCGGCCCGCGCTGGTACACCGGCAGCGCCGACGCGATCTTCCAGAGCCTGAACCTGATCTACGACGAGCGGCCGGAGATCGTCGTCGTCTTCGGCGCCGACCACGTGTACCGGATGGACCCCGGTCAGATGGTCGACCAGCACCTGCAGACCGGGGCCGGCGTCACGATCGCGGGCCTGCGGGTGCCGCGGAAGGACGCCACCGAGTTCGGCGTCATCGACTCCGACGCCGACGGCAAGGTGCGCGGCTTCCTGGAGAAGCCGGCGGACCCGCCCGGTCTGCCGGACTCGCCCGAGGAGAGCTTCGCCTCCATGGGCAACTACGTCTTCACGACCGACGCGCTGCTCGAGGCCCTGCGCACGGACGCCGAGGACGAGAGCTCCGTCCACGACATGGGCGGCTCGATCATGCCGATGCTGGCGGCGGCCGGTGAGGCGTGGGTGTACGACTTCTCGACCAACATCGTCCCGGGGGCGACCGAGCGCGACCACGGCTACTGGCGCGACGTCGGGACCATCGACGCGTACTACGACGCGCACATGGACCTGGTGTCGGTGACGCCGGTGTTCAACCTCTACAACGACCGCTGGCCGATCTACACGCTGCCGCCCCAGCTGCCGCCGGCGAAGTTCGTCCTCGGCGGTCGCGCCGAGGAGTCGATGGTCAGCGCCGGCGCGATCATCGGCGGCGGCTCGGTGCACAACTCCGTCGTCTCCCCGGGTGTCCGGGTGGAGCGGGGTGCGCGGGTCGAGGACAGCGTCCTGATGGACGGCGTCCACATCGGCGAGGGCGCCTACGTGCGCCGGGCGATCCTGGACAAGAACGTCGTCGTCCCGCCGTGGGCGCGGATCGGCGTCGACACCGCTGCCGACAAGCAGCACTACCACGTGAGCGAGGGCGGCGTGGTCGTCCTGGGCAAGGGTGCCCGCGCCATCCCCTGAGCCGCTGGTCGTCACTCTCCTGCTGGACGACGGCGCGCAGGAGCGGTTCGACCGGCAGCGGGCCGAGCACTTCCCGCCGGAGCGCAACCACCTGCAAGCCCACGTGACGCTGTTCCACGCGCTGCCGGGGGAGCACGTCGACGCCGTCCTGGCCGACCTGCGGGCCGCCGCGGACCGCGAGCCGTTCGACGTCACGGTCACGGGGGTGCGGTTCCTGGGCCGCGGGGTCGCCTACTCGCTGGCGTCACCGGAGCTGGCCGCGGTGCGTGCCGGGCTGGTGTCGGCGTGGGAGCCGTGGCTGACGCCGCAGGACCGGCAGAAGCACGCGCCGCACGTGACGGTGCAGAACAAGGTCGACCCCGCCGTCGCGCGGGCGCTGCACGAGCGGCTGGCCGCGGAGTTCGTGCCCTACGAGGTGTGTGCCCGCGGGCTCGGGCTGTGGCGCTACCTCGGCGGCCCCTGGGCGCCCCTCGCGGACGTGCCGTTCCGCTAGGCGCGCTTGGTCGCGACGAGCAGGCCGGCGCCGATGGGGAGGACGGCGGGGAGCAGCGTCTCGTCCTCGCGGAGGGCGCGGGAGATCTCCCGCCAGGCAACCGTCTGCGGGTCGCGGGCCGCGCGGTCGGCGACCCGTCCGCCGGCGAGGAGCCCGTGGCAGGCGAGGGTGCCGCCGACCCGCACCAACCCCAGCAGGCCCGGCAGCTGGTCCGCGTACTCCCGCGGCGGGCCGTCGCACACGACCATGTCGTAGGCGCCCGGCGAGAGGCGGGGGAGCACCTCGCCCGCGGTGCCGAAGATCAGCCGGGCCCGGCTCGGCGCGACGCCCGCGTCGGCGAACGCCGCCCGCGCGGCGCGCAGCTGCTCGGGGTCGGAGTCCAGCGCGGTGAGGACGCCGTCCTTGCGCATGCCCTGCAGCAGCCACAGCCCGGCCAGCCCGCCGCCGCTGCCGATGGAGACGACCGACCGCGCCTCCAGGCCGGCGGCCAGGACGGCGAGGGTGGCGCCCACGGCGGGCTCGACAGGAGGGGCGCCCGGCATGCGCGCGGCCCTGGCCCGGGCCGCGACCATCTCCGGGGTCTCGACGGCGAACCTGTCCGCGTAGGCGGCGCCCTCGGAGCCGCCTCCCGGCGGCGGTTGCTGGGCGCTCATCACCGGGCGAGGGTAGTGGCCGCGACCCGGCGCCGGGCATTCCTGTGGGTTTCCTGCGAGCCGCTGTGCTCGGGAACACGGGGGCCTCCGCCGTCCGTTGACCGTTTCGTGCGCCTGAAGCGAGCCGCGACCACCGAGCCCACCCCTGCCGGGGAGGTGTCGGGGCCGCCGGTCTGCGATCCTGAGGACGTGTCCGAGCCCGCCGTCACCCCCGAGGGCCCCGCGCCCGAGGCGGCGTGGGTGGCCCCGACGTGGGACCAGGTCGTCCGCGACCACTCCGCCCGCGTGTACCGGCTGGCCTACCGGCTCTCGGGCAACGCGCAGGACGCCGAGGACCTCACCCAGGAGACGTTCGTCCGGGTCTTCCGCTCGCTGGCCGACTTCTCGCCGGGCACCTTCGAGGGCTGGCTGCACCGCATCACCACGAACCTGTTCCTCGACATGGTGCGGCGCCGCCAGCGCATCCGCTTCGACGCCCTCCCCGAGGACACCGAGCGCCTGCCCGGCACCGCCCCGAGCCCCGAGCAGGTCTACGCCGACACCCACCTCGACCCGCAGGTCCAGGCCGCGCTCGACGCCTTGTCGCCGGAGTTCCGCGTCGCCGTCGTCCTCTGCGACATCGAGGGCCTCACCTACGAGGAGATCGCGGCGACCCTCGGCATCAAGCTCGGCACCGTCCGCAGCCGGATCCACCGCGGCCGCGTGCAGCTGCGCCAGGCCCTGGCGCACCTCGCGCCGCGCCGTCCCGTCGAGGCCGGAGGCGCCCCGGCATGAGCATCCCGGAGAGCCACCTGGCGCAGGAGGCGATCGCCGCCCTGGTCGACGGGGAGCTGCCCGCCGGCCCGGCCGGCCGCGCCGCCCGCCACCTCTCCGGGTGCATGCAGTGCCGGCTCGCCGTCCAGGCCCAGCGCGAGGCCAAGGAGGCGCTGCACGACTCGCGCGACGTCGCCGTCCCCGGTGACCTGATGTCGCGCCTGTGCGCCATCCCGTTCACCACCGACGTGCCCGGCCCGATCGGCGGCCTCGGGAACGTGGCCGCGGGCCCGACCGGGCTGACCGTCAGCGACAGCACCGGCGCGTGGTCGGTCGACCTGCAGCCGCAGCACCGGCCGCACCGTCCCGGTCACGCCCGCTGGCTCCGCCGCGGGGTCACCGGCACCATGATCGGCCTCGGGGTGGGGGTCACCGTCCTCGCCCTGAACCTGCCGGCGAGTGCCCCCGCGACCGAGCGCGGCACCTCCGTCGCCGACCGGCCCGGCGCCGGGCAGCACACCGAGGTCGTGCCGCCGGTCGTGCGCACCGTGACCGTCGGGAACAGCGCCACGGGCGGGACCCCCTGAGCACCTCCGACGAGCGCCCGTCCGGCGAGGAGGCCGTGTTCGCCCGCCCACCGGGCGAGACCGGGGCCTTCGCCGGCGCACCCGACCGGCTGGCGCCCCGCCCCGTCACCGCCCCGCAGCCGACGGCCGGGCAGGCCGCCGCGTTCGGTCGTCCCGACGACACCGCCGGCAGCTTCGCCGACGGCCGGCCCACGCCCCCGCCCCGCCCGGTGCCGCCGCCCCCCGCGGAGGCACTGCTGCGGGCGTTCGGCCCCAAGGGCACCGCGCAGCGCGGGTTGCAGGAGCCCCCGGGTGGCCGCCCGGGACGCCGCCGCACCGCGGCCGGACCGTGGTGGAAGCCCGACGCCCGCACCGATCCCTGGCGCGACCCCTACGCCCCCGCCGCCCTCAGCGCGCCGGCCGTCTACGACGAGGAGACCCAGCCGGGTCCGGTCGTCGTCGACCCGCAGGGCCGCAAGAAGCTGCGGGTGCGCGACCTGTCGGTCCGGTTGTCCGTCCTGGCCCTGCTCGCCGTCCTCTTCGTCGGGGCCGTCGGCGGCGGGGTCGGCTGGTTCCTCGCCAAGTCCGAGGACGAGACCCCGCTGCTCGCCCCCGGCACGCAGCTCTCCGAGGTGGACCCCGGCATCACCCGCGAGCCGGGGTCTGTCTCCACGATCGCCGAGAAGGTCCTGCCGTCCGTCGTCTCGATCGAGGTCCGGGTCGGGCAGGCCGGCGCCACCGGGTCCGGTGTCGTGGTGGACGCGGAGAACGGCTACATCGTCACCAACAACCACGTGGTCTCCGGCGCCGAGGGCGTCGAGGGCGCCGAGATCCGGGCGGTCTTCTCCGACGGCAGCGGCTCGGCGGCGCGCATCGTCGGGCGTGACCCCGCCAGCGACATCGCCGTCCTCAAGGTGGAGAAGCCGGGGCTGGTCGAGGCCGACCTGGGCAGCTCGGACGACGTCGTCGTCGGCGACCCGGTGGTCGCGATCGGCTCGCCCCTCGGACTGGCCGGCACGGTCACCAGCGGCATCGTCAGTGCGCTGGAGCGCCCCGTCCGGCTGGCCGGCGAGGGCAGCGACACCAACGCGGTCATCAGCGCGGTCCAGACCGACGCACCCATCAACCCGGGCAACTCCGGCGGCGCGCTGGTCGACGCCAGCGGGACGCTCGTCGGCATCAACACCGCCATCGCCTCGACGGGCGCCGGGGGCTCGATCGGTCTCGGGTTCGCCATCCCGGTCGACACCGTCCGCGACATCGCCGAGCAGCTGATCTCGACCGGGTCGGCGGTGCACTCCTCCCTCGGCGTGAACACGCGCTCGGTCACCGACGGCACCCGCGACGGCGCACTCGTGCTCAACGTGGAGCCCGACAGCGCGGCGGCGAAGGCGGGCATCCGCGAGGAGGACGTCGTCATCGCCGTCGAGGGCGAGCAGGTCGGCAGCTCGGAGGAGCTGGTCGTGGCCGTCGACGCCTTCGCCCCCGGCGAGACGATCACCGTCGAGGTCGTCCGCGGCGGCGGCTTCACGACGGTCGAGGCCACGCTCGACGAGGCCTGAGGCCGCCTACGCTGGGAGGGCCGCGGCGTGCGGCCCGGGAGACAGGAGCGGCGGTGTTCGACTCGATCGGCTGGGGCGAGATCATCGTCCTCGCGCTGGCCGCGCTGTTCATCTTCGGACCCGAGCGGCTGCCGCACCTGGCCAAGGACGCCGCCTCGGGTCTCAAGCGGGTGCGCGAGGCGGTGACGGGCATCCGCCAGCAGGTGAACGAGTCGCTCGGCGACGACCTGCCCGAGCTGCGCGACCTCGACCTGCGCAAGTACCACCCGAAGACGTTCCTGCGCGACCAGCTGCTCGGCGACGACGACCGGCCGACGGTGCACCGGGGGAGCGCCACCGCGGCCGGGGCGACCGCCGCCACCGTCGCCCGGCCCCGCGACCACGCCACCCCGCCGCCCTTCGACCCAGACGCGACCTAGCGCTCGGCGGCGTCCCGCTCCGCGGCCTTCTTCAGGCGCTCCAGGGTGCCGGTGATGCCCTCGAGGTTGCGCTCGGGGAACTTGGCCGCGCGCACGACCGCCGTCGTCAGCCCGTCCGCGCGCGACATGTCGAACGTCTCGGTCACCCGCGTGCCGCCGTCGGCGGTGGGGGCGAGCTCGTAGCGCCAGCGGTTGGCGGTGAAGTGCCGCCACGCGATCCGCCGGTCGGCCTCGAACTCGACGACCCGGTTGCGGATCAGGTACGGGACGCCGAACAGCTTCATCCGCACCGTGAAGGTCTGCCCCTTCGCGGTGATCCGGTCGGGCGCCTTGAGGACGTTGCCGACCGACCCCGAGCCGTCGATCCGCGAGTGCTGGCGCGGATCGGCCAGGATCGCGAACACCATGGCCGGCGGCGCGTCGACGTCGATGGTGCCGCTGACCTGCTCGGATCCGCTCATGAGCCGACCGTAGGGGACCGGCGGCCGCTCAGCGGCGGACGGGCGTCAGGCCCAGCGACATGCCCGAGAGCCCGCGCTGGCGGACGGCGAGACCGTCGGCGATCTTCTCCAGCGCCTGCGCCGCGGCCGACTCGGGCTCGGCGAGCACGATCGGCGCACCGGCGTCGCCGGCCTCCCGCAGGCGGGTGTCCAGCGGTATCTGGCCCAGCAGCGGGACGCGGGCACCCAGCGTGCGGGTCAGCGCGTCGGACACCGCCTCGCCGCCACCGGCGCCGAAGACCTCCATGCGGGAGCCGTCGGGCAGCTCCAGCCACGACATGTTCTCCACGACGCCGACCACCTGCTGGTGGGTCTGCGTGGCGATCGCGCCGGCGCGCTCGGCCACCTCGGCGGCGGCCAGCTGCGGCGTGGTCACCACGAGGATCTCGGCGTTGGGCACCAGCTGGGCCACCGAGATCGCGACGTCACCGGTGCCCGGGGGGAGGTCCATGAGCAGGACGTCGAGGTCGCCCCACCAGACGTCGGCGAGGAACTGCTGCAGCGCGCGGTGCAGCATCGGCCCGCGCCACACGACCGGGGTGTTGCCCGGGGTGAACATGCCGATCGAGATGACCTTCACGCCGTAGGCCTGCGGCGGCATGATCATGTTGTCGACCTGCGTCGGCTTGTCCTCGACGCCGAGCATGCGCGGCACCGAGTGGCCGTAGATGTCGGCGTCGACGACGCCCACCGACAGGCCGCGCTTGGCCAGTGCGGCGGCGAGGTTCACCGTGACGCTGGACTTGCCGACGCCGCCCTTGCCGGACGCCACCGCGTAGACGCGGGTGAGCGAGCCGGGCTGGGCGAACGGGATGACCGGCTCGGCGGCGTCGGAGCCGCGGACGGTCTTGCGCAGCTCGGCGCGCTGCTCGTCGCTCATCACGTCGAGGACCACCGACACCGACGTCACGCCGGGGACGGCGCCGACGGCCTGGGTGACCCGGTTGGTGATGGTCTCGCGCATGGGACAGCCGGCGACGGTCAGGTAGACCTCGACGCGGACGGAGCCGTCGGCGCCGATCTGCACGTCCTTGACCATGCCCAGCTCGGTGAGCGGGCGGTTGATCTCCGGGTCCTGGACGGTGGCCAGAGCGGCGGTGACGGCGTCGAGCGCCGGCGAGCCGGTCAGCGTGTCGGACATCGTTGCGTGTGTCTCCTTCGACGGGGGCCCCGGACGGCGGTCGGCGAGAGCGCGGCGACCTGCGCGATCGGGTCGTCTGCAACTGTACGGCGGACGTCCCCGCCCGCCGCCGCGGGCGGAGTGATCTGCTGCGCACCCGGCGGTCTGAGGTGCCTCAGACGCGGGGTGGCCCCGCCTAGGGCCTCCAGGGCGCCCAGCACTGCCCGGTCGCCCGATGCCGGGGAGTCCCCCTCAGGACGACGGTCGTCCCCATGACGACGACAGCCCTCCCCACCACCCTTCGCACCGACGACCTCCGCGCCCGCATCGACGACGCACTCGCCGTCGCGGCCCAGGACGACGCCACCGACCGCTGGTCCAGCGACACGACCGCGGGCCGCACCCTCCTGTCCCTGGCCGCGAGCGCTCGCAGCGCCGCCTCCGACCTCGGCGTCGACGGCGGGGCGCCGCTGACCGCCGGCCCCGGGGTCGTGGTCCTGCGCGAGCTGGCCGCGGCGGCGCACCTGCTGGACCAGGCCGCCGCCGAGGCCGCGCCGGCCCGGCAGCTGCTCGAGGTGGCGTGACACGAGCGCGCCGGCGGCTCGTTAGGGTCGCTGGACATGTCCGCCCCCACCCGATCCGCGGTGCTGCGCGACGCGGTCGGGCTGGGGCTGGCGGTCGGCCTCTACGGCGCCGCGTTCGGCGCCGCCGCGGATGCCGCCGGCCTCGACCTCTGGCAGGCGATGACCCTGTCGGCGCTGATGTTCACCGGCGCCTCGCAGTTCGCCCTGGTCGGGGTCCTCGGGGCGGGCGGTAGCGCACTGGCCGCCGTCGGCAGCGCGCTGCTGCTGGGCACCCGCAACACCGTCTACGGGGTCCGGCTCCTGCCGCTGCTGCGGCCGCGGGGGGCGCTCCGCCGGCTGGGTACCGCGCACTGGGTCATCGACGAGACGACCGCCCTGTCGATCGCGGCGCCCGACCGCCGGCTCGCACGGCTGGCGTTCGTGGCCGGTGGCGCCTCGATCTTCGTGATGTGGAACGTCACCACGGTCATCGGCGCGCTGGGCGCGGCGGCGTTGACCGGACCGGCGCTGGCGGCCCTCGACGCGGTGGTCCCCGCCGCGTTCCTCGCGCTGCTGTGGCCGCGGCTCCGGAAAGGGTTCCCGGAGCACCGCGTCCAGCAGCGGGTGGCGATCGGGGGAGCCGTGGTGGCACTCGCGCTCACGCCCTTCGTCCCGGCCGGCGTCCAGGTCATCGCGGCGGTCGTGGCGGTCGCCCTCGCCGGTGCGCCCCGGACGAAGGAGGCGGCGGCGTGAGCGGCACGGCGTTGTGGGCGGCGGTGATCGGCGGGTCGCTCGGCTGCTACCTGCTCAAGCTGGCCGGCCTGTCGGTGCCCGCCGCCTGGGTCGAGCAGCCGTGGGTCGCGCGCGTCGTCGACTTCGTGCCCGCCGCCCTGCTCGCCGCGCTGGTGGCGGTGCAGGCGTTCACCGACGGCCAGGAGCTCGTGGTGGACGGGCGCCTCGCCGGCCTCGCGGTGGCCGCCCTCGCGCTGGCGTTCCGCGCGCCGTTCATCGTCGTGCTCGTGCTCGCCGGGGCCGCCGGCGCGCTCGTGCACGTCCTCGCCGGCTGAACCGCCCCGGCGCTAGGGTGCCGGGCGTGACGACGTCCCGCACCTGGTGGTCCCGCCCGTAGCGGACCGTCGTCGACGACCCTGACCGCTGCTCCGCCGAGCCGGTCAGGACGTCCCGTCCTCCGCGGCCGGAGCCGACCCGAGGACACGATCCATGACCGAGGAATCCCTCGCCGCCGTCCGCGCGGCCATCGACAGCATCGACGGTGAGATCGTCGAGCGGCTCGCGCGACGCGAGCGGCTGGTCCTCCGGGCCGGTGCGTCGAAGAGCGACGCGGCCGCCGTCCGGGCACCCGGCCGCGTGGCAGCCGTCCTGTCGCGTGTCCGCGAGCTGGCGCGCGCGGCCGGGGCGGACCCGGAGCTCGTGGCCCGCGTGTACCGGACCATGATCGCCGCCTTCGTCGAGCGGGAGCTGGCCGCGGCCGGCTTCCCCGACCGTCCGCTGATCGGGCCGGCCGCGCGGGACGACGTGGGGGAGATCCTGACCCTCCAGCGCGCCGCCTACGTCACCGAGGCCCGGCTGTACGCCGACGCCGAGCTCCCCGCGCTGGTGCAGACCGAGGGAGAGCTGGCCGCCGAGCTGGCCGGGGGGATCGCCCTCACGGCCACGCGGGACCGCCGCATCGTCGGGGCGGTGCGCGGGCGGGTGGTGGACGGGACCCTGCACGTGGGCCGCCTCGTCGTGGCCCCGGACCAGCAGGGCAGGGGGACCGGCGCCGCCCTGGTGACGGCGATCGAAGCGGCGGCCGGGCCGGACGCGCGGCGGGCGACGCTGTTCACCGGGCAGCTGAGCACCGCCAACCTGCGGCTCTACGAGCGCCTCGGGTACCGCGAGGAGCGTCGCGAGCGGCTCTCGCCGCGGGTGGAGCTGGTGCACCTCGGCAAAGCGCTCCCGACGGTGGTTTAGAACAACCGCTCCTCCCGCTGCTCGAGGTCGAGGAGGAAGCGCTTGCGCTCCAGGCCGCCGCCGAAGCCGACCAGCGCGCCGTCGGACCCGACCACGCGGTGGCACGGCACGACCAGTGGCAACGGGTTGCGACCGCACGCGGTGCCGACCGCCTGGGCGAGGGTGCGGTCACCCAGCCCGCGAGCGATGTCGCCGTAGGAGCGGGTCTCGCCGTAGGGGATCTCCGCCAGCAGCTGCCACACGGCGAGCTGGAACGCGTTCCCGGACGCGCGCAGCGGCAGGTCGAAGGACGTCCGGGTCCCGGCGAAGTACTCGTCCAGCTGCTGGGCGAGCGCCGCGAACCGGGCGTCGTCCCGTCCCCCCAGGTCGGCCGACGACCCGGGGGGACGGAGGAACAACGTGACCAGCCGGCCGTCCTCCTCGACGGTCGTCAACGGACCGATCGGCGATCCGAGGACGCCGTGCACCCGCTCACCGCCCATGACCGCATCGTGCACCCGGGCACCGACAGGTCGCGGCGCGTCAGAGCGTCCAGCCGGCCGCGGGCGGGGGACGATCCCGGCCGATGACCGCCACCCTCACGTCCTCGCGGGACCTCCGGACGCCGGCCCTCCTCGCCCTGCTCGGGGCGCTCGCCGGTGCCGCCGCGAAGGCGGCCGACGAGTCCGGCTGGCGGTGGGCCGCGGACCTCGGCACCTTCCCCGCGGCCTGGGTGCTGGCGGTCGCGCTGATCGGCCGGCTGGCCCCCTCGCCGCCGGCCGCCGCGGTGCGCGCCGCCGTCTTCTTCGCCGCGATGACCGTCGCCTACTACGCCTGGGCGGCCTGGGTCCTGGGCTTCGGCTGGAACCGGCTGCTGCCGGTGTGGCTCGTGCTCTCGGCGACGGCCGTGGCGGTCACGGCGGCCGTCGCCTGGTGGGCGACCCGCCGTCCCGGCCCGCTGCCCGGGGCGGCGGTCGCGCTCGGCGCCGGCATCGTGCTGGCCGGCGGCCAGTTCCTGCCGCTGTGGCGACGGCTCACCGGCACCGCCGCCGAGGGAGAGCTGCTCTTCCACCCGGGGCAGGGCTGGGTCGACGCCGCCGTGGCGCTCGTGCTCGTGGCCGTCCTCCCGCGGCACGTGCCGACCCGCCTGTGGGGGCTGCTCCTGGTCGCCCCCATGACGGCGGTCGCCCTCCGGCTGTTCGACGCCTTCGGGGGGCTGATCACCTGACGGCGCGGCTCCGGCCCGGGGACCAGCGCGCCAGGTGCCACCCGGCCGCGTAGACGGTCACCGCCACGGCCACGGCCGTCCCCGCGTGCACGACGAAGATCCGGGACGCGTGCTGGACGACGGTCGCAGCGCTCCAGAGTGCCTGCTCGCGGAGCGAGTCCTGGACCTCCGGCAGCCGGGCGGCCGTGCTGACCGCACCCGAGAGCACCCCCGCCGCGAGCACGACCGACCGCACGGCGAACCGCGCCGGGGGCGGGAGGAGGGCACCGGGCGGCACGGGGCGGACGGCGGCGCGACGCCACCACCGCACCAGCCAGCCGAGCAGCACCGCGCCGCCGACCAGGCTGCCGGCGAGGTCCAGCCGCGACGACCACGACGAGCCGAACACCTCGCCCAGGCCGTCCCAGGCCAGGTGCGTCGCGGCGCCGACCACGGCGGACAGCACGATCCGGGCGAGGAGGCCGGCCCCGCGCCAGGTGAACGCCTCCACCGCCGGCCACACCCTGGCTGCGGCGGCCGGCGTCAGCAGGGCCGCGAGCGGCCGCTTCACCAGCAGGTGGAACGCCGCGAGCAGCACGAGCGCGATCAGCGGGTCGAGCCAGAGCAGCGAGGTGGCCGCATGGGTCAGCGTCAGGTTGTAGTCGCCGCCCAGCCACTGCAGGGAGACGTAGTACGGCACGTCCGGCGCCACGGAGCCGCACACCAGGGCGGACGGCACGAGCGGGCTCCGGGCCAGCGGCAGCACCGCCGCCGGGTGGGCGAGGGTGAACGGCACTAGGACGCCGCGCCGCCGCGGGCCTCGGCCTCCTCGCGCTCGCGCTTCTTGCGCTTCTTCTCGCGCTTCTCGGCGTCGTCGTCGTCCCCGGCGAGCCGGCTCAGCTCGCTGCGGATGAAGTCGCGGGTGGCGAGCTCGCCGACGGCGACGCGCAGCGAGGCCAGCTCGCGGGCCAGGTACTCGGTGTCCGCGCGCACCGAGGCGGCGCGGGCGCGGTCCTCCTCGGCCTGCACCCGGTCGCGGTCGGCCTGCCGGTTCTGCGCCAGCAGGATCAGCGGCGCGGCGTAGGCGGCCTGGGTGGAGAACGCCAGGTTCAGCAGGATGAACGGGTAGGGGTCCCAGCGCAGCGAGACGGCGAAGACGTTGAGCGCGATCCAGACGATCACGATGATCGTCTGGACGGCGAGGAACCGGCCGGTGCCGAGGAAGCGGGCGATGCTCTCGGCGAAGCGCCCGACGGCGTCCGGGTTGAGCCGCAGGAAGCTGCCGAGCCCGCGCGTCCGGCCTCGCGGGACGTCGAGCCGCGGGGTGTCAGCCACGACGGGCCCGCTCGCGCCAGTCGTCGGGCAGCAGGTGGTCCAGGACGTCGTCGACGCTGACCGCGCCGACCAGGTGGCCCTGGGCGTCGACCACCGGCGCGGCGACCAGGTTGTAGGTGGCGAAGTAGCGGGTGACCTCGGCCAGCGGCGCCTCGGGACGCAGCGGTTCCAGGTCGTCGAGCACCCCGCTCACCAGCGACGACGGGGGTTCGCGCAGCAGCCGCTGGATGTGCGCCAGGCCCAGGTAGCGGCCGGTCGGCGTCGCCGAGGGCGGGCGGCAGACGTACACCTGGCTGGCCAGCGACGGGGTGAGCTCCGGCTCCCGCACGCGGGCCAGGGCCTCGGCGATCGTCGCGTCCGGCGCCAGGATCACCGGCTCGCTGGTCATCATGCCGCCGGCGGTGTCCTCGGAGTACTTGAGCAGCTGGCGCACCGGCTCGGCCTCGTCGGGCTCCATGAGCTCGAGCAGCCGGTTGCGGTCGACGTTGGACAGCTCGGCGAGCAGGTCGGCGGCATCGTCGGGGTCCATGGCCTCGAGGACGTCGGCGGCGCGCTCCTGGTCGAGCGTGCCGAGGATCGTGACCTGGTCGGCCTCCGGCAGCTCGCCGAGGACGTCGGCCAGCCGGTCGTCGTCCAGCGCCTCGGCCACCTCCTGCCGCCGCTTCACCGGCAGGTCCTGCAGGGCGTGCGCGACGTCCGCGGCGTTGAGGTCGCGGTAGGTCGCGATCAGCGTCTCGGCGCCCTGACCGGCCTGGGGCAGGGCGAGCCCCTCCACCTCGTCCCAGGCCAGCTGGTGCAGCTGACCCCGGCGGCCGAGCCGCCCGGGCTCCTGGACGGCGAGGCGGGAGAGCACCCAGTCGCCGGTGCGGGTCTGCTCGATGCCGGCGTCGACGACGTGCGCGGGCCGGTCGGACTCGGCGATCCGCACCGACCGGTCGAGCAGCTCGCCGAGCACCAGCGTCTCGCCCGCGCGCTGCTCGAAGCGCTTGAGGTTGAGGGTTCCGCTGGCCAGCATCACCGCGCCCGGGTCGATCGCGGTCACCCGGCCCATCGGCACGAAGATCCGGCGGCGGGCCACCACCTCGACGACGACCCCGAGCACCCGCGGCGTGGCCGTGCCGACGCGCAGGGCGACGACGACGTCGCGCACCTTGCCGACGCGGTCGCCGTTGGGGTCGAAGACCGTCAGCCCGGCGAGCCGGGAGACGTACGCCCTGCTCGCGGAGGTCACGGGAGTGGAGGTTACCGTCGGGGCCGTGCCGCCCCGGGATGCGCTGGACTACGAGATCGTCGACGTGTTCGCACCGGGAGCGTTCGCCGGCAATCCGCTGGCCGTGGTGTTCGACGCCGACGGGCTCAGCACCGAGCAGTGCCAGGCGCTGGCCTTCGAGTTCCACCTCTCGGAGACCTCGTTCCTCTGCGCGCCCACCGAACCCGGGGCCGACTACCGGGTCCGCATCTTCACGCCGTTCGCCGAGCTGCCCTTCGCCGGTCACCCGAGCGTCGGCGCCGCGCACACGCTGGTCCGCACCGGTCGGCTGGGCGCGGGCACCCTCCGCCAGGAGTGCGGTGCCGGTGTCCTGGACGTCGAGGTCGACGGCGACGGCGCCCGGCTCTCCGGTGGGCGGCCGACCCTGGAGGACGGTCCCGCGGCCGCCGAGCTCGCCGCGGCCGTCGGCCTGAGCGCGGCCGACGCCATGGGCGGGCCCGCCGACGTCGCCGGCTGCGGCCTGCCCTTCGCCTACCTCTCGGTCGCCCCCGGGGCCGTCGACCGCGCCGTCCCCGACCAGGCCGCGCTCGACGCGCTCGGCGTGGGCGAGGGCGTCTCGGTGCTCTCCTGGGACGCCGCCACCTCCACCGCCTACGCCCGCGTCTTCGCCGGCGACCTCCGCTGGGGGGAGGACCCCGCGACCGGGTCGGCCGCGCTGGGCACCGGTGTGTGGCTGGTCGAGGCCGGGCTGCTGGCGGGGGAGGGCACGTCGTCCTACGTCGTCCGGCAGGGCGAGAAGCTCGGCCGGCCGTCGGTGCTCGAGTGCACCGTCACCGCCTCGGACGGCAAGGCCGTCGCCGCGACCGTCCGCGGCGCCGTCGTCCCGATCGCCTCCGGCCGGATCCGCGTGCCGTGACCAGCACCGCCTCCGCCGAGGCGTGGGCGCTGCACCGGCCCGGTCCCCGGGACGTCGGGCTGCTGTCCCTCGCCGTCGTGGGCGTCTCGCTCTCGGCGCCGCTCACCGCCATGGTGGCCGCGCCGATGCTCGCGCTCGCGTTCTGGCGCAACGCGGCGGGCGCCGCCGCGCTCGTGCCGGTGCTGCTCACCCGGGAGCGCGCCACGCTGACCGGGCTGCGGCCGCGCGACCTGGCCAGCTCCGTCGTCGCGGGGCTGTTCCTCGCGGCGCACTTCGCGTCGTGGCTGCCCAGCCTGTCCATGACGACGGTCGCGGCGTCGGTCGCGCTGGTCACCACCACCCCCATCTGGACGGCGCTGGTCGCCCGCATCTCCGGCGTCCGGCTGCCGGCCGCCGTCTGGTGGGGGCTGCTGCTGGCCTTCGGCGGCGTCGTCCTGATCGTCGGCGTGGACGTGACGGTCAGCCTGGAGGCGCTGGCCGGGGACGGGCTCGCCCTGCTGGGCGCGATCTGCGCCGGCGGGTACGTGCTGGCCGGTGCCCGGGCCCGGCAGCGGCTGGCGACCTCGGCCTACGCGGTCGTCTGCTACTCGGTCTGCGCGGTGGTCATCGCCGTCTCGGCGCTGCTGGTCGGCACCCCGCTCGCCGGCTTCGAGGCACGGGACTGGTGGCTCATCGCGGGCATCACGGTCTCGGCCCAGCTGTTCGGCCACACGCTGCTGAACCTGGTGCTCTCCTCGGTCGGGCCGACGGTGGTCAGCCTCGCCGTCCTGCTGGAGGTGCCGGGGGCGCTGGTCTTCGCGCTCGTCCTGCTCGGGCAGGTGCCCCCGTTGCTGGCGCTGCCGGGCGTCGCGCTCGTCGTCGCGGGGGTCGCGCTCGTCGTGCGGGCCAGCCGACCGCAGACCCTGGTGGAGCCGGGCACCTGAGGGCTTGATCACTCGGCGGGGCGGTTCCCGGGCGCCGTCGCTACTCTCCGGTAGCTGACAGCATCCCCACCGAAGCGGAGGCACCGTGGCCGAGCTCCGATCCCGTCGTTCCAACCTCGCCGTCCCCGGGAGCAACCCGCGCTTCCTGGAGAAGGCGAAGGGTCTCCCGGCCGACCAGGTCTTCCTCGACCTCGAGGACGCGTGCGCGCCGCTGGCCAAGCCCGGCGCCCGCAAGAACATCGTCGCGGCGCTGAACGAGGGCGGCTGGGGCGACAAGATCCGCACGGTCCGGGTGAACGACTGGACGACGGAGTGGACGTTCCAGGACGTGCTCGAGGTCGTCGGCGGCGCGGGCGCCGAGCTCGACTGCATCATGCTGCCGAAGGTCCAGGACGCCGCCCAGGTCAAGGCGCTGGACATGCTGCTGTCCCAGATCGAGAAGGCCAACGGCCTGGAGGTCGGCCGGATCGGCATCGAGGCGCAGATCGAGACGGCGCAGGGCCTGATCAACGTCAACGACATCGCCTTCGCGAGCGACCGCATCGAGACGATCATCTTCGGCCCCGCCGACTTCATGGCCAGCATCAACATGAAGTCGCTGGTGGTCGGCGCCCTGCACCCGGACTACCCGGGCGACCCGTTCCACTACATCCTCATGCAGATCCTCATGGCCGCCCGCGCCCGCGGCGTGCAGGCCATCGACGGGCCCTTCCTGCAGGTGCGCGACGTGCCGGCCTTCGAGGAGGTCGCCAAGCGCTCGGCGATGCTCGGCTTCGACGGCAAGTGGGTGCTGCACCCGGGCCAGATCGACGCCGCCAACGAGATCTACGCGCCGTCGCAGGAGGACTACGACCACGCCGAGCTGATCCTCGACGCCTACGACTGGGCGACGTCGGAGGCCGGTGGCAAGAAGGGCTCGGCGATGCTCGGCGACGAGATGATCGACGAGGCCAGCCGCAAGATGGCGCTGGTCATCGCCGGCAAGGGACGCGCCGCGGGCATGTCGCGGACGTCGTCCTTCACGCCGCCCGAGGACTGACCGCGACGACGGCCGCCCGGTGGATGCCGGGCGGCCGGTCGCCGATCAGGAGAAGCCGGTGCTGGTCAGCGTGGCGAACGCGACGATCCAGAGCACGATGAAGAACACGATGATCGCCGTCACGATGCCGCCGACGATGATCCCGGCGAGCGCCAGGCCGTCGCCGTCCTCACCGGTCTGACGGATCTGCTTGCGCGCGACGATGCCCAGGATCAGCCCGGCCGGGGCGAACACGAACGCCATCACCAGGGCGAGGATCGCCATGGTGTTGGTCGGCCGGCCGTAGACCGGGGGATAGCCGTACCCCTGCGGCGGGTAGCCGGGCGGCGGGTAGCCCGGCTGGCCGTACGGCTGCCCGTAGCCCGGTGGCGGCTGGCCGTAGCCCGGCGGCGGGCCGGCCGGAGGGGGCGGCGGCGGATCACCTCGGTAGAGGTTCTCGTCGTCGGTGCTCATGCGTCCTCCTGGCGGGCGAAGCCGGTCGGGGTACTCCACCACGCGGACGGGCGATGCGTGATCAGGCACACGGCGGGAGGCGGCCGCACGTGGCTCATACTCACCGGTAACTCGGACACCGCAGTCCCGAAGGAGCGCACGTGACCCGCTTGGCGCAGACCGCCGATCTGACCGACATCCAGCGCGAGATCCTGTCGACGGTCAGGAGCTTCGTCGACAAGGAGATCATCCCCCACGCGCAGGAGCTCGAGCACGGCGACGTCTACCCGCAGGAGATCGTCGACGGGCTCAAGGAGCTGGGGATCTTCGGGCTGATGATCCCCGAGGAGTACGGCGGCCTCGGTGAGTCGCTGCTGACCTACGCGCTGGTCGTGGAGGAGATCGCCCGCGGCTGGATGAGCGTCTCCGGCGTCATCAACACCCACTTCATCGTGGCCTACATGATCAAGCAGCACGGCACGCAGGAGCAGAAGGAGCACTACCTCCCGCGCATGGCCACCGGCGAGGTGCGCGGCGCCTTCTCGATGTCCGAGCCGGGGCTGGGCTCCGACGTCGCCGGCATCCGCACGAAGGCCACGAAGCAGGCCGACGGCGGCTACGTCATCGACGGCCAGAAGATGTGGCTGACCAACGGTGGCAGCTCCACCCTGGTCGCCGCGCTCGTGCGCACCGAGCTGGGTGCCGAGAAGGCCCACCAGAACCTGACGACGTTCCTCGTCGAGAAGCCGGCCGGCTTCGGCGAGGTGAAGCCCGGGCTCACCATCCCCGGGAAGATCGACAAGATGGGCTACAAGGGCGTCGACACCACCGAGCTGGTGTTCGACGGCTACCGGGCCGAGGCCGGCGACATCCTCGGCGGCGAGCCCGGTAAGGGCTTCTCGCAGATGATGGACGGCGTCGAGGTGGGCCGGGTCAACGTGGCCGCCCGCGCCTGCGGCATCTCGATCCGGGCGTTCGAGCTGGCCGTGGCCTACGCCCAGCAGCGGGAGACCTTCGGCAAGCCGATCGCCCAGCACCAGGCGATCGCCTTCCAGCTGGCCGAGATGGCCACCAAGGTCGAGGCCGCGCACCTGATGATGGTCAACGCCGCGCGCCTCAAGGACCGCGGCGAGCGCAACGACGTCGAGGCCGGGATGGCCAAGCTGATCGCCAGCGAGTACTGCGCCGAGGTGACCACGCAGTCCTTCCGCATCCACGGCGGCTACGGCTACTCGAAGGAGTACGAGATCGAGCGGCTCATGCGCGAGGCGCCGTTCCTGCTCATCGGCGAGGGCACCAGCGAGATCCAGAAGACGATCATCAGCCGCGGCCTGCTCAAGGAGTACAAGCTCCGCTGAGCCCCGGGACGAGATCTGCACACTCGCCCCCATCAGGCCGCTGATGGGGGCGAGTGTGCAGATCTCGGCAGGCGGTCAGCGGGCCGGGCGCCGCTCGTAGTTGCGGCGGGCCCACAGGTAGCCGACCAGCGCGATGCCGGCGCACCACGCCGTCGCCACCAGACCGCTGGAGCCGATCGCCGTCCCGGTGAGCAGCCCGCGCACCGTCTCGATCATCGGCGTGAACGGCTGGTTCTCCGCGAACCAGCGCAGCCCGGCCGGCATCGACTCCACCGGGACGAACCCGCTGCCGAAGAACGGCAGGAGCATGAGTGGCATCGGCACGTTGCTGGCCGCCTCGACCGTCTTGGTCGACAGCCCCATCGCCACCGACAGCCACGACAGCGCGAAGCTGATCATCACGAGCACGCCCACCGCGGCCAGCCACTCGACCGGTGTGGCGTCCGGCCGGAACCCGACGAGCAGGGCGACGGCGACCACCAGCGCCAGGCCGACCATCGTCTGGATGACCGCCCCGACGACGTGCCCGGTGAGCACCGCCGCGCGGGCGATCGACATGGTGCGGAACCGCGCGATGATGCCCTCGGTCATGTCCATGGCGATGCCGATCGCCGTGCCCTGCGCGCCACCGGTGATGGCGAGCACGAGGATGCCCGGGACGACGTACGCCACGTACTCCTCGCGGCCGCCGGACGGCAGGCCCAGCCCGGCGCCGAGGGTCCCGCCGAAGACGAACACGAACAGCAGCAGGAAGACGATCGGCATCGCGGCGACGATGACCGTGAGGCCGGGGTAGCGCAGGGCGCGCACCAGGTTGCGCCGCAGCATCGTCGCGGAGTCGTTGACGGTCAGGGCGAGAGCGGTCACGAGAGCACCTCGTCAGCGGTGGGCCGGCCGGTGAGGGCCAGGAAGACGTCGTCCAGGTCGGGGGTGTGCACGGTCAGCCCGGCGACGTCGACACCGGCGTCGTCGAGCCGGGTGAGCAGCGACTTCAGGGCGGCGACGCTGCCGTCGCCGGGGACCTCGAGGGCGAGGACCCCCTCGTCGGCCGGCCGGACACCGAGCACGTGCGCGGCGCGTTCCAGGGGCTCGGGGCCGGCGAAGTCCAGCCGGACGTGACCGCCCGGGACCAGCCGCTTGAGCTCCTCGGCGGTGCCCTCGGCGACCAGTCGCCCGCCGTCCAGGACGCCGATCCGGTCGGCCAGCTGGTCGGCCTCCTCCAGGTACTGCGTCGTGAGGAGGATGGTGACGCCGTCGGCCACGAGCCCGCGGACGACGTCCCACATGGCGCGGCGGCTGCGCGGGTCCAGGCCCGTGGTCGGCTCGTCGAGGAACACCACCCGGGGATCGGCCATGAGGCCCATCGCCAGGTCGAGCCGCCGGCGCATGCCGCCGGAGTACGTGGCCGGCACGGTGCCGGCGGCGTCGACCAGGTCGAACCGCTCCAGCAGCTCGGCCGCGCGGCGGCGCCCCTCCTGCCGGCCGAGGTGGTTCAGGTCGGCCATGAGCCGCAGGTTCTCCGCCCCGGTGAGCAGGTTGTCGACGGCGGAGAACTGGCCGGTGAGCGCGATGGCGGCGCGCACGGCGGCCGGCTCCCGGTGCAGGTCGTGCCCCGCGACGCTCACCTCGCCGCCGTCGGCGGGGGTGAGCGTGGACAGGATGTCGACGGTGGTGGTCTTGCCGGCCCCGTTGGGGCCGAGCAGGGCGAAGATCGTCCCCTCGGGCACGGTCAGGTCGAGGCCGTCGAGGACGACCTTCGGCCCGAAGGACTTCCGCAGCCCGCGGACGGTGATGGCGCCGGTCATGTGGCTTCCTCTCAGGCTCGGCGGACGGTGATGTCGCCGTAGGACGTGCGGGCGTGGATCTCGACGGTCTCGACGGCGCCGTCGGGGCCCTGGGCCTCGGTCAGCAGGTTGCGAAGCCGGCCGCCGCCCGAGTTGATGTCGAGCCAGGCCGCCGTCCCCTCCCGGACGCCGGCCTCGATGTCGCCGTAGGCGGTCTCGAGGACGAGGGACCCGCGGACCGCCTCGCCGACGCGCACCTCGCCGTACTTGGTGCTGCCGTGCGCCGAGCCGAGGGCCCGGTCGACCCTGATGTCGCCGTAGCCGGTCTCCAGCCGGGCCGGACCGCCGGTCTCGCCCACGCGGACGTCGCCGTAGGCGGTGTGCACCTCGGCCTCGCCGTCGACGGCGGACGCGGTGATGTCGCCGCTGGAGGTGCGGGCCCGCAGGCTGCCCGCCTGGTCCAGCCGGAGGTCGCCGTACTTGCTCTCCAGGTGGACGGCGCCGAGGCGGCCGGCGCAGGTGATCTCGCCGGCGGTGACGCGGACGTCGAGCGCTGAGCCCGAGGGGAGCGCGACGTCGACCTCGACCTCCGGGCCGGAGCCGAAGAACAGCAGCCGCGGGCGGCCGCCGGCACGGACGACGAGCTCGCCGGCGGTGAAGGCCACCAGGGTCTGCTCGGCGGCGGTCACGTCGGCCGAGCTGCGCGGGTTGCGCGGGGAGACGGTGACCACGGTGTCGGTCCGGTCGGTGGCGCGGACGCGGACGGTTCCGGCGACCACCTCGATGCGGGCCGAGACGGGCCCGGGTGTGTCGAACGTGGGCATGGCTGCGCCCTCCTCAGGGCAGGGGTGGGTGGCCCCGGGCCGGTCGGCCGGGGTCGGGAGGTGCGGGG
Organism: Blastococcus litoris; assembly: GCF_003075095.1. GTDB lineage: Bacteria > Actinomycetota > Actinomycetes > Mycobacteriales > Geodermatophilaceae > Blastococcus_B > Blastococcus_B litoris. The sequence continues at coordinate 782,581 of NZ_QCZF01000001.1, forward strand.
GGGTGCTGGGCCGGGCGCGGTGCTAGCGCGCCCAGCCGGTGTACTGGGAGCCGCCGGACCACCGGGTGCGGCGGGAGTCGGACGACGGACGCGGAGCGGGCTCGAGGGCGCCGGACACGGCGCGGACCAGCCAGGTGTTGACCGAGACGCCGCCGCGGGCGGCTGCCTCGTCGACCCGCGTCTTGAGCTGCTCGGGAAGCCGCAGCGTGATGCGGACGGTCTCGCCCTCGTCGACGTCCGGAGCCGGTTCGGCGGCGGCCGCCGCCGGTGGCTCGGGCGCCTCGGGGGCGGGGGGCGGGGTGACGGCGAAGCCGATGTCGCTGCCCCGGAGCCGGACGTCGACGGCGCCGGGAGCGAGCTGGCCGGTGAGCTCCTCGGCCGCCTGGGACAGCGCGCTCAGCAGCGCCAGGCGGACCGAGGACTCCAGCGGGGCGGTGAGCCGCTCCGCCAGGGCGCGGGCCTCGTCGCCGCCGGCATCGGCCGCGGTGAGCAGGTCGCGGCGGAGCTGGTCAACGAAGGGGGTGAGGTCCATGACGTCACTGTGACACCATAATGACGTCACTGCAAGTGTCTTGATGGTGTCACTACGCCGTTCGTGTACTCACGGGGCATGCGTGCCGTGGGAGTGACCGAGTTCGGGGGCCCCGAGGCCCTGCGCATCGTGGACGTCGAACGCGAGCCCCTCGGACCGGGGCAGGTGCGGCTGCGCGTGCAGGCCGCCGCGGTGAGCCCGACCGACACCCACGCCCGCTCCGGGGCCTACGCCGATCGCGACCCGGTGAAGACGCCGCCGTGGGTCCCGGGGATGGACGTCGCGGGGGTGGTGACCGAGGTCGGCGAGGGCGTCGACCACCTCGCCGTCGGCGACCTCGCCATGGGGATCGTCGTGCCGTTCGGGCCGTACGGCGCCTACCGCGAGGACAAGGTGCTCTCCGGCAACTCGGTGGTGCGCGCGCCGGCGGGCAGCTCCGCGGTGCAGGCCTCCACGCTGCCGATGAACGGCCTCACCGCCCGGATGGCGCTGGACCGGATGGCGCTCGCACCCGGCCAGGTGCTCGCCGTGACCGGCGCGGCGGGTGCCTTCGGGGGGTACGTCGTCCAGCTGGCCAAGGCCGACGGGCTGACCGTCGTCGCCGACGCGTCCGAGTCGGACGAGGAGCTGGTGCGCGGCCTCGGGGCCGACGTCGTCGTCCGCCGGGGGGACGACGTCGCCGCGCGGATCCGGGAGCTCCACCCCGACGGCGTGGACGGGCTGGCCGACGGCGCGGTGCAGAGCGAGCTCGTGCTGCCCGCGGTCAAGGACGGCGGCGCCATGGCCACCGTCCGCGGCTACCGCGGGAACGGGGAGCGCGGCCTGCGGGTCCTGCCCAACCAGGTCGCCCGCGCCGCCGAGGACCGCGACGGCCTGGACCGGCTGCGCGGGCAGGTGGAGGACGGCGTCCTGACCCTCCGGGTCGCGCGCACCTTCCCCGCCGAGGAGGCCGCCGACGCCCACCGGCTGCTGGAGCGCGGTGGGGTGCGCGGCCGCATCGTCCTCACGTTCTGAGGTGCTTGGTCGCCTCCCGGCGGGACAGCGGGCTGAGCGGGTGGTCGGCGACGAACGCGGCCACCCAGCCCGGCGCGACCTTCGCGTGCTCGCGCAGCGCCCAGCCGATGGCCTTGCGGAGGAAGAAGTCGGGGTCGTCGGCGTTGGCCAGCACCGCGTCGGTGAGCAGGTCGGTGTCCGTGCGCTCCTTGCGGCCGAGCTGCGCGATGACGGCGCTGCGCCGCAGCCAGCGGTCGGGGGAGCGCGCCCAGCCGCGGATCACCGGCCCCATCGCCACCGGGTCGGCGTCGAGGAGCTCGGCGACCCGTGCCTGCGTCCCGTCGACCAGGTCCCACCAGGCGCCGGTGGTGATCATCTCCTCGAGCAGCGGGAGCAGCCGGAGGTCCCCGCGCGCGATCCGCAGCCCCGACACGGCCTGGGCGGCGTAGCGCTCCTCCCGGTACGCCGCTTCTCGCCAGAGCCGGCCGGCCACCTCGACCACCTCCGCGACCGAGCCGGGCGGGTGGTCGCCAGCGGCGGCGCGGGTCACCCGGCGGACCTCCGGGAGGCGGACGCCGAGGCAGGGCTCCGTCGTCTTCAGGTAGGCCTGCATCCCCGCCGCCCGCGCGGGATCGGCGAGCTCGCGCAGCGCGGCGCGCACCTCGGTGACCAGCGCGGCGAGGTCGGAGTCGGGCACGGCCGCGCAGTCTGCCGGATTCGACGCCGGTGCACGCTCCTGATTGGCTTGGCGCCCAGGCAGCGTCGCCCACCCCGGAGGCAGGACACATGGTGCATCGGCTCGTCGTCAGCTACGGGCAGCCGGCGGACCCCGCCGCGTTCGACAGCTACTACCGGGAGACCCACACCCCGCTGGCGCTGCAGCAGCCGGGGCTGGTCCGGCTGACGTTCGGGCACGCCACCTCGCTCGACCCCTCCCAGCCGGCGCCCTACCTCGTGGCGGAGCTCGACTTCGACTCCGAGGAGGCGATGGGGGCGTCGCTCGCGTCGCCCGAGGGGCGGGCCGCGGGCAAGGACCTCGCCAACTTCGCGACCGGCGGGGTGACCTTCACGCACTTCGAGGTCCAGACGGCGAGCGCCGGCCGGTGAACGGCGCCCAGGCACTCATCCGCACGCTCGTCGACGCGGGGGTCGACGTCTGCTTCGCCAACCCCGGCACCTCGGAGATGCACTTCGTCGCCGCGCTCGACGACGTCCCGGACATGCGGGCGGTGCTGACCCTGTTCGAAGGGGTCGCCACCGGCGCAGCCGACGGCTACGCGCGCATGGCCGGCCGTCCCGCCGCCACGCTCCTGCACCTCGGGCCGGGGATGGGCAACGGCCTGGCCAACCTGCACAACGCCCGGCGCGCCAGGACGCCGCTGGTCAACGTGGTCGGCGACCACGCGCGCTCGCACAAGCGGCTGGACGCGCCCCTGGAGTCCGACATCGACGCGGTGGCCGGCACGGTCTCCGGGTGGGTGCGGCGGTCGCTGGCCCCGGCCGACGTGGCCGCCGACGCCGCCGACGCGGTCGCCGCTGCCTCGGCGGGCACCACCGCCACGCTCGTCCTGCCGGCGGACGTCTCCTGGGAGGACGGCGCCGAGGTGGCGGCACCGGTCGCCGTCCGGCCCGCACCGCAGGTGGCGCCGGCCGTCGTGGAGGAGATCGCGGCGGTGCTCGCCTCGGGTGAGGCGGCGGTGCTGTTCCTCGGCGGCGACGCGATGTCCGAGGAGGGCCAGCTCGCCGCCGCCCAGGTCACCGCGGGTACGGGCGCCCGGCTGATGTCGGAGACCTTCCCGCCGCGGGCCGCCCGGGGCGCGGGGCTGCCCGACCTCACCCGGCTGCCCTACCCGCCGGAGATGGCCATCGCCGCGCTGGCGGGGACCAAGCACCTGGTGCTGGCCGGTGCGGAGTCGCCCGTGCACTTCTTCGCCTACCCCGGCGTCCCCGGGACGCCGGTCCCCGACGACTGCACGGTGCACGTGCTGAGCGCACCGGGGGAGGACGGCGTCGCGGCCCTGCGGGCCCTCGCCGATCGGGCCGCCCCGGACGCCGCGCCCGTGCTGCTCGAGGCCGAGCGACCCGAGCTGCCCACCGGCCCGCTGGACCCGCGGACCATGGCCGCGGTCATCGGCGCGCTCCTGCCCGAGCGCGCGATCGTCGTCGACGAGGCGCTCACCTCCGGCGTGGGCCTCAACGAGCTGACCTCCGGCTGCCCGCGCCACGACTGGCTCAACCTGACCGGCGGCGCCATCGGCGACGGGCTGCCCATGGCGCTCGGCGCGGCCGTCGCCTGCCCCGACCGGCCGGTCATCGGGATCCAGGCCGACGGCAGCGCGATGTACACGATCTCGGCGCTGTGGAGCTACGCCCGCGAGCAGCTCGACGTCACGACGATCGTCTGCGACAACGGCTCGTACGCGATCCTCGAGCACGAGCTGCAGAAGGTCGGGGCGCAGTCCGACGGGGAGCGGGCCCGCAAGCTGCTCGACCTCGGCGGACCGGCTCTGGACTTCGTCGCGCTGGCGACCGGCATGGGCGTGCCGGCGACCCGCGCCACCACGGCCGAGGAGCTGGCCGACCAGCTGCGGCGGGCCCTGGCGGAGCCGGGACCGCACCTGATCGACGCGGTGCTCCGCGGCTGAACGGTCACCGCGCGTGACGCCGCTGCGCAACGGCAGCACGCCGTGCACGGGCTCCTTGACCGGACGTGCCCGGGCTGCGGGGATGGCCGCATCGCGGGGGCCGAGCGAGGGGACGCGGCCATGGACCTGCCGATCATCTACGTGCGCGGATTCGCCGGTGGGACGTCGGGCATCGACAAGGCGGTGGACGACCCGTTCTACGGCTTCAACGAGGGGTCGGTGCACGTCCGGGTCGGCAAGGACAGCCAGCCGCACTTCTACCAGTTCGAGAGCCCGCTGCTGCGGCTGATCACCGAGCAGGGCTACGTCCTCCTGGTGCACGGCAACCAGGAGGTGTTCCTCCGCCAGCAGGAGGACGGGCAGGTGCCCACGAAGAGCATCTGGGTGCACAGGTTCTACGACGAGGCGGCCTCGACGTTCGCCCGCGACCCGCAGAAGTACGTCCTCGAGGAGGCCGCCAAGGATCTCTTCGACCTGGTCCGGTGCGTCCAGCGGAAGACCGGCGCGCCGCGGGTGCACCTGGTCGCGCACTCGATGGGCGGGCTGATCTGCCGCTCGATGGTGCAGCGGTTCATCCCCGAGGTGCTCCGGCACGAGGAGTGGGAGCGGGGCGGCCGGCAGGGGGCCGAACGTGACCTGCCCCTGGTGCGGGACGCGGCCGGGGACTACGTGCAGAGCCTGTTCACCTACGGCACGCCGCACGGCGGCATCGAGTTCTCGCTCGGTTTCGGCCTGTTCGAGAAGGTCCGCGACGCCCTCGACATCAACGGGGCGGAGATCTTCGGCCGCCGCCGGATGTGCGACTACCTCACGCCCCGGCAGGACCCCGACGTCGACGGCGACCCTCCGACGTGGTGGGAGCCGACGGAGATGCCGGAGGGCGGCTTCCCCCTCGACCGGGTCTTCTGCCTCGTGGGGACCAACCCGGAGGACTACGCCGTCGCGATGGGGCTCTCGTCGAAGGCCGTCGGAGCGCGCAGCGACGGGCTGGTGCAGATCGACAACGCGTACGTGAAGGGCGCGCACCGTGCGTTCGTGCACCGCAGCCACAGCGGGCGCTACGGGCTGGTCAACTCCGAGGAGGGGTTCCAGAACCTGCGCCGGTTCCTGTTCGGCGACCTGGAGATCACCGTGGAGCTGCACGGGATCCGGCTGCCCGGGACGCCGGACGACGGCACGGTCTGGCAGCTGGAGACGATGCTGTCGATCCGGGGGCTCCCGGTGCGGATGCACGAGCAGACCGCGGCCCACTACTGCCCCGTGCAGATCGAGCGCCGCCCTCTCGAGGACACCCCGGACACCCCGATCCCGCTGCTGACGACGTTCCTGTCCACCGGGGAGCCGCGCCCGCTGGAGGACGGCAAGAAGTGCGCCACGCTGCGGCACGCGCTCACGCTGCGCCTGATCTCGCTGCGGGAGGACGAGGGGATCTTCGACTTCGGCAACCACCTGGAGCAGACGGCCGACTTCGAGGAGACGCTCGTCGTCGACATCCAGCCGCCGGCGGCCGACGCGACGACGGTCGAGCAGTCCTCGCCCCGCGCCTGGGCCGCGTGGAAGAGCCAGCTCGACCAGCCGCTCCGCGAGTGGCAGCCGACCGATGCCTACCGGCGGACCGACGAGCGGGAGGACGAGCCCGGGGTCTGGCAGGGGTCCATCCCGCTGCCGGAGTCGTGCAGGGCGACGTTCGGCAGGGACGCGCGGGTGGTCCTGACCGTCCGCGGCCGGGCGGGGTTCCAGCGCCAGCGCCCGCCGGCGCAGGGTGACGTGGAGCTGACCGGAGGACCCCGCTGACCCGGAGGGATGCCATGGGGGACGACCTGGCGGCGCGTTCGACGCAGGCGGTCTACGAGGACCACCTGCGGCTGGCCGACGAGGGCGACATCGAGGGCGACCTGGCCCGCAACGTGGCCGAGGACGTCGTCGTCCTCACCGGACGCGGGATCTTCCGCGGGCACGAGGGCGTGCGGGAACTCGCGCGGCAGCTCATGTCGGAGATCCCGAGCGGGCGGTGGACCTACGTCACCGAGCTGTTCGAGGGCCCGATGGCCTTCCTCGAGTGGACCGTCGACGAGGGGCCGTTCCGCATCCGGGACGGCGCGGACTCCTACCTGGTGGAGCGCGGCAAGATCCGCATGCAGACCATCCACTACACCGTCGAGGACGACCGCGGCCGCGTGCTGATCCGGCCGGACGGGACGCGGACGACGCCTTCCTGAGTCGAGCGCCGTCCGCCCCGCTCAGTGCTTCTTGCCGTGGGTCAGGTTCTCCATCTGCGAACCGGAGTCGGCCTTGGCGGCCTTCTTGTCGTTCCGCTTCTCCTTGATGGACTTGCCGCTGGCCTTCTTCGTCATCGACTGTCGCGGGGACTTGTCACCCATGGTGTGCTCCCTCATCGGGAGCCTGGACGGCTCCGTGAGGCGACGCTACGCGTGGGCGGCCGTTTCCCGGCGTGTCCGGCGATCGAGGCGATCCGTGGTCAGCCCCGCTGCTTGCGCTCCGCGGTCAGCCGGGCCATCTGCGACTCGGTCATCTGCTCCTTCGCCTTGCGCTCCGCCCGCTTCTCCTTGATCGACTTCGCCGACTTCTGGGAGTGGTGCGAGTCGTGCGGTGACTTGTCGCCCATGGCGACCTCCGTCGAGGAGAGGACCGGCTCGATGGCAGCACCGTACGCCCGGCCGGGCGCCCGGCGAACCCGTTCGGGGGTGCACCCCGGACGGGGCTCGGGATCGGGGACGAAGGTCCCTACGATCCACGCGTGGTCGCCTCCCCGCCGACGTTCGCCGTGCTGCTGCGCTCGCTCCGCGAGCAGGCCGGGCTCACCCAGGAGGAGCTGGCCGAGCGCGCCGGGCTCACCCCGCACGCGATCAGCGCCCTCGAGCGCGGCGCGCGCACCCGCCCCTACCCGCACACGGTGCGCGCCCTGGCCGACGGGCTCGGCCTCGACGACGCCGCGCGGGCCCGGCTGCGCGCCGCTGTGCCCAGCCGGCAGGCCCCCGCCACCGACGAGCCGCAGGCACCGGTGCAGGCGGGCCTCCGGCCGACCCCGCTGCCGGTGCCGCCGACGGCGCTGCTGGGACGGGACGCCGAGGCGGCCGCGCTGGCCGGGCAGCTCACCGGGGACGGCGTCCGGCTGGTGACGCTCACCGGCGTCGGAGGTGTCGGGAAATCGCGTCTGGCGATCGAGGTGGCCGGCCGTGCCGCACCCTCCTTCCCGGACGGCGTCGCCTGGGTGCCGCTCGCGGCCGTCGCCGACCCCGCTCTCGTGGTACCGGCGATCGGCCGCGCGGTCGGCCTGTCCGGTGTCGAGGGCCTCGACGCCGCCGTCGTCGTGGCCGGGGCGCTCCGGGACGCGCGGATGCTGCTGGTGGTCGACAACCTCGAGCACGTGCTCGACGCGGTGGCCGGGCTCGGCGAGCTGCTCGAGCAGTGCCCCGGCCTGGTGCTGCTGGCCACGAGCCGGGCGGCGCTGCGCCTCCGGGCCGAGCACGAGCACCCGGTGCACCCGCTCGGGCTGCCGGAGCGCTCCGCGGGGGCCGAGGCGGTGGCGGCCTCGCCGGCCGGAGCCCTGTTCCTGGCACGGGCCCGGGCGGTGGCGCCAGGTTTCGAGGTGGACGACGGGAACGCCGGCGACGTCGCGAGGCTGTGCGCCCGGCTGGCCGGCATCCCGCTGGCGCTCGAGCTGGCGGCGGCGAAGGTGCGCGTGCTCACCCCCGAGCTCCTGATGACGCGGCTGGTCGCCGCGATGGCCAGCGGCGGCTCGCGGGACCTGCCCTCCCGGCAGCGCACGATCACCGCCACCCTCGACTGGAGCTACGACCTGCTGCCGCCCGGGGAGCAGGAGCTCTACCGCCGCCTCGGGGTGTTCACCGGCGGCTTCTCGCTGGACGCCGCGGAGGCGGTGGCCTCCGGGGGTGACGTCCTCGCCGGCCTGGAGAACCTGGTCGCCCAGTCGCTGGTGCAGGTGCACGCCGACGGCCGGTACGGCCAGCTCGAGCCGGTGCTCCACCACGCCAGGACCAGGCTCGGCGAGGGGGAGGAGGCGCACGCGGCCCGGCTGGCCCACGCGCGGTACTTCCTCGAGCTCGCCGAGCGGAACGTCCCCGCCTACCGGCGGGCCGAGGCCGTCGACGCCCTGGCGCAGACCGCCCAGGAGGCCGGCAACTTCGAGGCGGCGCTCGAGTCGGCGCTCGCGCTCGGCGAGGGTGAGCTGACCGGGCGGCTGTGCTGGGCGCTGTGGCTGGACTGGTGGCTGCACGGGCACCTGCGCACCGGACGTCGCTTCGCCGAGGCGGCGCTGCGCACCGAGCTGAGCCCGCACACGCGGGTGCGCGCGTTGCTCACGTTCTCCGCGATGGCCTTCGCGCAGGGGGACCTCGCGGCCAGCGCACCCACCTGGACCGAGGCGCTGCGGCTGGCGGAGAGCATCGGGGACGTCAACGGGCAGGCGCACGCGGCGTCGGGGGAGGGCCTCAACGCCCTCGCCACCGGGGACCACGACGGGGCCGAGCGGGCGTTCCGCGCGGGCATCGAGCTGTCGGCCGGCGGCATCGGCGACGACAGCTGGCTCTGGACGCTCTGCCACGTCTGGCTGGGCGCCGTGGCCGTGCTCCGCGGCTCGCCCGAGGAGGCGTTGTCGCTGGTCGGCACCGGTCTGGCGGCGGCGCGCGAGCGGGGGGACCGGCTGGCGATCTACATCGCGCTCTTCACCGCGGCGCAGGCGGCGATCGCGATGGGCGACATCGACCGCGCGCGCAGCCAGCTCGAGGAGGGCGTCCGCCTGTCCCAGGAGACCGGCGACCTGGCCAACCTCGCGTACGTCCTCGACGCGCTGGCCGTCGTCGAGTCGGGTGCGGGCAACGCCCGGAGGGTGGCACTGCTGCTCGGTGCGGCGCAGGCGCTCCGCCACGCGGTCGGCTCCACGGTGTACGGCTACTACCAGCCCGACGAGTCGCTGCGCGACGCCGCCGCGGCGACCGCCCGGGCCGTGCTCGGGCAGAGCGGCTACGACGAGGCGCTGGAGGCGGGGCGCCGGCTCGACCCGGACGAGGCTGCGGAGCTGGCCCTGTCGCCCGACGGCCCCCGGCTGCGCCTGGCCACCTGACGACGACGCGACGCGGCCCCCGGCACCTGTGGTGCCGGGGGCCGCGCCGCCGGTCCTGCTACCGGACGTCCACCACCGCGACCCCGCTCAGCGAGCGGCAACCGGACTGGCGGGCGTGGAGCAGCGTGTCCGCCGTCGCCTTGTAGGTGAACGTCGCCCGCCCGTCGGACCCGGCCTTCCCGGTGGCGACGACCTTCCACGGCCGGGCGTCGTCGGCCTTGCCGGTGAGCACCGCCCGCAGCCAGTCGACGACGCTGGGCGCGTTGAGCGCCCGCAGCTCCAGCGATGCGCCGGCCGGGGCCGTGACGGTCACCGTCACGGTGGTCCCCTTGGCGACCTGGCCGCCGGGGGAGACCGCGACCTTCACCGTGCCGCAGCTCGGCTCGCCGCCGGGACGGGTGGGAGCGGTCACGGTGCGGACCGCGTCGGCGCCCAGCGGGACCCCGCCGTGGTCGACCACGCCGCCCGGCACCGTGACCGTGAGCACCTGGCCGGAGCCGAAGGGTGCCGTCGGGACGAACCGGAAGGTGCGGGCCAGGGCGACGTCCGCCGGCGAGCGCTGCTCACCGACCGCGGTGACGGTGCCGGGCACCGGCTGGCTGCCGGCGCGCACGCCGAGGGCCGCGCGGACCGAGTCACTGCTCATCCACTGGTCGAACACCACCTCCACCGCACCGTCCGCGGTCGCGGTGACCCCGGTGAGGGCGGGGGCCGCCAGGCGGTGCAGGTCGACGTCGACGCCGTAGTGCTCGGGCAGCACCTGCAGCGGCTGGCTCTCCGCCGTCCGGTAGCCCTCCTTCTCGTACCGCACCTTCCACCAGCCCTGCGGGACGTCCCAGCCGTAGGTCCCCTCGACCGAGGTGGACTGCGGGTTGGTCTGCCCGAACGCCTCGGCGTCCCAGACGGTCCACGGGCCGTCGGGCGACGGGCCGCTGAGCACGGTGGCCGTCACGCCCTCGAGCCGCTGCGTGCCCAGGGCCTCGTACACGTAGCCGCTCGGGTCGAAGATCCACGTCGGCGAGCCCATCGGACGGGCGTCCCAGTCGTGGTCGCGCGGGATGTACTTCACCCGGGGGTCGCAGCTCTTCAGCCCCTGAGCCTCGACCCGCTCCACGGCGCGCTCCACGAAGTCGTCGCCGAGGGCGTTCACCCCGGTGGCGATGATCTTCTTGACCGTCGAGTTGATGAAGGACGCGGTCCGCGGGTTGGTCTCACCCATCGCGGCCGCCCAGCTGCCGCCTGCCACCGACATCCAGTCGAAGGCGTTGAGGGCGAGCTTGTGCATGACCAGCGTGCCCTTGGCGTCGTCGATGTAGGCGGTCAGCTCGTCGGCGATCTCCGGCTGGCAGGCGCGGATGTTGAGGTCCACGTGCTCCTGGAGGCCGTCGAGGATCTTGTTGTCGGCGCCGTTCTGTGCGATCTCGTACAGGTCGTAGAACGCCAGCCCGACCTTGACCGCCTTCTCCACCGGCTTCCACTTGGGCTCGTCCGCCGCGGCTGCGACACCCGCCGCGCCGCCGTCGAGCCAGCTGGCCGAGACGTCGGCGGAGATCACCAGCTCGGTGTCCTCGCCCTCGCCCCGCTTGGTCACCTCGACGTTGCGGACCGGCGCACCGACCCGCTCGGCGAACGCGAGCTCCGCGTCGGTCATCGGCGCCAGGTCGCGGGCCGCCCCGACCGTCGAGCGGGCCTGGAAGACCTGGCCCTGCACCGTCCAGCGGCCGGCGAACTCGTCGGGACCGCTGACCTGGAAGTCCGCGTCCTCCGGCGCGTTGAAGGGGTGCGCGACCGTGGACACGAGCTCCTCGAGCGTCGGCACCGGCGCCGAGCCGTTGGCGGTCGGCAGCGCGTCGACCGTGTAGCCGACGGCGATGTCACCGACGTCGGTGGGCCCGGCCGGCGGGAACGTCGCCGTGCACTCGGTGGCCGTGCACGTGCCGTCCACCGCCAGCGAGCCGATGTACCCGGTGAAACCGCGCACCCGGGAGGCGTCCTCGAAGCGGGCCGTGAGCACGATCGGGGCGCGCAGCACGTAGACCAGGGTCGGGGAGGCGTTGCCGGTCCGCGGGTCCCAGGTCACCGCCCGCCCCCGGGCGTCGGCCAGCGAGTTGTCGATGGTCAGGGACACCGGCTCGACGCCGGAGGTGGTGAAGCGGACCGCGAGCGGCTCGGAGAGCAGCTCGACCGTCCCGTCCGGGGTCGGTGCCGTCGTGACGGCGACCAGGCGGTAGGTCGTGCCCTCCAGGGGGGAGGGCAGGTCCACGCGGGCCGACCAGCGGCCCCCGGCGCCGGCGGTCGCCTCGGCGAGCACCGTGCCCGCCTCGTCCCGCACCGCCACCGGCGTGCCGGCGGGGGCGCGTCCGCGGACGGTGAAGGGGCCGGCCGTCTCGGTCGGGCCCTCCAGGCTGACCCGGCGGACCTGGGCCGCGAGCGGCGGCAGGTCCAGCACCGCGCCGTCGGCCATGCGCAGGGTCACCGGCGCCGACAGCTGCCCGTCGAGCACGTCGGTCCCCACCGTCAGGGGCACGCGCACCGTCGTCGCGCCCCGGCCGGTCATCGGGACGACGACGGTGCCGTCTCCCACGGTCGACGCGGTCCGGGAGCCGTCGATGGTCGCGGTCCCGTTCTCCGCCGAGGCGCCGTCGGGCAGCCGCACCCGCAGCTGGGACCGGGCGGTGTCGGAGGCCGGCAGGGCCACCCGCACGACGAGCAGACCGCCGGGCATGACCGGGTCGGGCAGCGCCTGCACGCTCGCGTCGGCCGGAGCCGCCGCAGCGGCGGAGAGGACGACCGTCCCGAGGTCCGTCGTCCCGCCGGCGTCGACCACGACGTCGCTGGTCGCCCGTCGCCCGGTGCCGTCGCTCCAGGTGATGGTGTGCAGGCCCTCGGCGCCGAAGCCGAGCACCGGGGACGAGCCCTGTCCGGTCCGCGTGCCGACGAACTGGGCGCGGCCACCGGTGACCGAGCGGTAGATCGTCGCCGACCAGTTCCCGACCGGGTTGCCGCTCTCGTCGACGAGGTCGGCGGTGGCGGCCCCGGCCTGCTCGAGCACGACGGTCACGTCGACGTCGCGGTCGTCGCCGAGCACCACGTCGGCGCAGCCCCTCGGCAGGTGCGCCTCGCGGCCGTCGACGCAGAGCTCGACGCGGTGACCGGGGGCGCCGGCGTACGCGACGTCCTGCGACATCGTGAGGCCGGTCGTCGTGGAACCGGTCCCGGCCCGCAGCGAGGCGCCGAAGTGCACCGCGGTGCGCCAGTCCAGCGGCTGCTCGACCCGGTTGCCGTCCGTGCCCACGACGATCAGGTGCGGGCGGATCCGGTAGGTGGGCGTGCGCGGCAGGTCGAGCGTGAAGGCGCCGCGCCGGTCGGCGGTCAGCTCGACGGGCTTGGCGGCGGCGACGTGGAAGTCGGCGGTCGCCGACAGCGTCCCCGGGCCGGCGAGGGCGGTGAGGACGGCGGCGCCGTCCGGACCCGTCGTGGCCGTCGTGGTGAAGGTGCGCCCGTCGGCGACCTGCACCAGCTTCACCGCCGCCGAGCCGACCGGCCGGCCGGCGCCGGTCACGGCGACGTCGCTGGTCGCGGCCGCGAGCGGCTCCAGGGCGAGGGCGACCGCGGTGCGGCCGGCTCCGGTGGCGACCTCCGTGCGCGGCTGCACGACCCGCGCGGTCTGGTCGTCGAACCGGTAGTCCAGCGCGAGCCGGCTGTGGCCGGGCAGCTGCTGGATGTTCGCCGTCGGCGCCGCCGGGCCCATCCGGCGGGTCGCCAGCACCTCGCCCTGCGCGTTCCGCACGGTGAGCGTGCCCGGGAGCAGGGAGCTGCCCGTCGGGGCGGTCAGCGAGACGTCGAGCTGGGCCGCCCGGACGGGCGTCAGCTCGAGCGGCACCACCGTGGCGGCGGCGACGGACAGCAGGGACCGGCGGGCCACGATCTCGCCGTCGGCGGCGACCAGCTGGACGCTCCAGGTGCCGGGCGTGAGCGGCACGGACACGGTGCCCGGGGCCGTCACCGCCTGCTCCTGGGTGCCGCGGGAACCGACCAGCCGGAGCGTGAGGGCACCGAGGTCGTCGGGGGACGCGGCGATCGCGAGGTCCAGGCGACCGCTGACCGGGGCGACCGTCACCGCGCGGGTGAGCCTGCGGGTGCCGTCGGTCAGGACCACCTCGGCGCGGCCGACGGCGGCCAGCGACCCGTCGAGGCGGTAGGGCTCGATCGCGTAGGTGCCGGCCGGCCCCTCGGTCATCGGGACGACGACCTGCGGCTCACCGCTGGGGGAGGAGGAGGTCCAGAGCCGGAGCTCGGCGTCGAGGCCGGGCTCGCCGGTGGCCGTCGCGGTGAGGTCGCTGCCGAGGACGAGTGCGCCGCCGTCGGCGGTCCGCGGTGCTTGGACGTCGAGCATCGTGACGCCCTCGCTGGCCGTGGTGGTCGTCGGCTCCGTGGTCGCCGGTCGCTCGGCCCAGCCGTGGCGGAGGACCGCGACGGCGCGGACGGCGTACGTGGTGCGCGGAGCCAGCCCGGTGACGGTGGTCAGCCGCTCCTCCGACGGGTCGACGGTGTCGACCTGGGTCCAGCCCGCCTGCGGGACCGGCGAGGTCTGGCGGTACTCCACCCGGTAGTGGTCCAGGGGGGTCGACGCCGGCAGGGCCGGCCAGGCCACCCGCACGGACGTCGCGCGCACGTCGTCCACGGTCGGCGCGGACGGCGCGGGCAGGTCGGTGAGCCCGCTGGTGCGCGTGGCCCAGGGGCGGGTGGAGCCGTCGTCCAGCACCAGGTCGACTCGGTAGTCGAACCACGTCAGGGCGGGCAGGTCGTCGTCGAGCAGCTCGGTGGTCCCGGCCGGTACGTCGGCGAGGTGGACCCATCCGGAGGTGCTGCCGAGCGAGCCGCCGGCCTGCTGCCCGCCGGCCGCGCGCAGGACGCGGTACCCGGTGAGACCGGCGTCGGCGGAGGCCTCCCAGGTCACCTGCAGGGCGTCGTGCCGGGGGCGGACGACCTCGATCCCGGCGCTGTTGCGCGCCCGGGCGGTGAGCGCCGGTGTGGCGTTGCCGCTGGTGTCGACGGCGCGTACGCCGTACTCGACGACGTAGGCGGCGGTGTCGTCGGCGTGCAGCGCGACGTCGTGGGTGAGGCGGTCGGCGGGCACGGTGGTCAGGACGACGCCGTCGGCGCTGATCTCGTAGCCGCGGATCTGGCGGTCGTCGGTGGCCGCCGGCCAGCTGAGCCGGACGTGCGTGCGGTCGAGCGGCTCCGCGGTGAGCCGGGCGTCGGCCGGCCAGACCGGGGCGATGGTGTCGGGGGCGTCACCGGTGGCGACGGCGGCCACGATCTTCGTGTCGAGCCAGGTGGCCACGACGGTCCCGTCGTGCGACGGGACCGGGTGGTAGGCCGTCTCGCCCAGCACGGAGGTCGGCTCCTCGCCGTCGTCGCCCTCGCTGCCGTCGCCTTCGCTGTCGTCGCCCTCGCCGTCGGAGGAGCCCTCCGACCGGCCCGCGACGAGGGCCGCGGTGCCGGTGGCGAGGTCGACCGACCACGCGGCGCTGGGCAGGGAGCCCTCGTCGTACATGCGCTCGTCGTAGACGACGGTGCTGCCGTCGCCGGACAGCCGCGGACGGTGCACCTCGCCCGAGCCGGCGGTCGGGACGGTCCGGCGGGGGGCGTCCTGGGCGGTCAGGTCGGCGACCAGCAGCGCACCCTCGGGTCCGACGTAGGCGACCTGCGAGCCCGAGGCGTCCAGCGACGGGGCGTCGGCCACGTGGTCGGCCAGCGAGGCGACGGGCTTCAGCGTCCCGGCGTCGGCGACGACCAGGACGCTGTCCCAGGTCGGGTTCTCCCACTCGTCGAGCGGGCCCTCGACGTCGTGCACCCATGCGACCGTCGACCCGTCGTCGCTGAGCTCGATCTCCTGGTGGGGAGCGGTGACCTCCCGGGCCGCGGTGACCGTGCCGGCGGACAGGTCGACGATCTCGACGCGGCCGGGCTCGGAGGACCACGGGTCGCCGATGAGGACCGCTGCCCGTCGCCCGTCGGCCGAGACGTCGACCGCGGTCGCCTCGGCGATGCCGGCCTCGGCCGATCGCGGGACGCGCGTCGTCGTGCCGGTTGCCAGGTCGGTGCGGAACGCCTCGCCGCTGACGTCGCTCGGCTCGGCCAGCACGTCGTCCCGCGTCGTCCAGACCACCGTCGAGCCGTCCGCGGAGAGCGCGGCCGCGTCGACGCCCGACCACGCGCCCGGTGTGCCGGGCTGCCCGGGGGCGGAGTCGACCACCTGGTTGGCGCCGGTGCCCCGGTCGTGGACCAGCAGCACCGGCTGGAAGTAGCGCTCGGGGGTGTTGACGTAGGTCTTGTAGAGCACCAGCTGCCCGTCGGCGCTGAGGTCCAGGACCTTCCCCTCGACGTAGCCGTCCTCGCCCGGGAACGTCCCGCTCACGGGGGACAGTGCGAAGGCAGGGGGCGTGGCGGCCGGGGGCGGCGGCGCGGCGGTGGCCACCGGCGGCGCGGCGAGGCTGATCAGGGCGGCGGTCAGGCTGAGGGCCGAGAGGGGCACCAGGCGGTTCACGCGGGTCTCCGGAGTCGGTCGGTGGGGACCGCGACTCCGTCGCGAGGCCCCGGCAGCGCACGGTCGTGCGGTGCCGCCGTCGAGGCTCGCGGGGGCGGTGCGCCCGGACCACGCGCACCGCCCGCACACTGCCCGCACAGTTGGCCGATCGTGCGGGTCGGGCGCCGGTGTCTCCAGCACGGGGCGCCGGTCCTCTGCCGGGTGACGACGGTCCGGCACCACGTCGGACCGCTCCCGTCTGGAGGGGGCTGTCATGGCCGACGACCGCGCGACCACCTACCAGCAGCTGCTCGACGAGGCGTGGGAGCTGGGCCGGCTCGACGGCCGGTTCGCCGCCGCCTTCGAGCGCGCCGGGGCGACGCCCTCCGGCCGCTGCCTCGGGCGGACACCGCAGGCGTTCGCCCGCCTCCTCTGGGAGGGGCGGCCCGGCAACCCGCCGAGCGGCCTCGAGGCGAACGCGCCGCTCTGGTACGCGACCGGCTTCCGCGAGGGCCTCGCCGCCGGCCCGGCGTCGACCCGGCGCGGCGTGCGCGGGCTGAGCCACCGCCGCGTGCTCGTCTAACGCCCGGCGCTCACGGCTCGGCGAGCTGCCGGCGGTAGAGGAGGTGGTCGCCGTCCTCGCCGTCGGGGGTGAAGCCGGCCGACTCGTAGAGGTGACGTGCGGGGT
The DNA here is from genome assembly GCF_003075095.1 of Blastococcus litoris. Lineage (GTDB taxonomy): Bacteria > Actinomycetota > Actinomycetes > Mycobacteriales > Geodermatophilaceae > Blastococcus_B > Blastococcus_B litoris. Next base: position 799,075 of record NZ_QCZF01000001.1, read on the forward strand.
TCTCCCGGTGCACACCCAGGGCCAGCTCGCGATGACCCGCTCGGCGGACGTCGTCGGTCAGCAGATCGAGCAGCGCGCGGCCCAGCCCGTGCCGCCGGTGCGTGGGTCGCACGTGGAGCGTGACCACCGTGGCGGTGCCGTCGACCACCGCCCACATGGCGTAACCGGCCGCAGCCCCGTCCAGCTCGACGACGGTGGTCCGCGCGAGGTTGTCCGACCACAGCGCCCGGTTGCGGTCGACGGCCCGCAGCCAGGCCGCCTCCTGCTCCGGTTCGCGCTCCCGGATGTAGTCGAGCTCGGCGTCGTGGACGAGGGCGAGGTCGTCGCTGGTCGCCCCCCGGACACGCCGTCCGGGGCGGCTCAGCGGGCGACCGTCCCCGGCACGGGGCGGCGGTTCCACTGCAGCCCCACGACCCCGACGACCGCGACGACGGCGCCCACGACCGGCGGGATGAACCACTCGGCCTCGTTGCTCCACCACGCGGCGACGGCCGCCACCGCGTAGGCGGCCAGGTTGCGCCACTCGACGGCGGGCAGGGCGGAGGTGTCGGGCATGCCCCAGCGCCAGCGGGCCAGGAAGTCGCCGATGACGACGCCGCCCAGCGGCGGGATGAGGATGCCGAGCCAGACCAGGTACTCGATGAGGTTGTCGTAGATCCCGGTGATCGCCAGCAGGGTGCCGATGACGACCCCGCCGATGACGAAGGGCTTCTTCGACCGCGAATCGGCGATCTCGGCTCCGGCGACGCCGAAGTTGTAGGCGGTGTTGTCGTTGGTCGTCCACAGGTTGGCGACCAGGAAGACCAGGCCCCAGCCGACCAGCCCGAGCTGGTAGAGCACGAGCACGAAGTCGCCCTCGCCGAATGCCAGGGCACCGATGGCGCCGAAGCCGAGCATCAGCAGCTCGCCGACCATGAACGCCACGATGCAGGCCCAGAAGCCGGTCGAGGGGGTGCGGGCGAAGCGGGTCCAGTTGGGGGCCTGCGTCCCGCCTGACGCGAACGTGCCGACGATGATCGTCACGGCCGCGGCGAGGGGCAGGGTCTCGCTCGGCTCGATGGCGGTGAGCCCGCTCCAGCCGCCGACCTCGTCGAGCGAGCGCCAGGTGACCCAGCCCGCCAGCACGAGCAGCAGGGGGACGGAGACCACCGACAGGGCGTACATGCCCTTGTAGCCGTAGTAGGCGGTGACGCCCATGACCGCGCCGCCGGCGATCATCAGGGCGATCTCGGTGCCGCGGCCGGTCCAGTCCAGGGCGCTGGCGGTCAGCCCGGCGAGGGTGGCCACGGTGACGCCGTACCAGCCGACCTGCGTGCCCCCGAGCAGCAGCGAGGCGAACTTCGCGCCGACGCGGCCCAAGGTGTAGCGGCACATCATGACCGTGGTGAGGCGCGTGCGGGCGCCGATGCCCCCGATGACGCCCACGTAGACGCCGAGGACGGCGCTGCCGAGGAGCAGCACCCAGATCAGCGAGGTGACGTCGAAGGCGGCGCCGATCTGGGCACCGGCGAGCATCGTCGGCGTGAAGAAGGTGAACCCGAGCAGCACGATCGCCACCGAGAACAGCGACTTGCTGGCGTGCTGGGGGACCGGGTCGATGGGGTAGTCGGGGTCGACCTCGGCCGGTGCGACCGTCGCGTCGCCCCTGCTGCTCAGGCTGCTGCTCATCGGGTGACCTCCGCGTGCGCCGGGTCGGCGTCGTCCTCGCCGATGTCCTCGTTCCACAGCTGCGGGTGCTCGCGGATGAACTGCTCCATCATCGCGACGCACCCGGGGTCGTCGAGCACGAGCACCTCGACGCCGTTCTCGGCCAGCCAGTGGTGACCGCCGGAGAACGTCTGCGCCTCGCCGACGACCAGCCGCGAGATGCCGAACTGGCGCACCAGCCCGCTGCAGTACCAGCAGGGGGAGAGGGTGGTCACCATCGTCGTCCCGCGGTACGTGCGCTGCCGGCCGGCGTTGCGGAAGGCGTCGGTCTCGCCGTGCACGGAGGGGTCGTCGTCCTGGACGCGGCGGTTGTGCCCGCGGCCCAGCACACGGCCGTCGGGCCCGATGAGCGCGCCGCCGATGGGGATGCCGCCCTCCGCGAGCCCGGCGCGGGCCTCCTCGATCGCGACCGCCAGCCACGACCTCGCCGTCGCCTCGTCCAGTGGCACCGTCATCCGCCATACCTCCCGTGGGAGCTCGCACCGGCCGGTGCGCAGACCCTGGCAGACATCGTGGCGCGGCGTCGATGCCGGACGGGTCTCCGTCCGGTTACGAATGCCCGGAGGCGCGGGGTGACATCAGCCCGGCCCGCCAGGCCATCGCCACCAGCTGGGCGCGGTCGCGGGCACCCAGCTTGACCAGGATGCGGCCGACGTGGGTGCGCGCGGTCGCGGGGCTCATGTGCAGGTCCACCGCGACCTCGTCGTTGGACAGGCCGTCGCCGACGGCGGTGAGCACCTCCCGCTCCCGGTCGGTGAGCAGCCGCAGGAGTTCCGGGTCGGTCGGCTGCGGCGCCTCGAGGGCGGCGGCCAGCACGCTGCGGGTGACGGCCGGGTCGAGCACCGCCTCCCCGGCGGCCGCGGCCCGCACCGCGCGGCGCAGCGCATCCGGTTCGGCGTCCTTGAGCAGGAAGCCGCTGGCCCCCGCGCGCAGGGCGGCGAACACCAGCTCGTCGTCGTCAAAGGTGGTCAGCGCGAGCACCGCGACGGCCTCCAGGGCCGGGTCGGCCACGATGCGGCGGGTGGCCTCGATGCCGTCGAGCACGGGCATCCGCAGGTCCATGAGGACGACGTCGGCCGGTACCGACCGCAACCGCTCCACCGCGGCCCGCCCGTCGCCGACCTCCCCGGTGACGTCCAGCCCCTCCTCGCGCTCCAGCAGGGCGCGGATCCCGGCCCGGACCAGCGGCTGGTCGTCGACGACGAGGACACGGATCACGCCGGCACCCGCACGCGGTCGGCGGCCACGGGCAGGACAGCGCACACGCCGAACCCGCCGCCGGGACGGTTGCCGGCGAGCAGCCGGCCACCGAGCAGCCCGACCCGTTCCCGCATGCCGGACAGGCCGTGCCCGGTCCCGTCGGGAGCCGTGCTGCCGCGGCCGTCGTCCACGACGCTGATCGTCAGGTGGTCGGTGCCGTGGTCGACGGTGACGGTCACCTGCGTCGCCGTCGCGTGCCGGAGCACGTTGGTCAGCGCCTCCTGCACGACCCGGTGCGCGGTGGCCTCCACCGCGGCCGGCCACGGTCGCGGTATGCCCTCGACGACCAGCCGGGCGTCCAGTCCGGCGGTCGTGGTGGCCTCGACCAGGTCGGGCAGCTCGGCCAGCCCGTGCCGGCGTCGCGGGAGGTCGCCCGCCGGTTCGCGGAGCAGGCCGACGGTGTCGCGCAGGTCGCCGAGCACGTCGCGGCTGACCGAGCGGATCGTCTCGAGCGCCCGGCGGGCGGCCGCCGGGTCGTCGTCGTCGAGCGCCTCGGCGCCGACGGCGGCGTGCAGGGTGACGACGGCGACGGCGTGACCGAGGGAGTCGTGGACGTCGCGGGCGATGCGCAGCCGCTCCTCCTCGACGCGGCGGTGGGCGTCGGCCTCCCGCTCCTCGTCGGCCAGGCGGAGGCGGTGCGCGAGCTCGGCCGACCAGCCGCGCCGGGCGTGCACCGCGTCACCGAGCGCGAGCACCGCGCAGAGCAGCGCGAACTGGGTGGCGCCGTCGTAGCCGATGACCGTGCCGATGGGCTCGGCCTCGGTCGCGCTGACCACCCGGAACACGATCGACAGCGCCAGGAAGCCGCCTCCTAGCACGCCGGCGAAGCGCAGGTGGCCGGCCCGCGCGGCCACGAAGAGCGCCGGCGCCAGCGGCAGGATGAGGCCGATCGCGGGGAGCCCCAACGCGTAGTAGGCGTAGACGAGGACGCAGTTGGCCAGCAGCGCCCCGACCGGGTGCCGCTGCGCGACCAGGACCGGCACGGCGACGGCGGCCGCGCCGACGAGGGACAGGGCGGTCGCGGCCTGCTGGTCCGGCTCGAGGTGCGCGACCAGCGCTCCCCACGCCGCGGCCACCGCGACGAGGAACAGGACGAGGTCGACGCGTCCGGGACGCCAGGTCATGCCGGGAGGCTAGGACCTGGGACGCGTGCCCGTCGTCCCCTTCCCGACGTAGTCCTCCGTGCGGACGTACGTCGAGGTGAGTACCGGGTTCGGTCCGCGCAGCGGACGCGCCCCGGGGCCGCGGCGTCCCAGGCTGTGCGGCGTCCGTCCCATCCCCCTTCCTGGGAGGAAGCCGTGCTCGCCTCGCTCGCCCGCTCCGCCGTCCGGGCCCGGTGGCTCGTCACCGGTGCCTGGGTCGCCGCCGTCGTCGTCCTCTCGGTGCTCTCCGGTGCCTTCGCCGGCCCGACCAGCGACGACTTCGCGCTGCCCGGGTCGGAGAGCCAGCGCGCCTCCGACCTGCTCGCCGACGCCGGCTTCACCGCGAGCGCCGGGACGCAGGCGCAGGTGGTGCTGCACTCCGTCGACGGCGTGGACACCGCAGCGGTGCGCGCCGCGGTCGAGGACCTCTCGGCCCGCATCCAGGACGAGCTGCCCGGCGCCGAGGTCACCAGCCCCTTCGCCCCCGGCGGCGAGCGGCGGATCGCGCCCGGCGGGGAGATCGCCTACCTCCAGGTCGACCTACCCCAGCGGGACCCGACCGAGCTCGCCGAGGCCGCCGACCGGCTCGATGCCCTCCGGGGTGAGGTTGACGTGCCCGGCCTGCAGGTCGAGGTGGGCCTGCCGATGGACGAGGAGGCCGAGGGCGGGGTGCCGGCGGAGGTGATCGGCATCGCCGCCGCCGCGGTGATCCTGCTGATCGCGTTCGGCTCGGTCGTCGCGATGCTGCTGCCCCTGGTGATCGGGGTGCTGGGCGCCCTCTGCGGCGTCGCGGCGATCGGGCTGGCCGCCCACGTCATCGACGTCCCGAGCTTCGCGGGCGCGGCCGCGGGGATGATCGCCATCGGCGTCGGCATCGACTACGCGCTGCTGGTCGTGACCCGGTTCCGCGAGGCGCTGCGCAGCGGCCTCCCGGTGCCGGAGGCGGTCGCGCTGGCGCAGCACACCGCGGGCCGGTCGGTGCTGTTCGCGGGCACCACCGTGGTCATCGCCTCGCTGGGCCTGGTCTTCATGGGCATGGAGCTGATCACCGGTGTCGCGATCGGGATCGCCGCGTCGGTGCTGGTGACGATGCTCGCCGCGGTCACGCTCCTGCCGGCGCTCCTCGGCATCGTCGGCCCGCGCCTGCAGCGCGCCCAGGAGCGGCCCCGCCGTCGCCGTCGGGGGGACCGGACCGGGGTGGCCGCTGAGCGGTGGTCGCGCTCGGTGCAGCGCCGACCCGTCGTCTGGCTGACCGCCGCGCTCGGCGCGCTCCTCGTGTTGGCCGTCCCGGTGCTTGACCTGCGGCTGGGCTTCAGCGACGCCGGCACGCTGTCGGAGGACAGCAGTGCCCGCACGGCCTACGACCTGGTCGCCGAGGGGTTCGGTCCGGGCGTCAACGGGCCGTTCGTCGTCGCCGTCGACGGGCCCGCGGGCGACCTGCAGCCGGTGGCCGAGGAGCTCGCCGGCGCGTTCGCCGACGACTCCGGAGTCGCCGCCGTCAGCCCGCCGGTGCTCGCCGAGGACGGCGGGACGGCCCTGCTGCAGGTGACCCCGGCGTCGGCGCCGCGCGACGAGGCGACCGACGACCTCGTGCACCGGCTGCGCGACGACGTCGCCCCCGCGGTCGTCGACGGCACGGGCGTCGAGGTGGCGATCGGGGGAGCGCAGCCGGCCGCCGTCGACTTCGCCGACTACACCGCGCAGCGGCTGCCGCTGTTCCTGGCCGTCGTCCTGGGCCTGTCGTTCCTGCTGCTGACCGTCGTGTTCCGCGGTCTGCTGGTGGCGCTCAAGGCCGTCGTGGTCAACCTGCTGTCCATCGGGGCGGCGTTCGGCGCGCTGGTCGCCGTCTTCCAGTGGGGCTGGCTGACCGGCCCCCTGGGCATCGAGGGCGTGGGACCGATCGAGGCGTGGGTGCCGATGATGCTCATCGCCATCGTGTTCGGGCTGTCGATGGACTACGAGGTCTTCCTGCTCTCCCGCATCCGCGAGGAGTACGACCGGACCGGCGACAACGCCTCCGCGGTGGCGACCGGCCTCGCCCGCACCGCGTGGGTGATCACGGCCGCCGCGGCGATCATGGTGTGCGTCTTCGGCAGCTTCGTCCTGGGCTCGGCGCGCGAGCTGCAGCTGTTCGGCTTCGGGCTGGCCGTGGCCGTGCTCATCGACGCGACGCTGGTCCGGCTGGTGCTGGTGCCGGCCACGATGGAGCTGCTCGGCACGGCGAACTGGTGGCTGCCGCGGTGGCTGGACCGGCGACTGCCGCACCTGACGGTCGAGGGCGCGGTGACGGTGCCCCGGGAGCCGGCGCCGGTGCCGGCCGCGGTCCGGTGACGGGGGTGCGGTGACGGGTCAGGGTCACCCCGCGATGCGGGCGCACTCCCCGCAGCGGCCGGCGCCGGCCCCGGCGGTCCAGTCCTGCTCCGCCCGGACGCTGACCAGCAGCCCGCAGACCGACTGGTCGAGGCCGTCGACGACCGGTCGTGCGACGGCATGGGTGAGGTTCCCGGCACCCGGGAGGTGGGCCGCCGAGGCGGCGTAGGTGCTCGTCGCGTGCAGGGTGGCGGTCATGGGCAGAGCGTGGCGGAGCCGTATGACGATCCGACTACGGCGATGCGCCGATCCCGCGATGATCCGTCCCGCCTACGAGCCCGGGAGCGCTCCGGTCGCCCGGGCCAGCGCGGTCCCGCGCGCGAGCAGCCCGTCGACGTCGCCCAGGTGCAGGGCCTGGCGGCGCAGCACCCACACCGCGAAGACGCCGTCGCGCACCGCGTAGCGCATGGGATCGCTCGGCGAGGTGATCGGGATCCCTCCGGGCGGCGTCGGCGCAGCGTCCCCGGCGGGCAGCAGCAGCGCCGTCCGGCCGGTGATGCTGCGCGCCAGCGGGGCCTCGCTGTGCAGCGCGAGCCGGGCGGTCCCCGGCAGCCCCGGCAGCCCTCCGCGCAGCACCGCCCACGGCGTGCCCGGCACCGGGTTGGTGGGGAACGCCGCCGCGTAGGCCTGTGGGTCCTCCAGTACCAGCCCGTACGAGCGGGCCAGGCCGTGCACCGTCTCGAGGAGCGAGGACGGGGCCCGAGCACGTTCACCTGACCGGGTGGACCTGCGTGCCCGCGGCGTCGCTTTGTCCACAGAACGGCTGATCGGAGCCCCGCGGACTGGTCCGTTTCCTTACAGTCCGGCTGTTTCGTCATGATCGACAAGGCTCGACGGGGGTGCCGTGCCGACCGCTCTGGATGTCGTGGACGGCGAGGTCCGGGAGCTGATCCGGCGTCGCGGCCTCGACCCGTTCACCGACCCCGGTCCCGTGCGGGTGCTGGTGCGCGACGTCGTCGCCGACTACTCCGAGCGCTCGCTCACCTCGGCGCTGCCGCCGATCGTCGACGCCGAGTCGGTGGTGCGCGACGTCCTCGACCGGGTGGCCGGGTTCGGCCCGCTGCAGCGCTACCTCGACGACCCGGAGGTCGAGGAGATCTGGGTCAACGAGCCGGGCCGGGTGTTCGTGGCCCGCCACGGGCGCAGCGAGCTGACGACGACGATCCTGGCGCCCGGCGAGCTGGCCGACCTCGTCGAGCGGATGCTGCGCACCTCCGGCCGGCGCATCGACATGTCGACCCCGTTCGTCGACGCCACGATGCCCGACGGCTCGCGGCTGCACGTCGTCATCCCCGACATCACCCGCCGCCACATGGCGGTCAACATCCGGAAGTTCGTCCTGCAGGCGCACAGCCTCGACGAGCTGATCGCGCTCGGGACGATCACGCCGCAGGCCGCCCGGTTCCTCGAGGCCGCGGTCGCCTCCGGGCTCAACGTCCTCGTCTCCGGCGGCACCCAGGCGGGCAAGACGACGCTGCTCAACTGCCTCTGCGCGGCCATCCCGGCGCGCGAGCGGGTCATCACCTGCGAGGAGGTCTTCGAGCTGCGCGTGCCGCTGCCCGACGTGGTGTCCATGCAGACGCGGCAGGCGAACCTCGAGGGCGCCGGGGAGATCCCGCTGCGCCGGCTGGTCAAGGAGGCGCTGCGCATGCGGCCCTCGCGGATCGTGGTCGGCGAGGTGCGGCAGGAGGAGTGCCTCGATCTCCTCATCGCGCTGAACTCCGGCCTGCCGGGCATGTGCACGCTGCACGCGAACAGCGCCCGCGAGGCCGTGGTGAAGATGTGCACCCTGCCGCTGCTGGCCGGCGAGAACATCGGCACGGCGTTCGTCGTCCCGACCGTGGCGGCCAGCGTCGACCTCGTCGTGCACGTCGGCACGGACGCCTCCGGTCACCGCCGGGTGCGGGAGATCGTGGCGCTGCCCGGACGGGCGGAGAACGGCGTCATCGAGACCGCCGACGTCTTCACCACCCGCGACGGTCGGCTGGTGCGGGCCGACGGCTACCCGCCGCACGCCGACCGGTTCGCCGCCGCCGGCTTCGACCTCCCCGCGCTGCTCGGGGACCGGGCATGACGGAGTCCGGCGCGCTGCTGGGGCTCCTGCTCGGCGTCGGGCTGCTGCTGATCTGGCGCAGCGGACCGCGTGCGCCCCAGCCGAGGACCGGGCCCCGGCGTCCCGGCCGGCGGCAGCTCCTCCTGGCCGAGGCCGGCCTGACCGGCATCAACGCCGCGCAGCTGCTGGCCCTGCAGGTGGGGCTGGGCCTGCTCGTCCTCGTCGTCGTCCTGCTGACCACGAGCACCGTCACGGTCAGCCTGGTGTTCGGGCTGTTCGGCTTCGCCCTGCCCTACGCCCAGGTGCGCCGGCTGGCTGCCCGCCGCAAGTCCGATCTGCGCGAGGTGTGGCCCGAGGTCGTCGACAACCTGGCCTCCGCGGTGCGTGCGGGGATGTCGCTGCCCGAGGCGCTGGCGGCGCTCTCCAGCCGCGGGCCGGAGGTGCTGCGACCGCCCTTCGCCCGGTTCGCCGCCGAGTACCGGTCCACCGGCCGGTTCAGCGCCTGCCTCGACCGGCTCAAGGACGACCTCGCCGACCCGGTCGGCGACCGGATCGTCGAGACGCTCCGGGTGGCGCGCGAGGTCGGTGGCACCGACCTCGGCCGGGTCCTGCGCACCCTGGCCACGTTCCTGCGCGAGGACGCCCGGGCCCGCGCGGAACTGGAGACGCGGCAGGGGTGGGTGGTCTCCGCGGCCCGGCTCGCGGTGGCCGCCCCGTGGGTGGTCCTCCTCCTGCTGGCCACGCAGTCGACGACGCTGGCCGCCTACGACTCGACGCTCGGGACGGCGATCCTGCTGATCGGCGGGAGCGTCTGCGTCGTCGCCTACCGGTTGATGCTGCGGATCGGGCGACTGCCCGAGGACGTGCGGGTGCTCCAGTGAACGCCGGGCTGACGGGCTTGCTGCTCGGGCTGTCGGCGGCGGTCGGGCTGGTGCTCGTGGTGAGCTTCGCGCCGCCGTTCCGCTCCGTCCGGCTGGTGGACCGGCTGGCTCCCTACGTGCACGACACCCCGCCGCCGTCGCGGCTGCTGGGCACCGCGACCGAGCCCGGGCTGCTCACCGCCGTCCGGCGGGTGTTCGGCCCGGTCGTGGGCGACGGCGCGCGCCTGGTGGACCGGCTGCTCGGCGGTCGTGCGGCGGTCCGCCGTCGGCTGGACGCGCTGGCCGGCGAGACGACGGTCGAGGACTTCCGCGTCGAGCAGGTCGTCTGGGGTGGGCTGGGTCTGCTGGGCGCGGCGGTCGCCGCCGCGGTCGGTTCGGTCGCCGCCGGTGGGCTCAACGTGCTGTCCGCCGGCCTGCTCTGCGTGGCCGGCCTGCTGTGCGGGGTGCTCGGCCGGGACTGGTGGCTGACCCAGCAGGTGCAGCGGCGCGAGGAGCTGCTGCTGGCCGAGTTCCCGGTGGTCGCGGAGCTGCTGGCGCTGGCGGTGACGGCGGGGGAGAGCCCCACCGCAGCCATCGCCCGCGTCACCCGCCTCTCGGGTGGGGAGCTGGCACGGGAGCTCGGCGCGGCGCTGGGGCGGGCCCGCTCCGGCGTGCCGCTGGTCGACGCGCTGCAGGAGGTCGCCGACCGCACCTCGCTCGACCCGCTCGCCCGTTTCATCGACGGGCTGCTCGTCGCGATCGAGCGCGGCACCCCGCTGGCCGAGGTGCTGCGCGCCCAGGCGGCGGACGTCCGCGAGGCCGGCAAGCGCCGCCTGCTCGAGGCCGGCGGCCGGAAGGAGATCGCCATGATGGTGCCGGTCGTCTTCCTGGTGCTGCCGGTCACCGTTCTCTTCGCCCTGTTCCCGGGGCTGATCAGCATCGTCTCGCTGGCGCGGTGAGCCCGTGGGACACGAGGAAAGGACGACCATGCGCGTTCTCGCGTACCTGACCGCCGCGACGGCGGCCTTCGCCGCGCGCGTGCGCGGCGACGATCCCGAGCGGGGCGACGTCCCGGGCTGGGTGATGATCACCGTGATGACGGCGGCCCTCGTGCTGGCCATCCTCATCCCGTTCCGCGAGGCGATCGTGGACGCGGTCACCAACGCCCTCACCTCCGTCACGAGCGGATGAAGGACCGCCCTTCCCCCCACGCCTCGCAGGCTCGGCGCGGGACCCCGGAGGGCGGCCGTTCCAGCACGTCACCCAGGGAACGCGGGAGCGCCGTCGTCGACTTCGTGATGGTCTCGATGCTGATCGTCGCCCTGCTGCTGGCGGTGCTGCAGGTCGCCGTCTACGTGCACGTGCGCAACGTCGTGACCGCCAGCGCGCAGGCCGGCGCCCGCTACGCCGCGAACGCCGACGTGGACTCCGCCGCGGGCGCTCCGCGCACCGTCGAGGTGGTCGCCCGGGCGACCTCCGAGCAGACCGCGCAAGGGCTGGACTGCACCTCGAATGAGGAGACCGACCCCACCGGCCTGACGCTGGTGGTCGTCCGCTGCACCGGCGCGGTGCCCTCGCTGCTCTCGACCCTGGGGAACCTGCTTCCCCTGGAGGTCACCGGGCGCGCGGTCAAGGAGGCCGCGTGACGTGGCTGCGCAGTCGGGTGGCCGGCGAGGAGGGCTCGGCGCTGGTCGAGTTCGTCTTCATCGCGCTCGTGGTCTTCGTGCCGCTCATCTACGTCGTCGCCGGGTTCTCCGCGGTGCAGCGCGGTGTCTTCGCCTCCACGGCGGCGGCGCGCGAAGCCGGGCGGGCGATCGCCACGTCCCCGGACCCGGTCAGCGGGCAGGAGCGGGCGCTGCGGGCGGCCCAGCTCGCCGTGGAGGACCAGTCGGTGGACGCGACCGACGTGCGCCTGGCTTTCGCGCCGGCCGGCGCGGATTGCGCGGCGGCGGGGAGCTACGCGCCGACGCTCGCGCCGGGGGAGGAGTTCTCCGTCTGCGTCACCGTGACCGTGCGGATCCCGTTGCTGCCGGAGTTCGTCGACGCCAACACGGCCACCGGCCAGTTCGTCGTCGAGCGCGACCGCTACGTCGACGGCTGAGCCGACGTCCGGCTGCGAGAATGCGGCGATGGGCAGGTGGAGCTCGAGCCGCCGCACCGGCGGGGTGCTGCTCGGCCTGCTCGTGGTCGCCGTCCTCGCCGTCGCGCTCGTCGTGGCGCAGCCGTCCGGCGGGGCGTCGGACCGGCGGTCCGAGGCGGCCGACGTCGCCACCCGGGACGACAGCGGTGCCCTGCCCGGCCTCCCGCAGATCGGATCCCCCTCGGCCACCGAGCCCCCGCCCGAGGTAGCTGCCGCATCGCCGTACGCGGGCGTCGGTACCTGGCTCTCCCGCTACCGGATCACCCGTGAGTTCGCCGGGGGCGCCCCACCCGTGACGCCCGCGGACGTCGACGCGATGGCCGACGCCGGGGTCGAGACGATCTACCTCCAGCCGGCCGCCGACGACCCCCGCCACCCGGGCCTGCTCAGCGAGGACCTGCTGGCCGAGTGGCTCGCGCGGGCGCACGCGCGGGACATGCAGGTGGTCGCCTGGTACCTGCCGCGTTTCGGCGACATCGAGGGCGACCTGCGCCGGCTCCAGCAGATCTCCGACTTCCGGGCCGGCGACCGGGGCTTCGACGCCGTCGCGATCGACATCGAGTTCACCGATGCGGTCGAGCTGGCTCCCCGGAACGCTGCGTTGGTCGAGCTCTCGCAGCGGCTGCGATCTGCGCTGCCCGACGTCGAGCTCGGGGCGGTCGTCCTGCCACCCGTCGTCACCGACGTGCTGAACAAGGCCTACTGGCCCGACTTCCCGTGGGCGGAGCTGGCCGGCCTCTACGACGTGTGGCTGCCGATGGCCTACTGGTCGAACCGCTCGGAGGAGGGGTTCACCGACCCGTACCAGTACGTCGGCCAGAACATCGAGCGGGTGCGCGACCACCTCGGCGACCCGTGCGCCGTCGTCTCGGTCGCGGGTGGCTACGACGCGCAGGAGACGGCCGAGGACTACGCGGCGATGGTGCGCGCGGCGACCGAGCAGCGCGCGATCGGCGTCTCCGTCTGGGACTGGCCGACCACCCCGCGGGAGGTCTGGCCGGCGATGCAGGGGTACGACGTCGAGGGCTGCTGAACCGGCACCGTCCCCGCTACCTTCGCCTCCTCACCACCGGCACGAAGGAGGCCCCGTGTCCTCTCGTCTCAACCCCTACCTCGCCTTCTCCGGCAACGCCCGGCAGGCCATGGAGTTCTACCGCGAGGTGTTCGGCGGCGAGCTGGCCGTCGACACCTACGGGGCGAGCGGTATGGCCGCGCCCGGCGACGAGGACAAGGTCATGCACGCCCAGCTCGAGACCCCCGCCGGCTACACGCTGATGGCATCGGACGCCCCGGCCGGGATGGAGGCGCGTGGCGGCAGCGACATCTCCATCAGCCTCAGCGGCGACGACGCCGACCTGCGCGGCCACTTCGAGAAGCTCGCGTCGGGCGGCGAGGTCACCATGCCGCTGGACAGGCAGCCGTGGGGTGACGAGTTCGGCATGCTCGTCGACCGGTTCGGCGTCCAGTGGATGGTCGACATCAGCACCCGCTGATGAACCCGGACGTCGCCGCGCTGGTCGCCGCCGGCGAGCCGGGGCCGGAGAACCCGGTTACCGTCGCGGCGGTCTTCTGGACGGCGGTGACCGAGCCGGGCGGACCGGACCTCGACATCCTCGGCCTCGTCGTCACGCCGGAGAGCTGGCGCTGGTGGGGCGGCTTCGACCGCGCAGCCGCGCTCCTGCCCGCCTGCGGCATGGCCGGCGAGGCGCTTCCGGCGCTCGACGATCCCGAGGTCGCCTACCTCGGCTTCCGCTCCGAGTCGGACGACGTCGTCGCGACGCTGGTTCGCCGTCCGCGGCTCGGCGGCTGGCGGGTGCACGCCCTGGGGGCGCCCGTCCGACCGGCGCACGTCCCGCACGACAGCTGATCCGCTGCGAGGTCCGGGTTCACCCGAACGTGGTTGAACAAGCGGATTGTGCACAACCAGGTAACGCTCCACGTGGTTGGGCGAACCGTCAGGGGGACGGCGGACGAACACCCGACGTGCAGGACTCCGACGGCGCTCACACCTGGTGACGCCGCGGGGACATCCCACGGGAGACACCTTGAGAAGCATCACGCGCACCGTCGTCGCTGCGCCGGTCCTCGGATTCGCCGCCCTGATGGCCTTCGCCGGCCCCGCCTCGGCGGCAGAGGGGACCGTGATGGCTGAGCTCTCGCCGGTCCCCGTCAACCCGGTGGACGCCACCGGGCAGGCCATGGCCACGATCAACGGCACCACGATGTCCTTCGAGCTGGCGGCACAGGGGCTGCTCGCCGGCGCACCCCACGCGGCGCACATCCACTTCGGGGCAGAGGCCCGGCAGATGTGCCCGGCGGCCTCGGACAACAACGCCGCACCGCTGTCCGGTGAGATGCACCCCGAGGAGCACCTCACCACCACCGAGGGCGCCCCGGCCTACGGGGAGATCGTCGTGTCGCTGACGACCAGCGGCGACGCCACGCCCAGCTCCGGGCTGGCCGTGGACCGCTTCGCCACCGGCGAGGACATCGAGTACTCCCGCGGTGACGTGCAGGTCAGCGAGGAGGTCGCCCGCGCCGTCCTCGCCGGCGAGGGCGTCGTCGTCGTCCACGGCGTCGACTACGACGGGGACGGCACCTACGGCCCCGGCGACCGCGGCGTCTCCGACCTCGACCCGGCCCTGCCGGGCGAGGCCACCGACCCGGCCATCTGCGGCGTCCTGAACGCCTCGCAGATGGGCGGCGTCCCGGCGGGCGGCGTCGAGACCGGCGCCGGCTCCACCACGGGAACCGAGAACCTCGGCCTGATCGGTGCGGGTGTCGGCGCCGTCGCCGCCGCGGGTGGCGTCGCGCTGTACGCGCGCCGTCGCTCCTCGACCGACAGCTGATGACCGGCGACGCCGGGTCCGGGGAGATCGCTCCCCGGACCCGGCGTCCTGGGCGCGCGGTCCTCATCGCCGTCGCGGTCCTGCTGCTCCTCGGCGGCGGGACGGCGGTGGCGGTGGGGATCGCCGACCAGGACGCCGACCCGCCCACCCCCGCCGTCGCGGCGACGAGCGAGCCCGGCGCGGCGACGACACCGGGCCCGGAAGCGGAGGCCACCGGCGGTGTCCGCCCGGAGGCCGCCCCGCCCGCGGCGACGCCGTCCGGCTCGCCCTCCCCGACGCCCGTCGCGCCGCCGGTGTCGATCAGCATCCCGGCCATCGGTGTGGCGTCCGAGCTGATCACCCTCGGTCTGAACCCGGACGGGACCCTCGCGGTGCCGCAGCCGGGCCCCGACTACGACAAGGCGGCGTGGTTCGACGGCTCGCCGCGACCCGGGGCCGTCGGCCCCGCCGTCATCGAGGGGCACGTGGACAGCGCGGCGAACGGGCCGTCGGTCTTCTACTCGCTCGGTGAGCTGGTCGCCGGCGACCGCGTGGAGGTCGCCCGCGCCGACGGCACCGTGGTGGCCTTCGTCGTCGACGAGGTCCGCGTCGTGCCCAAGGACGACTTCCCCACCCTGGACGTCTACGGCAACACCGAGGGCGCGGAGCTCCGGCTGATCACGTGCGGCGGGCCGTTCGACAGCTCCGTCCGCAGCTACGTGGACAACGTGGTCGTCTTCGCATCCGCGGTGGCCTGACCCCCGTGCCCGGGTGACCGGGACGGGCACAACCATCGGCCGCGGCACTCGTTGAGGGTGCAACGGCGCGCGAGGAGACGTGCCCGGTCGCGAGGAGTGCCGCGTGCGCAGTGCCCGGACCCCGATGGTGACGGTGGCGACCGCCCTGGCGGTGGTGGCCGACCGCGGGAACCACCCGAACCAGGAACGCACGGGTCAGTAACGGGCAGTCATGGTCACGAGCTCTCGTTCGCCCGGTCGGGTGACCGGCGTTGGGGCCCACCTCACAGCCCCTTACCGTCCGCTCATGCTCCCTGGCCGGCTCCGCGTCGTGGGCCTGCTGGTGGTCATGACGGGCGCCCTCGCGGGTTGCACCGGCTTCGCCGAGGCCGGGTCGGAGGCGCAGCCCGCCGACGTCGCGGTGCCCTCGTACGAGCAGGCGGACGGCGCTCCCGGCTTCTGCGACTCCCTGGCCGGGAGCAGGCACCTCACCGCGGTCGCGCCGGCGATGGGCGTCCTGGCCGCCGAGCGGGGCAACGTGGAGGCCGAGCTGGAACTGGCGACGGCGATCGACGAGCTCCGCGACGTCCTCGAGCAGGTCGAGGACGAGGGCGGGTCGGCGCGTCTGGAGGCGGCGATCGGCGACCTGGTGGACGCCCTGGCCGCGGCCCGCGACGACGGCGTCACGACCGCCGTGCGCGACGACGTCGCCGCCGCCCTCGACGACGTCGGACGGCTCGTCCAGCCGGTCTGCAGGTTCCCGACGTGAGGCGGCCGGCCCTGCTCCTCTGCGCGCTGCTCGCGCTCGGGACCGTCCAGTCGGCCGCACCGGCCACCGCCGGACCTGCAGCGGAGCTGTGCGCCTACGACGCCACCCGCGGTGGGGTGCCGACCGGTTTCGTGCTCGACGCCTGCACCGACGAGACCGGAGTGACCCTGCGCAACGGGCTGGACTTCCCGGTCGTCGTGACGGCCACCGGCGACCTCGGGGCGCCGGGCACGGTGCGGGCCGACGGGTCGTCGATCGCCGCCGTCCTCCGGCTGACGGCCGGCACCGGCATGCTGCTCATGCCGGGGGACGTGTACCGCTGGCCGCTCGGTCCGGGGACCGCGCAGCTGGTCGTTGACGTGCTGCCCGGCGGCGCGGAGCCGGCCATCACCAGCTCGCTCCGTCGGTTCCTCCCCGAGCCGGGCGACGAGGGCGCCGCCCGGTCCTACGCGTCGTTCGCCGAGGTGATCGGCACGATCGCCCGGGGCGTCGGCGACCGGGCCGAGTGCGTCCGGGGGCGGAACTTCCTGCGGGTCGCGGCGTGCGACGTCCTCGTCTCGACGACCATCGGCCGCGCCGTCTCGCGGCACCTGCCGCGGAGCACCGCGCGCGACGTCCGTCCCCTCCTCGACGACGCCGACCGCTGGGTGGACTGGTACGCCGTCTCGTCCGCCGACGCCCAGCTCCTGGAAGGCCGGGAGCTGCGCCTGACGCAGACCGCGGTCGCCGAGCTGCCGCCGGTCCCCGGATCCGACCCACGGACGGCGGCCGCGTCCTCGACGGGGGCGGGCTCCGCGTCCACGCGCGCAGCGGCGGGTACGGCGGGTGCCTCGTCGTCGGCGGCCCCGGCGCACCCGGCCGGCACCGCGGCCGCCCCCTCGGTGCCTGCCGCGCCGGGCTCGACGGCCAGGCCCCCGAACACCCCCGCCCAGCCGGCCACGGGGAAGCCGACGCCGACCCCGGCGAAGCCGACGCCGACCCCCGCGAAGCCGACGCCGACCCCGGCGAAGCCGACGCCGACCCCGGCGAAGCCGACGCCGGCGAAGCCGACGCCGACCCCGGCGAAGCCGACGCCGACCCCGGCGAAGCCGACGCCGACCCCGGCGAAGCCGACGCCGACCCCGGCCAAGCCCACGCCGACCCCGGCCAAGCCCACGCCGACCCCGGCCAAGCCCACCCCGGCCAAGCCGACACCGCCGCGGGACGACGACCGCGGGAACGGGCACGGGAACGGCGCCAACGGGCACGGGAACGGCAACGGGCAGGGGAACGGCAACGGGAACGGCAACGGGAACGGCAACGGCGGGCGCGGTCACCGCTAGGCGCGTCAGCGCGCCAGCTGCTGCCACTCCCGCGGCGAGATGCCGTAGGCGGCCCGGAACCGCCGTGCGAAGTGGCTCGGGTCGGCGAACCCGCACGCGTGCGCGGTGGTCGCGATCGGCCGGCGCCGCCCGGCGGCCGAGGCCAGCTCCGCGCGGGCCAGCTCCAGGCGCTCCGAGATCAGCCACTGCTCGAGGCTGATGCCGGCCTCGGCGCAGGCCTTGTACAGCTGCCGGACCGACACGGCGTGCACCGCGGCGATGCGCTCGGGTCCCAGGTCGGTCTCGGCGAGGTGCTCGCGAGCCCAGGCGAGCGCGCGGGTCAGGAGCGTCTCCGCGCGCACCTCGGCGGTCAGCCGTGCGTCGTCGGCGGCCGAGACGAACAGGGCGCGGACGAGCTCGATCGTCGCCCCACCCAGCGCGGTCGCGCCGGGGTCGGCCGCCAGGCGGTCGGCGTCCCCGGCCAGCCGCACCAGGTGGTCGCGGACCAGGTCGTGCAGCGGGCTGGTGCGCAGCCGCGGGGCGGCTCTCCGGACGACGTCCCGGGGGAGCGCCAGCCGCCCGTACGGGATCTGGAAGGCGCGGGAGCCGCCGCTGTCGACCCAGGAGAACTCGTACGGCGCGGTCAGGTCGTTGGCCATGAGCGTCCCCGCGGGGACCAGCCTCTCCGAGTCGAACTGGCGGAAGCGGCCCACCCCCCTGGACTGGACCGCCAGCGCCACCACCTCGGGGGCCTCGATCCGCAGGTGGCGGGGGGTCCGCACCAGGCGGAAGCCGGAGGCGTCGGTGGTGAAGAGGTTCGCCTGGCCGAAGTGCCACAGGTGCATGCGCGAGTGCACCCGGTCGTCGGGCCCCAGGTGCTCGATGCGGCAGGGGACCGAGGCCTGGTCGAAGGCGGCGCGGAAGGCGTCGACGCGGTGCTCGGGCGCGACGCTCGCGGTGTCGAGCAGTTGCATCGGCATCTCCCGCGGGGAGGCGGACGTGAGGCGACCGCCTTACCGGCCGGCGCGCGGCACAGCGTCGCAGAACGGCCTGGCGCTGGGGAACCGCCCGCCGCGCGACCAGGTCGTGCACCGAGGGGCCGGAGGTGTGCGCGCACAGCCGATGCGGGCGCACCGCGCGGTGCCAGGGTCGGCGAATCGGTTGGCCCGGCAACTAATCCACCAGGGGGAGCGCATGGCCACGGTCACCACCACCGACGGCACCGAGATCTTCTACAAGGACTGGGGCGCCGGTCAGCCGGTCGTCTTCAGCCACGGCTGGCCGCTCAGCGGCGACGCATGGGCCGGCCAGATGGTCTTCATGGCGAGCAACGGATTCCGCGCCATCGCGCACGACCGACGAGGCCACGGCCGGTCGAGCCAGCCCTCGGAGGGCAACGACATGGACACCTACGCCGACGACCTGGCGCAGGTGATCGAGCACCTCGACCTGCACGACGTGATCCTCGTCGGGCACTCCACCGGCGGCGGCGAGGTGACCCGGTACATGGGCCGCCACGGGACCGGGCGGGTCGCCAAGGCGGTGCTGCTGGGTGCCATCCCGCCGCTGATGCTCAAGACCGACGCCAACCCCGAGGGGCTGCCCATCGAGGTGTTCGACGGGCTGCGGGCCGATCTGCTCCGGGGGCCGTCGGAGTTCTACCGGCAGCTGGCCGAGCCCTTCTACGGCGCCAACCGGCCCGGCAGCGAGGTGTCCCAGGGCCAGAAGGACGACTTCTGGCGGATGAGCATGATGGCCGGCCTCAAGGGCGCCTACGAGTGCATCGCCCAGTTCAGCGAGACCGACTTCACCCAGGACCTGCACCAGATCGAGGTGCCCGTCCTGGTCGCGCACGGCGACGACGACCAGATCGTCCCGTTCGCCGACGCGGCTCCCAAGACCGCCGACCTGCTGAAGAACGCCGACCTCAAGGTCTACCCCGGTCAGCCGCACGGCCTGACCGGGGCGCACGAACAGGAGTTCAACGCCGACCTGCTCGCCTTTGCGCGGGCCTGAAGGGAACGAGATGACCGACATCCCCACCCCGCGACCGGCCGACGCGTCCGCTCCCGGGAGCCCCGACACGATCGTCCTGGTCCACGGCTTCTGGGTCACGCCGCGCAGCTGGGAGGAGTGGAAGGCGCACTACGAGGCGAAGGGCTACCGCGTCCTGACGCCGGGGTACCCCGGCTTCGAGGTCGAGGTGGAAGCGCTCAACGCCGACCCGACCGTCATCGCGGAGCTCACGCTCCCGACGATCATGGAGCACCTCGAGTCCGTGGTGGGCGCCCTGGAGAAGCCGCCGATCCTCATCGGTCACTCCGCTGGCGGCACGCTCGTGCAGCTGCTGCTGGACCGCGGCTTCGGCGCCGTCGGCGTGGTGCTCAACTCCGCCCCGACCGAGGGGGTCCGGGTCCTGCCGCTCTCGCAGCTGAAGTCGACGTTCGTGGCGTTCAAGAACCCCGCCAACCACCACCGCGCCGTGGGCCTGTCGGCCGAGCAGTGGCACTACGCGTTCACGAACACGTTCAGCGACGAGGAGTCCCGCCGGCTCTACGAGCGGTACCACGTGCCGGCGTCGGGGCGGATCCTCTGGGACTCGGTGCTGGCGAACTTCATGCCCGGCCCGCAGGACGCCGCCGTCGACTACGCCAAGCCCGATCGCGCCCCGCTGCTGTTCGTCTCCGGCGGCGAGGACCACATCATGCCGCCGAGCGTGCAGCGTTCGAACGTCAAGCACTACAGGTCGGGGATCGTCGAGCACCGCGAGTACCCGGGGTACGCACACCTCCTGCCGGCCCAGGAGGGGTGGCAGGAGATCGCCGACTCCGCCCTCGCGTGGGCGGTGGAGCACGCCGTCGCGCCGCGGGAGCCGGCCGGGCGGCAGTGAGGGGCGTCCGGCTCACCCACGTCGGCGGCCCGACCGTGCTCCTCGAGGTCGGGGAGTGGCGGATCCTGGTCGACCCCACGTTCGACGCCCCCGGCCGGAGGTACGCCTTCGGCTGGGGGACGTCGTCCCGCAAGGTCACCGGGCCCGCGGTCCCGGCCGACGACGTGCTGCCGGTGGACGTCGTCCTGCTCAGCCACGACCACCACGCCGACAACCTCGACGACGCCGGCCGCGCGCTGCTGCCGGCGGCGGGTGCGGTGGTCACGACCGCCGTCGGCGCCCGGCGGCTCGGCGGCGCCGCCCGGGGGCTGCACGCCTGGGAGACCACGGAGCTCAGCGCGCCCGGGAAGCCGACCATCGAGGTGACCGCCACACCCGCCCGGCACGGTCCGCCGCTGAGCCGGCCGGTCGCCGGGCACGTCGTCGGCTTCGCGCTGCGCTGGGAAGGCCAGGACGACGGGGTGCTCTGGATCTCCGGGGACACGGTGCTCTTCGGTGGTCTCCGCGAGGTGGCCGACCGGCTGGACGTCGACACCGCGCTGCTGCACCTGGGCGGCGTGCGGTTCCCGGTCACCGGGCCGCTGCGCTACTCGATGACCGCCCGCCAGGCGGTCGAGGTCTGCCGGCTGGTGCGGCCGCGCACCGCGATCCCGGTCCACTACGAGGGCTGGTCGCACTTCCGCCAGGGCCGCGACGCCATCGAGCGGGAGTTCGCGCGGGCCCCGGCCGACGTCCGCGAGCGGTTGCGCTGGCTGCCGCTGGGGGCGCCCGTGGAACTGGCCGCCTGACGGGGTGGGCGCGCCGACCGGCGCACCCACCGCCGTCGGTCAGGCGCCGCGCTCGATCTCGGCCTGCGTCACCCCGCGCAGCGCGGTCAGCAGGGCCTCGTCGGAGGTGTCCCCGCGGTCGAGCGCCTCGCGGGCCGGCGCGGGCAGCAGGTCGAGGTCCACCGTCTCGAGCCAGACGACGTCCCCGCCGTTGTGCCGGCCCACCTGCAGGCCCTCGCCGTCCCGGCGGAGGACGTACTGCTCGCTGTCGATCCGGATCGTCATGTCGTCGCTCATGCCCGGCCCCTACCCGCCGCGGCGGCGCTTGCACGCCCCGGTCCAGCAGGATGAGGACGTGGACGAGGAGTGCTGCGAGGTCGTGGTCACCGCCGGCGACCCCGAGTGGCTGGCCGGCTTCACCCGGACGCTGGTCGAGGAACGGCTGGCCGCCTGCGGGCACCTGCTGGGAGCGATCCGGTCGGTCTACCGCTGGGAGGGCGCGGTCCACGACGAGCCCGAGGCCCGCGTCGCCCTGCACACGCGCCGGTCGCTCGTCGACGCCGTTGTCGCCCGGACGACCGAGGTGCACCCCTACGACGTGCCGTGCGTGATCGCCCTCCCGCTGGTCGGGGGGAGCGCTGCCTACCGGGAGTGGGTGCTCGACCAGACGCGGCCCGTCTGACCGCCTCCTCCCCCGAAGGGGGCGGGGAGCCGGGTCCCGGCTGTGGTGCGGGTCTCGCCTGCCGATGGGTAGATGGACAGGGACGTCGACGGGGTCGTCCCGCAGCGGAGGGGGGGTGACGTGCACCCGGAACCGGAACGCACCGTGCCGTCCGCCCACACGCCCGCGGGGCGCGACGCCGAGGTGGACGCCGTCCTCGTGCACGCGGTGCTCGACGCGCTGCCGTCCCCGACCGTCCTGCTGGACCCGGACGGCGTCATCGTCTTGACCAACGACGAGTGGACGCGCGCCGGCGAGCAGCACGGGAACCACATCCCGCCGGGCGCCGACTACTACGCGGCGGCGACGGCGGTGCACGGCGACGCCGAGGGGCGGGCCCTCGTCCGTTCGCTGCGCGCCCTGGCCCGCGGCGAGTGCACCTCCGTGACGGTGGACCGCCAGGTGCCCAGTCCCAGGGACTCGCGGCCGCGCTGGTACCACGTCCAGGCCTCGCGGGTGGGCGGCCGCGGCCACGTCGTCGTCACCCACACGGACGTGACGGCGCGGGTGCTCGCCGAGCGGACCTCGGCCTGGCGCGCGCGCCACGACCACCTGACCGACCTGCCCAACCGGGCCTACCTGCACGAGCTCATCGACGCCGAGCTGCAGCGGCCCGACGGCACCCCGGTGTCGGTCCTCTTCCTCGACGTCGACGGCTTCAAGGACGTCAACGACTCCCTCGGTCACGACGTCGGCGACGACCTGCTGCGCGAGCTGGCGACGCGGCTGTCGGCCTGCACCCGTACCGGCGACACGGTCGGCCGGCTCGGCGGCGACGAGTTCGTCGTGATCGGGCGCGACTGCGACGCCGAGGGTGCGCAGGCGCTGGCCCAGCGGTTCCGCGACACGTTCGACAAGCCCTTCGAGCTCGCCGGCGGCACGGCGCGGCTGACCGCCAGCATCGGCGTCGCCACCACCGCGGGTCCCGACCCGCACGTGCGCTCGACCGACCTCGTCCGCGACGCCGACCTGGCGATGTACGCGGCCAAGGAGGCCGGCCGCAACCGCATCGAGGTGTTCACGTCCGAGCTGCGCGACGCGGCGGAGCAGCGGGCGACGCTGGCGGCCGAGTTCGTCCGCGCCCTGGAGCAGGACGAGCTCGTCCTGCACTACCAGCCGGTCATGTCACTGCCCTCGCGCCGGTGCACGGGGGTCGAGGCGCTGGTCCGCTGGCAGCACCCCCAGCGCGGGCTGCTGTACCCGGGCGACTTCCTGCCGACGGCGCGGCAACACGACCTGATGACACCGCTGGCCCACTGGGTCCTCGGTGCGGCGGCCCGCCAGACGGCCGCGTGGCGGGACGCCGGCCTGGTGCTCGTGACCGGCGTCAACATCAACGCCACCCACTTCTCGACCGGCACGCTGGTCGACGACGTCATGGGCGCGCTCGCGGACGCCGGCCTCGACCCCGCCCAGCTGGTGGTGGAGCTGACCGAGACCTCCGTGGCCGACGACCCCGAGCGGGCGGCGGCGCAGTTCGCCGAGCTGCGGGCGCGGGGGGTCGAGGTCTCGATCGACGACTTCGGCAGCGGCTACTCCTCGATCGGCCAGCTGGTGAACATCCCGGCGGGGATCCTGAAGATCGACCGGAGCCTGGTGGCCTTCGCCGACGGACGGCGGGAGCAGACGGCCGCCGCCATCGCCGCCGTCGTCGCCCTGGGCCAGGCCTGCGGGATCCGCAGCCTCGCCGAAGGCGTGGAGACGGCGGAGCAGCTGGAGCTGGCGATCTCGCTGGGCTGCAGCTTCGCCCAGGGCTACCACATCGCGCGCCCCATGCCGGCCGGCGACGTCCAGCCGTGGATGACCGCTCAGCGGTCCGCGGCGGCTGCCCCGGCCTGACCTCTCAACCCGGCTCGCCGCGCGCCTTGCGCCGCAGGATGACCACGACGTCGACCACCGCGACCAGCCCCAGGACGAGCAGCACCACGCCCGGCCAGGCCGGCAGGTCGGTCGCCAGCCACCCGAGGCCGCCGCCGGCGCAGACCACCACCCCGAAGAGCGCGAGGACCAGCCGGAGGGTGAGGGCGGAGCGGGCCGGTGCCGCCCCGCCGAGGCCCGCGGTGGGGTCGTGGTAGCCGGGCAGCCCCTGCTCGTACTCCTCCCGGCTGCGCTTCCGGTGCTGTTCGGTCATGCGGTCGGGCTACCCGCGGCGGGGGCGCACTACCCTGGCTAGACGTGGCTGCCGACTTCTCCGTCGTACTCGACGAGCTCAACACGACCCTGAAGTCGATCGAGGCCGTGCTGCGCGTCGACGACATGCGCAACGAGATCGCGGACCTGGAGCAGCAGGCCGCCGCGCCCGACCTCTGGAACGACGTCGAGGCCGCGCAGGCGCTCACCTCCCGGCTGTCCTTCCTGCAGGGCACCCTGCGCCGCGTCGAGGAGCTGCGCAGCCGGCTCGACGACGTCGCCGTCCTGCACGAGCTGGCCGCCGAGGAGAGCGACGACGCCACCACCGCGGAGGCGGAGAAGGAGCTGGAGAGCATCCGCGCCGTCATCGACGAGCTCGAGGTCCGCACGCTGCTCAACGGCGAGTACGACTCCCGCGAGGCGCTGGTGACCATCCGTTCGGAGGCCGGTGGCGTCGACGCGGCCGACTTCGCCGAGATGCTCATGCGCATGTACCTGCGCTGGGCGGAGCGGCACAAGTACCCGACCGAGGTCTACGACGTCAGCTACGCGGAGGAGGCGGGCATCAAGTCCGCGACCTTCGCGGTCAAGGTGCCCTACGCCTACGGGACCCTGTCGGTGGAGCAGGGCACGCACCGGCTGGTCCGCATCTCGCCGTTCGACAACCAGGGCCGCCGGCAGACGTCGTTCGCCGGCGTCGAGGTGCTGCCGGTCGTCGAGCAGACCGACCACGTGGACATCCCCGAGAACGAGATCCGGGTCGACGTCTTCCGCTCCTCGGGTCCCGGTGGGCAGAGCGTGAACACCACCGACTCGGCCGTCCGGATGACCCACATCCCGACCGGCATCGTGGTGTCCTGCCAGAACGAGAAGAGCCAGATCCAGAACCGCGCCGCCGCGCTGCGGGTGCTCCAGGCCCGGCTGCTCGTCGTCCGCCAGCAGGAGCAGAAGGCGGAGATGGACGCGCTCAAGGGCGAGGGCAGCAGCTGGGGCAACCAGATGCGCTCCTACGTCCTGCACCCGTACCAGATGGTCAAGGACCTGCGGACCGAGCAGGAGAGCGGCAACCCCGGAGACGTGCTGGACGGCGGGATCGACGCCTTCATCGAGGCGGGCATCCGGTGGCGCCGCCAGCAGGAGACCGTCGACGCGAACTAGGCCCGCGCGGGGCCGGTCGAACGAGTCCCGCGAGTTCCGTGGCGAACCGGCCATGGGCACAGCCAGGGCAGGTACCGTGGCGCCTCGTGATCGAATTGCAACACGTCACCAAGCTCTACCCGGCCAGCGGCCGGCCGGCCCTCGACGACGTGTCCACCGAGATCGACAAGGGCGAGTTCGTCTTCCTGATCGGTTCCTCCGGTTCGGGGAAGTCGACGTTCCTCCGGCTGCTGCTCAAGGAGGACACCCCGACCACGGGCACGATCAGCGTGAACGGCAAGGTCCTGAACACGATGAGCAAGTGGCAGGTGCCCAAGCTGCGCCGGACCATGGGCTGCGTCTTCCAGGACTTCCGGCTGCTCCGCGACCGCACCGTGGCGCAGAACGTGGCCTTCGCGCTGGAGGTCATCAACAAGCCCCAGCGCACCATCAAGCGGGTCGTGCCCGAGGTGCTGGAGATGGTCGGCCTCGAGGGCAAGGCCAACCGGCTGCCCAACGAGCTCTCCGGTGGTGAGCAGCAGCGGGTGGCGATCGCCCGCGCGTTCGTCAACCGGCCGCTGGTGCTGCTGGCCGACGAGCCGACCGGCAACCTCGACCCCGAGACCAGCGAGGGCATCATGCTGCTCCTCGAGCGGATCAACCGGACCGGCACCACGGTGATCATGGCGACGCACGACTACCACATCGTCGACTCGATGCGCCGCCGCGTCATCGAGCTCAACGGGGGAGTCCTCACCCGCGACCAGTCGCGTGGCGTGTACGGGGTCGGCCGCTAGCCCCGCGGCCCACCTGCGAACCGCCCCACTGCTGAACTCCACGACAGGGAATCCATGCGCGTCAACTTCGTCCTCTCCGAGGTGGCCACCGGGCTCCGTCGCAACCTGACCATGACGGTCGCGATGATCCTGACGACCGCCATCTCCCTCGGACTCATGGGCACCGGGCTGCTGATCGCCGGGATGATCTCCGACATGAAGGAGATCTACTACGACAAGGTGCAGGTCTCCATCTTCCTGGCCGACGACGTCACCGAGGAGCAGCGCGCGGCCATCGAGTCGGAGCTGGACTCATCGCCCGAGGTGAAGAGCTTCATCTACGAGTCCAAGGAAGAGGCCTTCGAGCGCTTCCAGCAGCAGTTCAGCCAGCAGCCGGAGCTGGTGGAGAACACCCCGGCCGACGCGCTGCCGGAGAGCTTCCGGGTCGAGCTGGTGAACCCCGAGCGCTACTCGGTCATCGCCGCCGAGTTCCCCAGCGGTGAGAACGGCGTGGACCAGGTGCGCGACGAGGGCGACTTCCTCGACCGCCTGTTCAGCCTGCTCAACGGGGCCCGCAACGCGACGATCGCCGTGGCGGTGGTCCAGGCGCTGGCGGCGCTGCTGCTGATCTCCAACACCATCCAGCTGGCCGCGTTCAACCGCCGCAACGAGACGAACATCATGCGGCTGGTGGGTGCCTCGCGCTGGTACACCCAGCTGCCGTTCATCCTGGAGGCCGCGATCGCGGGCCTCATCGGTGGTCTGCTCGCCGCCGGCGGGCTGATCCTCACCAAGGTGCTCTTCATCGACAAGACGCTGTCCGGGCCGATCAAGGCCGGGATCATCCCGCAGGTCGAGTGGAGCGCGATCATCTCCAACAGCCTGATCATCTCCGGGGTCGGCGTCGGCCTGGCCGCGGTCGCCGCGTACGTCACGCTGCGCCTCTACGTCCGGCTGTAGCCGCACCCACCCCCGTGCGGGCAGAGTCTCCGGCGTAGGGCCCGGGCCGACGAGGGGAGAGCCGCCGTGGCCGCAGGGACGAGCGACATCCGCACCCAGATCCTCGCCGGCGCGGCCGACGTGGACGCCGGCCGGGCCGACGTCCGTCCCGTGCTCCGCGCCCTCGGCGTGACCGGCCTCCTCGCCGACGACGACGGCGAGGCGGACGGCGGCCTGCTCGCCGCGGTCCGCATGGTGCGCCGGATCGCCGCCGGCAGCCTGGCCGCGGCGTTCGCCGTCTGGTCGCAGCGGATGGTGCTCGAGTACCTGCGCAGCTGCCCTCCCTCGGCGGACGTCCGGGCGCTCCAGGACGCCCTGCGCTCGGGTGAGGTCACCGGTGCGACCGCGCTCGCACCGGCGATCGCCGACCTGGCCGGCCGCGGCGAGCTGCCCGTCGTCGCCGAGCCCGACGGGGACGGCTGGCTGCTCTCCGGCTGCGTCTCGTGGGCGTCGAACCTCTTCGACGACGCCGTGGTGGTGACTCCCGCCCGGACGCCGCAGGAGGGGCGCGTGGTGGTCTCCTTCCGGCTCACCGACGACGGCGTCGCCCCTCGCCCGGCTCCGGAGCTGCTCGGCCTGAACGGCACCGGCACGCGCAGTCTCGAGCTGCACCGGGTCGCGGTCCCGCGGGCGGCGGTCCTCAGCGACGACCTCGCGGGCTTCATGTCCCTGTGCCGGCCCCCGATGCTGCTGATGCAGGCCGCGCTCGCCGTCGGGCTCGCCGACGCGGCCCTCGACGCGTCGGGCGCGCACCTGACCGGCGTGAACTCCGCCCTCCGCCGCGACCACGAGGACCTCGCCCGCCGGCGTGACGACGTCGTCATCGCCATGGAGGACCAGGCCGGGTCCCTGACCGGCGCCGGCCGTGCGCAGCTCGCCCGGACCCGCCTCGACGCCATCGCCGTCGCCACCGCCGCCGTCGCCCTGGAGACGGCCGTCTGCGGGGGGACGGGCTACCGGGCGGACAGCCCGACCGCCCGGCGCGTGCGGGAAGCGGCGTTCCTGCCCGTGCAGGCCCCGACGCTCGGCCAGCTGCGTCACGACGCCGCCGGCTGACCGGGTCATGCGCCGGGGATGACCCCGCGCAGTGGCCGGCGGGTCCACGCTGCACGGCATGGACGGACATGGGGTGCGGCACCACCCGGTCGCCGAGGTGGGGCTGCCGGAGGTGGTCGGCTTCGTGCTCGGCGCCGGGGCGATGGCGACGGCGATGGCGGCGCTGGAGGCGAGCCTGTCGGGCAGCGACACGGCGCGGCGGATCGCCCGGGACGGCATCCGCGCCGAGCTCGCCCGGATGGCCGCGGAACGTGCGGCGGCCTCGGCGTCGGGGTCGCGGACGGGCCCGACGGTAACCTGGAGGCATGCCGCGTGAGACCGGGCGAAAGCTGATCGCCCAGAACAAGAAGGCGCGGCACGACTACTCGATCCTCGACACCTACGAGGTCGGCCTCTCGCTGACCGGTACCGAGGTGAAGAGCCTCCGTGCCGGCCGTGCCTCGCTCGTCGACGGGTTCGCCTCGATCGACGACGGCGAGGTGTGGCTGCAGCACGTGCACATCCCCGAGTACGTGCAGGGCACGTGGACCAACCACGCCCCGCGCCGCAAGCGCAAGGTGCTGATGCACCGCGCCGAGATCGACAAGCTGCTCGGCAAGATCAAGGAGGGCGGCCTGACCCTCGTCCCCCTCGACCTGTACTTCAAGGACGGCAAGGTCAAGGCCACCCTCGCGCTGGCCAAGGGCAAGAAGTCCTACGACAAGCGCCAGGACCTCGCCGAGCGCGACTCCCGCCGCGAGATGCAGAAGGCCTTCGGCCGGTACGTCAAGGGCCGCCGCTGACCGGAGCGGGCAGGCGCCCGGCCACCCGCATACGGTGGCGGTCATGCGCGGCATGGCCTACGACCGGTTCGGCGACGACGACGTCCTGTCCCTCCGGGACGATCTCCCCGACCCGCCGGTGGGACCCGACACGGTGCTCGTGCGGGTGCACGCCGCGGGCGTGAACCCGGTCGACCTCGGCATCCGCGCCGGCAACCTGCGCAGCTTCTACCCGCACCACTTCCCGATCGTCCCCGGCTGGGACGTCGCGGGGGTCGTCGAGGCGGTCGGGCCGGCCGTGGTCGCCTTCGTGCCCGGCGACGAGGTGTTCGGCTACGTCCGCCGGGACGACGTCCAGTGGGGGACGGCGGCCGAGCTGGTGCCCGCACCGCAGCGCTGCCTCTGGCACAAGCCGAGCTCGCTCTCGTTCGCCGAGGCCGGTGCCCTCCCGCTGGCCGGGCTGACCGCCTACCAGGCGCTGACCGAGGCCCTCGACGTGGGCGAGGGCGACCGCGTGCTCGTGCACCGGGCTGCCGGGGGCGTCGGCTTCAACGCGGTGCAGATCGCCGTGGCGCTCGGCGCGCACGTGATCGGGACGGCGAGCCCGCGCAACCACGGCTTCCTGCGCGACGCCGGGGCGGCCGAGGTGCTCGACTACTCGGCCGGCCCGATCAGCGAGCAGCTGTCCGAGCCGGTGGACGCCGTCCTGGACCTGGTCGGCGGGGACACGCTCGCCGACGCCCCGAAGCAGGTCCGCGACGTCTCCCGCATCGCGTCGGTGGTCGACCCGTCGGTCAACGGCATGGGCGGGCGCTACGTGTTCGTCCGGCCCGAGCAGCACGACCTCGAGGAACTCGGGCGCATGGCCGACGCCGGCCAGCTGCGGGTGCCGATCGCGAAGGCGTTCCCGCTGGCGGACCTGGTGGCGGCGCACCGGATGGTCGGCGAGGGCCACGTCCGCGGCAAGGTCGTCGTCACGCTGCCCTGAGCGGGGCCTCCCGACGGCGCCGCGCGACAGCCCGCGCGGCGGGGAGCACGGTCACGGCCCCGCTGACGACCCGCACGGCGGCGGACGCGGCGAGCTGCCACAGCGGGTGCCCGCGCCCGATCACCGTCGCCCGGACGGCGCCGGCGGACAGGGGCAGCACCGGCACCGCCGCCAGCAGCCCCAGTCGGGCCGCGACCCCCGCCGGCCCTCGGGCGCGCAGCGCCCTGCGGCCCCACGCGGGCGCCACGGCGGCCAGAGCCAGCGTGGCCGCCGTCGGCCCGAGCTGGATCCCCCGCTCGCGTCGGGCGGACCGCACCAGAGCGACGGCGAGGTCCGGGACGGCGCCCAGCACCATCACCGCCTGGAAGGCGAGCGCGTCCTTCTCCCGCGCGGTCAGCTCCGCGCGCAGGGCGGAGGGCCGGGCGTCGTCGGTCATCCCGCCAGCATCGCAGCGGGGCGGCCGGCGCGCCGTCGTCCTAGGGTCGGGACCGTGGTGCAGCCCCCCGACGACGACGCCGACGTCCCCCGGTACTGGCGGGAGCTGGGCCTGCCCGGGCTGGTGGACGTGCACGTCCACTTCCTGCCCGATCGCGTGCAGGCCAAGGTGTGGGAGTACTTCGAGGCGGCCGGGACGCACTACGGCGCCGAGTGGCCGGTGGCCTACGCGCTGCCCGTGGAGGAGCGGCTGGCGATCCTCGACGGCCTGGGCGTGCGGGCCTTCCCGACGTTGCCGTACCCGCACAAGCCGGGCATGGCCGCCTGGCTGAACGAGTGGTCGGCCGGGTTCGCCGCCGGGCACCCACAGGTCCTGCAGTCGGCGACCTTCTACCCGGAGCCGGGGGCGACCGCGTACGTGGAGGCCGCCCTCGCGGCCGGTGCGCGGGTGTTCAAGGTGCACGTGCAGGTCGGCTCGTTCGACCCGCGCGACCCGCTGCTGGACGGGGTGTGGCAGCGGCTGGAGGAGACCGGCACGCCGGTCGTGATCCACTGCGGGTCCGGTCCGCTGGTCGGGGAGCACACCGGGCCGGAGCCGATGAGCGGGCTGCTCGAGCGGTTCCCCCGGCTGCAGCTGGTGATCGCCCACCTCGGCATGCCGGAGTACCGCGAGTTCCTCGACCTCGCCGAGCGCTACGAGCGGGTGCACCTGGACACCACGATGTTCGCCACCGACTTCACCGAGCGCCTGATGCCGTTCGACCCGGCCGACCGGCCGCGGCTGGCAGCGCTGCGCGACAAGGTCCTGCTGGGCAGCGACTTCCCGTCGATCCCGTACGCCTACGCCCACCAGCTCCAGGCGCTGCACCGCCTGGAGCTGGGGGAGGGGTGGCTGCGCGCCGTCCTCTGGGAGAACGGGGCCCGCCTGTTCGGGCTCAGTCGTCGTTGACGATCGTGCCGACCGCGGTGCCGTCGCCGATCAGGGCGCCGGACGGCCGGGCGAGCCGGACCGAGTAGGTCTCGGTGGCCTCCCGGCGGCGGTCGCCCAGCACCGGGACGGCGACGGTCCTGGTGGTCTGGCCGGGGGCGAAGGTGACCGTGCCGCCCACGGGCACGTAGTCGCTGAGCGCCGTGGCGGTGCCGTTGGCCGTGACCCACCGCACCGTCACGCGGCCGGTCGCCGGGGCGGACAGGGTGATCCGGAAGGTCTCCAGGCGGGCGAGCCGGTCGCCCTCGGTCACCGACGCGTCCCCGATGGAGAGCTCGGGCGACGCCGTGGGTTCCGGCAGCGCGGCCACGCTCAGCCGGACCGGCAGGGCCGCCTGCTCCAGCCCGTTGCCGGCGACGACGGTGAACGAGAACTCCCCGCCGCGGGTGGGCGTGCCCGACAGGACGCCGGCCGGGCTCAGGGTGAGGCCGTCGGGCAGCTGCCCGGTGGAGTGCACCGTGGGCGCAGGAGAGCCGGCCGCCGTGAACGCGAAGGAGTAGGCGCGACCGACCGTCGCCTGCCCGGGGGTGCCGGTGAGCGTCACGGGGGCGGTGACCACGATCGTGGAGGTCGTCGCGACGTCGGCGACGACGCCGCCGGCGGTGGCCGTGACGGTGAAGGTGTAGCTGCCCGGCGTCCGGGCGAAGCCGGTCAGCCGGCCGTCGGGGGACAGCGCCAGCCCGTCGGGCAGCGAGCCCGCGGTCACCGACGTGGTCGGGTGCGGAGCGCCCGCCACGGTGTAGGAGAAGTCGTACTCGGTGCCCACCGCGACCGGCGAGAGCGGTGTGCCGGTGAGGGTGATCGGCACCCCGTCCACCGGGATCGTGAACTGGAGTCCTGCGTCGACGCCCGATCCGTTGGAGGCGCGCACCGCCACCTCGGATCCTTCGCCGATCGTGGTCGGCGTGCCGGAGATGACGCCGTCGGGGGACAGGGTCAGGCCGTCGGGCAGGGCGCCCGATTCGAGGTGGAAGGTCGGGGCCGGGTCGCTACCGGTGGTGTCGAACGCGAAGCGGTACGGCTGGCCGAGCGTCGCCGGGGGCGGGGTGCCGGTGACCCGCAGCGACCCGGCCGGCGGGAGGACCTCGAGGTAGTAGAACTGGCTCTCCAGCGATCCGTCGGGGTACCGGACGTGGAACACGACCGAGTACGTCCCCGCGGGACCGGTGGGCGTGCCGGAGACGAGCCCGTCGGCGCTCAGCTGGAGCCCGTCCGGCAGGCCGGAGGTGGAGAAGCTCGGGGACTGCCGCGCCACGAGGATCTGGAAGCTGTAGGGCACGCCGACGGTGGCGGCCGGTGGCTGCCCGGTGACGACCGGCGCCGCGATGTCGAGGCAGACCTCGACGAGCCGCCCCGTGTACCCGCTCTCCCCGATCACCCGGTAGGTGCGGCAGCTCTGGGTGGGTTCGGTCGGCGTGCCGTGCAGGAGCCCGTCCGGCTCGAGCGTCAACCCGTCGAACGATGCGCCGAAGCCCACGTCCAGGGACAACCCCGTATCGGGGACGAGGGGGAACGGCACCTGGACGCTCAGCGGCTGACCCACGGTGCCGCTCACGGACACGGTGGAGGCGATCTCGTCGCCCGCCCGCGCGCCGGTGGCGGAGGTGAGCACGGCTGCCGCGACGAGCGCGGTCACGGAGACGATCAGCGCGAGGGCGCGACGGGTGCGGTGGCGGGCTGGGGCGGGGTGCGACGCGACGTCCATGGGGCTCTCCGAATCTGGTCGTGCGGCCCGGTTCGGCCGACGGGACCAGGTTCGTGCTGAGGAGACCCACTCCGGATCCGGCAGCAGGCGTATCTCCGGCCGCCGTTCGACCGCGGGCCCGGGCCGCGGCTGAGGCGACGTCCTACGCGGCGGAGGCGGGTACCTCAGCCAGCCGTGGGCGCGTCCTCCGGCGAGAGCAGGCCCAGCCGGTGCGCGACGGCCGCGGCCTCGATGCGCCCGGCGACGCCGAGCTTCGCGAGGATCCGGGACACGTGCACGCTGGCGGTCTTGGGGCTGATGAACAGGGCCGCCGCGATCTGCCCGTTCGAGCGACCTGCGGCGATCAGCTCGAGGATCTCCCGCTCCCGCGGGGTCAGCCCGAACCGGGCCAAGGGATCGTCGGGTTCCGGGGACGGCGGACCGGAGTCGGTTGCCGGGGCCAGCTCCACCCGCGCCCGCCGGGCGAGCGCCGTCCCCTCGTCGACGAGCGGGTGCGCGCCGATGCGCCGGGCCAGCTCCACGGACTCCCGCAACGCCTCCGCACCGAGGTCGCGGTCCGCTGCGGACACCGCCTCCGCCGCCACGCGCAGCAGCGCGTAGGACAGCAGCAGCGGCTCGCCCCGTTCGCGGCAGCTCGCGACCGCCGCCGACCACACGGCCAGCGCGGGTCCGCCGTCCAGACGGGCCAGCTCCGCCCGCACCAGCTCCCGGTAGACCGCCACGGACGACGTCCCGGTCGGCAGCCCCTCGGCGATCGCCGACAGCGCCGCGGCACCGGCACGGACCTCGTCGGGCACGGGAACGCGCAGGTCCCGGGCCCGGGTGGCGGCGTCAGCCTCCGTGCGCATGCCGAGCCAGACCAGCGGCCAGGCGTACCGGCCGAGCAACGTGCTGCCACCGGTGAGGGCGTCCGCGACGACCGCGCGGGCGGTGGCGAGGTCACCGCGCGCCCGGGCCGACTCGGCCCCGACGTAAGCCAGCGGCTGCAGGAACTGGTCGTCGGTCACGTCTCCGAGCAGCGTGCGGACCTGCTCGGCGAACGCGGCGGCCTCGGGGTACCGCCCCGCGCCGACGGCGATCTCGGCGCGCACCTCCAGCAGCGTCGCGGCGAAGATCCCTTCCGGAGCCCCCGCCAGCGCCTCGGCGGCCGCGCGGTCCGCCTCGTCCCACCGCCCCAGGTGGAACAGCGACTCGACGCGGTTGCCCGTGAGGTAGGCACCGTAGGTGCGGCTCATCCCGACCCGCCCGGCGAGCGCGATGCCCTGCTCGGCGGCGGCCACCGCCGCCGCGGGGTGGCCGGCCAGCTCCAGCACGTCGGACTGGTTGATGTAGCCGCGGAGCGCGGTCTCGGCGATGCCCAGCTGCTCCGCCCGTTCCAGCCCCGCCCGCAGGGCCTCCAGCGCGGGGCCGACGTCGCCGACGTAGGCCTGCGCGGTGCCGAGGGTGATCAGCGCGTTGGCCTCCAGCGCCCCCGCGTCGGCCTGCCGGGCGGCGTCCACAGCGGCCTGCGCCGCCTCCCGCGCGGCCCCCAGGTCCCGCACGTGCGTGAGGCTCGTGGCGCGGCCGGTGAGCAGGGCCGCGCGGATGTGGCTGGGCCCCTCCGCGGGCAGCGCCCGCAGCGCCGCGTCGACGACGGCGAGCGCGTCGGCGTCCCGGCCGAGGGAGCGCAGCATGAAGGCCCGCCGGTCCAGCAGCTCGGGCAGCCGCTCCCGCTGGTCACCGTCCCCCAGCAGCTCCACGGCGCGGTCGACGAGGGCCAGCGCGCGCGTCGGCGAGCCCGCCTGGAGCGCGGCCTCGCAGGCCAGCCGGAGGACGCCGATCTGGTCGGTCCCCGCCCGCTGCTCGGCGTCCTCCACCCGGGGCCAGACCTCCAGCGCCCGTTCGAAGTGGCGTTGCGCCTCCGCGGGGGCGTAGGCCGCGGCGGCCTGGCGTCCCGCGTCGACCGAGGCGCTCAGCGCCCGGGGCAGGTCCAGCGCGGCGTACCAGTGCAGGGCCAGCTGCGCGGCCGGCGAGGCGTCCCCGGCCAGGTCCGGCTCGGTCGAGAGCCGCTCGGCGTAGCGGGAGTGCAACCGCAGCTTCTCCCCGGGCAGCAGGTCGTCGTAGACCGCCTGCCGCAGCAGCGCGTGCCGGTAGGCGTAGCCGGTCCCGGAGTCGTCGACGACCAGGAACTGCCGGTCCACGACCTCGCGCAGGGCGGCGATCAGCACGGGCTCGTCGAGCCCGGCCACGGCGGCCAGCAGGCGGTCGGAGACGGAGCGCCCGGCGGCCGACGCCGCGCGCAGCAGCTGCTGCGCGGGGTCGGACAGGGCGTCGACCCGGGAGAGCAGCACGTCGCGCAGCGACTCGGGTACCTCGCTGAGGGGCTCGCCCACGCGCACGGCGGCAGTGATCTCCTCCACCAGGAAGGGGTTGCCCTCCGACCGGTCGGTGACCAGGGCCAGCAGCCCCGGGTCCGGCGCGCTGCCGAGGATGGCGCGCAGCAGTGCGGCGACCTCGGGTCCGGTGAAGCCGCGCAACTGGAGGGTGCGCACCGACGGATCCCGCTCCCAGGCGCGCAGGAACGGGCGCAGCGGGTGCCGCCGGTGCAGCTCGTCGGACCGGAAGGTCATGAGCAGGCACACCCGAGCGGTGCGCAGCGTGCGCACCAGGAAGGCGAGCAGTTCCGTCGTCGACTGGTCGGCCCAGTGGACGTCCTCGACGACGAGCAGCAGCGGGGCCCGGCCCGCCACCCGCTCGAGGACGCCGAGCACCAGTTCGAGCAGCTGGCCCGTGCTCGCACCCGCGGTGTGCGAGGACTGCCAGCTGCCGGGGTCGAGGTCGGGCAGCAGCCGGGACAGCTCGGCGCGCGCGGGGCCCAGCAGCGGTTCCAGGTCGACCGGGCGCGTGGTCCTGGCCAGCGTGCGGAGGGCCTCGACGAGCGGGACCAGGGGCATGCCGTCGGCGCCGAGCTCCACGCACTGCCCGCGCAGCACGCGGAACCCCTCCCGCTCGGCGGTGGCAGTGGCCTCGGCGACCAGCCGGCTCTTGCCCATGCCCGCCTCGCCACCGACCAGGACGCACCGCGACGTCCCGCCGGCGACGTCCCCGAGCGTCTCGGTGAGCGCGGCCAGCTCCTCGTCGCGACCGACGAACACCGGGCTCGTCACCCCGCCGACGACCATCGCCCACCCGCCTCGGTCCCGAGCCCCCGAACGGACTCGGCCGCAGTGTCCAGCGCGTCGGAGCCGGGCCGCAACGCCCTGGTCCGCGCCGCGTGACCCCGGTCGGTGGGGTGGCAGGACCGGGTGCCCCTGCCCAGGATCGGTCTCGTGACCCCCCGCATCCGGCTGACCGCGCCCGTCCTCGGCACGCCGGACCCACAGGAGCTGGCCCGCTTCTACCAGCGGCTGCTGGACTGGCCGCTCCGGGACGACGGGCCGGAGTGGGCCACCCTCCGGCCGGAGGACGGCAGCACCGGGCTGTCGTTCCAGCGCGAGCCCGGCCACGTGCCGCCGGTGTGGCCGCCGGAGCCCGGGACCCAGCAGATGCAGCAGCACCTCGACCTCGAGGTCGACGACCTCGATGCCGCGTCGGCCCTGGCCGAGGCCGCCGGCGCCCGGCTGCTGAACACCTACACCGAGCCGCACGAGCAGGTGCGCACCTACGCCGACCCGGCCGGCCACCCGTTCTGCCTGTTCGTCCGCACCTGACCGAGGAGCCCGTCGATGGCCCGCTTCACCCTCACCGGCACCGTGCTCGACAGCCCCGACCCGAAGGGCCTGGCGCTCTTCTACCAGCAGCTGCTGGGCTGGCCGTTCGGCACCGAGGAGCCCGAGTGGGTGACCCTGCGGCCCGCGGACGGGAGCGCCGGGCTCGCGTTCCAGCTGGAGGAGGAGCACGTGCCGCCGGTCTGGCCGGCCGGGGACGGCGACCCCCGCATGCAGCTGCACCTCGACATCGAGGTCGACGACCTGGAGTCCGCCGTCGACGCTGCCGTGGCCGCCGGTGCCACGGTGGCCGGGTTCCAGCCGCAGGACGACGTCCGGGTGTGCCTGGATCCCGCCGGCCACCCGTTCTGCCTCTGGGTGGACGCCTGAAATCGGTGGCCCGTCCCGACCGGGCCACCTAACCTCCGACGACGTGGCCGACCTCCCCGCTCTCCCCGACGGCCTGACCGTCCGCCCCCTCACCGCCGACGACGTGGTGCAGGCCGCGGCGATGCTGGAGGAGGCGGAGAAGTCCGACGACACCGGCGAGCACTGGAGTCCGGACGACCTCACCGAGTGGTGGGTGAACGACCTCTTCGACCTCGAGCGCGACAGCCTGGCCGTGACCTCGCCCGACGGCGAGCTCGTGGCCTGGGCCACGGTGCTCGCGCTGCCGGACTTCCGCGACGCCTTCCGCATCACCCTCGAGGCGCGGGTGCACCCCGCCTGGCGCGAGCGCGGCATCGGCCGGGCGCTGCTGGCCTGGCAGCTCCAGCGCGGACGCGAGGTGCACGCCGAGCGGCACCCGGAGGCCCCCGCCGTGCTGGCGGTCGAGGTCTACACGTCGATGCCCGCCCTGGAGGGCCTGGCACGGCGCGCAGGGCTCACCGAGGAGCGCTGGTACTTCGTCATGGAGCGACCGCTGACCGACCTGCCCGCCGTCCCGGCGGTGCCGGGGGTCGAGCTCGTCCCGTTCGGCTGGGACCGCGACGAGGAGGTCCGCCGGGCGCACAACGCCGCGTTCACCGAGCACCACGGGTCCGCGGAGCGGGACCGGGCCACCTGGCAGACGTTGTTCACCGGCCAGCGCGGGTTCCGCCCCGAGCTGTCCTCGCTCGCCGTGGCCGACGGCGCCGTCGTCGCCTACTCGCTGGCCTACGTGTTCGAGGCCGACACCGCGGCCAACGGCTACGAGACGGTCGACCTCGGCCAGATCGGCGTCCTGCCGTCGGCCCGGGGCCGCGGTCTGGCCAAGGCCACGATCGCGTCGGTGCTCCACGCCGCGGCCGGCCGCGGTTTCCGCGCGGCCGCCCTCTCCGTCGACAGCGAGAACGTGACCGGCGCGCTGGCGCTCTACGAGGGCCTGGGCTTCGCGAGGCGCCGGACGCAGATCCAGTGGGCGCTGGAACTCCCTCCGCTGGGGGCCGACGGCGCTGCGTAGGGTGCGGCCCATGGTCAGCGCCGATCACTTCGACCCCGCCCTCGTGGGCCGCGCCCACCGCGCGGTCGACCCCCTGCACTCGCAGCTGTACTTCGCGCCCGAGCACGACGAGCACTTCAGCGCGATCGGCCTGCGGCCGGGGCGGATGTCGTACTTCGCCGGCCGGGCCGCGCCCATGGGTGCGGTCGGCGCGGGCGTGGTGACGGCGACCTTCTTCAACTTCTCGCCGTCCCTGGTCGCGCACATGATCCCGCGCGCCTGGACCCTCGCCTCTCCCGAGCAGGTGCTCGCCGCCCGGCTGGACGCCGCCCGCGCGTCGCTCACCCGGATGCTCGGCGACGCGGCCGGCTCCGACGAGGTCGTCGAGCTCGGCGGGCTGCTGCGCGAGGCGTGCGCCGGCCTCACCACCGAGGGGCGTCCGCTCTTCGCCGGGCACGCGGACCTGCCGTGGCCCGAGGAGCCGCTGCTGGCGGTGTGGCACGGCGCGACCCTGCTGCGGGAGCACCGCGGCGACGGGCACGTCGCCGTCCTGCTGCACGCCGGGCTCACCGGCCTCGAGGCGCTGATCACCCACTCGGCCACCGGCCGAGGCTTCACCGAGCCGGCCGCCAAGGCCACCCGTGGCTGGAAGGACGAGGAGTGGGCGGCCGCCTGCTCGGCCCTGGCCGGACGCGGGCTCCTCGACGACGCAGGGCTGACCGCCGACGGCGAGCAGCTGCGCGCGCACATCGAGGTGCAGACCGACGCCCTGGCCGCCGACCCGTGGTTGTCGCTCGGTGCGGAGCGGACGGCACGGGTGGTCGAGCTGGGCAAGGGGCTGTCGCGGCGGCTGGTCGAGGCGGGCGCCTTCGGGCAGGGGATCTTCGGTCGCTGACCGGTCCGCTGCTGCATAGGGTCTGGCCAGGTCCCAGCACGGGAGGCGCCATGACCGCGACGGAGCGGCAGCAGGGCCAGGTACAGCGCACCGACGTCGAGGCCGCTTTCCGCGGCAGCGCGACCTACCGGAGCCTGGGGGAGCAGACCCTCAGCCCCGCCGAGGAGCGCTTCGAGAAGGGCCGTCGCACCGTCGGGCTGTTCCTCGCCCCGGTGGTGACGATCGTGTTCGCGCTGCTGCCGATCGACCTGCCGCGCGACCAGCACCTGCTCGCGGCGATCCTGCTCGGCGTCATCGTCCTGTGGATCACCGAGCCGGTGCCGATCCCCGTCGGCGGCCTGATCGGCATCGGGGCGATCGTGGTCCTCGGTGTGGTGCCGGCCGACGACGCGCTCGCGCCGTTCGGGTCGACGACGGTCTTCACCTTCATCGGTGCGTTCATCCTCGCCATGGCCATGCTGAAGCACGGCCTCGCGCGGCGGTTCGCGATGTTCGTGCTGTCGCTGACGTGGGTCGGCGCCTCGACGTACCGGGTGGTCATCGCGTTCGGCGCCATCACGGCGCTGCTGTCGGCCTTCGTGTCCAACACGGCCACCGTCGCGATGCTGCTGCCGACGGCGCTGGGCATCATCGCCGTGATCGCCAAGCTCCTGCAGGACAAGGAACTGGTGAAGCCCGACTTCGACCCGCTGCGCCTGCGGGTCGGCGTGGCCGTGATGCTGATGCTCGCCTACGGCGCCAGTGTCGGCGGGCTGCTCACCCCCGTCGGCACACCGCCCAACCTGATCGGCCGCGGGCTGATCGAGGAGGCGACGGGGGAGCGGATCGGCTTCCTCGACTGGATGCTGATGGCCGCGCCCATCTGCGCGCTGATGTTCGTCGCGCTGGCCGCCGTCCTGCTGCTGCTCAACAAGCCGGAGATCCGGCGCATCGAGGGCGTCAGCGAGTACGTGCAGGCCGAGCGGGCCGAGCTCGGGAAGTTCTCCCAGGCCGAGAAGAACACCCTGATCGCCTTCACGGTGACCGTCGCGTGCTGGATCTTCCCCGGTGTCATCGCGCTCACCGCCGGCACCGAGTCCGACCTGTACGCGACGATCAGCGACCGGATGGACGAGGGCGTCATCGCCGTCCTCGGCGCCTCGTTGCTGTTCCTGCTGCCCACCGACTGGAAGGCGCGGGAGTTCACGCTCAACTGGAGCGACGCCGCCAAGATCGACTGGGGCACGATCCTGCTCTTCGGGACCGGCATCATCTTCGGCTCGCTGCTGGCCAGCACGGGCCTGGCCGAGACGATCGGCGAGGCGTCGGCGGACTCCCTCGGCCTGACCAGCACCTTCGCCATCACGATCTTCGCGGTGATCCTGGCGATCATCATCAGCGAGACGACGAGCAACACCGCGTCGGCGGCCGTCGTCGTGCCGATCATCATCCCGGTGGCGATGGCGGCCGGCATCAACCCGTTCGTGCCGGCGCTGGCGGCGACGTTCGCCGCGTCGTTCGGCTTCATGCTGCCGGTCTCCACGCCGCAGAACGCCATCGCCTACGGCTCGGGCGTCGTGCCCATCACCAAGATGATCAGGTCCGGCTTCTCGTTCGACGTCCTCGGCGCCCTGCTCATCGTGGTGCTGCTGCCCGTCATGGTCGACCTGGTGCTCGGTTCGGTCGGCTGACCGCCGTCGGCCGTTCACCCGCTGGGGCGACGCGCGCTGGACACGCCGTGACACCATGGACGACGGCCTCCGGACGGACGGAGGCGCCGACAGGGAGGGGTGAGCGCATGCGCAGCGAACCTCCCAGTACCGCTCTCGAGGTCCTCCCCGCCTGATCGGCGGCGCGCGAGGACCTCCCGGTGTCCCTCGTCGCCCTGCAGTCCTCCCGGGAGTCCGTCATGACCGAGCGCCGGCTCGCGCCCCTGAGCGCCCTGACCACGCTGACCCGCCGACCCGTGCGGGTCGACCAGCGCGCCCCCGCGCCGCTGGAGGCCGCGCCGGAGCGGCGGTCGCGGATCGTGGACAACGCCGTCTACTCCGAGGGACGGCGCGTGGCGACGCCGGCGAGCGCGGCCGAGAGCCGGGAGGAGCTCGCGGCGGGGGAGGACCGCCTGGTGTGGCTGGGGCTCTACCGGCCCGAGCCCCAGGAGCTCGGTGAGCTGGCGGAGCTGTACGACCTCCCCGAGCTGGCGGTCGAGGATGCGATCAAGGCCCACCAGCGCCCGAAGTTCGAGCGCTACGGCGGCACGCTGTTCGTCGTCCTCAAGGCCGCCCGGTACGTGGACGCCGCCGAGGAGGTCGAGTTCGGCGAGCTGCACCTGTTCCTCGGCGCGGACTTCGCGATCACCGTGCGGCACAGCGAGTCGCCGGACCTCTCGCGGGTACGGCGCCGGCTGGAGAGCGAGCCGGCGCTGCTGGCCAAGGGCAGCGAGGCGGTGCTGTACGCGACCCTGGACGCCGTCGTCGACGGGTACCGCCCGGTGGTCGACGGGCTGGCCACCGACATCGACGAGATCGAGACCGAGGTCTTCCGCGGTGACCCCGGGGTCTCCCGGCGCATCTACGAGCTCTCGCAGGAGGTGCTCGAGTTCCAGCGGGCCGCCGCCCCGCTGACCGGGATCCTCGCCGCCATCACCGCCGGTTTCGACAAGTACGGCGTGGACGAGGAGCTGCGCGGCTACCTGCGCGACGTGGCCGACCACGTCACCCAGGTGATCGAGCGGGTGGAGGCCTTCCGGCTGCAGCTGCGCGACATCCTCACCGTCAACGCCACCCTGGTGGCGCAGCGGCAGAACGAGGAGATCCGCGAGCTGACCGAGGCGTCGATCGCGCAGGGCGAGGAGGTCAAGAAGATCTCCGCGTGGGCGGCCATCCTGTTCGCCCCGACGCTGGTCGGGACCGTCTACGGCATGAACTTCGACGCCATGCCCGAGCTGCACTGGTCGTGGGGCTATCCGCTCGCGCTGCTGCTGATGGCCGGCGTGAGCCTGACGCTCTACGTGGTCTTCAAGCGCCGCGACTGGATCTGAGCGGCAGGGAGGGGCGGCCCCCCGCAGGGTGCCGCCCCTCCACCGTCCGTCAGACCGCCATGGCGGCCTCGGCGGGCAGGTCGTCCTTGCGCGCCGAGATCAGCACGGCCCCGATGAGCAGGGCGAGGGCGAGGAAACCGGCGCCCCACACGAAGGCCACGTGGTATCCGTGCACGAGGGCCGCGCCCGGTCCCGCGGCCGGCTCGTCGGCCAGCCGGCCGGTGACCGCGGAGGCGAAGAAGGTGTTCAGCAGCGCCAGCCCCAGCGACCCGCCGACCTGCTGGGCGGTGTTGAGCGTCGCCGAGGCGATGCCCGCGTCGTGGGCCTCGACGCCGACCAGGGCGGTGCTCGAGGCCGGCACGAACACCATCGCCATGCCGAAGCTGAGGGCGAGCTCGGCCGGCAGCACGTCGGCGAGGTAGGCGCTCGACTCGCCGATCCTGGTCAGCCACAGCATCCCGAAGACGGCGAGGACCAGGC
Organism: Blastococcus litoris; assembly: GCF_003075095.1. Taxonomy (GTDB): domain Bacteria; phylum Actinomycetota; class Actinomycetes; order Mycobacteriales; family Geodermatophilaceae; genus Blastococcus_B; species Blastococcus_B litoris. The sequence continues at coordinate 841,095 of NZ_QCZF01000001.1, forward strand.
CACCGACGATCAGCGGACGGGGCCCGACCCGGGGCAGCAGCTGGGAGACCAGCACGGCGCCCAGGATGATCCCCCCGCTGAACGGCAGGAACGCGAAGCCCGACTCCAGCGGGGTGTACCCGAGGGTGTCCTGGAAGTAGAAGGTCAGGAACAGGAACATCGCGAACAGCCCCGCACCCACCAGCAGGAACGTCAGGTAGGACCCGCCGCGGTTGCGGTCGAGGACGACGCGCAGCGGCAGGAGCGGGGAGCCGGCCCGGCGCTCCGACAGGACGAACCCGACCAGCAGGACGGCGGCCGCGGCGAGCAGCGTCAGCGTGACCGGGTCGCTCCACCCGACGCCGGCCTCGGCGGCCTTGCTGAAGCCGTAGACGAGGCTGACGAGGCCGGCGGTCGAGAGCAGCACACCGGGGATGTCGTACCGCCGGTCGCCCGCGGCCCGGCTCTCGGTGATCAGTGCGACGGCGAACCCGGCCGCCACGACCGCGATGGGGACGTTGACGCCGAGCGTCCACCGCCACGAGGCGTACTCGGTGAGGACGCCGCCGAGGATGAGCCCGATGGCTGCGCCACCGCCGGAGATGGCACCGAAGACCCCGAAGGCGCGGGCGCGCTCCTTCGGGTCGGTGAACGTCACGGCCAGCAGGGACAACGCCGCCGGCGCGAGCAGGGCCGCGAACCCACCCTGCAGGGCGCGGGCGGCGAACAGCAGCTCCTGGTTCGGCGCGAGGCCGCCGAGGGCGGAGGCGCCCGCGAAGCCCAGCAGCCCGACCAGGAAGGTGCGCTTGCGGCCCATGAAGTCGGCGATGCGCCCGCCCAGGAGCAGGAGGCCGCCGAAGGCGAGCGTGTAGGCGGTGACCACCCACTGGATGTCGGCGGTGCTGATGCCGAGGTCCGCTCCGGCCTCGGGGATGGCGATGTTCACGATGGACACGTCGAGCACGACCATCAGCTGGGCGACGGCGATGACCGCCAGCGCCAGCCAGCGTCTCGGGTCGGGCCCGGACGGAGGTGCCTCGGGTTCGGCGTCGGGTGGGGTGGCCAGGCTGTTCGAGGGCATGGCGGAGCCGTCCTTCCTGCGCAGCGCGCAGCGGATGAGGGGATCGGGCGTGCGGGACCACGCGGCCGGCGGCGGTGCGCGGTCGCGGGAGCGGTGCGGAGGGTCGGCGGGTCAGTGCCGACGAGGAGGAACTGTCAGGTCACCGGATGGGCGAGTCCTGCGCCGGCCCAGCGCAGGCAGTCGCGCACGAGCTGCTGGAAGTGCTCGAAGGGGTCATCGGGGTCCCAGGCCTCGATGGCCGTGGTGAAGGCGGCGAAGGCGGTGTTGAGCACCAGCGCCGTCCGCAGGGGGTCGCCGTCCTGGGCGCGGCGGCTCACCCACTCCTCGAGATCGGGTCCGTAGCCGTCACAGGTGTCCCGCGACGAGTCGCAGAGCTCCGGTGACTGCTCGAACAGCCGCTTCTGCAGCGGCAGCCGCTCGGCGAGCAGCTGCGTGAGGGCGAGGGCGACGTCGGTCAACGCCTCCCACAGCGGCTGGCCGTCCCGGGGGTCGGCCAGGATGTCGCGCCACCGCTGCCGCTCCTCCGGGTCGAGGTCGAAGATCACGGCCTCTTTGCTGGCGAAGTAGCTGAAGAAGGTGGTGCGCGAGACGCCGGCTCCTGCGGCGATGTCCTCGACGCTCACGGCGTCGAAACCGCGCTCGCTGATCAGTCGCAGCGCGGTGGAGCGGATGGTGCGCCAGGCCTCGAGCTTCTTCCGCTCCCGGAGCCCCATGACCGCGCCCACGGGACAGCTGGAGAGGCCTGCTGCCGCCGCGGACTTGATCACGGGATGAAGGTAGACCCAAACCTGTACCCAGTACAAGTTCTTACTGCGACAAGTTTTCCTGTTCCTCCGGAGGGCTGAACGCCCCGGGCGGCGGTGGTCCAGGATCGGTCCGTGACCGAGCGCTGGGAGGGATCCCCCGGCGTCGTCCGGCTGCCCGGTGGCGCCTTCGTCCGCGGACGCCGGCTCGGCGGTGCACCGACGCCCGCGGACTTCGCGCTCGTGCTGGGGGAGGGGCCGGCTCCGGTGTGGTCGTTCCGCAGGATCGTCTGGCCGGACTTCCGGCTGCCCGGCGACACGGGCGACGCGCTCGACGCGTTGCACGAGGTCAGGACACGTGCGCAGGCGGGGGAGCGGGTCGAGGTCTCCTGCCGCGGAGGTGTCGGCCGCACCGGGACGGCGCTGGCCGCGCTCGCGGTGCTCGACGGGATGTCCGCGTCCGACGCCGTCCACTGGGTGCGTGCGACATACCACCGCCGGGCGGTCGAGACCCCCTGGCAGCGGCGCTGGCTGCGGCACGTGCACTGAGGACACCCCCGTCCGGGGGAACACCCGGGGCCCGCCTGCCGTTAGGCTGTCTGCACAACTACACAGGGGGTGAATGGTCTCGACTTCGGTCGGGTGACCAGGGGAAGCGAGCCGAGGAAGCCAACGATGAGCTCGTTAACCATCCGTTGGAAAACACACAAGCGCCGATTCCAATCAGCGCGACTTCGCTCTCGCTGCCTGATAGCAGCTAGACGAGTCTGTCAGCCCGGGTTCGTCATCGGCCCGGATCCTGGCATCAGCTAGATGACTCACCGCACGTGCCGGTCGCGGGCGCGCGTGGGACACCCAACAGCGACTGGGCCCGTCACGTCGACTTGTCCGCATGATCGACGGGGTCGAGCAGAGGCAACGCGGACTGCGCTCGGAGAAGCCCTGGTGATGCGTCGAAGGACGCGGGTTCGATTCCCGCCACCTCCACTCCTGTGTTCCGGCGAGAGGCCGGGACCGCCCGCCACGCGTGGGCGGTCCCGGCCTCTCGTCGTTCCAGGAACGCCGCGGCGCCCGCCGTGTCCGGCCACCGCCGCAGCAGCAACCCCTCGCTCCGGAGCCGGCCGACCCGTGACGTCGGCCAGTCGCGACGCCGCGACCATGATCACAGCGCACCGTAGCGAGGCGGATCAGGCGGGATCCAGGTCCAGCACTCCCGAGCGCAGGGTGTCCAGCGAGCGATGCATCCCGACCGTCACCGCTCCCAGGGCGAAGAAGCCCTCGTCGTCGGCGACGTCGGAGGTGCGCAGCAGCGTCGTCAGCCGCGAGAGCGCCTCCTCGGCTTCGCCGAGGGCCGACTCCCGCCGGTCGCTGCCGTCCTCGGCCACCGCCGGGTACGGGGTGCAGACGACGCGGGAGAGGCTGTCGAGCGCGTCCGCCAGCACCCACCCGGTCCCGCCGTCGATGCGGTCGATGCCACGGCGGTGCGGCTGGAACTCGACCACCAGCGTGGTGAGGTCGTCGACCAGGACGGCGACCCGGTCCAGTGCACGGGACTGCTCGCGGATGCTCGCCGCGGTCTCACCCCAGCGCCGGGCACGGGGATTGGCCCGGCGGGCGCGCTCGACCACGGCTTCGGCCGCCCGCATCCTGTCCAGCGCGATCTCCAGGTCGCGGCCGCGCCGGGCCCACTCCCCGGCGGTGGGCAGCTCGCCCCGCCGCAGCCCGGACGCGATGTCGTGGAGGTGCCCGGCGAGGGCGGCCCGCGCGGTGTCGATCCGGCGCTGCGCGGAGGTCAGCTGCAGCGGGGGGAACAGCAGGGTGGTGACCAGGACGCCGATCGCCGCGCCCAGCAGGGTGAGACCCGCGTAGGCCACTGCGTACCGGGCGGGGTCCTCGGCCCCGACGGTGAGCATCAGGACCGCCGCGAAGCTCACCCAGCTGGCGTGCTCCTTGAGGACCGGCCACTGCTCGACGCCGACGGCCAGGGCGACGATCAGCGCGATGGTGAGGGCGCCGGGGAGCCACAGGGTCAGCTGGTGGACCGCCACGGCCAGGCCGAACCCCAGGAGGATGGCCACGACGGTCCGCCAGGCCGCCGCCGCGGAGTCGGCGACCGTGGGGTGCACGGCGATCACCGCGCCGAGCGGGGCGTAGTACGCGTACCCCGCGAGCGGGGCCGGCAGGGCGATCGCGACCTGCCACGCCAGAGCCGCCGCCACCGCGGCCCGCACGCCGCGCTGCACCCACGGCTCCTGCAGCAGTTCCCTCGTCGCCCTCACCCCTCCGAGCATGCGGCGGACCCGCGCGACGACGTCACGCGGGTCCGCCCACGGTCACTGCTGCGGGGAGCGCGGCCGGGATCCGTCGTCGTCCGGGGCGGCCTCCACCACGAGCACGAAGTCGTCGCCGTGCTTGGTGATGCCCTCGACGACGGCCTGCTCGACCGCCTCGACGGCGACCGTGCGGCGCAGCACCATCGGGTCCGAGCGGACGTCCTTGGCCAGGGAGACGGCCAGCCCGACCATCACGAGGGCGAACGGCAGAGCGGCGATGATCGTCAGGTTCTGCAGCCCGCTGAGGGCCTCGTCACCACCCACCAGCAGCATCACGGCCGCGACGGCGCCCATGACGACACCCCAGAAGATCACCGTGCGGCGGCTCGGCGACAGCGTCCCGCGCTCGGACAGCGAGCCCATGACGATGGACGCCGCGTCCGCGCCGGAGACGAAGAAGATCGCCACGAGCACCATGACCAGCACCGTCATGACGGTCGCCAGCGGGTACTGGTCGAGCACCCCGAACAGCTGGCCCTCGGACGTCGCCTGCCCGGCGACGTCCGCGCCGTCGCGCTGGGCGGCGATGCCGGCCCCGCCGAAGATCGCGAACCACATGAGGGTGACCACGCTGGGCACCAGCAGCACGCCGGTCACGAACTGGCGGATGGTGCGGCCCCGGCTGATGCGGGCGATGAAGACGCCGACGAACGGCGTCCAGGAGATCCACCAGGCCCAGTAGAAGACCGTCCACCCGCGCAGCCACTCGGCCATCGGGTCGCCGCCGCTGGCCTCGGTCCGGGCGGCCATCGACGCGAGGTCGGAGAAGTAGCCACCGATCGCGCCCGGCACCAGGTTGAGGATCAGCACGGTCGGGCCGAGGACGAAGACGAACAGGGCGAGCACGACGGCGAGCACCATGTTGATGGTGGACAGCCACTGGATGCCCTTGGCGATGCCGGACACCGCCGACGCGACGAACGCGGCGGTGAGCACCGCGATGATGCCGACCAGGACGCCGTTGCCGACGTCCCCTGCCCAGCCCAGGATCTCGATCCCGCTGCCGATCTGCAGCGCGCCCAGCCCGAGGGAGGCGGCGGAGCCGAAGAGCGTGGCGAAGATGGCCAGGACGTCGATGACCTTCCCGGCCGGTCCCTCCGTCCGGCGCCGGCCGAACAGGGGCTCGAACGCCGAGCTGATCAGCTGCTTGCGTCCCCGGCGGAAGGTGCCGTAGGCGATCGCCAGGCCGACCACCGCGTAGATGGCCCAGGGGTGCAGCGTCCAGTGGAACAGGGTGGTGGCCATCGCCGTCTGCATGGCCTCGGGCGTCTCCGCCGCGACGCTGCGCGGCGGCGGCGACACGTAGTGGGTGAGCGGCTCGGCGACGCCGTAGAACATCAGGCCGATGCCCATCCCGGCGCTGAACATCATCGCGATCCACGAGACCGTGCGGAACTCGGGTTCCTCGTCGTCGCGGCCCAGCGGGATGCGCCCGTACCGGCTGGCCGCCAGCCACAGCACGTAGACGACGAACGCCGAGGCCAGGGTCACGAACAGCCAGCCGAGGTTCTCCTCGATCCAGGTGAGCGCGCTGCCGCTGGCCGAGCCGAGGCCACCGGGGGTCACGAAGCCCCAGGCGAGGAACGCCAGGGCGAGCACGGCCGACACGGCGAAGACGCCGCGGTCGAGCAGCGCCTTCTGGTCGGCGGCCGGTTCCGGTGGGGCCGCGATGGCCGGGTGCTGGCCGGAGGTGGTGGAGCCCGACGTGCCCGCCGGGTCCGGGGCGCTCGAGGGCGCCGTGGGTGTCATCGTCACAAGCGGGTACCGGCGTCCCCGAGGAGACGCCCCTCCGTTCCGTGTGCAGGAGGACGCGTCGTCCTCGGATCAGGTCAGGCCGTGAGCGCGCGCAGCGGGCACTCCAACGACCCGTCCAGGATCACCAGCCGCTGCGGCCGGTGCAAACCGCGCCGGCCCCGACCGCGGGATCGTCACGGCATCGTCACGTGCCACGGGGAACCGTGGGCCCGTCGGCGGCGTGTCGGCGCTGGTCAGGGCGCAGCGCCGACGGGGTCCGCATGTGTCGGGCGTCTCGGTGTGACGCTCGTTGCCGGAGGAGCCGCGCACCCGGCGACGCATGGTCATGCATGAACATGCATAATCGTTCTCGTGTCCAAGGTTCTCACGTCCCTGCCCGTCGGCGAACGCGTCGGCATCGCCTTCTCCGGCGGTCTCGACACCTCCGTAGCGGTCGCCTGGATGCGCGACAAGGGCGCAGTGCCCTGCACGTACACCGCGGACATCGGCCAGTACGACGAGCCCGACATCGGCTCGGTACCGGGCCGGGCCAGCGCCTACGGCGCCGAGATCGCCCGGCTCGTCGACTGCCGTGCCGCGCTCGTCGAGGAGGGGCTGGCCGCGCTGACCTGCGGCGCCTTCCACATCCGGTCCGGCGGCCGCAGCTACTTCAACACCACCCCGCTGGGGCGCGCGGTGACCGGCACGCTGCTGGTCCGCGCCATGCTCGAGGACGACGTCCAGATCTGGGGCGACGGCTCGACGTTCAAGGGCAACGACATCGAGCGCTTCTACCGGTACGGCCTCCTGGCCAACCCCTCGCTGCGCATCTACAAGCCGTGGCTGGACGCCGACTTCGTCGAGGAGCTGGGCGGGCGCAAGGAGATGTCCGAGTGGCTGCTCGCGCACGGCCTGCCCTACCGCGACAGCACGGAGAAGGCGTACTCGACCGACGCGAACATCTGGGGCGCCACCCACGAGGCCAAGACCCTCGAGCACCTCGACACCGGCATCGAGACCGTCGACCCGATCATGGGCGTCCGGTTCTGGGACCCCGAGGTGGCCATCGCCCCCGAGGACGTGACGATCGGCTTCGCCCAGGGGCGGCCGGTGACGATCAACGGCAAGGAGTTCGCCTCCGCCGTCGACCTGGTGCTCGAGGCGAACGCGATCGGCGGCCGGCACGGGCTCGGCATGTCCGACCAGATCGAGAACCGCATCATCGAGGCCAAGAGCCGGGGCATCTACGAGGCCCCGGGCATGGCGCTGCTGCACGCGGCCTACGAGCGGCTGGTCAACGCCATCCACAACGAGGACACCCTGGCGACCTACCACGCCGAGGGCCGGCGCCTGGGCCGGCTGATGTACGAGGGCCGGTGGCTCGACCCCCAGGCGCTCATGCTCCGGGAGTCGCTGCAGCGCTGGGTCGGCATGGCCGTCACCGGCGAGGTCACGCTCCGGCTGCGGCGCGGTGAGGACTACTCGATCCTCGACACCTCCGGGCCGGCGTTCAGCTACCACCCGGACAAGCTCTCCATGGAGCGGACGGAGGACTCGGCCTTCGGCCCGGTCGACCGCATCGGCCAGCTGACCATGCGCAACCTCGACATCGCCGACTCGCGGGCCAAGCTCGAGCAGTACGCCGGGCTCGGCATGGTCGGCGGGGCCACCCCGGCCGCGATCGGCGCCGCCCAGGCGGCGGCGACCGGGCTCATCGGCGCGATGGCCGAGGGCGGCGCCGACGTCATCGCCTCCCGAGGTGCGGTCTCCGACGAGGACGAGCTGCTCGACCGCGCGGCGATGGAGTTCGGCACCGACTGAACGACGGCACGCCCGAGGGTTGCAGTGACGCTCCGGTGACGGGGGACCTAGGACCGTGTCCGGTCGACGGACGTCGTCCTAGGTTCGGCGCCGCCATCTGCGCGCGTGCTCGACCCGCGGGTGCGGGCGCTCCGATGTGAGGAGCAGACATGACACAGGCACTGGGAGCGCTGGCCGACCGAGTTGCCGGCCCCGTGATCCGTCCCGGCGACGAGCGGTACGAGGAGGCCCGTCGGGTCTACAACGGGATGATCGACGCACGGCCGGCCGCGATCGTCCGCTGCGCCACCGTCGACGACGTCGTCGCGGTGGTACGTCTCGCGGCCGACAAGGGGATGGAGCTCGCCGTCCGTGGCGGGGGGCACAGCGTGCCGGGCTTCGGCACCGCTGACGGTGCGGTCGTGGCCGATCTGTCCGGGCTGCAGTCCGTCGAGGTGGACGACGGACTGCGCACCGCGGCTGCCGGGGGCGGCACCACGTGGGGCAGGTTCAACGACGTCACCGCGGCACACGGCCTCGCCACCACCGGCGGGATCATCGCCAGCACGGGCATCGGCGGCCTCACCCTCGGGGGCGGCGTCGGCTACCTGAGCAGGGCCCACGGCCTCTCCTGCGACAACCTCCTGTCGGCGCGCGTGGTCACCGCCGACGGCGAGCAGCTCGTCGCGAGCGCCGACGACGACGCCGACCTGTTCTGGGCGCTGCGCGGAGGCGGGGGCAACTTCGGCGTCGTCACGGAGTTCACGTACCGCGTGCACCCGATCGCCGACGTGCTCGTCGGGCTGATGTTCTTCGAGCTCTCCGACGGCGCGGCGGTCTTCCGGTTCTTCGACGACATGCTCGACGAGGCGCCGCGGGAGTACGGCGGCTACCCGGCGATGCACCTGGCCCCGCCGCTGCCGTTCGTCCCCGAAGCCCGCGTCGGGCAGCCGTTCGCCGTCGTCGTCTCGAGCTGGACCGGCGACCTCGACGAGGGACAGCGGTTCCTCGACCGGTTCCGCCAGGTCGCCCCACCGGCGGCGGAGATGGTCGCGCCCATGCCCTACCCGGCGCTGAACGCCCTCTTCGACCCGCTCCTGCCGCCCGGCCTGCAGCACTACTGGAAGAACGCCTTCGTCACGGAGCTCTCCGGTGAGGCGATCGCGGCGCACATGGAGCAGGGCGCCAGAATGCCGGCCGTCACCTGCGCCATGCACATGTACCCGATGACCGGCGCGGTGCAGGACGTGCCCTCCGACGCGACGGCGTTCGGCCACCGCGACGCCCGGTACGTGGCCAACATCGCCGGCATGTGGCCCGAGCCGGCCGACAACGAGCGCAACATCGCCTGGGTCCGCGACTACTACGCCGCGATCGCGCCGCTCTCCGAGGCCGGCGGCTACACCAACTTCGCCTCGGCCGACGACGAGCAGAAGGCGCCGGAGAACTACGGTTCCAACTACCGCCGGCTGACCGAGCTCAAGCGGCGCTACGACCCCGGCAACCTGTTCCACCTGAACCAGAACATCCGGCCGGTGCCCGTGCCGGAGCCGCGCGGCAGCACCGCCTGAGCGGGGTCGGCGCCGCGGGGCGGACACGACCGGGCGACGTCCGCCGCGTCGCGCGGCGCGCGGTGCGGCGAGCCGCGATCATGACCGGGTGATCACGATCGGGTGCGGGGCCGTGTCCCGGCGACCGCACCCGTCGTTGCGCCCGGCATGACCACCGGCCGCGAGGACGCCCCCGTGCGCCGCGAGGGCGACTGGGCGAACTGGGCGCCCAGCGGCAGGGCCGCCGTGCCGGCCATCGTGCTGCTGGTGATCGTGGCCAACCTGGTCGGGGTGGCCACGGTGCTCCTGCTGCTGATCGGCGTCGAGGACCGCGACGCCGACAGCGGCCGCGCGACGGTGTTGTGGGCGGTCGCCGCCTACCTGGTGGTCGCCTTCCCCGTCGGCACCGTCGCCGGCTTCCGGCGGCAGCGGGTCACCAACGGCTGGCTGATGGCGCGGCGGGAGCCGACCACCGAGGAGGCCGGCCACGCCCTGCGGCTGCCGGTCGACACCGCCCTGATCGCCGGCTCGATCTGGCTCCTCGGGGCGGTGCTCGTGGCCGGGGTGTCCGCGGCCGCCTTCCCCGAGCCGCTCGTCGGGCTGCGGACGGGCGTCGCCACGCTGCTCGGCGGGATGGCGACGGCCGGCGTCACCTACCTGCTCGTCGCGCGCGCCGCCCGCACCGTCACGGCCATCGCGCTGGCCGCCCACCCGCCGGCCGGCGCCCTCACCCTGGGCGTCCGCCCGCGCCTGCTGCTGATGTGGGGCCTCACCAGCGGCGTCCCCATGCTCGGCGTCGTCCTGCTGTTCCTCGACCCCAGCAACCCGGACGGCCCCGGCACGGGTGCGGTGGTCTTCCTCGTCGTCGTCGCGCTGCTCGTGGGGGCGCTCGCGACGCTGCTGACCGCCCGTGCCGTCGGCCAGCCGCTGCGCGACCTGCGCCGGGCGGTGCAGGAGATCGGGGGCGGCGACTACGAGGTGCGCGTCGTCGTGGACGACGCGGGGGAGATCGGGCTGCTCCAGGAGGGCGTCAACTCGATGGCCGCCGGGCTGGCCGAGCGCGAGCGGCTGCGCGACCTGTTCGGCAGGCACGTGGGGACGACCGTCGCCCAGGAGGCGCTGCGCACCGGCGTGAGCCTGGGTGGTGAGGAGCGCACGGTGGCCGCGCTGTTCGTCGACATCGCCGGCTCCACCTCGCTGGTGCGGCGCACCGGCCCGGAGGAGATGGTCGGCCTGCTGAACCGGTTCTTCGGCGTCGTGGTCGACACCGTCGAGGGCGAGGGCGGGCTGGTCAACAAGTTCGAGGGCGATGCCGCGCTGTGCGTCTTCGGCGCCCCGACGGACCACCCCGATGCGGCGGGGGCGGCCCTGCGCGCGGCCCGCCGCATCTGCGACGCCGTCGCGGAGGCGGGTGAGGTCGACGTCGGCGTGGGCGTCGCGTGCGGGCGGGTGTGGGCCGGGCAGGTCGGCGCGGCCAGCCGGCTCGAGTACACGGTCATCGGCGACCCGGTGAACGAGGCGGCGCGGCTGACGGAGCTGGCGAAGGACCACGCCGGCCGGGTGATCGCGAGCGAGAGCACGGTGCAGGCGGCGGAGCCCGGCGAGCGGGAGCACTGGGTGCGCGACGGCGAGGTGGAGCTGCGCGGGCGGGACGTCGAGACCCGCACGTGGGTCCGCCGGGCGGGCTGACCCGGGCTCAGGACGGCTGGGTCGGTGGCCGCATCGGTCGATTGGGGTCGTGGGCCTTGACCACGACGAGGACGTCCTCCGGCTGGAGGGTGCCGATCAGCGGGTCGTCGAAACGCAGCGTCCGGCCGCCCCGGGTGACCGACAGGACGATGTCCCGCAGCGAGCGCGGGCCGAGACCGACCTCGCCCGAGTTGACCGTCCGCTGGTGCAGGTCCAGACCCTGGCCACCGGTGACGAGGTCCTCGACGACGGCGACCACCCGGGGGGCGTCGGTCGAGAGCCCGAGCAGCCGCCCGGAGGTGGCGGAGGTGGTGATGACGGTGTCGGCACCGGACTGGCGGAGGAGGTTGGCGTTCTCCTCCTCCCGGACGCTGGTGGTGATCGGCACGCTGGGGTTGATCTGCCGCACGGTCAGCGTGATGAGCACCGACGCGTCGTCCCGGTTGGCCGCGACGATCACCGCACGGGCGCGTTCGACCGAGGCCCGGCGCAGCACCTCGGTGCGGCTGGCGTCGCCGACGATGCCGGTCAGCCCGAGGGAGTTCGCCTCCTCGATCGCCCGGGGCTCGGGGTCGACGACGACGATCCGGTCCGGCGTCGTGCCGTTGGCGATGAGCGAGCGGATCGCGCTGCGGCCCTTGGTGCCGTAGCCGCACACGATGACGTGCTGGCGCACGCGGTTCCTCCAGCGTCGGATGCGGAACTCCTCCCGCGAGCGCGCGGTGAGGGCTTCGAGCGTCGTCCCGATCAGGACGATCAGGAACATGATCCGCAGAGGCGTGATCAGCAGGATGTTGATGAGCCGGGCCTCGGGGGTCACCGGCGTGATGTCGCCGTAACCGGTCGTGGAGAGGGTGACCGTCGCGTAGTACGTGGCGTCGAGCAGGGAGATCTCGCCGCCCTTGCTGTCCTCGTAGCCGTCCCGGTCCACGTACACGATCAGGACGACGACGACGAGGACGAACGCGGCGATCAGGACGCGGCGCAGCACCTGCCGCACCGGTGAGATCTCCTCGTGGGCGATCTGCACACCGGTGTGCTCGGTCTCCGTCCCGACCGGCTCGAACTTCACCCGCCGGACAGTAGTGAGCCCCGCTCCGCGGTGCGCGGCGCCGCACCCGTTCGGGTCAGATGATCCCGACGGGGCGGCGCCGCTCCGGCGCGGCCGGTCAGCCGCCCACCTTCTCCCGTTCCTTGGCGGCCAGCTCGCGCTTGAGCACCTTGCCCGCGGCCGACACCGGGATGGCGTCGATGAACACGACGTCCCGCAGCCGCTTGTACGGGGTGACCTTGTCGTTGACCGCAGCCATCACCGACTCCGCGGTCAGCGCGGCGCCGTCGTCGTCGCCCTTGCGGACGACGTAGGCCACCGGGAGCTCGCCGACCTGCTCGTCGGGACGGCCGACGACGGCGGCGCCGGCCACGCCCGGGACCCCGAAGAGGATCTCCTCCAGCTCGCGCGGGAACACGTTGTAGCCGTTGTAGAGCAGCATGTCCTTGGTGCGGTCGACGATCGACAGGTAGCCGTCCGCGTCGAGGATCCCGACGTCGCCGGTGTGGAACCAGCCGTCGGGATCGATCGACTCGGCGGTGGCGTCGGGGCGGTGGGCGTAGCCGCGCATCACCTGCGGGCCGCGGATGCAGACCTCGCCGCGCTCGCCCACCGGCAGCGGGTCGCCCCCGCCCAGCGGCCGGATGCTGATCTCGGTGTCGAACACCGGGACGCCCACGGTGCCGGCCTTGCGGACGCCGGACCGGAACGAGGGGTTCCCGGTCGCCTGCATCGTCACCTCGGTCAGGCCGTAGCCCTCGCCGATGACCGCGTTGGGCAGCAGCGCCTGCAGCTTCTCGATCAGCGTGACCGGCAGGGGAGCGGCGCCGCTGGACACCCCGCGCACGCGCGACCAGTCGTGGTCGGCGAAGCCGGGCACCTGGAGCAGGGCGACGAAGACCGGAGGTGCCCCGCCGATCGCGGTGACGTCGTAGCGCTCCATGTCCTCGACGTACTTCACCGGGTCGAAGCGCATGTGGATCACGGTCGTGGTGCCGCCCATGACCATGCCGTTGAGGTAGCCGATGGCGCCCATGGCGTGGAACCAGGGGGTGAGGTTGATGATGCGGGCGGTGCCGAGCCGCGTGGGGTACTCGTCCTCGCCGAGGACCTGGCGGACGGTCACGTCGCCGGCCTCGTCCAGCTCGGGCAGCGAGCCCGACGTCCAGCACGCGGACTGCAGCACGTTGGTGACGACGTTGCGGTGCGGCAGCTCCACGCCCTTGCTCACACCGGTCGTGCCGCCGGTGTAGGCCAGGTGCGCGAGGTCGCCGGCCAGGTCGAGGTCGGCGTCGAGGTGCCGGTCGGCCGGGTCCCCGGCCAGCAGGTCGGCCAGGTCGACGTCGCCGTCCTCGAGCGGGAGGCGGGCCGCGAAGTCGGTGATGTGCGCCTCGCCGGTGACGACGACGGTCTGCACCGGCGTCTGGGCGAGGGCGCCGCGGACGAAGGGCAGCACCTGGTCCCAGGTGACCAGCAGCTTCGCGCCGGCGTCGGTGAGCTGGGCGGCCAGGTCGGCCGCCGGCAGCAGCGGGTTGGTGGGCGAGAAGGTGGCCCCGGCCAGCATGATCCCGTAGTAGAGGGGCGGGTACTGGCGGCAGTTCGGGATGTGCACGGCGACGACGTCGCCCCGGCCGATGCCGTGGTCGGCCAGCCAGCCGGCGACCGCGTGGGCCCGGGCGCCCAGCTCCGTGAACGTCAGCTCGACGTCGTGGTCGACGAACGCCGGGCGGTCGCCCCACCGGCGGACGGCCGCGCGCAGGATCGAGCCGACCGGCACCGCCGGGTAGTCCAGCGAGCGCGGGAGTCCCGGGGGCCAGCTGGCGGCGGTGGTCTCCCCGGACTGCGTGGCGGTCATGCGCTTCCTCTCGTCGTGATCGTCGGCACACAGCGTGGCTCAGCTCACACGCCCTGTCGAGGTCCCGTCCGCGGTCTGTGAGGATGGCGCCCATGAGCGACCAGCGGACCGCCCTCGTCCTCGGTGGCGGCGGCATCACCGGCATCGCCTGGGAGATCGGCCTGCTCGCCGGCCTGGCCGACGCCGGCGTCGACCTCACCGGGGCCGACCTGGTCGTCGGCACCTCGGCGGGCTCGGTCGTCGGCGCGCAGGTCGCCTGCGGGGTGGACGTCGAGGAGATGTACGGCCGCCAGCTGGCGCCGGCGACGGGCGAGAAGGTGGCCCGGCTCAACCGCGCCACCCTGGCGCAGTTCGGCTGGGCGCTGCTGCGCAGCCGCGGCCGGGACGTGGAGTTCCGGCGCCGCATCGGTGCCCTCGCCCTGGCCGCGGAGAAGGCCGGCCTGACGCCGTCCGAGCAGGAGCGCCTCGACGTCATCGGGGCCCGGCTCGGGGGCAAGGAGTGGCCCGAGCGCCCCCTCACGATCACCGCCGTCGACGCGGAGACCGGCGAGTTCACGCCGTTCGACCGCTCCTCCGGCGTTCCCCTCCTGCACGCGGTGGCCGCCAGCTGCGCCGTCCCCGGCGTCTACCCGCCGGTGACGATCGACGGGCGCCGGTACGTCGACGGCGGCATGCGGTCCGCGGCGAACGCCGACCTGGCCCAGGGCTACGACCGGCTGGTCGTCCTCGCCCCCATCCCGCGGGGCATCGGCCCGATGGCCAGCGTCGACGCGCAGGTCACCGGGATGGTGTCGCGCGTCGCCGTCGTCTCCCCGGACAAGGGCAGCCGGACGGCGATCGGCCGCAACGTGCTCGACCCGGCCGCCCGGGCGCCCTCGGCGGAGGCCGGGCGCGCCCAGGCGGCGTCGGTGGCGGCGAAGGTCGCCGACGTCTGGAACGGCTGAGCTCAGCTCCGCCGCCACAGCCAGATGCCGACGCCGGCGAACCACAGCGGCATCAGGTAGGTGACCGCCCAGCCGACCGGCGGCAGCGCGAGACCCAGGGCGAAGGTGACGCTGAGGGCCATCAGCGCCCGGGACCTCCGGCCGGCGATCGCGACGGCGACCAGGAAGGCGACGCCCACCCACGCCGACATGGGGTGGGCGACGTTCATCAGGACCAGCGCGGTCTCGGCCCCCGTCGGCGACACCCCGCCCTCGAGCACCAGGTCGCCCACCGTCACGGCGGCGGCCGGAGCCGTGAACGCGGCGGTCAGCAGGAGCAGGTGCCCGGCGCCCAGCAACGGGAGCAGCCGGACCGAGGCCTGGTCGCCCGCGCGGCCCAGGTGGGCGGCCAGCCGGCCGGCGACGGCGATGCCCAGCAGGGCGTAACCGGCCACCAGGAGGGCGGTGAGCCCGACCGGTGCGCCGGTCAGGGCCTCGGCCGCCTCCTCGGCCGTCGTCGCGCCGCTCACCGGGTCGTCGAAGACGACGACGCTCCCGGCGAAGGCGAGCAGCCCGCCGAGTCCGGCGAGCGCAGGCAGGACCGCACTCGCCGGGCGGGTGCGGACGGGGGTGTCGGGCAGCGCTGCAGTGGTCATGACGGGACCTCCTCGGGTCGGCGCGACGGCCGCGCCGGACGCATCCACGCTCTCGCCGACGGCCGCCGTCCCCGTCCCCCGCGAGGCCGATGCCGCGGTGAGGTCGGCCGCCCGCCGTCTGCCGTCCGGCAGACGGGTGATCGGCCGCCGGAGGGAGGTGCGGCGGCCTCCGCCGGTCCTACGCTCCCCGGCATGTCGGGCGTCGGGGCCAGGTGGCGAGGGCTGTCGGTGTGGGTGCGCGACAGCCTGCTCGCGGCGGTCCTGTCCCTCGCCGCCCAGGTCGAGCTCGTCGTGCTGGCCGAGGACATCGCGCCGCAGCTGCCGCTGCAGGTCGTGGCGTTCGCCGCGATGACCGGCAGCCTCGTCCTCCGGCGGACCCGTCCGCTCGCCGCCGCCTGCGCGGTCGCCGCCGGGCTCGCCCTCCAGACGGTCCTCGGCGACGCGCCCGTGCTGTCGGGGTACGTCGCGGTGCTGATCGCGACGTACTCGGTGGCCCAGTACGCCCGGCGACGGCGGGACGCCGTGCTCGGCCTGGTGGCGATCGTCGCGGCGGTCGAGGTCTACCCCGTCGTCCGTCCCGGCGTCAGCGTCGTCGACGAGATCGCGAACGTCGCCATCCCCGTCGTCGTCTGGGTCTTCGCCCGGCTGGCCCGCGAACGCCTGGACCGCGCCCTGGCCGCGGAGCGCGACGCGACGGCCGCCCGCGCCCGGGCACGCGAGGAGGAGCTCGCCCGCGAGGCGGCGCTGGCGGCCGAACGCCGGCGGATCGCCCGCGAGATGCACGACGTCGTCGGCCACGGCGTGACCCTCATGCTCCTGCACGCCGATGCCGCGCAGGCCCGGCTCGGACGCCGGGAACCCGAGGCGACGGCCGCGCTGGACGTCGTCCTGGCGGCCGGCCGGACGGCGCTGGAGGACCTGCACCGGCTGCTCCGGGTGCTGCGCGAGACACCCGGTCCGGATGACGGGGGACCCCGCGGCCTCGCCGACGTCGACGTCCTGGCGGGGGCGGCCGGTGCGGTGGTGACCCGGGAGGGGGAGGTCCGCGCGCTGCCGGCGGCCGTCGAGGCGACGGCCTTCCGCGTCGTCCAGGAGTCGCTGACCAACGCGGTGAAGCACGCGCCCGGCGCCCGGACCGTGGTGCGGCTGCACTACGGGGAGCAGGACCTGACCGTCGAGGTGGACGACGACGGGCCGGGGACGGCGGCGGTCCCCGGCGCACCGGGCTTCGGGCTCGCCGGGATGCGGGAGCGGGTCGCGCTCTTCGACGGCCGGGTCAGCGCCGGCCCGCGCCCCGGTGGTGCCGGCTGGCGCACCTCGGCCGTCCTGCCGGTCCCCGCGCCGCAGCACGTCCGGACATGAGCGTGCGCGTCGTGCTGGCCGACGACGAGGCCCTCGTCCGGGCCGGCCTGCGGATGATCCTGGAGGCCGAGGACGGCATCGAGGTCGTGGGCGAGGCCGCCGACGGGGCCGAGGCGGTGTCGGCCTGCCGGGAGCTGCGTCCGGACGTCGCCCTGGTCGACATCCGCATGCCCCGCGTCGACGGCATCCAGGCGGCCCGGAGGATCAGCGCCGACCCCGACCTGACCACCGCGGTCGTCATGCTCACGACGTTCGACGCCGACGCGCACGTGGTGGAGGCGCTGCGGGCCGGGGCCACCGGCTTCCTGCTCAAGTCGATGCCCCGCGAGCAGCTGGTGGCGGCCGTCCGCACCGCCGTCGGCGGGGAGGCGCTCCTCGCGCCGTCGCTCCTGCGCCGGCTGCTCGACGACCACGTCCGGCGCGCCGACCTGGCCCCGGCACCGGCGCCCGGCCTCGAGCAGCTCACCCGGCGGGAGGAGGAGGTGCTCCGGCTCGTCGCCCGCGGGCTCTCCAACGCCGAGATCGCCGGCCGCCTGGTGCTGGGTGAGGGCACGGTGAAGACCCACGTGGCGCGGGTGCTGGCCAAGCTCGGCGTCCGGGACCGCGTCCAGGCGGTCGTGGTGGCCTACGAGTCGGGGCTCGTCCGGCCCGGCGGCTGAGTCACACGGCCGGCTCGGCGACCAGCGAGCCGGCCGAGTGCTCCTGGCGCAACGAGGTCTTGAGCACCTTGCCGCTGGGGTTGCGGGGGAGCGCGCCCACGATCGAGTACTCGCGCGGGTTCTTGTAGCGCGCCAGCTTCTCCCGGCACCACGCCGCCAGCTCCTCCGCCGTGGGCGGGTCGTCCGCGTCCCGCGGGGCGACGACGGCCAGCGGCGCCTCGCCGTACCTGACGTCCGGGACGCCGATCAGCGCGACCTCGCCGACCTTGGGGTGCGCGGCGAGGACGTCCTCCACCTCGGCGCAGTAGATGTTCTCCCCACCCGAGATGATCATGTCCTTCTTGCGGTCGACGACGAAGAAGTAGCCG
The DNA here is from genome assembly GCF_003075095.1 of Blastococcus litoris. GTDB lineage: Bacteria > Actinomycetota > Actinomycetes > Mycobacteriales > Geodermatophilaceae > Blastococcus_B > Blastococcus_B litoris. The sequence continues at coordinate 858,878 of NZ_QCZF01000001.1, forward strand.
TCCTCGTCCTGGCGCACGAGGTCGCCGGAGTGGAACCAGCCACCGTCGAAGGCGATCGCGGTCTCGTCCGGTCTGCCCCAGTACTCCTTCATCACCATCGGGCTGCGGTAGACGATCTCGCCCACCTCGCCCTGCGGCACGTCCTGCATCGCCTCGTCGACCACCCGCACCTCGACGTTGAGCATCGGGGTGCCGACCGAGCCGATCTTGCGCACGGAGTCCTCGCCGCGGAGGAAGCAAGTGACCGGGCTGCACTCGGTCTGCCCGAACGCCGTCACGACCTCCGCCTGCGGGAACGTGTCGATGAGCGTGCGCAGCAGCGTCGTCGACGCCGGGGCCGCACCCCAGGACACCCGGCGCAGGCAGGAGAGGTCGCGCTCGGCGATGCCCGGGACGGCGACCACGGCGGCCCACATGGCCGGCACGAGGAAGATGCTGGAGATCCGCTCGCGCTCGATCATGTCGAGGGTGTTGACCGGGGAGAAGGCGCCGGACCTCATGATCACGTTCGTCCCGCCGACCAGCAGCGGCGGCAGCCCACCGGCGAGGCCGGCGATGTGGAACAGCGGCGCGCCCGGAGCGGCGACCCGGTCGGCGGGGTCCCAGCCGAGGTGGGTCATCTGGCTGAACACGTGCATGAGCAGGTTGCGATGGGTCAGCACGGCGCCCTTGGGCCGGCCGGTCGTGCCGGAGGTGTACATGACGAAGGCCGGCTCTGCCTCGTCGACGACGATGCCCAGCGGCTCGGTTCCTGCTGCCGCGAGCGCTTCCTCGTAGTCGCCGCCGATGGTCAGCGTCGTGGCGACCGGCGCCTGCTCGCACGCCTTCGCCCCGACCTCGGCCAGCGCGGTGTCGACGACCAGCGCGACGGCGCCCGAGTCGGACAGCACGTAGGCGACCTCGTCGGCGACCAGCCGGAAGTTCACCGGGACGACGATCGCGCCCAGCCGCACGCCGGCGAGGTAGGCCTCCCACGTCTCCATGCCGTTGAGGGCCAGGACGGCGATGCGGTCGCCGGTGCCGACGCCGCGCTGCTGGAGGGCGCGGGCCAGCCGGGTCACCCGCTCGTCGAGCTCGCCGTAGCTGCGGCCCGTCCCCTCGAAGCGGAGCGCCGTCGCGTCCGGCGTCTTCCGGGCGTGGCGGGCGAGCTGATCGCTCATGGTCATGCCCCGGCCCTCGAGGGCGGGGATGGGGACGGTCACGGGTGCTCCTCGGCGCCGACGCGGGTGTGACCCGCGTCATGCTGGCGGCGCGAGGAGTGAGCGGTCAACCGTGACCGTCGAGGTCCAGCATCCGCGCGGCGAGCCGCTTCCAGAGCGCGAGGTGCGGATCGGTCGCCGCCGGCCGGTCCTCGAAGGCGTACACCAGCGCGACGCCGCGCATGCTGGTGAACAGCAGCTCGGTGAGGTCGCCGTACAGCGGTGCCCGGGCGATCTCCGCGCCCCAGATGCCGTCGGCGACGGCGGCGATCGCCGCCCGCAGCCGGCGCTCCTCCCCGCGCAGCGCCCCGCGCAGGGCCGGGTCGGTGCGGGCCGCCGTCCACAGCTCCATCGCCGCCCAGAACGGCGGCTCCTGGAAGGTCGCCCACATCAGGTCGATGGCGCGGTCGACGCGCTCGCGACCGGCCGGTCCGTCGTCCATGAGCCCGGCGGCGCGCTGCCGGACCTCCTCGAGCCGGGTGGTGGCCACGTGCTCGGCGGCCGCGACGAGGAGCTCGGCCCGCGAGGGGAAGTGGTGCAGCAGGCGGCCGCGCGACACCCCGGCCCGCGCCTGGACCGCCAGGGTCGAGGCGCCGGCGTAGCCGTCCTCGACCAGGCAGGCGACCGCGGCGTCGAGGATCAGCAGCCGGCTGTCGGCGGTCCGCTCGGAGCGCGACCGCGGCACCGGCGCGAGGTCGGGGTGCAGCGGCTCGGCGGTCATCGGGCGAAGCGTAGGCCCCGGCCCGCGCGCCCGACAGTCACCGTTGACCGTTCCGGGTGACGGCTGCCACGCTGCGGCCGACCCCGCTCACCGACCGAGAGGTGCCCGCCCGTGGACTTCGACGACAGCCCCGACGAGGCGGCCTACCGGGTGCGGGTCCGCGAGCTGCTGGCCGAGCACGCCGACGAGCTGCTCACGCTGGCGCCGGGCCAGGAGGGCATCGACGCGCGGACCCACGAGGCCGAGATGCGGCGGACGCAGCGCGTCCTCGCCGAGGCGGGCCTGGTCGGCGTCACCTGGCCGAGGGAGTACGGCGGGCAGGGCGGGACGCTCGTCCAGCAGTCGATCGTCGTCGAGGAGCTGGCCCGGGCGCGCGTCCCGGCGCTGATCAACCACATCGGCATCGGGATGTGCGGCCCGACCGTCATCGCCCACGGCAGCCAGGACCAGCGCGACCGCTACCTCGCCCGTCTGCTGCGCGCCGACGACGTCTGGTGCCAGCTGTTCAGCGAGCCGGCGTCCGGCTCCGACCTCGCTGCCCTGCGCACCACCGCGGTGCGCGACGGCGACGAGTGGGTGGTCAACGGCCAGAAGGTCTGGACGACGCTCGCGCACGTCTCCGACCACGGCATCCTGCTCACCCGCACCGACCCCGACCGGCCCAAGCACGCGGGCCTGACGATGTTCGTCGTCGACATGCACGCCCCCGGCGTCACGGTGCGCCCGCTGCGCCAGATGGGCGGGCAGTCGGACTTCAACGAGGTCTTCTTCGACGACGTGCGGATCCCCGACAGCGAGCGGCTGGGGGAGCCCGGCGAGGGCTGGCGGGTCGCGCTCACCACCCTGATGAACGAGCGGGTGGCCATCGGCGGGGCCGGCGGCAGCATCGGCCAGTCGGTGGAGACCTTCGTGCAGCACGCGCGCGACCGGTTGCCGGCCCTCGACCCCGAGCGCCAGGTGCTGGCCCGCCAGGCCGTCGGCCGGGCGGTGGTCGCGGCGCTGGGCGCCCGGTACACCGGCTACCGGCGGCTGACGGTGCTCAGCCAGGGTGGCATCCCGGGCCCCGAGGCGAGCGCCGGGAAGCTGGCCGGCACCGAGGCCGCCCGCCTCATCGCCGACGCCGGCGTCCGGCTGCTCGGCGACGACGCGGTCTACGCGGCCACGGCCGACGGCGACGACCGCTGGCAGCGCACGCAGTCGTGGATCCCCGGCATCGCGATCGCCGGCGGCACCGACCAGGTGCTGCGCAACATCCTCGGCGAGCGGGTGCTGGGCCTGCCGCCGGAACCCCGCAACGACAAGACGGCTCCCTTCTCGGGCGGTGCACGGTGAACTTCGACCTCGACGACGACCAGCGCGACATCGCCGCGGGCGCCGCGGACTTCTTCCGCGGCTCCGTCTCGCCCGCCGCGGCGCGCGCCGCGCTGGAGGGCGGCCGCCTCGAGCCGGGGCGCAAGGCGCTGGCCGACATCGGCTTCCTGGGGATCACCGTGCCCGAGCCGGCCGGGGGCGCCGGCCGCACGCTGCTGGACCTCGCCGTGGTGGCCGAGCAGGCCGGGGCGGTCCTCGCCGGGCCCTCGCTCGTGACGGCGGCGCGGGCTGCCGTGCTGCTGCAGGGGGAGCCGGAGCTCGCCGCGCAGCTGGCCGACGGCTCGACCGCCTTCGCCGTGGTGGACGGCGCGGCGCCCTCGATCGACGCCGCCGACGCGACCGCCTTCCTGGCGCTGGTGGACGGCGACCTCGTGCTGGGCGAGGGCGAGGCGGTGCCCGGGCGGCCGCTGGACGCGACCCGGGGGCTGGCCTCGGTCCGGCTGACGTCGCGCCGGGTGCTGGTCCCGGACGCCGCGGAGCTCTGGTCGCGCGCCCGGCAGGTGGCCGCGGTCGCGATGGCGGCCGAGGACCTCGGCGGCGCCGACCGGTGCGTGCAGCTCGGTGTCGCCTACGCGCAGGACCGCGAGGCCTTCGGTCGGCGGATCGGCTCGTACCAGGCGGTCAAGCACATGCTCGTCGACGCCTGGGTCGGCGTGGAGCAGCTGCGCTCGCTGGTCTGGTGGGCCGCCTGGGCCGCCGATGCGAACCCCGCCGAGCTCCCGTTGGCCGCGTCCGCCGCCAAGGCCTGCGCCGCCTCGGTGTTCGACCAGGCCGCGGGAACGCTGATCCAGGTGCACGGCGGCATCGGCTTCACCTGGGAGCACGACGCGCACCTGTACTGGCGGCGGGCCAAGGTCGACCGGCTGCTGCTCGGCGACGAGGCCGAGCACCTCGACGCCGTGGCCCGGCTCGCCGTCGCCGGGGCGCTCGCCGGGTGAGCACGGACTTCTCGGAGCTGCGCTACGAGGTCGCCGACGGAGTGGCGACCGTGACGCTGCACCGGCCCGACCGGCTCAACGCCTTCACCCTGACCATGGCCGACGAGCTGGTCGCCGCAGCGGCCGCGGCCGACGCCGACGACGAGGTCCGGGTCGTGGTGGTGACCGGTTCGGGACGGGCGTTCTGCGCCGGCGCCGACCTCGGTGGTGGGCCGGGCACGTTCTCCGACCGCCGGACGAGGACGCGGCCGCCCGGCGAGCTGAGCCAGGACGTCGGCGGCCACCCCCGCGACGCCGGCGGGGTCGCCTCGCTGGCGTTCGCCGCCCTGCGCAAACCGGTGATCGCGGCGGTCAACGGCCCGGCGGTCGGCATCGGGGCGACGCTCACCCTGCCGATGGACATCCGCGTCGCCGCGGAGTCCGCCCGGTTCGGGTTCGTGTTCGGCCGGGTCGGCATCGTGCCCGAAGCCGCGTCGTCCTGGTTCCTGCCGCGGGTGGTCGGCATCAGCCAGGCGATGGAGTGGGTCGCCACCGGCCGGGTCTTCGACGCCGCCGAGGCGCTGCGCGGCGGGCTGGTCTCCCGCGTCGTGCCTGGTGCGGAGCTGCTGCCGACGGCCTACGCGCTGGCCCGCGAGATCGTGGACAACACCAGCGGGGTCGCCGTCGCCGCGGCCCGCCGCCTGCTCTGGTCGATGCTGGGTGCGGCCTCGCCCTGGGACGCCCACCGCGCGGAGTCCCGCGCGCTGGTCGAGCTGGGGGAGGGCCCCGACCCGGCGGAGGGTGTCGCCGCGTTCCTGGAGAAGCGGGCCCCGCGGTTCCCCGCTCGCCTGACCGACGGCGACGTCGCCGGCGTCCCGCCGTGGCCCGCGCCCCCGGACGACGTCACCGGCGGCTGAACGGTTGCGCGGCGCATCGTTTGCCCGCGACCGTCACGGGGGAGGACCGCGCCGTGGACACCCCGATCACGCTGCGGGTGGACGGGGCGGCGCACCCGCTGACCGTCGACACCTGGACGACGCTCCTCGACGCGCTCCGCGAGCGGCTGCGCAACACCAGCCCGAAGAAGGGCTGCGACCACGGCCAGTGCGGTGCCTGCACCGTGCTCCTCGACGGCCGGCGGGTGAACAGCTGCCTCGTCCTCGCCGTCACCGTCGGGGACGCCGAGGTCACCACCTCCGACGGCCTCGCGTCGGGGGACGAACCGCACGCCCTGCACCGCGCGTTCGTCGAGCACGACGCGTTCCAGTGCGGCTACTGCACTCCGGGGCAGGTCTGCTCGGCCGCGGGGGTGCTCGCCGAGGCGCGGGCCGGCTGGCCGTCCGCGGTCACCGAGGAGCTCACCGCCGACGACGTCCCGCTCAGCGACGCGGAGATCCGCGAGCGGATGAGCGGCAACCTGTGCCGGTGCGCCGCCTACGCCAACATCGTCCCGGCGGTGGCCGCGGTCGCCGAGGCCGAGGGGGTCCGGCGGTGAGGGAGTTCCGCTACGAGCGGGCCGCGGACGCGCCGGCGGCCGTCGCCCTGCTGGCCGCCTCGCCGGACGGCGCGTTCCTCGGGGGCGGCACCAACCTCGTGGACCTGATGAAGCTCGGGGTCGCCACCCCCGACGTGCTCGTCGACGTGCGCGAGCTGACCTCGCGCGAGGTCACCGAGCTGCCCGACGGCGGGCTGCGCATCGGTGCCGGGGTCCCGAACGCCGACCTCGCCGCCGACCGCCGGGTGCGCGAGCGGTTCCCGGTGCTCGCGCAGGCGCTCCTGGCCGGCGCCTCCGGCCAGCTCCGCAACCGCGCGACCACCGGCGGGAACCTGCTGCAGCGCACGCGCTGCGGCTACTTCACCGACGTCACCAAGCCGTGCAACAAGCGCTCCCCGGGCAGCGGCTGCGGCGCGCTGGAGGGCGTGCACCGCAACCACGCGATCCTCGGCCAGACGACCGAGGGGCCCGGCACCTGCGTGGCCACCCACCCCTCGGACATGGCGGTGGCCATGGTCGCGCTGGACTCAGTCGTGCAGGTGGTCGGGCCGGACGGCGAGCGGGCGGTCCCGATCGCCGAGCTGCACCGGCTGCCCGGCGACGACCCGTCGCGCGACACCACACTGCGCCACGGCGAGCTGATCACCGCCCTCGAGCTCCCGCCGCTCGGGATGCCCTCGCGCTACCGCAAGGTCCGCGACCGGGCGTCGTTCGCCTTCGCGCTGGTCAGCGTCGCCGCCGCCCTCCGGGTCCAGGACGGCGTGGTCAGCGACGTGCGCCTGGCGCTCGGCGGGGTGGCGCACGCACCCTGGCGCGCGACCGCGGCCGAGCAGGCCCTCGTCGGGCGCCCGGCGACCGAGCAGTCGTTCACGGAAGCGGCCGACGCCGAGCTCGCCGGCGCCGCCCCGCTCCGGGACAACGGGTTCAAGGTGCCGCTGGCCCGCAACCTCGTCGTCCGGACCCTCCTCGACCTCACCGGAGCCGCCGCGTGACCACCGTCGACCGCCTCGTCGGAGCCGGCATCAACCGCATCGACGGGCCCGCCAAGGTCCGCGGGACCGCCCCCTACGCCTACGAGCAGGACCCGGGGGAGCCGATCGCGCACCTCGCGGTCGTGCAGAGCACCGTCAACCGGGGCCGGATCACCCGGCTGGACCCCAGCGGTGCCGAGGGCATGCCCGGGGTGGTCGCGGTGCTCACGCCGGCCAACGCCCCGCGGCTGTCCGGCGACCTCGCCTCCGACCTGCCGGTCCTGCAGTCGCTCGACGTCCACTACCAGGGGCAGGTGGTGGCCGCCGTCGTCGCGGAGACGTCGGAGATCGCCAAGGCCGCGGTCGGCGCCGTGGTGGTGGAGTACGCGGCCGAGGCGCCGGACGTCGGGCTGCGCACCGACCGGCCCGACCTCTACGCGCCGGAGAAGCTCATGGCCGGGTTCGACACCGACTCGGTGATCGGGGACGTCGACGGGGCGCTGGCCGCCGCGGCGGTGAGCATCGACGCCACCTACGAGACGCCCACCCAGCACAACAACCCCATCGAGATGCACACCTCGATGGCCCGCTGGGACGGCGACTCGCTGACGATGTGGGACGCCAACCAGGGGCCGCACACCATCCTGCGAGACCTCCGGACCGGGTTCGACCTCGATGCCGACCAGGTCCGGGTCATCTCGCCCTACGTCGGCGGGGCGTTCGGCTCGAAGGCGTTCACGCACCCCAACCAGATGCTCGCCGCCATGGCCGCCCGCGTGACCGGCCGGACGGTGGTCTTCGAGCTGAGCCGGCAGCAGATGTTCTCCCTCGTCGGCCACCGCACGCCGACGATCCAGCGGATGCGGCTGGGTGCCGACCCCGAGGGCCGGCTGTCGGCGATCAGCCACGAGGTGGTCGAGCACACGTCGCGGATCAGCGAGTTCGCCGAGCAGACGGCCACCCCGACCCGCGTGCTCTACGCCGCGCCCCACCGCCGGACGACGCACCGGCTGGCGCGGCTGGACGTCCCGCCGCCGACGATCATGCGGGCGCCGGGGGAGACACCCGGCATGTTCGCCCTCGAGTCGGCGATGGACGAGCTCGCCGTGGCACTGGGCATCGATCCGGTCGAGCTGCGCATCCGCAACGAGCCCGAGCGCGACCCGGAGCGGGACGTCCCCTTCGGCGAACGGCACCTGGTCGAGTGCCTGCGCACGGGGGCGGAGCGGTTCGGCTGGGCCGGGCGCGACCTGCGCCCGCGCATGCGCACCGAGGGACGCTGGCTGGTCGGCACCGGCGTCGCCGCCGCGACGTACCCGACGCGCCGGCGCAGGGCCCAGTGCCGGATCGCCGCGGAGGCGTCCGGCCGGTACGTCGTCGAGATCGACGGCTCCGACATCGGCACCGGCGCCTGGACGGCGCTGACGCAGATCGCGGCCGACGCGCTGAGGACGGACCTCGGCTCGGTCGAACTGCGCATCGGCGACAGCCGGTTGCCCTTCGCCGGCGGTGCCGGTGGCTCGACCGGGCTGGCGTCGTGGGGGACGGCGATCGTGTTCACCGCGCGCGACCTGCGCCGGCAGCTGGACGAGCGGTACGGCGGGCAGGTGCCCGACCACGGGCTGACCGTCGACGGCGAGATGCCGGGGGAGTCACCCGCGGCGAAGACCCACTCGCTGCACGCCTACGGCGCCCACTTCGTGGAGGTGCGGGTCGATGCCGACACGGGCGAGGTCCGCGTGCCCCGGGCGACCAGCGTCTACGACGCCGGGACGATCGTGAACGCCAAGACGGCGCGGTCGCAGCTGCTGGGCGGCTTCTGCATGGGGGTCTCGATGGCCCTGCACGAGGAGTCGGTGATCGACGAGCGCTACGGCCACTACGTCAACCACGACCTGGCCGAGTACCACGTCGCCACCAACGCCGACATCGGCGAGATCGACATCGCCTGGCTCGACGTCGACGAGCAGCGCGCCAACCCCATCGGCCTGAAGGGCATCGGGGAGATCGGCATCACCGGCGCCGCCGCCGCGGTGGCGAACGCCTACTGGCACGCGACCGGGCTGCGCATCCGCGACCTGCCGATCACCCCCGACAAGTACTTCCGGGCAGAGCCGGCCCTGCCGGCCGGATGAGCGTCAGCCCTGCGGGTCGAGGTGCCGCAGCAGCGTCTCGCCGAGGTCGCGCATGTTCTCGACCTGCTGGGGCGTCAGCTGGTCGAACAGGTGCGTGCGCACGCCCTCGACGTGGATGGGAGCGGCGGCCTCGAGGGCGGCGAAGCCCTCGTCGGTGAGGACGGCGAGCTGACCGCGGCCGTCGTCGGGGCACACCTGCCGGCGCACCCACCCGCGCTCCTCGAGCCGGGAGACCGCGTGCGAGAGGCGGCTGCGGGAGGACAGGCAGCGGTCGGCGAGCTGGCTCATGCGCAGCATCCGGCCCTCGGTCTCCGACAGCTGGACGAGGATCTCGTAGTAGGCGTGCGAGATCCCGGTCTCGTGGGTGAGCTCGCGATCGAGCCGGTCCTGGAGCAGCAGGGAGCTGTACAGCCAGGCCCGCCAGGCGCGCTGTTCGTCGGCGTCGAGCCAGCGCGGCTCACCGGGGACGGGTGCGTCGGACGCGGCGGGGGATGCGGACGACACGTGCGCGGTCATGTGCACAGCGTACTAGCGGAATAGTTGAGGCATCAACTACGCTACGGTCGGGCAGAAGGTCAAGCGCTCAACAATCGGAGGCACGAAGTGACCAGCTCCACCAGCGTCCAGATCCCCGGCTACGTCGTCGGCACCTGGGACATCGACGCGTCGCACTCGACCGTCGGCTTCTCGGTCCGCCACATGATGGTCAGCAAGGTCCGCGGCTACTTCCGCGACTTCTCCGGCGAGATCGTCACCGCCGAGGACCCCGCGCAGTCCACCGTGACCGCGCGCATCAACATGGACTCGATCGACACCCGGCAGGAGCAGCGCGACGCGCACATCCGCTCCGCCGACTTCTTCGACGTGGGCAACCACACCGAGATGACCTTCCGCTCGACCGCCGTCGCCACCGACGGGGCCGACTGGACCGTCACCGGTGACCTCACCATCAAGGGCATCACCAAGCCCGTCACCCTGGAGCTGGAGCTCAACGGCTTCGGCCCGGACGCCTACGGCGGCACGCGCGCCGGCTTCTCCGCCAAGACGGAGATCTCCCGCAAGGCGTACGGCGTCGACATCGACATGCCGATGGACGGCGGCGGCGTCGTCGTCGGCGACAAGATCTCGGTCGAGCTCGAGATCGAGGCCGTGCTCCGCACCGCCTGATCCGCAGACACCACGAGGGGCCCCGGGCGATCCGCCCGGGGCCCCTCGTCGTCGATCAGCGCAGGCGCACCGGACCGGCGTCGATGGGCGTCCGGAACAGCGCGTAGGGCTTGCGCCGCAGGTCCTGCCCGCCCTGGTACTTCGCCTGCCGGTACAGCTGGTTCGCGGTGACGTACAGGTGCCCGTCCGCCGCCACGGACATGGTGTCGGGCCAGAGCAGCCGGTCGTCGTGCAGCACGGTCTCCCAGGTGCCGTCCGGCAGCCGGCGGTGGACGGCGTCGTGCTCTCCGTCGGTGACGTACAGCCGCCCGGCGTCGTCGGTCTCCAGGCCGTCGCCCGAGGACCCCTTGTCGCCCTCGTCGACGACCGTGGCAGCCACGTCGTCGTCGCCCACCGAGCGGTCGGCGAGCGCATCTGTCGACACGCTGTACCAGCGCCGCGAGGCCAAGGGGCAGTAGAAGAGGCGGGCACCGTCGGCCGAGATGGCGATGCCGTCGGCGCCCATGGTCACCGGCGAGACGTTCCCGTCCTCGTCCCGCTCCGAGAACTCCCGTCCCTCGACGACGATCCGCAGGTCCGGGGGCGTGAGCGCCTTGGTCGACGGGTGCTCGTGCAGCCGCCGCCACGACTCCCCGGTGGCCAGGTCCACGACGATGATCCCGTTCGGCCCCTCGTCCGCCGAGTCGGTGATGAAGGCGACCCCGGCGTCGCCGCGGCGCAGGTCGAACCGCACGTCGTTCAGGTACGTCGTCTCCAGTGCCACCGACGGGTCGAAGGTGATGACCTGGCCGACGGTGTCGGTGTCCAGGTCGATCCGCACCAGCTTCGGACCGCCCGGCACGGTGGGCTCGAACAGCGGGCTCCCGGTGTCGAGCACCCACAGCCGGTCGGCGGGGTCGACCACGATGCTCTGGACGGACACGAACGAGCCGGCGTCGTCCTTCCCCGACGGCGAGTTCCACGCCTCGTCGGGGAACGGCACCTCCTCCCCGTCGCGGAGCTCGACCACGGTCGCCGGCGGGTCGTCGCCCCACTGCGGGAAGTTCACGAAGACCCGCCCCGTGTGCGAGACGCTCACCCCGGTCGGCATCGGACCGGTGAACAGGTGCACCACCTCGAGCTCGCCGACGGGCTCGTCCCGGGCCAGGTCGGGGCTCATCGGGGCGACGTCTCGGCGAGCAGTGGCACGGGTTCTCCTCGGGATCGGGGGCGCCGGTCACCGGGTCGGACCTGGCGCGAGCTAGCAGGGCCTACCCGGTGGTGCGCCGGGCAACCGGTGAGGACGGCGGCCCAGGAGGAGGGATGCGGATCTCGGGAACTCCGGGCGCCTCCCGGACGACCAATACGTCGTGCGCTCGGTTGCGGGAACGGTGGCTCCCTGGTCGGCGACGGTGGCCCGGCTGGTGCTGGGCGTCGTCCTCGTGGTCGCCGGGGTGCTGAAGATCCCCGACCCGGCGGCCGCCGAGCGCGCGGTGCGGGCCTACCGCCTGCTCCCCGAGGGCCTGGTGGCGCCGGTCGCCTTCGGGCTGCCGGTGCTCGAGATCGCGGCCGGGCTCGCCCTGCTCGCCGGGGTGTTCGTCCGGACGGCGGCGCTCGCCTCGGCCGTGCTCATGGCGGTGTTCCTCGTCGGCGTCGGCTCGGCCTGGGCGCGTGGTCTGCAGATCGACTGCGGGTGCTTCGGCGGCGGCGGGGAGGTGGCACCGGGGGAGACCGCGTACCCCGCCGAGATCGCCCGCGACACGGCTCTGCTGCTGGCTGCCCTGGCCCTCGCGCGGTGGCCACGATCCCGCCTGGCGCTCGGCGGCCGCGACGACAGCCACGTCGTCGCCGCCTCGCGGGGATCGGAGCTCACCGATGCCCGCTAGCGGTTCGCGGTCCACCGGCGGGACCGCCCGGCAGCGGCGGGACGCGAGGCGCGCCGCCGAGGAGGCGGCCCGAGCGGCCGACCGGCGACGCAGGCGCAGGGTGCTCGGCGGGGTGGCGGCCGCCGTGGCGCTGGTGGTGGCGCTGGTCGTCGTCATCGCGGTGCAGAGCCGGCGCACGGACACCCCGGACACCGTCGCCGCCCCCTCGGGTGCGGTCGACGACGGGACCGCCTTCCGCGTCGGGCCGGCCGACGCCGCGGTGACCGTCGACCTCTACGAGGACTTCCAGTGCCCCACCTGCAGGGCCTTCGAGGACCTCAGCGGGGACACCCTGGCCTCCCTCGCCGCCGACGGCACGATCGCCCTGCGCTACCGGCCGGTCGCGATCCTCGACCGCGCCTCCACCGACCGGTACTCCACGCGGGCGCTGAACGCGGCCGCCGTCGTCGCGGACACCGCCGGCGTCGAGGCGTTCGTCGAGTTCCACGGCCTGCTCTTCGACCGGCAGCCGGCCGAGGGGGGACCGGGGCTGACCGACGACGAGCTGATCGAGCTCGCCGGACAGGCGGGTGCCACCGGGCCGGAGGTCGAACGGGGCATCCGCGACCTGGTGTTCGAGGACTGGACGACGTCCGTCACCGATGCGGCCAGCCGGGCAGGCCTGCAGGGAACGCCGACGATCATGGTCGACGGGACGCCGCTCGACCTCCGCCAGGCCACACCCGAGGGCATCACGGCGGCGGTGCAGGCGGCGGGCGGCTGACCGGGGACGTCGACGTCGCGACAGGGAGACTGGACGACATGTCGACAGCCACCCTCGTCCGCACCCGCTTCCCGTCCGCCGTCCTCGTCGCGGTGGGGCTCGCCGCCGGCTTCGGCATCGCGCAGGGCACCGGGATCCGCGCCCTGGGTGGCGCCGTCTTCGCCGCGGCCGGTGTGGCCGCCGGCGTCCTCTGGCTGCGGCGCCGCGGAGCGCGCACCGCCGTCGCGCTGGCCGCCCTCTACGTCGGCGCCTTCGTGCTGGCCCACGTGCTTGCGATCGGCGTAGGTCTGCCGGCCTGGCTGGCCGTGAGTCTGGTCACCCTGACCGCCGCAGGGGTGACGTTCGGGGTGGCCGACGCCTCGCGGGAGCAGGAGCCGGCCGCCTGAGCGACTACAGTGGGAAGGTCGCCGGGCCGGCGGCCGTTACCTGATATGCCGCGTGCCCATGCCGCGGGATCCCCGAAACCCCCTTGAGGTGCCGTTCCGCATGCCCACCCGCGACGACCTGCGCAACGTGGCGATCATCGCCCACGTCGACCACGGCAAGACCACCCTGGTCGACGCCCTCCTCCGTCAGGCGGGCGCTCTCGGGCGCGCCAAGGGCGAGGGCACGGACGCCGACACGACGCAGGACCGCGTCATGGACTCGATGGACCTCGAGCGCGAGCGCGGGATCACCATCCTCGCGAAGAACACCGCGATCCGGCTGGCCGACGAGGCCGGCAACCCCGTCACGGTGAACATCGTCGACACCCCCGGCCACGCCGACTTCGGCGGCGAGGTCGAGCGCGGCCTGTCGATGGTCGACGGCGTCGTCCTGCTGGTCGACTCCTCCGAGGGCCCGCTGCCGCAGACCCGGTTCGTGCTCCGCAAGGCCCTGGCCAAGCAGATGCCGGTCATCCTCGTGGTCAACAAGACCGACCGCTCCGACGCCCGCATCGCCGAGGTCGTCGACGAGACCTACGAGCTGTTCATGGAGCTGCTCGAGGACTCCGGCCTCGACGTCGACAGCCTCGACTTCCCGATCGTCTACAGCAACGGCAAGACCGGTCAGGCCTCCCTGACCCGGCCGAACGACGGCGAGTCGCCCGACAGCCCCGACCTCGGCCCGCTGGTGAAGACCCTGCTCGACACGATCCCGGCGCCGGCCTACGACGCCGAGGAGCCGCTGCGCGCGCAGGTCACCAACCTCGACGCCTCGCCCTACCTCGGCCGGCTCGCGCTGCTGCGCATCCACTCCGGGACCATGAAGAACGGCCAGCAGGTGGCCTGGTGCCGCACCGACGGCACGATCAAGAACGTCAAGATCACCGAGCTGCTGGTGACCGAGGGCCTCACCCGCACCCCGGCCGACAGCGCCGGCCCGGGGGAGCTCGTCGCCATCGCCGGCATCGAGGACATCATGATCGGCGACACCCTCGCCGACCCGAACGACCCGCGCCCCCTGCCGCCGCTGACCGTCGACGAGCCCTCCATCTCGATCACCATCGGCATCAACACCTCGCCGCTGTCGGGCAAGTCGGGCAAGAAGCTCACCGCCCGCCTCATCAAGAACCGCCTCGACCAGGAGCTGGTCGGCAACGTCTCGGTGCGGATGCTGCCCACCGAGCGCCCCGACACCTGGGAGATGCAGGGCCGCGGCGAGCTGGCCCTGGCGATCCTGGTCGAGCAGCTGCGGCGCGAGGAGTTCGAGCTCACCGTCGGCCGGCCGACCGTCGTCACCAAGACCATCGACGGCAAGCTGCACGAGCCGGTCGAGCGGGTCACCATCGACACCCCGGGCGAGTACGTCGGCACGCTCACCCAGGCGCTGGCCGTGCGGCGCGGGCGGCTGGAGAACCTGGTGCACCACGACACCGGCTGGGCGCGGATGGAGTACATCGTCCCGTCCCGCGGCCTGATCGGGTTCCGCACCGAGTTCCTCACCGAGACCCGCGGCACCGGCGTCCTCAACCACAACCTCGAGGGCTACGAGCCGTGGCTGGGCGACATGCGCGCCCGGCCGACCGGCTCGCTGGTCGCCGACCGCCAGGGCGTGGCGACGACGTACTCGATGTTCTCGCTGCAGGAGCGCGGCCAGCTGATGGTGCAGCCGGGCACCGACGTCTACGAGGGCATGATCGTCGGTGAGAACTCCCGTCCGGACGACATGGACGTGAACATCACCAAGGAGAAGAAGCTCACCAACATGCGCAAGTCCACCTCCGAGGAGCTGGAGCGGCTGATCCCGCCGCGCATCCTGAACCTGGAGCAGGCGCTGGAGTTCTGCGCCGAGGACGAGTGCGTCGAGGTCACCCCGGCCACGGTGCGCATCCGCAAGGTGGTGCTCGACCAGACCGAGCGCGGCAAGGCCAAGAACCGCAAGCCCAAGCCGGTCTGAGTCCTGTCCCGATAATGCGCGCAGCCGGGCCGTCACCGGCGGTGACGACGGGCCGGGCGGGGGCGACCCGCCCGCCCCGTCCGTCCCGGGCGACCCGCTGACCTCTCCGTACGTTGGTCTCGGGTCCGTGTGCGCGGGCCGGTCGAGCGAGGAGAGGCGGCCGAGCGCTGATGACGACGATCACCCGAGCGGTTCCGGAGACGGGTTTCCGGGGCGGGATCGATGTCCGGGTGAGTCTTCGCGACAACGCCGGTGACGGGGCGTCGGCCTTCGACGGAGCGTGGTTCCCGCGCGGTCGGGACCTCGCCGTCGAGCTGCCCGAGCTGATCGCGGAGCTCGACCGTCGCGGCCTGCGGGTCGAACGCTTCACCTACGCGCTCGACGCGTGGGCGCCGGTCGCGCGCAAGGTCGTCGTCCAGGGCCGGCTGGTGCGGACGGGCGGTTTTCGCAGCATGGACCCGGGCGTCGTCTGCCTGACCTGGGACGGCGGCACCCGGCGCGCCGACCTCCTGGTGGTGCCCCCGGAGACCGACGTGCTGACCGGTGCCCGCGCGCTGCGCCTGTGCACCCGGCGCGGGCTGCCCCGGTCGCCCCAGATGGTGCTCGCCGCGGCCCGCTCGACACCCCTCCCGCAGGTCCCGGAGTACCGCCGGGCGGTCTAGCAGGCCTTACGCCTCCCGCGAACCGGCTGGACGGCGGGGAACGGCTCGGCTGGAGTGGGCGCATGCGACTCCTCGTCCTGGGCGGCACCCACTTCCTCGGCCGGCACGTGGTCACGGCGGCGCTCGAGCGCGGCCACGAGGTGGCCACCTTCACCCGCGGTGTGTCGGGCGAGCCGCCCGCGGGCGTGCGGGCCCTGCACGGCGACCGGGACGACCCGGCCGCCCTGCCGACGGCGCTCGACGGCTGGGCGGCGGAGCTCGTCGTCGACACGTCCTGCCAGACCCGCGCCGCGGCGGGCAACGCGGCCGCCGCGCTGGCGGACGTGCACGGCTACGCCTTCGTCAGCAGCCTCAACGCCTACGCGAACTGGCCCCCGGGCCCGCTCGCGCGCGAGGACGACGAGCCGACCTGGACCAGCGACGAGGACACGTACGGCCCGATCAAGGCCTTCGCCGAGCGGGAGATCGGTGCGGCGGTCGGCGCCGGCTTCCTCACCGCGCGCGCCGGCCTGATCGTCGGTCCGTACGACAACATCCACCGGCTGGGCTGGTGGCTCGAGCGCATCGGCCGGGGCGGCCGCGTCGTCGTCCCCGCCGAGGGGCTCGACCAGCCGATCGGGCTGGTCGACGCCCGCGACCTGGCCGGCTGGCTGGTCGGCATGGCCGAGCGGGGGCGGGGCGGTGCGGTCAGCGCGACCGGTCCGACCGGGATGACCACGCTGGGCGGTCTCCTGGAGCTGTGCCGGGACGTCACCGGTTCCGACGCGGAGTGGACCCCGGTGCCCGAGGCCGACCTGCTCGCCGCCGGCGTCGAGGAGTGGGTCCACCTGCCGCTCTGGCTGCGCGCCGAGGAGGCGCGGACGACGTGGGACGTGGACACCACGCGGGCCCGGGAGACGGGCCTGCGCACGCGGCCGCTCGAGGAGACCGTCACCGACACGTGGGCGTGGCTGCGGGCCGAGGGCCGCCCGCCGCTGCCCCCCGGCGGCCACCGCCGCGAACCGGGTCTGCCACCCGAGCTCGAGGCGCAGCTCCTCGCCGGCCACTGACAGCTTTCCGTGCAGAAGCGCGGGAGGCCCCGCCCGGCGGCTGCCGGACGGGGCCTCCCGACGCGTCGGTGACCTAGTCGCGCGGGGCGCTGGGCCGGCCGGCCGGGACCTGCTCCTCCGCGGGCAGGTCCTGCACCACGTTGGCCTCGGCCTTGCGGGCCGCCTCGGCAGCGACCGCGTCGGCGGACTCCAGCGCGCGGTCCTTGCGGTACTCGAGGAAGGACCAGACGACCGCCGCGGCCCAGAGCACGTAGATGACGGTGTAGATCGCGTAGCGCGTGCCGTCCCCGGCGGCGATCCAGTCGCTCTTCAGCAGGGTCCGGCTGTTGGTCAGGACGATGACGCCGCCGACCAGCGAGCCGAGCATCCGCGGCGGGATGTGCCGGACCAGCCAGGCCGCGATCGGCGCGGCGATCAGGCCACCGGCGAGCAGGACGCCGACCCACGCGAAGTCGATGCCCTGCGAGCCCAGCGCGAACAGGAAGCCGAGGCTGGCGGCCAGGGCGACGAGGAACTCCGACGTGTCGATCGAGCCGATGACCTTGCGGGGCTCCATGCGGCCGCTGGCGAGGATGGCGGGCGTGCCCACCGGGCCCCAGCCGCCGCCACCGGTCGCGTCGACGAAGCCGGCCACCAGACCCAGCGGGCCGAGGAAGCGCTTGCGCATCGGCTTGCCCAGGTTGCGCCGATCGACGCCGCGCAGCGTGAAGCGGACGAGGATGTAGGCGCCGAGGGTCAGCAGGATCAGCGACATCACGGGGGCGGCCACCTCGGTGGAGAGGCTGGCCAGGAACGTCGCGCCGGCGAACGCGCCGACCGCGCCGGGCAGGCCGATCTTCGCGACGACCTTCCAGTCGACGTTGCCGAACTTCCAGTGCGAGAGGCCCGACGCGAGCGTCGTGCCGATCTCGGCGAGGTGCACGGTGGCCGAGGCGGCCGCCGGGTTGGTGCCGATCGCGAGCAGCAGGGTGGTCGACGTGACGCCGTAGGCCATGCCGAGGCTGCCGTCGACCAGTTGCGCACCCAGGCCGACGAGGGCGAGCAGGACGAGGGTCTTCACGGGGGGTGACTCCGAGTCGTGAGGTACCGCGGGCGCGCGCGCGGGCGCGGCCGGGCGGGATCGAGCAGGGGAGGGGTGGAACGAGGACGTACGCCGTCAGGGGCGGGAGTCAGCAGCCCGGACAGGTCGCAGTGCAGACGCGGAGCAGGTCGACGTGGATCCGCCCCACGAGGAGCACCGCCGTCGCCGCCACGGCGCTATGTCTACCAGATCGATCGACATACGCAACGCGGTGTCCCAGAGGGCGGGATCAGGGCTCCAGCACGTCGTTGCGGATGGTCGCCCACGACACCGCGCCGCCGATGGCGAACAGCGCGGCGCAGATCATCAGCGCCATGCGGTAGCCGTCGGTGAACGCGGCCGGATCGGCGTAGTCGTCGCCCCCGAGGCCGACGGCGACCGGCAGCGCGGCCACGGCCAGCAGCTGCGCCGCCCGGGCGACCGCGTTGTTGACCCCGCTCGCCACCCCCGCCATGGTGTCGGGCGCGGCGCCCAGCACGGTGGCCGTCAGCGGCGCCACGGTGAGCGCCATCCCGAGGCCCTGCAGGACCGACCCGGGCAGGATCTCGACGACGTACGGGGCGCTCCCGTCGACGAAGGCCAGCAGGAAGGTCCCGGCGGCGACGACGAGCGGCCCGACCGTCATCGGCAGCCGGGGACCGATCCGCTGGGCGAGCGCGCCGCCGCGGGGGGACAGCAGCGTGATCAGCAGGATCGAGGGCAGCATCGCCGCCCCCGCCGCGGTGGCCCCGTAGCCCAGCACGTTCTGCAGCTGGAGGACGACGAACAGCCCACCGCCGCCGAGCGCGCCGTAGACGGCGAGCGTGGCGACGTTGGCCCCGCTGAACTGGCGGTCGGCGAAGACGCCCAGCGGCAGCATCGGGTCCGACGCCCGCCGCTCGCGGACGACGAACCCGACGGCCGACACCACGCCGATCCCCGCAGCCACCAGCACGTCGGTGCTCGCGAAGGTGTCCTCCGCGGCGATCAGCGCGTAGGTGATCCCGCCCAGGGCCAGCGCCCCCAGCACCGCCCCGGCCACGTCGAACCGCCCGTGGTGCCGGTCGTCCCGGCTCTCGGGCACGTGCCGCCCGGCCACGGCCACGATGACGAGGGCGAACGGCACGTTGATGAGGAACACCAGCCGCCAGCTCGCCGCGTCGACGAGCAGACCGCCGAGGAAGGGCCCGATCAGGCCCGCGATGCCCGACAGCGACGACCACAGGCCGATGGCCCGCCCGCGGTCACCGTGCCGGAACGACGACTGGATCAGCGCCAGGCTGCCCGGGGTCAGCAGCGCACCGCCGATGCCCTGCAGGGCGCGCGCGGCCACCAGCTGCCCGGTCGTCTGGGCGATCCCGCAGAGCAGCGACGCGGCGGCGAACCACACGACGCCCAGCACGAAGATGCGGCGGCGTCCGTAGCGGTCGCCCAGCGAGCCGCCCAGGAGGATCAGGCCGGCCAGCGTCAGCGTGTAGCTGTTGACGGTCCACTGCAGGCCCGCCAGCGGGGCGTCCAGCTCCTCGCCGATGGCCGGCAGCGCCACCTGCACGGCGGTCGAGTCGAGGAACGCCATGCCCGAGGCGAGCACGGTGACGACGACCAGCCAGCGGCCGGGCGCCGTCCCCAGGGCGACCGGCGAACTCCCTCGGTCGCCGGTCATGCGGTCAGCCGACCGCGAGGTCGGTCAGGAAGTAGGCGATCGCGGCCACGGCGCCCGCGGCCGGCAACGTCACGATCCACGCCACCACGATGTTGCCCGCGACGCCCCAGCGGACGGCGGAGAGCCGGCGGGTCGCCCCGACGCCCATGATCGAGGTCGTCGTGATGTGCGTCGTCGACACGGGCACGGCGAACACCGTCGCGGTCGTGATCATGACGCCGGAGGCGACGGTCTGCGCCGAGAAGCCACCGGCCGGCGTCAGCTGGATGATGCGGCGGCCCAGGGTGCGCATGATGCGGAAGCCGCCGGCGTACGTGCCGGCGCTGATCGCCCCGGCAGCGGCCAGGACCACCCAGAACGGGACCTCGAAGCTGTCGATCTCGCCGGCCGTGAACAGCGCCAGCGTGATGATGCCCATCGTCTTCTGGGCATCCTGCATGCCGTGGCCCAGCGCCATGGTCCCGGAGCTGACGATCTGCGCGTACCGGAAACCCCGGTTGGCCCGCGAGACGTTGGCGCCGCGGAAGGCCCACAGGATGCCCAGCATGAACAGGTAGCCGAGCCCGAACCCGACGAGCGGCGACAGGATCATCGGGATCACGACCTTGTCGAGGATCCCCATCCACTTGACGGAGTGTGCCGCAGCGAGGGCCGCTCCGACGAGGCCGCCGATCAGCGCGTGCGACGAGGACGAGGGCAGCCCGAAGTACCAGGTGATGAGGTTCCAGGTGATCGCGCCGATGAGGGCGGCGAACACGATCTCCAGACCCTCGCTGCCCTGCGGGGCGTCGATGATGCCCTCACCGACGGTCTTGGCCACGCTGGTGGAGATCAGCGCCCCGACCAGGTTCATCACCGCCGCGAGCGCGAGCGCGACGCGCGGCGTGAGCGCCTTGGTCGAGACCGCGACGGCGATGGCGTTGGCCGCGTCGTGGAAGCCGTTGGTGTAGTCGAACGCCAGGGCCACCAGGACGATGACGACCAGTGCGACGAAGGCCGCATCCATCAGAGGAGGTCCATCCGGGTCAGGACTCCTTGACGGCGATCGTCTCGACGACGTTCGCGAGGTGCTCGAACGCGTCGGCCGCCTCCTCCAGCTGGTCGGCGACCTCCTTGAGCTTGAGGATCTCGAGCGCGTCGAACTCGCCGCTGTAGAGCCGGGAGAGCAGCCGGCGGTAGAGCTTGTCCGCCTCGTTCTCGATCCGGTTGACCTCGATCCAGTAGTCGGAGAGGTCCTTGAGCGTGCGCAGCCGCGGCATGGCCTCGGCGGTCGTCTGCGCACAGCGCTGCAGCAGGGCGACCTGCTGGCTCATCTCGGCCGGGAGGGTGCCCAGACCGGTGAGGATGACCAGGTCGGCGGCGGCCTCGACGAAGTCCATGACGTCGTCGAGGTTGCTGGCCAGGTTGTAGATGTCCTCGCGGTCGAACGGCGTCACGAAGCTGGTGTTGAGCTGCCGGAAGATCGCGTGCGTCGTCTGGTCCCCGGCGTGCTCGAGGTCGCGCAGCTTGTCCGCCAGCTCGCTGCGGCGCGCGTGGTCGTGGATGAACTCACTGAGGACGTCGGTGGCCGCCACGAGGTTCTCCGCGGAGGCGGTGAACAGCGGGTAGAAGCTCGAGTCCTTGGGGGTGAGGCTGAAGGGCACGCGTCGGCTCCGTATCGGGAGGGGAAACGGCCGGCGTCGTCCACGTGACGACGCATGGCCGGAGGAGAGCTTAGGTGCCGTCGCAGTAGCGGTCGCGGCGGACGGGTCAGGCGTGAGCCGCGTCGCTCTCCGCCGCGTCGTCGTCCACCCGGTCGAGGGAACCGATCAGGTCCGCCCGGGCCCGCGCGACCCGCGAGCGGATGGTGCCCACCGGGCAGCCGGCCACCTCGGCGGCCTGGGCGTAGGGCAGGCCGAGCAGCTGGGTGAGGACGAACGCCTCGCGGCGGTCGGGGTCGAGGCGGGCGAGCAGGTCGTCGACCGCCGCGCCCTCGGCGACCGGGTCGCCGCCCCGGGCGGGGGAGAGGTCCTCGAGGTCGCCGGCGTCGCGGACGAGGGTCAGGCGCCGCCGGCGGCGGGAGCGGACCGCATCGGCGCACACCCGCCGGGCGATGGCCAGCAGCCAGGTGCGGACCGACGAGCGGTTCTCGAAGCGGTGCAGCGAGGCGAAGGCCCGCAGGTAGGTCTCCTGCGTGAGGTCGTCGGCGTTCTGGCCGTCACCGAGGGCCGCGCACAGCCGCCACACGTCGGACTGGGTGGCGCGCACGAGCGCCGCCGCCGCGAGGGGGTCGCCCTCGGCCGCGTCGGCCGTGATGCGTTCCAGGTCGTCCATGTCCCGATCTTCGTCGCGCGGGGTGCTCCGGGATGTGCCGCGGAGAACATTCACCCGCCCGGGAACCGTACGCGGTCCGGGGACGACCAATGGGGCATGACGTGCTCTTCCTACCGTGAGGCCATCTCCGCCCGCCTCGACGGTGAAGCGCTCGGGATGCCGTCCCGCGAGCTCGATGACCACCTCACCAGCTGCCCCGGGTGCGCGGGCTGGGCGGGTGAGGCAGCCGTGGTCACCCGCCGCGCCCGCCTGGCCGCGGCGCCCGCCGTGCCGGACCTGACCGCCGCGGTGCTCGGTGCCCTGCCCCGCGAGCTGCCCGGCGTCGCCGCGGCGGCCCGTACGCGCCTGGCCGACTCCGCCCTCCGGCTGGCGCTGCTGGCCGTGGGGGTGGCCCAGGCGGCCTTCGTCCTGCCGGTCCTGCTGACCGGTGCCGGCGCCATGAGCGCTCCCGTGCACATGGCCCACGAGACCGGGGCGTGGAACCTCGCCGTGGCGGCGGCGTTCCTGGCCGTGGCGGCGGCTCCCCGCCTGGCCGCCGGAGCGCTCCCGGTCCTGCTCTCCTTCACCGCACTGCTCCTGCCCGTGACCCTCGCCGACCTCGGTGCCGGGCACGTGCACGTCGAGCGGGCCGTGGCCCACCTCCTGCTCCTGGCCGGTGTCTTCCTCGTCTGCACCGTGGCCTGGCGTGGGCGCCGCCGGCGCACCGTGCGCGCGCTCGCCGGCCGGCAGGTCGCGGCGTGAGGCGCTCCTGGCTCGTCGTCGTCGCGCTGCTGGCCGGCTGGCTCGCCGGCGGCGTGGTGACCGCACTGCCCGCCGCCGCGCACGCGACCCTCGTGTCGACCGACCCGGGGGAGGGCGCCCGCGTGGAGTCGGTCCCCGCCGAGGTCACCCTCGAGTTCAGCGAGGGGGTCTCGTTGGGCGCCGGGTACGCGCGGGTGCTCGGCGCCGACGGCGAACGGGTGGACACCGGTGCCGCCGCGGTCGAGGGCCGGGTGCTGACCATCCCGCTGCGAGACGGCCTGCCCGACGACGGCTACCTGGTCACCTACCGGGTCGTCTCGGCCGACTCGCACCCGATCTCCGGCGCCTACTCCTTCGTCGTGGGCGACGGCGAGCTGGTGCCGACCGCCGGGGCGGGCGCCGACGACCCCACCGATCCCGTCGTCGCCGCCGCGCTGCCGATCAGCCGCTGGGTCGGTTTCGCGGGACTCGCCCTGGCGGTCGGGGTGCCCGTGCTCGCGCTCTGCTGCTGGCCGGGCGGGTGGAGCTCGGACCGGCTGCGCCGCCTGGCGACGTGGGGGGCGGTCGCGGTGGCCGGCTCGGCGCTGCTGTCGTTCCTCCTGCAGGGCCCGTACGCGGCGGCTGCCGGTGTGGGCTCGGCGTTCGATCCGTCGCTCCTCTCGGCGACGCTCGAGTCCGAGGCCGGCTGGACGCTGCTGGCGCGGGCCGTGCTGGCCGTCGGCCTCGCGCTGGTGCTGCGCCCGGTGTGGCGCCGCGGCCGCCCGCCGTCGACCGCGCTCACGGCGGTCGCGGGGGTGCTCGCCCTCGGTCTGGTGGTCGCCACGGCGGCGATCGGGCACCCGGTGGCCGGGCCCTGGCCGGGCCTGGCGGTGGTCGTGGCGTCCGTGCACGCCGCGGGCATGGCCGTGTGGCTGGGCGGCCTGGCCGGGCTGCTCGCCGTCGTGCTGCGGCCCACGACCTCCGGCGAGGACCTGGCCTTGGTGCTCACCCCCTGGTCGCGGCTGGCGTTCGGCGCCGTCGCCGCCCTGGTGGTGACCGGAACGGTGCAGGCCGTCCGCGAGGTGGAGTCGCCGACCGCGCTGTTCGCCACGACCTACGGCTGGGTGCTGGTCGCCAAGCTCGTGCTGGTCGCGGTGCTGCTGGCCGCCGCGGGCGTCTCCCGGGTGTGGGTGCAGCAGCGCCTGGGCGTCCGGCACCCGCGGCCGGGTGGGCGCCGGACGCTGACCGCGCACGCCTTCGCCGCCGTCGGGGGCGGCGGCCCGACGGCGGCCGAGCCGGCCGTCGAGGAGCCGGCCGTCGAGGAGGTCGCGGACCTGCGCGGCCGGCTGCAGTCCGAGTCGGCCGTCGAGCACATCCCCGCCCTGCGGCGGTCGGTGCTCGTGGAGTTCGCGATCGCCGCCGTGGTGCTGGCCCTCTCCGCCGTTCTCGTCGGCACGCCGCCGGCACGGTCCGCCGTCGCCGAGCCGGTCGACGTCCTGCTCCCCCTGCAGGCCAGCAGCGGCCCGTCGGGCAGCGTCCAGCTCTCCGTCGACCCGGCCCGGCCGGGGCCCAACACCCTGCACGTCTACCTCTTCGACGACGAGGGGCGGCCCACCCAGCCGGCCGGGATCACGGTGAGCCTCAGGGAGCCGTCCCAGGAGATCGGCCCGCTGGACGTCGAGCTCGCCGCCGCCGGGCCGGGCCACTACGTCAGCGACGGGATGGACATCCCCGGCGCCGGCACCTGGACGCTCGCCGTCAGCGTCCGGCTCGACGAGTTCACCGCCACGACCGCCCGTACCGAGTTCCCGGTCCGCTGACCCGTACCTGCGGCGCCGGACCACCCAGACCCCCGATGAACAGGAGATCCATGTCCCCGCGTGCGGCCACCCGGCCCCGTCCCCTCGCCCGCGCCGTCGTCGTCCTGACGGCGCTCCTCACCGCACTCGCCGCCTCGGTCGTCGTGGCGTCGGGGGCCTCGGCCCACGTCACCGTGGCCAGCCAGGACGCCGCCCCCGGCGGGTACGGGAAGATCACCTTCCGCGTGCCGAACGAGAGCGACACCGCCAGCACCGTCGGACTGCGCATCCAGATCCCGGAGGACGCCGCGCTGGCCTCCCTGCGCACCCAGCCGATGCCCGGCTGGACGGCGACCCTGACCACCGCCGACCTCGACGAGCCCCTCGACAACCACGGGCAGGAGATCAGCTCCTACGTCTCGGTCGTGGAGTTCCGCGCCGACGAGGGCGCCGGCATCGGGCCGGGGCAGTTCCAGGAGTTCGCGCTGTCCGGCGGTCCGTTCCCGGACGCCGACCAGCTGTCCTTCCCGGTCGTCCAGCTCTACAGCGACGGCAGCGAGGCGGCCTGGATCGAGCCGACCGTGGACGGCCAGGAGGAGCCGGAGAGCCCGGCGCCCGTGCTCAGCCTCACCTCGGCCGCGTCGGGCGAGACCGCCGACGCCCCAGCCACGACAGAGGAGGACCACGATCACGCGGCCGCCGTCGAGGAGTCCCCGGGGGCGCTCGCGCTCTTCCTCGCCATCCTGGCGCTGCTGACCGGCATCGCCGGTGTCGTCCTCGGCTGGCGGGCGACGCGTCGTACCGTGTCCTCGTGAGCTCCGCCCTCGGCGGCCGCCTGCGTCCCGCGCTGACGGCCCTGTCCCTGGCCGCCGTCGTCCTCCTCAGCGGCTGCGGTGACGAGGCGACCGCCGGGGACGGACCGCACGCCGGCGGGCACGAGCACTCCGACGCCCCGGCCGCGGTGGAGGGGCCCGACGACGTGTACGCCGGGCTGGACCTCGCCGAGCCCTACCGGCGGCCGCAGTTCACGCTGACCGACACGACCGGGGCGCCGTTCGACTTCACTGCCCTCACCGCGGGCAAGCCGACGCTGCTGTTCTTCGGCTACACCAACTGCCCCGACGTCTGCCCGACCACGATGGCCGACGTCGCGGTCGCCCTGCGCGGCCTGGACGCGGCAACGCTCCAGGACCTGCAGGTCGTCTTCGTCACCACCGATCCCGCGACCGACACCCCCGAGGTCCTGGGGGAGTACCTCGACCGCTTCGACGCCGACCTGCCCGTCGCCTTCACCGGGCTGACCGGCGACCAGGAGGCGATCGACCAGGCGCAGCTGTCCACCGGCGTGCCGCTGGCCGAGGACCAGGGCCGGCTGCACTCCTCGCTGCTGCTGCTGTACGGCGCCGACGACGAGGCCCACGTCGCCTTCGACGCCGGCAACACCTCGCGCGATATCGCCACCGACCTGCGACTGGTCGCGGAGGGGACGTGAGCCGGGTCGCGGCCCGGCTGCTCGTCGTCCTCGCGGGCCTGCTCGCGGCCCTCGCGGTGGCGGGCCCGGCCGCGGCGCACGTCGGGGGCGGGGCCGCCGGCAGCAACTACGACGCCCGGGTGCTGGCGGTGACGCCGGAGGTCCCCGGACTCACCGTGCGCGTGCTGCAGTTCGGGGACGAGCTGGAGCTGGTCAACGAGACTGGCAGCGAGGTCGCCGTCCCTGGTTACGACGGCGAGCCCTACCTGCGGATCGGGCCGGACGGCGTCTGGCGCAACGCCAACAGCCCGGCGACCTACATCAATCTCGACCGGTATGCCCAGGTCGACCTGCCGGACAACGCCGAGCGCGGGGCGGAGCCCGACTGGGTGCAGGTCTCCACCGAGCCGTCCTACGCGTGGCACGACCACCGCACGCACTGGATGAGCGCGAACGTGCTCCCGCCGGCGGTCGCGGCCGACCCCTCCGAGGCGCACACGGTCTTCGAGTGGACCGTGCCGCTGGAGCACGACGGCACCGACATCCAGGTCGCCGGAGAGCTGACCTGGACGCCGCCGCCCTCGCCCTGGCTGGTCTGGCCCGCCTACGCCGCGCTGGCGCTGCTGGCGGTCGCGGCCGGCCTGCTGGTCCGGGGCCCGCGTCCGCTGGGCGCGCTGCTGCTGGTGGGGGCCGGCGCCGGGCTCTGGCACGCGGCCGCCACGCCCGAGCCGCCGGTCAGCATCTCCTCGCACGCCGGCGCGATCGTCTCGGCGCTGCTGCCCGCGCTCACCGCCGTGCTGGTCGGCGTGCTGGGCTTCCGCGCCTCCCGGCGCGGGCGGGGCGCGATGACCGGGCTGTTCGCTGTCGTCCTGGGCTGGCTGATGCTGGTGCAGGGGCTGCCCGACCTCGACGTGCTGTGGACTGCGAACGTGCTGTCGAACGGCCCCCAGGTGCTGGCCCGGGTGGCCGTGGCGCTGCTGCTCGCGCTCGGCGCGGGCTTCGTGGTCGGGGGGATCGCGGCGGTCCGCCGCTTCCGGGAGACCGCGTCGCCGGACGGGCCGGAGCGCCCGGTCCCGGTCGGCTGACCGGGACCGGACGCCGAGCTCAGCCGACCTCGGCCACCGCGGGGACGTCGTCGACCACGTGGTTGAGCGGCCCCGGCAGCAGGCTGTTGGCGCGGTGCAGGTCGGTCTCGAAGTCGACCTCGACCGCGGCGAACTGCGAGATGTCGAGCGGCCGGAAGCGCAGGCCCCGCTGCTCGATCGCGGTCTCCATGCCGCGCTCGAAGTAGTCCTGCAGGTCGCAGGCGGCCAGGTGCTCGATCAGCGCCGGCTTGTCGGCGGCCGACACGAAGTTGATGCCCACCGCCTCACCGAGCCCGCCGACCACCGTCTTCGAGAGCTCGCGCACGAACCCGTCGCCGTCCAGGGTGTACTTGACCTCCTCGTCGGCCACGGTGTTCGTGTCGACGCAGACGAAGCTCTGGTCCGCCTTCAGCCACGGGAGCGCCAGCTCCAGCACCGCCGGGTCGAAGACGACGTCCCCGTTGAGCCAGAGGACGCCGCCCTCGTGCGAGTTGCGCAGACCGCGGAGCAGGCTCTTGGAGGTGTTCGTCGTGGCGAAGTCCGGGTTGTAGGCGAAGGTCAGGTCCGGCGCCGCCTGCATGATCATCTCGCAGCGGTAGCCCACGACCGCGGTGATCGGCACCTCGGCGCCGAGGACCGCCCGCAGGCCGTCGAGCTGGCGCTGCAGGATGCTGCGCCCGTCGTGCAGCGGCGTCAGCGGCTTCGGGTGGTCGCGGCCGAGGCGGGTGCCCATGCCGGCCGCGAGGACGACCACCTGCAGCGGCGTCTGGGCCGGCTGCAGCCGCGCAGATCGGGAGGTGGACCGCCCACGCAGGACGTTGCTCAGAACTCGGTCAGAGGTCCGCACGGTTCTCATCTCCCTCGGTTGTCCAGCCGGCGCCCCGTGCGCCGGGCGGGAAGAGCAGGTCGAGCACGCGCTGGGTCGCAGCGCCGTCCTCGAGGTGGGTGAACTCCTGGCGGAACCGGGCGTACCGGTCCGCCGTCCGTGTCGCGATGGAGTCGATGTCGGCGATCGCCGCCACGAGCTCCTCGCTGGTGTGCAGCAGCGGCGTCGGCGCGGCCTCGGCCAGGTCGAAGTAGAAGCCGCGCAGCTCGTCCCGGAAGTAGTCCAGGTCGTAGGTGAAGAAGAGCAGCGGCTTGCCGGTGATGGCGAAGTCGAACATGGTCGACGAGTAGTCGGTGACCATCAGGTCGGCGGCCAGGTAGAGGTCGCGGATGTCGGGGTGGCTGCACACGTCGCGCACGGCCGACCCCTCGGTGATGTCCAGCCGGTCCATGACCATGTTGTGCAGCCGCAGGAGCAGCACGTGGTCGTCGCCGAGGCGCTTGCCGAAGTCGTCGAGATCGATGGCGAACTCGAAGTCCTGCGGCCCGGTCTTGTTGAACACCAGGTCGTCGCGCCAGGTCGGGGTGTAGAGGACGACCTTCTGGTCGTCCCCGATGCCCAGGTCGGCGCGGACCGCGGCGCGCACCTCACCGGCCTGCGAGGAGCTCAGCAGGTCGTTGCGCGGGAGCCCCGTCTCGTGGATCGGCCCGGTGAAGCCGAACGCCTTGCGCAGGCGCTCGGTGGACACCGCGTTGGGGGAGAGCAGCAGGTCCCAGCGGGCGATGTCCTGCTCCAGGTAGGACAGCCGGCCCTCGGGCGCCCACAGCACGTCGTTGTGGATGCGCTTGAGCATCGTGCCGTGCCAGGTCTGCAGGTACGTCGTCCCCGGGCGCTTGTCCCAGTCCAGCGGGATGTGGTCGTTGGAGACGACGACGTCGGCGGCCTCGAGCGCCGCGATGCACTCCGGGCTCCCGAACTCGACGGTCGTGACGTCGGCCGGGAAGGTGCCCCTCAGGTGGGGCGCGGCCAGCCAGGTGTGCGCGGCGCCGGCGGCCGGGCCGTCGGACCCCTGGGCGAGCAGCGCCTCGTAGATCGCCCGCGGGCTGTCGGAGAAGTGCCCGCGGAACGCGCTGTAGACGATGTTCACCGGGCCGCTCCCGTCGCCAGCACGTCGTCGTCGCGACGGGCGAGCAGCAGGTCTGCGATCTCCTGCCAGGAGGAGACGACGGCGAGGACGCCGGCCGCCTCGAGGGCCGCGGCGCGGTCGGCCCGCTCCTCCGGGGCGACGAACAGCAGGTTGCCGATGGTCGGGCAGCCGGCCGCCACGGCGGACTGCGCGCCGGGCAGGGAGTCCTCGACCGCCAGGCCCTCCTCCGGACGGATGCCCAGCTGCTCGCAGGCGTGCAGGTAGACGGCGGGGTCGGGCTTGCTGGTCGGCGTCGGGAGGGAGTCCTCGGCGCTGAAGCGGCGGGCCGGCGGGATCAGCTCGTCCAGGTCGGTGGCGGTGAAGCAGGCGGCGAGCCGGGCCAGGGCGCTCGAGCTCACCGCGGCGAGCTCCAGGTGCGCGGCCATGGTTTCGAGCGCGGCGGACGTCGCGGCGTGCGGGCGCAGCGTGCGGCCCAGGTGCTCGGTGACCGCCCGCTTCTCCTCCTGGACCCACGGCTCGACGTCGACGTCCGGGACACCGGCCTCGGCGGCCAGGCGCTGCGCGGTGGACCGGAAGTTCAGCCCGGTCGCCGCGAGGCGGAGCTCCGGGGCGGTGAACCGGCGGTCGCTGCC
The DNA here is from genome assembly GCF_003075095.1 of Blastococcus litoris. Classification (GTDB taxonomy): domain Bacteria; phylum Actinomycetota; class Actinomycetes; order Mycobacteriales; family Geodermatophilaceae; genus Blastococcus_B; species Blastococcus_B litoris. Next base: position 888,288 of record NZ_QCZF01000001.1, read on the forward strand.
GATGGACGCGAGGAACGCGTTGGTGACCTCGACGGACGCGTCGAAGGCCGGCTCCTCGGACGGGAAGAGGTTGCCGTCGGCGTCGCAGAGCAGGAAGCGCACCTGCTCGAGCAGCGGCGTCGGGACGGGCGGCATGGGTGGGTTCTCCCTCGGGTCGTGGTGGCTCACGGGCGGAACCTGTCGGACGGGTGCAGCGCCGCGGCCACGGCGACGCGCACCCCGTCGTGCTCCAGGCGGTCCAGTGCGGCGGCGAGTTCCGCGACGAAGACGGGGTCCTCGCCCAGGTCGCCGAAGATCGACCGGACGCCGAGCAAGGGCCGCGGGTCCGTGCCGCCGGCGCGGGCGAGCGTCCGGAGCTCGTCGGCGCGCGGGTCGTCGATCGCGACCGGCCGACCCTCGAGGTCGGTCCCGCGCAGGTAGCGGAACCAGGCGGCGACGGCGACGGTGAGCAGGGCGTGCGGCCGGCCGGCGTCGAGCGCCTCCCGCAGCGAGGGCAGCAGGTGGTGCGGCATCTTCGTCGAGCCGCGCCGGCACAGGCGGTAGAGCTGGTCGGCGATGGCCGGGTTGGCGAACCGCTTGAGCAGGGTGGCCTTGTAGGCGGTCAGGTCGATGCCGTCCGGCGGGGGCAGGAGCGGCGTGACCTCGACGTCCATGAGCTGCGCGACGTACTCGGCCAGCAGCGGATCGGCCATGACGCGGTCGATGCTGCTGTGCCCGGCCAGGGAGCCGAGGTAGCCGAGGGCGCAGTGGCTCGCGTTGAGCAGCCGCGTCTTCATCAGCTCGTAGCCGGCCACGTCGTCGACGAAGCGCACGCCGACGACGTCCAGCGGGGGGCGGCCGTTGCAGAAGTCGTCCTCGATGACCCACTGCGAGAACGGCTCGGTGATGACCGGCCAGTTGTCGTCGACGCCGTAGCGCTGGGCCACCGCCTCGCGCTGCTCCGGGGTGGTGTGCGGGGTGATGCGGTCGACCATGCTGCTCGGGAAGGACACCCGGTCGGTGATCCAGCGGGCGAGCACCTCGTCGCGCAGCCGGGCGAAGCCGACGATGGCCGCCCGGGCGGCGTCCCCGTTGCGGTGCATGTTGTCGCAGGAGACGACGGTGAACGGGGGCAGGCCGGCGCGGCGGCGGCGGTCGAGCGCCTCGACGATGAAGCCGAAGACCGTGCGCGGCCGGTCGGTCTCCGTGAGGTCCCACCGGATGTCGGCGTCGTCGGCGTCGAAGGTGCCGGTGTCGGGGCAGAGCCGGTAGCCGCTCCCGGTGATGGTCAGCGAGACCATCCGGGTGCGGGGGTCGGTCAGGACGTCGAGGACCGTGCCGGGGGCGTCCGGCGCGAAGTGGTAGTCGAGCATCACGCCGACGACGCGGGCGCGCTCGCCGTCCGGGCTGCGCTCGACGACGGTGTAGAGGTGGTCCTGGGGAGCCAGGGCGTCCTTCATGTGCCGGCTGTGCAGGCCCACGCCGACGACACCCCAGCCGGTGCTGATGCCGCGCTCGGCCAGGTCGTCGAAGTACAGGAGCTGGTGCGCCCGGTGGAAGCCGCCGACGCTGAAGTGCACGACGGCGGGGGTCAGCGACGCCCGGTCATAGGTGGGGACGATCAGCTGCTCGTCGTGCTGGCCGAGGGTCCGGTCGGCCAGCGGCCGGATGGAGGTGGCCGAGGCGGCGACGTTGGGGAGGTGGGCGAGAGCGATCTCGGTGGCCGTCGGTGCGATGTGCGAGGTCGTGGTCGGGAGCTCTGCGGGTCCGAGGCCCTGGCTCTGGGGGAGGGAGAAGATCTCCGCTTGGGTCAAGGCATCCCTCCGTCTGGTCGTCTGTGGGCACGGCTCATCGCAGCCGTCCCAGTTTCGGGCCGACGGTGATCAGCAGTACACGGGTCCGGCGGTCTCCCGCGCAATGGCTCGGACGCCCATCCCGCTCACCGGACGCCGAATCGTTAGACGCGGGAGCGGCGCGGGTTTTCACGCCGGAGGTCCAGACTGCCCGCTGGGCGGGTCGGCCAAACGCCACCGCCACCCGCACGGGTGTACGCGGGCGGGGCCGTGTGGGGAGGAGCACAGGCCGGCGTCCGCATCGCCGCCGAATGACATCGGTGTCAGTAACGCCTGTGACTCACGAGGCGTGTGAGGCAGCTCGCACGGCGTGTCCTGACGGACGCGCCGCACGCCGGGTTACGAGCGGATCACGGAATGTTTGGATGGGCGGTAGCCGAACTTCCCCTCCGGCTTCTCCTCCGCACACGATCGGGCAGGTGCATGCGCGCACGTTCCGAGGCCCCCACGGACCTCCTGACCGCGGTCCGTCCGGCCGCTCGTCACGGCGCTCCCACGCGCAGCCGCACCGCCCCGAGGGTCACCCGCCGGCCGGCGTTGCTGCTGAGCGCGCTCCTGGCCGGGGGTGTCGCGGCCGCGGGCCTCGGGCTGCACAGCGCCCCGGCTGCATCCGCCGAGGCGACCTCGGTGCTGGAGGCCCAGCAGGAACTGCTCGGCAGCGAGGAGGGCCTCGAGGTCAAGCCGCAGGCGTCGGTCACCGTGGCGGAGGCCCAGGCCCGGCTGGAGGAGGTGGCCGCCTCCCGCGCGGCCCGCGCCGAGGCCGAGGCGCAGGCCCGCGAGGCCGCGCGGCCCAAGTTCGTGCTGCCGATCAACGGCGCCCGCCTGACGAGTGGCTTCGCCAGCCGGTGGGGCACCTTCCACTACGGCATCGACCTGGCGGCGCCGATGCGCACGCCGGAGTACGCGGCCGGTGACGGCGTCGTCCTGCGGGCCGGTGCGGCCAGCGGCTTCGGCCTGGCGGTCTACATCCTCCACGAGAACGGCGACGTCACCGTCTACGGCCACATGGACTCGATCCTCGTGGAGCCCGGTCAGTACGTGGAGGCCGGCGAGACGATCGCGCTGCTCGGCAACCGTGGCCAGTCGACCGGCCCGCACCTGCACTTCGAGGTGCACAAGGGCGGCGAGGACGGCGAGCGGATCAACCCGATCCCGTGGCTGGCGGAGCGCGGCGTCCGCGTCTGATCTGATCACCGCGTGAGCGGCGCCGTCGAGGACTCCAACCGGCGGATGCTCCGGGCACGCGACGCCATGGACGCGCGGTACGCCGAGCCGCTCGACGTCCCGACCCTGGCGTGGCTCGCGCACGTGTCGGAGGCGCACTTCATCCGCACGTTCCGGGCCACGTTCGGCGAGACGCCGAACCGGTACCTGCAGCGACGGCGCGTCGAGCGGGCGATGTTCCTGCTGCGCTCCGGCGACCGGAGCGTCACGGACATCTGCATGGACGTCGGGTTCAGCAGCCTGGGCACCTTCAGCCGGGTTTTCCGGGAGATCGTCGGGGAGCCGCCCTCGCTCTACCGGCAGCGCGGGCCGCTGCCGCCGGTGCCGACGTGCTTCGCCATGCGGTGGGCCAGACCGAGCAGTTTCGGAGAAGCGCCGGGGGGTGACGCTCCCTAGCGTTCTCCCCATGCTGACCTCGATCACCATCACCCAGATCTACGTGCCCGACCAGGACGCCGCGCTCGACTTCTACGTCGGGAAGCTCGGCTTCGAGGTCCAGGCCGACATGAACTTCGGCCCGATGCGCTGGCTCACCGTCAACCTGCCGGGCCAGCCCGACCGCGCGGTGCTCCTCGAGAAGCCCGGAGCGCCGTCCATGAGCGAGGAGACCGCCGCCCAGGTGCGCGAGGCCATCAGCAAGGGCGTCGCCGGGGGGCACCTGTTCTTCGCCTGCGACGACGCCTACAAGACCCACGCCGAGCTCAAGGCGAAGGGCGTCGAGATCACCGAGGAGCCGGTCGACCAGCCCTACGGCATCGACTTCGGCCTCCGCGACCCGTTCGGCAACCACATCCGCATCGCGCAGATGAAGCAGCCCTGAACCCGTCCTCCCGGTGGCGGCGCCGCCACCCCTGCGCGGGTCCACGCGGGCGGGCCTGTACAGTTGCTCCCGGCTCGGACACACCAGACCGGGCACGCAAGGGGCTGTGGCGCAGCTGGTAGCGCACCACACTGGCAGTGTGGGGGTCAGGGGTTCGAGTCCCCTCAGCTCCACCCCGATGACCAGGCCGTTCCCCTTCTGGGGAGCGGCCTGAGTCGTCTCTGGTGGCAGTTGTGGTGGCAGTTTGCCTACCCTTAGCTAGCAGCAGCAGGGCGCTCATCCGGTCGGCGGCTTCGCGCGCCAGGGCCGGCATGACGTGGCTGTAGATGTCCATCGTCGTGCGCATCTGGCTGTGGCCGAGCAGCTCCATGACCACCCGGGGGTGGACGTTCTCGCTCAGCAGGAGCGTCGCGGCGGTGTGCCGGCCGTCGTGCAGCCGGACGTGGCGGACGCCGGCCGCCTTGAGCAGCCGGGTCCAGTCGTCGTGGTCGGTCTTCTTGTCGATCGGCCGGCCGTTGGGCTGAGCGAAGACCAGGTCCTCGTCGTGCCACTCGGAGCCGGCCAGCATCTGCTCGCCGAGCTGCGCGGCCTTGTGACGGTGCAGCTCGTCGACGAGAGGCATCGGCAGCGCGAGCGTGCGCTGGCTGCGGCGGGTCTTGGGCTCCTCGTAGATCAGCCCGCCGCCGCGGACTCGGTGGATGCTCCGCCGGACCGTCAGCGTGCCCGTGAGCAGGTCGATGTCCTTCCACTGCAGCGCCAGGGCCTCGGACTGCCGCAGGCCGAGGGCGAGGGCGACGGTCCAGCGGGCGTAGTTGCGGACGTGAGCCGCTGCCGCGAGGACGGCGCGGGCCTCGCCGAGGTCGAGGGCGGTGGCGATGTCGCTCGGGCGCTGTGCGGGCGGGTCGACGAGGGCGGCGACGTTGCGTGGAACGTGCCCGCGCTGGACGGCGACGGTGAGCGCCCGGGACAGGATGCGGTGATGGCGCAGCACGGTGGCGGGGGAGTAGCCGGCGTCGAGGAGCGCGGTGTAGAGCTGGTCGAGGTGCTCGGGGCGCAGCCGGTCGAGGCGGTGCCGACCGAGGCCGGGGACCAGGTGCTTGCGGACGGCGGACTCGTAGCTCTCCAGCGTCCGCTGCCGCACCCGGCGCGGGGCGATGGTGGTGAGCCAGTGCTCCAGCCAGTCGGCCACGGTCGGGGTGGAGACGGCGCTGAGGGTGCCGGCGTCGCGCTTGCGCTCCAGGTCGCGGACTTTCGCGACGACCACGGCCCGGGTCTTGCCGGTGACGTGCCGGCGGTCTGGCTTGCCGGTGAGGGTGAAGCCGACGGAGACGTAGCCGTGCCACCGCCCGTCGGCGTCCTGGTAGATCGTCGACTCACCGTTCGCTGAGCGCCCTGCCATCGGTCACCCCTGGGTCGTGGGCTGGAGTGTCAGTTTGGCCGAGCGGTCCGACACCGGCGGAGCGGTTGTGGACTCACGCGGCATCGGGCGACGTCGGGTCCAGTTCGAAGAGTCCGCGCTGGTCCGTGGTGGTCACGGACCGGCGCAGCGCGCGAGGAGCGGTGCGGGGAGCTTCCAGGCCGCGAACGTAACGTTCGAGCTCGCTGCGGGAGAGACGGCAGCTCCGGCCGATGTGGACGGGGTGCAGGTCGCCCGCCTTCATCAACGCGTAGACCGTCGTGCGCCCGAGGCGGAGCACCGTGGCGGCCTCCTCGGGTGTGAGGAGCAGCGGGTCGCTGGAGACCGGCTCCCGAGGTCGCTGCGTGTCGCTCATGTCGCCCTCCTCGTCGCGTGGCACCGTGCGCCGGCGTCCGGCGCCGCACGCCCACCTGGAGAAGGCGCCATATCCGGCCGTTTGGTGACGGTGCCTGGCGAAGTTCCTGTTTTTCTCCAGTCCCTGCTGTCCGAGCTCCCGATCGCCTGGGTCCGACGTTCGTCGGCTTGCTGGGTCTCCTGACCTGCTCCGGCGCGTCTCCGGTTCTCCTCCAGGCCGGCTCGGCGTGCTGGGCGTAGATCATGCGCGCGGGCACCCATGGCGCACGAGTTCCCATCGCCTGTCCCTTGATCACCACCGATCCGGCCGTGCTGAGCGGCCAGGCGGTGATCGCCGGCACCGCGCGTGCCCGTCAGCGTGGTGCTCGACTGCTTAGCTGCCGGAATGAGTCCGCAGGAGATCGTTGCGGAGTTCCCGACACCCGTCCTCGGAAGGCGTCCAGACGGCCGCCGCGTACGGGGCGCTGCTGGCCCGCGAGGAACTGGTCCCGCTGGGCCCCGAGTGAAGGTCACGCTCGACGAGAACAGCCCTCGCTCAGTTCGCCAGGTGCTCATCGCTCGCGCCGCCCGCGACAGCACAGTCACACCTTCGCCTTGGCTGCGCGCTCGATCCTCGCCTGCGCCTCCTTGTCCGCGCCTCTCTCAGCTGCCCGACCGGACAAGATCACGAGCCGACACACCTCATGCATCTGCGGTAATGAGGTGCTCCGTCACCCCTGGCGGGGCGCTCGCGGGCGTCACCGGCGAGGCTCCACCTCATGCTGCTGTTCGGATGGCTTCCGCAATGACTGCCCGCCGGTGA
>NZ_QCZF01000002.1 GCF_003075095.1 Blastococcus litoris
CTCACCGAACTCGCCCGCCGCCAGGCCCTACCCGGCTGGCTACACGAGTACAACCATCACCGGCCCCACACCGCGATCGGACGCCGCCCACCGATCACACGGCTGACCAACGTGTCTGGTCAGTACAGCTAGCGCGACCACAGCCACGGGGGCGCCTCGACCAGCGGCGCCACCTCGCCGCCGGCCGCGAGGTGCAGGCTCCAGGTGCCGTCGATCCGGCCGTCGTCCAGCGCTGTGGACAGGGCCGCGACCCACGCTTCGTCGTCCTCACGGAGGCCCGGGTCGCCGGGCCGGCACAGCGCCATCGCGAAGTGCCCCTCGCCGCCCAGCCGGCTCTCGAAGAGCGAGTCGTGCAGCCGGGTCAGGTCTGCGAGCATCGCCGGCTCCGGCACCAGCGGGACGTCGTCGACCGGGAGAACGATCGGCAGCATGCGGCGGTCGGGGCCGAGCCACGCCAGCCAGAGGCTGCGGGCGCGGAAGACCGGTGGTTCGAGCAGCAGCATCCAGCGGGCGGTCAGGTCGTCGGCGGAGCGGACGGGGACGTCGGCGAGCGGCGGGAGAGTCGTCATGCCGGGAACGGTGGCACTCCGGACCGACCCGCCGAGCCGTTGTCCACAGGCGGCTCAGCGGTGCGGGATGCCTCCCGGCCCGTGGTCGGCCGGGACCTCCTCGCCCTCGACCACCGGCCCGGGCGGGGTGCCCTCGCCGAACGGCCGGTCACCCAGCTGGTCGCGGTCGTGCGGGATCAGCCAGTGCGACGTGTCCGGGCCCGACGGGATGATCTGCGTCGGGTTGATGTCCTTGTGGACGACGTAGTAGTGCTCCTTGATCTGCGGGAAGTCGATCGTGTCGCCGAACCCCGGCAGCTGGAACAGGTCGCGCGCATAGGCCCACAGCGTCGGGAACTCGGTCAGCTTCTGCCGGTTGCACTTGAAGTGGCCGTGGTAGACGGCGTCGAACCGGGCGAGCGTCGTGAACAGGCGGACGTCGGCCTCCGTGACCTGCCCGCCCATGAGGAAGCGCTGGTGCTCCAGGCGCTCCTCCAGCCAGTCGAGCGCGGTGAACAACCGCTGGTAGGCCTTGTCGTAGGCGCGCTGCGAGCCGGAGAAGCCGCAGCGGTACACGCCGTTGTTGACCTCCTGGTAGACCCGCTCCATGACCTCGTCCATCTCGTCACGCAGGTGCTCGGGGTAGAGGTCGGGCGCGCCCTCGCGGTGGTAGGCGGTCCACTGCGTGGAGAAGTCGAGGGTGATCTGCGGGAAGTCGTTGGTGACGACGGCGCCGCTCGGGACGTCGACGATCGCCGGCACCGTGATGCCGCGCGAGTAGTCGGGGTCGCGGGCGAGGAAGGCCTCCTGCAGCCGCTCGTACCCGAGCACCGGGTCGCGGCCGCCGGGGTCGAGGTCGAAGGTCCAGCTGCGCTCGTCGTGCGTGGGCCCGGTCAGCCCCATCGAGATGACCGGCTCCAGGCCGAGCAGCCGCCGCACGATGATCGACCGGTTCGCCCACGGGCACGCCCGCGCGGCCACCAGCCGGTAGCGGCCGGGCTCCACGGGCCAGGCGCTCGACCCGTCGGAGGTGATCCGGTCGGAGATGTACTTGGAGTCGCGCTCGTACTCGGACTCGACGTAACCGGACCCGCTGTTGTCGTCACTCACCGTCTCAGCGTTCCCGATGCCCTCCGGGCTCACACGCCCGGGGCATTGCGATCAGGCTTCGGTCTTGCTCAGGCGGCCGGCGGGGCTCCCCGCAGGCGGACGACGGTCGCGCGGTAGTTGCGCCGGCCGACGACGCGCCAGGCGGTGCGGGTGGCCGGCGCGAGGCCGGCCATGAGGCGGGCGCGGTCGATGGCGCAGGCGTCCTCGAGGGCCAGGCCCAGCAGGATCAGCTGCTCGCGGCCCGACAGGTTCGTCGTCGCCGACCGGCTGACCGTCGTCCACTCGGCGGCGGTGAGGTAGCGGCCGAGCAGCGGGTGCAGGTCGCGCTCCTCGGCGGTCAGGTGTGCGTCCACCTGGTCGGCGAGGCGGGTGCAGGCGCGGGCGAAGGTGTTGCGCGAGGGCAGCGTCGGGGCGACCGCCCACTGGCGGGCGGCGGTGGAGAGGTCGCGGAGCATGTGGTCGAGGAGGGCCGCCCGGCTGGTCCAGTAGGCGATGGCGTCGCGGGCGGCGTCCTCCTCGCGTGCCGGCAGGCTGCGGAAGAGCGCCGGCCACAGCAGCTCGCGCTCGGTGGCCTGGTGCTGGAGCAGGACGCGGGCGAGCAGGTCGGCGTGCCCGGTGAGGTCGGCCGCGCGGGTCGCGTCCTCGGCCGGGGCCCAGGTCGCCAGCTCGGCGAGCATCCGGAACTCGCGACGCACGGCCTGGTGCAGCACCCGCTGGTAGGCGACTGCGGGGGAGTGGCGGGGCGCGTCCTCGATCGGCGTGCGCGGGCTCGGGATGGTCGGACGGGCGAGGACGGCGGTCACTGGGCACCTCGTGCTTCGGCTGGATCGGACGCGGTCGACGCTAGGAAGAGAGGTGTCCCGGGATCCAGATACAGGTGTCCCGCACTACCTGGGACGCTGCCCGTACGCGACCCGTACAGGTGGTCAGAGCCGGCTGGTCGTGGCCTCGTCCTCGGTTCCGCCGAAGTAGTGGTCGAGGACCTCGCGGAACACCGGCTCCTCGGGTGCCGCGTGGGCGAAGAGGGTCATCGACGAGCGGAGCTTCTGGGCGTCGACCGGCCCGAGGACCTGCTCGGCGTCCTCGGTGTCGAGCGCGGTGAGGGCCTTCGCGCACTCGACCAGTCGGCGGCCCAGCGTCGGGTGGTTCGCGTAGGCACGGGCCTCGTCGAGGCCGGAGATCGCGAAGCGCTGCGCCATGCCGCTGCGGCCGAGGCCGGCGATCTGCGGGAAGACGAACCACATCCAGTGGCTGCGCTTGCTGCCGGCGCGCAGCTCGGCGAGCGCCTGGTCGTAGGTGTGCGCCTGGGCGTCGACGAACCGCCGGAGGTCGAAGGGGTCGCTCATCGGGCCAGCCTGCCCGATGACTTCACGACGGCGGCAGGGTCGTACCGGACATGCAGACGACGACCCTCGACCTCGGCCCGCAGACCGCCGAGGTCGCCCGCATCGTGGCCGCTGTCCGGGCCGACCAGCTGTGCCACCCGACGCCCTGCGGCGAGCTGAACGTGGCCGCGCTGCTCGACCACCTCGTCGGCCTCACCCACGCCTTCCGCGAGGCGGCGGGGAAAGTGCCGCAGCCGCCCGGCCCGTACCCGGACGCGGCCAGGCTCGCCGAGGACTGGCGGACGCGTCTGCCGGACCAGCTCGACGCGCTCGCAGCTGCCTGGCGCGAGCCGGGTGCCTGGGAGGGGCGGGCCGTGATCGCCGGCCTGGACCTGCCCGCGGGCGCGGTCGGCGTCATCGCGCTCAACGAGGTGCTCGTGCACGGGTGGGACCTGGCTGCCGCGACGGGGCAGGAGTACCGGGCTGACCCGGCCAGCACGCAGGCGTGTCTCGAGTACGCCGTCGACTTCGCAGCGAACGCACCCGAGATGCGCGACCAGATCTACGGGCCGGTGGTGCCCGTCCCCGACGACGCGCCGGTGCTGCACCGGCTGCTCGGTCAGACCGGCCGCGACCCCGGGTGGGCCTCCGCCTGACCCAGTGCGACGGCGTGGTCCAGCCGCAGGGTGGCGGTGAGCCAGAGCAGGACGTCGTGCAGCCGGACGGCGCTCATCGCGATGTCTCGTTCAGCCAGGTCCGCCGCCAGCCGGGCGAACGCCGCGGCGTTGCCGCTGACCTCGCGGTGGACCACCGCCTCCACACCGCTGTCGCCCTCGCGCACGTGGGGGAGCAGCTGCCACCGGGTGGCGCGGACCAGGAGCGGGACCAGATCCGGACGGCGGTGGTGGAGGGCGGCGTTGACGTGCTTCGGCGACGCCGTCCTGTCGGTGGCCTCGCGCAGCCGGCGCAGGGCCGCACCCACCGTGCCCGGCTCGGCCAGCACGGAGAACTCGTCGTCCGGGAGGTTCTCCAACCGGCGCCCGGCGGCGGCCTCGGCGACGGCGTCGGCCAGCGGTCCGACGTCCGCGAGCGCTGTCTTCGTCGCCTGCCACGCCTCGCGATCGAGCCGGCCGTGCAGTCCCTCCGCGGTGAGGATGTCGGGCTCGCCGAGGGGACCGGTCGAGCGCGGACGGCGGTCGAACCGCTCGTAGCCGTATGCGGGCAGCTCGACCCAGCGGCCGGTGCGGGCGTTGGCGGCGCGGTAGTAGAGAGGCCGCCGTCCCTGCGCGTAACCGACGACGGCGGCCAGCGCGGTGCCGAGCGGCAGCGGGTCGGGGCCGGCGCTGGGCAGCACCAGCTGGGCGTCGTCCACCGGGGCCTCCCTCGTCCGGGATCCCATCGTGGCAGCTGCGGCGCTCGCGGAGGCCTTCCGCCGGGAGGCGCGCGGCCCCTAGGTTGTGCCGCCATGGACGCCGAGGCCGCAGGCGAGCGGCTGCGCGCGGCGACGCCGTCCGGGCAGTGGGGCGCCGTCCTCGCGGAGGTGAAGCGGCTCCAGCACGAGCTGCACCTCTCGCCGCTGGCCGCGCTGCAGGCCGTCCACGACAAGCTCGCCGCCGGCTGGGTGCCGCCCGCCCGCTAGGACTCCAGTCGCCGCTCGAATCACGTGCGGGTGAGGATCTCAACGACCTGCTGAGGGATTTCGAACGCATTGGCCTGCACGCCGTGGTCGTACCGCGGGCTGAGCATTTCAGGCGCGTTCAACTCGAGGGCGCCCTTCTCCTGAAGTAACCGGGACATTCGGCGCACAGGTCGCGTGAAGCCGCGCAGCATCCGCTTGGGGCTGTAGCCACCGAGGCGGTATACCTCCCGCCGATCAACACTCCCGCCGTTCGCGGCGGCGGCGCGGATCACGGCTGCCTGGACGGGGGCTTGGACAGCCAACTGCTCCAGGAGTTGGTGAACCGCCGCTTCCGTCCACGAGCCGCTGTTCTCCGCTGGAAGCTCTTCATCACCGTCATCTGATGCCTCATGACGCTCAAGCTCAGCGAGCGCCTGATCGGAGACGTCCCCACCGAGCGCGCTGTACCTGCGAATGAACTCCAGGGGCGTCATCAGCATGAGGCGCTTGCCCGTGGCGTCGAAGAACTCCTTCGTGAGTTCCGTGCGAGGGCCGATCACTGTGTCCCAAGACCGCCAGTACCAGTCTTCCTTCTCATCCGCCGTTACGAGCAGCAAGTCGAGACTGCGCTGCTTCGCCTCTGCGATCGACTGCAACCACACCAAGTAGTCGCCCGCGACGCCTTCAGGCAGGTGAGCCTTCGCGGCTGCCTTCTCCTTGTACCCGGGAGGCTCTTCAGCGGCGTGGCGGCGTTGTCCCTCCACGACTGCCGCATCGAAATCCGGCTTGGGCATTGGTCGGCCCACCTTGCCTTCTAGCAGCGTCTCGAGCTGCTGGACGATTGGATCCTCGCTCGGCGAGGGGTAGTTCTCGACGTCGTCACGGTGGTTGTCGGACACCAATTTCCGGAGGACGTCGAACTGTCGTGCGACCAAAAGGCGTGCTTGCTCGAGATCGTCTTCGTCGATGGCAATCTTCTTGGCCCAGGTATGAAGGGCGTCGAGGACGGCAGATTCCCTCGCGCTGAGCTGCTTCTCGACCTCGTCGCGTGCCTTCGATCGGTCGGCAAGGACCGACGTCCTGTTGCGCCAGAACTCCCTCATCGCCTGGTGGCTCACAAATACTCTTTCTGCGAAGGCGTCCAACGCTTCGAGGAGTGCGCTGCTGACCTCGTCGGGATACCTGTAAAGACCAAGCAAGACGTTGGCGTCGAGCGAGATGAGCGACGCCGCAAGGCCCTGCGTCAACTCCTCATCGGTCGCGACTCGTTGACCTTCAAAGCCGTGAAAGAGCCCGCCGAGTACATGTGAATGTGAGTCGTACGCCACGGCCGGGATGCTGCCAGCAAACGCCGTCCGGCAACAGGAGCACGCCGCCCGCTGTGCCCCTATCCTGGGGCAAAGCAAGTGCCGCTCGGAGCCGTCGTCGTCAGACCGTCTCGGGCACCCGGAGGTGCGCCAGCGCGACGTCGAACTCCGCGACCTCGCCGATCTGCATGCCGAGGTGGGTGGTGAACTCCTCGCGCATCGCCTGCGCCTGGCCCTTGGCGCGGTTCATCGTCTGGCGGTCCTCGTAGACGGTGGTGATCGCGCAGCGGCCGTTCTCGCGGTTGACGAAGAGGCTGATGCTGCAGAAGCCGGCGAGCTCGTGCACCCGCGGGACGATGTGGCTGCGGAAGCGCTCGACGATGCGGTCGGCCGCGCCCAGCGGGCCCTTCGTCCAGATCACGCGGGCGGCAGCGTGCTGCGGCGTCCCGAGCATGCGGTGCAGGACGCCGACCTCCCACTCGGCCACCTCGGCCTCGTCCACCGCGCCCTCGAGCGTCCGGACCATGAGGTCGCGGATGCCGCCGATCGTCTCGGCGCTGCTCTGCATGGCGTCGGCGTCGTCCCAGGAGGTGGTGACGACGCACCGGCCGGTGTGCCGGTCGACGAGCATCGACAGGCCGACGCACCCCTGCATCTGCGAGACGACGGGCAGGACGTCGTCCCGGACGTGGGCGATGCCGGTGTCGAGCGCACCGGGCAGGCCGCGGAAGGTGGTCGATCGGGCGTGCATGCGGTGCTCCCCCTCGCGCGGACGGCGCCGTTGCCGTCGTCGTCCACTGTGCTGGACAGGGGAGCCGCTGGGAACGGGTTCCGGCACGACGACGGCCGCTTCCGCGAGATGGCTCACGTCCCGGCCGGCCGGCCGGCTGCCGATAACTGCAGCTGAGGCGACGGTCATCCGCTACCCCGCCGTCTCGGGGGTGCACAGACTTTGAGGTTCCGACGAGGGCGGATCGGCAACTGGCTGGCCGTGCTGGCCGGCGCGCGGCCCGACGTGCTGGAGGCGGCGCCGGGTGCCCGCGCCAAGTTCGTGGCGCTGGGCGGCGTGCTGCTGAGCACCGGTGGGCTGGCGCTGGTGTCGATGGCCTTCGCGGTGCACATGGCCCTCGGCGCGTGGTGGCCGCTGGCGCTGGTGATCGGCCTGGGCTGGGGCCTCGTCGTCGTCAACCTGGACCGGATGCTGATGGTCGGGATGGCGCACGACTCGTCGCTGAAGCGGAACCTGGTGCTCGCCGTCCCGCGGGTGGGGCTGGCGCTGGTGCTCGGCGTGGTGATCGCGACGCCGCTGACCATGCAGATCTTCGCGAAGGAGATCGACACCGAGATCGTGACGATGCAGGCCGAGCAGGGCGACGCCTACCGCGCCTCGCTGTCCGACGACGCCCGTTTCGCGCACCTGCCGGAGCTCGAGGAGCGGATCGCGCAGTCGGAGGCGGTCGTCGCCAGCGGGGGAGTGGCCGACACCGGGCTCGCGGTGGTGCGGGCCGACGTGACGGCGAAGCAGACGGCGCTGGACGCCGAGATCGCGACCGCGCGCGAGCTGGACGCCAAGGCGCAGTGCGAGCTCGACGGCTCATGCGGCACCGGTGACGCCGGGACCGGGCAGGCCTACATCGAGGCGCGGCAGGCGGCGGATGCCCAGGCCGCGGTCGTGGTGGCGGCCCGTTCCGCGCTGGACGACGCCGTCGAGGCGGCATCCGCAGCCGAGTCTCGCAGCGCGTCGCTGGCGGCGTCGTCGCTGGAGACCGACCGGGCCGAGCTGGAGCGGCTGACCGCCGAGCAGGACCGGCTGCAGGCGCAGTTCGACGCGACCAACACCGGGAGCGGCGGGCTGCTCATGCGGCTGGAGGCTCTGGACCGCCTCGGGGACGAGAACGGCACGATGGCTGCGGCCCAGTTCATGCTCTCGCTGCTGTTCATGAGCGTGGAGATCCTCCCGGTGCTCATGAAGATGCTGCTCAACTTCAGCCCGCCGACCGCCTACGACAAGCTCGCCGCCCTGCGCGACACCGGCGACGTCGAGATCGAGGAGCTGGCGCAGGAGTCGCGCAAGACCGTCGCCATCGCCAAGGAAGAGCTGCTGGTGATGGCCGAGAAGGAGCGGGTCGACCGGCAGAAGGAGGCGATCCTCGCGCGGCGCCGTGCGGCGCTGGCCGAGGTCGCCGCCCGGACGCAGGCACCTGCGGCTCAGGTGCCGGCCGCCGTCGAGGAGCCCTCGCGGCCGATCTTCGACACCGGCCCGATCCGCGAGCTGGCCCGCAACGCCGCGATCCGGACCGTGCGGACCGTGCGCCGCCGTCCCGAGGTGCCGACCTCGGTCTGACGGCCACGCCCCTGAGCTGGGTCGACGGCGGGCGCTGATGCGCAGGTGCGCGCCTCGGAAGTGCGCATCCGCGCCCACTGTCGGCGGCTGTCCGGCCCGCGAGGGCTTCTGAGGTAGACAGTCCCCATGACCGAGCTGAACACGGCGACCGGCGGCGGCATGCTCTCCCGCGAGGAGATGGACGCCGCGCGCGAGCGGCTGCCCATCGTCTACGTAGACGTCGTCCCGGTGCGGGTCGACGACCACGGCACCGTGATCGCCGTCGGTCTGCTGCTGCGGGCCGGTGAGGACGGGCAGATCAAGCGCGCGCTGGTGTCCGGCCGGGTGCTGTACCACGAGCGGGTCCGCGCGGCGCTGCTGCGGCACATGGAGAAGGACCTCGGCCCGCTGGCGCTGCCACGGATCCCGGCCGCGCCGCAGCCGTTCACCGTCGCCGAGTACTTCCCGACGCCGGGCGTGACGCCGTTCCACGACCCGCGTCAGCACGCGGTGTCGCTGGCCTACGTCGTACCGGTCGAGGGCGACTGCGCGCCGCAGCAGGACGCGCTGGAGCTGACCTGGTTCTCGCCGCTCGAGGCGCGCGACCCCGTGGTGCTCGGCGAGCTGATGAACGGTCAGGCGACCTTGCTGATGCAGGCGCTGGCCCACCTCGGCGTCTGACGACCGTCCCGGATCAGCTCAGTCGGCGAGCGTCGGCTTCCACTGCTCGAGCGTCTCCGACGCGAAGGGGTTCCACCAGATCATCTCGTAGGCGTCGGCGGCGCTGCTCGCCTGCGCGGTATCGGGGTCGAAGCCGCCGGTGTACGACGCGATCCAGTGCTCTTCTTCCTTCTCGGGGATCGTGGTCAGGAAGTAGTCGTCGCCGTGCTCGTCGATGAACGCCTGCATCGTCGAGAAGGCTTCCGCTTCGGCGATCTCGGGGTCCGTGACGACGTCGACTAGCAGATCGGCGGTGCCGTTCTGGCGCGCGAGGTCCTCGACGATCAGCCGGATCTGGTTCTTGTAGTCGTCCGTCGAGTAGTCGAACGGGGCGGTCAGCACCCAGTACCGGGTGAGTCCGGCGTTGGTCACGTCCTCGTCGACCACGACGATCTCGTACTGCGGGCCCGCGTAGCTGTACGCCTCGGGCGCGGCCACCGCCGTCGGGGGCGCCACGAACGGCGTCTCACCCGCGGTGTCCGCGGCCGGCTGCTCGCTGGGGGCGGACTCGGTCGGGGCTGCGGCCGCCTGGGTGGATCCGCTGCCCAGCACGCCGGCCGTCACGACGGCGCCGACCAGGACGAGCACGACGAGGGCGCCCGCCGCCGCGAGGGCGAACTGCTGCGTCGTCGACGTCAGGCGGCCGAAGGCGGACCAGTGCGCGGCGACGAACGCCACGAACTGCTGCCAGGGGTTCTTGGGCTTCACCCGGCGGAAGGTCAGCTCCGTCCGCACCGTCCCCACGTCCCGGGTGTGCAGTTCCCAGCCGTCCCTCGCCCACTTCGCGATGGTCCGGGCCTCCAGGCCGCGGAGTGCGCGTGCGGTTGTGAACTCGTACTGCACGTCGTCGCCGGCGGTGGGCTGCGCGGAGCGGGAATCGATGTCGTCGGCCGTGAACACCGCGGGAGCGTAGGCACGGCATCGCACCGTTCCGGGGACTTCGGGCGAGCGCCCCTACCTGTCGATGGGGAGCGCGGTGGACTCCGGTGACCGACAGTGGCGCCTCTTCCCCGGTCGCGGGAGGGCAGTGAACCGGTGGGTCTCCTGGGAGCCGCGCAAGTGCGGAACGTGAGATTGCCGGAAGTGGGACGGGTGGTAAAGGAGGGTTGCCCGGGTTCCGCGACACCGTGACCCCTACGGTCATCGAGGCTGAGACCGCGAGCCGGCGCGGGCCGCACACCCGCGCCGACCGCCGTCCTCAGGCCATCTCGGGGACGCGCAGGTGGTGGATGGCCAGCTCCATCTCGGCCATGTCGGTGACCTCCAGGCCCAGCTGCTGGGTGAACTGCTCGCGCATGCCACGGACCGAGTCGGCGGAGGCCTCCAGGGCGGCCCGGTCGTCGTAGGTGGCGGTCAGCACCCTCATCCCGGACTGCCGGTCGCCCATCATGCTGACGCTGCAGAAGCCCGCGATGTCGTCCAGGCGGGGGATGATGCCGGTGCGGAAGGTCTCGGTCATCTCGTCCATCCGGGCGCCGTCCCCGTGGGTCCAGGTGAGACGGCAGCACGCCCCCTCGGGCGCCTGGTGCGCCCGGTGCAGGACGAGGATCTCCCACTCCTGGACGTCGAAGCCGCCGCCCATCACGTCCTTGGCACGGTCGCGCATGGGCATCACCGCGTCCCTGCTGGCGCTCATCGACTCCTCGGAGTCCCAGCTGGTGGTGACGATGCAGCGGCCGGAGCTGCGGTCGCAGAGCATGGACAGACCCATGCAGCCGGGCATGCTCTGCACCGCCGGCATGACCTCGTCGCGGATGTAGGCGATGCCGTCGTCGATCCGCTGCGGGTCGGCGTGGACGGTGGTGGATCGGGCGTACATGCCGCCCTCCTCTCGGATGGCGGGCGGCGCCCGGGCGGCGTCGCCGCGACCGCCATGCTGCTCCGCTGCCCAGCCGTGTCAACGGGCACGGGCGCGGCGGCTCAGGCGTCGACGAGCTCCCGCTCCGGCTCGGCCGGCTGCTCGGCCTTCGCCCGGTGGGCGAGCCCGGCGGCGACGACGAGCGCGGCCGCGAGGGCGGGCAGCGCCAGCGCGGTCTCCGCGCCGAACCGGTCGACGACGGCACCGGTGACGGCGGAGGCGACCGCCTGTCCGACGACGACGGCGGAGCCGAGAAGCGTCATGGTGGTCGCCGAACGGCCCGCCGGGCTGAGCGCAGCGGCGAGGCTGTAGAGCGCCACAAGCGTGGGCCCGATGCCGAGCCCGAGGACGGCGAGGGCGATCACGAGACCGGCCTCGGAGCGGGCCGTGGCGTAGCCGATCGCCGCGGCCAGCAGCAGCGAGCCGAAGACAAGCCAGCGCGCTCGTGCGGTGAACCGCTGGGGGAGGGCGGCCGAGCCGAGGGCCAGCGCCGCGGAGCCGATGCCCATGACGCCGTAGAGGAGGCCGGCGCGGTCGCCGTCGCCGGTGGCGGCGAGGAAGCCGGTGAGGCTGGTGAGGGTGGCGCCGAAGAAGATGCCGACGCCGAGGGTGCCGGCGACGACGGTCATCAGCGGCGCTCTGAGCAGCTCGCGGGCCGGGGCCTGCGCCGTGTGCTGCCCGTCGGTCCGGAGCTGGAGCCGGCCGGTCGGGTGGAGGGCGAAGGCGGTGACGAAGACGGCGGTGAGGACGGCGGCACCGGCGATGGCCACCCACGGGGCGATCGCGCTGGCCAGGATCCCGACGAGGAACGGGCCGACGATGAAGACCATCTCGTCGGCGGCGGACTCGTAGGCCATGGTGCCGGTGAGCAGCTTCTCCCGGCGGTTCGGAGCGACGTGCCGCGTGATGATCGCGACCAGCCGGGTGCGGGACAGCGGGGCGACCTGCGGGGCGCTGGCGCCGATGAGCACCGACAGAGCCAGGACGGCGAGGTCGGGGGCGCTGCTGCCGACGACGAGCACGAAGGCGCCGAGCAGCACGGCATTGAGCAGGCCGAGCGGGACCAGGACGCGGCGCTGGCCGAGCCGGTCGACGGCGGCGCCCAGCAGCGGGCCGGCGAGCGCGGTGCCGATGCCGGCGACGGCGGCGTTGAGCCCGCCGAGGGCCACGGAGTCGCGCTCGGCGACGACGAGGGTGAGCAGGCCGACGACCATCATCGCGAACGGCAGCCGCGCGATGAAGGCGATCGGGAA
This sequence comes from Blastococcus litoris, assembly GCF_003075095.1. GTDB lineage: Bacteria > Actinomycetota > Actinomycetes > Mycobacteriales > Geodermatophilaceae > Blastococcus_B > Blastococcus_B litoris. Next base: position 12,063 of record NZ_QCZF01000002.1, read on the forward strand.
GTAGGCGGAGCCCGCGGAGCGGACGAGCGGGGACTCGGTGAGTCGGGGGAGCGTCATGACCTCGGTGCTTCTGCGGATCCGGCGTGCCGCCTTGATCCGCCGGCGAGGCCGACAGCAGGTAGTTACACGTTCTGAACGCCGACGAGTCTACTGCGACGGTGGGTGTCACCCCGGTCGGACGTCCGTGATGCCGTGCCCGTCGTGCAGGCGACTGCTCGGCAAGCCGCCTGACGGAGGTCGGTGTCGGCGTCAGGTGAGCTGCTCGTGCCGGAAGCTCTCGCCGTGCGGGTAGATGAGCTCGACCTCGAAGCTGTCCGCGGCGACGTGCTCGAGGAAGCCGCGCGCGGTCCCGGTGGGTGCCTTCGGGAGCAGGACCGCGATGGACTCGACGGTGGCCCGGTCGTCGAGGGCGGAGGTGTTCGCTGCGTACCGGTAGGCGGCTGCCTGAGCCCACGCGTGCGCGACGGTCACGACGTCCGCAGCGGCCTTCGCCTCCACGATGCGCCGGACCGTCGGCTCGTAGACGTCGACCCGCAGGTCGCCGATCGGGTATTCGGGGACGTAGCGGTGCGGGAGGGTGGCGACGTACGCGGCGACGAGGTCTCTTTCGAGCTGTCGGCGCGCGGGTGAGTCCTTCGGCTGGACGGCAACGGCGTCGGCACGCTGGGCGAAGCGGCCGGCTCGGTCGAAGCGTGACGGCAGATCCGTCCGCTGCCAGTAGACCCGGCTGCTCTTGAGTTCGTGACCCTTCAGCAGGGTGTGCATGGCCTCGTAGACGTCGCAGTGCCGGTAATTGCCCTCGAGCTCGTCGAAGGCCTCCCAGATGGACCGGCTGCCGCCCGGTCGGTCGTTGCGGGTGCAGGGCCACGGCAGGGACAGGATCGCGGCGGCGACCTCGGGCAGGGGTGCGGGTGGTGCGTCGCCGGGCCGGGGGCGGCGGATGCCCTCGCGGGCGTAGAAGATGGCGTCGGTGCGCTCGAGGTCGAGCACGGCGCGAGTGACCGCCACGGTGGCCTCGTCGGCGTAGCCGCCCGCCTTGAGATGGTCGATGACCTCGTTCCACTGCAGCGGATCGTCCCCCAGGTGCCGCTCGATGTAGCGGGTCGCGACGGCGGTGATGTGGTCGAGGTTCTGCGAGGCGGAGGCGGTGCTCATGACCACGGACGCTAGTGGCCTGGACCGCCGGGCCAGTCGAATGTCCGGGCCCGCGCCGGGTCTGCACGGACCGGAACGGTGGTGCCGGGCCACGCTCGAGCTACCGCGTCGCGGAAATGTGGCCGCGCTGCGGGTCGTCGCCCCCCGCCGTCGACGACTGCGAGACACCGTCCCGTCGCGGACCCCCCAGCCGGGCGCCGGTTGGCCCGGGGTCCGGTTCGAGAGGACGGGCAGCTGATTCACTGCCCGGACGGGTGATGCTGTGGCCGCTGCACCCGTGACGGCGGCTGTCGTGTCAGTGGTCTCCGTTACGCCTGGCGCCAGGCAGGGTGGTGGTCCAGAGACGTCCCCCGGGACGACGGCGATCGGGAAGGCGCGGGCGATGCAGCGACTCGACGGGCGGCTGGTGCTGAGCCCGACCGACCTGACCGCCCACCAGGAGTGCCGGCACCTGACCCGGCTCGACCTCGGCGTGGCCGCGGGGGAGTGGGCGGCACCCGACGTCGAGACGACGGAGGAGCTGCGGTTCGTCTTCGACCGCGGCATGGCGCACGAGAGGAAGTACCTGGACTCGCTGAAGGCCGAGGGCCGGACGGTCGCGGAGATCGCGACGGTCTTCGACGCGGAGGTACGACGTCGAGCCGAGGTGGAGACGGTCGAGGCGATGCGCCGCGGATTCGACGTCGTCTATCAGGGGACGTTCTTCGACGGCGCGTGGGGCGGGCAGGCCGACTTCCTGCTCCGCGTTGATCGGCCGTCCCCGGCCTTCGGCGACTGGTCGTACGAGATCGCCGACACCAAGCTGGCGCGGAAGCTGAAGGTCGCCGCGCTGCTCCAGATGGCCACCTACGCCGAGCGGCTCAGCGTGCTGCAGGGCGTGGCGCCGGAGCGGATCCACGTCGTCACCGGCGACGGCGAGTCGCGGCCGTGGCGGCTGATCGACGTCGCTGCCTACGCCCGCCGGGCACGGGCCAGGCTGGAGACCTTCGTCGACGCGCCGCCGACGACAGGTCCCTCGCCGACCGGCTACTGCGAGCAGTGCCGCTGGGCCGACCGCTGCAACGGTGAACTGCGGCAGGCCGACGACCTCGGCCTGGTCGCCGGCATGCGCGGCGACCACCGCGACCTGCTGCGGGCGGCGGGCATCCCGACGCTGGAGGCGCTGGCGACGGCGTCGCCCGAGCAGCTGAAGGCGTCGGGCATCGGTGCCGACGCGCGCACCCGGCTGCAGCAGCAGGCGGCCGAGCAGCTTCGCGAGCGGAGGACGGGGGAGTCGTCGCGGACGCTGCTCGTCCCGGTCGCCGGCCTGGGGCTCCTCCGGCTGCCGCCGCCTTCGCCGGGCGACCTCTACCTCGACTTCGAGGGCGACCCATGGTTCGAGGACGGCGCGGGCATCGAGTACCTCGCCGGGCTGGGCGACCGGTCGGGCGGGTTCACGCCGCTGTGGGCGCACGACCGGCCGGCGGAGAAGCGGATGGTCGCCGACCTCATCGACCGGATCGTCGCCGCCGCGCAGGCCGACTCGGCGATGCACGTCTACCACTACGCGCCTTACGAGGTGACGGCGCTCAAGAAGCTGACCGGCGGCTACGGCGTCCGCGAGGCGGAGCTCGACCAGCTGCTGCGCGAGGAGCGTTTCGTCGACCTCTATCCCGTCGTCCGACAGTCGATGCGGATCAGCAAGGAGTCGTACTCGATCAAGAAGGTCGAGGCGTTCTACGGCCGGTCGCACGAGGGCGAGGTGGCCAGCGGGCTCGGCAGCGTGCTCGTCTACGAGCGGTGGCTGGCCGACGGCGACGCCGCGAAGCTGGCCGCGATCGAGTCGTACAACAAGGAGGACGTCGACTCGACCCGCGAGCTGCACGACTGGCTGGAGCAGCAGCGCGCCGAGCTGGAGGCGCTGCACGGCTCGTTGCCGCGACCGGTGGTCGAGCTGAAGGCGCCGGACGCGAAGGTCACGGCGGCTCAGGCGGTCGAGCAGGAGCTGACCGACCGGCTGCACGAGGCTGGGCACGAGCTGCTGGGCGACCTGGTCGGCTGGCACCGCCGCGAGGACCGGCCGGCCTGGTGGGAGGTCTACCGCCTGCAGGACCTCGACGCCGAGGAGCTCGTGGGCGACGGGACGGCGCTGGGCGGGCTGACGTTCGAGCGGTACCTGGGGCCGGAGAAGCGGAGCCACCTGTACGAGTACTCGTTCCCGGTGCAGGACACGAAGGTGTCGGCCGGTGAGGACGCGTTCGACGTGGACACCGCCAAGCGGGCCGGCACGGTGCGGGAGCTCGACATCGCGACATGTCGACTCGTCCTCAAGACGACAGCCGCCGAGCCGCCGCGGCTGCGCGGTCTGGGGCCGGCCGGCCCGCTGACCACCACGAGCCTTCGCGAGGCGATCCAGGCGACGGGCGAGGACGTGCTGGCCGACCGCGACTGTCTGGGCCAGGCGCTGGTCGAGCGCCGCGTCCCCCCTGGAACGCCGCTGCGCGAGGGCGAGACGACGACCGACGCGATCGTGCGGCTCGGTCTGGCGCTGGACGGCGAGGTGCTGGCGATCCAGGGCTCGCCGGGGAGCGGCAAGACGACCGCGGCGGCCGAGCTGATCCGGCAGCTGCTGGACGCCGGGAAGAAGGTGGGCGTCACTGCCACCTCGCACGCGGTCATCGGCAACCTGCTGAAGGCGGTCGGCCAGCCGGCGCTGCAGAAGTGTGACGAAAGCCAGCACTGCGGTTCCGACGACGTGGCGTGGTCGTCGGACAACGAGTTCGTCGCCGACCGGCTTCTGGCTGGCGACGTGAGCCTGGTCGGTGGGACGGCATGGTTCTGGACGCGGGCGGACGTGGCCGAGGCCCTCGACGCGCTGGTGGTCGACGAGGCCGGCCAGTTCTCGCTGGCCAACGCCGTGGCGGTTGCCCGGTGTGCTCGGTCGCTCGTGCTGCTGGGGGATCCGCAGCAGCTGGCCCAGCCGAGCCAGGCGGTGCACCCGGGGGAGTCGGGAGCGTCGGCGCTGGAGCACCTGCTCGACGGTCACGCCACCATCCCGCCGGAGCGCGGAGTGTTCCTCGACCGCTCGTACCGGATGCACCCGGACATCCGCCGGTTCGTCTCCCACCTGGCGTACGAGGGCCGGCTCGAGTCGGCGGACGGTCGCGAGGGGGTGGCGGTGCTGGGGGAGGGGCCGCTGGCGGGGAGCGGGCTGCGGGTGCTGCCGGTCGACCACGTGATGACGTGCGCGGACAAGAGCCAGCAGGAGGCCGACGTCGTCGCGCGGCTCTGGGGGTCGGTGCAGGGCTCCACGTGGCGCAACTACCTCGGCGAGGAGGCGCGGATCGGGCCGGAGCAGGTGCTGGTCGTCGCGCCGTACAACGCCCAGGTAGCGCTGATCAAGGCGTCGCTGCCCGCCGGCGCCCGGGTCGGCACCGTGGACAAGTTCCAGGGCCAGGAGGCGCCGGTGGTCATCTACTCGATGACAAGCACCAGCGCCGACGACGCTCCGCGGGGCGTCGGGTTCCTCTACGACCTGAACCGGCTGAACGTGGCGGTGTCGCGGGCGCAGGCGCTGGCGTGCGTGGTGCTGAGCCCACTGCTGCTCGACGCTCCGGTGCGGACGCCGGACCAGCTGCGCAAGGTGAACGCGCTGTGCCGGCTGGTGGAGTCGGCGGCGGTGGGCTCGGAGGCCTGACCGAGTGGGCGGGGCGGTGCGGGCGCGTGGTCTGATGCCTGTCAGAGAGGTGGTGCCGGCGTCGGGGCCGGCCCGCTCGGCAGGAAGGTGGGCTCGTGGCCGGATCCGGTGAAGTGCTGCTCGAGGTGGACGGCGGCGTCGCGATCGTGACGCTGAACGCCCCGGACCGGCGCAACGCGCTGACGCCGGCGATGGCCGACGAGCTGATCGCGACGTTCGACGAGGTGGATGCCAAGCCGGAGGTCGGCGCCCTGGTGATCCGCGCGGTCGGGAAGTCGTTCTGCGCAGGCGGCGACATCGCGACCCTGACCTCGGCCGGCAAGGATCCGGCCGCGCCCGACGCCTTCGACGGCATGGGCAAGATCTACGACTCCTTCTACCGGCTCGGCCAGGTGAAGGTGCCGACGGTGGCGGCTGTGCGCGGCTCCGCGGTGGGCGCCGGCATGAACATGCTGCTGGCCGCGGACCTGCGGATCGTGGCAAAGGACGCCCGTCTGCTGGCCGGCTTCCTCAAGCGCGGGATGCACCCGGGCGGCGGCCACTTCGTGATCCTGTCCCGGCTGATCGGCCGCGAGGCGGCGGCAGCGATGGCGCTGTTCGGCGAGGAGATCAACGGCGACAAGGCCGTCGAGCTCGGGCTGGCGTGGCAGTCGCTGGACGACGCCGCGGTCGAGGACCGAGCGGTCGAGCTGGCCCAGCGGGTGGCGGCGGATCCGGAGCTGGCTCGCGTAGCCGTGGGCAACTTCCGCAAGGAGGTCGTCAACGGCGCCGTGGCTTGGGATGTGGCCATGCACTCCGAGCGCCCCGCCCAGATGTGGTCGATGCGCCGCTCGGCCCAGTAGGCGAAGCGCGCTGGGCGCTGCCCCTAGGGTGCACTCATGGCCGGCTGGGAGGACCTCGTTTTCGATGGCCTGGTCGGCGCCCTCACGGGCAGCATGATTGGTGGCGCCATTGCTGGCCTGGTCGCTTACAAGACGGTCGACTGGACGCAAAAGGGCGACCGCGCGGCGGCAGTGGCCGCTATCGCAGAGCGAGCAGCCGAGTCGCTAGTTCGCGCCACGACACTCGCGATCCGAGAGATCGCGCCCGCCCTAATCGATCACAATGCGCTGGGCGTGCGGCTGCTCGACACTTGGGCCGTGGAGATGGAGGTGCAGCGCCCATTCCTTGAGGGGACGCGGGCCTGGGCCTGGGTCGAGCGCTTCCACCGTGGCGCTGAACAGATGCTCACCCTCGCGACCGTGGCGTGGGAGTCAGAGCGAGATGCCTTCAACGCTGGCAATGTCACCTACGACCCCGTCACCGGGGAAGCCGACGTACCGATGGCCTACAGCCACAACTCGTGGAGGCGTGAAGCTCGGGTGGAGCTCGAGCTACTGGCCTGGAGGGCAATTGCGGAGCTGCAACAGCTAAGAGGAGTACCGGAGCAGACCAAGTCAAGCAGGGATCCGGAGCTGCCTGACCAACTCATCACCGACGGCGCAGTCGACGCCGTACGGCGCGAGTTTAGGCAACCCCCGGCGTAGACAGACGCGGCCCTTCTAAGCGAGCGTTGACCGCCCTTAGGCTGCCCCTCTCGAAGTCGCGGACAAGGGACGACTAGCGTCGCTGTGTGCACAGACGCAGTTGGAGCCTTATCGTCGGCGTCGCGGGCCTCACACTCGCCGGAAGTGTCATCGCGCTGCGAGCAGCTCGCGGAGATGGTGGGTGGGGCTCTAACGACCGGGCTTGGTTTGACGACGTCTTCTGGATGGAGACGGTCACCCAGCTGTTCAGCGCTGGCCTCGCTGCGTTCGTGGCGGTCACCCTCTACCTGCGAGGTCAGCGACATCAGCAAGATCTTGTTGTCGCGGAGCGACAGGAGGAGCAGCGCCAGAACGAGCAGGGGCAACGCGACCTCGTCGCCGCGGAAATCATGGACGTCCTCTTAGACCTTCGACCACACGTCATCGAGCAGATGGATCACGGCGAGCCCCGGGCCGAGTCACTGAATGCCATCAGGGACCTCTCTAACCAGCTGGATCGGGTCGGCAGTAGGCTCGTTGGAACTCCCTTCGGCGACCTTCCCCTGCATCTCGCTCGGGATATTCGCGGCTGGGTCGCGTTCGCTGGCTACCGACAGCCGGGATCACCTCTTCCAGCGCCGGACCTGGTGGAGTACACCCTCCAGCTGGAGGAGTACTTGGAAGCAGCGCCAGCCCACGTGGGCCAATGGCGCGCAGGCAACGGATTCACCATCGCGGAACCGATATGGGAAACGCAACGAAAAGAACGCGTGGCAGACTTCAAGGAAAGTCGACGGACCCGAAATAATGCACGAAAAGCAGCTGACGCCGCGAAGAGCTCTCAACACGACAAGGCAGAAGGTAAGTAAACCGAAAGTCTAGGCGCTCCGAGAGCCTCGCGGTTCGATGTACCTAGGATGGCTCCCCGCGGTGGTCCTGCCTCCGCACCCTCCCCGGCGGGGCGCCTGTGATACATAAAGGCTTCCCTGGCCGCACCCCTCTGACGACGGACGGTGCGTGTCATCGTTGTGCTACCGGATAAACGGCATAGGACTGGGCATCGACGGCCCGCAGGGAGCTCGTCTACGCCCCCATTCCGTGAGACGTAGCGATGCAGTGCGAGCGCCCAGCTCAGATGTGCTCCTTGCGCCGGAGTGCGAGCAATCAGCCATCAGCTAGCGGATCACGATAGCCAGGGTTGGAACGAGCGCCTTGGTGTCTGTGAGGTCCCGTTCCAGGGCTGCCGTGTTGGCGATGTGATTGTCCGGATCGTATATGAGGGCCAGTATCCCTCGGCAGTCTGGGTGGCGCTTGTATCGCCCCCAGTCGACCAGGAGCTCTTCGCCGATCTTTCGATCTGTTAGGCCAGGCCTTGTCATCTTCGTCTCGACTAGGACACCGCTCTCAGCGAGAAAGAAATCCACCCTCGAGCCGGCGCCAGCAAACTGAGACACGAAGTCTTCTTCTCTGACATCCTCGTAAAGCAGGCGCAGGATTGCGTGGACAGCGACCTGAAAACCCTTCTCATTAGTTAGCGCAAGGGGAGGAGCCTGCGAGCTGTTATAGCGCTGCAAGGTGCGGACGTAATCCGGGAAGCGACCCTGACCCTGGAGAGTTCGTTGAGAACTGCTTCGATGGGTGAGCTCGAGTGAAGGATGTCGGTATGGATCTGCCTCTGCCCCAAGATCGAAGGAGCAACCGCTGTGTCGAACGGGTGTTGCCAAGGAGAAATTAGAAGATTGTCCTGGCCCGCCTGGTATTACGCGCTGGGCTTGCGAGGGTTGGCGAGGTAGCCCTTGATGCGGGTGATGAAGGAGTCGCCCTCATAATAGTTGCGGAAGCGGGCGGCGTCAGAATCGGGAACATGGCGCAGGGCGCGGGCATACCATTGTTGATAGCGATCCTGAGCCCGCCTTATCTGGGCCGGGGTGGCTTTCTCCACCTGAAGGGCCTGAAGCTCGTCTGAGATCGCCTCGGACTCGCGAACCAGCTCCTCGATCTCTGCCAACTGGGCGGCGCTAGACACGACTTGGGATTCTAGCCTTCTAGCCCGTGGGGGACGCGTGCTTGCGGCGAGCAGCCTTCCAGGTTTCCGTGCTGATGATCTTCTGGACGGCGTCAGCAAAGAATTCATTCTCCAGGAGTGCCTTGAGGAGCTTGTTGGAGCTTTCCTGGTTCTGGAAGAGGGCGCCGGCGATGTCGTCCTTCTTGATGGTCAGCGAGAACTGTTCCTCGGTGTTGTCCGCGGCCCGCTGCTGCACGTCCTCGTCGTCCGACAGGTGGCTGGGGACGCCGACGTAGATGAGCAGGCTCTCGGCCTGGCTGAGGTCGATGCCGTGCGCGGCGTTGAAGGTGCTGATGAGCTGGGAGAGCTTCACCAACAGCGCCTCTTCGACAGTGCCGCCACGGCCTTCGCCCGTGAAGCTCTCGATTTCGCCGCTGCTCTCACCGGCAGTGTTGCTGCCGCTGGACGCCAGGCCGGCCTGGTGGCCGATGAAGGCCAGAGCGGTGTCGCCTAGGTCGATGGATCCGGACTCAGTGGGGGATTCCTTGAGCTTTGCGAGCAGCAGCTTCCCGTAGAGGTAGAGGCTCTCCAGCTCCTCGTCGGTGAACTTCATGACCTGGCCGAGGAAGGCGTAGGCGCGGACGAAGGCCTTGAGGGCGTCGCGCAGGTCGGTGAGCTCGTGCTCGGGCAGGTTGCCCGCGCGGAGGACGGCGGGGTCGACGTTCGCCGACACCGTCGCGTGCGTGGCCGAGTTGCCCAGCAGGAATGCCGTCACCGCCTTCTGCTGCTCCTCCGGATCGATGACGTGGTGATTCTCGATGCGGGTCTGCAGGTTGTAGAGCAGGTTAGGGTCGCTCTCCTCCGTCCAGCTGCTCTCGTAGAACGGCGCGAACTGCTCGCGCATCTCCTCGGCGGTGTTCCGGAAGTCGAGGACGAAGGTGTCCTCCTTGCCGGCGTGGATGCGGTTGAGTCGGGAGAGGGTCTGCACCGCCTTCACGCCCTCGAGCTTCTTGTCCACATACATCGTGTGCAGCAGTGGCTCGTCGAAGCCAGTCTGGTACTTCTCCGCGACGATCAGCAGCTGCCCCTCGTCGTGGAAACGCTGCTTGGTCTGGGTCTCGGGGAAACCGTTGAGAATGCTCTCGGTCACGCCGTCACCGGGGACGTCGGGATCGACAAGGCTGCCGGAGAACGCCACCATCGCGCGGATGCCGGTGAGCTGCTTCTTCTCCAAGTACCGCTGGACGGCGGCGAGGTAGCGGACGGCGTGGAGCCGGCTGCCGGTCACCACCATCGCCTTGGCCTGCCCGCCGATCTTGCCGGCGGTCACGGTGCGGAAGTGCTCGATGATGATCTCGGCGCGCTGGTCGAGGTTGGAGGGGTGCAGGTCGACGAAGCGGGCGAGCGCGACCGCGGCCTTGCCCTTCTCCACCTCGGGGTCGTCGCTGGTGAGCCCGTTGGCCAGCCGGTAGTAGCGCTTGTAGGTCACGTAGTTGGCCAGGACGTCGAGGATGAAGCCCTCCTCGATCGCCTGCCGCATTGAGTAGAGGTGGAACGGCTCGTAGACCGTGGTGCCGGCCTCCTGGCGCGGGGTGCCGAACAGCTGGAGGGTCTTGCCCTTCGGCGTGGCCGTGAAGGCGAAGAACGACAGGTTCGGGCTGCGGCCACGCGACTCCGCGGATCCGGTGAGCACGGCGGCCAGGACGTCCTGGCCGTCGGGCTGCGCGGCCTCGGCGCTGGTTGCCTCGGTCTCCGCGGCGGCGAGCGGGTCCGCGCCGGCTCCGAGGACCTTCTTCAGTTTCTGGGCGGCCTCACCGGTCTGCGAGGAATGCGCCTCGTCGACGATCACCGCGACCCGCTTACCGACGACGGCGGCGTCCTGGGCGATCACCGGGAACTTCTGCAGCGTGGTGATGATGATCTTCGTCTGGGTGTCGGCGAGCGCTGCCTTGAGCTGCTGGGAGTCCTCGTTGATGCGCTTCAGCAGGCCCTGGACGTGCTCGAAGCCGGAGATCGTGGCCTGCAGCTGTGCATCGAGGACGCGCCGGTCCGTGATGACGACGACCTTGTCGAAGACCAGCTCGTCGGTGCCGATCCCGGCACCGGGGGCGAGCTGTGCGGCGTCGCCGGGGGAGTGCAGGTCGGCGAGGCGGTGCGCCAGCCAGGCGATCGAGTTGGACTTGCCCGAGCCGGCGGAGTGCTGCAGCAGGTAGCTCTGCCCGGCGCCATGGACGGCGGCGTGCGACGTCAGCCGCTCCACGACGTCCCACTGGTGGTAGCGCGGGAACAGGATGGAGCGGCCGCCCTGCTTGGGCACGTCTTCTTGGACGTAGCGGTGCAGCAGGTCCAGCCAGGTGTCGCGCGCCCACACCTGCTCCCACAGGTAGGCAGTGCGGTGGCCGTGCGGGTTGACCGGATTGCCCTTGCCGCCCTTGCGGCCAGGACCGTCCGAGCCCTGGTTGAACGGCAGGAACACCGTCTTCGACCCGTTGAGCTTCGTGGTCATGAAGACCACGTCGGGGTCGACGGCGAAGTGCGCCAGCGCCCGGCGGGCGAAGATCCGGTCGGCGGGATTGCGCTGCTTGGAATCCCGGTACTGCTTCTTCGCGTGCTCGACGGTCTGGCCGGTGAAGTGGTTCTTCAGCTCGGCGGTGGCGACCGGGATGCCGTTGACGGCGAGCATCAGGTCCAGCGACTGGTGCGGGCTGGTCTCGCTGTGGTGCAGCTGCCGGTAGATCAGCAGCCGGTTCTTCGCGTAGTTGGCGACCAGCTCCGGGCTGAGGCCGTGGGTGGGGCGGAAGAAGGCGAGCTGGATGCGCTGGCCGCGCTCCTTGACCCCGCGGCGGAGTACCTGGATGACACCGTGCGCGTCGATCTCGTCGGCGATCCGCTTGGTCACCTTGGCGACGACGGCTGACCCGTGCTGCTGCGTGAGGTTCGCCCAGACCTTCGGCTGGGTCACCTGGACGAACTCGACAAGCTGTACCGGGTCGAGCCCGAGCGGGACGTCGTAGTCGGTGGGGGAGCCGTGCCGCCAGCCGTGGGCAAGGAGATGAACCTCGATCGCTGCCTCGAAGTCCGATTCCGTGTGCCCTGCCATCAGGCCACCCCTCGAGCCGTGGTCACGTCGAACTGCCCGGTCACCGCGGCGGTGATCAGTGCCTGTTTTCGTTCTTGCAGCACGGCTTCCCGGGCGGTCAGCAGTCCCCGGAGCCGCATGTTCTCCTTATCCAGCCTGGAGGCGGCCTTTTCGCGGGCCTCCTGCTCGTCCTGGCTCACGTCAGGGATGCGCAGGCCGAGCAGATTGCCCTCGTTCAAACTCGGCATGGTGGCCCCTATAGATCGCTGTAGTAACTGTTCTCGGCTCACCGGGAGACGCAGCAGTGCTTGCAGGAAGCGGGGGCGAATCCTCGCGTGACCGAGCTGGATCGCTATGGAATCGCTTCCGCAGATCCAGCCGTCAGCCTGATCGTTCACGAGAGCGGACCGTCCGATGTCGCCCTTCCGGCTGACGACCAGGTCACCACTTCCCAAACGGTGACGACGCAACCGGTCTGCCACGTGCCGGGGGATGGTCTCGGTGTGGCTCGGGTGTAGCCGGCCGTCCCTGATGTGTGACGGGTTGATGATTGGGACGCCTCCATCGACGTACTCGCTCGCGGCGAGGACTGTGCCGAACGGACCAGTGGTAACTCGAGCCCCTAGCCATCTGATGGGGACGCGGACTTCCTCCTCACCGATCAGTGCCGAGGTCATCTCGCTGATGGACGCTTGGTCAGTCAGTTCGAGTTGTCTGTGCCCCAGGGCGATGGCGCGATCGAGGCGGTTGACCTGGTCGTTGAGGAAGTCTGCAATCCGCCGCTGTTCGGTCCTCTCGGGAGGGTCGAAGGAGAGCGCGCGGACGCGCTCGCCTCCCAAGTGCCAGATCGCTAGACCCTGAGACGCCTCGGCATACAGTCCAGAGACGAAGGCGTGCCGGGACCACCAGTAAAGGAAACGCGGCTCGACGTGCGGGCGTGCGCGCAGCCGCAAGAGGGTGTTCTGGAACATCATGGGGCTCGGTGAGCCAACCCATGCCGCCGAAGCGCCCACAGTCGACCTACTGCCCGAGCCTTCCGTCACGAGAACGTCGCCGGGTTCCAACGCGTAGCGCAATTGCTCAGATGGCGAAAAGTTCATCGTCTTGATGTCGTCCAGAATCAGTTCGCCGTCGCCCACGTTGGCCGCGCGTAGGTACGGCGTCATGTGCTCGCCGGCAGCGTTCTCCGGGCTCCGCATGCGACCGAGTAGCACGTCGGCGCCCGAGCGAAGGGCGGGACTCATCTCTTCAGTCCTGCCAGCACCCGCTGGATCTCCGCTTCAACCGCTTCCAACTCGGCATCGATCTCGGCGAGCGGTCGCGGCGGGACGTACTTGTAGAAGAACCGGGTGAAGGGGATCTCGTAGCCGATCTTGGTCTTGGTGTGGTCGACCCAGGCATCGGGGACGTGCGGCAGCACCTCGCGCTCGACGTAGGCGTCAACGTCCTCGACCAGCGGCACGTTCTCGTTGTCGCGCAGGTCGGGGTCGGGGAGCGGGTCGCCCTTCTTGTCCGTGACAACCGGCGCCTCCGGGTCGGCGACCGCGGCCGCGGCGAGCACGGCTTTCTTCAGCGCCGGCGTCAGGCCGACCTGCTTGCGCGCGGTGCAGGCGTTGAGCAACTGCTTGGTGAACGCCTTTTCGTCCTCCTCGGTCACGCCGACCAGGTCTCGCAGCGTGGCGAGCAATGCGTCGCGGGTGCGCCGCGCGTCGTCGTCCCCAGCAGTGAGGGCGACCACCGGCTTGGCCGCTGAGACCTGCTCGATCGTCTCTTCGGTCACGACGTAGCGGCGGCGCAGCGGCCGCTCCACGGTGATGCGGCGGAAGCCGAAGGTGTCGTTGTCGAAGACCTTCACCCGCTCATCGGTGTACGCCAGTTCCGGCGCGTCGTGGTAGAGCCGGGTGACCTGGGCGATGTGGTCGTCGTCGAGATACTTGCGTTTGTCGCCGAGGCTCTTGCGCATCTTCGACCACTCGCCGCGGGCGTCGATCAGAGCCACCTTGCCCTCGCGCTCGGGGCGCTTGCGGTTGGTGACGATCCAGACGTAGGTGCTGATGCCGGTGTTGTAGAAGAGCTGGTCGGGCAGCGCGACGATGCCCTCAAGCCAGTCGTTCTCGATGATCCAGCGGCGGATGTTCGACTCGCCGGACTCGGCAGCGCCGGCGAACAGCGGGCTGCCGGAGAAGACGATGGCGATGCGGCTGCCGCCGTCCTCGGCCGGCTTCATCCGGGCGATCATCTGCTGGAGGAACAGCAGCGAGCCGTCGGAGACCCGGGGGAGCCCCGCGGAGAACCGGCCGCCGGGCTGAGCGGCCTCGGCGCGGATCGCCGCCGCCGACTTGTTCCAGTCGACACCGAACGGCGGGTTGGCAAGCAGGTAATCGAAGCGCTTGTCGGCGTGGCCGTCGTCAGTGAGCGTGTTGCCCAGGACGATGCGCTCGGGGTCCTGGCCCTGGATGAGCAAGTCCGACCGCGCGATTGCCCACGTCTCGGGGTTGAGCTCCTGGCCGAACATCTCCAGCCGGGCCTTCGGGTTGAGCCTGGTCAGCCACTGGTCGGCGATGTTGAGCATGCCGCCGGTGCCGCAGGCCGGGTCGTAGATGGATCGGACCGGCGCGGTGCCGGTGAGCACCTCGGAGTCTTCACCGAACAGCAGGTTGACGATCAGCCGGATGACCTCGCGCGGGGTGAAGTGCTCACCGGCCGTCTCGTTTGAGAGCTCGGAGAAGCGTCGCAGCAGTTCCTCGAAGATGTAGCCCATCGCGTGGTTGGGCACGACCTCCGGCCGCAGGTCGAGGTCGGCAAACTTGCCAAGCACCAGGTAGAGCAGCCCGGCGTCGTCGAGTCGGGTGATCTGCTCGTCGAACCGGTACTTCTCCAGCACCTGCGCCGCGCCCGGCGAGAAGGCGCCGATGTAGGCGCGGAGTTGCTGAGCCAGGTTGTTAGGGGAGTCCAGCAGCTTGCTGAACGTCAGCGGGCTGACGTTGTAGAAGGGGACACCGGCCGCCTGGCGCAGCAGGAGGTCCGGATTGTCGGTTACGCCCTTGAGCTGCTCGGCGCGCTCGAGCACCTTCGGTTTGGTCTCCTCCAGGACGGCGTCCAGTCGGCGCAGCACCAGCAGCGGAAGGATGACCCCGCGATACTCAGCCGGTTTGTAATCGCCCCGAAGCAGGTCAGCGACCTGCCAGACGAACTGAACTTTGCCTTCGAAACCCTGCAAGACGTACCTCTCGTCCCTGACCGAGTCACACCGTGACGGTCGCGTCTCAGAAGTCTCGCCTGTCGTCAGGGTCCTGTCACCGACCGGGTGATGCCCGAGTGGCAGCGCGAGCCGGAAGGGACTCGCCGCCCTAGCGTGTGGCCATGGGCGACGCCATCGGGGTAGTGATGCCGCGCGCTAACTGGTCGCCGTGGATCGCGCTGACCCAAGCTGCGCTCGTCGCGCCGCCTCGACCGGGCGTCTACCTAGCGCGACGGGGTGCTGCGGGAGAGCTGCTTTACGTGGGCCATGCCGGGGAGCGGGCACGTAGCCAGCCGGGACTCCGCGGCCGCCTCGGTGTGTACGCGAGGGGCAGAGGTGCCGTCAGTGGTCTCGGCGAGGCCGCCCTCGATCGGGCTCTGGGGGATCCACTATTTGTTCGCCACCGGTTGCATCTATTAGAGGCAGGGCGACCTGAACGGGCGAAGGACTGGGCTCGTGCGGCGCTGGCTTGGGCGAATGTGCACGTCTGCTGGTCGGAGCGAAGCACTAAGGCCGACGCAATCTTGTTCGAGGACGAGTTGCTCGCGTTGCTGGAGGCTCACGACCTGTGGAACCGCAAGCGACCGACTAGCGCGCGAGCGTGAGCACGCCCAAGCCAAGCAGTGGCGCGTCTAGAAGGCGCCGTGAATGGCTGCGGTTCGAGCCATGACGCGGCGTTGCTCCGTGGGGGCTGGTCTGGACAGCGAGGGCGTTTCGTTCAGCTGGCGCTACGAAATTCTTCGTACCGCTGCTCCAGTCTCTCGCGATGCGGCTGCGCTGCCCGCTGGGTCGGCACGGTCAGTCGCTGGCCCGACATCTCTTGGATCCCGTGACGCAGCATGGGTCCGTCCTTCTCCAGCAGAACGTCGGGCCGGACCTCGATCACCAGGTCGGGTCGGATCCCGATGATGTTGCGGTCGTAAGCAGCATGATGGATCTTGCACAGTGATAGGCCGTTGGGTACGACCGCATGGCCGGTCGCATCGGTGTCGCGGATGATGTGCGCTGCGTCCAGAAGATCAGTGTGCTGGAGGTGGCAGACGGCGCACTGCTTACGGTAAGCCCGCAGAACCTGTGCTCGGAAAAGCGGTTGATGCAGGCGCGTGCGTACGAGTCGCTCGAGATACGAACGGCGGTCTGGCGTCAGAGCCTCGATGAGGGCTGGATCGATCAGCCTCTGCGCTTCTTCGATGGCTATCAAGAAGGCCCGCTCCGCCGGCCGCTCGGCAACGACGTGGACCGGGAAGTGGACCTGATAGACGCTCTTCGCGACACCCACAAAGTAGGCCAATGGCTTCTCTTGCTCGAGGGCGGCGCGAAGGGCTCTGTTGTCGGACCTTTGCGGGTCGGTCCCCTGGTACGCGTACTTGAGCAGTCCGCCGCCCACGAGCGCATCGTCGTAGGGCGGCGCCTGATCGGGAGCCGTGTAGGTCGTCCGGATTGTCAGCGCTGCCTGAAGGTCGGCGGGCTTCCAGATGCCAGGCTGAACCACCAGCTTGAGCGGCCGATCATTTACTACGAAGCGGTTGATATCTGACGATTTGATGCCTTCTGGGTACAGAGCCGCCAGGTTACCGAGGTGGACGAACATCGCGGTGCGAACCTGATCGTCGTCCAACACTGTCAGGTGCCCCCGCCCCATCCGGTTCCGCCTTGGGCTACGTCCTTGCTGACCGTCTCATGCTGACGGCCGTTGACGCGGCAACTACGCGGCGGCTCCGACAAGGGGGCTAGTTCTCTCGCCGCAGGCGTACCTCCGTCCCGAACTGCCGACCGAAGGCTCAATGGCTAGCGAGCCTCTGGATTCTGACTCAGACGCATACGCGAGAGGGCGGCGGTGAAGCTGGCATTCCAGAGGCCGAGGTGCGGCCAGCGCTCGGCGACGTGCGGTGTCGCCTCATCCGGTGTCATGCCTTCCTCGCGAATCAGCCAGGCTCGCAGCACCAGGCCGGTCCGCGAGGCACCGCCGTGGCAGTGCACCAGCAATCGGTGACCCTCGGCCTGCAGCGCTGCCATGTCGTCGAGGACGTCGGCCAGCACGGCGTCCAGGTCGCTGTTGTGCTCGTTGTCGGCGATGTAGGCCATCCGCTGCAGCTCGTGCTCGAACGGCTCACCCAGCCGGCACAGTGAGATGACGGCGAAGTCGGTCTCGCTGTACCGGGCGCCGTCGAGGTTCGCCGCCCAGATGCCGGGCAGCACCTCCTTCGGCCCGATCCGCGGGATGACGCCGGGGTCGTAGTTCTGCTGCACCCCGCCGTCCAGCGCGGCGGCCAGCTGCTGCAGGTCGGCCACCCGCCACACCTTGTCGCCGTGCCCCGGCACCCGCCCGTGCACCGCCGACGACCAGCGCATCGGGATGCCGCCCATCCCGAACACCGCACCGGCGAGACCACCGGCCACGCACGCCACCGTGTCGGTGTCGCCGCCCAGGTCGACGACCAGCCGCAGCACCTCCGCGAAGTCGCACCCGCGCCGCAGCGCCCACACCGCCGAGCCCAGCGTCGGCCACACCGCCCCGCTCGACTCGGTGGCGTCGTCCGGCGTCCACGACGGCGCCAGCACGGCCGCCCACCGCTCCCGGTGCACGTCAGGCACCAGCGCCAGCGCCGAGGGAACCGCCGCCAGCGGATCCCCGCCGTCCAGTGCCACCCGCATCAGCTCGTGGAAGATCGCGCAGCCCTCGCCGGCCGCCGGGTCGCCGTGCGTCAGCGCCGAGATCCGCCGGGCGGCGTCCGTCGTCGCCTCGGTGCCGGCGCGCGAGAAGAAGATCGCAGCCGGCGTCGTCCGCATCAGCGAGCCGTTGCCCGCCGCGTGCCCCGACTCGGCGAAGTGCTCGGCCGCGGCGACATCCCACGGCCGGCCCGACCGCAGCACCGCCCTCGTCTGGTTGCCGATGTCCGGCGGCTCGGCCTCGGCCCAGCGCACGAACCGGTCGAACAGGTCTGCCTCGTCCAGCCCGCCCTGCCCCAGCAACGAGGCAGCCACGATCAGCGCCATCTGGGTGTCGTCGGTGAACTCGCCCGGCTCCCAGCCCAGCGACCCGCCGCCGCACATCTCCGTCTTCGCGCCCCGCGCCGGAACCGGGAACCGGGCGGAGAACTGGCCAGTAGGGCCGAACTCGAACGGCGCACCGAGCGCATCGCCGACGGCGGAGCCGACCAGCGCGCCGGCCACACGGTGGGAGCGGTGCATGCCCCTCACAGTGCCAGGCAGTGAGAGCACGCCGAGAGCGGCGGCGCCCCGCCTGCAGAGGGACCCGTCACCTCCGCCAGAAGATGTGGTGCACCACGCCGCTCGGGCTGGGGACCACCTCCAGGTGGAAGCGGTCGGTCAGCTCGTCGGGCGACTCCCAGAGCCGCACCCCCGATCCGAGCGTCACCCCCGGCACGACCGCTACGTGCATCGTGTCGACGAGGTCGGCGTCGAGGAACTCGCGGATGGTGGTCACCCCGCCACCGAGCCGGACGTCCTTGCCCGCGGCGGCCGCCCGCGCCTGCTCGAGCACGTCGGCCGGCTCGCCGGACACGAAATGGAACGTGGTGTCGGATAGCGTGAGCGACGGCCGCTCGAAGTGCGTCAGCACGAACACCGGCGTGTCGAACGGCGGGTTGTCGCCCCACCAGCCCTGCCACTCGAGGTCGTGCGGCCCGCGGTAGGGGCTGAACTTGTTGCGGCCCATGATCTCGGCGCCGATGTTGTGCGAGAAGTCGCGGGTGAAGTAGTCGTCGAGCCCGCGGCTCCCTCCCGGGTCGGTGCGGTTGGGCCAGCTCGCCGTGGCGCCGGCCCACGCAGCCAGCTCCATCGGGTTCGCGTGGCCGAACGGCCGCTCCAGGCTCTGCCCCTCGCCGGCTCCGAACCCGTCACTCGACAGGAACAGGTTCTGGACCTTCAGCAGCTGCGTCACGGTGCTCCTTGCTCGGGTTGGTCGACGAGGGTCAGACCACCCGGGGGAGGCGGACTCATCGGAGAACTAGTGTCCAGGCCGATCCCCGGCCCGACCAGCCCAGGAGCGCCCGTGCGCCTGCTCGACCGCCGTCCTCCGGCAGGGGGCGCACCCCTGTCCCGTGCCGCCCGGCTCGCCACGTCCGCGCTGGCCCGGCGGTGGGGCCTGCCCGAGGCGACTAACGAGGTCCGCGTGATGCGCGGCGTCGACGTCCCCATGCGCGACGGCACCACTCTGCGGGCCGACGTCTACCTGCCGACCGGCACGGGCCCGCACCCCACCGTGCTGCTGCGCTCCCCGTACGGCCGCGGCGCCGGGTTCGCCTTCCCCATGACGGTGCCGTACGCCGAACGCGGCTACGCGGTCGTGCTGCAGAGCGTCCGCGGCACGTTCGGCTCCGGCGGCGACTTCACCCCCGTCGTCAACGAGGAGCACGACGGGCAGGACACCGTCGCCTGGCTGCGCGAGCAGGAGTGGTTCGACGGCCGGCTCGCCACCCTCGGGCCCAGCTACCTCGGCTACACGCAGTGGGCGCTGGCCCTCGACCCGCCGCCCGAGCTCAAGGCGATGGTGCTGCACATCGGCCCGCACGACCTCGCGCAGGCCGGGATGATCGACGGCGCCTTCCAGCTCACCAACCTCTCCATCTGGACCGACCTCGTCGCCCACCAGGAGAAGGTCGGCTTCCTGCGCGGACTCGTTCGGCTGGCGACGGCGGAACGGCGGCTGGCCCCCTACCTCGGCGAGCTCCCGCTGCAGGGCCTGGCCGAGCGCTTCGGCGGCAACCCGGCGCCGTGGTTCGACGAGTGGCTGGCCCACCCCGACCTGTCCGACCCCTACTGGGATCGCTACCGCGCCACGCCCGCCGTCCACTCGAGCACGGTCCCGACGCTGCTCATCGGCGGCTGGCAGGACTGGTTCCTCGAGCAGACGCTCTACCAGTACGCCGCCCTGCGCGACCGCGGCGTCGACGTCGGCCTCACCGTCGGCCCGTGGGCGCACCTGGGCATCGATCCGGCGGTGACGACGCCGGAGAGCCTCGCCTGGCTGAACGCACACCTGCCCGTCGACGGCGCCTCGCCCGCCGCGCCACGTCCCGGTCGCGTCCGGGTGTACGAAACCGGTGCGCGCACCTGGCGCACGATGCCCGACTGGCCGCCGGCCACCACCGACCGCACCTGGTACCTCGCGACTCACGGCCGGCTGGTCGACGACGCACCGGCCGAGCCCGGGGTCACGACCGTCCACTACGACCCGATGGACCCCACGCCCTCGGTCGGCGGCCGGGTGCTCGCCGGCAGCGCGGGCCAGCGCGACAACACCGAGCTGGAGGCGCGCGACGACGTCGTCACCTTCACCACCGGCCCGCTCCGGAAGCCGGTGGAGCTGCTCGGCGGCGCGCGCGTCCAGCTGGCCGTCGAGTCGGACAACCCGTACTCCGACGTCTTCGTTCGACTGTGCGACGTCCAACCCAACGGGAAGTCGATCAACATCACCGACCGGCTGGTCCGGCTCGACCCGGCGCCCGGCGAGGAGCCGACGGCGGGGGAGCGGACGGTCGAGACGACGTTGCCCGACACCGCGCACCTGTTCCGCGCCGGCCACCGGATCCGGCTGCAGGTGTCCGGCGGCGCCCACCCGCGCTACGCCCGCAACCTCGGCACCGGCGAGCCGCCCGGCGAGGCGACCCACGGCGTGCCGGTGAGGCACCGGATCTGCTCCGGAGGCACCCAGCCGTCGTCGGTCACGCTGCCCGCCGGCTGAGGGCCGCCTCGAGGGCGACAGGGCGACCTGTCGAGAAGTCGACTTGTCGACCACATCCGCCCCGCCCGCACCACCCGCCTGTGACGCCTCACTCGGGTCCCGCATCGAGCCCGTTCCGTTTCCTACGGTGGCGTCGTGGCCAAGCACCTGCACGACGAGACCGCCGAATTCAAGCTGCCCGTGATCGGGCGGCACGCTGCAGCCGACACCGGCGAGCTGGAGATGACCCAGCGTTTCGACCCCGGCTTCTCCCGGCCGCGACCGGCCGTGCCGGCCGTTCCGCCGCGGGACGACGAGACCCGCTGACTCGGGTCGGCCACGGCCTCTCCAGGCCGATACCCAGGTGACCCTGGCGGCGACGCATCACTGCTCCGTCGCCCCAACCCAGTCCAGACACGGGGGATGAAGCATGTCCACGAACCAGAACAGCCTGACCGCCACGAGGACGCCGGTCGCCGAGCCGACGATCGATCCCGCCGAGCTCGAGCCGACTGCGGATGGCACCAGCGACCAGGGCGCCACGGTCCAGCGGCTCGTCGACGCCATCCTGTCGCGCGGGGTCGAGGGCTTCGGCCCGCTCAAGAGCGCTGAGGCGTTCGCCGAGGAGCACCTCGCTCAGCACGGTGATGTCGAGAAGGCGATCGACCGAGTCATCGCGACGCACACCCGGCTCGTGGCCGCTTCCGGCTTCGCCACCGGACTGGGTGGACCGATCACGATGGTCGTCGGCATCCCGACCGACGTGACCGTCTTCTACGCCCTCTCGGCCCGGTGCGTGGCCGCCGTCGCGCACCTGCGTGGCTATGACACCGCCTCCGACGAGGTGCGCAGCGTCGTCCTGCTGTCCCTGCTGGGTGCCGGCGGGGCCGGGCTGGCCGCCGACTTCGGGGCCACGCTGGGCACGAAGGCGGCGATGGCGGCGCTGAAGAAGCTGCCGGGCAAGACGCTCATCGAGATCAACAAGAAGGTCGGCTTCCGGTTGTTCACGAAGTTCGGCACGAAGGGTCTCGTCAACCTCAGCAAGTGGGTGCCCGTCGTCGGTGGGGGAGTGGGCGCAGGCGTCAACGTCGCGGCCATGCGCACGGCCGGCCGGTACGCCAAGAGCAACTTCCCGGCCAGCTGACCCATCCACTTCCACGGGCTGACTCCGGTTCTGCGCTGCGGCGCGACGGGCCAGCTCTCTGCACCGGGAGGACACCCTCGATGTCGAAGGACGAGAAGCAGGAGAAGAAGCCCTACACCGTCGTCGACGCTGCCGTGGACGTCGGCAAGGTCGTCGTCGTGGCCCCTGTCTGGTGGCTGCTCGACGTCACCGTCGGATGGATGCTCGACGCCTGACCGCGCGCGTCGCCGTGTCGGCGAACGCGAGGTGCGGCCAGCGTTCGGTGACGTGAGCCGTCGTCCCCTCGACCGACATCCGCTCTCTCGCCCCAGCCGGCCGCGCAACACCCGGCCGGTGCGCGAGACACGCCGTGGCTGTGCGACTTCCGTCCGGCCGGCCCGCGGGATCACGCCGGGCGATAGCACACCAGCGGTTGCCCTCAGGCGCCGCGAGCTCCCGTCCCGAACAGGTCAGGCAGTGCCCTCCGCGGCGATCAGCTCGGTGACCTCCTCGGGTGCGCTCGAGCAGTCGTCGTCCGAGGGTGGCTGATCGGAGGCGAGCCCCTCGATGCCGACGTCCTCGACCGGCTGGAAGCCCAGCCGGTCGAGCCACGGCGGCACCCGGTTCTGCGCGTTGACCACGTGCGAGCGGGACAGCCAGCCCAGGCCGTCGTCCACGTCGAAGTCCAGGCCCCCGCCGGGGGCGCGCTGGACGTGGCCGGGGGAGGGGAGCAGGCCGGCCAGTTGCACGGCCTCGGCGACCGAGAGCTCGCCGGGCGGGGTGTCGAAGTAGTACCAACTGGCCGCGCAGACGCCGTAGATCGTCGGTCCGAACTGCGCGTAGTTCACGTACAGCTCGAGCATGCGGCGGTCGTCGATCAGCAGAGCCATCTCCATGGAGATCCCCGCCTCGACCGCCTTCCGCCAGGCGCTGAGCTCCTGGTTGAGGAACATGTTCTTGGCGACCTGCTGCGGGATCGTCGAGCCCGACGCGTCCTCCTCGCCGGAGATGTGCGCGAGCGCTCGCGCCCACATCACGTGCCAGTCGAAGGCGCCGGAGCGGTAGGGCAACTGGGCGTCCTCGTGCGCGATCACCGCCGCCAGGAAGTTGCGGGACACGTGCTCGACCGGCACCGACTGCTGGATGGAGCCGTCGGGGTTGGCCGCCATGAACGCCGTCGTCGGCGGGTCCACCCAGCGCAGCGACAGCACCAGCAGCGCCTGGACGACGAACAGCGCGGCCAGCACCCGCAGCACCCGACCGAGCAGCCGACGGCGGGGACGAAGGCCGGCCCCGTCGCGGCGACGGCGGAACCCGCGGCGGCCCCGCGGGTCGGGGTACTCGGGCGGAGGCGGCGGGAACGGGCCTTGGGGAGCCCACGGCTGGTGCTGCGGCGGCGGGCTGGCAGGGCCGGGTGGGGCGCCGTACCAGTCGTTCGCGGCGGGCGGCGGCCGGTCGAAGCGGGGACGGCGGGGCGGCTCGACCTGCGGCTGCGGCTCGGTGGGCCGGCGGCGGAACCGGCGGCTCGTCCGGTCGTCCGGGTCGAAGGAGGCCATGCGAGAGGTGCTCCCGTGGTCTGCGGCGGACAGCCAGGCTACGGCGCGTTCCTGTGAGCGTCCCGGATCAGCCGACCTCGGGTCACTCGCGACGTCGATGAGTGCACTGTGGATCCCGCCGCTTCATCCACAGATGCCCGCAGCCGGCCTCCACCCGAGCGTCACACGGGAAGGGTCGGCGCATGTCCCGTTCCCGGCATCGCCCACAGCCTCACCTGGTCCCCCCCGCACCGCATGACGTGCGCATCTCCGTGCCGTCGCTCGCAGCCGTCGCCTCGTCGACGTCCTGCGAACTTCCACCCGCTGGCCGGCTTCGCATCGGGGACGTCGACCTCGGTACCGGCCGGCCTGCCGTCGCGCGACGTCTCCATGGTGAGGCGGCCACCAACCCGCCGGCCCTCTGGTTGGCCGATCGCGGCAGGCCCGACGCATCGGCCGTGTGGCACCGGCTGGTCGGCGGCTTCACCGCGACGCACCTGTGGCCGCTCGTGCTGACCGGCCTCGGCCGCGAGTACGCGGACCGCCCCTGGGAGTCCGGTGAACTCGAGCCGGTGGCGGTGACCGACGTCGACGCGCTGCACCCCGGCGCGGTGCTGGCCGCGGGCTGGGCGGACGGCCTCGTCCCGATGGGGCCAGATCCGTACGTCGAGCACCTGCGGCCCTTCGGTGCCGAGTTCCCGGGCCTGGCGCCCCCGCTGTCGCCCACGGGTGACCCCGCCACCGTGGCGGCTGACGCGCTCGGGATGTGGGGGAGAGGGCGGATCGGCCTGGTGGCGTGCAACCGCCCGGCCGACGCGATCGCCTCGATCGGCTGGCTCGGTGCCATCAACAGCCGCACACCGGCGCAGGTGTCCGCGGTCCTCCGGACGTGGGAGGACCGCTTCGGCGTCGTCCTCGCGGGGCTCGGCTTCGCCACGATGACGCTGCTCGTGCCGCGTCCGCCCGAGGAAGAATCCGTGGCCCTGTCCGTTGCGGCGGAGATCGCCTCGCTCTGCCCTGACGTGCTGGCACAGGACGGTCCGGTGGACGGCTTCGGCTACGAGGCGGGCGGCACCATCGCAGGCCTGGCGCGGCTGCTCGTCGGCCGAACCTCCTGGACGCTGTGGTGGGACTGACGCATGCGGGGTCGCCAGCGGCTCATCGCCGCTGGCGGCAGACTGCAGGCGGTGCTGCTAATCTGCATGTGTGCCCGTGTCGATGACGATCCGCGACGTCCCTGACGAGACCCGCGACGAGCTGGCTGCACGCGCCGCGCGAGCCGGGCAGTCCCTCCAGGAGTACGTACGCACGCAGCTGATGGCGCTCGCCGAGCGGCCCAGCCCGGAAGCGCTGTGGGACCGCGTGCAGCACCGAGTGCTCGCCACAGGGAGCCGACTCTCCGGTGAGTCGATCCAGGAACTGCGGGACGCCGAACGCCGATGACCATCGTCGTCGACGCATCCGTGGTCGTCGCGGCGCTGGTCGACGGCGGGCGTGACGGGACGTGGGCGCGGGCCGGCCTGCGCAACGACGACCTGGCTGCGCCGGCACACCTGCACGTCGAGGTGTCGAACGTGCTCCGGCGCGCGGTCCTCGGCCGTCGGCTCGACGCCGGCACGGCCGCGCTGGCCCACCGCGACCTCGTCGACCTGCCACTGGGGGTCTTCCCCTTCGGTCCGCTGGCCGACCGCGTCTGGGAACTGCACCCGGGAGTCACCGCCCACGACGCGTCCTACGTCGCCCTCGCCGAGGTGCTCGACGCCCCGCTCTGGACGCTCGACCGACGTCTGGCGACGGCGCCGGGTCCGCGCTGCGCATTCACCCTGCCGTCGACCTGACGTGCCCTGTGGCCCGCGGCCCCGCTCACTGTGCGCGCGGTGCGACGAGCCAGGCCTCCACCTGGTCCAGCTCGGCGTGCGTGAGCCCGGTGCCGAAGTCCGGCGCCACCACGAGCACGTCGCCGTGCGCGGCCAGCCACTCGCTGGTGTCCTCCGCCTGCTCGGCGAGGTCGTCGTCGATCCACACGATCCGCCGTCCGGGCTCCGCCTCGGCCACCGCCCGCGCGGCGGCCAGCACCCACCACCCGGAGATACCGCGCCGCTCGCCGCCGAACCCGGTCGGCAGGACGTCGTACCGGTCGTGGGTGCGCAGGCCGCGGGGGAGCCCCATCGGCTCGGCGAGCAGCTCGTCGGCCAGCCGCGTCCAGGTGGTCAGCCACTGGAGCTCCACCCGGCCTGACTCGTGCAGCTCCCGCAGGCGAGCGACGACGGTGGGGTCCCACGACAGCACGTAGCCGTTGAAGGTCCCGCGTCGCCATCCCTCCGGCAGATCGCGACGGACGGCGTTGAGCACGCCGTCGACGTCCAGCAGCAGGACAGGCGGAACAGCGGTCACAGGTACAGGCCTACCCGACGCGCGTCGCCGGCACCGCACCAGCGGCACTCCGCGTGGTTGCGCCGGCGATCAGGCTGCTGGCGGCCGAGCGCGCGACCCCTGGTCGGCCGGCACCGACCTCAATAGCCTCGGGCCTCATCGGCGCGGGGGACCCCGAGCACGAGGGAGGCGGCGACATGGGCGAGAAGAGCGCGAAGGGAGTCAAGGAGAGCGGGCGCAAGGGCGGGCCTGGGCAGGGCGGAGGCGGGAGCCCCGTCTACGGGCTCGGATTCATCGGCGCCGTGGTCTGGCACTGGCAGCACGCCGACACCCCGCAGGAGAAGGCGCTGGCGGTGCTCAAGTCGGCGGTCTGGCCGGCGTTCCTGGTCTACGGCGCCTTCCGGGCGCTGGACCAGGCGTCGGTGGAGGTCTGACCGTCCGATTCAGGGCAGGCCGGCATGGGGGACGGCGACCTGCGTGCTGACGAGGACCGCCTCGCGGACGGGTGCCCGCGTGTGCTCGTAGAAGTCGGGCGCGCAGCACAGCAGCAGCTCACGGCCGTCGTCCCCGCCGAGCGCGCAGGCGTAGACACCCATGCCGTCCGGACCGGCGACCTCGTCGACGATGGCGCCGCCCGGCGCCACCCGGATCGCCCGAGAGCCGAAGCCGTCGGCGACCCAGACGTGCCCCTCGGCGTCCAGGGTGCAGCCGTCGGGAGCGATGACCACCTGGCCCATGAGCTCCTCGATCGAGCCGCCCTCGGGCACGGCGCCGAGCTCGGCCCAGACCCGTCGGTTGCTCAGCGAGCCGTCGGCGGCGATGTCGAAGGCGGAGAAGCGGTTGCCCCAGGTCTCGCCGACGATCAGGGTGCCGCCGTCCGGAGTGATGACCGAGCCGTTCGGGAACCGCAGGCCGTCGGCGACGACGGTCACGGTCCCGTCGGGGTCGACGCGCTTCAGCGACGCGGCCGTCGGCGCACCGCCGCCCATGAGGTCGAAGCCGAAGTCGCCGACGAACGCCCGTCCCTGCGCGTCCACGACCATGTCGTTGACGTGCCCGCCGCAGACGGCGGAGAGGTCGGCGTGCGTCGTGACCTCGCCGTCGGCGAGGCGGAGCAGCCGCTGGTCCTTCATCGAGACGACGAGCAGGTCGCCGTTCGGCAGCCACCCCAGGCCGGAGGGCTGGTTCTCGACCTCGAGGACGACGGTCTCGCCGCCCCCGGGGTTCACCCGGCTGACGGTGTGCCGGTAGAAGTCCGACGCCCACCAGGTGCCCTCGTGCCACCGCGGGCCCTCGAAGAAGGAGCCGCCCTCCAGCACCGTCCGGAACTCTCGATCCGCCATGGAACCGGACGTTACGGGTAGCGCGGGCGCTCCACGAGAGATCGCCCGATCGGACGGGAGCGTGGTTGGCCCGCCGTTCGTTCGGGCAAGCAGAGTGCAAGCAACCCGAAGGAGGCCACTCATGGCAGGCATGTTCCGCAAGCTCATCGCGTCCGGTGTCGCGGCGAAGGTGATCCAGGAAGCCCGCAAGCCGCAGAACCAGGCGAAGATCAAGAAGATGATCTCCGACTTCCAGGCCAAGCAGAAGGGTGGCAGCGGCCGCTCCCGCGGCTACTGACCCCAGCTGGCCCGACGGCCCCTGCCCGCATCCCGCGGGCGGGGGCCGTTGTCGTCGGGCGTCCGCCCGGATTCCCGGGCTAGCGTGGACCACGGTGACGACACGGGAGGAGCGCTGGCAGGAGCGGCTGGCCCTCCCCGTGCTGGTCGCGGCACTCGCCTCCATCCCGGCGATGTTCCTGACCGTCGCCGAGGGCGCGCTCGGCACCGCCGGCCACGCCATCGACATCGCCAGCGGCGCCGTACTCGTTGCCGAGACCGTCGTCCTGCTCGCCGTCGCGGAGAGCAAGCGGGCCTGGATCCGCGGCCACCTCGGCCTCATCGCGCTCACCGTCGCGGTGATCGTCGCCGTCGTCTTCGCCCTGGGGCCGGTGCAGGTCCTCCGGCTGGTCCGCACCGTCGGAGCGCTGCGCATCCTGCGCGCCGGGCGCATCGTGAAGGCCGCGCGCTCGATCGGGAGCCGGCACGGTTCCACGGGCCGGCTCGCCCAGGCACTCGCCGCAGGCGCTGGCGTGCTCGTCGCCGTCTTCGTCGGCGTGGTGCTGGCAGATCCCACCTCGCGGTCCCGGGACCTGCTGACCGCGGTCCTCGGTGACGTCGGCACTCCCGTGATCGTCACCCTGTCCGGCGTCGCCGGCGTCGTCCTGGGCGTGGCCACGTACCTGCTCGCCGGCGACCGGGGCTCCGACGCCGACGCCGAGGAGGGCAGCGGTCCACCACCGGCACGCTCGTAGCGGCTGTAGTAGACCCACACGCATGCATCGGATCGCCGTCCTCGACGACTACCAGTCCGTCGCCGCCCACTACTGCGACTGGTCGCAGGTGCCGGGCGAGATCGAGGTCGTCGAGTTCCACGACCACGTCGGCGACGAGGACGCCGCGGCCGCCCGCCTCGCGCCCTTCGACGTCGTCATCGCCATGCGCGAGCGCACCGAGTTCCGGCGCCCCCTCCTCGAGCGGCTGCCGAACCTGAAGCTTCTGGTCACCACCGGCATGCGGAACAAGTCGATCGACGTCGAGGCGGCCACCGAGCGGGACATCACCGTCTGCGGCACCGGCATCCTCGGCACCGGCACGGCCGAGCTCACCTGGGGCCTGATCCTCGCCGTCGCCCGGCACATCCCGCAGGAACACGAGTCGGTCCGGGCCGGGGGCTGGCAGCAGACCATCGGCCTGGACCTGCACGGCGCCCGCCTCGGCATCGTCGGCCTCGGCCGGCTCGGGACCCAGATCGCCGGAGTCGGTCAGGCGTTCGGGATGGACGTCGTCGCCTGGAGCGAGAACCTCACCGTCGAGCGCGCCGCCGAGTACGGCGTCCGCCGCGTCGACAAGGACGAGCTGTTCAGCACCTCGGACGTCGTCACCATCCACACGCTGCTGTCCAAGCGCACCCGCGGCCTGATCGGCGCCGACGACCTCGGCCGCATGAAGCCGACCGCGATCCTGGTCAACACCAGCCGCGGCCCGATCGTCGACCAGCAGGCACTGCTCGACGCGCTCCACAAGAAGCAGATCGGCGGCGCCGGGCTCGACGTCTTCGACCAGGAGCCGCTGCCCCGGGACCACCCGCTGCGGACGGCGCCCCGCACGGTGCTGACCCCGCACCTGGGCTACGTCACCCGCGACACCTACGAGGTCTTCTACCGGGAGGCGGTCGAGGACGTCGCCGCGTGGATCGCCGGAGAACCGCTGAGGGTCATCCAGCCCGGCTGAGCAGAGGCCCCCAGCGGGCACGGGAGCGCCGCCCTCCTGTCGGACCTCGTCGCTACGTTCGCGATCGACGCAGTGGGGGATCGAGGGGCGGGCGTGGTGTCGTCGAGCTCGTCCCGCCCGCCGTCCAGACCGACCTGATGCCGGCGCTGCGCACCGCCGAGCACGCCATGCCGCTCGACGAGTTCCTCGACGAGGTCGTGCAGATCCTCAGCACGCAGCCCGACGTCGAGGAGGTGCTCGTCGACCGCGTGCGCTTCCTGCGCTTCGCCGAGCGCGAGGGCCGCACCGCCGACGTCCTCGCCATGCTGGCCGCTCGCGGCGACTGAACGCGCAGGAGCCGGCGCCCGAGAACGGGCGCCGGCTCCGGGGAGGTACGGATCACTCGCTGCGGGACAGCCAGCCGGCGGCGGCGATGCCGATCCCGAAGAGCACGGTGCCCGGGATGATCCCGTAGCCCTCCTTGGGCAGCACCGGGTAGAGCAGCGCGCCGACGGTGATGCCGGGGATGGCGAGCGCGGCCCACAGCGGCAGCAGCCGGTGGCGGATCGCGGCGATGGCGATCAGCGCCGGGCCGACGAGGTTCGAGGTGCCGGCCAGCATCGTGTACGCCAGCGACGCCTCCTCGACGGCGGCGAACCCGTGGTGGTCCATGAGCGGCCGCACCCAGGCCTCCATCACCACGCCGCCGGGGATCAGCACCATGCCGAGCCAGGTGATGCCGAGCCCGACGAGGCCGGTGCGGGAGGCGGCGAAGCGGCGGGTGAGCACGGTCATCCCGGCCGCGATCAGCACGGCGCCGATCCCGAAGAGCACGTGGGCGGCGACCCAGGTCGGGTACTCGTGCGCGGTGTCGCTGTGCTCCAGCGGGTGCAGCAGGTTGCCGACGGCGAACAACGCGCCGCCGGCGACGAGGGTCAGGCTGCGGACGTTCGCGGACGGGCGGAAGTCACGGGTCGGGGCGGTGGTGGGGAGCGGGGCCTGCAGCGTGGTCACGTCGTCGTCCTCTGGGTGGGTCGGTCCGGTCGGGCGACCGGTTCGGCGAGGACGTTCGCGGGCCGCACTTACGAAGCTCTTGCCGCCGCACGACAAGTGACCGGCAAGAGCACGGGGCGAGGGTCGGCGCCGACCCGAACGACCCCGAGAGGACACCCGATGACCACCGTCACGCCCCGGCAGGCCGGCGACCCGCGACCCGACACCCTGGGCATGCGCCTGGCCCACCGCGCGATGCTCAAGGACTGCCACCGGCTGACCGCGCTGCTCCAGCAGCTGGCCGCCGAGCCGGTGGAGCCGCCCCGCGCGGCCGCCGTCGCCGCCTACGTCGGCGACTTCTGCGACTCGATCCACCACCACCACTCCGCCGAGGACGACGTCCTGTGGCCGGTCCTCGCCGCGTCGGCCGGCCCGCACGTCGACCTCGCCGAGCTCTCCGACGACCACGCCGCCCTCGACCCGCTGCTGACCCGCATCCGCGCGGGCGCCACCGCCTTCGCCGCCCGCCCCGCCGACGAGGACACCGCCACCGCGCTCGCCGTCGACCTCGCCGAACTCCGCGACACCCTCGACGAGCACATCGCCGACGAGGAGGCCTCCGTGCTGCCGGCCATCGAGGAGTACGTGAGCGTCACGGACTGGGCCGCCGTCGAGGGCGAGATCCGCACGCGCGCGAAGCTGACGTTCGAGGCGCCGCGCGTCGTCGCCGTCGTCACCCCGGACGAGTACGCCGCCCTCGCGAAGGAGGGCGGCGTGATGCTGCGTCTCCTGCTCGCCGTGCTCGTGCCGCCGTTCCGGCGCCGCGAGCGCCGCGTCTTCGGGTGAGCCCGTCGGGCGCCCGCCACCGAGCGGGCGCCCGACGGTTCAGCCGGCGTCCCGGCGCAGCAGCGACCAGCCACCGACCGCCAGCGCGGCCCCGGACCAGCCGACCAGCAGCGTGGCCGCCTGCCCGGCGCTCATCTCCGGCTCGCCGAGCAGGGTCCAGATCGCCGCCGAGCCCGGCAGCAGCTCGCCGAGGTCGGCCATCCACTGCACGCCGAACGCCGGCAGCATCGCGGGCAGCACCAGCTGCAGCAGGAACACCACGGCCAGCGCCCCGGCGGTGCTGCGGAGGAACAGCCCCAGGCCGACGGCGAGCGCCCCGCCGGCCAGCAGGACGGCGGCGATGCCGCCCGCGCTGTCGAGCAGGTCGCCGGTCGAGAAGGTCAGCGACGGCGCCATCAGCGCGGCGGTGACGTCGGCCGCCACGGCGAGCACGACGCCGACGACGGCCGCGCACACCACGGGGACGGCGACCCGCGCGGCCAGCAGCACCCCGCGGCGCGGCGTCCACTGCAGCGTCGGGCCGATCGCCCCGCTGGCGTACTCCTGCGTCACCGCGAGCAGCACGAGCACGAGCAGCGCGAACTGCCCGATCATGACGCCGTACTGACCCGCGAGGGTCGCCGATGCCGTGGACCCGGAGGCGTCGGCCATCTCCGCCTCGTCGACGGCGGTCGCCACTCCGATCCCGATGACGGCGACCGCGGCGGCCAGGAGGCACCACCACGTCGAGCGCACGGTGCGCAGCCGCAGCCACTCGGCCGACGCCGCGCGGGTGGACACCGCGACCGTGCCCGGCTCGTGGACGGCCGGGGCGTGGACGGTGGCGGTCATGAGCGCACCAGCTCCTTCTCGGACGAGACCTTGTACTGGACGCTGTCGCCGGTCAGGTCGAGGTAGACCTGCTCCAGCGACGTGTGCTCCTCGGCGAGGCGGTGCACCGCGACACCCACCTCGAGCGCGATGTCGCCGACCGTCTCGGCCGACGCACCCTCGACCAGCAGGTCGCCGTCGTCGGTGGGGTGCACGCGGAGCTTCCGGCGAAGCAGCGCGCCGGCCAGGTCGTCGAGGGACGGCGTGCGGACCCGGACCTTGCGCGCCGCACCGGTGCCGGCCAGCACCTCGGCAATCGGGGCGTCGGCGATCAGCCGGCCGCGGCCGATGATCACCAGGTGGTCGGCGGTCTGCTCCATCTCGCTCATGAGGTGGCTGGACAGCAGCACGGTGCGGCCCTCGTCGGCCAGCTCGCGCACCAGTCGCCGGATCCACCGGACGCCGTCGAGGTCGAGGCCGTTCATCGGCTCGTCGAACAGCAGGACGGCGGGGTCGCCGAGCAGCGCCGTGGCGATGCCGAGCCGCTGCCGCATGCCGAGCGAGTAGCCCTTCACCCGCCGGCGCGCGGCCGGGCCGAGGCCGACCTGCTCGATCACCTCGTCGACCCGGCGGACCGCGATGCCCTGCGTGCGGGCGGCCACCCGCAGGTGGTCGCGACCACTGCGTCCGGGATGCACGGCCTGCGCGTCGAGCAGCGCCCCGGCGACCCGGAGCGGCTCGCCGAGCCGGTCGAACGGCCGGCCGGCAACCAGCGCGCGGCCCGCCGTCGGCCGGTCGAGGCCCAGGATCATCCGCATCGTGGTGGACTTGCCGGCGCCGTTCGGACCGAGGAAACCGGTCACCGTGCCGGGCGCCACGTCGAAGGTCAGGTCGTCGACGGCGCGCACGGCGCCGTACTGCTTCGTGAGCCCGCGGACCTCGATCATCGGGCCCGCCGGCGGAGGGGTGGAGTCATGGCAGGAAGCCTGTCGGGGGTGCGGCCGCCGGCGGATCACCCCGCAGCGCCCACTTGGGTCCCCCGCGCGGGGGAGGGCGGAAGTGCCCGCACGGGGGAACCGCCCCGCCCGGTGGTCGGTCAGGATCAGTCCGTGCCATCGACGACGTTCCCGCACTCCGGGCCCGAGCTCGCCACCCGCGTGCGGGAACTGCTCATCGCCGCCCGCCCCGGCTGGCCCGGCCGCGCCATCTACGCCCTGGCCAGCGTGCCGGTCGGCGTCCTCAGCCTGGCTCTGTACTTCGCGCTGTTCGGCTCGGTGTTCGCCGTCATCTACGGCGTGGGGCTGCTGCTGATCCTGCTCGTGCTCGCGATGATCCGCGGTTTCGCCGGCGTCGAGCGCCAACTGGCCGGCATCCTGCTCGGCGTCGACATCCCCGTCGGCGAGCGCATCCGTCACCAGCCGGGCGTCATCCGCAGGGTGCGGCGGCTCGTGCAGTCGGCCGGCACGTGGCGGGCGGTCGGCTGGTTCGGCGCGCGGGTGCTCATGGGCGCGGCGACGGTGACCACCTGGTTCTTCGGCGCACTCGGGTTCGCCTACCTCGGCTGGGGCGCGGACTGGAACGCGCTCACCGCGCTGCCGCTGCTGGCGCTCATGGTCGGCGACGTCGTCCTGACCCTGGTCGTGCTCGAGCTCCTGGTGCGGCTGGCCGCCTCCGTCGCCCCCCGCCTGCTCGGTGCCTCGCCCGAGCAGCAGATCGCCGCGCTGCAGCACAGCGGCCGCCGGCTGGCCGACCGCAACCGGCTGGCTCGCGACCTGCACGACACCATCGGGCACGCGCTGACCGCGAGCCTGCTCCAGGCCACCGCCGCCCGCCGCACGCTCACCCCGCCCGAGGGCACGCCGCTGCAGCCGGATTTCGCGCGCCAGGCGCTCCAGCACATCGAGACCAACACCCGCACCGCGCTCGCCGAGCTCGACCGGGTGCTCACCGTGCTGCGCGCCGAGGACGACGGCCGTGACCCCGCCCCGTTCGCGGCGCCCTCGCTCGCCGACCTGGAGGAGCTGCTGTCCGGGCTCCGGGACGGCGGGCTGCCGGTCGCGCTGGTCCTCGACGGCGACGTCGACGACGTGCCGCTCGGGGTGCAGGAGCTGGCCTACCGGGTGGTCCAGGAGGGGACGACGAACGTGCTGCGGCACGCCGGGACCCCGCTGACCGTCGCGCAGGTCGCGCGCAGCGGGGACACCCTCGTCGTCCGCGTGTGCAACGAGCGGGCGTCGTCCCTGGAGAGCCGCCCCGGCCCGGGCGGCGGCCGCGGGCTGGCCGGGCTGCGCGAGCGGGCGGCCGCCGCAGGCGGAACGCTGTCCGCCGAGCCCACGCCGTCCGGCGGGTTCGAGCTGTGCGCGACCCTGCCGCTGGCGGGCGCCGCGTGACACTGCGGTTGCTGCTGGTCGACGACGACGTCCTCGTCCGCTCCGGTCTGCGGGTGATCCTGGAGAGCGAGCCCGACCTGACCGTCGTGGGCGACGCCGGCACCGGCCGCGAGGCGCTGGAGGTGGCCGCCGGCACCGACCCGGACGTCGTGCTGATGGACGTCCGCATGCCCGACATGGACGGCATCGCGGCCACCCGCGAGATGGTCGCCCGCAACCCCGAGCGGCCGCGCGTGCTGGTGCTGACCACGTTCGAGGACGACGACTACCTGTTCCGCTCGCTGCAGGCCGGCGCGAGCGGGTTCGCGCTCAAGCGCTCCGACCCCGACGAGCTGGTCGACGCGATCCGGGTGGTCGCGCGCGGCACCTCGCTCGTGCTCCCCGATCTCACCCGCCGGCTGATCGCCGCACACGCGCCGTCCCGGGCACGGGGGGACGCCGCCCTGCCGGTGCTGACCGGCCGGGAGGCCGACGTGCTGCGCCTGGTCGCCGGCGGGCTGTCGAACGCCGAGATCGCCACCGAGCTGTTCCTCAGCCGCGAGACGGTGAAGACGCACGTGAGCAGCGTGCTGCTCAAGCTGGGCGCGCGGGACCGCACGCAGGCCGTGATCGCCGCCTACGAGAGCGGCTTCATGACGGCCTAGAGGCCGAGCGCGGCGAGCTGCTCGGCGAGGTGGCTCCTCGTCGCCGCGGCCCCCCGCCGGTGCTCGTCGGCCGCGGCGGCGTCGCCGGTGAGCTCCGCGACCTCGGCGAGGGCGTCGTCGACCGGACCGACCACGAGCGTCCCCGAGTCCAGCCCGGCGATCCGGCCGGTCCACGGGAGCAGCGCGTCGCGGGTGGCCAGCGCGACCTCGACGTCCCCGAGCCTCGCAGCCGCGTGCGCGCGCAGCGTCGTCGTCACCAGCCAGTAGTAGTCGCGGGCGATCGGACGGCGGTTGGCCCACACGCGGCGGGCGTCGTCCACCCGGCCGGCGTCGAGGAAGGTGAGGACGACGGCGTCGCCGAGCGCTCCGGGCATGACGCCGTCGAGCCACTCGACGTCGGGCACCGACGGGGTCAGGTTGCCGCGGGCGAAGCCGGCGACGAAGCGGCCGATCATGGCCATCAGCCCGCCGTTGGTCTGCCCCGTCTCCACCAGCCGCTGGGCGATCTGCTCGTAGCGCGCGAGGCCCTCGTCGACCCGCCCGGCCAGCACCAGCAGCGCGCCGGAGTGGATGCCGAGGGCGCCGAGCACGTGCCCGAGCTGGCCGCTGCCCGAGAGCGCCAACGCCTGGTCGCCCTGCCGGCGGGACTCGACCAGGTCGGTGCGGGCGGACGCGGCGAGGAACAGCAGCCAGTGCGCGACCGCCTGGTGGTCGGTGGCCCCGGCGGCGGTGGCGACCGCCCGCAGCTCCTCGGCGAGCTCCTCGCGCCGGTCGGCCAGGTCGGGGCCGAGCGCCGCGTACGCGCGGGCGTTGAGCGCGGCGCAGAGCAGCCGCCGGTCGTCGGTGCGGCGGGCCAGCCGCAGCGCCTCGGCCGACGCCCGTTCGCTGCGGGCGTCGTCCACGCCCTCCACCTCGCGGAACAGCGCGACGAACAGGCGGGCGCGGACGTCGTCGGGCAGGTCCTCGCCGGCCGGCGTCTCCAGCAGCTCGAGCAGCGGGTCGAGCAGCTCGGGGTCCTGCGCGCCGTCGTCGCGGACCGTCCACACCAGCGGGGCGTCCCACTCGGCGAGCGCGGCGACGTGCAGGTCGCGCCGGCCCAGCCGGGCGGCGGCCCGCACCGCCAGCCGTTGCTGCTCGCGGGCGACGACGGCGTTGCCGCTCCGGGCGTGCGCCGAGATCGACGGCAGGAGGAGGGCGAGCAGCGCCTCGTCACCGCCCGACCGCGGCCCGGCCAGCTCGTGCAGCCGCAGGGCCGTCGCCCCCTGGCGCGCGGCGTCGGCGTGGGCGCCCAGCTGCTCGGCCTCGCGCGCCGCGGCGACGACGTACGGGACGGCGTCGGCGGCAGTGGCCGGGCCGGCGGCGGCGACGGCGTGGTGGGCGAGGGCGGTCGCGTCGCCGCCCCGCTCGCGCAGCACCTGCAGCGCCGCCGAGTGCACGCGGGCACGGCGCATGAGCGGCAGGTTCTCGTACAGGGTGTCGCGCACCAGGGCGTGGCTGAACCGCACCTGCCCCGGCGCGGGCTCGTCGAGCAGCCCGGCCAGCACCGCGGTCTCCAGCGCGTCGAGCAGCTCGTCGGGGTCCCGGCCGGCGACGGCGGCCAGCAGGTCGACGTCGACGTCGCGGCCGAGCACCGCCGCCTGGCGGAGTGCCGTGACCGCGGTCGCCGGGAGCCGCTCGACGCGGCGGCGGAGGACCTCGCGCACGCCGACCGGCACCGTCGTCCGACCCGCGGCGGTGCCCTCCGAGACGATCAGCCGGGTCAGCTCGCGGACGAAGAGCGGGTTGCCGCCGGTGCGCTCCCGCAGGAGGGCGACCACGTCGTCGGTCGGGTCGAGGCCGGAGTCGCGGGCGATGAGGGCGACGCCCGCCTCGTCGAGCCCGGTCAGCGAGAGGTGCGCGGCGCTGGCCGTGGTGAGCGCCGCGCGGG
Source organism: Blastococcus litoris (assembly GCF_003075095.1). Taxonomy (GTDB): domain Bacteria; phylum Actinomycetota; class Actinomycetes; order Mycobacteriales; family Geodermatophilaceae; genus Blastococcus_B; species Blastococcus_B litoris. The sequence continues at coordinate 48,362 of NZ_QCZF01000002.1, forward strand.
TGGCGGCCAGCGCGTCGCCGTCCTCGGTCGGGCGGTAGGTGGCCAGCAGCAGGACCGGAGAGCCGGCCAGCTCGCCGATCACCTGGCGCAGCAGCTGCAGGGTGAGCCCGTCGGCACGGTGCACGTCGTCGAGGACGATCAGCAGCGGGTGCTGCCGGGCGCGGTCGGTGAGCCGCTCGGCGGCGGCGCGGGCGAGCCAGAACGCGCTGTCGGCCTCGGGCAGCTCACCGAGCACCTCGTGCCACGGCCAGGCCGGAGGAGCGCCCTCGACCTCCGGGCAGCGGCCCCAGGCGACATCCCAGCCCTGCTGCCGGAGCGCGGTGGCCGTGGCCTCGACCAGGGTCGTCTTGCCGGCGCCGGCCTCGCCGTCGATCCAGACCACGCGCACGCCGGAGCCGCCCGCGACGCCCAGCAGCTGGTCGAGCTCGGCGGAGCGGCCGACCTCGACGGACCGCACCGTCGCCGCGGGCGGTGCGGGCGTCGGCACCACGGCCGGGGTCGCGTCGAGGGACGGGTCGTGGTCGAGCAGCGCCGCCTCCAGCTCGCGCAGCTCGCGGCCGGGGTCGACCCCCAACTCGTCGGCCAGCCAGTCGCGCGCGCGGCGCAGGGCGGCGAGCGCGTCGCCCTGCCGGCCGCTGCGGTACAGCGCCAGGGCGAGCAGGCGCACGGCGTGCTCGCGGCCGGGGTGGTCGTGCAGCAGCCGTTCGAGCTCGGGGACCGCGGCGCCCGCCCGCCCCAGCTCGAGGTCGGCCTCGGCCCGGCTCTCGCGGGCGACCAGCCGCAGCTCGTCGAGCCGCGCCACCTCCGGCGCGGCCCAGGAGGTGTCGGCGACCTCGGCGTACGCGGGGCCCGACCAGCAGGCCAGCGCCTCGTCGAGCAGCCGGCGGCGCTCGACGGGGTCAGTGGTGGCCTGCGCGGCGGCCACCAGGTCCTCGAAGCGCCACGCGTCGACCGCCTCCCGCGGGAGCTGGAGCGCGTAACCCGGGGGCCGGCTGACCAGCACCGAGGCCGCCGACCGGGTGCGGCGGTCGGGTTCGAGCGCCCGCCGCAGGTGCGAGACGTGGACCTGCAGCGAGGCCAGCGCCTTGGGCGGCGGTTCACCCTCCCAGAGGTCGTCGATGACCCGGTCGGTCGAGACGACGTGGCCACCGGCGGCGGCGAGCCGGGCCAGCACCGACCGCTGCCGCGGACCGCCGAGCTGGGCGGGCACGCCGCCCACCGTCACCTGCAGCGGCCCGAGGACCGACACCCGGACGGCGGGGGAGTCGGAGTCGGTCTGGGGCATGGCGGGGGAGAACCTACTCGCAACCGACCCCGTCGCCGTCCCGGTCGAGGTGCGGGGCGTACCCCGGCTGCCCGGCCCGGATCGGAGCAGCGCCGGCGGCACGCACCGCGTCGCAGTTCTTGTAGGAGACGCCGACAGGGGGAGCAGGAGCCGGGGCCGGGGCGGGTGCGGGTACGGGTGCAGGCGCGGGAGCAGGTTTCGGCGCGGGAGCCGGCGCGGGCGCCGGGGTGGGCGTCGGCTGGACGGGCTCGGGCACCTGGGCGACCACGCCACCGGGCAGCGGCTCGCCCGGGCAGGCGCTGAGCACCGTCGCGATCGCGTTCTTCTCCGCCTGCGTCATCCAGAGCCCGTAGCTCACCTTCACCGCGACCTGGCGCGCAACGTACGCGCACCTGTAACCACGGTTCGGGGGCAGCCACGAGGCCGCGTCGCCGTCGCCCTTCTGCATGTTGAGCGGACCGTCGACAGCCAGCAGGTTGAGCGGGTCGTTGGCGAACGCGGTCCGCTGTCCTGCGGTCAGGGCCTGTGCGCCCTTCTGCCAGGCGTCCGAGAGCGCGACGACGTGGTCGATCTGGACGTCGTCGCTGGTGCTCTGGCCGCGCTGGAAGGCAATGGCCCGGCCGGAGTACGGATCGGCGAGATTCCCGGTGAGGACGACGCAGTTGCGCGTCCCGGGCTTGAACGTCTCGCCCTCCAGGTCGCGAGCGAGGACGTCGTTGCGGGTGTCGCAGCCGTTGCGGTCGGTGTCCACCCAGCCCGAGCCGAAGTTGTCCCGGTCGTAGCCGGTGCGCGGCGCCCGGCCCTTGACCTCCACGGCGGCGAGCGCGGCCAGCGCGGTAGTTCGTCCCGCGTTCTCGACGGCCGCCTGGGCGGCGGTGTCGGTCAGCAGCCCCGCGCCGGCCAGGGCGTCGACCTGTGCCGCCGACTCGGCCGTCTCGGCATCGGCGAGCGCAGCTTCCGCGGCTTCCAGATCCGCCTCGCTCGGGGTGGGGGTTGACGACGTCGTGGCGGGGGCCGGTGTGGACTCGCTCGCGGCGGGCGCGGTCGGGGTCTCCGGCATGAGCGCACCGCCGACGACCGCCGCCGCGAGCCCGGCGGCCGCGACCGCACCGGCGACGGTGCGACCAGCCAGGGCCCACTGCATCCGGCCGCGCAATGCGGCGCCGCCCACCACGAGCGCGATCAGCCCGGCCATCAGCAGGCCGCCGGCAGCGCCGTTGCTGCCGATGCCCCCCGCGATGAAGACCACCGCGACGGCGGCGAGGATGCCGAGCCGCGTGTGCACCGACGGACCAGCAGCCATCAGAACCCCCGTAACGGAACGACCAGATGTCGGAAGCTATGGCTGGCCTGATCTTCTGACCTGCTGCGACACGGTGGGCGGCCACCGGGGCCCCACCCGGAACAGCAGCCCCGCGCGGGCGGATCGGTGATCTAGGTTCGCTGCGTGACGGAGCAGCAGCGGCAGTGGTGGACCGACGGCGAGCGGGTCGTCGCGGACCTGATCAGCGGGTTGAGCGACGACGAGCTGCGCGCCGACTCCGCCCTCCCCGCCTGGTCGCGTGCGCACGTCGTCGCGCACCTGGCCCGCAACGCCGACGCGCTGGTCAACCTGCTCACCTGGGCGCAGACCGGCGTCGAGACGCCCATGTACCCGTCCCGCGAGGCGCGCGACGCCGCCATCGAGCAGACCGCCGCGCTGCCGGCCGCCGAGCTGCGCGGCTACTACACCGCGGCCGCCCGCCGGCTGGCGCAGGAGGCCGACGGGATGCCGGACGACGCGTGGGACGTCGAGGTGCGCAACGGCCAGGGCGTTCCCGTGCCCGTGGCCCTGGTGCCGTGGATGCGCGCCAAGGAGGTGTGGGTGCACGGCACCGACCTCCGCGCCGGCCTCGCGTTCGCCGATCTGCGGGCCGACCTCTGCGAGGCCCTGGTCGACGACGTCCTCGGGCTCTTCGCCTCGCGCAGCCAGACCCCGGACCTCACGCTGGTCGCGACCGACGTGGACCGGACGTGGGGGAGCGGCGAGACGGAGATCGAGGGTCCGGTGGCGGCGATCGCCGCGTGGCTGACCCGCGGTGAGCGCGACGGGCTCACCGGCGACGTCCCGCCACCGCCGGCCTGGCTCTGAGATCCGGGGCGTCTTCGCCCCCGTAACTGCCGATGTTCTCTGCCGTGCGACGTGGAACCGATGACCGTGCCCGGCGGACGAGCCGGGGACGCGCCTTCGCGTGCGCCGTCCTGCTGGCTGTCCTGCCCGTGCTGGCGGGGTGCGGGGACGACGCGGTGCGCATGCCGGACCTGGTCGGGCAGCGGCTCGACACGGCGGAGGCGACGCTTCTCGCAGCGGGGTTCGACGACATCGACACCGACCACATCGTCGGCTGGGTCTTCGTGGTCGACGAGGACCAGTGGGTGGTCGTGGCCCAGGAGCCGACGGCGGGGACGCGCGTCGATCCCGGGGAGCCGGTGAACCTCGGGGCGGGCCCGCTCGACGACGTCCGGACTCTCCGGGCGCTGCCCTCCGACGCCGTCCTCGGTGCGGAGGTGCGCCAGCCGCTCGCCGAGCTGCGGGCGGAGAAGGAGGCGGAAGAGGCCAGGCGCGCGGCCGAGGAGGCCGAGGAGGCGGCCTCCGAGCAGATCGACCCCGCGGAGATGGGTCTGCCCGTGGACTACGCACCGGACCACGGCGAGGACCTCGACGACCAGCCCCGCCCGCGGACGCTGCGCACGGATCTGGCGGAGTACCTGGTCGCCGTCCGGGAGGTCGACCCGGCGACGGCCGATGGCATCGCGCCGGCGCTGCGGGTCGTGCCGGCTGCCTGGTGCAGCCTGTGGCTCCCGGAGCACACGGGTGCGGAACTCGACGCCTGGGTCGCCGAGGCGGACGCTTCCGCCGCGGCGATGGCTCAGGCGCTCGGGGTGGGCTACACGTCCTCGACCACGCCCGCCGTCGCCGCGGTGATGGCCGCGGCCCGTGCCGAGGCGGGGGAGCGCTTCTGCCCGGAGCAGGCCGCCCGGCCCGGTGAGGACGTCGACGCGTCCCCCGAGGGCGCGGGGCGCTTCTCCCGGCGCGACGCGCGGGTCAGGATGACCGACACGTTGATGGACTACTACTGGTTCTCCAACTCGTGGGGCGGCGAGGACATCGCGATCCAGCGAACCGAGATCGAGCTCGCCTACCTGGACCTGCTCGGGCAGCCTGCCCAGTTCCGCTCCCACAAGTGGTGGCCGGTCGTGATGGAGTGCGACTTCTACGCGAAGGTCGTCTCCGGTGAGAGCCGCGACGACACCGTCGAGACCATGCTGCGGAACAACACGGTGTTCGAGGTCCACGATCGCGCCGAGAGGGAGCGGACCGCGCTCTGGCAGGCGGGCTTCTTCCTCGACGCCCGCGCGGGCCAGGTCGTCGAGGGCTGCTGACCTCAGACGAGGAAGCGGTAGGCCGTCGTCCCCGGGGCGACGTGCTGGATGCGCAGCGGGCTCGCCTCGATGCGGGCGAGCAGCCCGGCCAGCCCGTCGGCCGACCCCAGCTCGATGCCCGTCAGCGCCGCCCCGGTCTCCCGGTTGTCGCGCTTCACGTACTCGAACAGGACGATGTCGTCGTCCGGGCCGAGCACCTCGTCGAGGAACCGGCGCAGCGCGCCGGGCTCCTGCGGGAACTCGACGAGGAAGTAGTGCTTCAGCCCGCGGTGCACCAGCGAGCGCTCCACCACCTCGGCGTACCGGCTGACGTCGTTGTTGCCGCCCGACAGCAGGCAGACCACCGTCTGACCCGGCTCGACCGTCACCAGACCGCCGCTCAGCGCAGCCGTCGCGAGCGCGCCCGCGGGCTCGGCGATGATCCCGTCGGTCTGGTACAGCTCCAGCATCTCGGTGCAGATCTGCCCCTCCGGGACGGCGAGCAGCTCGGCGCCCGAGTCGCGCACCAGCGGGAACGTCACCGCCCCCGCCCGGCGCACCGCCGCGCCGTCCACGAACGTGTCGATCTCCGGCAGGTCCACCGGCCCGCCGGCGGCCAGCGCCGCCGCCATGCTCGCCGCACCGGCCGGCTCCACCCCGACCAGCCGCGTCGAGGGCACGACCGCCCGCAACCACGTCCCGCACCCGGCCAGCAGGCCACCACCGCCGACCGGCAGGACGACGACGTCCGGCGCCGCCCCCAGCTGCTCGAGGACCTCGACGGCGACCGTCGCCTGACCGGTCACGGTGGGCAGCGCGTCGAAGGCCGGCACGAGGGTCGCGCCGGTCATCCGCGCCGACGCGTCCGCGGCGGCCGCCGCCTCGTCGTAGGAGTCGCCGGTGACCACCAGCTCCACCATGTCGCCGCCCAGCGAGGCGATCCGCTCGCGCTTCTGCCGCGGCGTCGTGCCCGGAACGAACACCCGGCCGCGTACCTGGAGCGCCCGGCACGCGTAGGCGACGCCCTGCCCGTGGTTGCCGGCGCTCGCGCACACCACGCCCGCGGCCCGGGCGTCGTCGGGGAGCCGGCTGATCGTGTTGTAGGCGCCGCGGATCTTGTACGAGCGGCCGACCTGCAGGTCCTCCCGCTTGAGCCACACGTCGGCGCCGGTCAGCGCGGACAGCCGGGCGTTGCGCTGCAACGGCGTCCGCTCGGCCACCCCGGCCAGCCGGCGGCCGGCGTCCTCGACGTCGGCGGGGAAGGAGGCGCTCACCCGAGCCATCCAAGACGACGGCGCCCGACGCCGCCGCGCGGCCCCGGACGAGCCCGTCGACGTCGGCTCCTGAGGACGCGAACCGCCCCACGGACGGGGATCCGGCTCTACCGTCGGACCCCCGGTCGCGAGGCGGTGAGCGAGCCATGGCCCGAGCCCTGGTCGTCTACGAGTCGGTGTTCGGTGACGCGAAGGCGATCGCCATGGCGATCGCGGAGGGCCTGGCGAGCCGCCTGCCGGTGGACGTCGCCTCCGCCCGCGACGCCCCGATCCAGGTGTCCGGCGACGTCCGGCTGCTCGTCGTCGGAGGCCCCAACCACGCCTTCGGCATGCCCCGTCAGTCCACCCGCGAGGGCGCGGTCAGGGACCAGGGCGCCGACATCCCCGACACGCACTACGGCCTGCACGAGTGGCTCGACCGCGTCCAGCTGCCGCGGATCATCAACGCGGCCGCCTTCGACACGCGGATGGACCACCCGAAGCTGATCACCAGGCTCGACCACGCCGCGAAGTCGGAGGAGAAGCTGCTGCGCGGGCTCGGCGCGACCCTCGCGGCGCCGGCCGAGCACTTCTTCGTCGTCGACACGAAGGGCCCGCTCGCCGACGGCGAGGAGGACCGCGCCCGCCGGTGGGGCCACGCGCTGGGCGAGCTGGTCGCCGCCCGCCCGGCCAACGCCAGCGGCTAGCTCAGGTCGGCAGCAGTCGCAGTCGCGGGGAGGTGACCAGCTGCTTCTCCAGGTGGACGCCGTGCCGGCCGTCCTCGGTGTGCGCGAAGTCGAGCCGGTCCACCAGCGCCTGCATGAGCACCAGCCCGCGGCCGCCGTCCAGCGGGGAGTTCGGCCGCGCCGCGGCGGCCGCCGCCACGTCGAAACCGTCACCGTCGTCGAGCACGGTGATCCGGCAGACGTGGTCGTCGATCGTCACGTCGACCTGGTACTCCTCGTGCTCCCCGGCGTGCTGGACGACGTTGGCGCACGCCTCCGACAGCGCGAGGAGCACCTCGTCGATCCCGGAGGCGACCACCCCGAGGTACTGGAGCGCTTGCCGGAGCAGTCCGCGCACCAGCGGGACGCTCTGCGCGTCCACCGGAAGACGGACGCTGAAAGCGACGTTCACCGGCAGCTCACCTCCTCGAGATCGTTGCCCGTACCCTCGTGCCAGCAGTGTGCCGCCGACGAGGGAGCTGTCCGTGCTGTTCGACGTGGAGCGGACGACCCTCGCGGGGCGTCCGGCGCTCACGGTACGGGGTGAGCTCGACCTGTCGACGGCCCCCGAGCTCGGCGCCGCCGTCGACGCGCAGCTCGCGGGCGCGCCGTCCTCGCTCGTCGTCGACCTGACCGACACCTACTTCCTGGACTCCTCGGGCGCCCGGCAGCTGGTCCGCATCTCCCGCGCGGCCGCCGCGCAGGGGGTCGCGCTGCACGTCGTGGTGCCGCACGAGAACGGGCCGGTGCGGCTGACCATCGACCTGCTGGAGCTGGGAGCGGTCGTCCCGCTCGTCGAGTCGGTGGCGCAGATCGGGTTCGGCGAGCGGGACGCCCGCACGTGACGTCGCCGCGGTGACCTCCGCCGAACCTCTCGCCGTCAGCGAGGAGGCGCTGCTGCGCTGCGCCGACGAGCCGATCGCTATCCCCGGTGCGATCCAGCCGCACGGCGTCCTCCTGGCGGTCACCGAGCCGGACCTCGCGGTCGTCGTCGCGTCCGGGAACGCCGCCCGGCTGTTCGGCCGGCCGGTGGCGGGCGCCTCCCTCGACGAGCTGCTGGGGGCCGACGACACCGCCCGCCTGCGGGCCGCCCTCGCCGGCGACCTCGCGGAGGCCAACCCGCTGCGCGTGCTGGACGGCGTCGACCTCGTGCTGCACCGCGCCGACGGCCTGCTGGTCACCGAGTGGGAGCCGGTCGCCGGGGCGGGGGACGCCGGCGCCGAGTGGCACCGCCGGCTGCCCACCGTGCTCCAGCGGCTGTCGGCGACGACGACCCTCGACGAGCTCACCGACGTGCTCGCCCGCGACGTCCGCGCGCTCACCGGCTTCGACCGCGTCATGGTCTACCGGTTCGACGCCGACTGGAACGGCGAGGTGATCGCCGAGGCCCGCCGCGACGACCTCGAGCCCTTCCTCGGCCTCTGGTACCCGGCCAGCGACATCCCGGCGCAGGCCCGCGCGCTCTACGCGACCAACTGGATGCGGCTCATCCCGGACGCCGGCTACCAGCGGGTCCCGCTCGATCCACCGACGGTCGGCGGCCGCCCGCTCGACCTCTCCGGCGCCATGCTGCGCAGCGTCTCGCCGGTGCACCTGGAGTACCTGGCCAACATGGGCGTCGTCTCCTCGATGTCGGTCTCGCTGATCGACGACGGCCGGCTCTGGGGCCTGATCGCCTGCCACCACTACGCCGGCCCGCACCGCCCGTCCTACGCCGACCGCGTGGCCGCCGAGTTCCTCGGCCGCACCGCCTCGCTGCTGCTGCCCACGAAGGTCGCGGCGGGGGAGCAGTCCGGCGTCGTCGAGGTGGCGCACCGGCAGGCCCAGCTGGCGGCGGTCGTCGGCCGGACGCCGCGGGAACTCGCGGCAGCACTGTCCGACGGCGACGTGACGGCGCTGGACCTCGTGCCGGCCGCCGGCGCCGCCGTCCGCATCGACGGCCAGCTGCGGCTGCTCGGGACGACGCCGCCGGCCGAGCGGGTCGAGCCGCTGGTGCGCGAACTGCTCGCGGCGGGGGTGTCGGTGACCGACGCGGTCAGCCGCGTGCTGCCGCACGCCGCCGACCTCGCGGACACCGCCAGCGGCGTGCTCGCCGTCGAGGTTCCCGGCGGGCGCGACGACTACCTCGCCTGGTTCCGGCCCGAGACGATCCGCGAGGTCACCTGGGGGGGCAACCCGTACACCTCGAAGACGGCGCAGACCGACGCCGGACCCCGGCTGAGCCCGCGCCGGTCGTTCGACGCCTGGAGCGAGACGGTGCGCGAGACCGCGCAGCCGTGGCGGCCGCACGAGGTGGCGGCCGCCCGCACGCTCGCCGCCGACCTCACCGATGCCGCGCTCAGCCGGGCGGCCGAGGACAACCGGCTGGTCACCGCCCTGCAGCGCACCCTGCTCCTCGACGAGCTGCCGAAGGTCGCCGGGTTCGACCTGGCGGCCCGCTACCTGCCCAGCGCGCAGGACGTCGTCGGCGGCGACTGGTACGACCTCGTGCCGCTGCCCGGGGGCCGGATCTCGATCGTGCTCGGCGACGTCGCCGGCCACGGGCTGGCCGCGGCCGCGATCACCGCGCAGCTCCGGCACGCCCTCCGGGCCCACCTGCTGCGGGCGTCCGGGCCGGGCGTGGCGCTGGACGGCCTCAACCAGGTGATCGCCGCGCTCCTGCCGGGGGAGATGGCGACGGCCGTCGTCGTCGAGCTGGACCCGGCGACCGGCGAGGTGGTCGTCGCCAACGCCGGGCACCTGCCGGTGCTGCACGCCACCGCCGGCGGCGCCGACTACCTGACCGCGGCCCGCGGGCCGGCGCTCGGGCTGCTCGACGCCGCGGGGTACCGGGAGACGCGGCTGCGGCTGGCGGCCGACGACCGGCTGCTGCTGTTCAGCGACGGCCTGGTGGAGCGCGGCCGGGAGGGCATGGCCGCCGGGCTGGAGCACCTCCGCTCGGCCGCCGCGGCGGCGCCGGCCGATCCGCAGGAGCTGCTCGACGCGGTGCTGACGGCGCTCGACCCGCCGGCCACCGACGACGTCACCCTGCTCGGCATCGCGCGAACCTGACCGCTCCCGGCCGGAGCGGAGCACCATCTCGCTGCGGCAGCGGTACCTCTTCGTCGCGGAACCGCCGATGACGTCATCGGCTGGGGCGCCGACCGGGACCTCCGCCGCTCGGCGGAGGGAGGTGCCCCGTGGACGGCTCTGCCCGGAGGACGCGCCCGCGCTCCCGCGGACGTCGACGCGCGGCCCAGGTGCTCGTGGTGGCGCTGCTGCTCGGTGTCGCGGTCGGCTGCGGTGCGAAGCCGCTCGCCGAGCCGGCGGCCGCCCCGTCGACCACGGCCCCGCCGCCACCGCCGCCCCCGCCGCCGGTCTACTGGCCGCTGCTCGGGGTGGAGAGCGGCCCGGTGCCCGACCGCCCGGCGCTCGCGGTGAAGATCGAGAACTCGGTCGATGCCCGCCCGCAGACCGGCCTCAACTCCGCCGACATGGTGTGGGAGGAGGTCGTGGAGGGCGGGATCACCCGGTTCGTCGCCGTCTACCACTCGACCATCCCCGGTCAGATCGGCCCGATCCGCTCCGTCCGGCCGATGGACACCGCGATCGCGGCCCCGTTGCGCGGCCTCTTCGCGTTCTCCGGTGGGCAGCGGCCGTTCGTCGACGCGGTCGCCGCGGCCGGGCTCCAGGTGGTCAGCCACGACGGCGGTGCGGCGGGCTTCTACCGGCTGAACACGCGGTACGCGCCGCACAACGTCTACGCCGACCCCAACGCCTTCCTCGGCCAGGCCGACCCCGCGCACCTGGCCCCGCCCGCGCCGCAGTTCGCCCACGCGACACCGGACCAGCAGCCGTCGGCGACGGTGGGCGGCGTCCCGACGGGCGTCGTGAACCTGAAGCTGTCGGGCATGAGCCGCCCGTCGTGGACGTGGAGCGCGCCGACCGGCGCGTGGCTGCGCGCCGAGGGCAGCACGCCGGCCACGGAGTCCGACGGCACGCCGCTGCGGGCGGCGAACGTCGTCGTGCTGCGGGTGCAGGTGGTCAACACCGCCTTCACCGACCCGGCGGGCAACCCGGTGCCCGAGACGCAGATGGTCGGCTCGGGTGAGGCCCTGGTCGCGAGCGGCGGCGCGTCGATCGCGGCGAGCTGGTCGAAGGTGTCGGCCGACGCCCCCGTCGTCCTCACCGACGCCGCGGGTCAGCCGATCCTGCTGGCACCCGGGACCACCTGGGTCGAGCTCGTCCCGACCGGCACCGGCTCGGTCGCCGTCGGCTGACCGCCGTCGGGCCGTTCAGGCGCCGGTTCCGTCGCCACTCTCCTCATCGCCGCCTCCCCGTAGGCGCCACCGGCGCACGCTGACGGACGCTGGGGTGCGCCCCAGCCGGATCGCCGCTGCTTCCACCGTGCCGTTGACGACGTCGGCGTCTTCGGCGGCGGTCCACCGTCGAGCACCGGCGACGGGACGCGCTCGCATGTCTGCTGGTCTCGTCCATGCGGCCACTCGCTTCGCGGCTGCGTGCTTCCTCTCGAGCGCGAGGCAGCCGTCCGGGTACAGCCATTCGGCGAAGGCCGCGGCAGGGTCTCCGGCGACCATCGGGTTGAACACACCGTCGCGGGAGTTCCTGGCCGGGTTGCGTCGTGCCCCGCTGACAGCCGAGACCTGGGCGCAGAAGAAGCGCGCCAGGGCCTCGCTGGCGGTCACGAAGCTCACGAACGGTAGGCCGGTCCCTGTGAAGCCGACGCTGCCATCTCCGTCGACCAGGCCACGGGCGTAGTCCCGGACGCTGAAGGCAGTGATCGGGGGAGCCGCTGTCACGGCCTTGCGCCCCGGCGGCAGTCCGAGCTCGGTGAGCTCCCGACGGAACGCCAGGTCGCAGAGGGTCCACGTCGCGGATCGGTGGGCGCCGAAATTGGTGGTCCGCTGGCGGTAGGACACCCTCGAGTGGACGTCGAACAACGTGGTGAAGGTATGCAGCAACGCGTCGTCGCACTCGGAGAGCTCGATGGTGAGGCGACCCCGCTGCCGGGTGCCTGCGTAGTGGCTGCCGTCGGTCTGGGCGAAGCCGAAGAAGTAGGCATGAGCTGGCTGGGTGAGGTCGAGATGCGGCACGGGGGCAGCATCTCGCCGACATCTGACAGAGAGCCCCGGCCCCCGCAGCCCCTGCGCGCTCGGGGAGCGACGCCGATCGTCGAGAAGGCAGTTGCGGTCGCCGACACGCGCGGACACGCCGTGCGGGGCGACCACGACTGCCTTCTCGGCAGCAGGGGAGGACTCAGACCGTGAGCAGACCCGAGGGCTGCTCGGTGAGCTTGCCGCGGTGCAGGGCCAGCTTGAGCGCCGCCTCGAGGGCGGGCGTGATCGCCGGCGTCCGCCGCTTGTAGCCGAAGATCGCCGCCGCCTGGGTCAGCAGCTCGTCGGCCATCATCCCGGCGCTCGCCCGGCACAGCGCCACCATCGCGTTGCCGATCTCCTCCGGCGCCACGTGGTCGATCGGCCGGTCGGTGCTCGACGTCTGGCGGCGGAAGCCCTCGTACGCGTCCGGCGTGACGCCCTCCGGCCACAGGTAGTCGCCGACCACCGCGGACGGCGGCAGCAGTGACAGCAGGGTGTTCTTGCGCGCCTCCGACGCCCGGTTGAGCCCGAACGCGTTCACCGTCAGCTTCGCCAGCCGGTCGACGTGGATCGGGCCCTCGGCCTTGACCCCCGCCGTCATCACCCGGCGCACCGGGCGGGCCGCCTTCGACGCGGGCAGCTCGTCGAGAACCGTCTTCTCCCCGGCCGGCTTGGGCAGCCACGGCACGAACGGCGTCTCGCCGTCCATCACCGCCGGCGCCGACGGCTTGCGAGGGGCGGGCGCCTTCGCCGGCTTCGGCGCGGCCGGCACGGCCACCGACGCGGTCACCGACGACCGCAGCGCCGCCACGCCCTTGAACGACTCCTGCGCCGCCGTCGGCAGCTGGATCGGCTCGGCCACCGGCTCCGACGGGATCGCGTCGACCGCCTCCACCAGCCGCTCGAGCACCGCGTCGGGTGAAGCCAGCCACGAGGGCAGCCACACCCGCTCTACTACGGGCCAGCGCAGCATGTCGCCGAGCACCTCGACCGGCAGCCCGTCCCGGTCGCCGACCGTCCCGCGGCGCGCCCACGCCGGGCCGTCGAGCAGCACGGCCATCAGCGGGGTGTCCGGGTCGGCGACCCGCGCCACGGCGAGGTCGACCTTGAACTCCGACAGCCCGACGTCGGTGCGCACGACGAGCCCCCGGTCGCGCAGCGCGGCGGCGATCTCCTCGCGGTGCCGGTCGACCACCGCGGCCGACCGCGCGTCGCGGGGCAGCACGTCGGTGCCCTGCGCGGCCATGTCGAGGTAGGCCCGCAGGTGCTTGATGCCGACCGACGACGTCTCCTCGGCCCGCAGCTGCTCCGGGTCGAAGGAGGAGAAGACGACGACCTGCCGCCGGGCGCGGGTGACGGCGACGTTCAGCCGCCGCTCGCCGCCGACCCGGTTGAGCGGGCCGAAGTTCAGCGGCAGCTCCCCGGAGGCGTTCGGCGAGAAGCCGGTGGAGAAGAGGACGACGTCGCGCTCGTCGCCCTGCACGTTCTCCAGGTTCTTGACGAACAGGCCCTCGCCGTCGGTGCGGTCCAGCGCCGCGGCCAGCCGCTCGTCGTCGGCGTCCCGGAGCAGCCCCTCGATGTAGGCGCGCTGCTGGGCGTTGAACGTGACGACGCCGATCGAGGGCACCGCGTCCACGCCGTCCCACTTCGGCACCGCGTCGAACCGCCGGCGGATCTCGGCGACGATCGCCTTGGCCTCGATCGGGTTGGTGCGCAGCAGCCGGCCGGCGCCCGAGCGGTGGAAGGTGCCCGGCACCCGCACCAGCGCGACGCCGCGCCCGTCGGGCTCGGCCGAGGGCCGCCCGTGCGTCGGGGCCGGGAACGACGAGAGCCGGTTGCCGTAGTACTGGGCGTTGGAGAACGCGATCAGCGACTCGTCCTGGCTGCGGTAGTGCCAGGAGAGCCACTGCCGCGGCACCCGCGCCTGCACGCATTCGGAGAGGATCGACTCCTCGTCCTCGACCGCCGTCTCGGCCAGGTCGGCGGCGTCGTCGGAGACCGAGGACGGCTCGGCGAACGACGTCGGCGGCATCTGCTTCGAGTCGCCGACGACGACGGCCGCACGAGCACGACCCAGCGCACCCACCGCGTCGGCCACCCGGATCTGCGACGCCTCGTCGAACACCACCAGGTCGAACTGGTTCGACGCCGCCGGGAAGAACCGCGCCACCGAGTCCGGCGACACCAGCACGCACGGCATCACCTGGGTGATCAGCTCGCCGTACGTGGCCAGCAGCTGGCGCACGCCCAGGCCGCGCCGCTGCTTGGCCAGCTCCCGCTGCAGCGCGCCGACCTGGCCCGAGCCGGAGGTGGCGTCGAACGGCCGGGCGGCCAGCACGCGGGCCGGGAGCGCCGTGGTCAGGTGCTCGCGCACCGCGCGCGAGGCGCGGGTGAAGCGGCGGATCGCCTTCTCGTGCGCGCCGGCGTCGAACATGTCGAGCCCGGTCGCGTCGAGCCGCTCGGACACCGACGCCATCGCCAGTCCGCGGTCGAAGGCGCGCACGGCGTCGTCGGCCTTGATCTCGCCGGTGAGCAGCAGCACCCGGGCGTCGAAGAGGCCCGCGAAGCGCAGCGGCTCGAGCGTGTCGAGGAAGGAGACCCAGCGGCGCAGCGACATCAGCACCGAGCCGTCGCCGCCGCGCTCGGGGCGGGTCATCGACCAGCGCAGGACGAAGCCGTCCTCACCAGCCCAGCGGGCCAGCTGGTCGGAGCTGGTGCGGCACGCGGCGATCAGCTGGCGGACGGCGTCCCGGAGGTGCCCGACCGCCTGCGCCGCGGCCGGCCCGGCCGGGACGCCCGCGACGATCAGCTTGCGCAGCTGCACGTGGAAGAGCGACGAGCCGTCGACCGCCGCGCCGGCGGCGCGCAGCCAGTCGACCTGGCGGGCGAGCAGGTCGCCGTCGGTGAACGGGTTCCAGCCCTCGGGCACCGACAGCCCGGAGATGGACTCGGCGCGGGTCGCGATCGCCTGCACGGCGGTCTGCACCCGCCACAGGTTCTCGACGACCGCGGGGACGTCCTTGGGCCGGACCTTGGCGTCGGGCCGCAGGTAGGGCGCGAGCGAGTCGCGGACGGCGATCAGCTTGCGCCGCCGTCCCCACCAGGACGACGCCGCCGCGGTCTGGGCGGCCACGTAGATCTCGGCCAGCGGCAGCCGCAGCACCTCGGGCGTGCAGACGTCGAGACCCGGGTGGCGGAACGCGGTGAAGGCGGCGATCTCGCCGAGCACGGCCGACGTCGCCGCCGTCCAGAACGCGCCGAAGGTCTCGTCGAGGACGTCGAGGCCGACGGGCGGGCCGCCGAGGACGTGCGCGAGCGCGTCCAGCTCCTCGACCGTGGACGTCCGGCGCAGGACGCCGGCCAGCTCCGGCACCGCCTGCACCTCGCGCACCGCGGCGTCGACGGCGGAGGCCGCGGCCTGGGTGGCGGGCAGGTCGATGTCGGGGGAGTCGACGAACGCCCACGGGTGCCGCGGCGAGGGCCGGGTCAGGTCGGCGATGTCGGGCAGCAGCGCGAGCTCCACCCGCACCGAGCGCAGCACCTCGGCCGGCGCGTTGGCAGCGAAGGGCAGCGGCACCGGCAGCGGCGCGACGTCGGTGCCGGCGGCGAGCTCGGAGGTCCGGGCCGAGTACAGCGACAGCCCGACGGCGTTCTGCTCGTGCAGCCGGTCGGCGTAGCGGGCCAGCAGCCGGCGGGCCGAGCGCAGCGACTCGCCGTCGGCGGCCATGCCCTGCTCGTCGACGGCGACCGCGTGCTCCAGCGCCAGCCGGATCTGTGCCCGCACCATCGAGGCGCGCGAGCCCTTGTCGTGCAGGTCGAGGGCGAACATGCCCATGCCGACCGCGTCCAGCCGGCGGGCGACGACGTCCAGCGCGGCCCGCTTCTCCGCGACGAACAGCACCCGCTTGCCCTCGGCGACCGCCCGGGTGAGCAGGTTGGTGATGGTCTGCGACTTGCCGGTTCCGGGTGGGCCCTCCAGCACGAACGTGCGCCCGGCCGTGGCCTCGGCGATCGCCCGCAGCTGGGAGGCGTCGGCCGGCGCGGGCAGCTCGGCGGCCAGCTCGTCGAGGTCCACGTAGGGGCCGGTGTCGCGGGCCGGGTCCTCGAACGCCTCGGTCGGCTCGTGCACCAGGTGGTGGACCAGCGGGTTGTCGGTGAAGTCGGCCCAGTGCTCGTCCAGGTCCTTCCACAGCCGGAACTTCGCGAACTGCAGGATCGCGAGGTCGGCCGTGGACTCGACGCGGTAGGGCAGCCCGTGCCCGACCAGCGCCGACCGCACCGCCTCGAAGGCGGCATCGAGGTCGAGCGTGCCGTCGACGGCGGCCTCGGTCAGCGTCGGGACCGTCAGCCCGTGCAGCTGGCGCAGCTTCTCCAGCAGGCAGTAGTTCGGCGTGCTCGCCCCGGACTCGTCGAGGCTCAGCCGGTAGGAGCCGGTGCGCCCCATCGGCGCGAGGACGACCGGGATGAGCACCAGCGGCGAGCGCAGCGGCCGCCCGTCGAGCTCCCACACCAGGCTGCCCAGCGCGAGGTAGAGGTTGTTGGCGCCGGTCTCCTCGAGCACCGTCTTCGCCTTGTAGGCGAGGTTGCGCAGCTTGGGCAGGTAGCCGCCGCTCGTGACGTCGGCGTGCAGCTCGCGCCGTTCGACCAGCAGCTCGGTGAGCTGCTCGTCGGGCAGCTCGCGGGCGGTGGTGATGCCGCGCTCGGCCTGGACGGCGGCCAGCTGGTCGGCCGGCAGCAGGGTGATCGGCGTCCCGTCGTGCACGAAGTTCTCGAGGATCCCCAGCGACGGGCCGGGGATGGTCAGCGCGAGGCCGGACCGCTCGGTGTAGTTGATCAGCCGGTTGCGCAGGCTGAGGTCGAGGAGGGCGTTCTTCCACTGCTGGACGCGCGGCGGCGGCTCGGGCCTCGAGGTCGGGGTCGACGGGACCGGTTCCGGCTTGGCGGGTGCGCTGTGCAGGGCCGGCCGGTACTCCACGACCTGCAGGACGCCGTCCTCGTCGCGGGCGCGGGCCGGCAGCGGGAAGATGCCGTCCTTGCGGGCCCGGTGCACGTCGGTGACGCCGAGGACCCGGTCCAGCTCGCCGGCCAGCCAGTCGCCGTAGGCGGGGGTGTGCAGGTCGGCGGCGAGTTCGCCGGTGCTGGTCAGCAGGATCGTCTCGATCAGCCCGATCAGCCCGAGGTCGACCAGGTTGACCAGCGGTGCGGCGTCGGTCGTCGCGGCGGACTCGGCCGACCGCTCCTCGCGCCAGTACCCGAGGAACGCGTGCCCGTCGGCCAGCCACAGCAGCGGCCGGACGCCGGCCTGCTCGAGGGCGGCGGCCATCAGGACGACGAGGTCGAGCGGGGTGCCCACCCGCCAGGTGAGGACGTCGCCCGGCGAGCGCACCTGCTGCCCGAGGTCGGACCAGCTCAGCGGCGGCTCGCTGTACCGGATGCCGCGCCGCTGCAGGACGGTGGCTACCGCGGCGACGATCTCGTCGACCCGCTCCGGTCCGTCGGCGTAGCCCTGGATCGATCCGCGCCCGGTCCGCTCCTCCAGGACGGTCGCCGCCTCCGACACCACCGCCGTGACCGCCGGGTGGTTGGGCATGACGTGTGCGGCGAGCATCTCCAGTGCCAGCGGCAGGGGAGTGGCCAGCCACTGCTGGGCGGCGAGCACCTGGACGACGCGGCTGCTCTCGCCGAGCACCTCGCCGTCGGAGAGCACCTCGACGTCGATGACCCCCGGCCGCTGCTCCTCGACGTGCAGCATCGCCGCCGGGTCCATGACCAGGCCGAGATCGGTGAGCACCGTCGTCCGGCCCTCGTCGAGGTCGGCGAGCAGCTCGACGGTCTGGGCGATCGGGCCCTCGGCGTCGCGGACGCCGAGGCGCACCGTGGCGGCGCGCACCGGGCCGCCGAGGTTGGTGACCGCCAGCCGCGACACCACCGGCACCCGGTTGTGGGCCAGCGCGTAGCTGAGGACGGGCGTGGACGTGATCTCGATGGAGACCGCCGCCCGCGGGGCGACGACGTCGCCCACCTGGATGTCGGCAGTGCTCTCCATGTCACCTGTCTACCGGAGGGGACCGATCGGTCCTCCCATGCTCCCCGACGGATGGGACTCGTGTGACCCCTGGGCCGGTTCGTTGCCCCGGATCACAGATCGGATCGCCGCGGACGGTGCCGACCGGGCGAGATCTGCCGATCCGCGCGGTATCGGAACCGGTGTCCACCGAAGGTGCGGTTCTGCCCCGGGAACCGGCCCACGGCGCTCGCGACGGCGTTAGCGTCCGCGGATGAGCACCCCCGGGCTGCCCACGATCTGGGAGCTGGTCGCCGAGGGCGCGGCCACGCTGCCCGAGCCGTTCAGCCGCGCCGCCCTCATCAACTGGGTCAGCGCCCGCCGCCCCGACGTGGGCGTCTCCTCGATCGCCACGCACATCCAGCTCGCCACCGGCAACGCCGGGCACCCGCCCTCGGGCCGGGCGCCGCTGCTGCACCGCGTCGACCGCGGCCTCTACGTCCGGCACCGGGAGGTGCGTCCGGCTGCGTCGGCCGACGTCGGCGCCCGCCTGGTCCTGATCGGCTCGTCCGGTGCGACGACGGCGGAGCCCGCCCCGGTCGCCCGGCTCTTCACCAGCCCCGGCTTCGCCCGCGCCCGCGACGCCGCCGTCCGCGCCCGGCTCCCGTGGTTCGTGCTCAGCGCCAGGCACGGCCTGCTCGACGCGGGCGACGTCGTCGGCCCCGTCGACGTCCAGATCGGCGACCAGTCCGCCGGCTACCGGACGGCGTGGGGCGAGTGGGTCGTCGCGCAGCTCGCCGAGCGGGTGCGGCTGGACGGCGTGACCGTCGAGGTGCACGGCGGCGTCGACTTCGCCCAGCCGCTCCGGCAGCCGCTGGCCCGCCGCGGCGCCGCGCTGGAGATCCCGCTGCCGGGCGCCTGGCACGAGCCCGACGACCCCGACGAACCGCACGGCCCACCCCTGCGGACGGCGATCGGGAAGCTGCGGCACCTCGTCGCCCGGGGCGCCAGCGCGTCCTGATCCGGGACGCCCGCGACGGCTGTGACGGCTGCGGCGCGTCGCGGCCCCGCCGTCACCCGGCGGTGCCACCCAGGCCCGATGCTGCCGATCGACTCGTCGCGAGGTCGTCTGGGGAGGGTGAGATGTTCGGGGTCCCGATCGAGGTCCTGGTCGGTGGATCCGCCGTCGCGGGCCTGGTGCTGCTGCTGGGGCTGTTCCTGGCCGTGCGGGCGTCCGGCCGCCGGGCGGCACGCCGCCGCCAGGGCGCGGCGCCGGTGCGCGGTGCGGCTCCCGCGATCCCCACGCCCCGCCGCCCGGTCGACGTCGTCGAGCCCGACGGCCCCGTGCCGTTCGCCGAGCCGGGCATGCGTGGCCGGCTGTTCCAGTACGGCGGCGACGGCCCGGGATTCCCCGTCGACGCCCCGTTCGCCGTCGTCTCGATCGAGACCACGGGTCTGTCCCCGGCCAAGGGTGACCGGATCGTCGAGATCGCCGTCGTCCGCGTCGAGGCCGACGGCGGGATCGCGGACGAGTACGTCAGCCTCCTGAACCCCGGCCGCGACGTCGGCCCGGTGTTCGTGCACGGCATCTCCAACAGCCAGGTGCTCGACGCCCCGACGTTCGACGACGTCGCCGGCGACCTGCTGGACCGGCTGGACGGGGCTGTCGTCGTCGCGCACAACGCGGCGTTCGTGGAGCGGTTCCTCGCCGCCGAGTTCGCGCGCATCGGCGTCGCGCTGCCGCTGAACCCGGCGCTGTGCTCCCTGTCGCTGGCCCGCCGCACGCTCCGCGCCCCGAACCAGCGGCTGGACACGCTCGCCCGCGTGGTCGGCCTGTCCGTCGCGGAGGCGCCCACCGCGCTGACCGACGCCCGGCTGGTCGCCGCCCTGCTGCCGACGCTGCTGGCCGCGCACGGCGAGCCGCGCTTCCTGACCGGGCTGCGCCCGATGCCGGAACTGGGTGGCGAGGTGGCGCCGAAGACCCGGTCCGGCGAGCCCCGGCCGGGCACCGGCGGCTGGATCGCCTCGATGATCGCGGGCCTGCCCCGTGCCGTCGTGGACGCCCCGTACGCCGACGCGCAGCGCTACGTCGACGCCGTCGCCTCGGCGCTGACCGACGGCCGGATCCTCGGTGGCGAGGGGCAGCTGCTCGCGCGGCTGGCGGCCTCCGCCGGCATCGGCGCCGAGCAGGTGCTGGTGCTGCACCGCCGGTTCCTCGGCCACCTGCGCGCCAGCGCGCTGGAGAACCCCATCCTCACCACCGCGGAGCTGCGCCAGCTGAAGACGGCGGCCGGCGGCCTGGGCCTGCCCGACTTCTTCGACGACCTGCGCCCGACCTCGCCGCAGGACCTCATGGCCGCCCGCCTCCGCTGACCCGCGGGGGAAGGTGCCGGAGGCGTTCCGCAACGGTCGCCGCCGTGCGACGATGCGGTCCTCAGCGAGGGGGCGGCATGACGGCGGCACACCACATCCGGGTCTCCGACGCCGACCGGCAGGCCGCCGCACAGCGGATCGGCGCCGCCTGGGCCGAGGGACGCCTCGACGACGCCGAGTACGACCGCCGGCTCGCACAGGCCTTCGCCGCGGTGACCTACGGCGACCTCGCGCAGCTGTTCACCGACCTCCCCGCACCGCAGCCGGCGTACCGGCCGCCCGCAGCGCCGCAGTGGCCGGTGGCTCAGTGGCCGGTCGTGCAGCGGCGCGGAGCGCTCGGCGAGGTCCGCGGCACGGGTCTGCAGATGCTGCTGTTCGTCGTCACCTTCGGCATCTGGGGCTACGTCTACTTCTTCCAGACGCACGAGGAGATGAAGCGGCACACCGGTGAGGGCATCGGCGGCGTGCCGGCGCTGCTGCTGGCGCTCTTCTTCTGGCTCGCCTCGCCGTTCCTGCTCAGCCACGAGGTCGGCCGGCTGCACGAGCGGCGGGGGCAGCGGGCACCGGTCAGCGCGCTCACCGGCCTCTGGGTCTTCCCCGGCATCTTCCTGCTCGTCGGCCCGGTGATCTGGTTCGTGCTGACCAACCGGGCGCTCAACGGCTACTGGCGGAGCGCCGGGGCGCGCTGACCGCGCGACTTGCCGTCCCGCCGCCCACCGGTGAGGTTGCAGGGATGAGCGAGCCCTTCCGCCACGGGTCCGGACTGATCGTCGAGACCCGCGGCCACGTCCGCGTGCTGACCCTCGACCGGCCCGAGCGCCGCAACGCGCTGTCCTCGCCGCTGCAGGCCGACCTGGTCGAGGAGCTGCTCCGCAGCACCGAGGACGCCGAGGTGCGGGCGATCGTCCTCACCGGCAACGGGCCCGCCTTCTGCGCCGGTTTCGACCTCAAGGAGATCCGGGAGCGCGACCAGCGGGGGGAGCGCTTCCGGCCACCGATGGACCGGCCCGGCCGCTCGCTGTTCGAGGTGGTCACGGAGACGCCGGTGCCGATCGTGGCCGCGCTGCAGGGTGCCGCGGTCGCCGGCGGCTTCGAGCTCGCGCTGGCCTGCGACCTGCGGGTAGCGGCGCCCGGCATCTCGCTCGGCCTGCCCGAGGCCGCGATCGGGATGGGCGCCAACTTCGGCTCCGTCGTCCTGCCCAAGCGCATCCCGATGGGGATCGCCCTGGAGATGCTGCTGACGGCCGAGTACGTCACCAGCGAGGACGCCGAGCGGTGGGGGCTGGTCAACCGGCTCACCGACGACGTCCTGCCGACGGCGATGCAGCTGGCCGAGCGGATCGCCGCCAACGCCCCCGTCAGCGTCCGGCGGATGAAGGAGACGGCGGTGAAGGCGCTCGAGCTCCCGCTGTGGCAGGCGCTGCGCCTCGACGTCGGCCCCAACCCGTACCTGAGCGAGGACCGCAAGGAGGGCATCGCCGCGTACCTGGAGAAGCGGCCGCCGCGCTGGACCGGCCGCTGACCGCTCAGGGCTCGAGGAACCACAGCACCTGGGTGTCCTCGCGCGGGCTGTCGCACTCGCCGATGGCCAGGGCCCCGGTGGCCGCCGGGTAGAGGGCCCGGACGTCGAGCTTCCGGAAGCACCCGAAGCCCACCGGTCGCTGCGCCTCGCCGGTGGTGAGATCGACAGGGCGGAGCCCGACCGGCGAGGGCAGCCCGGCCCACACCTGCCCGGGCTCGACGACCAGCGCGTAGCCGTACACGCGGTCGTCGAGCTGGGCGAGGAGCGGCCCGGCGCCCCCGCCGTCGGGCACGGCGAGCAGCCACGACCCCTCGTCGACGGCCGCGAGCAGGAACACCGTGCCGTCCGCCGCGCCGGCCACCGACTGCGTCTCGGCGCCCTCGGCCAGATCGGTCGCGCGCGCCGGCGGGCCCGCCGGCTGGAGCTCGGCGTCGTACCGGACGATGGTCGGGATGCGGTCCTCCGGGATCTCCGTCGGCGAGGCGTCGAAGACCAGCGTGACCCCGCCGGAGGGCCGGGGGAGCAGGTCGGCCAGCTGGTCGCCGACCGGGTAGGCGGAGACGGCGGCGACGTCCTCGTCCAGGTCGCGCTCGGCCAGCACGCGGCCCGACGGCAGGTCCACCGCCAGCAGCGCCTCGCGGATGCCGGCGTCGGTGGTGACGCTCAGGAACAGGTGCAGCCGCGACCGTGCGCCCAGCGCGGACCCGCCGGTCGAGGCGCGGACGTCGTCCCCGGCCGAGAGGACCACCGTGGTCCGCACCGCGCCGGACACCGGGTCGACGACCCGCAGGCCGTAGCCCTCGTCCGCCAGCCGGCCGGTGACGACCACGGTGCCGTCGTCGAGCAGGTGCATGCCCCAGACGTCGTCGACGCGGGGGAGCGGGACGGTCCCCGCGATGGCGTCGCCGCGCAGGGTGACCAGCGTCTGCGGCAGCGCGCGGTCGGCCGGGCTGAGCAGCGCGTGGGCGCCGCCGTCGGGCGTGGCCACCGCCGCCACCACGCGGGCGAACGTGCCGGGCGTCGCCGGGGTCAGGTCGACGGCGGCCCGCACCCGGGCGAGCGGTCCGGTGCTGGGCGGCCCGTCGGCCGGTGGTCCGGTGTAGGGCGGCAGGTCGGTGGACGGGTCGGTCGGGCGGGCGGGACCGAGGTCGGCGGCCGAGGGCTCGGGGGAGCGGTCGGGGTCGCCCACCGGGCAGCCGGCCAGCACCAGGAGCAGCCCCCCGGCGAGCACCGCCGCGGCCGGCCGGCGCCACCGGGTCATCCCCGAGGTGTAGCACCTCGCGCGCGAAGGGGCTCCCGGAAACGGCGCGGTGGAGGACGATGGCTCGCTGCCGAGAGGAGCACTCATGACCACGCCGCAGGGTTCGCCGCCGCCTCCGCCGGATGCCGGCCAGCCGTCCGAGAGCGGGCCGTACGGGTACGCCCCTCCGCCTCCGCCGCCGCCGGGCTACGGGGCGCCGGGCTACGGGCCGCCGGGCTACGGCTACTCCCAGCCGATGCCCTCGGTGCCCGGGTACGCGCAGTACGCCCTGCCGCAGGGACCGGTCGGGCAGATCCGCCCGACCGGGATGATCATCCTGCTGTTCCTCGTCACCCTCGGGATCTGGGGCCTCGTCTACTACTTCCAGGTCCACGAGGAGATCAAGCGGCACAGCGGGGAGGGCCTCGGTGGCGTGCTGGCGCTGGTCATCGCCATCGTCTTCGGCCTGATCAACCCCTTCCTCCTCTCGAACGAGGTCGGCCAGCTCTACGAGCGGCGCGGCCAGGAGAAGCCCGTGTCGGCGCTCACCGCGCTGTGGTTCTTCCCCGGGATCTTCATCCTCGTGGGCCCGTTCGTCTGGTTCGTGAAGACCAACAACGCCCTCAACGAGTACTGGCAGAGCCTGGGCCAGACCCGGACCACCCTTGTCTGACCCAGCCCTCAGCCGCCCCGGCGGGGGACGGCGACTCGCGCGATGCCGCGTGGGCGGCTGGCGCGCACCCAGCTCCCGTACAGCGCCAGCGCGATCGTCCCCGCCGCCGCCAGGGAGACCAGCGGCAGGCCGCGCAGCAGGTTGACCGCCAGGGTGAAGGCCACGATGCCCGCGCCGGCGCCGTTCATCAGCATCGAGGCGGTGCGCCCCTCGGCGTGGGAGAACGTCGTCATGGCGGCCAGCCCCATGAGGAAGCTGAGGAACACCGCGACCGCGTAGAAGAGGACGAGGACCTGGTCGCGACCCCCGGCGGCCAGCACGACGGCTGCGGCGAGGGCGACGAAGACGACGACCGCGCGGTAGGGCACGTGGTGGGAGTTGGTCGGCCACAGCCAGGACGGGAGGATCCCGGCGCGGGAGCCGTCGGGCTCGGTGTGGCGCGCGAGGGCCTTCAGCAGACCCGGTCCCGCCTGGAGCGACGAACTGGTCGCCGAGAGCAGCAGCAGCGCCGTGAAAAGCTGGAAGAGCGCGTAGCCGCCCGTCCCGACGCTGGCGCGGGCGATGTCGGCGACCTGGGTGGAACCAGGCTCGGGGACGCCGATCCCTTGGCGGACCGCGACCGCCGTCAGCCCGAGGGTCAGGCAGCCGACGATCCCGAGGGTCAGCCAGAGCGTGATCCGGCCGAACCGCCGGCGTCCGTCGTCGTCCAGCTCCTCGAGCTCGGCGATGGCGGAGGACGGCGCCTCCACCCCCGTGGCCAGTGCCATCGCCACCGGGAAGGCGAGCAGCACCGCGACGAAGGCCGCGGAGCCCGAGCCGCCCACCGCGGGGGCGTCCGCCGCCGGCGCGGCCCCCAGCCCACCGGCCACGATCACGGCGCCGAGCCCCACGAAGAGCACCGTCATGACGGCGAACACCGCCCGCCCGAGGTGCCCGAACCAGATGAGGCCGGCGACGGCGAGGAGTACGAGCAGGGCCAGCTCCGCGCGCCAGGGCGCCAGCTCCGGCAGGACGGCGATCACCGCGGAGGCGGCCGCCGAGACGCTGATCGCGATGGTCAGCACGAAGTCGACGATCAGCGCCCCGATCGGGAGGAACGCCCAGCCCTCGCCGAAGGCGGCGCCGGTGGCGGCCGCGGCGCCGCCTCCCTCGGGAAAGCGGCCCACCAGCTGGGAGTAGTTCGTGATGACCAGGGCGACGATGGCGACGACCAGGCCCATGGTGGGGAGCAGGAGGGCGAGGTTGCCGTCCAGGGCCCGGAGCGCGGCCTCGATCGCGTAGGCCACCGAGGAGACGGGGTCGGCCATGACGGAGAACGCGAAGGCCAGCAGCAGGACCGGGCGCGACGTGGACCTACCGGGAGAGCTCCGCGTCCCGGTACGCGCCCGCCCGACCGCCATGGAGCCCCTCTCGCCACGGCGGATCATGCCGGGTCAGGCGCCGGAGAAGCGCTGCTCCAGCCGCTGCACCTCGGGCAGGCCGATGAGGTCGGTGAACTCGCCGAAGGTGGGCACCGCGTCCAGCGCCGCCGTCGGGACGCCGTCGCGCCCCAGCGTCGCCAGCAGCGAGCGGATGCCCGCGGTCGCCGCCAGCAGCGTGCCGATCGGGTAGATCACCAGCGAGAACCCGAGCTCGGTGATCCGCTCCAGCGACAGCGGCGGCGTCTTCCCGCCCTCCGCCCAGTTGAAGACGAGCGGGGCGACCCCGCGCAGCTCGCCGGCCACCCGCTCGATGTCGGCCTCGGAGGTGGGCGCCTCCACGAACAGCACGTCGGCGCCCGCCTCGGCGAAGGCCCGGGCCCGGGCGATCGCGTCGTCGGTACCGGTCACGGCCACCGCGTCGGTGCGGGCGATGACCAGCAGGTCGGGATCGCGCCGCGCCTCGACGGCGGCCCGGATCTTGCCGGCCATCTCGTCGGCACCGACCAGCAGCTTGCCGCTCATGTGCCCGCACTTCTTGGGCATCACCTGGTCCTCGAGCTGGATGGCGGCGACGCCGGCCTGCTCGTAGAGCTGCACGGTGCGGACGACGTTGATCGCGTTGCCGTAGCCGGTGTCGGCGTCGGCGATCACCGGCACGTCGACGGCGGCCGCGATGCGCCGCGCGTTGTCGACCATCTCGGTCCCGGTCAGCAGCCCGACGTCGGGGCGGCCGATCAGGGAGGCGGTCGTCCCGAACCCGGTCATGTAGACCGCGTCGAAGCCGGCCTGCTCGACCAGCCGCGCGCTCAAGGAGTCGTACGCGCCCGGGGCGACCAGCGGCGCGGACCCGCCGATCAGCTCGCGCAGGCGTGCCCGCGGCGTGCGTCCGGTACTCAGCAGATCCGCCACGTCGGCCCCCTCTTGTATGCAGTCATCCGGAATTTACGCAGAAGCGTTGCCTCCCGGAACCCTCCACCCCTACGTTTGCACACAATCTTCGAGGGGGTGTGACCGCTGACACGACCCATGACGTCTGCCGAGCGGGCGCTGCAGGAGCTGCGCGAGCTCATCCTCGGCGGCGGTCTGGCGCCCGGTGCACGGCTCGGAGAGGTGGAGCTCGCCGAGCGGCTGGGCGTCAGCCGGACACCGGTCCGCGAGGCGCTGAGCCGGCTCGCGGCCGAGGGCCTGGTCGAGATCAGCCCCAACCGCGGGGCCCGGGTCGCCACCTGGACGGTCGCCGAGCTCGAGGGCGTCTTCGACCTGCGCATGTCACTGGAGCCGCAGCTCACCGGGTTCGCCGTCCCGAACGCCTCGGCGGCCGACGTCGCCGAGCTCCACGAGCTCGCGCACCGCATGGTCCAGGTCGGCAGCCCGGGCCCCCGCCAGGACCTGGACGCCCTCGTGCCGCTCAACCGGGCGTTCCACGACCGGCTGGTCGCGCTGGCCGGGCACCCCACCCTGGCCACGGCGCTGGCCGCGGCCATCCACCCGCCGATCGTGCGGCGCAACTTCTCCGCCTACGACGCCGAGTCGCTGCGCCGCAGCCTCGCCCACCACCTGGAGATCGTGGCCGCGCTGCGGGCCGGCGACGCCCGGTGGGCCCGCGCGGTCATGACCGCCCACATCTCCAACGCGCGGGCCGTGATGGTCCGCGCCGCCACCGCAGGCACCACGCAGGACCCCACGGACGAGGAGGCCTCATGAGTTACCGGCTCGGAGTCGACGTCGGCGGCACGTTCACCGACGTCCTGCTGGTGGAGGAGGGCAGCGGCTCCACCTGGCGGGCGAAGACCGCCTCGACGCCGGCCGACCAGGCCGTCGGCGTCCTCAACGGGATCGGCCAGGTGTGCGCGGCGGCCGGCATCGAGCTCTCCGAGGTGGCGCAGGTCCTGCACGGGACGACCGTCGCGACCAACGCCATCCTCGAGGGCAAGGGCGCGACCGTGGGGCTCGTGACGACGAAGGGCTTCCGGCAGGTCCTCCAGATCGCGCGGTCGTTCGTGCCCGGGGGGCTGGCCGGCTGGATCATCTGGCCCAAGCCCGAGCCGCTGGCCGACCTGGAGAACACCGTCGAGGTCGACGAGCGCATCGCCACCGACGGCAGCGTCGTCCGGCCGCTCGACGAGGACGACGTCCGGGCCCAGCTGGCCCGGCTCGCCGGCCGGGACGTCCAGGCGCTGGCCGTCTCCCTGATCAACTCGTTCGCCGACCCCGCCCACGAGCGGCGGATCGCCGAGATCGCCGCCGAGGTGCTCCCCGGCGTCCCGGTCAGCCTCTCCTCCGACGTGCTGCCGGAGATGCGCGAGTACGAGCGCACGCTGACCACCGTCGCCAACGGCTACGTCCAGCCGCAGGTGAAGAAGTACGTGCAGACGCTCTCGGACAAGCTTGGCGAGGGCGGCGTCCGTGGCGAACTGGCCATCCTGCGCAGCGACGGCGGCCTCCAGTCGGCCGCCGGCGCGATCGGCGCCCCGGTGACCATGCTCCTGTCCGGCCCGGCCGGTGGCGTGACCGGCGCGGTGTGGGTCGCCGAGCAGTGCGGCCACCGCGACCTCATCACCTTCGACATGGGCGGCACGTCCACCGACGTCGCGCTCGTCCAGGACCTCTCGCCGCGGATCGGCCGGGAGACCAAGGTCGGCGACCTCACCGTGCGCGCCTCCAGCGTCGACGTGCGCACCGTGGGCGCCGGCGGTGGCTCCATCGCGCACGTGCCCGAGCTGACCAAGGCGCTGCGGGTCGGGCCGCAGTCCGCCGGCGCCGACCCGGGCCCGGCCGCCTACGGCAAGGGCGGCGTCGAGCCCACGGTCACCGACGCCAACGTCGTCCTCGGCTACCTGCCCTCGTCGCTGGCCGGCGGGGAGATCGACCTCGACGTCGAGGCCGCCCGCGCGGCGGTCGGCAAGGTGGCCGAGGCGATCGGCCTGGAGTCACCCGAGGCGGCCGCCGCCGGCATCGTCGACATCGTCAACGAGAACATGCTCGGCGGGCTGCGGCTGGTGAGCGTGCAGCAGGGCTTCGACCCGCGCGACTTCGCGCTGGTGGCCTTCGGCGGCGCCGGGCCGCTGCACGCCAACGCGCTCGGCAAGCTCACCGGCGCCTGGCCGGTGATCGTGCCGCCGTCCCCGGGCGTGCTGTGCGCCCTCGGCGACGCCACGACCAGCCGCCGGGACGAGTCCGCGCGCACCGTGCTGCGCCGGTTCGCCGACCTCAGCGGCGCCGACCTGGTCGGCATCCTGCGCGAGCTGGCCGACGACGCCGGGCAGCGGCTGGCCGACCAGGGCACCCCGCGCGAGGACCAGACGGTCACCTACCAGGTCGACGTCCGCTACCACGGCCAAGGCTTCGAGATCCCGGTGACGGTCGACGCCTCCTGGCTGGAGGACGCCGACTCCGCCTTCGCCCGGCTGGGCCAGACCTTCGACGCCGAGCACGACCGGCTGTTCTCGTTCCTGCTCGACGTCGACCACGAGCTGGTCAACGCGCGGGCCACGGTCACCGGGCCGAAGCCGGACGTCGCCCCGGTGCACCTCGAGGCCGGCGACGGGGACCCGGCCCCCGCCCTGGTCACCGAGCACCCGATCCACGTCGGCGGGGAGCAGGTGACCGCGAACGTCTACGACCGGGCGCGGTTGCGGGCCGGCGACGTCGTCCGCGGTCCCGCGATCGTCACCGAGATGGACTCCACCACCCTCGTCCTGCCCGGGCACGCCGCGACCGTGCACCCCTCGGGCTCCCTGCTGATCACCCCGGAGGCCTGACCCCCATGGCACGGATCATCGAGACGGCGACCGGCACGATCGAGAAGGGGCCGGTCGACCCGGTCACCCTCGACCTGATCGAGAACGGGCTGCGCAACGCCCGCTACGAGATGGACGAGGTGCTCTTCCGCACCGCGCTGTCGCCGGGCATCCGCGAGCAGCACGACGAGTTCCCGCTCATCGCCGACCCCGACGGGAAGATGGTCGTCGGCCAGTTCGGCCTGTCCATCCCCGACTTCCTCGAGGGCTTCGACGGCACCATCGAGGAGGGCGACGTGCTGCTCACGTCGGACCCGTACTCGTGCGGCGCCGCGATCAGCCACGCCAACGACTGGCTGGTCGTCGTCCCGATCTTCAAGGACGGCCGGGTCGTGGGCTGGGCGTCGATGTTCGGGCACATGTCCGACGTGGGCGGCAAGACGCCGTCGTCCATGCCGACCGACGCCACCACGATCTACGAGGAGGGCGTGGTCATCCCGCCCTTCAAGCTCTACCAGCGGGGCGTGCCCAACGAGGACGCGCTGCGGATCATCCTCAACCAGGTCCGCAAGCCCGACTGGAACCGCGCCGACCTCAACGGCCTGGTCGCCGCCTGCCGCACGGCCGCCCGCCGGGTGACCGAGATGTGCGACCGGTTCGGCACCGACACCTACCTGTCGGCGCTGGACGCGCTGCTGCAGCGCAACTACGACGCGATGAAGGTGCTCTTGGCGATGGTCTTCGAGGAGGGCCGCACGCTGTCGTTCACCGACTACATCTGCGACGACGGCGTCGGCAACGGCCCGTACGAGCTGACGATGTCGCTGACCCGCACCGGCGACAAGGTGCACATCGACTTCACCGGGTCCTCGCCCCAGGCGGTCGGGCCGATCAACTACTACATCAACGAGAACCTGACCCGGATGTTCTTCGGGATCTACATGATCACCGTGGCCGACCCGCAGATCCTCTGGAACGACGGGTTCTACCCGCTGGTCGACGTCACGATCCCGGACGGCTCGTACTGGAAGCCGAAGTTCCCCGCGGCGCTGAGCGGCCGCAACCACGGCATCGGCCGCGTCTTCGACCTGTTCGGCGGGCTGCTCGGGCAGACCAACCCTGCGCTGCTCAACGCCGCCGGCTTCTCCTCCTCGCCGCACTTCATGTACTCCGGGCACTACTCGCAGGGCGAGCGGAAGGGGGAGTGGTTCCAGCTGTACTCGATCGGCTTCGGCGGCATCCCCGGGCGGCCGCTCGGCGACGGCCCCGACGGGCACTCGCTGTGGCCGAGCTTCACCAACATCCCGTGCGAGTACCTCGAGTCCTACTACCCGCTGCGGATCGAGCAGTGGGAGACCGTCGCCGACACCGGCGGGGCGGGCCTGCACCGCGGCGGCAACGGCGTCGACGTGTCCTACGTCTTCGAGGAGCCGGGCACCATCGCCATCCACGACGACCGGTGGCTGACCTACCCGTGGGGCGTCAACGGTGGCCACCCGGGTGCCCGCGGCACCAAGTGGGTCGACCGCGCCGACGGCACCCGCGAGGTGCTGCCCAGCAAGTGCCACGACGTCCCGGTGGCGCCCGGCGACGTCCTCCACTTCGTCACCTGGGGCGGCGGTGGGTGGGGCGATCCGCTCGAGCGCGACCCGGAGCTGGTGGCGAGGGAGGTCCGCCGAGGACTGGTGACGGCGAAGGGTGCGGAGCGCTACGGCGTCTGCGTCGACGAGGACGGCACGGTGAACGCGGAGGCGACGGAGCGCCTGCGCGACCAGATGCGCGCCGACCGGCCCGCCGAGCTCCCGGTGTTCGACATGGGCCCGCCGATCGAGGAGCTGCTGGCGCGCTGCGAGGAGGAGACGGGGCTGCCCGCGCCGAAGCGCCCCGTGTGGGTGTGACGCTGCCCGAGCCGGTCCCCGGCCCGCACGGCTCGGCCTTCTCCGGCCGGGTGGGCTGGGGGTCGCGCCCCGCCGTCGTCGTCATCGACCTGGTCCGGGCCTACACCGAGCGAGAGGGCCCGTTCGGGCTCCCGGAGCCCGGGCCCGCGGTCGAGGCGACGGTGGCGCTGGTCGACGCGGCCCGCGCGGGCGGGCACCCCGTCGTCTGGACCGTCGTCCGGTACGCGCCCGACCTGGCCGACGGCGGGCTGTTCGTCCGCAAGGTGCCCGCCTTGGCCGCCTTCGCCGACGGCGCCCCCGGCGGCTGGGGCGAGCTGACCCTGCAGCCCGGGCCGGGGGAGCCGGTGGTGGTCAAGCAGTACGCCTCGGCGTTCTTCGGGACCTCGCTCGCCCCGACCCTGCACGCAGCCGGCGTCGACACCGTCGTGCTCGCCGGCGTCTCCACGTCGGGCTGCGTGCGGGCCACCGCCATGGACGCGCTCAACTCCGGCTTCCGGCCCCAGGTGGTGCGCGACGCCTGCGCCGACCGCACGCCGGCGGTGCACGAGGGCAACCTCGCCGACCTCGACGCCAAGTACGCCGACGTCGTCGACCTGCCGGAGGCGCTGGCCCACCTGTGATGCTCGACCCGTGCGGACGAGTGCGGGGATCCTGCTGTACCGGCGGCGACCGGGCGGGCCCGAGGTCCTGCTCGGGCACATGGGCGGCCCGTTCTGGTCGAGGAAGGACGACGGCGCCTGGTCGATCCCCAAGGGCGAGCACGACGCGCACGAGGAGCCGCCGGCCGTCGCGCGCCGCGAGTTCGAGGAGGAGCTCGGCTCGCCCGTGCCCGCCGACGTCCTGGTGCCCCTCGGGTCCGCGAAGGTGACCAGCAGCAAGGTGCTCGCGGTCTGGGCCGCCGAGGGCGACCTCGACGCCACCGCGACCCGCAGCAACACCTTCGAGCTCGAGTGGCCACCGCGTTCGGGCCGGGTCCAGGAGTTCCCCGAGATCGACCGGGCGGCCTGGTTCGGCCTCGACGAGGCGCGGTCGAAGCTCCTGAAGGGGCAGGTGCCGTTCCTCGACCGGCTGGCCGACCACCTCGCCGGCGGCTAGGCGCACCCGCCGCTGTGGCGGACGTCTCCGGCCAGGTGACGGTCCGGTTACAGGTCGTCCCACCGACCGGGAACCGTCCACGTCCGTCGTCCGGACCTGTCACTGTCCGACCGAACGGGCCCGTGGGGGACGTCCGAGTTCGGAGGAGGCACACCATGACGTGCACGCACTGCAGCGCCGTCGAGCAGCGGGGCCGGTACTGCGTCGGCTGCGGCAAGCTCCTGCCGCCGTCGCCGCTCCCGGCCCGCCGGGTACGCCTCGCGCCCCGCCACCTGATGGACGACGACACCCAGCCGGTCCTCCGGTTCCGGGTGAACCCGCGCCTGTCGGTCGAGAACGAGACGCCGGCCGCCGTCTGACCCCGGATCCGCTGCTCTCCGTACCGGAAGCAGAAGAGCCCCGCGCAGTTCCTGTACCGGAAAGCTGCGCGGGGCTCTGTCTCAGCGGGTGCCGGCGAGCTCCGGCTCCCTGACCGGCGCCGGTTCGCCGTCGGACTCGCGGATCCCGTAGCGGGCGTAGAGCCGGCCCAGGGGCCCGGGCGCCCACCAGTTCGCCCGGCCGAGCAGCCGCATCGTCGCGGGCACGAGCAGGATGCGCACGATCGTCGCGTCGACGACGACGGCGATCAGCATCGCGACGCCGATCATCTTGATGAAGGTGATCCCGGACAGCGAGAACGCGCCGATCACGACCAGGAGGAGCAGCGCCGCGCTGGTGATGATCCCGCCGGTCCGCTGCAGCCCGGTTGCGACCGCGGCCGTGTTGTCGCCGGTCAGGTCGTACTGCTCCCGGATCCGGGACATCAGGAACACCTCGTAGTCCATCGACAGCCCGAAGATGATGGCCAGCACGAGGATCGGCTGGGTCGCCTCCACGAAGCCGGTGGGCGTGAAGTCCAGGAACCCCGACAGGTGCCCCTCCTGGAAGATCCACACCAGGGCACCGAACGAGGCGCCGATCGACAGCACGTTCATGATCAGCGCCTTGACCGGCAGGACCACCGACCCGAACGCCAGGAACAGCAGCACGAACGTCGTCGCGACGACCATCAGCGCCATCCACGGCAGCAGCGCGCCGAGGCTCTCCAGCAGGTCGGTCAGCACCGCGCTCTGCCCGCCGACGAGCACCTCGCTGCCGGCCGGTGCCGGCACATCGCGGATGTCGTTGACCAGCGCCCTCGCCTCCTCGGCGACCGGATCGCCGTCGTAGGCGACCCCGACGCGGGCGGTGTCCCCGGCCGCGCCGGTCACGGTGGCGCCGTCCACCCCGGGGACGTCGGCCACCGCCGCGACGTACTGCTGGAGGGCCGCGCCACCGGCGGGGGAGTCGACGGCGTCCGGAAGCGTCACGACGATCTCGATCGGGCCGGACGGGGCCTCGGGGAAGTCCGCGCGGATCGTCTCGGCGACCACCCGGCTATCGGTGCCGGCCGGAAGCGCCCGCTCGTCGATGCCGCCGAACTCCACCCGCAGGAACGGCAGCGCCAGCGCCACGAGCAGCGCGACGGTGGCGACGGTGAAGACGACGGGCCGGCGCATCACGACGTGCGCGATCCGGTACCAGGCGCCGCTGTTCTCGGTGTGCGGCGCCGCGACAGGGCGCCGGAACACCCGGCGCAGCCACGGCCGCACCGACAGCGCGTCCACCTTCGGGCCGAGCATCGCCAGCAGAGCCGGCAGGAGCGTCAGCGCAGCCAGCATCGCCACCAGGACGGCGCTCATCCCGCCGAAGCCCATCGAGCGCAGGAACACCTGCGGGAAGATCAGCAGGCCGGCCAGCGAGACCGCGACGGTGATCCCCGAGACCGCCACCGTGCGCCCGGCGGTCGCCATCGTGCGGGCCAGGGCCGTCTCGGTGTCGGGCTGCCTCCGGATCTCCTCGCGGAAGCGGCTGACCATGAACAGGCCGTAGTCGATGGCCAGCCCGAGCCCGATGATCGTGACGATGTTGACGGCGAAGATCGAGACCTCGGTGACCATCGAGAATCCGCGCAGCGCCGTGAACGCGCCGAGGATCGCCGTCACGCCGATCGCCAGCGGCAGGCTGGCCGCGGCGAAGCTGCCGAAGATGATCACCAGCATCACGGCGAGGATCGGCAGCGAGATGCTCTCGGCCCGCGCGATGTCGGAGCTGACCCGCTCGTTGATGTCGGTGTTGATGACGGCGTCGCCGCCGATCTGCGTCTCCAGGCCGGGAGCGCGGAGGTCGTCCCGGATCTGCGCGATCGCGTCCTCGTCCTCGCCGTCGGCCAGCTGCAGCACCGCGAAGGTCGACTGCCGGTCGGTGCTGACCAGCTGCGGCGCCCCGGTGCTCCAGAAGGTCGTCGTCCGGTCGACCAGGCCGGCGGGCAGTGCGCGCAGGGAGTCGTCCACCGCGGCCTCGTAGCCCGGGTCGTCGACGGTCAGGTCGTCGCTGCGGTAGAGCACCACGACGTCGGAGGAGTCCCGGCCCAGCTCCCGGTTCGCGACCTCGACGGCGCGCGAGCTGTCGCTGTCGGGGTCCTCGAAGCCGCCACCGGTCATGGCGCCGAACACGCCGGTGCCCCACACGCCGGCGAAGGCGACGAACGCGAGGGCGAGGGCGACCACCCAGCGACGACGGCGGTACATCACTCGCCCGAGGGCCTCGAACATGGCGTCTCCAGTGCTAGCGTGAACGGCGTTAGCGAACGGTGGTCACTCTGCTAACGGTGTTCACCGCTGTCAAGGGGAATCGCGAGGGACGATGAGCGAACTGCCGATCGAGCCGCTGAGCCGTCGCGACCGCATGCGTGTCGACACCGTGCGGGAGATCAAGGAGACGGCCCGGAAGGTGCTGGTCGAGCAGGGGGTCGACGGCCTGGCGCTCCGCGCGGTGGCGCGCGCGATGGGTATGACCGCACCGGCCCTGTACCGCTACTTCGACAGCCGCGAGGACCTGGTCGAGCACGTCGTCGCCGACCTCTACGACGAGCTCAGCGACCACCTGGAACAGGTGCGCGACGCGGCCGAGCCCGCGACCCCCGGCGTCCAGCTGATGTCGACGGCCCGGGCCTTCCGCGCGTGGGCGACCACCCACCACGCCGAGTTCGGGCTGCTGTTCGGCAGCGCGGGGGAGGGTGTCATCCCCGCCGCGGACCTGCACGGCCCCGGCGACCACCCGCCCCAGGTGGCCAGCCGCCGCTTCGGCGGGGTGTTCGCGGAGCTGATCTCGCGGGTCTACCTGGAACAGGGCTTCCCGGTGCCCGACGAGGAGGAGCTCGAGCCGGCGCTGCGGGCGCAGCTGACCGAGTGGTGCGCAAAGCTGCCCGTCGCCCTGCCGCTGGGCGTCATGCACGTCTTCCTGTCCTGCTGGATCCGGCTCTACGGGATGGTCTGCATGGAGGTCTTCGGTCACCTGCGGTTCGCACTGGAGGACGCCGCCCCGATGTTCGAGTCCGAGCTGCAGGCGCTGGGCCGGATCCTCGGCATCGCCGACGAGTACCGCCCGCCGGCCGCCTGACGGCCCGCGACGCCGGGGATCGGGGTCCACCGGCCGGCCGTCGCGCCCCTGTTCCCCCGCCCTCCTGACCGGACGCCGGCGTGCGGGTGACGAGGCTCACTGCTAGCAAAACGCTTGCAGGAGTTAGCGCGGCGGACGTCAGGGGCATGGAGTAGCCATGGCTCACAACACGAAGATCATCAACCAGTTGCGCGCCCTCGTCATGCTCACGCAGACCGAGGAGCAGGTCGCACGGACGCGGATCTCCCAGGCCCGTACTGACGCGGTGCGCCGCGAGCTGACGCAGAACGCGGACAACGCTGCCGCCCGCAGCCTCGAGATCACCGAGGCGCTGCGGTCCCTCGGCGGTGTCCCGGACGTCGTCACCCCGGCGCTCGGCCGCCTCTCGGCGGTCCTCAAGGCCACGTTCGAGCAGGCCGCCCCGTTCGAGGAGGCGCTCCTCACCGACCTGCAGCTCGAGCACCAGCTGCTCGACCGCGCCACCTACGTCAAGGTCCTCGCCGAGCAGGCCGGGGAGACCACGGTCCGTCGGCTCGCCGAGAAGCTCGTCGACGCCCACAAGGCCACCGTCGAGTGGCTGACCGTCGTCCTCGCCGAGGAGGCCCTGGGCGGCCCCGTCGCCCTCGTGCCCACCCCGGTGCAGAAGGTCGCCGGCGGCGTGGCCCGCGCGGTCAACGCCCCCGTCCGCTTCTGGGCCAACACCGTCAACAACGCCGTCGACACGGTCAAGCACGCCGGCGAGGAGACCTCCGACCGGTTCGCCGCCGTCACCGACCGGGCCCAGCAGCTCAGCGAGGCCGTCCGCGAGACCCTCACCGCCGGCCGCAGCGCCACCCTGCGCCGCGCCGAGCAGGTCGCCGATCGCGAGGGCAACAAGGACGCCGCCAAGGCCGCCCGGTCCGCCCGCGAGGAACTCGGTGACGTCTCGTCCGACGAGCTGCCGATCAAGAACTACGACAACCTCTCGGCCGGCGACGCCGTCAAGGCCATCAAGGGCCTCACGGAGCCGCGCGACATCCGCGTGGTCCTCGCCTACGAGGAGGCCCACAAGAACCGGGCGAACGTGGCCAGCGCCGCGCAGACCCAGCTCGCCTCGCTCGCCAAGGAGGCCGTGGGCGTCACCAGCTGACCCCGCACCGCCACGGAAGGCCCGCACCCCTCGGGGGGTGCGGGCCTTCCGCGTGTCCGGCCGCCCGCGCTCCGTAGCGCCCCGCCAGCGCGGCCGAGGTATCCGGTGTCACGCCGCCGAGGAGTTTGGCCCGCCCGCGCCGACGGGGAAGTCTCGGGGCATGAGCATCACCCCCGAGGCCCTCGAAGCGGAGTTCTCGCTCCCGACGGCCGCCACCCGCCTGGACTTCCTGAGCCGCCGCGACGGTGGCGACACCGCCCTGAACACCGTGCAGGACCCGGCGCAGGACGACTGGGCCATGTCCCTCAAGGACATCGACACCTCGCTCGACACCTACGAGGCCCTCGAGCTGCTGGCGCTCGGCGAGGTGGTCGCTCGGAAGGCGCACGACAGCCAGCTCATCGGCATCCGTGCCGCACTGCGGGGTGGTGCCGACTGGGCGGAGATCGGCACGGCGCTGGGCACGACGCCCGACGCCGCCTACGACGCCTTCCAGGCGGCGATCGCCGAGCAGCTCGACGCCGACGCCGCCGCAGCGGCGCGCGAGCTCGCCGGTTCCCGCCCGCGCTGACTCAGCGGACCTCGACGCCCCGCCAGAAGGCGACCCGGCCGGTGATCTCCTCCGCCGCGTCCTTCGGCGTCGGGTAGTACCAGGCCGCGTCGCGGTTGACCTTCCCGTCGACCTCCACGTGGAAGTAGGACGCGGTGCCCTTCCACGGGCAGACGGTGTGGGTGTCCGACGGGCGCAGCACGTCGTCGCGCACGGCGTCGCGGGGGAAGTACGCATTGCCCTCGACGGTCACGATGTCGTCGGACTCGGCGAGGACGGTCCCGTTCCAGGTGGCAGTCGTCATGGAGCCGATCGTCCCCCGTTCACCAGCGGAGCGGGTACATGTCCCGCGACTGCGCCGTCCGGCAGGCCCGGCAGTGGCCCCAGCTGACGATGCTCAGCGGGCTCGTGGCGGCCCCGCACTCGGGGCAGTCGACGAGGTCCTGCGCGTGGGCGCGCGCCTCGTCGAGCTCCTTCGAGCGCTCTTCGTGGATCCGCTGGTCGCCCCGGCAGGGGCACCCCAGGTGGGCTTCGGCGCATCGTCCGGGCCGCGTAGCGACGGGGTGCCTCCAGAGGCAGCAGGGAGTGTCCCCGTCGACGCTACTCAGGCGCGCCAGCCCCTCGCGGGCGGCACGGTGGCTCAGGAGTGCAGGAGAGCGAACGTCGCGACGGCGTGGACGAGGCTCTCGCCGCGCTGCTCGACGTCGGCCTCGGTGACCGTCAGGTGCTCGCCGCGGCTGCGCACCCGTGCCGTGACGGTCACGTCACCCGGCTTCCCGGGCCGGAGGTAGGTCACCGTCAGCTGGCTCGTGGCGGGGACGTCGCCGTCGCCGACGGCGGAGCGCACCGCGGCCCCCATCGCGGTGTCCACCAGGGTGGCCAGCACGCCGCCGTGCAGGGTGCCCGCCTGGTTGAGGTGCTCGTCGCGCGCGGTGAACGCCACGCGGGCGGACCCGTCCTCGGCGACCTCCGCCCGTGCCCCCAGCCGCTCCGCGAACCCGCCCATCGCCCCGTCGTCGCCCATGCCGGCGTCCCTACCCGGCCGGTGACCGCCCACTCGGGCGCGGCGCCCGGGGCCGGTGGGACGACGGGAACGGTTCGTTACCGGTTCGTCGCCCGCACACCCCCTGGCAGCGGGGGCGGTCGGTGATGATCGTCGGCGATCGCACCACTCACAGCGAACTCCCAGGAGCACCCGTGACCTACCCGTCCGACCCCGCCGCGCCGGCCCCGCAGCCCGGGACCCGAGACGGCGCCTGGGCGCCGCCGCAAGGTGCCGGCCCGACCGCGCCGTACGCCGAGCCGCAGCAGAGCTCCGGCAAGAAGTGGCTGAAGATCGGTGCGCCCATCGTGGGCGCCGGCATCGTCGGGTTCGGGGCCCTGGGCCTGTTCGGCGCCGGTGATCCCGAGGTGGGCGACTGCGTCCGCATGGTCAGCGACACCGAGTTCGAGAGCGCCGACTGCGCGTCCGACGAGGCCGAGTTCAAGGTCGTCGGCATCGACGAGCAGGAGATGACGCGCAGCGAGTTCGACGCCGCGTCCGTGGAGGACATCTGCGTCGACTTCGCGAGCACCGAGGTCGCGCTCTGGATCGGCGACATGGTCACCGACCCGGGCACCATCTACTGCGCCGCGGGCGTCTGACCCGGTCGACGCGGTTCCCGAGTGCCCCGCCGGCCCGTCCGGCGGGGCACTCGCCGTCCCGGTGCCCGGGGAGCCGGGAGCGCCCGCGTTTGGCAGGCTGGACCCGATGGCGCACTGGACTGACTGGCTGATCACCGGTGTCGGGACCGTGGTCGTCCTCGTCGCGCTGCGGGACATCTTCCGCACGATCTGGCAGCCGAGCGGCCGGGGAGACATCAGCCACCTCGCCATGCGCGCCCTCTGGCGGGCGGACCGCCGACGACGCAGCCGCGGAGCCGCCGGCGTGCGGACCGGCCCCATCGCGCTCGCCCTCGTCATCGCCCTCTGGCTGGTGCTGCTGATCGGGGGCGGAGCGCTGGTCTACGCGCCGCACATGCCCGAGTCCTTCGTCCTGAGCCCCGGCCTGGACGCCGCCGAGCGCAGTCAGGTGCTCGACGCGGTGTACCTCTCCACGGTCACGCTGGCCACGCTGGGATTCGGCGACATCGTCCCCGCGGCGGGCTGGCTGCGCGTCGTCGTCCCGATCCAGGGGCTCATCGGGTTCGCCCTGCTCACCGCGTCGGTGACCTGGGTGCTGCAGGTCTACCCCGCGCTCACCCGCCGGAGGGCGCTGGCGGTCAGGCTCGCCCAGCTGCGCACGGTCGAGACGTCCGATCTGCTCCACGACCCCGACTCGAGCCTGGCCGCCCCGATGCTGGACGGGCTGGCGAGCGCGCTGGTCCAGGCCCGCGTCGACGTCACCCAGTACAGCGAGACCTACTACTTCCGGGACCGGTCGGAGGAAGCGGCGCTGCCGGCCATGCTGTCGGTGGCCTCCGATCTGTGCGCGGCCGGCATGTCCGCACCCCGCACGGACGTCCGCGTGGCCGCCGAGCTCCTCGGCGCCGCGATCCACGACTTCGCGCGCGTGCTGGACGAGCAGTTCCTGCGGACCGGTGGGACGACCGCCGACATCCTCACCGCGTACGCCGACGCGCACCACCACGGCGATCGGGGAGGGAAGGTCTGAGGCGCGAGCTCGACCGCTGCCGAGCGGGCGGAGCGGCCTGACAAGATTTCTCGCGACGCCGTGTCGATTCCGGGGGGCGCCGTTCGACGTGTCAGCAGAACGGGGTCCGCGCCGGTCGGCAGGACCGGCCCCCGCTCGACCGACAGGGAGATCCAGCGATGCGTTTCATGGTGATCGTCAAGGCGACCGAGGACAGCGAGCGGGGCGCCATGCCCAGCACCGAGATGCTCGAGGCGATGGGCGCCTACAACGAGGAGCTGGTCAAGGCCGGCATCATGCTCGACGGCGACGGCCTCCGGCCCAGCAAGCACGGCGCCCGGGTGCAGTTCGACCAGGACGGCAACGCGACCGTCATCGACGGCCCGTTCACCGAGACCAAGGAGCTGGTCTCCGGCTACTGGGTGTTCGAGGTCTCCTCCCGCGAGGAGGCGATCGAGTGGGCGAAGAAGGCGCCGTTCCGCGGCGGTGAGCTCGAGATCCGCCAGTTCTCGGTGGCCGAGGACTTCGGCGAGGCCTTCACGCCCGAGCTGCAGGAGAAGGAGAACCAGCTCCGCGAGGCGTCCGCCGCCCAGCGCGAGGCGTGAGCACCCCTCCGGCGCCGGCGGCGTCGACGGACCTGCACAAGGTCGTCGACGCCGTCTGGCGCATGGAGTCCGCGCGCATCGTGGGTGCGCTCACCCGGGTCACCGGCGACGTGGGGCTGGCGGAGGAGCTCGCCCAGGACGCCCTGGTGGCCGCCCTGGAGCAGTGGCCCGGCAGCGGCGTCCCCGCCAGGCCCGGGGCGTGGCTCATGGCCACCGCCAAGCACCGGGCCGTCGACACGTTCCGCCGGGCGGACACGCTGCGGCGCAAGACCGAGCAGCTGGGCAGGGAGCTCGACGAGGCCGAGGAGCCCGACTGGGCGGCGGCACTGGACGAGACGGTCGAGGACGACGTCCTGCGGCTGGTCTTCATCGCCTGCCACCCGGTGCTCTCCCGGGAGGCTCGGGTGGCGCTGACGCTGCGGCTGGTCGGCGGCCTCACGACCGACGAGATCGCGCGGGCGTTCCTCGTACCGGAGAAGACGCTGGCGCAGCGGATCGTGCGGGCCAAGCGCACGCTCACCGCCGCCCACGTGCCGTTCGAGACGCCCGCCGGGCCTGAGTTCACCGCCCGTATCGGCTCGGTCCTCGAGGTGCTCTACCTGGTCTTCAACGAGGGGTACTCGGCGACGGCGGGAGAGGACTGGATCCGGCCGTCCCTGTGCCAGGAGGCCATGCGGCTGGGGCGCATCCTGGCCGGTCTGGTGCCCGGTGAGCCCGAGGTCCACGGCCTCGTCGCCCTCATGGAGATCCAGGCCTCGCGGCTGGCCGCACGGGTCGGGCCGGGGGGAGAGGCGGTCACGCTTCCCGACCAGGACCGCAGCCGCTGGGACCGGGTGCTGATCAAGCACGGGCTGGCCGCGCTCCAGCGCGCGGAGGAGTCCGGCGCCGCGCTGGGCCCGTACGCGCTGCAGGCAGCGATCGCCGCCTGCCACGCGCGCGCGGCGACGGTCGAGGACACCGACTGGGCGCGGATCGCCGCCCTCTACGAGGCGCTGGCTGAGCTCACGGGATCCCCGGTGGTCCAGCTCAACCGCGCGGTCGCCGTGTCCCGGGCCTACGGCGCCGGGGCCGGCCTGGAGATGGCCGACGCGCTCGCCGACGAGCCGGCGCTGCGCGGCTACCACCTGCTGCCGACCGTCCGCGGCGATCTGCTCGAGCAGCTCGGCCGGCTGGAGGAGGCGCGCGGGGAGTTCGAGGCCGCCGCGGCGCTCACCCGCAACGAGCGGGAACGGACCCTCCTCCTGGACCGCGCCGCCGCCTGCACCCGGCAGTTGCGTCCCTGATCTCAGCTCCGCACGAGGCGGCGGGCGTGGGACTCCTCCTCGGCCTCGACGGACGAGGGGAGCGAGTCCACCAGGTCCCAGCACGTCCGGCCGTCGGGCGTGTCCCCCCACCCACGGGCCAGTGCGTCCTCGAGCAGCCGGCGGACCCGCGGTTCGTCGGCGGGCTCGGCGGCGAACAGGATGCGCAGGGCCAGCTCGCCACCGGTCCGGTGGCAGCGCGTGTGGTGCGGCGCCAGGGGGCACGGCTGCTCGTGCGCGACGCTGCCGCACAGCGCCACGGTGATCGCCGCACCGGGAGCGCACTCGTCACCGCCGTCCTCCAGGACGACGACGGCGTCGTGGGCGAACGCCTCGCGCATGCCGCTCAGCGTGCCCCCGGTGCGCGCCCCGCGGAACCCGTACCGGCTCAGTCGGGGAGGGCGTTCTCCAGGAGCTGGTCGAGCAGCCGGCGGAGCTCCGCCAGGTCGCCGTCGCCGAGGCCGGCCCGCAGCCGGCCGTCGAAGGAGGCCGCGGCGCGGCGCAGCCGCAGGAACAGGTGGCGGCCGGGTTCCGTCACGGTGACGCGCTGGACACGGCGGTTGCCGTCCTCCCGCGCCCGGGTCACCAGACCCGCGCGCTCCATGACGTCGAGGTGGTGGGTGAGGGTCGGCTGCCGGACGCCGATCGCCGCCGCGAGCTCCGCCTGCGTCCGGTGGTCGCCGGCGTCGAGGGCGCGCAGCACCTGCCAGGTGGGGGAGGAGCCGCCCGCGGCCGCCAGCACGCCGTCGAACGACCGGCTCAACTCCTTGGCGACGCGGCCGATCAGGAGGCCGAGGGATTCCTCGTCGAGCGTCACGGCACGAGCTTAGGCACCTAAGAGTTAGATGCCTCATCGACACCGACACCGGCGACGACGGTGTCAACCTTCCGGGACCTCCGCGGCGTGGAAGAGGGAGACGGGAGAGGAGCGCGGTGGGGATCGAGGGCGAGGCGGGCTTCCGCGAGTTCGTGCTGCGCCACCGCGCCGCGCTGCTGCGGACGGCGTACCTGCTCACGGGGGACAGCGGCCACGCCGAGGACCTCGTGCAGACGGCGCTGCTGAAGACGTACCGGCACTGGGACCGCATCCAGGCCAGGGGTGAGCCGACGGCGTACGTGCGCCGCGTCCTCGTCACCACCGCGACCAGCTGGCGGCGCCGGCTCCTGTCGACCGAGCAGGTGATGGACGCCGTGCCCGAACAGGCCCACTACGACCGCTACCCGGAGAGGAGCGCCGCGATGATCGACGCCCTGCGGGCGCTGCCGCCGCGGATGCGCGCGGTGGTCGTGCTCCGCTACTACGAGGACCACACCGAGGCGCAGACGGCGGAGCTGCTCGGCTGCTCCGTCGGCACCGTGAAGACCCAGTCCTCCCGCGCGATGGCCCGGCTGCGCGAGGCGCTCGCCGCCGACCCGTCGCTCCGGCCGGCCGGAGGTGTGGCGTGAACGAGGACGAGCTGCGCGAGCTGCTGCACGGCGCCGCGGGCCGCGGCGGCCTGGCGCTCCTGGACGACGACGCGGCTGTCGACGCGGTCGTCGGCGAGCACCGGGCCCAGCGCCGCCGGCGGGGCGCACTCCTCGCGGTCGCCGCGTGCCTGGCGGTGCTCGCCGTCGTGGTGCCGTCGGTCTGGCCGTCCGGTCGGGCGGCGCCGGACCGGGACGTCGCCCAGGCGCGGGCCGCGGTCCTCGACTGGCCGACCCGCGGGTCGCTCGCGGGCGACGAGGCCGCGCTCGCCTCGGTGCGCGCGCTGCCGTGGTCGCATCCGCAGTGGGCTCCCGCCCCCGACGAGCGCCGGGTCGCCTTCCTCGGCGACGTGCCGGGCAGCCGGCGTGCGCTGGTCGTCGGCCCGACGGACGACGGCAACGTGACGGGGCAGTGGTTCAGCGGTGCGGTCGGCGCCGACCCCGCCACGCTCGCGGCCGACGGTGCCGTCGAGGTGCTCGACGACGCCGTGTCCGCGAGCTCGGTGATCGCGCCCGGGGACGTGCTCGTCGTCCTGGTGGCCCCTGGCGACGGCGTCGAGCTGTCCGAGCGCGTCGAGGTGGGCGCCGACGGCTCGGTCGGCCGCCGGTTCGCGCCGGTCGAGGTGACCGACGGCGTGGCCGTGGCCACCGTCGCCCGGCCGAGCCCCGCCGGCAGCTCCGGCGTCGTCCGCGTGCTCCACGGCGGCGCGGTGGTCGACAGCCGCCCCGTCCCGGTC
This sequence comes from Blastococcus litoris, assembly GCF_003075095.1. Taxonomy (GTDB): domain Bacteria; phylum Actinomycetota; class Actinomycetes; order Mycobacteriales; family Geodermatophilaceae; genus Blastococcus_B; species Blastococcus_B litoris. Next base: position 91,987 of record NZ_QCZF01000002.1, read on the forward strand.
AGCTTCGGCATCGACCAGGTGTGGGAGCCGCCGGTGCTGACCCCGCTCGACCCGGACAGCTCGGCGCCGGTCCCCGAGGCGGTCGACCTGGCGCTGAACGACGTCCTGGCGCACACCGGGCTGGCGCGGGAGGACGTCCGGCTGGACCTGCTCTTCTCCGGGCCGGTGCCCGGGCCCGGAGGCGAGGATCCGGTGGACGGCGTCGTGCTGGCGGTGACGCTGCCGAACGGGGCGGTGGTGGTGAGCACCGCCTGGGCCGAGATGGCCCCGGACGGATCCGGCAGTGCGGGCACCTGCGGGATGCAGGCGCACCCGGCCGGGACGCCGGTGGATCGGCTCGCGGTCGGAGCCACCTGCCTGGTCGCCGGCGCACCCGGCGATCCCTCCGTCCTCGTCACCTACGCGACGCCGGCCTTCGACCAGGTGGACGTGGACGCGGCCGGGGGTGCGAGCGGCGGCGTCCGCGCACGGGGCTTCGGGACGGTCGCCCCCGCCCCCGGGGACGGCACCCTGCGGGCCACGGGCGCCGGCGTCGAGCCGCTCGAGCTGGCGCTCGTCGAGGCGACGCCGGACGGGATCGTCGACCGCCAGGGGAGGGGCCCGCAGGCCTGAGGCGTCAGGGCAGCCGGTCGAGGAGGACGCGGGCGAACCGGGCCGCGGCCGGGTCGCCGTCCGCCGACCGGAGCCAGGCCACCAGGGCTGGAGCCAGGGTGGGGGAGAGGGCGGCGATCCACTCGGCCGTCCGGGCGCGCGCCTCGGCGACGTGCTCCGTTCCGCCGTCCGGCGCGTGCGCCACCACCTCCGGCCGGGTGGCGAGCAGGCCGGCGAGCCGCCAGTCCCCGCCGGTGGTCCGGACGGCCAGCGCCTCGAGCCGGTCCGCGGCGTCCCGGAGCAGGTCGGCGTCCGCCCGGCTCATGCCGCCTCGCGCAGCATCGGCACGTGCGGGATGCCGTCCTCCACGTAGCCGGGGCCGCTGAGCCGGAAGCCGAACTGCTCGTACCAGCCCTGCAGGTGGGCCTGGGCGCCCAGCGTGACGGGGAAGCCCGCGCACAGCGCGATGCCCTCGTGCATCAGCCGCGCGGCCAGCCCCCGGCCCCGGAAGCCCGCCGCGGTGGCCACCCGGCCGATCGCCCGCGTGGCGCCGTCGTCGAGCACGCGGATCGTCGCCGCGACCTCGTCCCCGGACTCGAGCCACAGGTGCTCCGTGGCCGGCTCGGTGTCCCGCCCGTCGAGCTCCGGGTAGGGGCACTCCTGCTCGACGACGAAGACGTCGACCCGCAGCCGGCACAGCGCGTAGACCTCGAACGGGGTCAGGTCCGCGAAGCGGGCGCGGCGGAGACGGAACGGATCGGCGTCGGTGCTCATGCACGATGTCTAGCCCATGCGGTTCACCGTCCCGACTTCCGGCAGACGGGAGACGGCTGGCCGGGGTGCGGCCCGCCGTGTTGAGCTGGTCAGGAACAGGGGGTGGCCATGGACGGCGCCGGGGCGCGAGTCTCCGTCGTCGTCCCCGTGCGCGAGGACGCCGGGACGCTGCGGCCGCTCGCCGACCGGCTGGCCGCTGCGCTGGCCGGTCGCGACTGGCACCTCCGGCTGGTCATCGACGCCTCCACCGACGAGAGCACCGCCGTGGCGGGTGCGCTCGCTGCCGAGAGCCCGCGGATCGCCGTGAGCGGGCTGACCGTCAGCGACGGAGGGGACGACGCGCTGGTCCGCGGCCTGGCCGCCGAGCCGCGGGCCGACGCCTGGGTCTGCCTGGATGCCGGGTTGCGCGACCCTCCGGAGGAGGTCCCGGCGATGCTCGACCGGCTGGAGCGGGGTGACGTCGGCGCCGTGTTCGCCGCGCGGCCGGGCGGCTGCCCGCGGCCCCTGCTGGGCCTGCGCCACCGGCTGACCGGGCTGCCGGCCGGCGCCGGGCGGTTCGTGGCCATGGTGGCGAACGTCCGCGACGCGGTGCTGGCCGCCGTCCAGGACGCCGGAGCGCCGAGCGTCGCCCTGGCGGTGACCCGTTCCGGGGCGGCGCTGGCGACGGTCCCCGTCCCGATCGGGCGTCCTCCCGCCCCCCGCGGGCTGGCCGGGGTCCGGCACTCGGCGCGCTCGGTCGCGTGGGCCGTGCGGGCGCAGCAGCGCTGAGCTGTCACTCCTCCCGCCGGTCGTCGCGCCACCGCTGCGACAGGGGCAGGAGCACCCACCACCAGGCCAGGAGCGCCGCCACGGCTCCCGCCGTCACCCACGCCTGGGTGCGGGAGAACACCATGTCGACGACGAGCAGCAACGCGGAGGAGATCGCCAGGGCGAGCACCACGAGGCCGGCGAAGGCCGTGCGGTTGCTGCGCCGGAGCAGCGCCTCCTTGTCCGCCTGCCGGAACAGCACCCGGTGCTGGGCGGCCGGCGCGATGAGCAGCGCCGTCGCGACGGCCGCCGAGAGCAGGGCGACGAAGTAGACGTCGCGCTGGAACTCGCCGACGTCGCCGGTCACCCCCTGGAACGGCACGATCAGGAGGAACGCGAACAGGAACTGCACGCCGGGGAGGGCGACCCGGAGCTCGTTGAGCAGCTCCATCAGCTCGCGGTCGACCCGCTCCTTGCGCGTCTCGTCCTGGCCCGCACCTCCGGCGGGCCGCCCGTACGGCGCAGCCATGGCCACCCCTCGTCCGCGGCCGGGGCCGGCTGCCCCGGCTGTCCACGGGGTATGCCCGGGACGGCGGCCGACGGCACGCCGACCAGCCGATCGGGCGACGCGCCGGTCAGATGCCGAGGGCGACCTTCGCGTGGTCGACGAGCTGGTAGTGCCCGACCGCCCAGAAGGCGACGCCCGCCGCGGCCAGGCCGCCCACGGTCACCGCGGTGGAGGAGACCGGGTGCTGCTTCGCGTGCCGCCAGGCGTCCTGCGCCTTGCGCGTGAAGACGGCGAAGAAGCGGGCCGCCCACCGGAACTCGCTCGACCAGATCCAGAGGCCGACGAGGACCGGCGGGATCGTCAGCGGGCCCGGGAGCGCCGTCAGCGCGATGCCGAGCACGACGAAGAGCAGCCCGGCGACGAAGACGGCGATCCGCCAGGGCAGCAGGAGGCTCGGGTTGCCGTGCACCCGCTCCCGGAACGAGCCGGGCTCCACCGGCCGCGGCGCGCCCAGGCCGTCGGTGCAGTCGGGGCACCGGGTGGCGCCGGCGGTGCCCGACGGCGGGTGGACGGTCCGGGTCATCGGCCGGACAGCCCCTTCGCGACCTCGGACGGGCGCTGCTGCTCGCCGGCGTAGGAGCTGATGGCGACCAGGGCGCCCGTCAGTGCGGGGATCACCCACTGCAGGCGGTCGAGCTGCTCCTGGGCTGCGGCGACGTCGGCCCGCGCCACCTTCGTGCGCTTGCTGGGCCTGGTGCCCGACTTCGACGGCACGGCGCCCGCCGCGGACACCCGCCGGCCGAGCACGCGGCTGTAGGCGGTGGCGCCGAGGGCAGCGGCCGTGAGCAGCGTCTTGAGCGTCGACATGCCGGCCACGCCCTGCTGGGCGGCCACCCGCTCCTTGTTCGCGCGCAGCTGGCCGACGCTGCCGATCAGGTGCGCCCCGATCGCGGCCGCGTTCACCGGCGTCCACCGGTCCCAGCCGGCGTTCGCCACGGCGCCGGTGGCGGAGTCGGAGCCGGCCTCGCCGGCCGCCGCGTTGAGCGCGACGGCGTTGGCCAGCGTGCCGCCGAACCAGGCCGACAGCCCGAGGTCGTGCAGCGATCGGGACAGGGTGTTGCGCGCCATGACGGGCTCCTAGGGCGGGGGAGTGGTGCCGCCCTCCGTACCCCCGGTGCCGGGGGTCATGCCGGTTGTGCGCAATGCAACCCGGTGCGCTCAGGTGCCGTAGCGCAGCGCGGCCCGCTCGCGCGCCTTGGCCGCCTCGACCTCGCGGTCCTTGGGCGGGGCGGTCGTCACCAGGGCGTCGAGCAGCCGGGTCGACGCCGCGGCCACCTCCTGGACGGCGCGCTCGAAGGCGTCGGCGTTCGCGCGGGAGGGCTTCGTCGTCCCGCTGATCTTGCGCACGAACTGCAGGGCGGCGGCCTGGATCTCGTCGTCGGTCGCCGGCGGCTCGAAGTTCGACAGCGGGCGGATGTTCCGGCACATGCCCGGCAGCCTAGGAGCGCTGCCGGGCCGTGCCCAGCCCTCCGTCAGGCGTCGAAGCCGGCGCGGTCGACCTTGCGGTGGTACCGCTCGCCGAGCTTGCCGCCGGACACCGCCCCGAGGAGGGTGACGGCCAGGATCGCGACCAGGGTGATGATCGTGGCCGTGGTGGCGGTGCCCTCGTCGATCGGGATCCGCGGCAGGTTGAGCTGCTGGAGGACGTTGTACTGGGCCCCGGCGAGCACGCCGGCGGCGGCCAGGACGAGCACGGCCAGCAGGCCGATCAGCCACACCGCGACGCCCTGCCGGGCGCCGTCGAAGCGGGACATGCGGCCGGCGACGTAGCCGCCGGCGAGATAGGCGAGGAAGAGGACGACGAGGATGGCGATGCCGCCCCCGATGCCGATCGTCTCCGCCTGCTCGGCCGCCTCGTCCGCGGTGTCGATGCCCTGGGCCAGGCCGAGCGCGACACCGGCAGCGGACAGGAGGGCGATCAGCAGGACGGCGAGGCCGTTGGCCGACAGCCAGCCGAAGAACGCCGCACCCCACTTGATGCCGCCGAAGACGGCACGCTGGGCGGCCACCGCCTCCCGGGGCGTCGCACGGGAGACCGTTGCGCCCTCGGTGCGGATCGGCGCCGTGCGCTGCTCCCCGCGCGCCGGGTCCTCGTGCTGCGAGCCGTCGTGCCGGGTGTGCTCGTTCTCGGCCATCCCGAATCTCCTCCGTGCCGTAGGGCCTTCGTCGATCCCCCTGCCATCCGGCCCCCGGTGTCCGGCCCGGCGCAGGGCAAACCGCCGCACGGCCGGCGTCGCCCGACCGGGTGACGGCTCCCACCCGGTCGGAGGACGGCGGTGACGGTGCTGCTGGTCGACGCCGCCAACGTCGTGGGCTCCCGCCCCGACGGGTGGTGGCGGGACCGAGCCGGTGCGGCGACCCGCCTGCTGGACCGGCTGGCCGCGCTGCCCGGCCGGTCGCTCACGGGCCCCGACGGCGGGGACGTGCTCTGCGACGAGGTCGTGGCCGTGGTCGAGGGGCAGGCGCGCGACGTGCCGGCGCCCGACGGCGTCCGGCTCGAGCGCGCGAGCGGGAGCGGCGACGACGTGCTGGCCGCGTGCGCGGCCCGGCTGTCGGGCGAGGGGCGCCCCCTGCTCGTGGTCACGGCGGACCGGGGGCTGCGCGGCCGGCTGCCGGCCGGCGCCGCGGTCACCGGTCCCGGGTGGCTGCTCGCGCGGCTCGACGAGATCGGTCGTGCACGACCGGCATGACGGCGCGGGGAGCCGGGTAGGCCGACGACGACGTCGTCCCGGAGGAGCTGAGCCCGTGCCCACACCGACCGACCCCGCAGGCCCGCAGCGGGTCCTGATCACCGGGGCCTCGAGCGGCATCGGCCGCGCGACCGCGATCGAGCTCGCCGGGCGCGGATCACGCCTGGTGCTGGTCGCCCGCGGCCGTGAGTCCCTCGAGGAGGCGGCCGCCGAGGCGCTGTCCGCGGGGGCGGAGGAGGCGCTGGTCCGGCCCGCGGACGTCATCGACCCCGACGCCGTCCAGGCCGCGGTCGACGACGCGGTCGCCGAGTTCGGCGGCCTCGACGTCGTCGTCCACGCGGCGCAGGTGATGGCCTACGGCCGGCTCGAGGACGTGCCCCGGGAGGTGTTCGAGCGGACTGTCGACACCGCCGTGCACGGCACCGCGAACGTGGCCCGGTCCGTCCTGCCGGTCTTCCGGAAGCAGGGCGCCGGGCACCTCGTCGTCGTCAACTCGCTGCTGGGCAACATCGCCGCCCCCCTGATGGGCAGCTACGTCACCGCCAAGTGGGGCCAGCTCGGTCTCATCCGGGTGCTCCAGCAGGAGACCCGCGACGAGCCGGGCATCTCCGTCTCCGCCGTGCAGCCCGGGGGCGTCGACACCCCGATCTACTTCCAGGGCGCGACCTGGGCCGGCAGCACGGGCCGCCCGCCGCCGCCGGTGTACTCGCCGCAGCGGGTGGCGCGGGCGGTGCTGTCGACCCTCGACCGGCCGCGGCGGATCGTGCAGTCGGGCATCTTCAACCCGCTGATCACCGCCGGGTTCCGCCTGGTGCCCGGTGTCTTCGACCTCCTGGTGGGGCCGCTGCTGCAGCGGATGGCGATCGCGAACGACGACTCCCCGCCGACGGAGGGCAACGTCTTCGAGTCCCGCCCGGCCGGCAACGCCACCGAGGGCCGGTGGCGCAGCATCTAGGAGGGCCTACAGCGGCGTCACGTAGGCGCCGCTGATCCCGCCGTCGACCAGGAACTCCGACGCGGTGATGAACGAGGAGTCGTCGCTGGCCAGGAACGCCACGGCCGCGGCGATCTCCTCGGGGCGGGCGAACCGGCCGACCGGGATGTGCACGAGCCGACGTGCGGCCCGCTCCGGGTCCTTGGCGAACAGCTCCTGCAGCAACGGGGTGTCGACCGGCCCGGGGGAGAGCGCGTTGACCCGGATGCCCTCGCGGGCGAACTGCACGCCCAGCTCGCGGGACATCGCGAGCACACCGCCCTTGGACGCGGTGTAGGAGATCTGCGACGTCGCGGCGCCCATCCGGGCCACGAAGGACGCGGTGTTGATGATCGAGCCGCGCCCGCGCGCCTGCATGTGCGGGATCGCGGCCTTGCAGCACAGGTAGACCGAGGTCAGGTTGACCTCCTGCACCCGGCGCCAGGCGTCCAGCCCGGTGGTGAGGATCGAGTCGTCGTCCGGCGGTGAGATGCCGGCGTTGTTGAACGCGACGTCGAGGCCGCCGTAGGTGTCGACGGCGGCCTGGAACAGCGCGTCGACCTGCTCGGGGGAGGTGACGTCGACCTGGACGAAGGTGCCGCCGACGTCCTCGGCCGCGGCCTTCCCGGTGCCGGGGTCGATGTCGCCCACGACGACGTGTGCGCCCTCGCTCGCGAACCGGCGGGCCGTCGCCAGCCCGATGCCGCTCGCCCCGCCGGTCACCACCGCCACCCGGTCGACCAGCCGGCGCACCACTGCCTCGCTCACGTTCAGACCTCCGTCGACAGGAACACGTTCTTCTCCTCGGTGAACGAGTGCAGCGCGTCCGGCCCGAGCTCCCGCCCGAGGCCGGACTGCTTGAAGCCCCCGAACGGCGTCGAGTAGCGCACCGAGGAGTTGCTGTTGACCGACAGGTTGCCGGCCTCGATCCCGCGGGAGACGCGCAGCGCGCGGCCCAGGTCACGGGTCCAGATCGACCCGGACAGGCCGTACTCGCCCTGGTTGGCGATCCGCACGGCGTCGTCCTCGTCCTCGAACGGGACGACGGCCACCACGGGCCCGAAGATCTCGTCGGTCACCGCGCGGTCGGCCGGGTCGACCGGCGCGAGGACCGTCGGGGGGAACCAGAAGCCGGGGCCGTCGGGGGCCGTCCCGCGGAAGGCCACCGGTGCGTCGTCGGGCACGTAGGAGGAGACCCGCTCCCACTGGCCGCGGCTGATCAGGGGACCCATCTGGGCGGTGTCCATCGCCGGGTCCTCGACCCGGAATCCGGTCACGGCGGGCTCGAGCAGCGCCATGAACCTGTCGTAGGCCGACCGCTGCACGAGGATCCGGGACCGGGCGCAGCAGTCCTGCCCGGCGTTGTCGAAGACCGCACCCGGAGCTCCGGCGGCCGCCTTCTCCAGGTCGGCGTCGGCGAAGACGACGTTGGCGCTCTTGCCGCCGAGCTCGAGGGTCACCCGCTTGACCCGGTCCGCGCAGCCCCGCATGACGCCCTTGCCGACCTCGGTCGAGCCGGTGAAGACGATCTTCCGGACGTCCGGGTGCTCGACCAGCCGCTGCCCGACGACCGTGCCCTTGCCCGGCAGCACGGTGAACACGCCCTCGGGCAGGCCGGCCTCCAGCGCCAGCTCGGCGAGGCGCATCGCGGTCAGCGGGGTCAGCTCGGCGGGCTTGAGCACGACCGCGTTGCCGGCGGCGAGCGCGGGCGCGAACGCCCAGCCGGCGATGGGCATCGGGAAGTTCCAGGGCACGATGGCGCCCACGACGCCCAGCGGCTCGTGGAAGGTGACGTCGACGCCGCCGGCCACCGGGATCTGCTTGCCGATCAGCCGCTCGGGCGCCGCGCTGTAGTAGGTGAGGACGTCGCGGACGTTGCCGGCCTCCCAGCGGGCGTTGCCGATCGTGTGCCCGGAGTTGCGCACCTCGAGCTGCGCCAGCTCCTCGGCGTGGGCGTCGACCTGCTCGGCGAACCGGCGCAGGAGCCGGCCGCGGTCGGCCGGGGCCACCGTCCGCCACGACTCGAAGGCGCGCCGGGCCCGGGCGACGGCGGCGTCGGTCTGCTCGACGTCCGCGAGCGGGACGGTGGTGAGGACCTCTTCGGTGGCGGGGTTGACGACGTCGTAGGACGTATCGCTCACAAGCGCTCGAACCCCCGGAACCTCTCCCAGTCCGTGACCGCCCGCCCGAACGCGGCCAGCTCCACGGCGGCCATGTTGGCGTAGTGGTCCACCACGTCGTCGCCGAATGTAGTGCGGGCGAACGCGCTGCCCACCCAGAGGTCGCGGGCCTCACCGAGGCTGGTCGGCACGTGCTCGGCGGTGGGGTCCTCGTAGGCGTTGCCCTCGAACGGCGGCTCCAGCTCGAGCCGCTCCTCGATGCCGGCCAGCCCGGCCGCGACGATCGCCGCCGTCGCCAGGTAGGGGTTCACGTCGCCGCCGGGGATGCGGTTCTCCAGCCGCAGCGAGGGACCGTGCCCGACGAGCCGGAAGGCGCAGGTGCGGTTGTCGCGGCCCCAGCGCAGCGCGGTGGGGGCGAACGAGCCCTCGACGAAGCGCTTGTAGGAGTTGATGTTCGGTGCGAGGAGCAGGGTCAGCTCGCGCACGTACTTCAGCTGACCGGCGACGAAGGACCGGCCGACGTCGGACAGCCCGTGCCCGTCGTCGGCGAGCACCATCGCGCCGTCGGTGCCGCGGAAGCTGCAGTGGACGTGGCACGAGTTGCCCTCGCGCGCGTCGAACTTCGCCATGAAGGTCAGCGCCATGCCCTCCTGGGCAGCGATCTCCTTGGCGCCGTTCTTGTAGATGACGTGGCCGTCGCAGGTGCGGCACGCCTCGTCGTAGAGGAAGGCGATCTCGTGCTGGCCGAGGTTGCACTCGCCCTTGGCCGACTCGACGACGAGCCCGGCGCCGGTCATGTCGTTGCGGATGCGCCGCAGCAGCGGCTCGATCCGCGCGGTGCCCAGGACGGAGTAGTCGACGTTGTACTGGTTCGCCGGCGTGAGGTCCCGGTACCCGGAGCTCCACGCCTGCTCGTAGGTGTCCCGGAAGACGAGGAACTCCAGCTCGGTCCCGACGAAGGCCTGCATGCCGGCGGCGGCCAGGCGCTCGGTCTGCCGGGCGAGCACCTGCCGCGGCGAGGCGACGACCGGGCTGCCGTCCTCCCACCGGAGGTCGGCCAGCACCATCGCCGTCCCGGGGTTCCAGGGCACCGGCCGCAGGGTGGAGAGGTCCGGCTGCATCACGAAGTCGCCGTAGCCGCGCGACCACGACGACATCGCGTAGCCCTCGACGGTGTTCATGTCGACGTCGACGGCGAGCAGGTAGTTGCAGCCCTCGGTGGCGTGCTCCAGGACGACGTCCAGGAAGTAGCGCGCGTGCAGCCGCTTGCCCTGCAGGCGGCCCTGCATGTCGGTGAACGCGACGAGCACCGTGTCGATCTCGCCCGAGCCGACCTGCCGGCGCAGCTCGTCCACGCCGAGGACCGGCTCCGTGCTCATCCGCGCACCTCCGTCCTGGCTGCCCCGGCGGAGGGGTCAGAGGGCGGACACTAAGCGCCCGCCGTCGCGGGCCACAAGCGGCGACCTGACGGTGTGACCTGGCCGTTTCCGTCCGGCCACGGTCCTGCATCGGTCCGGGCGCAGGCGCGTCCGCCTCTTGACCAGCGGGCGACCACGGCCCACCCTGACCGGCCACCGAGCAAGCCCACCTCCCAGGGAGACGCGCATGTCCGCACCTCAGCCCCGCGGCGCCTCGGGCGTCACGTACACGCACGCGGCGGACGGCTACTTCGACAAGCGGGGGCTGACCCGGACCGCCGGCTTCTGGGGGCTGTGGGGTCTGGGGGTGGCCGCCGTCGTCTCCGGCGACTTCTCCGGGTGGAACTTCGGCATCGGTGGTGCCGGCTGGGGTGGCTTCCTGATCGCCACGGTCATCGTCACGCTGATGTACGTCACCATGATCGGCAGCATCGGCGAGATGTCGGCGGCCATGCCGCACACCGGTGGCGCCTACTCCTTCGCCCGGTCGGCGATGGGCCCGTGGGGCGGCTTCGTCACCGGGCTGGCCGAGACCATCGAGTACGTCGCGACGACGGCGGTCATCGTCTACTTCTCCGCGGCGTACGCCGACAGCATCACCGACGAGCTGTTCGGGCTGTCGATGCCGGGCTGGGTCTGGTGGGTCATCCTGTACGCGCTGTTCCTGGCGCTGAACATCGCCGGCGCCGAGGTGTCCTTCCGGTTCGCGGTCGTCGTCGCCGTCCTCTCCCTGGCGGTCATCGCCCTGTTCGCCGTCATGGCGCTCTTCTCGGGCGCCCTGGACTTCGGCAACCTCTTCGACATCGAGCCCGAGGCGGGCAACAGCGACTTCGTCCCGTTCGGCTGGTGGCAGGTCGTCCTGGCCATGCCGTTCGCCATGTGGCTGTACCTGGGCATCGAGGAGCTCCCGCTGGCCGCCGAGGAGTCGCACATGCCGGCCCGGGACATCCCGCGCGCGGGCATGTGGGGTCTGGGCACGCTGATCGTCAGCGGCGGGCTCGTGCTGCTGCTCAACCCGGCCGTGGTGGGCGCCTCGGCGATCGGCGAGTCGGGGGAGCCCCTGCTCGACGGCTTCCGCGCGATCCTGCCGAACAGCGACGTGGCGGCGATCCTGTCCCTGTTCGCGCTGATCGGCCTGTTCGCCTCGCTGCAGGGGATCATGTACGCCTACGGGCGCAACATCTACTCCCTCTCGCGGGCCGGTTACTACCCGAAGGTGCTGTCGCTGACGGGGAGCCGCAAGACCCCGTGGATCGCGCTGGTCGCCGGTGCGGTGATCGGCATCGTCGCGCTGGTCGTGGTCGACACCGGGGGCGAGACGGCCGGTGCGATCGTCCTCAACATCGCGGTGTGGGGCGCGGTCATCGCCTACCTGCTGCAGATGGTCGCGTACGTGATGCTGCGCCGGAAGTTCCCGAACGCCCGCCGTCCCTACCGCAGCCCCTTCGGCATCCCGGGCGCGGTCTTCGCCGGGGCGATCGCCGCGCTGATCTTCGTCGGCGTGATGCTCAACGAGGACTACCGCCCGGCGATCGTCGCGATCGCGATCGTGTTCGCCGTCGGCCTGGTGGCCTTCGCCGCCTTCGGCCGGCACCGGCTCGTGCTGTCGCCGGAGGAGGAGTACGCGATGTCCGGTGGCCTCCACGGCGACCCGCAGGAGGAGGGCTACGGCGCCATCGACGTCGGCGACATCGACCCGGAGGCGCGCTCGCGCACCAGCTGAGGGGTCAGCCGGCCGCCGCCACGTGCGCGGCGAACAGGCGGTGGTCGGCGCCCTCTTCCGGGTGCCACTGCACGCCCAGGCAGAACCTGCGGCCGGCCGCCTCGACCGCCTCGACCACCCCGTCCTCCGCCCAGGCCGACGGCGTCAGGTCCGGCGCCAGGCGGTCGACCGCCTGGTGGTGGTGGCAGGCCACCGGCGCGGTCGGCCCCAGGATCCGGTGCAGCGCCGTGCCGGGCTCCGTCCGGACCTCGCGAGCCTGGTAGGCGCCCGGGCCGGGGTCGTGCGTGCCGGCGGACCCGACGTCCGGCAGGTGCTGCACGAGGTCGCCCCCCAGCGCGACGTTGAGCAGCTGCATGCCGCGGCAGATCGCCAGCAGCGGCAGGTCGCGGTCGAGGGCGGCCTCGAGGGCGGCGAGCTCCGACTCGTCGCGCTCGGGCCGGATGACGGCGGTGTGCGGTCCGGCGGACTGCCCGTAGCGGGCCGGGTCGACGTCGGCCCCACCGGCGACGACCAGCCCGTCGAGCCGGCTCACCACCTCGGCGCTGATCGCGCCCGTGGGCAGCAGCACCGGTTCCCCGCCGGCCTCGGCGACGGCGTCCGCGTACGACGCCGGGAGCAGGACGGCCGGTACGTGCCAGGTACCCCACTGCGCCTGCTCGCGGTAGGTCGTGATGCCGATCAGCGGGCGCATCGGGCCTCCATGCAGGTCAGTGTGCCCTGCCGTGCCGCAACCTCTGTCGCACGCGGAACGGCGAGGTCTACTCTCCGCCTCCTCGCTGGGCCGGTCGGGGGAGGCGCCATGTGGCGTCGGGTGTGGTCGTCGTCCCTCGTGGCTGTCGCGGTCGGGGGGATCGTGCTGGCCCTCCCGCCCTCAGCGGGGGCGGCTCCCGGAGGGACGCCGGCGGCCTGCCGGACGTTCGACGAGTCCACCCTGCTCCCCGGACGGACCGGTCCCCAGGCGCGGCTCATCTCGATGGCCCGCCCGCTGGCCGAGGACGGTCAGCTGGACGCGGCCGAGCGGCTGTTCGAGATCGCACGCACCAGCAGGCCCGCCGACCCCGAGGCGGGCGTCGGGCTGGCCTACGTGCAGCTCCGCCGGCTGGCGGCCGAGGAGGCCGTGGCGGCGGGACAGGAACTGGCCGACGACGGGGCGGAGCAGGCGGAGGTCGACGCCTGCTTCGAGGAGGCGCGCCGGCTGGACGGCGACGACGAGGCAGCCGCGGCCGGCCCGGCCGAGGGGACGACCCCGGCCGCCGCGGCGTCCTCCCGCTGGGACGACTTCTACGAGAGCTGGGTGGTGCCCGCCGGGGAGGTAGCCGTCCCCGCTCTCGCGGTCCTGGCCGTGCTGCTGGCCATCGGCCGGCTGCTGTCCCCGGTCGCCGCACCGTCGGGGGCGACGGCGTGGGGGAACCGGTACCGCCGCGCCGCCTGGTGGCTCGGGCTCACCCTGGTGGCCACCAGCGCGCTGGTCGTCGCCCTCAGGCCACCCACGGGCTCGGCGGTCCGCGACCTCGGCGTGCTCCCCGTTCTGTGGGGCGCCCTCGTCGCGGGCTGCGTCGTCGCGCTGTGGTGCGCGCGGGACGCGCCCTGGGTCGACCCTCGTCGCCGGGGTGCGGTCGCGGCATCCGCCGGCCGGGGCGGGACCATGACCATCCCTCCCGTGCCGGAGCGAGATGCCACCGTCCAGGCGCTGGACGCGGAGCCCGCGCCGGCGAGCGACGCGGCGAGCGGCCGAGGTCCCGCACGCAGCGGCGTCCCGGGCTGGTGGGGAGGTCTTCGGGATCCTGACCGCTACCTGCCCCTCGTTCTCGGGACCGGGGTGCTGGCCGGGCTGCTCGTGGCCCTCGCGTCGGCGTACTGGGCCGACAGGAACACGTCGACCGACGCCGCGGCCTGGGTCACCACCGTCCTGCTGGCCCTGCTGGGCGTCGTCCTCCTGGCCGTCGGCTGGGGTCACCTGCTCCGCCTGCGCATCCAGGTGAAGAAGGGGAACGACGCGGACGCCAGCTCCACCGCGTTCGTCCTCGGCAGCCTCCAGGAGCTCGGGTCCTCGCCGCCACGCGGGCTGAAGGTCCCGCACGAGACCGACGTCACGCAGCTGCCCGAGAGCGCGCTCTCCGCGCTCCCTCAGGGCAAGGTGGCGGCGGCGGTGATGACCGCGGTCGCGGCGTTGGCGCGGCCCACGCCATGGCACCTCTCGGTGGAGGACGCCGGCGACAGCCGCATGGTCGCCACCCTGCTGCGGCACGGCACGGTCACCGACACCGCTGTCCTGGACGCCGGCCGGTTCCGCCGAGGACGTGCTGCCGCCCCGGACGACGCCGCCGCGCCGTCGCCGGACAGGGCGGCTCTGCTGACGGCAGCGGCGGCCTTCGCGCTGACGCAACTGGGGCTCCGCCACCCGGAGCTCAACGCCGGCCTCTGCGGGGTCTCGCGCTGGGAGAGCGTGGCGGCCCAGGTCGTGGCCACGCGCCCGGTCTCGCCGCCGCGGTCCCTCGAATACCGGCGGGAGCTGCTGGCGTACGCCGTGCAGACCGACCCACGCAACGTCCTGGCGCGCACGGCCTACGTCCAGGCGCTGGGTGAGGATGCGACAGACCTCGCGGCCATGGATGCCGACGCCCGGCGGCTGACCGACCTGCGCGCCGTGGTCGAGACCCAGATGGCGGGCGAGAGCGAGCGGCACGAGCAGGGATACCTGCCGGTTCGGCTGCGCATCGCGCACTCGTTGACGGCGGCACGCCTCAACCTGGCGGTCGAGCAGCGGGGCTCGGGGGAGGCGCGGTGGGAGGGCAGCTGGGCGGAGTCCGTGGCCGAGTGCCGGCGGCTCACCGCCCTGCTGGACGCACCCGACGTCGACGACGCCGTGCGTCCCTTCCTCGACGAGCTGGTCCCGGTCACCGCGAGCCTGATCGGTGGTCTCGCGGCGCTCGCATCCCCGGACGGCTCCATGGGCGACCTGCTCGCGTGGGCGGATCGCCACCCCGCCCCGCCGGTCACCTCGCTGTTCGCCGCGTACGACGACGCCTGCACCCGGGCCCTCGCCCGCGACGACGAGGCCGCCCTGCGCAGGCTGGAGTTCCCGGCGGGGTCCTCCGACCTGCGACAGCTCATGCGCACGGACCCGGCCTTCGCGCGCCTGCGCGAGGACGTCGCCACGGCTGCGGCACGGGCCGTCCGGGACCGCTTCTGGGTCCTCGCCGGTGAGCCGGACGTCGGTTTCGTCGACCTGCCGCCCTTCGGGGCGAAGTCCGCCGCTCTGCGCGACCTCGGGCTGGGCAGCGCCGCCGACGTGCTCCGGGCGACCCCGGACGACGGTGCCGAGCTGGCCACCGCGCTGGAGATACCGAAGCCGGTCGCCGCCGCGTGGCGGGCGTTCGCGCTGCTGGCCTGCCCGCACGGCGGGCGACTCCGCTGGCTGGACGACCGGGAGCTGCGCCTGCTCGCCGAGTGCGGGGTGCGGTCACGCCAGGAGCTGGCCCGGAGGCTGGCGGCGCCCGGGCCCGGGACGCCGCTGCGCACCGAGCTGGTGGCCGTGGCCCGGAAGCTCGGGGCGCGGGTACCCACGCCGGCCGAACTGCAGGAGGTGCTCTCGCTGCCGGCGGTCTGACCGGCCCGGAGGTCAGCCGCGGCGCAGGAGACGGGCGAGGCGGTGCGTACGTCCCGTGCTGAGCTCGGCGGGCATCGCGGGTGCCGGCTTCTCCGCGAGGCCGTCGTGCCGCTCGTGCAGGCGGGCCCGGACGTCGTCGGGGGTGTAGGCCCGGCGCTGCCGCTCGTTGCGGGCCAGCACCGCACCACCGGCGGCGACACCCGCGAGACCGGCAAGTCCGAGCAGCTTCCAGAGGCGCACGGTCCGTAACGTAGCGGCTCGTGCCCGAGCTGACGCTGGACCAGGCGGTCGAACTCACGCGCACCGGCGACGTCTGGGTGTTCCGCGGACCGTCGCTGGCCGACCGCGCCATCCGCGCGCTGACCAACGCGCCGGTGAACCACGTCGGCATGGCCGTCGTCCTCGAGGACCTCCCGCCGCTGCTCTGGCACGCGGAGCTGGGGAAGTCGCTGCCCGACGCGTGGACCGGCGAGCACCAGCGCGGCGTGCAGCTGCACGACCTGCGCGACGCCGTGACCACGTGGCGCCGGCGCTACGGGCAGAAGGCGTGGCTGCGCCAGCTGGTCGGCCCGGCCGAGGACGGCGGCGTCACCCCCGCGATGGAGGACGCGGTGCTGCGCACCATCGCCCGTCTCGACGGGCGGCCGTTCCCGACCACGCGCGGCCTCGTGCGTGGCTGGGTGAACGGCCGGATGCGCCGGCAGACCGCCGCGGAGACGGTGTTCTGCGCCGAGCTGGTCGCGGCGACCTACACGGCGATGGAGCTGCTCCCCGGCGACCGGCCGCTCAACGCCTACGATCCGGGCAGCTTCTGGTCCGGCGACGACCTCGAGCTGCTGCAGGGCGCCCGACTCGGCCCGGAGATCCCCGTGGACGTGCCCCTCAACGGCTGACCACGCGGTAGGTCGACTGCACCATCCCGCCGGGGAAGGTCCGGGTGCCCGCGTGCTCGAGCGGGATGTCGGCGGCCAGCTCGCCGAACGGCGTGTGACCGGTGCCGATGAGCACCGGCACCCGGGAGAGGGTCAGGTCGGCGACGAAACCCGCGCGCAGGAACTGGTGCACGGTGCGGCCGCCGTCGACGTAGACCCGCCGGTAGCCGGCCGCCGTCGCCGCCTGCACCGCCTCGTCGAAGGTGCGGTGCACGGTGATGCGGGAGTCGGCGCCCGGCTCGAGCGTCGTGCTGAGCACGTGCACCGGCTTGCCCTGGTAGGGCCACTCGGCGAACGGCGCGATGACGTCGTAGGTGGCCCGGCCCATCACGAGGGCGTCGATGCCCCCGACGAACTCCGAGAAGCCGAAGTCACCCCCCTCGCCGTCGTCGGGGCCGGCGTTCTCGTCGCCACCACCGGTGAGCCAGGTGATGTCGCCGTCGAGGCGGGCGATGAACCCGTCGACGCTCATGCCGAGGAAGACGTGCGCGGTGAAGGGGGCAGCCATGCCGGTCACCCTGCCGGAGGGGTACGACGTTCCGACCGTGTGCCGGGTCGCGCCCGGCCCCGCCGGTGGCGACCACGTCGGCAGCGGCGGCGGTCGCCGGTCCCTCGCGGACGGGTCAGGCGCGAGGAGGACGCGGAGCGGCGTCGCTGCGTCCACGGGCCATCGCCACCGCACCGGCCCTCGCCGCCGACAGCTCGACCACCGTGTCGCCAGGGTGGGCGAGGTCGTCGTCGTGGGTCACGCAGACGACCACCCGCCCGGCCAGCGCGTCCCGCAGGTCGCGGACCAGGGCCTGCGCGGTCGGCGGGTCGAGGTGCGCGGTCGGCTCGTCGAGCAGGACGACGTCCCGGTCGGCCAGCAGCGCCCGCGCCGCGGCCAGCCGGCGTCGCTCACCGCCCGAGAGCGCCGTCCCGCCGGCGCCGACCGGGGTGTCGAGGCCGTCGGGGAGCTCGGCGAGCAGCCCGCCCAGCCCGGTGGCCGTGAGCGCAGTCAGCATGCGGTCCTCGCGAAGCTCACCTCGTGGGGCGGCCAGCGCCAGGTTCGCGCGGATGCTGGACGCGAAGACGTGCGCCTCCTGCGGCAACCAGGCGATGCGCGAGCGCAGGTCGTCGCCGGCCAGCCGGGCGGTGTCGACGCCGCCGGCGAGGTAGGTCCCGGCCCGCGGGCGCAGCGCGGCCATGAGGACCGCCAGCAGCGTCGACTTGCCCGATCCCGACGGGCCGCGCACCACCAGCCAGCCGTCGCCGGCCCGCGCCGACGCGTCCAGCCCGCGCAGCACGTCCGGGCCGCCCGGCCAGCCGGCGGTCACGCCGTCCAGGCCGACCTCGCGCACGGGGGAGGGCACCGGGAGCGACTCGGCCGGATCGGCGGCGACCGGGGCGTCGAGGACGGCGTCGATGCGCTCCTGGGCGTCGGCCAGGGCGCCCCGTCGCTGCAACGCCGCGACCATCCCCACCAGGGGGTCGGCGAGGGCGAGCGGAGCGAGGGCGAGGGCGGCGAGCGCCGGACCGGCCACACCCTCCCGGGCACCGATCGCGGTCGCCAGCACCGCGGCCACGCCGGTCGCCAGCACGACGACACCGGTGCCGATCGCGGCGGCACGGGTGCCGGTGCGGGCCGCCGCGGCCTGCTCGCCGGCCAGCCGGTCGAGGTCGCCGGCCACGCGGTACGCAAGCCCGTGGGCGCGGAGGTCGGGCAGACCCTGGAGGGCTGTCGCGGTCTCCTGCAGCGCCGCCACCCGGAGGGTGCTCTCGGTCCGCGCGGCCCCGGCGTCCAGCCGGCGGTGCACCAGGAGGACGACGGCGACGGCCGCGGCGACGACCAGCCCGACCGCGCCTGCAGCGGCGACGTCGACCAGGGCGAGCGCGGCGACGGTCCCGGTCGGGACCACGACCGCCACCCACAGCGGCGGCCGCACCCGGACGGTGAGGTCCTGCACGACGCCGACGTCGCCGACCACCCGGGCGAGGGCTGACCCGGGGGTGCGGTCCGCGGCGATGCCCTGGCGCGCCAGCGCCGCCCACACCCGGACCCGGGTGGCTGCGGCCAGCCGCAGCGCGGCGTCGTGGGCGGTCATCCGCTCCAGCCAGCGCAGCAGCGCCCGGCCCATCCCGAAGAAGCGCACGCCCACGATGGCGACCATCAGCGTCAGGATCGGCGGCATCTCGGCGGCGCGGACGATCAGCCAGCCGGAGACCGCGGTCAGCGCGATGCCGGCCCCCGACGACAGCGCACCCGCGAGCACCGCGCGCCGCATGCCGACGCCGTCCGAGGGCCCGCTCCCGCCGTCCTCCTCGTGCTCCATCGCGCTGGAGCTCGCCGGCGGGCGCACCGCCACGGTGACCGGGGCCGGGACCGGGGCGGGGACCGGGAGGTCGACGGTGCGGTCGGCCAGGCCGGCGAGGGCCGGGTCGTGGGTGACCAGCAGGATGGTCACGGTGCCGCGCAGGCTCGCCAGCACGGCGGCGACCAGCGCGCGCGAGGCGTCGTCCAGGTGCGCCGTCGGCTCGTCGAGCAGCAGCAGCCGGGCCCCGCGCCGGATCCGCACCAGCGCCCGCGCGAACGCCACCTTCTGCAGCTCGCCGGGGGAGAGCGACTCCGGGGCCCGGCCGGCCAGCCCGGAGGCGCCGACGCGGGCGAGCGCCTCGACGACGTAGGCCTCGCCGACGATCTCGTCGACGCCGGGCTCCGAGGCCGCGTGGCGGCGCAGCTCGTCGGCCACCGTCGCGCCCGTCGTCCGGGGGAACTGCGGCACGTAGGCGACGGAGCCCGGCACGCCGACGACGGCGCCGGCCACCCGGGCCGCCGGGTCGGCCAGCCCCGCGAGGACGGCGAGCAGCGTCGACTTGCCCGACCCGCTCGTCCCGCGCACCGCCACCAGCTCGCCCGGACGGACGGCGAAGGTCACCGGGGGGAGCGCGGGCACCGGGCGGCCGGGGTGGGCCACGGTGAGGCCGCGGACGGCGACGTCGGCGCCGCGGGGGTCGTCGTCCGGCACCGGGCGGCCGGGCGCGGGCGAGGGGGCGGCGAGCACCGCCCGCGCCTCGGCGGCCGCCAGCGCGGCGTCCTCCGAGGCGTGGTGGGCCGAGCCGAGGGCGCGCAGCGGCGTGAACGCCTCCGGCGCCAGCAGCAGCGCGGTGAGGCCGAGGGTCAGCGCCATGTCGCCGTGGACCAGCCGGAGGCCGACTGTCACCGCGACCAGGGCGACCGACAGCGTGGCGATCAGCTCGAGCACCAGGGCGGAGAGGAACGCGATCCGCAGGGTGGCGAGGGTGCGGGTGCGGTGCGCCTCGCCGAGGCGGGCGAGGGCGTCGACCTGGTCGGCGGCGCGCCCGAGACCGACCAGCACCGGGAGCCCCCGGACCAGCTCCGCGACGTGCGCGGCGATGCGGTCCAGCGCCCGGGCCGAGTCGGCGGTCGCCGACTGCGTGTACTTCCCGACCAGGACCATGAACACCGGCACCAGGGGGAGGGTGACCGCCACGAGGGCCGCCGACAACAGGTCGGTCCAGGCGAGCACGAGCAGCAGGGCCGGTGGGACGACGATCGTCTGCGCCAGCGCCGGCAGGTAGGTCGCCAGGGCCGGTCCGAGGTCGTGCAGGCGGGTCGTGGCGAGGACCGCCGCGGGCGCGGGGCCGCCGGCCGCCGCCACGGCGGCGGGGGATGCCGTGAGCCGCTCCAGGAGGTCCCGACGCAGCCGGTCCTCCGCCCGCCGGGCGTCGCGAGCGGCCGTCGTCCCGCCGACGGTGCCTGCCCCCGCCCGCAGCGCCACGCCGAGGGTGGCGAGCGCGAGCGGGGTGCCGAGGTCCCCGTCGGCGTGGCCGGTCGCGCGGGCGACCGCGGAGGCGAGACCGGCGGCCAGCAGCACGAGCCCCGTCGTCTGGGCGAGTGCCGCGAGGGCGGCCCGGACGAGCGCTCCGGTCAGCCCCGGGACGCCGGCCAGCGCACCGAGCGGACCCCTGCTGCTCATGCGTGCGCCTCGACCGGCTCCTCGTGCACCGGGTCGGCGGTGAGCCGCCTGCGGAACACCCAGTACGTCCAGGCCTGGTACGCGAGCACCACCGGCAGCCCGACGCCGGCGGCCCAGGTCATGACGGTGAGGGTGTAGTCGCTGACCGAGGCGTCGGCCACGGTCACGTCGAACGCGGCGTCGATCGTCGAGGGGACGACCACCGGGTAGGCGGCGCCGAAGATCGTGGCGGCCGACGCGAGGAGCAGCACCGCCCACGCGGTGAAGGCCTGCCCCTCGGCGTCCACCTTCGCGCGCGCCCAGGTGACGACGACGGCCAGTGCGGCCAGCAGCCACAGCCCCCCGGTCAGCGGCGTGCCGGAGCGCAGGTGCACCCACCCGGCCCAGGCCAGCAGCGGCAGGGCCGCGAACGGAGACCAGCGCAGCGCGAACGCCCGCGCCCGCAGCCGCACGTCGCCGTCGACCTTGAGCGCCAGGAACAGCGCGCCGTGCACGAGCGAGAAGGCGAGCACGGCGACCGCGCCGAGCAGCGCCGGCCACCCGAGGCCGGAGAAGGCGCCGCCGACCCGCGTGCCGTCGGCGTCGATCGGCAGACCGAGCGTGGTCGCCCCGAGGGCCGCACCGATGCCGAGGGCGGCGATCAGCGAGCCGGTGGTGATCACCCACGTCCAGCTGGAGTCCCACGCCGCCGTGTGGTGCGAGTGCCGCCACTCGAACGCCACGGCCCGGATGATCAGGCCGAAGAGCACCAGCACGAACGGCAGGTAGAGCGCGGGCAGCCAGGTGGCGTACCACCCGGGGAAGGCGGCGAAGACCGCGCCGACGGCGGTGATCAGCCAGACCTCGTTGCCGTCCCAGAGCGGGCCGATGCTGCGCAGCATGAGGTGCCGGTCCTGCGTGCGCCGACCGAGCACCGGGAGCAGGGCGGCGACGCCGAAGTCGAAGCCCTCGAGCAGCAGGAATCCGATCCAGAGCACCGCGACCGCGGCGAACCAGAGGGTCTGCAGGTCCATGTCAGCTGTCCCGTCTCAGTAGGCGAAGGAGAGGACGTCGTCGTCGCGGCCGCCCGGCACGTCGTCGTCCGGACCGCCCTCGGGGGTGGAGCCCGGCACCGGTGCACCGTCCCCGGTGGTGATCCCGCGCCGGACGAACCGGGTGAGCAGCCACAGCTCCACGACCGCGAGGGCGCCGTAGACCAGGCCGAGGGAGATCAGCGACGTCCACACCTCGGCGGCGGAGATGCCGGGTGAGACGGCCTGCGCGGTGAAGAAGTACACCTGCTCGTCGACCGGGACGTCGGGGTTCGGGTAGACGACGAAGGGCTGGCGGCCCATCTCGGTGAAGATCCAGCCGGTCGCGTTGGCGACGAACGGCGCGGCGACCGCCAGCAGGGAGCCGTAGACGCCGATCCGCGAGGTCGGCACGCGGCCCTTCCGCGTGGCCCAGAGCGCGTAGGCGGCCACGCCGGCCGAGACCGCCCCCATGCCGATCATCAGCCGGAAGCTCCAGTAGGTGACCGCGAGGACGGGCGTGTAGTCGATCGGCTCGCCGGCCTTGTCGCCGAAGCTCGGGTCGTCCGGGTAGGTCTCGCCGTAGACGGCCGCGTACTCCTCCTGCAGCTCGTTCACACCGGGGACGGCGGTGGAGAAGTCGCCGTGGGCGAGGTAGCTGAGGATGTACGGGACGGTGATCGAGTGGACGTCGTCGCACTCGTTGTTGCCGAGCTTGCCCCAGGCGAAGATCGAGAACGACGCCGGCGCCTCGGTCTCGCAGAGCGCCTCGGCCGAGCTCATCTTCAGCGGCTGCTGCTGGTACATCAGCTTGCCCTGCCAGTCGCCGGTGAGCGCCACGAGCAGGAAGGCCGCGAGCGACACCCAGCCGCCCAGCCGGACCGAGCGGCGCCACACCTGGTGGTCCACGTCCCGCGGCTGCTCGGCGAGCTTCCGCTTCCGCAGGTGCCAGAGGCCGACGCCCACGAGCAGGGCGCCCGCGACCATGAGCGCCGCGACGATCGCGTGGCTGAACGCGGCCAGCGCGGTGTTGTTGGTCAGCACCGCCCAGAAGTCGACCTGGAGCGGGCGACCGGTCGCGTCGTCGGTCACGACGCCGACCGGGTGCTGCATCCACGAGTTGGCCGCGATGATGAAGAACGCGCTCACGATCGAGCCGATGACGGCGGCCCACAGCGTCGCCAGGTGCACCTTCTTCGGGATCCGGCCCCAGCCGAAGATCCACAGGCCCAGGAAGGTCGACTCGAGGAAGAAGGCCAGCAGCGCCTCGAGCGCCAGCAGCGACCCGAAGACGTCGCCGACGAAGCGCGAGTACTCGCTCCAGGCGAGCCCGAACTGGAACTCCTGGACCAGGCCGGTGGCGACGCCGAGCACGAAGTTGATCAGGTAGACGCGGCCCCAGAAACGGGTCATCCGCAGCCACTCGGGCTTGTCGGTGCGCACCCACATCGTGTGCATGACCGCGACCAGGATCCCCAGGCCGATGGTCAGCGGGACCATCAGGAAGTGGTAGACGGTCGTGATCCCGAACTGCCAGCGCGCCACGTCCAGGACGTCCACGGGGCCTGCTCCTCACTCCTCGGCGGCGACCGTCGTACGATCGACACGTTCTTTCTACGCCGGGTAGAAGAGTTCTTCTACGATGTGTAGAAGAGTCGCGATGTGAGACGGACGACAGGAGGGCCGATGGCCTCGCTCGGAGACCTGGAGCGCGCGGTCATGGAGCGGTTGTGGGCCGCCGACGGTCCGGTCGCGGCGACGACGCTGCGCGACGAGCTGGCCGACCGCGGGGTGGCGCTGACGACCGTGCACACGGTCCTGACCCGGTTGGAGCAGAAGGGCTTCGTCGTGCACGACGACGCCCGCCCGCGCGGGTTCTCCGCCCGGTCCAGCCGCGCCGACCACGCCGCCGAGCTCATGCACGAGGTGCTCGGCCAGGCCGGTGACCGTCAGGCCGTGCTGGCCCGCTTCGTCGGCAGCGTCGACGAGGACGAGGCGCGGCTGCTGCGCGAGCTGCTCGCCGGCGCCTGACCGCGCAGGCCTCGTGCTGCCCGCGACCGCGGCTGCCCTCGCCGTCCTGGCCGCGCTCCTGGCCTGGCCGGTGCCGGCGCTGCTCGCCCGCGCCCGCTGGCCGCGCCGCGACCCGCTGGTCGCGCTCGTCTGCTGGCAGGCGATCGGGCTGGCCGGCGGCCTGTCGATCATCGGAGCGCTGCTGGTGCACGGCCTGGCGCCCTGGGGCCACTCGCTGCCCGAGGCGGTGTGGTCGGTGCTCACCGGGCGTCCGGCGACCGACCCGGTGCGCGGGGACCACTGGGTCACGCTGACCCTCGCCGCCGTGCTCGCCTCGGAACTGCTGGGGGTTCTGGCGCTCTCGTGGGTCCGGACCGCTCGCACGCGCCGCCGGCACCGGGAGCTGCTGGAGCTGCTCGTCCAGCCCTCCGCCGACCTGCCCGACACCCGGCTGCTGGAGCACCCCGCCCCGGTCGCGTTCTGCATCCCGGGCGCGCGGCCCCTCCTCGTGCTGTCGTCCGGGATGGTGGCCGAGCTCGACGGGGAGGAGGTCGCCGCGGTCGTCGCCCACGAGCGGGCGCACCTGCGCGAGCATCACCACCTGCTGCTGCTGCCGTTCGTCGCGTGGGAGGCGGCGCTGCCGGTGCTGCCGGCGGCGGCGCGGGCGCACGCGGCGGTGCGGGAGCTGGTGGAGATGCGCGCCGACGACGTGGCGCTGACCTCGCTGTCGGGAACCATGCCCCGGCGGACGCTGGCGACGGCGATCGTCACCGCCGCCGGGGGCGCCGGCGGCACGGGCGTGCCGAGCGGGGCGCTCGCCGTCACGGGGGGCGCGACCGGGGCCCGGGTGGTCCGGCTGCTCGAGCCGCCGCAGCCGCTGCCGGCGGCCGCCCGGTGGGTCGCGCTGACCGCGGCCGGGCTGCTGCTGCTGCTGCCGACCGCGCTGCTGCTGCTACCGGCGCTCTGAGCGGGGGGCGGACGCCAGAGCGACGGCGGCGTAGGCGGCGGCCAGCCCGCCGCTGAGCCGGGCGGCCGTGCCGTACCGGGGTGAGGCGACGAACGGGACCATGGTCGCGGCGTGCACCAGGTCGACGGCCGACCCCAGCCGGACGAGGCGGGGGCTGGCGGTCGCGAGCACCGCCCCGTGCTGCGCCAGCAGCCGCGCCCCGAGGAGGCGGACGAGCCACAGGCGATCCCGCGGGAACGCCGGGGCGACGGCGTCCACGATCTGCTGCGGCCGGGTCAGCAGCGCTATCCCGCTCCACGCGCCGGCAGCGGCCATCAGCCGGGTCATCGGTCGGCGAACGTCGCTCATCGGTCCTCCTCGCACGCTCGTGCTCTGCCTACCAGGGGTGGGCGGAGCACGAGCGTCCGGGGAGCCTGCTCGCGGGTCAGCGCCGGACGGGCTCCAGGTCGCGCGGGCGGCCGGACGGCGCGGCCGTCGTGGCGTCGCGGTTCTCGGCCAGCGGGGCGAAGCCGCGCAGCCGCAGGCTGTTGGTCACCACGAACACCGAGCTGAACGCCATGGCGGCGCCCGCGATCATCGGGTTGAGCAGCCCGGCCGCGGCCAGCGGGATCGCCGCGACGTTGTAGGCGAAGGCCCAGAACAGGTTGCCCTTGATCGTCGACAGCGTGCGGCGGGAGAGCCGGATCGCGTCGGCGGCGACCCGGAGGTCTCCGCGCACGAGGGTCAGGTCGCTCGCCTGGATGGCCACGTCGGTGCCGGTGCCCATGGCCAGGCCCAGGTCGGCCTGGGCCAGCGCGGGCGCGTCGTTCACGCCGTCGCCGACCATGGCCACGGTGCGGCCCTCGTCCTGCAGCCGCCGGACGACGTCGACCTTGTCCTCGGGCAGGACCTCGGCGATGACCGTGTCGATGCCGACCTCGGCGGCCACGCTCCGGGCGACGGTGTCGTTGTCGCCGGTGAGCAGCACCGGCGTGAGGCCGAGGTCGCGCAGCTGCCGGACCGCTGCGGCCGAGCCGGGCTTCACCGCGTCGGCGACGACCAGCACGCCGCGAGCCGCGCCGTCCCAGCCGACCGCGACGGCGGTCCGTCCGGCCGCCTCGGCGTCGGCGGCGGCGCGTTCGAGGGCGGGGGAGAGGGGAAGCGACCAGTCGGCGAGCAGGGACCGGCGGCCGACGACGACCGCCGCACCGTCGACGACGCCGTGCACCCCGAGGCCCTCGACGTTGGCGAAGCCCTCGACCGGCGGCAGCGTGCCGGTGCGCTCGGCGGCCGCGCGGGCCACCGCCTGCGCGATCGGGTGCTCCGACGCCGCCTCCAGCGCGCCGGCCAGCCGGAGCAGCCGGTCGGTGTCCTCGCCGTCCGCGGCCACGACGTCGAGCAGGGTCATCCGGCCGGTGGTGACGGTGCCGGTCTTGTCGAGGACGACGGTGTCCACCCGACGGGTGCTCTCCAGGACCTCCGGCCCCTTGATGAGGATGCCCAGCTGCGCGCCGCGGCCGGTGCCCACCATGAGCGCGGTGGGCGTGGCCAGCCCGAGGGCGCAGGGGCAGGCGATGATCAGCACCGCCACGGCGGCGGTGAACGCCGCGGGCAGGCCGGCACCGGTGCCGATCCAGAAGCCGAGCGTCGCGACCGTGAGCGTCAGGACGACGGGCACGAAGATGCCGGAGATCCGGTCGGCGAGCCGCTGCACCTCGGCCTTGCCGTTCTGGGCGTCCTCGACCAGGCGGGCCATCTGCGCCAGCTGCGTCTCCGAGCCGACGCGGGTCGCCCGGACCACGAGCCTGCCCCCGGCGTTGACGGTGGCGCCCGCGACGGCGTCGCCGGGGCCGACCTCCACCGGCACCGACTCACCGGTCAGCATCGAGGCGTCGACGGCGGAGGAGCCCTCGGTGACCTCGCCGTCGGCGGCGATCTTCTCGCCGGGCCGGACGACGAACAGGTCGCCCACCGCCAGCTGGTCGACCGGCACCCGCCGCTCGGTGCCGCCGCGGAGGACCGAGACCTCCTTGGCCCCCAGCTCCAGCAGGGCGCGCAGGGCGGCGCCCGCCTGCCGCTTGGACCGGGCCTCGAAGTACCGGCCGGCGAGGATGAACGTCGTCACCCCGGCGGCGGCCTCGAGGTAGATGTTCGCGCTGCCATCGGTGCGCGCGATGGTGAACTCGAACGGGTGCGTCATCCCCGGCACCCCGGCGGTGCCGAGGAACAGGGCGTACAGCGACCAGCCGAAGGCCGCCAGCGTGCCGAGCGACACGAGGGTGTCCATGGTGGCCGCGCCGTGCCGGAGGTTCGTCCAGGCGGCGCGGTGGAACGGCGCCCCGCCCCAGACGACGACCGGGGCCGCGAGCGTCAGCGACAACCACTGCCAGTACTCGAACTGCAGCGCCGGCGCCATCGCCATCGCGATCACCGGGACCGTCAGCGCCGTGGAGACCAGCAGCCGGGTGCGCAGCGACCGGACCGGGTCGGCCGGGGCCTCGGCCGGCTCCTCGGCGCTGGGCCGGGGGAGCTCGGCGGTGTAGCCGGTCTTCTCGACGGTGGCGATCAGGTCCTCGGGCGTGACGCCCTCGCCGAAGCTGACCTTCGCCTTCTCCGTCGCGTAGTTCACCGTGGCGGTGACCCCGTCGAGCTTGTTGAGCTTCTTCTCGATCCGGTTCGCGCAGGACGCGCAGGTCATGCCGCCGATCAGCAGCTCGACATCGGTGGGCGTGCTCATCCGTGCGCCTCCTCGTCCGCTCGTGCGGCGACCGTGAAGGCCGCCGTCCGGACGACGCCGTCGTGCTTGAAGTCCAGGAACAGCCGGTACGTGCCGGCCGAGGGGGCGGTCGTGGCGAACCGGACGTGCGGTCCGGACGCCGCCGCGGCACCGGCCACCTCGTCCACCGGGTGGGCGTGCAGGTAGGCGAGGTCGCCGTCGCGCAGGACCACCAGGTGGCCGAACGCGCCCAGGTAGGGCTGCAGATCGGTGACCGGCACGCCGTCCCGGCTGACGCTCAGCGTCAGCTCCGACTCCCGGCCCGGCTCCAGCGAGCCGGTCAGGACGACGGTGAACCCGTCGACCTCCGTGGTCGGCGTCTCGGCGGGCAGCGGCGCGGGGGAGTACTGGCCGGGGACGGCGAGGTCCGCGCCCAGGGTCAGGTTCTCGCCGAGCGCGGTGGGGGTGAAGTCGGCGAAGAGCCGCCAGGCGCCCGGGTCGAGGGCGAGCGGTACGCGCCAGACGCCGTCGTCCCCGAGCTCGGGGTGGACGTGCTGGAAGCCGGTCAGGTCGCGCCGGACGGCGATCAGGTGCAGGTCGACGTCGTGCTCGACGTCGTACCCGGTGACCGCCTCGCCGTCGGGTCCGACGATGCGGAACTCCACCGGGGCAGCCGGGCTCGGGGGGAGCTCGCGAGAGCCCGGCACGAGCGTGTAGCCGCGGTCGGAGACCGCCAGCCCGGCGGGCAGGTCGGCGGCGGCCTCGTGCCCGTCGTCGTGGCCCCCGGCCGGCTCGCCGCCCATGGCGTGGTCGCCCGCGGGCGTCTCGGCCACCGAGCCCACCGGGCCGACGGCGGTGCCGACGCCGAGGGCTGCGGCGAAGGCGGCCACGAGACCGACGCCGAAGGCGGCGAGCTTTCCCGGGGTGCCCACGTCAGCTGCCCGAGACCTCGTAGCCGGCCTCCTCGACGGCGGCGCGGACGGCGCTGTCCTCGACGGGCGGGTCGCTGGTGACGGTCAGCCCACCGCTGGCCAGATCGACGTCGACGCCGGTGACGCCGGCAACCTGCGAGACCTCCTCGGTCACCGCGCTGACGCAGTGGCCGCAGGTCATGCCGACGACGGTGTAGGTGGCGGTGCTCATGGGAGTGCCTCTCGGGTGGGGGTGGTGGATGTCAGGAGCGGACGAGGCGGGCGATGGCCTCGGCGGCCTCGCGCACCTTCTCGTCGGCCTCGCGGCCGCCGGCGCGGGCGGCGTCGACGACGCAGTGGCTCATGTGCTCCTCGAGCAGGCCGAGGGCGACCGACTGCAGCGCCTTCGTCATGGCGGACACCTGGGTGAGGATGTCGATGCAGTACTTCTCGTCCTCGACCATGCGCTGCAGGCCGCGGGCCTGGCCCTCGATGCGGCGCAGCCGCTTGAGGTAGTCGTCCTTGCGGTGGATGTAGCCGTGCTGGTGGGCGTGGGCGTGCTGCTCCTGCGGAGCCTGCTCGGCGATCTCCATGGCTGTCCCTCCTGCCGGCCGCGTCGGTTGCGGCGCCAGAGGAACTATACCCCCCTAGGGTTTATTGCGCGAGGGGTCCTCCGTCCCGGGGGTGGTCGAGCCGCAGCCGGGCGACGTCGGACCGGAGCTGCTCGGCGTCGGCGCGGGCGGAGGCGAGGTCGTCCTGCAGGCCGACGATCGTCTCGGCCGAGGCGAGGGGGTGGCCGTCGTCGAGGAGGCTGCGCATGCGGGCGGCATAGGTCAGCTGCGCGCGCGAGTAGCGACGGTGCCCGCCGGGGGAGCGGTGCGGCTGGAGCACGCCGGAGGTGTCCAGGCTCCGCAGGAAGGCCGCCTGCACGCCGAGGAGTGCGGCCGCCTGGCTCATCGTGAGGGCCGGGTAGTCCGGGTCGTCGAGCCGGCTCAGGGGATCGGCGGAGCCGGGCGGCCGTTCGTCGGCGGTCATCGCCGTCCCTCCTGTCGGTCGGTGGAGACGCCTCGGGGCCGGGTCCGCGGCACGGACCCGGCCCCGAGGCGGCGGTCGATCAGCTCTCGACCGCCTTCTGCTCCTGGTGCGCGGCGGCACCCTCGGTGGAGCTGCCCTCGATGGTGCGGCCCTCGACGGCGGTGGGTACGTCGGCCCGGGTCACCGTGATCTTGCGGGCCTTGGCCTTCTCGGCGACCGGGATGCTGACGGTGAGCACGCCGTCGTGGTAGCTCGCCTCGAGCCGGTCGGTGTCCAGGCTGCGGCCCAGGACCAGCTGCCTGGTGTAGCTGCCGAACGGCCGCTCGGCGATCGCCCACTCGGCGTTCTCCAGTTGCGGGACCGAGCGCTCGGCGCTGACGGTCAGCGTGTTGCCCTCGACCGACAGGTCGATCGAGCCGGGGTCGACGCCGGGCAGGTCGAAGTGGGCGACGAAGTTGTCGCCGACGCGGTAGGCGTCCATCGGCATGCCCGAGAGCGGACGGGCGGTGCCCGAGCCCGTGCGGCCGGTCAGCTGGTCCAGCGCGCGGAAGGCGGCGGACGTGGCGGCGAACGGGTCGTAGGCGGTCAGCATCATGGCTCTGCAACCTCCTGGTGTGTCTGTCGGGTTCGCTGCCCGAGGGTGAACCTCTAGTGGCGACTAGAGATTACCTCGCACAGCGACTGGAGTAAACATCCGGCGCACGGCACTGTCCCGCGCGCGTGACGTGCCGCCGGCCGGGGCACTGTCGGGGACGTGGAGGAGACGAGCAGCCCTGCCCCGCCCGGGCCCGAGGTCACGCACCGCGTCGAGGACGGCATCGCCCGCCTGACCGTCGCGGGCGAGCTCACCGACAGCGCGCGCCGGCCCCTCGTGCGGGTGCTGACCGACCTGCTCCTGGGCCAGCCCGCCCCCGGCCGTGTGGAGCTGGACCTGTCCGAGGTGAGCTTCATGAACTCCGCGGGCATGGCGGTGCTCGTGCAGGTGCAGAAGCTCGCCGCGCCGCGCGGCATCGAGGTGGCGCTGGTGCGCCCGACCCCGGCGGTCGTCCGGCCCCTGCAGCTCAGCGGGCTGTGGCACCGCTTCCCGATCGAGGGGGCGTCCGCTCCGTCGTGACCGCTCGCGGTGTCGCGGGGCGCCGGCGGTGCGACGGCTCCTAGCCTGACCGGGTGCCGCCCAGCCACGACCACAGCCACGGACCCGATCCCGACGCCCCGCCCCCGAGCGCCGAGGCGCTGGGCAGACGCCGGCGGGCGGTCTGGCTGATGCTCCTGCTGCTCGTCCCGGCCGGGCTCGCCACCGTGGTCGGGCTGTTCGTCCTCTGGCCGAGCGGTGGGCCGACCGCCGCCGAGCAGGCCGCCGCGGTCGCTCTCCCCCCGGGGACGACCTATCCCGACGCAAGGGTCGTCTCCGTCGAGGAGTTCGACTGCGGCCTCGACCCGTCGGCGCCGCCGCAGACCTGCGCCACCGCCGTCGTGGAGATCCTGGACGGCGAGGGGGCCGGCGACTTCGAGCAGGTCGAGCTCCCGCCGGAGGTCGTCGCGGCCGGCGTGGCCGAGGGCGACACCTTCGTCCTGACCCGTGACGCGGGCGCCGACGGGGGACCGGCCTACGGCTTCTACGACTACGAGCGCGACCTCCCGATCATCGTCCTGGCGGTCGCCTTCGCCGTCGTCGTCGTGCTCGTCGCCCGGCTGCGCGGGGTCGCTGCCCTGGTGGGGCTGGCGTTCGCGTTCTTCGTGCTGCTCCAGTTCGTGCTCCCCGGCCTGCTGGGCGAGGACTCCCCGACGCTGGTCAGCCTCGTCGGCTCGGCGGCGATCATGTTCGTCGTCCTGTACCTGGCGCACGGCTTCTCCGCGCGGACCACGACCGCCCTGGTGGGGACCCTGTTCGGCCTCACGCTCGTCGCCGTCATGGGGTCGGTGGCGGTCTCGGCCGCCCGGTTGACCGGGCTGACGACCGAGGAGGCGTTCCAGCTGCAGGGGTTCGACCCCACGCTGGACTTCTCCGGGATCGTCCTCGCCGGCATCGTCGTGGCGGGACTCGGTGTCCTGAACGACGTGACGATCACGCAGGCCTCGGCCATCTGGCAGCTGCACGAGGTGTCGCCCGAGATCACCTGGCGGGAGCTCTACCGGCGGGGGATGACCGTCGGCCGCGACCACATCGCGTCCACGGTCTACACGATCGTCTTCGCCTACGCGGGGGCCGCGCTGCCTGCTCTGCTGCTCATCGAGATCTACTCGCGCCCGTTGTGGACGACGGTCACCAGCACCCTGGCGGAGGAGGTCGTGCGGACCCTCGTGGGCGCGATCGCCCTCGTCCTGGCAGTGCCGGTGACGACGGCTGCCGGCGCCTTCTTCGCCAAGGCCGCCGACACCCAGGCGGGCGCGGCGACCGAACGCCGGGTGACCGCCCTGCGCGCGCGGTTCGCCCGATGAGTCAGGCTGTGCGCGTGTCCGACCTGCTCGCCGCCGCCCAGGCCGCCCCGGGCTTCATGCCCGACGACGAGGGCCACGCCCTCTACGAGGCCGCCCGTGCCGTCGCCGTCCCCGGCCCGCTGCTCGAGGTGGGCTCGTGGATGGGCAAGTCGGCGCTGTACCTGGCGGCCGCCGCGCGCGAGACGGGCCGGCAGGTGGTGACCGTCGACCACCACCGGGGCTCCGAGGAGCACCAGCCCGGCTGGGAGTACCACGACCCCGCGCTGGTCGACCCCGCCGTCGGCCTGGTCGACACGCTGCCGCGGTTCCGCCGGACCGTCGCCGACGCCGGGGCCGAGGACGTCGTGATCGCCGTCGTCACCCGGTCGGAGACGCTCGCGCCGCTGTGGAGCACGCCGTTGGCGCTACTCTTCCTCGACGGCAGCCACACCGAGGAGTCCGCGCGCCGCGACCAGGACGCGTGGGTGGCCAAGCTGGCGGTCGGCGGCACGCTGGCGATCCACGACGTCTTCCCGGACCCGGCCGACGGCGGCCAGGCGCCGTACGGGGTCTACCGGCGGGTCGTTGAGTCCGGCGACTTCGACGAGCTGCCCGGGACCGGCTCGCTGCGCCTGCTCCGCCGTGAGCGCTGACCCGCTCGGCGCCGAGCGGATCGCGGCGCTGGCCCAGATCGAGGCGCTGACCCGCCAGTTCGACGAGATCGTGGCCGCCTCGCAGTCGTCGAACGCCGACGACGAGCACGATCCCGAGGGGGCCACGATCGCCTTCGAGCGCCAGCAGGTCGCGGCGTTGTTGGAGCAGGCCCGCCGCCGGCTCGCCGACGTCGACGCCGCGGTCACCGCGGTCGAGGCCGGTACCTACGGGCGCTGCGAGACGTGCGGCCGGCCGATCGCACCCGAGCGGCTCGCCGCCCGTCCCACGGCCCGCACCTGCATCGACTGCGCCCGCTGAGCCGCCGCCCGGGCCGGTCCTCCGTCAGCTGCCCGCGAGTCGTCTCTGCTGGGCGCGGACGTCGTCCGGCACCGGGCGCCGGCGCACCAGCGCCGCGGGCAGGTCGGGGACCGCGCGGGCCAGCCCCTCGACGCCCGGTCGGCCGGCCCGGACGGCGCCGGCCAGGGTCGCGGCCAGGTCGGAGGGGTGCGCCCGCATGACCGCCGTGAGCACCCTGCTGCGCCAGACCGCCACCTGCCGTCGGGCAGGGGAGTGGCGGGACGACGACGGGTGGTGGTGCACGGTGACCGCGTCGACGTAGGAGAGCCCCCAGCCCGCGGCGGCGAGGTCGAGGGCCACCCGCTCCTCCTCGCCCGGGAACCGGACGACCTCGTCGAACCCGCCCACGGCCTGGAACGCCTCGGTGCGCACCAGCACGCCGCAGGCGACGAAGCCCAGCAGCGAGGGGCCGGGGAGGTCCGGGGCGGTGCCGAGCGGGCTGTGCGCCATCTCCGCGCACACCGGGTCGAGCCGCTCCTCGGGGCCCACCAGGATGCGCGCGTTGAGCACCGCGAGCCGCGGGTGGGCGCGCATGATCCCGACGGCCCGGGACAGGTCCCCGGGCGCCCACCAGGAATCGTCGTCGGCGAAGGCGACGAACGGGGTGCCGGCCCGCGCGACCCCCAGCGTCCGGCCGTGCGCGCCGTGGTTGCGCTCCAGCGCGAGGACGGTGACGTCGGGATGGGTGGACCGCACCGCCTCGACCGTCCCGTCGGTCGAGGCGTTGTCGACGAGGACGACCGGCGCCTCGTGCCGGGGGAGGGTGGCCAGCAGGTCGGCACGGCGGTTCTGGCTGGCGACGACCACGGTCACGTCGCTGGATGAGGTCACGGGTGGACGGTGCCCGCTCCTCCCGCCAGCGAATCGGCCGACCGCGGCATCCCGGGCGCCGGGAGCGTCCCCGGGTGGCGGAAGAGGCCGGCGGCCGGCGTGGCCCCCGTCAGCGCGTCGGCGGCCAGGACGACGGCGGCCGCGGTCCAAGTGGTCCGCTCCACCGGCCAGCGCTTGCCGTCGGCGAAGACCAGGCCGGTCCAGTACGAGCCGTCGTCGTCGCGCAGGTGCTGCATGGCGGTCAGCTGCTCGAGCGCGGCGTCGGGCTGGTCGGCGACGGCGAGGGCGAGGGCGAGCTCGCAGGTCTCGGCGCCGGTCACCCACGGCCGGTCCGAGACGCAGCGGGCCCCGAGCCCGGGGACGACGAAGGTGTCCCACCCCGCCGCCAGGCGGTCCCGGGCCGCCGCACCGGTCACCGCGCCCCCGAGGACGGGGTAGTACCAGTCCATCGAGTAGCGCGACCGGTCGGCGAAGTCCTGCGGCCGGGTGCGCAGCGCCGTGCCGAGGTCGGTCACGGCGACCTCCCAGTCGGGCTGGACCTCGCCGCGCAGGCCGGCGAGGGCGATCCCGCAGCGCAGCGCCTGGAAGAGGCTGGCGTTGCCCGTCAGGAGGGCGGTCCCGTCGGCGGTGCCGTCGGGCCGCAGCGCCCAGCCGATGGCGCCGCCCGGGAGCTGCATCCGGGTGACCAGGTCCAGCCCGCGGCGGACGACCGGCCACAGCTGCTCGACCAGCTCCTCGTCGCCGGTCGTCAGCCAGCTGTGCCAGGCGCCGACGGCGAGGTAGCCCGCGTGGTTGCTCTCGGCCGCGGGTGCGGTCTCCGCGCCCTCGCGGTACTCCGAGGCCCACGAGCCGTCCGGCCGCTGCTGCCCGGCCAGCCACCGGTAGGCCGCGGCCGCCCGCGCGTGCTCGCCCCCCACGTCGAGGGCCATGGCCGCCTCGACGGAGTCCCACGGGTCGAGCTGCTCGCCGCGTGACCAGGGCAGCGCGCCGTCCGCGTCCTGCTGGGCGGCGATCCACGCGACGGTGGTGCGCACCTGGTCCCCGGTCAGGACCCCCGGCAGCTCCGGGAGCGTCCCCGTCCGGTCAGCGGGCGGCAGCGGTCTGCTCCCGCTCGGCGTGGACGGCGCCACCGGCACGCGCCTCCGGGAGCCCGGTCACCGTCCCGGGCTTGTCGGCGTACACGACCAGGCTCTTCCCGAAGAGCGGGTCGAGGAACCGCTCGGCCGTGCGGGTGAGCCAGGGACGCTCGGTGAGGTCCCAGACCAGCAGCCGGTGGTAGGCGCGGACGAGCGCGGAGTCCCTGTCCACGCCGACCGCGCACTTGAGCCACCAGTAGGGGGCGTGCAGGGAGTGGGCGTGGTGGCTGGCGCCGGGCACCAGGCCCGCCGCCGCGAGCCGGGTGCGGATCACCGGCTTCGTGTAGATGCGGATGTGCCCGCCCTCGTTGGCGTGGTACTCGTCCGACAGCGCCCAGCAGATGCGCTCGGGGCCGTAGCGCGGGACCGTCACCGCGACCCGGCCGCCCGGCTTGAGCACCCGGAAGATCTCCGCCATCGCCGTGACGTCGTCGGGGATGTGCTCGAGCACCTCCGAGGCCATCACCCGGTCGACGCTGGCGTCGGGGAAGGGCAGGTGGAGCAGGTCGCCGCGGACCACCTCGTAGCGGGCGGCCACGCCGTCGCCCGCCCACCCGGCCCCGCCGGCCTCGGCGATCGCGCCCAGCCAGCGCTTCGTCGTCTCGACCTCGGGGACGCCCCAGTCGACGGCCACGACGTCCGCCCCGCGCCGGTAGGCCTCGAAGGCGTGCCGGCCCTCGCCGCAGCCGAGGTCGAGGACCTTCATCCCCGGCCGCAGGTCGAGGAGGTCGTAGTCGACGGTCAGCACGGTTCAGTTCCCCCTGCGGTCGAGCGTCTCGGCGTACCAGTCGGCCGTGCGCTGCGCCGTCGACCGCCAGGTGAAGGAGTCCAGCACGCGGCGCCGGCCGGCCCGGCCGAGCTGCTCGGCCAGCGACGGGGAGTCGAGCACCAGCTTCAGCGCCGCGGTCAGCTCCCCGACGTCGCCGGCCTTGACGCGCAGCCCCGCCTTGGTGCCGACCACCTCGGGCAGGGCGCCGGCATCGGTGGTGACCAGCGGGGTGGCGCAGGCCATCGCCTCGACCGCCGGCAGGGAGAAGCCCTCGTACAGGGACGGGATCGCCAGGACCGAGGCGCGCTGCAGCAGGTCGACCAGCTCCGCCTCCGGCACCGGTCCGGTGAAGCGGACGGCGTCGTGCAGCCCGAGCCGGTCGAGCGCCGCCTCGGCGGGGCCGCCGGGCCGGGCGGTGCCGACCACGGTCAGCCGCACCGGGCGCTCGGTGCGCAGCTTCGCCAGCGACTCCAGCAGGTGGACCAGGCCCTTGAGCGCGACGTCGGCGCTGGTGATCGCGAGGACCGAGTCCTGGTCGCGCGCCTGCCCCTCCGGCGGCGGGCGGAACTCGTCGGGGTCGATGCCGACGGGGATGACGTCGATCCCCGTGGCGGGCAACCCCATGTGAGTGGCGATGTCGCGCCGCGAGTTCTCCGAGACGGTGGTGACGGCGTCCAGCCGGCGGGCGACGCGGGCCTGCATGCCGGTGAACCCGTACCACCGGTGCAGCGTCAGCCGGCGGCGGAGCGACGGTGCGGCCGCCAGCTCGAGCCCGCGGTCGATCGCGATCGGGTGGTGGACCGTCGCCACGGTCGGGACGCCGGCGCGGACGAGCTGGAGCAGACCCCAGCCCAGCGACTGGTTGTCGTGCACGACGTCGAACTCGGCGGCGCGGGGGAGCAGGTGACGGGCGGCCCGGAGGGTGAAGGTCATCGGCTCCGGGAATCCGGCGGTGCACATGGTGGCCCACTCGGCGACGTCGATCCAGTCGCGGAACTCCGAGATGCGGGGCGTGCGGAAGGGGTCCGGCTCCCGGTAGAGGTCGAGGCTGGGCAGCCGGGTGAGCGGGACGCCGTCGTCGAGCTCGGGGTAGGGCTGGCCGCTGAACACCTCGACCCGGTGACCCAGCTCGGTCAGCTCGCGGGACAGCGCCCGGACGTAGATGCCCTGGCCGCCGCTGTGCGGTTTGCTCCGGTAGGACAGCAGTGCGATGCGCAACGACCGTCCCATGTCCGGGACTCTAACCAGCGGACGGGGGCACCCGGCTACCAGCCGGTAACCAGCACCCGGCCGGGCGACCGGCACGGTGCCTGGCAGGGTGACGGGCATGATCCGTCACGTCGTCCTCTTCACCTGGTCCCCGGCCGCCGACCCGGCACGCCGGGCGGCGATCGTGGACGCCCTCCGCGGGCTGCGGCAGGAACCCGGCGGGATGACGTCGCTCGTGGTCGCCGACGACGCCGGGCTCACCGACGGCAACGCCGACGCCGTCCTCGTGGCCGACTTCCCCGACGTCGAGGCCTTCCGCCGCTACGCCGAGGACCCCGTGCACCTCGCCGTCCTCGCCGAGCACGTCCGGCCGCACCTCGCGGCCCGCAGCGCCGTCCAGTACCAGGTCTGACCCCGTCCGGCGGGCTAGGTTCCCACCATGAGCAGCACCGCCCGGGGGATCCTCGCCGTCTCCGCGTCCGCCCTGCTGCTGGCCGGGTGCGGCAGCGACGACGGCGGCGACGAATCGGCGTCGTCCGGCTCGCCGTCCTCGTCCGCCGCCGAGGAGTCCCCGGAGGCGGACCTGGCGTCCGGCCTGCTCCCTGCCGACGCCTTCGGTGCCGACGCCTCGGTCGTGGCGATCTCCCCGGAGCAGCTGGCGCAGGGCGCCGGGCTGGCCGCGTCGAACGCCGAGGGCCTGCAGATCACGCCGGAGGAGTGCGCCGTCGCGGTCGAGGGCACGCAGCCGGACTTCGACGACTTCGACGACGTCGCGGCGCAGAGCGCGACCACCGGGTCGGGCACCACGGTGGAGGTCCTGGTGCGCGGCGGACCGACCGGGGACACCGTCGGCCAGCTGGAGGAGGCAGCTGCCCGCTGCCCGCAGGCCCAGGTGACCTCCCCGGACATCGGCCGGGCGACGATCACCTTCGAGCCCCTGGAGGTCGACGACCTCGGGGACGGTGCAGCACTGCTGAGGTACACGACCGCGGTGAGCCTGCCCGACGGCACGCAGGCGACGGTGCCGGCCCTCATCGGCGCGGTCCAGGACGGCGACCGCGTCCTCATCCTGATGAACCTGGAGACGGCCGCGCTCGCCGGCGGCGGAGCTGCCGCCCCGGCCGACCCGGCGGCCTTCGCCGACCTGCTGGCGCAGGCGTACGAAGCGCAGGCCGCGGCGCTCGACTGACCCGCCGGGACCCGTCCACAGCCCCGCCGCGCGTCCACAGATCGTCCGCCGCGGACCTCCGCGCATCTCGGCGAGCCCAGGGTTCCGGGCATGGATGCCCGAGCCGCCCGCCCTCGTCCCGGACCGATCGACGTCCGGCTCTCCGACCCTGGTGAGCTGGCCGCCGCGGTACCGCACCTGCTCGGCTTCCGGCCGGCCGAGTCGGTGGTCCTGCTCAGCCTCGGCGGCAGGGGCGGGCGGCAGCTCGGTCTGACGCTCCGGGCGGATCTCCCGCCGCCGGTGCACGGGCTGTCGGTGGCCCGGGAGCTGGCCCGCGCGGTGCTCACCGACGACCCGGGTGCGGTCGTGGGCGTGATCGTCTCCGAGGCCGGCGACACCGGGAACGGCCTGCCGCACCGCGCTCTGGTGCGGGACGTGGTCGTCTCCCTGGCCGAGCACGCCGTCCCCGTGCCGCAGCTCCTGCTCGTGCGGGACGGGCGGTGGTGGGACTACGACTGCCCGGCGGCCTGCTGCGCACCCGGTGCGGGGACGCCGCTGCCCGCGGGCGTCAGCGAGCTGGAGGTCGCCGCCGTCGCGACGGGCCTGGTCGTGGAGCGGGACAGGGCCGCGCTGGCCGGCCGGATCGCAGGACCGGGTGGGGACGCAGGCCGGGCGATGGCCGAGGCGTGCGCGCGGGTGGCCGGGGAGTGCGCGGACGCGATCGTGGCCTCCGGCTGGGACGAGGTGGCGGCGCGGTCGTGGGACGCCGTGCTCGACGCGCTGGCACGGTCGCGACCCGGTCCACCGGCGGAAGCGTCCCGGCTGTCGGACCGAGAGGTGGCCCGGCTGCTCTGGGGTCTGCGCGACCGCGCCGTCCGCGACCGAGCGCTGGAGCTGGGCCTCGGCCCGGATGCGGCGGCCGCCGAGCAGCTGTGGGCCGAGTGCACCCGGCGGGCACCGGCGCCGCTGGACGCCGCCCCGGCGACGCTGCTCGCCGTCAGCTGCTGGCTGCGCGGCGACGGCGCGATGGCCGACGTCGCGCTGACCAGGGCGCTCGCCGGCTC
The DNA here is from genome assembly GCF_003075095.1 of Blastococcus litoris. Lineage (GTDB taxonomy): Bacteria > Actinomycetota > Actinomycetes > Mycobacteriales > Geodermatophilaceae > Blastococcus_B > Blastococcus_B litoris. Next base: position 130,344 of record NZ_QCZF01000002.1, read on the forward strand.
ACCGGACTACGCGCTGGCCGGTCTCCTCGCGGACGCGCTGCGGGCCTGCGTCCCACCGGCGCAGCTGCGCGGGCTGATCGAGCGCACCGCCGCCGACCGCGCGAGCTGACGGCGTGCCGTGCTCAGAGCAGCTCCGGACGCTCCCACCGCTCGCCCAGGACGTGCTCGGCGAGGAAGGCGAGCACCGTCGAGTACCAGACCTGGCTGTTGCCGGGGGTCAGCACCCAGTGGTTCTCGTCGGGGAAGTACAGGAACTTCGACGGGATGCCGCGCTTCTGCAGGTCGTACCACAGCCGCAGCGCCTCGCCGATGGGCACGCGGTAGTCCTTGTCGCCGTGGATGACCAGCATCGGCGTCCGGATGGCGTCCGCGAAGCGGTGCGGCGAGTTCTGCTCGTAGCGCTTCGGCTCGGCGAGCGGGTCGCCCCACTCCTTCTCCCAGTAGTAGGCCGCGTCGGTCGTGCCGACGAACGAGTCGAGGTCGTAGAGGCTCGCGTGCGTGACGATGGCCCGGAACCGGTCGGTCTGCGTGGCGATCCAGTTCGCCATGTAGCCGCCGAAGGAACCGCCCATCGCGGCCGTCCGGGTCGCGTCGATGTCGGGGCGCTGCTCGGCCGCGTCGACCGCGGCCATCAGATCGGTGAAGGGCGCGCCGCCCCACTCGCCCCAGCCGCGGCGCACGAACTCGCGGCCGAACCCCTGCGACAGCGCCGGGTTGGGCAGCAGCACCGCGTACCCCCGGGCGGCGAGCACCCACGGGCACCAGCGCCACGACCACGAGTTCCAGCTCATCAGCGGCCCGCCGTGGATCCACAGCACCAGCGGTGCCGGGGCGTCCGCCGAGGCGCCCTCGGGCAGGACCAGCCACGACTGCACCCGGGAACCGTCGGCAGCGGTCGCCTCCACCTCGTGGAGGGTGCCCGGCAGCGGACCCGGCGAGCCGGGGCTGGGCAGCACGGGCGGGTCCTGGAGCGGGGCCTCCGGGTCGAGGCGGACCGGGACGGCGGGGGAGTCGTAGGCCGAGCGCAGGGCGTAGAGGGCACTGCCGTCGCGGGCGACCTGGAGGTCGCTGTAGGCGCCGTCGCCGGTCAGGCGGACGGGCTCCCCACCGTCGACGGGGACGCGGAACAGCGCGTGCCGGCCGTCGTCGTCGGCGAGGAAGTAGACCGCCGATCCGTCGGCGCTGAACTGGGGCGCGCTCGGCCACCGGTCGAAGTCCGGCGTGAGGTCGCGCGCGGTCCCGTCGGCCACGTCGACGAGCAGCAGCGTGTAGTCCGGGGGTTCGGCATAGGTCGACAGGGCCTCCCGCACGCAGACCACGGAACTGCCGTCCGGGGAGAAGCGGGCCGCGTAGACGTCGGCCGCCGGGTCGTCGACGAGCGGGCGGGTCCGCCCGTCGTCGGTGCTCGTCAGCACGAGCCGGGTCCGGCGGCCCGCCGGGCCGTCCGGCACGTCCTCGGTGCGGGCGAGCAGCCGGCCGTCGGGGGAGAGGGCGAACTGGTCGCCGGCGCCGCTGGGCGGTCCGGCGTCGGGGGTGAGGTCGCGCAGCCGGACCGGCTCGGCACCGGGCTCGTCGGCGGGCAGCCGCCCGGCCCAGAACAGGTGCGTCGCGGCCGGCCCGAGGTCGTGGTCCCAGAAGCGCACCGGGTAGGCCTCGTGCAGCACCGCGGACACCCCGGCGTCCTTGCGCCGCTTGCGGCGCTCCTCGTCGGCCTCGGCCTCCGAGCCGCCGGGCATCGTGGCCGCCGCGACCACCACGTCGCCGGTGCCGGCCGCGATCCCGACCGCCGAGATGCCGCCGGGGCGGGTGAGCACGAGCCGCGCCTCACCGCCCGCGCCGGGCAGGCTCCAGAGGGCCGGCTTCGGCTCGCCCTCCTCGGCCGCCTCCGGGTCCGGCCGGGCGGAGGTGAACAGCAGCGACCCGTCGGGCGCCCACGTCGGCGAGGACTCGCCGGGGGCGCTGCGGGTCAGCCGCCGGGCGGGGCGTTCGCCGGCCGGGTCGACCTCCCACAGCGCCGACTGCCACTTCGTCCTCTGCGGGTCCAGGGTCTGCACCGAGACCGCGAGCCGCGTGCCGTCCACCGACAACGCCAGCGCGCCGATCCGAGGCAGGGCGACGAACTGCGCCAGGTCCGCGAACGGGCCGGGCCGCCCTTCGGCGGGGGAGTCACCGGTGGCGGGTGCGGTGGGGCTCACCGAGGCCTTCTTTCGGGTGCGCTGGGGGGAGGGTGCTGCTCCGCCACAGTAGTGAGCGCCCCGGCCCGGCCCGACGGGTTCAGGAAGACGGCGGCGTGGCCGACCAGCCCCGCAGGAACGTCCCGGGGTCCAGCCGCTCCAGCTCGTCCCGGATCTGGCCGAGCAGCTCGCCGGCGCGCAGCGGCGGCCCGGCGGGCTCGCGGAGGACCTCGCTCCCGTCGTCGCGGCGGGTCACCACCACGTCGTGCACCGACGGGGAGGGGAGCAGTTCGAGGGAGAGCTCCGACAGGGCCGCGCCGAGGAGCCGGAGGCGCTGGAGCGCCGGCCCGCCGGGACGAGGCCGCAGGTCGGCGAGGAACACGTCGGCGGCGCGGACCGTCCCGTCCGCGCCGCCGTCCGTGCGTGTCCCGGCCATCCCGTCTGCCCGGCTCAGAGCAGCGGAGCGGCCTCGAGCGGGGTGAGCGAGTCGTCGACCGCGCTCACGAACAGGTGGTGGGCCACGCCCACCGGCAGGACCTGGTCGTCCAGGGCCACCGAGCCCTCCACCAGGCGGGCCGTCATCGTCGCGCCGGGGCGGACGCCCTGCTCGGCCAGCAGCCGCAGCAGGTCGGTGTTCTCCTGCAGCTGCTCGCTGATCCGGCGGATCACGACCGGCCGGCCCTCCGCGGTGGCGGTCGTGCTGAGCAGCGTCAGCGAGTCGAGGACCGCCGACGTCTCACCGCCCAGCGTCTCCTCACCGCGCAGCGCCTCGAGGCCCGGGATGGGGTTGCCGAACGGCGACACCGACGGGTTGCCCAGCAGCGTCAGCAGCTTGCGCTCCACCGCCTCGCTCATCACGTGCTCCCAGCGGCAGGCCTCCTCGTGGACGTCGGCGTAGTCCAGCCCGATGACGTCCACGAGCAGGCACTCGGCCAGCCGGTGCTTGCGCATGACGGCGGTGGCGAGCTGGCGGCCCTCGTCGGAGAGCTGCAGGTGCCGGTCGCCCTCCACGCTCAGCAGGCCGTCGCGCTCCATCCGCGCCACGGTCTGGCTGACCGTCGGTCCGCTCTGGTGGAGCCGCTCCGCGATGCGCGCCCGCAGCGGGACGATCCCCTCTTCCTCCAGCTCGAAGATCGTCCGGAGGTACATCTCGGTCGTGTCGATGAGGTCGTTCACAGGTACTCCTCCGTGTCGGCACCGAGTCTACGTGTGAGGGGTGTCCGGGCCGGTCAGCCCGACGGGAGGTCGGGTGGAGGGTCCGGTGATCGGCCACCGGGTAGCGTCCGGGCCAGGGTGTGCGGCGAGGTCCGTGCAGCGGAGTACCTGCCACGGGTGACGTGCTGAGGAGGGACCGTGAGCGACTCGATCGCCGTGGTCTGGGACGACGCGCTCCTGGGCTACACGATGGGCGGGGACCACCCGCTGCACCCCGTCCGGCTCGACCTCACCATGCGGCTGGCCGAGCAGCTCGGCGTGCTCGCCACCGACCGGCTCGAGGTGGTGAGGCCGGCACCGGCCGATGCCGACCTGCTGACGCTCGTCCACGACCCGGCCTACCTCGACGCGGTGCGGCGGGCCCCGTCCGAGCCCGACGTCGGTCACGGGCTCGGCACCGCGGACAACCCGATCTTCGAGGGCATGTACGACGCCGCCGCCCTCATCTCCGGCGGCAGCGTGCTGGCCGCCCAGCGGGTGCACGAGGGCACCGCCCAGCACGCGGTCAACATCTCCGGCGGCCTGCACCACGCCATGCGCGGCAACGCATCCGGCTTCTGCGTGTTCAACGACGCCGCGATCGCGATCGCCTGGCTGCTCGGCAAGGGCTACGAGCGGATCGCCTACGTCGACCTCGACGTCCACCACGGCGACGGCGTCCAGGCGGCCTTCTACGACGACCCGCGGGTGCTCACGGTCAGCATCCACCAGACGCCGCTCACCCTGTTCCCGGGCACCGGCTACCCCGAGGAGACCGGGGACGCCGAGAAGGCGCTGGGCAGCGCCGTGAACCTCGCCCTGCCCAACGGCACCGACGACTCCTCCTGGCTGCGGGCGTTCACCGCGGTGGTCCCCGGCGTGCTGAGGGCCTTCCAGCCGCAGATCCTCGTCACCCAGTGCGGTTGCGACGCCCACCACGAGGACCCGCTGGCCGACCTCGCGCTCACCGTCGACGGCCAGCGCGCCAGCTACAAGGCGATGCACGAGCTGGCGCACCAGCTCTGCGACGGCCGGTGGGTGGTGCTCGGCGGGGGTGGTTACGGGCTGGTGCGCTGCGTCCCGCGCGCCTGGACCCACCTGCTCGCCGAGGTGTCGGGCAGCCCGCTCGACCCGGCGACGGAGATCCCGGAGTCGTGGCGCGAGGACGTCGTCCGCCGCGGTCTGCGGGCGCGCCCGCCCACGCACATGACCGAGGGCGGCTACACCGGCTTCTCCCGCTGGGACACCTTCACCGAGTCCCGCGTCGACCGGGCGATCATGCGCACCCGGCGCGCGGCCTTCCCCTACTTCGGCCTCGACCCGGACGACCCGCGTGACTGAACCGACGACGACCGAGCAGGCGGCCGCGGCCGACGAGCGGCCGATGCCCCCGCCGCACTGGGAGGCCGACATCGTGGCCGCCGACGGCGGCACCGTGCACCTGCGCCCGATCTGCCCCGAGGACGCCGACGGCATCAACGGGCTGATGGAGCGCAGCAGCGACCAGACGCGCTACTACCGGTTCTTCGGGCCGATGAAGCGGCTGTCGGAGAAGGACCTGCACCGGTTCACCCACGTCGACCACGTCGACCGGGTGGCCTTCGTCGTCATGCTCGGCGACCAGATCATCGGCGTCGGCCGCTTCGACCGCTATCCCGGCACCGACGACGCCGAGATCGCCTTCCTCGTCGAGGACGCGCACCAGGGCCGCGGGCTGGGCTCGGTCCTGCTGGAGCACCTGGCCGCCGCAGGCCGGGAGCGCGGGATCAAGAACTTCGTGGCCGAGGTGCTGGCCCAGAACAGCAGGATGGTGCGCGTCTTCCAGGACGCCGGCTACCAGTCGGAGCGGTCCTACGAGGACGGCGTCGTGCACCTGACGTTCCCCATCGAGCAGACCGAGGACGCGCTCGCCGTCGCCTACGAGCGGGAGCAGCGCAGCGAGTCACGCTCCATCGCCCGGCTGCTGCGGCCCTCGTCGGTCGCCGTCGTCGGCGCGAGCAACGACAGCGGCAAGATCGGCAACGCGCTGCTGCGCCACCTGCTCGACTACGGCTTCTCCGGCCCGGTGTACCCGGTCAACCCCGGCGCCCGGCACGTCAACGGCGTCCCCGCCTACGCCGACATCGAGTCCATCCCCGATGACGTGGACCTGGCAGTCCTCGCCGTTCCTGCCGACGAGGTGGCCGGCGTCGTCGAGGCCTGCCGCCGCAAGCAGGTGCGCGGCCTCGTCGTCGTCTCAGGCGGCTTCGGGGAGACCGGCCCGGAGGGGCGGGACGCCGAGCGGAAGCTGGTGGCGGCCGCGCGGGCGTCCGGCATGCGGGTCGTCGGCCCCAACTGCCTCGGCATGGTCAACACCGACCCCGAGGTGCGGCTGAACGCCAGCCTCGCGCCGATGGTGCCCGGGCGCGGCCGGGTCGGGTTCTTCGCGCAGTCCGGGGCGCTGGGTGTGGCGCTGCTCGAGAGCGCGCGCAGCCGCAACCTGGGGCTGTCCACCTTCGTCTCCGCCGGCAACCGGGCCGACGTCAGCGGCAACGACCTGCTGCAGTACTGGGCGACCGACCCCGCGACCGAGGTCGTGCTGCTGCACCTGGAGAGCTTCGGCAACCCCCGCAAGTTCGCCCGGCTGGCCCGCAGCGTCGGCCGCACGAAGCCGGTCGTCGCGGTGAAGAGCGGGCGGCACGTCAACGTCACCCCGGGGCTGGCCGGCACGTCGGTGGCGGTGCCCGAGCAGTCGGTGGCCGCGCTGTTCGCCTCCGCCGGCGTCATCCGGGTCGAGACCGTCGCCCAGATGTTCGACGTCGGCACCCTGCTGGCGCACCAGCCGCTTCCGGAGGGGCCACGGGTCGCCATCGTCGGCAACTCCACCGCGATCGGCGTGCTGGTGGCCGACGCCGTCCTGGAGGAGGGGCTGGCGCTGGCCCACGAGGCTCCCGTGGACATCGGTGTCTCCGGCGGTCCCGAGGAGTTCCGCGCGGCGCTGCAGGCCGCCGTCGACGACGACGCGGTGGACGCCGTCGTCGCCGTGTTCCTGCCGCCGTTGCGGTCGGGCTCGGACCAGTACGGCCCGGCGCTGCGCGAGGTGGCGATGACGTCGGGCAAGCCGATCGTCGCCAGCTTCCTGTCGACCGAGGGCATCCCCGACGAGCTCGCCGTCCTGGACGAGGACGGCATGCCCGCCCGGGGCTCGGTGCCGTCGTACTCGACGCCCGAGCGGGCGGTCATCGCCCTGGCGAAGGTGGCGGAGTACGCGCGCTGGCGGCGTCGTCCGGTCGGCGACCTGCCCGAGCTGCCCGACGTCGACGAGACGTCGGCGCAGGAGCTCGTGCGGACGGTGCTCGCCGAGGACCCCGCCGGCCGGGAGCTCACCGACGACGAGCTGATCGGGCTGCTGGCCGACTACGGCGTCCCGCTGCTGGGCACGCGGACCGTGACCGACGCCGATCAGGCGGTCGTGGCCGCCGAGGAGGTCGGCTACCCGGTGGTGCTCAAGTCGACGGCGCCCTGGCTGAGGCACCGCTCCGACCTGGGCGGCGTCCGGCTCGACCTGACCGACGCCGACGCGGTGCGCGCCGGCTACGCGGCCATCCCGTCCGGGGACCCGGTGATCGTGCAGGAGATGGCCGCGCCAGGCGTGGCCACCGTGGTGGAGATCGTGGACGACCCGTCGTTCGGCGCCCTGGTCAGCTTCGGGCTCGGGGGAGTGGCCACCGACCTGCTGGGCGACCGCGCCTTCCGGACCCTGCCGCTGACCGATCTCGACGCCGCCGAGCTGGTCCGCGCGCCGCGGGCGTTCCCGCTGCTGAACGGCTACCGCGGCTCCGAGCCGGTCGACCTGGCGGCGCTGGAGGACCTGCTGCTGCGGGTGGCGCGCCTGGCCGACGACCTGCCCGAGGTGCTCCGGCTGACGCTCGAGCCGGTGATCGTCGGCCCGCCCCACCCGTGGCACGGCGGGCGTTCGCTCGTGGTCGCCGGTGCACGCGGGCATGTCGGCCCGCCGACCGGCCGCGTCGATCCGGGCCCGCGCCGGATGCGATCGCCGGTCTGAACGGCGAAGAGCCGGGCACCCCGCGGGGTGCCCGGCTCTTCGCGTGCGGCTGACTAGGCCAGGTAGTCGCGCAGGGCGTCGGCGCGCTGCGGATCGCGGAGCTTGGCCATCGTCTCGCGCTCGATCTGGCGCACCCGCTCGCGGGAGAGACCGAACTGCTTGCCGATCTGCTCCAGCGTCCGGGGCTGCGAGCCGTCGAGGCCGAAGCGGAGGACGACGACGTCGCGCTCCCGGTCCTCGAGCGTGTTCAGCACGGTGCGGACGTCGCCCTTCATCATCTGGAAGGCGACCGCGTCCTCGGCCACCGCGGCGTCGGCGTCCTCGATGAAGTCGCCGAGGCGGGACTCCTCGTCGGTGCCGACGGTCTGGTCGAGGCTGACCAGGTCACGGCTGTACTCGAGCAGCTCGGTGATCCGCGCCTCGGGCATGTCCAGCTCGAGGCCCAGCTCCTCGGCGGTGGGCTCCCGCTCCAGCTCCTGGTGCATGCGCCGGCGGGTGCGGACCACCTTGTTGACCTGCTCGGCCAGGTGGACGGGGAGCCGGATCGTGCGACCGGAGTCGGCCATCGCCCGGGTGATGGCCTGCCGGATCCACCAGGTGGCGTACGTCGAGAACTTGAAGCCCTTGGTGTAGTCGAACTTCTCGACCGCGCGGATCAGGCCGACGTTGCCTTCCTGGATGAGGTCCAGGAACGTCATGCCGTGGCCGGTGTAGCGCTTGGCCACCGACACGACCAGCCGGAGGTTGGCCTCCAGGAGGTGCGCCTTGGCGGCCTTGCCGTCGACGGCGAGGATCTTGTAGTCCCGCTTCTTGGCCGGCGACAGGTCCGTCTTCTCGGCGAGCAGGCGGTCGGCGTACAGGCCGGCCTCGATCCGCTTCGCCAGCTCGACCTCCTGCTCGGCGGTGAGCAGCGCGGTCTTGCCGATGGTGTTGAGGTACACGCGCACGAGGTCGGTCGACACCAGGCCGCTGGTGTCGGGCTCGCGGCGGGGCGAGCGCACCTCGAGTGCGTCGTTGGGGGAAGACTGCAGCAGCGTCACGATGGGTCTTCGTCCTTGCCTTCGATTCGGATGCATCCGCTGCGTCGTCGGTGGCGGGTGCGGGCATCCAGGCGTCGAGTGCGGGTGGTTACCGGGTTCTCCGGACCGGTCCCTGTCTCTTCTGTCCGATGTGGTACGCCCTGCACAACGGCCTGCACGGGCCTCCGTGTTCCACGAACCGCCCGTTCACAGCAAACCGACAGGGAGTGCGTTCGGTCACCCCCCGATACCCGGGCGAGCGCCGGTCACTCACCCGGAAACCGCGGCGATGTGATTCGTTCAGACCTCGAGCAGCAGCGTCATGGGGCCCTCGTTCACCGACGACACCTGCATCCTCGCCCCGAACACGCCGGTCGCGACCACGCATCCCCGGCGTCGCAGCTCGGCGCAGACCTCGTCCACCAGCGGCTCGGCCACCTCGCCCGGCGCGGCGTCCTGCCAGGAGGGGCGCCGGCCCTTGCGGGTGTCGGCGTACAGCGTGAACTGGCTGACCACCAGGACGGGAAGGCCCAGGTCGGCCGCCGACACCTCGCCGTCCGCCCCGGGGAAGATCCGCAGCTCGTGGATCTTGCGGGCCAGCGCGCGGGCGGTCGCGACGTCGTCTGCGTGACCCACTCCGACCAGTGACAGCAGTCCTGTCCCGATCTCCCCGACGACCTGGCCATCGACGGTTACAGCCGCTGTATCCACCCTGGTCACCACCGCGCGCACCTGCTCATCCTGCCTGCGCGGGCGTAGCGTCCCTCCCACGAGCCCGCCATGCGGGTGAGGGGGTGTCATGGACGCGCATCCGGGCGTCGCCACCCGCTTCACCGCCCACGGGCGGGAACGCCCAGCGGTCGACGCGATCGATGCCGGCACCGTGACGTTCATCAGCTCGTCCGGTCTCGCGCTGCTCCTGCTGGTGGCCGAGGCATCCGTCGCGGCACGTCGTCGTCCGGTGCTACGGGAGGCGTCGTCGCAGGTGGAGCACGCGCTGGAGCTGGCCGGGATCGGCTCGGTCTTCCCGCGCCCCTGAGGCGTGAGGGCCGGCCACTTTTCGAAAACGTTGACCTACGCAGTGTGATGGCCTTCACTGCGTGGAAATCGTTATCGAAGTCGCGCCCAGACGGCTTCGGACGGCTCACACCACACGGGGAAGATCATGAGACGACGTCGTCCCGCCGCCCTGGTCCCGGTGCTCGGCCTCGCCGCGGGGGTGGCCGTGCTGGCCGCCCCGCCGGCCACCGCCGCACCGGCCACGGTGCACCAGACGAGCTTCGAGGACGGGAACGGCGGCTGGTTCGGCCGCGGTGGATCCCAGGCCGCCGTGACCAGCGAGACCGCCCGCACGGGGACGCAGAGCTTCGCCGTGACCGGCCGCACGCAGACCTGGGAAGGGCCCGGGCTCGACCTGGACGCGGTCGCCGCCCCGGGCACCTACGACGTCGCGGCCTGGGTCAGGCTGCCGGCCGGATCGGGCACCGACCAGGTCACCATGACGGTCGCCCACGGCGGCCAGTACGACTCGGTCGCCTACCAGGTCGCCGTCAGCGACAGCGGCTGGACGCAGGTGGGCGGGTCGTACACCTTCGGCGCGGGGACGGACTTCGAGCTCTACCTCGAGAGCCCCGACGCCACCCAGAGCTTCTTCGTCGACGACGTGACGATCGTCGGGGAGGCCGCGCCGACCCAGCCGGGCGCCCTCCAGCCGGTCAGCAGCGACTTCGAGAGCGGCACGCAGGGCTGGGGCCCGCGCGGAGACGCGCTGGTGACCGTCACGACCTCCGACGCCCACGGCGGCGCGCAGAGCCTGCTCAGCACCAACCGCCTGCAGTCGTGGCAGGGCCCGAGCCTCGACATCACCACGAGCCTCGCGGTCGGCAGGACCGTCCAGATCTCGCTGTGGGCGAAGCTGGCACCCGGCCAGGCGGTGACCTCGGCGTCCCTGAACGCGACCATCCAGCGCGACCGCGGCACCGCCCAGAACTACGACGGCGTCCCGGGTGCGAGCGCCGTGGTCACCTCGGACGCCTGGACCCAGCTGACGGGCCGGTACACGCTGGGCGCCCCGATCGACACGGCGCAGCTCTACGTCGAGGGTGCGGCGAACGTCAGCTTCCTCATCGACGACGTCACCGTCGCCGAGTTCGCCGAGACGCCGATCCAGGACGTGCCCGGCCTGAAGGACGTCCTCGGCGCGCAGGGCTTCGAGCACGTCGGTGTCGCCATCGACTCCCGCGAGACCGTCGGCCGGGCGTCGCAGCTCCTGCAGAAGCACTTCAACGCCTTCACGCCGGAGAACGACGGCAAGCCGGCCGAGATCCAGCCCACCGAGGGCACCTTCACCTTCGGTGACCTCGACGCCCTGCTCGACTACGCCGACGCCACCGGCGTGCAGGTGTACGGGCATGTGCTCGCCTGGCACTCGCAGACCCCGGACTGGTTCTTCAAGGACGGCACCCGGGACCTGACGAGCAGCCCGGCCGACCAGGCCCTGCTGCGCAGCCGCATGGAGGCGCACATCAAGGCCATCGCCGATCACGTGCACGCGCGCTACCCGGACGGCGACAGCCCGATCTGGGCGTGGGACGTCGTCAACGAGGTGATCAACGACAGCGACAACGCCAACCCGCACGACATGCGCGACAGCCGCTGGTTCCAGGTGCTCGGCGAGCAGTTCGTGGACACGGCCTTCCGCCTCGCCGACCGGTACTTCCCGGAGGCGGAGCTGTTCATCAACGACTACAACACCGAGATGCCCACCAAGCGGGCCGACTACCTCGAGCTGATCGCTGCGCTGCAGCAGCGCGGCGTGCCGATCGACGGCGTGGGCCACCAGGCCCACATGGACTTCGCCCGCCCGGTGGAGTGGCTCGACGCCTCGCTCGACGCCGTCGAGGCGCTCGACCCCGACCTGCTCCAGGTGATCACCGAGCTGGACATCAGCACCTCGGCCGAGAACTACGGCGCCGACGTGAGCGGTGGCACCACGCCGCAGCACCGGCCCGGGATGACCGACCAGGACGCGGCGGAGACGGAGAACGGCTACTACTACCGCGACCTGTTCGCCATGCTGCGCACCCACTCCGGTTCGATCGAGTCGGTGACCTTCTGGGGCATCAGCAACGCCCGCAGCTGGCTGCGGACGTGGCCGGCCGCCCGGCCGTGGGAGGCACCGCTGCCCTTCGACGACGACCTGCAGGTCACGCCGGCCTACTGGGGCATCGTCGACCCGACGGAGCTCGACCCGCGCCCGGCCGACCAGCTGGCCCCGCGCGTCGCCGGCCACGACGACGTCGCCGCTGCCTCGACGAGCGTCAACGGTGCGAAGGTCTCGTACGACGTCGTCGCCGGTGACACTCGGGACGGCGCGGTGCCCGCGACCTGCACGCCGCCGTCGGGTGCGCAGTTCCCGATCGGCACGACCGAGGTCACCTGCACCGCGACCGACGCGGCGGGCAACACGTCCAACCCGATGACCTTCGACGTCGTGGTCACCCCGCCGGCGACGACGACGAAGCTCTACCAGGAGATCAACGACGGCCGGACGGTCCGGGCCAAGGTCCGGCAGCCGCAGCTCGTGCTGGTCGAGTTCGGCAACGCCGGGCGCGGCACGCTCGTGGGCCGGACGCTCGACCACGGTTGCGCCCGGACCGGAGGCTCGGCAGCGACGGTCCAGTCGGTGCAGCTCCTGGAGGTGCTCGCCCGCCTGCGGAACTACTCCGCCAGGCAGAGCGGCCTCCTCGCCCTGTGGGTCACGCCCACGCAGGCGGGGACGGCGACGTTCAGCTGCGCGCTGTCGATGACCGACGGCTTCGGGGCGCCCGTGAGCGCCACGACCACCGTCACCATCGACGTCCGCCGCTGAGCCCGCGGTCCGGCGTCCGCCCCGCCCTGCCCGGGGCGGGCGCCGGACCGGGGGTGGTCGCGCCTGGCCGGCGCACGGGAACCGGCTCCCGTGCGCCGGCCTCGGTCCCGCTCGACGGGGTGCACCCGCGCAGGCCTGCGGCGTAACGTCCAGGCCACGAACCCTGGTGCGAACCGGATGCCGGCGGCTTCCTCCTCCCCGTCGGAGACGGTGGACGGGTGAGGGAGCGCCCATGGACGCGGATCAGGCCCTTCGGCCGGCCGCCGGGGCCGTCACGATCGAGTTCGAGGAACCGGATCGGGCCGTGCTGTGCCTGCGTGGGGACGTCGACACCGGCGTCGCGACGCGGTTCGCGACCGCGCGGAGGCGGGACCGGGTCGTGGTCGACGCCATCGACGCGGGTGCCGTGAGCTTCATCAGCTCCTCCGGTCTCGCCCTCATGCTGATGTGCGCCGAGGCGTCGGCCGCCGCCGGACGGCACCCCGTGCTGCTCGCGGCCTCGCACCAGGTCGAGCGGGCGCTGCAGCTCGCCGGCATCGACGGCCTCTTCGCGCGCCCGGCCGGCTAGCGCCCGACGCGTCGTGCCCGCCTCACCGGGAACCGGGGACAGGAGCCCGGAGCCGGATCTCGGCCAGGACCCGCTCGGCGAGCTCGCCGGGGGACCCGCCCGACCGGCCGGCCCCCTCGGCCGGGACGAAGAAGCACACCTCCAGCCGCGGTCGCCGCGGGAACCGCACGATGTCGGCGGTTCCGGTGACCGCGGCGCACACGAGCCGGGCCTCCGGGACCGCCAGCGCCAGTCGTCCGGCGCCGCTGCGCGCGCGGAGGCGGCGCCCCCGCGACACGGTGCCCTCGGGGAAGACCCCGATGCAGGCGCCCCCGGCCAGCTCGGTGACGGCCAGGGCGATCGCACCCGCGTCGCCCTGCCCGCGGTCGATCGGTATCTGCCCCATCGCGTCGAGCACCCGACCGAGCACCGGGTGCGCCCACAGGGAACTCCGCGCCAGCGCGCGGATCTGCCGCCGGCGACGGGCGGCCGCCGCGACGACGAGCGGGTCCCACGCGCTGTCATGGTTGGCCACGAGCAGCGTCGGTCCGGACGAGGGCAGCACCTCGGCTCCCACCACCCGGAGCCGCCCCCAGGCGTGCAGCACCGGCCAGACGGCCGCCACCACGGCCCGGTAGGTGCGCGGCACGCCTTCGGCGGTCGGGGGACGGCGGCGTGCGCCACGACCTGGACGCCACGCCGTCATGGCCGGCAGCATGCCGTGGCCGTCGCCGGTGCAATACGGTCGCCGGCCAGGGAGGGGCGTGACCATGGGCCCAGGTGAGGGACGACGTGCGCTGCCCCGACCCGGGCCCGGCACGCCCGCTCCGGCGATGCGGCAACCGCGTCGCGCGACCCCCGGTCCACCGCCCCCGCGCCCACCGACCCACGGCACCGCGGTGCACTTCGACGCCCGGCGCGGGGTGCACTACGACAAGCCCCTGATGCGCGGCTGGCTGCACCTGGTCTGGTTCGAGGCCTCGCTCGTCGTGGGGACCCTGCTCGTGGTCGCTGCCCAGGGCGCCCGGCAGGTGGTCGGCGTCGCGATCTACGGCGGCTGCGTCAGCGCGCTCTTCGGCGTGAGCGCCCTGTACCACCGGGGGCGCTGGGGCCGGCTCACCGACGGCATCCTGCAGCGGGCCGACCACGTGATGATCTTCCTGCTGATCGCCGGAACGGCCACCCCGGTGTTCCTCCTCGCCGTCCCCGGTGCCTACGGGCTGGTGTGCCTGGTCGTCCTGTGGTCGCTCACGGCGGTGGGGATCGCCGTCCACCTGGCCCGCATGGACGCGCCCGAGTGGCTCGTCGGGGGAGTGTTCATCGGGCTGGGGGTCGCGAACGTCGCCGCGCTGCCCGCCCTGTGGACCAACGCCGGCGTCGCCCCCGCGGTCCTGGTGATCGCGGGTGGGCTGCTCTACATCGCCGGGGCCGTGTCCTACCACTTCCGCCGCCCCGACCCGTTCCCGGCGGTGTTCGGGTACCACGAGGTCTTCCACGCCTTCGTCTGCGCCGCCGCCACCTGCCACTACGTCGCGATCGCGCTGCTCGTCAGGTGAGCCGCCGGGGCGGGGGGAAGCGTCCCGCCGAGAAGCCGCTCAGCGCCCCGAGATGCGCGTAGCGTGGGGATCGACGCCATTCCGGCGCCCAGCCCCTCCGCTGGCGGAGGGAGATCGGCGGTCCCTGATGGGACCCATCCAGGCACCCGCGCCCACCGGCACCCCCGCTCTCGTCGAGCCCGGAGCGCCCTCGACCACCACGACTCCTCCCCGTCCGGCGGAGACCTCGCGCCCGCAGCGGCACCTGTGGCTCGGGCTGATCCCGGGGATGGTCGCGTTGCTGATCATGCTCGTGTTCATCTTCCAGAACCTGCGGGAGACCACCGTCAGCTTCCTCGGCTTCGCCGGCGGCGCACCGCTGGGGCTGCTCCTGGTGGCCGCCGCGCTGCTGGGCGGTGTGGTCGTGTTCGGTTTCGGTTCCGTGCGGATCGTCCAGCTGCGCAGGCGCGGTCGGGGACGTCGGCCGTGACCACGATCCGGACCACCCGCCGGCCGCGCTCCGCCCCGTCGCCGGCCGTGCCGTCCAGCCGCCGTAGGCGGGTCGTGGCCCGCGACAGGAGCACCCCTGATCGCGGGGAACCGGACGCGATCGCGGTGTGGAACTGGGAGGGCGGCGCCGCGCCTCCGTGACCCTGGTGCCCCAGGCGCTCCTTGCCCGGCACGGTGCGGTCAGGCGGCCCACTCCGGCGCCGGGCCCAGCCCGACCCGCCACCGGGCAGCCTGCTCCGAGGGGCTGGACCCGCCCAGCGCCACGCTCATCGCCCGGAGCTGCACCCGGCACACGGCGAGCCGGCCGCGGTCCTGCAGGTCACGGCGGGCCCGGCCCGGCAGGCCTGCCAGCGGGGCGATGGTGGGGGACACCAGGACCGCGGCTGCGCCGGACAGGCCCGCGTAGACGACTCGCTCCGGAGGGCCGAGCCCGGGCGGGGCGGAGAGGAAGGACAGCAGGTCCGCAGGGACCGGCTCGAGCAGCGGGGCGTACTCCGCCAGGGCCTCGGCCAGTTCGGACTCCGAGGTGGGGAGGTCGACCGCCCCGAGCGCCTCGGCGCTGCGTGCCCACTCCTTGACGTAGGCGTCGCCCCAGCGGGGTCCGAAGCGGCCCATGTCCCGGCCGACGGCCGCCTGGGCGGCGAGGAACGCGTCGGTGAAGGCCAGGTGGACCCAGCGCAGCAGGTCCGGGTCGCCGGCCGAGTAGGCGCGCCCGTCGTCGGTCGTGCCGCGGACCCGGCGGTGCATGCCGCGGACCCGGGCGGCCTCGCGCTCGGCCAGCTCGGCGGAGCCGAACGTGCTGACCACCAGCCAGCGCGCCGTACCCGCCAGCCGTTTCCACGGGTCCTCGCGGTAGGCCGAGTGCCGTTGCACCCCGGCCAGCGCCAGCGGGTGCGCACCCTGACCGAGGAGCGCCGCCACACCCCCGACCAGCGTGGACAGGTCGCCGTGCACCCGCCACACGACGCCGTCCGGCTCGAACCACCCCGGGCCCGTGCCGACCAGCGCGATGTCGCGCACCCAGGCCGGGGCGCCGGTCGGGTCGCCGGAGACCCGGGCGCGGAACGCCGTCCGGACGCGGTCGGGGAGGGAGGAGAGCGCGGGGGCCACGTCCGTCATCGTCGGCGTCGCCCGTCGATCCGGCAGATCGAGCACGGGCACCGCCCGCCCGGTGCGGTCGGTGGCCTCGCCTTCCGGCACCATCTGCGGTGTGCCGACCCTCCGCATCGCCCAGGACCCCGCGGCCGACGACCTCCTCGGCCGCGACCCGCTCGCGCTGCTGATCGGGATGCTGCTGGACCAGCAGTTCCCGATGGAGCGCGCCTTCGGCGCTCCGCGGCTGCTCGCCGACCGCCTCGGGGTCGACCGGCTGGACGCCGCGCAGCTGGCGGAGATGGACGCCGACGAGCTGACCCGGGTCTTCCAGGGCCCGCCCGCGCTGCACCGCTACCCCGGGTCGATGGCCGGCCGCGCCCAGGAGCTCTGCCGGCTGCTGGTCGAGCGGTACGACGGCCGCGCCGAGGGACTGTGGGCCGACGGTCCGGACGGGGCCACGCTGCTGAAGCGGCTGAACGAACTGCCGGGCTTCGGGGCCCAGAAGTCGAAGATCTTCCTCGCGCTGCTCGGCAAGCAGTACGGCGTCGAGGCCGCGGGGTGGCGCAAGGCCGCCGGCGACTACGGGCAGGAGGGTTCGCGCCGCTCGGTCGCCGACATCACCGGGCCCGAGAGCCTGGCGGAGGTGCGTGCGTTCAAGCAGGAGCAGAAGGCGGCCGCGAAGAAGGCCCGCACCGCCGGCTGACCCCCGGCCGGCGGCTCCGGACTGCACGCCGGGCCACGACCCCGGAGCATGCTGAGGTCATGGAGGTCGACGTCGCCGTGGAGGCGGTCATCCCGTACTCGCGCGAGGTCGTGGCGTCCTTCGCCGGCGACCCCAGCAACGCGCCGCAGTGGTACGCCGACATCGTGTCGGTGAGCTGGCACACCCGGCCACCGGTGGCGGTCGGTTCCCGCATGGACTTCGAGGCCCGTTTCCTGGGGCGGCGGCTGCGCTACACCTACGAGGTGGTCGAGCTCGAGCCCGGCGAGCGGCTGGTGATGCGCACCGCCGACGGGCCCTTCCCGATGGAGACCACCTACACCTGGGAGTCGGTCCCCGACGGGACCCGGATGCGGCTGCGCAACCGGGGCGCGCCGACCGGCTTCGCGAGGATCGGGGCGCCGGTGATGGCGAAGGCGATGAAGAGCGCGATGGTGAAGGACCTGGCTCGTCTCACCGAGCGCCTCGAGCAGCGCTGAGACGCCCGTGGCCGCGGTCGGCCGTGTCCGCGGGAACCCGGCGGGGGTGCGCGGCCCGAGCAGAAGAACTCGGTGAAGAAGGCCCCGGGCAGCAGCGTCGGGCGGAGGACGGTGGCACGATGGGTTGTGCACCGCGCAGTCCCGGGGAGCCTCCGGGGCGCGGCCCCTGGAGGGATGGAGCCCGTGGCCTCGAGCCAGCAGTTCCCGCGTCACAGCCGGCCCGAACCGGTGCTCATCACGGAGGCCGAGCCGAGCCTGGGGGAGCAGCACGCGTTCCGGAAGAAGCGCTACGCCATCACGATGGGCATCCGTGTCGTCTTCATCGTGCTCGCGGCGAGCTTCTACCAGATCGTCTGGCTGATGCTGATCTTCGCCGTGCTGGGCACCGTCCTGCCGTGGATCGCCGTCGTCATGGCCAACGACCGCCCGCCGAAGAAGAAGCTGCACGTCAACCGCTACGACGCCCGCCCCGACCGCGTGCTGGAGAGCCGGCCCACCCGCATCATCGACGGCTGACTCACCGCGCCCCGGGCCGGCGCACCACCTCGGCGGCCAGGGCCAGGCCCGCGTCGAGCAAGTCGCCCGGGTCGCCGTCCGGCGCTCGCAGCCAGGCGGCGAGCAGGCCGGCGGCGAAGGCGTCGCCCGCGCCCGTGGTGTCGACGACGTCCGTCGGGTGGGCCGGCCGGTGCAGCAGCGCGTCGCCGGACGCCCACAGCGCGCCGTCGGCCCCGAGGCTGACCGCGACGATCCGGTGCGCCCGTGCCAGCACCCGGGCCGCAGCCTCGGCGTCCGCGCACCCGGTGAGCAGGAGCGCCTCGTCGGCGTTCGGCAGCAGCAGGGTGGCGCCGCCGGTGTCGGCCAGCCAGCGCTCGACGCCGTAGCGGGTCAGGGGGCCGGTGGAGGCCGGGTCGAGCGACACGGTGCAGCCGGCGTCGAGGGCAGCCCGGAGCGCGGCCAGCCCGGCGACCCGCGGTCCCTCGTCCAGCAGCGTGTAGCCGGACAGGTGCAGGTGCTGCCCCGGGAGCAGGGTGGGCGCGTCGTCGGGCCGCAGCAGCAGGTTGGCCCCGCGGTCGGCCAGCATGCTGCGCTGCCCGCCGGGCTCGACGAGGCTGACGATCGTGCCGGTGGCTTCCCCGGGAACGGTCCGGAGCCGCAGCCCGACACCGGCCGCGGACAGCTCGGCGGCCAGCCCCGCGCCCGGGGCGTCGTCCCCGACGCACCCCGCGAGCGTCACGGGCGTGCCCAGTCGGGCCAGGTGAGCCGCCACGTTCGCCCCGGCCCCGCCGCCACGGCTGCGGATCGCCGCCGGGCGGTCCGACCCGGGAGCCGGTTCCCCGGACAGGACCACGACGACGTCGGTGGCGACGTCCCCGACGACGACGACGCGGGGACCGCCGCTCAGCGGGTCACCTCGGCCAGCTCGGCGGCGATCCGCCCCGCGAGCTCGGCGTTGCGCAGCACCAGCCGCACGTTGACGGCGAGGGTGGCCCCCTCGCTGGCCCGGTGCAGGTGGTCCAGGACGAACGGGGTGACGTCCTTGCCGCGCACACCGGCCTCCTCGGCCGCGGCGAGGGCGCCGGCGATGACCCGGTCGTGCAGGTCGGGGTCGAGCTGCTCGTCCAGCGGCAGCGGGTTGGCCACGACGACGGCTCCCGGTGCGAGCTCGCGCCGGGCAGCGAACACGCGGGCGGCGGCCGCGGCGTCGTCCACCGACCAGTCGAGCGTCGAGCCCGAGTCGGCGACGTAGAAGCCGGGGAAGGTCGTCGTCCGGTAGCCGACGACCGTCACCGACAGCGACTCCAGCCGCTCCAGGGTGGCCGGCACGTCGAGGATCGACTTCACGCCGGCGCACACCACGACCAGCGAGGTCCGCGACAGCGCCGTCAGGTCGGCGGACTCGTCGAAGGTGTCGACTGCCTGCCGGTGCACCCCGCCCAGGCCACCCGTGGCGAACACCCCGATGCCGGCGGCCGCGGCCAGCAGGGCGGTGCTCGAGACGGTGGTGGCACCGCTGAGGCCGAGCGCCGAGGCGACCGACAGGTCTCGGACGCCCAGCTTGGCCAGGTCCGGGTCGGCGCACACGCGGTCGACCTCGGCGGCGGTCAGCCCCACGTGCGGGACGCCGTCCAGCACCGCGATCGTGGCGGGCACCGCGCCGCCGGCGCGCACGGCGCCCTCGACGTCGTCGGCCGCGGCGCGGTTCTCCGGGCGGGGCAGCCCGTGGGCCAGGAGGGTGCTCTCCAGCGCGACGACGGGCCGGCCGGCGCTCAGGGCGTCGGCCACCTCGGGTGACAGGACGGTGCCGGCGGGAAGATCACGGGTCGGGGGATGCACCCTGTCATCATGGTGGGCGCACCGAAGCGGCCGAGCAGGGGAGTGGACCCATGAGCAGCAGCGACATCCTCGAGCGGCCGGACGTCCGCGACGCCGACACCGGCAACGCCAACGAGGTCTTCCACTACGTCCGGAAGAACAAGATCGCCGAGAGCGCGGTCATGGGCACCATGGTCGAGGCCCTGTGCGGTGAGGTCTTCCCGGTCACGAAGAGCCCCAAGCCCGGCAGCCCCGTGTGCCCGGCCTGCAAGGAGATCTACGAGCAGCTCAAGAAGGACTGAGCCGGCTCAGAGCAGGCCGAGGCGGCGGGCCTCTGCCTGCAGCTTCGCCTCGCGGCGTTCCCGGCGACGGCGGTCGTGCCGCCGCAGCGGGGCCGGCCAGCGTGCCTGGATGGTGGCGTTGAGCTCGGCGCCCAGCAGCACGGCCATGCCGAAGAAGAAGCAGAAGAGCAGCGCGCCGATCGGCGCCGCCAGCGCGCCGTAGGGCAGCGCGGTGATGAGGATGTCGCCCACGTAGGCCCGGAGCACCAGCGCGGCGACGAGGAAGAAGGCCAGGGCCAGCACGGTCCCGGGCAGGTGTCGCCGCCACGGCAGCCGGTTGGGCAGCACCACGTGGTAGAAGCTCGTGAGCGCCAGCAGCAGGCCGATGATCACCACCGGCCAGTAGACGGCGTTGACCAGCACCATGCCGGTGTCCCGCCAGTCCTGGGGCAGCAGCCCGACGAGGACCTCGCGGCCCAGCACCAGCAGCGGCAGCGTCAGCACCGCCATGAACATGCCGACGACGAACAGCCAGAGGGCCTTGAGCCGGGTGCGGATCGGGCCGCGGACGTCGCGCTGGTCGTAGGCGATCACGATCGTGTTCATGAAGGTCGCCGTCGCCGACGACCCCGCCCACAGCGCCAGCAGGAAGCCGAGGCTGAGCAGGTCGAGCCGGCCCGAGCCGAGGATGTCCGACAGCGTGGGCGCCACCAGGTCGTCGACGACGTCGGAGGTGAGGACCTGCGCCGACGCGGTGAGCAGCTGGTCCTCGATCTGGCGGACCGCGTCGCCGCCGATCAGCGATCCGAGGTAGCCCAGCGATCCCAGCAGCCCGATCAGCAGCGGCGGCACGGACAGGATCTGCCAGAACGCCGCCTCCGCCGACAGCCCCAGGATCCGGTCCTGCCACGCCTTGGCGAGCGTGCGGCCGAGCACCTGCAGGGGCACCCGCACGGGCGACGGCCAGCCGTGCAGGCGACCGCCGGAGGGCTCGTCGTCCTCGCCGTCGACCGGTGGAGCACCGGCCGGGGCCGTCGTCGGCGCCGGCTCCGGGTCCCCGGCGCGGGTCGGGGACCCGCTGGGCAGGACGGTGCTCACCAGCCCAGTGTGCACGCCCGGGCGGGGAGGAGCCGGTCTCCGCGAGCGGAGCGACGGGCGGGTCCCTCGCGCGGGGGACCGATCAGCCGCCCGGGGTGGGCGCCGGCGGCGCCGCGGGCGGGATGCACCGGATGATGGGCTCCGCCGCGTAGTGCGTCCGGAAGTCCTCGCGCCGGATCTCCGCCCCCGTCCCCAGGTCGCGGAACACCCGGGTCACGGTGATGTCGAAGCCCTGCGCACCGGCCTGCGACTTGCAGGTGCCGTCGTCCGGCTTCTCCTGCACGGCCGGCTCCCGGACGTTCACGCGGTTGCTGCTGATGGACTGGATCTCGTAGCGCTTGGTCCCGTAGAAGGTGACCGTGATGGTGCCCGGCGTCCAGGCAGTGTCGATGTAGACGCCGGTGTCGGTGTCGTTGCGCCACTGCAGGTCGATCTGGCCCTCGTACACCGTCGCCTCGCGGCCGGCCGGGTAGCGGCTGATGTAGTAGCTGTGCGGCTTGTGGTAGACGTCCTCGAGGCCGGAGAAGAAGACCGCGTTGAACATCGTGGTGGCGAACTGGCTGATCCCGCCGCCGACGGCCTGGGTGAACTGGCCGCCGCTGATGACACCGGCCGGCACGTAGCCCTGGGCGGTGCCGCGCGGACCGGTGAACCCGTTGAGGCTGAAGGTCTCGCCCGGCATGACCAGCGCGCCGTCGACCTCGGCCGCCACGACGCGGATGTTCTCGCCGCTGGCCGGGTTGCCGATGTTGGTCGTGAAGGAGCCGATCTCCTCCTTGATGCCGAGGGCCTGCGCCTCCTCGGTGGTGAAGTCGGCGGGAACCGGCCCGAGCTGCGCCGTGACGGTGCGCGGCGCCGGCTCGGTGAGCACGGGGACGAGCTGCTCGGCCAGGGTCGCGGGCGCGACGCCGGTGCCGTCGACGGACGGCACCACGGTGACCGCCCCGCCCGACACCTCGAAGCGCGCGTCCTCCGCGCCGCTGCCGAACACGGCGAGCTCGTCGCCCAGCGCCGTCTCCAGCCTGGCCGGGTCGACGCCGACGGCGAGGACGCCGTCCTCCTGCGGCGTGAACGTGAGGGAGGAGGCGAGGGCCTCGACCGACACCTCGGCGGTGTCGTCGCTGTCGGGGACGACGACGGACACGGGCGCCGACAGCGCCGGCGTCACCGTCTCGTCCAGCACGCGCTGCGCCTCGGCCGCGTCGACGTGCACGGGGGTGACCTCGACGGGCAGCTCGATCGCGGTCGAGGGGTCGCTGCCGGAGGTCAGGGTCGCGATGATCGCGTCGGCCGATCCCTCGCGGTCCAGGTGCCGTCCGTCGGCGGACTCCACGACGCTCGGGGTGGTGCCCTCGATGGCGATGGTCGCGTCGACCGGGGCGCGGTCCACGCCGGCGGCGACCGTCTCGATCTGCGCGTCGAGCGCGGTGTCGTCCGCGCTCACCACCGGCTCCACCTCGCGGTCGGAGAACAGGGTCACCAGCCGCGTCCAGGGGTTGAGCGGCTGGTCGTCCGCCGCGTCGATCGTGGCGTCGACGTCCAGGGCCACGCCGGCGGTGACGGGGGAGAAGGCCGCCTCCACGTCGTCGGCGACCACCGTGCGGTCGGCGGCGATCCGCGGCGTCAGCTCCTCCTCGAGGGCGTCGGCGGCGGCGGCGGTCGACATGCCGCCGATCTCCACGCCGGCGACGACCGTGGACCGGGGGATGTCGCCGGAGGAGATCAGCAGGTCGCCGCCGTACACGGCGGCCAGCAGCGCCACGGCCCCGGCGGGCACCAGGACGGCGCGCCGGCGCCACCACGGACCGCGGGGTCCGTCGGCCGGCGGCTCGTCGCCGGGCGGGGGACCGGCCGGCCCGTCCCCGTCGGAGGCGTCGTCGTGGAGCAGGAAGGGCTCGCGGTCGTCGGCCGACGGGCTCTCCACCGGCTCCGTGTCGCGCACGACGCCCTCGCGCACCGAGGCGTCGACCGGAGCCGTGTCGGTGGCGCCCAGCGGGGCCGGGTCGGGCGCGCCGGGCGCCTGGGTGCTGCGGTCCTCGTCCTCCTCCGGACGGGACGGCGGGTCGCCTGCGGGATCGGGTGCGCCCAGCAGCCAGTCACGGGTGACCGGGCGGGTGTCGTCATGCTCCTCGACGGGCGACGGCCGGGCGTTGTCCGGCGCCGGGCGCGCGTCGAGCCCCTCGGGACGCATGCGCACGGTCTCGTCGTGCACGGGCGGCTGCTGCGGCATGGGGGATTCCTCCGGATCAGGTCGACCGGAAGTCCCCGGGAACGACGGAGCCGCCGGCCCTCCTCCCGCGCGAGGCGGGGAGGAGGACGCGGCGGCGTCGTCAGGTGAGGCGGTCATCGCGGGCGCGACGATACCTCCGGAATCACGCAGTTACGTGCTGCTCGCCCTCTGTGTCGATGAAGTCGACGGCGATGTCACGAAGCTTGCCTTCGTACTCGCGGGCGTGGTGCCCGCAGAACACGAGATCGCTACCGCTCGCGAGAACGACGCGAACCTTGGCCAGGGCTCCACAACGGTCGCAGTGGAACGGGACGACGAGGTCATCGGTGGGCGGGGTCGACGTCAGCGTCTGGGTCATCTGGCTCATCACTCGCTCTCTACCGCACGGACCCGCGGCTGCGGATCGGCCTCCTGCACAGCGCCAGGATGGCCCCTCGTGTTCCCGTTCCGAGGGCCTGTGACCGCGGACTCGCCGAAAGAGATGAGTCCGTGACCGGAGGGACACCTGGGTGGAACGGGTTCAGCAGGGGACACCTGGATGGGACTGTCGAGCTGGTCGATCTGCCTGACCGGCTGGGTGCCGGCCCGACCGTGGGTCCGCTGCTGTTCTGACGTCTCCCACGCTACGCCGTCTACCCGACAGTTCGCCGCGCACACCGGCGCTACCAATCCGTGACCCGTCCGGGTCACACCGCGGCCAGGTGTCGTCCCCCGGTCGGGTGGAGCCGCTCGACGAACAGGCGCCGGGCGGCCCGAGTGGGCCCCGGAGGGGTCCGCGCAGGGACGACGCAGCGGCTCAGCGGCGCAGGGGAACGGCACGTGGCCGCGGTGACGTCCGGAGGACGTCAGTCGAGGTAGTCGCGCAGGACCTGGGAGCGGCTGGGGTGGCGCAGCTTCGACATGGTCTTCGACTCGATCTGGCGGATCCGCTCACGCGTGACGCCGTAGACCTGGCCGATCTCGTCGAGGGTGCGCGGCTGGCCGTCGGTGAGGCCGAACCGCAGCCGGACGACGCCGGCCTCCCGCTCCGACAGCGTCTGCAGCACGCTGGTCAGCTGGTCCTGCATGAGGGTGAAGCTGACGGCGTCGACGGCCACCACGGCTTCGGAGTCCTCGATGAAGTCGCCGAGCTGGCTGTCGCCCTCGTCGCCGATCGTCTGGTCGAGGCTGATGGGCTCCCGGGCGTACTGCTGGATCTCCAGCACCTTGTCCGGGGTGATGTCCATCTCCTTGGCCAGCTCCTCCGGGGTGGGCTCGCGGCCCAGGTCCTGGAGCAGCTCGCGCTGGATGCGGCCGAGCTTGTTGATGACCTCGACCATGTGCACCGGGATGCGGATGGTGCGGGCCTGGTCGGCCATCGCGCGGGTGATCGCCTGACGGATCCACCAGGTGGCGTACGTCGAGAACTTGTAGCCCTTGGTGTAGTCGAACTTCTCCACCGCGCGGATCAGACCGAGGTTGCCCTCCTGGATCAGGTCCAGGAACGCCATGCCACGGCCGGTGTAGCGCTTGGCGAGGGAGACCACGAGGCGGAGGTTGGCCTCGAGCAGGTGGTTCTTGGCGCGCTCGCCGTCGCGGACGATCCAGTTGAGGTCCCGGCGCATCTGCGGCGAGATCTTCTGGCCCTCCTCCTCGACCTGCCGCAGCCGCTCGGCGCCGTAGAGCCCGGCCTCGATCCGCTTGGCGAGGTCGACCTCCTCCTCGGCGTTGAGCAGCGCGACCTTGCCGATCTGCTTGAGGTAGGCGCGGACCGAGTCGGCCGAGGCGGTGAGCTCGGCGTCCTTGCGCGCCTGGCGCAGCGCCTCGGACTCCTCCTCGTCGTCCCACTCGAAGTCGGTGCCGCCCTCGGGCGCCTCCTCCTCGGCGGCGGCGACCTCGACGCCGTCCTTGCCCGTGACGACGGTCTCGTCGAGCTTGAGACCCTCCGAGCCGCCGTCGACCACCGCCACGGCGGAGGCATCGGTGGCCACGGCCGTCAGCACGGCGCCCTCACCGGCACCCGGCGAGGGGACGACGGTGGGCTTCTTCGCGGTCGTCTTCGCCGCCGCCTTCTTGCGGGGCGCGGCCTTCGCGGCCGGCTCGGCGGCGGCCGTCACCGTCTTCGCCGTCTTGGCTGCCGCGGCGCTGGTCCGGGGAGCACGGGTACCGGTTGCGGCTGACACCTTCGAGGTGCTCGCGGCTGCTTCCGGTGCTGGCTTGTCGGCGGGCACTCAGGTTCCTTCCCGTGCTGGGTTCGTTCCCCGGGGGCCTTCTGGTCCCTGGGCAGCGGCTCCGGTCCACGCACCTGTGCAGCGGCAGAGGTCCCGGCAGACCGGCGCGGCGTTTGGCCGCTGGACGGGCAGGGGATCCCTCCCGGCTGGAGGGCGACGGGGTGGGGCTCTCTCATTGTAACGGCGTGTCGGGGGTTCTCCACCGCCTCGGATCCCGCAGCCCCGCTCGTGGGGGACGAACTGCGCGGTCCGGGCCGGTTCTCACCCCTTGAGGGTGCATCGGCCGCGAGCGCTGATCGCTGAAGGGGACGACCCCGTGCGCCCCACCCGTCTCACCCGCGCGGGTGCCGTCAGCCCGGCCAGTGACCGGGGTGCTCGTGCGCCGCCAGCGCGGCCCCGACGATCCCGGCGTCGTTCTGCAGCTGCGCGGGCACGACCGGCGTACGGGTCGTGAGCAGCGGCACCCACTTGTGCGCCTTCTTGCTCACCCCGCCGCCCACGATGATCAGGTCGGGCCACAAGCCGGCCTCCAGGACGTCGAGGTAGCGGTCCACGCGCTCGGCCCACTCGGGGTAGCCGAGCTCCTCGCGTTCCCGCGCGGCGGCCGAGGCGCGGCGCTCGCCGTCCTCGCCGTCGACCTGGATGTGGCCGAACTCGGTGTTGGGCACCAGGTGCCCGTCGACGAACAGGGCACTGCCGATGCCGGTCCCGAACGTCAGCATGAGGACGACGCCGTTCCGGTCGCGGCCGGCGCCGTAGCGCATCTCGGCGATGCCGGCGGCGTCCGCGTCGTTCAGCGTGTCCACCGTGCCCGGGATGAGTGCGCTGAGGCCGGCGTCGACGTCGGTCCCGATCCACGTCTTGTCGACGTTGGCGGCGGTGTGCGCCACGCCGTTCTTCATGACGCCCGGAAAGGTCACCCCCACCCGCCCGGTCCAGCCGAAGTGGTCGACGATCTCCGCCACGACGCCGTACACGGGGTCGGGCAGCGACGGCTGCGGCGTCTCGATCCGCAGCCGCTCGCCGATCAGCTGTCCCTGTTGGAGGTCGACCAGGCACCCCTTGATGCCGCTGCCGCCGATGTCCACTCCGAAGCCCTGCACGCGGACAGGGTAGTGACAGGACCCCCTCGCCCCCCAACTGCTCGCAGGCTCGCAGTCGGGTCCCTGCGACGGGGCCGCTCCAGCACGTCACCTGCGGCAGGATCACCTGCGTGAGTGCACCCGCCGCGGACCCCGCCCAGCTCCTCGCCCTCGCCGTCGACGTCGCCCGGGAGGCGGCCGCGCTGGTCGCCCGCGGGCGCGCCTCGGCCGCCGACGACGTCGACGTGAAGTCCAGCCCGGTCGACGTCGTCACCGCCGTGGACCGCGCCAGCGAGGAGCTGGTCGTCGGCCGGTTGCTGGCCGCGCGCCCGGACGACGGCGTGATGGGGGAGGAGGGCGCCGACCGCACCGGCACCAGCGGCGTGCGGTGGGTGGTCGACCCGATCGACGGCACCGTGAACTTCCTCTACGACCTGCCCGCCTACGCCGTCTCGATCGCCGCGGAGGTCGACGGCGAGGTGCGCGCGGGCGTGGTGCTGAACGTGGCGACCGGAGAGCTGTTCACGGCGACCGCAGGTGGGGGCGCCTTCGTGTCGTCCCCGGGGCGGCCGGAGCCGGTGCGGCTCACCGGCAGCAGCCCGGCCTCGCTGGAGCGGACGCTGGTGGCGACCGGCTTCGGCTACCGGGTCGAGCAGCGGCGGGCGCAGGGCGCGGTCGTCGCGCAGCTGCTGCCGCAGGTGCGCGACATCCGCCGGTACGGCAGCGCCGCCCTCGACCTGTGCTCGGCCGCGGCCGGCCGGGTCGACGCCTACTACGAGCTGGACCTCAACCCGTGGGACCACGCGGCGGGGGCGCTGGTGGCGGCGGAGGCCGGGCTGGTCCTCACCGGCCTCGGCGGCCGGCCGTTCGCCGAGCCGATGGCGGTCGCGGCCGCGCCGTCGATCGCTGCGCCGTTCGTGCAGCTGCTCGAGCAGCTCCACCCGGCCTGAGTCAGCAGTCGGCGGCCGCGCCGGTGGGCGGCACCAGCGCGGCGGCGACCTCCTCGGCGGAGGCGAGCGTCTGGAACTCCGGCCCCACGACGACGTCGACGGTCGCGTCGGCGCGCGTGTCGGGGTAGTCGCCGGCGTCGGGGATGTAGACGCGCACGTACCTGGCGGCGTCGTCCCCGCGGGGGCCGTGCCGCAGCTCGCCGACGCCGGTGACCTCACGGCCGCTGGAGTCGTTGGCGACCTCGCCGATGACGAACCCGCGCTCCTGCAGCGCCGTCGCGACCGTCTGGGCCAGGCCCGCGGTGTCGGTGGCGTTCAGGACGCGCAGGGTGACCGACGCCGGGTCGATGTCCGTCGGCGGTGCCGAGTCCGCCGCCGACTCGCACGCCGCGTTCTCCCGGGCCTCGTCCCGTGCCTCGGTCCGCAGGACGTTCCACCAGACGGCCGCCGCCGCCAGGGCGAGGACGGCCAGGAAGATCAGCGGCGGCCACGGGCGGCGGCCGCTCCGGGGGCGCACCGGCGGGCGCTCGGTCCGCAGCGTCACTGTCTCTCCTCGGCAGGACCCGGGGGCAGCGCTCCGGGCGGGTCGGTCGGCTGGAGCTTAGGGCCGTGACCGGGCGCTAGATCGCACCGTCCTCGAGCGCGGCGCGTCCCAGCTCGACGCACGGGTCGATGCGCTCGGCGTAGCCGGAGGTGTCCTTGCCCGCCATCGCGCCGGCAGCCGACCGCGCGACGATGCCGGCGATGATCGCCGCGAACTTGAAGAAGGCGAACCCGACGTACCAGTTGAGGTCGGCGAGGTCGGCGCCGGTGCGCTGCGCGTAGCGCTCGGCCACCTCCGCGCGGGTGGGGAAGCCGGGCAGCGTCGTCACCGGGCTCATCGTGGAGGCGCGTTCCTCACCGGCCTGCGGCCAGTAGACGAACATCATCCCGATGTCGGTGAGCGGGTCGCCGAGGGTGGACATCTCCCAGTCCAGCACCGCCCGGATCCGGCCGGGCTGCTCCGGGTCGAGCAGGCAGTTGTCCAGCCGGTAGTCGCCGTGCACGATGCTCGACCGCTGCGTCGCCGGCACCGTCTCGGCCAGGCGCGCGGCCAGCGCGTCGAGGTTCGGCCGGTCGCGGTCGCGGGTGGCGTCCCACTGCTTCGTCCAGCGGCGCACCTGCCGGGCGGCGAAGCCCTCCGGCCGGCCGAACTCGCCGAGCCCCACGGCCGTGAAGTCGACCGAGTGCAGATCGGCCAGGACGTCGACGAGGTTCTCGCCCACGGCACGCCGCTGGGCCGGCTCGTCGGCGTAGCCCGGCGGGAACTCGCGGACGACGTGGATGCCGACGACCCGCTCCATCACGTAGAACGGCGCGCCCAGCACCGACTCGTCCGTGCACAGGTGCAGCGTGCGCGGGACGGGGACGTCCGTGGGGCCGAGCGCGGAGATGACGCGGTGCTCGCGCGCCATGTCGTGCGCGGTCGCCAGCACGGCGCCCGTCGGGGGCCGCCGGAGGATCACCGCGTCGTCGTCCGTGCCGTCCCGCGGCGTGACCACGTAGGTGAGGTTGGACATGCCCGCGGCGATGAGCTGCACGTCGACGGAGCGCCAGCGCTCGTCCCCGAGGACCGAGGCCAGGTACGGCCCGACGACGGCTGGATCAGCACCCACGGGAGTCGCCACGGCGGCAGGGTAACCTCTGGCGCTCCGCGGCCCGGGGGCCCGCTCGGAACTCGTTTCCGCAGGCGGGCACAAACCGGGGCCGCGCCGCGTTGGGGGGCTGGCCGGACCTTCCCCACCCGTCTCCGGGCGGGCGGGGGAGGAGCGGCCCGGACGGATCCGGTCGCCCCCCGCACCGCGGGAGCCGGCGCCGGCCCTGTCCGGAGCACCACCGGCAACCGGCAGCCCAGAAGGGGGCTGCCGGACCACGACCCACCGGTCGCCACCGTGGCCGGCAGGGCGCCGGCGCACACCCCGCGCCGACGCCGGACGAGCGGGCCCGACACCCGCAGGAACACAGGAGGGGCACCCCATGGCCACCGACTACGACGCCCCGCGCCGCAACGAGGCCGACGAGCTGGGCGAGGACTCCCTCGAGGAGCTCAAGGCTCGCCGGGCCGAGGCCCAGTCCGCCTCCGTCGACGTCGACGAGACCGACTTCAACGAGAACCTGGAGCTCCCGGGCGCCGACCTCTCCGGCGAGGAGCTCACCGTCCGCGTCCTGCCCAAGCAGGAGGACGAGTTCACCTGTTCGCGCTGCTTCCTCGTGCAGCACCGCAGCCGTCTCGCCTCGACGCGCGGCGACCAGCTGCTCTGCCGCGACTGCGCATAAGGAGCGCGCGAGCGCTGACGGGAGGGGCGCGATGACCGAGCACGGTCCTCGGCTGGGTGCGGCGCGGGACGTCCCGCCGCCGCGCCCGGTGGCTCCTCCCGCGCCCGTCCCCGAGGAGACCGGGCTCATGCGCGCCGCCCGGGCCGTGGCCGACGCCGTGGCCGGTCTCGTGGGCGGCGCAGCACCCGCGGGGCAGTCCGACGACGAACCGCGCCGTTCGGCGACCGGTGGTCTGCGGGACGTGCTCGGTGCGGTCGCCGGTGCGGTGGGAGCCGCGTTCGGCCCCGGCCCGGACGCGCCTCCGCCCGGCCCCGAGGCGCCGGCCGGCGAGCGCACCCCGGGAGCGCTGCTGGGCGACCTGCTCTCCGCGGCGGCCCCGCGGCTGCCGATCCGCGACGCCGCCCGGCTGCGGGCCGCGCACCCGGGCGCCTCCGACGCCGAGATCGCCGACGCCCTGGTCGCCCGGGCCGCGCGGGTGACGTCGACCATCGGCGCCGCCACCGGTGGCCTCGCCGCGACGCAGTGGCTGGCGCCGGCCTCGCTGCTGGCGCTGCCGCTCGAACTCGGCGCGGAGACCGTGCTCGTCGCGGGGGTCGAGGTCGTGCTGATCGGCGAGCTGCACGAGCTGCTGGGCCGCCGCGCCCCCGGTGACGCGCGCGCCCGCGCCACGGCCTACCTGGCCGCGTGGTCGGCGCAGCGCCCGGTCGACGCCTCCGGGCCCGCCGGCCTCGGGTCCCTGCTCGGCGGCACCGGGGTGCGTGCGCTGCAGCGGACGATCACCCGCCGGCTGGCCCGTTCCGTCCCCGCCGCCGCACCCTTCCTCGTCGGCGCCGCCCTGGCCGGGCGGGGCAACCGCCGGGCGACCGAGAAGCTGGCGGAACGGATCCTCGGGGACCTGCGGGCCGGTCGGCCGCTGGGGTCCGCCTGACCCTCATAGGATCCCCAGGTGCCCGACTACCCCCCGACGCTCGACGTCCCGGTCCGGCTGACGTCGCCCGAGGACGTCGCGCCGAGCTACGCGCTCCCCGGTGACGCCGGCGCGGACCTCTCCGCGGCGGAGGACGTCGAGCTGGCCCCGTTCGAGCGGGCGCTGGTCGGAACCGGGGTGGCCGTCGCCATCCCCGAGGGGTACGCCGGCTTCGTCCACCCGCGCTCGGGCCTGGCGCACCGGCACGGCCTGAGCATGGTGAACGCCCCGGGCACGATCGACGCGGGCTACCGCGGCGAGATCAAGGTCAACCTCGTGAACCTCGACCCGACGACGCCGATCAGCCTGCGTCGCGGGGACCGGATCGCCCAGCTGGTGGTCCAGCCCGTCGTGCAGGCCCGGTTCGTGCCGGTCGAGGAGCTGCCGGCCAGTGAACGGGGCAGCGGCGGGCACGGATCGACCGGCGGCCACGCGGCCGCGGTGGGCGACGGAGCCGCGACGGCTCGGGAAGGTCAGGGCTGAGATGCCGTTCGGACGTCGGCGGAACCGGATCGAGCGCAGCCTGCGCGAGCGGGGGGTGCCCCCGGAGCCGCAGCACCGCGAGCGCGAGGTCGAGGAGACGACCGGCCCCTGGGACTCGGCGGACGCGCCGGAGGACGGCGTGCAGCGCATCGACCTCGGCTCCATCCGCCTGCCGGGGCTGCCGGGCACCGACCTGCGGGTCGAGCTGAGCCCGCAGCAGAAGGTCGTCGGCGCCACGCTCCGCTACGGCGACTCGCTGCTGCAGGTCGCCGCCTTCGCCGCACCCCGGGCCGACGGCATCTGGGACAGCGTCCGGGCGGACCTGAGGACCAGCGCCTCCGGCCAGGGCGGCTCCCTGCACGAGGTGGAGGGCCCGTTCGGCACCGAGCTCGCCGGCACCGTCCTCGCGCCCGCGCCGCAGCAGGCGGGCCAGGCCGCGGCGGCCCAGCCGGTGCGCCGCGCGGCACGGTTCCTCGGCGTGGACGGTCCCCGCTGGTTCCTGCGCGGGATGATGACCGGCCCGGCCGCCGAGGACCCGGAGCAGGCGGCGGTGCTCGAGAACGCCTTCCGCGGGATCGTCGTCGTCCGCGGGGTGGAACCGATGCCGGTCCGCGAGCAGCTCCCCCTGGCCCTGCCGCCGCAGATGGCCGCACAGCTGGCGCGCCAGCAGGAGGCGGCCGCACGCGCAGCCGGGTCGCCGCCGGCCACCCCGCAGCCGCCGGCCGCCCCGCAGCCGCCGGCCGCCCCGCAGCCGCCGGCCGGCTGAGTCCGACCCGGGGGAGCGGGGCGCCGGTCCGTCGTCCGCCCCCGGCGGCGTGCTGCGCCGTACGCTTGACCCGGTGGCCGGTCCGCCCGGCCGCCCCAGGAGTTCCAGCCCGTCGGCACCCCGCCGACTGGCCCCGACGAGGAGTGGACGCCGTGACCGAGACCCGATCGCCGAGCTGGCTGTCGCGGACGCTGCAGCGGCTCACGGCCGACGACCAGGCCATCGATGCGGAGGAGCTGCGCGCCGAGTCGGCCAGCGCCGGCTGCGAGCCGCTCGTGTCCTGCCGCAAGGGCGCGGTGGTCACCGTGACCGGCCGGCTCAAGTCCGTCGTCTACACCCCGCGCGAGACCGTTCCCACCCTCGAGGCCGAGCTCTTCGACGGTTCCGGCTCCGTGACGCTGGTCTGGCTGGGTCGCCGGCGCATCCCCGGCATCGAACCCGGCCGCACGCTGACCGCCCGCGGCCGGTTCGCCGCCTTCGACGGCAAGCGGGTCATCTACAACCCCTGGTACGAGCTCGGCGCCGGCTGATCGCCCCGCCGACGTGGAGGACGCGCGGGGCGACACCCCGGGAACCGAACGACCGGGGGAGACGGCGATGAGCGCACCGGAGGACCACGCCGAGCGGCCCGCGGCACCAGGACCGGCCGCGGAGCGCGAGCCCGAGCCGGGGCTCGCGTTCGACCGCCACCTGGTGCTCGAGCAGCTGGGCGGCTGGCGCGGGATGGTCGACGCCACCCTGCCGACGATCGCCTTCATCGTGGCCAACTCCCTCGACGGCCTGCGCACCGGCATCTGGGCCGCGCTGGGCGCGGCCGTGCTGGTGTTCCTCCTCCGGCTGGTGCGGCGGGAGACCGTGCAGCAGGCGATCAGCGGGCTGTTCGCGGTGGGCATCGCCGTCGCCATCGCCGCCTTCACGGGGCAGGCGCGCGACTTCTACGTCCCGGGCATCATCCGCAACGCGGGGCTGGCGGTCGTCCTGCTCGGCTCCGTGGCGCTGCGCCGCCCGCTGGTGGGCGTGATCGCCGAGTTCCTGGCGCCCAGCCACCTCGGGTCCATGGCCGCGCACCGGCACTCGCTCCCGGGCATGCGCGGGCGCGTGGACCGGGCCCGGTCGGTGCTGAGCCCGGGGGTGCGCGACCCCGAGACCGGGCGGGCCAAGCCCGATCCGGAGCCGGAGCTGCACTGGCGGGAGGACCCGCGACTGCTGCGCGCCTACGGCTGGCTGACCGTGCTGTGGGGCGGGGTGTTCCTGGTCCGCGCCGCGGTCCAGGGCTACCTCTACCTGGGCAGCGAGAACAGCAACGCCACCGATCTCGGCGTCGTCTCGCTGCTGCTGGGGCTGCCGGTGACCGCCGTCGAGGTCGTGGTCACGCTGTGGGTCGTGTCGCGGCTGCACCGCCACCGGGTGGAGAACGCCGCGCCGCCCGCCGGCGCCTAGACCGGGCCGGCGGACCCGTCCGGCGCGAGCACCGTCTTCAGCTGCTCCTCCACGTCGGCGTGCGTGACGAACAGCAGCTCGTCGCCGGCCTCGAGGGGCTCGTCGGGGGTCGGGGTGATGACCCGCTCCCCCCGCAGGATCGCGGTCAGCACCGTCTCGCGGGGGAGCGGCACCTCGCGCAGCGGCTTGCCGACCCACGGGGTGTCCTCGGCCAGGGTGATCTCGACCAGGTTGGCCGCGCCCTTGCGGAAGCTCATCAGCCGGACGACGTCGCCGACGGTCACCGCCTCCTCGACCAGGGCGGCGAGGACGCGCGGGGTGGAGACGGCGACGTCGACGCCCCACGCCTCGGTGTAGAGCCACTCGTTGCGCGGGTCCTTGACGCGGGCGACCACCCGGTTGACCGCGAACTCGGTCTTGGCCAGCAGGGAGACGACCAGGTTCGCCTTGTCGTCACCGGTGGCCGCGACGACGACGTCGCAGGTCGCCAGCTGGGCCTCCTCCAGCGAGGTGACCTCGCAGGCGTCGGCCTGCACCCACTCGGCGCCGGGCACGGAGCGGGTACGGACCTTGCGCGGGTCCTTCTCGATGAGCATCACGGTGTGGCCGTTGCCGAGGAGCTCCCCGGCGATCGACCGCCCGACCGCGCCGGCTCCGACGATCGCGACGCGCATCAGTGCCCGCCTCCCTGGGGAGCGTTCTCCACGACCTCGTGCACGCGGGTGGTGATGTCGTCGGTGACCGCCACGACGAGCTGGTCGCCGTCCTGCAGCACCGTGCCGGCCGTGGGCAGCTGGGCCTCGCCGAAGCGGACCAGCCAGGCCGCGCGGGCACCGGAGGCGAGCTCCAGCTCGGCGAGCTTCCGGCCGACCCAGCCCTCGGTCACGGTGATCCGCATCAGCAGGACCTTCCCGGTGGGCTCGCGCCAGAGCTCGCTGACCTTCACCGACAGCAGCTCGCGGAGCAGCCGGTTCACCGTCCACGGGACCGTCGCGACGCTGGGGATGCCCATGCGCTCGTAGACCTCGGCCCGCTTGGAGTCGTAGATGCGGGCGACGACGTGCTGGACGCCGAAGGTCTCGCGGGCCACCCGCGCGCTGATGATGTTGGAGTTGTCGCCGCTGCTCACCGCGGCGAAGGCGCCGGCCGAGTCGACGCCGGCGTCCAGGAGCGTCTGCCGGTCGAACCCCAGCCCGGTCACCTGCCGGCCGGCGAAGTCGGGACCCAGGCGGCGGAAGGCCTCGGGGTCCTGGTCGATGACGGCGACGCTGTGGCCGACCTCCTCGAGGCGGCGGGCGATGGCGGAGCCGACGCGTCCGCAGCCCATCACGACCACGTGCACGAAGTACTCCCGCGATGCTCGCCGCGCCGGCGCCGACCGCCGTGCGTACCGGGCGCGAAGCTACACCCGGGACGACGCGCGGCGAGGCTGTGACGGGCGACATCACACTCAGGGGCGGGGCGCGCCCGCCCGCGACGGCGCGCGGCCCCTGTGCTCCGTACCATCGCCGCCGTGCCACGCCTGTCCGACCTCGGACACCTCCCGAAACGGCTCGTCCTCGGACGAGCCGTGCGCAGCGACCGCCTCGGCGAGTCCCTGCTGCCCAAGCGCTACGCGCTGCCCATCTTCGCCAGCGACCCGCTCTCCTCGGTGGCCTACGCCACCCAGGAAATCCTGATCGTCCTGACCCTGGCCGGGACGGCGTTCCTGTACCTGGCGCCGTGGCTGGCGGTCGGCGTGGTGCTGCTGCTGGTCACCGTCGTGCTCAGCTACCGCCAGGTCGTGCGCGCCTATCCCTCGGGGGGCGGTGACTACGAGGTCGCGATGAAGAACCACGGGCAGTTCGCCGCCCTGGTCGTGGCCAGC
Organism: Blastococcus litoris; assembly: GCF_003075095.1. Taxonomy (GTDB): domain Bacteria; phylum Actinomycetota; class Actinomycetes; order Mycobacteriales; family Geodermatophilaceae; genus Blastococcus_B; species Blastococcus_B litoris. Next base: position 165,537 of record NZ_QCZF01000002.1, read on the forward strand.
GCGCTGCTGGTGGACTACGTGCTGACCGTGGCGGTGTCCGTCTCGGCCGGCACGGACAACATCATCTCGGCCTTCCCCTCGCTGAACGAGCACCGCGTCGCGATCGCGATCGGCCTGGTGGCGCTCCTCGCCGCCGCCAACCTGCGCGGCGTCCGCGAGTCGGGCAAGGCGTTCGCGGTCCCGACCTACCTGTTCATCAGCGGCATCGCGGTGATGATCGTGACCGGGCTGATCCGGTGGTTCTTCACCGACGACGGGCTGGTGGCCGAGACCGCCCGGTACACCGTCGAGGCGGAGCCCGCGTACCAGCAGCTGGGCGGCCTGGCCCTGCTGTTCTTCGCCCTCCGAGCCTTCGCGTCGGGGTGCACCGCGCTGACCGGCGTCGAGGCCATCGCCAACGGCGTCCCGGCCTTCCGGCCACCGAAGAGCAAGAACGCGGCGACCACGCTGGCGCTGATGGGCGGGATCGCCGCCACCATGTTCGCCGGCGTCACGGCGCTGGCCCTGCTGTCGGACGTGAAGTACGTCGAGCACCCGTGCGATCTCGAGGGCTTCGCGAACTGCGAGACCGAACCGCAGCGGACGGTCATCGCGCAGATCGCCGCCGCCGCGTTCGGGGGGGACGGCTCCGCCGGCTTCTACTTCATCCAGGCCGCGACCGCCCTGGTGCTCATCCTGGCGGCGAACACCGCCTTCAACGGCTTCCCGCTGCTCGGCTCGGTGCTGGCGCAGGACCGGTTCCTGCCGCGGCAGCTGCACACCCGCGGCGACAAGCTGGTGTTCAGCAACGGGATCCTGCTGCTGGCCGGCTTCGCCGGGCTGCTCATCGTGGCCTTCGACGCCGACGTTACCCGGCTCATCCAGCTCTACATCATCGGCGTCTTCACCAGCTTCACGATCGGCCAGTGGGGCATGGTCCGGCACTGGAACCGCGAGATGCGCCTCGAGGACGACCCGGCCGCCCGCCGTCGGATGCGGCGCTCGCAGATCATCAACACCGTCGGCGGCAGCCTGACCACTGTCGTGCTCGTGATCATCGTGATCACCAAGTTCACGCACGGCGCCTACCTGGTCATCGTGTCGATGCCGATCCTCTTCCTGCTGATGAAGTCGATCAACCGGCACTACTCGCACGTCGCGGACCAGCTCGTCCCGGACGCCGACGCGCGCATGCTGCCCAGCAAGGTGCACGCCGTCGTCCTGGTGTCGAAGGTGCACAAGCCGACCCTGCGGGCGCTCGCCTTCGCCCGCGCCACCCGGCCGGACGCGCTCACCGCCCTGACCGTCAACGTGGACGAGTCCGACACCCGTCAGCTGCAGGCCGACTGGGAGCGCTACGACATCCCCGTCCCGCTGACCGTCGTCGAGTCGCCCTACCGGGAGATCACCCGGCCGATCGTCGACTTCGTGAAGGGCATCCGCCGGGACAGCCCCCGCGAGCTGGTGGTGGTCTTCGTGCCCCAGTACGTCGTCGGCCACTGGTGGGAGAACGTCCTGCACAACCAGAGCGCGCTGCGGCTGCGGGCCCGGCTGCAGTTCCAGCCCGGGGTGATGATCACGACCGTCCCCTGGCAGCTGGAGAGCTCGCTCGGCCGGGAGGACGGCGAGGCGAACGGGCGAGGTCCGGTCCCCGGGGACCTCCGCCGAGGGCTCACCGAGCCGACCGACGCCACTCCCTATGGCTGAACGGCGGGCCGAGCGGGGCCTGGGCTGGACCGGGCGCGAGTTCGAGGTGACCGTCGGTCCCGTCGCCCACGGCGGGCACTGCGTGGCCCGGCACGAGGGCCGGGTCGTCTTCGTCCGGCACGGCCTGCCGGGGGAGCGGGTCGTCGTCCGGGTCACCGAGGACCGCCACCCGGGGTTCTGCCGGGCCGACGCCGTCGAGGTGCTCGACGCCTCGCCCGCGCGCGTCGAGCGGCCCTGCCCCTACAGCGGTCCGGGCCGGTGCGGCGGCTGCGACTGGCAGCACGTCGACCCGGCCGAGCAGCGCCGGCTCAAGGCGGCGGTGGTCCGCGAGCAGCTGGCGCGCCTGGCCGGGCTCGAGGACGTCGAGGTGGCCGTCGAGGAGCTGCCCGGTGGCCCGCTCCGCTGGCGGTCGCGGGCACGGTTCGCCGTCGACCGCTCCGGTGCGGCGGGCCTGCGCCGGCACCGCTCGCACGACGTCGTCGTGCTCGAGGACTGCCCGATCACCGTCGAGCCCGCGGCGGCCGCCGCACTGCAGCGGCGCTGGCCGGGGGCGGGTGCGGTCGACGTCTCCGTCGACTCCACCGGTGCGGTCACCACGACCCGCCTCGACCGGCAGGGCCGCCCCACGTCGAGCCGGGTCGTGCGGCCCGGTGGCGACCTGCCCGAGGAGCCGGTGGGCCGGGCCGAGCGGCATGCCGGCGGGCGGGACTGGGAGGTCGAGGGCACCGGCTTCTGGCAGGTGCACCCCGCGGCCGCCGACGCCCTCGTCGAGGCGGTCACCGCGTTCGCCGGCGTCAGGCCGGGGGAGACCGTGCTCGATCTGTACGCCGGCGCCGGCCTCTTCGGCGGCGCCCTGGCGCCCGCCGCCGGGCGCGAGGGCCGCGTGGTCTGCGTCGAGTCCGACGCCGGCGCGTGCGCCGCCGCCGACGCCAACCTGGCCGATCTCCCGCAGGCGGAGGTCTGGCAGGGCGACGTCGACGCGGAGGGGCTCGCCGAGCTGCTGGGAGACCTGGGGGCTCCCGACGTGGTCGTCCTGGACCCGCCCCGGGCCGGGGCCGGGCGGGCGGTCAGCGCGCTGCTGGCCGCGACGGGTGCGCGGGCGGTCGTGTACGTCGCCTGCGACCCGGCCGCCCTGGCGCGGGACGTCGCCGTCTTCCGCGCAGCGGGGTACGAGCTGTCCGCCGTCCGCGGGTTCGACGCGTTCCCGATGACCGCCCACGTCGAGTGCGTCGCGCTGCTGGTCCCGGGGTCGCCGTCGTCTGTGTGAGGGCAGTTACATGAAACGCCGCACCCTGGGTACCGTGCCGCCCATGGCCCGTGCCGCTGCCTTCCTCGGAGCCGCCGCCATCCTCGCGCTCGGTGGCTACGCGGCGATCCCCGACGACAAGCCCCAGTACCTCGGCGACATGCCGTCCTCGCTCGAGCAGCCGTCAGCCGCGGCCGCCCCGGCCCCGCGGTCGGACCCCGGTCCCGCTGCCGGTGGCCCGCCGCCGCCGCTGCGGGGGCCCTCGCCGGTGGCGCCGGAGGCCCCGGCCGCAGGTGGCGGCGCACCCGGCGAGCGCGTGCCCGACCCGGCCGGCGACACCTCCCTCGACATCGAGGCCGGCTCGACGGCGGGCGACGACTCCGTCGGGCAGCCGCGCCCCGGCCTCCCGGGGCTGTTCGCGGGCGTCATCGACACCGTGGCGGAGCTGACCGACTGCCTGGTCGACGGGGTCATCGAGCTCGACGACGGCATCCTGGACTGCGTGACCGGGGTGGTGTCGCCGCTTCCCGAGCTCCCGGTGGAGACGCCGACCGATCCGCTCGACCCGATCCTGGACGGCGTCACGCCCTGACCCCGCCGCCGGAGGCGTCACCCCCCTCGTCCGGGTGGCTCGGGGTGACAGTCCCGTACCGGTGTCCTTAGCGTTTCCTGCATGCGAGCGTGGCGAGCGGGTTCGGCCGGGTGGGTACCGGTCATCGCTGCCGCCTGCGCGCTGCTGCTCGGTCTCGCGGTCCTGATCACCGTCTCGACGGACCAGCCCGCCACTCCCTCCGCGGCTCCGGACTCGCCGTCGCTGTCGGCCGCGGGCACGGCAGGCTCCGCCGGGCAGAGCTCCCGCGAGTCCCGGTCGGTGGAGCCCTCGACGTCCCGGGCGCGTCCGTCGGCCGCGGACACCTCTGCGCCGTCGACGTCGTCCGCCGCGGCCTCGACGTCGGTCGCGGCGTCGTCGTCCGCCCCGGCCACCCCGGTCGTCACCTTCATCGGGGACTCCTGGACCGTCGGGTTCGGCAGCGAGACCGACCGCGGCTACACCACGTTCATCGGTGAGACGCTGGGCTGGGAGTACCACGCGCTCGGCGTCGGCGGCAGCGGCTACATCCAGTCCGGCCGCGGCACTCCGTTCGCCGGCCGCATCGAGGCCGCGGCGGACATCGGCGCGGACGTCGTCGTCGTGCAGGGCAGCCTCAACGACCAGCTCAGCGACCTGCAGGCGATGGGGCCTGCGGCGCTCGACACCCTCTCCCGGCTGCAGGCCGCGGTGGGTCCCGGCACGGTGATCCTCGTCATCGGCGCGCCGTACACGCCGGCGACCGACCGCGCCGCGATCGACACCATCAACGACGCGATCGGCGGGGCCGCGACCTCGCTCGGGATCCGCTTCGTCGACCCGGCGGTGGAGAACTGGACCGACCCGGCCGATCCGGCCATCTGGGCCGACTACGACCACCCCAACGACGCCGGCTACCGGCTGATCGCCGACCGCCTCTCCGCGCTGCTCCTGGAGACCGTCGGGGACTGAGCGGGCCCGGGTCGCCGATCCGGCACCGGCTACGGTCTGGGGGTGCCCACGTGGGAGTACGCCTCCGTCATCACCGCCAACGATGCCGAGTCGCAGCGCGCCGGGGTCAGCGTGAAGTTGCCCGGCGGACAGTCCGAGCGCCAGCAGGGCGACACCAGCTCGGTCCTGAACCGCCTCGGCGCCGAGGGGTGGGAGCTCGTGAGCTACCACTCCAGCGGCGCCGGCACCTGGGGCTTCGAGCAGTTCTGGCTCAAGCGGCAGTCCGGCGCCTGATCGGACGTCGTCGTCCCCCGGGGGCAGACTGGCCGCCGTGGACGACGCCGTGCCGCCGGGCTGGCCCGTGGAGGTGCGCCCGCCGGGAGCGCCCGACTGGGAGCGCACGGCGGTCGCCTGGCTGTTCGACCTCGTGCCCCCGGACTACCGGGCGCACGAGGTGCTGCGCCGGTACCCCGTGCTGCTCGCGCGGTTCGCCGCCGACCACGTGGCCGCCGGCCTTGAGGCGGCCCGCATGGGGTGGCGGACCGTCCGCGTCGAGCTGGCCGACCAGCTTCCGGCCGACGCGATCGAGGCGGCGATGACCGCCTACGAGCGCGAGGGTGCCCGGCTCGCCGCGGCCGCCCGCGGCGTCGAGGTGGTGGCCGGCGCCCTGCGCGGCGAACGCTGGGTGCCTCGGCTGTGACGTGCATCCGGGGGGTGCGCTGGCTCGGAAGAGCTGCCGCAGCGCGGTTACAGTTGCTCCGCGGCCTGCTTCTCCGTTCCCGTTGCAGTCCCAACCGACCGAGAGGACACCGCCGAGCCGTGCCGCTCCTGCGATCGCTCCGGGGCCCTGAGGACGTCAGGGCGCTGCGAGCCGAAGACCTGCCCGTGCTGGCGGCCGAGATCCGCGACGCGCTGGTCACCAGCGTCGCCAAGACCGGCGGTCACCTGGGCCCGAACCTGGGCTGCGTCGAGCTGACCATCGCGTTGCACCGGGTCTTCGAGTCCCCGCGCGAGCCGATCGTCTTCGACACCGGCCACCAGGCGTACGTGCACAAGATGCTGACCGGCCGCGTCGAGGGCTTCGAGCGGCTCCGCCAGCGCGGCGGGCTGTCGGGCTACCCGAGCCGGGCGGAGAGCGAGCACGACTGGGTGGAGAACAGCCACGCGTCGACATCGCTGTCCTACGCCGACGGGCTGGCCAAGGCGTTCGCCGTCCGCGGTGACAAGCGCCCGGTCGTCGCCGTGGTCGGCGACGGCGCCCTCACCGGCGGCATGGCCTGGGAGGCGCTGAACAACATCGCGGCGGCCCAGGACCGCCCCGTCGTCATCGTGGTCAACGACAACGGCCGGTCGTACTCGCCGACGATCGGCGGGGTCGCCGACGCGCTGGCCACCCTGCGGCTGCGGCCGGGCTACGAGCAGGCGCTGCTGCAGGTCCGCCAGGCGCTGCACCGCGCGCCCGTGGTCGGCTCGGCCCTCTACGACGCCCTGCACGCGATCAAGAAGGGTCTCAAGGACGTCCTGTCGCCGCAGGGCATGTTCGAGGACCTCGGCCTGAAGTACATCGGCCCGGTCGACGGGCACGACATCGAGGTCATGGAGTCGGCGCTGCGCCGCGCCCGCTCCTTCGGCCGGCCGGTCATCGTGCACGCCGTCACCACCAAGGGCTTCGGCTACCCGCCGGCCGAGACCGACCAGATCGACGCCTGGCACGCGACCGGGGTCTTCGACCCCGACAGCGGCACCAGCACCGTCGCCGCCCGCGACTGGACGACGGCGTTCTCCGACGAGCTGGTGCGGATCGGCGCGGAGCGCTCCGACGTCGTCGCCATCACCGCGGCGATGCTGCACCCGACCGGGCTGGCGGCGTTCGCCGAGCGGTTCCCCGAGCGCACCTTCGACGTCGGCATCGCCGAGCAGCACGCGCTCACCTCCGCCGCCGGGCTGGCGATGGGCGGGCTGCACCCGGTCGTGGCCGTGTACTCGACGTTCCTGAACCGGGCCTTCGACCAGCTGCTCATGGACGTCGCGCTGCACCGCCAGCCGGTGACCGTCGTCCTCGACCGGGCCGGGGTGACCGGCACCGACGGCGCCTCGCACAACGGCATGTGGGACATGTCGATCCTCTCCGTGGTGCCGGGCGTCCGGCTCGCCGCACCGCGGGACGAGTCGACCCTGCGGGAGGCGCTGCGCGAGGCGGTCGCGGTCACCGACGGGCCCACCGTCGTGCGCTTCCCGAAGGGGCCGCCGCCGGTCGACATCCCCGCGCTGGAGCGGCGCGGGCCGGTGGACGTCCTGCGCCGCAGTGAGCGGCCGGACGTGCTGCTGGTCGCGGTCGGCGCCCTGGTCCCGATGTGCCTGGCCGTCGCCGAGCGCGCCGCGGACCACGGCATCGAGGTCACCGTCGTCGACCCGCGGTGGGTGCTGCCGGTGGCCGACGAGCTCGTGGAGCTGGCGTCCGGTTTCCGGCTGGTGGTCACCGTCGAGGACGGCGGCCGGGCCGGGGGCGTCGGGACGACGCTCACCCAGGCCCTGCAGGACCGCGACTGCGACGTCCCCGTGCGCGCGGTTGGCCTGCCGCAGCACTTCTTCGACCACGGCAGCCGCGGTCAGGTGCTGGCCGACGCCGGGCTGACCGAGCAGGACGTCGCCCGCCGGATCGCCGAGTGGTCGGCGAAGCTCGCGGAGCGGACCGACGAGCACGTCGTCCAGCCGGCGGACAAGGCGTGATCGCCGAGATCCAGGTCGCGCCCTCGCCGCCCGGGACCGCCGACGACCCGCACGCGCACGTGGAGGCCGCGATCGCGGTGATCCAGGCGTCCGGTCTGCGCTACGAGGTCGGTGCGCTGGGCACGACGCTCGAGGGTGACGCGGACGCGGTCTGGGCGACCCTGCGCGCCGCGCACGAGGCGATGCTCGCGGCCGGTGCGGACGCCGGGCTCTCGCACATCAAGGTCGCATCGGTGAACCGCACGATGGACAGCCTCACCAGCAAGTTCCGCTGACGCCCGCTGGCGCGTTCACCCGCGGTCGTCGCGGACGCGGACACGCCGCAACCATCGGGTTCCCGCTACGAGCCGACGGCAGTCCGCCGTGGGCAAGTCCAGCCAGGCGTCGTCCTCGGACGTGATGGAGCCCAGCACCGTGCGCCCCTGCCCGTCGGTGAGGTGGAGATCGCACGGCAGTGCTCGGTGTTGCCATCCCGAGAGCCGGGGACAGGCGCGGTAGAGGATCCGCGCCACGTCGTCGTCGCACTCGGAGGTGGTGACGACCGACGGATCCGCCCAGTCGGGGACCTCGCTCCCGGGCCAGGATCGGGATGCCTTGCGACGTGCGAGCCTGTCGGCCGAGGACGTGGACAGTGCTCGCCCGCCGTCCTCACCGCCGGACCACCGGCCTCGCGCTGGAGCACGAGGTCCGCGTACCGGCGGTGAGGACGGTGGTCGACACCCGCGGGGACGACGACGGCCCCGCACCTCCTCGTCGAGGTGCGGGGCCGTCGCGGTCAGGCGGCTCAGGCGGGGAGCGAAGCCACCCCGCGCGGCAGGAAGCGCTCGCCGGTGACCTTCTCCGAGACGCCGGCCCGGTCCAGGTAGGCGGAGATGCCGCCCAGCCAGAACGGCCACCCGGCGCCGAGCAGCATGCACAGGTCGATGTCCTGCACGGCCTGCACGACGCCCTCGTCCAGCATCAGCCGGATCTCCTGCGCGAGCGCCTCGACGGCGCGCTGGCGCACCTGGTCCTCGGTCAGCGGGGAGTCGCCGGCGTCGATGCCCTCGAGCTCCGGGTCGACGACGCCGCGCTCGCTATACACCGACGACTTCCCCAGCTCGACCATCTTCCGCAGGCCCTCGCCCACGGAGAAGCGGTCGGGGAAGGCCTCGTGCATGCGCTCGGCCACGTGCAGCGCGACCGGCGGGCCGACGAGCGTGAGCAGCTCGAACGGCGTCATCGGCAGGCCCAGCGGGTCGAGCGCGCGGTCCGCGACGGCGACCGGCGTGCCCTGCTCCACCGACGAGGTGACCTCGCCGAGGAAGCGGGTGAGCAGCCGGTTGACCACGAAGGCCGGGGCGTCGGCCACCAGCACGCAGCTCTTCTTCAGCTTCTTGCCGACGGCGAAGGCGGTGGCCAGCGTGGCGTCGTCAGTCTGCTCGGCGCGCACCACCTCCAGCAGCGGGAGGACCGCCACCGGGTTGAAGAAGTGCAGGCCGACCACGCGCTCCGGGTGCTCGAGCTTGGAGGCCATCTCGGTCACCGAGAGCGCCGATGTGTTGGTCGCCAGCACGCACTCGGGCGAGACGATCGCCTCCAGCTCGGCGAACACCTGCTGCTTGACCGACATCTCCTCGAAGACGGCCTCGATGACGAGGTCGGCGTCGGCGAAGACGTCCTTGGACAGCGAGCCGGTGACCAGGCCCTTGAGCTGGTTGAGCTTGTCCTGGTTCAGCCGCCCGCGCTGGGCCAGCTTGTCCAGCTCGCCGTGCACGTACGCCACGCCCTTGTCCACGCGGGCCTGGTCGATGTCGGTCAGCACGACCGGCACCTTCAGCTGCCGCACGAACAGCATCGCCAGCTGCGAGGCCATGAGCCCGGCACCCACGACGCCGACCTTGGTGACCTTCCGCGCCAGCGACTTGTCCGGGGCGCCGGCCGGCCGCTTCGCCCGCTTGTTGACCAGGTCGAACGAGTAGAGCGAGGCCCGCAGCGGGTCGCTCATCAGCAGGTCGGTCAGGGCGTCGTCCTCGGCCGCGGTGCCCGCGGTGAACGCGTCGCCCGCCACGCCGGCGCGGGCGAGGTCGAGGAGCTCCACGGCCCGGACGGCGCCCGGCGAGGCGTTGCGGGTCCGGCCGGCCACGATCGCGCGAGCGCGGGCGATCGCCTCGTCCCAGGCGGCCGGGTCGACCTCGGGGCGCGACACGGGGACCGAGCCGTCGAGGACGCCGACGGCCCACTCGAGCGACCGCTCGAGGAAGTCGGCGGGCTCAAGGACGGCGTCGGCGATGCCGAGCTCCGCCGCCTTGGGTGCCGGGGTCATCTTGTTCTGCGCGAGGGCGTTCTCGACGATGACGGTGACCGCCGGGTCGACGCCGATCAGGTTCGGCAGCAGCTGCGTGCCGCCCCAGCCGGGCACCAGGCCGAGGAAGACCTCGGGGAAGGCGACCATCGCCGTCGACGCAATCGTCCGGTAGCCGCAGTGCAGCGCCAGCTCCAGGCCGCCGCCCAGCGCGACGCCGTTGACGAAGGCGAACGTCGGGACGGGGGAGTCCTTCAGCCGGCGGAACACCCGGTGCCCGGTCTCGGCGATCTCCCGGGCCGCGGCCGCGTCGGTCACCGACGGGACGCCGGAGAGGTCCGCACCCACCGCGAAGATGAACGGCTTGCCGGTCACGCCGATCGCCACGGGGGCGGGGGAGCGCGCGGCGATCTCGTCCAGGGCGGCGTCCAGCGAGGCCAGCCCGCCGGGGCCGAACGTCGACGGGCGGGTGTGGTCGTGCCCGTTGTCCAGCGTGATCAGCGCGAACTCGCCGGACAGCCCCGGCAGGGTCAGGTAACGGACCTTGGCGGCCGTCACGACCTCGTTCTCGAAGACGGCGGTCACTTGTTGCCCTCCCAGTTCGGGTTCTCCCAGATCACGGTGGCGCCCATGCCCAGGCCCACGCACATGGCGGTGAGGCCGTAGCGGACGTCGGGCCGCTCGGCGAACTGCCGGGACAACTGCGTCATGAGCCGCACGCCGGAGGAGGCCAGCGGGTGGCCGACGGCGATGGCGCCGCCCCACGGGTTGACCCGCTCGTCGTCGTCGGCGATGCCGAAGTGGTCGAGGAAGGCCAGCACCTGGACGGCGAAGGCCTCGTTGAGCTCGAAGAGCCCGATGTCCTCGATCGTCAGGCCGGTGCGGGCCAGGGCGCGCCCGGTGGAGGGCACCGGGCCGACGCCCATGACCTCGGGCTCGACGCCGACGAAGCCGTAGCCGACCAGCCGCATGCCGATGTTCAGCCCGAGCTCCTCGGCGACGTCCTCGGCGGCCAGCAGGCAGCCGGTGGCGCCGTCGTTGAGCCCGGCGGCATTGCCGGCGGTCACGTGCCCGTGCGGGCGGAACGGCGTCTTGAGGGACGCCAGGCCCTCGAGCGTCGTCTGCGGCCGCGGCGGCTCGTCGACGGTGGCGACGCCCCAGCCGTTCTCGGCCGAGCGGGTCGCCATCGTCACCAGCTCCGGGCCGATCTGCCCGTTGGCGACGGCCTTGGCGTACTTCTGCTGGCTGGCCAGCGCGAAGGCGTCGGCGCGCTCCTTGGTCAGGTGCGGGAAGCGGTCGTGCAGGTTCTCCGCCGTCGACCCCATGACCAGGGCCGACTCGTCCACGAGCTTCTCGCTGAAGAAGCGCGGGTTGGGGTCGGCGCCCTCACCCATCGGGTGGCGGCCCATGTGCTCGACGCCGCCGGCGATGGCCACGTCGTAGGCGCCGAAGGCGATCCCGCTGGCGGTGGTGGTCACGGCGGTCATGGCGCCGGCGCACATGCGGTCGATCGAGTAGCCGGGGACCGACTTCGGCAGCCCGGCGAGCAGCGCCGCGGTGCGGCCCAGCGTCAGGCCCTGGTCGCCGATCTGGGTCGTGGCGGCGATGGCCACCTCGTCCACGCGGTCGGCCGGCAGGGCGGGGTTGCGGCGCAGCAGCTCGCGGATCACGCGGACGACGAGGTCGTCGGCGCGGGTCTCGGCGTAGATGCCCTTCGGGCCGGCCTTGCCGAAGGGGGTGCGCACGCCGTCGACGAAGACGACCTCACGCAGTGAGCGGGACATGGGACCTCCGCAGATGTTCGGGACCGGCCAAGTGGGGGGCGCGGCCCGCCAAAGTTACCCGTCGGTAACCGTCCGGCCAAGCGGGACTCGACCCGTGCGGGTCGAGGCCCCAGGTCACGGTCCGGCAACGGTGCACATCTGTGCTTGCGGTCACAACCGACGACTGGAAAAGATGTGCCGCCGGAATTTCGATGTAACCCCAACAAAAAGGCAGGTCCCCTCTCATGGCGCGACGGAGCACCCTGACGACGGCGATCGCGGCCGCCCTCGTCTTCGGCTTGGCCGCATGTGGCAGCGACGACGGCGGCGACAGCGGCGGCAGTGGCGGTGGCGGTGGCGGCGACGCCGCCGGCAAGGTCGGTGTGATCCTCCCGGACACCGAGTCCTCGGTCCGCTGGGAGAACTTCGACCGTCCCTACCTCGAGGCCGCCTTCGAGGAGGCCGGTGTCGAGTACGACATCCAGAACGCCGAGGGCGACGCCCAGCGGCAGGCCACCATCGCCGAGCAGATGATCACCGAGGGGGCCACGGTCCTCGCGATCGTCAACCTGGACTCCGCCTCGGGCGCGCAGATCCAGGAGCAGGCCGCCAACGAGGGCGTGCAGACGATCGACTACGACCGGCTCACCCTGGGCGGCTCGGCCGAGTACTACGTGTCCTTCGACAACACCGAGGTCGGTCGGCTCCAGGGCGAGGGTCTGGCCCAGTGCCTGGAGGCCAACGGCGTCGCGGAGGGCCCCATCGCCTTCCTGAACGGCTCGCCGGACGACAACAACGCGACGCTGTTCTCCGCCGGTGCGCACGAGGTCCTCGACCCGATGACCCAGTACCAGCAGGTGGCCGAGCAGGCCGTGCCGGGCTGGGACAACCAGGAGGCGGCGACGATCTTCGAGCAGATGTACACCCAGGCCGGCGGCAACATCGCCGGTGTCCTGGCGGCCAACGACGGTCTGGCCAACTCGGTCATCCAGATCCTGGGCCGCAACAACGCCGCCGGTGCGAACAACGTGACCGGTCAGGACGCCACGGTCGAGGGCCTGCAGAACATCCTCGCCGGAGACCAGTGCATGACTGTCTACAAGTCGATCCGCGAGGAGGCCAACGCGCTGGCCGAGCTGGCCGTCGCGCTGATCAACGGCGAGGAGGGCGAGACCACCGGCACCGTCGAGGACACCGAGGGTGGCCGTGACGTCCCGTCGGTCCTGCTCACCCCGGTCTCGATCTTCCGGGACAACGTCAAGGACGTCGTCGACGACGACTTCGTGACGGCCGAGGAGCTGTGCACCGGCGAGTTCGCCGACGCGTGCTCCGAGCTGGGCATCGAGTAGTGGTCACCGGCTGCCGGGGCGCCCATGATGGGCGCCCCGGCAGCCATCACTGCTCCCGAACCGGCTCTACCGAGAGGCCCCGGCGTGTCCGCACCGACAGGCCGTCCCGAGGACGGCACCCCCACCCTGGAACCCACGCCGACCCTGGAACTGCGGGGCGTCGACAAGAGCTTCGGCGCCATCCAGGTCCTGCACGGCGTCAACATGAAGGTCTACCCCGGCCAGGTCACCGCGCTGGTGGGTGACAACGGGGCCGGCAAGAGCACCTTGATCAAGTCGATCGCCGGCATCCACTCCATCGACGCGGGCCAGATGCTCTTCGAGGGCCGGCCGGTCTCGATCTCCGGGCCCCGGGAGGCCGCGGCGCTCGGCATCGAGATCGTCTACCAGGACCTCGCGCTGGCCGACAACCTCGACGTCGTCCAGAACATGTTCCTCGGCCGCGAGCGCAAGAACGGCATCGTCCTCGACGAGGTGTCGATGGAGCAGGCCGCCCGCGACACCCTCAGCAAGCTGTCGGTCCGCACGCTCAAGTCCGTGCGCCAGCTCGTCTCCAGCCTCTCCGGTGGCCAGCGCCAGACGGTCGCGATCGCCAAGGCGGTGCTCTGGGAGTCCAAGCTGGTCGTCCTCGACGAGCCGACGGCGGCGCTCGGCGTCGCCCAGACGCGGCAGGTCCTCGACCTCGTCCGCCGGCTCGCCGACACCGGCCACGCGGTCGTCTTCATCTCGCACAACATGGTCGACGTCTTCGAGGTTGCCGACCGGGTCGCCGCGCTCTACCTCGGCCGCATGGCGGCCGACATCCCGATCTCCGAGGTCAACCGCAGCCAGGTCATCGAGCTCATCACCGCCGGCCGGTCGGGCGAGATCGGGATCGCGCCGGCCGACGCCGCGGCCGTGGAGGTCTGAGCCATGTCGAGCACGATCTCCGAGTCCACCAGCGCCCAGGAGCCCGGCGGCGCGCCGTCGGGCTTCGAGGCCGACCGCACGGCCGACTCGGTCGGCGGCGCCGCTCGCGCGTACGTCGACAAGGTGCGGGGCGGTGACCTCGGCGCGCTGCCCGCGATCCTGGGCATCGTCGTCCTGGGCATCTTCTTCACGATCCTGCGCCCGGAGACCTTCCTGACGCCGCGCAACATGGCCAACCTCGCCGACCAGGCGGCGCCGATCATCATCCTCGCGATGGGGCTGGTCTTCGTCCTGCTGCTCGGCGAGATCGACCTGTCCGCGGGCGTCGTCAGCGGCGTCTGCGCGGCCGTCATGGCCAAGCTGCTCGCCGACGCCGGGTCCCCCTGGTACGTCGCCGTGCTGGCCGCGATCGTCACCGGCGTGGTCATCGGCCTGTTCACCGGCAGCCTGGTGGGCCTGATCGGCATCCCGTCGTTCGTCGTCACCCTGGCCCTGTTCCTGGGCTGGCAGGGCGTCACGCTGCGGCTCATCGGCCAGGGCGGCACGGTGCCGGTCCGCGACGACGTCATCACCGCGATCAGCGACAAGAACCTGCCGGTGGTGCTCGGCTGGGTCCTGGCCGTGGTGGTGATCGCCCTCTACGCGCTGCTGCAGCTGAACCGGTGGCGCACGCAGAAGGCGAAGGGCCTCGCGCACCAGCCGTTCGCCGTGGTGCTCATCCGGATCGGCGTCATCGCCGCCGTGGTCGTGCTGGTCACCGCGGTGCTCAGCGTCGACCGGGCCCCGGCCGTGGGCGTCGTCCTCGCGGGCATCCCGTACGCGATCCCGCTGGTCGTCATCCTGCTGCTGATCCTGACGTTCCTGCTGGGACGCACCAGTTACGGGCGGCACGTCTACGCGGTCGGCGGCAACGCCGAGGCGGCCCGCCGTGCCGGTGTCAACGTCACCAAGATCCGGGTGTCGGTCTTCGTCATCGGCCAGACCCTGGCGGCGATCAGCGGCATCGTCGCGGCGGCCCGCCTCGGGTCGGTGTCGCCCGGCTCCGGTGCCGGGAACACCCTGCTGTACGCGGTCGGCGCGGCGGTCATCGGTGGCACCAGCCTCTTCGGTGGCCGAGGACGCGTCCGTGACGCCGTCCTCGGTGGCCTGGTCGTCGCGATCATCGCGAACGGCCTGGGTCTGCTCGGCACCGAGGCCTACCTGAGCTACATCATCACCGGTGGCGTGCTGCTGCTCGCCGCGAGCGTCGACGCGCTCGCCCGGCGCCGCGCGGCGGCGACCGGTCACTAGGGGGATCGGCCCCTGCCGCCCGCCGTGTCAGTCGCCGGCGGGCGGCAGGACGACCGTCTCCTCGTCCCCGTTCGAGTAGCGGAGGCGCACGGTCACCTCCGCACCGTCGGAGACGCCGTCGGGAAGCTCGACCTCGGTCGTCGTCGGGGCCATATCGGCCGAGCACGGGTCGCGATCGGGGTGGAGGTGGCCCACCTCCAGCACCACCTCCTGCTCGCCGCTCGCCGCGACCGCGGTCGGTCCGGTGGGGCAGCTGGAGCTGCCCTGGGTGGTCACCGCCAGGTGGCCGGGCCGGGCCCAGGCGACAGGAGGCTCGGCCGGGAAGGTCGGCTCGAGCGTCGGCGGCGCCAGCCCGGAGGTTCCGGCGCCGCAGCCGGTCAGCGCGAGGACGAGTGCTGCGACCGCGATCGCGCGCGAGCGCTCAGTCACCGAAGTTCGCCGCGTGCCCGAGCAGCTCGACGCGGCCCAGGGTGACCCCGCCCGCCGTCACCGCCTCCACCGTCTCGGTGCCGAGGGCCATGGGGACGACGAGGACGCCGTCCTGGGTGGCGTGCTCCTCCAGGAACACCCGGTCGCCGTCGTAGGTGCGCACCAGCGCCACCTCCGGGGGCGCGACCACCACGAGGTGGGTGCTCAGGGTCGCTCCCGACGTGTGGTCGATCGTCTCGCAGGCGACCGCCTCCACCCGGCGCTCGGGCGGGGGCCCGGCCGGGAGGATCGCCTGCCCGCAGTAGGCGCCCATGTTCGAGCCGTCGGGCAGCTCCGGCGCCAGCCACTGCGACGCGACGACGACCGCGCCGCTCGGCAGCTGCACGGTGACGACTGCTGCCTGCTCCACCTCCCCGGTGGGCACGCTGCCGACCCACTGCGCCGTGATGGTCACCTGCGCGGGGGAGAGGCCGAGCTCGCCGAGCACGTTCCCCGCCGCGAACTGGGCGGCCCGCTCGCCGAGGGCGTTCGGCCGGCCGCGGGGGTACCCGATCGGCAGCGGCTGCTCGACGAGGTCCTCGGCGAAGACGGACCACGGCATGTCGCGCGCCTCGAGCCGGTCACCGCGCACGACCCGGAAGGACGTCGACCCGTCGAACGCCCGCGGGAACGGTGACACCCGGGTCACGGCGACGCCGTCGTCGGTCTCGACCTTCCGCCACTCCCGGGTGGTCTCCCCCTCGGCGTCGACCATCGGCCGCTGGGACACCTCGACGCTGTCGCCGGGCCGGGCGACCACGACGAGGACGCCGCTGCGCGGGTCGGTGAGCGCGACCGGCCAGTCGCCGGCGATGCCGTTGGGACCGCTGGCCAGCGTCATCTGCTCCGGCGCGGCGTCGACCGGGCCGGTGAACCAGGAAGCCGTGAGCTGGTCGGTGGGGACGACGTCGGGCGGCACGCCCGCCGCCGCGGCGGCCTCCGCCGACGGCGTGCCCACGACCAGCGCCCAGCGTCCGCCGGGGACCTCACCGGCGAAGACGACCGTCCGTGCCTCGACCGGCGGGTCGGGCAGGTAGTAGAGGATCGTCCCGTCGGCCGCGCGCACGGGTGGCTCGTCGGCCCAGGGCAGCGCCTTGACGCCGTCCACGAACGCCCGGTCGCCGGCCAGCGAGCCGCGGGTGGGCCCGTCGAACCAGCTGCCCTGGGCACCGCCGGGCCCCGCGCCGCCCACCGGTGCGGCCGACGGCGCCTCGGTGGCGGCCGGGGGAGCGGGCTCCGCGCCGTCGCCCCCGCCGCCGGTCAGCCGCGGCAGCACGAGGGCGAGCAGGAGGACGCAGCCCAGGGCCAGGAGGACACCGCGCCGGGTCGGCCGCCGGTCGCCGGCGGGCGGGACCACCCCGTGGGCCGGCGGGAGCTCGGCCGGGTCGGCCGGTCTCCGGTACCCCAGCTCGTCCACCGCCCGTCCCCTCCGCCGCCCCGCGTGACCTACACGCAGCAGCGTGACGCGTGCACCCGCGGCGGATCGTCACGATCGCGTAACGACGCGCCGGCGTCTCAGGCCTTGGTGACCGCCTCGGTCAGCACGGGCAGCGTGAGCTCGACCTGCCACTCCCGCGCCCCACCGGCGCGGAGCGCGCCCGCCACGGCCGCGGCGTCGCGGTCCTCCGGCGGGCTCCACATGATCCGGCGGACCAGGTCGGGGGAGACGATGTTCTCCACCGGCACCGAGTGCTTCTCCGACAGCTCGGCGAGACCCGCGCGCGCGGCCTGCAGGCGGGTGGCCGCGGCGGGGTCGCGGTCGGCCCAGCGGTTGACGGGAGGAGGCCCGTCGCCCGACCGGCTGTGCGGCGGCAAGTCCGCCTCCGGGAGCGAGCGACCGCGGGCGATCGCGCCGAACCAGGTGGCGACCAGCCGCCGGTTGGCGCGGCCGCGGAAGACGGGCAGCTCCAGCAGGGCGCCCTCGTTGACCGGGTCGGCCTGCACGGCGGAGACCATCGCCGAATCGGGCAGCACCCGGCCGGGAGCGACGTCGCGGCGACGCGCCATGTCGTCCCGGGCCTCCCACAGCGAGCGGAGCATCCCGAGCTGACGCCGGCTGCGCAGGCCGTGCACACCGGACGTGCGCCGCCACGGGTCCACCCGCGGTGCCGGCGGCCCGGCGGCGAGGATGGCCTCGAACTCCTGGCGGGCCCAGTCGGTCTTGCCCTGCTCCTCGAGGATCGCCGCGAGGGCGTCGCGCAGCTCGACGAGCACCTCGACGTCCAGGGCGGCGTAGACCAGCCACTCCTCGGGCAGCGGCCGGGTGCTCCAGTCGGCGGCGGAGTGACCCTTCTGCAGCGTGTAGCCGAGCAGCGACTCGACGACC
Source organism: Blastococcus litoris (assembly GCF_003075095.1). Classification (GTDB taxonomy): domain Bacteria; phylum Actinomycetota; class Actinomycetes; order Mycobacteriales; family Geodermatophilaceae; genus Blastococcus_B; species Blastococcus_B litoris. Next base: position 183,107 of record NZ_QCZF01000002.1, read on the forward strand.
GCGCCCAGCCCGACGCGGGGCAGACCGGCCAGCCGCGCGGCGAGCTCGGTGTCGAAGACCCGGCTCGGCACGAGACCGATCTCGGCCAGGCAGGGCAGGTCCTGGTTGGCTGCGTGCAGCACCCACTCGGCGTCCGCGACGGCGTCCTGGACCACCGACAGGTCCGGCAGCGGGACGGGGTCGATCAGCCCCGTCCCCGAGCCCTTGCGCCGCATCTGCACGAGGTAGGCCTTCTGGCCGTAGCGGTAGCCCGAAGCCCGCTCGGCGTCCACGGCGACGGGCCCCGAGCCGCCGCGCAGCGCGGCGGCGTACTCGACGAGCTGGGTCGAGGTCTCGATGACCGGCGGGAGGCCGTCGCGCGGCGCGAGCAGCGGCTCGGCCGGCGGGGACGTCTCCGCGGCGTCCTCCGCCGGGGCGGGAGTGGGCTCGGTGCTCAGTTGCCGTCCACCTTCTTGCCGGTGCTCGTCGTCGGGCCGCCGGCTCCGGGGCGTTCCCGCACGGGATCGTGCGCGGAGCGGGGGAGAGGGGCGCCGGCGCAGCGGGGCCAGTGCCCGGCTGCCTCCCCGATGTTAGAGACCCTCTCCGCCGGAGCGGTCAGCGACTCTCCCCGCCGGGCCCGAGCAGCCGCACACCCGGCGGGGGCAGGCCGGCCGCGTTGCCCAGGACGTCGAGCCACGCCTGCAGGTGCCGGTCCAGTGCCGCGTCCTCCGCCGTCCACGACGCCCGCATCTCGACGTCGACGCTGTGCTCGGGGCCCGCGAGGTCCCCGAAGCGGGTCGAGGCGGTGCGCGTGACGGTCCCACCGACGGCGTGGTGCTGGGCGCCGGCCTCGGCCAGGGCGTCGGTGAGCCAGCTCCAGGCCACCTCGGAGAACATGGTGTCGTCGACGAGCTCCTCGTCGGTGGCGGCGGAGAGGTAGCCCACGCAGCGGGTGGTCCCCTTCCACGCCTCGTGCCCCGCGGGGTCATACAGCACGATGAACCGGGCGCTCGCGATCTCGAAGTCCTCGGCGCCGTCGGGGTCGGCCTCGCCCACCCGGGCGGCGACCGCGTGGGCGAAGGGCGCCAGCCGCTGCGGTGCGGGGATCTGCTCCAGCACGATCTCCGGCCGGGCGTGGACGGCGGCGAGCGCCTCCAGCGCGGCACGGAACTCGGCAGGGGGTTCGTCGCCGGTCGCGTCCCTGCCCCGGTTCCCGGCGCCGGCCAGGCTGGTGGGCTCCACGCTGGCAGGGTAGGCCGCCGGGTAGCACACCGCTCCCGACGCGCCGCAACCGCTCGGTCACCCGGCCGATCGCGGACGGCGGCCCGGCACCCGCGCGCCGTCTGGGAGGATCGGCGGTCGTGAGTGCCGCTACCGACCCTGCCCGGGCGCTGCCGTCCGATTCCGACCTCGTGCGGGCCGCCCGCGGCCTGCCGGTGAGCCGGACGCCGGTGTGGTTCATGCGCCAGGCCGGGCGGTCCCTGCCGGAGTACCGGGAGCTGCGGGCCGGCACCGGGATGCTGGCCTCCTGCCAGGACCCCGACCTGGTCACCGAGATCACCCTGCAGCCGGTCCGCCGCCACCGGGTGGACGCCGCGATCCTCTTCTCCGACATCGTGCTGCCGCTGGTGGTCGCCGGTGTCGACATCGACATCAAGCCCGGGGTCGGCCCGGTCGTCGCGCAGCCGGTGCGTTCCGTGGCCGACGTCGACGCGCTGCCGCCGCTCGAACCCGAGCGCCTGGCCTTCCTGGAGACGGCGGTGCGCGCGCTGGTCGCCGAGCTCGGGCCGACGCCGCTCATCGGCTTCGCCGGTGCGCCCTTCACTCTGGCCACCTACCTCATCGAGGGCGGGCCGTCGAAGGAGCACGCCCGCACCAAGGCCTTCATGTACGCCGAGCCCGAGGCGTGGGGCCGGCTGCTCGACCGGCTCGCGGTGTCGGCCGCCACCTTCCTCCGGGCGCAGGTCGACGCGGGTGCCTCCGCGGTGCAGCTGTTCGACTCCTGGGCCGGCGTCCTCTCGGCCGCCGACTACGCCGAGCGGGTGCTGCCGCACTCCCGGGCCGTGTTCGACGGGCTGGGGGACCGGGACGTCCCCCGCATCCACTTCGGCGTCGGCACCGGCGAGCTGCTGCCGCTGATCGGTGACGCGGGCGCCGACGTGGTGGGGGTCGACTGGCGCGTCCCCCTGGACGAGGCCGCCCGCCGCGTCGGGCCGGGGCGCTCGCTGCAGGGCAACCTCGACCCCGCCGTGCTGCTCGCGGACCGGACCACCGTCGACCGCGAGGTGCGCCGGGTCGTGGAGCAGGGCCGCGCCGCCCGCGGCCACATCTTCAACCTCGGCCACGGGGTGCTGCCCGACACCGACCCCGGCGTCATCACCCACGTCGTCGAGCTGGTCCACGAGCTCACGGGCCGATGACCACGCGCCGGCTGGTCGTCGTCGGCGCCGGGATCACCGGCCTGGCCGCCGCGTTCGAGTGGCGCCGGCGCCGGCCCGACGACGAGATCGTCGTCCTCGAGGCCGGTGACCGGATCGGCGGCAAGCTCCACCGGGTCGAGCTCGCCGGGCACTGGTACGACACCGGGCCCGAGGCGGTGCTCGCGCGCGTCCCCGAGGCGGTCCGGCTGATCGAGGACCTGGGCCTCGGCGACCGGCTGGTCGCACCCACCACGACGCAGGCCTCGGTCGTCCTGCCCGACGGCCGCCACCCGCTGCCCGCGGGCACCGTCCTCGGGGTCCCGGCGTCGGCCGAGGGGCTGGACGGGTTCCTGTCCCCGGAGGGTGTCTCCCGGGTGCGCGCCGAGGCCGACCTGCCGAGGCTCGCCCTGCACGGCGACGTCGCCGTCGGCGGCCTGCTCCGCGAACGGCTGGGCGACGAGGTCGTCGACCGCCTGGTCGAGCCGCTGCTGGGCGGGGTCTACGCCGGCCGGGCCGACGAGCTGTCGCTGGCGGCGACGATGCCGGCCCTGGCCGCTCACCTGCCCGGAGCCGGCTCGGTGCTCGCCGCCGCGGCCGCCTCGCGGGACGCGGGCACGCGCAGCCGCGGCGACGCCGACGGGCCCGTCTTCGCCACGGTCGCCGACGGCATCGGGGCGTTGCCGGGCGCCCTGGTCGCCGCGGCCCGGGCCGAGGTCCGCCTCCGGACCCCGGCGCACGCCCTCCGCCGGACGGCGTCGGGCTTCGAGCTCTCCATCGGCCCGGCAGCGGCACCGGAGCTGCTGACCGCGGACGCCGTGCTGGTGACCGCGCCCGCGCAGAAGGCCGCCCGGCTGCTCGGCGAGGTGGCGCCCGGCGCGGTCGAGCCGCTGCAGGGCATCCCGTACGCCTCGATGGCCGTCGTCGCGATGGCGTTCCCCGCACAGGACGTCGACGCGGGGTCGGGGTTGCTCGTGCCTCCCGTGACCGGCCGCCTCGTGAAGGGCGTGACCGTGTCGTCTGCCAAGTGGCCGCACCTCGGTGGGGGAGACGCGCTGCTGGTGCGCTCCTCGGTCGGCCGGTTCCGCGACGAGTCGGAGCTGCAGCGCTCCGACGAGGACCTGACCCGCGCCGTGGTCGCCGATGTCGCCGAGCTGCTCGACCTCGACCGGCCCGAGCCGGTGGAGACCCGCCTCGTGCGCTGGGGCGGCGGGCTGCCGCAGTACCTGGTCGGGCACCCGGCCCGGGTGGACGCCGTCCGTGCCGCCGTCAGCGACGTGCCCGGTCTGGCCGTCGCGGGGGCGGCCTTCCGAGGGGTCGGGGTGCCGGCGTGCATCCGCGACGCCCACCACGCGCTGGAGGCCCTGCTCTAGGGCGCGACCGTGCGCGTGGCGATCTGCGTGCGGTTGGCCAGCCCCAGCTTCGTCAGGATGTTGCGCACGTGGGTCTCCACCGTCCGCGCCGACAGGAACAGCCGCTCGGCGATCTGCCGGTTGGTGAGCCCGGCGGAGACCAGGCCGGCGATCTCCCGCTCGCGGACCGTGAGCGGGTCCGCGGCCCGTGCCGCCCGCCCGGCCCGGTCGAGCAGCTCGGCTGACCTGCGCTGCGGTCCCGGCATGCCCAGCCGGCGGGCCTCGGCCAGTGCCGGGCGCGCGAGCTCGGCCGCCCGGGCCGCGTCACCCGCCCGGCCGCGCGCCAGCAGCGCCGCCGCGAGCCCGAGGCGGTCGTGCACCGCGGCGGGACGGGCCCCGGTCCGGGTGTCCACGCGCAGCGCCTCCTCGAAGTGGCCGACGGCCTCGTCCCACTCCTCGCGCACCGCGGCGAGCCGGCCGAGCAGCACCACCATCGAGCCGCAGCAGTAGACGCCGGCGCCGGCGGCGTCCCACGCGTACCCGCCGATGATCCTCGCGAGCTCGCCCGCGGTCTCGACGTCGCCGAACGCCTCGACCAGCGGCACGAGGGTCTCGGCCACGCCGGCGGACCCGACGAAGTCGGGGTCGGACATCCGCGGCCGCAGCTGCTCGTACCGGCCCGCCGCCTCGTCGCGCTCGCCGGCGACCAGCGCCACCACCGCGCGGCTGGCCTGCACGATCGGCACCTCGTCGGCCAGCTGGAGCAGCCGGACCGGTGAGCTGTCCAGCTCCTGCCCCTGCCCGGTCACCAGCGCGTGCTGGTACAGGAAGGCCCCGGACATGCCGGCGGCCGAGATGTCCTGGGTCAGCTCCGTCTCGCCGACGACCCGGGCCTCCTCGTTGAGGGCGAGCGCCTCGGGGAACCGCCCGTAGAGCGCCGCCACCGACGCTCGGAGCCGCAGGTCGTGCCACCGGATCATCGGCAGACGCGTACGGGCGGCCAGCGCCGTCACCCGTGCCAGCTCGTCGTCGACGGTGGCCGTGTCGCCGCCCTCGAGCGCCGCGTCGATCCGCCACTTCGCACCCCACAGCTCGGCCAGCGGCTGTCCGGTCTCGGCAGCGTGCTCGATCGCGAGCAGTCCCAGGCGCATCCGCTCCGCCCGGCCGAGGACGGCGGGCTGCCCCTTCATCCGGGCCCGGACGGCGTCGACGACGGCCTGGGGGTCACCGCTCTCCTCGGCGAGCGCGAGGGCCTCGGCCGACCGCGCGGCCGAGGCGCTGACCCGTCCCGCGTCCGCCAGCACCGAGGCCGACTGGGCGAGCAGGCGGGCCCGGACCGCGGGCCGGCCGGCGAGCGAGGGATCGGCCAGCGCCCGCTCGCACATCCGCAGCACCGCCGGCGGGAACCCGGGCGCGGCGACGTCCTGCACGGCGAGCGCCGCGGGGGCGAGCAGGTCGTCGCGGCCGCACGCCGCCGCGAGGTCGGAGGCGGTGCAGGCGTGCTCCAGGCTCTCGCGGGAGCGCCCCGCCCGGAACTCCGCCGTGGCCAGCTCCAGCAGGAGTTCCGCCCGGTCGGGGGCGTCCTGCCCGGCCCGGTCGGCGGCGGACAGCGCCATCGCGAGGAACCCGGCCGCCTCGTCGAACGCGAGCGAGCGGGTGGCCGAGCCCGCCGCGCGGCGGGCCCACGAGGCGGCACGCAGCAGCGTCGTCCGCTCCGCGACGGCCCGCAGCCAGTGGCCGGCGACCAGGCCCGCCGTGCCGTCGTCCTCCTGGGCCAGCTGCTCCAGGGCCTCGGCGGCGCGGCGGTGCAGCTCCTCGCGCGCGCTGGGGGAGAGGTCGGCGTAGATGGCGTCGCGCACCACCGCGTGGGCGAAGCGCCGCCGCCCCGGGACGTCGGGCACCGCGGTCAGGACACCGGCCCGCACGGCGACGTCCAGCCCGTGGCGGACCTCCGCCACCTGCCGCCCGGTCACGAGGGCGAGCCGTCCGGCGTCGACCTCCTCGCCCAGGACGGCGGCGGTGTCGAGCAGGTCGAGGACCGGCGGGGGCAGCTCGGTGAGCGTCGTGCGCACGAGCCCGCGCAGGGCCGCGTCGCCGTCGCCGCCGGCCGTCGCGGACGCCCGGGCGACGGCGCGCAGGTACAGCGGGTTGCCGCCGCTGCGGTGGTAGGCCGTCCGCACCGCCTCCGCCGGGGCGCCCGGCAGGAACGCCGCCACGTCGTCCTCGCCCAGCGGCGCCAGGGGAACGCTGCGCGTGCTCGGCCAGCGCAGCAGGTCGGGCAGTGCGGCGTCCAGGGCGCGGCGGCCCGCCCCGCCGGACGGATCGCGGTAGGTGCCGACGACCAGCAGGCGGGACCGCTGCAGCTCGCCGGCGAGGTGGCGGAGCAGCCGCAGCGACGTCTCGTCGGCCCAGTGCAGGTCCTCCAGGACGACGACCAGCCCCTCGGGTCCCGCCGTGTCGACGAGCGCCTCGACGGCCGTCGCGACCAGCCGGAACCTGGCGGCCTCCGGGTCGCGCGACGCAGCCGAGCCCGTCTCCCACCCCGAGACGGCCGCCCGGACGTCCGGCAGCGTGCGCGCCACCCTCCGCCACGGCCACAGCGGCGGGGCACCCGGATCGTCCACGCACCGCCCCCACGCCACGGCCGGCGCGCCGCCCACCGCTTCCTCGACCGTGCGGGTCTTGCCGATGCCGGCCGGGCCGGAGAGCAGGAGGAGGCCGCCGCGGCCGGCCCCGGCCGCGGCGATGCCCGCCGTGAGCTCGGCGAGCTCGGCGGTCCGGCCGACGAAGGGGGCGCCGTCGGGAGGCGCGGGGGCGGGCGCCACGGCGCGCAGTATCCCCGTCCGCGGACGTCCTGCGTACCGACTTCTCAGTGCTGCGGACCCGTGGTTCCACGGATGTCCGGAGGACGGCGCCGCCGGATGGTCGTCCGCACCGGGACCGGGACGGCCGGTCCCCGACGGGAGGAGCACCCCGTGCGCGCCACCATCCACTCCTACCGGCGTCCTCCGGGCGCCGGAACCGATCCCGCCGGGATCCTGCGCGCCGTCGTGGCCGACGGCGCCGAGCCGGCGGGCGCCGTCGTCGTCGAGCACCTGTCCGGCGACGAGGGCACCGTCGTCGCGTTCTGGCCGGACGAGGCGGAGCGCCCCGGGCGGGTCCACGACCTCGTCGACGGGTTCGACGGCGCCGCCGCCGGCCGGACCCCGCTGTTCGCCCAGCTGACCTGGCTCAACGGTGCGGGTGACCCCGACGTCGCCCGGGCCGCCGAGCGCGGCGGACGCGAGCGGATCCACCCGGTCGTGCGGGACGTGGACGGGCTGGTCGGCGTCCAGGTGTTCCGCTCGCCCGACGACCGGATCGTCGTCCTCGGGCTGGCCACCGGGGTCGAGACCCTCACCGAGGTGCGTGACCGCATCGCGTCCACCCCGCTGCTGCCCGGCGAGGACCCGGCGCTGCTGCCGGGACCCGACCGCACCGAGCTCGGCCGGGTCCTCCGCGCCGACGTCCCGACGGCGGTGCGGTCGTGACCGCGCAGCTGCGGGCGTCGGGCGTGGCCGCCGGCGTCTGGATCGTGTCGGACAGCCGCACCCGCGTCACCTTCGCCGTCCGCAACCTCGGCAAGCCCGTGCGGGGCGCCGTCACGTGCGGCTGGGGTGAGGTCGAGGTGGGCGGGTCGTCGGACCCCGTGCGGATCATCGCCGAGCTGGACCTGGGCAGCATCGACACCGGGATCGCCCGCCGGGACGCCGACCTGCGCAAGCCCGGCCTCCTGGACATCGACCGGCACCCCACGATGACCTGGACCTGCGCCAGCTTCGCGCCGGACGGCGAGGGCCGGTGGGTCGCCGACGGGGTCGTCCACGTGCGGGGCACCTCCGCGCCGCTCCGGGTGAGCGCCACCGCGGAGCCGCAGCCGGACGGTTGGCTGCGCATCCGGGGGACCGCCACGCTCGACCGGACGGCGGTGGGCATCCGGGCGCCGCGCTTCCTCATCGGCCGGATCGTGGAGATCGACGTCGACGCGTGGCTGAGCCGCCGCTGCCCCGGGTGAGACCGGGTCCGGGGTGGCCCACACCACCACGGGCTCGGGCATCCGGGAGGGGGCCGCGGTGTTGGGGGAGGCGTGAGTTCCACGCACCACCTGAACCAGATCCCTGTCCAGTTCTCCCGCCACGTCCGCTGCCTGCGCCACCACGTGTGGATGGCCGCCTGCGACGACTGCCGCGACGCCCGCACCGCACGGCTGGAGCGCGAACGGGAGACGAGCCGGACGGCGGGCTGACCCGCCGTCCGTCCACCGCGCCACCTCAGGCCCTTCCCGACCGGCTCGGGAAGGGCCGTCGCGCGTCCGGGCCCCGAGGGTGTGCCCGGGCACACCGCCGGGGCGAGGACAATGGGGGCATGAGCGAGCAGCAGACCGCGGAGCAGGCCGACCAGCAGGCCGAGCAGCGCAGCATCGGCAAGCGGGCGAACGAGCTCAACGCCACCATCCGCTACACCATGTGGTCGGTGTTCCGGCTCGCCCGGCCCCTGGCGGACGACGCCCGGACCGCGGCCGCCGACGAGCTGTCCGCGCTGGTCGAGGAGCTCGCCGGCAAGGACGTCGTCGTGCGGGGCACCTACGACGTGGCGGGTTTCCGCGCCGACGCCGACGTCATGGTCTGGTGGCACGCGTCCTCGGCCGAGGCACTGCAGGAGGCCTACACGCGGTTGCGCCGCACGACGGTGGGCCGGCACCTCGACCCGGTGTGGTCGCAGATGGCGCTGCACCGGCCGGCCGAGTTCAACCGCAGCCACATCCCGGCGTTCCTCGCCGACGAGGAGCCGCGCCAGTTCGTCTGCGTCTACCCGTTCGTGCGCTCCTACGAGTGGTACCTGCTCCCCGACGAGGAGCGGCGCGACATGCTCAAGGAGCACGGGATGCAGGCGCGCCCGTACCCGGACGTGCGGGCGAACACCGTCGCCGCGTTCGCGCTGGGCGACTACGAGTGGATGCTCGCGTTCGAGGCCGACGAGCTGCACCGCATCGTCGACCTCATGCGCGACCTGCGGGCCAGCCGGGCCCGGCGGCACGTCCGCGAGGAGGTGCCGTTCTACACCGGCGTCCGCAAGCCGATCGCCGAGCTGGTGCAGAGCCTGGCCTAGGAACACGACATCCCGCGTCGTGGGCCCGGAGGTCCCGACGCGGGATGTGCAGCGGCTCAGCGGAGCGGGGGGACGGCACCCGGCCGCGGTGTGATCCGGAGGATCACGACGTCGTAGCCGGCTGCAACCTGATGGAGACGCTGTTGATGCAGTAGCGGTCGCCGGTGGGCGTCTGCGGGGCGTCGTCGAACAGGTGGCCCAGGTGGCTGTGGCAGGTCCCGCACAGCACCTCGGTGCGCACCATCCCGTAGCTGCGGTCCTCGCGCAGGACCACGTTGTCCTCGGCAGAGGCCTCGTAGAACGAGGGCCAGCCGCAATGCGAGTCGAACTTCGTCTCCGACCGGAACAGCTCGGCGCCGCAGGCACGGCACTCGTAGACGCCGACCGTCTTGGTGTCGACGTACTCACCGGTCCAGGCCCGCTCGGTCCCCGCCTGGCGGAGCACCGCGTACTCCTCGGGCGTGAGCTGGGCCCGCCACTCCTCGTCGGTCTTCTGCACCTTCGGCTGCTGCGAAGCGGACGTCGTCATGCCTCCACGGTACGAGGGGCCCGCCACGTCGGACGGCAGAGTCCTGCCCGCCGGGATCAGCGGCCGAGGCCGGCCTCGCGTGCCCGCACGATCGCCTGCGCCCGGTCGGTGACCTGCAACTTCGTCAGCACGTTCGACACGTTGTTCCGCACCGTCTTCGGCGACAGGTAGAGGGCCGCGGCGATCTGGGCGTTCGAGCGACCGGCGGCGACGAGGTCGAGCACCTCCCTCTCACGGGCCGTCAGCTGCGGGAAGGCCGTCTCCGGTCCCGCCGGGCCGGCGGCGAAGAACTCGGCGATGCGCCGGGCGAGCGCCGCACCGAAGACCGCGCCGCCGCCGGCGACCGTGGTGATCGCGCGGACCACCTCCTCCTGGTCGGCGCCCTTCAGGAGGTAGCCGCGGGCACCCGCGCGGACCGCGGCGAACACCGTGCCGTCGTCCTCGCTCATGGTCAGGACGACGACACCCACCGACGGCGAGGCGGTCGTGATGCGACGGGTCGCCTCGATGCCGTCGATGCCCGGCATCTGCACGTCCATGACGACGACGTCGGGCTGCTCCTCGAGCGCCACCGCGACCGCCGCCTCCCCGTCGGCGGCGGTGCCGACCACCGCCATGCCCGGGACCGAGCCGAGCAGCATGGCCAGGCCGTCGCGGTACACCGGGTGGTCGTCGACGACGACCACCCGCAGCGGCTCTTCCGGTGTGCTCACGGTGCTCCTCCCGTTCCCGCAGGCAGGACCGCCCGCACGACCGTGCCGCCGTCGGGCGGGCACTCGACCGTGCACCGGCCGCCCAGCTCGGCGGCGCGCTCCCGCAGCGACACCAGGCCGACGCCTGCAGGAGCGGCCGGGTCGATGCCCACGCCGTCGTCGGTGACGGTGACCACCAGGGCGCCCTCGCTCCGGGCGAGCGTCACCTCGACCCGTTCGGCGCGGGCGTGCCGGGCCGCGTTGGCGAGGGCCTCCGACGCGATGCGGTAACCGGCGACCTCGACCGCCGCCGGCAACGCGTCCACGTCCGGCGCGCCGGCGACGGTCACGGCGACACGGGGATCCAGCAGCCGTTCGGCCTGCTGCCGCACCGCCGCGGTCAGCCCGAGGTCGTCCAGCGCGGGCGGGCGCAGGTCGTGGACCAGCCTGCGGACGTCGGCCAAGGCCGACGCGACGTCGTCCCGGGCCTGCTGCAGCAGCCGGTCGGCCTCGTCCCCGCGGCCGGCCACCGTGAGGTTGCGTGCGGTGTCGATGCGCAGGACCACCGCGCCCAGGCTCGGGCCGAGCCCGTCGTGCAGGTCGCGGCGCAGGCGCCGCCGCTCCTCCTCGCGGGCGGTCACCAGCTCGCCGCGGCTGGCCTGCAGCTGGGCGGCGAGGGAGTCGGCGCGGGCGGCCGCGGCGGCCTGCCGGACGACGTCGGCCAGGAGCCGCTCGTCACCGGCGACCAGCTGGGCCCGCACGCCCGAGGCCGGCAGGAGGAGACGGCCGACCTCCTCGCCCCGGTAGGCGATGGGCAGCGACTGCACCTCCGCGGGGCGCTGCCCGTGCTCGGCGACGAGCCGGTCGCCGCGGGCGAACTCGACCTCGACGCCGACGTACGGGGAGCGGAAGGCCTGCGCGACCGCTGCCGCCACCGCGGTCAGCTGCTCCTCGGCGCCGCCGGAGCGTTCCAGCCGCTCGGCCAGCCCGGCGACGACGCGGTAGGGGTCCTCGCGCTCGCCCAGGACCCAGCGGCGGACGATCCGCCACAGCGCCCCGCGCAGCGGCACGTACACGCACGCGACGACGGCCAGCGTGACCACCAGGGCGTTCCGCTCGCCGAACCGGTTCCCGAGCAGGGCGCCGGTGGCCGCCAGCACACCGAGGTCGACGACGACGACCCCGGCGGCGAGCCCGCCGTAGACGAGGGTGCGGCCCAGGAGGCGGTCGATGTCGAAGGCGCGGGGGCGGAGGATGCCGATGGTGACGGCGAGCCCGGTCAGCCCCACGGCGAGGGCCAGGTCGAGGCTGACGGTCGACGTGGGGAAGACCAGCGCGGCCAGCATGACCAGCGCGTCGACGACGCCGGCCCACAGCAGCCAGCGCATCCGCCGGCGGTCGTCCCCGGTGGCCGCGCGCAGCCGGTGCCCGACCACCGCGAGCGGGAGGAGGGTGCCGAGGGCGACCAGCGGGAAGGCGACCGTCAGCAGCGGCAGCAGCAGCCACTCGGGCAGCGGCAGGCTGGTGAGGTCGAGGTCCAGGTCGGCGTAGACGGCCGGCGTGCTGGTGCCGGCCCGCCGGTCGGCGATCTCCGACGGCGTGATCAGCAGGAGGACGGGCAGTGCGGCCGAGCAGGCCAGCGCCGCCATCGACACGGTGCGCCACCGGCCTCCGGGCAGGCGGCCGTCCGGGTAGAGCAGCAGGAGCAGCGGCAGGCCGAGGAGCAGCCACGCGCCCAGGCGCCCGACGACCCAGAAGGCCACCGAGGCGCCGGGCAGCGGCGGATCGCTCTGCACCGCGTAGGTGAGCCACGACGACGCCAGGGCGTCGACGGCCCAGAACAGGCCGCTCCCGGCCACCACCCAGGAGACGGCGTTGCGCGGAGCGCGCTGCACCAGCAGCCCTCCGGGGACGGCGAGCAGCAGCCCGGAGAGCCCGATCGCCCAGCCGGGCCCGGCCTCGGCCGCCGCCCGTGCCGACTCCGGCGTCACGGCGTCGAGGACGGCGCTCCCGGCCACCGCGGCGACGGTCAGGGCCGCGGCCACCCAGCCGAGCGCGGGGACCACGCGGGACCGCGGCGACCGTGCCGGCGGGACGGCCGCGGCGACCGGTCCGGGGCTCCGCTCCTCGACCTCCACGCGCGGATCATGCCGGGACCGGTGTCCCGGCCGACAGAGGCGCGGTGTCCCGGACCGGTCGGGACGCCCCTCGGGCGAGCCGGTGCGCGGGCGCCCTGGCTGCCCGGGACTCCGGACCACCAGCGTGGTCGCCGCGGTGCACCGGCACCGCACACCACGCTCCCGGAGGAACCGATGTCGATCAACACCAGCCCGCCGTCCGCCCGCACCGACGCCCGCCCCCTGCCCGCCGCGCCGACGGCCGGAGCCACGCTGCCGGTCCGGCTGGGCGGTGCGGCGATGGCGGCCGGCGCGGCCGCCTGGGCCATCGGCTCGATGCTCACCTACGACGTCGCCACGGGGGAGGAGTACCCCCTCGCGTACAAGGCCAGCTCCCTGCTGTTCCAGCTCGGCCTCGTCGCGCTGGTCTCCGTCCAGCTGCGCACCCGCGCGACCGGCACCGGACGGCTGGCCCGCGGCTTCCTGCACGCCGAGCACGTCATGCTCGGGCTGGCGATCGTCTCGTCGATCCAGTGGATGGTCGCCCCCGAGGTGTCGGAGGACCCGTTCTGGCTGGCGCTCGACGCCTTCTGGCCGCTGTCGATGCTGGGCATGGCCGCGATCGGCATCCGCATCGCGATCGCCGGTCGGTGGCGCGGTGCCGCCCGCGTGTGGCCGGCGATCGCCGAGACCTGGGTGCTGGTCATGTTCCCCGCCATGGCGCTGGTCAGCGACGAGGCGACGTCGTTCGTCAGCGGCGGTCACCTGCTGCTCGGCTACACGACCCTCGGGCTGATCCTGGCCGCCCGGCCCCACCTGGTGCTGCCGCGCGGCTGAAGAAGGGACGTTCCCGCCCCCACCACTCGCACGCTCGCGGCGGGACCCTGCAGGGAGGCCGACGGGCGAGGGGAGACTGCAGAAGGACCCTCCTGCCCCCCACCACTCGCACGCTCGTGGCGGGCCCCTGCCGGACGGCCGACCGACTCGAAGGACACTCGTCTCGTGACCACCCCCGATCCCACCGCGCCCGGCGACCTGCTGCCCGACGTCTGGTTCACCCGAGACCTCCCGGTGCTGCGCGCCGTCGCCCGGCTGGTCGACGAGCCCAAGCACGGCGGGGCGCCCTACCTGCTGGGCTCGGTGGTGCCGGCCAGCGGGTTGCCGAAGGCCGAGGTGGTCGCGGCGGCGAAGGCGCTGGCGTCGGCGGGCTACATCGAGCCGCTCACCAACCACGCCGGCGACATCGTCCGCATCACCGGGATCTCGGCGGAGGCGCGGCGGCTGGCCGGTCTCTGGCCGACGCCGCAGAGCGAGTGGGAGCGGCTGGGGCAGCAACTGGCCACCCGCGCGGCGAACGCGCCGACCGACGTGGAGCGGGCCCGGTGGCAGGCGTTCGCCGACGCCGCGGCCGCGGTGGGGGAGCACGACGGGGCCCTGCTGATGTCGGCGCTGATCGGGGGGTACGTGCCCCGCAACCGCTGAGCCTCGTCAGCACGGCGCCGGAACGACAGCGCCCCCGCCCGGAGAACCGGACGGGGGCGCTGTGCTGATCAGGTGATCAGAGCGGCGTGACGTTCGCAGCCTGCGGGCCCTTCTGGCCCTGCTCGATGTCGAACGCGATCCGCTGGCCTTCATCGAGCGAGCGGTACCCGCTGGTCTGGATGGCCGAGTAGTGGACGAAGACGTCCGGTCCGCCACCGTCGGGGGTGGCGAAGCCGAACCCCTTCTCAGCGTTGAACCACTTCACTGTTCCTTCGGGCATTGCTCGCTCCTAGCTGTGGTGGTGCATCGGGGTCCTGCCATAGCGCAGGGCCTTCCCGATGGGCCAACACTAGCCGTAGATCACCCGTTGGGAACAGGTGCGGTCGCTTCGTGACCTGCGGTTCGTCCCAGCCGGCGCCGGAGGCCGTCGCGCACGGCGGGCCACTCGGCCGGCAGGATCGAGCAGTAGGCGCTGTCGCGGATCGTCCCGTCGCCGGCCGTGGGTGTGCGCCCGCCGGATCCCCTCCGACCGGATGTTGCGCGCGTCGGTCCCCAGGGTCACGCGCAGCACCTGCCAGACGTCGGAGGCGTGGCCCAGCAGGAGCAGCTCGACCTCGGTGTCGAGGGCGGTGCGCTGGGCCGACGCCGCGTACCAGGTGCTGCCGATCTCGGCGACGCTCGGCGGCCGGTCGTCGTCCGGGACGACGGCACCGGGGACGCCGAGCACCTCCACGTCGAGGAACCGGGTGGAGCCGACGACGGCGAAGGGCAGCACCTGCCCGCCGGCCTGGCGGAGGTCAGCTGCTCGAGCCGGACGTGCTCGCCCGTCAGCAGGATCGGGGAGAGCATGCCCGCGATCCGAGCACTCAGGGCCGCAGGATCTCGTTCCACGGCCGGAGCGTCCAGCTCGCCACCACGCCGTTGACGACGAACGGGTCACCGGCGATGAACTCCTCGGCGGCCTCCCGGGTCGTGAATATCCCCATGGCGTCGCCGTTCATCGGCTCGTCGAACGTGCCGACCATCAGCAGCTCGCCCCGGGCGGAGAACTCCTGCAGCCGGGCGACGTGCGCGGGCCCGTGCTGCTGGGCCAGCGGCAGGAAGTCCTCGACGGCGCGGTAGGTCATCACTGTCTTCATGGCCGCATCCTGTCGGGAGGCGGCCGCCCGGTCTTGCGGAATTCGTGCGGCTCCCTCGGCACGGGCCTGCGGTGCGGCCCGCAGAGTCGGTCCTGCCGGGAGGAACCCGGCGCCCGCCGAGCCAGGAGATGCCGTCATGGAGACCGCAGTCGCCACCCCCACCGCCCCGTTCGCCCTGCGTGACGTGGAGGACCTGCACGACGCCGACCTCGACGGCGTGCTGGCGGACGCGCTCCTGGATGCCGGTCTCGCGGTGGCCTCCGCCGGTGCCGTGGCCGGGCTGGTGAGCCGGCGCGGGGACGACGCCGTCCTGGCGCACACGCTGAGCTCCCGCGCGCTGTTCCTCGCCCTGCTCTGACCGGGTGCGTCCCTGCGGTGACCGACGCCGGCGTTCGGCACGTGGCGACGTGGCCGGGAGGTGGCCGCCGGAGGCGGTCGCTGCGCTCGAGCCGTACCTCGGGACCGAGCACGTCGTCGAGGTCTGGGTGGGCGATCCGGCCACCAGCCGGGACGGCACGTCGCCCGACGGGCACGTCTACGTCGCCGACGACGCGCGCGTGACCGCGATCCACGACCGTTCCGGGCGTCCGGACGTGCACCCGTGGCCGCTGCTCGCGGGTCCTGTCCTCCGGATGACCGCCCGGATCAGGGGCCGCGGGCGCGAGGTCGTCCACGAACACCCGTCGTGGACCCCGCCCGAGCGGTAGCGGGGGTCAGAGGAGCGTGCCGTCGTCCTTGGGGAAGCGGTGCCCGCCGAAGACGTACGGGTTGCCCGTCCACGCCTTCTTCCTCGGCTCCTCGACCCGCTCCGCCGTCACGGCCAGCGGCTGGGGGCGCCACGCGTAGGTCCGGACCGGTGCGTCGTCCCAGATCTCGGCCTCGACGACGTGGGTCCGCTCGGCGAGCCACGCGGTCACTGCGGGTCCCCAGCGCTTCCGGCCGAGGTCGACGGCGAGGAGGGCGGCGGCGCAGACGGCCACCGTGAGGAGGGCGTCGGTCACCGCGGTGGCCACGTCCAGCCCCGAGACGTCGGCCCAGCCGACCTGCTCGATCTGGTACCCGACCATCTCGAAGACGGCGTACAGCACGCCGTAGACCACGAAGGGGACCCTCACCCGCAGGGGATCGACCGTCCGGGCGCATGGCTGGACCGCGCCTCACCCCTCCGGGTGAGCGCTGCCGGGCAGCGAGCGGCGGGGCTGCTGGGCGGCCGTCGGGGGTCGGTGCGAGACTGGGCGGACCTGTCGGGGGGCGACAGAGGGCCTCGGTCCGTGGTGCGTCCCCCGACAGGCTCCTCCGGTGCAGGCCGGGACGCTCGCACGCGGAGGGGCCTTCCCCTCGGCCCGCGCGGACGTGACCATCGGCCCTGAACACCAGCCGCGGTGTGCCAGAAGGTGGGGTGCGGGCGTCCGCCCGCACACGGGCCTCGGTCGTAGCATCCGGCGCCAGGGGGAACGGAATGGCCGCTCAGTCGCTGCCGGCACCGTCCGAGACCGTCACGGGCTCGACCGCGCTGGGTAGGAAGCTGGTCCCGCCGGGGACGGCGCAGGCCACGGTGGCGCGTGGTCGGCTGATGGACCTGCTGTCCGGTCACGTCCGCCGGTACTCCCTGATCCTGCTCAGCGGTCCGGCGGGGTCCGGGAAGACCATGCTGGCCGCCTCGTGGTGCCGGGCGGCGCGTCCCTCCCGGCCCGTCGCGTGGCTCACGCTGGACGCGTACGACGACGACCCGGCGACCTTCTGGAGTTCTGCGGTCGAGGCGCTCGCCACCTGCGGCGTCCGGTTCGAGGACCTCCCCGAGCTGGTTCCCGGCGAGGCCCCGGCCCCCTCGCTGATCCAGCGCCTGGCGTCGGCGCTGCTCGCCTGCCCCCGGCCCGTCGTCCTGGTCCTCGACGACGCCGACCACCTCAGCGACAGCACGGTGGCCGCCGGCCTGGACCTGCTGCTCCGGCGGGCGGGCAGCCGTCTCCGGCTGGTCCTGTGCGGCCGTTCCGATCCGCCCCTCCCGCTGCACCGCTACCGCCTCGACGGCACCCTCGGCGAGATCCGCGGCGACCAGCTGGCCTTCACCCCCGACGAGACCCGCGAGCTGCTCGACGCGCTGGGCGTGCCGGTGAGCGCGGACGCCGCCGCCGCCCTGTGCGCGGAGGCGGAGGGCTGGGCCGTCGGCCTGCGCCTCGCCGCCGCACCCCTCAAGGGCGGGCTGCCGCCGGAGCGGCTCATCACCTCGCTCGCCCACGACGACGGCAGCGTGGCCCAGTACCTGTTCAAGGAGGTGCTCGAGGGGCAGCCGGCCGGCGTCCGCCGCGTCCTGGCCCGCACGAGCGTGACCTCGGAGCTGTGGCCGGACCTCGTCGACCAGCTCACCGGGCGTCCGGGCACCCGCCGCGTCCTCGCGGGTCTCGCGCACGCCAACGCGTTCGTCGAGGAGTCGCCCGGGGCGCCCGGCGGCTTCCGCGTCCACCCCCTGTTCCGGGAGATGCTGCAGGCCGAGCTCGCCTACGAGCACCCCGGCGAGCTCGCCCGCCTGAACCGGAGCTGCGCCTCGTACTACGCCGCGGCCGGCCGGCCGCGGACGGCGGTCGCGCACGCGGTGGCAGCCGAGGACTGGGCGTCGGTGGCCACCCTCCTCGTGGACGACCTCCTGGTGCCGCGCCTGCTCGTGCACGGCACGGACGCCGGCTTGCGTGGTGTGGAGGCGTTCCCGGCGGACGTCGGGGGAGCCGAGGCGGCGGTCGTGCGGACGGTCCTGGCGCTCGTCCGGGGCTGGCGGCCGGCGGCAGGCGACATGGGGGCCACGGTCGAGGCCGGGGTCTCCGGGGGCCGGCCGGCGCTGCGGCTGTCCGCGACGCTGGCCGCCCTGACCGCGGCAGGCGGGACGAGCCAGCCCCCGTCGCTCCTGGTTCCGCGCATCGACGCCGCTGTCGAGCTGGTCTCGGGGCTGCCCGAGCACGACCGGAGGGCGCGTGACGACGCCATGGCGGTGCTGACGTCGGTGCGGGCACAGGCGGCGCTGCGGACCGAGGAGCCGATGCGCAGGCTCGTCGCCGCGGTCCGGGCGTCGGCAGCAGCGGCGCACACGGCCGGAGCCCGTCGCTTCCGCCGCAGCTCGCTGGCCGAGCTGGCCGTGCTCGAGGCGGTTGCGGGTCGCTTGACGCGCGCGGCCCAGTACGCCGCCGAGGCCGACGCCATCGCTGCCGAGGACGGCGCCGACGAGGTCGGGCGAGACCCTTCCGCAGCGACGGCCATGGCCTGGGTGCACCTGCGCCGGTACGAGCTGGGCGAATCGCGTGACTGGCTGGCACGTGCCCAGGCGCGGCGCGGCGCCCCCGCGGGACCGGGCCCGGTGGGCATCGAGGCGCTGCAGGCGGTCCTGCAGTCGCAGCACCTGCGGCTGCGGCAGCAGCACGGACCGGCCCAGCAGGTGCTGCGGCCCCACCTCGAGGGACCGCGGCTGCCGCGCTGGGTCGCCGAGCAGGTGGTCGCCGAGGTCGTCCACCTGGCGATCGCCCGCGGGCACGAGGCCGACGGGCTCGCGATGCTCCGCGACCGGGGCCGGGACGAGCCGTGGAGCCGGCGTCTCGTGGCGTCCGTGGCACTGGTGCGCGGCACGGTGGCGGACGAGGTCGAGCCGGCGGAGGACTCGGCCGCGCCGCTGGCGGACGTGGTGGAGGCGACCGTCGTCCGGGCCTGCCAGCTCCTGCAGCGCGGCGACGTGACGGCGGCCGCCGACGAGCTCGCCGCGGCCCTGGAACGGGCCCGGCCCGAGCTCCTCCGCTGGCCCTTCGTCGACACACCGCCCCAGGCGCGCCGGCTGCTCCGGACGCATCCCCGGCTCCGGGAACCCGGTGCGTGGCTGAACCCGTCGAGCCGCGCGCGGCCCGGGGGCGTCCCGGCCCGCACCACCCCCGCGGAGCGCACCGAGATCGTGCAGGACCTCAGCGAGCGCGAGATGGAGGTCCTCCGCCACCTGGCGGAGATGCTCTCGACCGCGGAGATCGCGGCGACGATGTTCATCTCGGTCAACACCGTGCGCACGCACGTGCGCAGCGTCCTGCGCAAGCTCGGTGTCAGCCGGCGCAACCAGGCGGTGCGCAAGGCACGCGAGCGCGCGCTGCTCTGAGGGACCGGTCACCCGGCGGGGAGGATGCCGCCTCCCTGGCAGGACGCCACGCTGCCGCCAGCCGACGGACCGCGGAGGACAGGGCACATGACCGGCACCTCGAACCGGGGCGACGCACGCCGCACCGCCGGACCGGTGACCGCCTGGGCGGGCTGGGTCGTCTTCGGCGGCTTCGTCCTCGTCCTGCTGGGCACCTTCCAAATCGTCCAGGGGCTGGTCGCGCTCGCCGACGACGGCTTCTACGCGGTCACCTCGGACGGCCTGCTCGTCGACGTCGACTACGACGTCTGGGGATGGGTCCACCTGGCGATCGGCGTCGTCGCCGTCCTCACCGGCATCGGCCTGTTCGTCGGCAACACGGTGGCCCGGGTGGTCGCCGTCGGCATCGCGGCGCTCAGCGCCCTGGTCAACCTGGCCTTCCTGCCTGCCTACCCGGTGTGGTCGGCGCTCGTCGTCGTGCTCGACGTGCTGGTCATCTACGCGGTGGTCGTGCACGGGCGCGAGGTGACGCACGACTGAGCCCGGTCCCGCGCAGCGGATCGTCCGTCGCGGGTGACGTGCGCCGGCGGGCGGCCGGGCACGGTCGGTGCACCACCGACCGTCCTCGCCCGTGGGGGAGACATGACCGCAGACCTCGAGCAGTCCACGAACCTCGACCAGATGGGACCCGTCGACTACATCGTCATCGCGTTCCCCACCGACCGGATGACCGGTGAGGCGTTCCCGATGCTCGTCGACCTCGTCGACCGGGGCATCATCCGGATCCTCGACCTGGTCTTCCTGCGCAAGGACGAGAACGGTGTCGTCTCGACGCTCACCCAGCACGACCTCGAGCGCATGCAGGTGCTCGAGGCGGTGCTCTTCGACGGAGCCGCCTCCGGCCTGCTCGGCCAGGACGACGTCGTCGAGGCCGCCGAAGCGCTCGAGCCCGGCACGGCCGCCGGCGTCCTCGTCTACGAGAACGTGTGGGCGACCCCGTTCGCCTCGGCCCTCCGTCGTTCCGGCGGCCAGCTCGTGGCCTCCGGGCACATCCCGGTGCAGGCCCTGGTGGCCGCCCTCGACGCCCTCGAGTCGGTCGAGGCCGGGACGCCCGACAGCACGGTGTCGTCCTCCTGAGGTGTCGTCCTGCTGAGATGTCGTCCTGCTGAGATGCCGCCCTCCTGACCGGCTGCCTCCGCCGAGGTCCTCAGCCCAGCGCGAGGCCCTCGGCGGAGTTCGACGGCGTGGGCTCGGGGAGCCGCCCCATGCGGAAGGCGTTCCCGAGCCCGAGGAGCGCCGCCAGGACCGGCACCAGCAGGGCGACCTGCAGCGCCAGCGGCCGGGACTCGGTGTTGATGCGGACGATCTCGTCGCTGGTGGCGTCCGGCTGCCCGGCGAGGAGCTCCTCCAGCCCGGTCGTGCTCATGAGCTGGGCGTCGGTCTCCAGGACCTCGGCGACGCGCTGCTGCTCGGGAGCCGACAGCACATCGCTGTCCTCGGTGCGGTTGGTGAAGGTCAGGGACAGCGTCGCGAGCATGATCGCCCCGGCGAACGCCAGGCCGAAGGAGAGGCCGAACGACCCGGCGGCGGAGTTCACCCCGGCCGCCTCGCTCACCCGCTCGTCGGACACCGGGCCGAGCGTGTAGTTGTTCAGCTGCGAGACCAGCAGCCCCAGGCCGGACCCGGCGATCAGCAGGGGTACCAGGAGCCACCAGCCGGAGTCCGCCCGCGGCACGACCGGGACGAGGAGCAGCAGCCCCGCCGCCAGCGCGGCGAACCCCCAGCGGACGACGGCCGAGGGTCGGCGGCCGGCCGCGAGGCGTCCGGCGAGCAGCGCGACGCCGAACATGCTCAGCGAGAGCGGGGCGATCGAGAGGCCGGCCTGGAGCGCGTCGTACTCCAGCACCATCTGCAGGTAGATCGGCAGCACGATCATGGTGCCGCCCAGCGCGATCTGCTGGAGCAGCTGCTGGGAGACGCCCAGCCGGAACCAGGGCGAGGCGAACAGCTCGGGGTCGAGCAGGGTCGGCCGGCCCGCGCGCTTGCGGCGGCGCAGCCACTGCACCAGGGCGGCCATGCCCGCCACCCCGAGCACCAGGAGCGCGCCGACGTACCCGCCGCCCTCCTGCCAGACCAGGATGCCGAGCACGATCCCGCCCATGCCGATGACCGAGAGGGCCGAACCGACGCCGTCGACCTGCCGGGAGCCGGTGAAGGGCACGTCACGGACCAGCCGGATCCCCGACAGCACGACGGCGATGATCACCGCCTCCAGCAGGAAGCCGATGCGCCAGGAGAGGAACGTGGTGATGAAACCGCCCAGGAGCGGCCCGATCGCCGCGGCGATGGCGGCCGCTGCGCCCACCAGGGCGTAGACCCGGGTGCGGGCGGCGCCGTCGAAGTTGCCGTGGACGAGGGACTGCATCGCCGGCAGGAGCAGCGAGGCCCCGAGACCACCGATCACGGCCCAGAACACGACGATCGCGATCAGGTTCTGCGCAAGGGTCATCGCGACGGCGCCGACGGCGTAGCCGAGCAGGCCCAGGACGTAGGCCCGCTTCCGGCCCCAGAGGTCGCCGATCTTGCCGCCGATCAGGATGAAGGCGGCCGACACCAGCGCCTCCAGCGCGATCGCCGACTGCACGCCGGAGACGGTCGTCCCCAGGTCCTCGACCACGGCGGAGATCGAGACGTTCATCAAGGAGGTGTCGACCACCAGCACGAACATCGCCATCGCCAGCAGGACGGCGAGCAGGCCCGTGGCCTTCGGGGTCTGCGGGGCGGGCGCGTCCGCGGGGCCGCCGGTCGTCGCACCGTCGTGGGGAGCAGTCACGGATCGGACCTCATCCCGTCGTCGTGAGGGGGGCGTCGTCGGCCGGCCGGTGTCGGCGCTTCCAGAGCAGGTCCGCGGCGACGCTCGCCAGCAG
Source organism: Blastococcus litoris (assembly GCF_003075095.1). Taxonomy (GTDB): domain Bacteria; phylum Actinomycetota; class Actinomycetes; order Mycobacteriales; family Geodermatophilaceae; genus Blastococcus_B; species Blastococcus_B litoris. The sequence goes on from NZ_QCZF01000002.1 coordinate 204,991, forward strand.
GACGACCACCAGCGTCACGGCGGTCGCGGGCTCGTCCACGAGCGTGGTGACGGCGAACGTCACGAGGACGACGGCGGCGGAGCCCACGGCGAGGACGAGGAGCACGGTGCTCGCGCCCGTCTGCTCGCGGATGCGGAGGTGCCCGGCCGACACGAGCGCGAAGACGATGAGCGCGACGGCGCTGCCGATCGAGGCGATGGCCGTCAGGGCGAAGCCCACGGACAGGACGATCGCCACCGCGGCGGTCAGCAGCACCCCGGCCGCGGCCCGGCCGCCGAACCGGCGTCCCAGAGCCGGCGGGAACTGGCCCGTGGCGGCCATCTGCTCGCACAACCCGGCGGCCGGGTAGAGGCCCGAGTTCGTGGCCCCCGCGGTGGCGAACAGCGCCGTCACCGTCATCAGCCAGTAGCCGGCGTCACCGAGCACGGGCTGGGCCGCCACCGCCAGCGCCGTCCCGCCGGACTCGACCACCTCGTCGACGGTCAGGGTGCCGAAGACCCCCAGGGCGACCGCGACGTAGACCGCCGTCGCGATGCCCAGGGCGAGGTACACCGCACGCGGCAGCTGGCGGGCCGGGTCGGCCAGGTCCTTGGCCGTGAACGTGATGACGCCGAACCCTAGGAAGGCGAAGAAGGTGAGCGCGACGCTCGACACGATGTCGGAGAGCGACGGGTAGCCGGAGAAGGCCAGCAGGGACGGGTCGAGGTCGGACAGCGTGGCGATCGCGAACACCGTGAGGATGCCGACCACCACCACCACGACGATCGTCTGCGCCCGGGCCACCGCCTGGGCCCCCAGCACGTTGAGCACCGTCATCAGGGTCACGACCAGGACGGCGAAGACCTTCGCCCAGCCGGCGCTGCCGTCGGCGAAGGCGCCCGAGGCGTAGCTGCCGAAGGAGACGGCCACCATCGCCGTGATGATCGCGTTGGCGGCCAGCAACAGCCAGGCCACGACGCCGGTGACGTGACCGTTGCCGAAGGCGCGGACGACGTACTCCAGCAGGCCGCCGGCCGAGGGGAAGCGGGCGCCGAGCCGGGCGAACGAGTAGCCCTGGAGGATCGCGACGGCGCCGGCGATCAGGAACGACAGCCAGACGGCCGCACCGGCGACCTCGCCTGCGGCACCGAGCAGGGCGAAGATCCCGGCGCCGACCATCGCGCCGACGCCGATGAAGGCGGCCTGCCGGACGGACAGCCGCGCTGCTCCGTCCTCGGGGAGAGTCATGCACCTGCCTACCGCCGGCTCGCCGCCTCCCGCCTCGTCCGGGGAGGAGGAACGCCGGGGGAGACGGCGACGGCGCCTCCGGGGTGGGCGGTCAGCGGGTGACGCCCGTGTGCCCCAGCGAGTAGCGGCCCGGCTGCGGCCAGACGCAGAGGCCGTGCGGGCCCTCCGCGACCGGGATGCGCGCCAGCAGGGAGCCGTCGGCCGTGGAGATCACGTACACCTCGGCGTCGTACCGGCCCGAGAGCCACAGCTGGCTGCCGTCGGCGGTGACCCCGCCCATGTCGGGGCTCGACGGCCCGGGCAGGGTCCACGTCGTGATCGGCGCGCCGGTGTTCGCCTCGAGCACGCTCACGCTGTCGTCGCGCCGGTTGGTGACGTAGAGCTGGGTCGCGTCCCGGCTGAGGTAGAGGCCGTGCGCACCCGGGCCCGTGGGCAGCTCGCCGATCACCTGGGTGGCGGCGCCGTCGAGGACCCAGACGCTGCCCTGGTCGGAGTCGGCGACGTAGAACCGCGACCCGTCGGGGGCCAGCTTCACGTCCTGCGGCCCCATGTGGGTGTGCATGACGGGCATGTCGATCATCCGGACCAGGGTGCGCGAGGGGACGTCGACCACCGCGACCCGGCCGGCGAACTCGCAGCTGAAGACGGCGGTCCGACCGTCGGGGGTGAAGTCGGCGTGGTCGACGCCGGCGCAGTCGGGGAGGACCAGCCGGGTCTGCTCCTGCCACGTGTGCGGGTCGTAGAAGACCAGCGAGCGGCGCGCCTCGGCGACGGAGATCGCCGCTGCCCCGTCGGGCGTGAAGTACATGTTGTAGGGGTCGTCCACCGGGATCCGCGGCCCGGGACCGCCGGTCACCGGGTCGATCGGCGTGATCGTGTTGCCGATGTCGTCGGTCGCGTACAGCGTCGCCATGTCCCAGGAGGGGACGACGTGCTGGACCTCGGCACCCGCGGGGAAGCGGTCGACGACGGCGAACGTGGCGGGGTCGATCACCCACACCTCGCCGCTGTTGTGCGGCACGTAGACCAGCGGCCGGGCGGCGCGGGCCGCGGCGCTGAGCATTCCCGCGCCGGTGTCGGAGTAGACGTTGCGGGCGTCGGAGACCGGTGGCATGCCGGGCAGCTGGTTCGCCACCGCGGGGGTCGTCGGGGTGGGCGTCGGCGGTGCCCCCGACGTCGTCGCGCTCGACGACGGGTGGCCGGCGTGCTCGCCCGCGGCGTGGTCGTCGGCCGCCGATGTGCAGGCGGCCAGCAGGGTCAGCACGGCGCCGGCCGCCAGGGCGGCCCCCTTCGACCTCACCCGCGCCATCCTGCTGCACCCGGCGGTCTCGGACACCCGCCTCGTGCGCGGTGGTCTCAGTCGGCGGCCGGTTTCCGCGCCCGGCTGGGCTGCACGCGCATGGGCTCGCCCGGCATCTTCGGGTAGTCGGGCGGATAGGGGAGGTCGCCGAGACCGGCGTCGGTCGCCTGCTTCTCGAACAGCTCCAGCAGCGGCTCGATGCCGAAGGCGTGCCCGGCCAGGGCGGCGTGCTTGTCACCGACCTCGCGGAAGCGGGCCGGCATGGTCAGCACGTCGAAGTCGAACGGGGAGACATCGGGCAGCTCGTCCCAGTCGACCGGTGCGGACACCGGCGCGTGCGGCTTGGGCCGGATGGAGTACGCCGAGGCGATCGTGCGGTCCCGGGCCATCTGGTTGTAGTCGATGAAGATCTTCTCGCCGCGCTCCTCCTTCCACCACGACATCGTGACCTGGTCGGGGAGGCGCCGCTCGAGCTCGCGGCCGAACGCGATCACCGCGTGCCGCACCTCGGTGAAGGTCCACCGCGGCTGGATGGGCACGTAGATGTGCACGCCGCGCCCGCCCGAGGTCTTGGGCCACCCCTCCATCCCGAACTCGTGCAGCAGCTCCCGCACGTGCGGGGCCACCCGGACGGCGTCGGAGAAGTCGGTGCCCGGCTGGGGGTCGAGGTCGATGCGGATCTGGTTGGGCGACTCGACGTCGCTCTTGTCGACCGGCCACGGGTGGAAGGTCAGCGTGCCCAGGTTGGCGCACCACGCCACGACGGCCACCGAGTCCGGCGCGATCTCGTCCGCCGTCCGGCCGCTGGGGAAGGTGATGTGCGCCGTCGGCACCCACGGCGGGGCGTTCTTGGGCACGCGCTTCTGGTAGAACGCGTCGCCGGTGTTGTCCACGCGGGTGGAGATCCGGGCACCCTCGAAGACCCCGCCCGGCCAGCGCTCGAGCGTCGTCGGCCGGTCCCTCAGCGCGAAGAGGATGCCCTCGCCGACCGACACGAAGTACTCGACGACGTCGATCTTCCGGATGCCCTTGTCCCCGAAGTAGGGCTTCTCCGGGTTGGAGACGCGTACCTCGTGCCCGTCGACGTCCAGGACGACGGCGTCCTTGCTGCTGGCCATGGGTCAGTTCCTACCGCAGCACGGACCTCGGGGCCGTGGCCGTCACGCCGGACAGGTGAGCCCGTCCATCGGCGCGGTGAGGTCGATCAGGTACGCGTCGACCGCCGCCGTCACGCAGTCGGTCTTCGGGTACGCCGTGTGCCCCTGGCCCTGCCAGGTGAGCAGGACCCCGGACTCGAGGTCCTCCGCGAGGTCGACGGCACCGGGCAGCGGGGTCACCGGGTCACCGGAGTTGCCGACCACCAGGATCGGCGCGCTGCCCTCGGCGTCCCGCTCGGGCAGCGGCGTGCGCTCGGCCTGCCACACCGAGCAGGTGTAGAGGCCCACGGCCGAGCCGGCGCCGAACAGCGGGTACTCCGCGTTCCACTCCGCGGCCAGGTCGCGGATCTCGCCCCGCTCGAAGCGCTCCTCGCTGTCGGCGCAGTTGATCGCGAGGTTGGCGTCGAAGAGGTTCGAGTAGGTGCCGTCCTCCAGCCGCCCCGAGTAGCTGTCGGCGAGGGAGAACAGGCCCTTGGCGTCGCCGGCCTGCGCGGCCGCGAGGCCCTGGGCCAGCTGCGGCCACGACTCGGTGTCGTAGAGCGCCGCCTGGATGGCGGTCAGCACCACGCCGGGCGTGGCCTGCCGCGTCTCGCCCGGCTCGGTGCTCGGGATCGGCGTGGCCGCCGCCTGGGCCATGACCTGCTCGACGAACTGGCGCGGCTCGGCGCCCAGCGGGCACCCGGCGAGCAGCCCGGTGCAGTTGGCGGCGAAGGCGTCGAACCCTGCCTCGAAGGCGGCAGCGCTCTGCTCGGCGTCCTCCTTCGCGTCGATGTCGGGGTCGACGGCGGCGTCCAGCACCAGGCTGCGGACGTTCTCCGGGAACAGTTCCGCGTAGGTCGAGCCGAGCGTCGTCCCGTAGGAGTAGCCGAGGTAGGTCAGCTTCTCGTCACCGAGCGCCTCGCGCAGCCGGTCCATGTCGCGGGCGGTGTCGACGGTGTTGAAGGTGCCCAGCGCGTCGCCGTACTCGTCGGCGCAGCCGTCGGCCACCTCCTCGGCCAGGGCGAAGGCGGCGTCGAGGTCCTCGTCGGTGGTCGGCCGCGGCTCGGCGGCGATGATCTCCTCCTTGCGCTCGTCGGAGATGCACTCGACCGGGGTGGAGAGCCCCACGCCGCGCGGGTCGAAGCCCACGATGTCGAAGCGGCCGAGGATCTCGTCGGGGAGCGTCAGCGCCAGGCCGATCGCTGCGTCGGCACCCGAGGCGCCCGGACCGCCGGGGTTGACCAGCAGCGAGCCGATCCGGTCGGTCTGGGTGCCGCTCACCACGCGCACGAGGAACAGCGGCAGCGTGGCGCCCTGCGGCTCGTCGTAGCTGATCGGCACCTCGGTGCGGCCGCACTCGAAGGACAGGTCGCGCTCGCTGCCGGGCTGCCCGGCGACCAGCGCCTGGATCTGCTCGTTGCAGTCGGTCCAGTCGATCTCCGCCGCCTCGGGCTCGGGGGCCGCCGACGTGGTCGTCGCGGCCTCCTCGCCGGTGCCGTCGGAGAAGGACGTGCAGCCGGCCAGGACCATGCCCAGGGCGAGCAGGATCGACGGAACGGCCAGCCGGCCGCGGTGCAGACGCATGATCACGAGCCTAGGAGCCATGTGCGGGCCGTGCAGACGATCACTGCCGATCGGGCGACCTGCCACCTGCGAGAACCTCCGCGAGGTCGTAGCGCACCGGGACCTCCAGCTGGTCGTACGTGCAGCTCACGGGGTCGCGGTCCGGTCGCCACCTCAGGAACTGGCCGGTGTGACGAAGTCGACGCCCCTCCAGCTGGTCGTACTTGATCTCCACCACCAGTTCGGGCCGCAGCGGCACCCAGGACAGGTCCTTCTTCGCGTTCCAGCGGCTCACCGCCCCGGGCATCCGGTTCTCGCCGTCGGCCTGGACCTGAGCGTTGGCCCACTCCTGCCACGGGTGCCCGTCCAGCGCCTCGGCGCGGTAGGGGGCGAGCTCCTCGACCAGCTCGGCACGCCGGGCCATCGGGAAGGACGCCGCGACGCCGATGTGCTGCAGCTGCCCCTGGTCGTACAGCCCGAGCAGCAGCGAGCCCACGATCGGGCCGCTCTTGTGCCAGCGGAAGCCGGCGACCACGCAGTCGGCGGTCCGCACGTGCTTGATCTTGGTCATCAGCCGCTGGTCGGGCCCGTAGGGCAGGTCGGCGGCCTTGGCGACCACGCCGTCCAGCCCCGCGCCCTCGAACGTCTCGAACCAGCGCTCGGCGGTCGCCGGGTCGCGGGTGACGCTGGTGACGTAGACCGGCGGCCGCGCCCCGCCCAGGGCCTGCTCCAGCCGGGTGCGGCGCTCGGCGAACGGCGTCTCCAGCAGCGACTCGAAGCCGAGGGCCAGCAGGTCGAAGGCGACGAAGGACGCCGGGGTCTGCTCCGCCAGCAGGTTCACCCGCGACTCGGCCGGGTGGATGCGCTGCAGCAGCGCCTCGAAGTGCAGCCGGTCCCCGGCGGGGACGACGATCTCGCCGTCGACGACGCAGCGCTCCGGGAGGTTCGCCTTCACCGCGGCCACGACCTCGGGGAAGTAGCGCGTGAGCGGGCGCTCGTTGCGGCTGCCCAGCTCCACCTCGTCGCCGTCGCGGAACACCACGCAGCGGAAGCCGTCCCACTTGGGCTCGTAGAAGAAGTCGCCGGTCGGCACCTTCGTCGTCGCCTTGGCCAGCATCGGCTTCACCGGCGGCAGCACGGGGAGATCCATGCGCGGTATCCAAGCAGCCGGGGACGACGACCGGCACCGTGTGCCAGGGTGCGGTCGTGGCCACGATGCACCGCACGACCTTGGCGCCCTCGAAGCTCGAGCTGCTCACGGCCTGGCTGCCCGGGCGGCCGTGGTACCGCGGCGCGGGTGAGCCGGAGCTCTCCCGCGCCGGCGGCTTCCGGCTCGACGACCCCGCCGGCGAGGTCGGCATCGAGCTGATGCTCGTGAACGACGGTGCGGGCGAGCCGGCCACGTACTTCGTCCCCCTCACCTACCGCGCCGCCCCGCTGCCCGGGGCGGAGCACGCGCTCGTCGGCACGACCGAGCACGGCGTGCTGGGCACCCGGTGGGTCTACGACGCCGAGCACGATCCCGTGGCCACGGCACAGCTGCTCGCCTTCGTCGCCGGAGCGGTCGAGGCCCAGCACCAGAACGAGAGCGACACCCTCGACCCCTCGGTGGGGCGGACGTGGGACGGGGGAGAGGTGGGTGCGGTCCTGCTGGTCCGCGCGCCCATCGGAGGGGAGGCCGGCACGGGACGCGGCCGGATCGAGGCGGACTGGACGGCGCCGGACGGTTCGCGCACCCGCGGAGTCGTGGTCGTCCTCCGGTAGCCGCACCGCGGACCCTCGACGGTGTCCTGACCTGCCCCTACCGTCGGCCCCGCGGGGGACGACCAGGAGGCACGACGATGCCCATGTACCTGACGAGGTTCAGCTACACCCCGGAGACCTGGGCGATGATGATCGCCCAGCCGGAGGACCGCCGGAAGGCCGCCTCCGCCTACATCGAGTCGGTCGGCGGGAAGCTGCACGGCTTCTGGTACGCCTTCGGCGAGCGCGACGGGTACAACCTCTGGGAGGCGCCGGACAACGTCTCGATGGCCGCCGTCGCGCTGGCCATCGGCGGGGGCGGTGCGCTCAGCTCGATCGAGACGACCGTCCTGCTCACCGTCGAGGAGACCCTGGAGGCGCTGACCCGCGCCCAGGACGTCGGCTACCGGGCCCCGGGCGCGGCGAGGGAGTAACGGGCGAACAGGACGCCGTCCTCCTCGAGGAGCTGGACGAGGGCCGGGCGGACGGGCGTCCCGAGCGCGTCCGCCAGCAGCCGGCTCTCGCCGCCCACCAGCGCCGGCGCTATCGAGAGGTCGAGCTCGTCGACGACCCCCGCGGTCAGGGCGGCGTGCAGCAGCTGCGGGCCGCCCTCGCAGAGCACCTGCTCGTGGCCGAGCCCGGCGAGCTGGTCCAGCGCCGTGGGGAGGTCCACGTCGTCCTCTCCGCACACGAGCACGCGCACGCCGGCCCCCTCCAGCGCGGCGCGGCGGGCCGGGTCGGCCGCCTCGCACGTGACGCAGATGGTGGGGGAGGGCGCGCCCACGAGACGGTCGTCGGGCGAGAGCGACGCCCGGCGCGAGACGACGACCACCGGGGCGGTGGGCGGCCGGCCGATCGAGGCCCGGAGCCGGCCCACCGCCGAGTCGGCGGTGATCGGGCGGTAGCCCTCCGCCGACGACGTCCCGTGCCCGACCAGGACGGCGTCGGCGAGTGCCCGCAGCACGCGGAAGATCCGCTTGTCGCCCGGTGACCCGAGCCCCTCGCTGACCCCGCCGACGGTGATCGCACCGTCGAGGGACGCCACGAAGTTCACCCGCAGCGAGCGGCCCGGCAGCAGGCGGTAGGCGTCCACCAGCCCGGCGTCGTCGACGTCGCCGGGGGTGGGCAGGAGGCGGCGCACGTCAGCGGGTGCTGACCACGGCCGCGCTCCCGGCCGGCAGGGTCACCGTCGCGTCGTCCACCTCGGGGAGCTCGGCGGTGCTGAACAGGACCTCGCCCACCGCCCGGTCCAGGACGACCTCCCGGGGCTCCTCGGCCAGGTTGACCACCACGCGCAGGCTGCCGCGGTGGACGACCAGCCACCGGTCGGCGTCGTCCCAGTCGACGTGGACGGCGGTGAGGTCGGGATCCACCAGGTCCGGGTGGGCCCGGCGCAGGGCCAGCAGCGACCGGTGGACGGCGAGCAGCCGGTCGTGCGGCTCCTGCGACAGCTCCGACCAGTCGAGCTTCGACCGGGTGAAGGTCTCCGGGTCCTGCGGGTCGGGCACGACGTCGGCGTCCCAGCCATGCTCGGCGAACTCGCCGATCCGGCCCTCGGCGGTGGCCTTGCCCAGCTCCGGCTCCGGGTGGCTGGTGAAGAACTGCCACGGCGTCGAGGCGCCCCACTCCTCGCCCATGAACAGCATCGGCGTGAACGGGCTGGTCAGGACGAGCGTGGCCCCGACCGCGAGCTGGCCGGGGGAGAGGGTGGCCGAGATCCGGTCGCCGACGGCCCGGTTGCCGATCTGGTCGTGGTCCTGCAGGTAGCCGAGGAACTTCCAGCCGGGCAGCGTCGCGGTGTCGACCGGCCGACCGTGGTGGCGGCGCCGGAAGCTCGACCAGGCGCCGTCGTGGAAGAAGGCGCCGGTCAGCACCTTGGCCAGGCCGGCCAGCCCGGCCTCGGCGAAGTCGGAGTAGTAGCCCTGGCCCTCGCCGGTCAGGACCGAGTGCAGCGAGTGGTGGAAGTCGTCGCTCCACTGGGCGGTGAGCCCCAGACCGCCGGCGACCCGGGGGGTGACCATGCGCGGGTCGTTGAGGTCGCTCTCCGCGATCAGGGTGAGCGGCCGGCCGACGGCGACCGACAGCTTGTCGACCTCCTGGGCCATCTCCTCCAGCACGTGCGTGGCCCGCTCGTCGACCAGTGCGTGCACGGCGTCGAGGCGCAACCCGTCGACGTGCATGTCGCGCAGCCACATCAGCGCGTTGTCGATGATGTACCGCCGCACCTCGTCCGAGTCGGGGCCCGAGAGGTTGACCGAGTTGCCCCAGGTGTTGGCGCCGCCCTCGGCGAAGACGGGGAAGAACTCGGGCAGGTAGTTCCCGGACGGGCCGAGGTGGTTGTAGACGACGTCCTGGATCACGCCGAGGCCCTGCTGGTGGCAGGCGTCGACGAACCGCTGGTAGGCCGCCGGCCCGCCGTACTCCTCCTGCACGGCGTACCAGAGGACGCCGTCGTAGCCCCAGTTGTGCGTGCCGTTGAAGCCGTTGACCGGGAGCAGCTCCACGAAGTCGACGCCGAGCCGGACCAGGTGGCCGAGCCGGCCGATCGCGGCGTCGAGGGTGCCCTCCGGGGTGAACGTGCCGACGTGCAGCTCGTAGACGACGCCGCCGGCCAGCGGGCGACCCGTCCACGCGGTGTCGCCCCACTCGTGGGCGTCGGGCTCGAACCGGCGGGACAGTCCGTGCACGCCCTGTGGCTGCCGACGGGAGCGCGGGTCGGGTCGCGGCGTCCCGCCGTCGTCGAGCAGGTAGCCGTAGTCGGCCTCCGGCGACGCCTCGACCTCGGCCCGCCACCAGCCGCCGGCGTCCTTGCGCATGTCGTGCACGGCGCCGTCGACCTGGAGCCGCACCCGCTCGGGCAGGGGCGCCCAGACGGCGAACTCGACGGGAGCGGACATGCAAGGGCCTCCGGGCTTTTCGGTGGGGGTGGAAGGGCGCGCAGGCATCATGCCCGCCCCGTCGCTGGTCAACCCCCGGTCGTACTGCGCGTCCGTCCGCAGGCTGACGACAGCGGGCGACGACGTCGCTACGTTCCCGTACTACCGGTACCAGCGGGTACCCGAGCGCGCAGGGAGCGTGCATGTCCGTCGTCCGCACCATCGTCTTCCCGGCTCTCCGGCTGCTGGTCTGGGCCGTCATCGCCGTCGCCCTCGTCGTCCTCGCGTTCCGCGGCGGGACCGGCGGGCGCGACCCCTCCGGACCCGGCGCGCCGACGCTCGAGCTGGGCTCGCCCACCGTGCCGGTCGGCCGGGGGACGGTGGCCAACACCGTCTCGGTCACCGGCACCGTGGTCGCCGACGCCGCCGCGCCGGTCAGGGCCACGGCCGCGGGCACCGTCCGCCGCGTGCTCGTGGCGACGGGCGCCCCCGTGACGTCGGGGCAGGCACTGGTGGAGATCCGCGTCGAGGAGCAGCTCGACCCGGTCGTGGGCACCGACGCCGAGGGGAACCCGACGTCGACGCCGCGGGCGCCGCGGGTGCGCACCGTGACCGTCGCCGCTCCCGTCGCCGGTTCCGTGGGCACCCTCGACGTCCTCGTCGACCAGGTCGTCGCGGTCGGCGACACGCTCGGGTCGGTCGCCCCCGGGACGCTGTCGGTCACCGCCACCCTCACCCAGGACGAGCAGTTCCGGCTGCTGAGCCCGCCGGCGACCGCGGAGGTCGAGGTGCAGGGCGGACCGGCGCCGTTCACGTGCACCGGCCTCACGCTGGGCGCCGCCCCGGCCCAGGACCCGCAGCCGCCGGAGACCGGCGCCCCTGCCCCCGGCGCCCCGGCCGGCGGGGGGACGACGGCCCGGTGCGCGGTTCCCGCGGGCGTCACCGTCTTCGCGGGCATGGGCGCGACCGTCCGCGTGCAGGCCGGCACCGCCGAGGACGTGCTCGTCGTCCCGATCACCGCCGTCCAGGGGTCCGTGCAGACCGGCAACGTCTGGGTGGTCGGCGAGGACGGCACGGAGGAGCAGCGCGCCGTCACCCTCGGGCTCACCGACGGCGAGCAGATCGAGGTGCGCGAGGGGCTGGCCGAGGGCGAGCAGGTGCGCCAGTTCGTGCCGGTCCCGGACGACTCCGTCGTCGACCCGTCGATGCCGGGGCCGGTCGGATGAGTCTCCTGGAGCTGCGCGGCATCAGCCGGGAGGTGCTGCTCCCGGACGAGAGCGTCCTGCCGATCCTCACGGGGGTCGACCTGGACGTCGCCCCCGGTGAGCACGTCGCCGTCGTGGGCCGGTCCGGGTCGGGCAAGTCGACGCTGCTCAACCTCCTCGGCCTGCTCGACACCCCGACGACGGGCAGCTACCTCCTGGAGGGGGAGCCGACCGACCGGCTGTCCGCGCGCCGCCGCTCGCGGCTGCGCGGCGAGGTGTTCGGCTTCGTCTTCCAGCAGTTCAACCTGCTGCCGCGGCGCACCGCCGCCGAGAACGTCGCGGCCCCGCTGCTCTACGCGCGCGGCCGCGACTACCTGCGCCGCCGGCGCACCGCCCGCGAGATGCTCGACCGGGTCGGGCTGGGTGCGCGTGCGGACCAGGTGCCGGAGCGGCTGTCCGGCGGCGAGCAGCAGCGGGTGGCCATCGCGCGGGCGCTGGTCCGCGGCCCCCGCGTGGTGCTGGCCGACGAGCCGACCGGCGCCCTCGACGTCGAGACGGGTGCGCAGGTCATGGCGCTGCTCGCGCAGGCGACCGCGGAGAACGGCGCGGCCCTGGTGACGATCACCCACGACCTCTCCGTCGCAGCGCTGGCCGGGCGCCGGTTCCGGCTGGAGAAGGGGCGGCTGTCGCCGCTGGTCGACGCCGGCGCTCTCGGGGCGGCGACGTCGGACAGGGGCCCGGCGTGACCGGGCTGATGGGCACGCTCGCCGAGGCGTGGGACGAGGTGCGCGTCCACAAGACGCGGGTGCTGCTGTCGCTGGTCGGCGTCTTCCTCGCCGTGTTCGCGATGACGACCGTGACCGCGCTGGGGCTGATGGTCGCGCAGGTGCAGCAGGAGCTGGGGGAGCGGTCGGGGGGCCGGGCGGCGACGGTCGCCGTCAACGCCTGGGACCCGGTCACCGGGATGCCGCCGGACAGCACGCGGTGGGACGCCGCCGTCGCCGACCTCGTCGAGCGGTACGACATCGCGACCGCGGCGACCATCTCCTACGGCGAGACCCGCTTCCGGATGCCCGGCGGGACGACCGCGGTCCAGACGCGGCGGGTGTCGCCCAGCTACGGCGAGCTGCACCGGGTCGAGCCGGTCGAGGGACGCTGGCTGCGCGAGGGGGACCGCGAGAACCTGTCGCCGTCCGTCGTCGTCAACGAGGCCTTCATGGCCGCCCTCGGCGCGCCCGACCTGGCCGGCCGGCCGACGGTCGTGATCGGCGGGCCGAGCCCGGTGGTCGCCACGATCGTCGGCGTGGTGCGCGAGGGCTACGGAGAGGAGCTGCTGGCCTACCGCGTCGACCGCTCCGCGGGACCGTGGGACGCCGCGGTGGACCCGGCGACCGCGATGTACGGCGGACCCAGCACGCTCGAGCTGTGGGTTCCGGCCGACCAGGTCGACCAGGTGATGGACACGGTGCGCAACGACCTCTCCCTGGCGCTGGGCGGCGGGCTCCAGGTCGACACCTACCGCAGCGACCCGCAGGGCGCCGAGGAGACGATCGCGATGCTCCGGCTCGCGATCCGCGGCGCCGGGACCGTGGTCCTGGTCCTCGGTGGGCTCGGGGTGCTCAACATCGGCCTGGTCACGGTGCGGCAGCGGATCCGGGAGATCGGCGTGCGGCGGAGCTTCGGCGCCACCTCGGGCCGGATCTTCTCGGCGGTGATGCTGGAGAGCGTGTGCGCCACCGCGCTGGCGGGCGTGCTCGCCGTCGGCGCGTCGATCGTGCTGGTGCGGAACCTGCCGCTGGAGCGGCTGCTCAACAACGGCATCCCGATCGCGGACATGCCGGGCTTCCCGGTCGCGGCGGCGGTGGAGGGGCTGGTCGCCGCGACGGCGGTCGGCGCACTGGCGGGGTTGCTGCCGGCGATCATCGCCGTCCGCGCGAAGGTCATCGACGCCATCCGCTTCTAGAGCGAGATCTGCACACCCGCCCCCGACGGGCCGCTGATGAGGGCGGGTGCGCAGATCTCGTCGGCTCAGGCCCGGGTGAGGAGGGCGACCGGGAGCTTCTCCAGCAGGGTCTCGACGCCGACGCCACCCATGTCCGACACCACCCGCCGGCCGGTGAGCAGGTCCTGCCACGCGCCGGTCGGCAGCTTCAGCGCGGTGTCGCCCCAGCCCGTCGCCGCGAGCCCGACCGGGAGCCGGGTCGCCACCGCGACGACCCCGCCCCGGTCGAAGGCGACCAGGTGCTCGGCGGCCGTCCCGGTGACCTCGACCGGCTGGTACCCGTCGAACCACTCCGGGTGGTCGCGCCGGGCCCGGAGCACGCGGGAGACCACGAGGAGCTTGGCCGCGCCGGTCTCGTCGACGGCGGGGATCTCGCCGCCGTCGAGGGCCGCGAGCAGCTCACGGCGCCGGTCGTAGTCGACCGGACGGCGGTTGTCGGGGTCGACGAGCGAGAAGTCCCAGAGCTCGGTGCCCTGGTAGACGTCCGGGACGCCGGGCATGGTCAGCTGCAGCAGCTTCTGGGTCAGCGAGTTGCTCCAGCCGGCCGGCGTGATCCGCTCGACGAACTTGTGGATCCGGGCCGCTGAGGCGTCGTCGTCGTACGCGGCGTCGACGAGCGCGTGCAACTGCCCCTCGAACTCCTCGTCGGGATCGGTCCACGTGGTCGACGTGCCGGCCTCGCGGGCGGCCTTCTCCACGTACGCGTGCGCCCGTTCCCGCGAGAGGGGCCAGGCGCCCACCAGGTTCTGCCAGACCAGGTGCGCGAGCGGCCGGTCGGCCAGCGGGTGGCGGGAGAGCAGGTACCGGACGAGGCTCGCCCACTCGGTCGGGACCTCGGCGAGCACGGCCAGCCGGGCCCGCACGTCCTCGCTGCGCTTGGTGTCGTGGGTCGACAGCGTCGTCATCGACTCGGGGTACCGCAGCGCACGGTGCTCCTGCGCCGCGTGGAACTCCTCGACGGTGCTGCCGAAGCGCGCGGGGTCGCCGCCCACCTCGTTGAGCATGACGAAGCGTGCCCACCGGTAGTAGGCGCTGTCCTCGACGCCCTTGGCCATGACCGGGCCGCTGGTCTGCTCGAACCGGGTCGCGGCCTCGGCGCCCGTCTGCGACAGCACCGGGTGCAGGGCGTCGACGGCGGCGGCGAGGTCGGGGCGGCGGTCGCGCACCGCGGCCACCGTGCGGTCCAGGTGCTCGCGGCCGTCGGGCAGGTAGCTGCGGTAGACGGGGAAGGTGGCCAGCAGCTCGGCCAGCGCCTCGGTCTGCTGGGCCACGTCGACGCCGGGCAACTCGCCGATGACCCGCACGAGCCGCGCGACCTCGGAGCCGAGCATCCCGTCGGTGACCTCGCGCTTGCAGTCGTGCACCAGCTGCTCGTAGTCCACCGGCCCGCCGGCAAGCTCGGTGTCGAGCGCCGTCAGCGCCTCCTCGCCGGCCGGGTCGACCAGCAGCTCGTCGACCTCGGCGAGGGCGTCGTAGCCCGTCGTCCCGGCGGTCCTCCAGGAGGCCGGCAGGTCCTCGCCGGGCTCGAGGATCTTCTCGACGACCGTCCACCGGCCGCCCGAGGCCTCCGCCAGTCGGTCCAGGTAGCCCTTGGGGTCGGCGAGCCCGTCCGGGTGGTCGATGCGGAGGCCGTCGACCGCGCCGTCGCGGACCAGCTGCAGCACCAGCTCGTGCGTGGCGTCGAAGACCGCCGGGTCCTCCACCCGCAGCCCCGCGAGGGTGTTGATCGCGAAGAACCGCCGGTAGTTGAGGTCGGAGTCGGCGCGGCGCCAGTCGACCAGCTCGTAGTTCTGCCGGGCGTGCACCTCCTGAGGGGTGCCCCCCTCGGTCCCCGGCGCGATCGGGAAGCGGTTGTCGTAGTACCGCAGCTCGCCGTCCCCCACCTCGAGCTTCTCGACGTCGTCGGCGCTGCCCAGGACCGGGATGCGGACCTTGCCGCCCCCGAACTCCCAGTCGACGTCGAACGCGCCGGCGTGCGCCGAGGCCCGGCCGTGCTGCAGCACGTCCCACCACCAGGGTGCGGCCGACGGGTCGTCGACGCCCATGTGGTTGGGCACGAGGTCGAGCACCAGGCGGAGACCGTGCTCGTGGAGGGCGGCGACGAACCGGTCGAAGCCCTCCCGGCCGCCGCGCGCCTCGTCGATGTGCGCGTGATCGACGGTGTCGTACCCGTGGTTGCTGCCCTCCGCCGACCGCAGGAGCGGCGACGAGTAGGCGTGGGTGACCCCGAGGTCGGCCAGGTAGCCGGCCACCTCCGCGGCGTCGTCCAGCCGGAAGCCTGCGTGGATCTGCAGGCGGTAGGTCGCGGCAGGCGCGTCCCGCCGCTCGGTCACTGGGCCGGGCCCGTCAGCACGATGATCGAGCGCCCCTGCACGGTCACCGTCTCGCCCGGCTTGAGCTCGACCGGCTCGACCTCGTGCATCTCGGCGGTGTCGAGGACCGTCGTCCAGGCCTGGCTGTAGTCGTCACTGGGCAGCGTGAACTCGATCGGCTCGTGCGAGGCGTTGTAGGCCAGGTAGAAGTGGTCGTCCTGGACGTACTCGCCCCGCTCGTCCATCTCCCGGATCCCGACGCCGTTGAGGTACACGGCCAGGGACTTGGCGTAGGCGGCGTCCCAGTCCTCGTCGGTCATCTGCTCGCCGGCCGGGGTGAGCCAGTCGATGTCGGGGACCGGATCGCCGAGGCCGCGACGGACCGGCCGGCCGTGGAAGAACCGGCGACGGCGGAACGTGGGGTGGTCGGTGCGGAGCTTGGTCACCTTGCGGGTGAAGGCGAGCAGCCCCTCGTCGACGTCCGCCCAGTCGATCCAGGTCAGCTCGGAGTCCTGGCAGTAGCCGTTGTTGTTGCCGCCCTGCGAGCGGCCCAGCTCGTCGCCGTGCAGGAGCATCGGCACACCCTGGCTGAGCATCATCGTGGCGATGAAGTTGCGGCGCTGCTGCGCCCGCAGCTGCAGGACCTCCGGGTCGTCCGTCGGGCCCTCGACGCCGCAGTTCCAGCTGCGGTTGTGGCTCTCGCCGTCGTTGTTGTCCTCGCCGTTGGCCTCGTTGTGCTTCTCGTTGTAGGAGACGAGGTCGTTGAGCGTGAAGCCGTCGTGCGCGGTGACGAAGTTGATGCTCGCCACCGGGCGCCGACCGGAGTGCTGGTACAGGTCGGCGGAGCCGGTGATCCGGCTGGCGAACTCGCCGACGGTGGCGTCCTCGCCGCGCCAGAAGTCGCGGACGGTGTCGCGGTACTTGCCGTTCCACTCCGTCCACAGCGCCGGGAAGTTGCCCACCTGGTAGCCGCCCTCGCCCACGTCCCAGGGCTCGGCGATGAGCTTGACCTGGCTGACGACGGGGTCCTGGTGCACGAGGTCGAAGAACGTGGCCAGCCGGTCGACGGCGTGCAGCTCGCGGGCCAGGGCGGAGGCGAGGTCGAACCGGAACCCGTCCACGTGCATCTCGGTCACCCAGTAGCGCAGCGAGTCCATGATCAGCTGCAGGGACTGGGGCGTCCGGACGTTCAGGGTGTTCCCGGTCCCGGTGTAGTCCATGTAGTAGCGCTCGTCACCTTCGACGAGCTTGTAGTACGTGCGGTTGTCGATGCCGCGGAAGGACAGCGTCGGGCCGTTGTGGTTGCCCTCGGCGGTGTGGTTGTAGACCACGTCGAGGATGACCTCGATCCCGGCCTCGTGGAGCGCCCGCACCATGCCCTTGAACTCCTGCACCTGCTGGCCGGAGGTGGTGTCGCTGGCGTACTCGTTGTGGGGCGCGAAGAAGCCGATCGAGTTGTAGCCCCAGTAGTTGCGCAGGCCCTTCTGCTGGAGCGTGTCGTCCTGCACGAACTGGTGCACCGGGAGCAGCTCGAGGGCGGTGATCCCGAGCTCGGTGAGGTGCTCGATGGTCGCCGGGTGCGCGATGCCGGCGTAGGTGCCGCGCAGCTCCTCGGGAATCCGCGGGTTGGTCATCGTCAGGCCCTTGACGTGGGCCTCGTAGATGACCGTCTTGTTGTAGGCCGTCTTCGGCGGGCGGTCCACGCCCCAGTCGAAGTACGGGTTGACGACGACGGACTTCGGCATGTGCGCCGCCGAGTCCTCGTCGTTGCGCTCCTTGGTCTCGAAGTCGTAGCCGAAGACCGACGGGTCCCAGTCGATCTGGCCGTCCACGGCCTTGGCGTAGGGGTCGAGCAGCAGCTTGTTCGGGTTGCAGCGCAGGCCCTGCGCCGGGTCGTAGGGGCCGTGCACGCGGAAGCCGTACTTCTGGCCGGGGTGGATCCCGGGCAGGAACGCGTGCCAGACGTAGCCGTCCATCTCGGGGAGCCGGATGCGTTCCTCGTTGCCGGCCTCGTCGAAGAGGCAGAGCTCGACCTTCTCGGCCACCTCGCTGAAGATCGCGAAGTTGGTGCCCGTGCCGTCGTACGTGGCCCCGAGGGGGTAGGCACTGCCGGGCCAGACCTGCGTCATCCTGGGATTTCCTCCTGCGCTGTGCCCCGATCCCCGGGGCGGGGGTGGTTCTCCGGCGATCTTCGCGGAGGAAGTCGTCTGGTGCGACCGTGCACGGGTGCCCGGGGCGACGGCGCCGCACACCTCACTTCGGTGTGAGTCCTGCCGCTCCGGGCAGCGGGGACGACGACGCCCCCCGTGGCGCGGCCGCGGGGGGCGTCGTGCGCAGGCTCCGGGACCGCGGCGGGCTGCCAGGGACCGGGCGGCGCGGTGGGCGACCCCGGGGGCCGGACACCGTCATCCCGGGGTCCGACCTCGCCCGGCGGGAGCCGGGTGGCGCTGGTCCCCGGTCTGGAACCGCTCCTGCGACCAGGCACGCTAGGGGCGCGTCACCGTCGAGGACAAGTATCAGTCGCGTCCCGTTCTCCCCGGGTTCACCAGTCGGCCCACCCGCTCGCTCGGACCCGTTCTGTCACACCCGCGTCGTACCGTCTCTCCCGTGCGCGCGACCACCGACATCCGGCCGACCCAGGGCAAGTTCCGGGTCGTCAGCGAGTTCGAGCCCTCCGGCGACCAGCCGGCGGCGATCAAGGCCCTCGCCGAGAAGGTGAACTCGGGGGAGAAGGACGTCGTCCTGCTGGGTGCCACCGGCACCGGGAAGTCGGCGACGACGGCCTGGCTGGTCGAGCAGGTGCAGCGGCCGACGCTGGTGATGGCGCCGAACAAGACCCTGGCGGCGCAGCTGGCCAACGAGTTCCGCGAGCTGCTGCCGAACAACGCGGTCGAGTACTTCGTCTCGTACTACGACTACTACCAGCCCGAGGCGTACGTCCCGCAGACCGACACCTACATCGAGAAGGACTCCTCGATCAACGAGGAGGTCGAGCGGCTGCGGCACTCGGCGACGCAGGCGCTGCTCACCCGGCGCGACGTCGTGGTGGTCGCCACCGTGTCCTGCATCTACGGCCTGGGCACCCCGCAGGAGTACGTCGACCGGGCGCTGAAGATCTCGGTGGGAGAGGAGCGCGACCGCGACGAGCTGCTCCGCACGCTGGTCACCGAGCAGTACACCCGCAACGACCTGTCGTTCACCCGCGGCACGTTCCGGGTGCGGGGCGACACCATCGAGGTCTTCCCGGTGTACGAGGAGCTCGCCGTCCGGATCGAGATGTTCGGCGACGAGGTGGAGCGGCTCTACTACCTGCACCCGCTGACCGGCGAGGTCGTGCGCGAGGTCCAGGAGCTGTTCGTC
This sequence comes from Blastococcus litoris, assembly GCF_003075095.1. Taxonomy (GTDB): domain Bacteria; phylum Actinomycetota; class Actinomycetes; order Mycobacteriales; family Geodermatophilaceae; genus Blastococcus_B; species Blastococcus_B litoris. Next base: position 223,715 of record NZ_QCZF01000002.1, read on the forward strand.
TTCCCGGCGACCCACTACGTGGCCGGCCCCGACCGCATGGAGCGGGCGATCAGGGGCATCGAGGCCGAGCTCGAGCAGCGGCTGGCCGAGCTGGAGCGGCAGGGCAAGCTGCTGGAGGCCCAGCGGCTGCGCATGCGCACCACCTACGACATCGAGATGATGCGCCAGGTCGGGTTCTGCTCGGGCATCGAGAACTACTCGCGGCACATCGACGGGCGCGCGCCCGGCAGCGCCGGCGCCTGCCTCATCGACTACTTCCCCGAGGACTTCCTGCTGGTCATCGACGAGTCGCACGTGACGGTGCCGCAGATCGGCGGCATGTACGAGGGCGACATGAGCCGCAAGCGGACGCTGGTCGAGCACGGGTTCCGGCTGCCGTCGGCGATGGACAACCGGCCGCTGAAGTGGGAGGAGTTCACCGACCGCATCGGGCAGACGGTCTACCTGTCGGCGACGCCGGGCAACTACGAGCTCGGTCGCACCGGCGGTGAGTTCGTGGAGCAGGTCATCCGGCCCACCGGGCTTGTCGACCCCGAGGTGGTCGTCAAGCCGACCAAGGGGCAGATCGACGACCTGGTGCACGAGATCCGGATCCGCACGGAGAAGGACGAGCGGATCCTGGTCACCACGCTGACCAAGAAGATGGCCGAGGACCTCACCGACTACCTGCTCGAGCTGGGCATCAAGGTGCGGTACCTGCACTCCGAGGTCGACACCCTGCGCCGCGTGGAACTGCTGCGCGAGCTGCGGCAGGGCGAGTACGACGTGCTGGTGGGCATCAACCTGCTCCGCGAAGGTCTCGACCTGCCCGAGGTGTCGCTGGTGGCCATCCTCGACGCGGACAAGGAGGGGTTCCTCCGCTCGGGCACCTCGCTGATCCAGACGATCGGCCGCGCCGCCCGGAACGTCTCCGGCCAGGTGCACATGTACGCGGACAAGATCACACCGTCGATGGCCCAGGCGATCGAAGAGACCAACCGGCGTCGCGAGAAGCAGATCGCCTACAACACCGAGCGCGGCGTCGACCCGCAGCCGCTGCGGAAGAAGATCGTCGACATCCTCGACGGCATCTACCGCGAGGCGGAGGACTCCGAGTCGGCCGAGCTCATCGGCGGCTCCGGCCGGCAGCAGTCGCGCGGCAAGGCGCCGGTCCCGGGTCTGTCGTCGAAGAACAAGGCCGGGTCGGCCAAGGGCAAGGCGGGCTCGATCGACGTCCAGGGCCTGCCGCGCAACGAGCTGGCGGACCTCATCACGCAGATGAACGAGCAGATGCTGGCGGCCGCGCGCGAGCTGCAGTTCGAGGTCGCCGCCCGGCTGCGCGACGAGCTGAGCGAGCTGAAGAAGGAGCTCCGCCAGTTCGACGCCGCGCACGCGTGACCGGGCGGCCGTCCTGCGGACGGTCGTACGCCACCGTGCACGCCGCCCACCGCGACAGGACGTGAGGAGCCGCCCGTGGACCGGGACGAGCTGGTCGCCTACTGCCTCGCCAAGCCGGGGGCGGAGGAGACCTACCCCTGGGGCGAGGAGGAATTGGTCGCCAAGGTCGGCGGCAAGGGCTTCGCCTTCATCGGCGCCACCACGGTCAGCGTCAAGTGCGGCCGCGACGCCGCAGAGGCAGGGGAGTGGCGCGACCGCTACCCCGGCGCGGTGACGACGAGCCACTACGTGGGCCGGTACGGCTGGAACTCCGTCGACTTCACCGGCCCGGTGCCCGACGACGACGTCCACGAGCTGGTCGACGCCTCGTACGACGCGGCGGTCGCCGCACTGCCGAAGAGCCGCCGCCCCGCCTGAGCCGGATGTGACGCAGGTCTCCGGCCGACGCCGCGGGTCCGGGAACTCGGGCCGCCCAGCTGTCGTTGCACCGGACGGACCACACGGAGTGCGGGCGGTGACGCGCGCCGTCATCCGGGCGGTCCGTGGAGGGGAGTATCCCCACGCGGCAGGGCCGTCAGTACGAGATCCCGTGATCTCCGGTCCCGTCGGTCACCGGCCCCGGCCGGTGGCGGGAGAGACCTCCGGTACTGACTGCTGCCAGTGACCGGAGGCATTGCCGTATGGACGTCCCCTTCTGGGTGTGGGCTCTCACGATCGGTCTGATCGTCGGGATGCTCGTCTTCGACCTCGTCGGCCACGTGCGGACCCCGCACGCGCCGACCCTGCGCGAGTCCGCCATCTGGTCGAGCGTCTACGTCGCCATCGCGATCGTGTTCGGCCTGCTGATCTTCTGGTTCTACGGGGCCCAGTTCGGCGGCGAGTACTTCGCCGGCTACATCACCGAGAAGAGCCTGTCGATCGACAACCTCTTCGTGTTCGTGCTGATCATGGCCAGCTTCTCCGTGCCACGGGAGCTGCAGCAGAAGGTGCTGCTCTACGGCATCACGTTCGCGCTGATCCTGCGCACCGTCTTCATCCTCATCGGCGCCGCAGCCATCGAGAACTTCAGCTGGGTCTTCTACCTCTTCGGCGCGATCCTGATCTACACCGCCTGGGCGCAGGCGCGCAGCGGCGGGCACGGCGAGGAGGAGGACTTCACGGAGAACATCCTCCTCCGTGGCGCCCGCCGGGTCTTCCCGACCACCGACGAGTACCACTCGGACAAGATGGCGGTGCGGATCGACGGCAAGCGGTACATCACCCCGCTGGCCATCGCGCTCATCGCCATCGGCAGCGCCGACATCCTCTTCGCCGTCGACTCGATCCCGGCGATCTTCGGCCTGACCCAGGAGACCTACCTGGTCTTCGCGGCCAACGCGTTCTCGCTCCTGGGCCTGCGCCAGCTGTTCTTCCTCATCGACGGCCTGCTCGACCGGCTCGTCTACCTGTCCTACGGCCTCGCGGTCATCCTCGGGTTCATCGGCGTCAAGCTGGTCATCCACGCCCTGCACACCAACGAGCTGGGCTTCATCAACGGCGGCGAGCACGTCACCGTGATCCCCGAGATCCCGACCTGGCTGTCCCTGTCGGTCATCCTCGTGACCCTCCTCGTCACCACCGTGGCCAGCCTGGCGAAGAACCGGCGCGACCGGGCCGAGCACGTCGCGCCCGCCGGCAGCGGCGAGGTCCGCGACGGGACCCGGGCAGAGGCCCCGGCCCAGCCCCGGCCCGCGGCCGAGGGGGGCACCTCGCCGGGGCGGGATGCCGGCCCGGCTGTCGCCCCCACCGAGGACGAACCGCTGCACCGGTAGCACCGCTCCACCCCGTCGCCGCGGGGCCGGCGACGGCCCCGCGGCGACGCGCCACGACCGCCCGAGGGGTCCTGCCGGCGTCAGCGACGGCAGGACCCCGCCCGTAGAGTGAGGCCCCGTGGAGCTCCCCGTCTGGTTCGAGATCACGACGTTCGTGGGGCTGACCGTCCTGCTGCTCGCCGACCTCGCCATCGTCGCCCGCCGCCCGCACGAGCCCTCCGTCAAGGAGGCCAGCCTGTGGGTGAGCTTCTACGTCGGCCTCGCCCTGGTGTTCGGGCTCCTCCTGCTCACGTTCACCACCGGCCGGTTCGCGACGGAGTTCTACGCCGGCTGGCTGACCGAGTACTCGCTGTCGGTCGACAACCTCTTCGTCTTCGTGATCATCATGGCGCGCTTCCAGGTGCCCCGGAAGCTGCAGCAGGAGGCGCTGATGGTGGGCATCATCATCGCCCTGGTGCTGCGCGGGATCTTCATCCTGCTGGGCGCCGCGGTGATCGAGCGCTTCACCTGGGTCTTCTACATCTTCGGCGCCTTCCTCGTGTACACGGCGATCAACCTCGTGCGGCACCGCGGCGAGGACGAGGACTACGAGGAGAACGCCTTCATCCGGCGGATGCGCAAGGTCCTGCCGATCACCAAGGACTTCCACGGCGCGAAGATCCGGGTGACCGAGGGTGGCAAGAAGATGTGGACGCCGATGATCGTCGTCTTCCTCGCGCTCGGGACGACGGACCTGCTGTTCGCCCTCGACAGCATCCCGGCGATCTTCGGCCTCACCAAGGAGCCGTTCATCGTCTTCACGGCCAACGTCTTCGCCCTGATGGGTCTCCGCCAGCTGTACTTCCTGCTGGGCGGCCTCCTCAAGCGGCTGGTCTACCTGTCGATCGGCCTGGCCGTGATCCTCGCCTTCATCGGGGTGAAGCTGATCATGGAGGCGCTGCACACCAACGAGCTGCCGTTCATCAACGGCGGGGAGCACATCGACGCGGTGCCGGAGATCCCCATCTGGCTGTCGCTCACCATCATCCTCGGCGTCCTCGTGATCGCGACCGTCGCCAGCCTGCTCAAGACCCGCGGCCAGCTGGCCGACGCCGACGACGCCGTCGTCGACACCGCGACGGCCGAGTCGGTGCCCACCGGTGGCCCGGAGGCGGCCGCCGCCGCGGAGGCCCGGATCGCCGGCGAGCCGGACGAGGACCGCGCCCGCCGCTGAGCCCCGGGGGCAGGGCCGGCCGTCAGCCCGCTCGGCTAGCGTCGCGCCCATGCGGCCGACCGACCTCGCGCTCCTGCGCACGCCGGGCGTGCCGACCGTGTCGCCGGACGGCCGCATGGCGGTGGTCTCGGTGACCCGCCCCGACCTCGGGTCCGACGAGTACCGCGGCCAGCTCTGGGCGGTGCCGGCGGACGGGTCGGCTCCTGCGCGGCCGGTCACCTCCGGGCACCGCGACACCGCCCCGGCGTTCTCCCCGGACGGCCGCTGGCTGGCCTTCCTCAGCGCCGAGCCCGGCGGACGCCCCCAGATCTGGCTGCTGCCCACGGCCGGGGGAGAACCTCGCCGGCTCACCGACCACCACCTGGGTGCCGGCGCGCCCGTGTGGGCACCGGACTCGCGGCGGCTGGCGTACGTCGCGCGGGTGCCCGAGCACGGTCGGTACGGCACGGTCGCGGGCGTCGACCCCGCCGCCGAGCCGCCCCGGCTGATCACGACCCTGCAGTACCGGCTGGACGGCGTCGGCTTCCTGGCCGACCGCCGCAGCCAGGTGTTCGTGCTCGATCTCCCCGCCGACTTCACCGACGACACCGCCCCGCTGCCGGAGCCGGTCCAGGTGACGACGGGCGACGCTGACTGCGAGGACGTCACCTGGCGCCCGGACGGCGCGGAGCTGGCCTTCGTCTCGGCGCGTCACCCTCGCGCCGACCGCGACCTCGTCCGCGACGTCCACGTGATCGCCCCCGACGGCTCGGGGCTGCGCCGGGTCACCGACTCCCGCGGCGACTGCTCGCTCCCCGCGTGGGCGGGCGGCGAGCTGGTCGTCACCGCCGTCCCCGACCTGGGCCCCGAGGGTCTGGACTTCGTCGCGCGGCAGGCGGTGCCGTGCCGGGTGGGGTCCGGCGGAGAGCTCGTCCCCCTGCTCGACCCCGAGGAGCACCAGCGCGGCGACGAGACGCCGGCGACCGTGGTGACCGACGGTGCCGTCCTGGTCGGGGTCGAGCGCCGCGGCAGCGTGGAACTGCTGTCCGTGCCCCTCGACGGGAGCGCCCCCACCGCGCTGGTCGACGGTCCGTTCACCGTGCGCGGCTTCGCCGCCGGGGGCGGGGTGGTCGTGGCCGTCGTCGCGCACGACCGGTCCGCCGGTGAGCTGGTCGCCCTGACGCCCGGACGGCGCCGGCTGCTGACCTCGTTCGGCCGGGCGCTCGGCGAGACGGGCCGGGTCCACCGGATGCAGGAGCGGACGGCGGCGGCGCCGGACGGCCACCCCGTGCACGGCTGGGTGACCACCCCACCGGGCCCCGGCCCGCACCCGGTGCTGCTCACGATCCACGGCGGGCCGTTCGCGCAGTACGGCTGGACGTTGTTCGACGAGACGCAGACCTACGTCTCCGCCGGCTACGCCGTCGTCCAGTGCAACCCGCGCGGGTCGTCGGGCTACGGTGCCGCGCACGGTAGGGCCATCGAGGGCGCCTGGGGCGGGCTCGACGCCGACGACGTGCTCGCCTTCCTCGACGCCGCGCTCGAGGATCCGGCGCTCGACGCGGAGCGGGTGGGCGTCATGGGCGGCTCGTACGGCGGGTACCTCACCGCGCTGCTCATCGGCCGCACGACCCGGTTCGCCGCGGCCGTGGTCGAGCGCGCCTTCACCGACCCGGTCAGCTTCGTCGGGTCGTCGGACATCGGCTGGTACTTCCCGGACCGCTACCTGGGCACCGACCCGGCGCGGATCGGTGCGCAGAGCGCCCTGGCGGCCGCGCACGGGATCACCACGCCGACGCTGGTGATCCACTCCGAGGAGGACTGGCGCACCCCCGTCGAGCAGGGGGCGCGGCTCTACGTCGAGCTCAAGCGGCGCGACGTGCCCTCCGAGCTGCTGCTCTTCCCGGGGGAGGGCCACGAGCTGAGCCGGTCGGGTCGCCCGCGGCACCGGCTCGCCAGGTTCGAGCACGTCCTGCGCTGGTGGGCCCGCTGGCTGCCGACGACGGAGAACCCGGCGGGCGTCCACGAGCCCGCGCCGGCGGAGTCCTCCGCGGCGGCGGACGGTCACCCGCCGGCCGCGCGTGCCGCCCAGCCGCTGACGGTGCGCGCCGGCCGGGCCGGCTGACGCCGGGCGGTGCCCGGCGTCCTGGGCGGCCGGGCGCTGGGGCGCGCCACGCTCGCCCGGCGGCTGCCTGGAGCGGGTGGACGGGCCGGTCGCCGGAGCGCTGGACCGGTCGAACGGGACGACGTCGTGGAGGAGGGGGAGCGGCTGCTGTCCTTCCTGGCCCCGGACCGTGCGCACGACGTGCGCGTCGGGGGCTGACGCGGACGGGGCCGACCCGCAGGCCGGCCCCGTCACGTCGTGCCCTTACGCGGTGGCGTGGTGGGCGTGCAGCCCGCCGCCCCCGTCCTCGGCGAACGTGCCCTCCGGGCCGGCGGGTGCCGGCAGGACGACGGGCTTGCCCGGGACCTTCTTGCCCGGGACGCCGTTCACCGACTCCGTGGAGTACGCGAAGGTCAGCATCGCGAAGGCGATCAGGTCGCTGTTGACCTCGAGCGCCTCGGGGTCGATGTTCCCGATGCCGTCGCAGGCCTGGTGGTAGCACTGGTCGAACGCCTCGTCGGCGACACCACCCCAGATCGCCTGCTGCTCCGGCGTCTTGATCTCCTCGGCGCCGGTGAACAGCCCGCTCGACGGGATGCCCGCCAGGATGAACGCCTCGTAGTCGCTGCGACCGGAGAACTCGGTGTCGTCGTACGGCTCACCGATGGACGTGTAGTACGACTCGTAGAGGTCCTCGATGGCGGTCGACCCGTCGGGGATCGGGACCGGCGCCTCGAAGGTCGACTCGTCGGCGTCGTAGACCATCTGGATGTAGTTCGGCGAGCCGACCATGTCGTAGTTCATGTAGAGCGCGATGCGGTCGCGCTCCTGCTCCGACAGGCCCGCGACGTAGGCCGCCGAGCCGAGCAGGCCCTGCTCCTCGCCGGCCCACCAGCCGAAGCGGAGGGTGTTCTCCGGCTTCGTGTTGGCCATCATCAGCGCGGTCTCCAGGATCGCCGCCGACCCGGAGCCGTTGTCGTTGATCCCTGGTCCCTCGATGACGCTGTCGAGGTGGGCGCCGGCCATGACCACGTTGTCCGGGTTCTTGCCCGGCAGCTCGGCGATCACGTCGTAGTCGGTCCGCGTCTGCGCAGGCAGGACGTTGACGTACGCCGTCGAACCCTCGTCGGCGAGCGCGAGGCCGTCCTCGAAGCTCGCCCCGACCACGGGGATGCCGTGGGTGACGGGGTCGGGGAGCGCGGTGCCGGGGTCGGCCGGGTCGTCGACGCTGGTGGCGTCGGCGACGATCAGCTCCTCCCGGTCGGGAGTGTTGCCCTGGTTCATGATGACGACGGCCTCGGCGCCGGCCTGCTCGGCGAACTGCGCCTTCGTGCCGAAGAAGCAGGTGCCGCGCTGGACGAGGGCGATGTCGTCGTCACCGGACCAGTCGACGCCCTCGAAGTCGGCCGCCTCGCAGCCGCTGGTCGAGACCGCGTCCTCGCCCGTCTCGAGGTTGAAGTCGATGGCGTAGACGTTCCCCTCGACCTCGCCCGAGCCGCTGCCGGTGAAGACGCCCGTCTCGTACTCGGCCTCGGTGGGCGTGAGCTGGCGGAGGGTCGCCGGGAAGTTGAAGGTGATGTCGACCGGGGTCAGGGTGACGTCGTAGCCCGCGTCCTCGAGCAGGCCCGACACGTACTCGACGCTGTCGGCGTAGCCGAGGGTGCCGGCGGCGCGCGTGCCCGGGTAGACCGGGTCGCCGCTGTTGTCGGCGATCTTCTGGAACGCGTCGAGGTGCTCCATGACGCCGTCCAGCGTCACGCAGCCCAGGAGCTTGTCGTAGGAGTTGTTGTTCCGGTGGTCGCAGGCGTTGCCGCCGCCATGGCCTCCGCCAGGCCCACCGCCGTGACCCCCGCCGGGCTTGCCGCCGCCCCCGGCGACCGCCGCCGTGGCGGGCATCGCTACGGCGAGCAGCAGGGCCCCCGTCGTGACGGCCAGCGCGCGTCGCGCCGGCCCTGTCCGCAGATCGTGCATCCCGTTCCCCTTCGTCGCGCCCGGCGGAGTCGCCGGTGCTGGGCGGTTCCCGATTCCGGTGACGATGGTCGGACCGGAACTCCCGGACAACGCGATGAGTGAGGGATCGGTTACGGGCGAGCGGGGTAAGAGCGGAAGTTGCTCTCGCAACGACCCCGGCAGGACAGGCGAACTTCCCGTTACCCGGAGTACGAAAGCGGCGACTCACCGAAGTCGTCGGTTTCACGCTCCGCGATCGGGTGGATTCATCAGGTGAGCATCTGGAGGGTTTCGTGGGCGGTGGTCCCGACCGCCGGGGCGACCCGCGCGGCGTGGCGGTAGTCGAGCAGGGCGTCGAGGTGCTCCTCGGCACGGGAGCAGAGCTCGAGGTTGCGGCGGCTCCCCGAGCGCTCCGCGCGGGACCGTGCGGCACGCAGGTCCCAGAGCGCCTCGAGGATCATCCGGTCGAGGAGGGCGAACTCGCCCCGTGGCAGAGCCGGTGCACTCATGGCGAGCCTCCCGCCGGTGGTCGTGCCGGTCGTCCGACGTACCGGATCCAGCGTCGGCCCACCGAGCCGGCGCCGGCATCCTCCGGGGAGGACGACGCCGCACCGCCCGTGCTCAGCCGGTGGAGGCGACCCGGGGAGCGGGAGGTGCGTCCGGGGACGGCGGCGGCTCGGCCCGCTCCCGCCGGTCCCCTCCGGCGGCGCGACGGCGGGCGCCGGCCGTCCCCTCCAGCAGGATGCGGGCCCACTGCCGCTCCGGGTCCTGCCCGACGAGGACCGCGTGGACGAACAAGGTCAGCGGCACGGCGAGCAGCGCGCCCAACGGTCCCAGGACGGTGGTCCACACGATGACCGACAGGAAGGAGAGCGTGACGGAGAGCCCGACCGCGTCCCCGACGAACACCGGTTGCACGACCGACTGGATGACGAAGTTGGCCAGCGAGTAGACCAGCACCACGACGAGCGCGAGGCCCGGACCGCCCACCAGCAGCGCGAGCAGCGCCGGGGGCGCCAACCCCAGGAAGAACCCGATGTTGGGCACGTAGTTGGTGAGGAAGGACAGCAGTCCCCAGAGCAGCGGCAGCGGGATGCCGATGACGACCAGGGCCACGGTGTCGACGACGGCCACGACGGCACCGAAGACCGTCGTGACCACGACGTAGCGGCGGGTGTTGCGGGCGAACCCGCGGAGCGCTCCCCGGAGGCGCCAGGTGCCCGGCGCCTGCGCCAGGCGCGCCGGGAGCTCGGCACCCTCGGCGGTCATGAACAGCACGGTCGCCAGCACGAGGACCAGGGCGGCGATCCAGCCGCCGAAGCCGGCGAGCACGCCCTGCACCGCGGAGAGGACCGCCTCGGGGCCGACCGTCCGCAGGGCCGCCTCGACCTGCTCCGGGCCGATGCCCGCGCCGGCCAGCGTGGAGCGGGCGCCGTCCAGGAGGTCCGCCCACTCCTCCGAGTACTCGGGGAGGACCGTCGCCAGCCTGCCGAAGGAGAGGAACAGGGCGACCGCGAAGCCGATGAGCGCGCCCTCCAGCACGAACACCGTCACCGCGACGGCCAGACCCCGCCGCACACCCCGGCGCTGCAGGGCACCGGTCATCGGGTGCCCGACGACGCACAGGACGAAGGCGAGGACGACGGGTCCGAGGATCGGCGCAGCCGTGCGGAGGGCCCACGCCGCGCCGCCGGCGCCGGCGACGCCGAGCACCACGGTCAGCCACAGGGGCAGGGCACGGCCGACCGGGGTCGCGGGCATGCCGTCCAGCGTGCGGGGCCGGAGGAGGCCTGGCGTCCCCTCGGGAGGGTGACCGCCGGGACTCAGGCGTAGACGACGGAGGTGCGCAGCAGCGCGTCCTGCACGGATCGGTTCTCGCCGCTGACCAGCACCCAGAGGAGCCCGACGGGGAAGACGGTGCACAGCCCCGCCCGGATCGCGCTCCGCGCCCAGCGCAGCCGCGCCCCCCGGTCGTCGCAGACCTGGAGACCGAGCAACCGGTCCCCGTAGGTGGCGCCGGCGACGGCCCAGGTGACCGTGAAGTACAGCGCCTGGATGCCCAGCCCGATGAGGAGGAACGCCCCCGCCGGCACCACGGGGAAGGAGAAGCTGGTGGGCCCGATGAGGAAGCGGACCGCCGCCACGCCGAGGTACCCCCCGGCCAGGAGGGCGAGGACGACGCCGACGTCCACGACGTTGGCCAGGGACCTGGTCACCAGCCCCGCGCGCGTGCCCACGACCGCGGACGGCAGCCGGGTGGACGGCGTCGGACCCGAGTCGTGCCACGGGTACGCGGGCTGCCGCTCGTCAGTGGTCACGGGAGGCCCCCCGACCTGCGGCGGGTCCGCCGTCGGCGGTCGCCGTCCGGCGGCTCTGGCGGTGCAGGAGGCGGTCCACCATCCGCTCGACCGCGCGGTCGGCGTCCGCGCCCTGCTCGCGGACGCTGCGCGCCATCTCGGAGGTGACCGAGCCGGTCGAGGTGCGCAGCAGGCCGGGCAGGTCGATCTCCTGCACGATGTAGCGGGCGAGACCGACGAGGTCGGTGCGCGCGATGACACGATCGACGTCCACCCGGTCCACGGCCCGGTCGAGGTCGACGCCGGCCACGACGGCATCGAGGTCGACACGGTCGACGATCCGGACGACGTCGACCCGGTCGACCAGGGCGTCGAGGTCGATGCGGGCGGCGATCGCGTCCAGGTCGATCCGGTCGAGCACGGCGTCGATGTCCACCTTCGCGACCACGTCGTCGACGTCCACCCGGTCGATGACGCGGGCGACGTCGACCCGGTCGACCAGGGCGTCGAGGTCGATGCGGGCGGCGATCGCGTCCAGGTCGATCCGGTCGAGCACGGCGTCGATGTCCACCTTCGCGACCACGTCGTCGACGTCCACCCGGTCGACGACGGCTGCGACGTCGAGCTGGTCGGCCAGGCGGTCGAGGTCGACGAACTCGCGCACGATCGCCGGGACGTCGAGCCTGGCCAGGACGGCGCGGACGACGGCCGGGACCAGTTCGTCGGCCGCGGTGGACACGGCGTCGGCCGCCGCGGACACCGGCCGGATCAGGGCGCGCGCCACCGACGCGTGGACCCCGCGCGCCAGACCCCACGCGTCCCGGGTGGTCGGGAGCCGCGGGTGGGGCCGGCGACGGAGAGCCCGCTCCGCGGCGTACCGACCCAGGGCGCCCGCGACGGAGAGGACGGCGAAGGCGCCGTTCACCGTGTCCTCCACGACGCCGCTGTCCACCAGCGCCAGGCGGGACCGGGCAGAGGCGGCCCGGTGGGGGACGACGGCCTCGACGCGCGGCACGGCGAACAGCCGGGGGTCCTCCGGGTTCACGGCCACCGTGGACCGACCTCCGCTGCGCGGCACATCCGTCCTCCCGGGTTCCGATCCTCGGACCAGCATCGGGGCGTGGTGCGGGCCGCCCACTCATCCGGAGCGGATGAGTCGCCGTGCGGGGCGGGCGACCGATCCTCGTCCGCGGGCCGGTACCGGGCCGGCGGGAGGAAGAACTCGGAGCGGGCGGGTGCCGCTCCCGTCCTGGGGGAGCACATGAGGGTTCCGACGGCCGCGGACGCGGTCACGGCGCACGGCGCGGCCGTGGCCAGGCACGTCGAGGAGCGGCCGTACCGGCCCCAGGACCGCCGCGGAGCGGCGATCCTCACGTCGAAGCTGGTGCCACCGGAGCCCGCGCACGCGACCGTCGCGCGGCCGCGGCTGGGAACGCTCGTGGACCGGCACGTCCAGCACTCGCCCGTGACCCTGCTCAGCGGTCCCGCCGGTTCGGGCAAGACGGTGCTGGCGGCGCAGTGGCATGCCGGCCAGAGCGCGGCCCGCCCCGTCGGCTGGCTGTCCCTCGACCAGTACGACGACGACCCCGCCACCTTCTGGACCTATGTGCTGGAGACGGTGTCCCGCGCCGGCGTCCCGGTGACAGCGGTGCCGGAGCTGGTGCCCGGGGAGCCCCTGCCGGGCCGGCTGGTCGCCGGTCTCGCCGCCGACATCAGCGCCTCCTCCCGTCCGGTCGTCCTGGTCCTGGACGACGCCGACTCCCTGACCGACCGCTCCATCACGAGCGGGCTCGACCTGCTGGTCCGCAACGCCGGGCACCGGCTCCGCCTGGTTCTCTGCGGCCGGGCGGACCCTCTGCTCCCGCTGCACCGCTACCGGCTGGACGGCGTCCTGGCCGAGATCCGGACCGACGAGCTCGCGTTCACGCCGGAGGAGACCCGGGAGCTGTTCTCGGCGCTCGGCGCGCCGGTGACGGAGGAGGTCGCGCGGGGCCTCGCGGCCGAGACGCGTGGCTGGGCGGTCGGGCTGCGGCTGGCCGCCGCCCCCCTGAAGCAGGGCGTGGCGCCCGAGGACCTCTACACCTCGCTGGCCCGCGACGACGGGAGCGTCGCGCAGTACCTGTTCGAGGAGGTCTTCAAGGACCAGCCGGCGGGCATCCGGCGCATCCTGGAGCGCATCAGCGTGACCGACGAGCTGTGGCCCGACCTGGTGGAGCGGCTCTGCGGCCGTCCGAACGTGCGGCGTGTCCTCACCGGGCTGGTGCACGCCAACGCGTTCGTCGAGGCGTCCCCCGGAGTCCCGGGTGGGTTCCGCATCCACCCCCTGTTCCAGGAGATGCTCCAGGCGCAGCTGATCTACGACCACCCGGGCGAACTGGCCGGCCTGCACCGGACCTGCGCCCGCTGGTACGCCGACCGGCACGACACCACGACGGCGCTCGACCACGCGGTGGCCGCATCGGACTGGGCGCTCGTGGCGCGCCTCCTGGTCGACGACCTCTGGGTACCGCGCGTCCTGGCGCACGGGACCGATCACGTGCCGGGTGGGCTGCGCCCCGTGCCGGCGGACGTGCCGGGCGCCGCGGCCGCGGTCGTCCGGACGGTCGCGGCAGTGGCGGGGGGCTCCCGCCCGTCACCGGCCGACGTCGCCGTCGCGGCGGGCGTCCGGGACAGCGGTGAGCGGATCGAGCTGCGGCTCTCCGCGGGCCTGGCCGGCCTGGTCGCCGGGGCGGACGCGGGCCGCCCCCCGTCCGCGCTCCTCGCGGACGTGGACGCCGTGGCTGCCCTCGTCGCGCAGCTGCCCGAGGACCAGGCGCAGGTCCGGCGCGAGTGCGCGGCGGTGCTGGGACACCAGCGGGCCATGGCGGTGGCCGCCACCGACGTCGCCGTCGACCAGCTGCTGGTGGTGCTGCGTGCGGCCGTGACGGCGGCGCAGGGCGCCGGTGCCCGGCGTCTCCGGGCGCGTGCCGCGGGGCTCCTCGCCCTGGTCGAGGCCGTGACCGGCCACCTCACCCGCGCCGGCCAGCTCGCCGGGTCGGCCGAGGCGTTCGCGGCCGAGGAAGGCGCCGAGGGCGCGAGGCGCGAATCGGCCCCCGCCCTGGCACTGGCCTGGACCCACCTGCGCCGGTACGAGCTCGTCGAGGCTCGGGACTGGCTGGTCCGGGTCCGCGAGCGCACGCCGGGCGGTTCCTCCCGGCTCCCCGGGGTCGAGGCGCTGCACGCCGTGCTCCTCGCCCAGCAGCTGCGGCTGCGGCACGAGCACGAGGCGGCGGAGCAGGCCCTGCGCCCCTTCGCGGAGGCGGACGGGCTGCCGCGGTGGCTGCGCGAGCAGGTCGTTCCCGAGGCGGTCCGGCTGCAGGTCGCCCGCGGCCGTACCGCCGAGGCGCTGCGGCTCCTGGACCGCGCCGGTCCGGGCGAGCGCTGGGCGGCCCGCCTGCGGGTGACGGTGGCGCTGGTCACCGGGGCCCCCGTCCCGGAGCTCCTGCCGCCCGCCGGTCCCGGGGCCGTGCCGGCCGATGCTGTGGAGACCTCCGTTCTCATGGCCTGCCAGCACCTCGAGGCGGGGCGGCTGACCACCGCCGTGGACGAGCTCGGTGCCGCGCTGGACCTGGCCCGCCCGGAGCTGCAGCGGTGGCCCTTCGTCGACACCCCGCCGCAGGCTCGCCGCCTGCTGCGGACCCAGCAACGGCTGCACGGGCCCGGAGCCTGGCTGAGCCCGTCGAGCGGAGCACGTCCGAAGCCGGGGACGGCGCCCGCCGCGCGGCCCGCGGTCACTGCGCCGCTGGTCCAGGACCTGAGCGACCGGGAGCTGGAGGTGCTGCGCTACCTGGCCGAGATGCTCTCCACCGCGGAGATCGCCGCGGCGATGTTCATCTCGGTGAACACGGTCCGCACCCACATCCGCAGCATCCTGCGCAAGCTGTCGGTGGGCCGGCGCAACCAGGCGGTCCGCAAGGCCCGGGAGCGCGGGCTCCTCGGGTGAGCGCGGTCATGCGCGGCGGAGGAGGCGCCCCGGACGGGGGACCGGCAGCCTCGGCGAGGACGGCGACCAACGCGAGCACGGAGGTCCATGGGACATGGAGGCGGTCGGAACCCGGTTCGAGGTACGGGTGGGAACTCTCGTCAACCCGGCGATCCTCGCCGCGTTCCGGCTCCCGCTGAGCCGGGTCGCGGTGCCGCGCAACACGCTGCGCCGGCTCCGGATCACCGCCGACCACGACGTGCCGGCCGTGCTCTCCCGGTTGATCGAGAGCGACGTCGAGGTCCTCGAGATCCGTCGCTGCACCATCCCCTCGGCCCGGGCCGACACCACCGAGCCGGCCCCGCGCACACCGCCCCCGGTCCCGGCGGGCACCGACGGCGCCGCCGGCGTCGTCCTGCCGTTCCGGGGCCGGTCCGGCGACCGCCGGCGGCCCCGCTAACCCCCGGAGCTGCCGGTCCTGCGGGTGTGCAGGAGGTGACCCACGACCGCTCCGCCCAGCAGCACCGTGCTGAACCAGGTGAGCCAGGACATCAGCACGAAGACGACGCCGATCGGGCCGTAGCGGTCGGCGTTCCACACGATCGCGCGGGACAGGTACACGCTCGTGACGACGCCGAACGCGGCGATGGCGGCCGCGGTCACGAGCGCCCCGGGCAGGAGCGAGGACCGGGGCACCCGCCCCGCGAGCAGGAAGCCCTGCATCCACCAGACCCACGTGAGGAGGAGCGGGGAGCACAGCCCGGCGGTGAGCAGCGCGCCGGCCACCCCGCCCGCGATGCTGCCGACCCAGGCGACCACGACGACGACGGCGAGCATCGAACCCAGCCAGACCAGCGGTCGCCACAGCTGGCGCCAGCCGAGCGGGGGGAGTCCCCAGACGGCCTGGTAGAAGCGCTGCAGCTCGGCCGGCCAGGCGTAGGCGGCCAGCACGGTGAAGACCGCCCCGACCGCGGACGTCGCCGTGCGCACGGTCCGGTCGGTGCCGAAGAGGGCCCGGACGGAGGCGCGCGCCTCTTCGGACAACGCCATGTGGTGGGCCATCCGGTCGGCCAGCCCGTGGTCGCTGCCCAGGGGGAGGACGGCGGCGAGGCTGATCAGCGCCGGCACGAACAGCACCATGCCGAGCGCGCTGAAGACCAGGGCGTGGTGCGAGATGCCCAGGTCGCGCATCCGCGTCTGCACCGAGCCGAGCGTCCCGGCGCGTGCGCGGTCCGCGGCGGTCGCCGCCAGCTCGCGCGAGCGCGCCAGCCGCGCGGCGACCCGCTGGGTGGCCCCCGTGCGCGCACCCCTGGTCGGTCCGGCAGGTGCCATGCGCGAGCCTCCTCTCCCCACCGGGCGCAGGGTCGAGTGAACCGGCGCCGGCGCCCCTGTTGATCCCCCCTCGCGGGGGAACGGAGCCCTCCGCCCGGGCCCGCGCTCATGCGCTGCGGACGATGCCGTCTCCCTGCCGCGGTCCCACGCTGCTGACGCACATCCCTGCACGAACTCGACGGCGCACCCCGTGGACGAGCGGCGACCCGGGCGCCGAGGCCGGATCTAGGAGGACAGGCACATGACGGACACCTCGCACCGAAGGATCACCGAGACCGACACCCGGTACGACGACGAGCTCTCGGGGTGGACCGGGTGGGTCGTCTTCGGCGGCGTCATGCTGATCATGCTCGGCGCGTTCCAGGTCATCGAGGGCCTCGTGGCCCTGTTCGACGACGGCTTCTACCTCGTCCGGTCGAGCGGGCTGGTGGTCGACGTGGACTACAACACCTGGGGCTGGATCCACATGGGCATCGGCGTCGTCGGCATCCTCGTCGGCCTCGGCCTGCTGACCGGCAACATGGCCGCCCGCATCTTCGGGGTGGGCATCGCGTTCCTGAGCGCGCTGGTCAACCTGGCGTTCATCTCGGCCTACCCGATCTGGTCGACCATCCTGATCGTCCTCGACGTCCTCGTGATCTTCGCGATCGTCGTCCACGGGCGCGAGATGAAGGGCACCTACGTCCGCTGACGCGGTTCCGGTGGGCAGGGGCGTCCGGCCGGACGCCCCTGCCCACCGCGCTGCCCGGCCCCGGACGGGGTGTCAGAGCGAGCGGGACGTCCACCCCGGTCCGACCGACGCCCACTCCCGCGCCCACCGGCGGTCCCGGTACCGGTCCAGCCCGGCGCACAGGACCACGTAGCACGCGCCGGCACCCAGCGGGACCACGAGCAGGGTCGACGCCCCGACGGCCGCCGCCGTGACGGGGATGGTCGCGGGGTCCCGGGGGGCGCGGGCCGGCTCGCCGCCCGCGTCGAGCCACACGTGCACGGGCGAGCCGGCGGGGGCTCCCGGCGCGGCCACCACGTCCCCGCGCCGCTCCCTGCCGTCCCGGTCGGTCCAGACGGCGGGCACCCGGGGTGGCCGCGGGTCCGCCTGCCCGAAGTCGCCGGCACCGCCGACGGACCGGGGTGGCGGCGCCTCCGCGAGCAGCACCGCGGTGGCCCGGGTGCGGGACGCCGCCTCGGCCGCGGCAACCTCGTCGAGGTGGGAGCCGGTCGCCGTGGCGGCCGCCACGGCGAGGGGTGGGGAGCCGAGGACGGAGAGAACGACCACCACGCGGCCCACGACCTGGATCCGGTCGGAGCGCCGCTTCAGCGGACCCGAGCCGAGGCCGAAGCGGCGCACGCACCGGCGGACCCTGCCCACCTCGCCTCTGCCGCGCGCCGGGTCCGTCCCGTCCTGGGGTCCGGGGGTGGGCATCGCCGGAGCGGGGGACGGGCCGGCTCAGACGAGGACGCGGCGCTTGAGCTGCTCGAACTCCTGCTCGGTGATCGCGCCGCCGTCGAGCAGCTCCTTGGCCCGCGCGATCTCGTCGACGGCGGTGTAGGCGCGGGGCGCGTCGGGCCGCGGCCGGCCCGCGAGGGCTGCCGAGCGGTCGAGGTCACCCGCCCGTGCCTGCGTGACCAGGTAGGCGAGCGACCCCAGCACCGGCAGGACGAGGACCAGGACGACCCAGCCGGCCTTCGCCCAGCCGGAAAGGTCGCGTCGTCGGAACACGTGCGCCAGGACCGTGACGACCAGCCAGAAGACGGTCATCAGGCAGAAGAAGATGACGAACGTCCACAGCACGTCGGCGAGCGGGTAGTCGTCGGCAGCGGTGATCATGTCCCACCTCCGGAGGGCTCGGCCCAGCATGCGGACCGGGGCACGGCGGCTCATCCCCCTGCTCGGATGACCGTCGCCAGCGTGCGAGGCGCCCGGGTCCGGACCGCGGGCCCCGGCCTCATCCGGGAGGGAGGAGGCGGCGCGGCGGGCAGTGGGCGAGGCTCTGCGCGTCGCACGGACCCGCCGTCGTCCCCGACCGGGCGCGGTGGGCGTCCGAACCAGCCAGCCGGGCCGCACCCCGCGGAGCGGCGTTCCGGTCGAGCGAGGGGGAACGCACAGATGGCACGTCTCGTGTACGAGCTCCGGGTGCGTGGGCCGGTCCCGCCCGAACTCCTCGAGGAGATCGGTGCGGAGGACCTGGGCGAAGAGCCCCCGTTGACCATCCTCCGGACCGAACCCACCGACCAGCCCGGGCTGCACGGGGTGCTGCAGCGGTTGCGCAGCCTCGGGCTGGACCTGATGGAGGTCCGCACCGCGGGCGCGGAACCGACCGACCGGGAAGGCGTCTGACCGGCAGGCCGTCGGCCCTCGCCCTCCGCGACCGGAGGCGTCAGGTGCGGGCCTGGTCCGCCCGGGGTGCACGGGGGAGCAGGAGGGCGGCGACCCAGCCCACGATCGCGAAGGCCCCCACCACGACGATCGCGGTGAGGAAGGGCGGGTTGCCCTGGGCGGTGGCGGCCACGATCACCGAACCGGCGATCGCGACGCCGAGGGACGACCCCAGGTTGGAGACGCTGCGCGACACCCCGGAGATGTCGCCCTGGTCCCCCTCCGGCCAGGCCGACTGCACCACGGTGACCGAGGCGGTCAGCATCGCGCCGACCCCGAACCCCATGAGGAACAGGCCGGGCCAGAAGGTCCAGACGGCGGAGTCCTCGCGGGCCAGCAGGAGCAGCAGGGCGATCCCGACCACCGTCGTCGTGAACCCGGCGCGGACCAGCAGCCGCTGGGGGTGCCGGCTGGCCATGCGCTGGGCCATCGCGGAGGACGCGAGGATGCCGATCGTCGCGGGCACCAGCATGAGCCCCGTCTGGATGGCCGAGAAGCCGCGCTCCTGCTGCAGGAACACCGAGATGACGAAGAAGACGCCCTGGAGCACGAGCCACTGGACGTTCTGGGTGAGCAGGCCCAGGTTCGACGTCCTGTTCCGGAACAGCGACGGCGACACGAGCGGCGCGCGGCCGCTGCGCTCCCGGTGCCGCACGTAGAGGAAGAACGCCGCGAGGACCAGGACGCCGGCGGCCACCAGCACCCAGACCCGCACCGCGGCCCAGCCGTAGGACGACGTCTGCAGGATGCCGAAGACGACCAGGAACAGCCCCGCCGCCGACAGGACGGCACCGGGCAGGTCGAAGCGTGAGCGGTCGCCGGTCCGCGGCGGGTCGGGCAGGCGGCGGGCCAGCCACACGATGACCAGGACGACGACCACCTGGAGCAGGAACGACGCCCGCCAGCTGATCGAGCTGGTGATCAGGCCGCCGATCAGCGGTCCGGCCGCCGACCCCAGCCCCGCGGCCCCGCTGACGACGCCGAACCACTTCGCCCGGGTCGTGACGTCGTCGAAGTAGACGGTGACGAGGATGTAGATCGGCGGGATCAGCAGCGCCGAGCCGACGCCTTCGAGCAGCGAGTAGCCGACCGTCAGCAGGCCGAGCCCCGGGGCCAGCGCCGCGAGCAGCGCGCCGGCCGCGTAGACCAGCAGGCCGAGCGTGAAGCAGAAGGTCCGGCCCCAGATCTCGGTCAGCTTGCTGCCGGGGATCATCAGCGCGGCCATCGTCAGCGTGAACAGGGTGATGGTCGTCTGGATCCCGCCGACGTCGGTGTCGAGGTCGTCGGCGATGGTGCTGATCGCGACGTTCATGTTCGACGCCGCGTAGCTCGCGATGAACTGCGCCAGCGCGAGCGGCAGGACGACGGCCCGCGCGGTCGCGACGGCGGCACCACCGCCGCCGACGCCGCTCCTCGTCATGGCAGGTGCTCCCGATGGGGAATCGGCGCCGGGGTGGGGGACGGGCGGTCAGGAGGTGCGCTGCTCCGGCAGCCCCATGTCGTCCAGGGCAGCGGCGCCCAGGACGCCGCGGACGATGGCCCCGGCGGCGGAGGTCACCCGTGCGCTGCCGACGACAGGGGCGATGGCGACCAGGACGGCCTGCGCCTTCTCCACCGTCAGGCCGGTGTCCGCCGCGGCGCCGAGGGTGATCAGGTACGAGACGGGCGCGGCGTCCATCGCCACGAGCGCGGCCAGCCGGACGGCCAGGTAGGTGTCGGCGTCCAGACCCGAGCGCTCGGCGGCGTCGAGGTTCATGTGCAGGAGGGTCTCGAGGACCGGGGCGTCGCCCTGCGCGATGCGTCCGAGCGCGTCGTCCTGGGTCTGGGTCATGTCGTCTCCTGGTGTGGGCGGAGGGGCAGCGCCCAGGGTCGTGAGGCGCACGCGGGCGCGCCTCACCCGTTCCGGACGAACCGGGTCAGCGCGGCGGGCGGCCGTCCAGGGCCGCGTCCAGGGTGATCGCGGCGTCGATCAGGGACAGGTGGGTGAAGGCCTGCGGGAAGTTGCCGATCTGCTCGCCGGTGAGGGCGATCTCCTCGGAGTAGAGGCCGACGTGGTTGCCGTAGGTGAGCATCTTCTCGAAGGCGGTCCGGGCTTCGTCGAGGCGGCCGGCGCGGGTGAGCGAGTCGACGTAGGCGAACGTGCAGAGGGAGAAGGTGCCCTCCGAGCCGCGCAGCCCGTCGGGGGAGGCGTCCGGGTCGTAGCGGTACACCAGGCTGTCGGTGACCAGTTCGCCGTCCATGGCCTCCAGGGTCGACAGCCAGAGCGGGTCGCGGGCGTCGATCATCCCGACGGTCGGCATGCGCAGCAGCGCGGAGTCCAGCACGTCGGTGTCGTAGTGCTGGACGAACGCCTGCCGCGACGCGTGGAAGCCGCGCTCCATGACCTGCCGGTGGATCCGGTCGCGCTCGGCCGTCCACCGCTCCAGCGGCGCGGGCAGGCCGTGCTCGCGGGCGAGCCGGATGCCCCGGTCGAAGGCGACCCAGCACATCACGCGCCCGTAGGTGAAGTCCTGCCGCCCGCCGCGGGTCTCCCAGATGCCCTCCTCGGGCTGGTCCCAGTTCTCGGCGAGCCAGTCCAGGACCCGGCTGATCGCGCCCCAGCCCTGCTGGGGGAGGGGCAACCCGGCGCGGACCCCGGCGAAGATGCTGTCCAGCGCCTCCCCGTAGATGTCGAGCTGCAGCTGCTCGGCGGCGCCGTTGCCGATGTGCACGGGGGTCGAGCCCCGGTACCCCCGCCAGTGGTCGAGCACCTCCTCCTTGAGGTCGGAGGAGCCGTCGATCCGGTACATGATGTTGAGCGGGCCGCTGTCGCTGCCGATCCGCTCCCGGATCCGGTCGCCCAGCCACGATCCGAGCTGCGCGGCCTCGCCGGTCATGCCGAGCTTGAGCAGGGCGTGCACCGAGAAGGACGCGTCGCGCACCCACGTGTACCGGTAGTCCCAGTTCCGCTCCCCGCCGATCTGCTCGGGGAGCGCCGCGGTCGGCGCGGCCACGATCCCGCCGGTCGGGGCGTAGGTCATGAGCTTGAGCGTGATGGCCGAGCGCTGGACGTCCTCCCGCCACCTGCCCGTGTAGCTGGAGCCGGCCACCCACGACCGCCAGAAGCCGACCGTCTCCGCGAACAGCGCGCGGACCTCGGCCGGCCGGATCTCGCGCGGCGGCCCGTCGGCGGCGGTCTCGAGCACGACCCCGCGCGTCTGACCGGCGACCAGGGGCAGCCGCGCGCGACCGTCACCGTCGCCGACGCCCTCCACCAGGCGCTCGTCGTCGGGTTCCCGGACGACGTGCAGCGTGAGGGTGTGACCGTTCGCCCGGAACACCGCGCCCTGCTCGGTCATCTCCAGGCGGTGCGCGTGCCGCCCGTAGTCGAAGCGCGGGGCCACGTCGATGTCGAACGTCATCCGGCCGCGCACGCACTCGACGATGCGGACCAGCCGGTGGTTGTCGGTGGCCGTCGGGCCGGCCGGCGGCATGAAGTCGACGACCTGGCCGAGGCCCTCCTCGGTGAAGAACCGGGTCACCAGGACGGCGGTGTCGGGCAGGTACATCTGCTTGGACGTGTAGGCGACGTCGGCGGGGCGGATCCGGAAGTGCCCGCCGCGCTCGTCGTCGAGCAGCGCGCCGAACACGCTGGGGGAGTCGAACCGCGGGGCGCAGAACCAGTCGACCGACCCGTCGGTGGTGACGAGCGCGGCGGTCTGGAGGTCACCGATGATCCCGTGCTCGGCGATCGCGGTCTCGGGCCGGAGAGGTGTCTGGGTCACCGTCCCACCGTGCTGCGGGTGCCCCCGGCGGACCTCATCCACGGGGGGTGATGAGTGGCCCCCGGCCGGCGGCGAGTCTGAGGAAGCTGTCGGCCGGGCGCCGCCCGCCTGCCGCGGGAGAGGACAGTGCCCATGCGCCGCTTCGTCGCCGGAGTGCTGATCGTGGTCAGCGCCGTCACGCTCGTGCTCGCCAGCGCCTCGTTGTGGCTGCGCCGCAACATCATCAACACCGACGTCTTCGTCTCCAACGTGCAGACCGTGGTCGACCTCCCCGAGGTCGAGGCCCGGATCACCGACCGGGTGACGACGACGGTCATGACCAACCCGCAGGTGCAGGACGCCGTCGACGAGGCGGTCGCGGTGCTCCCGGAGCGGCTCCGGCGGTTCGAGCCGACGGTGGAGAGCGGCATCCAGAACGTGGTGGCCGCAGGGGTGCAGCGGCTGCTCAGCGACGACCCGTTCCGGCCGCTGACCACGGCCGCGATGACCTCGGTCCACGACCAGCTGGTCGCCGGGGAGCCCCTGGAGTTCACCCTCGGCCAGGCGAAGGACCGCGTGCCCGACTCCCTGCGGGACGGGATCGCCGGGCAGGTCCTGGACCTCCTCCCGGACGACCTCGGCGTGACGCTGCTGTCGCCGGCCGACTCGCCGCAGGTCTACACCGCCATCGACGTGCTGGAGTCGGCGTGGTGGTGGCTCGGGCTCATCGCCGTGGCCACGCTCGTCGGTGCGCTCGGCGTCTCGCGGCGCCGCGGCGGCACGGTGCGGGCCTGGGCGGTGACCGTCACCGTGCTCGCCGTCGTCGTGCTGGCCGCCCTCCGGATCGGACGGGGGCTGCTCCTGCCGCAGGTCCGGGCGGAGAACCGCGACGCGGTGGGGGCGATCTACGACGTCCTCGCCGGCAGCCTGCGGTCCTGGACCCTCTGGGTGTTCGCCCTGGCCCTCCTGCTCGTCGTCCTGACCGTCGTGTGGGGGCGCACGGGGCTGGTCGCCGGCGTCCGGCGCGGCCTGGCGACGGGGCGGGCGCAGCTGCTCGTCCGGCGCGAGGAGGCCCGCGCGGCCCGGGCCGCGACGGCCATGGGGGGTGCGGCCGACGGGACGGGGACCGGAGCCGACGAACCGTGGACGCGCCGCGTGGCCGCGTGGTGGCGCGGGTTCGCCGCCGGCCTGGACCTGCCGGCACGGACGGCCACCGTCGGTGCCGCCGTCCGGGACCACTTCGTCCCGGCCCGGTGGGCCGGCATCGGGCTCGGCGCGCTGCTCCTGCTGTTCTGGCCGGCGCCCACCCTCTCGGTGCTCATCTGGATCGTCGCGCTGGTGGTCCTCTACGTGGGCGCCCTCGACTGGCTGCGCGACCGCGCCGCGCCGGCCGCGCCGGAGGCCCCACCCGCGTCGCGCCCGGCCGTGGTGCCCGCGGGCGGCCGGCCGGTCGCCGGGAACGGATCGCCCGTGACCCCGGCGGTCGTCCCGACGGCGCGCTCGTCCGGTGCCGACGGCGCTCCGCCGGCCGACGGGGCGGACCGCGCGGCGCCGGAGCTGGTCCCGGCCGCGCTCACGCCCCAGGCGATCTCCACGCTCAGCAGCCGGCTGGACCTCCTGGTGCGGCTCGGGGCGGCGCGGGACTCCGGTGTCCTCAGCGAGGACGAGTTCCGCCACGAGAAGGACCGCCTCCTCAGCGTGTGACCGCCCTCAGGCGTCGTCGGGCGGCGCATCGGCCGCCGTGCCGCCCACGAGCCGACGGCGGTGGGTCACGGCCGAGAGGAAGACGCGCAGGACGAGGCCGATCAGGACCAGGTCACCGATCATCTGGACGGTGACCAGGAGCCGGGCGGGGGAGCTCACCGGGCTCACGTCGCCGAAGCCCACCGTCGCGAACACGGTCACCACGAAGTACACGCTGTCGACCCGGTCCAGGGGCTCGGTGAAGGCGGCCGGGTCCGTCGCCGAGAGCACCACGTAGGTGCCGGCGAACAGCAGCAGGAAGTACGTCAGCGAGGCGGCGACCGCCTCGATCGCCCGCAGCGCCGGGTGCGGTGACTGCAGGATCGCGCGGACCTGCCAGGCGACCAGCAGCCCGAGCCCCAGCACGCCCGCCGCGAGGGCGGCGACGGTGCCCGCCGTGAACTGCCGGTCCAGGGGGAGCAGCACGTACACCAGCAGGACGCCGGTGGTGGTGAGCGCTGAACGCCACAGGGCACGGCTGACCGCGTGCCGGCCGGGTGCCGCGCCGTCCAGCAGGGGGCCGTCCACGCCGGGCATGCTCCTGGGCCGGAGCCCGTCGGAGGATCACCCGTCCCGGGTGAGACCGGTCAGAGGTCGGACCGCGCCTCCAAGCGGCCGGCCGCGACCGCGGCGGCCAGCCGGTCGTGGTCGACCTCCGTCACGTCCGCGTAGGCCTCGGCGAAGTCCGCGAGCGCGTTCTCGAACGCGGGGGACGAACCGAGGTAGCCCGCGACGGCGATCCGGTCACCCGACCGGGCGTGCGCCCGTGCGAGGCACCAGGCGCACAGCTCGCCGTAGGTGGTCAGGCCCTCCGGCCGCAGCTCGCCGACCTCGATCGAGCCCTTCCAGTCCCGCAGCTGGCGGACGTAGAAGTCCCGCTCGATCCCGTCGATCCCGGTGGTGCGCTGCCAGCCGAGGAAGATGTCGCTGGCCTGCTGCATCAGCCGCTGCCCGGCCACCACGCGGTGGCCCTGGTTGGTGTACGAGCTCCGGCCGACGACGTCCTCGTGCACCGAGCGGGACGCCTCCTTCACCTGGAGCAGCAGCGGGTCGTCGGAATCCCGGCCGGTGAGCAGGACGACCCAGCACCGGGTGCCCACGCTGCCGACGCCGACGACCTTGCGGGCCATGTCGACGAACGAGTACCGCTCGAGCAGCGTGCGCCGGTCGGACTGGAGCGTCCCCCGGTACTGCCGGATCAGGGCGTGGAACCTCGACTCGAGGTCGCGCTCCTCGGTCTCGGGCAGCAGGTCGCGCAGGGGGACCAGCAACGGCGGCTCGGCCCGGATGCGGAGCCTCCCGTCCACCACCTCCGTGAGCTTGCCGAACGCCTGCATCGTGTCGCGGCTGTGCGCCTTCTCGATGGCCTTCGCCAGCCGCTTCCGGGGACCGCTCTCCAGCTGCTCGCTCAGATCGCGCTGCAGCTCCTCGGCGTCGATCCGCGAGTACCAGACCTCGATGTCCCGGGCCTCGGCGAACTCCGCCATCGCCGTCCGGTAGCGCCGGCCGGCGGCGAGGGCGAGTGCACGGCGCTGCTTGCGGCCCACGCCCTGCCCGCGGGCCGCGACGACGAGGCTGGCGACCAGCCGCTGGACGTCGTGCTCGAACGGGCCGGGCAGCGTCTCGTCGAAATCGTTGGCGTCGAAGACCAGCCGGCGTTCCGGTGAGCCGTACAGGCCGAAATTGGCGACGTGCGCGTCACCGCACATCTGCACGGTCAGCCCGGAACGGGGTGCGCCGGCGAGGTCGGCGGCCATCACGCGAGCGGCACCCCGGTAGAACGCGAAGGGGGACTGCAGCATCCGCCCGTACCGGATGGGGACCAGCTCCGGCACGCGGTCGGCGGACTGCTCCTCCAGCAGCGCGACGGGGTCGCGGCCGGCGCGCCCGGGGTCGAACGCGCCGATGCCGTCGAGCGGCGCCCGGGCCCGCAGGGCCTTGCCCGAGGCCCGTCGCTCCTTCGGGGTCGGCCGCCCGCCGCGCCGAGCTGCCCCGTCCGGGCCGGGCGCCGGCCGCTCCACGGTCAGCACGTCGCACCCACCTCCTCGAGCAGCGCGCGGGCGTCCTGGACGAAGGCCCCCACCGCGGCGGCCACGTCGCCGAGCGTCTGCGCGGTCGCCTCCTCCTGGGTGGTCTCGACGCTCGACTGCACCGCGCCCGCCGCGGCCTCCACGTCGTGGACCTGGTCGGCGAAGCGCTCGCCGGCGGCCTCCGCGAGCTCCGACCAATCGTCCTGCACCGCCGTCCACGCCCGCTGGACGGCGTCCGTGCCCTCCTGGGCCACCTGGACGTCGCCGAGATCGGACAACGACCCGCGGAGGGAGTCCGCGGACGCGCAGACGTCCGGCTCCGCGGACGCCGTCTCCGCTCCGGTGTCCGACGAGCAGGAGACCAGCCCCACCCCGACCAGCACGACGACGACACCCACTGCCCAGCTCCGCATGGGCCGACGGTGCCGGGAGGTGGGGCGCCGGTGCGTCATCCGCGCGGGATGAGGTGCCCGCCGCGCTCGGGAGCGAGCCTCGGAGTCCCTGATCGGAACGGTGGAAGGAGCCGGCATGACCGCCGACGTCTCCAGCCCGCACGCAGCGGTGACCTCCCGGCACACCGGCCTGCGCGTGGTCGTCGGGCTGCTCGGGGTGGCCGCCCTCGTCGTCGGGATCGTCCTCCTGTTCGACCCGGTGGCCGCCGCACGGACCCTCGCGCTGCTCCTCGGCCTCTCCCTCGCCATCGGCGGCCTGCTCGAGATCGCCGTCGCCTGGAACGCGGGGAAGGGGCGGGGGGTCTCGCTCGTCCTCGGCGG
This sequence comes from Blastococcus litoris, assembly GCF_003075095.1. GTDB lineage: Bacteria > Actinomycetota > Actinomycetes > Mycobacteriales > Geodermatophilaceae > Blastococcus_B > Blastococcus_B litoris. Next base: position 250,405 of record NZ_QCZF01000002.1, read on the forward strand.
GATCCTCGTCCTCGGTGGTGTCCTCGCCGTCGTCTGGCCCGGTGTCACCCTCCTCGCCCTCGCCTGGATCACCGGCCTGACGCTGGTCGTCCACGGTGCGTTGCGCGTGGGGCTCGCGCTCGCCGCCCGCCACGAGATCCCCAGCTGGGGCTGGCTGGTCCTCGCCGGCGCGGTGAACGTGCTGCTCGGCGTCCTGGCCATCGCCTGGCCCGAGGCCACCGTCCTCGTGCTGTCCCTGATCCTCGGCGCGCAGATCGCCGCCTTCGGGCTGCTGCTGCTGGTCGCGGCCTTCGCCTCCGGCGGGAGCCGGACGGGCGCGCGCCCCATCTGATCGCACTGGCCCGCCCCCACCCGACACCGACACCGACACCGAAGGAGTCGACATGCCCGGACTGCTCCGCGGGATGGCCCGCACCGCCGTCGTCGCCGGCACGGCCACCGCCGTGTCCAACCGCGTCTCGCGGCGCCAGGCGGGGAGGTGGGCGAGCCAGGCCGCGTACGCCCCCGAGCCGCAGGCGGCGCCGCCGCAGGGCACCGACACGAACACCAAGCTCGCGCAGCTGCGCGAGCTGGCCCAGCTGCGCGACTCCGGGGTCCTCGACGAGGCGGAGTTCGAGCTGCAGAAGAGCCAGATCCTCAATTCCTGACCCCGGACCGACCGGTCCGGCCGAGCACACCCGAGGAGAAGTCCATGGCCACGATGACCGTCTGGAAGTTCCCCACCGCCAACGGTGCGGCGATCGCCGAGGAGACGCTGAAGAGCCTGCAGCGCCGGGAGCTCATCCAGGTCCACGACGCCGCGATCGTCAGCTGGCGGGAGGGGACGAAGAAGCCGAAGACCCAGCAGCTCCGCAGCCTGGCCGGAGCCGGGGCCCTCGGCGGCGCCTTCTGGGGGATGCTCTTCGGGCTGATCTTCTTCGTACCGCTGCTCGGCATGGCCATCGGTGCCGGCATGGGCGCTCTCACCGGCAGCCTCAGCGACGTCGGGATCGACGACTCCTTCATCCGGCGCATGCGGGACGAGATCCAGCCCGGCACCTCCGCCCTGTTCCTGCTGTCCTCCGGGGCGGTCGTCGACAAGGTGAAGGACGCCTTCGAGGGCCAGCAGATGGTGCTCGTCGAGACCAACCTCAGCCACGAGCAGGAGGACAAGCTGCGCGAGGTGTTCTCGGAGGAGGAGGCGCCGGCGACGGCGGCAGCCGGCTGAGCCCGCTCCCCCGCCCGCCCGGGGCCCGGCTGCGACAGCAGCCGGGCCCCGGTGCGTCCCGGGCAGGGCGTCACGGACGACCGCGCGGGGCCATTCATCCGCTCGGGAGGAGGTCCCGCGGACGACCCGTCGCTGCAATGACCTGGCCGAGACCGCGCCCGGAGGGGGTCCCATGAGCACCGCATCCGCACCGCCGGCCGGCTCCGCCCCCGTCCAGGAGCAGGAGCCGCGCGGCACGCTCGGACTGGGCGCGGCGACCGCGCTGATCGTCGGCAGCATCATCGGGGTCGGCATCTTCAACCTGCCGGCGTCCCTGGCCTCCTACGGGCCCATCAGCCTGATCGCCATGGCGCTGACCACCGTCGGCGCGCTGGCCCTCGCCGTCATGTTCGCCTCGCTGTCCCGGCGGCTGCCCGCGGACGGCGGGCCGTACGCCTACGCGCGGGCGGCGTTCGGCAACCTGGCCGGCTTCTCCAACGCCTGGCTGTACTGGATCACCGCATGGTCGGGGAACGCGGCGATCGTCGTGGGCTGGGTGCTCTACGTCGAGGAGTTCGTCAACACCGACCAGAACAAGGTGTTCTCCGTCGTCCTCGCCCTGATCGGGCTCTGGATCCCGGCCGCGATCAACCTCGGCGGGGTCAAGGCGATGGGCGCGGTCCAGACGTGGACCTCGGTGCTGAAGTTCATCCCGCTGGTCTTCATGTCCACGGTCGGCCTGTTCTACATGAGCAGCGCGAACTTCGACGTCTGGAACACCAGCGGCGACAGTGCCATCGGCGCCATCGGCGGGGCCATGGCGCTGTGCCTGTTCAGCTACCTCGGCGTCGAGACGGCGGCGGTCGCCGCCGCCAAGGTGCGCGACCCGGACCGGAACGTCCCCCGGGCCACGGTCTTCGGCACCCTCGGGACCGCCGTCGTCTACCTGCTGTCGCTGACCGCCGTCTTCGGCATCGTCTCGGCCTCGGCGCTGTCGGAGTCCACCGCCCCGTTCGCCACCGCCGTCAACGAGATCGCCGGCGGCACCTGGGCCGGTTACGTGATGTCGGCGCTGGTCGTCATCTCCGGCTTCGGCGCGCTCAACGGCTGGACGATGATCTGCGCCGAGATGCCGCTGGCGGCGGCGAAGGACGGCCTCTTCCCGCAGGCGTTCCGGAAGCTCAACAAGAACGGCGTGCCGTGGTTCGGCATCGTCTCCTCGACCGTGCTGGCGTCGGTCTTCATGGTCATGTCGTACGCGGGCTCGGTCGGCATCACCGTGTTCAACACCCTGGTCTACATGTCGGGGATCACCGCGGCGATCCCGTACGCGTTCTCCGCCCTCGCCCAGGTCAAGTGGCGGCTGGTCGACCACCGCGAGCTGCAGACCCCTCGCTTCGTGCGCGACGTCGGGGTCGCCGTCGTGGGTCTGGTCTTCTCGGTGCTCTTCATCTGGTACTCGCGCAACACCGGCGAGGACAGCTTCATCGGGGAGTACCTGCCGTTCATCTTCGCCGGCGGCGCCTTCCTCGCCGGCATCCCGATCTACCTCAAGCACCGCACCTCGATGTCCCAGCCACCGGCCGTCCCGGCCTGGCGGCCCTGACCCGCGCGCCCAGAGGAGCCCAGCCATGCCGTTCCACGTCGACTCGGAGGTCGGTCGACTCCACCAGGTGATCCTCCATCGGCCCGGTCTGGAGCTGACCCGGCTGTCGCCGCAGAACGTCGACGAGCTGCTGTTCGACGACGTGATGTGGGCGCAGCGGGCGCGCGAGGAGCACGATGCCTTCGCCGAGAAGCTGCGCCAGAAGGGCGTGAAGGTCCACCTCTTCCACGACCTGCTCGCCCAGGCGATCGACCAGCCCGGCGCTCGGGAGTTCCTCCAGGAGGAACTCACCACCGCGACCCGGTTCGGCCCGGCGCTGGACGCCCCGCTGGACGAGCTGGTCGCCAACCGTCCCGCGGACCTGCTGGCCGAGGCTCTGGTGGGCGGCGTCCTCAAGTCCGATCTCGACCTGCCGAAGACCTCCAGTCTCCTGCTGGAGTACCTCGACGACGACGACTTCCTGCTGCCGCCGCTGCCCAACCACCTCTTCCAGCGCGACAACTCCGCCTGGGTCTACGACGGCCTCTCGGTCAACCCGATGAGCAAGGCGGCGCGCAAGCGGGAGACGATCAACTCGCGGGTGGTCTGGAACTACCACCCCATGTTCGCCGCCGACCCGCCGCACTTCTACTACGGCAACGACAACGAGAACCACGACCCGGCCAACTGCGAGGGCGGGGACATCCTCGTCATCGGCAACGGCGCCGTCATGATCGGCATGGGGGAGCGGACCAGCCCCCAGGGCATCGAGTTCCTCGCCCGCCGCTACTTCGAGCACGGCGCGGTCACGAAGGTGATCGCCGTCGAGCTCCCGAAGACCCGTGCGTTCATGCACCTCGACACCGCGATGACGATGATCGACCGCGACGCGTTCAGCGTGTACCCGCACCTGCCCGAGACCCTCCGGTCCTTCACTCTGACGCCGATCGGCAGCGGCGGCGACTACCAGGTCACCGAGAACGCCGAGCTCTGGCCCGTCGTGGCCGATGCGATCGGCGTGGACGAGATCCGCGTGATGCGCACGCCCATCGACGTGCTGGGCGCCCAGCGCGAGCAGTGGGACGACGGCAACAACTTCCTGGCCGTGGCCCCGGGCGTGATCTTCGGCTACGAGCGCAACACCACGACGAACACGTTCCTGCGCCGCAACGGCATCGAGATCGTGACGATCGCCGGCGAGGAGCTCGGCCGCGGTCGCGGCGGCCCGCGCTGCATGTCCTGCCCCATCGAGCGCGACGCCGTCGCCTGACACCGGGAGCTCAGCCATGGCCCTCAACCTGAACGGTCGCGACTTCCTCAAGGAGGTCGACTTCACGACCGCCGAGCTGCAGTTCCTGCTCGACCTCTCCCACGACCTCAAGCGCGCCAAGGCGACCGGCACCGAGCGGCAGCGCATGCGCGGGCGGGACGTCGCGCTGATCTTCGAGAAGACGTCGACCCGCACCCGCTGCGCCTTCGAGGTGGCGGCCTACGACCAGGGCGGGCACGTCACCTACCTGGACCCCGCGTCGTCGCAGATCGGGCACAAGGAGTCCGCGGCCGACACCGCACAGGTGCTGGCGCGGATGTTCGACGCCATCGAGTTCCGCGGCAAGGCGCAGGCCACCGTCGAGGAGCTGGCCGCCAACTCCGCGGTGCCGGTCTACAACGGCCTCACCGACGAGTGGCACCCGACCCAGATGCTCGCCGACTTCCTGACGATGACCGAGCACTCGGGCAAGCGGCCGCACGAGCTGGCCTACTGCTACATGGGGGACGGCCGGTTCAACATGGGCCGCTCGCTGCTGGTCACCGGCGCGATCATGGGCGCCGACGTGCGCATCTGCGCCCCCGAGGCGCTGTGGCCGGACAAGGACGTCCGCGACCTCGCCCAGGAGCGCGCCGACGAGTCCGGTGGCCGCATCACGCTCACCGCGGACCCGGACGAGGCGCTGCCCGGCGCCGACTTCGTGCACACCGACGTGTGGGTGTCGATGGGCGAGCCGGACGACGTCTGGAAGACGCGGGTCGACGAGCTGCTGCCCTACCAGGTCAACCGCGCGGCGCTGGAGAGGACCGGCAACCCGCGGGCCCGGTTCATGCACTGCCTGCCGGCCTTCCACGACACGAAGACCGCCGTCGGACGCAAGGTCGCCGACCTCACCGGGATCACCGACGGTCTCGAGGTCACCGACGAGGTGTTCCGGTCGCCGGCGAACATCGCCTTCGACCAGGCGGAGAACCGGCTGCACACGATCAAGGCGGTCATGGTCGCCACGATCGGGGACTGACGTGAGGATCGTCGTCGCCCTCGGCGGCAACGCCCTGCAGCGCCGGGGCGAACCGATGACCGTCGAGGGCCAGCGGCACAACGTGGCGCTGGCCTGCATCCCGCTGGCGCCGGTCGCCGAGCGGCACGAGCTGGTCATCTCGCACGGCAACGGGCCGCAGGTCGGCCTGCTGGCCCTCCAGGCCGCGGCCTACGACGACGTGTCGATCTACCCGTTCGACGTCCTCGGGGCGCAGACCGAGGGCATGATCGGCTACCTCATCGAGCAGGAGCTCGGGAACCTGGTGCCGCAGGACAAGCGCCTGGCCACCCTGCTCACGATGACGCTGGTCGACGCGGCGGATCCCGCGTTCTCGAACCCGACGAAGTTCGTCGGGCCCGTCTACACGGCCGAGCAGGCGGAGAAGCTCGCCGAGCAGCGCGGCTGGGCGTTCCGGGCCGACGGCGACAAGCAGCGCCGCGTGGTGCCCTCGCCGATCCCGCGCCGGATCGTGGAGGTCGAGGCCGTCGAGGCGCTGCTCGACCGCGGGTACGTGGTCGTGTGCGCCGGCGGCGGCGGCATCCCCACGATGTACTCGCCGGGTACGACCACGCTGGTCGGCGTCGAGGCGGTCATCGACAAGGACCGCGCCAGCGCCGTCCTGGCCACCGACCTGGGTGCCGACCTGCTGGTGATCGCCACCGACGTCGACGGCGTCTACCTGGACTGGGGCACCCCGCAGCAGCGGCGGGTCGTCGCGGCGCACCCGGATGCGCTCGACCCCGGTCTCTTCCCGGCCGGCTCGATGGGCCCGAAGGTCGAGGCGGCGGCGGACTTCGCGCGCGCCTCCGGCCGGACGGCCGTCATCGGCTCGCTCGAGCAGCTGTCCAGCATCCTCGCCGGTGACGGCGGGACCCGGATCTCGGTGCAGACCGAGGGGATGGAGACCCGATGAGCGCCTCGACGGACCCGCGCAGCGACACCACCGCGCCGGCGGGCGCGACCGCCCGGCTGCCCGTGCCGGAGCCGCGGACGGTACCCGACGAGGGGACCGCGCCCTACCTGCGCTCGGTCGACCAGGTCGTGCTGGAGACCGGTGCGGACCTGGCGCGCGGACTCTCCCACCGCGAGGCGGCCCGCCGGCTGCAGGAGCACGGCCCGAACAAGCTCACCAGCGAGAAGCCGCCGTCCACGTGGGCGGTGGCGCTGGCCCAGCTGCGCGACCCGATGAACATCATGCTGATCGCGGTGGCGGTGGCCAGCCTGCTGATCGGCCAGGTGTCCACCGCCGTCCTCGTGGCGGCACTGGTGCTGCTCAACGTCCTGCTCGGTGCCCGGCAGGAGCTCAAGGCGCGAGCCAGCGTGGACGCGCTGGCCAAGCTGCAGGTGCCCCAGACGCGCGTGCTGCGCGAGGGGGCGCTGGAGATGGTCCCGGCCGAGGAGGTCGTGCCGGGGGACGTCGTCCGGCTCGAGGCCGGCGACATCGTGCCGGCCGACGGGCGGATCGCCGCGTCGGCGACGCTGGAGACGCAGGAGGCGGCGCTGACGGGGGAGAGCGCGCCGATCAGCAAGGGCGCGGACACCCTGACCGGTCCGGAGGTGGGGCTCGGCGACCGCGTCAACATGCTGTTCCAGAACACGTCGGTCACCCGCGGCACGGCGACCATGGTCGTCACGGCCACCGGCATGCAGACCGAGATGGGCCGGATCGCCACGATGCTCAGCTCGGTCGACCGCACCCGGTCACCGCTGCAGAAGGAGCTCGACGGGCTGACGAAGGTGCTCGGGATCGTCGCCTGGTCCGCGGTGGCGCTCATCATCGTGGTGGGCCTCGCCCGCGACATGCCGATCGAGGACGTGCTGCTCCTGGGCACGGCGATGGCGATCTCGGCGATCCCCACGGGCCTGCCGACCTTCGTGCAGGGGATGCTCTCGTTCGGGGCCCGCCAGCTGGCCGAGGCCAAGGCCGTCGTGAAGAACCTGACCGACGTCGAGACCCTCGGGGCCACCAGCGTCATCAACACCGACAAGACCGGCACGCTGACGCTGAACCAGATGATGGTCTCCACCCTCTACACCGAGGGCGCGTGGTTCACCGTCGATGGCGAGGGCTACCGGAAGACCGGGTCGATCCGGTCGGTGGCCGGGTCGCGGGTGCCGGACTTCACCCGGCTCGCCTACGCGCTGGTGCTCGACAGCGACGCCACCGTCGGCGACGACGGGACGGTCGTGGGCGACCCGACCGAGGCCGCTCTCGTGGTGCTGGCCGCCAAGCTCGGGGTGGACGCGGACCAGACCCGGCGGGCCTACCCGCGCCTGGCCGAGGTGCCGTTCGACTCCGACTACAAGTTCATGGCCACGTACCACAAGGTGGAGATCGACGGGGCCTACTACGTCGTCGAGCTGGTGAAGGGCGCCCCCGACGTGGTCCTGGCCCGGTGCAGCGTGGCCGGGGGCCCGTTCCGGTCGCCGCAGGTGCCGATCGAGCAGGAGCGGGACCGCATCGAGGCGGCCAACCGGCACATGGGGGAGCAGGGTCTGCGGGTGCTCGCCTTCGCCGCGCGCGTGGTGCGCGACGAGGAGATCCCGACGATGCACGCCGACCCGATGGCGCTGACCACGGACCTCGGCTTCGTGGGGATGGTCGGCATCATCGACCCGCTGCGGCCCTCGGCGAAGGCCGCGGTCGAGACGGCCCTGCGGGCCGGTATCGACGTCCGCATGATCACCGGCGACCACGCCGTCACCGCGCATGCCATCGGCGAGTCCCTGGGGCTCGGCGAGGGGTCCATCAGCGGGGCGGAGCTCCAGGCGCTCTCCGACGAGGAACTGCGCCGCCGGCTGCCGCACCTGCACGTGTTCGGGCGGGTCACGCCGGAGGACAAGCTGCGCCTGGCCCGCACCATGCAGGGCGAGGGCATGATCGTCGCGATGACCGGCGACGCGGTCAACGACGCCGCGGCGCTCAAGCAGGCCGACATCGGCGTCGCGATGGGCAGCGGCAGCGAGGTGTCCAAGCAGGCCGCGCGGATGATCCTCACCGACGACAACTTCGGCACCCTGGTGCATGCCGTCGAGCTCGGCCGCAGCATCTACGGCAAGGTCGTCTCCTACATCCGCTACCAGATGAGCCAGCTGCTCTCGCTGGTCCTGCTGTTCGTCACCGCGACGATCTTCAACATCAACTCCGGTGTGGCGATGACGCCGCTGATGGTGCTGTTCCTGAACTTCTTCGTCGCGATCTTCCCGGTCGTCGTGATCATGCTGGACCCGGCCGACCCGGAGATCATGAACCGGCCGCCCCGCGACCCGAAGGTGCCGATCACCAACGCCGCCGCGGTCACCCGCTGGGTCCTGTACGGCACCATCCTGTTCGCGTCCGCGCTGATCCCGCTCGTCCTCGGCCCGGACGACCCGCGGACCGACGCGGCGAGCGCGTCGATGACCATGTGCTACGTCGTCATCGGCCTGGGGACCATCTTCAGCGGCGTCGTCATGCGGCGGGACCCCACGTCGGGGCTGATCCCGCCGATGCTGACCGCGGTCAAGTGGTCGGCCATCCCGGCCGGCCTGCTGATCCTGTCCACCGAGCTGGAGTTCCTGCAGAACGGCCTGCTCACCCAGTCCCTGACCGGTCTGCAGTGGCTGGCCTGCATCGGTCTCGGCCTGGTCATGCCGCTGGCCGTCGAGCTCGACAAGTGGATCCGCCGGCGGCGGCTCAGCCCGCCGGCGCCGGTGCCCGTCGCGGCGGCCGTGGCCCCCGTCCGCGCCGCCGTCCCGGCCTGAGGGGGCCCGCATGTGCCGCTGGATGGCCTACACCGGTTCGCCGCTGTCGATCGAGGACCTGCTCTACACACCCGAGAACTCCCTCGTCGTGCAGAGCCTGCACTCGCGGCTGGGCGTGGAGCCTACGAACGGCGACGGGTTCGGGATCGGCTGGTACGACGACAACGAGTTCCCGGGCCGGTACCGGAGCATCGAGCCGGCCTGGAACGACCGCAACCTCCGGGAGGTCTCCGCGCACGTGCGCTCGCGGCTCGTCCTCGCGCACGTGCGCGCCTCCACGGGCACGCCGGTCCAGCAGACCAACTGCCACCCGTTCCGGCACGGCGGGTGGCTCTGGGTGCACAACGGCGCGATCGCCGGGTTCCGGGAGTGCGAGCGGGAGCTGCTCCTGGCGGTCGACCCGGACCTCTTCCCGGACATCGCGGGGTCCACCGACTCGGAGCTCTTCTTCTACCTGGCGCTCACGTACGGGCTGGTGGACGACCCGCCCGCCGCCGTCGCCCGGGCCGTGGGCCTGATCGAGGACGTCGGACGGCGGCACGGCGTGCAGTTCCCGCTGCAGATGACGGTGGGGACGACGGACGGCGAGACGCTCTGGGCGTTCCGGTACTCCAGCGAGGGGCGCTCCCGGTCGCTGTTCCACAGCACGGACATCTCGACGCTCCGGGCGCAGTACCCCGACAACCCCGTGCTGCACCGGTTGGCCGACGACGCCCGGGTGGTCGTCTCCGAACCGCTGGGCGGGCTGCGCGGCGCCTGGCGGGAGGTGCCCGAGGGCACCTGCGTCGTCGTGCGGGACGGCCGGGAGGAGCTGCGCCCCTTCGGCCCGGCCGTCCTCGAGCCGGTCGGGTGACGAGCCCGCTGCCGCCGGCGGGCCCGGTCGCGGTGGCCGGGCCCGCCGCCGCCATCTGCCGGCCGCGGCCCGCCGCCGACCTGCTGGTGCCCGTGGCCGGTGACGCCGTCCCGACCATCGGGGTGGAGGAGGAGTTCCTGCTCCTCTGGCCCGACGGCGGCACCGCCACCGTGGCCCCCGACGTCATCGCCGCGGTGGCGCCGGAGATCCGGGCCGCGGCGGAGTTCTCGCGGTGCCAGGTGGAGAGCTCGACGGGGATCTGCCGTGATCTCTCCTCGGTCGGCGTCGACCTGTCGGTGGCCCGGCGGGCGCTCGCGCAGGCGGCGGCCGACCGCGGGGCCCGCCTCGTCCCCGTCGGAGCACCCCCCGTGGACGAGCCGGGGGCGGCCGACCTCACCGACGACGACCGCTACCGCCGGCTGCTCACGACGGTCCCCGGGGTGACGGGGGAGGAGATCACCTGCGCGGGCCAGGTGCACGTCGCCGTCCCCTCCCGCGACGTGGGGGTGGCGGTCCTCGGCCGGCTGCGGCCGTGGCTGCCGCTCCTGCTGGCGCTGACCGGCAACAGCCCGGTCCGGCGGGGACGGGACACCGGCTGGAGCAGCACCCGCTTCCTGGTGCAGCGACGGTGGCCCTCGTTCCTGCCGCCGCCGCGATGCGCCGGCGCGGCCGAGTACGACGCCGGCGTGGACCGGCTGATGTCGTGCCGGGCGGCCCTCGACGAGCGCGGCGTCTACTACTGGGCGCGGCTCTCGCCGCGGTACCCGACGGTCGAGGTCCGCATCGCCGACGTCGGGCTGACCGTGGGGGAGGCGGTGCTGCTGGCCGGGCTGTGCCGGGCGGCTGTCATGACCGCGCTGGCCGACGAGCTGGCGGGGCGGCCGCTGCCGGACGTCCCCGAGCGGGTGCTGCTCGCCGCCGGGTATGCCGCCGCCCGCCGGGGGCTCGGCGCCGTGGTGCTGGACCCGGCGCACGGGGGCTGGGCGCCGGCGCGCGCCCTCCTTCCCGCCTGGCTGGACGTCCTCGGTCCGGCGCTGGAGGCCGCGGGGGACCGCTCCCTGGTCGAGACGCTGCTGGCCGCGCAGCTCTGCCGGGGGCCGGGCAGCGACCGGCAGCGGGCGCTGCTGCGCCGGGGACGCCGCGGCTTCGTCCAGGCGCTGGCCAACCTCGGGGCCGGCATCGACGCCTAGAGGGGCGCCGACCGCGAGGAGGTCCGCCACTGCGTCGGGCTGACGCCGAAGCGCTGCCGGAACCAGCGCGAGAGGGCGCCGGGAGAGGCGAACCCGAGCAGCTCGGAGGCGTCGGTGAGCGATCTGTGAGCGTCCGGAAGCAGATGGCCGGCGGGGAGACCACCGGACGCCGGCCGCCGGTCGTGCCCCTGTTCGTGCTCGGCTTCCTCGCCTGCGTCGCCCTCCGGAGCACCGGCGTGGTGCCGGCGGCGGCCCTCGGGGCGGTCTCCCAGGTGCAGGCCGCCGCGCTCGCCGCCGCCCTCTTCGGCATGGGCGCCTCGGTGCAGGTGCGGGCGCTGTGCCGCGGCACCGGGCGGCTGCTGGTGGTCTCGGCGGCGTCCACGCTCCTGGTCGTGGGGCTGGCGCTGGTCGCGTCGTGGTCCTGCTCTGAAGGGCGGGGTCACCCCGGCGGGATGACGTGACCAGCGCGCGCCGCGAGCAGGCTGGGCCAGGGACGCCGTCGACGGAGGTGCGCCGTGCTCGCTGCGGAGTCGGACGAGGGGCTGCCGCTCCTGGACCTGTTCTGGACGATGCTGCTGTTCTTCTACCTCGCCCTGGTCGTGTGGCTGGTCGTCCGCGCGCTGCGGGACCTCTTCGGCCGCGACGACGTCGGCACCGGCGCACGGGTGGGCTGGACGCTGTTCGTGCTGGCGCTGCCGCTCGTGGGCGCGTTGGCCTACCTGGTGTCGCACGAGCGGGACACGGGCGTCCCGGACCAGCTGGTGGAGGAGCGGGACCTGTGGCGGGTCGAGCGCAGCCAGCACAGCACGTACGTGCCGAACTTCCACTGAGCGCCGCCTCTCGCTGGGCACAGCTCGCGGGGATCAGTGAACCAGCGACTTCAGCACGATCAGCCCCGCACCGATCAGCGCCACGAGCACTCCCTTGAGGAGCGCGCGGTGGGGGGCGGCGCCGGCGAAGCGGGCCGCCCAGAACCCGTAGAAGCCGATCAGCCCGAGGCCGCTCCACTTCGCGATGGAGAAGGCCCGCTCCACCTCCATCAGGCCGAGCGCGGAGAGCACGAAGAACAGCGCCGGGAAGGCGACCCCGAAGGCCACCGCGCCGGCGTCCTCGAGCATGTGGCGCAGCTGGTGGCGGGCGACCGGGCGTCGGGTGCTCGTCTCGAGCCCGACCACCTCGCTGTAGATCTCGGCGAGGCCGACCGCCAGGGCGGTCCCCGCCAGCCACACGGCCATCACCCCGGGTGCCGGCGGGTGGCTCTCGATCGCCACCACCAGCGCCAGGCCGATGATCGAGCCGTAGACGACCCTGCCGACCTGCCGTGACCCGAGGTGCTGTTCGAGGCTCGCGCGCATGCGCGAACCATCGACCGCTCCCGGGCGCCGTGCACCGTCCCGCGCGGAGGATGTTCGGAGCGGTCAGCCGACCGCGCCGGGGACGACGGCGAACAGCCGCTCGCGGACGGTCTCCCGCAGCTGCAGCGTCTCCTCGATCCGGTGCAGCTGCTGCGGCGAGGCGGGCAGGTCGTAGACCCGGCTGAGGAAACGGGGGAGGTCCGCGCGGTAGTCGTGCTGGAACGCCCGGTACTCCCCGGCGGTCTGCGCGTTCTTCATGTCGACCAGGCTCTGGAAGAACGTGGTCAGCGGCCGCCAGCGCATGGCCGGAGGTATCCCGCGGGGGCTGCCGCCGTCGACCTGCTGGGGGAGCGAACGGCCGGGGCCGAGCCAGTCCGGCGAGTGCCAGAGGAGGTCGGGCCCGAACCTCGTCACGCCGTCGTTGTCGTGGCTGAGCAGGACGAACCGCGGGCGGGTGCCGCGCTGCTCCGTCACCGCGTCCAGCTGCTGGAGGTCGTTGACGACGGCCACGGCGTCGGGCTCCACGTCGAGCCGGTCGCCCCGGGTGACCTGGCGCATCCAGCCGCTGCCGTACGGCGTCCCGATCCAGAGCGCGCGGTCGATGCCCATCGCGTCCAGGCCGAGCGTGCCCCAGTGCAGGAAGACGTCCTGGCTCGTGTGCGCGCCCAGGCTCTCCCCGAACAGGACCACCCGCGGCCGCGGGCCGGGGCGGTCGCGGATCCGCTGGAGGACGCGCAGCCAGAGCAACCGGTTCTGCTCCCTGGCCGTGCGGATCATGGCGAGGGACAGCGGGGAGGGCCGGCGCGAGTACTGCAGGGTGACCGTGGCGACGTCGCCCAGCGCGAGGTACTGCAGCGCGGCCGTCGCCACGTAGTTGAGGTAGCCGGTGCCGGTCGGGGAGGCGAGGACGAGCAGCGACCTGTCCAGGGCGCCGGTGCGCTCGAGCTCGGCGAGGGCCAGGTCGACCCGCTCCCGGGGCGTCGCCCCGTTGTCCAGCCCCACGTAGACGGCGGCCGGCGTCGCCCGGGCGGGCGTGCCCATGACCGTCTCGACCGAGAGGTCCGGCACGGTGTCCGGGAGCCCCTCGGCGGGCCGGGGCCGCACGGTCGCGAGGACGTGCAGCCGGCCGTCGCGCCCCAATCCCGCCCAGGGCACCCGGCTTCCGGGAGCGCCGCTCACCGTCGGGAGGAGCCAGCGCTTCTCCTCGCCCGGTTCGATCACCGGCACCTCCACCGAGGTGGTCGACTCGATCCGCAGCATCGCCCGGTGCCACACGGCGGAGGCGCCCGCCCCCAGAGCCGCCAGGAACGCGCCGTGGCCGGCCAGCCGCCACAGGGCCTGCGGCCCTGGCAGGACGGCGGTCAGCCGGCGGGCCAGCAGGTCGGCCACGGCGTGCTCGCCGTACGCGGCCCCGGCGAGGCCGCCCACCACCCCCGCCGCGATGCCGAACGAGGACAGCGGCGGTCCTGCTCCCTCGGGGGTGCCGGGGTCGTCGGCGACCTCCTGCCGGCGCAGCCGGTCGACGACGTAGGCCAGCCCGAGACCGACCGGGACGGCCAGGGGGACGGCGGCCAGGCGGCCTCCCAGCCCGAGCCGCGCGTCCAGGGTCCGGGTCCCCGCCTGCGCCGCCGCGAGCAGCGAGCCGCTCAGCCCGGCGACCCCGAGCCGCCAGGCCGCCTGGCGGACCAGGCCGCGCAGCGGGTCCTCCGACGTCGGCAGTGCCCGCAGCACCGCGAGCCCCAGCGGCACCGCCGCGAGGTCGACGGCGACCGCGGCCCGGCGCGCCGCGGCGGGTGGGGCGGCGGCGTCCAGGAGGGCGCGCGCCGCCGCCTCCAGCGCGTCCTGGGCACCGGCCGACAGCAGGTAGTGCAGCCCGGTCGCCAGGCCGGTGACCAGCCCTTGGTCCACCGCGCTACGCGGGGAGAGCGAGGGCGCGAAGGTGCCCGGTGCCGTGGCGGACGCGATCACCAGCCCCACGCCCGGTGCGCTCGACGCCGTGACCGCCCACGCGTGATCCCTCACCCGCTCCATGACCCCGATGGTGGCGCCGGAAGGGTCGGTGCAGTTCATCCTCCCGGTGTGAGTCCTGGGGAGCGGTCGTCCCCCTAGCGTCGGAGCCGCCGGAGGAGCGGAGGCGGGCATGACGGCTGAGCCGACCACGAGGCCTCCCCGGGAGGACGTCGCGACAGTGCGGCCGGAGGCCTCCGCGGGGGCCGGGGACGTCCCTCCCCGCGGGCGGTGGCTCCGGCTGCCGCATTACACCTGGAGCGGCACCCTGGGCGCGCTGCTCTTCGGAGGCGCGTCCCTCATGCCGTCCCTGCTGCCGCGTGGGTGGGTCCTGCAGGGGCTGATCGCCGGCCTCACCGCGGCCATCGGGTACGGCGTCGGCGTGGCCGTGGCGTGGTTCGTCGCGGAGGTCACCGAGAGCCGCATGTCGGCGGGGTTCCGCCGGCGCGCCTGGCAGGTCCTCGCCGTGGCAGGACCGATCTTCGCCGTCGTCATGCTGGTGTTCGGCGCGATCTGGCAGCGGCGGATCCACGAGCTCATGGGCCTCGACGCCCCGGCGGGCTGGTCCTCGATCGGCATCGTCGTCCTGGCGGTGGTGGTGTTCGCGCTGTTCGTGGGGATCGGCCGCGGCGTGCGGTTCCTCGGGCGCTGGTTCGTCCGCCTCCTCGGCCGGTTCCTGCCGCGGCGGGTCGCCCGGCCGCTCGGCGTCCTCGCGGTGACGGTGCTGGTCGTCTTCCTGCTCAACGGGGTGCTCTTCCAGGGTCTGGTGAACGCGATGAACTCGGCGTTCAGCGTCAAGGACGACGGCACGGAGGAGGGGGCGGTCGAGCCCACCGCTCCCGAGCGGTCGGGCAGCCCGGACTCCCTGGTGCCCTGGGACGACCTCGGCCTGCAGGGGCGCAACTTCGTCGGGCTGGGCCCGACGCCGGAGGACCTGGAGGAGTTCTCCGGCGGGCCGGCGGAGCAACCGGTCCGCGCCTACGTCGGCCTGGCCAGCGCCGAGGACGTCGGGGACCGGGCGGCCCTGGCCGTCCGCGAGCTCGAGAGGGCGGGCGGCTTCGAGCGCTCGGTGCTCGTCGTCGTGACGACGACGGGCACCGGTTGGGTGGACCCGGCGGCCAGCGACTCGCTCGAGTACGAGTTCAACGGCGACACCGCGATGGTCGCCATGCAGTACTCCTACCTGCCCAGCTGGCTGTCGTTCCTGGTGGACCAGGTCAAGGCGCGCGATGCCGGCCGCGCGCTGTTCGACGCGGTGTACGGCACGTGGGCGCAGCTGCCACCCGACGACCGACCCCGGCTCTACGTGTTCGGGGAGAGCCTGGGCACGTTCGGCGGCGAGGCGGCGTTCAGCGGGCTGGCCGACATCCAGAACCGCACCGACGGCGTGCTGTGGGCCGGGCCGCCGAACTTCAACGCCCTGTGGCGGGACATCGTGGCCGATCGCGAGGAGGGCACGCCGGAGTGGCTGCCGGTCGTGGACGAGGGGCGCACCGTCCGGTTCGCCGACGCCGCCCCCGACCTGGGCCGGCCGGCCGGCCCCTGGGGGGAGCCGCGGCTGGTCTACCTGCAGAACGCGTCCGACCCGATCGTCTGGTGGTCGCCGCAGCTCATCCTGGGCCGCCCCGACTGGCTCGAGGGGGACCGCGGCCCCGACGTGTCGCCCGGCATGGTCTGGCTGCCGCTCGTGACCTTCTGGCAGGTCACCGCCGACATGGCCTTCTCGACCGGCGTGCCCGACGGGCACGGGCACAAGTACCAGGCCGACTACGTGGACGGGTGGGCCCAGGTCGCCCAGCCGCCCGGGTGGACCGACGCCGACACCGAGCGGCTGCGGTCGCTGGTCAGCGACGGCTGACGCGGGGACGGGGGGATGACGACCTCGGCCGCCCGCCGGGCCCGCTTCCGCGTGGTCTCGGGGGCGGTCGTGCTGGTGCTCGCCGGGGTCAACGTCGTCGACCACACGCTGCACCCGCCCTGGTGGGTGCGGGCGCTGGGTGGGGCCGCTCTCCTCGCCTGGGCCCGTCTGGAGGGGCTGACGTGGTCGCAGCTCGGGCTGGGCCGCGACCGCCTGGCGGCCGGGTCCCGCTGGGCCCTGGGAGCCATCGGCCTGGTCGCCGGCATCTACGTGATCGGGGTGCTGCTGCCCCTCACCCGGCCGGGGTTCCAGGACGTCCGGTACGACCTGCCGGTGCCGGACGTGCTGCACAAGGCGTTCGTCGCCATCCCGCTGGGCACCGTGGCCCTGGAGGAGCTCGCGTTCCGCTCGGTGCTGTGGGGCGTGCTGGCCCGGCACCTGCGCACGTGGCAGGTCCTGATGACGACGTCGGTGCTCTTCGGTCTCTGGCACGTGATCCCGGCGGTGGGCGTCGGCGAGACCAACCGGGGCGTGTCCGAGACCGTCGGTGCGGCCGGCAGCACCGCCCTCGTCCTCGGGACCGTCGCGCTCACGACGGTCGGGGGCCTGGTCTTCGGCGAGCTGCGACGGCGCAGCGGCAGCGTCCTCGCCAGCGCGGGCGCGCACTGGGCGACCAACGCCCTCGGTGTGCTCTTCGGGCTGCTGGCCCGGCGGCTCGACCGTGCGGGGTAGGCGCCCTCATCCCGCCCGGGTGATGCCCGGTGCCGGTCACCCCCGCCACGCTGCTGCACGATCCGGTCGTCGACGGCGAGGAGGCCCGCGGTGTCCCTGCCCGCCACGGTGGTCCTCGCCGGGGACGACGGCGCAGCCCGTCCCGCCGGGCCGGGGGACCCGCCGTTCCTCGCGTCCCTGGTCGAGCGCCTGCACGCCGAGTTCGGGGTCGACCGGCTCCTGGTCCGGCGGCTGGCCACCGCCGTGCTCGACGGGTTCGCCACCGCCCGCGTCCAGACGTTCGTCCCCATCCTGGTCGAGAAGAACCTGCGGGCGGCCTTCCGCAGCCAGGGCGAGATCGCCGCCGCCCGCGGGGCGGCCTCCCCGGTGGTGTGAGCACCGGCCCGGTGCCGCCCGGTGTCCGGGCGCTGCACGGATACCGCGGCTCGTGGCTGCCGAAGGACCTCGTGGCGGGGGTGGTCCTGACCGCCCTGCTCGTACCCCAGGGCATGGCCTACGCGGAGCTCGCCGGTCTGCCGGCGATCACCGGGCTGTACACGTCCATCACCTGCCTGCTCGCGTACGCGGTGTTCGGCCCCTCCCGGATCCTGGTGCTCGGGCCGGACTCCTCGCTGGGACCGATGATCGCCGCCACCGTGCTGCCGCTGGTGGTGGCCGGCGGGGACCCGGACCGCGCCGTCGCCCTCGCGTCCATGCTCGCGTTGATGGTCGCCGTCGTCATGATCGCGGCCGGCTTCGCCGGCCTGGGCTTCGTGGCCGACCTGCTGTCGAAGCCCACCATGATCGGCTACATGAACGGGCTCGCCCTCACCATCCTGGTGGGCCAGCTGCCCAAGCTGCTCGGCTTCTCCGTCGACGCCGACGGGCTGCTGGGCGAGATCGGCGGGTTCGCCTCCGGCGTGGCCGGCGGCGAGGTGGTCCCGGCCGCGGCAGCCGTCGGGATCGGCGGCGTCGTCGTGATCCGCGCGCTCCAGCGGTGGCTCCCCAAGGTCCCCGCGGTGCTGGTCATGGTGGTCCTGGCGATCGCTGCCACCACGGTGTTCGACCTGGAGGAGCGGGGGGTCGGCCTGGTCGGCGAACTGCCCCAGGGCTTCCCGCCGCTGACCTTCCCGGGCGTCGAGTGGTCCGACGTCCCCCCGCTGGTCGGCGGCGCCCTCGCCATCGCCCTGGTGGCACTGGCCGACACCATCTCCACCGCGTCGGCGTTCGCCGAGCGCACCGGGCAGGAGGTCCGGGGGAACCAGGAGATGATCGGCATCGGTGCGGCCAACCTGGCCGCCGGGCTGTTCCAGGGTTTCGCGGTCAGCACCAGCGCCTCCCGGACGGCGGTGGCCGAGCGGGCCGGCGCGCGCTCCCAGCTCACCGGCGTCGTCGGGGCCGTCCTGATCCTGCTGATGATCCTGCTGCTGCCCGGGCTGTTCCGGAACCTGCCGGACGCCGCGCTGGCAGCCGTCGTGATCACGGCCGCGCTGTCGCTGGCCGACCTCCCCGGGGTGGTCCGCCTCTGGCACCAGCGGAGGGTGGAGTTCGGCCTGTCGCTGGCGGCCTTCGCCGGGGTGGCGCTGCTCGGCGTCCTGCCCGGCATCGCGATCGCCGTCGGCCTGTCGATCCTCAACGTCTTCCGTCGGGCATGGCGGCCCTACCAGACGACGCTGGGGCGGGTCGGCGCCGTCGCCGGCTACCACGACGTGCGCTCCTACCCGGACGCCGAACTGCTGCCGGGCCTGGTCATCCTGCGCTTCGACGCGCCGCTGTTCTTCGCGAACGCCAAGACGTTCCGCGACGCGGTCACGGCGCTCGCCCGCCAGGAGCCGGCGCCGCGCTGGATCGTGGTGGCCGCCGAGCCGATCACCGACGTCGACACGACGGCCGCCGACGTGCTGTTCGACCTGGACCGCCGGTTGGACGAGAACGGCCAGTCGCTCGTGTTCGCGGAGCTGAAGGACCCGGTGCGGGCCAAGATCGAGCGGTACGGCCTGACCCGCGAGATCGAGCCCCAGCACTTCTTCCCCACGGTCGAGTCCGCGGTGGAGGGCTTCCGGGCGCGTACGGGGGCGACCTGGGCCGACGGCACGGCGGCCCCGTTACCGACGGTGCTCCCGCGTCCCGCGGCACCGCTGCCGGAGCCTGCTCCCGGGGGCAGCGGGCACCCGGGCTGAGCGCCCCGGCTCAGGCGTCCCCGGCGGCGGAGGCGGCCGGCTCTCCGGCCGGCGTCCCGCCGCGGAGGGGGACCTGCCGCCCGGCCGCCAGCGCCCAGAGCGTCGCCCAGTGCAGGCGACCCCGCGGTGCGCGCACGCCCGGCCGGTGCCGGGGAAGCCGGACGCGCAAGGCCGCCGGGCGCGACGTGCAGCGCACCGGGACCGTCATCCGCAGCGTCTCGCCGTCGACGCCCACGGGGATGTCCGGCTCGTCCGCCGTGACGACGACCTCGCGGACCTCCAGCCGGCGCAGCCCGGTGCTGTGCGCGCCGTTGAGCAGGCCCACGGCCTGCCGGGCGCTGTCCACGCGGACGGCGACGACCCCGAGGAGCCCGCGGTCCAGCCGGGAGCGGCGGCCCAGCCCGGCCAGGTCGGACGCCTCGTAGGGGTCGTTGCTCACCAGCAGCGCCTGTGGGGCGCGCACCGTCACCTCGCCGACGTCGGCCACCAGCCGGGCGCCGCGGCGACGGCTGAGCACGTCGGGCAGGGCGGCGAGGGTCGTGCCGCGCTTGTCGTCGCGGTACGCCGGGTTCTCCACGATCTCGGCGTAGGCCCCGAACGAGGCGTTGTTCACGAAGACGCGGCCGTTGATCTCGCCCAGGTCGATCCGGGCCTCCACCCCGTCGCGGAGCGCGTCCAGGCACCGAGTGGGGTCGTCGCGGTCCAGCCCCAGGTCGAGCGCGAAGTGGTTCCGCGTGCCGGCGCTGACCACGAGGAAGGGGACGTCGTGCTCGGCCGCGACCTGTGCGACGAGAGCCTGGGTGCCGTCACCGCCCGCCACGCCGAGGAGGTCGGCGCCCCTGGCCACGGCCTCGCGGGCGAGCTGCTGGACGTCGGTGCCCGGCCGGTCGAGCAGCGCCACCTCCGCCCCGAGCTCCTCGGCGCGCTCGCGGAGCCGGAACCGGATCACCTTGCCGCCACCCGAGCGGGGGTTCATGACCAGGAAGGGGCGCCGCGGCGCGGGGGCCTCGGCGACCGGCAGCGCCCACTCCGACGGATCGGGGCGCAGGGCCTCGTGCGCCGCGGCCGTCGCAGCGGCGAGCAGGGCGGCGGCGACCAGGGCGACCCAGAGCAGGCCGTCGGTCACCAGGGCCCAGCCGACCGCCACGGGGGCGCAGACCGCCAGGGCCAGCGCGATCCAGCGCAGCGGCGCCCGTTCACGGAGGAACCAGAAGAGCGCCGCGACGACTCCTGCGCAGGCGGCCGCGACCAGGGCCAGCAGCCACAGGCTGCGCGGGCCGGCGGCGGCCAGCAGGAGGAGCACGGTGAGGACCACCAGACCGAGGGACGCCCGTGCCCACCAGCGTCGAGCTGCCGTCGAGCCCACGTCGCCTCCCGTCGGTCCGCCGCGTCGACCCGACCATGGCCGTTCGAGGCGACCGCCGGCATCACCCCCCGGGGACGGTCGGCAGCGTGGTGTCGCGCGACCGGTCGGGTGCGGCGAGGGCGGTGCGCCGCCAGTCGGCCGCGGTCACGCCGAAGTGCTGGCGGAACCAGCGGGAGAAGGCGCTCGGGGCGTCGAAGCCCAGGAGCATCGCCACCTCGGTCAGGGAGTAGCGCTCCGCCGCCAGGTAGCGCTCGGCCTCACGGGCGCGGGTGGCGTGCACGATCGCCGAGAAGCGCGTCCCCTCACCGGCGAGCAGGCGCTGCAGCGCCCGCGGCCGGGCGCCGAGGTACTGCGCGACGTCGGTCAGCGAGCAGCGGCCGAGCGGCAGCAGCACCTCGACGACCTCGCCGACCTGCCCGGCCGCGGTCGGCGCCGCGGTGTCGACGATCGCGCGCAGGAACTCGTGGGTGTAGCGGCGGAGGGAAGGGTCGGCGATGACCACCGGGACGTCGAGGTCCCGGCTGGGCAGCACCAGGCCGGTGAAGTCCCCGCCGAAGCGCAGACCGAGGCCGAAGACGGACCGGTAGGGAGCCACGTCTGCCGGCGCCGGCCGCGCGAAGGTGGGCGTCAGCGGCTGCCACCCGTCACCGACCAGCGCGCGCACGATGCCGACCAGCGCGCCCATCACCAGGTCGATCGACTGGGTGCTGGGCACGGGCTCCTCGAACTCGAGCCAGACCTCGATCGAGGCCAGCTCGCCGGCCTCCCGGAGACGAAGGTGCAGCGCTTCGTTGTAGGCCCGCTCGTGGCGGACGAGGAGCTGCACCGCGCTGCGCAGGTCGGGCTCGTCGCGGAGGACGACGCTGAGGGGTCCGAGCGCCCCGAGCGGTCGCAACGCCGCGAGTCGCAGGCCGAAGTCGGGGCACGAGGACTGCTCCGCGGACCGTTCGAGCAGCCGTGCGACGCGGGCGGCGAGCACCCACCTGTCCGGGACGGCGAGGTCGCCGAGGTCCAGGCCCGCTTCGTGCAGCAGGGCCGCGGGATCGAGACCCAGCGACCGCGCCAGGCCGACGAACCCGGTCAGCGCGGCGGTCCGGACGCGAGGTCGCACGAGGTCCCTCCTGGGCGTGCGCGAAAAGGTACGCCCGGGGGTGGGATCGGTAAAGCGTCAGGACCCCACGCTGCCTACTCTCGGCGAACCGGACGTTGGCAACCGAGCGGCGCGGCCTCCGGACGACGGCGGCGCGGAGGAGGGCCCGATGACCTCGAAACTGCCGTCGTCCCGAGGCCGCACGGCCATCCCGGTTCCGCGCCGCCCGTCCGGCGCCGCGGTGACCGGACTGCCGGTCCTGGGCGACCGCGACCGCGAGCTGCTCGCGCTCCTCGCGGAGGGCAGGTCGGTCCGCCAGATCGCCGCTGCGATGGCGGTCACCACCAACACGACGCGGACCAGGATCCGCCGCGTACAGCGGAAGCTGACCGTCGCCGACCGCGAGCAGGTCGTGCGGGCGGCGCGCACCCTCGTCCCCGCCTGACCGCCCGGCGGGACACCGTCCCCGGCGGAGGAGGCCGGGCGTCCGCGGAGGGCGGACCATGCCGGGCAGGGGCCAGGCGTCTCCCGTGGGACGTCCTCCCGGTCCCCGCGTCCGCGGAGCGAGGTGCAGAGGGGTGGGAGCCGACCGTGCCGACACGCCGGCGCGCCGCCAGGCCGCCCGGCGGCGGGCGGTCGCGGTCGCGGCTGCCTCGGCCAGGCCCGGCGCCCAGGGCAGCACCGACCTCCCGCCGCTGGTCGTCCGGGTGGACCTCTCGGACGGGCGGGTGACGCTCACGGGACGCCTGGCCGGCGGCGGCGCGCACGTGCTGCAGGAGGCGGTGTCCGCCATGCTGCGCGCCGGGAGGACCAGCTGGGACGTCGACGTCGCGGGGCTCGACGTCGCGGACGACGACGGTCTGCGGGTCCTCGTCGGTGCCTACCGCCGGGCGGTGCGCCACGGCCGACGGCTGACCCTGCACCGGGCATCGGCGCAGCTGCAGGGGGCGCTGGGCCGGCTGCGCCTGGAGCGGCACCTGCTCCCGGCGGGGGAGGAGCCCCCGGGCTGACCTACCAGCCGCGCTCCCGCCACTCGGCCAGGTGCGGGCGCTCGGCCCCGATCGTCGTGTCGCTGCCGTGGCCGGGGTAGACCCACGCCTCGTCCGGGAGGGCGCCGAACAGCCGCTCCTCGACGTCGTCGATCAGGCTCGCGAAGCGGGCCGGGTCCTGCTGGGTGTTGCCGACGCCGCCGGGGAAGAGGCTGTCCCCGGTGAAGACGTGGACGCCTCCCTCGCCCGGGCCGCGCCAGACCAGGGCGATGCTGCCGGGCGTGTGCCCGCGCAGGTGGACCACCTCCAGGGTCTGGTCGCCGACGGTCACCGTGTCCCCGTGCTCGACGGTGCGCTGGACGGGCACCGGCAGGTCCGCCGCGTCTGCGGTCCCGGCAACCGTCACCGCTCCGCTGGCCGCGACGACCTCGGGCAGCGCCCGGTGGTGGTCCCAGTGCCCGTGGGTGGTGACGACGGTGCGCACGCCGGCGTCGCCGATCAGCGCGAGCAGCGCCTCCGGCTCGGCGGCGGCGTCGATCAGCAGCCCCTCGCCGGTGGCCGTCGAGCGCAGCAGGTACACGTTGTTGGCCATCTCGCTCACCGCGAGCTTCGTGATGGTGAGCCCGGGCAGCTCGCGCACGTCGGCGGGCCCGCCCACCTCGACGTCGCCGGTGTAGGTCCGGTCGCCGGACGGGGGGGAGGCGGTCATCGAGGACTCCGATCGGAAAGTGTCGGCGGACGCCGTTACGGTCCAGGCATGGACGCTAGCGGAGCCCTCGACAGTGCCCGTCCCGCTCCGAGCGCGGCCGCGACGGTGGGCCTGCCGGCCACCGAGATCGCGCGGCTGGTCCGCTCGGGGGAGGTGACGGCGGTCGACGTCGTCCGCGCCCACCTCGACCACATCGACGCCGTGGACGCCCGCGTCGGCGCCTTCCGCCTGGTCCGGCGCGAGGCCGCGCTCGCCGAGGCGCACGCCATCGACACGGCGCTCACCCGCTTCGCGCTCCCGCTCGCCGGCGTCCCCGTCGCGGTGAAGGACAACGTGGCCGTCGCGGGGGAGGTCTGCACCGACGGCTCGCCGGCCTGCCCGGAGCGGACGGCGGAGCGGGACCACCCGGTGGTCGCCCGGCTGCGCAAGGCCGGGGCCGTCGTCGTCGGCATCACCCGCGCCCCCGAGCTGTGCCTCTACGCCGCGACCGACGGCCCGGGCGCCGTCAGCCGCAACCCCTGGGACACGGCGCGCTCGCCGGCCGGCAGCTCGGGGGGCAGCGCCGCGGCGGTCGCCTCCGGGTCGGTCCCGCTGGCGCACGGCAACGACGGCATGGGGTCCCTGCGCCTCCCGGCCGCCGCCTGCGGACTCGTCACCCTCAAGCCCGGCACCGGTGTCGTCCCGGCCGAGATCGGCGCCGACAGCTGGTCGGGCATGGCGGTGAACGGCGCCCTGGCGACCACGGTGTCCGACCTCGCGGTGGCCCACGCCGTCCTGGCGGGGGAGGAGCCGAGCGAGCCCGAGGCGCCCGGCCGGCCGCTGCGCATCGTCCTGTCCACCCGCTCCCCGGTCCCGGGTGTGCGTGCCGACGCCGCCACCCGCGCGGCGGTCGAGGCGGTGGTCGAGCGCCTCCGGGCGGCCGGCCACACGGTGGTGCGCCGCGAGCCCCCGATCACCCTGGGCGCGGCGGCCGGGGCGCTGACCCGCTGGATGGTCGGTGCGGAGGACGACGCGGAGCACCTCGGGATCGACCGGCGCGCGCTCCAGCCGCGCAGCCGCACGCACGCCCGGATCGGTCGCCTCGTCCGCCGGGCGGGCCTGGTCCGGCCCCGGACGGCGGAGCGGTTCCGGGAGCGCATGGTCGGCTTCTTCGGCGACGTCGACGTGCTGCTCAGCCCCGTCACGACCGGCCCGCCGCTGCCCGCGCGCCCCTGGCACGAGCGCGGGTTCCTCGCCAACATCACGGCCAACGCCCGCTGGGCGCCCTGGACCGCGGCCTGGAACCTCGCCGGCCTGCCGGCCGCCGTGGTACCCGCCGGCAGCCGACCCGACGGGCTGCCGGTCGCCGTCCAGTTCGTGGGCCCCCCGGGTGCCGAATCGCGACTACTCTGGCTGGCCGGAGAGCTGGAACGCCTGCAGCCGTGGCGGCGCTACGCCCCCGTCTTCGATCCCACCGCGCCACCGTCCGCGCCGCCCGCCGGGGCGTCCGCGGAGTAGCGCGGCGCGCCGTCGCGCGAGCGTGACGGGAGCGACACGGGGGCACGCCGAGCGGGGGGAACAGCTCCCTGACCGGGGACCTTGCTCCCGGTGATGATGCATCTGGCCACAGCGACTGACAGGGATCACATGGACCGGCTCGTCGTCCGCGGCGCCCGTGAGCACAACCTCAAGGACGTCCACCTCGACCTGCCCCGCGACGCACTGATCGTCTTCACGGGGCTCTCCGGCTCGGGCAAGTCCAGCCTCGCCTTCGACACGATCTTCGCCGAGGGCCAGCGCCGCTACGTCGAGTCGCTGTCGGCCTACGCCCGCCAGTTCCTCGGGCAGATGGACAAGCCCGACGTCGACTTCATCGAAGGTCTGTCTCCCGCGGTGTCGATCGACCAGAAGTCGACCAACCGCAACCCGCGGTCGACCGTCGGCACGATCACCGAGGTCTACGACTACCTCCGCCTGCTCTACGCCCGTGCCGGCCAGCCGCACTGCCCCAACTGCGGCAAGCCGATCTCCCGGCAGACGCCGCAGCAGATCGTCGACCAGGTGCTCGCCATGGAGGAGGGCACCCGCTTCCAGGTGCTCGCCCCGGTGGTCCGCGCACGCAAGGGCGAGTACGTCGACCTCTTCGGCTCCCTGCAGACGCAGGGCTTCTCCCGCGTCCGCGTGGACGGCGTCATCCACTCGCTGACCGAGCCGCCCAAGCTCAAGAAGCAGGAGAAGCACACGATCGAGGTGATCGTCGACCGCCTCACCGTCAAGGACAGCGCGAAGCGCCGGCTCACCGACTCGGTGGAGACCGCGCTCGGCCTGGCCGGCGGCCTCGTCGTCCTCGACTTCGTCGACCTGCCGGAGGACGACCCGGAGCGCGAGCGCACGTTCTCCGAGCACCTGGCCTGCGTCGACGACGGCCTGTCGTTCGAGGCGCTCGAGCCGCGGTCGTTCTCGTTCAACTCGCCCTTCGGTGCCTGCCCCGAGTGCACCGGCATAGGCACGCGCAAGGAGGTCGACCCCGAGCTGGTCGTCCCCGACCCGGAGAAGAGCCTCGCCCAGGGTGCGATCGCGCCGTGGTCGACGTCGATGAGCAACGAGTACTTCACCCGGCTGCTCACCGGTCTGTCGCAGCAGCTCGGCTTCTCGATGGACGACCCGTGGGAGCGGCTGCCCGCCAAGGCGCAGAAGGCGATCCTGCACGGCTCGCCCGACCAGGTGCACGTCCGCTACAAGAACCGCTACGGCCGCGAGCGCAGCTACTACGCCGCCTTCGAGGGCGTGCTGCCCTTCCTCGAGCGCCGGCACGAGGACACCGACAGCGACTACATGCGGGACAAGTACGAGGGCTACATGCGCGACGTGCCGTGCCCCGTCTGCCACGGCACCCGCCTGAAGCCGGAGATCCTGGCGGTCAAGCTCAACAGCCGCTCCATCGCCGAGGTCACCAACCTGTCGATCGGCGACGCGTCGGAGTGGCTGAACGGGCTCGAGCTCGGCGAGCGCGAGCGCGCCATCGCCGACCGCGTGCTCAAGGAGATCCAGGCACGGCTGTCGTTCCTGGTCGACGTCGGCCTGGACTACCTGTCCCTGGACCGGCCGGCCGCGACCCTCGCCGGCGGCGAGGCGCAGCGCATCCGGCTGGCCACCCAGATCGGCTCCGGCCTGGTCGGTGTCCTCTACGTCCTCGACGAGCCGTCGATCGGCCTGCACCAGCGGGACAACACCCGCCTGATCGAGACGCTCGTCCGGCTGCGCGACATGGGCAACACGCTGATCGTCGTCGAGCACGACGAGGACACCATCAAGGTCGCCGACTGGATCGTCGACATCGGCCCGGGCGCCGGCGAGCACGGTGGTGAGATCGTCGTCAGCGGTCAGCTCGACGACCTGATGAAGAGCGAGCGCTCGCTCACCGGCGCCTACCTGTCCGGGCGCATGGCCATCGAGATCCCCGAGAAGCGGCGCCAGCCCACCGCCGGCCGGGAGCTGGTCGTGAAGGGCGCCCGCGAGCACAACCTCAAGGGCGTCGACGTGACGTTCCCGCTCGGCTGCCTGGTGGCCGTCACCGGGGTGTCCGGGTCGGGCAAGTCCAGCCTGGTCAACGACATCCTCTACACGACCCTGGCCAACCAGCTCAACCGCGCCCGGATGGTGCCCGGCCGGCACCGGACCATCACCGGGCTGGAGCACCTGGACAAGGTCGTGCACGTCGACCAGTCGCCGATCGGCCGCACCCCGCGGTCCAACCCGGCGACC
Source organism: Blastococcus litoris (assembly GCF_003075095.1). GTDB lineage: Bacteria > Actinomycetota > Actinomycetes > Mycobacteriales > Geodermatophilaceae > Blastococcus_B > Blastococcus_B litoris. The sequence continues at coordinate 277,284 of NZ_QCZF01000002.1, forward strand.
TACACCGGCGTCTGGGACCACGTCCGCAAGCTGTTCGCCAGCACCACCGAGGCGAAGATGCGGGGCTACCAGCCGGGGCGCTTCTCGTTCAACGTCAAGGGCGGCCGCTGCGAGGCGTGCTCCGGCGACGGGACGCTGAAGATCGAGATGAACTTCCTGCCCGACGTCTACGTCCCGTGCGAGGTCTGCAAGGGCGCCCGGTTCAACCGGGAGACCCTCGAGGTCCACTACAAGGGCAAGACCGTCGCCGAGGTCCTCGACATGCCGATCGAGGAGGCCGCGGACTTCTTCGCCGCCATCCCCGCGATCGCGCGCTACCTGCGCACGCTCACCGAGGTCGGGCTGGGCTACGTCCGGCTCGGGCAGCCCGCGACCACGCTGTCCGGTGGCGAGGCGCAGCGGGTGAAGCTGGCCAGCGAGCTGCAGAAGCGGTCCAACGGCCGGAGCATCTACGTCCTCGACGAGCCGACCACCGGGCTGCACTTCGAGGACATCCGCAAGCTGCTCCTCGTCCTGCAGGGCCTGGTCGACAAGGGCAACTCGGTCATCGTCATCGAGCACAACCTCGACGTGATCAAGAGTGCCGACTGGCTGATCGACATGGGCCCCGAGGGCGGGTTCCGGGGTGGCACCGTCGTCGCCGAGGGCCCGCCGGAGTTCCTGGCCACGGTCCCGGAGAGCCACACCGGCCGGTACCTGGCCACGATCCTCGAGCCGGACGCCGTCGCGGCGGCCGCGGCGCCGAAGAAGCGAGCGCGCAAGAAGGCCAGCTGAGTTCCCTGACGTCGCCTGACCCGGATCCGGTCCGGGTCAGGCGACGGGCTGCGGCCGGGAGGGCGGCCGCTGGTCGACGACGTCCACCAGCACCGCGCCCCATGGCTCCGGTACCCGACCGGCGGACACTGCCGCCACGACCGTGGTCACCGTCTGCGCGGCGGCCTCCGCCCCGGTGATCTGCCAGCGGCCCCAGCGCCGGATCCGGCCGCGTGCCACCAGTTCGACCTCCCAGGTCTCCGACTTCGGCGTCCGCAGGTGGGCGATCGCCTCACCGACGAGCCGGACGGCGTGACCGACGGCCCACGGTGCGGTGCCCTGACGCATCGGGGTGTCCCGGAACTCCGCGAAGACCAGTTCGCGCTCCACGTCGACCGTGTCGGCCGGCAGACGCCAGTCGCCGCACCCCGGAGCGATCGCAGGAGGGGGCAGCGGGGACAGCGCTGCCGTCAGCCGGCGCCGCAGCGACTCCTCCTCCGGTCCGGGCAGCGGTGGGGGCGTCCCGGTCCCGCGCAGCTGCCGCGCGCGCACCGTCCAGCGGGCACCCCACGCGTCGGTCACCGTTCGGCGCACTGCACCCGCCCTCCGTCGTCAGGAGGAAGGAGCGTGCCATCGCGCCGCGGACCTCCGGACCCTCTGTCCACAGGTACTCCCGCTTGACCGGCCGACCGCGTCCCGGTAGGCCCGACAGGGACATCAGGCGGAGGGACGTGCGATGAGCTTCAAGGCCGAGGACGGAGTGCTGCAGGGGCCGGACGGGTCCCGGGTGCGCTACCGGCACTGGCAGCCGGGCGGCGACGTCCGGGGGACCGTCCAGGTCGTGCACGGGGCCTCGGAGCACTCCGGTCGCTACAGCCGTCTCGCCGGCGCGCTCACCGACCGTGGCATCGCCGTCTACGCGATGGACCTGCGCGGCCACGGCCGGACGGCGGAGAGCACCGGCATCGGCCGGTTCGGCGGGCTCGGCGTCGACGCGGTCCTCGACGACGTCGAGGCGCTGCACCTGGTGATGGACGAGCGCCACCCCGGGGTGCCGCGCGTGCTGCTGGGGCACTCGATGGGCTCGATCATCGCCCTGGCCGCCGCCGAGCGGAACGGCACCGACCTCGCGGGGCTCGCGCTCTCGGGACCGATCGGCGTCGCCCCGCACCTCGCCGACAGCGTCACGGCGCTCGAGGAGGCCGTCGCCGCCGGCGCGGGCGACCACGCCCTCGATGCGCTCGGCGCCTTCAACGAGTCGTTCGAGCCCGCCCGCACCCGGTACGACTGGCTCTCCCGCGACCCGGCAGAGGTCGACGCCTACATCGCCGATCCGTTGAGCGGGGACGAGATGCCGCTGACCGCGGCGTACGCCGCGGGCGTCTTCGCGCTCGCGGTCCGGGCCGCGACGCCCGAGGCGGTGGCCACCCTGCCCGCGGGGCTGCCGGTGCTGCTGCTCTCCGGGCAGCTCGACCCGGTCGGTGGCGCCGACGCCGTCCAGGTCACGGCCCTCGCCCAGCTGTTCACCGAGCGCGGCCTGCCCGTGGAGCAGCACGTGTACCCGGAGGCCAGGCACGAGGTCTTCAACGAGACGAACCGCGACGAGGTGGTCGCCGACCTCCTCGCCTGGCTCGACCAGCGGCTGGCCGTGGGCACCGGCTGATCACCCCCCGGGGGCGCGGGCTTGATACGAGCGGTCCCGGCCGCCTATGGTCCGTGTGACGGACGTCACCCCAGGTCGCCGGACGGTGGCCGCGAGGAGGCAGTGGATGACCGCGCTCACGCCCGGCTGCGACCCCGACATGTCCACCACCGGGGCGCCTTTCGGCTCCGTGCCCGCTCGCCCGCGCCTGGTGTCCGGGGCGGTCCTGCTGGGGTTCGTGGTCCTGGCAGCGCTCCTCGTCCGGGCCGGCGCCCCCGGCGTCCTCGCCGTCCCCGTGCTGGTCGTCGCCGTCCCGTGCGCCGTCGCCCTCGTCGCGCGCGCCGTGCGGCTCGCGCAGCACGCCGGAGGAGCCGCCGCGGCTCCCGTGGCCCGTGCGCTGCACCTGTCCCGTCCGGTGCCCGGCACGACGTCCTGAGCCGCCCCGCCCGTCCGATGTGACGCCAGGGGCGGACGGGTACCGGGCCCGGCGGCCTGTCGGTCCCGCGACCTAATGTGGGGGCATGCCCGATCCGTCCACGTACCGCCCGGCGGTCGGCAGCATCCCGGAGTCCCCGGGGGTCTACAAGTTCCGCGACCCGAACGGCCGGGTCATCTACGTCGGCAAGGCCAAGAGCCTGCGCCAGCGGCTGAACAGCTACTTCGCCGACGTGGCCGGCCTGCACCCCCGCACCCGCCAGATGGTCACGACGGCGGGCAGCGTCGAGTGGACGGTCGTCGGCACCGAGGTCGAGGCCCTCCAGCTCGAGTACAACTGGATCAAGGAGTTCGACCCCCGGTTCAACGTCCGCTACCGCGACGACAAGAGCTACCCGTCGCTGGCCGTGACGCTGAACGAGGAGTACCCGCGGCTGCAGGTCATGCGTGGCCCCAAGAAGAAGGGCGTGCGCTACTTCGGCCCCTACGCGCACGCCTGGGCCATCCGCGAGACGCTGGACACCCTCACCCGCGTCTTCCCCGCGCGCACCTGCTCGAACGGGGTCTTCAAGCGGGCGGGCCAGATCGGGCGCCCCTGCCTGCTGGGCTACATCGGCAAGTGCGCGGCGCCCTGCGTCGGCCGGGTCAGCGCCGACGAGCACCGGGCGATCGTCGACGACTTCTGCGACTTCATGGCCGGGAAGACCGAGTCGATGATCAAGCGGCTCGAGCGCGAGATGGCTGCCGCCGCCGAGTCGATGGAGTACGAGAAGGCCGCCCGGCTGCGCGACGACCTCGGCGCCCTGCGCCGGGCCCTCGAGAAGCAGGCCGTCGTGCTCGGTGACGGCACCGACGCCGACGTCGTCGCCTTCGCCCAGGACGAGCTGGAGGCCGCCGTCCAGGTCTTCCACGTGCGCGGTGGGCGGGTCCGCGGCCAGCGCGGCTGGATCGTCGACAAGGTCGAGGCGGTCACCACCGGGGAGCTCGTCGAGCAGTTCCTGCTGCAGGTGTACGGCGGCGTGGACGAGCAGACCGGCGTCGGCGAGGCGGGGGAGGCCGTGCCCCGGGAGGTGCTCGTCCCCGAGCTGCCGGAGGACGCCGACGTCTACACCGAGCTGCTCGAGGAGCTCCGTGGTGGCCGGGTGTCCCTGCGGGTGCCCCAGCGCGGTGACAAGCGGAGCCTGCTGGAGACGGTGGAGCGCAACGCCAAGGAGGCGTTCGCCCGCCACCGGGTGAAGCGGGCCAGCGACCTGACCGCCCGCTCGCTGGCGCTGTCGGAGCTGCAGGAGGCGCTGGAGCTCCCGGACGCGCCGCTGCGCATCGAGTGCATCGACATCTCGCACGTCCAGGGCACCAACGTGGTGGCCAGCATGGTCGTGTTCGAGGACGGGCTGGCGAAGAAGTCCGACTACCGCCGGTTCTCGGTGGCCCAGGGGACCGACGACACCGCGGCGATGGCCGAGGTCGTCCGCCGCCGCTTCGCCCGGCACCTCAAGGAGGAGGCCGACCGCCGCGACGAGCAGGGCGTGGCGGCCGAGGAGGGCCGCCCGCGCCGGTTCGCCTACCCGCCGAACCTCCTCGTGGTCGACGGCGGCGCGCCCCAGGTGGCCGCCGCCAGCAGGTCACTGACGGAACTCGGCATCGTCGACGTCGCGGTGTGCGGGCTGGCCAAGCGCATGGAGGAGGTGTGGCTGCCCGGCGACAGCGACCCCGTGATCCTGCCGCGCACCTCCGAGGCGCTGTACCTGCTGCAGCGGGTCCGCGACGAGGCCCACCGGTTCGCGATCACGTACCACCGGCAGAAGCGGTCCACCAGCATGCTGGTGTCGATGTTGGACGACGTCCCCGGCCTCGGGGAGACGCGGCGGAAGGCGCTGATGAAGCAGTTCGGGTCCCTCAAACGGCTGCGCGCCGCCACCGTCGACGAGCTCACCGCGGTGCCGGGCATCGGCCGGCGCACGGCGGAGGCTGTGCAGGCGGCGATCGCGCTGCCGGCGGTGGAGGAGGGGCAGCCGGACGACGGGGCCACCGAGTCGACCACCGCACCGCAGGGGCCCGCCGAACGCGGCACGCCCCGGCCGGGCGCGGGGGAGACCGCCGAGGTCGGCCGGGTGGCCTCGTGAGCGACGGGCTCGACGGCCGGGGGCCGAATCCGGCCGGACCGCAGACCGACGTCCCGCCCGGGCTCGACCCGGCGAGCACCGAGGTGCAGCCGCTCGAGGTCGTCGTCGTCACGGGCCTCTCCGGGGCGGGGAAGCTCAGCGCCGGCCGGGTCCTCGAGGACCTCGGCTGGTTCGTCGTCGACAACCTGCCGCCGGCGCTGCTGCAGCCGATGGTCGAGCTGGGCGCACGCGGCGACATCCGCCGCTTCGCCGCCGTCGTCGACGTGCGCAGCCGCGCCTTCTCCAGCGACCTGCAGGAGTCCATCCGGGTCCTGTCCGACGCGGGCAACCGGCCGCGCGTCATCTACGTGCACGCCCGCGACGAGGTGCTCGTGCGCCGCTACGAGTCGGTGCGCCGCGAGCACCCGCTGCAGGGCAACGGCACCCTCATCGACGGCATCTCGGCGGAGCGGGCGCTGCTGACCGGGATCGCCGGTGACGCCGACCTGTGGGTCGACACCAGCGACCTGAACGTGCACCAGCTGCGCGCGACCCTGGAGAACGCCTTCGCCCGCGAGGGCCGCACGCAGCCGCTGACCGCGACGGTCATGAGCTTCGGCTTCAAGTACGGCCTGCCGCTCGACGCCGACCTGGTCGTGGACGCGCGCTTCCTCCCGAACCCGCACTGGATCCCCGAGCTGCGGCCGAAGACCGGGCAGGACGCCGACGTGAGCGCCTACGTGCTGGGCCAGCCCGACGCCGGCGAGTTCCTCGACAGGTACACCGACGTCCTCCGCCTGCTCATCCCCGGCTACCGGCGGGAGGGCAAGCGGTACCTCACGCTCGCCGTCGGCTGCACCGGGGGCAAGCACCGCAGCGTCGCCATCGCCGAGGAGTTCGCTCGGCGGCTCACCGCGGAGGGCCTCACCGCCGCGGCCCGGCACCGCGACCTGGGCCGCGAGTAGTGGGCGCCGGACCCCGCGTCGTCGCCTTCGGCGGCGGGCACGGGCTGGCGGCCGCTCTCGCCGCCTGGCGGCGGATCACGCCGGAGCTGACCGCCGTCGTCACCGTCGCCGACGACGGCGGATCGTCCGGCCGGATCCGGCGCGAGATGCCCATGCTGCCGCCCGGCGACCTCCGGATGGCGCTGGCCGCCCTCGCCGGGGACACCGAGCAGGGGCGCGAGCTGGCCGACCTGCTGCAGCACCGCCTCGGCGGCACGGGCGTCCTCGCCGGGCACCCGGTCGGGAACCTCATGCTCACCGGGCTCACCGAGATGCACGGCGGCGACCTCACCCGTGCCCTCGACCAGCTCGGGCAGCTGCTCGGCTGCTGCGGGCGGGTGCTGCCGATGGCCGACGTGCCGCTGGACCTCGTGGCCCGCGTGGAGAGCACCGACCCCGACGACCCTGAACGCAGCCGCACCATCCGCGGTCAGGTGGCGATCGCCGCCACCCCGGGGCACGTCCGCGACATCCTGCTGTCCCCGCCCGACCCGCCGGTGCACCCGGACGTGCTGTCGGCGATCGCCGCGGCGGACGTGGTCTCCCTCGGTCCCGGTTCCTGGTACACCTCTGTCCTGCCGCACCTGCTCGTGCCCCGGCTGCGCGCTGCGCTGACCGCGTCGGAGGCCCGGGTGGTCGTGGTGCTCAACCTCGTCCCGCAGCCGGGCGAGACCGACGGCTTTTCCCCGGAGGAGCATCTGAGCGTCCTGCGGGCACACCTGGGCGGAGTGGCGTTGCACACGGTGATCGCCGATGCTGACTCGGTGGTTGACCGCCGTGGTCTCCTGTCTGCGGTGCGCGAGTGCGGTGCCGAGCTCGTCCTGGCTCCGGTCGCCGAGCTCGACGGCGCGCCGCGGCACGATCCCGTGCGACTGTCCGCCGCGCTGGCCTCCGTGGTCGGTGCCCGGTGAGGGAGTACGGGTGTCCGATCGGGTATCGGAACTGGCGTTCGACAGCTTTCGATCCTGAGCGGTCGGTACAAGGGGGAAGGGGACGCCGCACATGGCGATGACCGCAATGGTCAAGGACGAGCTCTCGCGGGTCGAGTGCACGAAGACGTCCGAGCGCAAGGCCGAGGTCACGGCGCTGCTGCGCTTCTCGGGCGGGCTGCACATCGTGGGCGGGCGCGTGGTCATCGAGGCCGAGCTCGACACGGGCTCGGTGGCCAGACGGCTGCGCCGCGACATCAGCGAGGTGTACGGCTACACGAGCGGCGTGAGCGTGCTCGCCGGCGGCAACATCCGCCGCGGGGTGCGCTACCTGGTCCGGATCGCCAAGCACGGCGAGGGCCTGGCCCGGCAGACCGGGCTCGTCGACCAGCGCGGCCGGCCGGTCCGCGGGCTGCCGCCCGCGGTCGTGTCCGGCGGCATCAACGACGCCGAGGCCGCCTGGCGCGGCGCGTTCCTCGCGCACGGCTCCCTCACCGAGCCGGGCCGCTCCTCCTCGCTCGAGGTGACCTGCCCCGGGCCGGAGGCCGCGATGGCGCTCGTGGGCGCCGCCCGCCGGCTCGGGATCCCGGCCAAGGCGCGCGAGGTCCGCGGCGCCGACCGGGTCGTCATCCGGGACGGCGACGCCATCAGCGCGCTGCTGACCCGCATGGGTGCGCACGACGCCGTCCTCGCCTGGGAGGAGCGGCGCATGCGCCGCGAGGTCCGGGCCACCGCCAACCGGCTGGCCAACTTCGACGACGCCAACCTGCGTCGGTCGGCTCGCGCCGCCGTCGCGGCCAGCGCCCGCGTGGAGCGCGCCCTGGAGATCCTGGCCAACGACGCGCCCGAGCACCTGCTGGTCGCCGGCCGCTTGCGTCTGGAGTACGGCCAGGCGTCGCTGGAGGAGCTCGGGCAGCGCGCCGACCCGCCGATGACCAAGGACGCCGTCGCCGGTCGCATACGGCGTCTGCTCGCCATGGCGGACAAGCGCGCGAAGGACCTCGGCATCCCCGACACGGAGTCCGTCGTCACCGACGACATGCTCGCCCAGTAGCGCCGTCCGTCCTGGCTCACCGTTCCGGGTCCTGGCTCACCGTCCACCGTGAGCCAGGACCCGTGATGATCAGGAGAGCTGATCATCACGGGCGGCAGGAGCCTCGGACGCGCCGGACCGATAGGGTTTCCGTGAGCGAGGCCGCATCCCCGACGCGCGGCCCATGAGCGACGTGGAGGCTGCAGTGACGGTCCGGGTGGGCATCAACGGGTTCGGCCGGATCGGCCGCAACTTCTGGCGGGCCGCGGCGGCCAGCGGCCAGGACATCGAGATCGTGGCGGTCAACGACCTCACCAGCAACGAGGCCCTGGCCCACCTGCTCAAGTACGACAGCATCCTGGGCGTCCTCAAGGAGGACGTCGCCGCGGACAGCGAGGGCATCAAGATCGGCGGCAGCACCATGAAGGTGCTGTCCGAGCGCGACCCCGCCAACCTGCCCTGGGCCGACCTCGGCGTCGACGTCGTCGTCGAGTCCACCGGCTTCTTCACCAAGGCCGCGGACGCCCGCAAGCACGTCGACGCCGGCGGCGCCAAGAAGGTCATCATCTCCGCGCCCGCCACCGACGACGACATCACGATCGTCATGGGCGTGAACGACGACCTCTACGACGGTTCGCAGACGATCATCAGCAACGCGTCCTGCACCACGAACTGCCTCGCGCCGCTGGCGAAGGTCCTCAACGACGCGTTCGGCATCGAGCGCGGCCTGATGACGACGATCCACGCCTACACCGCCGACCAGAACCTGCAGGACGGCCCGCACAAGGACCTGCGCCGCGCCCGCGCCGCCGCCCTCAACATGGTGCCGACCTCGACGGGCGCCGCGAAGGCGATCGGCCTGGTGCTGCCCGAGCTCAAGGGCAAGCTCGACGGCTACGCGATCCGCGTTCCCGTCCCCACCGGCTCGGCCACCGACCTCACCGTCCAGCTGACCCGCGAGGCCTCGGCCGACGAGATCGACGCCGCCTACCGCGAGGCCGCCGCCGGCCCGCTGGGCAAGTACCTCACCTACACCGACGCGCCGATCGTCTCCTCCGACATCGTCACCGACCCGTCGTCCTGCATCTACGACGCGAAGCTGACCAAGGTCTTCGGCCCGATGGCCAAGGTGCTGGGCTGGTACGACAACGAGTGGGGCTACTCCAACCGCCTCGTCGACCTGACCACGCTGGTGGGCTCGAAGCTCTGATGCGTTCAGTCGACGACCTCATCACCGAGGGGGTCTCGGGTCGGCGCGTGCTCCTGCGCGCCGACCTGAACGTCCCGCTCGACAAGACCACCCGCCAGATCACCGACGACGGCCGCATCCGCGCCAGCCTGCCCACCCTGCAGGCGCTGCGCGAGGCCGGCGCGCGCGTGATCGTCTCCGCGCACCTCGGCCGCCCGAAGGGTGCCCCGGACCCGCAGTTCTCCCTCGCGCCGGTCGCCGCGCGCCTGGGCGAGCTGCTGGGGACGGCCGTGCCGCTGGCGACCGACGTCGCGGGGGACGACGCCCGGGCCAAGGCCGGGGCGCTCGGCGACGGCGAGGTCCTGCTGCTGGAGAACGTGCGCTTCGAGGCCGCCGAGACCTCGAAGGACGACGCCGAGCGGGGGGAGCTGGCCGACCGGTTCGCCGCCCTGGCCGACGTCTACGTGGACGACGCGTTCGGCGCGGTGCACCGCAAGCACGCGTCGGTCTACGACGTCGCCCTGCGGCTGCCGCACTACGCCGGCCGGCTGGTGGCGCAGGAGCTCGACGTGCTGCGCCGCCTCACCAGCGACCCCGAGCGGCCCTACGTCGTCGTCCTCGGCGGGTCGAAGGTCAGCGACAAGCTGGCGGTCATCGAGGCGCTGCTGCCCAAGGTCGACCGGCTGCTCGTGGGCGGCGGGATGTGCTTCACCTTCCTCGCGGCCCAGGGCCACGGCGTCGGGAAGTCGCTGCTGGAGGCCGACCAGGTCGACACCTGCCGGCGGCTGCTCGACGAGGCGGGCGACCGGATCGTGCTGCCGGTCGACGTGGTGTGCGCGCCGGAGTTCAGCGCCGACGCCCCGACCACCACGGTCGGCGTCGACGCCATCCCGGACGACCAGATGGGCCTCGACGTCGGCCCCCGCACGGTGGAGCTGTTCGGGCGCGAGCTCGGCGGCGCGCTGACGGTCTTCTGGAACGGCCCGATGGGCGTGTTCGAGCTGGCCCCGTTCCAGGCGGGCACCCGCGGGGTGGCCGGGGCGGTGTCGCACGTCGAAGGGCTGTCCGTCGTCGGCGGCGGCGACTCGGCGGCGGCGGTGCGGCAGCTCGGGCTCGACGAGAGCGCCTACGGGCACATCAGCACCGGCGGCGGTGCCTCCCTCGAGTACCTCGAGGGCCGGGACCTCCCGGGCCTCGCGGTCCTCGCCGACTGAACGGGGCCGAGATGGCACGCAAGGAGTCCGCACCGCGGCGCGGGGCCTTCCAGGGCGGTGACCGGCGGACGCTGATCGCCGGCAACTGGAAGATGAACATGACCCACCTCGAGGCCATCGGTCTCGTGCAGAAGCTCGCGTTCACCGTCGCGGGGCCGGTCCTCGACACCGCCGAGGTGGTCGTCCTGCCGCCGTTCACCGCGCTGCGCAGCGTGCAGACACTGGTGACCGGCGACAAGCTGTCGGTCGGGTTCGGGGCGCAGGACGTCTCCGTCCACGACTCCGGGGCCTACACCGGCGAGGTCAGCGGCGGCATGCTCGCCGCCCTGGCCTGCCAGTACGTGACGGTCGGGCACTCCGAGCGCCGCGCGATGCACGCCGAGGGCGACGCCGTCGTCGCGGCCAAGGCGCAGGCGGCCCTTCGGCACGGCGTCGTGCCGATCGTGTGCGTGGGGGAGGGGCTCGACGTCCGCAAGGCCGAGGAGCACGTCGGCTACTGCACGACCCAGCTCGACGCCTCGCTCGACGGGCTCACCGCCGAGCAGGTCGCCGGCATCGTCATCGCCTACGAGCCCGTGTGGGCGATCGGCACGGGTGAGGTGGCCACCCCGGAGGACGCGCAGGAGGTCTGCGGGGCACTCCGGGCGCGGCTCGCCGAGCGGTTCGGACCCGAGACCGCCGAGTCCGTCCGTATCCTCTACGGCGGGTCGGTGAAGGCCGCGAGCACGGCCGGGATCCTGGCCGGGCCGGACATCGACGGTGCACTGGTCGGCGGCGCAAGCCTGGACGCCGACGAGTTCGCGCAGATCTGTCGGATCGCCGCCGACGGCAGCTGAGCCCCGCTGTCGCCGCCGGCCGCATGGAACTGGGGGCGGGCAGCAGGCAGTGGAGAACACCCTGGAGCGGCTGACCGGCCGGCTGCCGGCGTGGGCCCGGAACCGGTCGCCGCGCCGCATCCTCGCGTCGGCCGCCGTCGTCCTGCTGATCGTCGTCATCGCCGTCAGCTGCGGCGGCGGCTCCGGCGGCCGAGCCGACGTCCCGGTCGTCGAGGGCCAGCCGGACGCCGGCGTGACCGGCGTCCGCGCGCCGTCGACGGCGACCGGCGAGACGCTGCGCGTGGTGTCGGCCGAGATCGACAGCCTCGACCCGCAGCGCTCCTACCTGCCCGGGGTCTGGAACCTGATGCGGCTCTACACCCGCACCCTGGTCACCTACTCCACCGAGCCCGGCCGCACGGACGAGCTCGTGCCGGACCTCGCCACCGACCTGGGGACGCCGTCCGAGGACGGGCTGAGCTGGACGTTCACGCTGCGCGAGGGCGCGATGTTCGAGACCGGGCGTCCGATCACCAGCCGTGACGTCAAGTACGGCATCGAGCGGTCCTTCGCCTCCGACGTGATCGTCGGCGGTCCGACCTACGTCGTGGACCTGCTCGACGTGCCGGGCAACGAGTACGCCGGCCCCTACCAGGACGAGGCCGCCGACAAGCTCGGCCTGCCGACGATCGAGACCCCCGACGACCTCACGATCGTCTTCCGCCTGCGCGCCCCGCAGCCCGACCTCCCGTTCGTGATGGCGCTCCCCTCGAGCAGCCCGGTGCCCATCGAGGCCGACACCGGCGCCGGCTACGGCGCCGACCCGGTGTCGTCGGGGCCCTACGCGATCACGTCGGTCGACCCGGCGACCGGCATCCTGCTCGAGCGGAACCCGCAGTGGAACCCCGACTCCGACGACGTCCGCACCGCGCTGCCCGACCGCGTCGTCGTGCGCACCGGCCTGAACGGCGTCGAGCGCGACCAGGCCCTGCTGGCCGGCTCGGCCGACATCGACATCACCGGCACCGGCGTCGCGACGACCTCGCGGTTCTCCTCGGACGACGGCAGCCCCGTCCTGGACCGGGTGGACGACACGACCACCGGGGCCATGCGGCTGCTCGCCATGCCCACGGACGTCGCGCCGATGAACAACCCGGACTGCCGCGCCGCCGTGGCCGCGACCGTGGACCGCGCGGCGATCCAGGACCAGCTCGGCGGGCCGGTCAACGCCGTCCGCCGGTCGGTCCTCTGGCCGCGCGCCCTCGACGGCGGCCCGGAGGACCCCGACACGCGCCCCGACCTCGGCGCCGCCCGCGCCGCGCTGGAGGCCTGCGGGCAGCCCGACGGCTTCAGCACCGTCCTCGCCGTCGCCGACACACCGACCAGCGTCGACGTCGCCGACCTCATCGCCGGGCAGCTCGGCGAGGTCGGCATCGACGTGACCGTGCAGCCGCTCGGCGCGACGAGCTTCTACGCCACCGACGTCGGATCCCCGGACAACGTGGCCGCGAACGGTTTCGGGCTCGTCCTGGCGACGTGGACGGCGGACTTCCCGACGCCGGCGTCGTTCCTGGCGCCGCTGGTCGACAGCCGCAGCATCCGCGCGGTGGGCAACACGAACTACGCGCGTCTGGCCGTCCCCGAGATCGACGCGCTGGTGGACGCCGCCCGGGTGGCGGGCGACCCCGCGGCGTGGCGGGAGGTGGCCGCCGCGGTGGACGCCGCGTCCGTGTACGTGCCGCTCGCCGAGACCCGGGTCCAGCTGCTGGCGGGGCAGCGGTTGCACAACGGCGTCGTGATGCAGCCCTACAGCGGCTACGACCTCGCGACCGCGGGCGTCAAGTAGGCTCGGAAGTCAGAGCCCGGTGCCGTCCTGCCGGCCGCCCAACCTGGAGAAGTCGTCATGGAGCTGGTCCTCAACGTGCTGCTGGTCCTCACCAGCGCGATCCTCGTGGTGCTGATCCTGCTGCACCGCGGCAAGGGCGGCGGTCTGTCCTCCATGTTCGGCGGCGCGGTGTCCTCGTCCCTCAGCGGCTCGTCCGTGGTCGAGAAGAACCTCAACCGGCTCACCGTCTTCTGCGCGCTGATCTGGGCCGTCTGCATCGTGGGCCTGGGCATCCTCCTCAAGGTCGGCTAGCGCTCCTCGGGACGGATCGGCACCGATCCGGAGCGAAAACGTGACCGGAGATCGCGCCTCCAGGCCCTAGACTGCCCGCGCGGCCGTGATCTGCCGCACGATCCCGAAGACACAGGGGGCGCTCGTGGCTGGTGGCAACGCGATCCGGGGGACCCGGGTCGGCGCAGGTCCGATGGGGGAGGCCGAGCGCGGTGAGGCCGCGCCGCGCAACCGGATCCCGTTCTGGTGCGCGAACCGGCACGAGACGCGGGTGGCCTTCGCGTCCGATGCCGACGTGCCCGAGTTCTGGGACTGCCCTCGTTGCGGCCTGCCCGCCGGCCAGGACCAGCAGAACCCACCGCCGGCACCGCGCACCGAGCCGTACAAGACGCACCTGGCCTACGTCCGCGAGCGGCGCAGCGACGCCGACGGGGACGCGCTGCTCGAGGAGGCCCTGACCCGGCTGCACCAGCGCCGGGCCTGATCCGCCCGGTCAGTCGCCCCGGCGCGGGCCGGGGACGGGCGGACGGGTGACCCACCCGGCGGTCTCGACGTCCCAGTACTGCGACCGCGGCCGCGTGCCGCGCGGGAACTGCCCCGGCTCCAGCCAGGGCAGCGGGCGCGCAGCTCCCGGCGTGCGCGGCGCGGGGACCACTCCGGTCGTCGGGCGGGTGAGAACTGTGCCGTCGGTCATGGGGTGCTCCTGCTCGCGGGGTCCACTCGGCGGCAGCTTGCCGCCTCGGTAGGGAAGAGGAACCGCCCCCGCCGCGCGGATACCGAGCGCGCCGCCGGTCGCTGCCGGCTGCGGTCGGGAAGTCGCACGCGGGCGAGGTGGTCGACGGTCAGGAACGCCCGGCGCAGCCCCTCGCTGAGCCCCTCGAACGGCGACACCTGGGAGCGGTGCTCGGCGATCGCCGCCTCGCGGCGGTCGAGCACGTCGCTGGTGCCGACGACGTCGGTGATGTCGGCGTCGTCCCGGCCGAGGCCGGCCGGGTCGAGCGCGTGGTACGCGGTGTCGGGTCGCACCGCCCGCATCTCGTCCAGCCACCGTCGGAGCAGGCTGTTGGGCAGGCACTGCTCGACGAGCAGGGGAGCGGGGCCCTCCAGCGCGGCGACCGCCTCGCGGACGGCGGCGCCGACGTGCAGGTGGTCGCGGTGCCCGTCGCTGCCGTCCAGGGTGAGCAGCACCTGCGGCGCCTGCTCCCGGATCAGCGAGCCCAGCACGGCGGCCACCTCCTCCACCGGCGCCGCGCAGAGCGAGCCGCCGGGCAGGTCGCCGTCGAACCCGGAGTCGCGGTAGCCGAGGAGGTCGACCCGGGCGACGCCCAGCCGAGCGGCGGCCCGCCGGAGCTCGGCCTCCCGCACCGTGCCGAGGTCGCCGTCCGCGGTGCCGGGCACGGTCTCGCCGGCCTCACCCCGGGTGGCGCACACGACGGTGACGTCGGCCCCGCGGGTGGCCGCGTAGGCGATCGTCGAGCCGCAGCCGAACGACTCGTCGTCGGGGTGCGCGACCGCGACCAGCCAGCGGTCGCCCGGGTGGACATCGAGCAGGGGGTCACGGGCGCTGTCGGTCATGCGGCCATCCGTCCTCGCAGACGCCGGCCGCCGGGCGCGGCTAGCCGGGGGGTGCCGGCAGCTTGCCCGCGGCGGCGCGGTCGAGCAACCACCTCGTGGCCCGCACGCCGTGGACACCCGCTGCGGGCAGCTGCACCGGGTCGGCGCCGTCGGCCAGCGCGCCGGCCACCGCCGCCGCCTTGCCCTCCCCGGCGACGAGCAGCCACACCTCGTCGGCCGCGTTGATGGCCGTGAACCCCAGGCTCACCCGGGTGGGCGGCGGCTTCGGGCAGTCGCGCACAGCGACGACCGGGCGCTCGTCCCGGACGGCAGGGGAGTCGGGGAAGATCGAGGCGACGTGCCCCTCGGGCCCCATGCCGAGCAGCAGGACGTCGATGTGCGGGAGCGCCTGCCCCTCGTCGGCCGCGCCGGCCAGCTCCGCGGCGTACCAGTCGGCCGCCTCCTCGGGATCGGCGAACTCGCCGTCGGACGCCGGCATCGCGTGGATCCGGTGCTCGGGGACGCCGACGCGCGCGAGCAGCGCCTCGCGGGCCTGCTTCTCGTTGCGGTCGTCGCTGCCGGCGGGGACGAAGCGCTCGTCGCCCCACCAGAAGTCGACGTGCTCCCAGTCGACGGTCTCGCGCACCGGCTCCTCGGCGAGGCCGGCGACGTGCTCGAGCACCGCGATGCCCACGCCGCCGCCGGTCAGCACCACCGACGCCCGCCCGTGCAGGATCTGCGCCGCGGCGAGCCGGGCCACCAGGGCCTCGGCCACGGCCCGCGCGAGGCCGTCGGCGTCGGCCTCGACGACGACGTCCGGCCGGGGGGCGGTCACGAGTCGCCGGCCGGCTTCGCGGCGGCCTTCTTGCGCGGCCGGCCGTTGCCCTCGCCGTTCTCGGCGGGGTCGAACCAGACGTGCTCGCGGTCGGGGGAGCGGCCCGACAGCCCGGTCATGCCGGTCGCCGCCTGCAGCGCGTCGCTGTAGGGCTCGTCGCGGTCCAGCCGCCGCAGCTCCTCGCTGAGCAGGTCGCCGAGCACGCGGTCCGGGAGCGCCACCGTCGCGTCCGGGCGGAAGGGCTGAGAGATGACCGCCCCACCCCGGCGGTCGGCCTGGATCCGCACCTCCTCGTCCTGGTCGAGCTGGAGGGTGACGGAGTCGACCCCGCTGGAGTTCGGCTTGCGTCCGCCGTCCTCCACCGAGACGGGGCAGCCGCACCGGGACGAGAGCCAGCCGGCCAGCAGCTGGGCGGTCGGGTTGGCCGAGTCGCCCTCGACGCGCGCTCCGTGGACCGCGACGGGCTCGCCCCGCCGGCCGGAGACGGAGTCCAGCGTGGACGCCAGGATCGACCGCCAGGCCGTGCTGCGGGTCCACGCCAGGTCGGTGTCACCAGGCGCGTAGTCGACCGCGCGGGTCCGGAGCGCGGCCAGCGGGTCCGCGGCGATCGAGCTGTCGGTGATCCGCCTGTGGGCGAAGACCGCGAGGGCATCGGTGGCCAGCTTGTCCGGGGGAGCCGCGTGCCACCAGGCCACGACCGGGGCGTCGGCGGCCAGCAGCGGCAGGACGACGGACTCGGCGTGCAGCCCGAGGCGGCCGTACATCCGCATGACCACGGCCTCGCCGGGGCCGAGGCGCCCGCCGATGAGCACCTCGGCGTCGAGCCGCGGCGCCGGGGCCTCCAGCTGGCGGCGGACCACGACCAGGATGCGGCAGGGGTGGGCCTCGGCAGCCTGGGTGGCGGCCTCCTCGGCCTCGTTCACCCGGCTCTCGTCGGCGATCACGACCAGCGTCAGCGCTACCCCGGAGAGCACCGCGCCGCCGGTGCGCCGCTGGGCGGCCAGTTCCTTGACCACGGCCGAGCCGGTGGTGTCCCAGAGGGTCGTCACGGTGTCTCCTCGGTTCGGAGTGCGGGGAGGGGCGCGGTCACGGTCGCCGCCACCGCCGTCCCTCGGCGGCCAGCATCTCCTCGGCGGCGCGCGGGCCCCACTCGCCGGCGCGGTAGGGGTGCGGCGTCGACCCGGCCCAGAACTCCTCGAGCGGGTCGATCACCGCCCACGAGGCCTCCACCTCGGCGTTGCGGGGGAACAGCGTCGCGTCGCCGAGCAGCACGTCGAGCAGCAGCCGCTCGTAGGCCTCGGGGCTGGCCTCGGTGAACTGCTCGCCGTAGAGGAAGTCCATCGAGACGTCGCGGACCTCCATGACGCTCCCGGGAACCTTGGACCCGAACTTGAGGGTGACCCCCTCGTCGGGCTGGACCCGCACCACGAGCTGGTTGTTGCCGAGCTCCTCGGTGTCGGTGTCGGCGAAGGGCAGGTGCGGGGCGCGCTTGAACACGAGCGCGATCTCGGTGACGCGGCGGGGGAGCCGCTTGCCGGTGCGCAGGTAGAACGGCACCCCGGCCCAGCGGCGGGTCTCCACGCCGAGCCGTACGGCCGCGAAGGTCTCGGTCTTCGAGCGCGGGTCGACGCCCTCCTCCTGCCGGTAGCCGTTCGCCCGCTGACCGGCCAGCCAGCCCTGCTCGTACTGGCCGCGGACGGCGAAGGTCTCGAGGTCCTCGGGCAGCGAGATGGCGCGCAGGACCTTCAGCTTCTCGGTGCGGATCTCCTCGGCGGAGAACTCGACCGGCTCCTCCATCGCGGTCAGCGCGAGCAGCTGGAGGAGGTGGTTCTGCAGCACGTCCCGGGCGGCGCCGGTCTTCTCGTAGAACTGCGCCCGGCCGCCGATGCCGACGTCCTCCGCCATGGTGATCTGCACCGAGTCGACGTTCTGCGCGTTCCAGATGGGCTCGAACAGGCTGTTGGCGAAGCGCAGGGCCAGCAGGTTCTGGACCGTCTCCTTGCCCAGGTAGTGGTCGATCCGGAAGACGTCCTCGGCGCTGAACACCGAGTCCACCAGTTCGTTGAGCTCGCGGCTCGAGGGAAGGTCCTCGCCGAAGGGCTTCTCGACGACGACGCGACGCCACCGGTCCGGCGTGCTCTGCGCCATGCCCGTGCGCTCCATCTGCTTGAGCACGGTGGGGAACATGGCCGGCGGGATGGAGAGGTAGAACGCGGCGTTCCCCCCGATGCCGTGCGAGCCCTCCAGCTCGCGCAGCGTGGCGGCCAGCTGGTCGAAGGCGTCGTCGTCGTCGAACGAGCCCTGGACGAAGTGGACGGTCGCGGCCAGGCGCTCCCAGACCTCCTCGCGCCACGGGGTCCGCGCGTGCTCGCGTGCGGAGTCGCGCGAGAGCTCGGCGAAGTCCTGGTCCTCCCAGTCACGACGGGCGAACCCGAGCAGCGCGAAGTTGGTGGGGAGCAGCCCCCGGTTGGCCAGGTCGTACACCGCGGGGAGCAGCTTCTTGCGGGCGAGGTCGCCGGTGATGCCGAAGACGACCAGGGCGCACGGCTCGGGTACCCGGGGCAGCCGCCGGTCCCGCGGGTCGCGCAGCGGGTTGGGGATCATGTCCGTCCGTCCTCGAGGTCTGGGAGGGGGCCCGTCGTCCGGCCCGGCGGGAGGACCGGACGACGGGGTCGGTCAGGCGAGGGCCGAGAGGAGCTGGCCCAACCCGGCGGCGCGGTCGGTCAGGTGCAGGTGCAGCAGCGGGCGGTCGCGGTCGGCGAGGGCCTTGCGGTCGCCACCGGCCTGGGCCGCCTGGAGCGTCGCGAAGCTGTACGGCTGGTCGGGCACGGCCAGGTCCTCGGCGACCACGCCGGTCACCTGCAGGAACGCCCCGACCTGCGGACCGCCCTTGTGGTACTGCCCGGTGGAGTGCAGGAACCGGGGTCCCCAGCCGAAGGTGACCGCGTGCTCGCCCCGCCGGGCCAGGGCGGAGCGCAGGTTCTCGGCGCTCGCGTCGGCCTCCCGGTCGAGGTAGGCCATCACCGCGAGGTAGCCGCGCGGCGGGACGGAGGCCAGCAGCGCGTCGACGGCCAGGACCACGCCGTCGTGCGAGGACAGGTCGACCCCGTCGAGCACGCCGCCGCTGCCGCGGATCTCGATCGCGCCGATCGTCGCCGCCGGCTGCTCGTCGGGGAGGCCCTCGCCGAGGATCCGCTGGGTGTTCTCCTTGCTCTCGGTGACGTTGGGCTGGTCGAAGGGGTTGATGCCCAGGACCCGCCCGGCCACCGCGGTGGCGTACTCCCAGCCGAGGAACTGCGCGCCGAGCGGCCCGTCGACGGTCACCGAGGGCCCGGTGCCGGGGCCGCCGGAGCCGATGACGGCGAGCAGGACGTCGCTGCCGGCGGCGCCGGGTGCGTCGACCGACTCGAGGACGACGGGCAGGATGCCGCGCCCCTCCTTGCCGGTCGACTCGGCGATGAGCTGCTCGGCCCAGTCGCCGAAGCCGGTGATCCCGGAGCCGGCGTCCGCGAGGGCGAGCTTGTCGCGCCCGGCGCGGAAGCCGGCGCCGAGGGCGACGCCCAGCTCGAGGGCGGGGTTGCCCGGCTCGGCGAGCGTGCCGGCGAGCTCCTCGGCCTGGTCGAGCAGGGCGCCTACGTCGGCACCCGCGAGGGCCGAGGGAACCAGCCCGAAGGCGGAGAGGGCGGAGTAGCGGCCGCCGACGTTCGGGTCGGCCAGGAAGACCGCCCGCGCGCCCATGGCCGCGGCCGTCTCGGAGAGGGGCGACCCGGGGTCGGTGACGACGACGAAGCGCCGGCCGATCTCCTTGTCGTCGAGGCCCGCCTCGGCGAACGCGGCGATGAACGCCCGTCGCTGGCTGTCGGTCTCCACGGTGCCGCCCGACTTCGAGCTGACGACGACCACGGTGCGGTCGAGGTCGGACATGGCCGCCGCCACCTGGCCGGGGTCGGTGGTGTCGAGGACGATGAGGGGCACCCCCGCCGTCCGGCAGATGACCTCCGGCGCGAGCGAGGAGCCGCCCATGCCGCAGAGCACGATCCGGTCCAGCCCCTCGCCGGCCAGCTCGGCGCGCAGGTCGGCCAGCCGGGCGACCAGCTCGCGCGAGGTGGCCGGCAGGTCCAGCCAGCCGAGGCGGATCGACGCCTCGCTCTCGGCGTCGGGACCCCACAGCGTGGCGTCCTTGCCGACCAGCCGGCCGGCGACGTCGTCCTCGCTGAGCGGGCCCCGGACGGAGTCCGGGATGTCCAGCCCGGAGACGCTGACCTGCAGGGTCATGCCTTGTCCTCGAGCTCGGTGCGCACCGACTCGGTCAGCTCGTCCCAGGAGTCGACGAACTTCTGCACGCCCTCCTCCTCGAGGACCCGGAAGACGTCGTCGAGGTCCACGCCGGCGTCGTGCACCGACTGCATGACGGCGGCGGCGTCCTCGTAGGCCTTCTGCACCGGCGTGCCGGGGCTGCCGTGGTCGGCGTAGGCCATCATCGTCTTCTCGGGCATGGTGTTGACCGTGCCGGGCGCGATGAGCTCGCTGATGTACATCGTGTCCGAGTACTCGGGGTTCTTGACCCCGGTCGAGGCCCACAGCGGCCGCTGCGCGACCGCGCCCTGCGCCTCCAGTGCCCGCCACCGGTCGGAGGAGAAGACCTCCTCGTAGGCCTGGTAGGCCAGCTGCGCGTTGGCGATGCCGGCCTTGCCCTTCAGCGACGGGTCGGCGCCGGCCTTGTCGAGGCGCTTGTCGATCTCGGTGTCCACCCGGGACACGAAGAACGACGCGACCGATGCGATGCCCTCCAGCGACCCGCCGTCCGCGACCCGCTTCTCCAGGCCGGAGAGGTAGGCGTCCATGACCGCGCGGTAGCGCTCCAGGCTGAAGATCAAGGTGACGTTGACGCTGATGCCGTTGGCGATCGTCTCGGTGATCGCCGGCAGACCGGCCTCGGTCGCGGGGATCTTGATGAACAGGTTCGGCCGGTCGACCAGCCACCACAGGTGCCCGGCCTCGGCGGCGGTCGCGTCGGTGTCGTGGGCGAGGCCGGGGGCGACCTCGAGCGACACCCGGCCGTCACCGGGGGAGGCCTCCGCGACCGGCGCGAGCAGGTCGCACGCGTCGCGGACGTCGGCGGCCGTGATGGTGCGCAGGGCCTCCTCGACGCTCACCTTGCGGACGGCGAGGGCGTGCAGCTGGTCGTCGTAGGAGTCCGACCCGCTGATCGCCGCGGCGAAGATCGTCGGGTTGGTGGTGACGCCGACGACGGAGTACTCGTCCACCAGGGACTGCAGGTTGCCGCTGCGGATCCGGTCGCGGGAGAGGTCGTCGAGCCAGACGGCGACCCCTGCCTCGGAGAGCTCGGCCAGCTTCTCGTTCTGTGCCATGGCTGTTGCCTTTCGGGCTGGGTGGTGCGGGGTCAGCGGTCGCCGGTGGGGTGGGGGAGGCCGCCGGTGGCGGCGACGGGTCCGGCGGGGACGGCGTTACCCGAGGCGGCGGCCTCGATGCTCTCGCGGGCCGCGGCCACGACCGCCTCGTCGGTGAGGCCGAACTTCTCGTAGAGCACCGTGTATGCCGCGCTCGCGCCGTAGTGGGTGAGGCCGACGATCCGGCCGGCGTCGCCGACGAACTCGCGCCAGCCCAGGGGCACCCCGGCCTCGACGCTGACGCGGGCGCGGACGGTGGGCGGGAGCACCTCGTCCTTGTAGGCCTGGTCCTGGTCGGCGAACCACTCGACGCACGGCACGCTCACCACGCGGGTCGGGACGCCGTCGGCCTCGAGGCGCTCGCGGGCGGCGACGGCGATCTGCACCTCGGAGCCGGTGCCCATGAGGATCACCTGCGGGTTGCCGTCCGACGCCTCGGCCAGCACGTAGGCACCGCGCGCGACGCCGTCGGCCGAGCCGAACTCGCCGCGGTCGAACACCGGCAGGTTCTGCCGCGAGAGCAGCAGGCCGGCCGGGCGGTCGTTGTTCTCGAGGATCGTGCGCCAGGCGACCGCCGTCTCGTTGGCATCCGCGGGCCGGACGACGTCCAGGCCGGGGATGGCCCGCAGCGCGGCGAAGTGCTCGATCGGCTGGTGGGTGGGGCCGTCCTCGCCGAGACCGATCGAGTCGTGCGTCCACACGTAGATCACCGGCAGCTGCATGAGGGCGGCCAGGCGCACCGCGCCGCGCATGTAGTCGGAGAAGGTGAGGAACGTGCCGCCGTAGACGCGGGTGCCCCCGTGCAGCGCGATGCCGTTCATGACGGCGCCCATCGCGTGCTCGCGGACTCCGAAGTGCAGCGTGCGGCCGTAGGGGCCACCGCTCCACATCTTGGTCTGGCGGTCGGCCGGCAGGAACGACGGTTCGCCCTTGACGGCGGTGTTGTTGCTCTCCGCGAGGTCGGCCGACCCGCCCCACAGCTCGGGCAGCTCAGGGTAGAGCGCGGCCAGCACCTCGCCCGAGGCCTTGCGGGTGGCCACGCCCTTGGGGTCGGCGTCCCAGCTCGGCAGCTTCTCCGCCCAGCCCTCGGGGAGGGTGCGGGTACCCATGCGCTCCAGCAGCGCGGCGCCGTCGCGGTTGCCCTGCTTCCAGGCGTCGAACTCCTCCTGCCAGGCGGCGTGCGCCTCCTGGCCGCGGTCGACGACCTTCCGCGCGTGCTCGATGACCTCGGGAGCGACCTCGAAGGTCTGCTCGGGGTCGAAGCCGAGGACCTGCTTGGTGGCCTTCACCTCCTCCTCGCCGAGGGCGGAGCCGTGGGCGGCGCCGGTGTTCTGCTTGTTCGGCGCCGGCCAGCCGATGATCGTCTTGAGCACGATGATCGAGGGGCGGCCGGTCTCGGCCTTGGCGGCGGCGAACGCGGCGTCGACCGCGGCGAGGTCCTCGCCGTCGTGGACGTGCTGCACGTGCCAGCCGTAGGCCTCGTAGCGCTTGCCGACGTCCTCGGTGAAGGCGACGTTCGTGTCGTCCTCGATCGAGATCTTGTTGTCGTCGTAGACGAGGACCAGGTTGCCGAGCTGCTGGGTGCCGGCCAGGGACGACGCCTCGCCGCTCACGCCCTCCTCCAGGTCGCCGTCGGAGGCGAAGGCCCAGATGGTGTGGTCGAAGAGGCTCTCGCCCTCGGGGGTGTCGGGGTCGAGGAGACCGCGCTCGCGGCGGGCGGCCATCGCCATGCCGACCGCGTTGCCGACGCCCTGGCCGAGCGGGCCGGTCGTGGTCTCGACGCCGGGGGTGTGGTTGACCTCGGGGTGGCCGGGGGTCTGCGAGCCCCAGGTCCGGAGCGCCTTGAGGTCGTCGAGCTGCATGCCGTAGCCGGAGAGGTAGAGCTGGACGTAGAGCGTCAGGCTCGAGTGGCCCATCGACAGCACGAACCGGTCGCGGCCGACCCAGTTCGGGTCGCTCGGGTCGTGGCGCAGCCACTTCTGGAAGAGGAGGTAGGCGGTGGGCGCCATGCTCATCGCGGTGCCGGGGTGGCCGTTGCCGACCTTCTGGACCGCGTCCATCGCCAGGACGCGCGCGGTGTCGATCGCGCGACGGTCCAGGTCGCCGAAGCCCTCGGGGAGGGTCGGGTTCGGCTGGCTCGGGCTGCCGGTCGGGCTGTCGGAGGCGGCCTCGGCCGGAGCTTCGGGCCGGGTGCTCTGCGTCATGTGCTGGGTGCTCCCTCGGAAGATGGTCCTGCGTGCGGCCGGCGCCCGCTCGGTCCCGCGCTGGACCGGGGGCGCACCGTCGTCGACGTCGGCCCTACCCGCTGCACACGCAGCAACAACGCGATCAACCCTAGTCATCCGCGCTCATGCCGCGACGTGGCCGGTGCGTCGTCCGGGCTACAGTGGCCGGAGTTCACGTCCCCGGTTTCGGAGTGGCCCCCTCGTGCTCTTCATCTGGCCGGCAGCACCCTGCTGCCCGCGCGCCGCCGCGCACGAGGGCACCCGGTGACGGCGCTGTCGGAGCGCCGCTCCGCCCCCGCCCACCGCGACCCGAGCTCGCTGCGCGCTCGCGTGAGCGCCTACGTGGCGCTGACCAAGCCGCGGATCATCGAGCTGCTCCTGGTGACGACGGTCCCGGCGATGATGCTGGCGGCCCGGGGCTGGCCGTCCCTGTCGCTGCTGCTGGTCACCCTGCTCGGCGGGACGCTGGCCGCCGGCGCGGCGAACGTCTTCAACTGCTACTTCGACCGCGACATCGACCGGTTGATGAAGCGGACCCAGAACCGGCCGCTGGTCACCGGCGCGGTCACCCCGAAGGCGGCGCTGGTCTTCGGCGTCGTGCTGACGGTGTCGTCGATCGTGCTGCTCGCGGTGACCACGACGCTGCTGGCCGCCGCCCTCGCCGCGGGCGCGATCTTCTACTACGCCGTGCTCTACACGATGGTGTTCAAGCGGCACACCCGCCGCAGCACCGAGTTCGGCGGCGTCCCCGGGGCGGCGCCGGTGCTCATCGGCTGGGCCGCGGTCACCGGATCGCTGGACTGGCCGGCCGTCGTCGTGTTCGGCATCGTCTTCTGCTGGCAGATGCCGCACTTCTGGGCGCTGGCCATGCGGTTCAAGGACGACTACGCGCGGGCCGACGTCCCGATGCTGCCGGTGGTGACCACCGACCTGTCGGTGGGCCGGCAGACCGTCGTCTGGGCCTGGATCACCGTCGCCGTCTCGCTGCTGCTGTGGCCGGTCGCCTCCGGTTACGGCATCGGGCTGGGCTACACGATCCCAGCGGCGCTGCTCGGCGGCTGGTTCGTCGTCGAGTCGCACCGCCTGCTCGGCCGCATCAAGCGCGGCGGCGAGACCAAGCCGATGCAGCTGTTCCACGTCTCGATCTCGTACCTGGCGCTGCTGATGGTCGCGATCGTCGTCGACGCCATCGTGTGAGGCGCGACCTCGCGAACGCCCGGATGGGGCAGCTCGTGGGGGCCGACGGGCGCACGTACTCGATCCGCCGGCCGCGCATCGAGGCGGCCGAGGTCGAGGCGCTGATCGAGGACGGGTGGCCGGTGGTCACCTACTTCGCGGGCGGGCGGCTCGTCTGGCACGACGAGACCGATGCCTGGCCCGCGTGGGCGGACGCACGCAGCGCGACGGAGACCGTCACCGCCGGGCGCTGGGAGTCACCCGACGGGTCGCTCGCCGTCGTCCTCGTCTGGCACGAGTGAGCCGGTCCGGCGTTGTCCCCGGAGCGGCCACTATCGAGCGGGAAGTGACCGGCTCAGGGACAACGCTCGGTCAGCGGGTGGCGGCAGCCTCCGGCGTCGACGGTGCGAGCGGCAGCTCCGAGGCCGGGCCACGGACGGACCAGACCAGCCGCGCGGTGTAGGCGGTGATCAGCACCGCGCCCAGCATGTGCAGCAGCACCAGCGCGATCGGCAGGTCGGTGAAGTACTGCACGTAGCCGACGACGCCCTGGGCAAGCTGGACGATCAGCAGGTCGCGAGCTGCCCGGCGGACCCGGCCGGGGGAGTCGGTGGCGTAGAGCGCGACCAGCAGCGCGACGGTCAGCCCGATCAGCAGGAAGACGACGTCGGCGTGCAGCTGGCTGACCAGCTCGGGGTCGAAGCCCATCCGGTCGCCGGTCGGGACGTCGTTCGAGTCGACGTCGCCGCTGTGCGGACCGCTGCCGGTGACGATCGTGCCGAGCACCAGCACGGCGGCGGTGACGGCGGCGATGCCCCAGGTGAGCAGGACGAAGGGACGGCGGAGCAGCGGCTGGCCCACGCCGGGTTCCCGCGAGCGCAGCCACAGCGTCGTGGCCAGCGCCACGAGGACGGCGGAGAGCAGGAAGTGCGCGGCGACCGTCCACGGGTTCAGGCCGGTGAGCACGGTGATGCCGCCCAGCAGCGCCTGCGCCGGGATGCCGAGGAAGGTGACGACGGCGAGCGGCCGCAGGTCGCGCCGGGCCGACCGCCACACGACGACGACGGTCGCGATCGCCACGACGGCCAGCACGAAGGTGAGCAGGCGGTTGCCGAACTCGATGGCGCCGTGGCCGGCGAGCTCCGGCGTCGCGACGAAGCTCTCCGAGGTGCAGCGTGGCCACGTCGGGCAGCCCAGGCCGGAGCCGGTCAGCCGCACGGCGCCGCCGGTGACGACGATCAGCCCGTTCGCCACGGCGTTGGCCAGGGCCACGCGGGAGACGGTCGCGGGGGAGAAGACGGAGGGGAGAACCGGCACGCGTCGATGCTAGGCGGTGGGCCGCGGCGTGAGGCTGCTCACGAGTCGTCCCCCGGAGGCCTCTTCTTAGGTGCACCTTCCTTGCGAGGTCGCCGAAATAGGACACACTCGTGTTGTGGAAAGCGTCGTGGCACACCCGCGCTCGTCGGCTGCGGCCGACGACGGGCGTACCCGCGACCGCGTCAGCGCCCTGCTCATGGAACACGGCCCGCAGACCGCCACCGAGCTCGCGGGCCGGCTGGGCATCTCGCCGGCCGCCGTCCGTCGCCACCTGGACTCGCTCGTCGCCGCGGGGCGGCTCGAGGAGCGCATGACGCGGGAGGCGCACCGCGGCCGCGGCCGCCCGGCCCGCCGCTTCCACCTCACCGACGCCGGCCGTGCGACCTTCCCGCACGCCTACGACGACCTCGCCCTGACGGCGCTGCGCTACGTCGCCGCCTCCGGGGGGCCGGACGCCGTCCGTGCCGTCGCCGAGCAGCAGCTCGCCGGGCTCGAGGCCCGCGCCTCCAGCGCCGTCCGGCAGGCGGTCGACGGCCGCGGGGGAGAGCCCGCCGACCGGGCGCAGGCCCTCGCCGCCGCCCTCACGGCCGAGGGCTACGCTGCCACCGCCTCGGCGATCTCCAGCGGGGGGCAGCTCTGCCAGCACCACTGCCCGGTGGCGCACGTGGCCGCGGAGTTCCCCCAGCTGTGCGAGGCCGAGACAGCGGTGATCGGCCGGCTCGTCGGCACCCACGTGCAGCGGCTGGCGACGATCGCCCACGGCGACGGGATCTGCACCACCCACATCCCCGGGCCGCTGCAGTCGGGATCACCGCGCCGGGGGAACAGATCGGCCCCCGAACGCCCTGTACCACGTGAGCCCGCAGCGCCCGAGCGCGCGCGCACGAGCACCAGCACCACCCCCACGAACGACCGGGAGAGGACGCCCGCATGACCAGCACCCAGCAGCCGCTGACCCAGGACGAGCAGATCGACCAGCTCGGCCGCTACGAGTACGGCTGGGCTGACGCCGACGTCGCCGGTGCGTCGGCCAAGCGTGGGCTGAGCGAGGACGTCGTCCGCGACATCTCCGCCCGCAAGAGCGAGCCCGAGTGGATGCTCGAGCGGCGCCTCAAGGCCCTCAAGCTGTTCGACCGCAAGCCCATGCCCGACTGGGGTTCGGACCTCTCCGGCATCGACTTCCAGAACATCAAGTACTTCGTGCGCTCCACCGAGGCCCAGGCCGCCTCGTGGGAGGACCTGCCCGACGACATCAAGAACACCTACGACCGGCTGGGCATCCCGGAGGCGGAGAAGCAGCGTCTCGTCTCGGGTGTCGCGGCGCAGTACGAGTCCGAGGTCGTCTACCACCAGATCCAGAAGGAGCTCGAGGACCAGGGCGTCATCTTCCTGGACACCGACAGCGCCCTGAAGGAGCACCCGGAGATCTTCCAGGAGTACTTCGGCTCGGTGATCCCGTCCGGCGACAACAAGTTCGCCGCGCTGAACACCGCCGTCTGGTCGGGTGGCTCGTTCATCTACGTGCCGAAGGGCGTGCACGTCGACATCCCGCTGCAGGCCTACTTCCGGATCAACACCGAGAACATGGGCCAGTTCGAGCGGACGCTGATCATCGTCGACGAGGGCGCCTACGTGCACTACGTCGAGGGCTGCACCGCGCCGATCTACAAGAGCGACTCGCTGCACTCCGCGGTCGTCGAGATCATCGTCAAGAAGAACGCGCGCTGCCGGTACACGACCATCCAGAACTGGTCGAACAACGTCTACAACCTGGTCACCAAGCGGGCCGTGGCCCACGAGGGCGCGACCATGGAGTGGGTCGACGGCAACCTCGGCTCCAAGGTGACGATGAAGTACCCGGCGGTCTGGATGACCGGTGAGCACGCCAAGGGCGAGGTCCTCTCGATCGCCTTCGCGGGCGAGGGCCAGCACCAGGACGCCGGCGCCAAGATGGTGCACGCCGCCCCGCACACCTCCTCGACGATCGTGTCGAAGTCGGTGGCCCGTGGCGGTGGCCGCACGTCCTACCGCGGCCTGGTCCAGATCGACGAGGGCGCCTACGGCTCCAAGTCGACGGTCAAGTGCGACGCCCTGCTCGTCGACACGATCAGCCGCTCGGACACCTACCCCTACGTCGACGTCCGCGAGGACGACGTGGCGATGGGTCACGAGGCGACCGTCTCGCGCGTCAGCGACGACCAGCTCTTCTACCTGATGAGCCGTGGTCTGTCCGAGGACGAGGCCATGGCCATGGTCGTGCGCGGGTTCGTGGAGCCGATCGCCCGCGAGCTGCCCATGGAGTACGCCCTCGAGCTCAACCGGCTCATCGAACTGCAGATGGAAGGTGCCGTCGGCTGATGACCGACCAGAACACCGGCACGACCGACCTCACCACCCAGCCGAGCACCCTCGCCTCGGAGTTGTTCGCTCCGGGCGTGGGCGCGCAGGCGGGCCCGCCGACCACCCCGGCCTCCGACACCGGCAGCGCCGGCGACGTCCAGCCCGGTGCGCACTCGCACGGCGGCCCGACGCCGACCGGTTCGCCGGCGGAGCGGTTCACCTCGACCGACCCGGACGCCTTCGGCGTGCCCACCGGTCGCGAGGAGACGTGGCGCTTCACGCCGATGAAGCGGATCCGTCCGCTGCTGGACGGCGCGGCGTCGGACGCCCACCTCAGCTGGACGACCGACCTGCCCGAGGGCGTCGAGCTGACCAGCGTCGAGGCCGACGACCCGCTGCTCAAGGGCCTGCCCGAGCCGGTCGACCGGCTCGCCGCGCTCACCCGCCAGCGCAGCGGCGGCGCCGCCGTCGTCCGCGTGGCGAAGGAGGCCGAACTGGACCGGCCGGTCACTCTCGGCCTGGCCGGCACCGGCTCGGACGACGTCGTGTGGGGCCAGCTGGTCGTCGAGGTCGGCGCGTTCGCCAAGGCGACGATCGTGCTCGACCACTCCGGCCTGGCCCGCTACTCCGGCGGCGTCTCGGTGCTCGTCGGCGACGGCGCGCAGGTGGATCTCGTCTCGGTGCAGGACTGGGCGCCCGGCTCCGTGCACGGCGGCCAGTACGACGCCGTCGTCGGCCGCGACGCCACCTTCACGCAGGTCGTGGTCACCCTCGGCGGCGATCTCGTGCGCCTGGTCAGCAACGTGCAGTACGCCGGCCCCGGCGGCACCGCGGAGCTGTTCGGCGTCTACTTCGCCGACGAGACCCAGCACCAGGAGCACCGTCTCTGGGTCGACCACGCCGTCCCGAACTGCCGCAGCAACGTCCTCTACAAGGGTGCGCTGCAGGGCGAGGAGGCGCGCACCGTCTGGATCGGCGACGTCCGCATCCGCCCCGCCGCCACCGGCACCGAGACCTACGAGCTCAACCGCAACCTGGTGCTCACCGACGGCGCCCGCGCCGACTCGGTGCCGAACCTGGAGATCGAGACCGGCGAGATCGTCGGCGCCGGCCACGCCAGCGCCACCGGCCGCTTCGACGACGAGCAGCTGTTCTACCTCTGCTCGCGCGGCATCGACGCGGAGACCGCGCGCCGCCTGGTCGTCCGGGGATTCTTCGCCGACGTCGTCCAGCGCATCGGGATCGATGCCCTGCAGGACCGGCTCATGCGCTCCATCGAGACCCGCCTGGGCGCGCTGCCCGGTCTCGACGAGCAGGAGGTCGTGCCGGCATGAGCTTCGAGCGGGTCTGCGCCCTCTCCGACATCAAGGAGCCCGGCTCCCTGAGGGTCGAGCTGGACGACGTCGACATCGCCGTCGTCCGGTTCGAGGGAGAGGTCTACGCGATCCAGGACCTCTGCTCGCACGCCGAGGTGCCGCTGTCCGAAGGGGACGTCGAGGAGTTCAAGGGCGCCCCCACCATCGAGTGCTGGCTGCACGGGTCGTGCTTCGACCTGCGCACCGGCGAGCCCACCAACCTGCCGGCCACCGAGCCGGTCGATGTCTACCCGGTCCGCGTGGAGGGGGAGGACGTGTACGTCGACACCGAGTCGAACGGCGCGCTCCCCGCCATGCGTGCGACCAACTAGCCAGCAACTGAGGAGCGAAGTGTCCGTTCTCGAGATCCGCGACCTGCACGTCACCGTCGGGGAGGGTGACGACGCCAAGGAGATCCTCCGCGGTGTCGACCTCACCGTCCGGTCGGGCGAGACGCACGCGATCATGGGCCCCAACGGCTCGGGCAAGTCGACCCTGGCCTACTCGATCGCCGGCCACCCGAAGTACACGATCACCGGCGGCACGGTGACCCTCGACGGCGAGGACGTCCTCGCGATGACCGTCGACGAGCGCGCCCGCGCCGGCCTGTTCCTCGCCATGCAGTACCCGGTCGAGGTCCCCGGCGTCAGCGTCTCCAACTTCCTGCGCACCGCGGCCACCGCGATCCAGGGCGAGGCGCCCAAGCTGCGCACCTGGGTCAAGGACGTCAAGACCGAGATGGCCGGCCTGGAGATGGACCCGGCCTTCGCCGAGCGCAACGTCAACGAGGGCTTCTCCGGCGGCGAGAAGAAGCGCCACGAGATCCTGCAGATGCGCCTGCTCAAGCCGCGCATCGCGATCCTCGACGAGACCGACTCCGGCCTGGACGTCGACGCGCTGCGGATCGTGTCCGAGGGCGTGAACCGCACCCGCTCCGAGGGTGACGTCGGCGTCCTGCTGATCACGCACTACACCCGGATCCTGCGCTACATCCAGCCCGACTTCGTGCACGTCTTCGTCAACGGCCGCGTCGTCGACGAGGGTGGCAAGGAGCTGGCCGACAAGCTCGAGAACGAGGGCTACGCCGCGTACGTGGCCGACTCGAAGGAGACCGCGAAGGCATGACCCAGACCGTCTCGCGTCCCGGAGCCGGGGCGCAGCAGGTGCCCCTGCCCCTGGACGTCGAGGCGATCCGGGCTGACTTCCCGATCCTGTCCCGCACCGTGCGGGACGGGAAGCGGCTGGTCTACCTCGACTCGGGCGCCACCTCGCAGAAGCCCCGTCAGGTGCTCGACGCCGAGCGCTGGTTCTACGAGAACGTGAACGCCGCCCCGCACCGCGGCGCCCACCAGCTCGCCGAGGAGGCGACGGGCGCCTACGAGGAGGCCCGCGCCACCATCGGCCGCTTCATCGGTGCTCCCGAGCGGGAGATCGTGTTCACCCGCAACACCACCGAGGCGATCAACCTGGTGGCCTACGCGATGAGCAACGCCGCGACCGCCAAGGAGCCGGAGTTCCGGACCTACGCGGTCGGCCAGGGCGACGAGATCGTGGTCACCGAGATGGAGCACCACGCCGACCTGGTGCCGTGGCAGCAGCTGTGCGAGCGCACCGGCGCCACCCTGCGGTGGCTCGGGCTCACCGACGACGGCCGGCTGGACCTCTCGGACCTGACCACGGTGGTCAACGAGCGCACCAAGCTGGTCGCGGTCACCCAGCAGTCGAACATCCTCGGCACGATCAACCCGCTGGGCGACATCGTCGCGCGGGCGCACGAGGTCGGCGCGCTGGTGCTGGTCGACGGCGCGCAGTCGGTGCCGCACCAGCCGGTCGACGTCACCGAACTGGGCGCGGACTTCCTGGTCTTCTCCGGCCACAAGATGCTCGGCCCGACCGGGGTCGGCGTGCTGTGGGGCCGCTACGACGTCCTCGAGAAGCTGCCGCCGTTCCTCACCGGCGGCTCGATGATCGAGGTCGTGCGCATGGAGGGATCGACCTTCGCCGCGCCGCCGCAGCGGTTCGAGGCGGGCGTCCCGATGACCGCGCAGGTCATCGGCCTGGCTGCCGCCGTCGAGTACCTGCAGGGCCTCGGCATGGACGCGGTGCAGGCCCACGAGGAGGCGATCACCGCCTACGCGCTGGAGAAGCTCGCCGAGATCCCCGGCGTCACGGTGATCGGCCCGGCCGACACGGTTGCCCGCGGCGGCGCGATCTCCTTCACGGTCGAGGGCATCCACCCGCACGACGTCGGCCAGGTCCTCGACGACCACGGCATCGCCGTCCGCGTGGGGCACCACTGCGCGTGGCCGGTCGTCCGGCGCTACGGCGTCCCCGCGACGACGCGCGCCACGTTCTACGTGCACACCGGGTACGACGACATCGACGCGCTGGCCGACGGAATTCGCGCGGCCCAGAAGTTCTTCGGAACTGTGTGAGGCGCGACTGATGCAGCTGGAGTCGATGTACCAGGAGATCATCCTGGACCACTACAAGAACCCGCACGGGCGTGGCCTGCGCGAGCCGTTCGAGGCCGAGGTGCACCACGTCAACCCGACCTGCGGTGACGAGGTGACGCTGCGGCTGCACGTCGAGGGCGACACCATCGCCGACGTCTCCTACGAGGGCATGGGCTGCTCGATCAGCCAGGCGTCGATCTCGGCGATGTACGACCTCGTCGTCGGCAAGACCGTGCCGGAGGCGCTCGAGACCGGCGAGCACTTCATGACGCTGATGCAGGCCAAGGGCGACCCGTCGGTCGCCGAGAAGCTCGAGGACGAGCTGGAGGACGCCGTCGCGTTCGCCGGCGTGTCCAAGTACCCCGCGCGCATCAAGTGCGCCCTGATGAGCTGGATGGCGTTGAAGGACGCCTCCGCCCGAGCCTGGGGAGGCACCGCAGCATGAGCGAGACCACCGAGAACGTGACCACCGACGAGACCCCCGCCGAGCTGCCCGCCTACAAGTCGGCGCTCATCGAGGACGTCGAGGAGGCCATGCGCGACGTCGTCGACCCCGAGCTCGGTGTCAACGTGGTCGACCTGGGTCTCGTCTACGGCCTGGACGTCGCCGAGGAGGGGGCGTCGCAGGTGGCGATCATCGACATGACGCTGACCTCCGCGGCCTGCCCGCTGACCGACGTCATCGAGGACCAGGCGCGCCAGGCGCTGACCGGCGGCCCCGGCCCCGGCCTCGTCGACGACATCCGGATCAACTGGGTCTGGATGCCGCCGTGGGGCCCGGACAAGATCACCGACGACGGCCGCGAGCAGCTGCGCGCCCTGGGCTTCCGCGTCTGACACCCTCATCGCATGCCGACTGCATGGATGAGGCGGGAGTCCACTCCGAGGCCGTGAGACCGGGAGTGCAGGACTGCCGCACTCAGCCGGGTCACGGCAGGCGCGGTCACCGTCCGGAGCAGCCCGTCGAGCGATACGCACCGGTCAACGGACGCACGTCGACGGCTTTATGGTCGTCAAGCGGGGTCTGAACCGCGGTCGTGCTCGTCTCGGGGGTGTTGGTCGTGGATTGGGGCTCTGTGCCGGACTGGCTGGCCGGTGGAGGGACGATCACCGCGCTCGTGGCTCTGGGGGCGGAAGTGCGGCGGAACCGCCGAGCGAACGAGCAGCGCGGCCGGGAGGAGCGAGCCGCGGAAGCCCGTCGTCTCCAGGACGCGCGCGAACAGCAAGCGCGCGGAGTGACGGCCTGGGTGGAGGCGACCCAGACGGAGGAGCGCGTCCAGAACGTGCACGTGGTGGTCGCCAATGCGACGGCATTCGCAGTTTTCGACGTACGAGCTCGGCCGGAAGATCTGGGGCCACTGGAGGAGGCCGTCCTCCCCGTCGTGTCGCCCGGTCAGACCATGAGGACCAAGTCCTGGCTGGCCGTCGAGGTCCCGGAGGGGTACTTCTTCCGCGCGTCGGTCACGTTCTCCGACGCCCATGGTGTCCGCTGGATACGGCAGGGCGCCGACGTCTACGAACTCACGTCTTCGCGATCCGAGCCCGCCGGCGGACGGCTGCCGGCTCAGACCTGGCTGAGCCACGTCGACAGCGTCGACCGGACGAAGTGAAGGGCCGGACGTTCGTCCTCGTCGGGGGCCAGCATGCGCGACATCATGCGGCGCAGGTCGTTGTCGACGCCCAGTTGTACGAGTTGGCGTACAGGCGAGCTCGTGTCCGCGCAGCCGGAAGCTGACAACGGGTAGGGGTGCTCTCCATGCGGGTCGAGGGCCGCATACATGATCGCACCGAGGGCGAATACGTCGTCGGCGTGCTTGTGCGTGCCACCTGCCAGCCAGCGCTCGGCCTGGGCTTGCGGCCGAAAGCCGTTGGGGCGGAACGCCGTCCAGGGAGTCCGTCGACCTCTGCTGCCGTAGACCCAGTCGGCGAGGAACACGCCAGAGCTGCCGCGGTCGATCACGTTCTCCGGCGTGAGATTCCCGTGGACCCAGCCGTCGCGCTCCTCCGCCTCGACGAGTACCGACAGAGCCTGTTGCGCGAGACGGACCACGCGATGGGTGTCCCGTGCCTCCCACTCCTGCGCCCGGTGGGCAGCTCCCTCGGACAGCCGCCGTCCTGCGCAGTGCAGGACGATGGCCCAGCGGTCGACGCGCTCCACGAACATGCCGACGGACGACGTCTGCGGGTCGTGGCCGACGGGGACGGCGTCGGTCAGCCCTTCGTCCCCCGGTCCACCGCTGGGACGCAGGTTACGGGCCTGGTAGATGACGGAGTCGCGCTCGAGGCCGATGCTCTCGCCGAACTCGTCGACGTCGTTGCGGATGATGCGAAAGCCCCGGTCGCGCAGGGCGGCGAAGTCCCGGCGGTCTTCGAGAGCGGCTCGCCTCATCTCCAAGTGCAGGGAGTTCTCGACGAGCCACCGGCGGAGGAGGCCGTTCGCCACCGTGACCGCGCCGTCGGCGCTGGACTGCAGGAGCCCGAGGCGGACGAACCGGTTGATCCCCTCCTCGTAGTCCGTACCGACGAGGTCGATGAGCTCGCGCATCGTGAGCCCATCGCCGTCCTCGTCGTCGGAGCCGTACACCGAGGCCAGATTCGCGAGCACTCGCTCCTGGTACTCGTGCTCGCGTTCCCGGCCGAGCAGATGCTCCACGACCGTGCGTCCGCGGCGCACCAGCGCGTCGGCCGCCTGCGCCACGATGTCGGAGGAGACGAGCCTCCGCCGTCGTTCGTTGAGGACGCGGGCGACCTCGGCTCCCAACAGGTGCACGTGGTTCGGGTATCCGGCGGTCAAGTCCCAGAAGGCTTGGTGCGCGCTGGCCAGTACATAAGCTCGGCCGCCCGGAGCCCCGAATCCGCGTGACACCAGTTCACGGGTATCGGCCTGGGAGAGGAAGCCGACGAGGTGCTCGGTGATCTCCGCCGCGATATTGGTGTCCGCGAGACGGTCGCGCACGCTACGGAACGAGCAGGAACCGAGCAGCAGCAATCGCAGCGGATTGTCAGCATCCCCGTTGATGCTCCGCAAGGCACCTGCCACTGACGCCAGCGAGTCCACGGTGTCGGCATCGCTCTCGATCACCGCGTCGAGGAGGACCTGGACCTCATCGATGGCCAGGACGACCCCGGCCTCCCGCACCGCCTCGGGCAGCTGCCGCCTCACCCAGGAGGACAGAGCAGCCACCGATCGCCAGTCGTCCGGTCCCGGCCGCTGCACACCCCATCCGCTGATCTCGCTCTCGAAGTACACCGCCTCGGCGATGTGCGCGAGCAGCCCGTGACTTCCGCGGAAGGTGTCGCCATCGAACACCACGAACCGCGGTCCCGAGGGTTCGCCGCGGGAGAGATGGCGGCAGCGGTGGACGAGTGATGTCTTGCCAACCTGACGAGGGCCCCCGACGAACATGATCTGTGCCCGCTGGCCGTAGTGGTCGGTGATCGCGGAGATGTCGCGTTCGCGTCCGACGAACAGCCCCTCGGGGACGGGTTGCGTCGGAGCGAAGGGCACCACGAGCGTTTCGGGTTGACCGATCGACCGTCCCCGTGGCCGCTTGCGGCCGGCGCGCGCCCGAGCCATGCCGCGGCGCCCGTCCTTGTCGGTGTAGCGCACCATGATCGTCGGAGAACGGAGATCGCCGCCCAAGTCCTGCGCTGCGAACTCGATGGGGACGAGCTCCTCCTCGCCTCCGGCCAGATCACGCACCGGGACCGTCTGCTTGCCGATGGAACAGACGATGCCGGTCAGCGGTCGACGGGCGGCCAAACGCAGGAGGACTTCGACAGAGCCGTCCTGGGTGAGCCCGACGTACACCTGTTCCGGCTGCATCAGCCCGAACTTCGCGGGCAAGGGATCGCGGT
This sequence comes from Blastococcus litoris, assembly GCF_003075095.1. Taxonomy (GTDB): domain Bacteria; phylum Actinomycetota; class Actinomycetes; order Mycobacteriales; family Geodermatophilaceae; genus Blastococcus_B; species Blastococcus_B litoris. The sequence continues at coordinate 313,043 of NZ_QCZF01000002.1, forward strand.
TGGCATTGAGCGCCGACAGGAAGTTGCGAGCTTCCTCGGAGTTCGGCGACAGGGCCAGCGCGTCTACGGCCCGCTGTGTCGCCTCCGGTAGGTGACCGAGGAGGTAGTGCAGCTTCGCCTGCGCCAGCACTACCTGCGCGTTCTCGCTGGAGGCGGTCAACATCTCGAGGGCCCGGGTCTCTCTCCCCGCCGCCGCAGCGACCGGGACCAGTCCAAGGGTCTCGGTCCCGTTGAAGGGCCGTTCGCGGACAAGTCGTTCCAGGACATCGAACGCCTCGTGAGCCTCGTCCGCGTCGGCGAGCAGCCTCGCGTGCATGAACCAGGAGGCCCGCCCCGCCGCCGGCAGGTTGTCGAGCGCCAGCCGGCTGTGCTGCACGGCCCGCTCAGGTGCGAGCTCGCCGTTCTCGACGGCATCTCTCAGCCGTTTGACGAGAGTGCCGTAGGACGCATGGTCGACGGGCAGCGCGTCGAGCGCCATGACGGCGGTGAGTTCACGGACGTCGCGTTGACCCGGGCGAGCGGGGGGGCGCAGGCCGACGTGACTGAGGACGCTGTTGCGCGCCTGTGCTTGCGCTTCTCCGAGTGCACTCGAGTTGACCCGTTCGGCGTAGAGGAACCACTCCGCAGCGGCGTCGTACTGGCCGATGTTGGTCAGTGCTGTAGCAACGTTCCACGCAATCGTGACGTGCGGGTACAGACCCTCCTCGTGCGCACGGTACAGCTGCAGTGCTTCTACTGGGCGCTTGTCCAGGACCAGCCAGCCCAAGGCGAGTCCGAAGACCACCGGGTTCCTTTCCTGCGCAACAGCCACGAGCGCGTCGGCGATGTCGCCAGGAGCTCCGTCCCGGGCGTTGCTGGAGAGGACCGCATCGGTGAGCGCCCGCGGCGCCGAGCGCGGGAGCGACATCCGGGCGATGAATGGCTCCGGAATCGTCACCGGAGCCAGCGGCCGCACGTCGATCGGGGGTGTGGTCGGGAACTCCTGCCGGCGCAGCGCGGACGCCTCGTCCGCGTCCCCACACTCGCGGAGGATGCGTTGCAGCTCGAAGACGACCCGACCGCGGGTGTGCTCGGGCAGAGACGGTAGCGCCGCGCGGAGCAAGGCCCGGGCGTCTGGCTCGACCGGCACCGGCTGGCCGATCGACCGGTCGTGCAGGTATGCGGCCAGCTGCACCAGGGCGACGGGATCGCCGGCGGCGACCATGACCTCGAAGATGCGACGGCGGCCGGCCGAGGACTCGAGCCGGTTCCTGCTGTCGACCAGCGCCTCCACGAATGCCCTGGCGACCCAGGACGCGTTGGGCTGCACCGTCGCCAACGTCTCGGCGAGCGTCAGCACCTCCCCGCGGTCCAGGTGCTGACGCACCGCGCGGATGAAGTCCTGGCGGTCGAGGTTGCCGCCGCTGAGCAAGCGGTTGACGACGTCGGGCTGGATGTTGGGTCCGCGAAGCAGGGTGGCCGCGCGCCGGTCCTGAGCCGCGAGTTCGCTCGCCTGGTCGTGCAGCCGGGCGAAGTCCGCGCTCGTGTCGGATGCACGGGAATCGAGCTCGTGGGCCCGGGTCAGGGCGTGCAGCGCGAGCCGCGGCTGAGCGCACGACACACCCACCCGAGCCGTCTCCAGATAGTGCTTCCACGTGGCGGCGCCGAGACGATCCAGCTCTCCCACGAGTGTCTCGGCGGCCCGCCAGTCACCCGTCGTGCGCAAGATGCGGAGCAGCAGGAACGCGCCGGGGGACTTCGGCTGGGTCTGGAGAAGAGCGCGGAGGCGAGTGATGGCTCCGGGGGCGTCCCCGGCTTCGAACTGCTGGCGGGCCAGCTGGACGACCTCCGGCGTACCCGGTCGCTGCGCTGCTACGAGCGTCCCTGTGGGAGGGCCGGCCGGCTCGACGGCCTGCGGGCTGTCCCTCACCAAGGCACGGCGTTCGAGGTACCGCCCGCACTCTTCGGCCTGCACCGGGCGCGGGGTGGGTTGCCTCTCCAGGAAGGCACGCAAGAGATCCTCGGCGCGCGCGTGGTCGCCGGTGCGCTCGCACGCGACAGCCCCGTTCCACAGCGCGAGGGGAGGCAGCGCGGCGATCGTCTCCGCCGGGAGGGAACCAACGATTTCGTGGACCCGCTGCCCGTGACCGGCGCGGAGCAGATACGCGAATGCCCAGGTGTGTCCTCCGGGCAGGCCTTCGCCCACCAGAGCCAGGCAGGCGTCTGCCGCTGCCAGCAGGTCCCCGTCGTTGGCAAGCTTCCGCGCGGCCGCGACCGCGTCCTTGAACCGCGGGGCGACCGGCGCGGTCGGCAGAAGTTCGTGCAGGCAGTAGCCGTCGTCGGACGGTGGGAGCAGAGCAGGCCGGCTGAGCTCGGCACCCAGCTCCACCCCTATCTCCGCGCCCCGCGGGACTTCCGTCGCCGTGACCGGGCCGTCGGCCGATCGGACGAGATCGTCCAATTGGGGCACCTCGCGCCGAGCCTCGTCGATCTCCGACGGCGAACCGTTGGCGAGGATGCGGTCGGCGACGGCCTTACGGGCCACAGGGTCCGGTGACTCGCGGATGATGCCGAGCCACAGGCGCCAGCGATCACGCCACGGTGTGGCGCTGTCGTCGGCATCGGCTGGGGGAGCTGCACGTGGGCCTGCTCCGGCCGGACCCGTGGCGCTGCCGCGGGCAGGCGCGGATGCGTTCCCCGACGGTTGCCGCTCGGCCTGCGGGGCGGAGCTCGCCCCCTCCGCGTCGAGCAGTTCGGACAGCGAACCCACGAGCAGGGTGGCGCCGTCGACGTCCTCGGCGTCGAGCCTGTCGTCGAGCGCGGCGAGCAGGCGCTGCACCCGTTCGTCCGTGCCGGAGTTCACCGCCCGCTCGCGCAGGGCTGTCGATTGCGTCCGGAGCGTCCGTACGGCGGCCCCCCGTTGGACGGTCATCTCCGCTTCCCGGAGCCAGTCCTCGGCCTCGGCGACCATGCCCCAGGCAGCACTCTCCTGGACTTCGCCGAGCATGTCTCGCACGGTGGTGTCAGCCAAAGGGGAGCTGAGGAGGTCAGCCGCCCGTTGGAGCAGGGCGCCGGTGGCGGGGGCATCGGCAGCGAGGCGTTCCCGAGCCCAGGCCGACAGCGGCGAGAGGACGGATGCGACCACCGCCAACGGGCCGCAGGTCCGCGTGTCCGGATTCCGGGCGTCGGCCAGGATCCTGGAGAGCAGCGCAGCATCGGGCAGGTCGTCGACGGCGTCGCTCGCGGCGGCCCCGACGACCGTCCGGAAGGTGGCGATCTCCGAGGCGGAGACACGCCGTGGCCGTGGCCCGTCGGGCAAGGCGCGCAAGGCCATGGCGGCGCGGGCGAGGGCGCGGGCGGACTCCTGGAGGTCAGCTGCACGTCGCTCGATGGCCGGCCACCGGTTGCCGTTGCGCGGGACGGTCCGCTGCGGGTCGGCGCGCGCTGCGAGCGCGCCGGGATCCAGCTGCAGAAGGTCGTCCGCGTCCAGGTCCGCCCCGCTGTCGATCGCGCCCAGGAAGTGCTGCACGCTCTCGATGAGCAGCGCTTGATGCATGTCCGGTGATGCCGGGAGCGGTCGGTCGCCATGGCGCCGTAGTGCCTGCAGACGCGAGCTGTACTCCGCCTCGACCGCCAGCCGCGCCATGGTGCGGGGTTCAGCCTCACGCACGAGGCCGGTCAAGAAGGATTTCTCCTCGGCGGAGATCTGCTGCTGGACGAAGAAGTTGCCGGTCAGCGGGGCGCCGGTGTAGGCGAGGGCCCACCAGTCGACGGCCTGCTCGAGCCCAGGCACCTCTCTCGTCGAGCTCGACGTCGCCAGCAGCGCCGCCAGTTTGAGCTCGTCGACGGGCGCCGCGCCGTCGATCAGCCGATGGACGTGCAGGCCCCGCAGGCACAGGAGCAAGAAGGGTGCAGCGGACTCCAGGTCGGAGGCAGGCACAGTACGGCCGGCCACCAGGCCGTGGAGGACGTCAGCCAACGTGGAAGCCAGACGCTCAGGGTCCGGCTCCCACTCCTGGTCCCCGACGAGTCGAGGGCCGTCCCCCTGGCGCGACATCGCTGAGGACACTAGCCCGCTTCTGATGCCCCGGAACGCTCGTCGCGGCGAGTCGCGGCGGGGCGGCTCAACGCAGCTGCGCCACTTTCAGCCCGAACCCGGCGACCGGACGGCGCTCCCGCCGCATCCCGAGCGCCAGCAGCGCGCAGCCCACGACGAGCGCCGTGCCCAGCGGCCAGGGCAGCGCGCGCACGGTGAAGCCGAGCCCGAGGAAGAGCACCGTCCCGGCGCCGACCACCAGCGGCGCGCGCACGCCGGTGCGGGCCCCGGCCACCAGGACCGCCGCGGCGGCCAGCAGCACCCACACCGCCCGGTCGCCGTCCGACGTCGTCACGGCCAGGACGGCCGACGGCAGCGCGGCGGTGAGCAGGCCGGGTCCCCACGCGGGCCAGGACGGTCCGTCCAGGAGGCGCGGCCCGGCCGCGACCAGGAGCCCGATCGCCGCCGGCAGCGAGTACCACTCGACCGCGGCCAGGCCGGCGGCCGCGGCGAAGAACCATCCGGCGGCCACCAGTTGCACCGCCCCGCCCCGCCAGGCGGTCGCCGACGTCGGGTGCAGCGGATCGCCGGGGACGTGCGTGCGCCACGCCCAGGTGAGGGTGACGACGCCCTGGACGGCGAGCAGCACCGCCAGCGTCGTCCGGTGGTGCTCGACGCGCAGCAGCGTCGCCGCGGCCAGCGAGCAGAGCGCGGCCGCGCGCGCCGTCGCACTGCGGGACGAGGCGTCGAGGCCCGCGCCGACCGTCATCGCCACGCAGTAGAGGACCGTCAGCAGCACGCCAACGGCGACCGGGCCGAGCAGCCCGTCGGGCAGGGCCAGCAGAGCAGCGCCGGCCAGGCAGCCGATCGCCGTCGGCAGGGCCACGGGCCGGTCGGCGGGACGTCTCGCGGCGACCAGCACCGTGGGGAGCGCGGTGAGCAGGAGCAGCAGGCTCAGCTCCGACCACCGCTCGCGGCCGACCAGCTGCACGATGGAGAACAGCGCCATCACGGTGCCGGCCGACACGGCGACCGGGAGGATAAGCCCGCGTCGCCAGCCGGTGAGGACGGCCGCCGCCGTGTTCGCCAACAGGACACCGGCGTACCCGGTGAGGGTCATCGCGAGGGTCCCCAGCGACGAGAACGCCCCGGTCACCGCAGCCCCCGCGACGAAGCCGGCGAGGACCGGGACGGCGACCGGTGGACCGGTGAGGGGTTCGAGCTCCGCGCGGAGCCGGGCGACCAGGAGGCCCGCGGCAGCAGCGACCATCAGGACGGCGGACAGCCACCGCTCCGCGCCGACTCCGTTCCACGCCGTGGACGACCCCCCGACGACCCCGGCCGCCCACCACGGCGCCGTGGTCACGAGCGCGACCTGCGCGACGACCCGGCGTGCGAACAGGGCGATCCCCAACCCGGCCAGCGCGACAGCGAGCAGGACCGCGGTCTCCAGGGCCTCGGGGACCACGTCGAAGGCACGGAGGACGGCCAGCTGCCCAGCGGCCCACGATGCCAGCGGCCAGCTCGCGGTGGTGGGCGCCACCCGGTGCAGGCCGAGGAAGCCCGCGGCCAGGAGGGCGGCCCAGCCGGGTGCGCCCCCGAGCACCGGTGCGCCCAGGTCGGAGCCGGCGAGAGCGAGGCCGGCGGTCGACGCGGCCAGCGTCTCCTCGGAGCTGCGCAGGCCCGTCCGCGCTGCCCGCACGGAGAACCAGGCGGTCGAGGCTGCCAGCGCCAGCAGCAGCACGCGGACGGGACCACCGCCGTACGCGGAGGCGACCGCCGCACCCGCGCTGACCAGCAGCACGGCTCCCACGCCGAGCAGGACCTGGGGCGGCCGCGCGCGGTAGGGCAGGGGAGGCAGCGGCGCCGTCCCGACCGTCCGGTCCACGCTGGTCACCTGGTCACGGTAGGGCGGGCGGCGCAGCGTGGCACCCGCTCAGCGCATCTGCGCGACCCAGGCCACCGCTTCCCGCGCCTGCTGGCGCCGGCGCTCGTAGGTGGCGCCGACGACGAGCAGCAGCAGCCCCGCGGTGCCGAGCGTGACCCAGCGCGGCAGCAGTGGCGCGTAGGGCCCGAGCCGGCCGACGGCGACGAGCAGCAGCACGCCGGCGCCGACCACGAACGGTGCCTGCCGGTGCAGGACGGTGCCCGCGACCGTGAGCAGCGCCGCCGCCGCGATCACGAGGACCAGCCGGAGCGCCGACGGCTCGGCGACGACGACCAGCGCCGAGGGGACCAGCGCCACCCCGGCCGCCGCCCCCTCGGAGGCCCAGGACGGCGCCCCCGCCCGCAGCTGCGGCAGGGCCACGACCAGCAGCCCGAGCGCGGCGGGCAGCGTGTAGGCCTCCACCGTCTCGACGCCCGCCCCGCCGACCGCGATCCACGCGGCGACGACGAGGTCGGCCACCGCCACGACCCCCACCCAGCGGCGGGAGGCGACGATCGCGTAGGCGCCGGCCGCCACGCCCGCGATGCCGAGCTGGACCGCGACCTGGCCCCATGCCCCGACGGCGCCGCTCGTCGCGCCCGCCGCCAGGCCCGCCAGCGCGCCCGCGCCGGCCGCCGTCCACTCCTCGGGGTGCCCGGTGCGGAGGGTCGCGAGCGCGAACGCGGCCGCGGCCAGCAGCGCGAGGAGCAGTCCGGCGACGGGAGCGGTGAGGACGTCGTCCGCACGGGCGAGCAGCACCGCGCATCCCGGGGCCAGGATCGACGCGGCGGTCGCGGGCGGGCGCAGCAGGGGGAGCCGGACCGCGGCCAGGGCGGCGGGCGCCGTCGCGACCAGCGCGAGGACGGCCAGCTCCGCGTAGCGCCGGTCCTCGGCGAGCAGCAGCGCGTGCGCGCCGGCCAGGAGCCCGCCAGCGGCCACGAGGGCGGCCGTGGGAGCGGTCCGGGGCGCGGTGAGGACGGCGGCCGCGAGGGCGCCCAGGCCGACACCGGCTGCCACCCACCAGCCCTGGTCACCGGCCGCCCTGAGCGAGCCGGCCAGCGCGAGGCCCACCACGGCGCCGACCGCGCCGGGCCGGAGCTCGGCGAAGCGGGGGACGGGGCGCCGGCGGTCGGCCACCAGCGCCGCGGCTCCGGCGAGCACCAGGACGCCGGTCGCCGCCCAGGAGTCGCCGACGCCGCCGACCCACGCGGTCGCCAGACCGCCGAGCGTGCCGACCACGGCGAGGACCGCAGCGAGGACCGTGGCGACAGGCGCCAGCGGACGCCGCAGGCGGACGGCCGCCACCAGGTCCACGGCGGCCGTCCCGAGCGCGACGGCGACCCCGGCGGGGCCGGTGAGCAACGCGCCGGTGAGGAGCAGGAAGGGCAGCGGCTGGGCGGCGAGCAGCGCGGCCAGCGGCCAGGTCGCCGTCGTGCGGGTCAGCCGCCCCAGGGCGAGCGCGACCACCACGACGACGGCGGAGGAGACCGCCCACCAGACGCGCAGCGGGACCTCCTCCAGCCGGAAGAGGCCGAGCGCCCGGGCCGCGCCGAGGTCGATGGCCAGCAGTGCCGCGCCCGCCGCGGCGAGCGCCTCCTCGGTGGCGCGCAGGCCGCGCCGGGCGGTCACGGCCGAGGCGGCGCAGGCGGCCGCGGTGGCCGTGAGCATGACGCCCGCCTGGAACGCCAGCCCGAACCGGGTCCACGCGACGGCGACGAAGGTGATGGCGGCCGCGACGACCAGCAGCGCCCCCAGCCCGAGCAGGACCTCCTGCGGGCTGAGCCGGCGCCGCGGTGTGGCCGGTGGTGCGGGCGCCGGCGGGCGCCACGGCGGAGGCGCGGCGGGCTGCGGCGGCACCCAGGTCGGGGGAGCGGCCGGGACGGGAGCCGCGGCACCCGGCGCGGTGGCGCGCAGCGTGGCCAGCAGCTGGTCCCGCTCGCGGGCCAGCTCGGCCATCGTCGTCCCGATCCGCGCCACGACCAGCGCGGACTGCAGCGCGGCCGGCAGACCGCAGGAGGGGCACGGACCGGGGCCGATGCCACCCACCGGCCGCCCGCAGACCGGGCAGGTCGGCACCCACGGGGCCCCGTGCGGGTTCATGGGGGCATCCTGGCGTGCCACGAGACCGCGCGGTGCCGATGATCGCGGCAACACGCCCGCGCGGGTGATGCCGCCGATGTCACCACGAAAGCGTTCGGAACATCACCCGGTGAGCGCCTACCCTGGGTTCAGTGATCACGACGACCGGCCTGGAGCTGCGTGCCGGTAGCCGCATCCTCATCAGCGGCGCAGACCTCCGCGTGCAGCCCGGCGACCGGATCGGCCTCGTCGGCCGCAACGGCGCGGGCAAGACGACCACCCTGACCACGCTGGCCGGCGAGCGCATCCCGCACGCCGGAAAGGTCGACGTCGTGGGGGAGATCGGCTACCTGCCGCAGGACCCGCGCAGCGGCGACCTCGACATCACCGCCAGCGACCGGGTGCTGTCCGGCCGCGGGCTCGACGTGCTCCGCACCCAGCTGGTGAAGGCCCAGATCGCTATGGCCGAGCCGGCGGACGACGACGAGCGCGACAGGGCCGTGCGCCGCTACGGCCGGCTCGAGGACCAGTTCGCCGCCATGGGCGGGTACGCCGCCGAGAGCGACGCCGCCCGCATCTGCACCAACCTCGGCCTGCCCGACCGGGTCCTGGCCCAGCCGCTGCGCACGCTGTCCGGTGGTCAGCGCCGCCGCGTGGAGCTGGCCCGCATCCTCTTCTCCGACGCCGAGACGCTGCTCCTCGACGAGCCCACCAACCACCTGGACGGCGACTCGATCACCTGGCTGAAGGGCTTCCTGGCCGGGCACAAGAGCGGCCTGATCGTCATCAGCCACGACGTCGAGCTGCTCGAGGCCGTGGTCAACAAGGTGTGGCACCTCGATGCCAACCGCGCCACCGTCGACATCTACAACCTCGGCTGGAAGCGCTACCTGCAGCAGCGCGAGACCGACGAGCGCCGGCGCAAGCAGGAGCGGGCGAACACCGAGCGGAAGATCGACACGCTCAACGCGCAGGCCGACAAGATGCGGGCCAAGGCCACCAAGGCCAAGGCCGCGAAGAGCATGGACAAGCGCGCCGAGCGGCTGGCCGCCGGACTCGCCGATGTGCGCGTGCACGACAAGGTCGCCAAGCTGCGCTTCCCGACGCCCGCCGCGTGCGGCAGGACGCCGCTCACGGCCGAGGGCCTGTCGAAGAGCTACGGCTCGCTGGAGATCTTCACCGACGTCGACCTGGCGGTGGACCGGGGTGCGCGGGTCGTCGTCCTGGGGCTGAACGGCGCCGGGAAGACGACGCTGCTGCGCATGCTGGCGGGCACGGAGACACCCGACACCGGCGAGGTCAAGGCCGGGCACGGCCTGCGCGTGGGCTACTACGCCCAGGAGCACGAGACCCTGGACATGGACCGGACGCTGCTGGAGAACATGGCCTCCGCGGCGCCCGACACCACCGCCACCGAGCTGCGCAAGATCCTCGGTGCGTTCCTCTTCTCCGGCGAGACCGTCGACCAGCGCACCGGCACGCTCTCCGGTGGTGAACGGACCCGCCTCGCGATGGCGACGCTCGTGGTCTCCGGGGCGAACGTGCTGCTGCTCGACGAGCCGACCAACAACCTCGACCCGGCCAGCCGCGAGCAGGTGCTGGAGGCGCTGCGCACCTACACCGGCGCGATCGTGCTGGTCACCCACGACGAGGGCGCCGTCCGCGCCCTCGACCCGGACAAGGTCATCCTGCTGCCCGACGGCACCGAGGACGCCTGGAGCGAGGACCTCGCCGACCTCGTCGAGCTGGCCTGAGGCCGGGTTCTCCTCGCGAGCCATGCGAACTCGTGGTCATCAGCCGCTGACGACCAGGACATCACATGGCTCGGCCTGGCTGCCGCCCATCGGCGGGGAGGAGCCGGCGCCGCTGGTCAGCCGGCGGGTGGGCTGTCTGCGGAGGCGATCACCGCGAGCAAGGAGGTGGTCGCGTCATCGCTCTGCACCGCTCCCACGCCGGGATGCCGCGAGTACTGATCGGGAGCGTCCATCAGGGCGAGGGCCTGTCTGGCGAGATCCGCAGCGGTGCGGTTCTCACCCCGGGCCGAGGCGATCCGGGCCGAGGCCGTGAGATAGCGGAAGCGGTTCGCGTAGAAGGCGCTGACCGAACTCTGGTCGGCCCCGGCCAGCGTCGCCGCCGCATCGTCCGCCCGACCCCGGTCCAGCAGCACCTCGGCGAGCGACACCTCGGTCATGCCCATCGTGCCGTTGAGGGGTCGGAAGGTCAGGACGAGGCGGTACCGACGCTCCGCCTCGTCGAGCCGGCCGCGCTTCCGGGCCACGCCGCCCAGGCATTCGTGCACGTAGCGCACGAAGAAGTCGCCCGGGTGCTCGCGCAGGAAGCGCTCGTACAGCCCCACTGCCTCATCGAGGAGGCCGGCGTCCTCGAGCGCCGCTGCCTTGATCTTCAGGTACTGCGATCGCGAACCCCGTGATCGACCGAGGCGCTGCTCGAAGTCGGCCCGCGCGGCAGCATCCCAGTCCCGAGTGCGGTACCACTGCTCCACGAGCGGCACCCTGGGCAACCGCGACGCCGGGTCCCTGCAGGCGGTTGCGCTCGTTCCCGTTCGCGTGGCCGCGCTCCGGCGCGTGGGTGATCATGGGGTCTCGGGATGCCGCGGTCAGCGGGACGGCGGCACCCGGTGGACGGACTGCCAACACCGGTGACCGGTACGGCCGGTCGAGCCCGGTGCTGACATGGGCCGGCGGCTGACACGGAGGGGAGTCATGGCCGACTCGAGCACTGCGGATCTCGGCAAGGGCAAGCGGATCACCGGAGGGGACCGGTCGACGCTGGCCGATGATCTCCGCAAGCGCTACGACGGTGGGGAGAGCATCCGCTCCCTGGCGACGTCCACGAACCGGTCCTACGGCTTCGTCCACCGTCTCCTCTCGGAGTCCGGGGCGACACTGCGCAGCCGCGGTGGAGCCAACCGGAATAGTAAGAAGGCGTGACCGCAGAAGACCTCGAGAACAACGGCTGGATCCGCACGAGCCGGGACGGCGCCGTCCTCACCGTCACCCTCGACCGCGCCGACCAGCTCAACGCCCAGACCCCGGCCACCTGGAACGCTCTGGCCGCCGTCGGCGACTCGCTCGACGACGACGTCCGCGTGGTGGTGGTGCGCGGTGAGGGGCGCTCCTTCTCCGCGGGCCTCGACCGCAGCCTGTTCAGCGCCGAGCGCTCGACCGACGGCGGGCTCGGCGAGCTCGGGCACATGTCCGCCGAGGACGCGCAGGAGCGGATCCGCACCTACCAGCGCGGGTTCCGGTGGCTCCGGTCGCCGTCCGTCGTGTCCGTCGCCGCGGTGCAGGGGCACGCGATCGGCGCCGGCGCGCAGCTGGCACTCGCCTGCGACCTGCGCGTCTTCGCCGACGACGCCCAGCTGCGCCTGCCCGAGGCCACGCTCGGCCTGGTGCCCGACCTGACCGGCACGAGCACGCTCATGGAGCTGGTCGGCTACTCGCGCGCCATGGAGATCTGCCTGACCGGCCGCGCCGTCAAGGCCGCCGAGGCGCAGGCCATCGGGCTGGCCAACGCCGTCGTCCCGGCGGCGGACCTCGACGCGACGGTCGCCGACCTGGTCGCCGCGATCACCGCCGCGCCGGTCGCCGCCAGCCGGGCGACGGCCGCCCTCGTGCGCTCGGCCGTCCGCAACGACCCCGAGCAGCAGGACGCCGCCGAGCGCGCAGCCCAGGTGCGGCGACTGCACGAACTCGTCGGCAGGGGCTGACACACTCCGGCGGAAGAGCCCACCCCCGTCCGGCGTTGCCGGTGGGTGGCGGGACGTCCCCGCACGAGGAGGTTGTCGCGTGAGCACCCCGGCGATGGCCGCCATGCGTTCCTTGCGCAACGACCCGGGCGCGGCGTCCCGCGAGCTGCCGAAGGGCACCGTGCGGCGGGTCCTCGGCGTCGCCCGGCCCTACCGGCGGGAGCTGACGTACTTCCTCCTGCTCGTGACCGGGTCGTCGGTGATCGGCGTCGTCACCCCGCTGCTCGCCGGCGACATCGTCAACCGCATCTCCCGGCTGGACGGGACGGCCGGAGACATCGTCCGCATCGCCCTGTTCATCGCCGGCCTGGCGGTGGTGGACGCCGCGATCTCCGTGGCGACGCGGTGGTTCTCCGCCCGCATCGGCGAGGGCGTCATCTACGACCTGCGCAGCAGGGTCTTCGAGCACGTCCAGCGGATGCCGCTCGCCTTCTTCACCCGCACCCAGACCGGCGCGCTGGTCAGCCGGCTGAACAACGACGTGATCGGGGCGCAGCGGGCGTTCACCTCCACCCTCTCCGGCGTGGTCTCGAACGTGATCGGCCTGGTCCTCACCGCCGGCGTGATGCTGACGCTGTCGTGGCAGATCACCCTGCTGTCGCTGGTGATGGTCCCGCTGTTCGTGCTCCCCGCGCGCCGCATCGGCAAGCGCCTGCAGGAGATCACGCGGGAGTCCTACGGGCTCAACGCGTCGATGAACGCGACCATGACCGAGCGGTTCAACGTCGCGGGCGCGCTGCTGGTCAAGCTGTTCGGTCGCCAGTCGTCGGAGGCCGAGGCGTTCCGCGGCCGCGCTGCCCGCGTCCGCGACATCGGCGTCCTCTCGGCGATGTACGGCCGCACCTTCTTCACCGCCCTGACCCTCGTCGCCGCACTGGCCACCGCGCTCGTCTACGGGCTCGGCGGCTGGCTGGCGTTCACCGGCTCGCTCAGCGCCGGTGACGTGGTGGCCCTGGCGCTGCTGCTGTCGCGGCTCTACGGCCCGCTCACCGCGCTGGCCAACGTCCGCGTCGACGTCATGAGCGCGATGGTCAGCTTCGACCGGGTCTTCGAGGTCCTCGACCTGCAGCCGATGATCCGCGAGGCGCCCGACGCCGTCCCGGTGCCCGCCGACGACCGGTCGATCGAGTTCGACTCGGTGTCCTTCAGCTACCCGTCGGCGCAGGACGTCTCGCTGCCGTCACTGGAAGAGGTGTCCCTGCCCGAGCACGGGGGGCCGGTCGACGTCCTGCACGACGTCTCGTTCCGGGTGGAACCCGGCCAGCTGGTGGCCCTAGTCGGGCACTCCGGCGCCGGGAAGTCGACCATCGCCAACCTCGTGCCGCGCATCTACGACGTCACCGGCGGGTCGGTGCGGGTGGGGGGCATCGACGTCCGGACGGCGACGCTCGACTCGCTGCGCGACTCGATCGGCGTGGTCAGCCAGGACGCCCACCTGTTCCACGACTCGATCCGGGCCAACCTGCTCTACGCCCGTCCCGATGCGGGCGAGACGGAGCTGTGGACGGCGCTGGAGGGTGCGCGGATCGCGGCACTCGTGCGGTCGCTGCCGGAGGGCCTGGACACCGTCGTCGGCGACCGCGGCTACCGCATGTCGGGCGGCGAGAAGCAGCGGCTGGCCATCGCCCGCGTCCTGCTCAAGGCGCCCGGGATCGTAATCCTCGACGAGGCGACCGCCCACCTGGACAGCGAGTCCGAGGTCGCCGTCCAGCACGCGCTGGACGCCGCGCTCAGCGGTCGCACGTCGCTGGTCATCGCGCACCGGCTGTCCACCATCCGGAGCGCCGACCAGATCCTCGTCATCGAGAACGGTCGCGTCGCGGAGTCCGGCACGCACGACGAGCTGCTGGCCCTGCGGGGGAGGTACGCCGACCTGTACCGGACGCAGTTCGCGGCGGGCGCCGACACCCAGCCGGCCGTCGCCTGACGGCGGGCCGGGGTCGGCTCCGACGCGAGCCGGTCAGAGGAGGACGTCGTGCGCGTCCCAGCCCCAGCCCACGACCCGGTGCGGGGAGACCGGTCCGCGAGTGGCCCCTGTCGGGTACAACCACCGCTCCCAGGAGCTGCGGTTCCGGGCGAACAGGTCGGGGACGCCGTCACCGGTGACGTCGGCCGTCGCGGTCAGCAGGTCGTGGCCGCTCCAGCCGGAGCCGAGGAAGCGCGGGGCGGCCCAGCTGCTGTCCGGCGCACCGGGGTAGAGCAGCAGGGTGCCGTCGGTCCGGTTCCGGGCCCAGAGGTCCGCGTGGCCGTCGCCGGTCACGTCGCCGGGGGAGACCAGCTGGTCGAAGCCCTGCCACCCGAAGCCCACCGCCCGCGGTGCCTGCCAGGTGCCGCCAGGGCCTCCGGGGTAGAGCACCAGGGTGCCGTCGGCCCTGTTCCGGGCCCACAGGTCCGGCAGCCCGTCGGCTGTGACGTCACCGGGTGCCATCAGGGCATCCATGCCCTGCCAGCCGATGCCCACCTGCCGCGGGGCGCCGAAGCTGCCGGCGCCGTCGCCCGGGTACAGCCACAGCACTCCCGAGGCGTCGCGTGCCCACATGTCCGCCCGGCCGTCCGCGGTCACGTCGGGGGTGATGACCATCGCGGTCATCGACTGCCAGCCGACGCCGACGACACGGCTCCCCAGCGACCCGCCGCTGCCGTCACCGGGGTACAGGAACAGCTGACCGGTAGCCCGCTGGCGGCCGAGGCCGTCGGGGATCGCGTCGCCGTCGAGGTCGCGGGACGCCGACGAGGCGGCGTTCTCCGGCCTGGAGGCCAGCGGCGGGCACGCGGTGTACCGGGGGCCGGTGTAGGCCGGGGCGAGCTCGTCGGCGTAGACGCGGCACGGTCCCCGGTCCTGCTGGGTGATGGCGGTGCCGGTCCACCACGAGGTGCGCCCCATCGCGCCGTCCCAGCTCAGGCTGAAGTGGATGTGGTCGGTGTGCGCGTTCGGCCCGCTGTAGGGCCGCCAGCCGGCCGCGGCGTTGTTCGCCGACCAGATCGAGCGGTTCCAGATCAGGTACATGACACCCAGACGGCGTGCGTTCCCGCCCATGTTGCCGCCCGCGTCGGGGCCGACGAGCCACTGCAGGACGGCCTCGGCGTGCTGGCGCTCGACGGGGTCGTTGACGTTGAGCATCCAGTCCCAGGCGCGCCCCTCCTTGTGCTCGCTGGTCCCACCGATCGAGCAGGCGCGCGTGATGCCGCCGTCGCGGCCGACGCCGTACGTGCTCAGGATGAGCGACCGGAGTGCGGCGGTGCCGGGCTGGGCGACCGGGCTGCAGGAGTTCTGCTCGTGGTACTCGGCGTACGGGTCCGGAGCGGTCTGCGGGGCCACCGGCGGAACGGGCGGCCCGCCGGCGTGAGCGGGAGCCGCGGTGAGGAGGACCGTAGCCGCGGTCACGCAGGCCACCAGGACGGTGTACGCGGATCGGGTCGCGCCGAGGGGGAGCATGTTCCATCGCTTCCGGGGAGGGGGATGACAGCTATGGCCTCGTCACCCGCCGGGGTGTCCCTTGAGCGGATCCGCGCAGGCCGCGGCGCCGTCTCACCCCGAGGGGTGAGACGAGGCGTGCGTCACCCCTGGCTCCCGACGGCGAGCGTCGGACGACGCGCCGACGGCGACCACTACCGTCACTCCTGTCCCGAACCGCACGAGGAGACGACGTGACCGCAGCACACCCGCAGGACGCCCAGATCCGCGCGCTCTACCACGCGTTCCTCGACGGGTGGAACCGCCGCAGCGGGGCGTCCGTGGCGGCCGGATTCGCCGACGACGGGGACATCATCGGCTTCGACGGCACCCACCACCGTGGCCGCCTGTCCATCGCCGCCGACCTGCGGGCGATCTTCGGGAGCCACCAGACCGCCGCCTACGTCGGCGTCGTCCGATCGGTGCGGCCCATCGCGCCGGGTGTGGCGGTCCTGCTCGCCCACGCCGGGATGATCCCGCCAGGGGAGGCCGACCTCGACCCGGCGCTGCACACCGTGCACACGCTGGTGGCGGTCGACGAGGGCGGCGGTCGCTGGCGCATCTCGCTGTTCCAGTCCACGCCCGCGCAGTTCCACGGCTTCCCCGAGGAGCGCGAGGCACTCACCCAGGAACTGCGTGGCCTCCTCGCCCCGCAGTGAGCCGGTCGTGAGCGGCGTCCTGATCTCTGCCGCCGAGCTGCGGCGGAGCGGTCGTGCCGTGCTGCTCGACGTGCGCTGGGCCCTCGGCGACCCGCACGGGCGCGAGCACCACCGGGACGGCCACCTGCCCGGTGCCGTCTTCGTCGACCTCGAGACCGAGCTCGCCGATCCGCCGTCACCGCGGGCCGGCCGGCACCCACTGCCCTCGGTGCAGCGACTGCAAGCAGCCGCCCGGCGGTGGGGGATCCACACCGGGGACCGCGTCGTCGCCTACGACGCGACCGGTGGCCTCGCCGCGGCCCGTGCGTGGTGGCTGCTCCGCTGGGGCGGGCTGGAGGACGTCGTCCTCCTGGACGGCGGGCTCGACGCCTGGGTCCGCTCCGGCGGCGCGCTGGAGAGCGGGGGCGTCGAGCCGGAGCCGGGCGACGTCACGCTGACCGGCGGAGGCATGCCGGTGCTGTCGATCGACGAGGCGGCCGCGCTCCCGTCGTCCGGCGTGCTGCTCGACGCCCGGGCGGGGGAGCGCTACCGCGGGGAGGTGGAGCCGATCGACCCCCGCGCCGGCCACGTGCCCGGTGCGCTGAGCGCCCCCACCACGGGGAATCTCGCGGAGGACGGCACGTTCCGCTCGCCGGCCGAGCTGCGCGAGCGGTTCGCCGCCCTGGGCGCCACGCCGGGGACGACCGTCGGTGTCTACTGCGGGTCCGGGGTCACCGCCGCCCACGAGGTCGCGGCGCTGGCAGCAGCCGGCATCGACGCCGCCCTGTGGCCGGGCTCGTGGTCGCAGTGGTCGGCGGACCCGGCGCGCCCGGCGGCGACGGGGGCCTGAGCCGGTCGCGGTCCTGCCATGCTCCCGCCGTGCAGACCGACACCGCCCGCCCCACGGGGCCGATCGTCCTCGCGGTGCTGGCCGGGGTCGCCCACCTGGTCGTGGGGTACTTCTACCTGGCCGGCGGGCTGGTGGTCCCGGGGCCGGTGCTCGTCGTCCTGTGGCTGTTCTGGCTCGTCCTGGCCGCGGTGCTGATCCGGCTCGCGATGCGCAGGTCGTGGTGGACGCCGGTGGTGCCGGCCGTCGCCGCTGTCGTCTTCGTCCTGGTGCTGGTGGTGGGGGAGCAGGCGCTGGGCTGGCAGGCCTGAGTCACTCGAGCGCGGCGTCGTAGCGGTCGAGCAGGACGGCGGCGATCCGCTCGTCGGGCAGCAGGGGAGCGGTGACGAGGTCGGCGCCCGCCCCGGCCAGCTTGTCGTGGAAGTGCCCCGGCGCCAGCAGGTACGACGCGACGACGACCCGTTCGGCGCCGCCCCGCCGTGCGGCGGAGACCGCGTCGGGCACCGGTGGCCGGGCCGCCGAGCCGTAGCCGGTGGTCACCGGGCCGGCCCACGACCGCTGGAGGAGGTCGGCGGTGTCCTCGACGTCGGCGACCGATCGCGGGTCGCTGGAGCCGGCCGCCGCCAGCACCACCGCGGTGAGCGGGTCGCGCGGATCGGCGCCGGCCTGCACCAGCCGGTCGCGCAGCACCTCCACCAGCCGCGGGTCGGGGCCGAGCGGGCGGGCAGCGACCGCGGACTGGGCGTCGGCGACGGCGCCCGCGATGTCGACGTGCACGTGGTACCCGCCCGAGAGCAGCAGCGGCACGACCACCGCGGGGCGCCCCTCGGCCGACAGCCCGGCGACGACGTCCACCACGGTCGGGGGCTGCACGTCGACGAACGCCGCCGTCGTCACCAGCCCGGGACGCCGGGCCCGGGCAGCCAGTGCCAGTTCGGCGATCAGCCGCCGCCCTGTGGGGTTGCGGGTGCCGTGCGCGCAGGCGACGAGGACCGGCTCGTTCACGGGCTGCGCAGGCGGCCGCCGTCGACGGCGACCATCGTGCCGGTCACGTAGGACGCGGCGGGGGAGAGCAGGAACGCCGCGACGCGGCCGAACTCCGCGGGTTCGCCGATCCGGCCGAGCGGGATCCCCGCCTCGGTCCTCGCGTGGTAGGCGTCCGCATCCCCGGAGGCCGCCGCGATCTCGTCGATCCGCTCGGTGGCGATGGTGCCGGGCAGGATGCCGACGACGCGGATGCCGCGCGGGCCCAGCTCGTCGGCCAGGCCCTTCGCGGTCATGGCGAGGCCGGGCCGGAGGCCGTTGGAGATCGCCAGCCCGTCCAGCGGCTGGCGCACGGACGTGGACAGCACGAAGCCGATGCAGGCGCCCTCGGCGAGGTGAGGGACCAGCGCCTTCACCAACCGCAGCGGGCCGAGCAGCACGCTGTCCACGCCGGCCCGCCAGTCCTCCTCGGGGGTGTCGAGCACGGAGCCCGGCTTCGGCCCGCCGACCGAGATCAGCGCGCCGTCGATCGTGGCGAGCCGGTCCAGCGCGGCGGTGACCAGGTCAGAGGCGGCCTCGGGGGTGGCGAGATCGGCCGGGACGCCGGACGCCGCCGTCCCCAGGGAGGAGACGGCGGCATCCACGGAGTCGGCGGAGCGGGCGCTGATCAGCACCCGCGCGCCGTCGTCCACCAGGGCGCGGGCGGTCGCGAGACCCAGTCCCCGGCTCGCGCCGGTGAGCAGGTACCCGCGACCACCCAGGCCGAGGTCCATCAGGCGGCCAGCATCAGGCGGCCGAGCCCCGCAGCGAGCGCAGGACGTACTGCATGATCCCGCCGTTGCGGTAGTAGTTCGCCTCACCGGGGGTGTCGATCCGGACCCGGGCGTCGAACTCCACGTCGCCGGCCTTCACCTTGACGGTGCGGGGCACCGAGCCGTCGTTCAGCGCGGTGATGCCGGTGATCGTGAACTCCTCGTCGCCGGTCAGGCCCAGCGAGTCGCGGTTCTGGCCCTCCGGGAACTGCAGCGGGAGGACGCCCATGCCGATGAGGTTGGAGCGGTGGATCCGCTCGTAGCTCTCGGCGATGACCGCCTTCACGCCCAGCAGCGCGGTGCCCTTGGCCGCCCAGTCGCGCGAGGAGCCCGAGCCGTACTCCTTGCCGGCCAGCACGACCAGCGGGATGCCGGCCTCCTGGTAGGCCTGGGACGCCTCGTAGATCGACGTCGTCTCGCCGGTCAGGTGGTTCTTGGTGACGCCACCCTCGGTGCCGGGCACCAGCTGGTTGCGCAGCCGGATGTTGGCGAAGGTGCCGCGGATCATGACCTCGTGGTTCCCGCGGCGCGAGCCGTAGGAGTTGAAGTCGCGGCGGTCGACGCCGTGCTCGCGCAGGTACTTCCCGGCCGGGCTGTCGGCCTTGATGGAGCCGGCCGGCGAGATGTGGTCGGTGGTCACCGAGTCGCCGAGCACCGCGAGGGTGCGGGCGCCGGTGATGTCCTCGACGGGGGCCGGCTCGGCGGGCATGCCCTCGAAGTACGGAGGACGCCGCACGTAGGTGCTGTCCTCGGCCCACTCGAAGGTGTCCCCGGTCGGCGTGGGCAGGTTCTGCCACTGCTCGGTGCCGGCGAACACGTCCTCGTAGCTGCGGCCGAACTGCTCCGCGGAGACCGCGTGGTCGATGACCCGCTGGACCTCCTGCGGCGACGGCCAGATGTCGCGGAGGAAGACGTCGTTGCCGTCGGTGTCCTGACCCAGCGGGTCGTTGTTCAGGTCGACGTCCATCGACCCGGCCAGCGCGTAGGCGATGACCAGCGGGGGCGAGGCCAGGTAGTTCATCTTGACGTCGGGGTTGATCCGGCCCTCGAAGTTGCGGTTGCCCGAGAGCACGGAGACGACGGCGAGGTCGGCCTCGTTGACCGCGTTCGACACCGGCTCGGGCAGCGGGCCCGAGTTGCCGATGCAGGTCGTGCAGCCGTAGCCGACCAGGTAGAAGCCCAGCTTCTCCAGGTACGGGGTGAGCTCGGCCTTCTCGTAGTAGTCCATGACGACCTTGGACCCGGGGGCCAGCGTCGTCTTCACCCACGGCTTGGAGGCCAGCCCGCGCTCGACGGCGTTCTTGGCCAGCAGCGCGGCGCCGATCATCACCTGCGGGTTCGAGGTGTTGGTGCAGGACGTGATCGCCGCGATCACCACGTGGCCGTGGTCGACCTCGGTCTCGGTGCCGTCCTCCATGACCACGCGGGTGGGCTTGGAGGGACGGCGGGAGGCGACCTGGTCCTCGTAGTGGTGCGGCTTGCCGGCCTCGCCGTTGCCGTGGGTCTCGGCGACCGGGTCGGACGCCGGGAACGTGTTGGCGACCGCGTCGTCGATCTGCGAAGCCACGCCGAACGGCTTCTCCTGCGCGGGGACGCCGGGCTTGCGGTCCTCGCCGCCGGTCTCGTCGGCCTGCACGTAGTCGCCGAGCGCCTCGCGGAAGGCCGCCTTGGCGTCGGTGATCGCGACGCGGTCCTGCGGGCGCTTCGGGCCGGCGATCGAGGGGACGACGGTGCCGAGGTCGAGCTCGAGGTACTCGGAGAACGCCGGCTCGCGGGACGCGTCGTGCCAGAGGCCCTGCTCCTTGGCGTAGGTCTCGACCAGCGCCACCTGCTCGGCCGAGCGGCCGGTGAGCTTCAGGTAGGTGATGGTCTCCTCGTCGATGGGGAACATCGCCGCGGTGGAGCCGAACTCGGGGCTCATGTTGCCGATCGTGGCGCGGTTGGCCAGCGGCACCGCGGAGACGCCCTCGCCGTAGAACTCGACGAACTTCCCGACCACGCCGTGCTGGCGCAGCATCTCGGTGATCGTGAGGACCAGGTCGGTGGCGGTGGCGCCGTCCGGGAGCTGGCCGAACAGCTTGAAGCCCACGACGCGGGGGATCAGCATCGAGACCGGCTGGCCGAGCATCGCGGCCTCGGCCTCGATGCCGCCGACGCCCCAGCCCAGCACGCCCAGGCCGTTGACCATCGTGGTGTGGCTGTCGGTGCCCACGCAGGTGTCGGGGTAGGCGATGACGCGGTCACCCTCCTGGCGCGGGAAGACCACGCGGGCCAGGTGCTCGATGTTGACCTGGTGGACGATGCCCGTGCCCGGGGGGACGACCTTGAAGTCGCTGAACGCGCCCTGGCCCCAGCGGAGGAACTGGTAGCGCTCGCCGTTGCGCTCGTACTCGATCTCGACGTTGCGCTGGAACGAGTCCTCGGTGCCGAAGATGTCGGCGATCACCGAGTGGTCGATGACCAGCTCGGCAGGGGCGAGCGGGTTGATCTTCTGCGGGTCGCCGCCGAGGTCGGCCATGGCCTCGCGCATGGTGGCGAGGTCGACGATGCAGGGGACGCCGGTGAAGTCCTGCATGACCACGCGGGCCGGGGTGAACTGGATCTCCTGGTCGGGCTCCGCGTTCGGGTCCCAGTTCGCCAGCGCGCGGATGTGGTCGGCGGTGATGTCCGCGCCGTCCTCGGTGCGCAGCAGGTTCTCGAGGAGGATCTTCAGGCTGAAGGGCAGCTTCTCGGAGCCCTCCACCGCGTCGAGCCGGTAGATGTCGTAGTCGGTTCCGTCGACGCTGAGCGTCGACCGGGCTCCGAAGCTGTCCTTGCTGGCTGCCACTTCTTCTGCGCCTACCCCTCGCTGGTTCGTCGCGCTCGGTTCCACCCCCGATCATCCCAGTTCAGCGCCAGGAGCACCGGGTCAGGCAACCCTTCCTTCACCCGGTGACGTCGGTCACGGGCCGGAACCCCGGTGTCCCAGCGGCCACAGTGACCCCGCCAGGTGCCGCCGCGGGGTGAACTCGCGCAGATTTCCTGGTGGCCGGGCGGTGCGGCGCCTAGCGTCCCCCGCCATGACCGCGGTCGAGACGACTCCGCTCGCCGGGGCGATCCCGAGCCCGCGGACCCCCGTGCACGAGCTGCCTGCGCAGGTCCGCGCCGGGGCGCCCACGAGATCCCCGGCCCGCGCCCGCCGCCTGCTCCTGCGACGGCTGCTGTTCCTCGGGCTGGTCCTCGCCTTCGCGGGGACGTGCGTCGTGCACGGGCTCCCCACCGACCGCGTCGTCCTGCTGGGCTGGGTGGTCGGTGGGCTGGCGGTCTACGCCGTCGCCGACGGCGTGCGCCGCCTGGGCCGGCTGCTGGCCGACTGGCTGCCCCTGGTCGCCCTGCTCCTGGCGTACGACGCGAGCCGCGGCTTCGCCGACCAGTTCGGTGCCCCGGTGCACGTGACCGAGCCGGCCGCCGCCGACCGGTTGCTCGGGTTCGGCGCCCTCCCGACCGTCGTGCTGCAGGAGCACTGGGACGCCGACTGGTGGCACGCCGTGGCGACGCTCGTCTACGCCAGCCACTTCGTCGTCACCCCGCTGGTCCTCGGCATCCTCTGGGTGCGCGACCGGCAGCGCTGGGTGCACTACGCCCGGCTGGTCGTCGCTCTCTCGGCCGCGGGCCTGGCCACGTACGTGCTCTACCCGGCTGCCCCGCCGTGGCTCGCCGCGAAGGACGGCGTCATCGAGCCGGTGCGCCGGCTGAGCGGCACCGGCTGGGAGGTCCTGGGGCTCCCGCGCGCCGGCGCGCTCCTCGCCGACAGCCAGGGGCAGGTCAACCAGGTGGCCGCGGTGCCCTCGCTGCACACCGCCTTCGCCGTCCTCACCTGCCTGGCCCTCCTGCCGGTCGCGCGCCGCACCTGGCAGCGGGTCCTGCTGCTCGCCTACGGGCCCGCGATGGCGCTGGTCCTCGTGTGGGCGGGGGAGCACTACGTCGTCGACACCCTGCTGGGGGCGCTGTACGCCGTCGCGGTGGTGGCGGTCGCCGCCCGGGCGCGGACGCTGCTGCGCCGGCTCCGCGGACGCGTCGCTGCTCCTACCGTGGAGGCGTGACCGGAGCCGTACCCGAGCCGCTGCCCGGCTGGCTGACCGGGGCCCGGCGGATCGTCGTCCTCGCCGGCGCCGGCATCTCCACCGAGAGCGGCATCCCCGACTACCGGGGGCCGGACGGCGTCTGGACGAAGGACCCGCACGCCGAGAAGCTCGTGACGCTCTCGTACTACATGTCCGACCCGGAGATCCGCCGCCGCTCCTGGTTGCTGCGGCAGGCGATGCAGGACGCCGAACCGCAGCCCAACGCGGGGCACCGCGCGCTGGTCGACCTCGAGCGGCAGGGGCGGCTGCGTGCGCTGATCACCCAGAACATCGACGGCCTCCACCAGGCGGCGGGCTCCAGCCCCGACCTGGTGCACGAGATCCACGGCACGGTGCACGAGGTCGTGTGCACCGCCTGCGGGGAGCGGTCGGCGATCCGGGAGGCGCTCGACCGCGTCGCCGGCGGCGAACCCGACCCGCCCTGCCGGCGCTGCGGGGGGATCCTCAAGACGGCGACGGTCTACTTCGGCCAGCTGCTGGACGAGCGCGTGGTGGAGGCGTGCACCGCGGCCGCGGGCGACTGCGACGTCCTGGTCGCCGTCGGCACCTCGCTGCAGGTGTGGCCGGCGGCGGGCCTCGCCGACGTCGCGGTCGGGTCGGGCGCCCGGCTGGTCGTGGTCAACGCCCAGGAGACGCCCTACGACTGGACGGCGGACCTCGTCGTCCGGGAGCCGATCGGCGTCGCCCTGCCACGGCTGGTGGCCCCCGGCTGATGCCCGTTAGCGTGGCGGGCACCACAGCCTGAGCACCCGGGAGCCGGCCATGCGCGTGCCCTTGACCACTCGTGACTTCCTCGACCGGGCCGAGCTCGTCTACGGCGACCGCGTCGGGATCGTGGACGAGCCGACCCAGCCGGCGCCCTCGCTCGGGGACGTGACCTACCGCGAGGTCGCGCGGCGTGGCCGGGCGCTGCAGGCGGGGCTCGACGAGCTCGGCGTCGGGGAGGGCGAGCGGGTCGCAATCGTCAGCCACAACGCCGGCCGCCTGCTGGAGCTGCTGCTGTCGGTCCCGTCGTCCGGCCGGGTCGCGGTGCCGATCAACTTCCGGCTCTCGCCCGAGGAGGTCAACTACATCGTCGGGCACTCCGGCGCCCGCGTGCTGCTGGTCGACCCGGAGCTGGAGTCCTCGCTCAAGGGTGTGGAGGCCGAGCACCGGTTCGGCACGGGGGAGGAGTACGAGCAGCTCCTGCGGTTCGACACCGAGCCCCGGCCGTGGTCGGCGCCCGACGAGGACGCGACCGCGACCATCAACTACACGAGCGGGACGACGGCCCGGCCCAAGGGCGTGCAGATGACGCACCGGAACCTGTGGGTCAACGCGGTCACGTTCGGCATGCACATGCAGGTCAGCGACCGCGACGTCTACCTGCACACGTTGCCGATGTTCCACTGCAACGGCTGGGGGCTGCCCTACACGATGGCCGGCCTCGGGGCCCGGCAGGTCGTGCTGCGCAAGGTCGACGGCGCCGAGATCCTCCGCCGCGTCGACCAGCACGGCGTGACGATGATGGCCGGCGCGCCCGCGGTCTGGAACGCCGTCCTGGAGGCCGCCGCCGACTGGGACGGCGAGATCCCGGGCCGTGACCGCGTGCGGATCGTGGTGGCCGGCGCGCCCCCGCCCTCGAAGACGATCGCCCGGGTCGAGCGCGAGCTCGGCTGGGAGTTCAACCAGATCTACGGCCTCACCGAGACCGCGCCGCTGCTGACGATCAACCGCCCGCGCGCGGAGTACGACGAGCTGGAGCCCGAGGACCGGGCCAAGAAGCTGTCGCGGGCGGGCGTGCCCGCGCTGGGCATCCGGCTGCAGACCAGCGAGTCCGGGGAGGTCCTGGCGCAGGGCAACGTCGTCCTGCAGGGCTACTGGGAGAACCCGGACGCCTCGGCGGAAGCGCTCGAGGGCGGCTGGTTCCACACCGGGGACGGCGGATCGATCGACGAGGGCGGCTACGTCACGATCTCCGACCGCAAGAAGGACGTGATCATCACCGGTGGCGAGAACGTCTCGTCGATCGAGGTGGAGGACGCCGTCTTCAGCCACCCGGCGGTCGCGGAGGTCGCGGTGATCGGCGTCCCGGACGACAAGTGGGGCGAGATGGTCACCGCGATCGTCGTCGTGGGCGAGGGCGAGCAGGTCACCGAGGAGGAGATCATCGCCCACTGCCGCGGCAAGATCGCCGGCTACAAGATCCCCAAGCGCATCGAGTTCCGCGACGAGCTGGCCCGGACCGCCACCGGCAAGGTGCAGAAGTTCAAGCTGCGCGAGTCGTTCTGGAAGGACTCCGAGCGCCAGGTGAACTGACGGAGGGGCCGTTCCAGCACCTCACCCGTCACCCGGTGGTGGCGTCTCACCCCGAGGGGTGAGACGCCCTCAACGGCTGCCCGCCTGCTGTCGATCTCGACTGCACGACGCCCTGCCGGGCGCGCGTAGTCGATGGCGCAGACCTCCGGGTCGTCCGCGCCGGAAGAGGTTTCACCGGTGGACAGCGGTACGCGGAACTCGTCCGTGCGCAGCGCCCGTCGTCTGGCGGCCAGGGCCAGTGGCCTGGCCGTGGTCGCGGCCCTCGCGGTCGGCCTGACCCCGTCCGTGGCCGCCGCGGCCCCGCGCCGGCCCAGCGACACCCAGATCGCGAACGCGCAGGCGCAGGCCGACGCCGTCCAGGCCCGGATCGGCGAGCTGTCGGGGCAGCTGACGGCCGCCCAGGACGCCGTCGAGGGCGCCCGGGTGGATGCGCTGATCGCGCTCGACCAGTACCAGGCCACGGAGGCCTCCTACGTCGCCGCGCAGGCGGAGGCGGACGCCGCCGCGGCTGCGGCGGCCCAGGCGGCCGCCGAGCTCGACGTCGCCCGCACGCAGGTCGTCTCCTTCGCGCGGCGCAGCTACATGGAGGGCAGCACCTTCGCGGGCGCGGCCGCCCTCATCACCGCGGCCGACCCGGGGGAGTTCATCCAGCGGGCCGCCCTGCTGGAAGCCGCCGGATCGCACCGCTCCGACGTCCTGACCGAGGTCACCGTCCTCCAGGTCCAGGCCGCCGAGGCGGAGACCCTCGCCGCCAACACGCTGACCGCTGCCGCCGTCCTGAAGGACGAGGCCGCCACCAGCCTGGCCACGGCCGAGGCGGCGGAGGCCTCGGCGCGGCAGCAGGCCGCCGCGCTGGAGACACAGCAGGCGCAGCTGACCACCGACCTGGCCGCCGCACAGGCGGAGCTGACCGCCCTGGTCGGCCAGCGGGCTGCCGCCGAGCGGGCCGCGCAGATCGTCCGGCCGGCTCCGGCGCCGCCGGCGAACGTCGCCCCGGCACCGTCGGGCAACGGCAGCTCCGCCGGCGCCGGCAACGCGTCCAAGGCGCAGATCGCGATCGACGCGGCGATGGCCTACATCGGCACTCCGTACGCGTGGGGCGGTGGCGGTACCCGCGGACCGGGCTACGGCCACAGCGGCGACGACGACGTGTTCGGCTTCGACTGCAGCGGCCTGACCCAGTACGCCTACGCGCAGGCGGGCATCTCCATCCCGCGCAACAGCAGCTGGCAGTACGGCGCGCTGCCCAAGGTCTCGCGCAACGACCTCCGCCCCGGCGACCTCGTCTTCTGGGCCCGCAACACCTCCGACCCGGGCACCATCCACCACGTGGCGATCTGGCTGGGTGGGGACCGGATCCTGGAGGCGCCGCAGAGCGGCTCGTTCATCCGGGTCACGGACATGCGCTGGGGCGGCTACATCGGCGCCGGGCGCCCCACGGGCTGAACCGGGCCAGACGCGAGAGGGCGTCGGGCAGCCACGGGGGGAGCTGCCCGACGCATCGGCAAGGCTAGCAGTCGGAGGCCCTTCCGGGCAGGGGTGTGGACGGTGCGCCGGTGTCGCCACGGAGCGTCGGCCCGTCGTGCCCGGCGCGCGAACACCTGGCTGCGGAAGGTGTAGGACACTGGGCCGTGGAGGCGGGATGCGCCGCCTCGTCGACGACCAGGGAGCCCCGTGAGCAGCGCTGCCAGCACGCCGATCGAGACCTCGCCCGCACCGGTGCCACCGTCGGTCGACGCGCAGCGCCTCGAGCGGGTCCTCTTCGAGATCAAGCGGGTCATCGTCGGGCAGGACCGCCTCGTCGAGCGGATGCTCGTGGCGCTCCTGGCTCGTGGGCACGTGCTCCTCGAGGGCGTGCCGGGCGTGGCGAAGACCCTCGCGGTCGAGACCCTGGCCACGGCGGTCGGCGGCAGGTTCGCCCGCCTGCAGTTCACCCCCGACCTCGTGCCGGCCGACATCATCGGCACCCGGATCTACAAGGCGGGGCAGGACGCGTTCGAGACGGAGCTGGGGCCGGTCTTCGCCAACTTCGTCCTCACCGACGAGATCAACCGCGCCCCGGCCAAGGTGCAGTCGGCGCTGCTCGAGGTCATGGCCGAGCGGCAGGTCTCCATCGGCGGCGTGACGCACCCGCTGCCCGACCCGTTCCTCGTCCTGGCCACGCAGAACCCGATCGAGTCCGAGGGCGTCTACCCGCTGCCCGAGGCCCAGCGCGACCGCTTCCTGATGAAGGTGCTCGTCGACTACCCGAGCCCCGAGGAGGAGCGCGAGATCGTCTACCGGATGGGCTCGGAGCCGCCCGTGGCCGAGACGGTGCTCAGCCCCGGCGAGCTGCCGCGGCTGCAGAAGGCCGCCTCGCACGTCTTCGTGCACCACGCCCTGGTCGACTACGTCGTCCGGCTCGTCGTCGCCACCCGGACCCCGCGGGAGCACGGCATGGAGGACGTCGCGACGTGGGTGTCCTACGGCGCCAGCCCGCGTGCCTCCCTCGGCCTGATCGCCGCCAGCCGGGCCCTGGCGCTCGTGCGCGGCCGCGACTACGTGCTGCCCCAGGACGTCCTCGACGTCACCGCCGACGTGCTCCGCCACCGGCTCGTGCTGTCCTACGACGCGCTGGCCGACGGCGTGCCGGCCGACCACATCGTCAAGCGGATCGTCCAGACGGTGCCGCTGCCGCAGGTCGCCCCGCGGCAGAACGCCGGCGGCTTCGGTCCGGGGACGCCGGGCGGCCCGCACGTGCCGCACTTCGGCCCCCCGCAGGGCCCGCCGCAGCAGGCGCCGGAGCACCCGGCCGCGCCGTCGTCGAACGGGTACGCACAAGGGCCCCACCCGGCGTGATCCTGCGTCGTCGGGCGAGCCAGCAGTCGCCGCCCGGACCCGAGCACCCCGGGCTGCTCCTGCACCCGGCGACCCCGGGTTCCGGGATCGAGCCGGGCGGTGCGGACGGCGGTGCTGCCGGCCAGGGTGCGCCGCCGCGCTTCACCGACGGCCCGGCCGACGTGCTGCTGCGCCGGCTGGAGCTCACCGTGCGGCGGCGGCTCGACGGGCTGCTGCAGGGCGACCACCTCGGCCTGGTGCCCGGGTCGGGCTCGGAGGCCGGTGACTCCCGGACCTACCACCCGGGCGACGACGTCCGGCGGATGGACTGGCCGGTCACCGCGCGCACGCAGGTGCCGCACGTCCGGGAGACGATCGCCGACCGCGAGCTCGAGACGTGGGCGGTCGTCGACCTGTCGGCGAGCCTCGACTTCGGCACGGCGAACTGCCAGAAGCGCGACCTCGCGATCGCCGGCCTCGCCGCGGTCGGCCACCTCACCGTGCACGGCGGCAACCGCCTGGGCGCCGTCGTCACGACGGGGGAGCGGGTCGACCGCTACCCGGCGGTGCCGGGGCGGCTGGCCGCCGAGCGGCTGCTGCGGAACGTCGTCGCGACCCCCCGGGCGGGCAGCGGACGGCGCGGGGACCTGGCGGCCGCCCTCGAGACCCTGCGCCGGCCGCCGCGGCGCCGCGGCCTCGTCGTCGTCATCTCCGACTTCCTCGGCGACAGCGACTGGGAGCGGCCGCTGCGCGGGCTCGGCACCCGGCACGACCTGCTGGCCATCGAGGTGGTCGACCCGCGGGAGCTCGAGCTGCCCGACGTCGGCCTGCTGACAGTCGTCGACCCGGAGAGCGGCCAGACGCTCGAGGTGCCGACCGGCAACGCCGAGTTCCGCGCCCGGTTCGCCGAGGGCGCGGCCGCCCAGCGAGAAGAGGTCGCGGCGGCCCTGCGCCGGGCAGGTGCCGGTCACCTGCGGCTGCGGACCGACCGGGACTGGCTGATGGACGTCGTCAGGTTCGTCGCCGAGCGCCGGCGCGCAGGCAGCGGAGGAGCGTCCCGATGACCTTCCAGTCCCCACTGTGGCTGCTGGCGCTGCTCGCCGTCGCCGCCCTGGTCGCCTTCTACGTGGTGCTGCAGCTGCGCCGGAAGGCCTACGCGGCGCGGTTCACCAACGTGGCGCTGCTCGGAACGCTGGTGCCGAAGCGGCCCGGCTGGAAGCGCCACCTCGCCTTCGGCGTCGTCGCCCTCGGCATCGCGACCCTGGTGGTGTCGCTGGCCGTGCCGAGCACGGAGGTGCGCGTGCCCCGCGAGCGGGCGACGGTCGTCATGGCCGTCGACGTGTCGCTGTCGATGCAGGCGACCGACATCGAGCCCGACCGCTTCCGGGCCATGCAGAGGGCGGCCAAGGAGTTCGTCGACGTGCTGCCCGAACGGATCAACCTCGGCCTGGTCTCCTTCGCGGGGACGGCCACCACCGTGGTCCCGCCCACCACCGACCGGGTCCAGGTGACCGGGGCCATCGACAACCTCGACCTCGCCGAGGCGACCGCGATCGGCGAGGCGGTGTTCACCTCGCTGAGCGCGATCGAGAACTTCCAGTCGACCCTGGATGCGGGCGAGGAGGAGGCGGCGCCGGCCCGGATCGTGCTGCTGTCCGACGGTTACAACACCGTCGGCCGTGAGGACACGCAGGCGATCGACGCCGCCCGCGCTGCCGGCGTCCCCGTCTCGACGATCGCCTTCGGCACCGACTACGGGACCCTCGACCTGGACGGCGAGACCGTGCCCGTGCCGGTCGACCGGGCGACCCTCGAGGAGATCGCCGACGCGACGGGCGGGAGCTACAGCGAGGCGGCCAGCGCGGCCGAGCTGGAGGAGGTGTACGCCGACCTGGGCAGCCAGATCGGCTACACGACCGAGCCCAAGGACGTCAGCTACTGGTTCGTCCGCGCCGGCGTGCTGCTGGCCCTGCTCGGCGCCGTGCTCAGCCTCTTCTGGACCAACCGCCTCGTCTGAGCTCTCCGTGCAGAGAGCTCGGATCAGGCCTTCGGGTCGACGACGAGCTTGCCGGTGGAGCGGCGGGCCAGCAGGTCCTCGTGCGCCTTCCGCACGTCGGACAGCGGGTACCGCCCGCCGGCGACCGGCTTCAGCGTGCCGCCGTCCACGAGGGCGAGCAGGTCGTGCATCGCGGCGTCCATCATCTGCGGGCGGGCCATGCAGTGCGCCAGCCAGAAGCCGATGACGCCACGGCTGGTGCCCATCAGCGACGGCGCCTGCACCGGCTTCGGCGGCACGCGCCCGGCCATGCCGTAGGCGGCGAGCCGGCCGAAGGGGGCGAGCGCGGACATGGCGCCGTCGAAGACCGCGCCCCCGGTCATCTCCAGGACGATGTCGACTCGTCTCCCCCCGTTGGCCTCGCGCAGCGCGGCGGTGAAGGCCTTCGGGTCGTCCTCGGCGAGCGCCGGGTCGACGGTGGCGTGGGCGCCGAGTTCCTCGCACAGCTCCCGCTTCTCCGGGCTGGAGGCGGTGGCGATGACCCGGCCGGCGCCCCAGTGCCTGGCCAGCTGGATGGCCAGGCTGCCGACACCCCCGGCTCCGGCGATGACGACGACGGACTCGCCCTCGGCCAGGTGCGTGCTGGTGCGCAGCAGGTGCCACGCGGTGGAGCCCTGGAGGACGACGGACAGCGCCTGCTCGTCGCTGACGCCGTCGGGCACCGCCCAGGTGAGCGCGTCGTGCGCCACGACCTTCTCGGCGTAGCCGCCGCCGTCGAGCAGCCCGACGACGCGCTGCCCACCGCCGACCGGCGTGCCGACGAACTCCGCGCCCGGGATCAGCGGCAGCTGCTGCTGGGCGAGGTAGGAGTTCTCGATCTGGTGGGTGTCGGCGTAGTTCACGCCGGCGGTCGAGACGTCGTAGAGCTTCTGACCGTCCCCCGCCTCCGGCTCGGCGATGTCGACGAGCTCGAGGACCTCGGGGCCGCCGAAGCGGGTGATCTGCACAGCACGCATGCAAGGAGGCTAGGGCGTCGAAGCGACCGCAGGGACCTCGGCCGACGGTTCGCCGGCCCCTCTGATCCGCCGCCCCTGTGCTGACCGCGGTCGAAGCGCTGCTGCCGTCGACACGCCGAACGTGACATCCGCAGGTGTAACGATCGGTTCCCCCGGCTACATATGTCCTGGCGTCACGGATATCTGGACGACGAGGTCGTGACGCGACCCGCGACATCGACAGACGGGGGAACCCGAGATGACCGCCACGATCAACCCGACCCAGGCCGAGCGCGAGGGGTCGGTGGCCGAACGGCTGCTCGCATCCAGCGCCGAGCTGTCCTACGACCCGCTCGCCGAGGTCGACTGGGACGCCCCTCTCGACGCGTCCTTCCACGGCGCCAGCCCGGAGTGGTCGACGCTCTACGGCACGGCCTACTGGGACGAACTGAGCGAGAGCCAACGCGCGGAGCTCACCCGTCAGGAATCGGCCTCGGTCGCCTGCACCGGCATCTGGTTCGAGCTGATCCTCCAGCAGATGATGCTGCGGGAGATCTACGCGATGGACCGGTCGTCGGCCGAATTCCAGTGGGCACTCACCGAGATCGCCGACGAGTGCCGCCACTCGATCATGTTCGCCCGCGGGACGGCGAAGTTGAATGCGCCCGCGTACCGCCCGAGCCGCAAGGTGATGGAGCTGGGGCGGTTCTACAAGACGTTCGCATCAGGAGAGGCCGCCTATGCCGCCATCCTGGTGGCCGAGGAGGTCCTCGACGTCATGCAGCGTGACTGGATGCGCGACGAGCGGGTGGCGCCCTTCGTGCGCACGATCAACAACATCCACGTCGTCGAAGAGTCGCGGCACATGAAGTTCGCCCGCGACGAGGTGATCCGGGCGATGGCCGACGTCGGCCCCGTCCGTCGGCACGCGAGCGCGCTGCTCGTGGCGTCGTCCGCCTTCCACATCGTCACCAGCATGGTCAGCCCCCGCGCCTACGCCGAAGCCGGCCTCGACGTCGCGCGTGCCAAGCGCGAGGCGGCCGGGAACGAGCACTACAAGTCGATGCTGCGCTCCAGCTGCCGCGGGCTCATGGAGTTCCTGCATTCGGCCGGGCTCCTGACCAAGCCGGCCATGGCCATCTACAAGCGGGCCAACCTGCTGTGACCGGCTCCTACGCACCTGGGCCGGAAGGGCCGGCAACCGCATGACCTACGTCATCACCCAGAACTGCTGCAAGGACGCCACGTGCGTCTCGGCGTGCCCGGTGAACTGCATCTCCCCGGCACCCGGTACCCCCGAGTACGCCGAATCGCCGATGCTCTACATCGATCCGAAGGTCTGCATCGACTGCGGCGCCTGCGCCGACGTCTGCCCGGTCGATGCCGCCGTGCCGGCAGACTCCCTCGGCCGGGCCGAGTTGGTGTACGCCGAACTGAACGACAGGCACCACCGGACGTCGAGCGAGCAGGGGACGCCGGAGCAGGTGGAGGGCCCGCTGTTCCACCCCTGGGGGGCGCCGAGCTTCGACTGGACCCTGCCGAGCGACTTCCGCGGCGTCGACGTCGCCGTCGTCGGCACCGGCCCCGCTGGCCTGTACGCGGCCGAGCTGCTCCTGCTGCACACCGGCTCCGTCGTGACGCTGATCGACCGGCTGCCCGTGGCGGGCGGGCTGATCCGCTACGGGGTCGCGCCCGACCACCCGAGCACCAAGCGGATCGGCGAGACGCTGGGGCGTCTGTACAGCCATCCGCGGGTGCGGCTGCTGCTCGGCGTCGACGTGGGTGAGGACGTGACGGTCGAGCAGCTGTCCGAGAACTTCGACGCGGTCGTCTACGCGGTCGGCGCCGCCACGGGTCGGCAGCTGGAGGTGCCGGGCGAGGACCTCCCCGGCGTGCACTCCGGGCCCGAGTTCGTCGGCTGGTACAACGCCCACCCCGACGTCCCGGCAGGCGACGTCCAGCTGACGAGCGAGCGGGCGATCGTCATCGGCACCGGCAACGTGGCGCTGGACGTCGCCCGGATCCTCAGCACCGATCCCGACGAGCTCGCCCGCACCGACATCGCCGAGCACGCGCTGGAGGCACTGCGGAGGTCGCCGGTTCGGGAGGTCCTGCTCCTCGGCCGGCGCGGGCCGGAGGAGGCCGCCTACTCCGCTCCGGAGCTGCTCGCGTTGGAGCATCTTCCCGGCGTCGAGCTGGTCGTGGAGGGCTCCGCTCCCGGCGTCGCGAGCACCATCGACGAGGCGGAGCCCGGCAGTCACGCCGAGTTGCTGCAGGGCGCGTCCCGCGTCGCCGTGGAGACCTCGGCCGCCCCGGAGCCCGGACGGCGGATCGTGCTGCGGTTCGCCAGTGCGGTCGAGCGCATCCTCGGTGAGGACGCCGCCGAGGGCGTCTGCCTGACGGACGGCACCGTCGTGCTCGGCAGCCCGGTCGTGAGCGCCATCGGTTACGGCGGGCGAGCGGTGATCGGGTTGCCGTTCGACGAGGAGAACGGCACCGTCCCGAACGAGGCGGGGCGGATAACCGGAACGCCGGGCAGTTACGCGGTCGGCTGGTTCAAGCGGGGGTCGTCCGGAGGTATCGGGGACAACCGTTCGGACGCGGCCGAGACCGTGCGGTCCCTGCTCGACGACGCCGTCGCCGGACGGTTGCCGAAGCCGGCGGGCAGTTCGCGTGCCTTCGTCAAGCAGGTCCGGCGAGATGTCCCCGACGTCCTCGGCGTCAAGGAGCTCGGCCGGATCCTGCGCGCGGAGAAGGGTCGCGCACGCCCGGAGGGCGGCGCGGTCAAGCTGGCGACGGCGGAGGAGCTGGTCCGCGCGGGTCGCGGCCGCTGACGGCAGCCTCCGGACCGCCACCTGCCTCCGGCTCGGGGACGACGACCTGTCAGCCGCCGGCGAGCTTCTGCAGCCGGGTGGTCAGCGCGGTCCGCCGATCGGCGTTGCCGTGCAGGTCCACGTACCGCTGCCCGAAGCCGGCCAGCAGCGTGTCGTCCAGCCGGCGCACGGCACCCGGGGGATAGCGGTAGTCCATCCGGGCGGAGATGTCGCTGTCGTCGACGCCGCGCAGCACCTCGCCGAGCTCCACCAGGCTGGTCACGCCCAGCTCGAGCAGCAGGCCGGAGATCCAGGTGTAGTGGTCCGGGCGCGACCAGCCGGCGTCGGCGTACTGCCCGGCCAGGAACGCAGCGAGCTCGCGGGGCGCGATGCGGGGGTCGTCGGGGTCGGTGTCGTCGGCCCCGTCCCCGGGAGCTGGTGCCCGGAGGCGCTCGCGGATGGCGGTGAACTCTCGATCGGCCAGCTCCAGCAACCCGGCGGCCAGGGTGAACCGGCGGTCGAACTCGGAGGCGTGCTCGTCCGGCACCGTGCCCTTGTAGCGGATGTCGTGCTCGAACTCGGCCCACGCGTGCTGCAGCACCGTGCGCACCTGCACCTGCACCACGCGCCCGACCAGCTCCGGCAGCTCGGCCGCCCGACCGGGGTCCACGCCGATCAGCAGGTGCCGGCTGGAGTAGCCGAACCGGCCCTGCTGCGCGGTCCGCCGACCCATGTCGCGGTCGTCGAGGACCCGCACCTGCGCGGCCAGCAGCTCGGCGACCGCCTCCACGTCGCTCTGCACGTAGGTGATCACCCGCACGCCGATCTGGTCGGTGATGTCCCGCGCCGGGTCCGGGTAGGCGGGCACGCCGTCGACCGTGCGGGCCGCCTTCTCCGCGAACGAGGCGATGGTCTTGGTCCGCCCGGTCACCGACAGGTAGTTGATCCCGGCGTCGTCGAGCAGCCCGGTGACGAGCGCGAGCGCCTGCCCCCCGGCGACCAGGGTCTCGGGCCGGCCGTCGGCGTACGCCTGGATGGCCTGCTGCACCGGGTCGGGCGGGGGTGCGGCGACCCCGGGGCCGGGCTGCAGGTCCGGCGGCAGGGTGGGGGTCACGATGGCACCGCCGGCCGCGTCGCCGTAGGTGGTCACCTCGTCCGGGCGCCGGACGGCGATCCATGCCACGTAGGCGCACACGACGGCGTCCACCTGGTCCTCCGCCACCCGCAGATCGCTCTTGCGGGCGGCGGCCTGCACCTGCTGGCGCAGCGCGGCGAACGGTGCACCGAGCTCGAGCTCGTCCACCGCGCCCAGCAGGTCGACGAGCAGGAGCAGCTCCGTACGCATCTGCTCGAGCACCCGGCCGGGCTTGTTCTTGTACTTCAGCGTGCGCCCCAGCCGGAACAGCGCCACCGTCGCCGCGTGCGGGTAGACCTCGATCGCCCGGCGGTCGCGGCCCGAGCGGGGGTCGAGGTCCAGCTTCAGGCGCCGGCCGATCCGCCCGCCGCGGGTGTCACCATCGGTGAACTCGGCCTTGCCGGTGTTCGTCGGGTGCGCCCCGGCCTGGAACCTCGCGAAGTCGGCGTTGAGCGCCCGCTCGGCGGCCCGGTTCCCGGTGGCGTTGGTGACCACCAGCGGGGCGTCGATCGCCACGATGCACGGGCCGGCGGTGAACGGGGCCAGCGCGGTCTCGATCTCCTCGTCGGTGCGCACCGCGCTGACGTGCACCAGCCGGCCGGCGTCGTCCAGCACGGCGAGGCCGGTGGGTTGCCTGAGCCCCCAGGCGAGGTCGATCCCGATGTGCTGCACGGGGTCAGCTTGCCCTGCCCCCGCCTTCGCGTCGGGGCTCGCCCCGCGGGATCTGCCCCGCCTGCGCGTGCGACGGTCCGCCCGAGGTCGCTCGGATGAGCGCCGTTCCACCTGCCGGCCGCGGGTGCTCCTTGATCCCGGCGTCGTCCTCACCGGTGACCGCTCCGGCGGCACGCAGGAGGCCGTCCCGGACGCCCGCCCGCAAGCGTCGCGGTGCCGCCGGGGAGGATGGAGCAGCCCCGTCGCCCGAAGAGGATCGAGCGCACATGCCCAGAGCACTGCTGCTGGAGAACATCGACCCCATCGCCGGTGAGCTGCTCACCTCGGCCGGCTACGAGGTCGAGTCGCTCCGGGGGGCGCTGGACGAGGCCGACCTGGTCGCCGCGCTGGACGGCGTGCAACTGCTGGGCATCCGGTCGAAGACGCAGGTCACCGCCCAGGTGGTGGAGGCCCGCCCCGATCTGGCGGCCGTCGGCGCGTTCTGCATCGGCACCAACCAGATCGATCTGCGCGCGGCCGCGGCGGGGGGAGTCGCGGTGTTCAACGCGCCCTTCTCCAACACCCGCAGCGTCGTGGAGATGGCGCTGGCGGAGATCATCATCCTGGCCCGGCGGCTGGTCGACCGGGACCGCGCGCTGCACGCCGGCACCTGGGACAAGTCCGCGGCGGGCAGCCACGAGATCCGCGGGCGGACGCTGGGCATCGTCGGCTACGGCAACATCGGCAGCCAGCTCTCGGTGCTCGCCGAGGCGCTGGGCATGCGGGTCCTCTACTACGACCTCGAGGACAAGCTCGCCCTGGGCAACGCTGAGCGGTGCGGCAGCCTCGACGAGCTGCTCGAGCGCGCGGAGACCGTGACCCTGCACGTCGACGGCAGGGGAGGGAACGCCGGCCTGTTCGGTGCGGAGCAGTTCGCCCGCATGCGCCCGCGCAGCCTGTTCCTCAACCTCTCGCGCGGGTTCGTCGTCGACCACGAGGCGCTGCGCGAGCACATCCTGAGCGGCCACATCGCCGGCGCCGCCGTCGACGTGTTCCCGGAGGAGCCGCGCGAGCAGGGGGACGCCTTCGTCTCGGTGCTCCGCGGCCTGCCCAACGTCATCCTCACCCCGCACGTCGGCGGGTCGACGCAGGAGGCCCAGTACGACATCGGGCGCTTCGTCGCCGGCAAGCTCGTCGACTACGGTAGGGCCGGGACGACGACGCTGAGCGTCAACCTGCCTCCCGTGGTGCTGCACGGCTCGTCGGCCGCCCGGTTCGCCCTGCTGCACCGCAACGTGCCCGGCGTCCTGGCGCGGGCCGACGCGCTGGTGGGCGAGCACGGCCTGAACGTCGACGGGCAGGTGCTGGCCACGCGCGGAGAGCTCGGCTACGCCGTCACCGACGTGAGCGCGCCGCTGCCGCCCGAGCTGCTGACCGCGCTCCGGGCGCTCCCGGAGACCGTGCGACTCACCGCCTTCTGAGCGGTCCCGTCACGCGACGTCGGTGCGCGCCTCGGAGAGGTACTCGCGGACGGCGGGCTCCGGCACGCGGAAGGAACGGCCGACGCGGACGGCGGACAGCTCGCCGCCGTGGACCAGGCGGTACACGGTCATCTTCGAGACGCGCATGATCGCGGCGACCTCGGCGACGGTGAGGAAGGTGACCACCGGACGCTGGACGGGCGCCTGCGGCCGCTGACCCATCGGCCGCTGACCGAGGGGGGCCATGCCGGGCTGCTGCGGTCGCATGCCCACCGGGGCACCGAGGCGGGCGCCGGGAACAGCGGGCCGGAGCACGGTGCGCTGGCCGGGGGCGGCCTGGCGGGGGAGGGTGGCGGCGGCGGAGCGCTGGGGGAAGGTCATGTCGGTCCTCTCGCTGGCGGTGGAGGACGCCGGCCCCGTTGCCCTTTGGCTACGCGTTGCGCCCCCGTTGGTACTGACAGTAAGCAGCGGGACCGGTGTGGCGAGACGGCGAGAAGAACGAGACGGACCGTTCCCGTTCGTCACATGTTGACCGTGCGGCGCTCGCGACCGGTGTGGCGGCCGAGGGGCGCGGTGCGTGCGGTCAGGCTGCCGCGGGTTGCTCGGCCGCCGCGTCCGGGTGCCGTCGGCGCCCGCGGGCAGGCACCAGCCAGGCCAGCAGCGCCGTCAGCAGGCAGACCCCGAACCCGAGCGCCGCGATCGCCGTGTACCCGCCGTCCACGGGTGCCGGGGCGCCCCCGGGGGTGGCAGCGGCGAGGACGGCGGCGGCCAGCGCGCTGCCGATCGAGAAGCCTGCGTAGCGCAGCACCTGGTTGAGGCTCATGGCGCTGCCGGTCTCCGACGGCGGCACGGCCGAGATGACGAGACCGGGGAAGGCGGCGAAGGCGGCCCCCACCCCGAGCCCGGCGACGCCCATGACGAGGAACAGCAGCCACAGCTCGCCCCGCCCGAAGGCGAACAGGACGAAGGAGCCGCTCTGCACGAGCGCCGCGACCGGGAGCACGACGTGCGGGCCGGCACGGTCGGCCAGGAGCCTGGTGAGCCGCCCGCCGAGCACGCTGGCGGCCGAG
The DNA here is from genome assembly GCF_003075095.1 of Blastococcus litoris. Classification (GTDB taxonomy): domain Bacteria; phylum Actinomycetota; class Actinomycetes; order Mycobacteriales; family Geodermatophilaceae; genus Blastococcus_B; species Blastococcus_B litoris. The sequence continues at coordinate 350,948 of NZ_QCZF01000002.1, forward strand.
AACGGCAGCAGCGTCAGCGCCGCCACCACGATCGAGGTGCCGAACCCCGGCCCGTCGCCCCGTGGCGCCTGTGCGAGGACGGGCACCGCCAGCAGGAGCAGGTAGTTCGACAATCCGACGAGCAGCGCCGTCGCGTGCGCCGTGGCCGCGATCCGGCCTCGGGCCAGCCGGAGGTCGACGAGCGGGGACGGCGTCCGCAGCTCCCACAAGGCCCAGGCCGCCAGCACCACGGCGGAGCCTGCGATCAGGGCCCACGGGCCCGGCGACGACCAGCCCCAGACCTCGCCCTCGGCGAGCGCCAGCAGGAGGCCGCCGAGCCCGGCACCCAGCAGGACGGCGCCCAGGACGTCGATCGACCGCGATGCCGAGATGCGGGAGGCGGGCAGCGCCGCGGCGGCGGCCACCAGTGCGGCGGCGCTCACCCCGGCGCCGGCCCAGAAGGCCGCGTGCACGCCGCCGAGCTCGGCCACGAGCCCGGCGAGCGGGTAGCCGAGCCCCATCCCGGACACGACCGTGATCGACAGTGCGGCGACCGTGCGGTGCGAACGCTCGCCCGTCAGCGCCTCCCGGGCCGTGGCGATCGCCAGCGGTGTCAGGCCCAGCCCGAAGCCCTGCAGCGCGCGCCCGGCGATCAGCCATCCGAGCCCCAGCGGCAGGGCGGCCAGCAGGCCGCCCAGCGTGACCACGCCCAGGACGGACAGGACGACGGCGCGGCGGTGGGGACCGTCCCCGAGCCGGCCGATCACCGGGGTCGCCACCGCCCCGACCAGCAGCGTGACGGTGAGGGCCCACTGGGCGTCGGCCAGCGACGTCTCCATCGCCGCGGCGATCGCCGGGATCAGCGGCGCGCCCAGGCTGCTGATGACCGCGACAACCGTGCCGACGAACAGCAGCGCCGGGACGAGGGTGCGCGGGTGGTGCGAGGTGCTCACCCCACCCAGGGTCCCAGGTGGTTGGTCAGGGCAATCGACGAGGCCTCAGCCGTCGGTGCGGGCCATCTGCTCCTCGCGCAGCCCGGCGTGCATCTCCCACGGGGCCTGGGGGAGGACCTCGCCGGTCTCGAGCAGCGACTTCAGGTTCGCCATGACGGCGGGCCAGCCGGCGGACAGCGCCTCCAGGTCCGCGGCGGTCGGGATGTCCTCGTGCCGGACGGTGAGCCGGACGATGTCCTGGTGCGGCTCGATCGTGAACGTCACGCGTGAGGGCGTGCCGTTGCGCTGCTCGTCCGAGCCGGGGAAGGTCATCACCAGCCGCTCGGGCGGGTGCACCTCGAGGACGGTGCCGGTGACGTCGGCGACGCCCGACCCGTCGGTGCGGACGTGCGCCCAGGTGGAGCCCTCCTGCCAGTCGGACTCGTTGCGGTGGCCCCAGTAGCGGGCGGTCAGGTCGGCGTCGGTGAGCGCCTCCCAGACCTGCTCCGGGCTGGCCTTGACGTAGGTGACGTAGACGTAGGTGGGCGGGGTGGTCATGGCCTGCTCCTCTGCGGATCGCCGGACCGCGCTCAGCGTGCGCAGCCGGGGGGTCTCGAAGGTGGAGATCCACCGTTCCGCCACCTCGTGGATCGGAACGGGGTTGAGGTAGTGCAACTTCGACCGGCCGTGCCAGACGGTGCTGACGAGGTTCGCCGCCTCCAGCACGGAGAGGTGCTGCGAGGTCGACTGCCGGGCCATGTCGAGCGAGCCGCACAGCTCGCCCAGGGTCTGGCCGTTGCGCTCGTGCAGCCGGTCCAGCAGGCGCCGCCTGCTCGGGTCGGCCAGCGCCCTGAACACCGGCGTGAGGTCCTCGGGCACGGATTCATCATGCAGGCACCTGCCTGCATATGACAAGTCACCCGCTCGCGGGAGGTCGCGGGGCGCCGTCCTCAAGCCGTCGAGGGCCGGCGCCGACGTCCCTCCCGAGTGGCCGGATCGATGGGGCGAGGGGAGGGTGGAGCGGCATGGACCGAACGCGCACGCGCACGGGCCGGCGGTTCGCCGCCGCCTGCCTCGCCGTCGGACTGGGCCTCCTGGCCGCTCCCGGCTCCGCTTCGGCGGCTCCCGGCGACGACCTGGGAGCGGTCGCGCAGGCCGCCGAGGACGCCGCGGCCGAGGTGAACCGCCTGCTGGTCGAGATGGGTGCGGCGCGCACCGCCGCCGACGAGGCGAGCGCACGGGCCGCCCGCGCCCAGGACGAGGTCGCGGCGGCGGAGCAGGCCTCGGCCACCGCGCGGACGCAGGCCGAGGCCGCCGTGGCCGACGCCCGCCGGCTGCAGGAGGAGCTCGCCGGGGCACGCGAGGACGTCGCGCGGTTCGCGCGGTCCAGCTACATGGGCGGTTCGTCGTCCCCGTTGCTCGAAGGCCTGCTCACCGCGGACGGCCCGGCGCAGATGATGGAACGCGCCGCTCTCCTCGCGGCGGCCGGTGACCACCGGTCCGCCGCCGTCTCGGCCGCATCGACGGCCAGCGACCGCGCCGTCGAGGCGCAGTCCGCGGCGCAGGACGCGGTCGCCGAGGCCGACCGGCTCGAGTCGGCGGCGCGGACGGCGCTCGTGTCGGCGGACGCGGCCCGGGAGGCCGCCGGTCAGGTCCTGGCCGACGTGCAGGCCCGGCAGGACGCCGCCCAGGCAGAGCTCCGCGAGGTCCAGGCGACGCTGGTGGAGCTGCAGCAGCAGCGGGACGCCGCGCGGGCCTCCCGGTCATCCACGCCGTCCTCCGCGCCGTCCTCCACGGGTGGCGGCAGCCCCGCGCCCGCTCCTGCTCCGTCGGGCCGCGACTGGGACGCCGTCGCGCAGTGCGAGTCCGGCGGCAACTGGAGCATCAACACCGGCAACGGCTACTACGGCGGCCTGCAGTTCAGCGCGTCGACGTGGGCCGCGTTCGGCGGCGGTGAGTACGCGCCCCGGGCGGACCTGGCGACGCGGGAGCAGCAGATCGCGATCGCGGAGAAGGCCCTCGCCGTCCAGGGCAAGGGCGCCTGGCCCACCTGCGGCCGCAACCTGTGAACGTCCTCGGAGGTGCCGGCCGTCGTCAGGCCCGGGCGTCGAACCGGAGCTGGTAGATCGTCGGCAGGACGAAGCAGTCGCCGACGACCGTCAGCAGCGACCGGTCGGACGACACCTCGGGCCGGGTGAAGAAGCCGTCCGCGTAGTCGGTGCAGAGGCCGAAGTCGGCGACGACCGCGCCGTCCCTGAGGTCCACGACGACCACCCCGAGGACGCCCGTCTCCTCCGAGAGGCCGGAGACGTACAACCAGCGACCCTCGCCGGTCCGCTCGTCGAGCGGCCCCAGTGCGGCGCCGTCGACGTAGAGGTAGTCGCGGATGCGCACCGGGTCGATGCCGGGCACCCCGCCGGGGGAGAGCCGGGTGATCGAGGCCCGAGCCGTCCCGTCGGCGTCGGGCTCGGGTCGGAGGACCTGCACCGCGCCCGAGTCGTCGATCGTCGCGTAGGTGGTCGAGGGGTCGCCGCCGGGGAAGCGGGTGGTGTACCGGACGGTGAGGTCGACGTCGACGGCGGCCACCACCGTGTCGCCGTCGTCGCCGTAGACGAGCACGGCGGAGCGCCCGTCCGGTGAGGCGACGAGGGCCCACGGCTGCGCGTCACGGGTGGCCGGCAGGTCGACCAGCGTCTGCTCGAGGACCTCGGCGCCACGGAGGGCGGTGAGCTCGACGGTCCGCCCACCGCCGAGGGCCCGCAGCACGTAGGTCCTCGAGCCCGCCGAGTCCGCGAGCAACACATCGGGGATGCCCAGCGCGTCGAGCGGGCCGGTCATCCGCAGGTCTCCCACGATCGACGGCTCTCCGTCGCCGGAGGTCCACAGCTGGACGATGCGCCCGGACCGAGCCCCGTCCGCGGGCCCGAGGACTGCCTGGACCAGGCCGTCGGACAGCACTCTCAGGTCCGCGACCCGCGCATCCGAGGACAGTCCGGCGACCCGTCGCTGCGGCGCTGTCATCTGGGCCTCGGAGTAGACCGGACGGTCGGCGCGCAGCGCGACGTAGTCGTCGCCGGAGAAGTCGTGGGCGGCGAGCAAGAACGGGTCCGCCTCATCGACCGGGACAGCTGCCGGGAGACCTGCGACGGCGGGCAGCTCCGTCTGGCTCAGCAACTGCACCGGTCCCCGGCGGGGCAGCGGTCCCTGCCAGCCGTCCCCGCCGTGCCCGGTCGACGGCACCCAGCTGATCGGCGCCCGGTCGACCTCCGGGATCTCGTCGGTCGCGCCACCCGTGGTCAGCATGCCCACGCCGAAGATCACCGCGCAGGTCCCGGCGACCGCGAGGCGCGGAGCGGTGGTCGGACGCACGACACCACTCTGGGTGTTCCGGCCCCGCGGCAACACTCACCTCCCCTCGACGGGGTGAGCACCGTCGCCGTTCCCGTACCGGCCGGTAGGGGGTGTGACCTGCGACCACCGACTAGGTTCGGGAGTCGACAGAGCAGCCGGCAGGGGAGTGGCACGTGGGCAGATCGGTGCTGGTGACCGGCGGGAACCGGGGGATCGGGCTGGCGATTGCCCGCTCGTTCGCCGAGCAGGGCGACTCCGTCGCCGTCACCCATCGCGGCAGCGGCGCACCCGACGGGCTGTTCGGCGTCCAGTGCGACGTCACGAGCGCCGACGACGTCGACCGCGCGTTCTCGGAGGTCGAGGAGCGCCAGGGCCCGGTCGAGGTGCTCGTGAGCAACGCCGGCATCACCCGCGACGGGCTGCTCATGCGCATGAAGGAGGACGACTTCACCGACGTCCTCGACGCCAACCTCACCGCCGCCTACCGGGTGGCCAAGCGGGCCAGCGCCAAGATGGTGCGCGCCCGCTCGGGCCGGATGGTCTTCGTGTCCTCGGTCGTCGGTCTGCTCGGCTCCGCCGGCCAGACCAACTACGCGGCGTCCAAGGCCGGCCTGGTCGGCCTGGCCCGCTCGATCGCCCGCGAGCTGGGCAGCCGGGGCATCACCGCGAACGTCGTCGCGCCCGGTTTCGTCGAGACGGACATGACCGCGCAACTGCCCGAGAAGCGGCAGCAGGAGATCCTGGGGCAGGTGCCGCTGGGCCGGTACGCCTCGGCGGAGGAGATCGCCGGCGTCGTGCGGTTCCTCGCGAGCGACGCGGCGGGCTACATCACCGGGGCGGTCGTCCCGGTCGACGGCGGACTCGGAATGGGGCACTGATGAGCGGCATCCTCGAGGGCAAGAAGGTCCTCGTCACCGGCGTCCTGACGGAGGCGTCGATCGCGTTCGCCACGGCCCGGATCGCGCAGGAGCAGGGCGCCACCGTCGTCCTCTCCAACTTCGGGCGGGCGCTGTCGCTGTGCCAGCGGATCGCCAAGCGGCTGCCGCAGGAGGCCGCGGTGGTCGAGCTCGACGTCACGAACACCGAGCACCTCGGGTCGCTCGCCGACCGGCTGCGCGAGCAGGGCTTCGACACCCTCGACGGCGTCGTCCACTCCATCGGCTTCGCGCCGCAGGAGGCCATGGGGGAGGGCTTCCCGGAGGTCGCGTGGGAGCACGCCGCGACCGCGTTCCAGGTCTCGTCCTGGTCCTACGCCTCGCTCACCCAGGCCTGCCGGCCGCTGCTGGCCGACCCGTCGTCGGTCGTCGGCCTCACCTTCGACGCGACCGTCGCCTGGCCGGTCTACGGCTGGATGGGGGCGGCGAAGGCGGCGCTCGAGTCGGTCAGCCGCTACGTCGCCCGGGAGCTGGGCCCCGACGGCGTGCGGTCCAACATCGTCGCCGCCGGCCCGCTGCGGAGCATGGCGATGAAGTCCATCCCCGGCAGCGCCCAGTTCGAGGAGGCGTGGGAGGGCCGTGCCCCGCTCGGCTGGTCGGTCACCGACACCGAGCCCGCGGGCAAGGCCGTCGTCGCCCTGCTGTCGGACTGGTTCCCCGCCACCACCGGCGAGATCGTGCACGTCGACGGAGGCTTCCACGCCGTCGGCGTGTGAGCGCATCCGCACGACCCCCTCAGGAAGAAGAACCTCTGTGCCACGCGCAACCGTCGACATCACCCCCGCGGGACAGCGTCCCGACGAGGACCCGTCGCTCGCCGTCCGCAACAACGGCGGTGCCGAGCCGTCCACCGAGCCGGCTCCGGCCGGGCGCCGCGAGGCGCTGCTGCTGCTGTCGTTCGGCGGCCCCGAGGGGCACGACGACGTCATGCCGTTCCTCGAGAACGTCACCCGCGGCCGGGGGATCCCGCGCGAGCGGCTGGAGGAGGTGGCCGAGCACTACCACCACTTCGGCGGCGTCAGCCCGATCAACGACCAGAACAAGGCGCTGATCGCGGCCCTCGAGAAGGACCTCGCCGACGCCGGTCTCGACCTCCCCGTCTACTGGGGCAACCGCAACTGGGCGCCCTACGTCGAGGACACCTGGGCGCAGATGGCCGCCGACGGCATCGAGCACGTGTACGTCCTGTCGACGTCGGCCTACGCCTCGTTCTCCGGCTGCCGGCAGTACCACGAGGACATCGCCCGGGCCCGTGTCTCCCTGTCGTCTCCCACCCGCCCAGGCGGCCCCACGGCGGAGAAGCTGCCGCACTACTACGACACCCCCGGCTTCGTGCAGGCCAACGCCGACGCCCTCGCCGCGGCGATCGCCACCCTGCCCGCCGAGCTGCGCGGCACCGCCCGCCTCGTGGCGACGGCGCACAGCATCCCGGACTCGATGGCCGCCGTCGCCGGGCCGGAGGGGCACGCCTACGAGGCGGAGCTGCTGGCCGCCGCCGAGCGCGTCGTCGCCGAGGCCGCGCCCGGCCGGGAGTTCGACCTGGTCTGGCAGAGCCGCAGCGGCCCGCCGTCGGTGCCGTGGCTGGAGCCCGACGTCAACGACCACCTGCGCGCGCTCGCCGCGTCCGGCGAGACCGCCGTCGTCCTGTTCCCGATCGGGTTCGTCAGCGACCACCTCGAGGTGATCTGGGACCTCGACAACGAGGCCAAGGAGACGGCGGAGGAGCTCGGGCTGGCCTTCGCCCGGGCGGCCACGGCGGGCACGCATCCCGCCTTCGTCGAGTCCCTGCGGATGCTCCTGGAGGAGCGTCGCGCCGGCGGCCTGCCCCGGCTGGGCACCAACTGCCCGGCGAGCTGCTGTTTCGTGCGGCGCCCGTGAACGGTCACGCCGAGTGGGGCCCGAAGGGCTCCGCGCAGGCGTGACGCAGCGGCTCCGCGCAGCAGGGGGACGGCACGTGGACGCGGTGTCGTCCGGAGGACGACGGTGTCATCGCCAGGTCGGGGCGACGTCCTTGTAGTAGCGGCGGCCGAAGGTCCTGGCCAGCACGGTGACCACCGGCGTCGGCACGGTCTTCTTCAGGAAGGCACGGTGCTCGTCGCTCATCCCGTCGGTCAGCCACGCGAAGAACCGCCCGGCGACGCCGAGCGGCTGGCTGCGCAGCTCCTTCTCCACCGCCTTCCACTCCGGCGACCCGAGGTGCGCGTTCAGCTGCGGCTCGAGCTCCTCCTCCTCGTGCCGCAGGTGCCGCTCCACCACCTCCCGGGTCCGGACGACGCTGGCCTGCGCGACGGCGGCGTCGCCGGACGACCCGGTGCGGGCGACGGTGCTCATCGCCCCGGCCGTCTTCGTCAGCGCGTCGGCCATCGCGTGGTGCTCGGACTCCATGGCGTCGAGCAGCCCCTGGTCGACACCGATCCGCTGGAGCATCGGGAAGATGTGGGTGTCCTCGCCCTCGTGGTGGTGCGTCAGCTCGGTGCGCAGGTTCGCGTAGGCCCGCTCGAGGGCCTGGGCGCGCGCGGTGTCGCCGTCACGCAGCTGCCCCAGGGCCGTCGACAGGCGGTCCAGGTCGCGACGCACGGCGCCGTGGATCACCCGGTTCATCGTCATCTCGGGCGCTGCTGTCATGCCGGACGACGGTAGCGACGCCCGGGCTACCGCGGAACAGCGTTGAACGCCGCCTCGACGGCCTCGCGCACCGACCGGGCCAGCGGGCGCAGCGCCTCGTCCCGGGCCGCGGCCTGCGAGTGGTTGACCGCGCCGCCGGGAGCGTCGGCCAGGGCGAGGTCGAGCACCCTCGCCAGCCGCTGCGCCCGCGCCAGCACCGAGAGCGCCACCGGGTCGTGGTCGTGCGGGAGCCCGGGAGCGGTCGTCGTCTTCGCCAGGCCGGCCAGCAGCGCCGGCACCTCGGGGTTCCACCGGGCGAGGTCCAGCCCGGCCAGTGCGCGGGCGGTGTCGCCCACGGCGAGGTCCAACGCCCCCGACACAGCGCGCAGGTTGCCCTCGGCCGGCGGTGCCACCGGTGGGAGGCCGGTCAGCGGGAACGCCGTCCACTGCACGACCTCCGGACCGAGCGGCTCCGGGACGAGCGCGAGGTGCTCGCCGACGGCGGCCTGACCCGACTCGAGCGCCAGCGGCGCCAGCCCAGGGGCCCGCGGCAACCCCCGGACGTCGCCCGCCACGGGCAGCACCAGCCGGAACCGGCGCTCGCCCAGGCCGCGCAGCGCCGTCAGGGCCCAGCCGAGCGGCACCGCCTCGTCCGTGCCGGGCAGCCCGGAGACGCGGTGGGCGGTGGAGCCGGTGATGGCGTCGAGCGCCTCGTCGTAGGCGGCGCGGCCGGTGAGCCAGGCCGTCGCCCAGACGGCGAAGCGTCCGGCGGGGAAGTCGTGCACCCGGCGAGGCTACGACGGCCGCGCTCGTCCTCGCGGAGGGCACCGGTCACCCGCGTAGGCGCGACGCGGCGTATTCGGGGCCACGAGCAACGCCGGTTCTGCGACACTCCGGTCATGGCTGCGTGGTTGCTCTGGCTCATCGCCGCGGGCCTCTTCGCGGCGGGCGAGGTGGTCAGCCTCGACCTCGTGCTGCTCATGTTCGCCGGCGGCGCGCTCGGCGGCATGACCGTGGCCCTGCTGGGGGGCGCGACGATCCTGCAGCTCGTGGCGTTCATCGCCGTCTCCGGGGTGCTGCTGGCCCTGGTCCGGCCCATCGCCCAGAAGCACCTGACCGAGCGGACCCCGCTGCAGCTCGACGGCGTCGACACGCTCATCGGCCGCACCGCGAAGGTAACCCAGGAGATCGACTCCTCCGGCGGCCGGATCCGCATGGGCGCCGACGAGTGGACGGCCCGCAGCCAGCACAGCGGTGAGACCTTCGCCGTCGGCGACACCGTCCGGATCCTGCAGGTGGAGGGGGCCACGGCGGTCGTCGGGGACGCGCTGGAGTGAACGCAACCGAGTCGTAGTGATCGCGGAGGCCGCCGCAGGGGAGGATCGCGGACGACCCCCGACGAAGGGAGCCCGCCGTGGAACCGGCACTCATCGCACTGGTCGTCGTCGCCCTGCTGGTGATCATCGTGATCGCCAAGAGCGTGACCATCGTGCCGCAGGCCCAGGCCAAGGTCGTGGAGCGGCTCGGCCGCTACAGCCGGACCCTCTCGCCCGGCCTCTCGATCCTGGTGCCGTTCATCGACCGCGTCCGGGCGACGATCGACCTGCGCGAGCAGGTCATCTCCTTCCCGCCGCAGCCGGTCATCACCTCCGACAACCTGCAGGTCGGCATCGACACCGTCGTCTACTTCCAGGTGACCGACCCGCGCCTGGCCGTCTACGGCATCGCCAACTACATCACCGGCATGGAGCAGCTGACCACGACGATGCTGCGCAACGTCGTCGGTGGGCTCAACCTCGAGGGCGCGCTGACCGGCCGCGACGGCATCAACAGCCAGCTGCGGTCGGTCCTCGACGGGACGACCGGCCCCTGGGGCCTGCGGGTGGCCCGCGTGGAGATCAAGGCGATCGACCCGCCGCCCTCGATCCGCGACTCCATGGAGAAGCAGATGCGCGCCGACCGCGACAAGCGCGCGATCATCCTGCAGGCCGAGGGCGCGCGGCAGTCGGCCATCACCACCGCCGAGGGCCAGAAGGCCGCGGCGATCCTGTCGGCCGAGGGCAAGAAGCAGGCCGCGATCCTCGAGGCGGAGGCCGAGCGGCAGAGCCGGATCCTGCGCGCCGAGGGCGAGCGGGCGGCGCTGTTCCTGCAGGCGCAGGGCCAGGCGAAGTCGATCGAGACGGTCTTCCAGGCCATCCACGACGGCAAGCCGGACCAGGGCCTGCTGGCCTACCAGTACCTGCAGACGCTGCCGCAGATCGCGCAGGGCGACGCCAACAAGATGTGGATCGTCCCCAGCGAGTTCAGCAAGGCCCTGGAGGGCCTGGCCAACCTCGGCGGCGCCGAGGGCGGGAAGTCCTGGATGGACGTCGAGCCGCAGGGCAACGGGTCCGCCCCCAAGGACGGCGGCCTGGACACCAGCAGCTGGTTCGAGTCGCAGCTGCCCCGGGCGGCCGACCAGCCCGAGGCGAAGATCGAGCTGTCGAGCATCGCCGACTCGACGCCGGCCGTGCCGACGCCGCCCCCGCTGAGCCAGGTGACCGAGGAGATCCGCGAGATCGGCACCGGCCGCCAGCCCGACAAGAACGGGGTCTTGCCCGAGCGCGGCTGAGCGGCCTCCGTGGACCGGTCGCGGCGCCCGGTGCGACGACGTGGTGGCGATCAGCTCTCGATCGCCACCACGTCGTCGCACTCGCGCCGCGTCGGGAGCCGGCGCGGAGCGCAGCGTCCTAGTCCTTGAGCAGGCCCTCGCGGAGCTTGGCCAGCGTCTGGCTCAGCAGCCGGGAGACGTGCATCTGCGAGATGCCGATGTCGGCGGCGATCTGCGACTGGGTCATGTTCCCGAAGAACCGCAGGATCAGGATGCGGCGCTCGCGGGCCGGGATGGTGGCCAGCAGCGGCTGCAGCGACTCGCGGTACTCCACGCCCTCGAGCGCGGCGTCCTCCTCGCCGAGCGTCGCGGCCAGGGTGGGGGAGTCGTCCTCGCCGGAGAGCCGCTCGTCCAGCGAGCTGCTGCGGTAGGCGTTGGCCACGGCGAGGCCCTCGAGCACCTCTGCGCGCGGGATGCCCAGGTGCTCGGCCAGCTCCGACGGTGTCGGGGCCCGGCCGTTCTTCTGCGCCAGCTCGCCGACCGCCGCGTTGAGCGACAGGTGCAGCTCCTGCAGCCGGCGCGGGACGCGCACCGACCAGCCCTGGTCGCGGAAGTGCCGCTTGATCTCGCCGGTGATCGTCGGCACCGCGAACGACAGGAACTCCACGCCGCGGGTCGGGTCGAACCGGTCGATCGCCGCGATCAGCCCCAGCGTGCCGACCTGCAGCAGGTCGTCGAACGGTTCACCGCGGTTGCTGAAGCGCCGGGCGAAGTGCCGGACCAGGGGGAGGTGCTCCTCGACCAGGATCTCCCGCAGCCGCTCGCGTCGCGGGTCGTCCTTGTCGAGCGTGGCCAGCTCGGCGAACAGCGGCGCGGTCCGTTCCGCGCGCCGCCGGTTGTCCGACACCGGGGCGGCGTCCGGGGTGCTCTCGGCTGCGGGGGCGTCGGCGTCCTCGGTGCGCGGGTCGGGCACCGCCTCCGGATCGGCCGGATCGGTCACTGCGATGTCGTCCTCCGCGGGAGCGGGGTCGGCCGCGGGGCGCGGCCCCTCGGACCTCTGGTCGGGCACCGGAGCGTCCACGACGGGGATCTCGTCGGTCGACGGCGACCGGCTCACTGGGCGACCGAGAGATTCCGGCCGGCTCCGCTCCCGAGGTCGTTCGGGTGTTGGCCGGGCAGGTACTTGTCCATGGCGATCAGGCCGACCGGCGTCGGGCTGCCGTCGCCACCGGGGACGGCGTCCTGCGTGGAGCGCCGTGCGTCGACGTTGTCGACGAGGGTGGCGAGGATCGCCCAGCCGAAGCCGTCGCGGGGCACCTCGACCCCGTCGGCGGTGGGCACCCACGCTTCGATGTGCAGCCCGGCCCGGGTGGTCTCGAAGATGACCGTGAGCGGGGACTCGCCGGCCGCAATCTGGCTCAGCGTCGCGCAGGCCTCGTCGACGGCCAGGCGCAGGTCCTCGACCGCGTCCAGGTCGTAGTCCATCCGGATCGCGAGGTCACCGGCCATGGCCCGCACCGCGGGCAGCTGGGTCGCGGTGGTGGGTACGCGCAGCTCCAGCCGCTCCGCGCGTCGTCCGTCCTGCGCGAGGGAACCCCTCGAGTCGACCATCCGTCGTCCGCTCCTTCGTCGCCGGCGCCCGTGCATCGGGTCGCGGCCGTCCATCATCCAAGGGTCCCACCAGGACCCGACGGGCGGCGCCCCGGTGATTCCGGACGCCGCCCAACCGCACCCTTCTACCCCTGCGTGCGAGCTGCCGAAACGTGGCGCTGCCCACCGCTGCACGGTCGGTCGCATCGCGGTTGCCGGACCCCTCAGCCTGGTATTGGCTGGCCCGAGATGAGCCTCAGCCCTGGCAGCCCGCCACCCCTCCCTGGCCTCGCCGGGTCCGAGGGGGCGAGTGTGCTGGCCGCGGCCATGGAGACGGCGCCCGCCGCGATCTACGTCGTGAGGGCCGGAGCGGACTCGCCCGTCTGGGCCAACGCCCGGGCCCGGGAGCTCGGCACCGCGCGCGAGGACATGCCGGTGGTCGACGGGCGGCCGGTCGTCGAGGTGCTCGACGCGGCGCTGCGCACCGGGCGCCCGGAGACCGTCTGCGGTCCGCTCGGCGACGCCGGAGGGCCGGCGGCCACGCTGATGGTGCGCCCGATGCGGGTCCACGACGGCCCCGGCGCCCTGCTGATCCTGGAGTCCGACGACGCGGCGACCGACACGTCGCTGTGGCCGAAGGTGCCCGACAGCGTGGAGCAGGCGCAGCTGTCGCTGCTGCCGCCGTCCCTGCCGCTGCTGCCCGACCTGCACCTGTCCGGCAGCTATCAACGAGCATCGGCCGTCGAGGCCGCCGGCGGGGACTGGTACGACACCGTGGCGCTGGGCGCCGGTCGGGTGGCCCTGGTCGTCGGCGACGCCGTGGGGCACGGAGTGCCCGCGGCCGGGGCCATGAGCCGGCTGCGCGGTGCCATGCGCTCGTCCGCGCTGCGCGACCCGTCGCCGGCCGCCGTCCTGGCCGCACTGGACGCGTTCGCCGCCCAGATGGACGACGTCGAGGGCGCCTCGGTGTTCTACGGCGTCCTGGACGCGGCCACCGGCGACCTCACCTACGCCGCCGCAGGGCACCCGCCGCCGCTGGTGGTCGGCTCGGACGGGGCGACGAGCTACCTGCGGGTGCCGCCGCGGGCGCCGCTGGGCAGCCTGCCGGACACGCCCACGGCGGTGTCCCGGCACGTGCTCGACCAGGGCGCGACCCTCGTCCTGTTCTCCAACGGTGCCGTGTCGGGCCCCGCCCCGGAAGCGGCCGACGCGCTCGACCGGCTGTCGGCGATCGCCACGGCGGTGCTCACCGCCCCGGGCGCGCTGGAGACCGACCGCTCCGACGAGCTGGCCACGGCGATCGCCGAGGGCGTGCGCAGCCCCGAGGGCTGGCTGGACGACGTCGCCGTGCTGGTCGCGCACCGGCGCGAGGACACCCAGGAGCCGCTGCACCTCGAGCTGGTCGCCGATCCCGCCGCGCTCCCGGGCGTCCGGCGCCGGCTCGGCAGCTGGCTGGCCGGTCTGGGGATGGGGGAGCAGGACCGGGTCGGCGTGATGGTCGCCGTGGGCGAGGCCTGCGCGAACGCCGCCGAGCACGCCTACCGCGGCTCCGAGCCCGGCCCCATGTCGGTGTCGGCCGGGGTGGACGTCGACGGCGTCCTCACCGTGACCGTCCGCGACGAGGGCACGTGGCGTCCGCCCAACCGCGATCCGGGTGACCGCGGCCGAGGGCTGCTGATCATGCGCCAGCTCGTCGACGGCGTCGTCCTCGAGGAGGAGGAGAAGGGCACCACGGTGGTCCTGACGCTGCGGCTGCGGCGCAGTCCCGAGGTCGACGAGGAGCGTCCGCCCGCGTCGAGCGCCGCCACGGTGTCCGTCGACAGGGAGGGCCCGCGCCCGGTGGTGCGGGTGTCCGGCGCGGTCGACGAGTTCGGCGCCGAGCAGATGCGGATCCGCCTCCTGGAGGCCAGCCACGGGGGCACCGGCAGGGTCGAGCTGGACCTCACCGGGGTGTCGCTGTTCAGCAGCGCCGCGGTCCGGGTGGTTCTGGCGATCGCCCGCATCGGGCGCGACGAGGGGTGGCGGCTGGTCGTCCACGCACCCGAGGGCGGCATCACCCGGCACGTCCTCGAGATCAGCGGGCTCGGCGGGCTGGTCGACCTGCGCTGACCCCGGCGGGGGACCGACCCCACGGATCCGTTTGGGGAACGGTCCCGGTGCGCAACACGAGGACGTGAGACTTCGGCGCAGCGACGTGAACGGTCCCGGATACCGGCGTCGCCGGGCCGGAAGGGGGTTCGCCTACTACGACCTCGACGGCGCGCTGATCCGGGACGACGAGCTGCTGGACCGCGTCCGTGGCCTGGCGATCCCGCCGGCGTGGAAGGACGTCTGGATCTGCCCGTGGCCCAACGGGCACATCCAGGCCACCGGTGTCGACGCCGCGGGTCGCCGCCAGTACCGATACCACGACCAGTGGCGGGCCCGGCGGGACGCCGAGAAGCACGAGCGCGTGCTCGAAATCGCCCGCGAGCTGCCCGACGTCCGGGACGCCGTCAAGGCCGGTCTGCGCACGCGCGGGCTCAACCGGGACCGCGTGCTGGCCTGCGCCATCCGCATGCTGGACCTCGGTGCCTTCCGCATCGGCAGCGAGCAGTACGAGGAGGAGAACGGCACCTACGGCCTGGCAACGCTCAAGCGCGCCCACGTCTCGGTGCGGGGCGAGCGGACGTTCTACAGCTACACCGCCAAGGGCGGCATCGAGCGGGAGGTGGAGATCACCGACCGGCCGACCGCCACGGTCGTGCGCCAGCTCCTCGAGCGGCCGGCCGACGCCGGCGAGGACCTGCTCGCGTACCGGACCGAGGACGGCGAGTGGCGCGACGTGACCAGCGCCGAGATCAACGCCTACCTCAAGGAGATCAGCGGCGCGGAGATCACCGCGAAGGACTTCCGCACGTGGACGGCCACCGTGCTGATGGCCGCGGCGCTCGCGGAGGTCCCCCCGCCGGCCAGCAGGACGGCGCGCAAGAAGGTCGTCAGCGCGGCCTACAAGCAGGTCAGCGAGCAACTGGGCAACACGCCGGCGGTGTGCAAGGCGAGCTACGTCGACCCGCGGGTCGTGGACCGGTTCGAGCACGGCGAGACCGTGGCGCACGCGTTGCGGGAGGCCGACCAGGCCGAGGCCGACCGGGACACCCAGAAGGTCCTCGAGGCCGCCGTCTGCCAGCTGCTGTCCGCCTGAGACGACGAAGGGCCCCGCCGATCCCGGCGGGGCCCTTCGTCGTACCGGACGACTAGCGGGCGGTGCTGTCGGCGATCGTGAAGAGGTCGATCAGGCCGGTCACCTCGAGCGGGCGGGTGACGGCGCGGGTGGTGGCGATCAGGCGCAGGGCGACGTCGCGGGCCCGCGACGACTTCTGCGTCTCCACAAGCACGGCCAGGCCGGCCGACCCGAGGAACTGGACGCCGGACAGGTCGATGACGAGCTCGCGCGGCTGCTGCTCGAGCTGGCTGTCCAGGGTGGAACGGAGCACCGGTGCGGTGAACGTGTCCACCTCACCGACGACCGTCACCGTCACCACGCCGTCCTCGCTGGTGGAGGTGGAGAGCGTGATCACGTCGTCGAAGGGTGCCTCGGTGCCCTCGGTCGACACGTCGGGCTGCCCCTCGGCGGGCAGGTCGGAAGTGGTCACGGACAGTGGCTCCTCTCGGCGGCGTTCCCCGGGGCGGTGATCACCGCCCGGACAATCTACCGCTGTGCGGTCCGGGCGCTCGTCGCGCCCGGTTCCCGCAGGTGGTGAACGTGTCGCGTGCCGGTGGTCTTCCCGGCCGGCACGTGCGGCTGCCTGCTGAACCGCGATGACAACGTAGACACAGCGGCGCGCACGCGCCAACCCCGCCCCCCGAGGCGGAGGACGGCGCCGGCACGGACGGGTCCGGGAGTCAGTCCCCTGTGAGGTGCACGGCGCCCTCCTCGGGCCCCTCGCCCCCGACGGACGGGTCGGACGTCGCCTCGACGTCGTCGGACGTGCGGTTGGTGCCCGAGTCGCTCACGGGCGAGGTGGAGGTGTCCTGCTCCAGCTGGCCCACGGCGCGGTCGGGGTCCTCGGCCGGGCGGAGGTCGGCGGAGTCGTCGGGCACCTCCCGCTCGAGCCGCCCGGTCAGCGACTCGCCCTCCGACTGCTCGAAGGCGGTCGTGCCGAAGTCGACGGAGGCGTTCGCCTGCTCGCCGGGCATGGGCTCGAACTGGGGGTCCTCGGCCCGCTCCTGGGTGGGGGAGTCGTCCTGCGACACCTCGGGGAGGCCGTCGTCCTCCGGGAAGACGTCGCGGGCGGTCTGGCCCTCGGGCTGCGTCATGCCTGTGCCTCCTCTGTCGGGGGTCCGCGCCGGGCCGGCCGGCGGGACGGGGAGCCGGTCGGCGACCGGCGTCTGACCCGGCCCTACCCGTCACCCCTCCCGGCATGCGTGGCTGTGCGCCGCCCCGCCACGGGGCATGCGCCAGCAGCGAGGGGGGTAGCGCCGTCGCATGGCGATCGCAGACGAGATCCAGCGGCTCGGGGCACCGGTCCGCCGGTGGGCCCGCACGCAGAAGCGGGAGTACACGAACGGCGAGGAGCGGCCGCTGGCCGGCGATCTCGGCGCGATGGGCGTGTACGTGGGTCTCGTGTCCGCCGCGGCCGCCGCCGTGCGCGCCTCGAACCGGGAGCTCCCGGAGCGGATCCCGCTCGGCGACGCCGCGCTGCTCACCGTGGCCACCTTCCGGCTGGCCCGCCGGATCGCGAAGGACCCGGTGACCGCCCCGGTCCGCGCCCCGTTCGTGCGCTTCGAGGGCCCGTCCGGGCACGCGGAGGTGGCCGAGGAGGTGCGCGAGCACGGGGGCGTGAAGCACGCGGTCGGGGAGCTGCTCACCTGCCCGTTCTGCCTGGCGCAGTGGGTGGGGACCGGCTTCGTGTTCGGCTACGTCACCGCCCCGAAGGCGACCCGGCTGGCGGCCCTGACGATGACGATGGTCGCCGGGTCCGACGTCCTGCAGTTCGTCTACGACGCCATCCAGAACGGCGGCCTGGCCCCGCAGACCGAGGGCGTCGACGCCGGCGCCTGAGCCGGCCCCCCGGACGGGTGACCCCCGTGCGGGGGAGGAGGCGCGTCCGCCGACCTGCCGCGGGTACCCCGCCGGACCTATCCTGTGATCTTGACCTGGTCACAGGTCCGTCAGCGGAGTTCGGGGAAGGTGCGGCATGCGATCGATCTGGCGCGGGGCCGTGTCCTTCGGCCTCGTCAGCATCGGCGTGAAGCTGTACTCGGCGACCGAGGACAAGGACATCCGCTTCCACCAGGTGCACGCGGCCGACGGCGGGCGGGTCAAGTACAAGCGGGTCTGCTCGATCGACGGCGAAGAGGTCGAGTACAGCGACATCGCGAAGGGCTACGAGCTGCCCGACGGCCAGGTCGTCATCCTGACCGACGAGGACTTCGACGAGCTGCCGCTCTCCACCCGCCGGGAGATCGAGGTCCTGGAGTTCGTCGCCCAGGACGAGATCGACCCGATCATGTTCGAGAAGACCTACTACCTCGAGCCGGACGGCCCCGCGGCGCGCCCCTACGTGCTGCTTCGCGACGCGCTCGAGAACGCCGGCCAGGTCGCCATCACCAAGATCGCCATCCGGCAGCGCGAGTCGCTCGCGGTGCTGCGTGTCCGCGACGGCGTGCTGGTCATGCACACGATGCGGTGGCCCGACGAGATCCGCCGTCCTGACTTCGGCTTCCTGGACGAGGACATCAGCGTCCGGCCGCAGGAGTTGAAGATGGCCGAGGCGCTGATCGGCTCGATGACGGGTGAGTTCGACCCCACCCAGTTCACCGACGACTACCGCGAGGCCATGACCGCGCTGCTGGAGGCCAAGCAGAGCGGTGGCGAGGTGCAGCAGGTGCCCGAGGTGGAGGACACCGGCGGCGCCGTCGTCGACCTGATGAGCGCGCTGCGCCGCAGCGTCGAGCGGGCCCGCGGCGGCGCCGACGACGACGCCACCGCCGACGACGCCACCGACAACGAGGCGCCGGCCAAGCGGGCACCGGCGAAGAAGGCCGCCCCCGCGAAGAAGGCGCCGGCCAAGAAGGCGGCCGCCGAGAAGCCTGCGGCGAAGAAGACGACGGCCGCGAAGTCGGGTGCCGCCAAGAAGACCGCGGACAAGCCGCCGGCCAAGCGCGCCCGCCGCAGCGCCTGACGTGCCCTCCCGGCGGGAGGACCCGCTCGCCGAGTACCGCCGCAAGCGGGACCCGGCGCGCACCGCCGAGCCCGTCCCGCCCGAGGGCGGCGTCCTTCCCCAGGGCGGCGACGACACCTTCGTCGTCCAGGAGCACCACACGCCCCGCGGCCGCACCGGGGAGCGGGTCCACTGGGACCTGCGCCTGGAGCGCGACGGCGTCCTGAAGAGCTGGGCGGTGCCCAAGGGCCCACCGACGGAGCAGGGCCCCAACCGGCTCGCCGTCCCGACCGAGGACCACCCGCTCGAGTACGCGTCGTTCAGCGGCACGATCGCGGCCGGCGAGTACGGCGGCGGGCACGTGACCATCTGGGACACCGGCCGGTACGCCACCGAGAAGTGGGACGACCGGCACGTGATCGTCACCTTCGACGGCCGGAAGCTGGCCGGCCGCTACGCGCTCTTCCCGGTGGACGACGGGGCTTGGAACATCCGCAAGCTCGACGCCACCCAGCCCGCCGGCACCGCCGTGCCCCTGCCGATGCTGGCCACCGCCGGGGAGCTGCCCGCGGGGGACGAGGACGACCGCTGGGGCTACGAGTTCAAGTGGGACGGCGTCCGGGCGATCGCCGCGGTCCGCGGCGGCGTGCTCGGGCTGACGTCGCGCAAGGGCACCGACATCACCGTCCGGTACCCCGAGGTGGCCCGGCTGCCGGCGGCTCTCGACGGGCACGACGCCGTGGTCGACGGCGAGATCGTGATGATGGACGGTGCCGGGCGGCCGGACTTCGGCGCGCTGCAGGGCCGGATGCACCGGACCGGACCCGAGGTGCCGCGGATGGCGGCCGAGAAGCCGGTCACCTTCCTGGTGTTCGACCTGCTCTCGTGGGACGGCGAGGACCTGCTCGACCGGCCCTACGCCGAGCGGCGGCACCGCCTCGACGAGCTCGGGATCGCCGGGCACCGCTGGGTCGCCACGCCGTGGTTCGAGGGTGGCGGGGAGGGCGTGCTGGCCGCCAGCCTGGAGAACGGGCTGGAGGGCGTGGTCGCCAAGCGGCTGGCGTCGCCGTACCGGTCG
The DNA here is from genome assembly GCF_003075095.1 of Blastococcus litoris. Taxonomy (GTDB): domain Bacteria; phylum Actinomycetota; class Actinomycetes; order Mycobacteriales; family Geodermatophilaceae; genus Blastococcus_B; species Blastococcus_B litoris. Next base: position 370,153 of record NZ_QCZF01000002.1, read on the forward strand.
GGTGCCCGCAGCCCGGACTGGCGCAAGATCAAGAACTTCCGGACGCAGGTGGTCGTCGTCGGTGGGTGGCGGCCGGGCCAGGGCCGGCGGTCGGGGACCATCGGCTCGCTGCTGGTCGGCGTCCCCGACGACGAGGGCAGGCTGGTCTACGTCGGCCACGTCGGCACCGGCTTCAGCGACCAGGACCTGCGCGACCTCCAGCGGGTGCTGCACCCCCGGACCGCCTCGCCCTTCGACGGCACGCTGCCCCGGGAGATCACGCGTGACGCCCGCTGGGTGGAGCCCGACCTCGTCGGCGAGGTCGCCTACGCGGTGTGGACGGCGGACAACCGGCTGCGCCACCCGGCCTGGCGGGGCGTCCGGGACGACCTCGAGCCCGACGACGTGGTGGTCGAGCCGTGAGCCCGGCGAAGCAGCGGGTCGAGGTCGGCGGCCGGACCCTGCAGATCTCCAACCTCGACAAGGTGCTCTTCCCCGAGGTGGGGTTCACCAAGGCTCAGGTCATCGACTACTACGTCCGGATCGCGCCGGTCCTGCTGCCGCACGTCGCCGGCCGGCCCGTGACGTTCACCCGCTGGCCCGACGGCGTCGAGGGGCAGACGTTCTTCGAGAAGAACAGCGCCCGGCACGCGCCCGAGTGGGTCCGGCGCGTCACGATCCCGAGCCCGGGCAGCTCCCGCGGCCGGGAGACCCTCGACATGGTCGTGCTCGAGTCCGTCGCGGACCTGGCCTGGGCGGCCAACCTCGCCGCGCTCGAGGTGCACGTCCCGCAGTGGCAGGTGGACGACGACGGGCGGCCGGCGCTGCCGGACCTGCTCGTGCTCGACCTGGACCCCGGCCCCGACACCGGCATCCACGAGTGCTGCGTCGTCGCCGAGCGGCTGGGCGAGCGGCTGGAGGCCGACGGCCTGGACCCGGTCGTGAAGACGTCGGGGTCCAAGGGCATGCAGGTGTACGCGCCGATCGCGACGCCGGCCGACCGGGAGCACCCCAGCCGCTACGCCAAGCAGCTGGCCCAGGAGCTGTCGGCCGAGACGCCCGACGACGTGGTCTGGCGGATGGAGAAGGTGCTGCGCCCGGGCAAGGTGCTCATCGACTGGAGCCAGAACAACCCGGCGAAGACGACGGTCGCGCCGTACTCGCTGCGGGCGCGCGCGGGGGCGACGGTCTCGACGCCGATCGGCTGGGACGAGGTCGACGCCGTCCGTGACGGGTCGCTGGACCCCGCGGAGCTGCGCTTCACGACCGACGACGTCCTGGCCCGGGTGGAGGAGTACGGCGACCTGTTCGACGTCGCCGGCGCCCGCCGCGCACCACTCCCGGACGCCTGACCGCCGAGCGCTTGCGCGCTGGTCCACGTCGTCCCGTCCCGATGAGGTGGATGGGCGCACAGCCGAGCACCGGGCCCGGGGAGGGGCTCTCGTCGGGGCGGGGCGTCAGTCGCGGGGTGGCTTGCGGTCCTGGTCGGCCAGGAAGCGCTCGAACTCCGCGCCGATCTCCTCGGCGCTGGGCACCTCGCCGCCCGACAGCAGGTCGGTGCCCTCCCGCGCCGCGGTGAACGCGTCGTACTGCTGCTCCAGGGCGGCGACGACGGCGGTGTTCTCCGTCGACCGGCCGATCTGCTCGTCGAGCTCGGTGCGGTGCACCTGGGCCGCGTCGCGGAGGGTCTCGGTCGGCAGGGCCAGTCCGGTGAGCGACTCGAGGTGCTCGATCAGGGTCAGCGAGGCAGCGGGATACGTGGCCTGCGCCAGGTAGTGCGGCACGTGCGCGGCGACGCCGAGCGCGTCGACCCCTGCCTCCCCGAGGCGGAGCTCCAGCAGCGCCGAGACGCTGCCGGGGATCCGCATCTCGCCCCAGTAGACCGGGTACTGCTCGATGAGCTGCCGGCGCGTGGCGTGCGCGGTGACCGTCACCGGGCGGGTGTGCGGCACCGGCATCGGGATGGCCTGCAGCGCGATGACGCTGGTGACCCCGAGCTTCTCGACGAGGCCCGCGACGGCGGCCACGAACCGCTCCCAGGCGTAGTCGGGCTCGGCGCCGTGCAGCAGCAGGAACGGTCGCCCGGCGTCGTCCTCCAGTGCGTGCAGCGCGATCTCGGGCGCCGCGAAGGACTCGTACCTGTCGCTGTTGAAGCTCATCCGCGGCCGGTGCGCCCGGTAGTCGACGAGGCTGTCGGCGTCGAAGCGCGCGATCACCTCCGAGGGCAGGCTCGCCAGCAGGTGGCCGCCGGCCAGGGTCGCGGCGTGCGCGGCGTCGAAGTCCCCGCCCAGGTCGTGCACCAGCACCAGCCCGCCGCGCTCGGCCGGGTCGTCGACCGCCGCCTCGCGGGTGAGGAAGGGCTCCGCCTCGGGGAGCAGCTCGACGAGCTCCTCCGGTCGCTGGGCCACGGTCGGACCTCCTGCAGTCGTTCGGGCGGCCGGTCGCCGGCCGCTGCTGGCCGGTGCAGCCCCGCTGGGGGCCCGAGCATTCCCACCCGGGACCCATCGTCCCCCCGGTGGGTCAGGACGCGGGCTGCCCCTCGGCCGGAGAGGCGACCTGCTCCTGCCGCACCGTCGTCCCGGAGTCGTCGCCGGATATCTCCGTGCGGGTCCCGTCGTCGTGGATCTCCGGTTGCTTCCCGTCGAGCTGGTCGCGGGCGTAGCGGTAGATGACCGCGATGATCGCGGCGATCGGGACGGAGAGGAAGGCGCCGATGATGCCGGCCAGGCTGCTGCCGGCGGTGACGGCGAGGATGACCACGGCGGCGTGCAGGTTGAAGCCGCGGCCCTGGATGATCGGCTGGAGGACGTTGCCCTCGATCTGCTGCACCAGCAGCACGATGCCGAAGATGATCAGGGCCACGGTGAAGCCCTCGTCGACCAGGGCGATCAGGACGGCGAAGGCGCCGGCGACGAACGCGCCGATGATCGGGATGAAGGCGCCGAAGAACGTCAGCACCGCCAGGGGCAGGACGAGCGGCACGTCGAAGATCCACAGACCGAGGCCGATGAAGAACGCGTCGATGAAGCCGACGAGCGCCTGCTGGCGGATGAACTCCGAGAGCGTGTCCCAGGTCTTGTACGACAGCGCCGCCACGTGAGGGGCCGCCTTCGGGCCGGTCTGCGCGGACAGCCACGGCACCCAGCGGGGCCCGTCCTTGAGGAAGAAGAAGACGAGGACCAGCGCCAGCACCAGGTTGATCAGGCTGTTGCCGACGGCGGTGGCGCCGGTGAGCGCGTAGCCCGCGATGTTCTGGGCGTTGCCCTGGATCGAGTCGATCGTCGAGTCGACGGCGTCGTCGATCTGCCCCTCACGCAGGTTGAACGGCGGCCCGCTGAGCCACTCCTGCACGTTCTGCAGCCCGGCCGAAGCCTGGTCGGCGAGTTCGGTGACCTGGTTGGCGACGGACGGCGCGATCGCTGCGATGATGCCGCCGAAGGCGGCGAGGAACCCGAGCAGGACGACCGAGGCCGCCAGTGCCGGCGGCCACCGGTGGTTGCGGAGGAAGCGGGTGACCGGCCAGAGCACCGTCGCGATGAGCAGCCCCAGCACGATGGGCAGGAGGATCGACCACAGCTTGCCGAGCACGTAGAACAGCACGACGACGGCCGCGGCGATCAGGAGGAACTGCCCCGAGGCGATGGCCAGGGTGCGGGCCGCGGCCTGCATCTTCGGGCCCCGCCCCTGCGTCGGCGCCGGGGACGTGGTCACGGCGGCGTCGTCGGGAGCGGGCGCGTCCGGCTGCTGCGAGGCCGGATCCGGCTCGCCTGCGGGACGACCGGGGAGTCGGAGCCTCATGCCCCGATCTCAGCACAGGTGGCGGACCGGGACCGCACCGGAACGATCATCGTGGCGAAGTCGTCGCTGTCGGTGCCACGTCGTAGCGTTCGGGCCATGCCGAAGGCCGCGACCGCTGACCGCGTCGACAGGGACGCACTGCTCGAGTTCCTGCGCCCACGCCACCAGGCGGTGCTGCTGACCCGCCGGGGATCCGGCGGGGTGCAGCTGTCGCCGGTGTCGTGCGGCGTGGACGCGGCCGGGCGGATCGTCGTCTCGACCTACCCGCAGCGCGCGAAGGCGGCCAACGCCCGGCGCGACCCGGAGGTCTCGTTGTGCGTGCTGTCGCCGGACTGGAACGACGCGTGGGTCCAGGTCGACGGCACCGCCGAGGTCCTCGACCTGCCCGATGCCCTGGAGCCGCTGGTCGAGTACTACCGGTCGATCAGCGGGGAGCACCCCGACTGGGACGAGTACCGGGCCGCGATGGCGCGGCAGGGGAAGTCGCTGATCCGGGTCACCATCACCGGCTGGGGTCCGATCGCTACGGGTGGCTTCCCACCCGAGGTGCTCGACAAGCTCTGAACCTTGCATCGCGGCGAGAAAGCTGTCAGGCTTGCGGGGTGCCGTACGTGTTGACCGTCGACCAGAAGGCGAGCCGGCGCAATCCCGACCGCGTCGGTGCGGTGCTCCGCGAGCTCAACGACGCCGTACCCGCGCTGCTCGCCTTCGAGCGCACGGCCGGCGACGAGTTCCAGGGCCTGCTGGCCGAGCCCGACGAGGTCGTCGACGTCGTCCTCCGCCTGGTCCGGGCGGGCGACTGGAGCATCGGCGTGGGAGCGGGCCCGGTGCAGACGCCGCTGCCGTCCAGCACGCGCGCCGGCGCGGGGCCGGCCTACCTGAGCGCCCGGCGGGCCGTCGATGCGGCGAAGCAGCGGGCGAGCCGCCTCGCGGTGCGCGGAGCGGTGCCCGCGGAGGCGGGCGACGCCCAGGCGGTGCTCAGCGCCCTCGCCGTCGTGGTCGACCGGCGCAGCGAGCAGGCGTGGGAGGCGATCTCCCTCGTGGGGAAGGGCAGCACCCAGGCCGAGGCGGCCGCCACGCTCGGCATCTCCCGGCAGGCGGTCGGCCAGCGCCTGGCCGCCGGCCTCTGGGACCTGGAGCGCGAGCTGCGTCCCACGGCGGGCCGGCTGCTGGCACGGGCGGCGGGGTGAGCGGAGCGTGACCGTCGCCGTCCTCGTCCTCCTGGCGCTCACCGCGGCCACCGGCCTCGTCCTCACCGCCCGCGGCGAGCGGGTCCGCCCGGCGTGGGGCGCCGCCCTGCTCGGCGTCCTGCTCGGCGCCGCCGCGGTCATCGCCTGGACCGCCGACGAGCCGTCCTCCGGTCTGCTCCAGGGGACGACGGTCGCCGCCGTCCTGGCCGCGGTGCTCGCCGGCGGGCCGGTCGCCACCGCCGTCCTCCAGGGCGCGGACCCCGCGGCGGTGGGCGTGGCCGGCGGGCCGCAGGACCCCACGATCCTGCGTGGCGGCGCCTGGATCGGCGTCCTCGAGCGGGCCGCCGTCTCCGCGGCGCTGCTGGCGGGGTCGTCGGAGGGCCTGGCCGTCGTCCTCGCCGTGAAGGGTCTGGGCCGCTTCGCCGAGCTGCGGGCGCCCGCGGCGGCCGAACGGTTCATCGTCGGCACGCTGGCCAGCGGTCTCTGGGCGGCGGCCTGCATCGGTGTGGCCGTCCTGCTGCGCGGTTGAGCGGGCGCACGCCGAGCAGGGTGATCACGCGGCAGGGAGAATGACCGCAGTTCCCCGTCGCCCCTGGAGGCCATGTGTCCGAGTCGTCCGCAGCCGGTGCCGTGCGCGATCCCGAGCTGCTCGGCATCTACTGCAACGACCACCTGGCCGCAGCCACCGGCGGGATCGAGCTGGTCAGCCGCATGATCGGCGTCCACCGCGGCACCGCGTACGAGCCGAAGCTCGAGCAGCTGCTCGACCAGCTCCGGGAGGAGCGGGCCGGACTGCGGGCAGCGATGGCCGCCCTCGGTGTGCCGGTGCGCCAGTACAAGCAGATCGGCTCCTGGCTCGGGGAGAAGCTGTCCCGGCTCAAGCTCAACGGGCACCTGCTGTCCCGGTCGCCGCTGAGCGACCTCGTCGAGTTCGAGTTCATCTCCACCGCCGTCCTGGCCAAGCGGGCCGGCTTCGAGACGCTCCGGGCGGTCGCGGCCGCCGACGACCGGCTCGACGCCGCGCTGCTCGACAGGCTCATCGCCCAGGCGGACGGCCAGCACGACTGGCTGGCCGACGCGCGGCGCGAGGTCGCGGCCAGGGTGGTCGGCGGGAACCCCGGGCCGGCCGACGCCGCCGCGGACAGCTGAGGCCCGCGCCGTGTGCCACGACCACGACAGCCGCCCGCCCGCGGCACCGCGCAGCGGCGACGTCGCCGAGCGCGGCGTCCTCACGCTGACCTCTGCCGACGGCACGCCCTTCTCCGCCGCCTACGCGGCTCCCGCCGAGGCGGCCGGGACGGGGATCGTCCTGCTGCCCGACGTCCGCGGCCTGCACCCGTTCTACGTGGCGCTGGCCGACCAGTTCGCCCAGGCCGGCCTGCCCACTGTGGCGATCGACTACTTCGGCCGCACAGCGCCCGCCTCGGAGTCCGGGGTGCGCGATGCCGACTTCGAGTGGCAGCCGCACGTCGCCGCGATGGCTCCGGAGAACGTCGACGCAGACCTGCGTGCCGCGATCGACTACCTCCGCGAGCGGGCCGGCGCCGACCTCCCCGTGGTCACGGTGGGCTTCTGCCTCGGCGGCAGCATGTCCTGGCGGCAGGCGACGGGCGACCTGGACCTGGCCGGCTGCGTGGGCTTCTACGGCAAGCCCTCCGTCGTCGGCGACGCCGCCGCGCGGGCGACGCTGCCCACCGTGATGCTGATCGCCGGCGAGGACGCGGCCACGCCCGTGGCCGACCAGCTCGCGCTCGCCGACACCATGCGTGCGGCCGGCGCCGAGGTCGACGCGGTCGTGTACGACGGCGCCCCGCACTCCTTCTTCGACCGGGCGTACGGCGAGTGGGCCGAGGCCTGCCGCGACGCGTGGGACCACGTCCTCGCCCTGACCGACCGCGTGGCGCTCCGCTGAACCGGGTCGAGCCGAACCGGGTGGAGCTGCGCCGGGCGACCGACGAGGACCTCCCGGCCCTCGTCGCGATGCTCGCCGACGACCCCCTCGGCGCCGGCCGGGAGACCCTGGACGGCGACCTGGCGCCCTACCGGCGGGCGTTCGCGCTCGTCGACGCCGACCCGGCGCACGTCCTGCTGGTCGCCCTCGAGGGCGAGGAGGTGGTCGGCACGCTGCAGCTGTCGGTGCTGCCCGGCCTGGCGCGTCGGGGCGCGCTGCGCGGGCAGATCGAGGCGGTGCGGGTCGCGGCCGGTGCCCGCGGGCGGGGAATCGGTGCGGCCATGGTGGGCTGGGCGGTCGAGGAGTCGCGGCGCCGAGGATGCTCGCTGGTGCAGCTGACGACCGACAAGAGCCGCACCGACGCCCGCCGCTTCTACGAGCGGCTCGGGTTCGAGGCCGGCCACGAGGGGATGAAGCTCGCCCTGTCCGGAGATTCCTAGACCCGCTCGACGCGCGGTGGCGCGCTGAGCGGTGCCGGCGGGCGCACCGCGCCACACTGGAGCACCGTGTACGGGGACGACCCGTCGAGCGAGGGGAGGGATCGGCATGGCGGTGCAACCGGACGTCCCGGCGGCCGACCCCGCGCCGGAGCGGGCCTCCGAGGCGCTCTCCCTGGCACCCGGCGCCGCGGTCGCGAGCGGGTCGACGGCCGTCGACCCGCAGGCCGGCCCCTCGGGGATGCCGCGGTGGCTGCTGCTGCTGGCCGGCCTGGCCGCCGCGACGGTCGCCGTCGCCGGCCTGCGCGCCGTCGCGTGGCTGGTCGCGCCGGTCTTCCTCGCGCTGGTCGTGGTCATCGCCCTCGCCCCGGTGCAGGGCTGGCTCCGGCGGATCGGCGTGCCCCGGTGGCTGGCCACGACGGTCCTGCTGCTGCTCGTCTGGACGGTGCTGCTGGCGTTCGTGACGCTGCTGGTGGTCTCTGCGGCCCAGTTCGCGGCGCTGCTGCCCGACTACACCGGGCGGGCGGAGACCCTCATCAACGGCGTGGTGGCCGACCTCAACGACGCCGGCATCGTCTCGGGGCAGCTGTCGGACCTGGTCCGGCAGATCGACTACGCGCAGTTCGTCGGCCTGGCCACCGACGTGCTGGGCCGGCTGACCAACGCGGCCAGCACGCTGGTGCTGCTCCTGTCCGCGCTGGTCTTCATGGCCATCGAGTCCAGCGGGTTCCCGCGGCGCATGGCGCTGGTCGGGGAGGATCGGCCGCACCTCCCGGTCGCCATGACCCTGTTCACCCAGGGCACCCGCAGCTACCTGCTGGTGAGCACCGTGTTCGGCGCGATCGTGGCCGTCGGCGACTGGATCGCGCTGACCATCATCGGCGTACCGGCGGCGGGGCTCTGGGGGCTGCTGGCCTTCGTCACCAACTACGTGCCGAACATCGGCTTCGTCCTCGGCGTCGTGCCGCCGGCGATCCTCGGTCTGCTCGCCGGGGGCTGGGGCGAGCTCATCGCGATCGTCGTCGTGTACTCGCTGCTGAACTTCGTCATCCAGACCCTCATCCAGCCGCGGTTCGTGGGGGACTCCGTGGGGCTGTCGATGACGGTCACCTTCGTCGCCCTGCTGTTCTGGGGCTGGGTGCTCGGCGCGCTCGGCGCGCTCCTGGCCATCCCGCTGACGCTGCTGGTCAAGGCCCTGCTCGTGGACGTCGACCCCCGCGGGCACTGGCTGGACGCCCTGCTCCGCGAGGAGCCTCGGGCACCACGCACCATGCGCGCCAAGCGCCGGATGCACGCCCGCAGGGCGGCGCTGGCGTCGGTCCGGCGGCTGCACCACCCCCGGCGCGCGTCCACCAACGCGACGACGCCCGACGCCCCCGGGTGACCAGCTCCTTGCGGGGAGAAAGCGCAGGTCAGCTCGCGTGTCGGCGGAATGTCGGACCCCTGTGGGACGTTGTCCTCGCGAAGCCGTGGGCGTCGTCCGGCGCCCGGTGGAGGAGGCAGACATGAAGGGCGATCGGGTCGAGATCGTGATCGACGCCGGCGGCAGCACGCGCACCTACGACATCGCGGCCACGCGGGCCGGCCGGCGGGTCGAGGTCACCCACGGGCGGGGCGTCGTCGAGGTCGCCGAGACCACCCGCGGCGGTACGCCCGTGCGCACCGCGCGGTTCATGGCGGGCCGGGTGCTGGCCCTCGTCGAGCACCCGGCGCCCCGGCCGGCGCTCGAGGACGACGCCGCGGTGACGAGGCTCCGGCAGTCCGCCTGACCGGGGACACCGGGCCGGTCCCGGCGGTGGACGGCGTCCGCGCGGACGGCGGGGCGCGGGGCGTGTGACGGCCCCGGTCCGTGCGCTGGTGGGGCCGGTGCGGTAGACCTGGCAGGCCTTTCCCCGCCCTGCCCGTCACCGCCTGGAGGTCCACCCCGTGCTGGAGAGCATCGGCTTCGCCGCCGCCTACACCGGGGTCGGCATCGCGCTGCTGGTCCTGGGCTTCTACGCCCTCGACCTGCTCACCCCCGGCAACCTCGGCAAGCACATCGCGGAGCAGCGCTCGCTCAACGCCGCGATCGCCCTCACCGGCGGGTTCCTCGGGCAGGGCGCGATCATCTTCGCCAGCATCTGGACCAACGCCACCAGCGGGTTCGGGCGGGCGCTGCTCTACACCGTCGTCTTCGGCATCCTCGGCGTGGTGCTCCAGGCCGTGGCCTTCGTCGCGCTGGACGTGCTCATCCCCGGGCGCCTCGGGCACCACCTCATGGACCGTGAGTTCCACCCGGCCAGCCTGGTGAGCGCCGCCGTGCAGCTGGCGGTCGCGGCGATCATCGTCGCCTCCATCTGGCCCTGACGCCCGCGGCCCGGACCTCGTGACGGCCGCCACCGATCCCGGCCGTAACGTGTCGGGCGCAGCTCTCGGCCCGTCGTGCGGACCACCCGCCGACGGCAGCCGGCATCCGACGTGAGAGGAACAGCAATGAGCGAGGCAAGCGCAGGCACCCGCGTGGCCATCGTCACCGGTGCCGCCCGCGGCATCGGTGCGGCGACCGCCGTCCGCCTGGCCGAGGACGGCTTCGCCGTCGCCGTCCTCGACCTGGACGAGGCCGCGGCGAAGGGGACCGTCGAGCAGATCGAGGCAGCCGGCGGCCGGGCCCTGGCCGTGGGCGCCGACGTGAGCGACTCCGCCGCCGTCGAGGCGGCCGTCGAGCGCATCGCCACCGAGCTCGGCCCGCCGGTCGTACTGGTCAACAACGCGGGCGTCCTGCGGGACAACATGCTGTTCAAGATGTCGGACAGCGACTGGGACATCGTGATGAACGTGCACCTGCGGGGGGCCTTCCTCATGACCCGCGCGGCGCAGAAGCACATGATCGACGCCAAGTGGGGCCGCATCGTCAACCTGTCGAGCACCTCGGCGCTGGGCAACCGCGGCCAGGCCAACTACTCGACGGCCAAGGCCGGGCTCCAGGGCTTCACCAAGACCCTCGCGATCGAGCTGGGCAAGTTCGGCGTCACCGCCAACGCCATCGCCCCCGGCTTCATCGAGACCGAGATGACCAAGGCGACCGCCGAGCGGATGGGCATCCCGTTCGAGGACTTCATCAAGGGCGCCGCCTCGCAGATCCCGGTCGCGCGCACCGGCAAGCCCGAGGACATCGCGCACCTGGTGTCCTTCTTCGCCAGCGAGGGCGCCGGGTTCGTGTCCGGCCAGGTCGTCTACGCCGCCGGTGGACCCAAGGCCTGACGAAGGACCCCCTGCCCCCCGCCACGAGCAAGCTCGCGGCGGGGCCCTGCAGGGGGCCACGGGAGGTTCCGTGTCCGACGACGAGGTCCTGGTCGAGCGCCGCGGCGCCGTGCAGGTCATCACCATCAACCGCCCGCAGGCGCGCAACGCGCTGAACGCCACCGTGGCGCAGGCGGTGGCCGCCGCCGTCGACGAGCTGGACGCGTCCGACGAGCTCCGGGCCGCGGTGCTGACCGGCGCGGGCGGCTTCTTCTCCGCGGGCATGGACCTCAAGGCGTTCCTCCGGGGCGAGACCCCCGCCATCGAGGGCCGGGGCCTGTGCGGGATCACGCGGACGCCGCCGCGCAAGCCGCTGGTCGCCGCCGTCGAGGGCGGGGCCCTGGCCGGCGGGTTCGAGCTGGTGCTGGCCTGCGACCTCGTGGTGGCCGGCCGCAGCGCCCGGTTCGGCGTACCGGAGGTGAAGCGGTCCCTGGTGGCCGCGGGCGGCGCGGCCCTGCTGCTGCCGCAGCGCGTACCGCGCGCCGTGGCGCTCGAGCTGCTGCTCACCGGCGATCCGATCGACGCCGGCCGCGCCGAGTCGGTGGGGCTGGTCAACCGCGTGGTGGACGACGGGACGGCGCTGGACGCCGCCGTCGGGCTCGCCGAGGCGATCGCCGCCAACGGCCCGCTCGCGGTCGCGGCCACCAAGGAGGTCGTGCTGACGGCACCGGCGTGGTCGCCGGACGAGGCGTGGGAGCGGCAGGACGAGGTGGTCCGCCCGGTGTTCGCCTCCGAGGACGCCCGCGAGGGCTCGACCGCGTTCGCCGAGAAGCGCGCACCGCTCTGGCGGGGGCGCTGACCGGAAATCCCGGACCGGCGGGGAACGTTGGACCCGTCGTGGCCGCCACCCCTCTCCGCCTGCTCGTCCTCGGTGACTCGATCGCGCACGGCACCGGCGCGCGGCGGCCCGAGGACACCCTGGGCCGGCGGCTGTCCGGCGCCCTGACCGCCGAGGGCTTCGACGTCGACCTGCACGTGCTCGCCGTTCCCGGCGCCGTCTCCGCCGACCTCGCCGCCCAGGTGCGCCGCGCGCAGCCGCTGGACGCCGACCTCGCCGTCGTCGTCATCGGCGCCAACGACCTCGCCCGCTTCCTGCCCCCGGAACAGGCGGCCGCCGCGCTCGCCGCGGCGGTGGGCGCGCTCCGGGCCGGTGGCACCGACGTCGTCGTGGTCCCGGCCCCCGACATGTCCTCGGTGCCGTTCGTGCCGCCGGCGTTCCGGCCGCTGGTCCAGGCGGCCTGCGCCCAGCTGCAGCGGCGGCAGGCAGCGCTCGCCGAGGCGGCGGGCGCGGCGGTGGCCGACATCGCGGCGGAGGTCGGCCGCGAGTTCGTCGCCGACCCCGCCATGTTCTCCGGCGACCGCTTCCACCCCAGCTCGGCCGGCTACGCGCGGATCGCCACCGCGTTGGCTCCCACGGTCGTCGCCGCCGCGCGCGCCCGGCGGGACGAGGCCGCGGCCTGACGCCGGCTCAGGCGGTGGTCCGGCGGAGGAGCGGCGCGGCGAGCGGCTCCGCGAAGCGGGTCAGCACCGGTCCGGCCACCGCCATGACCAGCACGTAGGCGGTCGCGACCGGGCCGACGGCGGAGATGCCCGCTGCGACCGCGAGCCCCGCGATGACGATCGAGAACTCGCCGTGGGCGATCAGCGCCGTCCCGGCCCGGAGCCGCCCGGGCACGCCGACCCCGTCCCGGCGGGCAGCGAACCAGCCGGTCGCCACCTTGGTGCCGACCGTGACGGCGCCGAGGGCCAGCGCGGCCGGGAGCACCGGCAGGACGGCTCCCGGATCGGTGGCCAGCCCGAAGGCGACGAAGAACATCGCGGCGAACAGGTCGCGCAGCGGTGCGAGGATCGCCCGCGCCCGATCGGCGAAGGACGCCGGCAGCGCCAGCCCGACGAGGAACGCGCCCACTGCCGCCGACGCCCCGACCGACTGCGCCAGCCCGGCCACGAGCAGCGTCAGCCCGACGAGCCGCAGCAGCACCTGCTCGTCGTCGTCGTGGCTGAGCAGGCGCCCCAGCCGGTGGCCGTGGCGCTGGGCGGCGAGCAGCACGAGCAGCACGGCGCCCACGGCCAGCACGACGCCGCCCACCGCCGACACCACGCCCCCGCCCGCCAGCGCGACCACCAGCAGCGGCAGGAAGAGGGCCATCGCCAGGTCCTCCAGCACCAGGACCGACAGCACCGCCGGCGTCTCGCGGTTGGCCAGCCTGCCGAGGTCGCCGAGCAGCCGGGCCACGATGCCCGACGAGGTGATCCAGGTGACGCCGGCCAGGGCCACCGCCCCCTGCCAGGGCAACCCCAGGAGCAGCCCGGCCACGAGCCCGGGCGGGGCGTTCAGCACCAGGTCGACGACGCCCGAGGGCGCGTGCCGCCGGAACGACGCGAACAGCTCCGTGGCGGAGAACTCCAGGCCCAGCGTGAGCAGCAGCAGGACGACGCCGATCTCCGCGGACGCGGTCAGGAACGGCTCCGCGTTCTCCAGCGGCACCACGCCGCCCTCGCCGACCGCCAGCGCGGCGAGCAGGACGAACGGCACGGGCGACAGCCCCAGCCGCCGCGCGCCGAGCCCCAGCAGCGAGAGCGCGCCGAAGAGCAGGCCGAGCTCGACCAGCAGTGCCGCGACGTGGTCCACCTAGCCGTCCTGGTCGCGGCCGGCCAGCCGACGGTCGAGCTGCTCCAGGCCGGCGGCCGAGCCGATCGCCACGAGCACGTCACCCGCGCGCAGCTCGTCGTCCGGGGTGGGGGAGGGGATGACGTCGTCGCCCCGCACGATCGCGACCACCGAGCACCCGGTCAGCGTGCGTGCCTTGGTGTCGCCGAGGGTGCGACCGGCGAACGGTGAACCGGGCGGGACGGTGAACCGGGCGGACTCGAGCCCCGGCACCTCGCGGGAGAGGTCGGCGAACCGCTGCGTGAGCCGCGGGGCGCCGAGGACCTCGGCCAGCGCATCGGCCTCCTCTGCGGAGAGCCGGAACACCCCGCGGGCGCGGTCGGGGTCGCGCCGGTCGTAGACGGCGAACTCCGCCCCGCCCTCGCGCTGCACGACCACGCCGAGGACCTCCCCGGAGCGGGTCGTCATCTGGTAGCGGACGCCCACACCGGGCAGCAGGGTCTCCTCGAGCTCCATGGCCGCATCGTGGCAGAGGCGGCTCAGCCGAGCCGGTCGGCCAGCAGCTCGGCGAGGTGCAGTCCGCGGCGGTCGGCCAGCTGGTCCAGCTGCGTGCGGCAGGAGAACCCGTCGGCGAGCACCACGGCGTCGGGGGAGAGGCCCTCGACCGCCGGCAGGAGCTGCTGCTCCGCGATGGCCACGGACACGTCGTGGTGGCCGCGCTCGACGCCCCAGTTGCCGGCCAGACCGCAGCAGCCGCCGAGCCGGGTCACCGTCGCGCCGGCGTCGGCCAGCAGCGCCGCGTCGGCCGACCACCCCATGACCGAGGCGTGGTGGCAGTGCGGCTGGGCCACCACCTGCAGACCCGCCATGGACGGCGGCGACCAGCCCGGGGTCGCGGCCAGCTGCTCGGCGAGCGTCCGGGTCCCGCGGGCCACGCGCTCCGCGGCCGGGCCGCCGACGACCTCCAGCGACTCGCTGCGCAGCGCCGCGGTGCAGGAGGGCTCCACGCCGACCACGGGGATCCCGGCGTCGACGAGCGGCACCAGCGCATCGATCGTCGCCCCGAGGATCCGCCGCGCGGTGTCCAGCTGGCCGGTGGTGATCCAGGTCAGCCCGCAGCAGGTGTCCGCGCCCGGCACCTGCACGCGGTAGCCGGCGGATTCCAGCACCCGTGCGGCCGCCATGGCGACGTCGGGAGCGAAGTGGTCGGTGAACGAGTCCACCCACAGGGCCACCGGCGCGCCGTCGGGACCCACCGGACGGGCCGCCCACTGCTGCCGGAAGGTGCGCACGGCGAACTCGGGGACGGCGCGGCGCTGGTCCATGCCCGCGCCCCACTTGGCCAGCCGGCTCCCCGGCCGCGAGCGCAGCACCGCGTTGACCAGCCGGGGCGCCCGCGCGGCCAGGTCTGCCCACCGGGGCAGCCGGCCCAGCGTGTAGTGCGACAGCGGCCGCAGCCGGCGGCGGTAGCTCTGGTGCAGCACCTCGGCCTTGTACGACGCCATGTCGACGCCGGTCGGGCAGTCGCGGGAGCAGCCCTTGCAGGACAGGCACAGGTCGAGCGCCGCGTGCACCTCGGGTGACCGCCAGTCCTGCACCGGACCGCCGGGCGCGAGCATTTCCTGCAGCACGCGGGCCCGGCCGCGCGTGGTGTCCTTCTCCTCGCGGGTGGCGGCCCACGACGGGCACATCACGCCGCCGGCGGACTGCAGGTCCGCCCGGCACTTGCCCACCCCGGTGCAGCGGTGGACCGCGGCCGAGAAGTCGCCGCCGTCGTGCCGGTAGGCCAGGGCCAGGGTGGGCCGGGTCGAACGGGACAGCACCGGAGCCTCTGCCATCCGCACGGCCTCGTCGAAGGCGGCCGGTGCGACCAGCACGCCGGGGTTGAGCACGTCATCGGGGTCGAAGAGCCCCTTCACCCGCTCGAAGAGGCCGAGCGCCGCCGGGCTGTACATGTACCGGAGGAGCTCGCTGCGGGCCCGGCCGTCGCCGTGCTCGCCCGACACCGAGCCGCCGTACCCGGCCACGAGGCGCGCCGCGTCCTCGACGAACGCGCGGTACCGGCCTCGGCCGGCGTCCGGGCCCTGACCGAAGGGGAAGTCGATGCGCACGTGCACGCAGCCGTCGCCGAAGTGGCCGTAGGGCACGCCCTGCAGGTGGTGCTGGTCCAGCAGCGCCTCGAACTCGCGCAGGTAGGCGCCCAACTTCTCGGGCGGGACCGCGGCGTCCTCCCACCCGGCGTGCGCCGGCCGGCCGTCGTGCGTCCGCGCGGCCAGGCCCGCGCCGTCCTCCCGGATGCGCCAGATGGCCGCCGCCTCGGCGGGGTCGGTGACCACCAGGGTGTCCAGGGCGCCGGAGTCGGCGACGACGCCGCGTGCCTTCGCCGTCACCTCGGCCACGGTGTCGCCGGTCAGCTCCACGACCAGCCAGCCCTCGCCCCGCGGCAGGTCGGGGACGACGGCGGCCGGGACGTCGCGCAGCCGCTGCACGATGCGGGCGTCCAGGCCTTCGACGGCGGTGGGGGAGTGCGGCAGCAGGCCCGGCGTGGCGTCCGCGGCGTCGGCCATCGTCGGGTAGCCCAGGACGACCAGGCCGCGCACCGGGGCGTCGGCGACCAGCCGGACCGTCGCCCCCAGCACCAGCGCCAGCGTCCCCTCGCTGCCGACCAGGG
Source organism: Blastococcus litoris (assembly GCF_003075095.1). Taxonomy (GTDB): domain Bacteria; phylum Actinomycetota; class Actinomycetes; order Mycobacteriales; family Geodermatophilaceae; genus Blastococcus_B; species Blastococcus_B litoris. Next base: position 386,069 of record NZ_QCZF01000002.1, read on the forward strand.
CGCGCGCCACGTCGAAGCCGCGCTCGGGGAGCAGGTGCTCGAGCGAGTAGCCCGACACCTGGCGGCCGAAGCGGCCGAGCTCCGTGCGGATCGTCGCCAGCTCGGAGTCGACCAGCGCGGACAGGCCGGTGAGCACCGGGCCCGCCGTCGTGCCGCCCGCACCCAGCCGCAGCCGCTCGCCGGTGCCGGTGACCACGTCGAGGCCGACGACGTTGTCCGACGTCCGGCCGTAGCCCAGCGCCCGCGAGCCGCAGGCGTTGTTGCCGATCATGCCTCCGACGGTGCAGCGGTTGTGGGTGCTCGGGTCGGGGCCGAAGCGCAGGCCCGCCGGCCGCGCGGCGACCTGGAGCGCGGCCTGCACGACGCCGGGGTCGATCGTCGCGGTCCGGGCCTCGCGGTCGACCTCGTGCACCCGGTCCAGGTACCGGCTGGTGTCGAGCACGACCCCCGGCCCCACCGCGTTGCCGGCGATCGAGGTGCCCGCTCCGCGCGCGGTGAGCGGCACCCCGAGGGAGCGGCAGACCTCGAGTGCGGCCACGATCTCGTCGGCGTGCCGCGGGCGGACGACCGCGCGGGGGAGCACGCGGTAGAGCGATCCGTCGGAGGAGTACAGCGCCCGGGCGAGGCCCGAGTCGTCGACGTCGGCCAGGTCGGCCGCCCGCAGGGCCGCGACGAGGTCGGAGGTCGCGGTCTCGGGGTGGGTCGCGGTCATGAGCAGAGTCTCCCGTCGGGCTCTCGCGCCCGGCCACCCGGCCCGTTCACCGGCACGACCCCCCGAGGGATCGCCCCCGTCGCCCGGAGTCGTTAGCGTGCGGCGGATGCAGAGCACGCTGCGTTCGACCGGTCCGGACGAGCCCCTGGGCGATGACGAGGTCGCGGCGCTGGACCGCTGGTGGCGGGCAGCGAACTACCTCTCCGTAGGCCAGATCTACCTGATGGACAACCCGCTGCTGCGCGAACCGCTGCGCCCCGAGCACGTCAAGCCGCGCTTGCTGGGCCACTGGGGCACGACGCCGGGACTGAACTTCCTCTACGCCCACCTGAACCGGGCCATCCGCGCCCGCGACCTGGACATGATCTACGTGATGGGGCCGGGGCACGGCGGTCCCGGCCCGGTCGCCGCGGCGTGGCTCGAGGGCACCTACAGCGAGATCTACCCGGACGTGTCCCAGGACGCGGCCGGCATGAAGCGGCTGTTCACCCAGTTCTCCTTCCCCGGCGGCATCCCGAGCCACGTCGCCCCCGAGACACCGGGGTCGATCCACGAGGGAGGCGAGCTGGGGTACGCCCTGGCCCACGCGTACGGGGCGGCCTTCGACAACCCCGACCTCGTCGTCGCGGCGGTGGTCGGGGACGGCGAGGCGGAGACCGGGCCCCTCGCGGCGAGCTGGCACGCCAACAAGTTCGCCGACCCTGCGACGGACGGCGCCGTCCTGCCGATCCTGCACCTCAACGGCTACAAGATCGCCAACCCGACGGTGCTGGCCCGCATCCCTCGCGAGGAGCTGATGGACCTGCTCCGGGGGTACGGGCACACGCCCTACCTGGTGGAGGGCGACGACCCGGCGACGATGCACCGGCAGTTCGCGGCCACCCTCGACCGGTGCCTGGACGAGATCGCCGCGATCCAGCGCCGTGCCCGCGAGGACGGCGACACGAGCCGGCCGCGCTGGCCGATGATCGTGCTGGCCTCGCCCAAGGGGTGGACCGGGCCCGAGACCGTCGACGGGCTGCAGGTCGAGGGGACGTGGCGGGCGCACCAGGTGCCCTTCGCCAACGCCCGCGGCGACGCGGGCCACCGCCGGGTGCTGGAGAAGTGGCTGCGCAGCTACCGCCCCGAGGAGCTGTTCGACGACGGCGGCGCGCCGGTGCCGGCCGTGCGCGACCTCCACCCCGCCGGGACCCGGCGGATGAGCGCCAACCCGCACGCCAACGGCGGGGAGCTGCTGCGCCCGCTGCGCATGCCGGACTTCCGGGACTGCGCCGTGCCCGTGCCGGTGCCCGGCACCGGCGCGGTCGAGGCGACCCGGGTGCTGGGCGGCTTCCTGCGCGAGGTCATGCGGGAGAACATGACGACGTTCCGGGTGTTCGCGCCCGACGAGAACAACTCCAACCGTCTCGGCGCCGTCCTCGACGTCACCGACCGCGCGTGGATGGCCGAGCGGCTGCCGGGCGACGACCACCTGGCCCCCGGGGGCCGGGTCATGGAGATCCTGTCCGAGCACGTCTGCCAGGGGTGGCTGGAGGGCTACCTGCTCACCGGCCGGCACGGCTTCTTCTCCTGCTACGAGGCGTTCATCCACGTCGTCGACTCGATGTTCAACCAGCACGCGAAGTGGCTGAAGACGACCAACGGCATCCCGTGGCGGCGGCCGATCGCCTCGCTGAACTACCTGCTCACCTCGCACGTGTGGCGGCAGGACCACAACGGGTTCTCCCACCAGGACCCCGGCTTCATCGACCACGTGGTGAACAAGAAGTCCGACGTCATCCGGGTCTACCTCCCACCGGACGCCAACACGCTGCTGTCCGTGGCCGACCACTGCCTGCGGACCCGCCAGTACGTCAACGTGATCGTGGCCGGGAAGCAGCCGGCGCTGCAGTACCTCGGCATCGACGACGCGGTCGAGCACTGCACCAAGGGGATCGGCATCTGGTCCTGGGCCAGCACCGACGACGGCGTGGAGCCCGACGTCGTCCTCGCCTGCGCCGGCGACGTGCCGACGATGGAGACCCTCGCCGCCGTCGAGATCCTGCGGGGCTGGTTCCCCGACCTGCGCATCCGCGTGGTCAACGTCGTCGACCTGATGCGGCTGCAGGACGACCGGGAACACCCGCACGGGCTCTCCGACGCCGCCTTCGACGCGTACTTCACCCGCGACAAGCCGGTGATCTTCGCCTACCACGGCTATCCCTGGCTGATCCACCGGCTGACCTACCGCCGGGCCAACCACGAGAACTTCCACGTCCGCGGGTACGTCGAGGAGGGCACGACGACGACCCCCTTCGACATCTGCGTGATGAACCGGATCGACCGCTACGACCTCGCGATCGACGTCATCGACCGGGTGCCGAGGCTGCGCACGGTCGGCGCCCACGCCCGGGACCGGCTGCGCGACCAGCTGACCGAGCACCGGCAGTACGTGCGCACCCACGGCGAGGACCTGCCCGAGATCCGGGACTGGCAGTGGTCGGGCCGGCCGGGACCGACGACGTCCGGCAGCGACCCGCTCCGGGAGCCGGAGCCGGGATGAGGGTCGTGGTCGTCAACGCCGGGTCCAGCAGCCTGAAGCTGACCCGGTTCGACGCCGACGGATCGGTCACCGCCGCCACCACGGTCGAACGGTGGGCGGGGGCCGACGACCTCGCGCCCCTGGCCGACTTCCTCGACGGCTGCGGCGCCGTCGACGCCGTGGGGCACCGGGTGGTGCACGGCGGTCCGCGGTACACCGGGCCCGCCGTCGTCGACGAGCAGCTGACCGGCTACCTGCGGTCCATCGACGACCTGGCCCCGCTGCACAACCCGCGGTCGCTGGCCGGCATCCGTGCCGCCGGGGAGCTCCTGGCCGGGGTGCCGGCCGTCGCGGCGTTCGACACCGGCTTCCACACGACCCTGCCGGCGGCGGCCGCCACCTACGCGCTGCCGAAGGAGTGGAACGAGCGGTGGGGGCTGCGGCGGTACGGCTTCCACGGGCTCTCGCACGCCTCGGCGGTCCGCCGTGCCGCCGGGGTCGTCGGCCGCGACCTCGCCGGGCTCCGGGTCGTCTCGTGCCACCTGGGCGCCGGGGCCTCGCTCGCCGCGGTGCGGCACGGGCGTTCGGTCGACACCACCATGGGCTTCACCCCGCTGGCGGGCCTGGTGATGAACACCCGCCCGGGCACCCTCGACCCGGGTTTGGTGCTCTGGTTGCTCGAGCACGGTGGGGTGCCCGTCCACGAGCTGGCCGACGTCCTGGAGCACCGGTCGGGCCTGGCAGGTCTCTCGGGCACCGGCGGCGACCTGCGCGACGTCCTGGCCGGCCGGGCGCGGGGCGATGCCGACTGCGTCCTGGCGTTCGACGTCTACGCGCACCGGCTCGTGCGCGAGGCGGCGGGGATGGCGGCGGCCGCCGGCGGGCTGGATCTGCTGGTCCTCACCGGCGGCGTGGGGGAGCACTCGTGGGAGGTGCGGTCGGCGCTGGCCGACGGGCTGGCCCACCTCGGCGTGGCGGTGGACGAGGAGCGCAACCGGGCGACCACGTCGGACGCGGAGATCGGCGCCGACGGTGCGCCGGTGCGGATGGTGGTCGTCACCGCCCGCGAGGACCTCGAGGTCAGGCGGCAGGTGCTCGCCGTCCTGGGCTGATGCCCGGCCGCGGTGGCCGCCGGGCGGCCACCGCGGGAGCGGTCAGGAGTTCGGCGGCTCGTCCTTGCCCTCTTCCTCGAGCCGGTCGGCCTCCTCCTTGGTCGTGTGCACGGCGCCGTCGGCGTGCTCCGGGGGCCCGTACACGGTGTAGAGGATCAGCGGGTTCTGGCCGGTGTTGAGGAAGTTGTGCTTCTTGCCCGCAGGCACGACGACGAGGTCGCCCTGGGCCACGGCCTTCTCCGAGCCGGAGATGACCGCCTTCCCGGTGCCGCTCACGAAGGTGAGGATCTGGTCCACCTCGTGGACCTCCTCGCCGATCTCGCCGCCCGGAGGGATCGTCATGATGACCAGCTGGGTGTGCTCGCCGGTCCAGAGGACCCGGCGGAAGTCCGGGCTCTTCTCGGCCTCGGTGGCGATCGTGTAGTGGATGACGGACGCCATGGACGGCGCTCCTCTCGTGGGGACGGTGGCTTGCGACTGCTCCTGCCCCTACCCGCGCGGGAGTAGTCGTCCCCCGAGGGCGGAGTCGATCACCCGTGCGGTGGAACCGTCCGGCCGGACCGCGAGCGCAGCAGGCCACCGAGGACCAGCAGGACGGCGGAGCCGACGGCCGTGGCGACGATCGCCACCACGGACAGCCGCCCCGCCGCTGACAGGACCTGCACGACGGCCCCCTCGACGCCCGCCGCCAGCCAGACGGCGCCGATCGCCAGCCGGTCGGACGTCGCGATCCCCGAGTAGAGCAGCAGCTGGGCGAGGGCGAGGAGCGTGCCGAGCGCGGCGAACAGCCAGGTCGCCCCGCCGAGGGTGTCGCCGTAGGCCGAGCCGCCGAGGAGCGGCATGGCGTAGGAGCCCAGCGCGGCGGTGGCCAGCGTCAGGAGGGCGCCGACCCCGCCGACCAGCGCCAGCGCCGCGGGCAGCGCCTGGCGGCGGTGCGCCTCGTCGGCGAGGCGCGGGAGGAGCACCACGCCGACCCCCTGCGGCAGCCAGAAGGCGATCTTGGTGACGATCGACCCGACGGCGTACTCGCCGGCGTCGGCGGGGGCGAGGTGGTGACGGGCCAGCAGCAGGTCCAGGTTGAGCAGGAGCACGAACCCGAGCAGCGCACCCGAGGCCCTGAGCGCCGCCACCAGCGGGCCCCGGACGCCACGGGTCAGCCCGGGCCGCCCGCACCCGGCCCAGCCGGCCAGCGCCCCGGCGGCCACGGCGAGGGTCATCCCGGCCAGCGCGGCGGTAGGGGTGCCCCCGACCACCAGGCCACCGACGCCCCCGACCAGCTTGGCGAGGCCGTAGGACGCGTTGACGGTGGCCAGCCGGCCGTACCGCTCGCTGCCCTGCAGCATCCCGAGGTAGCCGGGGATCAGCGTCGAGGGCAGCAGCAGGGCGACCAGCCAGGCGACGGCCGCCGGATCGGACAGGTGGAGGAGCCGGCTCAGCGGGACGGCGGCCAGCACGCCGCACCCCACCACCAGCAGTCCCGTCACCCACGCCGCGGCGTGCAGGCGGGCGAGCACCGCGGGCGGACGTCCCCCCGCCGAGCCGCCGAGGTGCAGGGCGGCTGCCGTCTGCAGCCCCGTGGCCGGCACCGTGCCCACGAGCAGCACGCTGAGCAGGGCGGCGAGCTCCCCGAACGCGGCGGGCGCGAGCAGGCGGGCGGCCAGGACGGTGAAGACGTAGGCCAGCGCGTTGGTCGCGAGGAACGCCGCGGACACCAGTGCCGCCGGGCCGAGCAGCCGCGCCGGCGGTGCCTCGGGCAGCGCGCCGTCGACCGGCCGGATGAGCGGGTCAGCCACGACCGCCCCCTACGCTGCGCCTCGGTCGGCAACCCGGCCGGGACCGACCAGGGGCGGACAGGGGACGAGTGTGGACGGCGGCTGGACCCGACCGGAACCCTCCCCGTGGCCGGCCCGCGTCCTGGCCCTGGTGGCCGCCCTGCTGGTGACCGGCCCAGCGCTGGCCCCGGGGTTCGTGCTGCTCCGCGACATGGTGTTCGTGCCGCGGCAGGACCTCGACCTCGACGCACTCGGGCTCGGCGGCGGGCTGCCGCGCGCGGTGCCGGCCGACGGCGTCATGGCGCTGGTGACCACGGTGGTGCCGGGCCAGCTGGTGCAGAAGGCGGTGCTCCTCGGCCTGGTCTACGCCGCGGTGCTCGGCGCCGCCCGGCTCGTACCGCCGGGCCCCGACGGCCGGCGGGGCATCGCCGCCGCGGTGGCCGGCCTGGTCTACGGCTGGAGCCCCTACGTCGCCGAGCGGCTGCTCATCGGCCACTGGAGCCTGCTGCTCGCGTACGCGGCGCTGCCCTGGATCGCCCGTGCCGCGCTGCGCGTCCGGGCCGCCGAACCCCGGGCGCTGCCGCGGCTGCTGCTCGCCTGCGCGCCGGCCACCCTGACCCCGACCGGCTCGCTGCTCGCGGCCGGTGTCGTGCTCGCCCTCGCCGGACGACGCCGGGCTCTCCTCGCCGGCGGCGGCGTGCTGGTGCTCTCCCTGCCCTGGATCGTCGCCGGTGCGCTGCACCCGGCCGGCGGCGTCTCCGACCCGGCGGGCGTCGCCGCCTTCGCCGTCCGCGGCGAGGGCCCGGGCGGGGCGCTGCTCGCGCTGCTCGGCACCGGGGGCATCTGGAACGCCGGCGCCGTGCCCGGCAGCCGGGGTTCGACGCTGCTGCCGCTGGTCACGCTGCTGCTGGTGGCGCTGGCCGTCGTCGGCTGGTCGGCCCGCGGCGCGCTGCGCGGACCGGGCCTGCGGCTGGTCCTCCTCGGCGTCGGCGGGCTGCTGCTCGCCCTCGCCGGGACGGTGCCCGGCACCCGCGAGCTGCTGGAGGTCCTCGTCCGCACGGTCCCGGGTGCCGGCCTGCTGCGCGACGGGCAGAAGTGGATCGCCTGGTGGGCGCTGCCGCTGGCCCTGGGTGCCGGTCTGGGAGCCCGCCGGGTCGCCGGGGCGGCCGGCCGGCGGGCCGCCGTCCCGGGTGCGGCCGCCCTGGTCGGCGCGGCCGCGGTGCTCCTGCCGATCGTCGCCGTCCCCGATCTCGTGTGGGGCGTCGGCGGACGCCTGCACGCGGTCGACTACCCGGACGACTGGCAGCGGGTGCGGCAGGCGCTGGCCGGCGATCCGCACCCCGGCGACGTCCTCGTGCTGCCCTTCGGCGCCTACCGGGCCTTCGACTGGAACGACGACCGGCCGCAGCTGGACCCGGCCCCCCGCTGGCTGCCACGCCCCGCCGTCACCGACGACACGCTGCCGGTCGACGGCCGGACGGTGGCCGGGGAGGACCTGCGTGCCCGAGCGGTCGCAGCCGCGGCCGACGATCCCGAGGCGCTCGCGGAGCTGGGCATCGGCTGGGTGCTGGTCGAGGAGGGCACCCCGGGGCCGGCGGTGCCCGGCGAGGTGAGCGACCTGCCGCTGGTCGTCGACGGCGCCGACCTGGATCTCCACCGCGTCCCGGGAGCCCGTCCGGGGCCGGAACCCTCGCCCGTACGGGTGACCGCGGTAGTGGGAATTCACGCCTGCTGGCTGGCGGTCGTGACCGGTTCGCTGTTGTGGATCACGACGTTGCCCTCTAGCGTCACGCTCCGTCGTCGCCCTCCACGGAAGCGAGTTCCCGAATGAAGACCCTGATCGCCGTGCTGATCTCCCTCGGCGGAGGCACCGCGCTCGGCGTCGCTGCCGTCGCCGGCGTGCAGGCCTCCCTCGACCCCGACAACTCCATCCAGGAGACGGGCAACGAGACGATCAACGTCCTGGACTACGGCGACCGGGGCTGACCCCGGAGCGGCCGGCCCGACCGGCCGCACGGCGGAGGCGAGCACCGCGGCGAAGGCCCGGATGCTCGCCCGCCAGCTGAAGGCAGCAGCGTGACGGGCCGCCGCCTCGCCCATGGCGAGGCGGCGGTCCTCGTCTGCCAGCAGGAGCTCGACCGCGGTGGTCAGCTCGTCGAGGTCGTCGACCAGCAGGCCGGTGCGCCCGTCGACGACCGACTCCCGCAACCCGCCCGCGGAGCGGTAGCCCACGGTCGGGACGCGGTGCGAGCCGGCCTCCGTGACGACGAGCCCCCACCCCTCCTTGACCGAGGGGCACAGGTGCACCCATGCGCGGGCGAGCTCCTCGTGCTTGGTCTGCTCGTCGACGTGCCCGGTGAAGTCCACGACGTCGTCGACGCCGAGTTCGATCGCCCGGGCCCGCAGCTCGGCGTCCCACCAGCCCTCGCCGACGACGGACAGGCGCAGCCCCGGCCACCGGTCGCGCAGCCGGGCCACGACCTCGATGGCGTGCTCGACCCGCTTGTGCGGCACCAGGCGGCCCAGGACGACCAGCCGCGGCGTCGGGCTCGGCACGGCCGTCACGGGCGGCGGCGGCTCGACGCCGTTGCGGACCACGGTCAGGCGCTCGGCGTCGACCCCGAGCCCGACCAGCTCGTCGGCCGTCGCCGTAGAGACCGTGACGTAACGGCTCCGGCGGTAGAGCCTGGGCGCGAGCACGCTCTCCAGCCACCAGCCGACCGCACCGCCGAGGCGGCCGAAGACGATCGGCCACTGCTCCCGGTGGACGTGGTGGACGAGGTTGACGACCGGCTGCCGGGTCACCAGCGTGCTGCCGAACGGGAGGCCGTTCTGGACGTCGACGACCAGGTGGGGCCGGTGGCGGATCACGTGCAGGAGCGCGCGCGGGTAGACGCTGAGCCGACCGCCCCGGCGCACGATGCGGACGCCGCCGACGACGTCCTCCGCCGGCGCCCGGTCGTGGGCGGCGCAGAACATCGCGACGGCGAGACCGGCACCCACCAGCCCTTCGGCCATGCGGTGCACGTAGCGTTCGGAGCCCCCGCCTTCGGGGTGGGTGATGTCCCGCCAGTTGACGAACAGGACATCGATCGGCGTTGATCGAATGCGCACCGCGGGAGACTACCCCCGGGTAACAACGGGCCCGCAGGCCTTGTCACCGCAAAGAAGGGGGTCCGGGCGGAATGGCGCGTACCGCAACTGTGAGCCGTTCGGTCGCCCTCTTCCGTGCATTTCTCGTCGAGCAGACCGACCCCGATCACTTCTACGGCGTGCTGGCGGCGGACTCCGTGCGGCAGCTGGGCGAGCACGTCCGCCTCGACGGGGCACAGGTGCTCGACGTCGGGGGAGGGCCGGGGTACTTCGCCGAGGCGTTCCGGGGAGCGGGTGCCCGCTACGTCGGCCTCGAGCCGGACGCCGGCGAGATGGTGGCGCGCGGCGAGCCGGAGCCCGGCACGGTCCGGGGGAGCGGCGAGGCCCTGCCCGTGCGGACGGCGGCGGTCGACGTCTGCTACTCGTCGAACGTCCTGGAGCACGTCCGGTCGCCGTGGTCGATGACCGCAGAGATGGTTCGCGTGACCCGGCCGGGGGGCACGATCTTCCTGTCCTTCACCCCCTGGTGGTCGCCCCACGGTGGGCACGAGACCGCGCCCTGGCACTACCTCGGGGGGCACCGGGCGGCCCGCAGGTACCGGCGGCGCACCGGGCGCGAGCCGAAGAACCGCTTCGGGACGTCGCTCTTCCCGGTCTCGATCGGCGCCGCGCTCCGCTGGGCGCGGAACTGCCCCGACGTGGACGTGGTGGCCGCCTACCCGCGCTACCACCCGTGGTGGGCGCGGTGGGTGCTCGCCGTCCCCGGGCTCCGGGAGGTCGTCTCCTGGAACCTCGTCGTGGTGATGCGGCGCCGCTGACCGCGCGGGGTCGTTCACCCCTGGGGGTGACTCGTTCACCCTGGTACCGCGCCGTATCGGCTCGTTGATACCGCTCCGTACCAACCGGGACTGGACACCGGCCTACTCGCCAGTAGTGTTGCGGCGCTGCGACGCAAAGGTGCAGTCGCGACGAGCTTGAGGAGCAATGGGCATGCGTGGACGCGCCATCGGGCTGGGGCTGCTGGGTCTGGGAGCGTTCCTGCTCGCCGCCGCGCTCGCCGTCCGGCTGTTCCTGGAGCCGGCGCTGGTCAAGTACCCGCTCGACCAGACGGCCAGCCCCACCGCCCAGGGCACCGACATCGAGTACTTCGACCTCGCTGCCGGTGAGCAGCTGAGCGGCCTCGAGGCCGACGTCCGCCAGCAGGTCCAGGGCGACCCCTCGTCGGAGGCGGCCTCCGACGACGTGGCGGTCTGGAACTTCGGGTCCACGATCACCGCCACGGACGGCACCCTGCTCAACGCCGGCACCTACCGCGTGTGCCTCGACCGTCGCGAGGCCGTCGCCGTCGAGTGCGACGTCGACCACGTCGACTACGACGACGACGTCTCCGTCGAGGGCCTGACGCTCACCTTCCCCTTCGGCACGGAGCAGAAGGACTACGACGTCTTCAACTCCACGACCCGGCAGGCCTGGCCGGCCACGTTCGAGGGCGAGGAGGAGCTCGGCGGCCTGGACGTCTACCGCTTCGTGCAGCGCATCCCCGAGACCGTCATCCGCACCACCGACGTCCCGGCTGCCCTGGTCGGGTCGGACGCGGGCGGCACCGTCTCCGCCGACGTCGTCTACAGCAACGAGCGCACGATCTGGGTCGAGCCGACCAGCGGCGTCATCGTGACCTCCGAGGAGCGCCCGAACACGGTGCTGGTGGGTCCGGACGGCGACGAGGCGGCCACCATCCTGGCCGGGACCTTCGCCGGTGACGAGGACACCATCGCTGCCGGGGTCGAGCGCGCCGAGGACATCGGCGGGCAGATCTCCATGGTCAAGACCGTGCTGCCGCTCGTGCTGCTCCTTCTCGGCCTGGTCCTGGTGGCCCTGGGGCTGTTCCTGACCCTGCGCGCCACGCCGCGGCGGCCCGGTGCCCACCAGGCGTCCACGACCGAGCTCGAGCCGGTGGGCACCACCCGCTGACGCCCGGGGCCGGCGTCGCCGCCGGCCCCTGACTCCTGGAACACGTGACCGCATCTCTCACCCGGACGGCCGGCGCAGATCCTGCGCCGGCCGTTCCGGCTGCCCCGCCCCCGCCCGGGGACCCGGGTCAGGACGGCGGGTGGAGCGCTCGGCTGCTGCACCGCCTCCGGCTCGGCGCGGTCCTCCTCGCCTTCCTCGGGCTGTCGCTGAACCAGCAGCCCGGCCAGATCGTGGCCGACACGAAGCTCGACCTCGCCGTCGACCCGTCCGGGTTCCTCGGCCGGGCGCTCCTGCTGTGGGAGCCCGAGGGCTTCGCGGGGCAGGTGCAGAACCAGGCATACGGCTACCTGTTCCCGATGGGGCCGTTCTTCGGCCTCGGGAACGCCATGGGCATCCCCACCTGGGTCGTGCAGCGGCTGTGGTGGACCGCCCTGTTCGCCGTCGCCTTCCTCGGGGTGATGGCGCTCGCCCGGCGGTTGGAGCTCGGTACCGACGCCACCCGGATCGTGGGTGCGCTGGCCTACGCCCTGGCACCCCGCATGGTCAGCGGCATCGGGCTCACCTCGGTCGAGATGATCCCGATGGCGCTGGCCCCGTGGGTGCTGGTGCCCCTGGTGTCCGGCGCCCGGACGGGCTCGCCCCGCCGGGCGGCGGCGCTGTCGGGGGTCGCCGTCTTCTGCGTCGGCGGGGTCAACGCCGTCGCCACCGCGGCGGTCCTGCCCCTCGCCGCCCTGTGGTTGCTGACCCTCCCGGGCGGCCCCCGGAAGCGCCGGCTGATCGGGTGGTGGGTGGTCTCCGTCGGGCTCGCCACGGCCTGGTGGGTCGGGCCGCTGCTCCTCCTCGGCCGGTTCAGCCCCGACTTCCTCGACTACATCGAGACCGCGGCGACGACGACCGGCGGCAACGAACTGGTGCAGGTGCTCCGCGGCACCACCCAGTGGGTGGCCGGCCTCGGCGGACCGTACGGCCCGACGTGGCCCGCCGGCTGGGACCTGCTGCACGAGGTGCTCCCCGTGGCCGGCACGGTCGTCGTGGCGACCGCGGGTCTGGTCGGGCTGCTCCGGCGTGACCTGCCGCACCGCCGCTGGCTGGTCCTGGGTCTCCTCGCCGGGGTGGTGCTGGTGTCGGCCGGGCACGTCGCGGCCGTCGAGGGCGCCGGTGCCGGCGCGATCCGCGAGCTGCTGGACTCCGCCCTCGCGCCGCTGCGCAACCTGCACAAGTTCGACCCGGTGCTCCGTCTGCCGCTGGTGCTGGGGATGGTCCACCTGCTCGGCGTCCTCCTCGCGGCCGCCACCCGCCGCCGGGACCGGGACCGCCCGCCGGGCCCGCCGCCGGCTCCGCGGGGCCGGCGCCGCTCGTCCGCTGTCCGCCTCGCGTGCGCGACGCTCGTCGGGCTGGTCCTGGCCGGCGTGGCCGCGGCGGCGCAGCCGGCCGTCGACGGGCGCCTCGTCCCGCCGACGGGCTTCCAGGACATCCCCGGCTACTGGCGGGAGACCGCAGCCTGGCTGGCCGCGGACGACGCCGCCGGCCGGGCGCTGCTCGTGCCCGCCTCCTCCTTCGGCACGTACCTCTGGGGGAGCACCGGCGACGAGCCGATGCAGCCGCTGGCGGACTCCCCGTGGGACGTGCGGAACGCGATCCCGCTGACGCCCACCGGCCACATCCGTGCCCTGGACGCGGTGGAGGAGCGGCTGGGGCGGGGAGAGGGGTCGGAGGCGCTCACCCGCTTCCTCGCCCGGTCGGGCTACTCGCACGTGGTCGTCCGCAACGACCTCGACGCACCGGCCGCGAAGACGTCCCGCCTCGCTCTCGTCCACCAGGCGCTCGCGTCCTCACCAGGCATCGAGCGCGTCGCCGCGTTCGGGCCCGAGCTGTTCGGGGGGAACGGCCTGTCGGGCACCGTCACCGACGGTCGTGCCGACAGCCCCGTGCCCGCCGTCGAGGTCTTCGCCGTCCCGGACGTCGCGCCGACCGCCTACACGGTCCCCGTCGCGGACGCCGTCGAGGTGGTCGGCGGCCCCGACGGCGTGCTGGCGCTCGAGGAGCACGGGCTGCTCCACGACCGGCCCGCCGTCATCGCCGGCGACGGTGCCGTGGCCGGGGGCGGCACCCTGGTCAGCGACGCGCTCCAGCGACGCGAGCGGACCACCGGTGCCATCACGGCAGCCGCCTCCGCCGGGCTGACTGCCGACGATCCGCTGAGGCTGGGCCGGCCGGCCCGGGACTACCTGCTCGACGACCACGCCGCCAACGAGTCGGTGGTGCGCATCGGGGGCGCGCGGGTCACCGCATCCAGCTCGGGTGCCGACGCGGACAACAGCCAGGGGGTCCGCCCGGGAGAGCACCCCTTCGCCGCCGTCGACGGCGACCCCGCGACGGCGTGGCGTCCGGCGCCGCAGGACGGCCCGGTCCGGGCCTGGTGGGAGGTCGAGCTGGCCCGCCCGTTCGCGGAGGGCGCGGTCACCGTCGTGCTCGACGAGGCGACGGCCTCGGATCCGCCCGCCCGTCTGCGGGTCGTGACCGACGAGGGCAGCTCCGTCGTCCGGCTGCAGGAAGGAGCGCGGGTCGTCCGCATCGAGCTCCCGGAGGGGGAGACCCGGACCCTCCGGCTCGTCGCGGAGCCCCGCACCGGCTCGGACCAGCTGACGTTCGGGCTGGCCGAGGTGCGCCTGCCCGGGGCCGACGTCTCCCGGACCGTGGACCTGCCGTCGGTCGCGGCCGGCGGGCGAGCCGTGGAGGGGTTCGCGTTCGACGCGGCGAACCCGGCGGCCTACGGGTGCGTGACCGACGCCGACGGCCGGCCACGGTGCCAGCCGTCGCTGGTGGCGGCCGCCGAGGAGCCCCTGGGACTGGCCCGGACCTTCACGGTGCCGTCGTCCGACAGCTACGGGATGTCCGTCTCCGTGCGGCCCCGGCCCGGTGCGGAGCTGGACGGGCTCGTCGCGTCCGCCGCCGGCGGGCTGCGGGCGGAGGTGAACGGCTCACTGGTGCCCGACCCCCGGGCCGGCGCGTGGGCGGCCGTCGACGGCGACCCGGACACGGCCTGGCTCGCGGAGCCCGGCACCCGGGAGAGCCTCACCGTGAGCTGGTCGGAGCCCCGGAGGATCAGCGAGGTCCGCCTCCGGTACACCGAGGGGACGGCGGCCTCACGCCCCGTGGTCGTCACGGTCCGGGCGGGGGACGTGGAGCGCCTGGTCCAGCTCGACCGGCGAGGCGTCGCCACCTTCCCCGGGGTCGTCACCGACACGGTCACGGTCGACTTCTCGACCCGCGCGAAGCTCTCCAGCATCGACACCTACGGCGGGACGCGGACCGAACTCGGTGTGGGCGTGAGCGAGCTGGAGGTGCGGGGTGTCGAACCGCTCGACCTCACCGCGCCGGTCGAGGTCCCGTGCGGCGAGGGGCCGGAGGTCGTCGTCGACGGGGTGCGGCACCAGACGTCCGTGCGGGCCACCGTCGGCGACCTGCTCGCGCTCGCGCCGGTGCGGCTCACCTTCTGCTCCGGGTCGGGGAGCACGGCCGGTCTGCTCGCCGGGCGGCACACGTTCGTCGCGGAGAGCACGTCCGCCTTCACGGTGGAGTCCGCCACGCTCGACGCGGGCGTCGCCTCCTCGGGCGCGCAGACCCGCGACCCGGTGCAGGTGCAGCGGTGGGACCCCGAGCACCGGGCGCTCCAGGTCGACGCGCGAACCGCGAGCACGCTGCTGGTCGTGCCGGAGAACGTCAACGCGGGGTGGCGTGCCACCCTCCAGGGGCGCGAGCTCGAGGCGGTCCAGGTCGACGGGTGGCAGCAGGGCTACGTCCTGCCCGCGGGGGCGGCCGGGGTCGTCCGCCTGGACTTCGCACCCGGTGACCTCTACCGCGGTGCCCTGGTCGCCGGTGGCGTGGCGCTGCTCCTGCTGGCCGCCCTGGCGCGGTTCCCGGTGCGGGGGTCGGCGGGGGAGCACCCGCCGGTCGGGCGCCCGGGACGGCGCTCCGGCGTCGTCACGGTGGGGGCGGCCGCGGTTCTGCTCGTCCTCCTCGGCGGCTACTGGGCACTGCTCGCCCTGCTCGGGGTGGGCGCCCTCGCCGCGCTGGTCCCGACCCGGCAGCGGGTGCTGACGGTGGTCGCGGCCCTCGCCCTGGTCGCCGCGGGTGCGCTGCTGGCGGCCGGCCCCGGTATGGAGCCGGTGCGTCAGGTGCTGGCGCTCACCGCGCTGGCGGCCCTGGTCGTCTCGCTGGTGAGCTCGTCCGGGTCCTGGGCGCTCTCCCGCCGGGGACCCCGGCGCCGGGACGCCTGAGGGGGCACCAGCGACCGGAGACGCCGGACAGGGCGCTCGACCAGCACGTAGCAGACGGCGGCCAGCACGGTGCCGCCGATCCAGGTGACGATCGCGACGAACCAGAACCGGCCGGTGAAGGGCTGCCAGCCCAGCAGGTGGTACAGGCCGACGAGCAGCGGCATGTGGAACAGGAACAGGCCGTACGAGGTCTCGGCCAGCACGCGTGCCGCCCGGCCGCCGAGCACCTCGCCGGGGACCCCGAGCGGCCGCCGGTGCAGCACCAGCGGAGCGACGAGGAGCACGCCGACGCCCATGTAGAGCAGGTTCTTCGTCACCGCCTCCACCGAGGACGGGTCCTCGAGGGTGAGCGGGCCGGCGACGGGACTGCAGGCGACCCAGAAGAGCGCTCCGGCCAGCGCCCAGCAGGTCCACGCGTTCGAGGCGACGTCGCGCACTCCGCGCACGAGCGGCCAGGCGTCATCGCACAGGGAGAGGACGGCCAGCGCCATGCCGCCGGCGAACCAGGAGAGGAACGCGGGCAGCCAGACGTTCAACGAGCTGCCGGTCGACTGGACCTGCCAGACCACGGCCACCCATGCGGCGCCCAGGACGGCCAGGGCCGCCAGCCCGGCGAGGATCCGCGCCGGCCGCCAGCCACCGGCCAGCCGGAGCAGCCCCGCGACCAGCAGCGGCAGCAGCAGGTAGAAGGTGACCTCGGTGCACATGCTCCACAGGTGGGTCAGCCCCGCGGCGTCGGGCTCGGAGTCGTAGATCTGCACCAGGAGCAGGTGCCGGACCCAGTCGCCGGCCCCCGCCGAGTCGTTGCCCGGCAGGAAGGCCAGGGCCGCGACGACGGCCAGCCAGTACGCGGGCAGGATCCGCAGGCCGCGGCGCCACAGGTAGGCCGCCGCCCGCGGGGCCCGCTGGCCCCGCGCGGCGGCCTGGAAGAACGGCCTGCCCAGCAGGAAGCCCGACAGCACGAAGAAGATCGCCACCCCCACGTCGAGGCGGGCCAGGGCGCGGTCGGCGGGCAGGCTGGGGTCGGTCCCCGTCCAGAACGAGGCGTGCGTGAGGACCACGGCGGTGGCAGCGAGCACCCGGATGCCGTCCAGGCCGGGGAAGGCGCGTTCCGTCCGGCCGGCGGCACCGCCGTCCGGGGTAACCGATGCGGTCACTCGGGCTCCCTCTCACCGGTCACGATCCCGAGCAGGATATGCGGGGGCGCCGGTACCGCACAGACGCCCCACCCGAGCGGAGGAACGCCGGTCTCACCCGGCTGGGCGCCCGTTTCCCCGGATCCGCGCCATTCCGGGCGTCGGCGTGCCTACACTCCCTCGGCCGACCGAGGGGAGAACCGTGGCGCACGCAGGGGATGTGCCGGTGCTGGAGCGTGCCCGGGTCGTCCCGGACGGTCCTGGACCGGACCGCTCCGGAGCGGGATCCCGTCGGTGGCGGGGCAGCCGTCTGCTGCTGGCCGGTGTGGTGCTCCTACTCCTCCTCCAGCTCGCGGTGCGCATCTGGATGGTGAGCCGCCGCGGGCTGTACGGCGACGACCTGCACTACGGGGTCCGTGCCCTGGAGCTGCCGCTGTTCTCCGCGGACCTGCTGCTCGAGCAGCACGGCGGCCACTTCATGCCCGGCGCGCTGCTGATGGACGCCCTCCTCACCCGGGTGGCGCCGCTCGAGTGGTGGCCGCTGGCCGCCGCGCTGATCGTCCTGCAGGCCGTCGCATCCCTGGTCGTGCTCCGCCTGCTCCGGTTGCTGGTCGGCGACCGGGCGGTCCTCCTGCTGCCGTTCGCGGTCTACCTCTTCTCCCCGCTCAACCTCGGCTTCTTCGCGTGGTGGTCGGCGGCCATGAACTCCCTGCCGCTGCAGATCGGCCTGGCGTGGGTCCTCGGCGACGCCGTGCAGTTCCTGCGCACGGGCCGGCGGCGGTACGTCGTCACCGGCACGGTGGCGGTCGCGGTCACCCTGCTGTTCTACGAGCGGGCGGTGCTGGTCCCCCTCGTGGCGTTCGGTCTGGTCGCCGTGCTGCTGTCCGTGGGGCGGCCGGGCATGGCGCTGGGCGAGGCATGGCGGCGCTGCCGTCCGCTCTGGCTGGGCTGCCTCGGCGTGGTGGCCGTGTGGCTGTGGGCGTTCACCAGCAGCGTGCCGTCGGAGGTGGTGGGCTCCGCGACGGTGTCCCAGGTGGCGGGTACGACGCAGGCGACCCTGCGGGCTCCTCTCTCCTCGCTGCTCGGCGGTCCCTGGGCCTGGACGAGCGGCCCTCCGGACACGCCGCACATCGCGCCGCCAGGAGCGCTGGTCGTGGCCGCCGTGCTCGCCCTCGGCGTGCTCGTCGTCTGGACGTCGGTGCGTCGCGAGGGCGCCGGTGCCCTCTGGATGCTCCTGGGTGGCTACCTGCTCGCCGGTGCCGTGCTCGTCGCGCTCGGCCGGGGCATCTTCGGCACGGGCGAGCTGCTGCCGCTGACCTACCGCTACCACGCGGGCGAGGTCGTGCTCCTCGCCGTCGTCCTGGGGCTGGTCGCGGTGCTCCCGCGGCGCGGGTCCGGCGCGGCGCCGCTGGACGTGGACGAGCCGGCACGGACGGACGACCGGCACGGCACCCCGGCCCGCGTGGCGGTGCTGGTGCTGACCGGCGCCTTCCTGGTGAGCTCGCTGGTCAGCACCGTCACCTACGTCGATCTCTGGGGGGAGCACCGGACGACGGACTACCTCGCGACCGTCGAGGCGAGCATGGCCGGAGCGGCCGACGGTGAACCGCTGCTCGACCAGCCCGTGGCCGAGGACGTGCTCAACGGCCTCTTCTACCCGAGCAACCAGATGTTCCGGCTGTTCGAGCCCCTGCCGCAGCGACCCGAGTTCGCGGAGGCGACGCACGACCTGCGGATGCTCGACGACGCGGGGCAGCTGCGGCCGGCCCGGGTCGAGCCCGGCATCGAGCTGGCCGACGGCCCCGAGCCCTCCTGCGGGTGGGCGGTTCCCAGCGGCGGGACGGTCTCCGCGGCGCTGGACGGCCCGGTGTTCGACTGGGTCTGGACGGCGGAGCTGGCCTACGAGGCCGACCGCGACGGCGTCATCACGGTGTCACTGGGTTCGGACTCGGTGAGCGCCCCCGTCCGGCAGGGGCAGCACACGGTGTACGTGCGGCTCGTCGGTGGCGGGGACGCGCTCGTCGTCGGCTCCGAGGCGGACGGCCCCGACCTGTGCCTCTCGTCCGGCGTCGTCGGGAACATCGCTCTCCGCTGACCTGCCGTCGCCCCGTACGGGTCAGCCGCGCCGTTCCAGCAGGCCGATGACGATCGCGGCAGCCGTGTCGTCGTCGTCGCGCAGCTGCTCCGCCTCGCCGCGCTCGACCCGGGCCAGCATCAGCTCGTTGATGCCGCCCACGGCGGCGACGAGCAGGTCCCGGCTCACCGGGCGGACCTCGTCCGGGTGCTCGGCCGCGAGCGCCGCGGCCACCTCGGTGAGCAGCTCGACGTAGCGGTCGATCATCCGCCGCCGCAGCGCCAGCGCCGGCCGGCCCGCCGCCTGCACCTCGACGAGCGCGGCCCAGGCGACGGCGGGGCCGTCGGCCAGCGTCTCCAGGTAGGCGCCGACCCCCGCGCGCACCCGCTCGCGCCAGGGGAGCCCGGCCTGCCGGGCTTCCTCCTGCGCCTGCCGGACGCGGTCGAGCACCTTGTCGTTGGCCCGCGAGTAGAGCTCGAGCAGGCAGTGCTCCTTGTCGCGGAAGTGCGCGTAGACGACGGTCTTCGACACCCGTGCGGCGGCGGCGATGTCCGAGATCGTCGTGGCCTGGTAGCCCTTGCCGACCATGCAGGTGGCGAGCGCCCAGAGGATCCGGCCTCGACGGGGAGCGTCGTCGACGGCCGGGTCGTCGGCGGGGTCGACCAGGGTGTGCATCGTGGCGAACTGTAATGGGCAGGAGGCGCCCGGGTGAGCGAACTCACCGCGGCGCCGCGGAAGCAGTGCCGTCCCTCCGGTGTCCTCCATGGGGTGACGATGCAGCCAGCCGGGGACGGCGCTCCGGTCGTCGAGCGGCCGTCGGCCCGCGCCTGGACGGTGTGGCTGGTCGCGCTCACCGCCTACGCGGTCGCGGTGTTCCACCGGGCGTCCCTGGGCGTGGCCGCGGTCGACGCGCAGGAGCGGTTCTCCGCCGGCGCGTCGGCCGTCTCCCTCTTCCTCGTCCTGCAGCTGGCCGTGTACGCCGGGCTCCAGGTGCCGGTCGGCGTGGCGCTGGACCGGTTCGGCTCCCGGCGCATGATCCTCGCCGGCGCGCTCACGATGGCCGTCGGCCAGCTCGTGCTGGCGCTGGCCACCGACGTGCCGACGGCGATCGCCGCGCGCGTCCTGGTCGGAGCCGGTGACGCGATGACGTTCATCAGCGTGCTGCGGGTGGTCGGGCTGTGGTTCCCCGGGCGCATCGTCCCGGTGATCACCCAGCTCACCGGCATCCTCGGCCAGCTCGGCTCGGTCGCCGCCGCCTACCCGCTGGTCGCGCTGCTCCACGGCACCAGCTGGCGGACGACGTTCCTGGGCGCCGCCGCCACGGGCGTGCTGGTCGCCGTCCTGGTGTTCGTGGCGCTGCGCGACGCCCCGAAGGGGACGGTGCTGGCGCCCGCCGCCGGCCTGGCGGAGCTGCGCGGCAACCTGGCCGCGACCTGGCGCGAGCCGGGCACGCGGATCGGGCTCTACACCCACCTGGTCACCCAGTTCTCCGGGACCGTCTTCGCGCTGCTGTGGGGCTACCCGTTCCTCGTCGTCGGGGAGGGGCTCTCGCCGGGCGTCGCCGCGTCGCTGCTCACCCTGCTGGTCGTCGTCGGCATGGGGGTGGGCCCGCTGTTCGGCCGGCTCTGCGGGCGGTGGCCGCTGCGCCGGTCGGACCTCGTCTTCGGGATCCTGGCCGCCACCGCGACCACGTGGACGGTCGTCCTGCTGTGGCCCGGGCGAGCGCCGCTGCCGCTCCTGGTCGTGCTCGTCGTCGTCCTGGGGACCAACGGGCCCGGGTCGATGATCGGCTTCGACTACGCCCGCACCGAGAACCCGGCCGAGCGGATGGGCAGCGCCAGCGGCGTGGTCAACGTCGGCGGATTCGTGGCGTCGCTGCTGACCATCCTCGCCGTCGGGCTCGTGCTCGACGTGCTCACCCCCGGGTCGTCGACCGCCTACGACCTGGACGCCTTCCGGGCCGCGTTCGCGGTGCAGTACGTCTTCTGGGCGATCGGCCTGGTCGGCGTGCTGCGGCACCGGCGCGAGCTGCGCGGCCGGCTGGCGCGCGACGGCGTCGTGCTCGCGCCGCTCACCGTGGCGGTGCGTGCCCGCCTGCGCGGGGGCTCGGCCTACCGCTGAGCACGTCGCGGCAGTTCGACTGTCGCGGTGCGCGCACCGCTGGGATCGTGACCGGCATGAACCGCGTCGCACGCGCGGCCGCCGCCGGGCTGTCCGCCGTCGCAGCCGTCGCCGCCCGGGACCTGCTCCAGCGGGAGCACACGCTGCTGCGCAACTTCCCGGTGATCGGGCACGCCCGGTACCTGCTGGAGTCGATCGGCCCGGAGCTGCGGCAGTACCTGGTCGCCGGCAACAACGAGGAGCGCCCGTTCACCCGTGACCAGCGCCGGTGGGTGTACGCCTCGGCCAAGGGCGACAACAACTACTTCGGCTTCGGCACCGACAACGACCTCGAGTACACCGCCGGCTACCCCGTCATCAACCACCGGACGTTCGGCCGGGCGGTGCCGACGACGAACGTGCACCACGGCCACGACGTCGACCTGCCGTCGGCCAAGGTGCTCGGCGGTCCCCGCGGGCGCCGGTCGGCCTTCCGCCCGGCGTCGGTGGTCAACATCTCGGCGATGAGCTTCGGCTCGCTGTCGGGCGCCGCCGTCGAGGCGCTGAACCGGGGCGCCGCGCTGGCCGGCTGCCTCCACAACACCGGTGAGGGCGGGATCTCCCCCCACCACCGGCACGGCGGCGAGCTGATCTACCAGATCGGGACGGCGTACTTCGGCTGCCGCGACGCCGAGGGCCGCTTCGACCTGGAGCGGCTGAAGGCGCTGGTCGCCGGTGCTCCCGTGCGGGCGCTGGAGATCAAGCTGAGCCAGGGCGCGAAGCCCGGCCTGGGCGGCGTGCTGCCGGGCCCGAAGGTGTCGGCCGAGATCGCCGAGACGCGCGGGGTGCCGGAGGGCGTCGACTGCATCAGCCCGTCGCGGCACGCCGAGTTCTCCGACGTCGACAGCCTGCTGGACTGGGTGGAGCTCCTCGCGGCGGAGACGGGGCTGCCGGTGGGCATCAAGTCCGCCGTCGGCGACATGCGGTTCTGGGACGAGCTGACCGACCTGATGGCGGCCGGCGGCCCGTCCGGACGTCGTGGCGTCGACTTCGTGACGATCGACGGGGGAGAGGGCGGCACCGGCGCGGCGCCGTTGATCTTCACCGACTCGGTGTCGCTGCCCTTCCAGCTCGGCTTCGCCCGGGTCCACGCCACCTTCGCCCGCAAGGGCCTGGCCGAGGACGTCACGTTCATCGGCGGCGGCAAGCTCGGCCTGCCCGACAACGCGACCGTGGCCTTCGCCCTCGGCTGCGACATGGTGAACGTGGCCCGCGAGGCGATGCTGGCCATCGGCTGCATCCAGGCGCAGAAGTGCCACACCGACACCTGCCCGACCGGCGTGGCCACGCAGAACGCGTGGCTGGCCCACGGGCTCGACCCGGCGCTGAAGTCGGTGCGGGCGGCCAACTACGTGCGCACGCTCCGCCGCGACCTGCTCCGGGTGGCCGAGGCCTGCGGTGTCGAGCACCCGGGGCTCATCGACTCCGGCTCGGTCGAGGTGCTCACCGGGCGGACGGCGTCCCGGCCCCTGTTCGAGGTCTACGGCTACGAGCCGGGGTGGGGGCTGCCCTCGGCGGCCGACCGCGCCGAGATCGCGCGGATCATGACCGCCGAGGCGCCCCAGGGTGGCTCGGCCCCGCCGTCGGCCGACGCCGTCGGCTAGCGGCCGTTGAGGAGGTCCTCGAAGGACGTCGTCGGGTCGGCGAACGGGTCCACCGGGCGGGCGCTGACGGGGCGGCCGGCGACCAGGTCGGCGAGCTCGCCCGCGGCCCGGTCGATCCGGCCGGCCAGCGCGCGGTCGATCCCGCCCGCACCGGCCCAGTCCTCCGTCGCCGCGAAGACGGCGGTCGGCACGCTCACCGCGCGCAGGTAGCTGAACAGCGGGCGGACGGCGTGCTCGAGCGCGAGGGAGTGGCGCGCCGTCCCGGCGGTGGCGCCGAGCAGGACCGGCTTCCCCACGAGCGCGTCCTTGTCCAGGACGTCGAAGAACGTCTTGAACAGGCCGCTGTAGGACGCGGAGAAGATCGGCGTGACGGCGATCAGGCCGTCGGCGCCGGTCACCGTGTCCACCGCCGTCCGCAGCGCCTTGTTGGCGAAGCCGGTCACCAAGTTGTCGGCGAGGTCGCGGGCGTGCTCGCGCAGCTCCACCACCTCGACCGTGCTGTCCTCGCCGCGGTCCTTGAGGGCCGCCACCGTGGCGGTGGTCAGCCGGTCGGCCAGCAACCGGGTCGAGGACGGAACGCTCAGGCCGCCGCTGACGACGGCGAGGGTGCGCGTGGTCATCGGACCTGCCCCGTCACGTCATCGGCGCCGGCGTACACGGTCGCGTCCTTCGTGCCGCCGGCGGCGGCGACCAGGGAGGCGTGCGTCGGCGCCTCGGGGACGTGCGCCGGCTTGAGCGCGGCGAACTCCTTGCGCAGCACCGGCACGACCTCCTCGCCGAGCAGGTCCAGCTGCTCGAGCACCGTCTTCAGCGGCAGGCCGGCGTGGTCGATGAGGAACAGCTGCCGCTGGTAGTCACCGACGTAGTCGCGGAAGCCGAGGGTCCGCTCGATCACCTGCTGCGGGCTGCCGACGGTCAGCGGCGTCTGCTCGGTGAACTCCTCCAGCGACGGGCCGTGGCCGTAGACCGGGGCGACGTCGAAGTACGGGCGGAACTCGTTCACGGCGTCCTGGCTGTTCTTGCGCATGAACACCTGCCCGCCCAGGCCGACGATGGCCTGGTCGGCGCTGCCGTGGCCGTAGTGCTCGTAGCGGCGGCGGTAGAACTCGACCATCCGCTGGGTGTGCTCCGGCGGCCAGAAGATGTGGTTGTGGAAGAACCCGTCGCCGTAGTAGGCCGCCTGCTCGGCGATCTGCGGGCTGCGGATCGAGCCGTGCCAGACGAACGGCGGGACGCCGTCGAGCGGACGCGGCGTCGAGGTGAAGCCCTGCAGCGGGGTCCGGTACTTCCCCTCCCAGTCGACGACGTCCTCGCGCCACAGCCGGCGGAGCAGGGCGTAGTTCTCGACGGCGAGCTCGATGCCGTCGCGGATGTCCTTGCCGAACCACGGGTACACCGGGCCGGTGTTGCCGCGGCCCATCATCAGGTCGACGCGGCCCTCGGCCAGGTGCTGGAGCATCGCGTAGTCCTCGGCGATCTTCACCGGGTCGTTGGTGGTGATCAGCGTCGTGGACGTCGACAGCTGCAGCTTCTGGGTCTTCGCGGCGATCCAGGCGAGCGTCGTGGTGGGGGAGGAGGAGAAGAAGGGCGGGTTGTGGTGCTCACCGAGGGCGAAGACGTCGAGCCCGACCTCCTCGGCCTTCTGCGCGATGGCCAGGACCGCCTTGACCCGCTCGGCCTCGGTCGGGGTGCGACCGGTCGTCGGGTCCTGCGTGATGTCGCTGACCGTGAAGATGCCGAACTGCATGTCGGTTCCCATCGCTAGTTGAGAGTGCAACTACCGCCCCGCACAACAGGAGCACCCTCGGATGTATGCCCGCCGTCCCATCCCACCACCCGGGAGGCGAGCGGGCGGACGCCCGGATTGCACGTAGCGGAACGTGACCGTCCTGGCACGGTGAGCCGAACTACGCCGGTGGCACTCTCACGGTCCGGTCACGGCGGCGGGCTGTCCGGCTCCGCGTCTGGCACTGTCCGGCCTGTCAGCAGTGGCGGCAGGGGGAGATCGATGACCGTGGTCGACGGCGGGAACGACGGGCGGGTGGCCGGCGCGGCGCAGGGCGGGCCGAACGTGCGGGGTGACTTCGACGAGCTCCTGGACCACCGCCCGGTCTTCCGGGTGCGCCTGCACGGCTACGACCGCCTCGAGGTCGACAACTACACGGCGTGGGCGGAAGGCGAGCTGATCGCCGTCCGCCGACAGGTCGACCACCTGCTCAGCCGGTTCGGGGAGACCTCGGCCGAGCTGGAGATCTCCCGCCGGCTGCTGGCCGACGCCCCTCCTGGCCGGGAGGCCTTCCCCGTCTCGCAGCGCGTCCAGGAGATGCTCCGGCTGGCCGAGGAGGAGGCGGCGGCGCTGACCGAGGCCGGCGCGCGCGAGGCCGAGCGCATCATCGCGGAGGCGCGCACGGAGGCCGATGCCCGGCTGCGCAAGGCCCACCAGATCAAGGAGATGGCGGTCGACGCCGCCGACGAGCTGCTCGAGCAGGCGCGCCGGGACCGCGCGACGGCCGCCGCGCAGATCGAGCGCGTCGAGGTCGAGGCGGCGGAGCTCCTCCGGAAGGCCGCCGCCGAGCAGGACCGCCTGGACGCCCTGGCCGCGCAGGAGCGGGAGCGGGCGGACGCCGCCGCCGCGGCGCACCGCGCCTCCGTGCAGGCGGAGGTCGACGACCTGCGTCGTCAGCGGGACCAGGCCCGGCAGTCCCTGCGCGGTCTCACCGACCGCATCAGCGAGGCGCTCAAGGCGGTCGCCGACATGGTGCCGGAGGACCAGCCGCGCACCCACGTGGTGCAGGGCAACGTGGCCGTCGAGCAGGTGGCGCCCGAGCAGCGGGACGAGGGCAACGTCGTGGTGATGATGGGTC
This sequence comes from Blastococcus litoris, assembly GCF_003075095.1. GTDB lineage: Bacteria > Actinomycetota > Actinomycetes > Mycobacteriales > Geodermatophilaceae > Blastococcus_B > Blastococcus_B litoris. Next base: position 411,368 of record NZ_QCZF01000002.1, read on the forward strand.
GCCCCGCACCCGTGCCGCACTGAGCCCGCCGCCCGCTGTCCACGGGTCCGCACCGCTGGTGAGAGGCTAGGTGCGCCGTGACCAGGCGGGACCGAGGGAGGCAGCGATGAGCGACGTCTGCGAGGCCGTACGCGTCGAGGGCGGGATCGTCGTCGGGCACGACGGCTCCAAGAGCGCGCAGGAGGCGCTGATCTGGGCCGGGCGCCTGGCCTGCCGGGCCGACCTCGACCTCCACGTGGTGCGCGCCTGGGCGATGATGACCGCCCCGCAGCCCAGCTCCTGGACGCCGGGGTACGTCCCGCCGCTGCCGGAGTGGGAGCAGGCGGTGCTCGACGAGCTGTCCTCGCACGTGAAGGCCGCGGGCCTCGACGCGTCGGTGCGGGTCACCTGCCACGCGGTGCACAAGGCGCCGGCGCAGGGGCTCATGACCGCGGCCGAGGGGGCCAGCCTGCTGGTCATGGGTGCCCGCGGTCGCGGCGGCTTCCGCGGCCTGCTGCTGGGCTCGGTGAGCGACCAGCTGGTGCACCACGCCCCCTGCCCGGTGACCGTCGTCCGGACCGGGGTCACCGGCCGGGAGATCGAGGCGCCGTCGGGCAGCGTCGTCCACGCCGGGTGAGCGCCCGGGGGGACTTCGCCGGCGCACGGCTGTTCCCGGTGGGCGGCCACGGCCCCGAGGACGTGGTGCTCGACCCCGAGGGGCGCGTCCTCACCGGGGTCGACGACGGGCGGGTGCTCCGCCTGGACCCGTCCGACGGCTCGGTGGTCACGGTGGCGCGGGTGCCCGGCCGCCCGCTGGGGCTCGAGCTGCTCGGCAGCGGTGAGCTGCTCGTCTGCGCCTCGGACGCGGGGCTGCTCGCCGTCTCGCCCGCGAGCGGCGCGGTCCGGACGCTCGTCGACCGCGTGGCCGGCCGGCTGCTCGGTGCGGTCAACAACGCCGCGGTCGCGCCCGACGGCACCGTCTGGTTCACCGACTCCTCCACCCGGTTCCCGATCCCGCGCTGGCGCGAGGACCTCCTGTGGCGCACGCGCAGCGGCCGGCTGTTCCGGCGCGACCCGTCCGGCGAGGTCACCGAGGCGCTCGGCGGGCTCGAGTTCGCGAACGGGGTGGCGCTGGCGTCCGACGGCTCGTACGTCGCCGTCGCCGAGACGGGCGCGCGGCGGATCCGGCGGGTGTGGCTCACTGGGCCGAGTGCCGGCAGCAGCGACGTGCTGGCCGACGGCCTCTGGGGCTACCCGGACAACATCGCGCTCGGCTCCGACGGGCTGATCTGGGTGGCGCTGGCCAGCCGGCGCGTCGCCGCCCTCGACGCCATCCAGCGCCTGCCCTTCCCGCTCCGGGCGGCGATCGGCCGGGTCCCGGAGCGGTGGCAGCCCTCGCCGGACCCCGCGGTGGGCGCCGTGGGCCTCGACCTCGACGGCCGCGTCGTGCGCGCGCGCACCGGCACCGTCGACGGGTTCAGCATGCTCACCGGCGTCCGGGAGGCCGGCGGGACGGTGTGGCTGGGCAGCCTGACCGGCGAGACCCTGGCCGCCGTCCCGCGCTGACCGCGTTGTTGATCAGGAGACCTGATCATTCGGGGTCCTGGCTCACCGTCGACAGTGAGCCAGGACCCGTGATGATCAGGAGACCTGATCATCACGGGCGTCAGTCGGTGGGGGCGGTCCCGTAGATCGTCCGCAGCCACACCTCGAGCAGGACGTCGACGACGGCGGACTCGGCCACCGCCGGACCGTCACCGCTGAACGTCGCGTACATCGCGCGCTCGTTCATCGAGGTCAGCAGGACGGCGAGGTCGCGCGCGGACGGGCCCGGAGGCGCCGCGCCGCGCGCCCGCTCGGCGTCGATCGCGTCGGCGCACCGCTGGGCCCACTGGTCGAACACCCGGGCCCAGAGGTCGCGGATCTCGGCGTTGGTGGAGCGGGCCTCGGCCCAGGCGAGGGTGAGCGCCCGGTGCGCGCGGAACGTCTCGAAGTAGGTGGTGATCGCCAGGCGCCAGCCCTCCCGGGGCCCGGCACCGGGGAGCAGGGACGCGTCGAGGGTGGCGGCGTCGGCCTCGGCGACCACGCGGTCGAGCAGCGTGAGCAGGACGGCGTCCTTGGAGGCGAAGTAGAAGTAGAAGGTCGGCCGCGAGATGCCCGCGCCCCGGGCGAGGTCGTCGACGGAGATCGCCCCGAGCGGCCGCTCCGCGAGCAGCCGCTCCGCGGTGGCGAGGATGGCCAGCTCGCGGTCGTCGCCGGACGGCCGGGACGTGCGCCGCCCACGGGGGGAATCGCTCTCCGGCATCGCCACGGCCGGAATATAGCCCGCCGCACCCGTTTCTCAACACCGTGTTGACTCGTTCGACAGCGCGTCGATAACGTCGGTGCCGCACTGTTCGCAGCGCCGACCCCACCCGCTGGCCCCCGCCGGCCACGAACCAGGAGTGCGTCACATGGAACCGGAGCGCCTCGAGCACGTCGACGTCCTGATCGTCGGAGCCGGCCTGTCCGGGATCGGCGCCGCCTGCCACCTGCAGGAGGAGTGCCCGGGCAGGACCTACGCGATCCTCGAGTCCCGCGGCGCCATCGGCGGCACGTGGGACCTCTTCCGTTACCCGGGCATCCGGTCGGACTCCGACATGTTCACCCTCGGCTACGCGTTCCGGCCGTGGAAGGACTCGACGGCGATCGCCGACGGCGAGGCCATCCGGACCTACATCCAGGACACCGCGCGCGAGTACGGCGTCGACTCGCGGATCCGCTTCCACCACCAGGTGCTCTCGGCCGACTGGTCGTCCGCCGACGCCCGCTGGACGGTCACCGCCCGCCGGACCGACACCGGGGAGACGGTCCGCATCACCTGCTCGTGGCTGCAGGTCTGCTCCGGCTACTACCGCTACGACGAGGGGTTCCGCCCGGCGTTCGAGGGCGAGGACCGGTTCGCCGGCGAGATCATCCACCCGCAGCACTGGCCCGAAGACTTCGACCCCACCGGCAAGCGGATCGTGGTCATCGGCAGCGGGGCCACCGCGGTCACGCTGGTGCCGAACCTGGCGCCGGACGCCGAGCACGTGACGATGCTGCAGCGCACGCCGAGCTACGTCATGGCCCTGCCCGGGCGGGATCCCCTGGCCTCCTTCCTGCGCAACAAGCTGCCGGTGGCGCTCGCCTATCCGATCGTGCGCTGGAAGAACGTCCTCATGTCGACGGCCTTCTACCAGTTCACCCAGCGCTTCCCGGGAGCCGCGAGGACGCTCCTCCGGCGGCTCACGCAGAAGCAGCTGCCGGGGATCGACGTCGACACGCACTTCAACCCGCCGTACGACCCCTGGGACCAGCGCCTGTGCCTGGTCCCCGACGGCGACCTGTTCCGCACCTTGCGTCGCGGCCGGGCCTCGATCGCCACCGGCCGGATCGCCGCGTTCACCGAGAAGGGCGTGCAGCTCGAGTCCGGCGAGCACCTCGACGCCGACGTGATCGTCACCGCGACGGGCCTGAACCTGCTGCCCATGGGCGGCATGTCCCTGAGCCTCGACGGGACACCGGTCGACGTCTCGGAGACCGTCTCCTACAAGGGGATGATGCTGTCGGGCGTCCCCAACTTCACGATGGTCATCGGCTACACGAACGCCTCGTGGACGCTCAAGGCCGACCTGGTCAACCGCTACGTCTGCCGGCTGCTCAACCACCTCGACGCCGAGGGCTACGTGTCCGCGACGCCGGTCGCGCCGCCGGAGGGGGCCGACCAGCCGTTCCTCGACCTGTCGTCGGGGTACGTGCAGCGCAGCCTGGCCGACCTGCCCAAGCAGGGCCGGCGCAAGCCCTGGCGGCTGCACCAGAACTACATCCGCGACGTCCAGCTGATGCGGCGGGGCTCGCTGGAGGACGAGGGCATGACGTTCCAGCGCGTGCCCGCTCGCACGGACGAGAAGGCGATCGCCTGATGGGTCCCTACCAGTTCGCCGGCGGCACCGCCGTCGTCACCGGAGCAGCCAGCGGCATCGGCGAGGCCCTCGCCGCCCAGCTCGCCGAGCGGGGCAGCCACCTCGTGCTCGTCGACCGCGACGAGGACCGGCTCGGCGACGTCGCCGACCGGGCCCGGGCCGCGCACCCGGCCCTGACGGTCACCACCCACGTCGCCGACCTCTCCGACGACGAGCAGACCGATGCCCTGGCCGCCACCCTCGCCAGGGAGCACCCCGAGACCACGCTGCTGGTCAACAACGCCGGCGTGGCCCTCGGCGGCCGCTTCGACCAGGTGACCCTCGAGGAGTTCGACTGGGTCATGGCGGTCAACTTCCGGGCCGTCGTCCGGCTCACCCACGCACTGCTGCCGGCGCTCAAGGCACACCCGGGAGCGCACCTGGTCAACGTCTCCAGCGTCTTCGGCATCTTCGCCCCGGCGGGGCAGGCGGCCTACTCGGCGAGCAAGTTCGCCGTGCGCGGCTTCTCCGAGGCCGTGCGGCACGAGCTGGCGGAGGACCAGGTCGGCGTGACCGTCGTGCACCCCGGCGGCATCAAGACGCGCATCGCGGAGAGCGCACGCACCGGCTCCGGCGTCTCGGTCGAGGAGTACGAGGCCGGCCGCAAGCAGTTCGCCAAGCTCCTGCGCATGCCCCCGGAGAAGGCCGCCGCGCAGATCGTCGAGGCCATCGAGAAGCGGCGGCCGCGGCTGCTGATCGGCTGGAGCGCCACGGTCCCCGACGTGCTCGTCCGCCTGGCGCCCGGCAGCTACTGGAAGCTCATCGCCCGCCGGGCCGCCCCGGCGAAGCCGCCGGCCGGCTGAAATCCGGTTGTGCGGGGCGGTAGAACCGGGAGGTGACCTCCCGTCTCGTCGAGCTCGGCCCGGACGACGCCCTCTTCGCCGACTGGTGCGCCGTCTGGGCCGCCGCATCGCTGGCCGAACGCCCCGACGAACCGCCCCGCCCGGCCGCCGACCACGTGGCGATCGGCCGTGAGCTGCTCACCGCCGGCGGCTCGCGCACGGGCACGCACCGCGCCGCCGTCGTCGACGGCGCCGTCGCAGGTGCCCTGCGGTTGATCCTGCCGACGCGCGACAACACGACGGTGGCGATCGTCGACGTCGCCGTCCACCCCGCCCACCGGCGCCGGGGGCTGGGCAGCGCGCTGCTCGCCGAAGGGCTGGCCCTGGCAGCGGCGCACGGCCGCACGGTCGCCATCGCGGACGTCGACGAACCGGCACCGGACAACCCCGGTCGCGCCTTCGCCCAGCGGCACGACTGGTCCTGCGACCTGCTCGAGACCCGGCGCGACCTCGACCTCCCGGTGCCCGAGGACCGCCTCGCCGCGCTCGAGGCGGAGGCCGCCGCGGCCGGAGCGGGCTACGAGATCGTCACCTGGCGCGACCGCACGCCCGACGCCCTGCTCGAGGACCGCGCCCTGCTCGCCCGGCGGATGACGACGGACGCCCCGCAGGGCGACCTGCCCGTCGAGGAGGAGGAGTGGGACGGCGCCCGCATGCGCGAGGTCGAGGAGGTGTCCCTGGCCCGCGGCCGGACGGTGGTGTCGGCCGGCGCCGTGCACGAGGGCCGCCTGGTGGGCTACACCGACCTGCAGATCCCGCTGTCGGTGCCGGTGCGGGCCCAGCAGGCGGGCACGCTCGTCCTGCGCGAGCACCGCGGCCACCGGCTCGGCGCCCGCATGAAGGTGGCGGTGCTGCGCGAGCTGGCAGCCTCCTTCCCGTCGGTGCGCCGGATCAGCACCTACAACTCCGAGAGCAACCGGCCGATGGTCGCCGTCAACGAGGCGCTGGGCTTCCGCCCGGCCGGCCAGTTCTCCGCCTGGTCCACGCGGCTGCCCGGGGCCTGAGGCGTCCGGTTGACTGGGCGCGTGCCGACCGACCGCGCTGTCCCCGCCCAGTTCGTCCGCGACCACACCCGGCCGGAGCGTCCCTCCCTCGTCCCCGAGGTGACCCTGCACGTCGCCGCGGACGTCGTCGCGCTGTGGGAGGCGATCGAGTCCGAGCGGGGCGTGGCGCCCACCGACCCGCCCTTCTGGGCCGCCGCCTGGCCCGGCGGGCAGGCCCTCGCCCGCCACGTCCTCGACCAGCCGGGCGTCGTGGCCGGGCGGTCGGTGCTGGACCTCGGCGCCGGCAGCGGGCTCGTCGCGATCGCCGCGGCGCTCGCCGGCGCCGCGCGGGTCGGCGCGAGCGACATCGACCCGTTCTCGCACACCGCGGTCGCGGTGAACGCCGAGGCCAACGGGGTGGCGCCGATCGCCGTCCTCGGGGACGTCCTGGGCGAGGAGCCGCCGGTCGTCGACGTCGTCCTGGCCGGCGACGTCTGCTACGACCGCGTGATGAGCGAGCGCGTGCTGCCGTGGCTGGAGGCTGCCCGCGCGCGGGGTGCCGAGGTGTTGCTGGGCGACCCCGGGCGGCCCTACGTCCCGGTCGACCGGCTGGAGCGGGTGGCAATGTTCGACGTCCCGGACACCGAAGGACCACAGGTTCGGCGGGCGACGGTCTGGAGACTGCCGTGACAGGCGGGGCGAGATGCATCACGTCGCCGATTTCGGATCCGGCGTTGTCACGACTCGATAACGGCGGTTACGTTGGCTGCGTCCGGCCGGTTGTTCCTGCCCCACCGGGGGAGGCCGTGCCGGGCGCCGCCGAGTCGCCCACCGCACCTGTTCCGACAGGGTGAGGGCGAGCCGGGGACCCACCGCAGTACTGGGGTGAATCCTGCTCCGAGCCCAGGCTCGGGGCGGGTAGGGCTGCTTCCCGCCCGAATCCGTCAGCTAACTCGGTAGGCGGCCACGGAAGAGACCGGAGAAACGGAGAGCAGCACGGCCCGCCCTCGGGCAGACCTTGCACGGAGCAGCCGATCCGGACCGTCGCGCGGGAGACCCCTGCGCTGATGCGGTCCGTCGGGCGACCCGCCCGCCGCGCTGCCCGTCGCCACACAGCAGTGGATCGCTCGCGCCCTCTGGGCGCCGGCCGTACCGCTGCGCCGTCATCGGAGAGCACACGCACCCCATGAACATCCGCACCACCCTGTCCTCGTCCGCCGCCGCCCTCCGTGCGCGCGGCACCCGGCTGCCCGCGAAGGGCCGCCGTCCCGCCATGTACCTCACGACCGCCGCCGCGGGCGCGCTGCTCGTCGGCGTCGTGACCTCCAGCGGGCCGCCCGCCCAGGCCGACGCCGCGCAGCCCGAGTCGGTCAGCGTCGCCGAGCAGCTCGGCGTCAGCGCGCAGTCCCCGCAGAAGCTGCAGGGCGACGTCGTCGGCTCGCTGGAGCAGCTGGCCGCCAGCCGCGCCGAGCGGGACGCCGAGCAGGCCACCGCCAAGGCCGCCCAGGACGCCGCCGTCCAGGCCGAGCTGGACCGCATCGCCGCGGAGCAGGCCGCCGCCAAGGCAGCGGCCGAGGAGGCCGCCCGCGTCGAGGCCGCCCGCGCCGCCGAGGCCGCGGCCGCCGCCGCGCGCCCCGGGCAGGGCACCGACGTCGCCGTCGCCCCCGCCGGCTCCTACAAGGAGTACGCGATGAGCAAGGTCGGCAGCGCCGCCGAGTTCAGCTGCCTCGAGAGCCTCTGGGGCAAGGAGAGCGGCTGGAACCCGAACGCGCAGAACCCCAGCAGCACCGCGTACGGGATCGCCCAGTTCCTCAACTCGACCTGGGCCGGCACCGGCATCGCCAAGACGTCGGACGGCTACCGGCAGATCGACGCCGGCCTCATCTACATCGAGAAGGCCTACGGCTCGCCGTGCGGCGCGTGGGCCAAGTCCCAGGCCAGCGGCTGGTACTAGGAGGCCCACCCTTCGCCCCACGCCTCGCAGGCTCGGCGCGGGCCCCTGAGGGTGGCCGTTCCAGGACGTCACCACGTGGCGGTGCACATCGGGACGGCGGGGTGGAGCTGCGACACCGTCCGCAACGCCGAGCGGCTCCGCGGCCTGGCCGGCTGACTCATCCCTCGAGGAGGCCGGCCCGCTGCTTCGCGGTGAGGGCGGTGCGCACGGCGGCGTCGACGGTGCGGGCGAACACCGGGTCGCTCGCGTCGCGGGCCAGGACGGCGTCGACCATCTCCGGCACCAGCTCCGGGTCGACGGTGAGCAGCAGGGTGCCGCCGGCGGCGATGAAGCGCACCGCCCGGTCGCCCGGCGGGACGTCGCTCACCGCCTCCGCGTTGCCCAGGTCGTCGGAGATCACCACGCCGTCGAACCCCAGGCGCCCGCGCAGCAGGCCCATGAGGACCACCGAGGAGAAGGCCGCCTGGTCGTCGGGATCGATCAGGGCGTAGGTCGCCGACGACACCATCACGAACGGCGCCGCGGACGAGGCGGCGAGCTCGCCGAACAGCGCCACTTGCGGGTCGTCGGCGGTCGTGACCGTGTCGGTCACGTCGGCGGAGGTGTCGGTGTTGGCCTGCACCCGTCCGAGCCCGGGGAAGTGCTTGAGGGTGGCGGTGACGCCGGCGCCGGCGAGCCCGTCGACCACGGTGCCGGCCGCGGCCGCCACGGCCTCGGGCGTGCTGCCGTACTGGCGGTCGAAGTAGCCGATGGGCGCGTTCGCCTGCTCGTTGCCCGGCGGGACGACGTCGGCGACGGGGGCGAGGTCGAGGTTCACCCCGGCGCTGCGGAGCGCCGTGCCCATGCCCTGGGCGAGCGCCGCGAGCTCGGCCGGGGGCATCGACCCCTGCTGCAGGGCCGAGGGCAGGCGCTCGAAGCCGGGGCCCTTGAGGGTCTGCACGTCGCCGCCCTCCTGGTCGGCGGCGACCCACAGCCCCGGCCCCGGGGCTGCGGCCTGCCAGCGCTCGCTCACCTGCGCGAGCTCCTCGGCGGGGGCCGTGGACCGGCCGGCCATGAAGAGCCCGCCCACGCCGCTCTCCGCCACGGCGTCCCCGCTGCCGAGGTCGTCGAGCGGTACGCCGGCGACGAACAGCTGGGCGACCTGCGCCCGCCGGTCGAGCCCGGCCAGCGCCGCCTCGACCGGGTCCGCGGGGGCCGAGGACGTCGTGGTCGGGGCGCTCGACGACGACTGGGCGCGGGGGCCCGGGGGCGGCTCCGAGCCGCAGGCCGTCGCCAGGAGGGACAGCGCGACCGCGATCACGGGGGCGGACACCCGGCGTCCGACGGTGGGCATGGAGCTCCTTCCGAGCGGGGCAGGTCGTCGTCTGCGCATCGTCGCTGCTGAGCGGCCTCCCGGGCACCCGCGACACCCCGGGAGGCCGCTCGCCGTCTCCCGGCCCGGGTAATACCGTCGGGTCATGGCCGGTGAGCAGGAGAGACCAGAGCCCCAGACGGCGACCGGGAAGCTGGTCGGGCGGTCGATCGACGAGTTCGTCAACCAGCTCCGCGGCTTCACCGACCGGGCCCGCTCGGTGGCCGGCGCCGTCCCGGCCCGGTTGCACCTGCCCGCGCTGCCCTCGCCCCCCGGCGCGATGAGCGCGGCGCAGGTGAGCGCCATCGCGCAGACGGTGCGGGCGCAGCGCGAGTCGATCTCCGCGATCCGCTCGCAGCTCGAGGCGTTCGACCAGCAGCTGGCGGTCTTCGAGCGGATCCTCGACCCGCTGGTCGAGTGGAGCGCGACCTGGGCGCAGCTGGAGAAGGCGGTCGGCGACTTCGTGCGGCCGGCCCCCGACGGCAGGCAGCCGGAGGTCTAGAGCCCCTCGTCGGTCTCGTCGCGGTGCCTGCGGCGCAGGAGGCCGGTCACCGAGCCCACCCGGTCCTGCGCCACCCGCAGCCCGTGGATCAGCGGGACCAGGTCCTCCTGGATGCGCCGCAACGTGTCCGGGACCGTGTCGACCACGGGGTCGTCGAGCACCCGGCCCACCCGCTCGATGCCCGGCTTCAGGGCCCGGACCGGCTCCTCCAGCTCGTCCACGAGGTCCTCGAGGCGCTCGGCGATCCGCTGGGCAGAGGCGATCGTCGCGTGCGCCATGGTCGTGGCCTCGGTCAGCTCCTTGACCGTCCCGTTGAGATCGCTCAGGGTGCGCGGCAGCTGGGCCAGCGCCTCCGTCTGCGTCTGCAGCAGGCTCAGGAGCTCGGTCAGCCCCGGGATGCGGGGCATCCCCAGCCCGCGGAAGGGATCCACGTCAGCAACCGTCGACGAGGAGGCGGCGCGCCGCAACCGCAGGCCGGGTGCCGGCGCCCCCGGTCACAGCCCGCCGAGCGTGCCGGTGCGTACGAACTGGTCGGCGATGTCGCGCACCTTGGTGTTGGTCTCCATCGACACCCGGGTGAGGGCCTGGAACGCCTGGTCGGGGGTGAGCCGGTAGCGCTCCATCAGGATCCCCTTGGCCTGGTCGATCACGGCCCGGGAGTCCAGCGCAGCGGCGAGGTGCTCGGCCCGCTGCACAGCGCTCGCGTACAGGTACATGTTCGAGACGGGGACGACCGCGTAGTCGGCGAAGCGGGAGACGAGGTCGCGGGTGCGCCGGTCGGAGACGGTGAACTGGCGGGCGTAGACGTTCATCGCCCCGGCGACCTTCTCGCGGGTCGGGAGGGGGAAGGAGAGCACGCTCCCGCACCCGGCGGCCGCCGCCTCCCGCGCGAACTCCGGCCAGAGCTCGGGCGACCGGGTGTCGACGATCTCGGCGGTCCGGCCCGTGGACGCGGCGGACAGGCAGGGGCCCGCCCCCTGCCGGTACTGGGTCTCGTCGAGGGAGAGCGCCAGGTCCCCGGTCGCCGCGACGGTGGTCGGGCGGTTGTCGCCGACGATGGTGAGGGAGATGACCGGTTCGCCGGGCAGGACGCCGGCAGCCAGGGCGGTGACCCGCTGCAGGACCGACTCGAGGGAGTGCTCGGCGAAGGACAGCAGGCCGAGCTCGTCGAAGGCCGGCTGGGCGACGGCGTCGCCGTCCGGGGGATTCACTGCTGCGCTCCGTGTGGGTGGCACCGGACGATGCCGCCGGCGATCGACGACGACGCCCCGGGGTCTTCCAAGGCCCGTCGAAGGGCTGGGCGGTGTCCCGCCCGCGCGCCGGCTGTTGGACGCGCTCGCGCCCAGGATATCCAGCGCCGCACCGGACCCCGGGCAGCGGTCGGTCGGCCGTGTCGTGCGAGGTCCCGGCCGCCTCAGCGCCAGGTGGTGACGCGGACCACCGTCCCGTGCTCGGTGGAGCGCAGCTGCACCAGGTCGCACAGCTGGTTCACGAGGAAGAGGCCGCGGCCGCCCTCCTGGTCGACCGGGGGGAGACGCCGCCCGGTCAGCGGGTCCTCCAGGTGGCCCTGGTCGCTGAACTCCACGACCGCCGCGCTGGGCGTCGCCCACATGGCGACGGTGCCGGTGCCGGAGCCGTGGCGCACGCTGTTGGTGGCCAGTTCGGAGGCAGCGAGCTGGAGGATCTCGGCCTTCTCCGCCGGCAGCCCGAGGCGCCGGGCGAACTGGGCGACCGTCCGGCGGGTGGCGGGGACGTCGGCGGCGCCGTAGCTGCCGCGCAGGACGGCGTCGGTCGGGACGGGGAGCGCCGCATCGAACAGCTCGCGCACGTCGTCCGGGGCGTAGTCGGGGCTCGGGCGGCGGCCGGCGGAGGTCCCGGCGAGCGGATGGCTGTGCAGCGCGCCCCGGACGACGGCCCGCGGCAGGTGCGTCTCGTCGTAGGGGCAGAGCAGGCGCCACGGCACGCCGCCGTCGAAGGCCCGGTTGAGCAGCAGCTCGTGCAGCCGGCACTCGAGGAACTCGGACTCCCGGCGGCCCACGAAGGCCGGCTCGCCCACGCCGCGCAGCCGGCGACCGGCAGCAGTCTGCTCCTGGAGCACCCGGTCCCAGACGCCGATGATCCGGGCGGGGTTGCCCCCGATCTCCGCCATGTCCAGGAAGCCGACCGCGGCGGCGTCGTCACCCAGGGCGTCGCGCAGCTGCTCCAGCCGCCCGCGGGGCTCGGCGACGACCACCGCCTCGTCGTTCTCCAGGCCTTCCCGCACGAAGGGGAGGAGGCCGGCGAGGAAGTCCTCGTCGTCGCGGTAGAAGAGCGCCTCGTGCTCGAAGGCGTGCCCGTCGGGGGCGTCGGGACGCCCCAGGACGGCGGTCACCCGGCGGCGCTGAACGTGACGGGGGCGAGATCGGCGAGACCCAGCACCCGCCACATCCGCCGGACCAGGGGGGAGGCGCCGCGCACCTCGAGCGACCGACGGCGCCCGGCCAGGTCCCGGGCCCACCGGGCGATCGCCCGGGAGGCGGCGACGTCCACGAAGTCCACTCCGGACAGGTCCAGCACCGCAGGACTCCCGTCGACCGGCGAGGACGCCAGGACGCGGGTCAGGCGGTCGGCGCTGAAGGTGTCGATGCTGCCGCTCAGCGCGATGCGGGGCCCGTCGAAGAACACCCGGAAGGGCGGCGCGGCGGTGGGGGCGTGCACGAGGGGGTGCACCGATGCCAGGTCGCTCAGCGCGTCCGGGGTCAGCCGGCTGCTGTAGGCGCACATGGCGGTGAACCCCGGCCCCTGGGCGATGAACTCGTCGGCCACGTGCTCCCACTCGACGAGGGCGGCGCGGCGGACGGGGTCCTCGGCCAGGGGGCTCACGTCCGCCACCACCCGGAGCCCGGTGTACCCGTCGGCGAGGGCCTCCCGCGTGGCGTCGTCGTAGAAGGTGCGCTGCGTACCCGGGAGGAAGCTCCCCGCCGCCTCGTAGGCCTCGGCGGTGGTCAGGGTGCGCAGGGTGCCGTCGGCGGCGAGCGCGGCGGCGTCCCCGAAGCCGTCGTCCTGGATGCCGATGCTGTCGATGACGCGGTTGCCGATGACCAGCACCCGCTCCCGGCGCTCCAGCCCGCCGGCGAGGAACCGCCGCACGGCGCGGTCGAACGCCTCGTCGTCCTCGTCGTAGACCCAGCAGATGTGGTCGGACGCCCCGGCTCGGGGGACCTCGGTCACTTCTCCGTGGGGGCGCACCTACCCAACGTAGGCCGACGAGCACCCGGAGGACAGGGGGCACGACAAGGTCACAGCCCGGCTCAGAGGGCCCGCAGGATGTCCTCCACGCGCTCGCGGGCGTCGCCGAAGAGCATCCGGCTGTTCTCGCGGAAGAACAGCGGGTTCTGCACCCCGGCGTACCCGGTGCTCATCGACCGCTTGAAGACGACGACGCGCTCGGCCTCCCACACCGTGAGGACGGGCATCCCCGCGATCGGGCTCCCCGGGTCCTCGGTGGCGGCGGGGTTGACGGTGTCGTTGGCCCCGATGACGAGGACGACGTCGGTGCCGGCGAAGTCGTCGTTGATCTCGTCCATCTCGAGGACGACGTCGTAGGGCACCTTCGCCTCGGCGAGCAGCACGTTCATGTGGCCGGGCAGGCGGCCGGCCACGGGGTGGATGCCGAACCGGACGTCGACCCCCTTGGCCCGCAGCTTCCGGGTGAGCTCGGCGACCGCGCCCTGCGCCTGCGCGACGGCCATGCCGTAGCCAGGGGTGATGATCACCGACGAGGCGTCGCGCAGGAGGTCGGCGGTGTCCTCGGCGCTGATCTCGGTGTGCTCGCCGTAGTCCTTGTCGTCCGAGACGCTGCCCTCGTTGCCGAAGCCGCCGGCGATGACGGAGAGGAACGAGCGGTTCATCGCCTTGCACATGATGTAGGAGAGGTAGGCACCCGAGGAGCCCACGAGCGCGCCGGTGACGATCAGCAGGTCGTTGCCCAGCAGGAAGCCGCTGGCCGCCGCCGCCCAGCCCGAGTAGCTGTTGAGCATCGAGACGACGACCGGCATGTCGCCGCCGCCGATGGAGGCGACGAGGTGCCAGCCCAGGGCCAGCGCGACCAGCGTGACCGCCGAGAGCACCACCAGGTTCGGCTCGACCACGAACACGACGGTCAGGACGGCGAAGACGACCAGCGCGCCGAGGTTGAGCAGGTTGTGGCTCGGCAGCATCAGCGGGTTGCTCTTGATCCGCCCCGACAGCTTGAGGAACGCCACGATCGACCCGGTGAAGGTGACCGCGCCGATGAAGACGCCGATCACCACCTCGGCGGAGTGGATGCCGAGCAGGTCGGTGGCGACCTCGGTCTGCTCACCGGCGTCGGCCTCGACCGACAGGTAGCCGTTCCAGCCCACGAGGACGGCGGCCAGGCCGACGAAGCTGTGCAGCATCGCGATGAGCTCCGGCATGCCGGTCATCTCGACCTTCGCGGCGCGCCAGAGGCCGATCGCGGCGCCGATGACCATGGCGACGGCCAGCAGCGCGATGCCCACGCCCGAGGCGCTGCGCGTGGCCAGTCCGATGGTGGCGGCCAGGGCGATGGCCATGCCGGCGATGCCGTAGGCGTTGCCCGCCTTGGCGGTTTCGTGCCTGGACAGGCCGGCCAGGCTGAGGATGAACAGCAGGGCGGCGACGATGTACGCCGCGGCGGCGGCGCTGGCGGCGGTCATCGGGTGAACATCCCCAGCATCCGGCGGGTCACGGCGAAGCCGCCGAAGACGTTGATGCTGGCGACCAGGATCGCGACGAACGCCAGCACCGTCACCACGGCGTCGTCGTGGCCGATCTGCAGCAGCGCCCCGACCACGATGATCCCCGAGATCGCGTTGGTCACCGACATCAGCGGCGTGTGCAGGGCGTGGTGCACGTGCCCGATCACGTAGAACCCCACCACGACGGCCAGGGCGAACACGGTGACGTGCTGGATCAGCTCGTTCGGCGAGAACGCGGTGACCAGGAACAGCACGGCAGCTCCCAGCCCGACGACGGCGAACCGGCGGCTCGGTGACGGTGGCTCGGGTGGCGGTGCCGGCTCGGCCGCGGGAGCCGGTGCGGGAGCGGGCGCCGCGGAGACCTGCACCGGGGGCGGCGGCCACGTCTTCTCGCCCGCCCGCACGACGGTGATCGCCCGCTGGACGACGTCGTCGAAGTCGAGGACGAGCTGCCCGTCCTTGCCCGGCGTCAGCAGCGTCATCAGGCTGACCAGGTTCTGGCCGTAGAGCTGCGAGGCCTGGGCCGGCAGCCGGCCCGGCAGGTCGGTGTAGCCGATGATGGAGACGCCGTTGCCGGTCACCACGATCTCGTCGGGCACGGAGCCGGCCACGTTGCCGCCCTGGGCGGCGGCCATGTCGACGATCACGCTGCCCGACCGCATCGAGGCGACCATCTCCTCGGTGATCAGCCGGGGCGCGGGCCGCCCGGGGATGAGCGCGGTCGTGATGATGATGTCGACGTCGGGCGCCTGCTCGGCGTACATCTGGGCCGCGCGGCGGTTGAAGTCCTCGCCCATCTCCCGCGCGTAACCGTCGGAGCTGACCTCCTGCTCGCCGGCCGGCACGGCCACGTACTCCCCGCCCAGCGAGCGCACCTGCTCTGCCACCTCCGGGCGGACGTCGGTGGCCCGGACGATCGCGCCGAGGCTGCTGGCCGCGCCGATCGCGGCCAGCCCGGCGACGCCGGCGCCGGCGACGAGCACCTTGGCCGGCGGGACCTTGCCCGCGGCCGTCACCTGGCCGGTGAAGAAGCGGCCGAAGGTGTGCGCCGCCTCGACGACCGCCCGGTAGCCGGCGATGTTGGCCATGGACGACAGCACATCCATCGACTGGGCGCGGGAGATGCGGGGCACCGCGTCCACGGCCAGCACCGTGATCGGCCGGGCGGCCAGCGCGTCGACCAGGTCGGGGTTCAGGCCGGGGCTGAGCAGGCTGACCAGCGTGGCGCCGTCGCGGAGCCGGGGGATCTCGTCGGTGGACGGCGCGTTCACCCGGAGCACGACGTCGGCCTGCCAGGCGTCGTCCGCCGTCGATACCTGCGCGCCGGCCCCGGCGTAGCCCTCGTCGGGGAAGCTGGCCGCCGCCCCGGCACCGGACTCGACCACGACCTCGTAGCCGAGGGCGATCAGCTTGCCGACGGTGGCCGGCGTGGCGGCCACCCGCGTCTCGCGGGCGCGGGTCTCCCGCGGAACTCCGATACGCAACGTGGCGCTCCAATCGGCTGCAGGCGTCGTTGCCCGTCACCAGTGGGGTGGACGGATCATGCACGGGAAACGAGGGCGGGGCCTACGAGGTGAGGCCGATGTGACCACTTCCACGCGATCGGTCCCGGGGGATGGGACGGGGTTCGCCTGATCAGGCGAGGCCGTTCACCGACACGCCGGCCGCACGGAGCTCCGCCACGCCCGTCAGCCCGGCCGGGTCGGTCTCGTCGAGCCCGAGGTTCACCAGCGACCAGACGCCCAGCAGCGGCGTGAGGTCGGTGACCGGGTTGGCGCCCAGCTGCAGCTCCTGCAGCAGCGGGGCGGCGGCCAGCCCGCCGACGTCGGTGATCCCGTTGCCGAACACGTCGAGGACCAGCAGCGTCGGGATGGTGCCCAGCGGCGCGGCGTCGGTGATGCGGTTCCGGGACAGCCGGAGCGTGTCCAGCGCCGGCAGCCCGGCCAGCGGTGCGACGTCGGTGATGGCGTTGCCGGACAGGTCGAGCTCGCGCAGCGCGTCGTGCCCGGCCAGCGCGCTGATGTCGGTCACCTCGGCCGCGGCGACGCCGAGGGCGGTCAGCGTGGTCGTCCCGGCGAGCGGCCCTAGGTCGCTGACCGGGTTCTGCGACAGCCCCAGGTCGAACAGCTGCAGGCCCTCGAGCGGGGACAGGTCGGCGATCGCGTTGGCGGTCAGCGTGAGCGTCGACAGCCGCGGCAGGGACGCCAGCGGGCCGAGGTCGGTGATCTCGTTGCGCGAGAGGTCGACGGTGGCGAGGGAGGGGAGCTCGCCGATGCCTTCGAGCGAGCGGACCGGTCCGTCGACGGACAGGCCGCCCACGCAGCGGAGCTCGTCGACGGATGCGAGATCGGCCGCCGAGACCACGCCGACGGCCGGCAGGCCCGCCGCCGTCGCCACGCAGGACGCCAGCGCGGGGTCGGGGAAGACCTCCGAGAGGGGCCGGCCGGTTCCGCCGGACGGCCCGGCGCAGCCCACCAGGACGGCGGCGAGCGGCAGGGCGACGGCGGCCGCGGCGCGGGCCGGGGCGAACTGCATGGACGGGCACCTCCGGGGCGGAGGCTAGTTCCGGAGCGGTCGGGGGCCGCTCGCGGCGCGCGGGCGCCGGCTTCCCCCCATCGGGGGAGCCGGCGCGGTTCCGGTGAAGGGAGGGGGGTGTCCGGGCCGATGGACCCTCCAACGGGAGACGTTCCCGCAGCTGGAGCAGACCGGCGACGACCGCACCACCGGAGGGAGGACCGTGTCCGCCTGGATCAGCGCACCCGAGGACGACGCGGTGCCGCCGGAGATCGTCTCGACGGTCTTCTACAGCGCGACGGTGAGCGACAACCTCGCGCTCCTCGTGGCCGAGACCGTGGGTGGCACGCAGCGCGTGACCTGGGGCAACGAGGGCGCCGTCCAGCTCCTGGGCTACGGCCTCGACGACCTGCGCCTGCTGCCGGTCGCCCAGCTCTTCCCGACCCTCGGTGGCGGTGAGCTCAAGCTGCTCCTGCGGCGCGAGCGGGCCGCCCGCATGACCCTGCTCGTCCACACCGCCAGCGGTGCGGAGGTGGAGGCGGTCGTCATGACCACCCCCTCGCCCGGCGGCCGGATGTGGACGATGCGCATCCTCGCGACCGCCAACGAGCAGGAGCGGGCGCTGCGTGCCACGGCCGACGCCCACGAGCGGCGCTTCTCCGCGCTGACCGAGCGCTCGCCGGTGCCGACCCTGCTGTCCGAGCAGGGCATGCGGCTGGCCCACGTCAACGACGCGTTCTGCTCCCTCGTCGGGCTGCGGGCCGAGCAGCTGCTGGGCACCGGCTGGATCGACACGATCCACGAGGACGACCTGGACGCCGTCATCGAGCGCGTGTCCTCCGCCCTCGACGGCGAGGAGGTCGAGACCCAGGCCCGCCTCGTGCGCGACGACGGCAGCGTGCGGACGACGATCATCCGCTTCGCCCACCTGTTCACCCCGGGCGTGGGCGCCGGGTTCGTCGGCACCATCGAGGACATCACCGACCGGCTGGCCTTCGAGGCCAAGCTGGCCCACCAGGCGCACCACGACCCGCTGACCGGGCTGCCCAACCGGACCCTGCTCGCGCAGTACGTGGGGGAGCGGTTCACCAAGGGCGACGGCGGCCTCGCCTGCCTCTTCCTCGACCTGGACAACTTCAAGGTCGTCAACGACTCGCTCGGCCACACGGCCGGCGACGAGCTGCTCGTCGAGGTCGCCGACCGGCTGCGCGCCACCGTGCGCCCGGGCGACCTGGTCGCCCGCTTCGGCGGCGACGAGTTCGTGGTCGTCTGCGAGAACGTCGACGAGGAGGCGGCCGTGGCCCTGGCCGGCCGGGTCTCGGAGGCGCTCGCGCAGCCGATGCGGCTCGGCGGCGTCGACATCCGCCCCTACGCCAGCGTCGGGGTCACCGTGCAGACCGCGGAGCACCTGGTCGCCGAGGAGCTCATCCGCGACTGCGACATCGCGATGTACCAGGCCAAGGCCAGCGGCAAGGGGCGGGTGACGGTCCTCGACCAGGAGGCCCGCGCGCAGGCCCGCGACAAGCTGCGCCTGGTCGCCGAGCTCCGCGACGCGATCGAGCGCCGCGAGATCGCGATGTACTACCAGCCGATCTTCAGCACCCGCGACGGCCAGCCGGTCGCGGTCGAGTCGCTGGCCCGCTGGGACCACCCCGACCGCGGCCCGATCAGCCCGAGCGTCTTCGTGCCGCTGGCCGAGGAGAGCGGCCTGATCACCGTGCTCGGCCGGCTGGTGCTGGAGGAGACCTGCCGCCAGATGGCCGAGTGGGACCACCTGCTGGGCGTGGGGGCCGTCGGCCGTGCCAACGTCAACGTCTCGGCGCTGCAGCTCGACGACAACCTCGCCGCCCAGGTGGCGGAGGTGCTCGAGCGCCACGCGCTGGCGCCGTCCCGGATCCAGATCGAGATCACCGAGTCGGCCCTGATGAAGGACCCAGCGTCGGCGCGCGAGGTGCTCGACCAGCTCCGCGCCCTCGGGGTGGAGCTCGCGATCGACGACTTCGGCACCGGCTACTCGTCGCTGGCCTACCTGCGGCACCTGCCGGTCGACTGCCTCAAGGTCGACCGCTCGTTCGTCGCCGAGCTCGCCGACGGGCACAACGAGATCGCCTCGGCGGTCATCGCGATGGCCCGCAACCTCAACCTGTGCACCGTCGCCGAGGGAGTGGAGACCGTCGAGCAGGCCGAGGAGCTCACCCGCCTCGGCGCCACCTACCTCCAGGGCTTCAGCCTCGCCAAGCCGATGACCGGCGGGCACACCGCAGCCTGGTTCGCCGCCCACGCAGAGGACGTCTCATGACAGTGACCCCGTTCCCCGGGGCCGACGCCGGTCCGGCGCCGGTGTTCGACATCGAGGTCATCCTGGCCGGCATCGACACCATGGCCGTCCAGAAGCCGGTCGCCGCCCAGATCGTGTCCGTCGCCAACTCCGACGAGACCGACGCGCGGACGCTGGCCCGCATCCTGTCCTCCGACATCGCCCTCGCCGGGCGGGTCATGAAGCTGGCCAACTCGGCGTACTTCGGCATGCGGGGGCGGGTGACCTCCCTGCAGTTCGCCGTCACCGTCGTGGGCTTCACGACCGTGCGGACCATGGCCACCGTCGCGCTGACGAACATGGAGGACGAGTCGCGGCTCCCGGGCAACTTCTGGGACGTCACCACGAGCCTGGCCCTGGGCGCCTCGACGATGGCGCCCCGCTTCGGCGAGCGGCCGCCGGACGCGCTGTGCCTCGGGCTGCTCACGCAGCTCGGTGCCGCGCTGCTGCACCACAACGACCCGGAGGGCTACGCCGAGATCGTGGCCGCCCACCGGACGTTCCGGGCCCGCCGCGCGGCCGAGACCCGCCGCTACGGCATCAACAGCCTGTTCCTCACCGCCGTGGCGCTGGAGCAGTGGGGCTTCCCGGCGGCGATGACCACCCCGCTCAAGGAGATCGACGACTACCAGACCATGGACGGCGCCCTGCTGCGGGCCGCCTTCGAGGTCGCGGCGCGGCTGACCGTCGAGGACCACGAGGAGATCCCGATCTCCCGGCTCACCCTCGGCCGCCTGCGGGAGGACGACCTCGTGCCGGTGCTCGACCACGTCCGCACCGAGGCCGCCGACCTGAAGCGGGCCATGCTCGGTCAGCCGGCCGACGACCCGGACGCCAACCCCGACGACTGGGTCTACTGAGGGGAGGGGTCTCCGGTAGAAGTGACCGGGTGACCTCCTCCCGCAGCATCCTCGTCAGCGGCGCGGCGCGCGGCATCGGGCGCGCGACCGCCGAACTCTTCCTCGCCCGCGGTTGGCGGGTCGGCATCTACGACGTCGATCCGGCCGCCGCGGCCGAGGCCGCAGCGGGTCGCGACCGCGCCGTCGCAGGCGCGCTCGACGTCCGGGACGCCGGCCAGTGGCGGTCGGTGCTGCGGGAGTTCTGCGGGGACGGCCGCCTCGACGTGCTGGTCAACAACGCGGGCGTGCTCTCGTCCGGTCCGTTCACCGAGATCGACCTGGACAGCCACCGGCGGATGGTCGACGTCAACGTCACCGGGGTGGTGAACGGCGCCGCCGAGGGCCACCGGTTCCTGCGGTCGCCGGGCGGTCTCCTGCTCAACCTGTGCTCGGCGTCCTCGATGTACGGGCAACCGACCCTGGCGACCTACGGCGCCACGAAGGCGGCGGTCAGGTCGCTCACCGAGGCGCTGGACATCGAGTGGCAGGGCGAGGGCATCCGGGTGCGGAGCCTGGTGCCGCTGTTCGTCGCCACCGAGATGGTCACCCGGGACGGCGTCCGCGCCAGCAGCGTGGCCAGCCTCGGCGTGCGGCTCACCCCCGAGGACGTGGCCGCGGCCGCCTGGCGGGTCGTGCACGAGCGGGGTGTCCCGCTGCGCGGCCCGCACCGGGCGGTCGGCCGGCAGACGAAGGTCCTGGCCGCCGTCTCCGCCGTCACCCCCGACTGGGCCAACCGCCTCGTGGTCGGCCGCCTCGCCCGCTGACCGCCGGCGGGGTCAGCAGGGGCCGGCCGCGATGTCCTCGGCGAACCCGTCCTCGGACGGGGCCAGGCAGACGATGTCCGCACCGATCGCGACCTGCACGAACTCGCCGACCGCCGTGATGGCGAGGTCCGGAGCCAGGCCGTCGTAGTAGGGCAGGACGTCGGGGAGCAGCGCGACGGACGTCTCGCCGCCCTGCTCGTACGCGGTGGCCGCGAGGTCCATGTCGATCCAGGTGGCGACGGTGTAGGCGTCCAGCGGGACCTCGGCCCCGATCCCGCCCTCCGTGCCGTCGCCGGGGAGCTCGGACATGCCGAGGGCCGTGAGGGCCTCGAGGTCGACCTCGACGGCGCCGTCCGGGGCGGTGATCTCCCGCGCAGGGGTCAGGTCCGCCCGCAGCACGAAGGACCCGGCGGCGCCCTCGACGAACTGGGCGACGTCGAGCTCGGCCCGCCTCAGCTCGCCGTCGCGGACCCAGAACGACACGTCGATCTGCAGGTCCGGGATGGCGTCCACGGTCGGCAGCTGCTTCTCCAGCTCGGCGGCCGTGGCCTCGTCGTACAGGCCGGGCAGCCCCGCCTTCAGCTCGCCCCAGACCTCGCGGACGTCCACGGTGGCGACGAGGTGGTCGCCGTTCTCGTCGCTCGCGCGCCGTTCGACGGCCGTGACGCCGCCCTTCAGGGCCTCGCCCAGGAGGTCGCGCATCTCCTGCGTCGCGTCCTCGGGCATGGCCGCGCCGCCCGACAGCTCCTCCAGCTGCGCCAGGTAGGCCTCGACATCGACGGAGACCCAGTCCCCGTCGAGCAGCGCGGTGGCGGGTCCGCGGATCTCCTCCGGTGCGGGCCCGGAGACGCCGTCCTCGCCCGTGAGCCCGCTGCGGAACTCGTCGAGCCCCTGCTGCATCTCGGGGAACCGCTCGGCCAGACCGTCGAGGTCGGCCCGCGCGTAGGCCGTGTACCCGATCGAGCGCAGCTCGCCCGCGACCAGGTCGTCTATCCGGACCACGACGCCGGCCGCGTCGTCGGTGTCGTCCGCGTCCTCGCCGAAGTCGTAGGCGAGGTCGAGGGAGGACGAGAGCACCGTGTCGAGGACGTCGTCGGACAGGTCGGCGTCGGCCTCGGGGTCCGCGGACTCCGCGAACGCCCGGATCTCGTCGGCGGAGCTCGCGATGGACAGCTCCACGCCGCCCGCCCGGTCCTCCGCGAGCTCGACGAACGCGTCGCGCAGGGCCAGCTTCGGCTCGAGGGCCTGCGCGCCGCAGGCGGCGGTGCCGGTCAGGGCGACGAGGACGGCGCCTCCGGCCACGAGTCGGGGCATGCGCACGGGGTTCCTCCAGGGGTTGCGCCCCGGGACATCCCCCCGGCGACGATCGCGGACGGCGGAAGCCTGGACCAGGTCGGCCCCCCGGCCCGGCGCGTGTCGTGCGCGTGGGGCGGCTGGGATCCCCGGGGGCACACCGTTACCGGAGCGTGCCGGAACGCCTGCCGCGGCACCAGCCCCCGATCGGGCGACGGCGCCGGACGGGGGCCGTGCCCGTGAGCTCGGCGTACGGCTGGCCCGGCGGGCCGACCATCTCCTGGTCCCGCGCTCGGCGCATCCGCGTCGGGGGTCCAGGCGCAGAGAACTGCCTGCGGCCGTCAAGGTCTTGGGAGTCGGTTGGAGTCAGGGGCCATCAGACGCGGCATCCAATTGCGTCAGGATGGCGCCATCCTCTTCCAAGACTTCGTAAGCCCCGAGTGCTAACGCGACAAAGTGCTCAGACGAGTTGTAGCGTTCGAATGTGCCCATGGGAGGAAACGCACTTGGAGCGGCTGGCAGCTCCGACGCGAAGTAGCGGGCAAACGCTCGATCGATCGAGTCGCAGTCGTCCGTGGCGCCCGGTTGCTGCATGATCCCGCGCGTTGGCTTCAGCTTCCGGGGCACCAGTCGTTCTAAACGGCGAATCCATGGGGGGCGCTGCAGGTTCTCGACTGCCATAACTGCCAGCGGAACGCGTGGATCGATGCCGGCGGCTCGCGCCTTTCTAAAGGCGTACAGCTGTAACCGGAATGGCATTTCCGCGAACGAGGTCCTAAGCAGGTCTCGAGGCTTATGGCGGAGAAGAACGATCTGTTGGATGTAGACCGCTCCAAGCGCGGCCAAGAAGCCTGCCCAGATGTTGGAGACGAGTTCGCGGGGGTCGGGCACAATCCCGCTGAATGCGTCGCGGAACAGCGCTGCCAACGCCATGAGGCTTGCGACCAACGCCAGAAGCGCCAGATGACCGGCGGCGCGGCTGTTCCGTCCGCGCTGCAGATCGGAGATTGCGGCGCGAATAAGCCGTTGGAGATGGACTAAAGCCGCGAGTCCCGCAGCCAGCCAGGGGTACCCGTCAATCCTGTCCGCCGTAACCGCCGCGCTAGCCGACGCCAAGACGGGTGGGATCAGGCGGAAGGCACCCCAACGACCCATATTCCGTGAAACGACCGGATCGACCGAACCTGACAGGCCGAAGTAGTTCTGGGGCCAAACGTGCTTTAGGCAGGTGTACAGGACGTTGAGGACGAGCCCGCAGAAGAGTCCGGAGAGAGCCGAGTAGGCAAGTTCTCGCACGACTGCTCCTTCTGCCCGTCGGCTTCAAGACTGCTGCGACCCCGTCCCAAGGGGACGGGGCCGCAACAGCTAGATGTCAGGCGTACGGCGCGCCCAGCGGATCCACCGTCTCGTAGCCCGCCACGCCCTCGGCGAGCCGGGCGACGGCCCAGTCGCCGTCGCCGAGCAGGTGGTCGATCGCGGTGAGCCGGCTGGTGTAGTGCCCCACGGAGTACTCGGCGGTGACGCCGATGCCGCCGTGCAGCTGGATGGCCTCCTTGCCGATGTGCCGGCCGGCGCGGCTGATCTGCAGCCGGGCGCGGTCGGCCGCCGAGACGACGTCGCCGCCGGCCTCCTGCACCATCGACGCCCAGAGCGCGATGCTGCGGGCCAGCTCCAGGGACACGTACATGTCCGCGGCCCGGAACGTGAGGGCCTGGAACTTGTTCAGGGTGACGCCGAACTGCTTGCGGGTCTTGAGGTACTCGGCGGTGGTCCGGAGCGCCGTGTCCATGGCCCCGAGAGCCTCGTGGCCGTAGGCGATCCGGGCCTCGGCGAGCGCCCGCTCGACAGCCGCGGTCTGGTCGCCGCCGGCGCCGAGAGCGACCGCGGGGGTGCCTTCGAAGCGGACGTTGGCCGCCCGGGTGCCGTCGTGAGTGCGGTACCCGGTGCGGGTGAGCCCGGAGGCGTCGCCCTGCACCAGGAACAGACCCGTTCCGCCGTCGGTCGCGGCCGAGACGACCAGGACGTCGGCGCGCGCACCGCTGGGCACCGGCTCCTTGACGCCGGTCAGCGTCCAGCCGTCGCCGGCCTGCGTGGCGGTGACGCCCTCGGCGGTCGCCGTCCAGCGCGTGCCGGGCTCGGCGTGGGCGAGGACCGCGATCGTCTGCCCCTCCGAGATGCCGCCGAGCAGCTCGGCCTTCTGCTCCGCCGTGCCGACGGCGGCGATCAGCCCACCGGCCAGCACCACGGTCTCGATGAAGGGCTCGGGTGCCAGCACCCGCCCGATCTCCTCGGCGACGATCGCCACCTCGACGGGGCCGGCGCCCATGCCGCCGTCCTCCTCGGCGAAGGGCAGGCCCAGCAGGCCCATCTCGGCCAGCCGCGCCCAGGTCTTCTCGTCGAAGCCGGGGTCGTTCTTCGTCACCGCGCGGCGCTGCTCGGTGCTGGGGTAGGCGCGGGCGAGCAGGCCGCGCACCGCCTCGCGGAGGTCGTTCTGCTCGCTGTCGTAGTCGAAGTTCACTGTCGTCTCACAACCCCAGGATCGAGCCGGCGATGATGGTGCGCTGCACCTCGTTGGAGCCCCCGTAGATGGAGACCTTGCGGTAGTTCAGGTAGTTCGGCGTCGCGACCCGGGCCCAGTCGGGGACGTCGGACCCCTCCTCGGCGAACGAGGCGAGGGACAGCGGGCCGGCGAGGTCGACGAACAGCTCGGTCGCCGCCTGCTGGAGCTCCGAGCCGCGCAGCTTGAGCACCGACGACGCGGGGTGGGGCTTGCCGTCGGCGGAGTTCGCGACCACCCGGAGGGCGGTGAGCTCGAGGGCCAGCAGCTCGTTCTCGAGCTCGGCGATGCGCGCGGCCACGAACGGGTCGTCGGCCAGCGGGCGGCCGCCGGAGGTGATCGCCTGCGCGTGCTCCTTGGCCTGCGCGAGCATCCGCTTGGTCGAGCCGACCCGGGCGATGCCGACCCGCTCGTTGCCGAGCAGGAACTTGGCGATCGTCCAGCCCTGGTTCTCCTCGCCGACGAGGTTCTCCGCCGGCACGCGGACGTCCTCGAAGAACACCTCGTTGACCTCGAAGCCGCCGTCGAGCAGCTCGATCGGCCGCAGGGTCACGCCCGGGGTGTCCATCGGGAAGACCAGCATCGAGATGCCGCGCTGCTTCTTCTCGGCGGTCGGGTCGGTGCGGACCAGGCAGAAGATCCAGTCGGCGTGCTGGCCCAGGGTGGTCCAGGTCTTCTGGCCGTTGACCACCCAGTCGTCCCCGTCGCGGACCGCGGTCGTGCGCAGCGAGGCCAGGTCGGAGCCGGCGTCGGGCTCCGAGAAGCCCTGGCACCACCAGATGTCGAGGTTGGCAGTGGCGGGCAGGAAGCGCTCCTTCTGCTCCTGCGTGCCGAACTGGGCGAGCACCGGGCCGATCATGCTGGCGTTGAACGCCAGGGGCTCGGGCACGTTGGCCAGCTGCATCTCCTCGCGCCAGATGTGGCGCTGCAGCGGCGTCCAGTCCTTGCCGCCCCACTCGACCGGCCAGTGCGGCACGGCGAGCCCGGCGGCGTTGAGCGCCTGCTGGGCGACGACGAACTCGTCCTTGCTCAGGTGCCGGTGGGCGGCAACCTTGTCCCGGATCTCCTGGGGCACCTGGGTGGTGAAGAAGGTCCGCATCTCGTCCCGGAAGGCTTCGAGCTCCGGGGACAGCTGCAACCGCATCGGTCCTCTTTCCTCACGGCAACCGCGCTGCCGTGTTCGTTCGGGTCGAGCCGACGATCCCACATCTGCTACCGGCGGGTAGCTGCGCCCCGGGGCGGGCGTGGCGCACGGGCCGGGGTCACCCGGCGGAGCGCCCCACGGGCGCCGGGCCGGTGGAGTCGCGCAGCACCAGTTGCGAGGGCTGCACGAGCTGCAGGGATGCCGTGCCCGCGCGGCCGGTCGGGTCCGCCGCATCGAGGAGGAGCTCGACGGCCGCGCGACCGAGGTTCGCGTGGGTGCCGCCGAGGGTCGTCAGGCTCGGCGTGCACAGCGCAGAGGCGAAGATGTCGTCGAACCCGGTGACGCTGATGTCGCGGGGCACGCGGATCGACCGGTCGGCCAGCCGCAGCAGCACGCCGATGGCCAGCAGGTCGTTGTGCGCGATCAGGGCGGTCGCACCGGTGGTGAGGGCCGCGTCCGCCGCCGCGGCCCCGTGTTCGACGCGGGGGGTGAACGGCCCCATCCTGACCGCGGACACGCCGATCTCGGCCGCGGCGTCCCGGATGGCCGCCCAGCGGGCGCCCGCCATCCACGACTTCTGCGGGCCGGAGAGGTAGGCCACCGAGGTGTGCCCCAGGGACGCCAGGTGGGTGACCAGCTGGCGACAGCCCTCGCGCTGGTCGAGCACCACGCTCGGGATGCCGTGGACCTGGCGGTTGACCATCACCACGGCCTGGGTCGCGGCGAACTCGAGGAGGTCCTCGTCGGGCAGCCGGCTGGCGGTGAGCAGGAAGCCGTCCACCGAGCGGGAGAGCCGGCTGATCTGCTCCCGCTCGATCCGCGGCGACTCCTCGGCGTTGACCAGCACGAGGGTGCGCGCCGACGCCTTCGCGCGGAGCTCGGCCCCCCGGATGATCTCGTAGAAGTGGGGGTTCTTGATGTCCGAGACCACCATCGCGAGCGTGTCCGTGCGCCGGGAGGTCAGCGCGCGGGCGTGCGGGTTCGCCTCGTAGCCCAGCTCCTTGGCGACGCGGAGGACCAGCTCCCGCGTGGGCGCGCTGACCCGCTGGGGGTTGCTGAAGGCGCGGGAGACCGTCGAGGTCGCGACCCCGGCGGCGCGGGCCACGTCGTAGATGGTCGGGCTGGTCACGGCGTGATCAAAGCGTGATCCGCCGGTTGTGGCAACACGATGGCAACTGCTTGCCGCCCTCCGTGCGCCGTCCCTAACGTCCGTGCCGCTGTGACAGCCAGCACATGCCGGACCGAAGGAGCGAGGGCCAGTGACGGCTCCCCACGAACCACCGCCCACCCGATGGTGGTCACGCCCGCTGCGGGTGATCACCGCGATCGAGATCGGGCTCGCGGCGGTGGCGACCGTCGTCATGTTCCTGTGCGTCCTGGTCCAGGCCGGGCAGCGGTACCTGCCGTTCGAGGGCTGGACGTGGACCGGTGAGCTCGCCCGGTTCTGCCTGGTCTGGCTCACGTTCGTGATGGCCGGCGTCCTCGTGACGTCCGAGGGGCACATCAGCCTGGAGGTCATCGACCTGGTGGAGAACCCCCTCGTCGTCCGCGTCGTCCGCGTCTTCGCGAGCGTGGTGGTGGCGCTGGTGGGCGTCGGGTTCGCGGTCGAGGCGTGGGACCAGCTGGTCTCCCAGGGCCCGCTGAAGTCGCCGGCCCTGCGGTTGCCGATGGCCTGGTTCTACGTGCTGCCGCTGATCGGCTTCGTCAGCACCGCCATCCGTGCGACCGCCGCCGCCGTGCGCTTCGCCGTGCACGGCGTCCCGGCGCGGCCCGCCCACGCGGTGGTGGCCGGCGAATGAGCGTCCTCTGGTTGTTCGTCGCCATCGCCGTGCTGCTGCTGCTGCGCGTGCCCGTGGCGTTCTCCTTCCTCGGCCCCTCGCTGCTCTACATGTGGCTGGACGGGCAGTCGGTCGGCGCGAGCCTGCGGCTGCTCACCGCCGCCGTCTCGAGCTTCCCGCTGCTCGCGGTGCCGCTGTTCATCCTGCTCGGCGTCGTCGCCAACAGGGGTGGGATCGCCGATCGGCTCTTCGACTTCGCGCTCGCCTGCGTCGGCCGGGTCCGCGGCAGCCTGGGGTACGTCAGCGTCGGCGTGAGCCTCGGGTTCTCCTGGATGAGCGGGTCGGCGGTGGCCGACGCCGCCGCGCTCGGCAAGATCCAGATCCCGGCCATGGAGCGCCACGGGTACCCCACCAAGTTCGCGCTCGGCGTCACCGGCGCGGCGTCCCTCATCGCCCCCGTGATGCCGCCGAGCATCCCGGCGGTCATCTTCGCCGGCCTCGCCGCCGTCTCCACCGGCGCGCTGTTCGCGGCCTCGGTCGTGCCCGCGCTGCTGATGGCCCTGGGGCTCTGCATCGTGGTGTTCGTCCTCGTGCGCCGCTACCCGGACATCCAGACGACGCAGTTCTCCATGCAGCGGGTGCTGCAGACCGGCCGCCGGGTCATCGGCCCGCTGTTCGCGCCGGTGATCATCCTCGGCGGGATCCTGACCGGCGCCTTCACGCCGACCGAGGCCGCGGCCGTCGGTGTGGCGTACATGCTGCTGCTCTGCTTCCTCTACCGGAGCCTGCGGCTCCGGGACCTGCCGGCGGTGCTGTCGGAGACGGTGAGCACCGCGGCCGCGATCATGCTGATCGTCTCGTCGGCCTCGCTGCTGGGCTACATCATGGCCCGCGAGCGGGTGCCCCAGATGATCTCCGAGGGGCTGTTCGCCCTGACCGACGACCCGACGGTCTTCCTGCTCCTCGTCGCCCTGGTGATGCTCGTCCTCGGCACCGCCATCGACCCGACGGCGATCCTCGTGCTCACCGTCCCGATCATCCTGCCGATCAGCAACCAGTTCGGGGTCGACCCGATCGCGCTCGGCGTCCTGATGATCCTCTCGACCATGATCGGGCTGCTGACGCCGCCGGTCGGCACGGTCCTCTACGTGCTCAGCTCGATCACGAGGGCACCGACCTCGACGGTGTTCCTGGGGTCGCTGCCGTTCATCGTCCCGCTGGTCGTGATCTGCGGGCTGATCATCGCCTTCCCCGAGGCCATCACCTGGCTCCCGCAGAGGCTGGGCCTGTGACCCGCCGACGGCGCACGGGCCCGGACCCGCCCGCACGGCGGCCCGCTCACCGCCACCACCGCCCGCACCGCACCGACCCGGCCGCCTGGTGACCGCTCCGGCGGCCCGACGTCCGACGAACGGAAACCGAACCCAACGGAGGGACCTCATGAAGACTCGTTCCCGGAGCCGGCGCATCGCGATCGCCTCCAGCATGACCCTGCCCCTGCTCCTCGCGGCTGCCTGCGGCGGAGGTGACGACGACGGCGGCGGCGACGGCGGTGGCGGCTCGGCGGGCGAGGAGATCACCCTCGAGCTCGCGCACAGCTACACCGACGACCAGCCACAGAACCGCTGCGGCGCCCAGGTCATCGCCGACGAGGTCGAGGCGGCCGACGTCGGGCTGACCATCGAGATCTTCGGGTCCAGCCAGCTCGGCGGCGATGCCGACCGCGTCCAGGCCGTGGTGGCCGGCGACATCGACATGGACCTCCAGGGCGCGTCGGCGCTCGGCGCTGTCTACGAGCCGGTCGGCGTCGTGGACGCGGCCTACGCGTTCGACGACGCGCAGCACCTGGCGGACTTCTTCTCCGGCGAGGAGTCCGCCGAGCTGCGGCAGGGCTTCGCCGACGCCACCGGGGTGCAGATCCTGGGCGCCTACTCCGCCGGCGCCCGGCACTTCACGGCCAACAAGCCCATCCGGGAGCCCGCCGACCTCGAGGGCGTGCGGATGCGCTTCCCGAACTCCCCGCAGTACCTGATGAACGCCGAGGCGCTGGGTGCCACCCCCACCGAGGTCGCGTTCGAGGAGCTGTACCTGGCACTCCAGCAGGGCATCGTCGAGGGCCAGGAGAACCCGATCACCAACATCGTGGCGCAGAACTTCGCCGAGGTGCAGAGCCACCTCAGCCTCTCCGGCCACCAGCAGAACTCCAACCTGGTGATCATCGGCCCGGTGTGGGACGAGCTGTCCGAGGAGCAGCAGGACGCGCTGTCGGCCGCCGTGGACACCGCGGTCGCGGAGGTGCCCGAGTGCGTGGAGGAGACCGAGCAGGAGCAGCTCGACGAGTGGGCCGCCAGCGGTGCGCTCGAGATCGTGGACGACGTCGACGTCGACGCCTTCCAGGAGAAGGCCGAGGAGTACTTCCGCGAGAACTACTCCGGCGAGCAGCTCGAGGTCTACGAGGCCATCCGCAACGCGGCCGGATGAGCGTGCAGGACTCCGGTCCCGGGGCGGGCGCAGCGCCCGCCCCGGGACCACCTCCACGGCCGCCGCGGACGGCGGACGGCCAGAACGGGAACGATGCATGATCAGCGGGACGACGACCCTGATCGCCCACCTCGGGTACCCCACATCCGCCTTCAAGGCGCCGCTGGTCTACAACCCGTGGTTCGAGAAGCGCGGGATCGACGCCGTCGTGGTGCCGATGGGGGTCCGGGCCGGTGACTACCCCGACTTCTTCCGGGCGCTGTTCTCGCTGACCAACGTCCGCGGGGCCCTGGTGACCATGCCGCACAAGGTCACCACCATCGGGCTCGTCGACGGGATGTCGCCGACGGCCCGGGTCGCGGGAGCGGCCAACGCCGTCGTCCGCCGTCCCGACGGAACCCTCCACGCCGACCAGTTCGACGGCACCGGCTTCGTGCGGGGGCTGCTGCGCAAGGGGTTCGACCCCCGTGGTCTCCGCGCGCTCGTCGTCGGCAACGGAGGGGTGGGGTCACCGATCGCCGCCTCGCTCGCGGAGGCCGGCGTGGGCGGGCTGGGGCTCTACGACCCCGACACCGCCGTGTCCGCCGCCCTCGCGGGGCGCCTGGCCGAGCACTTCCCGGACATCGAGGTGGCGACCGGCTCGGCGGACCCCGACGGCTACGACCTGGTGGTCAACGCCTCCCCGCTCGGCATGGCCGACGACGACCCGCTCCCGGTCGACGTCACGCGGCTGGCGCCGACGACCTTCGTCGGCGAGGTGGTGATGCGGCAGGAGTTCACGCCGTTCCTGCGGGCCGCCATGAACCGGGGCTGCCGCGTCCAGGTCGGCAAGGACATGCTCTACGAGCAGATCCCGGCGTACCTCGAGTTCTTCGGCTTCGGCTCGGCGACCCCGGACGAGCTGCGCGCGGTCTCCCTGGCGGAGGACGACGCGTGACCGCGTCGGTGGACCGGCTCCGGCCCGGGGCGCCCGGCACGTGGCGGGTCCTCGCCCTCCCGTACGCGATGCGGATGGGGGAGCGGGGCCAGCACTTCCTCGGCCACGACAGCCGGTCGACCGAGCCGCACCCGACCGCCTACTACGTCTGGCTGGCCGTGTCCGACAAGGACGTGGTGCTCGTCGACGCCGGGATCGGCCCGTCGCGCGCCGCGGCGGTCCCCGGCCTGCAGTACTCCGGGTCGCCGGTGGAGCTGCTGGCGTCCCTGGGGGTGCGCCCGGAGGACGTCGGGTGGTCGGTGCTCACGCACCTGCACTACGACCACACCGGGACCGTCGCCGACCTGCCTGCGGCGACCTACGTCGTGCAGCGGGCCGAGTGGGAGTACTGGACCGGGCCGTGGGCGCAGCGGATCACCCGGGAGCGGTGGCTGTGCGCACCCGAGGACCTGGAGCACCTGGCCAGGGCCGCCGAGGACGGGCGGCGCCGGGACGTCGACGGCGACGTGGAGCTGCTCCCCGGCCTGAGCGTGCACCACGTGGGCGGCCACACGGCCGGCATGCAGGTCGTGCGCGTGCGCACCGGCAAGGGGCACGTCGTGCTCGCCTCCGACGCCAGCCACTTCTACGAGAACCTCACGGCCGACCGTCCACCACCGATCCTGCACAGCGTGCCGCAGGTGCACGGCGCCTTCGACCGGATCACCCAGCTGGCCGACGCCGCGGAGCTGATCGTGCCCGGCCACGACCCCGGCGTGGTCCAGCGGCACCCGGCCGAGCCCGCCGACCCCGCCGGCCGCGCCGTGCGGATCGCCTGACCAGGAGCGACCCATGACCACAGTCCTCGTCCTGAGCGACCCCGACCTGCACCTGCTCGCGGGGCACGTCCCGGGCATCCACCGGCGGGAGACGGGCCGGCACCACGCCTGCGTCTCGCGGGTGGCGCGCGGCGCGGTCGTCGGACTCGGGGTGCAGGGCTGCCCGCCGGCGATCGGCGCCCTGCGGCGCCTCGTGCTCGGGGTGGGCTGAGCCGTGCAGGACCGGGTCCGCATCGCCGTCGCCGGGGCGGGGCTCATCGGCGCCCGCCACATCGAGCGCATCGCCGCCGGGGCCGGCACCGCCCTCGCGGGGATCGTCGACCCGGACCCCTCCGCGCAGCGCATCGCCGACCGGTTCGGTGTCCCGCTGTTCCCGGGGCTGGGCGAGCTGCTGGAGCGCACGCGGCCGGACGGCGTCGTCCTGGCCACGCCCAACCAGGCGCACGTCGACGGCGCTCTGGAGTGCCTGGCCGCCGGCGTCCCGGTGCTCGTCGAGAAGCCGCTGGCGGACACCGTCGAGGGGGCGGAGCGACTGGTCGCGGCGGCCGACGAGGCCGGCGTCCCCCTGCTCACCGGGCACCACCGCAACCACAGCGACGTCATGGCGACGGCCCGGAGGATCCTGGCCGACGGCGTCCTCGGCTCGCTGGTGGCGGTGACCGGGACCGCGCTGTTCGCCAAGCCCCGCGACTACTTCGAGGTCGGCGACGCGTGGCGCCGACGGCCCGGCGGGGGACCGGTGCTGATCAACCTCGTCCACGACGTCAACAGCCTGCAGTCGCTCGCCGGTCCCGTCGTCCGGGTGCAGGCCGCCACGTCGAACGCCACCCGGGGCTTCCCGGTGGAGGACACGGCCGCCATGGTCCTCACCTTCGCGTCGGGTGCGCTCGGCACGTTCCTGCTCTCCGACGCCGCCGCCTCCGCGCGCTCCTGGGAGCAGACCGCCGGCGAGGACCCGGCGTACCCCCGGTCGCCCGACGAGGACTGCTACCACCTCGCGGGCACCGCCGGTTCCCTGTCGATCCCCACGATGCGGCTGACGACGTTCCGGGGTGAGCCCTCGTGGTGGACGCCGTTCGACTCCTCGGCCGTCGCCGTCGACCGCTCCGACCCGCTCGCGAACCAGGTCAGCCACTTCGCGGCCGTCATCCGCGGTGCGGCCGAGCCCGTCTGCAGCGGACGCGACGGGCTCCGGAGCCTGCGGGTGGTGGCGGCCGTGCTCGAGTCGGCGCGGTCGGGAGCGCCGGTCGACCTGGACCCCGATGCCGATGGAGGAGCTGCAGCATGAACCGCCTGTCCGTCCACCAGTCCCTGGTCCACCCCCTCACGCCGCTGGAGATGATCGACGAGCTCGTCGCGTCGGGCTGGGACTCGATGGGCCTGCACGTGGCCGCCGTGCCGGAGACCGAGCCGTGGTGGTCGGGGGGAGCGGGCACCCAGCTGCTCGCCGCCACCATCGACCGGCTGCTCGAGAGCCGGGTGACGGTGCTCGACGTCGGGCGGGTGGTGCTCAGCGGCCACCTCGAGCGCGACGACGTCCACCGGGCGCACGGCAGGGTGCTGGACTTCGGCGCCCGCCTGGGCGCGGAGTTCGTCACCGCGCGCTTCCCCGACCAGCCGGGGTCCGGGCCCGCGTCGGTCGGCCCGCGGGCCGCGGCCTTCGCCGAGCTGGCCGAGCTGGCCCGGCCCTTCCGGATCAGGCCGCTGCTGTCGGCCCTCCCGGTCGACCGGCCCGACCTGCTGGAGGAGGCCGTGACCGTGGTCGGCACGTCCGGCGGTGGGGTCGTGCTGGACGTGCCGGTGCTGGGGGTCGACGAGGAGACGGTGTCGGCCGCGGTGACCGACCTGTGGGAGCACCTCGGGTACGTGCGCGTCGACGCCCGCGCGCTCGAACGGGCGGGGGAGGAAGCGGCCGGCCAGCTCGCCGTGCTGCCGCCGCAGGTGCCGGTGGTCATCGGTGGGGACGACGGGCTGGGGCTGCTGGACCACGACCGGCGGGAGCGGCTCACCCGGCTCCGCGTCCTCGTGGACCGCATGCTGGAGCACCCGCGCGCCAGGGCCGCGCGCGAAGGGGCGCACGGCTAGGGCCTCGGCGGGGCCCGGCCCGCGGCGGGTCAGCCGGGCGGGGGCGCGGCCGAGGCGCGTGCCCTGCGGTGCGCGGCCATGCGGACCGGGACGTCGGCGGTCCCGTAGCCGTCGTGCCCGCCGACCCGCTGGACGACCTCGAAGAAGACGCGGTCGCCGAGCACCGTCGTGGCGAGGTGGAGGTAGGCGCCCGAGCCGTCCTCCTCGTACATCAGGCCGTGCTCGCGGATCGCAGCCCGCAGCTGCGGCCGGAGGTCGAACCTGGCCTCGAGGTCGTCGGCGTAGTTCGCCGGCAGCGGCAGGAGCGGCGCGCCGGCGGCCCGCAGCGCGCGCGCCGTCGCGACGATGTCGTCGGTCGCGAACGCGACGTACTGCGGGTCGGGCACACCCGGCGTCCAGGTGCCCCTGCGCAGCGCGGACACGCTGAGGGCCAACCGGATCCGCCGCTGCGGATCGGTGACCGAGCGCGTGCGGATCAGCCCGAAGGGCGCCGCCACCTCCGTCACCGCGTGCGGCTCCAGCCCGAGGACCGCCCGGTAGAACAGGCTCGCCTCGTCGAAGGCGTCGTAGGGCTGGGTGAGCCCGACGTGGTCGACCCCGGTGATACCGGCGTCCCCGGCGGGCTCCGCGCCCGTGGGCAGGAAGTCGGCCGGCCAGCCGCCGGGGCCGGTGCGGGTGAAGAAGACCTGGGTCCCGTCGGGTGCCGCGATCGCGGAGAGGTCGGCCTCGGCGGCTCCGCGCGTCCGGGGGAGGACCGGCGCGCGGACCGCCTCCGCCCTCGCCGCCGACCGGGCCGGGTCCTCGCTCTCCAGGCCCAGCGCCGCGACGGCGGCGACCCCGGCCCCTCCGGGACGGACGACGCTCGCGTTGAGCAGGACCCGGGCCGCTCCCTGCTCCCACAGCTGCACGGGCTTGGACCGGTGCTGGCCGGCGTGCCGGAAGCCGAGCCCGCGCAGCGCCGAGCCGACCTCGGGACCGGAGATGCCGTCGACCGCCAGCTCGACGAACGAGTGCCCGGAGAGGGTGGGCGCCGGCGGGGGCACGTGCAGCCCCGCTTCCGGCCAGCTCGTCGTCAGGGCCTCCTCGAGCCAGACGAGCGAGCGCATGGCGTCCACGGCGGTGCGGACGGGGTCGGACTGCCGGAAGACGTCGTTGAACACCTCGAGCGACAGCGGCCCGGCGTACCCGGCCGCGAGGACGCAGCGCAGGAACCCGGGCAGGTCGAAGGCGCCCTGCCCCGGGAAGAGGCGGTGGTGGCGGCTCCACTGCAGCACGTCCATCTGCAACTGCGGGGCGTCGGCCAGCTGGAGGAAGAAGAGCTTCTCGGCGGGGATCGCCGCGAAGCCACGGGGGTCACCACCCCGGGAGAGCACGTGGAAGCTGTCGAGGCACAGGCCGACGGCGGGGGAGTCGGCCCGGAGCACGGCCTCCCACGCCGCGTCCCAGGTGGAGATGTGCCGGCCCCAGGCCAGGGCTTCGTAGGCCACCCGCACGCCGTGCTCACCGGCCCGTGCCCCGAGCTCGGCCAGCTGCTCGGCGAGCCGGTCGACGTCGGGTACCGCGTCCTCGGAGACCGAGGAGCACACGAGCACGGTGTCGACACCCAGCTCCTCCATCACCGCGAACTTGCGCTCGGCCCGGCGCAGGTTGCGGGCGAAGCGGTCCGGATCGGTGGAGTCGAGGTCGCGGAAGGGCTGGTACAGATCGAGGGACAACCCGAGGTCGGCGCAGCGGGCCGCGGTCTCCGCCGGGGACCACGGGGAGGCGACCAGGTCGGGCTCGAACACCTCGATCCCGTCGAAGCCGGCGTGGGCGGCCGCCGAGAGCTTGTCCTCGAGGGTCCCGGAGAGGCAGACGGTGGCGATCCCCCGCCGGAGCCACCGCTGCTCGGCGGGCGCGCGACCCGTCGCGGCCGCGGAGGGTCTGGCGGCGGTCATGGACGGGCCTCCGTTATGTACCAGGTGGTGAGTTAGGTCGATCCGACCACAGCGGCCGGTGCGGCGCCAGTGGCCTCGCCGACCGTTCCGGGGTGCGACGCGCCGCCCCCTACGCTCGGCTCCCGACCGCAGGAGGAGGGACAGCCGTGACACCGCAGCCGCCCGAGCCGGCCTCCGGGCGCCCCGCTCCGCCGGCGCGCCGCGGCTTCCCGGCGGGCGAACGCGTGCGGGACGCCGAGCGGACGCGGGCGGACATCCTGGCGGTGGCCACGCGGGAGTTCGCCGACCGCGGGTACGCCGGAGCGCGGATCAACGAGATCGCGGCCAAGACCAGCACGACCAAGCGGATGATCTACTACTACTTCGGCGGCAAGGAGCAGTTGTACGTCGCCGTCCTCGAGGCCGCCTACGCCCGCATCCGCGCCCGGGAGCAGCAGGTCGACGTCGAGCACCTCGACGCCGTCGCGGCCATCCGCGAGCTGGCGACGCTCACCTTCGACCACCACGAGTCGCACCCCGACTTCATCCGGCTGGTGATCATCGAGAACATCCACCGGGCCGAGCACCTCACCCGCTCGACCGTGCTCTCCGGGCTGGCCGACCCGGCGCTCGACGTCCTGGACCGGATCCTGGCCCGGGGCCGGGCGGCCGGTGTCTTCCGGGACGGCGTGGACGCGCTGGACGTCCACCAGGTGATCAGCGCGTACTGCGTGTTCCGGACGGCGAACCGGCACACGTTCGAGGCGGTCTTCGGGCGGGACATGCTCGACCCGGCGCGCCGCCGCGACCAGCGCGAGATGCTCGGGGACCTGGTGGTCTCCTTCCTCTCGGCCGGCTGAGCCGTGGCGATCCGCGGCGCCGACATCGGCGACCTGACCACCGTTCGGCGCCGCAGCAGGCATGGTGTCCGAGTGACGCCTCTCGCCGCGCGCTCCCTGCGGTCGCTGAACGGACAGGTCGCGACGCCGTCCTACGACCGGAGCCAGGTCCGGCCGGGCGTCGTCCACCTCGGGGTCGGCGGCTTCCACCGGTCCCACCAGGCGATGTACCTGGACCGGCTCATGTCGCGGGGGGAGGCCCTCGACTGGGGCATCTGCGGGGTGGGCGTGCTGCCGGCCGACCGAACGATGGCCGAGGTCATGGCCGAGCAGGACTGCCTCTACACCCTCGTGGTCCGGAACCCGGACGGCTCGGAGGACGCCAGGGTCATCGGCTCGATCGTCGAGTACCTGTTCGCGCCCGACGACCCCGAGGCCGTCGTCGCCCGGATGGCCGACCCGGCGACCCGGGTCGTCTCGCTGACCGTCACCGAAGGGGGCTACAACGCCTCGGCGGTCACCGGCGAGTTCGACGGCTCGCACCCCGGCGTCGTGCACGACCTGCAGCCGGGTGCGGCGCTGCGGACGTCGTTCGGGCTCGTGGTCGAGGCGCTGGTGCGGCGGCGCGAGCGGGGGATCGCCCCGTTCACCGTCGTCTCCTGCGACAACATCCCGCACAACGGCGACCTGGCCCGCAGCAGCTACGCCGCGTTCGCCGGGCTGCGGGACCCGGAGCTGGGGGAGTGGGTGCGTCGCGAGGTGCCCTTCCCGAACTCGATGGTCGACCGGATCACCCCGGCGACCACGGACGCCGACCGCGCCGACGTCGCCGAGCGATTCGGTGTCGAGGACCGGTGGCCCGTCGTCTGCGAGCCGTGGACGCAGTGGGTCCTGGAGGACACGTTCTCCTGCGGCCGGCCGCCCCTCGAGGACGCGGGGGTCCAGCTGGTCGACGACGTCGTCCCGTACGAGCTGATGAAGCTGCGGCTGCTCAACGCCGGCCACCAGGTGCTGGCCCAGACCGGCCGGCTCGCCGGGCTGCGGTACGTGCACGAGGCGTCGGGCGACGAGCTGTTCCGACGGCTGCTGCAGGGCTACCTCGACGAGGAGGCGACGCCGACGCTGGCGCCGGTCCCCGGCATCGACCTGGACGCGTACAAGGCCGACCTGGTCGGCCGCTTCGCCAGCCCCGCGATCGCCGACACCCTCGACCGCATCTGCGCCGAGGCGTCCGACCGCATCCCGCAGTTCCTGCTGCCGGTGCTGCGCGCCAACCTCGCGTCGGGCGAGGAGATCAAGCGGTCGGTCGCGGTGCTGGCGGCCTGGGCCCGCTCGGCCGAGGGCGTGGACGACGACGGGCGGCCGGTCGAGCTGACCGACTCGCGGGCCGAGGCGCTGGCCGACCGGGCGCGCTCCAGCGACCCGCTGGCGTTCGTCGCCGACCGGGAGCTCTTCGGCGACCTGGTGGACGACGACCGGTTCACCACCGCCTACCGCGGGACGCTGGAGTCCCTGCGCACCCGCGGCGTCCGGGCGACCCTCGAACACCTCGCCTGACGAGGGGCCTTTGTGGCCACTTCGGCCCCTCGACTGAGCCTCAGAGGTCGAGGGGGAGGCCGGTGTAGTTCTCGGCGAGCTCGCGGGCCGCGGCCTCCGACGAGCACACCCGCCGCAGCTGGGAGAGCTGCAGCTCGGCGTCGAAGTCGTCGCCGCTGCGGTGCAGCATCGAGGTCATGAACCAGGAGAAGTGGGTGCACCGCCAGACGCGGGCCAGCGCCCGGTCGGAGTAGCTGTCGACGAGGTCGGTCTGCTTCTCCTTGAGCAGCCGCACGATCGCCGGGGCCAGGAGGGTCACGTCGGCGACGGCGAGGTTGAGGCCCTTCGCGCCGGTCGGCGGCACGATGTGCGCGGCGTCGCCGGCGAGGAACAGCCGGCCGCGGCGCATCGGCGCGCTGACGAACGACCGCATCGGCAGGATCGACTTCTCCGTCACGGTCCCGGTGTTGAGCTCCCAGCCCTCGAGCGCGAACCGCGTGGCGAGGTTGTCCCAGATGCGGTCGTCGGACCAGTCCTCGATCTTCTCCGACGGGTCGACCTGCAGGTACAGCCGCGACACCTTCGGCGAGCGCATCGAGTAGAGCGCGAACCCGTCGGGGTGCCACGCGTAGATGAGCTCGTCGGTGGCCGGCGCGGCGTCGGCCAGGATCCCCAGCCAGGAGTAGGGGTAGGTCCGCTCCCAGGTGCGACCCGTCGTCCCCTCCTGGACGACGGCCCGCGAGGGCCCGTGGAAGCCGTCGGTGCCGGCGATCACGTCGCACTCCAGCACCTGCGGGTTGCCGTCGGCGTCGGTGAACCGGATCCGCGGGGAGTCGGTGTCCACGTCCTCGGGCACGACGTCGGAGACCTCGAACAGCAGCGGCGGGCCGCCGTCCAGCTGCGTCCTGATGAGGTCCTTGGTGACCTCGGTCTGCCCGTAGACCCAGACGGTGCGCCCGCACAGCTCGGGGAAGTCGAGCTTGTGGCGGGTGCCGGGGTACTGCAGGTAGATGCCGCGGTGCTCGAGGCCCTCGCGCTGCAGCCGGTCGCCCACCCCGGCCTCGGTCAGGGTGTCGACCGTGTGCTGCTCGAGGATGCCGGCGCGGATGCGGGCCTCGACGTAGTCGCGGGAGCGGTTCTCCAGGACGACGTTGTCGATGCCCTGCAGCGTCAGCAGCCGGGAGAGGAGCAGGCCGGCCGGGCCGGCGCCGATGATGCCTACCTGGGTGCGCACGGGCCGAGTGTGACCGTCGCTACCTGCGCCTGGGAACCGGTTCCTCCCGCTCAGTGGAAGTCGCGGGTGCGGGCCAGCTCGCGGCCGATGCCCCGCGCGGCCATCTCCAGCACGGGCACGAGCCGGGGGAGGTCGCGCCGGTGCGGCGGGACGACGATGCCGAGCGCGGCCACGACCAGCGGTCCGCCGCGCCGCTCCACCTGCACCGGGACGGCCAGCGACGCGGCGCCGGGGGACATCTCCTCCGAGGTGCGTGCGTACCGGCGGCGGCGGACCTCGGCCAGCTCGCGGCGCATGCGTCCGGGGTCGACCAGCGTGTGCCGGGTCTGCCGGCTGAGCGAGCGCAGCGCCTGCTCGACGACGTCCAGCGGGGCCGAGGCCAGCAGCACCTTGCCCACGCCGGTCGCGTGCAGGGGGAGCCGGCTGCCCACCTGGCTGACGATCGGCACCGACTCGCGTCCGGAGATCCGCTCCACGTAGAGCGCCTGCAGGCCCTCCCGGACGGCGAGGTGCACCGTGTCCCGGATGGTGGTGTGCAGGTCCTGGAGGAACGGCGCGGCCACCTGCCGGAGCTCCAGCTGCACCGGTGCGAGCAGGCCGAGGTCCCACAGCTTGCGGCCGATCTCGTAGCGCCCGTCGCTGCGCCGGTGGAGCGCTCCCCATGCGGTCAGCTCGCCGAGCAGCCGGTGCGCGGTGGCCAGTGGCAGCGCGGAGCGCTGGGCGATCTCGGACAGCGACAGCCGCGGGGTCGTGGCGTCGAACGCGTCCAGGATCGCCAGGGCCCTGGAGGTGACGGAACGGCCGGGGGCGCTGCTTCGTCCGGCCATCGGAATCCCTCCCGCCCAGTGGAAGTCCGGGCTTGGAGAGCCTAACCCGGGGCCCGTACGGTCCCGGCATGACCGGGACCACATCGCCGAGCGGCCTGCACCTGCCGAGGTACCTGCGCGAGCCGGACGCCACGCGGACGCCCGTCGGGTTCCCCGACTACAAGAGCACCGGTCTCCGTGCGCCGCTGCGCACGCCGGTGGACCTGCCGCAGCGGCTCACCGAGATCACCGGCCCGGTGCTCGGCGAGGACCGCGTCCTGCCGACCGACGCCGACCTGACCCTCCGCAACGGCGGCGAGGCGGTCGGCCAGCGGATCCTCGTCCACGGCCGGGTGCTCGACAGCGACGGCCGCCCCGTGCCCGACGCCCTCGTCGAGGTGTGGCAGGCCAACGCCGGTGGGCGCTACCGGCACGTCGTCGACGTGTTCCCCGCGCCGCTGGACCCGCACTTCGACGGGCTGGGCCGGGTGGTCACCGACAGCCTCGGCCGGTACGAGTTCATGACGATCAAGCCCGGGGCCTACCCGTGGGGCAACCACCACAACGCCTGGCGGCCGGCGCACATCCACTTCAGCCTCTTCGGCCGTGCGTTCACCCAGCGGCTGGTCACCCAGATGTACTTCCCGGACGACCCGCTGTTCGGCCAGGACCCGATCTTCAACTCGATCCCGGCCGCGGCGCGCCACCGCGCGATCAGCCAGTTCAGCCTCGAGCGCACCGTGGACAACTGGGCGCTGGCCTTCGAGTGGAACATCGTGCTGCGCGGCACCGACCAGACCCCGTTCGAGACCGAGGACGACGGAGACGTGGCGTGACCACCAACCCCCTGGACGTCCCCGACGTCACCGAGCCCTACCAGCCGCTCCCGGGCCGGAGCCGCACCACCGGCTTCCTCGAGGGGCCGTTGCGGCTGGGCACCAGCCCGAGCGCGACCGTCGGCCCCTACCTGGCCATCGGCCTCAGCTGGCCCGACGGCGAGCTGGCGGCCGCCGAGGGCACCCCGGGTGCCTTCTGGATCCGCGGGCGGATCTTCGACGGCGCCGGCGCGGTCGTCCCCGACGCGATGGTCGAGACGTGGCAGGCCGACCCCGACGGCGGGTTCCCGTCGCCGATGGACCCGCGCGGCGCGGCGTCCTACGAAGGCTTCCGCGGGTATGCGCGGGCGCAGACCAGCAC
This sequence comes from Blastococcus litoris, assembly GCF_003075095.1. Taxonomy (GTDB): domain Bacteria; phylum Actinomycetota; class Actinomycetes; order Mycobacteriales; family Geodermatophilaceae; genus Blastococcus_B; species Blastococcus_B litoris. Next base: position 452,816 of record NZ_QCZF01000002.1, read on the forward strand.
CGGCGAGTACGCCGTGCACACGCTCAAGCCGGGCCGGGTGCCCGACGGCGAGGGCGGCCTGCAGGCCCCGCACATCGACGTCTCGGTGTTCGCCCGGGGACTGCTGGACCGGGTGGTCACGCGGATCTACTTCGCCGACGAGGCCGAGGCCAACGCGGAGGACGTCGTCCTGCGCGGGCTCGACGAGGGGCAGCGCGCCACCCTGCTCGCGGACAAGTCGGACGACGGCTACCGGTTCGACATCTACCTGCAGGGGGACCGGGAGACGGTCTTCTTCGCCGTATGAGCGGGTCCGGTAGGAAGGGCGCGTGAGCGGACTCTTCGACGGCACCTTCGCCCGCGGAGGAGCCTCCGCGGCCGTCTCCGACCCGGCCTGGCTCGACGCCCTGCTCGACGTCGAGGCGGCCCTGGCACGGGCGGCCGCCCGCACGGGGCTGGTGTCCACCACCGCGGCGGACGCCGTCACCGCGGTGTGCGCGGAGCCGGCGGGGCTGGACCTGGCGCGGGTGTTCGCGCAGGCGGCCGACGCCGGCAACCCCGTGCCGCCGCTGGTCCGGGTGCTGCAGGACGCCGTCGGCCCCGACGCCACACGGGCGGTGCACGTCGGCGCGACCAGCCAGGACGTCCTCGACACCGCGATGATGCTGGTCGCCCGCCGCGCCTTGGCCGCGATCGACCGCGACCTCGCGGTCGCCGCCGAGGCCGCAGCCGGCCTGGCGCGCACCCACCGGGACGACGTCGTCATGGGGCGCACGCTCATGCAGCAGGCGCTGCCCACCACGTTCGGCCTCAAGGCGGCCGGCTGGCTGGAGGGGCTCGAGGGGGCCCGTGCCCGTCTGATCGCCGTCGACGACTCCCTGCCGGTCCAGTACGGAGGCGCTGTCGGCACGCTGGCCGCCAGCGACGGGTCGGGCACCGACCTGCGCGCCGCCCTGGCCACCGAGCTCGGGTTCACCACCACACCGGTCGCGTGGCACACGGTCCGCCTGCCGATCGCCGACCTCGCCGGGGCCCTCGGAGCGACGGCGGGCGTGCTCGCCACCGTCGCGCTCGACGTCGTCCTGATGGCGCAGACCGAGGTCGGCGAGGTCAGCGAGGGGGCCGAGGGCCGGGGCGGGTCGTCGGCGATGCCGCACAAGCACAACCCGGTCGCCGCCATCTCCGCCCGCGCCTGCGCCCGCCGTGCGCCCGGGCTGGTGGGCACCCTCTTCGCCGCCATGGAGCAGGAGCACGAACGCTCCGCCGGGGCGTGGCACAGCGAGTGGCCCACCCTCGGTGAGCTGCTGACCGTCGTCGGCTCGGCGGCGGCGTGGCTGGCCGAGTGCCTGACCGGCCTGCGGGTCGACGTCGCCCGGATGGCCGCGGCCGTCGAGGCGGCCGGCGACCCCGAGCTGGCCGGCGCGCTCGCCGACGCCCTCACGCCGTCCCTGGGCCGCGGCGCGGCGCACGACGCCGCCGCGGAGGCGGTTCGCGAGGCCCAGCGCTCGGGTCGGCCGCTCGCCGAGGTGGTCGCGCAGCGGCCGGACGTCGACGTGACCGGACTGCTCAGCGGCGGGCCGGACGTCGGCGAGGCCGCCGAGCAGGTCGACGCCGTCCTCGCCGCCTACGACGCCCGCACCGGAGGAGCCGCATGACCGCCGTCGAGGTCTCGTACACCGAGGACGGCCCGGCCGACGCGCCGCTCGTCGTCCTCTCCAACTCCCTGGGCGCGACCCGGGCGATGTGGGACCCGCAGGTGCCGGCGCTGGCCGAGCGGTTCCGGGTGGTCACCTACGACACCCGCGGGCACGGGGAGTCCCCGGCGCCCGCGGGCCCCTACGACCTCGACGACCTGGTGGACGACGTCGTCGCGCTGCTGGACCGGCTCGGCGTCGACCGGGCGCACGTCGCCGGGCTCTCGCTCGGCGGGATGACGGCGATGCGGCTGGCCGCCCGCGAGCCCAGCCGGGTGCAGAGCCTCGCCGTCCTGTGCAGCTCGGCCAAGGCCGATCCGCAGGGCTTCCTCGACCGCGCGGTCGCCGCGCGGGCGGGAGGCACGGCCCAGTTCGCGCCGACCGTGGTGGAGCGCTGGCTGACCCCGGCGTACGCCGCGGAGCACCCCGACCTGGTCGCCCGGCTCGTCGCGATGATCGAGGGCGCCGACGACGAGGGCTACGCCGCCTGCTGCGAGGTGGTGGCAGGGCTCGACCTGCGCGAGGACCTCGGCCGGATCACCGCGCCGACCCTCGTCGTATCCGGCGCCGAGGACCCGGCCCTGCCGCCCGAGCACCAGCGGCTGATCGCCGACGGCATCCCGGGCGCCGAGCTGCTGACCCTGAGCCCGGCCGCCCACCTGGCCAACCTCGAGCGCACGCTGGAGACCACCGGCGCGCTGCTCGGCCACCTCGACTCGGCAGGAGCGCCCGCATGAGCACGGACGACGAACGGCGCGAAGCGGGCATGCGGACCCGGCGGGAGGTGCTGGGCGACGCCCACGTCGACCGCGCCGTGGCCGCCACGACGCCCTTCACCGCCGACTTCCAGGACTTCATCACCCGCACCGCCTGGGGTGACCTCTGGCAGCGCCCGGGGCTGGCCCGCCGGGACCGCAGCCTGATGACGCTGTCGATCACCATCGCGCTCCGGCACTGGGAGGAGTTCGCGCTGCACGTGCGGGCGGCCAAGAACAACGGCCTGACCGACGAGGAGATCGGCGAGGTCATCCAGCACGCCGCGATCTACGCCGGCGTCCCGGCGGCCAACCACGCCTTCAAGGTGGCGGCGCCGATCCTCGAGGAACTGCGCGGCACCTCCGGCTGACCCGTCGGGTCATTTGTCGCCTGTCAGCCCCGCAGCGGGCTGGCTAGCGTCGAGGGCATCCGACCCTCGACGAGGAGAGCCGTGCCGTCCGACGACGTCGACCTCATCTTCCGCGCACCCCGCAGCACGCCGGAGTCCCGGGCGGGCCGCCCGCCGGAGCACCGGGTCGAGCGCCGTCCGGGCATGCTGATCGAGCGGGACATCGCCGTGCCCTACGGGCCGGACGGCCTCGTCCTGTACGTGGACGTGTACCGGCCCGACACCGAGGAGCCGGCGGCGCCGCTGATCAGCTGGTCGCCCTACGGCAAGCACAACCCCGCGCCGATCGGCGTCATCTACCCGGCGGCGGGGGTGAAGCCGGAGCACACCGGTGAGCTGACCACGTTCGAGGCGCCCGACCCGGAGTACTGGGTGCCGCACGGCTACGCCATCGTGCTCGCCGACATCCCGGGCACCTGGTACTCGGAGGGGCGGGCGACGTACTGCTCCCCGCAGGAGGCGCGGGCCTTCGCCGACCTCGTCGAGTGGGCCGGCACCCAGCCGTGGAGCGCCGGCAAGGTCGGCCTGTCCGGCGTCTCCTACCTGACCGTCTCGCAGTGGCGGGTCGCGGAGCTGAACCCGCCGCACCTGGCGGCCATCAACCCCTGGGAGGGCTGGAGCGACACCTACCGCGAGGTGGCCCGGCACGGCGGCATCCCCGAGACCTCGTTCTGGCCCTACATCTGGGAACGCTGGGGGGCAAGCACCACTGAGGTCGAGGACCTCGAGACCGAGACGGCGGAGCACCCGTTCTACGACTCGTTCTGGGCGTCGAAGAGCGCGCGGCTGGAGGCGGTCGAGGTCCCCGCGTTCGTGGTGGCCAGCTGGTCGGACCAGGGCCTGCACAGCCGCGGGACGCTGGAGGGCTTCCGGCGGATCTCGTCGCCGCAGAAGTGGCTCGAGGTCCACGGGCGGAAGAAGTGGGCCTACTACTACGAGCCCGAGATGGTCGAACGGCAGCGGGCCTTCTTCGACCACTTCCTGCTCGGCCGGGACACCGGCGTCCAGGACTGGCCGCGGGTGCGCGTCGAGGTGCGCGAGGCCTACGACCAGGGCACCTTCCGGACCGCCCGCGAATGGCCGTTGGAGGACGTCGAGTACCGGCGGCTCTACCTGCGGGCCGGGGACGGCTCCCTCGGCTGGGAAGCGCCGGCGGAGGAGGAGTCAGCGGCGTACTCCGGTCTGGGCAGCGGCCTGGCCCCGCGGCGCGCCACCTTCGAGATGCGCTTCGACGAGCCCGTCGAGCTGGTCGGGCACATCACGGCCGCCCTCCACGTGTCGACGACGGAGGGGGACGACATGGACGTGTTCGTCGCGCTCTTCAAGCTCGACGCCGACGGCCGGCAGGTCGGCTTCCCGTACTACGCGCAGTTCGAGGACGGCCCCGTCGCCGTCGGCTGGCAGCGCGCCTCGCACCGCGAGCTGGACCCGGAGCTGTCGACGGACTTCCTGCCCGTCCTCGCGCACCGGCGCGCGCTCCCGGTCGAGCCCGGGGAGCGCGCGCGGCTCGACGTCGAGGTGTGGCCGTCGGGCACCCGGTTCGAGGCCGGCGAGCGCCTGCTGCTGGTCGTGCAGGGCAGCGACATCATGCGGTACCCGAAGCCGCTGACCTACGCCCGTCACGAGGAGACGGTCAACCGCGGGACGCACCGGGTGCACACCGGCGGGCGGTTCGACTCCCACCTGCTGGTGCCCGTGGTCCCACGGGGGGACGACGTCAGTCGAGCGTGATCCGCACCGGGATGCTCTCCCAGGCGCGCAGCGTGTTGTTGTGGTGCCGCTTCGTCGGGCCGTCGAGCTCGATCGTCCGCACCCGACGGGCCAGCGCGGTCACCAGGGTCGCCGCCTCCAGGCGCGCCACGTGCTGGCCGACGCACTGGTGGATGCCCATGCCGAACCCGACGTGGCCCGACGGGTCCCGCGACAGGTCGAAGGCGTCCGGGTCCGCCCAGCGCCGCGGATCGCGGTTGGCGGCGGCCAGGAACATCAGGATCTTGCGGCCCTCGGGAACCACGACGTCGCCGACGCGGACGTCGGTGGTGGCCGTCCGGAAGAAGGTCTGCACCGGCGACTCCCAGCGCACCGCCTCGTCGAAGGCGACCCGGGCCAGGCCCGGGTCCTCGCGCACGCGCTGCCACTGGTCGGGGTTGGTCGCGAAGGCGTAGAGGACGGCGGAGATGCCGTGCACCGTCGTGTCGACGCCGGCGGTGAGCAGCGACCGCACGGCGAGCGGGGCCTGCTCCGGGGTGATGTCGCCGCGGTCGGACGCCGCCCAGATGTCCGCACCGAAACCGGTGGGGTTCAGCACGTCCCGCTGGCACTGCGTGTTCACCCAGGCCGAGAGCTCGGCGACCCTCGGCGCGCCCTTCTGCACGAGGTCGTTGTCCGGCCCGAAGGCGTTGAAGGCGTGGTCGCCGTAGGGGAGCAGGTTCTCCCGCCCCGTCTTCTGGATCCCCACCGCGTCGGGGAAGACGCGCAGCGGGAACGTGGCGGCCAGGTCCGCGACGGCGTCCAGCGTCGTCCCGCGGGCGAGGACCTCGTCGACCAGCGCATCGGCGTCGGCCGCCCAGCCGTCGTGCAGCCGGCGCAGGGCGCGCGGGCCGAGCACCTTCTGCAGCACCCGGCGGGGCGCGTCGTGCTTGGGCGGGTCGGCCTCCAGGACGATGCTCGGCGGCCGCCACGGCTTCTCGTAGCGGAAGTTGGACATCCCGACGCCCGCCGCCGACTGGAAGGCCTGCCAGTCGACCAGCGCCGCGTACGTCTCGTCGTAGCGGGCCACGGCGAAGATGTCGTAGCGGTTCAGGTAGACGACCGGCCCGGCCTCGCGCAGTTCCTCGTGCATCGGGAGGGGGTCCTCGAGCACCTCGTGGCTGAACGGGTCGACGTCGCTCGTCGGCACCGCGGTGGGCGCCTGGGCAGTGGCGGTCATGTTTCCTCCCGGAGGAGGGACTTCCCGTACAGGAAGTCCCGTGGGTCAGAGGTCGAGGACGAGGCGCTCGTCGCGCGAGCGGGAGACGCAGACGTACATGCAGTCGTCGGCCTCGCGCTCGTCGTCGTCGAGCAGGGCGTCGCGGTGATCGGGCCGGCCGGCGAGGACCGTGGTCTCGCAGGTGCCGCAGACGCCGCGGCGGCACGAGGAGAGGACCTCCACGCCCACCCGGTTGAGCGCCTCCAGCACGGTCAGGTCGGGGGTCACCGTCACGGTCGTGCCCGACCGCGCCAGCTCGACCTCGAACGGCGCGGTCCGCACCGGCGCACCGGCCTCCTCCGCGACGAACCGCTCGGTGCGCAGCGTGTGCGGCGGCCAGCCGGTGCAGGTCCGCTCCATGGCCGCGAGCAGGGGCCCGGGTCCGCAGGCGTAGATGCGGACGCCGTCCCGCGGTCCGCCGAGGAAGCCGGCCAGGTCCAGCAGGCCGTGCTCGTCCTCGGGCCGCACCAGGACCCGGTCCCCGTAGCCCTCGAGCTCCCCGAGGAAGGCCATCGAGCCGCGTCGCCGCCCGCCGTAGAGCAGCTGCCAGTCGGCGCCGAGCATCTCTGCCTGCCGCACCATCGGCAGGATCGGCGTGATGCCGATGCCCCCGGCCACGAACAGGTAGCGCTGCGAGGGCACGAGCGGGAAGTTGTTCCGCGGGCCGCCGACGCCCACGAGGTCGCCCACCTGCAGGGAGTCGTGGACGTAGCTCGAGCCCCCGCGGCCGGCCGGCTCCAGCAGCACGCCCACGCGGTAGGTGAGCGGGTCCCACCGGTCGCCGCACAGCGAGTACTGCCGGGTCATGCCGTTGGGCAGGACGAGGTCGATGTGCGAGCCCGGCGTCCAGTCGCGCAGCCGCCCGCCGGACGGCGCGGCGAGGTCGAGGGTGAGCACCCCCTCGGCCTGCATCGTCTTGGCCGTCACGCGCAGCATGGCGACGTCGGCGCCCACCGGGGTCGGAGCGGGGGAGACGGCGGTCATGGGGACCACGGTGGCCCGTCGGAGTGTGATCCGGGAAACATGCTCTCAATGGATGGGAGACCCGTGCCACACTGCTCCCGTGCCTCGTGTCGCGACGGGAGAGACGTCCCTGGCGCGCGCCGTCCGGATCCTCGAGTCGTTCACGCCCGACGAGCCCGAGCTCACCGTGACCGAGCTGGCCCGCCGGGCGGGGCTGCACCTCGCGACGGCCTCGCGCATCGTGGGCCAGCTCGTCGACCACGGCCTGCTCAGCCGGGGCCCGGACCGCGAGGTCCGCGTGGGCATCCGGATGTGGGAGCTGGCCTCGCGTGCCGCGCCCACCCGCTCGCTGCGCGACGCCGCGATGCCCTACCTCGAGGACCTGCACGCCGTGGTGGGCCACCACGCCCAGCTGGCGGTGCTGCACGGCGACGAGGTGATCTTCCTCGAGCGGCTGTCCGCGCGGGACGCCGTCGTCAACTACTCGCGGGTCGCCGGCCGGCTGCCGCTGCACATCTCGTCGTCCGGCGTCGTCCTCATGGCCTACGGCCCGGCCGGGCTGCAGGAGCGGGTGCTCGCCCGGCCGCTCGAGAGCCGGACCCCGGCGACGATCACCGACCCGGCCCGGCTGCGGGCCCTGCTCGACCAGGTGCGGCGCACCGGGTACGCGCTGCTGCCCGGCCACGTGCACCCGGACGCCGCCGGCATCGCGGTGCCGGTCCGGGACGGCCTCGGGGAGGTGGTGGCCGCGCTGTCGGTGATCGTCCCGAACGACGCCGGCGCCGTGTCCGCGGTGCCGGCCCTGCTGGCCGCCGCCCGCGGGATCGGGCGTGCGCTGCGCGCGGCGGGGTCGGTCCCTACGCTGCCGGGATGACCTCCCCCGAGAACCCGGTCGTGGTCAAGGACGAGCTCCGCGAGGGGCTGCTGTTCCGCCGGCGGTCGCGCCCGGCCGCCGAGCGCGCCGCCGCGGCGGAGGCGGTGGCCGCCGCGCTGCTGGCGGGGTTGCGGGGTGCGGGCACGCTGGCCGCCTTCGTCCCCGACCCCTCCGAGCCCGGGGCCGGCACGTTGCCCGACGCCTACGCCGACCTGGGCGCGCGCGTCCTGCTGCCGGTCATCCCCGCGCAGGGGCGCATCCTCGACTGGGCGGTGCACGCCGGCGTGCTGGAGGAGGGCCGGTTCGGCCTGTCCCAGCCGGTCGGCCCACGGCTCGGTCCCACCGCCATCGCCGAGGCCGACGCCGTCGTCGTCCCCGCGCTGGCCGTGGACCGTCACGGCATCCGGCTGGGCCGCGGCGGTGGCTACTACGACCGCGCGCTGGTGCACGCCCGGCCGGACGCCGTCCTCGTCACGGTGGTGTTCGACGACGAGCGGGTCGACGAGCTGCCGCGCGAGGCGCACGACCGCCCGGTGCGCGCGGTGGTGACGCCGTCGGGCGGCTGGCAGGAGCTCAGCGGCCGCTGAGCGCCTCCCGGACGGCCGCGGCGAACGCCTCGGGTTCCTCCAGCGGCACGAAGTGCCCGGAGTCCGGGAGGTGCGTCAGCGTCACGTCGGTGAAGAACTCGTCCAGCCGGTCGGACCACTCGACGGGGAAGAGCGGGTCGTGCGCCGGCCAGAGGGCGTGCGTCGGGACGGGAAGCCTCGCGTCCGGGGCCGGCGCCTGCTCGCCCAGCCCGCGGACCAGGATGCCCGGGCCCTGCCGGTACCAGCCGATCGACGCGGTGAAGGCCCCGGGCGCGGCGTAGGTCTCCGCCAGCCGGTCGAGGTCCTCGGCGGCCGGCGTGTACGCCGGGCCCGACCAGTGGGTCCAGAAGTGCTCGAGGTAGCTGCGCACCGCGTCCCGGTCGCCGTCGAGCAGCTGCTCGGCGAGGTCGAGGCGGTGGAAGTGCTGGTACCAGAACTCGCGGTGGACGTCGGGGCCGAGCAGCCGCTGCCCTGCGCCCGGCAGCGGCGGGGCCACCACCAGTGCACGCACGCGGCCGGGGGACTGCGCCGCGACGACCTGGGCGATGCGACTGCCGATGTCGTAGCCGGCCAGGACGACGTCCTCGAGGCCGAGCTCGTCGAGCAGCGCGGTGACGCTGCGCGCCTGGGCGGCGCCGGTGTACGCCTCGTCCGGATCGACGAGGTGCTTGTCGGACTCCCCGAAACCGCGCAGGTCGGGGACGACGACGTCGGCGGCGCCGGCCAGCAGCGGCCCCACCAGGCGGTAGTCGGAGCGGCCGCCGGGCCAGCCGTGCAGGAGCACGACCGGCGGCCCGTCACCGGTCCGGTCGTAGGCGAGCGAGAAACCGTCGACGGGCGAGCTGCGAGGCATGGGGCACCCAGGGGTTCGAGGGACGGGGACGGACCGTCCGGGCCGGCGGGGGAGCACCCCGCCGGCCCGGACGAGGCGATCAGTGCGCGGAGGCGGCGAGCGCGGCCGCGTCCAGGTGGGCGATCGAGCGGGTGTCCTGGAACGCGCGGATCCCCTCGATGCCCTGCTCGCGGCCCATGCCGGACTGCTTCATCCCGCCGAACGGGGCCCGCAGGTCCAGGCGTGTGGCCCCGTGGTCGTTGACCCAGACGTAGCCGCACGCCAGCTGTGCGCCCAGCCGGGTGGCGGCCTCGGTGTCCGCCGTCCAGACCGAGCCGCACAGCCCGCCCCACGTGTCGTTCGCCTGCCGCACGGCGTCGGCGTCGTCGTCGTAGGGGAGAACCGGGATCACCGGGCCGAACTGCTCCTGCGTGACGACCCGGAGCGACGGGTCGGGGTCGACGACGATGGCCGGGCGCAGGAAGTTGCCCTGGGCGAACTCGCCCTCGGGCAGGTCCCCGAACTCGAGCACGGTCGCGCCGGCGTCCTTGGCCTCCTCGATGATCTCGGAGACGAACGCCTTCTGGGCGCTCTGGTGCAGCGGGCCCATGGTCGTGCCCTCTGCCAGCCCGTGACCCAGGACGACCTTCTCCAACCGCGCCGAGAGCCCGGCCACGACCTCGTCCATGCGCGACCGGTGCGCGTAGATGCGCTTGGCCGCCATGCAGATCTGGCCGGTGGTGTCGAAGATCCCGGCGAACAGGCGGTCGAGGTGCTCGTCGTCGAGGACGGCGTCCTCGCGGATGATCGCCGCGTCGTTGCCGCCCAGCTCCAGGGTGACCCGGGTGAGGTTGCGGGAGGCCATCTCCATCATCCGCTTGCCGCCGTTGACGCTGCCGGTGAAGCAGACCTTGGCGATGTCGGGGTTGTCGATCAGGCCGGCCATCTCGCTGTCCCGGCCGGTCACCACGTTGAGCACGCCCGGGGGCAGCTTCTCGGCGACCCGCTGCACCAGCCGGGTGGTGGCCAGCGGCGTCGTGGGCGGGGGCTTGACGATCGCGGTGTTGCCGGCCAGCAGCGCGTGCGGGAGGGCCGCGCCGAGGATCGCGATCGGCCAGTTGAACGGCACGATGACCGTCACGACGCCGAGCGGCTGGTGGGCGACGGTCGTCTCGACGGGGATGCCCGGGGCCGGGGAGAGGACCTTGGTGGCGTCGACCTCCTCCGCGAGGGAGAGGGCCAGCTGCCACCGGATCTCGAACACCAGCGCGTCCACCCACGCCTCGTGGACGATCTTGCCGTTCTCCAGCGAGAGGATCCGGGCGTCCTCGTCGCGCTCGTCGGCGAGACCCTGGATCGCCGCGGCCATCTGCGCCGCGCGCTCGGTGGCCGGCAGCGCCGCCCACGCCGGGAACGCGGCCTTCGCCGCGGCGACGGCGTCGCTCACGTCCTGGGTCGACGCGGCCGCCGCGTGCCCCACGACGACACCCGGGCGCGCCGGGTCCACGACCTCGAGCGAGTCGTCGGTGGAGCGCACCTCCCCGCCGATGTAGAGCCCCGTCGTCACCGGAGCCGCCGTGTCCAACGTGCTCGTCATGCGGATCGCCACCTCTCTGTGTGTCCTTCGCGGGTGGGGATGCGCAGGCTGGCATCCCCGTCCGGCGCCCTGGGCGCCGAAGTCTGCGGGCGGGGCACCGGTGCCCCCGCGCCGACGGCGGCCACGACGCGCAGGGCGTCGGCGCTGCCGGTCACGTCGTGCACGCGCACTCCCCACGCGCCGGCGCGTGCGGCGAGGACCGACGTCGCCAGGGTCGCGCTGTCACGTGCGGCGGGCGGCCGGGGCGCACCGCCCGGGCCGGCCAGCACGGCGCCGAGGAACCGCTTCCGGGAGGCGCCGACCAGGACCGGGAAGCCGAGGTCGACGATCCGATCCAGGCCGGCCAGCAGGGCCAGGTCGTGCTCGGGCTGCTTCGCGAACCCGAGCCCCGGGTCGACGACGATGCGGTCGGCCGCCACGCCTGCGGTCAGCGCGGCGTCCACCCGCCGGCAGAGCTCCCGGCGCACGTCGGTCACGACGTCGTCGTACACGGCCCTGACGTCCATGTCGCGGCTCTCGCCCCGTCGGTGCATGAGCACCCAGGGCACACCGGCCGCGGCGACGAGCGGAGCCATGCCGGGATCGGCCGTCCCGCCGCTGACGTCGTTCACCATCACCGCACCCGCTGCGAGCGCGGCCCGTGCGACCACCGCCCTGGTGGTGTCGATGCTGACCGCGATCCCCAGCCGGGCCAGTTCCGCGACCACGGGCAGCACCCGCCGGCACTCCTCCTCGGGGGCCACCCGGCCGGCACCGGGCCGCGTCGACTCCCCGCCGACGTCGACGTAGTCCGCGCCTGCGGCCGCCATCCCCGCGCCGTGCGCGACGGCGGCCCCGAGGCCCTCGTGCAGACCGCCGTCGGAGAACGAGTCGGGGGTGACGTTGAGGATCCCCATCACGACGCAGCGGCCCGGCCGGCGGATCACGGGGCGGCCTCCGACCGCATCCTGGCGCGCACCCCGGCCTCGACGTCGTCGGCCCGGCGCGCCAGGTCCTCGACGGCCGCGACGGCCGACACCAGGCGGGCGCGCGCCTCCTCGTCCCGGATGCCGGGCAGGTTGGCCTCGACCGCCAGACGCGCCGTCGTGGCGGCCGCCCGGGCCGCGGCGGTCGCCGCGGCCACGTCGCTGACCAGGTTCGGGTTGGCCACCGGCAGCACCCGCGCCGCCAGCGACATCAGCTCGGCGGCCGCCTCCAGGACGGCCAGCGGCGGGCGGGTCGCGGCCAGCTGCACCTCGGAGAGGCGGCGGGACCGCGCCGCCTTCTCGTCGTCCGTTCCGCGGGGCAGCTTCATCGCCTCGGCCACCGCGGCGAACGCCGCCTCGTCATCGGCGGCCGACCGCAGGCACACGTCACGGAGCCCGTCCGCGGTCGCCACGATCTCGCCGACGACCTCCGCGTGCTCCTCGTCCCTGGTGAACCGGCCCACCATGGCGACCAGCGAGGCCGACAGCGCCGCCTCGACGGCGGCCGTGGCACCGGCGCCCGGCGCGGAGATGCGGGCGGCCAGCTGACCGAGGAAGTCGCCGATCGACTGGCCGTCGAGCTCGTCGCGGCTCACGGGCCACCCACCGGCGCGGGTGCGACCGCGGCCCGGGCCCGGTCGTGCCCGCGGAGGAGCCGTGCCCGCCGCCGGCCGCGCAGCGAGTTGAGCACCACCACCTCCTGGGCGCGGTACAGGTCGGCCACCGTGAGCACGCGCTCGTGCAGCCGGCCGCTCTCGAGCAGCCGCGCCCGCTCGACACCGGGCAGGCAGCCCGACGTCGTGGGCGGCGTCCACCACCGGCCCCCGATGCGCAGGGCCAGGTTCGCCGTGGTCGTCTCGGTCAGCTCGCCGTCCTGGTTCACAAGGATCACGTCGTCGGCCTCCGGGTGCCGGAGGGCTCGCGTCAGGTAGACCTCGCGGCGGGTGGTCTTGTGCTGCAGCCAGGGGCTCGCGGCGTCGACGGGGTCGTCGTCCACGGCGAGGCGGACCGGCCGGGCGACCACGGGCGGCATCGCCTGCAGGTCGACCTCGACCGCACCGGAACGGGACAGCAGGACCCGGACGCGGGCCGGCTCGGTCCGTCCGGCGACCGACCGCTCCAGGCGGGCCAGGACCTCCGCGCGGTCGCAGCGGAAGCCGGCCCAGTCGGCCGAGTCGGCCATCCGCGCGAGGTGCCGGTCGACGTGCCGCAGCCCCTCCCCGGGGACGAACGCCAGCGTCTCGAGGAGCCGGTGCTCGGCCGGGTCGTGCGCCAGCACCGCCGCCTTGGTGCGCAGCTCCGCGCGCTCGTGCGCCGCCTGGGACCCCCACGTGATGCCGCCGCCGGCCCCGTAGACGGCGCTCCCGGTGGCCCGGTGGACGACGGCGGTGCGGATGGCGACGTTGAAGCGGGCCCGGAACGGGGCGGTCGGGGGAGCGACCAGCCCGACGGCGCCGCAGTAGACGCCGCGGGGGGTCGGCTCCAGGTCGGCGATCAGCTGCATCGTGCGGCGCTTGGGGGCGCCGGTGACCGATCCGCAGGGGAACAGCGCGCGGAACAGGTCGAGCAGGCCGGTCCCCGGCCGAACGCGGGCGCTCACCTGCGACGTCATCTGCCACACGGTGGGGTACCGCTCGAGGGCGAACAGGTCGTCGACCGCCACGCTGCCGACCTCGGCCACCCGGCCGAGGTCGTTGCGGAGCAGGTCGACGATCATGAGGTTCTCGGCCTGCTCCTTGGCGCTGGAGCGCAGGCGGCGGCTCTGCTCGCCGTCCTCGGTGGTCGTGCGGCCGCGCGCGGCGGTGCCCTTCATCGGCCGGGTCCGGACGACGTCGCCCGCCCACTCGAAGAACAGCTCGGGGCTGGCGCTGGCCACCACGTGGCGGCCGAGGTCGAGGTAGGCGTTGTACGCACCGCGCTGGGCCAGCGCCAGGCGCGCGTACAGCTCCTCGGGGTCCCCGGCCGCGGACGTGCGCAGCCGGTCGGTGAGGTTGCACTGGTAGGTCTCGCCGGCGGCGATGTGCTCGCGCACCCGGGCGACGGCACGGGCGTGCTCGTCGTCGCTCCAGTCGGCCGGCCACGGGGCCGGCGGCTCGCCGAGCCCCTCCGGAGCCGTCACCGGCTCGACCGCGGTGGGCTCGCCGCACAGGCCGAACCACACCAGCGGCGGCCCGTCGGGCGAGGAGGGCCCGCCGGGCAGCAGCGGGTCCAGACCCGAGGCCGCCTCGTAGGCCACGTGGCCGAAGGCCCAGCTGCCGGCCTCCGTCGCGTCGTGGACGCGCTGCAGCACGTCCGCGACCTCGTCCGGCCGCACCGCCGTCAGGACCTCGCTCGGCGGGGGGCAGAGCAGTGCCGTCCCGGCACGGAGGTCGTCGAACCGAGCCCACGGCCGGGGCACCAGGCCCCCGCCGTCAGTCGCCACGGCCCTGCTGGGCCCTCGCCGCGGTGAGGGTGTTGGCCAGCAGCATCGCGATCGTCATCGGGCCGACACCGCCCGGTACGGGCGTGATCGCCCCCGCGACCTCGACGACGTCGTCGAACTCGACGTCGCCGCGCAGGCCGTTCTCCCCGCGGTGGATGCCGACGTCGATGACCGTCGCCCCGGGCTTCACGGCGTCCGCGCCGACGATGCCCGGGATCCCCGCCGCCACCACCAGCACGTCGGCGCGCCGGCACACCTCCGCGAGGTCGCGGGTGCGCGAGTGGCACACGGTCACCGTCGCGTTCTCGGCCAGGAGCAGCTGGGCCATCGGCTTGCCCACGAGCACCGAGCGGCCGACGACGACCGCCTCGGCGCCCGGGAGCGGGACGTCGTACTCCTCGAGCAGCGTCATGACACCCGCCGGCGTGCACGGGCGCAGCCCGGGCCGGCCCTGCGCCAGCAGGCCGGCGTTGGCGGTGGTGAGCCCGTCGACGTCCTTCTCGGCGGGGATCCGGGCGACCAGCGCGTCGGAGTCCAGGTGCTTCGGCGTCGGCAGCTGCAGCAGGATCCCGGACACCGCCGGGTCGGCGGCCAGCTCGTCGATCAGCGCGGCCGCCGTCTCCTGGTCGACGTCCCCGGGCAGGTGCCGGTGGAGGTCCTGCATCCCCGCCTCGACGGACAGGCGCCGCTTGTTGCGGACGTAGACCTCCGACGCGGGGTCGTCGCCGACGAGCACGGTCGCCAGCCCCGGCGCGGTCCCGCCGGCCGAGACGAGCTCCTGCACGCCGCGGCCGACCTCCTCGCGCACGCGGCGGGCCACGGCGGTGCCGTCGATCAGGCGTGCGGTCACCGGGGACTCCAGGGGCGGCTCAGGATCTCGGGCAGGGTCGTGTCAGGCAAGGTCGCTCAGCATCTGCTGCCGCCACGCCTCGGTCGGGCCGAGGTCGTTGAACGTGAAGACGTGGAAGCCCTCGATGTTGTTGTCCGGCTGGCCCATGTGCGGGGCCAGCCCCTTGATGATCTTGTTCGGACTGTAGCCGCCGGGCACGAAGAACCGCCAGAACAGGTTCTGCTGCTTCTTGAGGAACTTCGCCGACTCGCCGATGCCCAGCCCGCCCGAGACCCGCAGCAGCTTCTGGCGGTGGACGGCGCCCGGGACGCCGACGTGCACCGGCAGGTCGATGCCGCGGTTCTTCAGCTCGCGGGCCCACCGCAGGATGACGGCGGGGTCGAAGACGATCTGGGTCTTGATGTGGGTGGCCAGGGGGGCCTTGTCCTTGAGCGCCTGGAAGAGCGTGTCCTCCGATGCGACCGGGTGGCCCTCCGGGTGGCCGCCGATGCCGATCTCGGTGAACCCGTGGTCGAGCTCGTGCAGCGCCACGAGCAGGTCGTGTGCGTGGCGGAACTCCGTGGGGTCGTCGGTCGGGTCGCCGCCCACGACGAAGACCTCGGTGATGCCGGCCTCCCGGCAGCGGGCCACGACGTCGGCCAGGTGGGCCCGGTCGCGCACCTGCTGCGCCGACAGGTGGGGGGCCACGTTGTACCCGTGACCGACCAGGGCGACGGTCAGGTCGATGGTGGCGTCCTGCCCCTTGGCGGGGGAGGCGGTGACCGTCAGCCGCACGTCCTTCGGGACGTTGTCGAGCACGGCCTGCTCGGTCTTCTTGAACGGGATCACCTCGTAGCCGAGGTGGTCGAACGCCCGCCTCATCGAGGTCCGGCTCGCTGCGTCCCGGAAGGTCAGCGCGCGCTTCACATGGGTCTCCTCTGCACGGGCCGGACGGGGGACCCCCCGCGACGGCCGTCGGTGGCACCCCGCCGGGCCGCCCCGCGGGGCAGGGGCCGGGCGGTGGTCCGCATACCCACCATGGTGACCGGCATCACCCGGTGCTGGGCACGGAGATATGGCCCCGCCGCTCACGCCGGATCGGTCGTCGTCCCTGCGTCAATCGTCGCGGTGTGGTCGACCGGTCCCACCCCGGCCGGGTGGACCGGCCCCTCCGCCCCGCACCGGGCGGCCCCGGCGTGTCAGCATCTGTCCAGGGTGACCGGGACCACCGGTCCGGGGATCGAGCGCCGAGGAGGGCCGGGTGGAACCACGAGGACGGGTCGCCGTGGCCCCGTCGGCCACCTCGGACGACGACGTCGTGCGGCACGCCCCGGACGGCCTCGCGGTCATCGACTCGGGCGGGCGCTTCGTCGAGGCCAACCCCGCCGCCGCCCACCTGTGCGGGCTGGACCCGGCCTCGGTCGCGGGCATCCCCTCGCCGTTCCCCGCTCCGGACCTCTCGGACGCGCAGCGGACCGGTGAGCAGACCGTCACCTGGCGGGAGCCTGTGACCGGCCGGCGGCGCGAGTTCGCCTACGTCCTCGCCTCGGTCCCGGGCACGACGCGGTGGATCGCGTCCTTCCGCGACGTGACCGTGGGCCGGTTGCGGGAGCGGCGGCTGGCGGCGATCGCGAAGGCCGCCTCCGACGTCGCCTCGAAGCGCTCCCTGATCGGCACGCTCGAGGCGCTGGCCCAGGAGGTGGCGCGCACCGACGGGCTCGCCGGCGTCCAGGTCCTGACCGTGAACTCGACCGGGGACCGGCTGCACGTGATGGGCTCCTCCGGCTTCGGCCGCGGGTCGGAGTTCTTCGACAAGCTCATGGCCTGCCGGGCCCGGGGTGCCCGGCTGCTCATGCTCGAGGCGCTCGAGACGCGGGAGCCGCTCATCGCGGCGAACCGGTACGACGCGGTCATGCAGGACCCTGCCTGGGAACCGCTGCACGACGTCATGGGCTCGCCCCTGTGGGACTGGTTCGCCAGCGTGCCCCTCCTCGCCCGCGGGGAGCCGGTCGGCATCCTCAACGCCTTCTTCACACCCGGTCAGGAGGTCGGTGAGAGCGAGCTGGAGTTCCTGCTGGCCATGGCCGAGCAGGCCGCGATGGCCGTCGACCACGCCGCCCTGCTGGAGCGGGAGCGCGACGTCGCCCGCCGCGAGGAGCGCCAGAAGCTGGCCCGCGACCTGCACGACTCGGTCGTGCAGCAGGTCTTCTCGATGATGATGCAGGCCCGGTCGCTGGGGGTGCTCGTCGCCCGCGGGCTGCCGCCCACGCCGGAGAAGGTGGCCCAGGTCGCCGACGACCTGAGCGGCAGCGCCGAGGCCGTGCTCGCGGACCTGCGCGGCATGGTGGTGGAGCTGCGGCCGGCGGCGACCACGGCGAGCGGGTTGTCCTCGGCCCTGCGCTCGCTTGTGGAGACGACCTCCGCCCGCACGGGGATCGACGTCTCCCTCGAGATGGAGGACCCGGCCGACGACCTGTCGGGCCTGGACGCCGACCTGCTCGAGGACGTCTACCGGGTCCTGGCCGAGGCCCTGCACAACAGCGTGAAGCACGCGGGTGCGTCGAGGATCCGCCTCCGGCTCGCCGTGACCGCCCGCGGCCGCCGGGGCCGGCTCGCGGCCGAGGTCACCGACGACGGCCGGGGCATGGGAGCCGAGAGCGTCGCCGGGCCCTCCGGCGGCTCGGGGTCGAGCGGGATGGGGATGAGCGTGATGCGCGAGCGCGCGGCCCGGTGGGGCGGCGTCGTCCAGGTGCGGCAGCCGGCGCGTGGCGGGACGACGGTCCGCATGAGCCTGCCCCTGCCCACCTCGTTGCCGGCCCGGCCGGGAGCGCCGTCGTGATGCCCTCCGGTCCGATCAGGGTGCTGGTGGTGGACGACCACGCCGTCGTCCGCCGCGGCGTCGTCGCCTACCTGGAGGCGCTCGAGGACGTCGAGGTCGCCGGCGAGGCCGGGGACGGCCAGGAGGCGCTGGACCGGCTCGCGAAGGGGGCCGCCCTCGGCGAGCTGCCCGACGTCGTCCTCATGGACCTGCAGATGCCCGGCATGGACGGCGTCACCGCGACAGCGGAGGTGCTGCGCCGGTTCCCCGAGCTCAAGGTGGTCATCCTCACCAGCTTCGGCGAGGCCGAGCGGGTGCACGCGGCGCTGGAGAACGGGGCGTCGGGCTATCTGCTCAAGGACGCCGGCCCGGCGGAGGTGGACGCCGCGCTGCGTGCGGCGGTCCGCGACGAGGTCTTCCTCGACGCGGCGGTGACCCGCCGGCTCGCGCAGGAGATCCGGGCGCCGCGCTCGGGCCTCGGCGTCCTCACCACGCGCGAGCGGGAGGTCCTCGTCCTGGTCGCGGAGGGCCGGTCCAACAAGGACATCGCCCGGCACCTGCTGATCAGCGAGCGGACCGCCCGGTCGCACGTCAGCCACCTGCTCACGAAGATGGGGCTCACCTCGCGGACCCAGGCGGCGCTGCTCGCCGTCAAGGAGGGCCTCGTCCAGCCCCGCTGACGCCCGCGCCGCGGCACGGCCACGACGGATGACGCGGCCGGTTCCTGCCGCTTCGGTGGCGCCGTCGTGACATCGGGCCGATCCCGTCCGCCGTCGGCGTGCCTACGGTGGCGGGGGAGTGGGCACAGGTGTGCCCGGAGGTCCCCGGCGTCGGAGGAGGAGTGCATGACCGCGTTCGTGCTCGTGCACGGCGCCTGGCACGGCGGCTGGTGCTGGGACCGGGTGGCCCCGCTGCTGCGCGCGGCCGGGCACGAGGTGCACGCGCCCACCCTCACCGGGCTCTCGGAGCGGGCGCACCTGCTCTCGCCGCTGGTCGGGTTGGAGACGCACGTCGAGGACGTCGTCCGGGTGGTCGACACCTTCGGGCTCACCGACGTCGTCCTGGTCGGCCACAGCTACGCCGGGCAGGTCGTCACCGCCGTCGCGGACCGCCGTCCCGGCGCCGTCGCGCAGCGCGTGTACCTCGACGCGTTCGTCGGCTCCGACGGCGAGGCGGCCCGCGACCTCCTGCCCGAGACCGTCGAGCACCACTGGGCGGAGTCGGCCGCCGAGCAGGGCTTCGGCTGGCTCGTGCCGGTGCGCAAGCTGTCGGTCCTCGGCGTGACCGAGCAGGCGGACGTCGACTGGCTGACCCCGAGGCTCACCCCGCACCCGTGGAAGACCTACACCGACCCGCTGCGGCTGACCGGTGCGGTCGACGAGGTCCCCGCGGCGTTCGTCGAGTGCGTGAGCTGGATGCGCGTCTTCGCGGGCCAGGCCGACCGCGCCCGCGCGCACGGCTGGCCGGTGCACGAGCTGGAGACCGGCCACGAGGCGATGGTCACCGCGCCGCAGGAGCTGGCCCGCGTGCTGGTCGGGATCGCCGGGACGATCGAGTCGTCCGAGAAGGAAGGTGTCTGACGTGGAGTTCCTCGTCCGGTCGGAGAACCGGCTGCCGGTGGACACCCCGCCGGAGCGGCGGGAGGAGCTGCGGGCGGGTGAGCGCGCCCGGGCGATGGAGCTGCGCGCCGCCGGGATCCTGAAGCGGCTGTGGCGGGTCCCCGGCCGCAACGCGACCGTCGGTCTCTACGAGGCCGAGGACCCGGCCGCCCTGCACGACGCGCTGATGTCGCTGCCGATGGCCCCGTGGCTCGACGTGCACGTCGAGGCGCTGGCCACCCACCCGCAGGAGCGGCAGTCGTGACGGCGGGCCGCCGGGACCTGCCGGGCACCCCCATCTTCGACGGCGACAGCAGCCGGCGGGGGCTGCGCATGAACAAGCTGTTCATGAGCCTGCGCGACGCCGCCGCCCGGGAGCGCTTCCTCGCCGACGAGGCCGCCTACTGCCAGGAGTTCGGGCTCACGGCCGAGCAGCAGCAGGCGGTGCTGGACCGCGACTGGCAGGCGATGATCGACCTCGGCGGCAGCATCTTCTACGTGTACAAGCTGGCGATGATGGACGGCCGGTCGATGCAGTACCTCGGCGGTGTGTTCACGGGCATGGGCGAGGAGGACTTCCTCGCCGCGATGCGAGCGGGAGGACGCAGGGATGGCTGAGGTGTCTCGTGGCTGAGGTGATCTGGGGTCTGGCGACCTCGCACGTGCCGTCGATCGGCGCGGCGATGGACCGCGGCAAGACCGACGACCCGAACTGGAAGGCGCTGTTCGACGGCTACGCGCCCGCGCGGGCCTGGCTGGCCGAGCACCGGCCGGACGTGGCGATCGTCGTCTACAACGACCACGCCAACGGCATCGACCTCGACTTCGTGCCCACCTTCGGGCTGGGCACCGCCGAGCGGTACGAGGTCGCCGACGAGGGCTTCGGGCGCCGTCCCGTGCCCGACGTGGTCGGCCACCCCGAGCTCTCCCTGCACCTGGTCGAGAGCCTGATCGACGAGGAGTTCGACCTCACCGTCTTCCAGGAGCTGCACGTCGACCACGGCTTCACCGTCCCGCTGTCGGTGTGGACCCCCGACCCCGGGGACTCCTGGCCGTGCCCGGTCGTCCCCCTGCTGGTCAACGTCATCCAGTACCCGCAGCCCACGGCGGCCCGCTGCTGGGCGCTCGGCCAGGCCCTCGGGCGGGCCATCCGCAGCTTCCCGGAGGACATCACGGTCGGCGTGCTCGGCACCGGCGGCATGTCGCACCAGCTGGCAGGGGCGCGGGCGGGCTTCATCAACCCCGACTTCGACCACATGTGGATGGAGACCATCCAGACCGACCCGGCGAAGCTGGCCGCGCTCTCCCGCGAGGAGCTGATCACCCAGGCGGGCTCGGAGGGGATCGAGCTCATCATGTGGCTGGTCATGCGCGGGGCGATGAACGACCAGATCACCAAGGTGCACTCGGACTACTTCGTGCCCGCGTCCAACACCGCGGCCGGCATCGCCCTGTTCGACAACCGCTAGGAGGAACCCCCGGACGGGTCGTCCGGGGGCCCTTCCTGCGTCCGCGGGTCAGCCGGCCCGGTAGGTGTCCCGCGCGTCGTAGGGCGCGGGGGCGACCACGGCGCGGATCTGCACCTGCACGTGCGGCTCGACCGCCGGCTTCGCCGACACCGGGTCCTCGCCCCACACGACGGTGACCTCGGTGCCCGGCTCGGCCAGCGCCGTGTCGACGGTCGCGAGGGAGACCATCTGGCGCTCGTTGGCCAGGTACCCGCAGTCCAGCGAGATGCCGACCCGCTGCCCGTCCACGAGCACCTCGTCCTCGTGGTGGGTGGCGTACCGGGCCTTGGGCATCTCGATGTACTTGGCGCCCGGGCCCGGCCGGTAGAGCGAGCCGACGGCGGCGGTGACGTCGTCGGCGTCCCAGACGAGGGTGACCTTGGTGCGCGGCGGCGCGCTCCGCCCCATCTCCTCGAGGGCCGCGCGGCCGACGAAGTCGTGGTCGAACCTGATCGTCTTGCCGTAGCCGACGTCGTAGGGGGTCAGGTAGTAGTCGGCGATGTCGGGGGAGCCGAGGCTGCCGCCGAGGGAGCCGACCTTCCCGAGGGGCAGCCAGTCGCGGTACTCGGCCAGCAGCGGGTCGTCGCCGAAGATGGCCGGCAGGGGCGCCGGCACCCAGCCGGAGCCGAGGTTCGCCGTCGAGTAGGCCTTGGCGCCGACGCGGACGAGCCCGTGGTCGGCTCCGGCCCCGACCAGCGCGTCGAGCACCGCCTCGCCGTCCTCCCAGGGCCCGAACAGCTCGAAGCCGGGCTGGCCGGCCATGCCGTGCCGCAGGGCCCGGGCCCGCCGTCCGGCGATGGTGAACTCGGCCATGCTGAAGAACCGCGCGTCCGGGACGGGGGATCCGGAGACCTGCTCGAGGAGGGCGAGGGACGTCGGCCCCTGCAGCTCGTAGCGGTAGAGCTTCGGCGGACCGGACCGCCGGACGATGGAGTTGTCGTCGCGCTCGGCGCGCGCGTCGTAGCCGCCCCGCTCGAGGTGGAAGGTCACCCAGTCGATCGCCATGGGGTGGCCGACGAGGTCGAACGACCCCTCGTCGAGGTGGAAGAGGATCGCGTCGCCGATGAGGTGGCCGTCGGGGCCGACGGCGACGAACTGCTTGGCCTTGCCCGGGCCGAAGCCGGCGAAGGTGTTGACGGCGAGGTCGCTGAACAGCCGCAGTGCGTCCGGCCCCTCGACGAAGAGGTCGGTCATGTGGTGCGACTGGTCGAGCAGCGCGCAGCTCTCCAGCCACGCCCGCTGCTCCGACCGCCAGTTGGTGAACTCGGGCCTGACCGGGAAGGTGCTCGGCGGGAAGGCGAGGTTCCGGAGGAGCTCCACCGGGCTGCCGGCACGGGCGAGGGCCGAGGCCAGGCTCTCGGAGGACATGTCGGACGACCTTTCATCGGAGGGGCGGACCGGCAGGCGCGCTGCCGGGAGACGAGGGCCGGCCGGCGCGCGCGGCCCGGGGGAGGAGCACGGCCCCGGTCGCGACGAGCCCGGTGGCGCACACCAGCAGGGCCGACTGCGGGGTTCCCCGTGCGAGGGCCGCCCCCACGGCGACCACCACGGGCGGACCCAGCAGCTGGCCGACGGCCGAGCCCTGGGTCACCAGGCCGATCGACGCACCGGCCTTGTCCGTGCCCGCCGAGACCGCGGCCAGGGCGGCGAAGAGGGCGGACGGGACCAGCCCGGCCACGAACGAGAAGGCCACGGCCGACGCGACCCGCACCCCGAGGGGGAGCGCCGGGTCGAGCACCCCCCACACGGTCACGGCCATGCCGGCGCACCCGGTGAGGATCACCCGCCGCAACGGCGCCCCGCGGTGCAGCAGGTAGGCGCCGAGCAGGTTGGCGGGCGCGTTCACCAGGAAGACGACGGCGCCGATCACCCCCGCCGTGGCGACCGACAGCCCGTCGTCGGCGACCAGGGCGGCGGGCAGCAGGCCGACGACGGCGAGGTACTGGGCCGCGTAGAGGGCGAACACCACCGTGATGACGACGACGGACGGCGTGCGGAACGCGCCCACCAGCCCCTGCACCGACGGGCGCCGGCGCGCGGAGGCCGACGGCACCCAGCGGAGGACGACGAGGAGGACCGCCGCGGCGAGGCAGGCGTCGGCGACCGACGCGCCCCGCCAGCCGACGAGGCCGATCGCGGCGGGCACGAGCAGCGCTGCCAGCCCCGAGCCGACGGGCATGTACGCGCCCCACGCGCCGGCGACGAGCCGCCGGTGGGCCGGGCCGGACACCTCGGAGAGCAGCGGTGGCGCCGCGAGGATCACCATCACCAGGCCGACGCCCTCGCCGACCCGGGCGACCAGGAGACCCGCCAGGGAGTCCACGGCCGCGCCGCCCAGGTCGGCCAGGACGATAGCGGCCAGGCCGAGCCGCACCTGGCGGCCGAAGCCGACCGTCTGGCCCAGCCACCCGAGCAGCACGCCGCCGATCGCGCCGAGGGCGCTCACCGTCGAGAGGTACCAGGCGGCGGTGCCCGGGCTCAGCCCGAACTCCTCCCGCAGGACCGGCAGCGCGGCCGCGGCGCCCCCGATCTGGGCCGCGGCGACCACCCCGGCACCCATGAGGCCGGCGACGGCGCCCCACGACGTCGCGCCGGGGGAGACCGGGGTCCGGGCAGGGGACGTCGAGCCTCCCGGCCGACGCGCCATCGGCTGCCCCCTCTCGCGGTCGCGACCCCGCCACTCTGTCCGATGCCCAGGCCGTCCCGGAACGCGTCAAATGACCCGGAGAGGCCGTCATCCGACGCACGCCGAGCGGCCGGAACGGTGTGCGCAGGGTGACGGATGCCCGTGTGCCGGAGCACATCCGCCGCTCTACGCTGCAATCGACGATGTGGCGTGGGCCACTGGACAGGGCACGTCCGTGGTCTGCCGCGCACGACGGCGGAAACCGGCCTCCTGGGCCGGCCCGCCGCCGCGCGGCGGCCACCGGTCAGGCCACGGACCGGCTCCGCCGGCCCGCGGAAGGAACACCCGACGAGAACGGACGGACATGACTGCCAAGAACCTCCAGGAACTGCTCGACCAGACCGGCGACACCGTCGGCCTCCTGCGCAACTCCCAGCTGGGTGCGTACATCTACCCGGTCGTCCCGTCGGAGTTCACCAACTTCCGCCGGGAGCAGAAGGCATGGCAGGAGACCGCCGTGCTCTTCGACCAGACGCACCACATGTTCAACCTGTTCATGAAGGGTCCCGACGCCCTCAAGCTGATCTCGGACACGGGCATCAACAGCGTGGCCAACTTCCCGGTGGACATGGCCAAGCAGTTCGTCCCGGTCACCCCTGCCGGCAACGTCATCGGTGACGGCATCCTCTTCCACCTCGCCGAGGACGAGTACGTCTACGTCGGCCGCGCGCCGGGTGCGAACTGGCTGCAGTTCAAGGGCGAGACCGGCGGCTACGACGTCGAGATCCGCAACGACCCGCGCTCGCCGTCGCGGCCCTACGGCAAGGCCGTCACCCGCGACCTGTGGCGCTTCCAGATCCAGGGCCCGAACGCCTGGCCGATCATCGAGAAGCTGCACGGCGGCGACCTCGAGCAGCTCAAGTTCTTCCGCATGAGCACGATGAACATCGCGGGGGAGACCGTCCGCACGCTGCGCCACGGCATGGCGGGCGCGCCCGGCCTGGAGATCTGGGGCCCGTACGAGAGCTACGACCGGATCCGCGAGGCGATCCTCGAGGCCGGCCGCGAGTTCGGCCTGGAGCCGGTGGGCTCGCGCGCCTACTCCACCAACACCCTCGAGTCCGGGTGGATCCCCTCGCCCCTGCCGGCCATCTACACCGGCGAGGAGCTCCGCCCCTACCGCGAGTGGCTCGGTGCCGACAGCTACGAGGCGACCAACGCGATCGCCGGCAGCTTCGTGTCCGACGACATCGAGGACTACTACACCAACCCGTGGGACCTCGGGTACGGCTCGTTCGTGAAGTTCGACCACGACTTCATCGGCCGGGACGCCCTCGAGGCCCTCGACAAGGACGCGCAGCGGCGCAAGGTCACCCTGGAGTGGAACTCAGAGGACCTCGCGAAGCTGCTGTCCTCCCCGGTCGAGGGGGCGAAGTACCAGTTCTTCGACCTTCCCAACGCCAACTACGGCTCGTCCAACTTCGACAAGGTCATCGACGCCGACGGCACGGTCCTCGGCGTGTCCATGTTCACCGGCATCTCGGCGAACGAGAAGAAGGGCCTGTCGCTGGCCACCATCAGCCCCGACGTGCCCCACGGCGCCGAGGTCCGCGTGGTCTGGGGCGAGCCCGACGGCGGGAGCAAGAAGACCACCGTCGAGCCGCACGAGCAGTTCGAGGTCCGCGCGATCGTGAGCCCGGTCCCCTACGCGAAGATGGCGCGGGAGACCTACCAGGGCGGCTGGCGGACCGTCGGCAAGGCCTGACAGGGCGGGAGCTGTGGCCGGGCGACGCACGCTCGTCGCCCGGCCACAGCTGCGTCCGTCCCGGGACGCCGGGTTCGGGTGTATCGCCGGCCCGCGCGGCCGATGACCGAACGGCGGCCTCCGACCGGCCGTTGATGACGGTCGCGCAACTTTCCCACCAAAATCGTCGACAATCTGTGACGCGCTGCATAGGTTCCCCCGGGCGGGCAGCGGCCCGGTCACCCGAGCAACGGAGCAACGGGAGTGGCAGTCCATGGCGGCTGAACTGACCTTGCAGGACGTGAGCCTGCAGTTCGGTGGCATCAAGGTGCTGCAGGAGGTGAGCTTCTCCGTCGAGCCCGGCCAGATCTTCGGCCTGGTCGGCCCGAACGGAGCCGGCAAGACCTCGCTCTTCAACTGCATCAGCGGGCACTACAAGCCGACCTCCGGCACCGTGCGGATCGACGGCACCGAAGTCCAGGGTGCGCGTCCGGCCACCCTCGCCAAGCACGGCCTGGCCCGGACGTTCCAGCACCCGGCGCTGCAGCTGCACGCGACGGTGCTGGAGAACGTCCTGCTCGGGGCCCACACCCGGCTGCCCGGCGGCGCGCTCGAGTGGGCGGTGCGGACGCCGCGCACGCGGCGCAGCGAGAAGCAGCTGCGGGCCGAGGCGCTCGACCTCCTGGAGCGCAACAGCCTCGGCTGGGCCGCCCACCTGCCGGCCGACGAGCTGTCGCACGGCCTGCACAAGGGCGTGGAGCTGTGCCGCGCGCTGCTCATGCGGCCGAAGCTGCTCCTCCTCGACGAGCCGGCCGCCGGCCTGCCGCACGCGGAGGTGGAGCACCTCATCGCCACCGTCCGGCGGCTGCGCGCCGAGGACGACATCACCGTCGTCATCGTCGAGCACCACATGGGCCTCATCGCGGCGCTCACCGACCGCGTCGTCGTCCTCGA
The DNA here is from genome assembly GCF_003075095.1 of Blastococcus litoris. GTDB lineage: Bacteria > Actinomycetota > Actinomycetes > Mycobacteriales > Geodermatophilaceae > Blastococcus_B > Blastococcus_B litoris. The sequence continues at coordinate 478,939 of NZ_QCZF01000002.1, forward strand.
CCACGGGGCGAAGCTCATGGAGGGGACGGCCGCCGAGGCCCAGTCCGACCCCCGCGTCATCGAGGCCTACATCGGGAAGGACGCGGCCGATGACGCTGCTTGAGCTCGAGGGCGTCACCGCCTCGTACGGGCCCGTCCAGGTGCTCGACGAGGTCTCGCTGAGCGTCCCGGACAACGGCGCGGTCGGCATCCTCGGCGCCAACGGCGCCGGCAAGACCACCACCCTGCGCGCGATCAGCGGCTCGGTCCGGGCGGGCGGGCGCATCGTGTTCGACGGCACGGACATCCGTGGCCTGCGGCCCGACCAGGTCGCCGCGCGCGGCATCGCGCACGTGCCGGAGGGCCGCGGCACGTTGGGTGACCTCACCGTCCGCGAGAACCTCATGGTCGGCGCCTACCTGCGCAAGGACCGCAAGGCCGTCGACCAGGACGTCGAGTACTGCCTGGACCTGTTCCCGAACCTGCGGGACCGGATCACGTCGAACGCCTCGGCGCTGTCCGGCGGCGAGCAGCAGATGCTCGCCGTGTCCCGCGCCATCATGTCCAAGCCGCGCCTGCTGCTGCTCGACGAGGCCTCGCTGGGTCTCGCCCCCAGCACCGCGAGGAACGTCTACGACGCGATCCGGCGGCTGCGCACCGAGTCCGGCATCGCGATGCTCGTGGTCGAGCAGAACGCCAACCTCGCCTTCACCCTCGTCGACAGCGCCACGGTCCTGGAGACCGGCCGGAACGTGCTCACGGGCACGTCCGCGGAGCTCAGGGGCATGGACGAGATCCGTCGCGCGTACCTAGGAGGCTGACCCGTGGGAGAGTTCGTCCAGCTCGTGGTCGACGGCCTGTCGACCGGCTCGGTCTACGCCGCCCTCGCCCTGGCGATCGTGCTGGTGCACTCGGCGACCGGGCTGATCAACTTCGCGCAGGGCGGCATGGCCGTCCTGGCCGCGTACGTCGCGTGGGTGCTGACCAACCAGGGCGTGCCGCTCGTGCTCGCCATCCTGGGCTCGATCGTCTTCTCGTTCGCCCTGGGGGCCGTGCTCGAGCGCTACCTGATGCGGCGGTTCGAGCGGGGTGACCCCGACACCGCCGTCGTCGTCACGGTCGGTCTGCTGACGCTGATCACCGGGATCGCCGGCTGGCTCTGGTCGTACAACAACCAGCAGTTCCCGTCGCTGTTCCCCCTCGACACGGTGGAGTTCCTGGGGGTGGCGATCAGCATCCGCTCCATCGGCACCACCCTGGTGATCGTCGCGGTGATGATCCTGATGCAGCTGCTGTTCGTGCGGACGAAGCTCGGCCTGGCGCTGCGGGCGGTCGCGATCAACCCGCAGTCCGCGGCCTTCTCCGGGCTCCCCGTCGGCCGGCTGCTCATGGTCGGCTGGGGCCTCGCGGCGGTGCTCGGCGCCGTCGCCGGCGCGCTCGTGGCGCCGCAGCTCACGCTGACGCCGGGGATGCTCGACAGCGCCCTGGTGTACGCGCTGGCCGCGGTCATCCTCGGCGGCCTCACCAGCCCGATCGGCGTGGTCGTCGCCGCCTGGATGATCGGCATCCTCGAGAACCTGGCCGCTGTCTACGTCCCCTTCATCGGCCACGACCTGAAGATCGCCGTGCCGTTCATCCTGCTGTTCGTCGTCCTCATCGTCCGACCTCAGGGCCTGTTCGGCCGGAAGACCGTGGTGCGCGTGTGATGGCCTCCTCGAAGACCTCGTCCTCGGCGACGTCCGCCTCGGCGACGGCCGCGGGCTCGCCCGCCGGCCCGCCGGCCGCGTCGTGGCGGCAACGCCCGTGGGTGCGCTGGGGGACCCCGCTGCTGATCGTCGCCGTGCTCGCCGTGATCCCCCTCCTGGGGACGGAGTTCCAGAACGAGACGATGGCCCGCATCGGCGTCTTCGCCGTCGCGGTGCTGGGGCTCAACGTGGTGATGGGCTACACCGGCCAGGTCTCGCTCGGCCAGATCTTCTTCCTCGGCTTCGGCGCGTACGTCACCGCGTACGGGGTCCAGCAGGAGTGGAACATCGTCCTGGTCTTCGTGCTGGCGACCCTGCTCCCGGCCGTGGCGGGCCTGCTCGTGGCGCTGGCCGCAGCGCGCCTGGGCGGGCTCGCGATCGCGATGGTGACGATCGCGCTGCCCATCGTCGGCGTACCGCTGGCCAAGCGGCTCAGCGACTACACCGGCGGCTCGCAGGGCCTCTCGGCGCGCTTCGCCGAGTCGCCGGAGGGCAGCGGGCTCTACGACGACCAGTGGCAGCTCTACCTCGTGATCGCCATCGGCGGGGTGGTGTTCCTCCTGACGTACTTCCTGGTCCGCGGGAAGTACGGCCGGGCGTTCGCCATCGTCAAGGGCAACGAGAACGTGGCCGCCTCGATGGGCATCTCGCCCTACCGGTACAAGGTGCTCGCCTTCACCATCGCGTCGGCCATCGGCGGCGTGAGCGGCTTCCTCTACATGCTCGTCATCCAGTACACGTCGCCGGAGACCATGAGCTTCGGGCACTCGATCGAGCTGCTCGCCGCCATGGTCATCGGCGGCGCGGGCAGCATCGTGGGATCCCTGCTCGGCGGGGCCTTCTACGTGCTCGTCCCGCAGCTGACGAACCAGGTCGACGCGAGCCTCACGGCGCTGCTCCAGGGCGCGATCCTGCTGGTCGTCCTGTTCGTCCTCCCCGGCGGCCTCGCGTCGCTGCCCCGCGCGCTGGGCCGCGGACGCCGGCGCCTGCGCGCCGGCCGCGGCACCGCCGCGCCACCGACCACTCCGTCATCGACCCCCGGGTCGGGCACCGCGGCGGAGCAACCCGAGACAGAGAGGCAAGGTCACGCATGAACAGGCACTTTCGATCGCGCAGAGCGGTCGGCATCGCCGCGGTGTCGGCGCTCGCGCTGACGATCACCGCGTGCGGCGGCGGGGACGACGCCGGTCGCGGCGGCGACGCCGCCGAGGGAGCGCCGAGCCCGGGCATCACCGACGACTCGATCACGCTGGGCATCACCACCCCGCTCAGCGGCGCCACCGCGGGACCGGGCACCTGCACCGTCGCCGGCGTCAAGGCGTACTTCGGCATGAAGAACGCCGAGGGCGGCGTCGAGTTCGGGGACGGGAAGACCCGCACCGTCGAGATCGAGGCGCTGGACGACACCTACGACCCGCAGCAGGCCAAGGCGAACTACGACCAGCTCAAGGACGACGTCTTCGCCATGACCGCGGGGCTGGGCACGCCCACCAACCGTGCGTGGCGCGAGGCCGCCATCGCCGACGAGGTGCCGCAGGCGCTGATCATGACCGGTGACCCGATCTTCAGCGACGCCGAGGAGAGCCCGTGGCAGCTCGGCTTCGTGCCGATCTACCAGAACGAGGGCCAGGCCTTCGGTGAGCTCCTCGCGACGTCGTCCGGGGACCACAAGGTCGCGATCCTGTCGCAGAACGACGACTACGGAGAGGGCTACGTCGAGGGCTTCAAGCGCGGCATCGAGGGCGCCGACAACATCGAGATCGTCGACGAGCTGACCTACGAGGCGACCGACACCTCCGTCGACGCGCAGATCACCGAGCTCGCCAGCAGCGACGCCGACATCTTCTTCAACGCGATGTCGGTGACCCCGCTGATGATCTCCGCGCTGCAGAAGGCGCAGCAGGTGGGCTGGACGCCGAGCTGGTTCCTGCCGTCGAACACGTCGAGCCCGGGGGCCATCCTCGAGCCCGGCGGCGCGGCTGCCTACCCCGGCATCTTCTCCGTGGCGTTCTCGAAGACGCCGCAGAGCCCGGCCTTCGCCCAGGACGAGGACGTCGTCGAGTACCTCGCCGCCCTCAAGGAGTACGGCGACTACCCGGACCCGCCGGCGTTCCCGCACTGCCAGTGGAGCTGGATGGTCGGCGCGACGCTCGAGCAGGCCTTCCAGAACATGGAGGAGCCGACCCGCGACAGCTTCATGGAGGCCCTGCGCTCGATCGAGGACTTCCAGGCGCCGCTCATGCTGCCCGACACCGCGGTGAACACCACCGAGGACGGTCAGCCCGCGGTGTCGTCGGTGGTCGTGCAGAAGTTCAACGGCCGCGGCTACGACACGGTCGAGACCTTCGAGTGACCCGCAGCTGATGCGGAGGGGCGGCCCGTCCCCGGACGGGCCGCCCCGTCTCCCAACCCCGCCCCGGATTGACGACAGGATTGTTGGCAATCCGGGGCGCCTGGGATAGCGTGCCGGCATGGCTTCCGCAGCTCAGGCGACAGCGGAGCGGGCGCTCCGCGAGGCGATCCTCCGGGGGGACATGCCGCCCGGGTACCGGCTGGTCGAGGCCGAGCTGGTGGCGCTGACCGGCGTGAGCCGCAGCGCCGTCCGGCTGGCGATCGACGCGCTCGCGGCCGAAGGCCTGGTCGAGCGGATCCAGAACAAGGGCGCGCGGGTGCGGGTCGTCTCCACCGAGGAGGCCATCGCCATCACCGAGTGCCGGATGCCCCTCGAGGGCCTGCTCGCGCGCAAGGCCGCCGAGCGGCTGACCGACTCCGAGGCCGACCGGCTCCGCGCGCACCTGCACACCATGGTCGCCGCCGTCGACTCCGGCGACGTCCTCAAGTACTCCGCGCTCATCCAGCAGCTGCACGGCATGGTCGGCGAGGCCGCTCGCCACCCGATCGCGGCCGATCTCGTCGGCCGGCTGCAGGCCCAACTGGTCCGCCACCAGTTCCGGCTCTCGCTGCGGCCCGGTCGTCCCCGCGTGAGCCTGGGAGAGCTGAGCGAGCTGGTCCACGCCATCACCGAGCGCGACCCCGACCGTGCCGAGGCCGCGGCGACCTCCCACTTCCGCAGCGTCATCACGGCGCTGTCCGAGACGGCCCCGGAATCCTGAGGAGCAGCGTGAGAACCGTCGTCGTCACCGATCCGCCCCGCGCCGACGCGGGCGACGCCGAGACCCTCGGCGCGTTCGGCGTCGCCACCGTGCACGAGGCGCTGGGACGGATCGGCTACCTCGGCCCCGAGTTCCGGCCGGCCTGGTCCGGCGCGCGCACCGGCGGCACGGCGGTGACGGTGCTCTGCTGGCCCGGCGACAACCTGATGATCCACGTCGCCGTCGAGCAGTGCCGGCCCGGCGACCTGCTCGTCGTCGGGACCAACTCGCCGTCCACCGACGGGTTGTTCGGCGAGCTGTTCGCCACGGCCCTGGCGCGCCGGGGTGTCCGCGGCGTGGTCCTGGGCTGCGGCGTGCGCGACGTGGCCGAGCTGCGCGAGATGGGCTTCCCGGCCTGGTCCCGGGCGGTGAGCGCGCAGGGGTCGGTCAAGGCGACGGCCGGCGCCGTGAACGTGCCGATCGTGCTCGGCGGCCAGACGATCCACCCGGGAGACGTCGTCCTGGCCGACGACGACGGCGTGATGGTCGTCCCGCGCGCCGACGTGCCGCGCGCGCTCACCGCGTCGCAGGCGCGCATCGACAAGGAGGCCGCCAGCCGGGCCGCCTTCCAGCAGGGCGAGCTGGGCCTGGACCGGTACGGCCTGCGGGACCAGCTGCCCGCTTTCGGCATCGAGTACGTCGCCTACGAGGAGTGGATGGGGGAGCGGTGACCTACGACGAGACGGGCGTCCGCGCCACGATGCTGCGCGGTGGCACGTCGCGCGGGCTGTTCCTCGAGGCGGGGGACCTGCCCGCCGACCCCGCGGAGCGCGACGACCTGCTGCTGCGGCTGATGGGCACCCCCGACCCGCGGCAGATCGACGGTCTCGGCGGTGCCACGACGCTGACCAGCAAGGTGGCGGTCGTCTCGCCGTCCGACGACCCGGACGTCGACGTCGACTACCTGTTCCTCCAGCTGGGCGTCGACGAGGCCACGGTCAGCGACCGGCAGAACTGCGGCAACATCCTGGCCGGCGTCGGCCCGTTCGCCGTCGAGCGCGGTCTCGTCCCCGCCGGCGGGGACGAGACGAGCGTGCGGATCCGGATGGTGAACTCCGACAGCGTCGCCGTCGCGACCTTCCCGACCCCGGGTGGGCGGGTCGAGTACCGCGGCGACGTCGCGATCGCGGGCGTCCCGGGGACGGCCGCCCCCGTCGTCCTCGCGTTCACCGACACCGAGGGGTCGGCCACCGGCGCCCTGCTGCCGACCGGGAACGTCCGCGACACCGTCGAGGGCATCGAGGTCACCTGCGTCGACAACGGCATGCCGGTCGTCCTCGCGACCGCGGAGTCCTTCGGCCTCACCGGCCACGAGTCCCACGAGCAGCTGGCCGCGGACGCCGCGCTCCTCGACCGGATCGACGCCTTCCGCCGCAAGGCCGCCCAGCTCATGGGCATGGGTGACGTCTCCCGCGCCTCGGTACCCAAGACCGTCCTGGTGGCCCCGGCTGCCGACGGCGGGCAGGTCAGCACCCGGTCGTTCATCCCGGTGCAGCCGCACACCTCGATCGGCGTCCTGGGCGCGGTCAGCGTCGTCACCGGGATGCTGCTGCCGGGTGCCGTCGGCCACGAGCTCACCGCCGGCTGGCCCCGGGACACCTCGCAGGTCGACGTCGAGCACCCCACGGGGCACCTGCTCGTCGACGTCGTCGTCGACGGCTCCGTCACCCCGCCGAGGGTGGTCCGCTCCGGGGTCGTCCGCACCGCCCGCAAGCTCTTCGACGGCACCGCCTACCCCCGCGCCTGACCCCCTCGACCCCAGGAGACGCCCCGTGCCCCCGCTGCACGACATCGCCCACCTCGCCCACATCGAGCTGCTCACGCACAAGCCGGAGGAGAGCCTCGACTTCTTCGTGCGCTACCTCGGGATGACGGAGAACGGCTCGTCCGGCGACTCGGTGTTCCTGCGGGCGTGGGACGACTACGAGAACACCACCATCAAGCTGACGGCGGCCGCGCAGCCCGGCGTCGGCCGGACGAACTTCCGCGCCAGCACCCCCGAGGCGCTGCAGCGCCGGGTGGCCGCGATCGAGGCGACGGGGCTCGGCAAGGGCTGGCAGGACGGCGACCCCGGCTACGGCCCGGTGTACGTGTTCACCGACCCGGACGGCCACGAGATGGGCGTCTACTACGAGACGGAGTGGTACCGGCCGGAGGGCGCCCTGAAGCCGGCGCTGAAGAACCAGGCCCAGGCGTACCCGGGCCGTGGGGTCAGCGTCCGGCGGATCGACCACATCAACTACCTCGGCGTGAACCCGCAGGAGAACCGCGACTTCTTCGTCGACACCCTCGGCGCCATGACCACAGAGCAGATCGTGCTGGACAGCGGCGAGGTCGCCGGCACGTGGACGACGTTCACCAACCAGGGCTACAACGCGGTCTGGACCAAGGACAAGACCGGCACCGCCGGCCGGCTGCACCACATCTCGTTCGCCGTCGACAGCCGCGACGACATCATCCGGGCCGCCGACCTCGCCCTCGAGCACGGCATCCACATCGAGACCGGGCCGCACAAGCACACGATCCAGCAGAGCTTCTTCCTCTACGTCTGGGAGCCCGCCGGCAACCGGATCGAGCTGGACAACCCCGCGGCCCGCCTGGTGTTCGCCCCCGACTGGCAGCCGGTCGACTGGTCCGAGGCCGAGCGCGCCAAGGGCCAGGCGTGGGGCCTGCAGACCATCTCGACGTTCCACACGCACGGCACGCCGCCGGTCGAGCAGTGACCCCCCGCATCGCCGTCCTCGGGCTCGGCGAGGCGGGATCGCTGATCGCGGCGGACCTCGTCGCGGCCGGGGCCGACGTGCGCGGCTTCGACCCCCTGGGGCACCGCGTGGCAGGGGTGGCGCCGCGCCGCAGCGAGGCCGACGCCGTGGCCGACGCGGACCTCGTGCTCAGCGTCAACAGCTCGCACGACGCCATGACCGCGCTGGAGAACGCGCTGCCGTCGCTCTCCGCCGGCACCCTCTGGGCCGACCTCAACACCGCCAGCCCCGGCCTCAAGGGCGCCCTCGCCGACCGCGCGGCCGGTTCCGACGTCACGGTGGTCGACGTCGCGCTGATGTCCCCGGTGCCGGGCAAGGGGCTCCGGACGCCGATGCTGGTGTCGGGCGGGGCCGCCGACCGGTACGCCGAGCTGCTCGCCGCCCTCGGAGCCGACGTGGAGGTGCAGCCCGGCCCCGTGGGCACCGCCATCTCGCGCAAGCTGTTGCGCAGCGTGTTCTACAAGGGCCTGGCGGCGGCCGTGGTCGAGGCGCTGCGCGGTGCCGAGGCCGCCGGGTGCGCGGACTGGCTGCGGGGCAACATCGCCGCGGAGCTCGCGAGCTTCGACGAGCGGACCGTCGACCGGCTGGTCGACGGCACCCACACCCACGCCCGCCGGCGCGCCGACGAGATGACGGCGGCCACCGAGCAGCTGGAGGAGCTGGGGGTCCCGGCGCGCGTCGCCTCCGCCGCCCGCGACCTCCTCGTCGAACTGAGGGACGGAGCAGCACAACCGTGATCATCGACTGCCACGGCCACTACACGACCGCCCCGGCCGCGCACACGGCCTGGCGGGAGCAGCAGGTGGCTGCCTGGGAGGCGGGGACGACGCCGCCGGCCTACCCCTCGATCAGCGACGACGAGATCCGGGAGACGATCGAGTCCAGCCAGCTCCGGCTGATGGACGAGCGAGGCATCGACGTCACGCTGTTCTCGCCGCGCGCCTCGGCCATGGCCCACCACGTCGGCGACGCGGCCGTCAGCCTCGAGTGGTCCCGCCGCTGCAACGACCTGGTGCACCGCGTGGCGACGCTCTACCCGGGGCGCTTCGTCCCGGTGGCGCAGCTGCCGCAGTCCCCGGGCGCCGACCTGCAGGCCTCCATCGCCGAGCTGCGCCGCTGCGTGGAGGAGCTGGGCTTCGTCGGCTGCAACCTCAACCCCGACCCCAGTGGCGGGTTCTGGACGTCGCCGCGCCTGACCGACCGCAGCTGGTACCCGGTCTACGAGGCGATGGTGGAGCTGGACGTGCCGGCGATGGTGCACGTGTCGGCCTCGGCGACGCCGGTGTTCCACGCGACCGGGGCCTACTACATCAACGCCGACACCACGGCCTTCATGCAGCTCGTCCAGGGCAACCTCTTCGGCGACCTCCCGGAGCTGCGGCTGGTCATCCCGCACGGCGGGGGAGCGGTGCCCTACCACTGGGGCCGCTACCGGGGGCTGGCCGACATGCTGGGTCAGCCGGCGGTCGAGTCCAACGTCATGGGGGCGGGCATCGCGGGCGGGGTCTTCTTCGACACCTGCGTCTACCACCAGCCGGGGATCGACCTCCTGCTGGAGGTGGTGGACACCCGGAACGTCCTCTTCGGCTCGGAGATGGTGGGTGCGGTGCGCGGCAAGGACCCGCGGACGGGCGAGTACTACGACGACACCCGCCGCTACGTCGAGGCCGCCGTGGAGAAGGGGCTGCTCGACGACGACGGGCGCACGGCGGTGTTCGAGGGCAACGTCCGGCGGGTGTACCCCCGCCTCGAGGCGGCCCTGGCGGGCGCCGGGCGGTGACCCGGAGCCGGGGTCAGGTCGTCTCGGGCACCCGCAGGTGGGCGAGGGCGACGTCGAACTCCGCGGTGTCGAGCACCTCGATGCCCATGGCCGGCGCGAACTCCTCGCGGAACTCCCGCGCGCCCTCGCCGGCCCGCTCGAGGTGCTCGCCGCTGTCGTAGGAGATCGCGGCGACCGTCAGTCCCTCCGCGCGGCGCACCATGATGCTGACGCTGCAGAACCCCGGGAGGTCGTCGAGCTTCGGCATCAGCGACAGCCGGACGGCGTCGACGGCGCGGGGGACGGCGTCCGGGGCGGTGCGCAGCCACGTGACGCGGGCCCGCGCTCCGGCGGGCGCCTCGAGCACCCGGTGCATGGCGGCGATCTCCCACTCCTCCAGCTCAGGCGTGCCGCCGAGGAGTTCCGCGGTGCGCTCCGCGGCCGACCGGACGCCTTCCCGGCTGGCGTCCATCGCCGCGGCGTCCTGCCAGGACGTCGTCACGATGCACCGGCCGGTGCCGGCGTCGGCGAGCATCGACAGGCCCACGCAGCCGTCCATCGCACGGACCTGCGGCATGACCTCGTCGCGGACGAAGGCGGTCGTCGCGGCCACCGATCCCGGTGTCCCCTGGATCGTCGTGGATCGGGCACGCATCTCGGCCACTCGTCCTCCCGGTGCTAGGTGCGGCCGGCGGCGGTGCCGGCTGGCCACAGGGTGCACGGGTCGGGCAGGAACCGCCACCAGATCGCCGGGGTGCGCGTCGATTGTCGCGGCGGACGTCGTCCTGCTGACGCGGCGACGTGGTCATCTGTGGGATGCGGCACACCCACCGCCGCACGTAGCTTCAGCGACGGCACTGCTCCCTTTCCCGAACGAGGAGGCACGATGACGCGCCCCGCCGACGCCCAGCACGGCGTTCTGGTCCTGTCCTGCCAGGACGCTCCCGGGATCGTGCACGCGGTCTCCGGTCTGCTCGTGCAGGAGGGGTGCACGATCATCGAGAGCCACCAGTTCGACAGCCTGACCAGCGGCATGTTCTACATGCGGGTGGAGTTCGCCCACTCCGACGGCTCGCCCCTGGACTTCGGCCGGCTGTGCGGCGCCTTCGAGGAGGTCGCCCAGCGGTTCGAGATGAACTGGCGCATCGCCGACGCCGCCGAGCGGCAGCGTGTGCTGATCATGGTCAGCCAGTACGCCCACTGCCTCAACGACCTGCTGTTCCGCAACTCGATCGGCGAGCTGAACCTCGACGTCGTGGCCATCGTGTCCAACCACCCGGATCTGAAGGGCATCGCCGACTTCTACGGCGTCCCGTTCCACTACATCCCGGTGACCAAGGAGACCAAGCCCGAGGCGGAGGCGGCGCTGCTGGAGATCGTGCGCGCCGAGCGGGTCCAGCTCGTCGTCCTGGCCCGCTACATGCAGATCCTCACCGACGACCTGTGCCGGGCGCTCGAGGGCCGGGCGATCAACATCCACCACTCGATGCTGCCGAGCTTCAAGGGCGCCCGTCCCTACCACCAGGCGCACGCCCGGGGGGTCAAGTTCATCGGGGCGACGGCGCACTACGTCACCGCCGACCTGGACGAGGGCCCGATCATCGAGCAGGAGATGCTGCGGGTCAGCCACTCGCTCAGCCCGGAGCAGCTCGCCGCCCGTGGCCGGGAGGCCGAGACCCGGGCGCTGGCGCACGCGGTGCGCTGGCACACCGAGAACCGCGTCGTCATCCACGGGAACCGGACAGTCGTCTTCGAGTGAGCCGCCGGGGGGCACCACCCGGCGAGCGCGCCCGGGTGGCCGCGGTCCTGCTGGTCGCCCTCAACCTCCGCGGCGCCATCGCGGCGGTCGGGCCCGTGCTGCCCGAGCTGCGGAGCGACCTCGCGCTGTCGGCGACGACGGCCGGTCTGCTGACCGCCCTCCCCGTGCTGTGCTTCGCCGCCCTCGCACCGGCGGCGGCCTGGGTGGGCCGGCGCCTCGGCACGGGGGCGGCGCTCCTGGGCAGCCTGGTCGCCCTCGCCGCGGGCACCGCGCTGCGGGTGCTCGACGGGGCGTCGGTGCTCCTGGCCGGGACGTTCGTCGTCGGGGCGGCCATGACGGTGGGCAACGTCCTGCTGCCGGTGGTGGTGAAGGGCGGGTTCGGTCCCCGCGCGGGGGCGGTGACCGGGCTGTACACGGCCGCGCTCGCGGCGGGTGCGGCGCTGACCGCCGCGCTCAGCGCCCCGGTGGCCGAGCTGGGTGGCTGGCGGCTCGGCCTGGCGGTCTGGGCGCCGCTGCCGCTGCTCGCGGCGGCGGTGTGGATGGCCGTCGGCCGCTCGACGCCGGGCGCCGACGGTCGCCCGGAGCCCGTGCCCGCACCGCCCGGCTCCGCCGCGCTGCGCGTGTGGCGGGCACCGGTGGCGTGGGCGGTGAGCGTGGTCCTCGCCCTGCAGTCGGCCCTGTACTACGCGCTGACGACGTGGCTGCCGAGCCTGCTCACCGAGGACCTCGCACTCACCGCCGGCACCGCGGCGCTGGCGGCGTCGGCGTTCCAGGTGCTGGGCATCCCGGGCGCCGTGGCCGTGCCGGCCCTGCTCGGCCGGTGGAGGAGCCAGGTGGGCCTGGCGATCGCGGTGGCGGCCGGCTGGGCCGTCGTCCCGGCGGGGCTGCTGCTCTGGCCGGCGGCGTGGCCGGCGTGGGTGGTGATCGGGGGGCTCGCCCAGGGGGCGGGCATCTCGCTGGCGTTCGCCCTGGTGGTCCTGCGCTCCGCCGACGACGAGGTCGTGCGGCGCGTCTCGGGCATGTCCCAGCTGGTCGGCTACTCGGTGGGTGCGGCGGCCCCGCTGGCCGTCGGCGGCCTGTACGCCGTCACCGGCGGGTGGGGCGCGCCGCTGCTGCTCCTGGTGGGGGTGGCGGTCGCTCTCGGCGTCGCCGGATCGGTGGCCGGGCGCCCCGCCGTCCTGGGGGGCGCCCGGGCCGGTCAGCCGTAGAAGCGGTACACCGGCTCGGCGATGCAGACCGGCTTCGCGGCGCCCTCGGCCTCGATGACCGCGGTGGCCGTGAGCTGCAGGCCGCCGGGGATCTCCTCGACGTCCTTGAGCGTGGCGGTGAGCCGCAGCTTGGAGCCGACCGGCACGGGGGAGGGGAAGCGCACCTTGTTCAGCCCGTAGTTGACGCCCATCGTCATGTCGGTGACGACCAGCACCTCCGACCACATCGGGATGAGCAGCGACAGCGTCAGGTAGCCGTGGCCGATCGGACCGCCGAAGGGGCTCTCCGCCTTGGCGCGCTCGACGTCGACGTGGATCCACTGGTGGTCACCGGTGGCGTCGGCGAAGAGGTTCACCCGCTCCTGGGTCACCTCGACCCAGTCGCTGGTGCCGAGCTCGGTCCCCTTCAGGGAGGGCAGCTCGGCGAGGGTGGTGGTGGTGCTGGTCATGCGGAGGGCTCCTCGGTGGTGACGTAGCGGTGGCGGAGGTCGGGCTTGCGGATCTTGCCGGTGGCGGTCTTGGGCAGGGCGTCGGCGAACTCCACGAGCCGGGGCACCTTGAAGCCGGCGAGCCGTTCGCGGAGCGCGGCGCGGAGGGCCTCGGGGTCCCGGTCGGCACCGGGCGCGGGGACGACGACGGCGAGCCCGACCTCGCCCCACTTCTCGTCCGGGACGCCGATGACGGCGGCCTCGACGACGCCGGGCAGCTCGAGGAGCGCGGACTCCACCTCGGCCGGGTACACGTTCTCCCCGCCGGAGATGATCATGTCCTTGTAGCGGTCGCGGATGTAGAGGTAGCCGTCCTCGTCGGTGGAGCCGGCGTCCCCGGAGTGGTACCAGCCGTCGACGATGGCGGCGGCCGTCCCCTCCGGGTCGTCCCAGTACCCGGCCATGATGTTCGGCCCGGAGAGCACCACCTCGCCGATCTCGCCCGGCGCGCACTCGGTGCCGTCGGGGCGGACCACCCGCACGTCGACGAAGAACTGCGACTTCCCGGCCGAGCCGACCTTCGCGACCGCGTCGGCGCTGTCCAGCGCGGTGCCCGCCGGTGCGGACTCGGTCATCCCGTAGGCCTGCTGCACGGTGATGCCGCGGTCGAGCCAGGTGCGCAGCAGGGGGAGGGGCAGCGGGGCCCCGGCGGCGCCGATCGTCCGCAGCGCCGACAGGTCGACGGTGTCGAAGTCCGGCTGCCGGCTGATCGCGTCGAGCATGGTCGGGACGGCGAAGAACGACGTCACCCGCTGCTCGACGATGACCCGCAGCGTCGCCGGCGGGTCGAAGCCGCGGACCAGGACGACGCACCCGCCGCGCAACAGCGTGGGGTTGAGCGTGCCGTTGAGCCCGCCGATGTGGAACAGCGGCGCAAGGCCCAGCGTGCGCTCGTCCGGGGTGAAGTCGAACCCCAGGACCTGGTTGATGCACGACCAGGTCATGTTCCCGTGGGTCAGCGTGGCGCCCTTGGGGCGGCCCGTCGTCCCGGACGTGTACATGATCAGGCAGTGGTCGTCGAGGGTGACCGGCTCGTCGCGCAGCACCGGCTCGCCGTCGGCCAGCAGCTGCTGCCAGTCGAGGGAGTCCGCGCCTCCCTCCAGCGGGGTCTCGGCGGCCACCCAGTGCCGGACGGCCGGCACCTGCGCCCGCAGCGCGTCGGCCGTCGCCCCGTGCTCGCGCCCGTGGACGACGACGCTCGCGCCGGAGTGCTCGAGGACGTAGCGCGCCTCGGGCACGGTGAACCGGGCGTTGACCGGGACCCACACGGCGCCGAGCTGGCCGCAGGCGTAGAGCACCTCGAGCGCGGTGGGGTGGTTGGCGCCGAACCAGGCGACCCGGTCGCCCCGCTGCACGCCGAGCGCGGCCAGCGCGGACGCGGCCCGGCGGACGCGGTGGGCGAACTCGCCGTGCGTCGTCGTCGTCCCCTCGAACCAGATGGCCGGCTTGTGCGGCGAGATCCGCAGCCGGCGCTCGGGCCAGGAGCCCAGGCCCGCGTTCCTCACCGCAGCCCCAGGGCTGTGATGGCGTTCTCCTTCATGATCAGCGGTTTGACCTCGGGCTTGATGTCCAGCTGCTCGAAGTCGGCGATCCAGCGCTCGGGGCGCAGCAGCGGGTAGTCCGAGCCGAACAGGACCTTCCGCTTCAGCAGCCCGTTGGCGGCCTTGACCAGCTGCGGCGGGAAGTACTTCGGCGACCAGCCGGACAGGTCGATGTAGACGTTCGCCTTGTGCGTGGCCACCGAGATGGCGGCGTCCTGCCAGGGCACCGACGGGTGGGCCATGATGATCGTGAGCCCGGGGAAGTCGGCGGCGACGTCGTCGATCAGCATCGGGTCGGAGTAGCGCAGCTTGATGCCCCGGCCGCCCGGGAGCCCGGCCCCGATGCCGGTCTGGCCGGTGTGGAACAGCGCCGGGACGCCGAGGCTCTGCAGCTCCTCGTAGAGCGGGTAGACCTTGGGGTCGTTGGGCTCGAAGGCCTGGATCGACGGGTGGAACTTGAACCCGCGGACGCCGTGGGACTCGACCAGCTTGCGGGCCAGCCGGATGCCCGACTTCCCGCGGGCGGGGTCCACCGAGCCGAACGGGATGAGCACGTCGGGGTGCTCGCCGGCGAGGTCGGCGATCTCCTCGTTGGACAGCGCCGGCTGGCCGGTGGCCATCTCGGTGTCCACGCTGAAGACCACGGCGGCCATGTTCTTGGCCCGGTAGTCCGCGGCGATGTCGGGCACCGTCGGGTCGTACGGGTCGCCCTTGAAGTACTTGCTGGCGGCCGCGGACAGCTCGTCGTCCAGCGCCATGTGCCCGTGGGTGTCGGCGTGCACGTGGGTGTGCACGTCGATCGCGACCAGGTTGTCGAGGTCCAGCCGGAGCGTCACTTCGGGGGCTCCGGGAACTGCTGGCCCACGGTCTGCTGCGACGCGGCGAACTGCGCCGGCCACACGTCGGCGATCGCGTCGGCCGACCAGCCGGTGCCGTCGGCGAACTCGACCACCACCTCGCTCGGGTGCGACCAGAGGGCGAGGCGGTCACCCCCGATGCCGATGGCCTGGCCGGTGATGCCCGCGGCGGCGTCCGAGGCGAGGAAGGCGACCAGGCCGGCGGCGTCCTCGGGGGATCCGAAGGCCAGCTCCCGCCGGGCGTAGGGCGGCAGCGGCTCGCCGGCCTGCAGCGCGTCGACGTAGGGCTTGAGGAAGGGCACCGTCTCGGTCATGCCGGTCGCGGCGACCGGGACGACGGCGTTCACGGTGATCTCCGCGCGGGCCAGCTCCATCGCCCAGGTGCGGACCATCCCGACGATGCCCGCCTTGGCGGCCGCGTAGTTGGTCTGCCCGAAGTTGCCGACCTGGCCGGTGGGGGAGCCGATGCAGATGATCCGGCCGCCCTCGCCCTGCTCCCGGAGCCGGATGGCCGCGGCGCGCGTGCACGTGAAGGTGCCGCGCAGGTGCGTGGTGATGACCGCGTCGAACTGGTCGTCGGTCATCTTCCAGAGCGTGGAGTCGCGGAGGATGCCGGCGTTGTTGACCAGGACGTCCAGCCGCCCGAACTCCTCGACCGCGCGGTCGACCAGGGCCTGGGCCGCCTCGCTGGTGCCCACCGCGGCGACCTCGGCGACGGCGCTGCCCCCCGCGTCGGTGATCGTGCGGACGGCGGCCTCGGCCACCTCCGGGTCGACGTCGTTGACGACGACGGCGGCGCCCGACCGCGCGAGTTCGGTGGCGTAGGCGAGGCCGAGGCCCCGTCCGGATCCGGTGACGACGGCGACCTTGCCGGTCAGGTCCACGGCTGCTCCTCATCCTGGGGGTGGTCCAGGCAACGTAGGTCGGTATCGTGGAGGTTGTCAACGATGGAGGTGGGTATGGGTCGACCCCTTGCCGACGACCTCGGCTTCCTGCTCTCGCGCGCCAGCGGGCAGGTCGTCCGGGTCACCAACGCCGCCCTCGCCGACCACGGCCTGCGCGTGCGCCAGTACTCGGTCCTGGCGCTGGCCTGCGAGACCGAGGACGGCATCAGCCAGCGCGAGGTGGCGGCCGTGCTCGGGCTCGACCCGTCCCAGGTGGTGCTCCTGGTCGACGAGCTGGCCGCCGCCGGGCTGGTCGAGCGGCAGGCCCCCGAGGGGGACCGCCGCACCCGCCTCGTGGTCGCGACGGCGCGCGGCCGGGGGGTCCGCGAGGCCGCGCGGCAGGACGCCGACGCCGCCGTGGAAGGGCCGCTGGGGCTGATCGGCGAGGCCGAGCGGGAACGGCTGAGGGACGTGCTGACCCGCATCTGGACGGCGGGCGGCTGATCCGGGGCCGGCCGCCGGGGGGAGTGCCGGCGGCAGCCTCAGGCGAAGCGGCCGGTGGCCCGGAGGCTGCGTTCCAGCGCCGCGCGGGCCGCGGGCTCGAGGGCGTCGAACACCCGCCGGTAGACGGCGGCGCTCGTGCCGGCCGGCCAGTCCTCGCCCAGGTGGGCGGCGGGCAACCCGGGATCGGTGCGCAGCAGGGACAGCCAGTCCGCGCCCAGCAGGGTCAGCTGGGCCAACGAGCCGGAAACCCGGGGCGGGCGGCTCCACGTCCCGATGAACCAGCCGTGCGCCTCGCGCACTGCCGGGACGTCCCAGGCGCGGTGGACCAGCCGGTCCAGGTCGGTCCCGGGCAGGGGGCGGGCGGCGAAGGCGTCGGCCAGCCCGGCGGCGTCCGCCAGGTCCGACCGGCCCAGGACGGTGGCGACGTCGACCGTGCCGGGTGCGATCCACAGCCCGTCGCGGAGCCCCCCGAAGCCGGCCCAGGTCAGCCGTGCGCGGACGCGGTGCCGCAGGTCGCGCCGGCTCTCGGGCACCGAGTAGCTCAGCAGGGTCCACTCGCCGTCGGGGTGCTCGAACGGAGCCGGGGAGGCCACCCGGTCGCGGGCCTGCCGCAGCACCGACTCGGCGTGCTCGGTGAGCGCGTACTCCGCCGTCCGGCCCACCTGACCGCGGGCCAGCAGCCCGCGCTGGGTCATCCGCTTCAGCGTGGCGCGGGCGGCCGCCTCGCTCACCCCGAGGTCGGCCAGCAGGTCCAGCAGGATCATCGACGGCAGCGGCGGCAGCGGGCTGTCCAGGACGAGCGCGCCCAGGAAGCTCAGCAGGAGCGACTGCGGCCGGTGGGGCGCCGGTCCGAGGCCGGGCCCCAGGTCGGTGCCGGCGTCCTCCACCGTCAGTGCGCTCATCGGCATCCCTCTCGGCGGATCGGTCTCGATCCGGGTATCAAACTAGACAACTCCTTGACGGCCGTCGGCGACGACTCTAGCTTTTGCGTGACCTGGACCACCAGCAACTGCCTCCATGGGGTTCACCGGCCGAGCCACGAAGGGCGCCGATGTCACAACCGCTGCTGAGCGTGGAGCACCTGGACGTCTCCTACGACGGCGCCGTCCAGGCCCTGGAGGACGTGTCGCTCGAGGTCGCCCCCGGATCGGTGGTGGCGGTCCTGGGGTCCAACGGCGCCGGGAAGTCCTCGCTGCTGCGGGCGATCTCCCGGGCGCTGGGTCCCTACGGGGGCGCGGTCACCGGCGGCACCATCCGGTACCAGGGCGCCGACCTCGCCGGTCTGGACGCCTCCGCGGTGGTCCGCAGGGGCGTCGTGCAGGTGCCCGAGGGACGGCGGGTGTTCCGCGACCTCACCGTCGAGGAGAACCTGCAGGCCGGGGGATTCACCGTCCGGGACGCCAAGGCCCGGAACGAGGCGCGCGACCGCGTCTTCGACCTCTTCCCCGTCCTCGCCGAGCGGCGCACCCAGCTGGGCGGTCTCCTCTCCGGCGGCCAGCAGCAGATGCTGGCGATGGGCCGGGCACTCATGACCTCGCCCGGGCTGCTCCTGCTCGACGAGCCGTCCCTGGGCCTGGCGCCGCTGCTGGTCGACCAGATCGGCGAGATCGTCACCCAGATCAACGCCCAGGGGACGGCGGTGCTGCTCATCGAGCAGAACGCCGTCATGGGCCTGCGGGTCGCCGACCGGGCCTACGTCCTGGAGGTGGGCCGCGTGACCGCGTCGGGCAGCGCCGACGAGCTGGCGGCCAGCGACGACGTGCGTGAGCGCTACCTCGGGGTCGCCGTCCCGGTGCAGACCGCCGACGTGGTGGTGACCGAGCCCGCGATCCCGACCGCCGAGGCGCCGAAGCGGCTCGCTGTCGAGAACCTGACCGTGCGGTTCGGCGGCATCGCCGCGCTCTCGGAGGTCTCGTTCTCCGTCGAGCCCGGCACGGTGCACGCGCTCATCGGGCCGAACGGCGCGGGCAAGTCGACCTGCATCAACGTGCTGGGCGGGGCGTACCGGGCCACCGAGGGCCGGGTGACCTACGGCGACGACGTGCTCACCTCGCTGCCGGCGCACCGGACCGCCGGGCTGGGCGTGGCGCGCACCTTCCAGAACATCTCCCTGGCGCTCGAGGACACCGTCGAGGACAACCTGCTGGTGGGCCGGCACCGGCTCATGCGCTCCGGCGTGCTGACCGGTGCCCTGCGGACGCCGCGGGCCCGCCGGGAGGAGCGGCAGCACCGGCAGACCGTCCGCGACATCGCGGAGCTGCTCGGCCTGACGCGGCTGCTGGGTGCCCCGGTGCACAGCCTGTCCTACGGCAACCGCAAGCGCGTCGAGATGGGCCGCGCGCTGGCCGCGCGGCCCTCGCTGCTCCTCCTCGACGAGCCGGTCGCCGGCATGACGCACGGGGAGTCGCAGGAGATGGCCGAGACGATCCGGCAGGTCCGCCGCGACCTCGGCCTGTCGATCCTGCTCGTCGAGCACGACATGCCCTTCGTCATGGGCCTGGCCGAGCAGGTCACGGTCCTCGACTTCGGCAAGAAGATCGCCGAGGGCACCCCGGCGGAGGTCCAGCAGGACCCCGAGGTGCTCCGCGCCTACCTCGGAGCGGCCGCCGTATGAGCTACTTCCTGACCCAGGTCCTCAACGGCCTGTCCTACGGGCTGGTGCTGAGCCTCATCGCGGCGGGCTTCGCGATCGTCTTCACGTCGACCGGCGTCCTCAACTTCGCGCACGGGTCGATCGTGCTGCTCGGCGCCTACCTGGTGGCGGTCACCCAGCCCACCATCGGGTTCTGGCCCGCCGTGCTCGTCGGCATCCTCGGCGCCGCGCTGGTGGGCGTGCTCGTCAACGCCCTGCTGGTGCGCAACCTCGCCGATCCCAACCCCGGGACCGCGGCGATCCTCATGCTGGGCGTCGACATCATCCTGCTCACCGAGCTGACCCGCAGGATCGGCAACCGGGTGCTGCCGCTCGGGGCGCCGTGGGGCAACGACGTGGTCCGCTTCGGCGGCATCGCCCTGCCCGCCGGCCGCGTGCTGGCCGCCGGTGTCGCGGTCGTCGTCTTCGCCGGGCTCTGGTTCCTCTTCGCCCGCACCCGCGTGGGAGTCGGCATGCGGGCCGCGGCGGCGGACGGCCCCACCGCCTCCCTGATGGGCATCCGCCTCTCGCGGACGGGCGCCGCGGGCTGGGCGCTGGCCGGCGTGCTCGCCGCCCTGGCGGGGATCTTCCTGACCTCGTTCCCGTCGCCGGGGGTGTCGCCCCCCGTGGCGCTGTCGGCCTTCCTCGCCATCCCCGCGTGGGTGCTGGGCGGCTTCGACTCGGTGCCGGGAGCGGTCCTCGGCGGCCTGGTCATCGGCCTGGTCACCGCGCTGACCGTCGGCTACGAGAGCGACCTGCACTTCCTCGGCAGGGGCTTCGGCGACGTCGTGCCCTACGTGGTGATGATCGTCGTCCTGCTGGTACGGCCGCAGGGTCTGCTCGGCAGCAAGGAGGCCGTCCGTGTCTGACCTCGTGCGCCGGATCGCCGGCGCCGTCCTCCTCGTCGTGGCCGTCGCGCTGCCCGTGGTGCTCGAGGACTTCTGGCTCCAGCTCGGGCTCTTCGTGATGGCCACCATGGTCGGCGCCGTGGGGCTCACGCTGCTCGTCGGGGTGGCCGGCCAGCTCTCCCTCGGGCACGCCGCGTTCGCCGCCATCGGTGCCTATGTCTTCGTGTGGGCGACGTCGGAGTCCACGCCGACGCTCTCCGGAGCCGGCCTGCCCGCCGTCGTCGGGCTCGTGATCGCCGTCGCGGCGGCCGCGCTCGTCGGGTTCGTCTTCTCCCCGGTCGCGAGCCGGCTGAGGGGCATCTACCTGGGCCTGGCGACCCTCGGCCTGGTCTTCCTCGTCCGACACCTGCTGCTGAACCTGGACACCTGGACCGGGGGCTTCAACGGCCGGTCGGTGGAGCCGTTCACGCTGGGCGGCTTCAGCTTCAGCAACCGCGACCCCGACTACCTCGCCGTCGCGGGCGTGGAGTTCGAGGGCCTGCACCGCCTCTGGTACCTGTTCCTCGTCCTCACCCTGGCGGCCTGCTGGCTGGCGGCCAACCTGCGGTCCAGCCGGACGGGCCGGGCCTGGGCCAACGTCCGCGACAGCGAGACCGCGGCCGCGGCCATGGGGATCGGCGTCGGCCGCCACAAGGCCTCGGCGTTCGTCGTGTCCTCGGGCTACGCCGGGCTCGCCGGCGCCCTGCTCGCCCTCGCCTACGGCCGCCTGGCGCCCGACGTCTTCACGCTCACCGTGTCCGTCGACTTCCTGGTGATGATCGTGATCGGCGGGCTCGGGTCGGTGGGCGGCGCGATGGTCGGCGCGCTCTTCGTGACCGCGCTCCCGCTCGTGCTCACCCAGTACAGCGACGCGCTGCCCTTCATGGCCGCACCGGGCTCGGGCGGGCTGGACCCGGCGACGACGTCCCGGCTCCTCTACGGGCTGGCCATCATCGCCGTCCTCATCTTCCTGCGCGGCGGCCTGGCCGGCGCGTTCCGACGGCTCACCGGTCGGGGGGCGGCGTCCGGCCCCCCGGACGACACACCCCGGCCCACCACCCCCATCGACCCCGGCCACGAGGCCGGGGACAACCCCTCGAGGTCGAAGGAGACCGCTCGATGAGGAAGACCCGCCCAGCCCTGGTCGCCGCTGCAGCCTGCATGTTCGCGGTCACGGCCTGCTCCACCACGGAGCCGGAGGCCACCGGCGGCGGTGGCTCGGGGGACGTCGAGACCGGCAACGGCGTCACCGACTCCGCGATCAACATCGGCGTCCTCACCGACCTCTCCGGGCCCTTCGCCGCCGGTGCCGCCGTGCAGGTGACCGAGTTCCAGGCCTACTGGGACCAGGTGAACGCCGACGGCGGGGTGTGCGACCGCGACGTGGAGATGCAGGTCCAGGACCACGGGTACGACCCGCAGAAGGCCGTCTCGCTGTACCGCAGCATGTCCTCGGACATCGTCGCGCTGCAGCAGGTCCTCGGTGGTCCGACGAGCGCCGCGGTGCTCCCGCTGGCCCAGCAGGACAGCATGTACGTGGGCGGCGTCGGCTGGGCCAGCACGGCGCTGGAGTACGAGAACAACCAGCTGCCCGGCGCCAGCTACAGCATCCAGGGCGCCAACGCCATCGACTACCTGGTCGACGAGCTGGGCCTCTCCGAGGGCGACTCCGTCGGCGTCGTCTACTTCGTCGGCGACTACGGCAGCGACGCCCTGGCCGGCGCCCAGCACGCCGCCGAGGAGCGGGGTCTGACCATCGTCCCGCAGGAGATCACCCCTGCGGTCACCGACCTCTCCGCGCAGGCCTCGGCGCTGGTGCAGGAGGGCGTCCAGGCCGTCGTCCTCGCCGCCGCCCCGGCACAGCTGGCGTCGCTGGTCGGCGTGCTCTCCGCCCAGGGGGCCGACGTGCCGCTGATCGGGATGAACCCGACCTTCAACCCGGCGCTGCTGGACACCCCGGCCGCCGACGCGCTGCTGGCCAACACCTACAGCATCACCAGCGTCGCCCCGTACGCGAGCGACGCGCCCGGCGTGCAGGAGGCGAACGCCCTCTACACCGAGGCCGACCCCGACGGGGCCCTCGGCTGGGAGGTCCCCCTGGCCTACGGGCAGGCGCAGCTGCTGCGCACCGCGCTCGAGGACGCCTGCGAGGCCGGCGACCTGACCCCCGAGGGCGTCGTCGCCGCGGTCGCCGAGGCCGACGACGTGGACACCGACGGGGTCTTCCCCGACGGTCTGGACTTCACGCAGGTGGGCGAGTCCCCGACCCGCACCGTCTTCGTCTCCAAGGTCAGCGACACCGCGGAGGCCGGGCTGGAGGTCCTCGAGGACGCGTACGAGGGCCCCAGCGCGCAGAGCTACACCTTCGGCTGACCGCCGTGCTGGAGCGCAGCGAGCTGCTGGCCGCTCCGGTCCCGGGCCCGGTGGGGGGCGTCCTCGGCGACGTCCTCCACCGGGCCGCCCGGGAGGCCCCGGACGACCTGCTGCTGAGCACGCCGGCGACGGGGGAGACCTGGACGGCGGCGGAGCTGCTCGCCGAGGCACGTGCGGTCGCGGGCGGTCTGCTCCGCGACCTGGAGCCTGGCTCGCGCATCGCCACGTGCCTGGGCAACGGCCCCGAGCCGGTGCTGCTCCAGCTGGGGGTGGCGCTGGCCGGGATGACGCTCGTCCCGGTCAACCCCCGCTCCCGCCCGGCCGAGCTCGAGCACGCGCTCCGGCTGTCGGGGGCGGTGCGCCTCTACGCCGCGGTGGATGTCGCCGGGAACCCGGTCGCCGACCTCGCGACCGCGGCCCTCGACCGGCTGCCCGCGCTGCGGGAGGTCCGCCGCTGCGACGGCGACCGGCGGGACGCGATCGACCTCACCGAGCCCGCCGACCTCCCGGTGGTCGACCCGGAGAGCCTCGCGCAGGTCCAGTTCACCTCCGGCACCACGGGCCGGGCCAAGGGCGTCCGCATCACGCACTCCGGCATGGTCACCACCGGCCGCGCGTTCGCCGACCGGCTCGGCGCCACGGCGGGACGGGTGTGGGTGAACCCCATGCCGCTGTTCCACACCGCCGGCAACGTGCTCGGCGTGGTGGGGGCGCTGTCGGCCCGGGCGGAGCACGTCGTCCTGCCCTTCGCCCCCGCGCCCGTGCTCCGGGCGATGGCCGACCGCCGGGCCACCCTGCTGTCTGCGGCGCCCACGCTGCTCGACCTCCTCGCGGCCCACCCGGACCTCCCGGCGACCGACCTGAGCGCGCTGCAGGTGCTCTTCACCGGTGGCATGACCGTCACCCCGACGTTCGTCGACCGCGTCGAGTCGTTGTTCGGGGCCCGGCTGTCGATCACCTTCGGCATGACGGAGACCTGCGGCGCCGTGCTGCAGACCGCGCCGACCGACCCCGACCCGGTCCGGCGGGAGACCGTCGGTGCGCCGCTGGCGGGGACCGACGTCCGCATCGCCGGCCCGGACGGCGAGGCGGTCCCGCCCGGCACCGCCGGCGAGCTCTGGGTGCGCGGGGCGCGCATCACCCGCGGCTACCTCGACGACCCGGCCGCCACGGCCGAGGCCATCGACCCCGACGGCTGGCTGCACACCGGCGACCTCGCCGAGATGGACGCAGACGGTGCCTGCCGCGTGGTCGGGCGGATCAAGGACATGATCAAGACCGGCGGCGAGAACGTCTCGCCGGTCGAGGTCGAGGAGCTGCTCGTGCAGCACCCGGCCGTCGACCGCGCGGCCGTCGTGGGCGTGCCCGACGAGCGGTGGGGCGAGCTCGTCGTCGCCTTCGTCGTCCCCGCTGCGGGTCGGGAGCCGGACCCGGCCGAGCTGACCGGGTTCTGCCGCGAGGGGCTGTCGCCCTTCAAGGTGCCCCGGCTGTGGCGCGTCGTCGACGACCTGCCCATGACGGCCTCGGCCAAGGTGCAGCGCGCCGAGCTGCGCCGGATCGCGGCGGAGGACCCGGCGCCGCGCTGATCCCGGCCGACGGGGGATGCTTGTCCGGACGGACGTGACGAAGGAGGACGACGTGGCACTTCTCGACGACGGCGCATGGCAGGGCAAGGTCTGGACCGGGGCGTGGACCGACGGCAGCGGCGGTACCTACGACGCGCTGGAGCCGGCGACGGGCGAGGTGCTCGGCTCGGTGGGGAAGGCGACCCCGGAGGACGTGCACGAGGCGGCGGTCCGCGCGGTCGGGGCGCAGAAGGCGTGGGCGGCCCTGCCGTTCGAGCAGCGCGCCGCCGTGCTACGCAGGGCCGGTGACGTGCTCTCGGCCCACGCGGACGAGATCAAGGGCTGGCTGGCCCGCGAGTCCGGCGCCATCCAGCCGTTCGGCGACTTCCAGGTCCACACGTCCGCGCAGGAGTGCTACGAGGCCTCCGCGCTGCCGTCCCACCCGTACGGCGAGCTGCTGCGGACCGGCTCGCCGCGGCTGTCGTTCGCCCGCCGCGTGCCCGCGGGCGTCGTCGGCGTCATCGCCCCGTTCAACGTGCCCACGATCCTGGCGATCCGCGCCGTCGCACCGGCGCTGGCCCTGGGCAACGCCGTCATCCTCAAGCCCGACCCGCGGACGGCGATCAGCGGCGGCGCCATGTTCGCGCGCGTCTTCGAGGAGGCCGGGCTGCCCGCCGGGGTGCTGCAGGTGCTGCCGGGCGGTGCCGACGTCGGCGAGGCGCTGGTCGTGGAGCCCGCCGTCCGGGTCATCGCCTTCACCGGATCGACGCGGGCCGGGCGCTCCGTCGGCGCGCTGGCCGGCCAGCACCTCAAGCGCGCGCACCTGGAGCTGGGCGGGAACTCGGCGCTGATCGTGCTCGGGGACGTCGACGTGACCGCGGCCGCCTCGGTCGGCGCGTGGGGCACGTTCGCCCACCAGGGGCAGATCTGCATGGCCACCTCGCGGCACCTGGTGCACGAGTCGATCGCCGAGGAGTACACGCAGATCCTCACCGAGAAGGTGGAGAAGCTGCCGGTCGGTGACCCGTTCCGCGACCAGGTGGCGCTGGGGCCGCTGATCGACGCCGGCCAGCGCGACCGCGTGCACGGGCTGGTCACCGCCTCGGTCGAGGGCGGGGCGACGGTGCGCACGGGCGGTACCTACGAGGGGCTCTTCTACCGGCCGACGGTGCTGGGCGACGTCCCGGTCGAGGCCCCCGCCTACCAGGAGGAGATCTTCGGGCCGGTCGCCCCGGTGACGCCGTTCTCGTCGCTGGACGAGGTCGCCGAGCTGGCCGCGGGCACCGAGTACGGCCTGTCGCTGGGCATCCTGACCCGCGACGTGTACGCCGGCCTGCAGCTGGCCGAGCGGATCCCGTCCGGGCTGGTGCACATCAACGACCAGACGGTCAACGACGAGGCGGTGGCACCCTTCGGCGGCGTCGGCGCGTCGGGCACCGGGTCCCGGCACGGCGGTCCGATGGCCAACATCGAGGCGTTCACCGAGACCCAGTGGGTCACCCTGCGCGGCGACCTCCCCGCCTACCCCTTCTGACGGTCCGCTGGGACCGTTGTCCCTCGGGCAGCCACTCCGGAGCCGGAAGTGGCCGGCCCAGGGACAACGGTCCCCGGCGGCCGTGACGCGGAAGGGCGTCAGACGGTGGTGGGGAGGGGCATCTCGCGGAGGTCGTCGGCGACGGTGAGCGGCGCGCCGGTGGCGGCCACGACCTCGTCGGCGGAGACGCCGGGCGCGGTCTCGAGCAGCACCAGACCCCGCTCGGTCACGTCGATGACGGCGAGGTCGGTGATGATCCGGTCGACGCACGCCTTGCCGGTCAGCGGCAGCGTGCACTCCTCGACGATCTTCGGTGACCCGTCGCGGGCGACGTGCTCCATCATGATGATCACGCGACGTGCGCCGTGGACGAGGTCCATCGCGCCGCCCATGCCGTTGACCATCTTCCCGGGGATGAGCCAGTTGGCGAGGTCGCCGCGGGTGTTCACCTGCATCGCCCCGAGGATCGCGACGTCCAGGTGCTTGCCGCGGATCATCCCGAACGACTCCGACGAGTCGAAGAAGCTCGCCCCGGGCAGGAGCGTGACGGTCTCCTTGCCGGCGTTGATCAGGTCCGGGTCCTCGTCGCCCTCGAAGGGGTAGGGGCCGACCCCGAGGATCCCGTTCTCGGAGTGCAGGACGACGTGGACGCCGTCGGGCACGTAGTTCGGCACCAGGGTCGGCATCCCGATCCCGAGGTTCACGTACTGGCCGTCCTCGAGCTCGAGGGCCACGCGGGCGGCGAGCTGCTCACGGTTGAGGGACATCAGGCGGTGGCCTCCTCGCCGGCGGCGGCCGGGGTGTCGGAGCGGTCGCTGCGCGGGCGGGTGGTGCGCTTCTCGATCGGCTTGCGGTCTCCGCCCACCACGACGACGCGGTCGACGTAGACCCCGGGGAGGTGCACGTGCTCCGGGGTGAGGTCTCCGGGCTCCACCAGCTCCTCGACCTCGGCGATCGTGATGCGGCCGGCCATCCCGGCCAGCGGGTTGAAGTTGCGCGCCGACTCGTGGAAGTAGAGATTGCCGTGCCGGTCGCCCATGAGGGCGTGCACCAGGCCGAAGTCGGCGGTCAGCGCGGTCTCCAGCACGTACTGCTGGCCGTCGAACTCCCGGACCTCCTTGGGCCGGCTGGTCTCCACGACGTTCCCGTCGGCGTCGTACCGGACGGGGATGCCGCCGTCGGCGACCAGCGTGCCGACCCCGGTGGGCGTGTAGAACGCGGGGATGCCGGCACCCCCGGCGCGCAGCCGCTCGGCGAGCGTGCCCTGCGGGGTGAGCTCGACCTCCAGCTGCCCGGACAGGTAGAGCCGGGCCAGCTCCTTGTTGCCGCCGACGAACGAGCTGATGGTCTTGCGGATCCGGCCGGCGTACAGCAGCACGCCGAGCGCCGCGTCGTCCACTCCGCAGTTGTTGGAGATGGTGGTCAGCTCGGCGGTGCCCTGCTCCAGCAGCGCGTCGATCAGCGCGAAGGGGACCCCGCAGAGACCGAACCCCCCGACGGCGAGCGTCGCGCCGTCGGAGATGTCCGCGACGGCCTCCCTGGTGGTGGCCACGACTTTGTCCAACACGAGCTCCCATCGGTCCGGGCTGCGGGCTCCCAGTATCCATTCCGGCCCCCGTCGCTCCGACCTGCGGCATCCACTGGGTGGAACGGGAACTCCCCGTCGGTGACCTCCGTTGCGCGGACATGGAGCTGACCTGTCCGAAGTGCCACGGGACCATGCGCACCTACGAGCGCAACGGCGTGCACGTGGACCAGTGCGCCGACTGCCGGGGGATCTTCCTCGACCGGGGTGAGCTCGACCGGTTGATCGACGCCGAGAACGCCTGGCACGGCGGGGGGCGCGCGACGCAGACCCACCAGTCCTCGGACCACCAGTCCTACCGGTCGTCCGGCGACCAGCAGGGCGGTCTCGGCGGGGTGGTCGGCGAGGTGCTCCGTCAGGTGCAGAGCACCAAGCACTCGTCGCACTCGTCGACCCACCGGCGCAAGAAGGAGTCGTTCCTCGGCGACCTCTTCGGCTGACCGGGTTCGGCTGACCGGGCTCCGGCTCAGCCGAGGCGGACGGTGAGCCGGACGCGCGTGCCCTGGTCGTCGGAGGAGAGGTCGACGTGGTCGCACAGCTGCCGGGCCAGCCACAGCCCCATGCCGCCTCGGGAGAGGTCGTCGCCGTGCGCCGGGCCGTAGCCGGCGAAGGGATCGGTGAGGCCGGGGCCTCCGTCGTCGATCGAGCAGACGATCCGGTCGTCGCCGACCCAGAGCCGGAGGCCCACCGGCGGCCTGCCGTGGCGGACGGCGTTGGACGTCATCTCGTCGACGGCGAGCAGGTAGTCCTCGACCAGGTCCCGCGGCGCGTCCACGGTCGCGAGCTCGGCGGCGACGGCGTGCCGCAGGCCGATGTAGTCCTCGACGTCACGGGCCCACAGCCGGGGCGCGGTGGCCTCCAGCGGGTCCACCGGGACCGGCAGCTCCGCGAGGTACCGGGCCGGCGGGACGAAGTCGGGGTTGGCCGAGCGCCCCGCCGGCGTCACGAGGGCGGTGTGGGTGCGCAGCGCCGACTCCAGGACCGGGTCGGGGAGCGCCTGCGTGTCGAACACGCACAGCCCCCACAGCGGCCAGTCCGCCAGCGCCTTGTTGATCACCGACTCGTAGCGCATCCACTCCAGCCAGTCGCGCTCGGTGGCCCCGTAGTCGACCTCGCCGATCACGCGGACGCGGCGGGCCCCTCCGGCGGAACGCTCGTGGGCGACCCGGCGGAAGGTGGTGATCGCCGTGGGCGTGCGGGCGCGGTAGACGTCGCCCCGCTCGAGGATGTGCACGCGGGGGTCGCCGTCGAGGGCGTCGCGGAGAGCGGCCGACGTCTGTTCCCCGGCCGCCACCACCGCGGCGTCACCGGCCGCCAGGCCCTCGAGCAGGAAGGGCACGGCCACGTCGACCAGCTGCGCCCGGTCGTCGTAGAGCAGGGCGTCGTGCAGGTAGGCGCGCGGGGTGTGCAGGTGGTCGGGAGCGGGCGCCGCCCCCTCCGATCCCCACCCAGTCATCGGTCCACCCCGGAGATGTCAGTTGCCACCCGACATCGGGGGCTTGCCGGTCCCACGGTAGGCCAGTTGCGGCTGCGCGGCCGGATGTCCTACGGGGCGACGTCGGGCACCCGGTCGCGCATGCGCGAGTTCCGGTAGCCGTAGACGGCGTAGACGACCAGGCCCAGCAGCAGCCAGGCGAGGAACCGGAGCCACGTCTCGATGCTGAGGTTGACCATCAGGTAGAGGCAGGCCACCGCGGACAGCACCGGCACGGCGGGGGAGAAGGGGACGCGGAAGGGGCGCCTGAGCTCCGGCCGGGTGCGGCGCAGGACCGGGACCGCGGCCGACACCAGCACGAACGCGAACAGGGTGCCGATGCTGACCAGGTTGGCCAGCTCCTCCAGCGGCACGAACGTCGCCATCACCAGCACGAGCGCGGCGAACAGCACGGTCATCCGCACCGGTGTCCCGGTGCGCGGGTGCACCTTCGCCACGGCCGGCGGCAGCAGCCCGTCGCGGCCCATGGCGAAGCCGATCCGCGTCATGGTGATCAGGTCGACGAGGATCACCGAGGTCAGCCCGGCGACGGCGGCCAGGGACACCAGCGCCGAGGCCCAGCCCAGCCCGACCTGGTCGAACGCGTCCGCGATCGGCGCCCCCGGGTCGATGTCGCGGTAGTCGACCATCCCGACCAGCACGAACGAGACGCCGATGTAGAGCGCCGTCGCCAGGCCGAGGGTGCCGAGCAGCCCGAGCGGCAGGTCCCGGCCCGGACGCCGGGTCTCCTCCGAGAGGTTCGCGACCGCCTCGAAGCCGGTGTAGGAGAAGAAGACCACCGCGGCCGCCGTCAGCACGCCGCCGATGCCGAAGACCGCCGGCTCCAGGCCGAACGCCGCGGCGATGAGCGGCTGGTCGATCCCCCCGCCGGTGTCGCTCGGCTCGCCCGACGGGACGAACGGGGTGAGGTTGGCGCCCCGCACGAACCAGGCGCCGGCGACGACCACGAACACGCAGATGGCCACCTTGACGACCACGAGCGCGTTGGTCACCCGCGCGGACTCGCGGATGCCCAGGGCCGCCACGACGGTGAGGACGACGACGATCAGCGCCGCGCCGACGTTGACGGTGGTCCCCTCGCCGAACAGCGACGTGGGCAGGTCGAGCAGGTTGCCGACGTACCCCGACCAACCGCGCGCGACGACGGCGGCGCCGAGGGCGAACTCGAGGAAGAGGTCCCACCCGATGATCCAGGCGATCAGCTCCCCGACGGTGGCGTAGGCGTAGGAGTAGGCGCTGCCCGCCGTCGGCACGCTGGAGGCGAGCTCGGCGTAGCAGAGCGCGGCCAGCAGGGCGACCACGCCGGCCACGGCGAAGGAGATGACGACGGCCGGGCCGGCGGTGTCGCGGGCCTGGATGCCGGTGAGCGTGAAGATGCCGGTGCCGATGACCACGCCGATGCCCATGCCGACGAGGTGGCGGGCGCTGAGGTTCTGGCGCAGGCGGCCGACGTCGCTGCCCGCGCCCTCACCGGCGGCGTCCTCGCCGATGTGCTCGACCGACTTGGTACGGAACAGGTCCACCGCGGGGACGCTAGGACCCATCACGGCCCGCCGCCCGCCGAGGCACGGTGGCCTGCGGCACAGCGGTTTCACGACCGCGTCGCCGGGCAGGGGAGAGCCGACGCGAGGCAGCACCACCGACGGGAGAGCACCCATGGCCATCGCCACCATCAACCCGGCCACCGGCGAGACGCTGAAGACCTACGAGCCGCTGTCCGACGACGCGCTCGAGGAGAAGCTGGCCCGAGCCGCCGCCGCTGCCGCGACCTACCGGCGCACGTCGCCGGAGGAGCGGGCGGGCTGGCTGAGCGCGGCCGCCGACGTCCTCGACGAGGACGCCGACGCCGTCGCCGAGCTGATGACGACCGAGATGGGCAAGACCCTCGCCTCGGCGAAGGCCGAGGTGGCCAAGTGCGCCAAGGCCCTGCGCTGGTACGCCGAGCACGGCCCTGCCCTGCTGCGGCCGGAGGAGAAGGACGCCGGCGCGGTGAAGGCCGTCGACGCCTACGTCGTCCACCAGCCGATCGGCGTCGTCCTGGCGATCATGCCGTGGAACTTCCCGCTCTGGCAGGCGATGCGGTTCGCCGCCCCGGCGCTGATGGCCGGCAACGTCGGCCTGCTCAAGCACGCCAGCAACGTGCCGCAGACCGCCCTCTACCTGGAGGAGCTCTTCCGCAAGGCGGGCTTCCCCGACGACGTCTTCCAGACGCTGCTGATCGGCTCGTCGACCATCGAGAAGGTGCTGCGCGACGACCGGGTCGCCGCCGCGACGCTCACCGGCAGCGCCCCGGCCGGGCAGTCGGTGGCCTCGATCGCCGGCGACGCGCTGAAGAAGACGGTGCTGGAGCTCGGCGGCAGCGACCCGTTCATCGTCATGCCGTCGGCGAACCTGGAGAAGGCGGCGGAGGTCGCCGTCACCGCGCGCAACCAGAACAACGGCCAGAGCTGCATCGCGGCCAAGCGCTTCTTCGTGCACCGCGACGTGGCCGACGAGTTCACCCGCCTGTTCGCGGAGAAGATCGCGGCGCTCACCGTCGGCGACCCCATGGACGAGGACACCCAGATCGGCCCGCTGGCCACCGAGTCGGGCCGGGAGGACGTCGAGAAGTACGTGGACGACGCCGTCGCCAAGGGCGCGACGGTGCTGGTGGGCGGCACGCGGGTCGACCGGCCGGGCTGGTTCTACGAGCCCACGCTGCTCAGCGGCATCACCCCGGAGATGGACCTCTACTCCGAGGAGGTCTTCGGCCCGGTGGCGGCGCTGTTCACGGTGGACTCGCTCGGCGAGGCGATCGAGATCGCCAACAGCCACCCCTACGGCCTCGGCGCCAACCTGTGGAGCGAGGACGAGGACGAGCGGGCGCAGTTCATCGCCGACGTCGCCTCGGGCATGGCATTCATCAACGGGATGGTGACCAGCTACCCGGAGCTGCCCTTCGGCGGCGTGAAGCAGAGCGGCTACGGCCGCGAGCTCACCGAGCTCGGCATGCGGGAGTTCATGAACGCGAAGACGGTCTGGGTCGGGCCGCCCAGCGGCGAGCAGGGGGATGGTGACACGGCGGGGGCCGCATCAGAATGACCGCGTGACCTCCGGGACGGCCGCCCGCCTAGTGCAGCCGGGATCGCCAGTCGGCGGGCACCCGGCCGCGCGGGCCGGGGGCCGGCTGGTCGACCGGGTGGTGCTGCGGCGGGGCCAGCACCACGCCGACCACCGGCTGCTCGGTCGAGAAGTCCCAGAACCAGTCCTCGCCGGGCTCGAAGCTGCGGATCACCGGGTGCCCCGAGGCCGCCGCGTGCGCCCGCGCGTGCTGGTTCGGCGAGGAGTCGCAGCACCCCACGTGCCCGCAGCGGGCACACCGGCGCAGGTGGAACCACCAGCCGCCGGCCTGCTCGCACTCGACGCAGCCGGTTCCCGAGGGCGGCACGGCGGGGTCGATCTGCTGGCCGGTCATCCGCACACTCCGAGCTGAAGGGACGCACCATCGTGGAACCTGGGATCTACGGTACGGACGGCACCGACCCCGAGGAAGCCTCCGGGCTGCTCGAGCCGGAGGACACCCTCGACGACCCGCGCGGGGTCCGGGACGTCCTCGACACCGGCTGGTCGCCCCCGGAACGCCCGTGGGGCGTCGAGGACTGGGGGACGACGGAGTCGGAGGAGCTGGCCGGCGAGAGCCTGGACGGCCGCCTCGCCCGCGAGCTGCCCGACCGCTCCGACGACGACGGCGACGGCCTGGGTGACAGCTCGGACACCGACGGCGAGCTGCTCGACGACGAGGTCGGCGACGACCGCGCCGGCCGGCTGGTCGACTCCGACGACGGTGGCGCCGGGGACACCGACGACGAGCTCTGGGCCCGGGACGCGGGGATCGACGGCGCCGCGGCGTCGGCCGAGGAGGCGGCCGTGCACGTCGTCCGGGACCGCGACCGCTAGAGGGGTGCGCCGGCGGTCGCGGCGCGACTAGCGTTGACGACGGCCACGACCCGCCGTGGCACGACAGGAGTCGCCGCATGGGCAAGCCGGTCATCCTCAGCGTGGACGACGACCCCGGGGTCTCCCGGGCCGTGGCCCGGGACCTGCGCCGCAGGTACGGCGAGGACCACCGGGTGCTGCGGGCGTCGTCCGCGGCCGAGGGGCTCGAGGCGCTGCGCGAGCTGAAGCTGCGGGGTGACCCGGTGGCGGTGCTGCTCGCCGACTACCGGATGCCGGAGATGAACGGCATCGACTTTCTCGAGATGGCGATGGACCTGTTCCCGCGGGCCCGCCGCGCGCTGCTGACCGCCTACGCCGACACCGACGCCGCGATCCAGGCGATCAACGTCGTCGACGTCGACGCGTACCTGCTCAAGCCGTGGGACCCGCCGGAGGAGAAGCTCTACCCCGTCGTCGACACGATGCTGAAGTCGTGGCGGGAGGCGCCCGACCCGGAGGTCGAGGGCGTGAAGATCGTCGGCCACCGCTGGTCGGCCCCGTCGTTCCGGGCGCGTGACCTGCTCGCCCGCAACGCCGTGCCCTACACCTGGTTCAGCGTCGACGAGCCGGAGGGCCAGCGGATCCTGGCCGCCGCCGGGGCGGGCCCGGAGGACATCCCGGTCGTGGTCACGCCGGACGCGCAGGTGCTGCTGCACCCGAGCGAGTCCGAGCTCGCCGCCGTCGCGGGGCTCGCCGTCGAGCCGCGGGAGATGTTCTACGACCTCATCGTGGTCGGGGGCGGCCCGGCCGGGCTCGGTGCCGCCGTCTACGGGGCCTCCGAGGGGCTGCGGACCGTGCTCGTCGAGCGCGAGGCGACCGGCGGGCAGGCAGGCCAGAGCAGCCGCATCGAGAACTACCTCGGCTTCCCGGACGGCGTCTCCGGTGGCCAGCTGGCCGAGCGCGCTCGCCGCCAGGCGGTGAAGTTCGGCGCCGAGCTGCTGCTCACCCGCGACGTCGTCGCGCTCGAGACCCACGGGCCCAAGCGCGTGGTGCGCCTGGACGACGGCCGGGTGCTGGCCGCGCACGCCGTCGTCCTGGCGACCGGCATCTCCTACCGCAGCCTCGGGGTGGACGGCGTCGACGACCTCACCGGCCGGGGCGTCTACTACGGCTCGGCGATGACCGAGGCCGTGGAGTGCACCGACCGGGACATCTTCGTCGTCGGCGGGGCGAACTCCGCCGGGCAGGCCGCGGTGTACCTGTCGCGGTTCGCCCGGTCGGTCACCATCCTCGTGCGGGGCGACTCGCTCGAGGCCTCGATGTCGTCCTACCTCATCGAGCAGATCGCCGGGATCGAGAACATCTCCGTCCGGACCTGCTGCACGGTCGCCGGTGCGCAGGGCGACGGCCACCTCGAGGCGATCACCGTCCAGGACGCGAACACCGGCGAGCGGGAGACGCTGCCGGCCAGCCACCTGTTCGTCTTCATCGGCGGGGCGCCGCGCACGGCGTGGCTCGACGGGGCGGTCTCCCGCGACGACCACGGCTTCATCCGGACGGGCCCCGGGCTGCTGGACGAGGGGCGCCGCCCGCCCGGCTGGGTCCCCGACCGCGACCCGTACCTGCTGGAGGCGAGCCTGCCCGGCGTCTTCGTCGCCGGTGACGTCCGGTGCGACTCGGTCAAGCGGGTGGCGTCGGCGGTCGGGGAGGGCGCCATGGCGGTCACCCTCGTGCACCGGTACCTGGGGGAGCGATGACGGCGACGGAACCGCGGCTGACGCCCGACGAGCTGCGCGGGCTCTTCCTCTTCGAGCAGCTGGACGACGAGAAGCTCGCCTGGGTCTCGGCCAACGGCGACGTCGTCGACTGCCCGGCCGGCACCGAGGTGTCGGTCGAGGGCGAGCCGGCCGAGTGCTTCTTCGTGCTGCTCGAGGGCACGATGACGATGGTCCGGACGGTCGGCGGCAGCGAGGTCGAGACGGTGCGGACGTCGCACCGCGGCGTGTACTCGGGGGCCGTGCAGTTCTACTTCGGCGACCGGCTCGAGCAGCGCTACCCGGCGACGGTCCGGGCGGTCACCGACTGCCGCTTCCTCGCCCTGCCGGCCGGCCCGTTCGCCGCCGTCTTCCGGCAGTGGTACCCGATGGCCGTGCACCTGCTCGAGGGCATGTTCGTCGGGCAGCGGAACTCCGCCGAGCTGGTCGGCCAGCGCGAGCGGCTGCTGGCGCTGGGCAAGCTGACCGCCGGCCTGACCCACGAGCTCAACAACCCGGCCGCCGCGGCGGCCCGGGCGGCCGACGCGCTGCGCGATCGCTTCGCCGGCATGCGGCACAAGCTGGCCATGCTGTCGGAGGGCAAGCTCGACGGCGAGGTGCTGCGCTCGCTGACGGGGCTGCAGGAGGAGTTCGTCGGCCGGGTCGGCACCGCCCGCGAGCTGACCACGCTGGAGCGCTCGGACCTCGAGGACGGCCTGGGCGACTGGCTCGAGGACCACGAGGTGCCCCAGCCGTGGGAGCTGGCCGGGGTCTTCGTCGCCGCCGGGCTGCAGCCGGACGACCTCGACCGCGTCACGGACGCGGTGGGCCCCGACCACCTGGCGGCGGCGCTGCGCTGGCTGGCCTACACCGTCGAGGCCGAGGCTCTGCTGGTGGAGATCGCCGACAGCACGCACCGGATCTCCAGCCTGGTCGACGCGGCCAAGCAGTACTCGCAGATGGACCGCACGCCGCACCAGCCCACCGACCTGCACGCCGGGCTGGACGCCACGCTGGTGATGCTCGGCGGGAAGATCGGCGCCGGCATCACCGTGGTCAAGGAGTACGACCGCGGCCTGCCCGAGGTGCCGGCGTACGCGGGCGAGCTCAACCAGGTCTGGACCAACCTGATCGTCAACGCGCTCGACGCCATGGCCGGCGAGGGCACGCTGACGGTCCGGACGGCCCGGGACGGCGACTGCGCGGTGGTGGAGGTCGCCGACACGGGCCCGGGCATCCCGCCCGAGCTGCGCGACCGCGTCTTCGAGCCGTTCTTCACCACCAAACCGGTCGGGCAGGGCACCGGCCTCGGGCTGGACGTGTCGTGGCGCGTCGTCGTGAAGCGGCACGGCGGTGACCTGCGGGTGACGTCACGGCCGGGGGACACCCGCTTCCAGGTGCTGCTGCCGCTCACGGAGCCCGACCCCGGGTGACCGCGCAGCTGCCGCCACCGGTGGGCCGGCCGCTCGCCGCGACGAGCGCCGGGGTCAGCGTCCGGGCAGCCGCTGGGTGATCTCCTGCAGGAGCCGGTCCCGGAGGTTCGGGCCCGACCACGGTGGCGCAGGGGGGCCTGCTCGCCCCAGGGGAAGTCCCGGGCCGGCTGCCTCGTCGCCGGGGCGCTGGGACAGTGGAGGGCGTGTTCGATGTCGACTGGATGGGCCTGCTCACCCGCGAGGTGCTGCGCGAGCGGGCCGCCGACCTCATCGCCGAGACCTGCGCCTGGTCGGTGGGCATGTCCGACCAGCCGCACCACCTCCGCTCCGGCGGGCGGGTCGTCGCCACCGGCCTGACCGTGGGGGAGCGCGCGGCGCACGGGCTGAACCTCAGCGGCGACGAGGACGGCCGGCTCGACCTCGGCGACGCCCGGCCGGGCAGCTTCCAGGACGCGCTGAACTCCGTGGACGCCTCCGGCACGGTAGCCGCCGACCGGTACGACACCGATGTCCTGCACCCGTTCGTGCACGCGACCTGCGTGGCCGCCGCCGAGCGTGCGCGGCGGACGCGGCCGGACGCCTGGGCCGAGCTGGCCGACGACGTGGGCGAGGACGCCGGCGACCTGGCCGACGTCGTCCGCGCGGGCGGCTGGGAGGGACCGCTGCGGATCGACGCCGAGCACCTGGTGCTGGCCGCCCTGCGCGACGTGCCGCTCATCGAGGTGGAGGCGGAGGGGCTGCCGCTGTCGCTCGTGCGCGCCGCCGAGGCGGTGGCCCAGCAGGCGGTGGCACCGGCCGGGTCCGGCCCGGCGGACGACGACCTGGCGGGCTCGCTCTTCCTGGCCCGGGCGGCGGTGACGGCGACCGGCGCACCCCTGCCCGTCGCCCCGGAGGCGACCGAGGACCTGGTCGAGCAGCTGCTCGCGCACGGGCTGGAGCCCGACGAGGTCGCCGAGCTGCTGCCGCACCTGCCGCTGCAAACGGCCACCGTGCACGAGGTGGTCGCCATCCTCCGGGCGTCGGGCATCGGCTGACGGGTCCGCCGGCGCCGACGGGTCCTCCGGTCCCGAGGAGGCCCTTCGGCCCTGTCGGCGTCCGAGGGGTCGGGCCAGCCTGGCGAAGGCTGCCGACGGCAGCTCCCGGCGGTGCGGGGCGCCGGCTCCTCCCGGACGAAGGACGCCCCCGACATGACCTCCTCCACCGGCACCGCCGCCGACGCGGACCGCGCCCTCAAGGCCAGGCACCGGGCGATGTGGGCCTCGGGCGACTACCCGCGGCTGGCCGCCGAGCTGCTGCCCGAGCTCGGGGAGGTCCTCGTTAGGGCCTGCGGCATCAGGCGGGGGGACCGCGTTCTCGACGTCGCCGCCGGGACCGGCAACGTCGCGGTCACCGCGGCCAGGACGGGGGCGAGCGTGGTGGCCAGCGACCTGACGCCCGAGCTCTTCGAGGCGGGCCGGGCACGGGCGGCCGCCGAGGGCGTCGAGGTCGAATGGCGGGAGGCCGACGCCGAGGCGCTGCCCTTCGCCGACGGCGAGTTCGACGTGGTCGTGTCGGCGATCGGGATCATGTTCGCGCCGCACCACCAGCAGGCCGCCGACGAGCTGGTCCGGGTGTGCCGGCCCGGTGGCCGCATCGGGATCATCAGCTGGACGCCCGAGGGCTTCATCGGCCGGCTCTTCGCCACCATGAAGCCCTACGCGCCCCCGCCGCCCCCCGGTGCCTCCCCGCCGCCGAAGTGGGGGAGCGAGGACTACGCACTGGACCTGCTCGGCAGGCGGATCACCGATGTCGCGACCGAGCGCCGGGTGCTGACCGTCGACAGGTTCGACCGGCCCGAGGGCTTCCGCGACTACTTCAAGGAGGTCTACGGCCCGACGATCGCGGTGTACAAGGCGATCGCCGACGAGCCCGAGCGCGTGGCCGCCCTCGACGCGGAGCTGGCCGAGCTGGCGCGCCGCGCCGACCGCGGGCAGGGGTCGACGGTGGTCGACTGGGAGTACCTGCTGCTCACCGCCACGAGGAAGCGGGACCAGGTACCCGGGCCGCGGTAGCTCAGAGCTCGGCGGCGACCAGGGACTCG
Organism: Blastococcus litoris; assembly: GCF_003075095.1. Taxonomy (GTDB): domain Bacteria; phylum Actinomycetota; class Actinomycetes; order Mycobacteriales; family Geodermatophilaceae; genus Blastococcus_B; species Blastococcus_B litoris. The sequence goes on from NZ_QCZF01000002.1 coordinate 516,830, forward strand.
AGCACCAGGTCGGGGTTCTTCTCCTTGAACACCCGCAGGCCCCACTTGTCGCCGAACACCGCGACCAGCTCGCCGTTGGTGCGCTGCAGCACCTCGGCGTTGCGCGCCGTCGCGACCACGGGGGCCGAGGCCTCGTCGGTGCGCAGCGCCATGCTGTAGGGGAGCCGCTCGAGCTCGACCGGGGCGCCGAACTCGTGCTCCATGCGGTGGGTGGCCACCTCGAACTGCATCGGCCCGACGACGGCCAGCACCGGGGCCTGCTCGCCGCGGCGGTCCGACCGCAGCACCTGCACGACGCCCTCGGAGTCCAGCTGCTCGATCCCGCGGCGGAACTGCTTGTGCTTGCCGGTGTCGCGGCCGCGGCAGACGGCGAAGTGCTCGGGGGCGAAGGTGGTCAGCGGCGGGTAGGTCACCGGCTTCTCGGCGTAGAGCGTGTCGCCGACGCCGAGGGCCGCGGCGTTGACCAGGCCGACGACGTCGCCCGGGTAGGCGAAGTCGATGCTCTCCCGCTCCCGGCCGAACACGTGCTGGGCGTACTTGGTGGCGAACGGCCGGCCGGTGCGCGCGTGGGTGACGACCATGCCGCGCTCGAAGACGCCCGAGCAGATCCGGATGAACGCCAAGCGGTCGCGGTGCGCGGTGTCCATGCCGGCCTGCACCTTGAACACGAAGGCGCTGAACGGGTCGGTCAGCTCGCGCCGGTCGCCGTCGGCCGTGGGCACGCCGGTGGGCGCCGGGGCCTTGCCGACCAGGGTGTCCAGCAGGGCGCCCACGCCGAAGTTCGACACGGCGGAGGCGAACAGCACCGGTGTCGTGACGCCGTCCAGGAACAGCGACTGCTCGTGGTCCTGGCCGCTGGCCTCCAGCAGCTCGACCTCCTCGACCGCCTGCTGCCAGGCGTCGCCCTCGCGGGCGAGCGCCGCCTCGGCCGGGAGCGTCTCCTCGGGGGCGATCGTCGCCCCGCCGGCCGTGCGGGTGAACCGCCGGTAGGTGCCGTCGGAGCGGTCGAGGACGCCGCGGAAGTCGCCGGCGATGCCCACCGGCCAGGTCAGCGGGGTCGGCGTCAGGCCGGTGCGCTCGCTGATCTCGTCCATCAGTTCGAGCGCGTCCTTGCCCGGGCGGTCCCATTTGTTGACGACGGTCAGCACCGGGATGCCGCGGTGCCGGCACACGGCGAACAGCTTCATCGTCTGGGCCTCGAGGCCCTTGGCGGCGTCGATCAGCATCACCGCGGCGTCGACGGCGGTGAGCACGCGGTAGGTGTCCTCGGAGAAGTCCGAGTGCCCCGGGGTGTCGAGCAGGTTGATGACGGCGTCCCCGTACTCAAACTGCAGGGCCGCCGACGTGATGGAGATGCCGCGGGCCTTCTCCATGTCCATCCAGTCCGACACCGTGCCCCGGCGGCCGGCCTTGCCGTGCACCGCGCCGGCCTGGCCGATGACGCGGGCGTGCAGCGCGAGCGCCTCGGTGAGCGTCGACTTGCCGGCGTCGGGGTGGCTGATGACGGCGAACGTGCGCCGGCGGCCCGCCTGCTCGACCACGTCCTTCGCCGCGCCCACGGGGACCGCGCGCTCCTCGACGGCGCTCACCGGAGCGTCCTCAGGGCAGCACGGGACCGGGCGGAGGCGACGGGGGGCACGCATCGAGAGTAGTGCGGCGTGGGGACCGCGCACCGAGTCGTCGGGCACAGTCGCCCCTCGCTGGCTCCCGTCCTCCCACGAACCCGGAGGCGGCTTCTCACCAATCCGCTCCTTTCCGCACCAGCCGCCGGCTGCTGCTCCGCCCACATGGCGCTCGACCGCGTCGACATCCGGCCCCCCGGAAATGTCAGTGGTCGAACATACGATCGAACACATGGAGCAGGAGCCGCCGGCGGGATGGGCCACGGGCCCGCTGCGCGTCGTGCAGGAGGCCGACCGGGAGGTGGCCCGGCAGACCGCGCGGCGCGCGCGGGCGGTGGTGGAGTTCGCCGCGGCGCGACCTGCTACCGCTGACCGGGCGCCCGGTGAGCCCGGGAGCATGAGTGCAGCCCGGCGAGCCGCGCGGGCCGAGGTCCTCTCTCCGGTGAGCGAGTGGGCTGCCCCGGAGCTGTCGATCGCCCTGTCGATCACCGGCCAGGCCGCCGAGGCGCTGCTCGAGCGGTCGCTCACGCTGGTCCACCGGCTGCCGCGGACGCTGGCGGCCCTGGAGGCGGGCCTGCTGCACGTCGGTCACCTGTGGCCCCTGCTCGAGAAGGTGGCCCCCGTCGGGGATGCCACGGTTCGCGCGCGGCTGGAGGAGGACGTGCTCGCCTGGATGGCCGGCCGGCAGGTGACCACACCGGCGCAGCTGGGCGCGAAGATCCGGCGGGAGCTCCTGGCCCGGGACGTCCGGTCGGCGGCACGTGAGCTCGAGGCGGCGATCCGCCGACGCGGGGTGCACGTCCGCCCCGACCGCGTCGACGGGATGGCGGTGCTGACCGCGCTGTTCACCGTGCCCGAGGCCGAGGCGATGCTGGATGCGCTGGGCCAGTGCGCCGACGCGGTCGAGGACGACCCGGCCACCGGGCCGCCGCGGACGCGGGAGCAGCGGATGGCCGACTGCCTGCTGGACCTCGTGCTCCGGCCGGGCGAGACGACGCTCCCGGTGGTCCAGGCCCAGCTCACGGTCGTGGCGGGTGTCGCCACCCTGGCCGGAGGCGACGAGCCCGGCGAGATCGCGGGTCACCCGGTGCCCGCCGAGATGGTCCGCGCCCTCGCCCGGGCACTGGGGCTCCTGCCCGGCGAGGACGAGCCCGGCGCCCGTGACGAGGACGGGTCGACCGTGCTGGCGGAGGCGCCGGAGGGCACCGCTGCGCGAGCTGCTGCCGAGGCGGACGACCAGTGGTGGGCCGAGCTCGAGGAGCGTGCGCTCCGCGGTGAATGGCGCGGCGCCGACGAGCCGCCGCCGGAGGAACTGCAGCGGTGGTGGGCCGAGGAGGAGAGCTGGCCGTCCGTGGCGCCATGGCCCGACGACGGCGATCCGGCCCCCGGTGCCTCGTCCCCTGCGCTGGGCAGGCCCGCGCCGATCACAGCGCTCGGCACCGGGCCGTCGTGGTGGGCCGCAGCCGACCTGGCGCTGGTCGAGGTGGGCGCGAGCCAGCTCCAGCTGTACGGCGCTCTGGCACGGGCTCGCCGGGCCGTCGAGGAAGCGGAGATCGCCGACCTCGCCGACCGGGAGGAGTGGGAACTGTCACCAGCGGCGGCGATCTCCTCGGCTCCTGACGCCCTGGCCGCCCTCGAGCACGCCAGTGCTGCCCAGCGGACCGCCGTCGCCGACCTCCTCCGGCGCACTGCCGGCGGTGGGCTCACCGACCGGCCGCGGATCGCGGTCACCAATGCGCTCACCGGCGCCCTGGTCGCGCTCACCGACGCCCGCGAGCTGCGCCGCGCCGCGACCGCCGGGGACGGTCTGGGGCCTCCACCGGGGAGCCCGACGTACCGGCCCGGGGCGGCGCTGGACCGGTTCGCCAGGGCTCGCGATCGACGATGCCGGTTCCCCGGCTGCCGGCGCCGCGTGCCACGGACCGGAGAGCTCGACCACCACCGGCCGTGGCCGGCCGGACCGACGACGGCCGGGAACCTCACCGGCTTCTGCACGTCGCACCACCGGGGCAAGCACCAGGCCCCCGGATGGCGGTTCCACCTGTCGTCCGCCGGCACGCTGACGGTCACCACGCCCAGCGGCGTGGCTGCCCGCACGGCACCCCCACCCTTCTGAGCGCAGCCGGCCCGGCGGGCTCAGACCTCGGTGACCTCGAAGGTGCGGCTCGGGGTGACGAACTCCTCCTGCGCGGCGACGAGCAGGATCTCGCGGGAGCCGGCGTCCTCGGTCCGCTGCAGCAGGCCGAACACCGACGCAGCGGCCCGGCCGAGCGCCTGCTCGGCCGAGCGGGTGTCGAGCCAGTGGGCGAGGAACAGGGCGGCGATCGCGTCGCCGGCGCCGTTCACGGAGACGCCCAGCTTCGGGGTGCGCACCCGGAAGTGCCGGCCGCCCTCCGAGGCGAGCAGGTCGATGGCGTCTCGGGGGGTGTCGTCGGTGACCAGTGACGTGGTGAGCACGACGCGCGGGCCGAGTGCCTGCACCGCGGCGACGGCGTCCTTCACCTCGGCGAGGGAGCGCGTCGTGCGGCCCGACAGCGAGCCGAGCTCGCAGTGGTTGGGCGTGACGACGTCGGCAGCGGGGACCGCCACCTCCCGCATGAACTCCTCGATGCCGGGCCGGACGAAGACGCCGCGTCCGACGTCCCCGATCACCGGGTCGCAGCAGTAGACGGCGTCGGGGTTGGCCTCCCGCACCCGCGCGACGGCCGCGACGACCGCGTGCCCGATGTCGGCCGACCCGAGGTAGCCCGACAGCACCGCGTCGCAGCCACCCAGGACGCCGCGGTCGGCGATGCCCTGCACGACCTCCTCGATCGACTGCCCGTCGTAGACCCGCCCGGTCCACTCGCCGTAGCCGGTGTGGTTGGAGAACTGCACGGTGTGGATCGGCCACACCTCGATGCCGAGGCGCTGCAGCGGGAAGACCGCCGCGGAGTTGCCGACGTGCCCGTACGCGACGTGCGACTGGATCGAGAGGACGTTCACCACGGGGAAGAAGGTAGCCAGGCCCGGTCGTGCCCGGATGGTCGGGCACCGTCGTCCGGTGACGCCGCCGTGACGCCGGCCCGGTAGGCCTGGCGCAGAGGCCGTCCGGCCTCGGGGGGAACCGCTGCCCGCAGCAGCCGCACGAACGAGGCGATCCGATGACGCTGGCCACCTACGTGGAGATGCCCACCCCGCGCCGCGCCGCGGACGACCGGTCCGACGACCTGCTCCCCGCCGAGCTGACCGTCGCCTTCGGCGCCGGGGACGCCGCCGTTCCCGGGTCGGTCCCGCTGCACGAGTTCCTGCGGACCGCCGGGACGCTGACGCTCGCCGAGCGGATGACGATCGTCGACCAGGCCCTGCTGATGCTCGAGGGCAACTACGTGCACCTGCCCCTGAAGTCGGCGATGCACGCGGTGAACCCGGTCCAGCGGCTCCGCCTGCTGCGCGCCCGCCTGCTGCGGCAGACCGACGCGACGATGGACCCCGAGCGGTCCTTCCACCAGGAGATGTCGGCGATCTTCCACTCGGTCCGCGACCTGCACACCAACTACCTGCTGCCGCAGCCGTTCGCCGGGATGATCGCCTACCTCCCGTTCCAGGTGGAGAAGTGCACCGACGGCGACCGCACCACCTACATCGTCACCCGTCTCGCCCAGGGCTTCTCCACCCCGACGTTCGACGTGGGCGTGCAGATCACGCACTGGAACGGGATGCCCGTCGAGCGCGCGGTCGCGGTGAACGCCGACCGGTTCGCCGGGAGCAACACCGCGGCCCGCCTGGCCCGCGGCGTGGACTCCCTGACCATCCGGTCGCTGCGGCTGCACCTGCCCCCGGAGGAGGAGTGGGTGACGGTCAGCTACCTCGACCGGGACGGGGTCCGGCGCGAGCTGCGCGAGCCGTGGCTGGTCGCCCCGAACGCGCCCGCGATGGCGGACGCCGAGGTGCTCACGACGGCCGCAGCGTCCATGGGCCTGGACCTGCACGCCGACGAGACCGGACGCGCCCGGGCGCTGCTGTTCGCCCCACGCGCCGTCGAGCAGAGCCTGGGGAACGTGGCCATCGAGCTGTCGGCCGAGCCGGCCGCCGTCGGTGCCGACGTGCCGTCGTCGATGCCGCTGGTCTTCCGCGCCCGCAGCGTGCAGACGGCCGCGGGCGTCTTCGGCCACCTGCGGATCTTCACCTTCAACGTGCCCGACCCGGCCGCCTTCGTGGCGGAGTTCGTCCGGCTGGTCGAGCTGCTGCCCCAGGAGGGGCTGATCCTCGACGTCCGCGGCAACGGGGGAGGGCACATCTTCGCCAGCGAGTTCACCCTCCAGACGCTGACCCCGCGCCGGATCACCCCCGAGCCGGTGCAGTTCGTGTGCACGCCGCTGAACCTGGAGATCTGCCGCCGGCACAAGGACAACCCCACCAACCAGATCGACCTGGGCCCGTGGTTCCCGTCCATGGACCAGTCCGTCGAGACGGGGTCCATCTACTCGTCGGCGTTCCCGATCAGCCCGGAGGACGGCGCCAACTCCGTCGGGCAGAAGTACTCCGGACCGGTCGTGCTGGTCACCGACGCCCGCTGCTACTCCGCGACCGACATCTTCGCCGCCGGCTTCCAGGACCACGCCATCGGGCCGGTGCTGGGCGTCGACGACAGCACCGGCGCCGGCGGGGCCAACGTCTGGACCCACGGCCTGCTCAAGGCGCTGCGCGACGTCCCGGTCGACCCCGCCTCGCCCTACCGGCCGCTGCCCAAGCAGGCCGACATGCGCGTCTCGATCCGCCGCACGCTGCGCGTCGGCGCGCTGGCGGGCACCCCGGTCGAGGACCTCGGGGTCCGGGCCGACGTCCGGCACCAGATGACCCGCCGGGACGTGCTCGAGGGCAACCTCGACCTGATGGACGCCGCGGGCGCCCTGCTGGCCGGCCGGCCACGCAGGCGCCTGGGCATGACGACGTCGGTCGACGGGTCCGGCGTCCTGACCTTGCAGCTCACCGTGCTGGGCATCGACCGGGTCGACGTCTACCTCGACGGCCGGCCGCGCAGCAGCACCGACGTCACCGACGGCGCGACCTCCCTCACCGTGCCGGGTGCGGCCGGGGCGGCGGTGGTGCAGGTGCAGGGCTTCGCCGACGGGGAACTGGTCGCCGCCCGGACCGCGCCGCTCTGACCAGCAGCCCGGTCAGCACCGCGCCGGCCGCGTTGAGCAGCGCGTCGAGGGGCGAGACCACGCGCCCGAGCGGGAGCGCCCACTGGAGCAGCTCGATGGACGCGGCCACCGGGAGTGCCACGGCCGCCAGCCGGCCGGGCGTCGCCAGGCGGGGCCAGCGGAGGACGGCGAGGGTGGCGAGCGGCGCGAGCAGGGCGAGGTTCCCGAACAGCTGGAGCATGGCGGTCGGCGAGCCCCAGCCCGTCGCGTACCAGTGCAGCTCGGACGACGGCGCGCCCCACGTCCAGCCCGACCCGGTCGGCAGGAGGGTGAGCAGCGCGACGACGGCGCCGGCGAGGACCAGCCCTCCGGACAGCGCGCGGCGGGCCGGCATCAGGCTGCACTGCCCGGCAGGCTCCACGGGGCCTGCTCCACGTAGGCGGTCAGGGCAGCCGCGCCGAGGGCGTCGACCTCCGCCGCGAGCGACCGCAGCGGGACGGGCGCCTCGGAGAGGAGGAGCGCGGCCAGGCGGGCGACGGCCCGCGCCAGGCGGCTCGCGCCGTCGACATCGTCCGGCTCGGGGAGGTCGGCGGCCCCGGCCGGCCACGGTTCGCCGACCTCGTCGACCAGGGCCGGCCGCCGGCGTCCGCCGTCGCCCAGCGGAGCAGCTGCACGACCTCCCCCCAGACGACGTCGGACACCACTGCGCCCACCGCGGTCAGCGGGACGGGGCGCCGGGCCAGCACCAGGCGGTGGGCGGCCGAGGGGTCGAAGAGCCGGCGTCGCGGGTCGTCGTCCACGCCCCGCACTCTGGGTGCCGGGCCCGGGAGGGCGCTGGACGCCACCTGTGCACACGCTGGCAACACCGGTGGTCGATCATGGCCGCCGTGACCAGGGGCCCGACCGTGCGCGACGCCGGCCCGGCGGACGCCCGCCGGTGCGCGGAGATCTACGCGCCCTACGTCCGGGACACCGCGATCTCCTTCGAGTCGATGCCGCCGTCGGCGGCGGAGATGGCCGACCGGATCGCCACCGCCCAGCGCGAGCACGCCTGGCTGGTCCTCGAGGACGACGGCACGGTGACCGGCTACGCGTACGCCGGGCCGTTCATGAGCCGGGCGGCCTACCGGTGGTCGGCGACGGTGAGCGTCTACCTCGACGGCGCCCACCGCCGGTCGGGCGGGGGACGGGCCCTCTACACCGCGCTGCTCGACCGGCTGGCCGGCGCCGGCATCCGGACGGTCCTCGCCGGCGTGGCGTTGCCGAACGAGGCGAGCGAGGGGCTGCACAGGTCCCTGGGCTTCCAGCCGGCCGGCACCTACCGCCGCGTGGGCTGGAAGCTCGGCCGCTGGCACGACGTCACCTGGTACCAGAGGGACCTCGTCACCGACTGGTCGCCGCCCGGCTGAGCAGGTCAGGGGGTGCGGGTCGGCAGGCCGGCCGCCGCCCACGCCCGGTACCCGCCGGCGAGGTCGGTGGTCCTGTGCAGACCAAGGGTGCGGAGGGCGTCGGCGGCGAGACTCGACGTGTAGCCCTCCGAGCACAGGACGATCACCTCGACGTCGTAGCCCGTGACCTCGGGCAGCCGCGCGTCGCTGGCCGGGTCGAAGCGCCACTCCAGGACGTTGCGCTCGACGACGAGGGCGCCCGGGACCTCGCCCTCGACTGCGCGCTGCGCGGCCGGGCGGATGTCGACGAGCAGGGCGCCCCGCGCGATCCGGGTGGCGGCCTCGTGCGGCGTCACGCGGTCGATCCGGGAGCGCGCATCGGCGAGGAGCTCGTCGATCGTGCGGGCACCGGCGGGCCGGGCGAGGGTCGGGGCGCTCACCAGTCCACCCCCGCGCGCTCGGTGCCGGTGCGGCGCAGCGTCCCGCCGTCGACCTCGTAGGTGTTCATCCAGGACAGGCCGGGGGTGTACACGTGCACGCTCACGGCGGGCTCGGTGCCACGGTTGGTGACCTGGTGTACGTGGTGCCGGCCGAAGTGCCGGACGCGACCGGGGGTCAGGTGGTCGGCGGACTGCCGCACGCCGGTGCGGCCGGCGGCGACCACCCGCTCGGTCAGCGTGCCGCTGACCACCGCGAAGGCCCCGGCCGAGGTGCCGTGGTCGTGGAGCGGCGTGCCCTGCTCGGGCAGCCAGGAGAGCAGCCAGACCTGGGCGTCGGCGAGCTCGGCGTGCAGCGACGGATCGAGCGCGTCGGCCGCGTGGTCGGTGGCGAGCAGGTGGGTCCAGCGGCCGGCGGACCGGAACTCGACGAGGTCCGACCAGCGATGGGACGCCGCGGCGAGCGCGGCCGCGAGGCCGGCGGCGCCGGCGCGCCGGGTGGTCGCGTCGGAGAAGGCAGGGGACAGGAGCGAGCTGTGCGTCATGGGGCTTCCCGGGGGTGGGCGCGCTCGACACCCCGGTCGGGTCCGGGTGAGCGCGGGAGAGCGGTGGGTGGCGGAGGCGTGCGTCAGCAGGCCGGACACAGTGCGCTGGCCGTCCGCAGCAGGTCTACGGCAGACCGGCGGTACAGCTCGTCGGCGATCCCCACGACCGGATACGACCAGCTCCTGCATTGCCTGTCAAGTTCATCAACTTGGTAGACATTTGTGTCGCGGGAGGGCGACCGGGTCTCCGGCCGGAACGCCGGTCAGGCCGTGGCCGAGCCGTCCCCGGTGCCTCGCGGGACCTCCACGTGCGGCCGCGACTGCCACAGCGCCCATTCCGCGCTGATGTCGCCGGCGGTCCGCAGCAGGCGCGGGAGGTGCTCCTGCACGAGCGTCTCCCGCGACGTCTCCGCTGCGTGCACGGTGACGTTCATGGCCGCCCGGACCGCCCCGCCGCCGTCCCGGACCGGTACCGCGACCGAGAGCACGCCGGGGGCGAGCTCCTCCTCGGCCAGCGCCCACCCCCGGGCCCGCACCTCGGTCAGCTCCCGTTGGAGCTGGTCGGCCGGCCGGCCGATGTAGGGCGGCAGCCCCGCCCGGCTCGGCACTGCCAGGGCGGCCGCGAGCTCGTCGGGCGAGAGCGCCGCGAGCAGCACCTTGCCCTGCGACGTCTGCACGGCCGGGAACCTTGTGCCGATCTCCACCCGCAGCGCGATGATCTTCGGCACCGACACGCGGGCGACGTAGACGATGTCGGAGCCGTCGAGCTGCGCCATGGACGAGGACTCACCGGTCCCGGCGACCAGCTCCTCCAGGTGCGGGCGGGCGATGTCCCACAACCCGAGGGAGCCGACGTAGGCCATGCCCAGGTCGAGCACCTTCGGCGTCAGCGCGAAGGTGCCGCCCGTGGACCGGACGTAGCCCAGCTCCTCCAGCGTCAGCAGCAGCCGCCGGGCCGTCGGGCGTGCCAGCCCGGCGGCGGCCGCCACCTCGGTGAGCGACATGGCCCGGTGACCGGCGTCGAAGCAGGTGAGGACGTCGAGCCCCCGCGCGAGGGCCTCGACGAAGTCCGGCCCCGTGCCGCGTCCCGCCATCTCCCACCTCCACGTGCTCGCCCCGCCGGCCGGGGTCCCGTCGTTCAGCGGCCGAGCACGCGCTCCTCGCCGCCGGCCCGCTTCGACTCGTCGACGAAGTCCGAGTACTGGTACGGGTTGTCCAGGATCGACGCCTCGGCCTCGGGCATCTGCGGGAACATGCCCGCCTCCCAGACCTCCTCGCCGCACGCACCCTTCAGGTGGTCGATGGTGTTCTCGACCTCGGTGCGCACGGCGCCGAGGTCGATGCCCACCAGCTTCCCGTCGTGCTTCACCACGCGGCCGTCGACGATCACCGTGTGCACGTCGCCGCGCTGCGCCTGGAACGCCACGTGGCCCAGCGGGTTGAGCAGCGGGAAGGACACCGGCGAGTTCTCGTTCTTGATCAGGACGACGTCGGCCTTCTTGCCCACCTCGAGCGAGCCCAGGTCGTCGTCGCGGCCGATGGTGTGCGCCCCGCCCTTGGTGCACCACTCGACGACCTGCTGGGCGCGCAGCCGCAGGTGCGTGATCGTGTCGCCCTTCAGGTGCGCGGTCAGGTGCTCGGACATGCGGTCGGCGTTGAGGGTCGACCGCATCGCGGAGAACATGTCGCCGCTCCACCAGACGCTGGTGTCCATCGACAGCGACACCGGGATCCCGTACTGCAGCACCTGCTCGGTGGGGGCGTGGCCCTGCCCGGCGGAGCACTCGGACTCGGTGGCCACGGAGATCGAGCCACCGGTGGCGGCGATCCGCTGGTAGCTGTCGCGGGTCAGCGTGGAGGCGTGCACGTAGGTGGTCTCCGGCGTCATGAAGCCGCCGTCGTACATCTGCTGGATGCCCGTGTCGCTGGTCGCCCCCCACACGCCTGCATGGGTGGTCACCGGGAGGCCGAGCTCCCGGGCCACCTCGAAGGCGGCCTTCTCGGGGAAGGCGGGGTCGCCGGTGACGTCGAAGGCGATCTGCACGCCCATCATGTCGTCGCGCTCGTCGCGCAGCCGCTCCAGGAACGAGCGGACGGCGGGATCGGCCGTCCACTCCCAGGGGCCGGCCTGGATGTTGCCGTAGGCGAGGACGAACCGGCCGGGGACCGAGCGCAGCGCCTCGAGGGCGGCCTCGCCGTGGTCGATGGTGTGCAGGTTGTGCGACCAGTCGACGGTCGTGGTCACGCCGGCGTCGAGCGACTCGATGGCGGCGAGGCGGTTGCCCGCGGCGATGTCCTGCGGCCGGAACTTCGTGCCGTGCTCGAGGTAGTACCAGACGAAGTACTGCGTCAGCGTCCAGTCGGCGCCGTAGCCGCGCATCGCCGTCTGCCACATGTGGCGGTGGGTGTCGATCATGCCGGGCATGACGATGCCGCCGGACGCGTCGATCTCCTGGGTGCCCTCCGGCACCTCCAGGTGGGGTCCCACGGCGGCGATGCGGTCGTCGACGACCAGCACGTCGGCGTCGTTCAGGACGGTGCACGAGCCGTCCATGGTCAGCACCGTGCCGCCGCGCAGGACCACCGGGCGGCCGGGCTCCGGAGCGGGCTGCGAGTGGGTCATCGTCTCCTCCTCGGACGTCGTCGTCTCGCATCGGACACATGTCCGCTCTGCGGCCAGCCGGTGCGATGCGCGTCACCTTCTCGGTGCCGGGCGGCGCTGTCAAGAGCTCGCCCCACGCCGTCGGAGTCCCGGTTGACAGGTTCGCCCGGAGCTGATGAGACTGCCGGGCAACCCAGACGGACAGTCGTCCGCGAACGCCTCCGAGGAGCGGTGCCCAGGATGAGTTCAGGACCGGTGCCACCCGGGACGGGCACGGGCGGTGGGCCGCTCGCGGGCCTCCTGGTCGCCGACTTCTCCCGGATCCTGGCCGGGCCGTACAGCACGATGCTGCTGGCCGACCTCGGTGCCGAGGTGGTCAAGGTCGAGGGTCCCGGCGGCGACGACACGCGCACCTGGCAGCCCCCGGTCCGCGAGGGCGTGTCCACGTACTACCTCGGGGTCAACCGCAACAAGCGGTCGGTGGCGCTGGACCTCAAGGACCCCGGCGACCTCGAGCTCGCCCGGGAGCTGGCCCGCCGCGCCGACGTCCTCGTGGAGAACTTCAAGCCCGGCGGGCTGGCGCGGTTCGGTCTCGACTACGACACCGTCGCGGCGGGCAACCCCGGCGTGGTCTACGCGTCGATCAGCGGCTTCGGCAGCGGCCCCGGTGGCGCGTCGCTGCCCGGCTACGACCTGATCGTGCAGGCGATCTCGGGGTTCATGAGCCTGACCGGCGACACCGACGGAGAGCCCTACCGGGCCGGGGTGGCGCTGTTCGACGTGATGGCCGGCCTGCACGCGACCATCGGCGTCCTCTCCGCGCTCAACCACCGGCACGAGACGGGCGTCGGCCAGCACGTCGAGGTCAACCTGCTGAGCTCGGCGCTGTCCGGCCTCGTGAACCAGACCAGCGCGTTCGTCGCCGGTGACGTCGTCCCGTTCCGGATGGGCAACAGCCACCCGAGCCTGTTCCCGTACGAGCCGCTGCCGTGCGCCGACGGCGAGCTGATCATCACCGCCGGCAACGACGGCCAGTTCCGCCGGCTGTGCGACGTCCTCGGTCTGCCGGAGCTGGTCGACGACCCCCGGTTCCGCCGCAACGAGGACCGCACCGCCAACCGCGACGAGCTACGGCCCCTGCTGGTCGAGCGGCTGCGGACCCGGTCGAAGATGGACTGGTTCCGCGACATCATCGGCGCCGGGGTGCCCTGCGGGCCGATCAACACGATCGACCAGGGGGTGGCCTTCGCGCAGGACATCGGCCTGGACCCGGTCGTGACCGTGGGGGAGGGGACGGGCGCCGTGCCGTCGATCCGCAACCCGATCACCTTCTCGGCCACCGCGCCCGGGTACCGGCTGCCGCCGCCGGCCCTGGACGAGCACGGCGACGAGATCCGCAGCTGGCTGGCGGAGGAGGCCTCGTGAGCGAACCCCTCGCCTTCCCGACGTCCCTGGGCACGTCGACGGCCGACGAGATCCGGCTGCTCGGCCAGGATCTCACCGCCGACCTCATGGGCAAGGTCGGCTTCGGCGAGCTGGCGTTCTGGCTGGTCGCGATGCGCCGGCCCACGCCGTCGGAGACCCGCGTGTTCGAGGCGGTGCTGGTCGCGCTCGCCGACCACGGGTTCACGCCGACGGCGATCGCCGCCCGCCTCACCTACCTCTCGGCGCCCGACTCGCTGCAGGGCGCGCTCGCCGCGGGCCTGCTCGGCGGGGGATCCCGGTTCCTCGGGGTCACCGAGGACTGCGGCACCTACCTGCACGCGGTGATCGCGGCGCAGGACGACCTGCCCACCGACGACGCGGGCTGGGACGCCCTCGCCCTCGAGGCCGTCGCCGCGACGCGGGCGGCGAAGCGGTTCGTCCCCGGGCTCGGCCACCCGGTGCACAAGCAGGGCGACCCCCGGACCCCGGTGCTGATCGGCATCGCCGAGGAGGAGGGCCTGCGCGGGCCGCACCTGCGGCTGTTCGAGGCCATCGGGCGGGTGCACGAGCAGGTGCTCGGCCGGCGGCTGCCGCTCAACGGCGCCGGCGTGTGCGGCGCGGCGCTCGCGGACCTCGGCCTGCCCGTGGAGCTGCTCCGCGGCTTCGCCCTGCTGGCCCGCGCGGCCGGCCTGCTCGGCCAGATCGCCGAGGAGCGGCGCCGGCCGATCGGGATGGACGCGTACCTCGCCGTCGACCGCAACGCGGTGTACGTCGACCCGGCTGACGAGGAGGGCTGAGCGTGCGCGCCGCCGTCCTCACCGAGCCCGGCCAGGCCCCGACCTGCGGGACGCACCCGGATCCCGTGGCGTCCGAGGGCACCGCCGTCGTCCGGGTGACCGCGGCGCCGATCGTGCCGCTGGACCTGCTCGCCGCGTCGGGCACCTCCTACTTCGGCCGCCCGGCCGTGCCGTACGTGCCCGGGGTCCAGGGCGTGGGCGTGGTGGAGGAGTCCGCGTCGCTGCCCGCCGGCACCCGCGTGTGGTTCGCCACGAGCGCCGGCATGGCTCCGGGTGACGGCAGCCTGGCGCAGCGGTGCGCCGTCCGGGAGGCCGACCTCGTGCCGGTCGACCAGGACCTGCCCGACGAGCACCTCGCCGCCCTCGGGCTGTCGGCCGTGGCCGCCTGGATGGTGCTGACCGCCCCCGGCCGCCTCCGCGCCGGCGAGACCGTGCTGGTGCTCGGTGCCGGTGGGGCGGTCGGGCAGTCGGCGATCGGTGCGGCGCGGGTGCTGGGCGCCGGACGGGTCGTCGCCGTCTGCCGGTCCGCGGAGGCGCAGCAGAGGGCCCGCGACCTCGGCGCCGACGAGGTCGTGCCGCTCGAGGGTGACGCCGACGCCCTCACCGCCCGCTTCCAGGACGCCTGCAACGGCCGGGCCGACGTCGTCGTCGACCCCGTGTTCGGGGTGGCCGCCACCGCGGCGTCCCGGGTGCTGGGGGAGCGCGGCCGCCTGGTCAACCTGGGCGGCGCCTCCGGCGACGTCGCCGAGTTCTCCTCGGCGGTGCTGCGCAGCCGGTCGGCCGCGGTGCTCGGGTACACGAACAACGCGCTCACCCCGGCCGAGCGGTCGCAGGCGCTCGCCGCGGTGACCCGGCACGCTGCCGCCGGTCGCATCTCCGTCGCCCACGAGGTGCTCGACCTCGGGGCCGTGTCCGACGCCTGGCGCCGCCAGGCCGCAGGGGGGACCGGCGCCCGCCTGGTGCTCACCCCCTGACCCCGTTCCCGCGGCCGGCACCCGCCGGCCGTCTCCCGTCGCAGGAGGATCCCGTGCAGCTGGTCACCGAGGACAACATCACCGACCTGGCGGTGCAGCGCTGGGCCACGGCGGAGGACCCGCGCCTCGCCGAGCTGATGACCGCGCTCGTGCGGCATCTGCACGACTTCGCCCGGGAGGTGCGGCTGACCGAGGCGGAGTGGATGGCCGCGATCCAGTGGCTGAACCGCACCGGGCAGATCAGCAACGAGAAGCGCGAGGAGTTCATCCTCACCTCGGACGTCCTCGGCTTGTCGATGCTCGTCGTCCAGATGAACCACGCGCTCGACCCGCGGGCGACCCCGGCGACGGTGCTCGGCCCGTTCCACATCGAGGGGTCGCCGCAGCTGGGCTACGGCGAGGACATGTCGCAGGGGCTCCCCGGTACGCCGCTGTACCTGCACGGCGTCGTCACCGACCTCGACGGCACCCCGGTACCCGGCGCGGTCCTCGACATCTGGCAGGCCGACAACGAGGGCCTCTACGAGTCGCAGCACGCCGACGTCGACGAGGCGCGGCTGCGGGCGAAGTACACCAGCCGGGAGGACGGCACCTACTGCTTGCGCACCGTCGCCCCGCTCGGCTACACGATCCCGATGGACGGCCCGGTCGGCGAGCTCATCTCGCGGACCGAGATCAGCCACTTCCGCCCGGCGCACGTGCACTTCCTGCTCAACGTGCCGGGCTACGAGCCGCTGATCACCCACCTGTTCCAGGAGGGCGCCGACTACCTGGACAGCGACGTCGTGTTCGGGGTCAAGGCCGAGCTGGTCGTGCGCTACGACCAGCGCGAGCCCGGCCCGACGCCGGACGGCGGGAGCAGCGACGTGCCGTGGTTCGAGGCGCGGTACGACTTCGTCCTGCAGCCGCAGGGCTGACCTCGGCTCACCGAGCGCCGGGGTCAGCCGCCCTGCTGCGCCGCTACCGCCGTCTCGGCCTGGTGCCGGTCCACGCCCAGACCGGCGAGCACTCCCGTGCCGTCCTCCACCTCGAGGAGCGCGAGGAGCAGGTGCCCCGTGCCGATCGAGTCGGCGCCGTGCCGCGCCGCCTGGCGGAAGGTCAGCTCCAGCGCCTTGCGGGCGTGCGCGTCGAACGGGATGAGCGCGGGCACCTGCTCGACCCGCTCGGGCAAGGTGGCCGTCGCCGTGCGGCAGACCGCCTCGACGTCGACGTCCTGTGCCCGCAGGATCTCGGCGGCGGCGGTGGGCGAGCTGAGGAGCGCCAGCAGCAGGTGGGGGACGCCGATGGTGGCGTTGCCGTGCTCTCGCGCATGTTCCTGCGCCCCGACGACCACCGCCCGCGCCTCCTCGGTGAAGCGGCTGAAGCCCTGGCTGGCGTCCAGCGGCTCCCCACCGTCGGACCCCTTCGCCACGAACCGCTTCTGCGCGGCCTGCTTGCTGACACCCATGCTGCGGCCGATGTCGGACCAGGAGGCCCCCGAACGGCGGGCCTGGTCGACGAAGTGCCCGATGAGGTGGTCGGCGACGTCGCCGAGGTGGTCGGCGAGCAGGACGGCGCCGGAGAGCTGGTCGAGTGCGTCGTCGTGCTGGGCGGTGACGGCGGAGATGAGGTCGTCCAGGCGGACGGAAGCCGAGGTCATACGTCAACGCTAGGTTGACGAACGTCCCATCGTCAACCCGCGGTTGACGATGTGGCCTCAGCGGTTCTGGCGTCGGGCGATGACGACGAGGACGACGAGGATCAGCGGGAACACCGCCCAGGACGGCACCCCGACGGCGGCCAGCAGCGGACCGGCGACGAGCAGCACGACCTGGAAGGCGACGAAGATGCCGACGAACAGCACGACGAAGAACAGGGCGGGTCGTTCCATCTGCAGGCGGCGCAGGTAGTCCATGGCCCCTCCTCGGTTCGTGCGGTCAGGACACCTCAGGCATCGGCACGGCTGTGCCCCGCCTGAAGCCGTCGCTGCCACAACGCCCCACCCGGGTGGGGCGTTCCTGGTCCCGGTCAGGCGTCGATGACGATGGGGATGATCATCGGGCTGCGCCGGTAGGTGCGGTGCGCCCACTGGCCGACCGCCCGCGAGATCAGCTGTTCGAGCTGGACGGCGCCGCCCACGCCCTCCTCGGCGGCCCTCGCCAGGGCCTTCTCGACGAGGGGCACGACGGCGTCGAACGTCGTCTCGTCGTGGACGAACCCGCGGGCCAGGAAGTCCGGGGGCTCGGCCAGCGTGCCGGTGTCGGCGTCGACGATGGCGACGACGGTGATGACGCCCTCCTCGGCCAGGTTGCGCCGGTCCTTGAGGTGGGCCTCGGTGGCACCGCCGACGGTCTCGCCGTCGACGTAGACGTTCCCGGCGGGCACCTTGCCGCTGATCCGCACGCGACCGTCGACCAGGTCGACGGCGAAGCCGTCCTCGGCCAGGACGACGCCCTTGGGGTGCACTCCCGTGCGGACGGCGAGCTCGCCGTTGGCCTTGAGGTGCCGCCACTCGCCGTGCACCGGCATGACGTTGCGCGGCTTCACGATGTTGTAGCAGTAGACGAGCTCGCCGGCGCTGGCGTGGCCGGACACGTGCACCTTCGCGTTGCCCTTGTGCACCACGTTCGCGCCCCAGCGGGTCAGCTCGTTGATGACCCGGTAGATCGCGTTCTCGTTGCCGGGCACCAGGGAGCTGGCCAGCAGCACGGTGTCGCCCTCGCTGATGCGGATGACGTGGTCGCGGTTGGCCATCCGCGCCAGCGCCGCCATCGGCTCGCCCTGGGAGCCGGTGCAGATCAGGCAGACCTGGTCGGCGGGCAGCTTCTCCAGCACCTTCATGTCGACGACCAGGCCGTCGGGCACCGTCAGGTAGCCCAGCTCGCGCGCGATGCCCATGTTGCGGACCATCGACCGGCCCACGAAGGCCACCTTGCGGCCGTGCGCGTGCGCCTGGTCGAGCACCTGCTGGATGCGGTGCACGTGGCTGGCGAAGCTGGAGACGATCACCCGCCGCGGCGCGGTGCGGAAGACCTTCTCGATCGCCGGGACGAGCTCGCCCTCCGACGTGGTGAAGCCGGGGACCTCCGCGTTGGTGGAGTCGGTGAGGAACAGGTCCACGCCCTCCTCGCCGAGCCGCGCGAAGCCGCGCAGGTCGGTGATCCGCCGGTCCAGGGGGAACTGGTCCATCTTGAAGTCGCCGGTGTGCAGCACCAGGCCGGCGGCGGTGCGGATCGCGACGGCGAGCGCGTCGGGGATGGAGTGGTTGACGGCGAGGAACTCCAGGCCGAACGGGCCGAAGTCGACCAGGTCGCCCTCGGAGACCTCCACGGTCTCCGGGCGGATCTTGTGCTCCTTGAGCTTGGCCTCGATGAAGGCCAGCGTCAGCTTGGAGCCCACGAGGGGGATGTCGGCCCGTTCGCGCAGCAGGTAGGGGACGCCGCCGATGTGGTCCTCGTGGCCGTGGGTGAGCACGATCGCCACGACGTCGTCGAGCCGGTCCCGGATCGCGGTGAAGTCGGGGAGGATCACGTCGACGCCGGGCTGGTGCTCCTCGGGGAAGAGCACCCCGATGTCGACGACCAGCAGCTTGCCGGCGTGCTCGAACACCGTCATGTTCCGGCCGATCTCACCGAGACCGCCGAGCGCGATCACCCGCAGGCCGCCGTCGGGCAGCGGTGGGGGTGTGCGCAGTTCACGGTGCGTGCGACTCATGCCCCGAACGGTACGGCGGCGTGCCGACGGCCCCGCAAGGGCCCGGGAAAGCAGAACGGGGGCCACGGCGCAGTGCGCCGTGACCCCCGTCCCGGTGGATCAGATGGGGCGGACGTTCTCCGCCTGGGGGCCCTTCTGGCCCTGCGTGACGTCGAACTCCACGGCCTGACCCTCGTCCAGCGACTTGTAGCCGCTGGACTGGATGGCCGAGTAGTGGCAGAAGACGTCGGCGCCGCCGCCGTCCTGGGCGATGAACCCGAAGCCCTTCTCCGCGTTGAACCACTTCACAGTGCCCTGAGCCATGCTGTTCTTCTTCCGTGCTGGGGGTGTCGCCGACCGGCAGACTGCCGGTCGCCGGGTCGCTGCACCACCGGCAGGACCGAGAGGAACGTCAGGCAGAAGACGACTGCGGACGTTCGAGAACGAAGCAGAGGCACGACAGCGACCGGGGTCAACCCTACGCTGCCGCCGCCCCCCGGCGGCCGGACACCCCTCGTCCGGGTGGCGGCACCCGGGCTGCACGCCGGCCGGGTCCGTGCCATCGTGCTGCCCAGGGCCGGGCGCCGGGCCCGCGCCGCAGGTCCGGAAGGCAGGCATGAACCAGCAACTGGCCGATCGGCTCCGATTCCTCCGCGCGTTCGCCGCCAACCCGCGGCAGGTGGGCGCCATCCTGCCGACGTCCCGGCTGGCCGTCCGCGACATGCTCGACATGGCCGACGTGCCGGCCGCCTCCCTGGTCGTCGAGCTGGGGGCCGGGACCGGGTCGCAGACGGGCGAGATCCTCGCCCGGATGGGCCCGGACGCCCGGCTGGTGGCGCTCGAGATCGACCCCCGGCTGGTGGAGCTCCTGGAGGAGCGGTTCGACGACCCGCGCCTGCAGGTGGTGTGCGACTCCGCTGAGCACCTGCGCGACCACCTGGGGGAGGAGCGGGCCGACGTCCTCGTGTGCGCGCTGCCGTTCACCTCGCTCGAGCCGGGGCTCCGCCGCCGCATCCTCGAGTCGATGCCCGGCGCGCTCGGGCCGGGCGGCGTCGCCCTCGTGATCCAGTACTCGCCCCTGATCCAGTCGGAGCTGCGCCGCCTGTTCGGCTCGGTGCGCCGGCGGATCTCGCCCCTGAACGTGCCGCCGGCCTTCCTGTTCGCCTGCCGGCTCGCGCCGGACGCCGGCTGACCCTCAGGCCTGCACGGCCTGCCACACCCGCTCGGCCAGGGCGGTCTCGGCCGCGGCGAGGTCGACGCCCGGCGCCCCGGCCAGCCAGCGGCGGGCCAGCTCGGCAGGGGGTCCGACGACCAGCACCTCGAGCACCTCGGCAGGGACGTCGACCACGCGGCCGGCGGCCACCTGGCGGGCGAACCAGCCGTGCAGCTCCGCGGTCCGCGGGCCGATGGTCGCCGCGATGCCGGGGGCGTGCGCGGGCAGGAACGACGCGTAGGACGACGCGTGGACGTAGCGCGCGACGTCCGGGTGCTCGCGGGTGAAGCGCAGGTAGGACGTCACGACCGCTCGGACGCCGGTCGCCGCGGTGCGGGTCCGTCCGAGGGTATCGAGGACGGCGTCGAGCAGCTCGCCCAGGCAGCGGCCGTACAGCGCAGCCGCCAGCCCGCCGGCGCTGCCGAAGTGGTGGTAGAGGCTGCCCAGGCTCACGCCGCTGCGGTCGAGGACCGCCTGCACCGTCATGCCGTCGTGGCCCGCCTCGGTGTGCACCGCGAGCGCGGCGTCGAGCAGCCGGCCGCTGGTCTCCCGGCCCCGCGACGTCACAGCGGTGCCCCCGTGAGCCGCGCGGCCTCGTCCCAGAGCGCGGCCGCGAGCGCCGCGTCGTCGGCGGGGGGCGCCAGCGGCACCTCCGTCTCGAGCTCCACGTAGCGGCCGGTCACCCCCGCGAGCTCCGGTGCGGTCGCCAGGCGCGCCACCCGGGCGGCACCGACCTCGGGCGCCTCCCACGACCGCTTGGCCAGGCGCAGCAGCAACCCGACCGGGCCGCCGCGGTCGCCCAGCGCCGTCCGCAGCACCCCCGGGTGGACGGCGTCGATCGCCACCCGGCGAGGCTGCCAGCGGCGGGCCCACAGCGGCGTCATCGCGAGGTTGCACAGCTTGGTGTCGGCGTAGGTGCGCAGGGAGGAGAACCGCTCGCCCGTCGCGGTCGCCCCCGGTTCCGCCCGGCCCTTGACGTAGAGGCCGGCGCTCACCTGGACGACCCGGGCACCGGACTCCGCCAGCAGCTCTTCGAGCAGGGCGTTCAGCAGGAAGGGCGCGAGGTGGTTGACGGCGAACGCCTGCTCGACGCCGTCGGCGTTCAGACGCCGGCGGTCGGGCCACGTGCCGGCGTTGTGCACCAGCACGTCCAGCCGGGGGCAGGCCGCCAGCACGGCTGCGGCGGACGCCCGGACGCCTGCTGTGTCCGACAGGTCGCCGACGACGAGCTCGACCGGCACCTCGTGCGCGGCCCGCAACCGGTCGCGGGCCACCTCGCCACGGCCGGCGTCCCGGGCGAGGAGCACCACGTGCAGGCCCTGCGCGGCCAGCGCGCCCGCCGTGGCCAGCCCGAGCCCGCTCGCGCCGCCGGTCACCAGCGCGGTGCGTCGTCCGTCCGTCGTCATGGGCGGACTGTAGCGCGCAGATGGAGGCTTCCTCTAGAAGATTCCTCTAGTACGGTGGCCCCACTCGACGGCCCCTGACCCCGGTCGTCGGGATCGCGGGCCCCGGCGCGGCGCTGAGTTCGCCGTCGCCCGGCTGCGGTGCGGCACGCCCGAGGAGCCGGCCGCGGACCCTGCGCACGAGCACCACTCGTCCCCGCTCGGCTGAGCGGCCGGCGGTCAGGGAGCGGTGCCGCGCACGGCCCAGGCCCGCGCGGTCAGCCGGATCTCCCCGGCCGGCAGCCGCTCCCGGACTGCGTCCCGCACCCTCGTCCGGTCGGTCTCGGGCAGCGACGCCAGGTGGGCGGGGGCCGAGCCGGTCCCGCCCAGGAACGGCGACCAGAAGTCGTCGAAGTCGCGGAACTCCGTCGGGACGACGATCTCCGTGGTGCCGACGTCGGTCAGCCCGGCGGCGGTGGCCATGGTGCGCAGGGCCTCGGGGCGGCAGAACCCGAAGCGCACCGCCTCGGACTCCGCCGGGTCGCCGAGCCCGAGCTCGAGCACGGCGTCCCAGTAGGCGGTCATCAGCTGCATGCCGCCGGCGTAGTCCCAGACGTAGGCCGCCACGGTGCCGCCCGGGCCGACGGCACGCCGCATCTCCCGGAGCACCGTGGTCCGCTCGGCGACGAAGTTCAGCACCAGGCCGGACACGGCGGCGTCGAAGACGCCGTCCGGCACCGGCAGCGCCCGCGCGTCGCCGACCTCGAAGCTCGCGCGCGGGTCCGCGACGGCGGCAGCGGCGTGCTGCACGAAGCCGGGGGAGGGATCGATGCCGACGACCGCGGCCGGCTCGGCCGCGGTCAGGACGGCTCCGGTGAGCGCGCCGGTGCCGCAGCCGACGTCCAGCCAGCGCTGCCCGGCCGGCCGGCCCAGCCAGTCGACGAACCGGGCTGCCACGAGGCGGCTCCACCGGCCGACGTAGGCGTCGTAGCTCTCGCCGCTGGACCAGGCGTCCATGCGGCCCGACCGTAGCGGCCGGACGGCGGGGCGGAACCGGTTCCGCGCGCGGTCAGCGTCGGGCGGACAAGACGGCGATCTCGTGGGCGGACTCGACCGTGGGGGCCGAGGCCAGCGCCCGGGCCAGGGCGCGCTCCTCGCGGAGGTGGCGACGGGCGGCGCGGCGGCTGGCGAAGGTGGTGGACAGGCGGGACATGTCAGGACTCCGATTCAGATCGTTGCGGTCGCGAGGAGTGAGTCGGCCCGCGGGGAGGCGGATACCGGCTCCGGCGGGAGCGGGCTGGTCACGGTGAGGACGTCGGCGTCCGGCGTGACGGTCGAGCCCGGGAGCAGCCGCCGGACCAGGCCCAGGACCGGCCGGTTGTCCGGCTGGACGGTGGCGGTGAAGGTGCGGACGCCGCGGCGTGCGGCGAGGTCGGTGAGCGAGGCCAGCAGCTGCCGGCCGACCCCCGCCCCCTGCCAGGCGTCCTCGACCAGCACGGCGATCTCGGCCGTGGACGGGTCCTCCGAGGGGCGGTCGTAGCGGGCGACGCCGACCACCTCGCCGCCGACGACCGCGACGACCGCCTCGCGCAGGTCGTGGTCGACGGTCACCAGACGGCGGACCGTCTCGTCGGGGAGGCGGTGCACCGGGGCGTGGAACCGCCGGTAGATCGTCTCGGGGGACAGGCGCGGCCAGAGCCGGTAGAAGAGCGTCCGGTCGGCGGGCCGCACCGGCCTCGTCGTCACCGCGATGTCCATCCCGGCCTCCTGGGTTCGTAAAATGAACTGTCCTCCTCCGTTCGAGGTTCGTCAAGTGAACTCAGCCGGTCTAGACTGCCGGTGTGACTGACGCCTCGTGGGACCGGTCCCGCTGCTCCGTGGCGGGCACCCTGGCCGTGGTCGGGGAGAAGTGGAGCCTGCTCGTGCTGCGCGAGGCGTTCCTCGGCGTGCGCCGGTTCGCCGACCTCCAGCGCAACCTGGGTGCTCCCAAGGCGGTGCTCACCGACCGCCTGGGCACCCTCGTCGAGCAGGGCATCCTCCGGCGGGTGCCCTACCAGGCCGAGGGGGAGCGGCAGCGCCACGAGTACCGGCTGACCACCAAGGGCATCGACCTCTACCCGACGCTCGTGGCCCTGATGCAGTGGGGCGACAAGTACCTTGCCGACGACGTCGCGCCGCTGGCGCTGGAGCACCGCGACTGCGGATCGCCGGTGCACCTCGGCCTGGTCTGCGACGACGGGCACGAGCTCTCCGGCGCCCGCGAGGTCCGCGCCGTTCCTCGGCAGGGCGCCTCCCGCGCGGGCTGACCGGCCGCCCCTACGATCCGCGGATGCCCTGGCGGACGGTCATCCGGTCGTGCGCCTGGGTCGTCGCGGCCCTGGCGTCGGTCCTGGTGGCGCCGGTGGTCTGGCTGCACACCGTCGACGAGGGCGCGGTGCCCTCGGTCTCGGACGTGCCTGCGCTGCCGGCCGGGGTGCGGGTGGCGAACGACGACCTGTCGTGCGGGTCGGGCGGCTGCTGGCTCCGCCTGGGCCTGGTCGCGACCGACGGCCGGTCGCCCGCGGCCCTGCTGGACGGCGCCGGGTACCCGGACCGCACGTGCGGGCCGGCGAGCTGGCTGGACCGGCGGCGGGTGTGCACCGACCTCGTCGTCGATGGCTCCCGGGCCTCGCTCGTCGTGCAGTACGACAGGTCCCGCTGGTTCTGAACGGCGGTCAGCTCCCGCCGAGCGACTCCACCGTGCGCACGAAGTCGGCGGCACGCTCCTCGTAGTTGCGGTACCGCCCGAAGCTGGGGGCCGCGGGGGAGAGCAGGACGACGCCGTCGGGCCGGGCCCACGCGAACCCGGCGCGCACCCCCTCGGGCAGGTCGGCCACCTCGCGGACGTCGACGTCGGGGGCGCCGGACCGCAGCGCCGCCGCGATCCGCGGCCCGCTGTCGGGCAGGCACACCGCCAGCAGGTCGCCGCGACCGGTGAGGCCCTCGGCGAGCGGCCCGTAGTCGATGCCGCGGTCGTGGCCGCCGACCAGGAGGGCCACGAC
>NZ_QCZF01000003.1 GCF_003075095.1 Blastococcus litoris
GGGTGCTGTTCGACCTCGTCACCCGCCCCTGGGATGACAGCCGGCCGCCGGTCACCGCCCACCTGACCGTGCTCGCTCCGCTGGACACGCTGACCGCCGGGGCCGGGGCGGGGGCCGGGGCCGGGGCGGGGGCCGCCGGCGGCGAGGTCGAGCCGGCGGCCGTGGACGGGCAGCCGATCACCGCCGAACACCTGCGCGAGCTGCTCGAACGGCTCGACGCCCTGTGCCCCGGCGGGCTGCAGGCCCCGGCCGGAGGCAGCCTCTCCATCGCGCTCACCAATCCGGTCAGCGGGGCGCTGCGGGCTGTCCTCACCCGCCGCGAGCTGGAGCGGCTGGCCCGCCGCGGCTGCGCCGACCACCCTGACGGCAACTGCGGCTGCCCGCTGCTGGACCGGCCGCCACCGGTGGAGCGCTACCGGCCGACCCCCGCCCAGCGCCGGTTCGTCAGCACCCGGGACCGCACCTGCCGCCATCCCGGCTGCGCCAGTTCCGCCGGCTGGGCAGACCTCGACCACGTGCTCGCCCACGCCGAGGGCGGCGCCACCGCCTGCGAGAACCTCTGCTGCCTGTGCCGCCGCCACCACCGGCTCAAGACCCACGCGCCCGGCTGGTCGTTCGCCATGGACGACGACGGCGTACTGACCGTCACCACGCCCAGCGGCGTCACCCGCGTGACCCGGCCACCCGGTCTGCACGACCCCGCGGCCGACGAATTCGAACCGGCGCCCTTCTGAAGGACGGTGTCGCTACGGTTCGGGCGATGCCGCGGGTGCTGGTGACAGGGATGTCGGGAGCGGGGAAGACGACGCTCCTGGCGGAGCTCGCCCGTCGCGGGCACCTGACCGTGGACACCGACTACGGCGGCTGGGAGCTCCCCGACGGGACCTGGGACGTGCCGCGCATGGACCAGCTCCTGGCCGCCCATGCCGACGTCGTGGTCTCGGGAACGGTGGACAACCAGGGCCGCTTCTACGACCGCTTCCAGCACGTCGTCCTGCTCAGTGCGCCGCTGGACGTCCTCCTCGGGCGGGTGCGCGCCCGCACCGGCAACCCGTACGGCCGGACGGCCGCCCAGCAGGCGGAGATCGCGCACTACCTGGACACGGTGGAGCCGCTCCTCAGGCGGGGAGCGAGCCTGGAGCTGGACGGACGGCGGCCCGTGGGCGAGCTGGCCGACGTCGTCGAGGGCCTCCTCAGGCCGAAGTGAGCTCGTCCAGCCAGGACATCGCGGCGGCGGCCACCACGGCCACGTTCTTCTTCAGCGAGTGGTCGCCCGGGACGGCGTAGACGGAGGCGCCCGGGCGGCCGGCGAGGACGGCGGCCACGTCCGCCGGTGCCCCGAAGGCGTCGGTCTCGCCCTGGACGACCACCAGCGGCACGTCGACCGCGGTCAGCTCGGCGGCGCGGCTCTTCTCCGGCCGACCCGGCGGGTGCAGGGGGAACGCCAGCGCCAGCACGCCGGCCGCGCCCTGATCGGCCGCCGTCCGGCACGCCACCCGCGCCCCCGCGCTCCGGCCGCCCAGCACCAGAGGCCCGGTCAGCACCCCGTCGGCTCGGAGGTGGGCCAGCACCGCGTTCCACCCCTCGTCCAGGCGCGGAGGTGCGACGGCGATGCGCTTGCCGGCCACCCGCCACGGCTGCTCGACCCGCACGACCCGCCAGCCCGCTGCCACCGCCTCCCTCGTGATCTCCACGAGGTCCGCGGACTCGACACCGCCCCCGGCGCCGTGCCCGAGCACGAGGGTCCCGGCCCCGCCTGCGCCGTCGACGTGGGCTCGCGCCAGGCCGGTCGGCGTCCCGATCTCGAGCGCAGCGCTCATGCCGAGGGCAGGGCGAGCAGCCCGTCCACCGCCCCGGCGAGGTCGCCGGCCGCCACGTGCGCGGGTTCGAAGACGGCCGGGTAGGTGCGCTCGCTCCGCGGGAACCACGCCCCGGTGAGGCCGGCGCGCTGCGCCCCGTGCACGTCCCAGCCGTGCGCGGCCACCAGCGCCATCCGCCCCGGCGCGACGTCGCAGACCCCCGCCGCCCACAGGTACACCTCGCGGGAGGGCTTCCAGGCCCGGATCGCCTCGCTGGTGAGCGTCCGCTCCACCAGCGGCGCGATGCCACCGCGCGCCAGCCCGGCCTCCGCGATTCCCGGCGAACCGTGCGACAGCGTCACCACGCGGACCCCCGCCTCCGCCAGCCGGCGCAGGGCCGGCTCGACGTCCGGGTGCGGCGACAGCTCGCGGAACGCGTCGGCCACCACCGCGCGGCCCTCGGCCGGCAGGTCGCTCACCTGCGCCAGGGCCGCGTCGAACGCGTCCCGGAACCCGAACCAGCTGCCGGTGGCCACGGCCGCGAACCCGGTCAGCAGCGTCCGCGCGAACACCGTGTCGAGCAGCGACGACGGCTCCCCGGCCTCCACCAGGGCGGCGCGGACGGGCGCCAGGTCGAGGAGGGTCTCGTTGACGTCGAAGGCGACGACGTCCGGCCGCCGGCGGCTCACGCCTGGTCGCGCTCGTCCGCAGGCAGGTCCAGGCCCGCGGAGGCCGGGCGGCGCAACCGGCCGGTCGCCTTCTTCCACACGAACCAGACCACGGCCAGGATGACGACCGCCGCGACGACGTAGTCCAGGTAGTGCAGGTTCGCCTCGATGAAGTCGCGCGCCAGCCAGCCCAGCGTGACCAGCACGCTGTTCCAGATCAGGCTGCCGGCCGCGGTGAAGAGCAGGAACTGCCCGAACGGCATCCGCACCACCCCGGCGGGCACCGAGATGAAGCTGCGCACGATCGGCACCATGCGGCCGAAGAACACCGCCGACCGCCCGTGCCGCTCGAACCACGCGAAGGTCTTGTCCACGTCCTCGGTCTCCACCAGCGGCAGCCGGTCGAGGAAGGCGTGCGAGCGCCGCGGCCCCAGGGCCCGCCCGAGGTAGTAGAAGAAGATCGCGCCGAGGACCGAGCCCACGGTCGCGGCCCCGACGACGGCGAGGAACGCCCACGGGCTGTCGATCAGCACGCCGGCGGCGCCCAGCACGGCCTCGCTCGGGATCGGCGGGACGACCGTCTCGAGCAGGATGCTGAACCCGACGCCGATCGGGCCGAGCGTGTCCACCAGCTGGAGCAGCCAGGCGGTGATGCCACCTTCGTCGGTCGGGGCGGCGGCGAGGAGTGACATGGCCTCCACGGTATCGGCGGGTCCCGGCGACCGCCGCGACGCGAGCGGGAACCGGCACTAGCGTCAGGTGACATGCCGCACCGGTTCACCGCCCGCGCCGTCGTGGTCGGTGACCGCGCCGGCACCGTCGTCCCCGATGCCGTCGTCGACGTCGACGACGGGCTGATCCGCTGGGTCGGACCGGCCGCCGACGCCCCGCCGGCGGATGACGCCGAGGTCACCGCGCTTCCCGGCCTGCTCATGCCGGGGCTGGTGAACACCCACTCGCACGCGCCGATGGTGCTGTTCCGCGGCCAGGGGGAGGGGCTCCCGCTGGACCGCTGGCTGCGGGAGGTCATGTGGCCGCGCGAGGCCCGCCTCACCGCCGACGACGTCGAGGTCGCCATGACCGCCGCGTCGGCGGAGATGCTGCGCAACGGCGTGACCACCAGCGTCGAGATGTACTTCCACCCCGACCGGATCGCCGCCGCCGTCCGTGCGACGGGAGCCCGGGCGCTGGTGATGGCCACGCTCATCCCGATGCCCGGCATGCCGCCGCTCGAGCAGCAGCTGGCCGACGCCCTGACGCTGTTCCGGAGCGCACCCGACGACGGCTCGGTGGAGTACGGCATCGGACCGCACGCCGCGTACACCGTGCCGCTCCCGGTCCTGCGCGAGGCGGCGGTGCTCACCCGCGAGCACGGCATGCTCCTGCACCTGCACGTGGCGGAGACCGCCACCGAGGGTGCCGACCTGCTGGCCACGCACGGGCTGTCCGTCCCGGCCCTGCTCGCCGCCCACGACGTGCTCGGCGGCCGCGTCCTCGCCGCCCACTGCGTGCACATGGACGACGGCGACCTGGCGCTGTGGCAGGAGTACGACGTCGCCGTCGCGCACTGCCCCGCCAGCAACGCGAAGCTCGCCAGCGGGATCGCGCGGCTGCGCGACATGCTCGACAGAGGCATCCGCGTCGGGATGGGCACCGACGGTCCGGCGTCCAACGACGGTTTGGACCTGCTCGCGGACCTGCGTCTGGCCGCCTCCTTCGCCCGGCTGGCCGGGCGCGACGCCACCGCACTCACCGCCGCCGAAGCTGTCTGGCTCGCGACCGGAGCCGCCGCCGACGCCGTCGGCCGGCCCGACCTCGGGCAGCTGACGGCGGGCCGCCGGGCCGACCTCGTGCACGTGGACACCCGCGACCTGGTCTTCGAGCCCGTCGGTGACCCGGCCGACCTGCTCGCCCACCTCGTGTGGTCCGGCGCGGGGCGGCACGTGCGGGACGTCTGGGTGGGCGGCCGCCAGGTCGTCCGCGACGGCCGGTCGACCACGGTGGACGTCGACGACCTGCGGCAGGACGTGGCCCGCCGCGCGGCGCGCCTGGCCGAGGGCTGACGGCGGCCCTCCACCGCCTCCGGCAGGGCCGCACCCATCCGATCGGTGGCGCTCGACCGAACGGGGTAGGAGCGTCCGACACGAACGGCCGGGAGGCACCATGGGACAGCCCCGAGGGCTGCGCGCACGTTGGCAGGACCTACGGGAGCGGACCCGCCCCGTGCACCCGGAGACCGAGCGAGCCCTGGCGGACCGCTGGGCAGCGCTGCCCGACCACGTCCGGACGCCGGCGCAGAGCCTCGGCCGGCACGCTGTGGGCTGCGAGGGCACCCACGGGGTGTTCCCGAAGTGCAACCTCACCTGCACGCCCTGCTACCACTCGGCCGACGCCAACAAGGTGCGCGTCGACGGCGGGCACACCGTCCGCGAGGTGTCCCGCCAGATGG
This sequence comes from Blastococcus litoris, assembly GCF_003075095.1. Classification (GTDB taxonomy): domain Bacteria; phylum Actinomycetota; class Actinomycetes; order Mycobacteriales; family Geodermatophilaceae; genus Blastococcus_B; species Blastococcus_B litoris. Next base: position 4,917 of record NZ_QCZF01000003.1, read on the forward strand.
CCTACCTGCGGGAGCGCCGCGGCCCCTACGCCCACGCCCAGCTGATCGGTGGCGAGGTCAGCCTGCTCTCCCCCGACGACCACGCCGCCGCGCTGCAGGCCATGCGCGACGCCGGCCGTTCCCCGATGTCGATGACCCACGGCGACTTCGACCCCGAGTACCTGAGGGCCCTGGTCACCGCGCCCGACGGCGGGCTGAGGTTCGACCGGGTCAGCTTCGCCGCGCACTTCGACTCGCTGATGCGCGGCCGTCGGGGCGCCGTCCGCCCGCGCAGCGAGGCCGAGCTGAACCCGTTCCGCGAGCGGTTCGTGCAGATGTTCCGCGACGTGGGTGCCGAGACCGGCCTGCGGTACTACCTGGCGCACAACATGACCGTCACCCCCGCCAACGTCGGGCAGGTCGCCGACACCGTGCGCGAGGTCGTCGGCATGGGCTACTCGATGATGAGCTTCCAGCCGGCCGCGCACGTGGGCGACGAGCGGCGGTGGAAGGAGTCCTACGCCGCCGTCGACGTCGACGCCGTCTGGGCCGAGCTCGAGCGCGGTCTCGGGCAGCGGGTGCCGTACGAGGGCATCGAGTTCGGCGACCCCCGGTGCAACCGGCTGGGTTTCGGCTTCCTGCTGGACGGGCGCTGGCACCCGTTCGTCGATCCCGACGTCCCCGCCGAGACCGCTGCCCGGGACGCGTTCTTCGCCCACTACGGCGGGATCGCCTTCAGCGGCACGCCGCCGCTCCTCCTCGTGGTCAAGGTGCTCCGCGCGGCCCGGCACCACCCGGGGGACGTGCGGACGGCGCTGCGCTGGGCGCGCAGCCTGCTGCGCCGCGCGGGCGGCCTGCGGGCCCTGGTGCGGGGCGCCCGCGCCGGGCGCCTCGGCCTGATGACGTTCGAGGTGCACAGCTTCATGGATGCCGAGCACGTGGCCCCTGCCTGGGACATGATGCGGCGCGGCATCGCCGCCGAGGACCCGCAGCTCCGGGCCACGCAGGAGCGGCTCGCCGCGTGCACGTACTCGATGGCGCACCCGGAGACCGGGGAGCTCGTCCCCGCCTGCGCGCAGCACTCGGTGCTGGACCCCGTGGAGAACGTCGAGCTGCGCAGGTTGCTGCCGCTGACGGTGGTCTGAGCTACCGAGCCGCGGGCTCCGGTGCGGGGGTGCCCGTGCCGGGGCCGGCCGGGGGGACGGCGGAGCGGTCGGCGACGGGCAGCCGCAGGCCGACGGTGCGGCCGTTCGCGATCTCCCGGCCGGGTGCCAGCTCGGCGTCCACCGACGCCGTCCCGGCAGCGCTGCTGATCTCGACGGTGACCAGCGCCCGCAGCCCGCGCCGCCGGATCCGCACCACGGTGCCGACGGCGTCGGCCGACGGGTCGTCGGCGGTGGTCACGACGACCGCCTCGTGCCGGATCACGAGCACCGCCGGGCCGTCGGCCGCCGGACGGGGCAGCGCGAGCCCCCCGAGCGGCGAGTGGTGCACCCCGGCGCGCACCGTGCCCGGCACCTCCGTGCGGCCGCCGAGGAGCCTGCTCACCCCGAGCGACACCGGCTGCCCGTAGAGCTCCCGCATCGGTCCGGCCTGCAGCAGCCGGCCGCCGTCGAGCACGGCGACGGCGTCGGCCAGCGCGTCGGCCTCGGCCGGGTCGTGGGTCACCAGCAGGATCGTGGGGTCCAGCCGCATGCGCAGGTCGGCGACCAGCTCGTGCATCTCCTCGCGCAGCCGCGTGTCCAGCGCGCTGAAGGGCTCGTCGAGCAGGAGCACGCGGGGCTCGGCGGCGAGGGCGCGGGCCAGGGCGACGCGCTGCTCCTGGCCGCCGGACAGGGTCCGCGCCGGCCGGTCACCGAAGCCGTCCAGGCGGACGAGGTCGAGGAAGTCCTCCGCGCGGCGGCGGGCGGCCCGGCGGGGGACCCCGCGCACGCGGTCGGCGAAGGCGACGTTGTCGCGCACGGACAGATGGGGGAACAGCAGCGGCCGCTGGAAGACCATCGCCATGCCGCGCCGCTCGGGCAGCACGCCCGCCAGGTCGGTCCCGTCCAGGTGGACGCTGCCCGCCGTGGGGGCGTCCAGGCCGGCGGTCAGCCGCAGCACGGTGCTCTTCCCCGACCCGGACGGCCCGACGATCGCGACGCAGGACCCGGCCGGCACGTCGAGGTCGAGGCCGTCGAGGGCGGGGACCTGGTCCCTCCCGTGCACCCGCCTCAGCCCGCGCAGCTCCAGCCGCCCGCCGCTCACCGGTCCTGCTCCCGTCCCCGGCGGCCCAGCGAGCCGACGACCACCAGCAGGGCGACGGGCGGCAGGATCGAGGTCAGCGACAGGACCGCCACCTGCGCGTCGTTGCCGGTCGCGGAGGCGGCGGAGGCGACCAGCAGCGGCAGCGTCGTCAGCCGGCCGCCACCGACCAGCACGGTCACGATGTAGTCGCTCCACCCGACGAGGAAGGCGAGGAAGGCCGCGCCCGCCAGAGCCGGGGCCAGCAGCGGCAGCTGCACCGAGCGCACCGTCCGCCAGCGGGTGGCACCGAGGACGCGGGCCTCGTCCTCGAAGCCCCGGTCGTGCGCCGCGTAGGCCGCCCGCATGGTGATCGTGGTGTACGGCAGGGCCGCAACGACGAGCAGCACGACGACGCCGACGACGGGTGGCACCCGGAGCCGCAGCAGGAGGACGTCGAGGCCGAGCGCCACCGCGAAGGGCGGCAGCGCCAGCGGGGCCAGCAGCACCGCCAGCACGGCGGTGGCGCCCGGCACCTGCCGCGAGGCCAGCGCCCGACCGGCCATGGCGCCCAGCGGGGTCGCCAGCGCGGCGACCACCAGGCCGAGCAGGGTCGAGGAGAGGAGCGCCCCACCCGCGCCCGCGGACAACGCCTCGTCCAGACCACGCGTCCCCCACTCCTGCGGCAGGAGCGCCGGGAAGGTCCACCGGTCGGCGAAGGCCCACAGCAGCAGGGGGATCACCGGCAGCACCAGCCAGCCGGCCAGCAGCGTGCGCCCGGTGCGGGAGGCGACCAGCGCGGCGCGGGGCGCGGTCACTGCTCGGCCGCCAGCCGGCGCAGGGCGCGCAGCGCGAGCAGCACCACGACGGTGGCCAGCCCGGCGGTGATCACGGCGACCGCCGCCGCCTGCGGACGGGCGGCCAGGTCGATGGAGGTGAACAGCCGGTAGGAGAGCACCGGTAGCGGCTCGGGGTAGGAGCGGCCGAGGAGGGCGGCCACCTCGTAGGAGCCCAGCGTGTAGACGAAGCTCACCGCCGCGGTCGCCCCCAGCGCCGGGGCCGCGAGGGGCAGGGTGACGTGGCGCAGCCGGGCCCACCGGCCGGCGCCGAGCAGCGCCGCCGTCTCGCCGTAGGACGCCGTCCGCGAGGCCAGCACGCCGGCCACCACGAGGGCGATGAACGCGGACTCCTTCCAGGCGTACTCGGCGACCACGGCGACCCACCAGCGGCCGCCGACCAGCGCGGGCCAGGACGCGGGGTCGACGCCGAGCAGGCGGGAGAGGAAGCCGGCGTCGGCGAGCAGCAGCCCCATGGCGGCGGCACCCACCAGGTGGGGGATCGGGATGGTCAGCGCGGCCAGGCCGCCCAGGACCCGGCTGCGGCGGACGGCCGCGGTCGCGGCCAGGGCCAGGCACAGCCCGACGACCGTGGCGACGGCAGTGGACGCGGCGGCGATGCCCAGCGAGACGCCGATGCCGGGGCCGAGATCGGCGGCGGTGGCCCGGTAGGCGTCCAGGGAGAGCCGGGGCTGCCCGACCAGCGGGGTGAGACCCAGGCTGAGCAGCGCGGCCGACGTGAGCGCGGCGCCGACCACGGCGACCACCGGCACCAGCGCGGGCAGCACCAGCAGCGTGGTGCGCAGGCGGGGAGAGGTCACTGTCGGGCGCTCAGCCGGCGGCGATCCGCCGGCGCCAGCCCTCGTCGACCGCCGTGACCCACTCCGGGCCCAGCTCGGGGTCGGCGTCGCGGGACAGCTCCTCGTAGGGCGGGACCACCTCCGACGGCGGGAGCGCGGCGAAGCCCTCCTGCACGTCCTCGGGGAGCGCGTCGAGGTCCAGCACCGTGTACTGCCCCCACACCTCGGGCCGGGCCTTCTGCAGCTGCTGCTCGGGCGAGAGCGCGAGGTCGGCCACGACCATGGCGCCGGCCCGGCTGCCGGAGGTCGACGGCAGCGCCAGGAAGGACGCGTTGCCGATCGTGCCCTCCTCCAGGAGCAGGACCCGGGTGGTCGGGGGGAACGTGCCGTCGGCGACCAGGTCGGGCAGCGTGGCCGGGCCGTAGGTCATGGTGAAGTCGACCTGGCCGTCGGCGTAGAGCTGGTCGAGCTCCTCCAGGGTCTGCGGGTACGTCTCGCCGCCGCGCCAGAGCGAGGGGGCCACCTCCTCCAGCCGGTCGAACAGGGCGGGGGAGAGGTCGTCGTAGGCCTCCTGCGTGAAGTCCAGGGGCACCTCGTCCACGCCGCCGCTCACCGCGGAGAGCACCTGGCGCACGAAGACCGACCCGGTGAAGTCCGGCGGCGCGGGATAGGTGAAGCGTCCCGGGTTCCGCTCCGCGTGGTCGAGCAGGCCCTCGACCGTCGTCGGTGGGTCGGGCACGCGGGCGGAGTCGTACACGATGCTGAACTGGGCCTTGTGCCAGGGCGCCTCGCACCCGTCGACCGGCGTCCCGAAGTCGGTCACCAGCAGCGGGTCGTCCTCGGCGACGTACTCCATGTTCGGCAGCATCGACGTCCAGTCGCACAGCCACGCGCCGGCCTGCTGTCCGGTGGCGAAGTTCTCGCCGTTGATCCACACGAGGTCGACCTCCCCGTCGGTGACGTCGGCCTGGCGCTCGGAGAGCACGCGGTTGACCGCGTCCCCGGTGTCGGCGACGGGCACCCGCTCGAGGGTCACGCCGAGCTCCGCCGCCGCCGGGGCCAGCACGTCGTCGACGTAGGCGTTCCCCTTGTCGTCGCCGCCGTACATCCACAGCCGCACGGTCTGCCCGTCGGCCTCGGCGAGCACGTCGGACCAGTCCCTGGTGGGGGCGGTCTCCGTGTCGGCGAGCGGCGCGGCGCAACCTGTGACGGCGAGGACGGCGGCGAGCGGGACGGCGACCCGCAGCAGTGCGCTGCGACGGGGGCGGAACGACGGCACGGGCGGATTCCCTCGTCTCGGGGGCTGGGCGGAGGGCACGGAGACCGTGTTCGTGCACTCCCTCTGGCTGCTGCTGCCCTGGTACGCCGGGGAGATCGCCTGGGTGTGGGCGGCGGTGGTCGCGGTCTCGGCGGCGCAGCGCACCGTCGCGGGCTACCGCGCGCTGCGCTGATCCCCCGCCCGTCGGATCCACCGCAGGACGCGGAGCCCTCCCCGCACGAGAGGAGCGGCCAGGCGCGTCCGGACGTCGGCGAGGGCGGCGTCGACCAGCGCGTCGTTGTACGTCGGGTAGGCGTGCGTGGTGCCGGCGAGGTCGCTCGCGGTCAGCCCCTTCCGGACGGCCAGGGACAGCTCGCCCAGCGTCTCGCCGGCGCGCGGACCGACCACGACCGCGCCGACGACCCGCCGTCGGCCGTCGAGGACCAGGGAGGTGAACCCGTCCGTCACGCCCTCGGCCACCGCGCGGTCGACGGTCGAGTGCTCGACGCGGCGCACCGTGAGGCCCTTCTCCCGCGCCTGGGCGGGCGGGACGCCGATCGACGCCACCTCGGGGGCGGTGTAGGTGACCCGGGGGACGACCGGGTCGACGGTGCGGCGCAGCCCGAGGACGGCGTTGCTCGCGGCCACGCTGCCGTGCATGCCGGAGACGTGGGTGAAGAACGGCTTGCCGGTGACGTCACCGGCCGCCCACACCCGGCGGTTGCTGGTCCGCAGGGTGCCGTCGGTGGCGACGCCACCGTGCTCGTCGAGCTCCACGCCCGCGAGGTCGAGACCGAGGTCGTCGGTGCGCGGGCGCCGGCCGACCGAGACCAGCAGCCGGTCGAAGGGGACGGTGCTGCCGTCGGCGAGGTGCAGCAGGCCGGGCTCCACCCGCCGGCCCTCGCTGCCGAGCCGGAGCTCGACGCCGTCGCGGCGCAGGGCCGCGGCGACCAGGGCGGCGGCGTCGGGGTCCTCCGGGCCGAGCAGCCGGTCGGAGCCCTCGACGAGCGTCACCTGCGACCCCAGCCGCGCGAAGGCCTGGCCGAGCTCGCAGCCGATGGGGCCACCGCCGAGCACGACCAGCCTCCGGGGTAGCTCCTCGAGCTCCCACACCGTGTCGCTGGTGAGCGGCCCGGCGGCGTCGATCCCGTCGACGGGGGGCACCAGGGGAGCGGCGCCGGTGGCGATCAGCGCGGCGCGGAAGCGGACCGGCCGTCCGTCGACGAGTGCGGTGTCCGGGCCGGTGAACGCCGCCGAGCCCTTCACCACCCGGATGCCGGCCGCTTCCAGGGCGGCGGGGGCGTCCTTCGGTTCGATCGCGGTCACGGCCGCGCGGACGTGGGCGCGCACCCGGGCGAAGTCGACCGTCACCGCGCCGGTGTCGACACCGAGGCGGCCGGCGCCCCGCGCGTCGGCGGCCGCGGTGGCGGCGGCCAGGAGCGCCTTGGAGGGGACGCAGCCGGTCCACAGGCAGTCGCCCCCCGTGCGTTCGCGCTCGACGAGCACCGTGCGCGCGCCCAGGGCGGCGGCGGTGTGCGCACCCACGAGCCCGGCGGTGCCGCCCCCGATGACGAGCAGGTCGACGGGGTCCCCCGTCAGGGGCTGCGGCACGGCGGCTCCTCGGTGCGCGGGGGCGGACGGCACCACGCTAGGTCAGCGGGGACGATCGGGAGCGATGAGCGCCGAGGAGCAGGTCGACGTCCTGGTGGTCGGAGCCGGTCAGGCAGGCCTGGGGGTGGCGTACCACCTGGTCCGCGAGGGCGTCGGTCGCGTCGTCGTGACCGAGGCGGCCGACGCGCCCGGGCAGGCCTGGCGGGACCGGTGGGAGACCCTGGTCCTGTTCACCCCGCGCCGGTTCAGCTCCCTGCCCGGCCTCCGCTTCCCCGCCGGGCCCTCGGCGACCCCGTCCCGCCTGGAGATGGCCGGCTACCTGGCGGCGTACGCCGAACGCTTCCACCTGCCGGTGCGCACGTCGACGCCGGTGTTGCGGCTGACCCGGTCCGGGAGCGGGTTTCGGGCGGAGACGCCGCACGGGGTGGTGCGGGCCGCGCACGTGGTGGTGGCGACCGGCGCCTACCGGCTGCCGCGGGTACCCGCTGCCGCCGACGACCTCGACGGCACGGTGCGCCAGCTGCACTCGTCGGCCTACCGGAGACCCGATGACGTGGCGATGGGGCCGGTGCTCGTCGTGGGCGGAGGCAACTCCGCCGCGCAGCTGGCGCTGGAACTCGCCGGCCGGCACGAGGTCACGATCGCCGCACCGGTCGTGCCCCGCTTCCTCCCCGAGCGCGTCCTCGGCGTGAGCACCTACTGGTGGCTCCTGCTCACCGGCGTGCTCAACGCGGGCGCGAGGACGCCGGTCGGCCGGTTCCTGCGGCACCGGCACGAGGCGGTGTTCGGCCGGACTCTGCGCCGAGCGCTGCGGCGTGGCGCCGTCCGGCTGGTCCCCTCGAGGGTCGTCTCGGCCGTCGGTCCGCGGGTGTGCCTGGCGGACGGCACGGTCGTCGAGCCGCGGACGGTCCTGTGGTGCACGGGCTTCGCTCCCGACACCGGCTGGATCGACGTCCCGGGGGCGCTGACCGCGGATGGGGCGCCCCGGCACGAGCGGGGCGCCTCGCCGGTGCCGGGGCTGCACTGGATGGGGCTGCCGTGGCAGACCCGGGTCAACAGCTCGCTCGTCGACGGGGTCGACCGCGACGCGCGGCTGACCGCCTGGCGCATCGCCACGGCCCTCCGCTGACTCTTCTTCAACCGAACGGTTGACGACCACCCCCCTCCGGGTCTACCGTCTTCCTCAACCGAGAGGTTGAGTACGAGGAGGACGATGTGGCGGCAGATCCGCTCTCCCGGGTGTTCTCGGCGCTCGCCGACCCCACCCGGCGGGACATCGTGGCGCGGCTCGCGGTCGGCGACGCCACGGTCAACGAGCTCGCCGCGCCCTACGACGTGACCGTCCAGGCCGTCTCCAAGCACCTCAAGGTGCTGGAGGACGCCGGCCTGGTGAGCCGGAGCCGGGATGCCCAGCGCCGCCCGGTGCACCTCGAGGCGAACGTGTTCGACCTGATGACCAAGTGGATCGAGCGGTACCGGCGGCAGGCCGAGGAGCGCTACCGCCGTCTCGACGACGTCCTGCGCGCCATGTCCGATCAGATGCAGCCGGACGCCCCCTCACCCCGGGAAGGAAACCCGTCATGACCAGCACCACGCACCACGAGACCCAGATCGTCGCCGACCCCGACGTGCCGCTGATCCGGATCACGCGCGAGTTCGACGCGACCCCCGACAAGGTCTACCGCGCGCACACCGACCCCGAGCTGGTCGCGCAGTGGACCGGCCCGCGGAGCACGCAGACCCGCATCGACCAGTGGGACGCCCGCACCGGCGGCTCCTGGCGCTACACGGCCGTCCACGAGGGCCAGGAGTTCGGCTTCTACGGCAGCTTCCACGAGCTGCGGCCGGGCCGGCTGATCGTCCAGACCTTCACGTTCGAGGGCATGCCCGACGGCGTCGCGCTCGAGAAGCTGGTCCTCGACGACCTCGGCGACGGCCGCACCCGGCTGACGGCGACGTCGCTGTGCGACTCCTTCGCCGACCGCGACGGCATGCTCTCCAGCGGCATGGACGTCGGCGTGAACGAGGGCTACGAGAAGCTCGACGAGCTCCTCTCGGGCCGCTGACCGGCACCACCCGAGGCCGGGGCGTCCCTGCGGGCACGCCCCGGCCACCACGTCAGGAAGGTCCGTCATGGACATGAAGCTCGAGCTCGTCCCGATCCCGGTCGCGGACGTCGACCGCGCCAAGGCGTTCTACGCCGAGAAGCTCGGGTTCACCGTCGACGTCGACGTGCGCCCGGTGGACGGCGTGCGGGTGGTCCAGCTGACCCCGCCGGGATCGGCCTGCTCGGTCGGCTTCGGCACCGGTATCCCGGCCTACGAGGGCACCCCCGTGCGGGGGCTGCACCTCGTGGTCGACGGCATCGAGCAGGCCCGTGCCGAGCTGATCGACCGCGGCGTCGAGGTCGGCGAGCTCCAGGACGTCGGCGGCGGGGTCCGGTACGCCCCGTTCAGCGACCCGGACGGCAACGGCTGGACCCTCCAGGAGATGGCCTGGCGCACGGGGGACGGCTTCTAGGCCCTCAGGCGCGCAGCGAGATCGTCTCCCCGCGCTGGGCGGTGCGCAGCGACCCCGGCAGCCGCCGCCGGCCCACCTCGGCCACGAAGTCGCCGAGGGGGCTGGCGAACCTGTCGTAGTCGTCGAAGTGCACCGGCACGGTGACCGGCGGCTTCAGCAGCTCGACCAGGTCCGCGCCCTGCCGTGCGTCCATGGTGACGGTCAGCCCGAGCGCCTTGGTGCCGCCCAGGTGCGGGATGAGGACGTCGAGCGGCCCGCACCGCTCCAGCACCTCGCCCAGGAACGGCCGGTAGAGGGTGTCGCCGCTGATGTAGCCCCGCCATACGACGTCCTGGCCGGCGACCCCGCCGCGGAGCAGCTCCACCACGCTGCCCATCACCGCGGGCAGCAGCTTCGCGAGCGGCCCGGGACCGTGCACGCCGGGCACCGCGGTGACCCGCAGGGTGTCGGTGCCGCGGGTGAACTCGTGCGTCTGCCACGGCTGCAGGTCGGCGGCGGCGGAGAACCCGCGGTCGGCCAGGCACTTCGCGGCCTCGGACGTCGTCACCACCGGCGTCTCCTTGGGCAGCGACCTCGTGGCGATGCGGTCCCAGTGGTCGCCGTGCATGTGCGAGAGCAGGATCCCGTCGAGCGCCGGCAGCTGGGTCGGCTGCAGCGCCGGCTCGGTCAGCCGCCTGGCGCGCAGGCCGTAGCCCAGCCGCGCCCGCTGCCCCCGGTGCAGGAAGTTCGGGTCGGTGAGCACCGTGAACGCGCCGATCCGCAGCAGCATCGTGGCGTTGCCGCCGAAGGTCATCGTCACGTCGTCCGCGGGCTGTCCGGGGGGCTGGGCCATGCGCTGCCGCTACCCCCGGCCCGCCGGGGGAACACCGCCGACCGGGCGTGCGGTTGGGTGCGGTCGTGGACGTGACCGCCGAGCTCGTGGCCCTGGTGATCGCCGTCGGGCTCGTGGCCGGCCTGTGCGACAGGTTCGGCTGGCCCACGCCGCTGGTGCTGGTCGTCGTCGGCGCCGCGGCGTCGTTCCTGCCGCACGTGCCCGACGTCCAGCTCGACCCCGACCTGGTGCTGCACGCGATCCTGCCGCCGCTGCTGTACGCGACGGCGGTGCGGACGTCGCTGTTCGACTTCAGGCACAACAAGCTGAGCATCGTCCTGATGTCGGTGGTGCTGATCTTCTTCAGCACCCTGGTCGTCGGCTGGGTCACCTGGCTGGTGCTGCCGGGCGTGGCCGTCGCCGCCGCGCTCGCCCTGGGCGCCGTGGTCGCACCGCCCGACGCCGTCGCGGCCGCGGCGCTCGGCCGCCGGCTCGGCCTCCCCCGGCGGGTGGCGACGCTGCTGGAGCAGGAGAGCCTGGTCAACGACGCCGCGGCCCTGATCGCCCTCACCGTGGCGGTGTCGGCGCTGTCGTCGTCCCCCTCGGCGCCCGAGGTCGTGGGCGACTTCCTGTGGGCGGTCGTCGGCGCCGTGCTCGTCGGCGGCGTGGTCGCCGCCGTGCTGGCGGTGTTGCGGGCGCGGGTGAAGGACCCGGTGCTGGACACGCTCATCTCCTTCGTCGCCCCCTACCTCGCCTTCCTGCCGGCCGAGCACGTGCACGCCTCGGGCGTGCTCGCCACCGTCGTCACCGGGCTGACCCTCGCCCACCTGTCGCCCCGGGTGCAGACGGCCTCGGCGCGGGTCACCGAGCAGATCACCTGGCGGACGGTCGCCTTCGTCCTCGAGAACGCGGTGTTCCTCGTCATCGGGCTGCAGCTGCCCGGCCTGCTCTCCGACGCCAGCGACAGCGGGCTGGGCGCGGGCCGGATCGTCGCCGTCTGCGCCGCGGTCCTGGTCGCCACGATCCTCGCCCGTGCCGTGTTCGTCTTCGGCGTCGCCGGGGTCCTGCGGTCCGGGACGCCCTGGATGCGGCGCCAGGCCTGGAGCCCCGGCGTCGCCGGGCTGGTCTCCTGGGCCGGCATGCGCGGCGTGGTCACCCTCGCGGCCGCGCAGCTGCTGCCGCAGGACCTGCCCGACCGGGAGGTGCTGCTGCTCGCCGCGTTCACCGTCGTCGTCGGCAGCCTGCTGCTGCAGGGGTCGACGCTGCCGTGGCTGGTCCGCCGGGTGGGGCTGCCCCCACCGGATCCGGCCGAGGACGCGCTGCGGGCCGCCGAGCTGGGGGACGCCGCCAACGCCGCCGGTCTGCGCCGGATGCGCGAGCTGGTCACCGGCGACGAGCCGGCCGGGGTGGTCGAGCGGCTCAAGGACCGCTCGGTCGCGCGCTCGCACGCCGCCTGGGAGCGGCTGGGCCGGCCGCTCGCCGACCAGGAGACCCCGTCGAACACCTACGCCCGCCTGCGGATGCAGATGCTGGCCGCCGAGCGCGAGGTCGTCGTGCGCGCCAGGGACGACGGCACGGCGCCGAACGAGGTGCTCGCGGCAGCGCTCGCCGCGATCGACGTCGAGGAGTCCCTGCTCGACCGCCACGAGGAGATCGAGGGCCGCGAGCGCGACGGCGCGCTGGTCCCGCGGGCCGGCGGCACGCTGTGCACCCACCTGGTCTCCGCGCCGCTGGGGGAGGCCGAGCCCGCCTCGGCCTGCGAGGACTGCCTGCGCGAGGGGACGACGTGGGTGCACCTGCGCCGCTGCCTGACCTGCGGGCACGTCGGCTGCTGCGACTCCTCCCCGCGCCGGCACTCCCGCGTGCACTTCGGCTCCGCGGGGCACCCCGTCGTGGTCAGCGCCGAGCCGGGCGAGGCCTGGCGGTGGTGCTGGGTGGACGAGGAACTGGGCTGACGGGTGATAGACAGGGGCGCGTGCCAGCCCGCTCGATCGACGAGTCCTTCCTCGCCCTGCCGCTGTCCGCGCTCACCGACGCCGCGCTGACCCGGGCGGTCGACCTCGGCTGCGAGCACGCCGACATCCGGGTCGAGCGGATCCGCACCCAGACGATCAGCCTGCGCGACGCCCGCCCCGAGGCCTCCGTCGACGGCGAGGACCTCGGCCTGGCGGTCCGCGTCGTCCACGAGGGCACCTGGGGCTTCGCCGCCGGCGTCGTCCTCACCGCCGCGGAGGCCGTGCGCCTGGCGGAGGAGGCGGTCGCCGTCGCCCGGGTGTCCGCGGCGATCAACAGCGACCGCGTCGAGCTGGCCCTCGAGCCCGTGTACGCCGACGCTGTCTACGTCTCCGCCTACGACGTCGACCCGTTCACCGTCCCCGACGCGGAGAAGGCAGGTCTGCTCACCGACCTCTCCGAGCAGCTCCTGGCCGCCGACGGCGTCGAGCACGTGCAGAGCCGCTGCATGCACGTGAAGGAGCAGAAGTACTACGCCGACACCGCCGGCACCCGCACCCGCCAGCAGCGCATCCGGATCCAGCCGGAGTTCACGGCGCTCACCGTCGACCGCGCGACCGGCTCGTTCGAGAGCATGCGCACCCTGGCCCCGCCGGTGGGCCGCGGCTGGGAGTACATGACCGGCACCGGCTGGGACTGGCGCGCCGAGCTGGCCGAGATCCCCGAGCTGCTGCGCGAGAAGACGAAGGCGCCGTCGGTCACCGCGGGCCGGCACGACCTCGTCGTCGACCCCTCGAACCTGTGGCTGACCATCCACGAGTCGATCGGCCACGCCACGGAGCTGGACCGGGCGCTCGGGTACGAGGCCGCCTACGCGGGGACCTCGTTCGCCACCGTCGACAAGCTGGGCACCCTGCAGTACGGCTCGCCGCTGATGAACGTGACCGGCGACCGCACCGCCCTGCACGGCCTCTCGACGGTCGGCTGGGACGACGAGGGCGTCGCCGGCCAGCAGTGGGACATCGTCAGGGACGGCGTCCTGGTCGGCTACCAGGTCGACCGCAACATGGCCCGGCTGCGGGGCATGGGCCGCTCGAACGGCTGCGCCTTCGCCGATTCGCCCGGCCACGTGCCGGTGCAGCGCATGGCGAACGTCTCGCTGCGCCCCGACCCGGACGGCCCCACCACCGAGGACCTGATCGCCGGCGTCGAGCACGGCATCTACGTCGTCGGTGACAAGAGCTGGTCGATCGACATGCAGCGCTACAACTTCCAGTTCACCGGCCAGCGATTCTACCGGATCGAGGCCGGCCGGCTCGCCGGCCAGGTACGCGACGTCGCCTACCAGGCGACGACGACGGACTTCTGGGGCTCGATGCGGGTGGTGGGTGGCCCGGGCACCTACGTGCTCGGTGGAGCGATGAACTGCGGCAAGGCCCAGCCCGGTCAGGTAGCCCCGGTCAGCCACGGCTGCCCCTCGGCGCTGTTCGAGGGCGTGACCATCCTCAACACGGTGCAGGAGGCAGGCCGATGACGCGGGTGACCCCGCAGGAGCTGGTCGAGAAGTGCCTCGCGGCCTCGACCGCCGACGACCAGATCGCATTCGTCGTCGAGAGCTCCGAGGCCAACCTCCGCTGGGCGGGCAACAGCCTGACCACCAACGGCGCCATGCGCTCCCGCCAGGTCGTCGTCGTCTCCTTCGTCGACGGCGGCGCGGGCGTGGCGGCCGGTACCGTCACCCGCACGGGTACGCCGGACGTCGACGAGCTGGTCGCGGCGAGCGAGCAGGCCGCCCGCGACGCCGGGCCCGCGGAGGACGCCGTCCCGCTGATCGGTGAGGAGCCCCCGGGGAACGGGGACTGGGGTGCCCCCGCGGCCGAGACGTCGATCGACGTGTTCGCCGACTTCGCGCCCGACCTCGGCCAGGCGTTCGGCGAGGCCCGCGACCGCGACGAGCTCCTCTACGGGTTCGCCGAGCACCAGATGGCCACCACGTACCTGGGCAGCTCGACCGGACTGCGGCTGCGGCACGACCAGCCCACCGGGCGGGTGGAGCTCAACGGCAAGAGCCCCGACTTCAGCCGCTCGGTCTGGGCAGGCGTGGGCACCCGCGACTTCCGCGACGTCTCCGTGGCCGGGCTGGCCGCCGAGGTCGAGCGGAAGATGGGCTGGTCGAAGCGGAGGGTGGAGCTGCCGGCGGGCCGCTACGAGACGCTGCTCCCGCCGTCGGCGGTCAGCGACCTGATGATCTACCTCTACTGGACGATGGAGGCGCGGGACGCCGACGAGGGGCGCAACGTCTTCGCCACGCCCGGCGGCGGCAACCGGGTGGGGGAGCGGCTGGCCGCCCTGCCGCTGACGCTGCGCAGCGACCCCCACGCGCCGGGGCTGGAGACCGCGCCCTTCCAGGTGGTCGGCGCCTCCTCGGGCTCGGCCTCGGTGTTCGACAACGGGATGGCCACCCCCGCGGTGAGCTGGATCGAGGACGGGACGCTCGCCAACCTCGTCCGGCCCCGTGCATGGGCGCTGAAGACCACCGCCCCCGCGACCGCGGCCGTGGACAACCTGCTCCTCGAGGACCCGACGGCGACGGCGTCCCTGGACGAGATGCTGGCCGCCACCGATCGCGGCCTGCTGCTGACCACGCTCTGGTACATCCGCGAGGTCGACCCGCAGACGCTGCTGCTCACCGGGCTGACCCGGGACGGCGTCTTCCTCGTCGAGGGCGGGGAGGTGACCGGCGCGGTCAACAACTTCCGCTTCAACGAGTCGCCGGTCGACCTGCTGGGCCGGGCGGTCCAGGCGGGGCGCACCGAGCGGACGCTGCCGCGCGAGTGGAACGACTGGTTCACCCGGTGCGCGATGCCGCCGCTGCGGGTGCCGGACTTCAACATGAGCAGCGTCAGCCCCGCCAGCTGACCGCGCCGGACGGCGCGATCTGACGTGGCCCCGCCCCTCTGGTCACACCCGTACCGCGGGGTGAGTCGGGACGGTGCAGTTCTGCACAACGACCCCGGGAAACCGTCGGTGACAAATGCCGGGGACGGGCCGTGCTGAGCTGATTACGCTGGGTACCGGGAGAGCGACGCCGCTAAACCCCGAAAATGTACGAATTCTCGGCGCACGGGATTCAGCACCTGCCGATTCCTGCCGATATCTCGTCCAGTTCGATCCAGCACAGTCACACGGGTCCCGCCTTCTCCGGGACCGAGGGGAGGACTCCGTGACCAGGAGTCGCAAGCCGTCCGTCTTCCAGGTGGGCAAGGTCCGGGACGACGGCCGCACGGTCGTCATCTCCGGGTGGGGGCTGGGGCTGTGCGCCACCGGCTGCGCCTGCCACCGCCACCCCGTGGCGGGGCACCTCGCCATCGCCGAGGACCAGGCCGGCGGCAAGCTCGGCCTCGCCAGCTACGCCGACGGGGAGTGCGACTGCTGCGAGGCGTGGACCGCCGACGAGCTCGCCGCGATCCTGCGCGACCTCGACACGGTCGCGGGCCTGCAGGCCCAGGAGCCCCTCGCCGGCTGACCGACATCGTCGTCGCCCCCACGCCGGGGGCCATGAATGTGCGCCCAGGGTTCATTCCGGAATGGACCCTGGGCGCACATTCGTCTGCAGCAGTTCTGCGGGGACGGGCGGGGCTGCCGTCGACCACTGGTGCTCGTGTGGCACGCGGTGCGGATCGACGGATTGTGACAGCGCGCCTTCCCCTACTTGTCGACACCGGATCCTTACCGTCCGTACTGACGCGCAACCAACGTGGCCCCTTCCCCGGGCCCGGCGCAACCGACGGAGGCGGACGGTGCAGTCACCGCGCACGACGACCCGGCGCCGTTCCCGTGCCCTTCTCGCCCTGAGCGGGGCGCTGCTCGCGGTCGCGACGGGCGTCCTCGCCCCGGCCCCGGCCGCCGCCGATCCCGCCACTTCGGCGGAGGCGCAGAAGCTGGTGCAGGAGGCGGCCCAGCAGCTCACCGCCATCGAGGAGCAGCTGCACGAGGCCGAGCTGATCGTCGCCGACCAGCAGGAGGCCGCCGACGACGCCGCGGCCGCCGCGGCGTCCGCCCAGCAGGCCCTCGCGGTCTACGCGCCGCAGATCCGGGCCATCGCGCAGAGCGGCTTCACCGCGAAGAGCCAGTCGCGGGTCGCCGCTTTCCTCACCAGCGAGTCCGCCGACGAGCTCGTCCAGCAGATGACGACGCTGGACATGATCGCCGTGCACACCAATGCCGTCGTCACCGAGGCCTCCCAGGCGCAGCGGGCCGCGCAGGAGGCCCAGGTGGTCGCCGACCAGGCCGCGGCCGCCGCGCGCGCCGGCCTCGAGCAGCTGCAGGGCCAGCAGGCCGAGCTGGAGGAGAAGGTCGACGCCTACCAGGCCGACTTCGCCCGCCTGTCGGCTGCCGAGCAGGCCGCCGTCACCACCGCCGTCGCCGGCCGCTCGCTGCAGGCGCCGCGCGACCTCCCCATGCCGCCCGGCGCGGCGGGGGCGGCGATCCAGACCGCGCTCGCGCAGGTCGGCGACCGCTACGAGCACGCGGCCATGGGCCCCGACGCCTTCGACTGCTCCGGCCTCACGTCCTACGCCTACGCCGCGGCCGGCGTCGCCCTGCCGCACTCCAGCCGCGCGCAGTCCCAGCTCGGCACCCAGGTGTCGCGCGCCGAGCTCCAGCCCGGCGACCTCGTCTTCTTCTACGACCCGATCAGCCACGTGGGCCTCTACATCGGCAACGGGATGATGGTGCACGCCCGGACCTACGGCTCCCCGGTCGCCGTCACCAGCGTCGACCAGCGCGGCTTCCGGTTCGGCGTCCGCCTGGGCTGAGGCCCGGGAACGCCGTCCCCGATCGGACTGGCACCATCCGGACGTGACCGTCCGGACCACCGCCCCTCCGGAGCCGACGCTCCGCCCCGACGCGGTGGGGTTCGTCGACTCCCTCGTGATCGGCCTCGCCGCGACGTCGCCGGCGTACTCGCTCGCCGCCGTCATCGGGCCGGTCGTCGCCCTCGTCGGCGTGCACGCACTGGGTGTCCTGCTGGCGTCGTTCGTCCCGATGCTGCTCATCGCCGGCGCCTTCGCCGCGCTCAACCGCGTCGACCCCGACTGCGGGACGACGTTCTCCTGGGTCACCCGCGCGCTGGGGCCGTGGACCGGCTGGATCGGCGGCTGGGCGATCACGATGACCGGCGTCCTCGTGCTGGGGTCGCTCGCGGAGGTCGGCGTCCGCTTCACCCTGCTGGCGCTCGGCCTCGACGGGTGGACGGAGTCGACGCCGGTCGTCATGGGGCTGACCGTCGCGCTCATCGTCCTCATGGCGTGGATCTGCGTGCGCGGCACCGAGGTGTCGGCACGGCTGCAGAACGGGCTGATCCTGGCCCAGACGGCGGCGCTGGCCGTCTTCGCCGTCGTCGCCCTCGCGCGCGGCCTGCGGGGCGACAGCCCGTTCGGCGCGCTCACGCCGTCCTGGGAGTGGCTCGACCCCTTCGGCGCCGGCGGCGCGGCCCTGACCAGCGGCCTGCTGCTCGGCGTCTTCGCCTACTGGGGCTGGGAGTCGGCGGTCAACCTCACCGAGGAGACGACGAACCCGCGGACGGCGCCCGGCCGGGCCGCGGTGCTCTCGACCGTCGTCCTGCTGCTCACCTACCTGGGCGTGGCCGCCGCGGTGGTCTCCTTCGCCGGGACGGCGTTCCTCGCGGGCAACGCCGACGAGGAGGAGGCGGTGTTCGCGCTGCTGTCGTCGGAGGCGCTGGGCGGCTGGGACTGGGTCGTGCTGCTCGCCGTCGCCACCTCCGCCGTCGCCTCCACGCAGACGACGATCATCCCGGCCTCGCGGACCGGCCTGTCGATGGCGCGGCGCGGCGCGCTGCCGCGGCGGTTCGCCTCGATCTCCGCCACCCACCGGACGCCGGACGTCTCGACCTGGTGGGTCGCTGCGGTGGGTGTCGCCTGGTACGTCGTCGTGGGGCTGATCAGCGAGAACGCGCTCTACGACTCGATCACCGGGCTGTCGCTGCTCATCGCGCTCTACTACGCGCTCACCGGGCTGGCCTGCGCGGTGTTCTTCCGCCGGCAGCTGCTGCGCAGCGTGCGGAACCTGCTGCTGCTCGGCGTCGGCCCGCTCACCGGGGCGGCGATGCTCACCTGGCTGCTCGTCCTGTCGGTGCGCGACCTCGCCGACGCCGGCAACTCCTACACCGGGCAGGCGTGGCTCGGCGTCGGGCCACCGCTGGTGATCGGCATCGGGGTGATGGCTGCCGGCGTCGGGCTGATGCTGTGGTGGCGCCGGCGGGACACCGCCTTCTGGCGGGAGCGGGCGTCGGTCGCCCCCTGAGCTCAGTGGTGGGTGCTCAGTGGTGGGTGCGGCCCTCCCGCAGCATCTCGACGGCGGCCGCGATCCGCTTCGCCCGGGTGGCCGGTGTGCTCGCGGTGTGCACGCGGTGGAGGACGGCGTAGCGGTTCTGGCCGTCGAGGCCGTCGAACGCCGCCCGGACGGCGGGCTCGGCGTCCAGGGCCGCCGCGAGGTCGTCGGGCACGGTGATCGTCGCCGGGCCGGCGTAGGCGCGCTCCCAGCGGCCGTCGGCCTTCGCGGCCTCGACCACGGCCAGCCCCGCGGGGCGGAGGCGCCCCTCGGCGACCAGGCGCTCGACGGTCGCGACGTTCTTCAGCGACCACACGCTCTTCGGCCGCCGGGGCGTGATCCGCTGGACGTACCAGGTGTCGTCGAGCCGGTTGGCCCGACCGTCGATCCAGCCGAAGCAGAGCAGCACCTCGACCATCTGCTCCCAGTTCACCGACGGGATGCCGGTGCCCTTCTTCGCGATCTTCACGTAGAGGCCGGGAGCCGTGGCGTGGTTCTCCTCCAGCCACGCCTCGAGCGCGGCCTGGTCGGGGAACGTCAGCACCGGCAGGTCGGTCGGCAGCGTCACGGCGCCATCCTGCCGTCGGGGGACGACGGTTTCGGCGCTCCGCTGCGCGGCTACCGCCGTCCGGGTGAGTGATCGGGGACCGGGACCGGGACCGGCGGTGGTGTGGCTCGTCCGGCACGGCGAGAGCATGGGCAACGTCGCGGACGCGCAGGCGCACAAGGCCGGCGCCGGCCGGCTGCAGCTCGACATCCGCGACCCCGACGTCCCGCTGTCGGACACCGGGCGCGGGCAGGCGGAGGCCCTCGGCCGCCACCTGGCCACGCTGCCGGAGGACCAGCGCCCCACCGCGGTGCTCAGCTCGCCGTTCGCCCGGGCGCTGACCACCGCGCAGCTGGCCACGGCGGGCCTCGACGTCCGCGTGCGCACCGACGAGCGGCTGCGGGAACGCGACTTCGGCGCCTTCGACGGCATGACCGGTGCCGGGATCCGCGAGCAGTACCCCGAGGAGGCCAGGCGCCGCGACCTGCTCGGCAAGTTCTACTACCGGCCGCCCGGGGGCGAGAGCTGGGCCGACGTCGCGCTGCGGCTGCGCAGCCTGCTGGCCACCGAGGCCCTGCGGCACGACTGCGAGCGGCTGATGATCGTCGCCCACCAGGCGGTGATCATGGTCCTCCGGTACATCTTCGAGGAGCTGACCGAGCAGGAGCTGATGGAGGTCGACCGCGAGGAGCAGGTCGCCAACGCCTCGCTCACCCGCTACGAGATGGACCAGGCCGGCGTCCTGCGGCTGGCCGAGTTCAACGCCGTCGACCACCTGGTCGCCGAGGACGAGGACGTCACCGAGGAGCCCGATGTCGCCCAGCAGGCCTGAGCCCACACTCGTCACGCCCCAGGTCCTGCGCGGCTGGCCGCTGCCGGAGCCGTCGGGCGGCAAGAACGCGCGCGGTTCGATCCTGGTGATCGGCGGGAGCACCGAGACCCTGGGCGCGGTGCTGCTCGCCGCCGAGGCGGCCATGCGGGCCGGCGCGGGCAAGCTGCAGGTGGCGACGGTGGCCTCGCTCGCCCCGTTCGCCACGAACGCGCTGCCCGAGGCGTTGGTGCGTGCGCTGCCGGAGACCGACGGGGGAGCGATCAGCGCGGCCGCGGCCGACACCGTCCGCGACCTGGCCGAGGCCGCCGACGCCGTGCTGATCGGGCCGGGCATGGCCGACACGGAGGCGACCCAGGCGTTCGGGGAACGGCTGCTGCCGCACCTGCGCGGCCCGCTCGCACTCGATGCCCTGGGGCTGGCCTGCGTCACCGCGAACGACGCGTCGGTGCGCCACCTCGACGGCCGCGTTGTGCTCACGCCCAACCCCACGGAGATCGCCTACGCCCTCCACGTCGAGGAGGAGGAGATCGAGGACGATCCGTCCGGCGCCGCCGCCCGGCTCGCGGACCGCGCCCAGGCCGTCGTCGGCCTCGGCGGCGCGACGTCGTGGATCGCCGCGCCGGACGGCCACGTCTGGCGGGACGACAGCGGGACCGCCGGCCTGGGCGTCAGCGGCTCGGGCGACGTGCGCGCGGGGATCACCGGCGGTCTGCTTGCCCGCGGCGCCGACCCCGCCCAGGCCGCGGTGTGGGCCGCGTTCCTGCACGGCCGGTGCGGCGAGCGGCTGGCGTCGTCGGTAGGCCGGCTAGGCTTCCTCGCCCGCGAGCTCCCGGCCGAGGTGCCGCGGGCCCTGGCCGAGGTCGCTCCCTGACCTCGCGCGTACGTTGACCCCCGGTGTCGAACAGCCGTACGGGAGGAAGCGTGCACGTCGACGTGCCTGCGAAGGTGCAGGAGATCTACGCGGAGGTGCTGCGCCGCAACCCCGGTGAGCAGGAGTTCCACCAGGCCGTCCGCGAGGTGCTCGACTCGCTGGCCGTCGTCCTCGGCCGGCACGGCGAGTACGCCGAGATGAAGACGATCGAGCGGATCTGCGAGCCGGAGCGGCAGATCATCTTCCGCGTCCCGTGGCAGGACGACTCGGGCGAGGTGCAGATCAACCGCGGGTTCCGCGTCGAGTTCAACTCCGCGCTCGGCCCCTACAAGGGCGGCCTGCGCTTCCACCCGTCGGTGAACCTGGGCATCGTCAAGTTCCTCGGCTTCGAGCAGGTCTTCAAGAACGCCCTCACCGGCATGCCCATCGGCGGCGGCAAGGGCGGCTCGGACTTCGACCCCAAGGGCCGGTCGGACGCCGAGGTCATGCGGTTCTGCCAGTCGTTCATGACCGAGCTCTACCGGCACATCGGCGAGTACACCGACGTGCCGGCCGGCGACATCGGCGTCGGCGCCCGCGAGATCGGCTACCTGTTCGGCCAGTACAAGCGGATCACCAACCGGTACGAGTCCGGCGTCCTCACCGGCAAGGGCCTGGGCTGGGGCGGTGCGCTGGTGCGCACCGAGGCCACCGGCTACGGGGCCGCATTCTTCGCCCAGGCGATGATGGCTGCGGCGGGCGATTCCTTCGACGGCACGCGGGTCGTGATCAGCGGGTCCGGGAACGTCGCCGTCTACGGCATCGAGAAGGTGCACCAGCTCGGCGGCACGGTGGTCGCGGCGTCGGACTCCAGCGGCTACGTCGTGGACGAGAAGGGCATCGACCTCGACGTCCTCAAGCAGGTCAAGGAGGTCGAGCGCGGCCGGATCTCCGACTACGCCGACCGCGTCGCCTCCGCGTCGTTCACCGAGGGCGGCAGCGTCTGGGACGTGCCCTGCGAGGTCGCCATGCCGAGCGCCACCCAGAACGAGCTGGACGGCGACGCCGCCCGGGTGCTGGCCCGCAACGGGTGCCGGTACGTCGTCGAGGGCGCCAACATGCCGTGCACGCCCGACGCCGTCGACGTGTTCCGGGAGGCCGGCGTCGCCTTCGCGCCCGGCAAGGCCGCCAACGCCGGCGGGGTGGCCACCTCCGCGCTGGAGATGCAGCAGAACGCTTCCCGGGACCGCTGGTCGTTCGAGCACAGCGAGGCGAAGCTCCAGGAGATCATGCGCGGCATCCACCAGCGCTGCCACGAGACCGCCGAGGACTACGGCTCGCCCGGCGACCTGGTGCTCGGCGCGAACGTGGCCGGGTTCCTCGAGGTCGCCGAGGCCGTGCACGCCCACGGGCTCATCTAGAGCTCGGCGCGCAGCACCTCCGCGGCCAGGGCCAGGGAGCGCATCTTCCCGGCCGCCGATTCCCGGGGCAGGTACTTCAGGCCGCAGTCGCTGGTGAGCACCAGCCGGTCGACGTCGACGTCGTCCAGGGCACGGCGCACCCGATCGGCGACCACCTCGGGCGTCTCCACCTCCGGCGTGGACAGGTCGAGCACGCCCAGCGCGATGCCCTTGCCCCGCAGCGGCCGGAGGGTGGCCGGGTCGAGGTGCGACTGCGCGGTCTCGACCGCGACGGTGTCCACGGGGGTGTCGGCCAGCTCGGGGAGGAACGAGTAGCCCTCCGGCCGCTCGGACACCATCGCGGCGTACCCGAAGCACAGGTGCAGGTGCACGGGTCCGGGCGCGCCCTCGACCGCGCGGGTGACCGCCTCCGCGCCGTACTCCCGCGCGATCTCCGGGCGGGCCTGCAGCCACGGCTCGTCGATCTGCACGATGTCGGCGCCGGCGGCGAACAGGTCGGCGATCTCGGCGCGGACGACGTCGGCGTAGGCCAGCGCCAGCGCGCGGTCGTCGCCGTAGTGGTCGTCCTGGGCCTGCTGCGCCATCGTGAACGGCCCCGGGACGGTGAACTTGACCGCCCGGTCGGTGTGCGCCCGCAGGAAGCGGACGTCGTCGGCGTCGATCGGCCTCGGTCGCCGGATCTCCCCGACCACCCGCGGGACGGGGATCGGCTTGCCCGACCGGTTCAGCACGCTGCCCGGGTTGTCGAGGTCGATGCCGTCCAGCGCGGTGGCGAAGTGGTTGGAGTAGGACTCCCGGCGGATCTCGCCGTCGGTGACGATGTCCAGCCCGGCCGCCTCCTGGGAGCGGATGGCCAGCAGGGTGGCGTCGTCCTGCGCCTCGGCCAGCAGCTCCGGCGCGACCCGCCAGAGCTCCTTGGCGCGGACGCGGGGCGGGAACTGGTGGGCCAGGCGGTCGCGGTCGATCAGCCAGCCCGGCTGGGGGAGGCTCCCGACGACGGAGGTGGGCAGCGGGGGCAGCTGTGCGGCCATGCCGGGGAGTCTGCCGCGCGCGGAACCTGTGCGTGCAGGCCGGGGCTGTGCTGTGCTGACGGCGTGGCGGACAACTACATCGCAGAACTGCCCTTCGGCGCCCCGAAGATCGACGACGACGCGTTCGTCGCCCCTACCGCGGTCGTGGTGGGCGCGGTGACCATGGGTCCGCGGGCCAGCATCTGGTACGGCGCGGTGGCCCGGGCCGACCACGAGACGATCGAGATCGGCGAGGGCTCGAACGTGCAGGACGGCTGCACGCTGCACTCCGACCCCGGCTTCCCGCTGGTCGTGGGCCGGAACGTGACCGTCGGGCACCGGGTCGTCCTCCACGGCGCGCGGATCGACGACGAGGTGCTCGTCGGCATGGGCAGCGTCGTGATGAACGGCGCGCACATCGGCTCGGGCTCGATCGTCGCCGCGGGCGCCGTCGTCACCCAGGGCAAGCAGTTCCCGCCCCGCTCGGTCATCGCCGGCGTGCCGGCCAAGGTCGTCCGCGAGGCGACAGAGGACGACCTCCTGCACATCCGGGGCAACGCGGCGGCGTACTACGAGCGGCTGCCCGAGGCGCGCAAGGTGCGCCCGGTCGTCCGGCGCAAGCTCCCGCCGGCCGGGATGGTGCCCGGCGACGCACTCGCCTGATCCGACGAGATCTGCACACTCGCCCCCATCAGCCCCCTGAAGGGGGCCACTGTGCAGATCTCGCCGAGGGTCAGCGGACGGCGAGCCACTCCCGCAGGCCGGTGAGCAGGCGCTCGACGTCGTCGGCGTCGCTGTAGGGCGCCAGGCCGACCCGCAGCCCGCCGGTGTCGCCGAGGCCGAGCCAGCGGCTGGCCTCGATCGCGTAGAACGACCCGGCCGGGGCGTTGACGCCGCGCTCGGCGAGGAACCGGTACGCGTCGGCGGCGTCGCGCCCGTCGAAGGTGAGCAGGAGCGTCGGCGTGCGGTGCGCCGCGCGCGACCACAGCGTGACGCCGGGCAGGGCGGCGAGGCCGGCCTCCAGCTCGGCGCGCAGGCCGTCCTCGTACTCCTCGAGCACGGTCATGGCGGCGACCAGCCGCTCGCGTCGCGTGCCACCGGCCGGGGCCAGGTCCGCAAGGAAGTCGATGGCCGCCGTCGTCCCGGCCATGAGCTCGTAGGGCAGCGTGCCCAGCTCGAACCGCTCGGGAACGGCGTCGGTCGACGGGAGCAGCTTCGCCGGGTGCAGGGACTCCAGCAGCGCCGGGTCGGCGGCCAGCGCCCCGCAGTGCGGGCCGAGGAACTTGTACGGCGAGCAGGTGTAGAGGTCGGCACCCAGCGCCCGGACGTCGACCGGCGCGTGCGCGGTGAGGTGCACCCCGTCGACTGCGAGGAGGGCGCCCATGGCGCGCACCCGCTCGGCGATCTCGGCCACCGGCGGCCGCGTGCCGATCAGGTTGGACGCCCCGGTGACGGCCACGAGCTTCGTCCGCTCGGTGAGCACCTCGGAGATGTCGTCGGCGGTCAGCTCGCCGGTCGCGGGATCGAACGCCGCCCAGCGCACGGTCGCCCCGGCGGCCTCGGCGGCGATCACCCAGGGCCGCACGTTGGCGTCGTGGTCCAGGCGCGAGACGACGACCTCGTCGCCGGGGCCCCAGCCGGCCGCGAGCGCCCGCGAGACGTCGAAGGTGAGCTGCGTGGCGCTGCGGCCGAAGACGATCCCCCGCGGGTCGGCGCCGAGCAGGTCGGCCAGCGCCTGCCGGGCGGCGGTGACGACGTCGTCGGCGGTGCGCTCCGCGGCCGTCGTCCGCCCGCGGTTCGAGATCGGTGAACCCAGCGTCTCGGCGACCGCGTGGGCCACCTGGCGGGGCACCTGCGTGCCGCCGGGACCGTCGAAGTGGGCGGTGCCGGCCCGCAGCGCGGGGAACTGCGCGCGGACCGCGGCGACGTCGTAGCTCATGCCGGCGACGCTACCGAGCACTCGAGTGCGACGAAGCGGTGGCCATCAGGTGCTGGTCGCCACCGTTTCGTCGCACTCGCCGCTCTCTCGTCGTCTGCAGATGCGTCCCTGAGCGGCCCACTCAGGGACAGATGCGGCCCACGGTGTGTCCTGGCCTCACTGCTCCGCCACGACAGCTTTGATCCTACGGATCAGGCGCAGGTCGAGACCCGGAAGCTGGGCGAGGGCCTCGACGCCCGTCACGGTCCCCGCACCTCCGACGGCCACGCGCTTGAGGTTGGTGTGCGCCGTGAGCGGGCTCAGGTCAAGCACAGCTGGACCAAGTTTCATCTCCACCAAGCTCAACCATTCCAGCTGCGGGGCTCTCAGCCCTTCAAGCGAAAACACGCCGCTGTTGATGATCATCAGCCAACGAAGCGACGGAAGATCGGAACGAACGTCGACCACCCTGCCCCTCGCCCCTTCCAGCTTCAGGCTGTTCAACGCCACAGCTCCGTCGAAGTCGCTGAGGTTGCGCCGACTGCCGTGCACGCTTGCTGAGGAAAGGGAGGGATGACAGAGGCCGGAGAGTCCCTCTCTGTCATCTATCTCGACCTTGGTGAGCCGGTGCAAGGTCGAGAGGTCCAACGGGTTGGTCGCCATGGTCAGCGCACGCACAGATGACAGGTCCCGCAAAGATGCGATTGCGGAGTCCTCAACCGGGCGACGTGCGATGACGCTGAGATCTCGCAGGGTGTCCCGGTGCTCAAGAAAGACGTCACAGGTCAGGCCGTTGCGTCGGGGAGGGCGCCACACGATGCCGTTCGCGCCTGCATCTCGGTAGGCACGATCGCAGGCGTCGTCCCACAGCCCGTCGACCCTGAGGACGCGCAGGTGCTTCTCGGCCACTGAGCCGGTCTCGATGACCTCCATGGCGTCAGCCACCCTTGCTCCTCCATCGGGGTCGCGCGTCGTCGGCTTCGGCGGGTGGCATGACGTGCTGTGCTGTCTACCAACGAACCTTGCCACTGGTTCTGGCGCGGAAGATGCACGCGCCCGCCGGGGGCAGAGAGGTGTCTCAAGCCGGCTTCAGACACCTGCGTGCAGCAGGCGTTGTCCGGCACGAACGTCGGCGGAGAGTCAGCCGAGCAGGCCGCGCAGCAGCTTCCCGACCGCCTCAACCTCGATGAGGAAGCCGTCGTGCCCGTAGGGGGAGGGGATGACCTCGAGCGGGACGCCGAGGCCGTCGGCCACCTGCTGCTGCAGGGCGATCGGGTACAGCCGGTCGCTGTCGACGCCGGCGACCACCGGCCGCGCCGTGACCCGGCCCAGCGCCGCGTCGACGCCGCCCCGGCCACGTCCGACGTCCCAGCTGTTCATCGCCTCGGTCAGCAGCACGTAGCTGTCGGCGTCGAACCGGCGCTCGAGCTTGTCGGCGTGGTGGTCGAGGTAGGAGGCGACCGCGTACCGGCCGTCGTCCTGCACCTGGTTGCCGAAGCGCTCGCCGAGCTCGTAGGCGCTCCGGTAGGTGAGGTGCGCGATCCGCCGCGCGATGCCGAGGCCGTGGACCGGGTCCGCGCGGATGGCGGCCTGCTGCGTGGTCTGGGTCCCGATCTGGTCGGCGGTCGCGACCGCCCCCGACGCGAGGAAGAACAGTGCGGCCACGCGGTCGGGCATCGCCACCGCCCACTCCAGGGCGCGCATCCCGCCCATGGAGCCGCCGACGACGCAGGCCCACCGGTCGATGCCCAGCGCGTCGGCCAGCGCCGCCTCCACCCGCACCTGGTCGCCGACCGTCACCTCCGGGAAGCGGGCGCCCCACGGCACGCCGTCGGGGGCAGGGGACGACGGTCCCGTCGTCCCCTGGCAACCGCCGAGCACGTTGGCGCAGACGACGAAGAACCGGTCGGTGTCCAGCGGGGCGCCCGGGCCGACCAGCCCGTCCCACCAGCCCGGGGTCGGGTGACCCGGTCCGGCGGCGCCGACGACGTGGCTGTCGCCGGTGAGTGCGTGCTCCACGAGCACGGCGTTGCCGCCGTCGGCCGCGAGGGTCCCCCACGTCTCGTAGGCGACCCGGACCGAGGGCAGGAACCCGCCGCGCTCGGGGGAGAACCCGGGCAGGTCGAGGAAGACCCGGTCGCCGACCGGGTCCCCCTCGACCCACCCGCCCACGTCAGGCGCTCTTGGCTGCGCGGAAGCCGGCCTCGAGGTCGGCCAGGATGTCCTCGATGCCCTCGAGACCGACGGCGAGGCGCACCAGGCCCGGCGTCACGCCGGTGGTGAGCTGCTCCTCGGCGGTGAGCTGCGAGTGCGTCGTCGACGCCGGGTGGATCACCAGGCTGCGGACGTCGCCGATGTTGGCCACGTGGCTGTGCAGCTCCAGCGCCTCGACGAACTTCTGCCCGGCCTCCCGGCCGCCGTGCAGCTCGAAGGTCAGGACGGCGCCCGCGCCCTTCGGCGCGTACTTCTGCTGCGCGGCGTGCCACGGCGAGGACTCCAGCACCGGGTAGTTCACCCGGTCGACCGCGTCGTGCGCCTCGAGGAACTCGGCGACGCGGATCGTGTTCTGCACGTGCCGCTCCATCCGCAGCGACAGCGTCTCGATGCCCTGGACGACGAGGAACGCGTTGAACGGCGAGATGGCCGGGCCGAGGTCGCGCAGCAGCTGCACCCGGGCCTTGAGGGCGTAGGCCGGCGCACCGAGGTCCTTGTAGACGACGCCGTGGTACGTCGGGTCGGGCGTGGTGAAGCCGGGGAACTTGCCGCTGCCCCAGTCGAACGAGCCGCCGTCGACGATCAGGCCCGCGATCGCCGTGCCGTGACCGCCCAGGTACTTCGTGGCCGAGTGGACGACGACGTCCGCGCCGAACTCGAACGGCCGGATGAGGAACGGCGTGGCGATGGTGTTGTCGACGATCAGCGGGACGCCGTTGCGGTGCGCGACCTCCGCGACCTTCTCGATGTCGAGGACGTCGCCCTTGGGGTTGCCGATCGTCTCGCCGAAGAACGCCTTGGTGTTCTCCTGCACCAGTGCCTGCCACGCCTCGGGGTCGTCCGGGTCCTCGACGAAGGAGACCTGCACGCCCAGCTTCGGCAGCGAGTGGTGCAGCAGGTTGTAGGTGCCGCCGTAGAGCGACGCGGAGGCGACGACGTGGTCGCCGGACTCGGCGATGTTGAGGATCGACAGCGTGGTCGCCGACTGCCCGCTGGCCACGGCCAGGGCCGCGACGCCGCCCTCGAGCGAGGCCACGCGCTGCTCCAGCGCGTCCTGCGTCGGGTTCATGATCCGCGTGTAGATGTTGCCCATCTCGGCCAGCGCGAACAGGTCGGCGGCGTGCTGGCTGTCGCGGAACTGGTAGGCGGTCGTGGCGTAGATCGGCAGCGCGCGGGCGCCGGTCGTGGGGTCGGGGCTCGTGCCGGCGTGGATCTGCCGGGTCTCGAAGCTCCAGCTCTGCGGGTCGGTCATGCGCCGTCTCCTCTTCGCTCGCGGAGAGCCCGCGGCGCGCAGGAACTCCGTCCTTGCCGGACGGCGGGTGCCGCCCAGCCGGCTCTTCCCCTGGGAGCACCTCAGACGGAGTAGAGGTTGCCGGGCAGCCAGCCAGGTGCTTGTCGCTGCCTCTCGTGAGCCGCCCCGATCCTAAGCCGCACCCGCCCCGGCCTGCACAGGGGCCCCAGGAGATCAGCCGGCGAGCGTCGTGAACGCGCGCCTGACCTCCTCGAGCGGCAGCGCCATCGTGGCGTCGCCGACCGACAGCTCGACCAGCTGCACGCCGGGGTCGCTCGTCGTCATGGACCGCTGCCACGTCCACAGCCCACCCTCGGCCAGTGCCCGGACGGCCGCCCGCAGCGCGTCGGGTGAGGTGCGCAGCAGCAGGTGCAGCATCGGCGTCTGCGGCGGGTCGGGGACGACGGTCACGCCGGGCAGGTCGCGCACCGCGCCTGCGATCTCCCGGGCCCGCTCGAGGTAGGCCGGCATCAGCGGCAGGCGACGGCGCAGGCAGCTCAGCGCCGAGGCCGAGCCGGGCCACAGGCCGAAGAGCGTGCCGCCCATGCGGCGTCGCCACTCCTTCACCTCGGCGACGACGTCCTCCGGCCCGGCCAGGCAGCAGCCGGGGAGCGCGCCGATCCCCTTGTAGAAGCTCACGTAGGCGGTGTCGAAGAGGCCGGCGATCTCGGCGGGGGTACGGCCGTAGCCGGCGCTCGCCTCCCACAGCCGGGCGCCGTCGAGGTGCGCGGCGGCGCCGCGGTCGCGGGCCCAGGCCACCTGCTGGACGAGGTCGTCCCACGGCGGCAGCTGCCCGCCGAGGTCGCGCTGGGGCAGCTCGACGAGCAACGCGGCCGGCTGCTCGCCGACGCCGTCCAGGTCCGCGCGCAGCAGCAGCCGGTGCGGGTCGCCCACCGGCCGCCCGACCAGCCCGTGCAGGCGCTGCGGGGCGCGGTCCTCGTGCCGCTCCAGGTGGCTCATCGGGTGGTAGACGACGCTGTGCCGCCCGCGCCGGTCGGCGTGCACCCGCAGCGCCGCCTGCTGCGCCATCACCCCGCTGGGCAGGTAGGCCGCGGCCGGGAACCCGAGCAGGCCGGCGACCTCGGTCTCCAGCTCGGCGACCACGCCGCCGTCCCCGTAGTGGTCGGTCGCGGTGCCGGAGGGGATCGTGGCCAGCAGGTCGGCCGCCGACTGCGGGCCGTGCAGGTTCAGCGCGCGGTCGCAGCGGTCGCGCAGGGCGGTGAGGTCGTCGTCCACGGGGACAGTCTGATGTCCCACGTGAAACACCCGCCTCAGGCGGGCAGGACCTCGAACCAGATCGCCTGCGCCCGCGCCGCGACCGCGCCGTCCGGGGCGACCAGCGCCGAGGCGGTGGTGATCCGGCGGCCGTCCCGCGCGATCAGCCAGCTGAGCAGGACGTGGTCGGTGTCCAGCCGCACGGCCGCGTCCTGGCGGGCGGTGATGGTGCCCAGCAGGTGCGGCGCCGTGGACGCGATGGGCTGGAACGACGGGCAGTCCAGTGCCGCCCAGACGGTCTCGGGCGCCGCGACGCCGTCCGTCGACGGCAGTTCCGCCGTCGGCCGGAAGATCCCGGCCCACAGGTCCGGCCGGTCGGGCAGCGGCCCCACGAAGACCGCGACCGCGTCACCCGGGACGCGGGCCGGGCCGCAGCCGAAGCACCGCGGGAAGGGGTGGCCGGTCCGCGGGGGCAGCGCCGCTTGCGCGGCCGCCGCCTCGGCGGGCGAGGGCGGCGGGGGCACGTCGAGGTCGAGGTCGGCCGGCAGCGCCGTGGCCAGCAGCTCGTCGCCGTCCAGCAGCTCCGCGGCGGCGGCCGTCGTCCGGACCTCGAGCGGGCGGTCCAACGGGGTGGGCCGGCGCAGCCGCACGGACACCGCGGGCGCGCCGACCACGGCCGCGAGCCGACCGGCCAGGTAGCCGCCGTTGGCGGTCCCCGGCGGGCCGCAGAAGCGCCCGGCGACGGTCAGGGTGGACACCCCGCCGATCGTAGGTACCGCCCCAGGGCAAGGCCTCGCGCCCTCGTCGGAGGTGTCTCACGGAAAGTTTGGGCGATTCTTCTTCGTCCACAGACTGTCCACGCCGTTCGAGCAGCTCAACTGCGGGTTGTGGACGACGCGGACGCAGGCGTCCCCCGATGTCTCCACATGTTGTCAGGCGTGAATCCACCGACTTGTCCACAAGTTGTGCAGATCGACGTGCACACGGGTGTTGGACCCGCCCTTATTCACGTGCCTACGCTCCCAGCAGCGGTGAGATACAGCGCTGTAAGGACAGACGTTCGACGAGTCGCGGGTCCGAAGTGCACAAAGCAGAACGGGCCCCCTGCGCCAACAGGAGACCCGTCCCTCGTCTCTACCTGGGTGGGTTAGGAGACGTCGCTCATGAAACACCGACGCCACAGGTTGGGCAACGACCGGGGGCCAGGGGATGACCCGCCGGAGGGGCGAACCCCCAGGTGGGAACGGCCATGGCGCTTCGGCATAGGCGCAGCCGTCGTTGTGTCCGTGACCCTGGCAACGGGCTCAGTGACGGACGGCATCTTGGCCGTTTCCGCTGTCGCTGCGGCGGCGCACGGAGTGCCCAAGTTGAGGACCTTGGAGTAAAGGCAATGGCGCCCGGCCACGGTCAGGGTGGACACCCCGCCGACCCTACGGACCCGCCGGTGCAGGCTGACGGGGTGCGTGCGCTGCTCTTCGAGTCCTTCGCCGGCCCCCTGGCGGTCCGGGACGTCCCTGCTCCCGACCCGGCCCCGGACGGCGTGGTCGTGCAGGTCGGCGCCAGCGGGATCTGCCGCAGCGACTGGCACGCCTGGCAGGGCCACGACCCCGACGTCGTCCTGCCCCACGTCCCGGGGCACGAGCTCGCCGGCACGCTGTCGGCCGTGGGCGCCGGCGTCCGGACCTGGCGGGTCGGCGACCGGGTGACCGTGCCCTTCGTCAACGCCTGCGGGCGCTGTGCGCAGTGCGCGGCAGGGGAGCACCAGGTGTGCGCCCGCCAGACCCAGCCCGGCTTCACCCACTGGGGCTCGCTCGCGGAGTTCGTCGCCCTCGACGCGGCCGACGTCAACCTCGTCGCCGTCCCGGAGGACCTCGACCTGGCCACCGCCGCGGCGCTGGGCTGCCGGTACGCCACCGCCTTCCGCGCCGTGGCGCAGGTGGCCCGGGTGCGGGCGGGGGAGTGGGTCGCGGTGCACGGCTGCGGCGGGGTGGGCCTCTCCGCCGTCCAGATCGCGGTCGCTGCCGGGGCCCGGGTGGTCGCCGTCGACGTCTCCCCGGCCGCGCTCGACCTCGCCCGCGAGCTCGGCGCCGAGCACGCGGTGGACGGCGCGGGCGACGTACCGGCCGCCGTCCTCGAGCTGACCAGCGGAGGAGCGCACGTGTCCCTGGACGCCCTGGGAGCGCCGTCGACCTGCGCGAACTCCGTGCGGAGCCTGCGCCCGCGCGGCCGGCACGTGCAGGTCGGCCTGCTCCCGCCGGAGCAGGGCCGGGCCGAGGTGCCCATGGAGCGAATCATCGCCCTGGAGCTGCAGGTGCTGGGCAGCCACGGCATGGCCGCGCACGCCTACCCCGAGCTGCTCGGGCTGATCGCCGCCGGCCGGCTCGATCCGGGCCGCCTGGTCACCCGGCAGCTCTCCCTGGACGACGCCCCGGCCGCGCTCGCCGACGTCGGCCGCCGGCCGGGGATCGCCGTGGTCACCTCGTTCTGACGGTCGGTCAGCCCGGCGGGCTCTGCAGGGTCGGGGTGCTGCCGCGGGTCTGGGGCACGCTCGTCGTCGGCAGCGACGGCTCCCCCGTCCCCTCCGGCACCGTGGTGCCGGTCGGCTCCCCGGACGTCGTCGGCTCGGGCGCGTCGGTCGGCTCGCTGGTCGTCGGCCGGGGGACCGGCGTCGTGGGCTCGACGGGGGTCTCGGGAGCCGTCGTCTCCGGGGCGGGCGCCGGCTCCGAGGTGCTGGTCTCGGGCGTGGACGTCGACGCGGTCCCCGGCGCGGGCGGCTTCACGTTCAGGTAGAGCGCGTAGATCCCGACGAAGAGGACGGCCAGGACCACCGTGGAGGTCCGCGCCCGGCCCAGGTGCCCGGGGATGCGGCGGAACAAGCCCCGGGCGCCACCCGGTGCGGGCGCGGTGCTGACCGTCGGGGCGGCCACCTGCTGGTCGCCGGTCGCCGGGTCACCGGTCGTCGAGGGGTCGGTCATGGCTGCTCCTCCGCGGGGCCGTCGCCGTTCGCCGCCGCGGCGACCGTGGTCGGCGGGGGCACGTTCATGCCCTGGTTCCGGAACGCGAGGACGACGCGCGCCCGCAGGTCACGGCCCACCTCGAACTGCTTGCCGGGAAGGGTGCGGGCCACCATCCGGACGTTGACCTGATCCAGGTCGAGGCTCTCCACGCCCATGAGGCTCGGCGGGTCGAGCAGCAGCGGCCGCAGCGCCGGGTCGCGGAACGCATCCCGGCCGACGTCGCGGAGGATCTCGTTCACCCGGTTCACATCGACGGACGTGGGGATCGGCACGTCGACGACCGCCCGCGCCCAGTCGCGCGACAGGTTGACGACCTTGACGATCTGCCCGTTGGGCACCGTCACCACCTCGCCGTTCGCCGAGCGCACGCGAGTGACCCGCAGCGTGACGTCCTCGACCGTGCCCGTCGCCGGGTCGCCACCGCCGACGACCTGGATGGCGACCACGTCGCCGAAGCCGTACTGCCGCTCGGTGATGATGAAGAAGCCGGCCAGCACGTCACCGACGATGCGCTGCGCACCGAAGCCCAGGCCGACGCCGAGGACCGTGGCGGGCGCGACCAGGCCGGTCACCGGCACACCCAGCCGGTCGAGGACGAAGAACACCGCGATCGAGTAGATGAGCACGACAGCGGCCCAGGTGAGCACCTGGGTCAGCGAGTGCCGGTGCTTCGCCGCCTCGGACCGGACCAGCGCGTCGCCGCCGGTGGACCGCGCGTCGATCCGCTCGGTGATCCGGCCGCCGAGCCACGAGACGAACCGCGCCAGCAGCACCGACCCGAGGACGATCAGCACGACCTCGAGGCCCCGGCCCGAGAGCCAGTCCCTGACCTCGGTCAGCGCTTCCATGCCGCCCCCGCTCCTCGCCGTGTCATCACGTCCACCTTGCCTGGTCGCGCCCGGCGCCGCCGCACGCGGTCAGCGTGGCTCGACGAACAGCGACTGCGCCGAGCGGCCGATGGCGCCGTCGGCGTCGAACAGCACCGCCGTGCACTGCGCCGCCCCGGTGCCGCCGAGGGTGGTGACGGCGTCCATGCCGAGCCACTCCCCGCGCGGTGCCCGGTGCAGCGACACCAGCAGGTCGACGTTGGCGAAGGTCGCCTGCGTCCAGTCCAGCTGGGCGGAGATCCCGCTGGCCGCGTCGGCCATGACCAGCAGGTGCTGCAGCGGCGTCATCGGCTCGCCGGCCACCAGGGTGCACCGCGGCCGGGTCCACGCCGACGCGGGCCCGGGGGAGTTGAAGCTGCCGGTCGGGAACCGCCAGTCCAGCGCCCGGTGGTAAGCGACGTCGGCGGTGAAGAAGGCGGCGACCTCCTCCCGGCTGTCGTCCGGTGCGGCGGCCGCGGGGTGCTCCGCCGGCACCTCGGACGCGGCGCCGTCGGCGCGGGTGCGCATCCGCCAGGCCGACAACCGCATGAGCGGCCGCTCGTCGGCCGCGGTGAGCACCGTCTCGACCAGCTCGATCCGCCGGCCGGGGCGGACGACGGAGGACCGCAGGAACACCTCGCCGACCGGCACCGGCGCGAAGATGTCGTAGGCCATCCGCACGGTCTGGCCGCCCTCGATGGCACCGGCCCGCTCCGCCTCGCGCAGCAGCAGGGCTGCCGGGGGGCCGGCGTGCTGGAGGCCGGTGTCCCAGGGGCCGATGGTGAGCGCGGTGGCGCGGAAGCCGTCGTCCGTGGGCTCGTAGAGGGCAGCGGGCAGCTCCATGCCCGCAGTCTCTCCTCCCCGTCAGCCGGCCCCCCGGCGGGCCTCCCAGGTGGCGGCCCCGGTCCACACCGCCGACACGGCCGTCGCCGCCCACCACAGCCGGCGGAGGTCGTCGGGGGTGGACAGCAGCAGGAGGACGGCGACGACCAGCGCGGCGCCGGCCAGCGGCGGCGACCGCAGCAGCGTGCCCGCCGTCCCGGGGCCGGGGACGACGACGAAGACGGCGGTGGCCGCGACCAACAGGAACGCGCACAGCAGCGCCAGGAAGCCGGCCCCGACGCCGTACTGGGCCGGCAGCGCCACGGCACCGAGCCCGCCGGCCACGATGCCCAGCGCCAGGCCGAGCAGCGTCCGCCGGCGCCGGTCCGACCAGCGGCCCGGCGTGTCCTCTCCGCCGTCCGCCGTCACCCCTCCAGGGAACCCGGTCGACCTGGGAAATCGCTGGGACGTCGGGCAGGTAGGTGGCAACCGTACGATTGGGGACTACGTTCCCCGTGTGCCCCGCACCCCGCGCCCCGCCCTCGGTTACGCCCTGACGCTGGCTGCGGCGGGGTTCTTCGCCGTGAACGGGACGGTGTCGACACTGGCGCTGCAGGCCG
This sequence comes from Blastococcus litoris, assembly GCF_003075095.1. GTDB lineage: Bacteria > Actinomycetota > Actinomycetes > Mycobacteriales > Geodermatophilaceae > Blastococcus_B > Blastococcus_B litoris. Next base: position 39,882 of record NZ_QCZF01000003.1, read on the forward strand.
GCATCCCGCCGACCCGGCTCACGGCTCTGCGCTGCACCGGCGCCGCCGTCGCGCTGCTGGTGGTCCTCGCGCTGGTCGCGCCGCAGCGGCTGCGGGTCACCTGGCGGGAGCTGCCGTTCCTCGCCGTCTTCGGCGTCGTCGGGGTGGCGCTCACCCAGTACCTCTACTACGTGGCCATCGGCCGGATGCCGGTGGGCATCGCGCTGGTCTTCGAGATGACCGCCCCGGTGTTCATCGCCCTCTACGTGTGGCTGGTGCGCAAGGAGCAGGTCCGCAGCCGGCTCTGGCTCGCGCTGCTGCTCTCGCTCTCGGGGTTGGTCTTCGTGGCCGAGGTGTGGCAGGACGGCGGTTCGCTCGACCCGATCGGCGTGGGGGCGGCGCTCCTGGCCGCGCTCTGCCTGGCCACCTACTACCTGCTGGGCGAGCGCGGCACGACCACCCGGGACCCGGTGGCGCTCACCTGCTGGAGCTTCGTGTCCGCGGCGGTCTTCTGGGCCGTGGCGGCCCCCTGGTGGCAGTTCGACGCCGGCGTGCTCGCCGAGCGGGTGCCGGTCTCCGTCGGCTCGGTGGAGCTGCCGCTGTGGCTGCTGGTGGCGTGGATCGTCGTCCTGGGCGCGGTCGTCCCGTTCTGGCTGTCCATCGCCGCGCTGCGCCACCTCCCGCCGACCGCGGCGGGCCTGGTCGCCACGGTGGAGCCGGTGTTCGCCTCGATCGTGGCCTGGCTGTGGGTGGAACAGGTGCTCAGCGGCTGGCAGGTGCTCGGCGGCGTCGTCGTCCTCACCGGGATCGTGCTGGCCCAGACCGCGCGGGCCCGGGAGGTCCCGGTGCCGGAGACCCCGGCGGCGCTGTCGTCGTAGCAGCGCCGCCGTGGGCCGCGATCAGGTGACCTTCTGCGCCTCGGTCAGGTAGCCCGCCAGCTCCTCCATGTAGGCGGCCTGGGCGACGTAGTCGGGACCGATGTACTTCCAGGGGTGCAGCTGCCCGGCCGTCACCGCGGGGAGCAGCGCCGCGGTCGGCTGGGCGGCGATCTCCTCGGGCGACATGCTGAACCGCAGCGAGTACAGCAGCACGTCGCTCGGGTAGCCGGGCACCTCCTCCCAGCCGACGGAGTGCCAGAAGTAGTCGTCGCCGCCCGGGTCCACGAAGTTCACGCCGAGGTCCTGGTAGAGCCGCAGCTGCGGGTCGTCGGCGGCCTTGGCCATCCACCAGCCGTCGGCCTCGGTGGCGTAGACGGGCAGGACGCTGATACCGCCGGCGGCCGCCTCGGTGAGCTGCTCGGACGCGGCCTCGAAGTCGGCGCGCGCGTCGGCGACCTCGCCGCCCTCGGTGTCGACGCCGAGCGCCTCGGCCAGGTCGACGACCCGTTCGATCACGTCGGCGGCCGACCCGCGGTAGGCGATGGTGACGATCGGCGCGATCTCGGCCACCTGCTCCTGCTGCGCCATGTCGTTGAAGCCGTAGCCGGCGGTGCCCTCGGGGATGTCGCCCGTGGAGTCGGCCGGGTAGATCGTGGTGACGATCAGGTCGGGGTCGGCGGCGGCCAGCGCCTCCAGGTCGATCTCGCCGTACGCGCTGCCGACGATCGCGACGTCGGAGAGGTCCCGGCCGTCGAAGGCGACGTCGTCCTCGGCGGAGGTCTGGCCGAAGGTCGCGACGGGCTCGACGCCGTAGTTCCACAGGGACGCGGCCAGGTCGTTGAGCCCGGCGATGCGGGTGGGCGCCTCGTCGAGCTCGACGGTGGTGCCGAGGTCGTCGGTGAACGACCAGCCGCCGGTGGACGCGGTGCCGGTGTCGTCCGCGGGGTCGTCGCCGCAGGCGGACAGGCCCACGGTCACGCCCAGGGCCAGGAGGCCGCCGAGGAGGCGGCGAGAGGTGCGGTGCAACGGAACTCCCTCGGGTGAGGGGATGCATGATCATCCCAGTCGCGAGGAAGGTTAGCCTGCCCTAACTAGACGCCGGATGCGGGGTCAGCGCAGCCGGCGGACGGGCACGACCATCGGGGTGCCGGTCACCGGGTCGGGCAGCACCCGGGCCTCCAGGTCGAAGACGTCGGCCAGCAGCTGCTCGGTCAGCACCTCCTCCGGGCGGCCGGACGACACCAGGGCGCCGTCCTTCATGGCCACCAGCCGGTGGGCGTAGCGCGCCGCCAGGTTGAGGTCGTGCAGGACGACGACGACGGTGCGCCCGCGCTCGGCGTGCAGGCGGCCGACCAGCTCGAGGACGTCGATCTGGTGCGAGAGGTCGAGGTAGGTGGTCGGCTCGTCGAGCAGGATCAGGTCGGTGCCCTGCGCCAGCGCCATGGAGATCCACGCCCGCTGCCGTTGCCCGCCCGAGAGCTCGTCGACCGGCCGGTCGGCCAGCTCCGCCATGTCGGTCCAGGTGAGCGCCTCGGAGACCACGGCCTCGTCGTCCCGGGACCACTGCCGCAGCCAGCTCTGGTGCGGGTGCCGGCCCCGGGCCACCAGGTCGGCGACGGTCAGCCCGTCCGGCGCGACCGGCGCCTGCGGCAGCAGCCCCAGCACCTTGGCGACCTCGCGGGTCGGCGTCTTCACGATCGCCTGCCCGTCGAGCAGCACCTGGCCGCCCGTGGGGCGCATGAGCCGGCCGAGCGCCCGCAGCAGCGTGGACTTGCCGCAGCCGTTGGGGCCGACGATGGCCGTGAACGAGCCCTCGGTCAGCTGCAGGTCGAGGTCGCGGACGACGACGTGGTCGTCGTAGGCGAGCGTGACCTGCTCGGCGGCGAGACGGACCCGTCCGCCCGCCGTCCGTGGGTCCAGGACCTGGGTCATACCGTCGATCGCCGCCTTCCGCGGACGAGGAGCCAGAGCAGGTAGGGGGCGCCGAGGACGGCGGTCAGGATCCCGACGGGGAGCGCCTCGGGCAGCACGGTGCGGGTCACCAGGTCGGCACCGACGACGAGCGCCGCCCCGAGCAGCCCGGAGGCCAGCAGCGGAGGGCGGGAGCCGCCCGTCAGCCGGACCGCGATCTGCGGGACGACCAGCGCCACGAACGTGATCGGACCGGCCGCCGACACGGCGAAGGCGACGCAGGCGATCGCGACGAGGACGACGGCGGTCTGCGCCAGCGGCAGCCGGACGCCGAGCCCGCGCGCGGTGTCGTCGCCGAACTGGAGGACGGCGAGCGAGCGGCTGGCCGCCAGCGCCAGGGGCAGGAGCACCGCCAGCGCCAGGGCCAGGGGCAGCGCGTTGTCCCAGGTGCGTGCGTTGAGCGAGCCGGTGATCCAGACGTAGGCCGACGCGGCGTCGTAGATCTCGGCGTTGGTGAGCAGCCAGTCGACCAGAGCCGTGTTCACCGACCAGAGCGCGATGCCGACCAGCACGAGGCGGTAGCCGTCGATGCCGGCCCGCCAGGTCAGCACGAACAGCAGCACCCCGACCAGGAGCGCGCCGAGCAGCGCGGCGACGGGGATGCCGAGGCCGGCGACCGCGCTGCCGGAGCTCAGCACGATGGCGGCCACCGCCCCGACGGAGGCGCCCATGGTGATGCCGAGGGTGTCGGGGGAGGCGAGCGGGTTGCGGGCGAAGGTCTGGAACAGCGCACCGGCGACGCCGAGCGCCAGGCCGACGAGCAGGCCGACGGCGATCCGCGGTGCCCGGAGCTCGAGGACGATGAAGTCCTGCGCCCCCTCGCCGAGGCCGACCAGCGTGCGCAGCACGTCGGGCACGCTGATCGGGAAGTCGCCGCGGCCGAGGCTGACCGCCGACAGCAGGACCAGGACGACGAAGGCGGCCAGCGGCACGACCAGCTGGCGCCAGCGCACGATCCCCGAGACCCGGCCGACGCGCACGACGGTGCCGCTGCGCAGCGGCGCCGGCGGGGGTGCGGTGACGGTCACAGCCCGGCCGTCTTCCGGCGGCGCACGAGGGCGATGAAGAACGGCGCCCCGATCAGGGCGAGCACGATGCCGACCTGCAGCTCGCCCGGCCGCGCCACGACCCGGCCGATCACGTCGGCGGTCAGCAGGAGGACCGCGCCGGCGAGGGCGGAGCAGGGGACCAGCCAGCGGTGGTCGGGGCCGGTGACGGCGCGGACGGCGTGCGGCACGACCAGGCCGACGAAGGCGATCGGCCCGCACGCCGCCGTCGCGGCGCCGGCCAGCAGGGTGATGGCGGCCAGCCCGACCGCCCGCGCCAGCCAGATCCGCTGGCCCAGGCCGCGGGCGACGTCCTCCCCGAGGCCGAGCAGGTTCAGCGCCGGGCTGTTGACGACGGCGAGCAGCAGGCCGAGCGCGATGAACGGGCCCACCTGCCAGGCGACGTCGGCGTCCCGGCCGGCCAGCGCGCCGACCACCCAGAAGCGGAACTGGTCCAGGGTCTGCTGGTCGGAGACCAGCACGGCGCGCACCAGGCCGTAGAGCAGCGCGGACAGGGCGGCGCCGGCGAGCGCCAGCGTGACCGGCGTGGCGCCCCCGCGGCCGGCGGAGCCCAGGACGTAGACGGCGACAGTGCCGGCCAGGGCGCCGAGGAAGGCGAACCAGACGTAGCCCGACGGCGTCCCGATGCCGAGCCACGCGATGGACAGGACCACGGCCAGGCTCGCGCCGGCGGTCACGCCGAGAAGCCCCGGGTCGCCGAGCGGGTTGCGTGTGTGCCCCTGCATGAGGGCGCCGGCCACGCCGAGCGCCATCCCGACCATGAGGCCGAGGACGGTCCGGGGCACGCGGAGCTGGCGGACGATGACTGCTTCCTCGGTGCTGAGCCCGCTGTCGAGCAGCGACCGCCACACCTCGCCGAGCCCGATCGAGCGGGTGCCGATGGCGATGCTCACCAGGCAGGCCACGACCGTGAGGGCGAGGAGGACCAGGAGACCGATCCACCGCCGCGTACGCGCGGGCCGGTGCGCTGCCGCGGGGCCCCGGGTCGGGGCAGCGGTCGCGGCGGTCACGTGCGGCTCCCGGGACTGTGCGGTAAGGAAGGCTTACCTTACCTACTCTCCTGGGTCGGCCGCGGAGCGCGCTACCGCTTCTGCCGGCGGCTGCCGCCGTGCCAGTCCTCCTCGACCCCCGTCTCACCCGCGCGGACGCCGAACGCGAGCAGCTGCGGCCGCTCGCGCATGCTGCGCTTGAGCTCCGCGAACCCGGGGAAGCCGGCGAGTGCCACGACGTGCTCCCACAGCTCGACGGCGTCGTCGTCCTCGGGCAGCCGGCTGATGACCGGCCCGAAGAACGCCACCCCGTCCGGCGGCCGGAAGTGCAGGATCGGCGTGCCCACGTCCTTGCCGGTCAGCGCGAGCGCCTCGTCGGTCCAGGCCCGCAGCTCGGGGTCGAGCGTCTCGTCGTCCAGGGCGCCGGCGACGTCCGTCGGCAGCCCGGCCTCGGCGAGCACGGGGAGAACGAAGTCCCGGCTGCTCCGCTCGCCCGCGCCCGGTGCCGGGTGCACCTCGAAGATCCGCCGTCCCAGGGCCTCGTAGAGGGGCGCGACGGCGTCCGGCCCGTGCTCGGCTCGCACACGCGCGGCCACCCGCAGCAGGCGCAGCCCGTCGGTGTGGCCGACCTCGTAGTCGCTCGGGAAGTGGGCGTCGTAGTCGACGTGGGCGTTCAGCAGCCGGAGGGAGATGAAGCGCCAGTCGACGCGGTAGTCCCGGCGGGCGGCGACGACGCGGACCCACTTGCTGGTCATCCACGCGAACGGGCAGACCGGATCGAAGTAGAAGTGCAGATCGGCGTCGGCCACGGCCCGAACGTAACCCGGCAGGCTCAGCCCGGCAGGACCGATTCGATGGCGGCCCGCACCTCGGGGGCGTCGGGCAGCGTCTGCGGCCGGAAGCGGGCGACGACCTCGCCCTGCCCGCTCAGCAGGAACTTCTCGAAGTTCCAGGCGACGTCGCCGGCCTTCCCGTCGGCGTCGGGCGTGGCGGTGAGCTGCTGGTAGACCGGGTGGGCGTCCGCGCCGTTGACCTCGATCTTCTCGGTCATCGGGAAGGTGACGCCGTAGGTGGCGGAGCAGAACTCCGCGATCTCCTCGGCGGACCCCGGCTCCTGGCCCATGAACTGGTTGCACGGCAGGCCGATCACGGTGAACCCGCGCGCGGCGTACTCCTCGTGCAGCGCCTCGAGGGCGGTGTACTGCGGGGTGAGCCCGCAGCGGCTGGCCACGTTGACGAGCAGCGCCGGCCCGCCGCCGGTCAGTTCGCGCAGCGTCGTCGGCTCGCCCTGGAGCGTGGACACGGGCAGGTCGAGGAGGTCGCTCATGACCCGCCCAGCGCCTCCCGGCCGGCGTTCATTCCAGACCGCTGACGTCGTCGGGGACGTCGACGGCGTGCTGGCGCAGCGCCTCCAGCGGCACGATCTCCAGGGCGCGGGCGTTGGTGGCGGCCAGGACGACGCCGGCCGCCGCGCCCGCCTGGTAGGCCTGCAGCCACCGCACGGCGACGACGCACCAGCGGTCTCCCGGCTGCAGCCCGGGGAAGCCGTACTCCGGCCGCGGGGTGGACAGGTCGTTGCCGAGGTCGCGCTGCATCCGCAGGAAGTCGGCGGAGACGACGGCGCAGACGGTGTGCGAGCCGAGGTCCTCGGGACCGGAGGTGCAGCAGCCGTCGCGGTAGAACCCGGTGAGCGGCTCGGTCCCGCACGGCTCCAGCGGGCCGCCCAGCACGTTGCGCTCGTCGGGCTCCACGCCGCCCAGGATGGCATGGTCGAGGGGTGACCGACGTGCTGTGGGAGCCAACCCCCGAGAGCATCCGGAACACCCGGATGGCCGCCTTCGCCCGCTGGGTGGAGGAGCGCCGGGGCCTCTCCTTCGGGGACCCCACGGACTACGACGCGCTCTGGCGCTGGTCGGTGGACCACCTCGACCAGTTCTGGGGCGACCTCGCCCGCTGGGCCGGGCTCCTGGACGTGCCCGACGACCGCGTCCTCACCGACCGCAGCATGCCCGGCGCCGTCTGGTTCCCCGGGACGACGGTCAACTACGCCGAGCAGGCGCTGCGGCACGCGACCGACGAGCGGCCCGCGCTGGTCGTGGTCGCCGAGGACGCCGAGCCGGTCGAGGTGCCGTGGGCGGCCCTGCGGATGCAGGTCGGCGCCTTCGCCGCCACGCTGCGCCGCCTCGGCGTCCAACGGGGGGACCGCGTCGTCGGCTACCTGCCCAACGTGCCGGAGGCGATCGTCGCCTTCCTCGGCGCCGCCGCGGTGGGCGCCGTCTGGTCCTCGTGCGCGCCCGACTTCGGCACCCGCGCCGTCCTCGACCGGTTCGCCCAGATCGAGCCGGTCGTCCTCGTCGCCGTCGACGGCTACCGGTTCAACGGCAAGGAGCACGACCGGCGCGACGTCGTCGCCGAGCTGCGGGCCGGCCTGCCGACGGTGCGGACGACGGTCGCCGTCCCCCGGCTCTTCCCCGGCGAGGTGCCCGACGGCGCGCTGCCGTGGGCCGAGGCCGTGCGGGACGAGCAGGAGCCGGTGTTCGAGGCGCTGCCGTTCGACTCGCCGCTCTGGATCCTCTACTCGTCCGGGACGACGGGGCTGCCGAAGGGCATCGTCCACCCGCACGGCGGCGTCGTCCTCGAGCAGCTGAAGTCGGGGCTGCTGCACCAGGATCTCGGCCCCGGCGACCGCTTCTACTGGTACACGTCGACCGCCTGGATGATGTGGAACGTCGTGGTGTCCTCGCTGCTGTCGGGGGCGACGGCGGTCGTCCACGACGGCGCGCCCGCGTACCCGGCGGTCGACGCGCAGTTCGCGCTCGCCGCCCGCGTCGGCGTCACCGTGCTGGGCACGAGCCCCGGGTACCTGGCCGCCTGCCAGAAGGCCGGCGTCCGGCCCGGCGACGACCACGACCTCTCCGCGCTCCGGGTGCTCGGGTGCACGGGATCCCCGCTGCCCGCGGCGTCCTACCACTGGGTCTACGACGCCGTCGGCACCGACCTCCAGCTGACCTCCGCCTCGGGCGGCACCGACGTGGCGACCGGCTTCATCGGCAGCTCACCGCTGCTGCCGGTCGTCGCCGGCGAGCTGCAGCGGCCGAACCTCGCGGTGGCGGTGGCGTCGTGGGACGAGGACGGCCACCCGGTGGTCGGCGAGCTCGGGGAGCTGGTGGTCACCGAGCCGATGCCCTCGATGCCGCTCTACTTCTGGAACGACCCGGGCGGCGCGCGGTACCGGGAGGCCTACTTCGAGCCGTGGCCCGGCGTCTGGCGGCACGGCGACTGGCTGGAGATCACGTCGCGCGGCACCTGCGTCATCACCGGCCGGTCGGACTCCACGCTCAACCGCGGCGGCGTGCGCATGGGGACGGCGGACATCTACGCGGCCGTGGAGTCGGTGCCCGAGGTGCTCGACTGCGTCGTCCTCGGCGTCGAGCAGCCCGACGGCGGCTACTGGATGCCGCTGTTCGTGCAGCTGGCACCGGGGGAGGAGCTCACCGACGAGCTGGCGGGGCGGCTGAGGACGGCGATCCGCGAGCAGGCGTCGCCGCGGCACGTGCCCGACGAGATCATCGCCGTGCCGGGCGTTCCGCACACCCGCACCGGCAAGCGGCTCGAGGTGCCGCTGAAGAAGCTGTTCCAGGGCGTTGACCCGGCGCGCGCGGTCAACACCGGTGCGGTCGACGACGCCTCGCTGGTCGAGCACTACGTCGGCCTGGCCCGGGACCGTGCGTCATCGCGATGACGCACGGAAGGGGCCGCGCAGGGCGGCCCACTGCAGCAGCATGATCGTCTTCGCGTCGGCGATGCGGCCGTCGTCGACCATGTCCAGCGCCTCGTCGAAGGGGAGCTCCAGGACCTCGATGTCCTCGCCCTCCTCCTCGAGCCCGCCACCGGCGCCCGTGCGGTCACCGGGCCGGTAGGGCGCCGCGTAGAAGTGCAGCCGCTCGGTGACCGACCCGGGGCTCATGAACACGTCGAAGACGTGCCGCACCTCGCCGAGGGTGACCCCGAGCTCCTCCTCCGCCTCGCGGCGCATGGCGACCTCGGGTGCGTCGTCGTCGAGCAGCCCGGCAGCGGCCTCGACGAGCATCCCGTCGGGGTGGCCGTTGACGTAGACCGGGTAGCGGAACTGGCGGGTGAGCAGCACGGTGCGGCGCTCCGGGTCGTAGGGGAGCAGGGTCGCGCCGTTGCCGCGGTCGTAGGTCTCGCGCTGCTCGGTCACCCACTCGCCGTCGCTGCGCCGACGCCGGATCGTCGTCCTCCGGAGCACGTGCCACGCCGCGGCCAGCAGTTCGACGTCCTCCACGACGACGTCCGGGTTGCCGGTCAGGTCGCGGCCGACCCGGTCCAGGCCGGTGCGGCCGCGGGAGTCGGGGACGTCGATGCCGGGGGTGCTCACGCCGGTGATCATGCCGGGTGAGGCTGCTCACCTCACGGGTGACGGCGGCATGCGGCGGGCATGCCCAGCCGCCAAGGTGTACGTGATCATCCCCGCGCCGCCGAGGAGACGACGATGACGTCGAACGAGACCGAGACGCTGCAGCCCGAGCCGCCGGCGCTGCTGCCGCCGTGGCACACGCCCGGGCGGGAGAAGCTGCAGGAGCAGGCCCGCCGGTTCGCGATGGACGAGGTGCTGCCGGTCGCGAACGAGCTCGACCCGCACAAGGGCGAGATCCCGGCGTCGCTGCTGTCCCGGCTGGCCGAGCTCGGCTACTTCGGCATCACCGTCCCCGCCGAGCAGGGCGGGCTGGGCCTCGGCGTCTTCGAGTACTGCATGGTCAGCGAGGAGCTGGCCCGCGCCTGGATGTCGACGGCCAGCATCCTGGCCCGGTCGCAGGGCCTGGGCACGGCCGTGCCCGACGCCGACCGCCGGCACGACCTGATGGCCCGCAGCGCCCGCGGCGACTGGATCGGCGCCATCGCGCTGTCCGAGCCGGACGCCGGCTCGGACCTGGCCGGTGTGCAGACCCGGGCGGTGCTCGACGGCGACGAGTGGGTGGTGACCGGCCGCAAGCGCTGGTGCGGCAACGCCAAGGCCGCCGACTTCATCCAGGTGCTCGTGCGCGAGCGCGAGCCGGAGGAGGGCGAGTCGCGCTCGGCCGGCCTGCTCAACCTGCTGCTGGAGAAGGAGCGCGGGGAGTTCCCCGAGGGGCTGTCCGGGCATCCGATCGACAAGATCGGGTACCACGGCTTCCTCACCTGGGACCTGACCTTCGACGGCGTCCGCATCCCGCGCGAGAACGTGATCGACCAGGCGAAGGCCGCTCGCGAGGACAGCGACGCCGACGGCGAGGCGGCCGAGCAGGCCGGGTTCGCCGAGGCGCAGAAGTTCCTCAACACCGCCCGCGTGCACACCGCCGCCCGGGCCGTCGGGCTGGCGCGCGCCGCGCTGGAGGACTCGATCCTCTACCTGCAGGAGCGCGAGCAGTTCGGCCACCCGATCGGCGACTTCCAGGCGCTGCGCTTCGCCGTGGCCGAGATGGCCGCGCAGATCGAGCAGTCCCGCGCCTTCTACCGCCAGGTCGCCCACCTGCTCGACCTCGGGCTGCCGGTGCACAAGGAGGCCTCGATGGTGAAGCTCGAGGCGACCGAGATGTCCATCCGCGTGACCAACCAGGCCATGCAGCTGCACGGCGGGAACGGCTACACCACCGAGCGGCAGGTCGAGCGGCACTGGCGCGACGCCCGGCTCACCACGATCTTCGAGGGCACCAGCGAGATCCAGAAGCGGATCATCAGCGACCGCCTGCTCCCGCGTTCGCCGCTGTCCTGAGCGGTGGTGCGCCGGTCCACCTCAGCGGGCGCGGATGAGGTGGACCGGTGCACGGTCACGGCAGGCGGATGGGCATCAGCATGGTGACGTCGTCCGGGCGGGCGGGGTCGCGCAGCGCCAGCGGGGCAATGGGGCCGTCGAGCTCGAGCACCAGCTGCCCACCGCTGCCGACCTCGAGTGCCTCCAGCAGGAACTCCCGGTTCACGCCCATCTCGACCGGGCCGAGGGTGAGCACGGTGGCGGTCTCCTCGGCGCCGTCCGGGCCGGTCGGCACCGTGCGGGTGGGCGAGGTGGCCAGCTGCTCGCGCAGGGCGGCGACGTCGACGTCGAGCCGGTGGGCGGCGGAGTCCCGCAGGACGCGCCGGTAGTCGGGGAAGTCGTGGTCCAGCCGCCGCCCGGTCACGGTCCGGCCGGGCAGCTCGACGCCGACGTCGTCCCCGTCGAGCCGGAGGGTGACCGGGCCGTCCTCGGCGATGCCCGCGAGGACGTCGTCCACGAGGGCCACGGGGAGGAGGGCGCTGACGGTTCCGCTGACCTCGGCCCCGGACAGCGTCGACACGGCCAGGCGGTAGCGGTCGGTCGCGGCCAGCCGCGCCGCGGAGTCGTCGGCGTCCAGCAGGACGCCGGTGAGCATGGGCAGCTCGGAATCGGTGCCGACGGCGTAGCGGACGGCGCGCAGGGCGGCGGCGAGCTCGGCGGCGGTGGTGCGGACTGTCGTCACGTGCTTCTCCTGGTCGAGTAGGGCTCGGGCGTGGAGGAGCTCGCGGCGGGCGTCGGCCAGACCGTCCTCGAGGCGCGTCAGGTGCGCCGCGAGGACCTCGTCCACCATCGAGGGGTCCCGGCGGTGCTCGAGGACCCGCCCGATGTCGGCCAGGGGCAGGCCGACCCGGCGCAACCGGGCGATGAGGCGGGCGGTCAGCACCTGGTCGTCGCTGTACCAGCGGTAACCGCTCCGCGGGTCGACGTGGGCCGGCACGAGCAGCCCGGCGCCGTCGTAGAACCGCAGGGCGCTCACCGTGAGACCCGACTCCCGGGCCGTCTGACCGATCCCCCGCACGTGTTCCTCCACATGACCGACCGTCCGGCCTCGACCAGGTCGAGAGTCAAGCACCCGCCGCGAGCGCCTCCTCGTCGGCGTGCGCGATGTGCGCGAGCTCCCGCCAGATCAGCGCGAGGATGAGCGCCGAGCCGACGAAGGCGAACCAGAACGGCCCGGTGATGCCCCAGATCCGGGCGATGACCCCGCCGAGCGCCTGGCCCGCGACGATGCCGCCGAAGACGCCGATCGAGTACAGGCTGCCGACCCGGCCCTGGAGGTGGTGCGGCACCGCCCGCATCCGGACCGTGCGCGACGTCGTCCCCCACACGAAGGCGTGCACCCCGAAGGCGAACATGATCACCATCGCGACCCACGGCGTGGTGGTGACGGCGAGGCCCAGGTGCGTGAGGGTCTCGACGACCAGGCCGACCCGCATGATCCCCGCCAGGCTGGCGTGGCGCTCCAGCCAGTCGTACCCCGCCGTCCCGGCGATCCCACCCAGGGCGCCCACCGTGGTGAGCAGGCCGAAGCCGACCGGGCCGAGGCCCAGCCGGTCGGTGGCGTAGAGGACGAGCACCGACCAGGCGGCGCCGTACGTGACGTTGAAGGTGACGATCGCCAGCGTGAGCGTGCGGACCGCGGGGTTGTGCCAGGTCCACCGGAAGCCCTCGGCGATGTCGCGGCCCACGTGGCGGGGCCCCTCCGGCGCGGGCAACCGGGGGGTCACCATCCGGGAGACCAGCAGGGCGCCCAGCAGCAGGCAGACCACCTGGACGACGAACGGCCAGGCCATGCCCAGCGCGAACAGCACCGCCCCCACCGAGGGCCCGACGAGCTGGTTCATGGTGATGGTCGCGGTCATCATGCGGGCGTTGCCGATCCCGAGATCGGCCCGCGGCACCACCATCGGCAGGAGCGTCGCGCTCGTGGTGTCGACGAACACCTCGGCGGTGCCCAGCAGGAACATCGCGACCAGGACGACGGTGGTGTCCACCGCGCCGGTGACCAGCGCCCCGACGAGGACCACCAGGACGAGCGCGCGCACCAGGTCGACAGCGATCACGACCAGGCGCCGGTCCACGCGGTCGGCCAGGACGCCGGCGTGCAGGCCGAACAGCAGCCACGGCAGGCGTTGCAGCAGACCGGCGAGCGCGACCAGCAACGGGTCGGAGGTCTGCGAGGCGACCAGGAGCGGGCCCGCGGCCAGGGCGATGCCGTCGCCGAGGTTGCCGACCCACGCCGAGCCGACCAGCCAGCGGAACGACGTCCCCATCCGGGCCGGCAGCACCGCGTCGACGATCCGGCCCACGAGGAGGAGACCCTAGGCGTCGCCGGGCCGGGATGCCGACACCTTTCCCGGGGTCAGTCGATGCGGAGCACGCGCGCCTCCCAGGGGCGCAGCAGGTCGGGGTCCTCGTCGGGGAGGTTGCCCAGCAGCAGCCGGCCTGCCCGCGCCTGCGGCAGCAGGTCGAGCAGGCGGTGGGTTCTCGCGCTGACGTTGCACACGACCAGCAGCACCTCGCTCTCCAGCGTGCGGGTGAACGCGTAGACGTCGTCGTGCTCGGGCAGCAGCATCGCGAAGTCGCCGAGCGCGACGACGGGCTCCTGGTGGCGCAGGGCGATCAGCCGCCGGTAGTGGGCGAGCACCGAACCCGGGTCGTCGCGCTGGGCCTCGGCGTTCCACCGGACGTGGTCGGGGTTGACCGGCAGCCACGGCGTCCCGGTGGTGAAGCCGGCGTTCGGCGACGCGTCCCACTGCACCGGCGTCCGGGCGTTGTCCCGGCTCATCCGGCGCATCGCCGCCAGCACCCGCGCCGGGTCCTCGCCCGCGACCATCGCCGTCCCGAAGTGGTTGACCGACTCGACGTCGCGGAAGTCGTCGACGCTCGTGAACGGGAAGTTCGCCATCCCGAGCTCCTGGCCCTGGTAGACGTAGGGCGTCCCGCGGTGCAGGTGCAGCAGCGTGGCCAGGCAGGTGGCGGAGTCCCGGCGGTGCTCGGGTGAGTCGTCGCCGAACCGGGAGACCGCCCGCGGCTGGTCGTGGTTGTCCCAGTAGAGGGAGTTCCAGCCGACGTCGGCCAGGCCGGCCTGCCAGCGGCCGAAGGAGGCCTTGAGGTCGCGCATGCGCAGCGGCCGCAGGTCCCACTTCGACGACCCGTGGTCGAGGCCCACGTGCTCGAACTGGAAGACCATGTCCACCTCGGCCCGGTCCGGGGCGGTGAACAGCCGGGCCTCCTCGACGGTCACGCCGGGCATCTCGCCGACGGTGAGGAACGCTCCGTCACGCCCGGCGAACACCTCGCGGTGCATCTCGGCGAGGAACTCGTGGATCCGCGGCCCGCACAGGTAGGACGCCGACCCGTCGCCGAGCGACGTCCCCGGGATCGGCGGGCCGTCGTGCAGGTGCCCGTCGTCCGCGACGTCCTTGCTGATCATGTTGATGACGTCCATGCGGAAGCCGTCGACCCCGCGGTCCAGCCACCAGCGCATCATCGCGTGGACGGCCTGCCGGACCTCCGGGTTCTCCCAGTTGAGGTCGGGCTGCTTCCGGTCGAACAGGTGCAGGTAGTACTCGCCGCTGGCCTCGTCGTACTCCCACGTCGGCCCGGAGAAGAACGACTGCCAGTTGGTCGGCTCGGCACCCGGGTCGCCGCCGGCGAACCCGCCGCGCGGCGGCCGCCACCAGTACCAGTCGCGCTTCGCGGACGTGCGCGACGCCCTGCTCTCCTCGAACCAGGGGTGTTCGTCGCTGGTGTGGTTGACCACCAGGTCCATCAGCAGCTTCATCCCGCGCACGTGCAGGGCCTCGATGAGCTCGTCGAGCTGCTCGAGGGTGCCGAAGAGCGGGTCGATGCCCTGGTAGTCGCTGATGTCGTAGCCGTTGTCGGCCTGCGGCGAGGGGTAGACCGGCGAGAGCCACAGGACGTCGACGCCGAGGTCGCTCAGGTGGTCCAGCCGCTGGAGGATGCCGCCGAGGTCGCCGATGCCGTCGCCGTCGGAGTCCTGGAAGGAGCGCGGGTAGACCTGGTAGGCCACCGCGCTGGTCCACCAGGGGGCGGGCTCCATCAGCCCGGGAACGTGTGGTGCACGGCCTCGACGTTGTTGCCGTCGGGGTCGCGGAAGAAGACGGCGTAGTAGCCCGGGTGGTACTCCGGCCAGACGCGCGGCTCGTGCAGGATCTCCGTCCCGGCGCTCCGTGCCGCCGCGAAGACGGCGTCGACCGCCTCGCGCGACGGCGCGGAGACGGCCAGGTGCACGGGGCGGTGCCCGGTGTCGACGGCGCTGCCGAGCCACAGCCGCGGGAAGTTGTCCGGCCCGCAGAGGCCGACGACGGAGCCACCACCCCCGGGCGCCTCGTACCGCATCAGCTCGCGGACACCGCAGGGCGCGAGCACGCGGGTGTAGAACTCCGCCGCGGCGCCGACGTCGGTGCACTGCAGTGCCAGGTGATCGAGCATGCCGCGACGCTAGTGGCGGGTGGGGACAGGACGCACCCGGGCCTGCGCCGACCGCGAAATCCGGTGCGTCCGGCGGCAGCGGTCACCCACGATGGCGGGGTGCCCACCCTGCCGCGCGCCCTGTCACCGCTGCGGCACCCGCACTACCGGCGGCTGGCCACCTCCCTGGCGCTGTCCCTCCTCAGCTCGGGGCTCTGGACGGTCGGCGTCGTCTGGCAGGTCGTCGCCCTCGACGGCGGCCCGGCCGCCCTGTCGCTGGTCACCGCCCTCGCGGCCGTCGGAACGCTGACGAGCACGCTGCTCGGCGGTGCCCTGGCCGACCGGCTGCCGCAGCGGCACCTGCTCCTGGGCGTGGCCCTGACCCTCGCCACCCCCACCGCCGTGGTGGCAGTGCTCTCGCTCGCCGGGTCGCTGGCCCTCTGGCACCTGGCGCTCGTGTCGCTCGTGGGCGGCTGCGCGATGGGCCTGTACTACCCGGCCTACTCGGCGTTCGTCCCGCTGCTGGTCCCGACCGACGAACTGCTGGCGGCGAACGGGCTCGAGGGCGTGCTCCGCCCGGTCCTCTCGCAGGGCGCCGGCCCGGCTCTCGCCGGCCTGCTCGTGGCGTCGCTGCACCCGGGGGCGGCCCTGGGCGCCGCGGCCCTGGCGGCGTTCGCCGCGGCGGCGACCGTCGCCGCGCTGCCGGTCACCGCGCCGCGGGAGGCCGACGGGACGCCGACGGGGTTGCTGGCCGACGTGCGCGAGGGGTTCCGCTACATGGTGGGGACACCGTGGCTGCTGGCCACCCTGCTGTTCGCGTCGGCGACCGTGCTGGCATTCATGGGCCCGCTGCAGGTGCTCGTCCCCTTCGCGATCAAGGACGGCGGAGGTGGCCCCTACCAGCACGCCTTCGTGGTCGCCGCCTTCGGTGCGGGCGGTGCCGTGGGCTCGCTCGTCGTCGGCTCGCTGCGGCTGCCCCGGCGCTACCTGACGACGACGAACCTGCTGTGGGGGCTGGGCTGCGTGCCGCTCGCGGTGTTCGGGTTCAGCACGCCGCTCTGGCCGAAGCTGGCCGCGGGGCTCGTCATGGGCGCGGCCTTCTCGGCGGCGGCGGTCATCTGGGGCACGCTGCTGCAGCGCCGGGTCCCGACCGCGATGCTCGGGCGCATCTCCAGCCTGGACTTCTTCGTGTCGCTGTCGTTCATGCCGGTGTCGATGGCCCTGGCCGGACCGGTGAGCGAGCACATCGGCCTCCGGACCACGTTCCTGGTAGCCGCCCTCGCGCCGTCCGTCGTGGCCGTCGTCGCGATCGCGGCCTGGCACCTGCGCTCGGACGAGATCGCGCACCCGCTCGACGTCGTCCCCGCGCCGGGGCGGCTGGACCGCGTCTGAGCGGGGCCTCCCGGCCGCTGCTTGGATGGGTGCGGCGCCGGGAGAGCCCCGGTGCAGGAGGGAGAACCGTGGCCGAGCTGAGCCGACCGGACGTCGAGCCCCCCACCGGGCCGGCCCCGGAGGACCTCGTGATCGAGGACATCGTCGTCGGCGACGGACCCGAGGCGACCCCGGGCAGCCTCGTCAGCGCCCACTACGTCGGCGTGACGCACGACGGCGGCGAGCAGTTCGACGCCTCCTGGGACCGCGGCGACCCCCTGGAGTTCCGGGTGGGCGTCGGCATGGTCATCCAGGGCTGGGACGAGGGCATCGTCGGCATGAAGGTCGGCGGCCGCCGCCGGCTGACCATCCCCGCGCACAAGGCCTACGGCGAGCGCGGCGCGGGCGGCGTCATCAAGCCCGGCGCCACCCTCGTCTTCGTGGTGGACCTCGTCGGCGTCCGCTGACGACCCCCCGCGGCGCCGCATGACCGCGCCGCCGCGGGGGCACCGGTGGGTGCATGACGCAACCGGCTCCGGCCCCCGACCACGTCCTGGCGGAGGACGCCGGGGAGGGCTCGGGGAGCGAGTCGACCGGCACCGTCGTCGTCGCGGGCCTGGCCAACCTCGGCATCGCGGTCGCCAAGCTGGTCGGCGGCCTGATCAGCCACTCCTCGGCGATGCTCTCCGAGGCCGCCCACTCGCTCGCCGACACCATCACCGAGGTGCTGCTGTTCGTCGCGCTCAAGCGCGGGACCAAGGCGCCCGACGAGCGGCACCCGATCGGCTACGGCCGCGAGACCTACTTCTGGGCGCTGCTGGCCTGCCTGGCCACGTTCTCCCTCGGCGCCGGGTTCTCCTTCTGGCAGGGCGTCACCACGATCCTCGAGGGCGAGGAGCAGGGCGACCCGCTCATCGCCTACGTCGTCCTGGCGATCTCCTTCGTGCTCGAGGGCACGTCGCTGGTCAAGGCCGTGCGGCAGGTGCGCAGCTCCGCCCGAAGGTGGGGGACGACGCCCCGCCGGTACCTGCGGGAGACGTCGGACACGACGGTCAAGGCGGTGACCTTCGAGGACAGCGCCGCCCTCGTCGGTCTGGTGCTCGCCGCGCTCGGCCTGTTCCTCGAGCAGGTGACCGGTGATCCGCTCTGGGACGGCGTCGCGGCCATCGCGATCGGCGTGCTCCTGCTGCTCGTCGCCGGATCGCTCGCGAAGGCGAACGTCTCGCTGCTGATCGGGCAGTCGATCGCGCCGGGGCTGCAGGAGGAGCTGCGCCAGGAGATCCTCGCGCTCCCGCAGGTCAGCGACGTGCCGTTCCTTCTGACGACGGTCATCGGCCCGGGCCAGCTCATCGTCTCGGCCAAGGTCGACTTCGACGACGCCTCGACCGTCGCCGACGTCGAGCGGGCGTCGGACGAGGCCGAGCGACGGCTGGTGGCCCGGCACGAGGGCGTCCGCTACGTCTTCCTCGACCCGACGCGGGGGGACCGCCGGGCGCGCGCCGAGGTGCACCCGCCCACGACCGGCTGACCTGCGCCGCCGCGCGCTGCGCCACGTCGCTCCGCGGTTCTTGCGCGAGGAGCTGTCCGACGACACGCTGCGATTCGTCACTCGAGGGAGCCCTTATGTCGATGGTTCGTTGGCTCGGTGTGCGCGGCAACGTGCAGCTCGTCCACGGTGAAGGACGACGATTCCCGGGTCTCCTGGTGCAGGGCGACACGCTCTTCAACCTGCTCGAAGAGCTCGAGAGCGGAGCACCCGATCCCCATGCCGTGGAAACGGTGAGGAGCTGGTTGTCGGCGTACGAGGAGATGATGGCCGAGCACGGGCTCGACCTCCCCTACAGCCGCTGAGAAGCCGACATGACTGACCCACGCACTGCTGCGGCCGGAATGCTTGAACCTGCAACGAGGTTGGGGCGGGCATGCAGGTAGAGGTCTGGTCCGACGTCGTGTGTCCCTGGTGCTACATCGGCAAGCGCCGCCTGGAGAGCGCCCTCGAGCAGTTCCCGCACCGGGACCAGGTCGAGGTCGTGTGGCGGTCCTTCCAGCTCGACCCCTCCGTCCCCGAGGGCGAGACGCACCCGACCCTGCCCGCGCTGGCCGCCAAGTACGGCGCCAGCGTCGAGGACATGCGCGCCAACATGGCCCGTGTCGAGGAGATCGCCGCCGGCGAGGGCCTCGACTACCACCTGGCCGACGGGATCAGCGGGAACACGCTGCTCGCCCACGAGCTGCTCCACCTCGCCGCCGAGCACGGCACGCGCAACGAGCTCAAGGAGCGCCTGCTGCACGCGTACTTCGAGGAGGGCCGCTCGGTCTTCTCCGTCGACGACCTCGTGCCGCTGGCCCTCGAGGTCGGCCTGGACGAGGCGGAGGTCCGCGAGGCGCTCGCCGACCGCCGCTACCTCTCCGCCGTCCGCCAGGACGGCGCGATCGCCCAGGCGCTCGGCGCGACCGGCGTCCCGTTCTTCGTCGTCGACCGGAAGTACGGCGCGGCGGGTGCGCAGCCGGCCGAGCTGCTGTTGCAGGTCCTCGAGCGGGCGTGGGCCGACGCCCACCCGCTGCTCACCGTCCCGGCCGCCGAGGGCTGCGAGGACGGCACCTGCGCGGTCTAGCCCAGGAGCTTCGGCACCGCGCGCAGCGCCTTCTCGGCATCGGCGTCCAGCTCCCGGACGACGTCCACCGCTGATCGCTCGGCGGTGACCAGGCCGACCGCTTCGCCCGCGTAGAGCGGGGCGTGCGCGGGATCGCCCGTGCGCCGGCCCTCGACCACCAGCGCCCGCGCCGCGTCGTCGGCCACCAGCTCGGCCTCCCGGCCGTGCCACTCCCGGCTGAAGTCGTTGACCAGCGCCCGCCCGGGCCAGCGCTCGGGCCAGGCGATGCCCTCGGCGACGTCGAAGGCGCGGGTCAGCACCGTCTCGTCGCCGTCGGCCTCGCGGATCCGCTCGCGGGCGGCGGAGCCGTTGAGCCCCTCGGTGCAGGCCAGCAGCGCCGTCCCGACCCACACCCCGGCCGCACCCGCGACGAGCATCGCGGCCATGGCGCGGCCCGTCGCGATCCCGCCGGCGGCGACGACGGGGCGGTCGGTGAGCGCGAGCACCTCCTGCAGCAGCGGCAGGAGCGCGCGCTGACCGGTGTGCCCGCCCGCCTCGGTGCCCTGCGCGACCAGGACGTCGACGCCGGCGTCGACAGCTCGCCGGGCGTCGGCGACGGTGTTCACCTGCGCGGCGACCGCGATCCCGGCGTCGTGCAGCGGGCCGACGTACGGCTCCGCGTCGCCGAAGGACATCGACACGAGGCTCGGCTGCGCGGCGACCGTCGCCTCGAACAGCTCGGGCCGCTCCGCCAGCGTCCAGATCATCAGCCCGACGCCGAAGGGCAGCTGGGCCTCGGCGGGCAGGGCGCACTGCTCCGCCACGAACTCGGCGCTGTGCCGGCCGCTCACGCCGATCATGCCGAGACCACCGGCCTCGGAGACGGCGCGGGCGAGCGCCCCGCCGGAGACACCGGCCATCGGCGCACCGATGACCGGCGTCGTCAGGTCGAACCAGCGGGTCAGCGGTGTACGGATCACCCGGCCATCATCGCGCGGCCGGTCCGGCCTGGTCGGTGCCCTGCAGCCGGCCCAGGAACTCGTGGCAGCGCTTCGCCCGCGCAGAGTCCTGCTCCATCACCTCGCGGAAGAACCCCGCGACGTCGTCCAGGCCGGCGTTCTCGGCGTCGCGGACGTACTGGCCGTAGTCGTGCCCGGCCTTGAGCGAGTGGTACTGGACCGAGATGAGGTCGTAGTAGACGTCCTCGAAACCGGTCTCACCCGTGGCCATCGGTCCTCCTCGACGACTCGACGCGATCGGTACACCGCGCGGATACCCGAGGAGGACCGCTCCGTCACATGCGGGTCAGGGTTCGGACGCCATGCCGCCCGTGACGTCGCCGCCGCCCGCCTCGTCGGGCAGGTTCTGGCTGGTCGCCAGCTCGTCCTCGCCGGCGGTCTCCGGGTCGTCGGCGGCCGAGGCGAGGTCGTCGCCCTGGCCGTGCGCGCCGGGATCGGCCTGCAGGGTGCGGGGGTCGTTGAGCGGATCGGGGACGTCGGGATCGGTGACGGACATGCCCGCTCGCATGCCCCTGCCGTCCATGGGGAGAAACCTCTGGCGCAACGCGTAACCGATGTGTTACGCATGTGCCGTGGAGGCGCTCGCGGCCCTCGCCGACCCCGTGCGGCGGGAACTGGTCGCCCTGCTCGCCCACGGGGAGGTCGCGGCCGGTGAGCTGGCGGAGCGCTTCCCGGTGAGCAGGCCCGCGGTCAGCCGGCACCTCCGCGTGCTGCGCGAGGCGGGCCTGGTCACCGCGCGCGCCGAGGGCAAGCGGCGGCTCTACGCGCTCGACCCGCGCCCCCTGCGGGAGCTCGACGACTGGCTGGAGCCCTACCGCGACCTCTGGGCCCGGCGGCTGGACGCACTGGACACCGAGATCGCCCGCGGACGGCGGGCACGACGGACAGGAGACGGCGCATGACCGAGGACCTGGAGACCCGCCGCGGAACGGTCACCCACCTGGACGACGGGCGGCAGCGGCTGGAGTTCCGCCGGTCCTGGCCCGACCCGATCGAGGACGTCTGGTCGGCGCTCACCGAGCCCGAGCGCCTGGCGCGCTGGATCGGCCGCTACGACGGCGCCCGCGGTACCGGCGGCACCGGCACCTTCGTCATGACGCACGAGGAGGGCGAGCACACCGGGGAGCCGATGACGATCCTCGAGTGCGACCCGCCGCGCCGGCTGGTCGTCCAGTGGGCCGAGCAGCAGGAAGGCATGACCTGGCGGGTCGACCTCGACCTCCGTTCCGAGGGCGGGCGCACCTGGCTGAGCTTCGTGCAGGTCTTCCCGGCCGACGCGGACGTCGTCGACTACGCGATGGGCTGGCACTGGTACCTGGACAAGCTCGACGCGGTGGTGGCCGGAGGTCCGGGGCCGGGCGGGTGGGACGGCTTCTACGCGGAGGTGGGCCCCCTCTACGGCCGCGGCTGAGGCCGGGCCGCCAGCGCCATGGCGATCGCGCCGCCGAGCCCGGCGACGACGATCGGCGTCTCCACCGGTTCGAACCCGCCCGGCGTCAGGCGCCGCCGGCAGAGCCGCTCCATGAGGTATCCGGCGATCATCACGCTGCCCAGCCCGCGCAGCACCCGCCGGGCCGGCTCCGCGGTGCCCCCGGCGAGGCGGGCGGTCGCCCACGCCTGCGGGGCGAGCATTACCACCGGCGCGCTCAGCGCCGTCCCGAGGAACCACGAGTCGCGAGCCACGTGCTCCGGCCGGCCGCGCATCACCGGGGTGTCGTAGGGATGCCGGCGCCGGAGCGCGACGACCTGGCCGGCGAGGCCGGCGGTGAGCTGGAGCGCCGAGGCGCGCACGAGAGCCGATTGCTGCGGCATGCCGCCGCACCGTAGGCCCCTGGGCGCCGTCCCGGCGGCCTGTGGCGCCTCCCGGTCAGACGGGCTGCGTCACCTGCACCGGGTCCGGGCCCGTCCACGGGCCGAGCCGGCCCAGCAGTCGGTCCCGCGAGGCCAGCCGGGGGCCGGCCTGGACCGGGTAGACGTCGTGGCTGCCGGTGAGCTCGCGTGCGGCGCGCGCCGCGAAGTTCGGGTCGTCCTGCGCCTCGCGCGCGACGGCGACCAGGTCGGCGAAGCCCTGCTCGAGGACCGCCTCGGCCTGGCGCGCGTCGACGATCAGCCCGACCGCCATGGTGGGGATGCCGGCCTCGGCGCGGATGCGCGCGGCGTGCGGCACCTGGTAGCCGTAGCCGATCGGGTGCTGCCAGCCGCCGCCGAGACCGCCCCCGGAGGTGTCGATCGCGTCGACGCCGCGCGCCCGGAGCTCCCGCGCGAAGGCGACGGTGTCCTCCACCGTCACGCCGTCCTTCGACCCGTCGACCGACGAGACGCGCACGAACAGGGGGCGGTCCTGCGGCCAGACGGCCCGGACGGCCTCGACGACCTCCAGCGGGAAGCCCATGCGGGCCTCCCGCGACCCGCCGTACTCGTCGTCCCGCCGGTTGGTGAGCGGGGAGAGGAACTGGTTGAGCAGGTACCCGTGAGCGGCGTGCACCTCGACGACGTCGAAGCCGGCGTCCAGCGAGCGGCGCGTGGCGGCGACGAACGCCTCGCGCACCCCGGCCAGCTCCTCCACGGTGAGCGCGTGCGGGGTGGGCCAGCCCGGCGCCACCGGCACGGGGCTGGCCGACACGGTCTGCCACGGCTCCTCGCCCGGGCGGGCGTTCTCCGCCGTGACCGGGCCCTCGCCGTCCCAGGGTCGCTTGCTGGAGGCCTTGGCGCCGGCGTGGGCCAGCTGGATGCCGGCCTTCGACCCGTGCGCGTGCAGGAAGTCGACGACCCGCGCCATGCCGGGGACCTGCTCGTCGGACCACAGGCCGGTGTCGCCGTGGCTGATGCGGCCCTCGGGCGTCACCCCGGTCGCCTCCACGACGACCAGCCCGAACCCGCCCAGCGCGAACCGGCCCAGGTGAGCCAGGTGGTAGTCCCCGACGACGCCGTCGGTGACGGAGTACTGGCACATGGGGGCGACGACGAGCCGGTTGGGCAGCGTGACGCCGCGCAGGGTCAGGGGCGTGAAGAGATGGGGGGTGCTCACGGCCGATGCGAACACCGATGATCGTCGGGCTCTTCCATGCCTCCACCAGGGTCTTCCGACCTGAAGAGCAGACGTCCTAGACGTAACATCTCTCACGGTTACAGACGTCTAGAACGTCGGTAACCTCTCCTGATCCCGATCGTTGCACCCAGCACCGATGCCGGGGCCCGCAGACAGAGCACAAGCACCAGCGCCGGTGCCGGACCCCGCCCGGCTACCCAGAGGATGGAGACGCCGTGACTTCAGTGGCCACCCCCGGTCTCGACAACGCACCCACCACGCATGCCCGCCTCCTGGCATGGGTCCGGGAGATGGCCGAGCTGACGACCCCCGACCAGGTGGTCTGGGTCGACGGCAGCGACGAGGAGTGGGAGCGGCTCACCCAGAAGCTGGTCGACGCCGGCACCTTCACCCGCCTGGAGAAGAAGCCCAACTCGTTCTGGTGCGCCTCCGACCCCAGCGACGTCGCCCGGGTCGAGGACCGCACCTACATCTGCTCGGTCGACGAGGCCGACGCCGGTCCCACCAACAACTGGATGGACCCGGCCGAGATGAAGTCGGTCATGACGGAGCTGTACCGCGGCTCCATGCGTGGCCGCACGATGTACGTGATCCCGTTCTGCATGGGCCCCGTCGAGGCCGAGAACCCGATGTTCGGCGTCGAGCTCACCGACTCCGAGTACGTCGTCGTCTCGATGCGGGTCATGGCCCGCATCGGCCAGTACGTCCTCGACGCCATGGGCGAGGACCGGCCCTTCGTGCCGGCCATGCACTCCCTCGGCGCCCCGCTCGAGCCGGGCCAGCAGGACGTGCCGTGGCCGTGCAGCGACACCAAGTACATCGTCCACTTCCCCGAGGAGCGGGCCATCTGGTCCTACGGCTCGGGCTACGGCGGCAACGCGCTGCTCGGGAAGAAGTGCTACTCGCTGCGCATCGCCTCGGTGATGGCGCGCGACGAGGGCTGGCTCGCCGAGCACATGCTGATCCTCAAGCTGACCAGCCCGCAGCAGAAGACCTACTACGTGGCCGCCGCCTTCCCGAGCGCCTGCGGCAAGACGAACCTGGCCATGCTCGAGCCGACCATCCCGGGCTGGAAGGTCGAGACGCTCGGCGACGACATCGCCTGGATGCGCTTCGGCGAGGACGGCCGGCTCTACGCCCTCAACCCCGAGTACGGCCTGTTCGGCGTCGCGCCGGGCACCGGCTGGGACACCAACCCCAACGCGATGCGCACCATCGACAAGGGCAACTCGGTGTTCACCAACGTCGCCCTGACCGACGACGGGGACATCTGGTGGGAGGGGATGACCGAGGAGCCGCCCGCGCACCTCACCGACTGGAAGGGCCGGGACTGGACGCCGGACAGCGACGAGCTGTCCAGCCACCCGAACAGCCGGTTCTGCACCCCGATCACCCAGTGCCCGATCCTGGCGCCGGAGTACGAGGACCCGAAGGGCGTGCCGATCTCGGCCATCCTGTTCGGCGGCCGCCGCAAGACCACGATCCCGCTGGTCAGCGAGGCCCGCGACTGGAACCACGGCGTGTTCATGGGCGCGACGCTCTCCTCGGAGACGACGGCCGCGGCCACCGGCGCCGTCGGCGTCGTCCGCCGCGACCCGTTCGCGATGCTGCCCTTCATCGGCTACAACGCCGGTGACTACTTCGCCCACTGGGTGAACACCGGCAAGCAGGCCGACTCGACCAAGCTGCCGCGGATCTTCTACGTGAACTGGTTCCGCCGCGACGAGGACGGCGGCTTCCTGTGGCCGGGCTTCGGCGAGAACAGCCGCGTCCTCAAGTGGGTCGTCGAGCGCCTCGAGGGCACCGCGGCCGCGGTCGAGACCCCGGTCGGCCACGTGCCCACCGTCGACTCGCTCGACGTCTCGGGCCTGGACATGACGCCGGAGCAGGTCGAGAAGGCCCTCGCCGTCAAGCCCGAGGAGTGGCGCGAGGAGATCCCGCAGATCACCGAGTGGTTCGAGAAGTTCGGCGACAAGCTCCCCAGCACGATGTGGGACGAGCTGGAGATCCTCAAGAGCCGGCTCGCCTGAACCGACGAGACCAGGGCCCGGACCGCAGCGTGGCGGTCCGGGCCCTTTCTCGTCCCGCCTCCCAGGACGATCAGGAGACCTGATCGTTCTGGGTCCTGGCTCACCGTCGACCGTGAGCCAGGACCCGTGATGATCAGGAGACCTGATCATCACGGGGCGTCGTGGTGCCGTCCCGACGAGACGGGCGGGTCCGGGGTCGGTAGCGTGGCGATGCCCCACTACGTGTGACGGAGGCTCCCCCGCTCGTGGCGAATCCCTACCTGCAGGTGCTGCGCACCCCGCACGCGCTGCCGATGGTGCTCGCCGCGTTCGTCGGCCGGCTGCCCCTGTCGATGGTGGGCCTGGGCTGCGTCCTCCTGGTGGCCGACGAGACGGGGTCCTACGGCCTCGGCGGGGCGGTCGCCGCGGCCGGCGCCGTCACGACCGCCGCAGCAGGTCCGCTGCTCGGTCGGTGGGCCGACACCCACGGGCAGCGGCGGGTCCTGCTCCCGGTCCTCGCCGTCTTCGTCGTCTCGGGCGTCTGCTTCCTCGCCGCGGTGAAGGACGACTGGCCGCTGTGGACGGTCTTCGTCTCCGCCGGGGTCGCCGGCGCCTGCATCCCGCCGGTCTCCTCCATGATCCGCGTGCGGTGGACGCACCTGCTCCGCGGCAGCCACCGCCTGCCGACGGCGCTGGCGATGGAGTCCGTCGTCGACGAGTTCGTCTTCATCGTCGGCCCGGTGCTGGTCACGTTCCTGTCGACGACGGGGCATGCGACCAGCGGCGTGGTCACCGCGTTCACCCTGGCGACCGTCGGCAGCCTGCTGTTCGCCGCCCAGGGGCGCACCGAACCGCCGCCGCACGGCCACGCGGCGCGGCAGGGCCCCTCGGCCATCCGGACCAAGGGCCTGCGCGTGCTGTTCGTCGTGGGAGCCGCCGTCGGCGCGATCCTCGGCTGCCTGGAGATCGCGCTGGTGGCCTTCGCCGACCAGGAGGACGCGAAGTCGCTGTCCGGCGTCCTCATCGCCGGGCTCGCGGTCGGGTCCATGGCCAGCGGGATCGGGTGGGGGACGGTGCACTGGCGGCTGCCGCTGCGGTTGCGCCTGGCCGGCGTCCTGGTCCTCCTGACCGTGCTGAGCATCCCGCTGATGCTGGTCACCGACGTGTGGCTGATGCTGCCGTTCGTGGTGCTCGCCGGCATCGCCGTCTCGCCGTCCCTGATCAGCTCCTTCACCCTGGCCGAGCTGCTCGTCCCCCGGTCGGCGGTGACCGAGGCCTTCACCTGGATCGGCACGGCGCTGGGACTGGGGGTCGCCGTCGGGGCGTCGGTCGCCGGCAAGATCGTCGACGTCTGGGGCGCGAACGCGTCCTTCCTGGTCGCCACCGTCGCCGCCGCGAGCGCCGCCGTCGTGGTCGCCGCATGCCAGAAGCTGCTGCACATCCCGGCCGAGCACGCGTCCACCCCGGCCCTCGTCCGCTGATGGCCCGCTCCATCGACGAGCTGCTCGCCCAGGTGCGCGGCCGGATCGGCCGCGTGACCCCGGAGGAGGCGGCGGCCCGCCTGGCCGCCGGCGCCCTGCTGGTCGACACCAGGCCCTGGGAGCAGCGCAGCCGGGACGGCGACGTGCCCGGCGCCGTCCTCGTCGACCGCAACGTGCTCGAGTGGCGTCTGGACCCGGCGAGCCCGGACCGGATCCCGCAGGTGAGCGGCTACGACGTCGAGGTCGTCGTGCTCTGCAACCAGGGGTACAGCTCCAGCCTGGTGGCCGACACCCTGCGCACCCTCGGCCTCCACCGGACCGTCGACGTCGTGGGTGGCTTCGAGGCCTGGGTCGAGGCCGGGCTGCCCGTCGTCGCGCCGGGGATCGGCGACCTCGCGGCGTGACCCGAGCCCGTCCCGCCGCCGGGGGCGGTCGCCTCCTCGGCGTCCCGCCGGAACGGCTCGGCCGGTGGCTCGACGGCGTGGCGCAACGGCACGGCGCCTTCACCGAGGTGCGGCCGGTCGACGCCTCCCTGCACGTCACCTGCGCCGACACGACCACCGTCGTCCTCACCGCACCGTTCGGCTGGGCGCCGCAGCCGCCGCTGCTCGGCACGTTCACCGCGGCCGCGCGGCAGCCGCACCGGGCCGCGGTCCTGCTGGTCCGGCGCGGCCGTTGGGCGGTGGGAGTGTTCGACGGGGAGGAGCTGGTCGCCTCGAAGGTCGATGCCCGGCAGGTGCAGGGCCGGACGGCGGCCGGCGGGTGGTCGCAGCAGCGGTTCGCGCGCCGGCGGGGCCACCAGACCGACGCCGTCGTCGCGCACGCGGTCGAGACCGCCGTGCGGGTCCTGCTGCCGCACGCCGGCACCACCGAGGCGCTGTTCACCGGCGGTGACCGCGGTCTGGTGGACGAGGTGCTCGCCGACCCGCGCCTGGCACCCCTGGCGGGGCTCCGGCGGGAGCCGGCCGTGGAGGTGGGGGAGCCGACCAAGGCGGTGCTGGTCGCGACGCCCGGGCAGTTCCGCGCCGTCCGCGTGCACATCGTCGAACCCGGGGACCGGTGATCCACCTGTCGGTGCGGAAAGCTGGTCGACGGGGTGGCGGGCTCGGCGTAACGTCCTGCGACCGTGCCTGAACCCGGGACCGCCGATCCCGTCCTGACCGCCGAGCGCGCCCACCTCGCGCGCGCCGCCGAGTGCCTCACCGAGATGCGGGCCGCCGCCTCCGCCGTCGTCGACGCCGGTGTCGACGCCTGGGCCTCCGAGCGGCTGGGTGCCGCCCGCGCCGAGCGCCTGCGCACGCTGGCCGCCGACCCCGGCGTCCCGCCCTTCTTCGGCCGCACCGACTCCGCGACCGAGACCTTCCACATCGGCCGCCGGCACGTGCGCGACGCCGCCGGCGACCCCGTCGTCATCGACTGGCGGGCGCCGATGAGCCGGCCGTTCTACCAGGCCACCGTCGCCGACCGGCAGGGTCTGGAACGTCGCCGCCGCTTCGGGTTCTCCGGCGGAGAGCTGACCGGCTACGAGGACGAGCACCTCGCCGAGGGGGAGGCGCGCGGCGACTTCCTCCGCCAGGAGATCGAGCGGCCCCGCAGCGGCCCGATGCGCGACATCGTCGCCACCATCCAGCCCGACCAGGACGACATCGTCCGCGCCCCGCTCGCCGAGTCGATCTGCGTCCAGGGCGCCCCCGGTACGGGCAAGACCGCGGTGGGGCTGCACCGCGCGGCCTACCTGCTCTACACGCACGGCGGCCAGCTGGCGCGGACCGGCGTCCTCGTGGTCGGACCCAACCGGGCGTTCCTGCGCTACATCGAGCAGGTGCTGCCGACCCTCGGCGAGGTCGAGGTCGAGCAGACCACCGTCGCCGACCTCACCGCCCGGGTGACGGTCCGCGCCGTCGACCGCCCCGAGGTGGCCGTGCTCAAGGGCGACGTCCGCATGGCCGAGCTGCTGCGGCGCGCGCTGTGGGGCGAGATCCGCAAGCCGGCCGACTCGGTGCAGGTGCCGCTCGACGGGCGCCGGTACCGGGTGCCGGTCGAGCGGCTGAAACGCTACGTCGACGACCTGCGCCGTCGCGCCCGCGCCGACGACGACCAGCAGCTGCTGCACTACGCGGCCGGCCGCGAGCGGCTGATGATGCTGCTCGCCGAGGACGCGCGGCGGCAGAAGGAGGAGGCCGGCGGCAGCCCGGGCGACGCCGAGACCCGCCGCGCCGCACGGAGCGCCGAGGTCCGCGCCTTCTGCGACGAGGTCTGGCCCGCCCGCGATGCGGCGGGGCTGCTCTGCGAGCTCTGGAGCGACGCCGACCGGCTGGCGCGTGCCGCTCGCGGCCTGCTCGACGACGACGAGCAGGCGCTCCTGCGGTGGACCGTCCCGCCCCGGTCGGTCCGGAGCGCCCCCTGGACGGCGGCCGACGCGGTCCTCGCCGACGAGCTCGCCGGTCTCCTCGAGCGCACCCCGGGCTACGGCCACGTGGTGGTGGACGAGGCGCAGGACCTCTCGCCCATGCAGTGCCGCGCGGTGGCCCGCCGGCTGGCCGCCGGCTCCCTCACCGTGCTCGGCGACCTGGCGCAGGCGACCAGCCCCTGGTCGCCCTCGGACTGGGCGGAGACCCTCGCCGGGCTGGGGCGGCCGGGCACCGTCGTCCGCCCGCTCACCCGCGGCTACCGGGTGCCGGGCGAGGTGCTCGACTTCGCGAACCGGCTGCTGCCGCTCATCGCGCCCGGGCTCCCGGCGGCGACGGCGGTCCGCAGCGAGCCGGGATCCCTCCGGGTGCGGCCGGTCGGCGCCCTGGCGGGGCCGCTCGTGGACGTGGTGGGGGAGCTGGCCGGCGTCCCGGGCTCGATCGGGGTGGTCTGCGCCGACGCCGCGGTGGCCGAGGTGGCCGCCGCCCTCACCGCAGCCGGCCTGCCGGCGGAGGTCCTGACCGACGACGGCGAGGAGGCGGCGCGCGTCGCCGTCGTGCCCGCCACGCTGGCCAAGGGGCTCGAGTTCGACGCCGTCGTGGTGGTCGACCCCGCGGCGATCGTGGCCGCCGAGCCGCGGGGGCTGCACCGCCTCTACGTCGTCCTGACGCGAGCCGTCAGCACCCTGGTCGTCCTCCACCGGGACGACCTCCCGGAGCCCCTCACGGCGCACGCGACCCTCTGACCTCGGTCTTCCCAACCGACCGTCGCGTTCCGTCACGGGCAGGCCACGGACGGCGCGGAGGATTGTGGGACCGGCCGTTCTCTGTTTCGGTGGTCCCCGCGTTCGAGGGAGGAGGGCCATGGAGCAGCGCAGGGGCACGTTCGCCACGCTGTGCGTCCTGCTGCTCAGCATCGTCCTCGCCGGAGCTCTGCTGGCCGGTCTGCTCATGCCGTGGATCGGTGGCCCGGCGCTCGCGGCCCAGCAGTCGACCAGCCTGCTCGGTGATCCGCCGGAGGAGCTGACCGATCTGCCGCCGGCCGGCAACACGACGGTGCTGGCCGCGAACGGCGAGCTGATCACCTCGTTCTACCGGGAGAACCGGGACCCGGTCCCCAGCGACGGCATCGCCGACGTCATGAAGCACGCGATGGTCGCCATCGAAGACGCCCGCTTCTTCGAGCACGGCGGCCTCGACGTCCAGGGCACCCTGCGCGCGCTCGTGCGGAACATCGCGGCGGGCGAGGTGATGGAGGGCGGCTCGACGCTCACCCAGCAGCTGGTGAAGCAGACGCTGCTCCAGTCGACCGACGACCCGACCGCCCGCGACGCGGCCACCGAGGAGAGCGTCGGCCGCAAGCTGCGCGAGGCCCGGCTGGCCCTCGACCTGGAGGACCGGTACAGCAAGGACGAGCTGCTCACCCGATACCTCAACATCGTCTACTTCGGGCAGAACGCCTACGGCGTGCAGCCGGCCGCTCGGGCCTACTTCGGCGTCGACGCCTCCGCGCTCACGCTGCCCCAGGCGGCGCTGCTGGCCGGGCTGGTGCAGAGCCCGTCGGACGACGACCCGCTGGTCAACCCCGAGGGCGCCACCATCCGGCGCAACCAGGTGCTGGACCGGATGGCCGAGCAGGGCTACATCACGCCCGAGCAGGAGGCCGAGGCCGCCCTCGCGCCCCTGGGGCTGGCGCCGGCACCGGCTCCCCGTCGGGGCTGCGTCGAGGCGTCCGTCGGTCCCTACGTCTGCGACTTCGTGCAGAAGTACGTGACGCAGACGCTCGGCATCAGCCAGCTGGAGCTCGAGACCGGCGGCTACGTCATCCAGACCACGCTGGACCCCGAGCTGCAGCGCTCCGGCGACGCTGCGGTGCTGAACACGCTGCCGCTGGAGGACGAGCGGGTCGCCACCTTCAGCGCCGTGGAGCCGGGCACCGGTCACCTGCTGGCGCTGAGCGTGAACCGGATCTTCGGCTACGACGTCGACGACCCGACGCAGGAGTCCTACAACCTCAACGTCGCGCCCAGCCGGGGGGCCGGGTCGACCTACAAGGTGTTCGTGGCCGCGGCCGCCCTCGCGCGCGGCTTCTCGAACCAGTACACGCTCACCGCGCCCAGCCCCTACCGGTCCCGCGTCTACCGGCAGGACGGCGGTCCGTACACGGTGGAGAACGCCGGCACCTACCGGCCCACGCTGGACCTCACCACGGCCCTCTACCAGTCGTCGAACACCTACTTCGTCGCGCTGGAGGACGCTCTCGGCAGCGTGGAGGAGCCGGTCCGCATGGCCGAGGACATGGGCCTCTACCAGTTCGGCCCGGCCGGTCTGCCGGAGCAGATCATCGAGGAGAACCGCGGCTCGTTCACCCTCGGCCCGGAGGCCACCAGCCCCCTCGGCCTGGCCAGCGCCTACTCGACCCTGGCGGCCGGCGGCACGCAGTGCGACGTCCTCCCGGTCACCCAGATCCTCGACCGCACGGGCGAGCCCCTCACCGACGAGGACGGCGACCCGGTGGTCACCGCCGACAACTGCACCCCCGACGCCATCCCGGCCGGGGTGGCCAGCACGCTGAACCAGATGCTGCGCAAGGACGTCGAGCCCGGGAACCCCGGTCAGACCGCGCCGGCCGCCTACGTCCGCGGCCACCAGATCGCCGGCAAGACCGGGACGGCGCAGGGCAACGTGTCGGTGACCTTCGTCGGCTACACGCCGGAGATCACCGCCAGCGTCATGGTGTTCAACCCGAAGCGGAACCAGAACGTGGGCGGCTTCGGCGGTGGCAAGGGCGCGACGGTCTGGCACGACGCGATGGCGCCGATCCTCGAGGCGCGCGGCAGCGGCACATTCCCGCCGGCCGACCAGACCGTGGCGAACGGCAACACCAAGCCGGTGCCCGGGTGCACCGATCCCTTCCAGTGCGCGCGTGCGCTCGCCGCGGCCGGGTTCCAGAGCACGACCGTGCGGGTGAACAGCGACGAGCGGGACGGCGAGCTGGTCGGCACCAGCCCCGGGCGCGGGGGCCGGGCCGTCCCGGGTCAGGTGGTGACGATCCTGGTGAGCAACGGCTCGGGCTACGTCGAGCCGGCGCCCTCGACCTCCGCCCCGCCGCCACCCGCGGTGCCGCCGGTGGCGCCGCCACCCACCTCGGCCCCGCCGTCGGCGCCACCGCTCGAGGGCATGCCCCTGCCGGGCTGGATCGAGGACCTGCCGGACGGCGTCCCGCTCCCCGGCCGCTGACCGCGGGTCAGCTCGTCCAGCGCCTGCGTCGCCAGCCAGCCGCAGATCACGACCAGGTGCAGCAGGAAGAGCCACAGGCCCAGCGCGACCACCCCGCCGACGACGTCGAGCCCGCCGAACGGCGCCCCGAGGTCCAGGGGCAGCGCCAGGAACAGCACGAAACCCTGCAGGAACCCCGACAGGCAGGCCGCGGTGAACAGCGCTCCGGTGACCAGCGCCGGCCACCGGATCGGCGCACCCGCGACGACCCGGAACCCCCACGCCAGCGGCACCGCCAGGGCGGCCAGGACGCCGTAGAAGCCGATCGCGACCCGGCCGACCGTCGCAGCAGCGCCCCCGGTCTCGGCGAGGTCGGCCATGACCGGCACGGTGAGCAGGAGCGGGTAGAGCAGCAGCGGCGTCACCAGGACGACGGGCACGGCGGCCAGCCGGCCCTTCCAGCCGGTGAGCGCCTCGCGGCGCCCGCCGAACCGCAGCAGGGCGCGCCGGAGGCCCTCGCCGTAGAAGGACATGGGCAGCAGCGCCAGCAGGCCACCCAGGAGGGACATGCCCACGCCCGCGGCGACCAGCTCCTCGACGGCGTCCGGGGCTCCGACGGCGGAGGGGAGCAGCTCCGCCAGCCGGTCGCCGAGCTCGGTCACCCGCTCCGCCGAGGTCAGCCAGGCGGTCAGCCCGAACGCCAGGACGAGCACGGGGACGACGGCGATGCCCGCGTAGAACGTCAGGCCCGCGGCGATCAGGGCCAGGTCGCGGCCGACGAGCCGGCGCCGGACACCCGACAGGACACCGGCAGCCCCCGCGCGGAGGCGCCCGCCGTGGGAGGTCAGCGCGGGTCCAGGAGGTGGCGCGCGGCCGCGTAGCCACCGAGCCCGCTGACCGCACCACCCCGGACGGTGCCGCCCGACGAGGCCGCGACGATCCTCGGGTGCGCGGTGGCCGCGCCCCACGTGCCCACCTCGTCCGGCGTCGCGGCGACGGGCCAGGCGAGGTCGCCGTGGAAGATGTGCCCGCCGGGCATGGCCAGGGACTCCTCCACGTCCAGCGGTGAGGCCGCCTGCAGGCACGGCTCGCCGTGCGCGTCGCGTGCGAGGCAGTCGAGCAGCGGCTCCTCGAGGTGGGCGTCGAGCTGGGCGACCACCCGCCGGACGGCCTCGCGGCGCGTGCCGACCGGGTCGGCCCGGAAGAGCTCGGCCGGGGTGTGCAGGCCGAACAGGGTGAGGGTGTGCGCGCCTGTCGCCCGCTCGACCGGCCCCAGGACGGAGGGGTCGCTCAGCGAGTGGCAGTACACCTCGAACGGGATCACGTCCGGCAGCCGGCCGGCCGCGGCCTGGACATGGGCGGCGTCGATCTGCTCGGCGGACTCGTCCACGTGGAAGGTGCCGGCGAACGCCGTCGCGGGGTCGGTGCCGGCGCGGAGCCGGGGCAGCCGGGCCAGGACCATGTTCACCTTCAGCTGCGAGCCCGAGGGGCGCGGACCGGCGTCGGCGCCGGTGAGCTCGGCGAGCACGGCGGGCGCGGCGCCGCTGACCACGTGACCGGCGTCGGTGGCTCCGTCAGCGCCGTCGTCGTCCGTCCAGTGCACGGTGACACCGCCCGGCGACGGGTCCAGGGCGGTGACGGTCGCCCGGGTGAGGATCTCGGCGCCGGCACGGCGGGCGGCGGCGGCCATGGCCCCGCTGACGGCGCCCATCCCGCCCACCGGCACCCGCCACCGGCCGGTCCCGTTGCCGACCAGGTGGTACAGGAAGCAGCGCCCGGCCAGCCCGTCGCCGGCGTGCACGTCGGCGAAGGTCCCGATCAGCCCGTCGGTCAGCGCCACCCCGCGGACGACGTCGTCGGACAGGTGGTCGGCGACCACGTCGGCCAGGGGCCGCTCGCGGAGGTCGTGCCACAGCTCGGGATCCCGCAGCCGGCCGGCCAGCTCGTCGGCCGCGAGCAGCGGCTCGGTCAGCGTGGGGGCGAGGTCCTCGGCGAGGGTCGCCAGCCGCCCGTAGAAGCGCTGCCACCCGGCGAACTCGCGGTCCGAGCCGGTCAGGCGCTGGAAGGAGCCGGCCGTCGCCGGGCCCTCGTCGCGTTCCACGAGCAGGCCCGTGGACCGGCCGTCGCGGACGGCGGCGGTGTAGGAGGCGACGGACCGGTCGGCCAGCCGGATGTCGAGGCCGAGGTCGTCGACGATCCGGTCGGGCAGCAGGCTGACCAGGTAGGAGTAGGCCGACAACCGGACGTCGACCCCGTCGAAGACCTGACGGCTGACCGCGGCGCCCCCCACCTGCGGCAGGCGTTCGAGCACGAGGACCGACCGGCCGGCGCGGGCGAGGTAGGCGGCGGCGACCAGTCCGTTGTGCCCTCCGCCGACGACCACCACGTCGTAGCTGCTGCGCGTCACCGGCGGACCGTACCGATCGAGGGCCGTGCGGCGCACCCGGCGGTCGGTCGTCCTCAGGACCCTCTTCCTCGCACGTCGCGTCCTGCTGGTTCGAGGCCTCCTGGCCCGTGGAGTCGCGGGACGAGCGGCTTCTCCAGATCCGTGCCCCGGTACCGACCTCGGGCGGGCGCCGAAACGGAGCGGGGCGGTCGGGACGTCCAGGCCGGCGGGAGCCGTGTGACGGCTGGGACCGCTGGGATCGGGCTCGACCGTCCCACATGCCCGGTGAACTGGAACACCAAACAAAAAACATCTTTGTCATTGTCACGAGCCGGTCACGGCCCTTACGGTCTGTGTGTCCGCCGGGGCAGTCAGTGACCGCCTCCGGACGCCGTCGGAACCGGGCCGAAGAGGTCCGAACGAGGTCCGAGGACCGCGACGACAACCGTGGCAGAAC
This sequence comes from Blastococcus litoris, assembly GCF_003075095.1. Taxonomy (GTDB): domain Bacteria; phylum Actinomycetota; class Actinomycetes; order Mycobacteriales; family Geodermatophilaceae; genus Blastococcus_B; species Blastococcus_B litoris. The sequence continues at coordinate 75,008 of NZ_QCZF01000003.1, forward strand.
CGAAGAAACGGAGAGCCGCCGCATCATGGCGACCCCCCTCGGCCGTGCGCTCCCCCGCACCGCCCCTCGTTCCCGGCGCACCCGCCGCGGCACGCTCGCCCTCCTCGCCGTCGCCGGCTCGCTGTTCGCTGCGGTGCCCGCGCACGCCGCGCCCGCCACGTCCGCCGAGGCGGCGCAGCTGGTCGCCGCCCGCGGTCACGAGCTCGAGGTGATCACCGAGCAGTTCAACGAGGCGCGCGTCACCCTCGAGGCGCAGCAGGAGGCCGCCAAGGTCGCCGTCGCCACCATGGAGCAGGCCACCGCCCAGCTGGCCGCCGCGCAGCAGCAGGTCCGCGGCCTCGCCCGGAGCGCCTACACCGGTGAGGCTCTCGGGCCGGTCCAGGCACTCCTGACGAGCGATTCCGCCGACGCGTTCGTGGACCGGGTCACCACCCTCCAGCTCGTCGCCGGCCACCAGACCGAGATCCTCGAGGGCGCCGCCGCCGCCAACGTCGCCGCCGCCCAGGCGCAGGCGACCGCGCAGCAGGCGGCCGCGGACGCGCAGGCCACGTACGACCAGGTCGCGGCGCAGCAGGCCGCCCTCCAGGCCGAGGTCGACGGCTACCGCGCGGCCTTCGCCGCGCTCAGCGCGCAGGAGCAGCAGAGCGTCGTGTCCAGCTCCCACGAGGAGCGCGCCAGCCGGTCGGACGACCGCGAGGAGGTCCCGGCCGCAGGGCCGGTCGTCGCCGACAGCGCCGCCGCCCAGATCGCCATCGACACCGCCATGGCGCAGCGCGGCAAGCCCTACGTCTGGGCTGCCGGTGGGCCGAACAGCTACGACTGCTCGGGCCTGACCTCCTACGCCTTCCGCGCCGCCGGCATCAACCTGCCGCACTCGAGCCTCGCCCAGTCGCGGATGGGCCAGCCGGTCTCCCGGGACCAGCTCCAGCCCGGTGACCTGGTCTTCTTCTACAGCCCGGTGAGCCACGTGGGCATCTACATCGGCAACGGGCAGATGGTGCACGCGCCGACGTCCGGCGACGTCGTCAAGGTCGCCCCGCTGATGAGCGGCTTCAGCGGCGCCCGTCGCATCGCCGCCTGATCACCCCCAGGACGGCCCCCCCGGGTTGACGCGTCGGTCCGGGGCGCGAACCCTGCTCCCGCACGGAGCGGCGATCGCATCGGAGGCTCGCATGGCGCAGGCCTGGAACTGGACGTGGCTGACGGTGGCCTTCCTGGCCGAGCTGGCGGCGCTCGTCGCCCTGGGTGTGTGGGGCTGGTCGGCCGGCGGTCCGACGGCGGTCCGCCTGCTGCTCGCCGTCGGTGTCCCGGCGGTGGCCGCCGTGCTGTGGGGGGTCTTCGCGGCTCCCCGGTCCGTGGTGCACGTGCCTGCCCTGGCGGTCGTGGTGAAGGTGGCCGTCTTCGGGGGAGCCGGGCTGGCACTGCTGGCGCTGGGGCGGCCCGGCCTGGCGCTCGGTCTCGTCGCCGCCGCCGCGCTGAGCGCGGTGCTCTCCGGGTCCCCCGCCGTCAGCGCTGCGTCCGGCTGACCTGCTGCAGGAGACCCCAGACGAAGGCGGCCCGGACACCCCCGGGGAGGTGGACCTCCCAGCGCGTGACCACGCCCGGGTCCACGCTGCGGGCGTCCGGGAGACCCACCACGTCGTCGAGGACGTGCTCCCAGACCAGGAGGTCGCCCGGGGACGCCGGCGGAACGGGCGAGCCCGGCATCCGGACCAGGTGCTCGTCCAGCACCGATCCGCCGGGGCCGGTGAGCACCTGCCAGGAGAGGTGCGGCCACAGCGGCAGCGGCCAGCGCCGTACCTGGACGTCGAGGTCGCCGAACCTGCGGTCCTCCAGCTCCTCCGGCGGGCCGAGCACCGCCGTCCGCAGGGTCAGCCCCCGAGGGGCTCGCGGGGCGTGCTGGAGCGCCTGCCATGTGGTGTGGGCGGCGTGGGCCTCTGCCCGGGTGGCGCCCAGCCGGGGGAGGGCGTCGGCGACCAGGTCGGGGCGCAGGTCGGCCATCCGCCGCAGCAGGACGAGGCAGAACTCCCGTCGCGCCAGTCCCCGCACGGCGGAGACCCTGTCACCATGCCCGGGTGCTCATCAGCCCGGCCACCGCCGCGGGGATCGCGGACGGGTCCGTCACGCTCGCGTTCCGGCGGTGGGACCGGCCCCGCATGCGGCCCGGCAGCACGCAGCGCACCGTCGCCGGGGTCGTCCGGGTCGACTCGGTCGAGGCGGTCGACCCGGGGACGATCACCGAGGAGGACGCCCACCGTGCCGGGGTCGCGTCGCTGGCCCAGCTGCGGACGCTGATCGACCGGCGGGAGGGCTCGACGGTCTACCGGATGCAGGTCTCCTACGCCGGTGCGGACCCGCGCGTGGCGCTGCGGGAGCAGGCCGAGCTCTCCGGAGAGGACCGCGCCGCCGTCGACCGGCGGCTGGACCGCCTGGACGCCGCCCGCGGCACGCCGTGGACCCGCCAGGTGCTCGCGCTCATCGCCGAGCGCCCGGGTGTGCGGGCGCCGGACCTCGCGGCGTCGCTCGGCCGGGACACGCTCCCGTTCAAGGTCGACGTCCGCAAGCTCAAGGAGCTGGGGCTGACCCGCAGCCTGCCGGTGGGGTATGAAATCTCACCCCGCGGACGGGCCTACCTCGGCTGAGCGCTCGGGGAGGATCGCAGGCGTGAACCCCCGCACCGCCGCCACCGCGTTCCGCGTCGTCGCCGTCGCCGAGGCCCTCTCCTGGATCGGCCTGCTCATCGGCATGTTCGTCAAGTACGTGCCCGAGACGACGGAGCTCGGCGTGAAGATCTTCGGGCCGATCCACGGCGGGGTCTTCGTGGCCTACGTGGTCGTCGCCCTGCTGACCGCCCGCGTGCTGAAGTGGTCGGCCGGCACGACGCTGCTGGCCCTGGTGGCGTCCATCCCGCCGCTGGCCACCATCTGGTTCGAGCGCCGCGCGACCGCCGCGGGGCAGCTCCCGCGGTCGGAGGCCGTCGCCGCCTGACCTGCGGCCCGCGGGGGCGGCTCGCTACGGTCGCCGACATGCCCGAGCCCGTCCTGCCGACCACCGCCCGCCTCCTCCTGGCGCGCACCGCCCGCGCCCAGCGCGAGGGCCGGGCGCCGAGCCTGGTCGCCGGCGTCGTCCGGGACGGCGGTCTGGCCTGGTCGGCGGGGCGCGGGGACCTGCCCGAGCCGCACACCGACGTCCAGTACCGCCTGGGCTCCATCAGCAAGACCGTCACCGCGGTCGTGGTCATGCGGCTGCGGGACCAGGGGCGGCTGGGCCTCGACGACCCGCTCGAGCAGCACCTCCCCGGCACGCCCTTCGGCGACCGCACGATCGGCCAGCTGCTCTCGCACCTAGCCGGCGCCTCGGCCGAGAGCCCCGGCGGCTGGTGGGAGCGCACCCCCGGCGGCTCGCTCGACGAGCTCGGGCTGGGGGCGGACGACGTCGTGCTCGGTGCCGCCCGCCGCTTCCACTACTCCAACCTGGGGTTCGGCCTGCTCGGTGAGCTGGTGGCCCGGATGCGCCGGACCAGCTGGGAGGACGCCGTGACCACCGAGGTGCTCGCGCCGCTGGGCATGGCGCGGACCACCCCCCGCCCGGTGGCGCCCGCGGCGGAGGGTACGGCGGTGCACCCGTGGGCCGACGTCGTCCTGCCCGAGCCGGAGCACCACGCCGGAGTCATGGCCGCCGCCGGTCAGCTGTGGGCGACGCTCGCGGACCTGGCGCGGTTCGCGGCCTTCCTCCTCGGCGACACCGGCGACGTCCTCGACCCGGCCACCCTGGAGGAGATGACCGTCCCCGCCGGCGTGGACTCCTCCGCGCCGGGGTGGTCGGCCTACGGGCTGGGCGTGCAGGTGCTGCGCGTGGACGGGCGCACCCTGGTCGGCCACGGCGGTTCCATGCCCGGCTTCCTCGCCGGCGTCTTCGTCGACCGCGAGGAGCAGGTGGGTGCCGTGTCGCTGGCGAACACCACCTCCGGTCTCGACAACGTGATCCCGGGGCTGCTCACCGACCTGCGGGCGGCCGAGCCGCGGATCGTCGAGCCCTGGGTGCCCGCGCCGTCGCCGGTCGCCCTGGACCTGCTGGGCGTCTGGTTCTGGGGGCCGTCGCCGATCCTGCTGCGCGCCGTGGGCGGCGGGATGCTGCACCTGGGCCCGCTGCCCGGGCGGACCGGCCGGGCCAGCCGGTTCACGGCCAGGGACGACGGGACGTGGGTCGGGCTCGACGGCTACTACGCCGGGGAGACCCTGCGCATCGCCGACGACCACCTCGACCTGGGCACGTTCGTGTTCACGCGGACGCCCTACGACCCCGAGGCGCCGGTGCCGGGCGGCGTGGACGAGCGCGGCTGGGGCCCAGCGGTGGGCGGGTAGAGCCCGGCCGCGTAGCCGGGGCCGTAGTAGGCCTCGAGCTGGGCCAGCGGCTCGTCCGGGCGCTCGAGCCGCTGGGCGATGCGGGCCCGGCTCGGCACCGCCTCCGTGTCCCAGGTGCCGGGCTCCCACAGCTGCGAGCGCAGGAACGCCTTGCCGCAGTGGTGGAACACCTGCTCGATGTCGACCACCAGCGCCAGGAGCGGTCGGTGCCCCTTCACCACCATGCGGTCGAGCAGCCCCGCCTCGGTGACCAGCCGGGCGCGGCCGTTGATCCGCAGCGTGTCGGTACGGCCGGGGAGCAGGAAGACGAGGCCGACGTGCGGGTTGGCCAGCACGTTGCGGAAGCCGTCCGCGCGGCGGTTGCCCGCCCGTTCGGGGAGCGCGATCGTCCGGTCGTCCAGCACGAGCACCCAGCCCGGCGGATCGCCCTTCGGGGAGACGTCGCACCGACCGTCGGCGTCGCTGGTCGCGACGAGGCACAACGGCGAGTGCGCCAGCCACTGCCGGTCGAGCTCGTGCAGCGAGTCGCGCTCCTTGTCCAGCGCCGCCCGGGCCGGCTCCCCGAGCAGGGCGCGTAGCTGGGCCTCCGTCGTGATCTCCTCCACGCGGGCAGTCTGCCGCGGCTCAGGGGCGGTCGAAGGCGTCCATGGTGTTCGTGACGACGATCCCGTACGCCAGGTGCGGGACGATGTCGCTGATCCAGTCGGTGCGCGACCACGTCCGCGGGTCGGTGACGCCCAGGACGGTCATGGGGCCGTTCGCCGCCACCAGCACGCCCAGGGTGGTCAGCGCGATGCCCACCGGCTTGGCCGACAGGTAGCCCGAGGCGCGGGCGGCACCGCCGAGCACCCCCACGCCGATCCCGGCCACCAGCCCCATCAGCGGGCCGAGGCCCTGCGTGCGGTTCTCGCGGGTCCGGTCGTCCCCCGGGATGGCGACGTGGGCGGTCGCGGCGAGCTTCTCGACCGTGTCCTCCGGCGTGGAGCTGGCGGCGCGTCCCCGGACGGCCATGTCGAGGTAGGTGACGGCGTTGAGCGCCGTGCTGCCCGCCGCCCCGGCCGCGGCGCCGCGCAGCAGCCACCCCGCTGTGCTGATTCCGCGCTTGCCCTTGCCCGACACGCCCAGTGGGGTCCTCGTCATGCCGGCGCCCTACCCGGCCGCAGGACGACGGGAACGGTGGCTCGACGGGCACTGCGTGGCCGGCCGTGTCCCTACGATCCGTGCATGGCCATGCGCGACCGAGCGACGAGCGCCCTCGCCCGGCAACTGGGGCATCCGCGCGGGCCGCTGGGCCGCCTCGTCGGCCGGATCCTCAACCGGCGCAACGCCCCGGCGGTCCAGGCCGCCGTGGACGCCCTGGAGGTGCGGCCCGGGGCAGTGCTCGCCGACCTCGGGTTCGGCGGCGGGGTCGGCCTGGCGCTGCTCCTCCGGCGATTGGACGGCGTCGACCGGTCCTCCGGCAGCGTCCAGGGAGTCGACGTCTCGGAGACGATGCTGGCTGCTGCCTCGCGCCGTTTCCGCTCCGCGGTCGCCTCGGGCCGGCTGCGGCTGCACCTCGCGCCCGTCCAGGCCCTGCCCATGGCCGACGCCTCGGTGGACGCGGCCATCACGCTGAACACGATCTACTTCGTGCCCGACCTGCAGGCCGCGTTCCGCGAGGTGCACCGCGTCCTCCGGCCCGGCGGGCGGCTGGTCGTCGGGCTCGGCGACCCGCAGGCCATGGCCCGGATGGCGGTCACCCGCGACGGTTTCCTGATCCGGCCGCTGGACGACGTGGTGGCCGCTCTCGGATCCGCCGGGCTGGGCGTCACCGAGCGCCGGCGCGTGGGCTCCGGCGAGGACGCGGTCCACCTGCTGGTGGCCGCGCGGGACCAGGCGGGCACGGGCTAGCTGTCGTCCGCTCGAGGACCGCGCTGGCGGCCGGACGGGGGGAGGCCGCAGGCTGGCGGGGTGGACGACGTCGGCGCGCGGCTGGAGCGCAGCATCGGGGAGCTGCTGGACCAGCGCCGTCCCGACGCCTCGATCTGCCCGTCGGAGGCCGCACGGGCGGTCGACCCGGAGGGCTGGCGAGAGCTCATGCCCGAGGCGCGGGCCGCCGCGGGCCGGCTCGCGGCCGCCGGCGAGGTCGAGGTCACCCAGGGCGGCGCGGTCGTCGACGTGGGGACCGCCCGCGGGCCGGTGCGGGTGCGCCGCCGCCGCTGATCCGGTCGCTCAGCCCTCGCCGGCCGCGCGCTCCAGCAGCGGTCCCAGCCGGTGCTCGACGAACCGCCGGAGCGCCAGGGCGGTGTCCGTGCGCTGCACGCCGGGGATCGCCAGCACCTGCTCGGTGATCCGCCACAGGTCGTCGGCGTCGCGGGCGACCACCTCCACCAGCAGGTCGGTCACCCCTGACAGGCCGGTCACCTCGACGACCTCGGGGATCTCGGCCAGCGCGCCGCTCACGTCGGCCAGGCTCCGCTGCACGACCTGGACCGTGACGTAGGCGCTCAACCGGTAGCCGAGGGCCTCGGGCCGCACCCGCCGGTCGAGGGGGGCGAGGACGCCGTTCGTCTCGAGCCGGGACAGCCGGGCCTGCACGGTGTTGCGGGCCAGCCCCAGGCGCTGCGACAGCGCCATCACGCTCGCCCGCGGGTCCTCGCCGAGGGCGAGCAGCAGCCGCGCATCCGTGGCGTCGACGTCGGCCATCTGCCCAGTCTGACATGCGTGGACGTCCTAGTACTGATCCAACTGCGCAATCCGTCCGAGGGATCTTGCGCAGATCGAGTCCGGGGTGGTGTTGTCACAGCACCGGGTCCCCGTGCCACCATGTGTGAGTGGCGCCACACCCCGGCGCCACGAGACGTCCACCCCCGCGGCCGGTCGGTGACCCCGGCAGCCGCGAGAGACGGCAGGAGAGCTCGATGACTGCGCTCGACCAGACCACCGAGGTGGTCGACCCCGTCCCCGGTGCGTCGGCCCCGCACCTCCCCCGGCAGCCCGACCTGGTCCAGCTGCTCACGCCCGAGGGCGAGCGGGTCGAGCACCCCGACTACGCGCTCGACATCTCCGACGACGAGCTGCGCGCCCTCTACCGCGACCTCGTGCTGGTCCGCCGCTGGGACGTCGAGGCCACCGCGCTGCAGCGCCAGGGCGAGCTGGGCATCTGGGCCTCGCTGCTCGGGCAGGAGGCGGCGCAGGTCGGGGCCGGCCGGGCGATGCTCGACGGCGACATGGCCTTCCCGACCTACCGCGAGCACGGCGTGGCCTGGGCGCGCGGGGTCGACCCGCTGCAGGTCATGAGCCTGTTCCGCGGCGTCGACAACGGCGGGTGGGACCCGGCCGACCGGGGCTTCAACCTGTACACGATCGTCATCGGCGCCCAGTGCCTGCACGCCACCGGCTACGCCATGGGCGTCCAGCGCGACGGCTCGGAGAACGCCGTCCTGGCGTTCCTGGGGGACGGCGCGACCAGCCAGGGCGAGGTCAACGAGGCGATGATCTTCGCCGCGAGCTTCTCCGCGCCGGTCGTCTTCTTCTGCCAGAACAACCAGTACGCCATCAGCGTGCCGCTGGAGCGGCAGACGCGGATCCCGCTGTACCAGCGCGCGGCCGGCTTCGGCTTCCCCGGCGTCCGGGTCGACGGCAACGACGTCCTCGCCGTCCTGGCCGTCACCCGCTCCGCGCTGCAGGCCGCCCGCGAGGGCCAGGGCCCGACCTTCATCGAGGCGTTCACCTACCGGATGGGGGCGCACACCACCTCCGACGACCCGACCCGCTACCGGCTGGCCAGCGAGCTGGAGGAGTGGAAGCTGCGCGACCCGATCGCACGGCTCAAGGCCCACCTGTCGCGGACCGGGATCGCCGACGCCGCCTTCCTCGACTCGGTCGAGGCCGAGGGCGACGAGCTGGCCGCGCGCATCCGCCGCGGCACCGTCGACATGCCCGATCCGGCGCCCAGCTCGATGTTCGAGCACGTCTACGCCGAGCAGACGCCCCACCTGGCCGACCAGAGAGCGGAGTTCGAGGCGTACCACGCGAGCTTCGAGGGGGGCCACCAGTGAGCACCGAGACCCTCACCATCGGCAAGGCGCTCAACCTCGGCCTGCGCCGGGCGATGGAGGACGACGCCAAGGTCGTCCTCATGGGCGAGGACATCGGCAAGCTCGGCGGGGTCTTCCGGATCACCGACGGACTGCAGAAGGACTTCGGCGAGGACCGCGTCGTCGACACCCCGCTGGCCGAGGCCGGCATCCTCGGCACCGCCGTCGGCCTCGCCATGCGCGGCTACCGGCCGGTCTGCGAGATCCAGTTCGACGGGTTCGTCTTCCCTGCCTACAACCAGATCGTCACCCAGGTCGCCAAGATCCACGCCCGCTCCAAGGGCGCGGTGCGGATGCCGATCGTCATCCGCATCCCCATGGGCGGCGGCATCGGCGCGGTCGAGCACCACAGCGAGAGCCCCGAGGCCTACTTCGCGCACACGGCCGGTCTCAAGGTGGTCGCCGTCAGCAACCCGGTCGACGCCTACTGGGGCATCCAGCAGGCGATCGCCCACCCGGACCCGATCGTCTTCCTCGAGCCCAAGCGCCGGTACTGGGAGAAGGCGGAGGTCGACACCGACGCCACGCCCGAGCCGCTGTTCCGCTCCCGCGTGGTGCGCGGCGGCGACGACGTCACCGTCCTCGCCTACGGCTCGATGGTGAAGACGGCGCTGCAGGCTGCCGAGGCCGCGGCGGAGGAGGGCCGGTCGCTCGAGGTCGTCGACCTGCGCACCGTCTCGCCGCTGGACCTGGACCCGGTGTTCGAGTCCGTGCGGCGGACCGGCCGCTGCGTCGTCGTGCACGAGGCGCCGACGACGCTCGGGCTGGGCGCGGAGATCGCCGCCCGGGTCACCGAGACCTGCTTCCACTCGCTGGAGGCCCCGGTGCTGCGCGTCGGCGGCTACGACACCCCGTACCCGCCGTCGAAGCTCGAGGAGGAGTACCTGCCCGACCTGGACCGGGTGCTCGACGCCGTCGACCGCTCGATGGGGTTCTGAGCATGGCGACCAGGCAGTTCACGCTGCCCGACGTCGGCGAGGGCCTGACCGAGGGCGAGATCCTGCAGTGGCTGGTCGCCGTCGGCGACACGGTCACGGTCAACCAGCCGCTGTGCGAGGTGGAGACGGCGAAGGCAGCGGTCGAGCTCCCGTCACCCTTCGCGGGCACGGTGACCGAGCTGCTGTTCGACGCGGGCACGATGGTCGACGTCGGCACGCCGATCATCACGATCGACGTCGGTGGCGACGCGCCCGCCGCCGCGGCCGCGGACCCGGCCACCACGGGGCTGATCGGCGAGCCCACCGCCTCCGGCCGGACCGCCGTGCTGGTGGGCTACGGCCCGCGGAACACCGAGGCGCGGCGCCGGCCGCGGCGCGGCGGCGAGTCCGTCGCCGCCCGGGCGACGGCGCCCGTGGTGCTGCCCGAGGCCGACTACGGCTCGGGGACCGACCGCCCGCCCCTCCTGGCCACCGCGCCCGACGCCGGCACCAAGCCGGTGCGGCACGGCGGGCTCGAGGTCGGCCGTCAGGCGGAGGCGCACGCGCTGCGCGGTGACGCCGCCGCCTCGGGTGGCGCGGCACCCGGCCGGGGGCGACTGCGTCCGCTGGCCAAGCCGCCGGTCCGCAAGTACGCGAAGGACCTCGGCGTCGACCTGACCGCGGTCTCCGGTTCCGGTGCCGGCGGGACCATCACCCGGGCCGACGTCGACGCCGCCGCAGCGGGCGCGAGCACCGGCTCCGTCGTCCAGGGAGCGTTCGGTACCGGGAGCCCGGTGGGCGGGGAGACGCGCATCCCGATCAAGGGGGTCCGCAAGCACACCGCGGCGGCGATGGTGGCCAGCGCGTTCACCGCGCCCCACGTCACGGAGTTCCTCACCGTCGACGTCACCCGGATGATGAAGCTGCGCGCCCGCCTCGCGGCACGCCCCGAGCTGGCCGACGTCAAGGTCAGCCCCCTGCTCTTCGTGGCCAAGGCGCTGCTGCTCGCGGTGAAGCGGCACCCGATGGTGAACAGCTCGTGGGACGAGGCGGCTCAGGAGATCGTGGTCAAGGACCACGTGAACCTGGGCATCGCCGCGGCCACCCCGCGCGGCCTCGTCGTCCCGAACATCAAGGACGCCGGGCGGTTGTCGCTGGCCGAGCTGGCCGGCGCACTGGCCGACCTCACCGCCACCGCGCGCGAGGGGCGGACGTCGCCCGCGGACATGTCCGGTGGGACGATCACCATCACCAACGTCGGGGTGTTCGGCGTCGACACCGGTACGCCGATCCTCAACCCGGGGGAGTCGGCGATCCTGGCCTTCGGTGCGGTCCGCGAGATGCCGTGGGTGCACAAGGGCAAGGTCGTGCCCCGGCAGGTGACGCAGCTGGCGCTGTCCTTCGACCACAGGATCGTCGACGGCGAGCTGGGGTCGCGGTTCCTGGCCGACATCGGTGCCCTGCTGCACGACCCCGGCGCCGCGCTCGCCTTCTGACGGTCCCGCCGGTCCCGCCCGCTGCGTGCGGCGCGGGGCCGGTGTGCCCGGCCCGCCATGACGGATGCTCATGCTGCTGGCCCGCGTCGTCTCCGAGCCCCAGCATTCTCGCTACCGAGAAGTGCGAGGCAGGTCGATCGCGCAGCAGGTGGCAACCCGCTTCTCCCTCATCGGTCCGTAGTTCTGCTGCGCCACGAACTCGACCCGACTCATGAGGTGATGGGAATGGCTCTACGTCCACGTCGGACCGGTGCGCGCGGCAGGGCGCTGTCGCGAGCGGCGGTACTGCTCGGGATGGCGTTCGTCCTGGCGGGCACGGTCCTTCCGGCGGCCCAGGCGGCGCCGACGGCACCGGAGGTTCCGGTCGTCGACCCCGCGAAGGTGGTCATCGACGCGGCGACCGGTGTCCAGCAGTACCGGTTCCCGCTGGTGGTGCCGGCCGGCGGCACCCTGCAGCCGGCCGACCCGGCCGAGGGCGCCCAGGGGATCACCCGCGAGGTCGTCGTGGTCGACGCCAAGGGCGCCGTCGTGGGCGCCTACGACTCGGCCGTGGCGATCGACTCCGCAGGACACCTGCTGCCGACCTACTTCTCCATCGAGGGCTCGACGCTCGTGCAGACCGTGGCCTTCGACCCGACGACGGCCTTCCCGGTGGCCATCGACCCCGCCTACACGAAGGCCGGCAGGGTGGCGCTCACCCCGCCGCCGCCGGGTGGGTTCGGCACCGCGGCCTACGTGGGGATCCCGTCCAACTACGTCTACAACCCGAAGCTCGGCACGCTGCACGACTACTGCAGCTACTCGCCGGACGAGTTCCCCTCGCCGGTCGGCGCCAACGCCAACTTCCGCGGACCCTGCGCCCGGCACGACCTGTGCTACGCGGGGACGACCAGCGAGTTCACCTGCGACAACCGCCTCCGGGCGGACATGCGCAGCAACTGCGAGTACACCTACGCCTGGTACAACCCGATGCGGGGGCTGTGCTACGACACGGCCAACGTGTACTGGGCAGCGGTGGTCCTCGACCGCTAGGAGTTCGACCTCGTGCCGGGCCTGCTCCTCGCGGGCCCGGCACGAGTCCCTGTCCAGCCCTCCCGGAGGTGTTCGTGGTGGATCGCCGATCGTCCGCTCTGCTCGCCCTGATGCTCTTCGTCGCCCTCGAGATCGCGGCGATCGTCCTCAGCGGCTCGCGGCCCGGCACCGGGCAGGGCACCCTGCCCTCGGTGCTGGCCTTCGCCGGCTACGCCGCGGGTCTCGTGGCCGCCGTCCTGCTGCTCCTGCCCGACCGCTCCGGCCGGGGCGGGCCGGAAGGCGCCTCGCGGGCACCCGGAGGGCTGCTGCTCGGGGCAGTGCTCGTCCTGCTGGCCACCGAGATCGTGTCGATGGGCGACGGTGAGGGCGGCAACATCGGCCTCGGCCTGCTGCGGTTGGCGTGCCTGGTCGTCGTCGCGGTGGTCGCCGTGCGGCTGGTTCTGGGAGTCGCTGCGGTACGGCGGCGGCGCTCCTCCTGACCCGCCTCGTCACGGCCGGTTGCTGACGGCCACGGGCCCGTGACCTGCGGTCATGTGCCGCGCAATGCACCGCGGCGGCCGCACTTCCGGAAATTGGTTGAGCGCTGCACGGGAACCGATCCGCAAGAAATGGCCGGACCGGCCCGGCCTGCTTGACAGTCGCGCCATTCCGCTGTTTGGCTGCCGCCGAACGAGACGGGACCGACCGGTTTGATCCGGTCGGCTCGGCGGCCGCATGGGGGAACGATGTCGCAGCTTGTGTCGCTCACGCATCTCCAGTCCTTCCTCGGGGTCGTCGAGGCCGCGTCCGTCACCGCTGCCGCGACCGCTCTGGGCTACACGCAGTCGGCGGTCTCGCTGCACATCAAGGCCCTGGAGCGTGAGCTCGGCGCCCAGTTGTTCCACCGGGACCGGTCGGGGATGCCGCTGACCGCGGTCGGCAGGTCGTTCGTGGCCGAGGCCCGGAGAATGGTCGAGAACCTCCTCGAGACCGAACGCCGGATGCGCGCCGCAGTAGCGAGCTGCATGCTCGAGAAAGACCATCTCGTCGAAACGCCGACCATTCCGAGATGTCGCGATCCGCGCGCCGGAATGAATGGTCCGGGCGTCCTCGCACAGCATTCCGCCTGAATTCCTCCGAACGAGAGCATTGGTGGTCCCAGATGAGGTGTGCCCTGACCGGCCGGCTGGTCCTCGCTGCCGTCCTCGCCGCGCCGGTCGTCCTGGCCGGGGGGACGGCGGAAGCCGACGAGCCCGCCGTGCGGCAGGTCGTCGTCCTGGAGGAGGACGCCGGTGACCCCGGCGCGGTCGCGGCCGACCTCGCCGCGGAGGTGGGCGTCGTGGCCGACGCCGTCTTCGCCGAGGCGCTCCCGGCCTGGACCGCGACCATGACCGACGCCGAGGCCGCCGAGGTCGAGTCGGACCCGCGCGTCGCCTTCGTCGTCGAGGACTTCCGTTTCGCGCACGACTCCGGAGCGCGTCCGTCGGCCTGCTCGGGCGTCCGCTCCGGGCGCCAGTGCCTCCCCCGGTGGGCCGCCCGGATCGGCGCCGACCAGTCGCCGGCCCGCGTCGGGGACGGCCGCGGCAGCGTGCGGGTGAACGTCGCCGTGATCGACACGGGGATCGCGGCGGCGCACCCCGACCTGAACGTCGCCGGCGGGGTGGACTGCGGCTCCGGGACCGCGGTCCCGGTCACCGGCGCCGTGACCGACGGCTCGGGCCACGGCACGATGGTCGCCGGCGTCCTGGGTGCCCGTGACGACCGGACCGGCGTCGTGGGTGCCGCGCCCGGTACGCCGCTGTGGTCGGTGGACGTGTTCGACGAGTACGGCGAGGCGTGGCTGTCCAACCTGCTCTGCGCGGTGGACTGGGTGACCGCTACCCGTCAGGACGCCGACCGCGGCAACGACATCGCGGTCGCGAACATGAGCGTGTCGGGCCTCGGCGCCGACGACGGCCGGTGCGGACGCGAGGCGGGCGACCCGCTCCACGCGGCGATCTGCGCCGCCACGGACGCGGGGGTGGGATTCGTGGCGGCCGCCGGCAACTACGGCATGGACCTCGCCGAGGTCATCCCCGCGGCCTACGACGAGGTCATCGCCGTCACCGCCATGACCGACCTGGACGGGCGGGCCGGAGCGCGCACCCAGATCGACTGCCTCGGCAGCGACGTGCGGGACTACGGCGAGTCCGACGACTCGGGCGCGTACTTCAGCAACTACGCCACGGGCCTGGGCGACCTCGCGCACACGCTGGCCGCACCGGGGGTCTGCGTCGAGACGACGACCGACGGGGAGGTCCCCGGCTACGGGGTCGGCGACGGCACCAGTCTCGCCGCGCCCGCTGTCGCCGGGGTCCTGGCGACCTGCATCGAGTACGGCCCCTGCCGCGCCGGCCGACCGCAGTACAACGCCGCCACCCTGGTGCTGGGCGCGGCGCAGCAGGGGGTGCGGCACCGGGCCCAGGGCTTCACCGGCGACCCGCTGCACCCCTTCCCCGAGGACGACGTGCGGCGGTTCGGCTTCCTGGTGGCGGCTGGTCGCTGAGCGGAGGAGGTGCGAGCCTTCGGTCCGTGACCGATCTGGACCGACTGCTCGACTTCGCCGCGCGGTCGAGGGTGCCCGACGGCTTCGGCTACCTCGGCGACGACGGCCGGGTGCTGCCCGACCGGCCGGTCGAGACGTGGATCGTCGCCCGGATGACGCACGTCTTCGGCCTGGCCGCCCTGCTCGGGCGACCGGGAGCCGCCGAGCTGTCCGAGCACGGTGTCACCGCGCTGACCGGGGGCCCGCTGCGCGACCTCGAGCACGGGGGTTGGCGGGCGAGCACCGAGGACGACGCCAAGGCGGCCTACGTGCACGCCTTCGTGCTGCTCGCCGGGTCCACGGCGGCGACCGCAGGGCTCCCGGGCGGGCGCGAGCTCCTCACCGACGCGCTGGAGGTCTGGCAGAGCCGGTTCTGGGACGACGACGCCGGCCTGGCGGTCGAGGAGTGGGACCGGACCTGGACCCGCCTGGACGGCTACCGCGGCGCCAACGCCAACATGCACGGCGTCGAGGCGGTGCTGGCCGCCGCCGACGCCGTGGACGACGCCGGGACCGCCGGGCGGTTGCGCGGGCAGGCGCTGCGGGCGGTCGAGCGGGTGGTGCACGGCTGGGCGCGCGAGCGCGGCTGGCGGCTGCCGGAGCACTTCACGAGCGCCTGGGAGCCCCTTCCCGAGTACAACCGGGACCGGCCGGCCGACCCGTTCCGGCCGTACGGGGTGACCATCGGGCACCAGTTCGAGTGGGCGCGGCTGGCCCTGCACGTCCGTGCGGTGACGGCCGACCCGCCGGAGTGGCTGCTGCCCGACGCCGTCGACCTCTTCGGGGCCGCGGCGTCGCGCGGCTGGGCGGCCGACGGGCAGGACGGCTTCCCGTACACCCTCGGCTGGGACGACCGCCCGGTCGTCGGCGCCCGCATGCACTGGGTGCTGTGCGAGGCCGTCGCCGCGGCGGCCGTGCTGGCCGAGGTGACTGTCGACCCCTCCTACCGCGAGCTCGCCCGGCGGTGGCGGCGGCACGGGGAAGAGCGCTTCGCCGACCCGGCCACGGGCAGCTGGCACCACGAGCTGACGCCGTCCGGGGAGGTGGGGACCGGCACCTGGGCCGGCCAGCCCGACGCCTACCACCTGGCCCAGATGCTGCTGCTCGACGGCCGGCCCGTGCGCGGCGGCGTCGCGGCCGCGCTGCGCTGACCGCCGGGCGCCCCGCCGGCCGCCCGACTACGGTCGGGTGGTGAGCGACCTCCTCCCCCTCGCCGACGAGCGGTTCATCTCGCTCACCACGTTCCGCGCCTCCGGTGCCCCCGTCTCGACCCCCGTGTGGGTGGGCCGCGACGGCGACTCGCTCGTCGTCCTCACGCCGTCCGGGAGCGGCAAGGTGAAGCGCCTGCGCCGCGACCCCCGCGTCGAGATCCGCCCCTGCGGGCGCTTCGGATCGGTGGCCGACGGCGCCGTGCCGGTCGCCGGCACGGCGGAGGTGCGGTCGGCTCCCGCCGACGTCGAGCGGGCGCGCGCGGTGATCCGCCGGACGTACCCCCTGGAGTCCCGGCTGGTGCTGGGCATCGAGCGGCTGGTCGAGCGACTGCGCCGGCGGCCGCCCACGGAACGGCTCGCCCTGCTCATCGCCTGACCGGGGGAACGGCCTGCCCGCCCGGTCGCTGACCTGCCCCTTCGACGTGTCGCGGCGGGAGGCCCCGGGTAGGCGGTGCACGACCGAGCAGTCGGAGCAGAGGAGCGCAGCAGTGGCCAGCGTGCAGGAGTCCGTCGACGTCGACGTCCCGATCCGGGTCGCCTACGACCAGTGGACGCAGTTCGAGTCGTTCCCCCAGTTCATGGGCGGGGTGGAGCGGATCACCCAGCTCGACGACACCCACACCCACTGGGTCACCAACGTCGACGGCGTCAAGCGCGAGTTCGACGCCGAGATCACCGAGCAGCACCCGGAGGAGCGCGTCGCCTGGACCAGCACCAGCGGCGAGGCGAAGCACGCCGGTGTGGTCACCTTCCACCGGCTGGACGACGCCAAGACCCGGGTGATGATCCAGATCGACTGGGAGCCGGAGGGCCTGGTCGAGAAGGCCGGCGCCGCCCTCGGCTTCGACGACCGCCAGGTCAAGGCGGACGCGAAGAAGTTCAAGGAGTTCATCGAGAGCCGCGGCTCCGAGACCGGCGCCTGGCGCGGGGACGTCGAGCGCCCCAGCTGACGCACGGACGACGGAGGCGCCCACCCGGACCCGGGTGGGCGCCTCCGTCGTCGTTCAGGTCATTCGGCGTCGAGGTCCTGGGCGACCATGCCGGCGATCCGGTCGAGCACGGCCTGGTCGTCGCTGCTCACCACGACCTCAGTCCCCTGCTTGGCGCCGAGCGTCATGATCATCAGCGGTGAGCCGGCGTCGACCGGGTTGCCGCCCGGGGTGGCCAGGGTGACGGGCACCCCGGCCTTGCCGACGGCCTCGGCGATGAGGGCGGCCGGGCGGGCGTGCAGGCCCACCCGCGACCCGACGGTGACGGTCTGACTGGGCATCGGTCCTCTTCCTCGCTGCTGGGGATCGGTGATCACGAGCATGGCGTTCAGGTGCTCGCGGCGCGCGCCGGGGTGGCGTGGGCCGGGGTGTGCGCGTGCTCGAGGTCGACGGCGTCCTCGGGCACCACCTCCGCGCCCCTGCGCCCGATCGTCTTCAGCACCGTGACCGCCAGGGCGCCGACGACCGTGCCGACGACGAGGGCGAGCAGGAACATCCAGACGCCGGTCATCGCGAAGAACACGAAGATGCCGCCGTGCGGGGCGCGGAGCTCGACGCCGCTGGCCGCCACGATGGCCCCGGTCGTCGCTCCCCCCAGCATCATCGAGGGGATGACCCGCAGCGGGTCGGCGGCCGCGAACGGGATGGCGCCCTCGGAGATGAACGAGGCGCCGAGCAGCCAGGCGGCCTTGCCGTTGTCCCGCTCGGCGGGCGTGTAGAGCCGCGGCCGGACAGCGGTGCTCAGCGCCATCGCCAGCGGCGGCACCATCCCGGCCGCCATGACCGTGGCCATGATGACCAGCTCCTGCTGGCCGCCGTCGCCGGTGACGGCGGCGGTGAGCCCGGTGGTCGCGAAGACGTAGGCCGCCTTGTTGACCGGGCCGCCCAGGTCGAAGCACATCATCAGGCCGAGGATGATCCCGAGCAGGATCGCGGCGCTACCGGTCAGGCCGTTGAGCCAGTTGCCCAGCCCCTCCAGCGCCGCGGCCAGGGGGCGGCCGAGGACGACGACCATCAGGCCGCTGGAGATCAGGGTCGCCAGCAGCGGGATGATCACGACCGGCTGCAACCCGCGGACCCCGGTGGGCAGCTTCCAGCGGCTGATCCACAGCGCCGCGAAGCCGGCGATGATGCCGCCGATCAGGCCACCGATGAAGCCGGCGCCGACGGTCACGGACACGGCGCCGACGACGAACCCCGGGACGATGCCGGGACGGTCGGCGATGGCGAAGGCGATGTAGCCGGCGAGCGCCGGCACCAGGAAGCCGAACGCCGCCTGGCCGAGCACGGTGCAGACGGCGCCCAGGTAGCCGAGGAAGCCGTCGTTGAGTCCCTCGATGCCCGAGGCGCTCGGGAGGTCGAAGAACGAGTTGTTGAGCACCCAGCTCAGGGCATAGCTCTGGCCCTCGACGTCGGGGTTGCCGTTGACGATCTGGTAGCCGCCGAACAGGAAGCCCAGCGCGATCAGCAGACCGCCGGCTGCGACGAACGGGATCATGTAGCTGACGCCGGTGAGCAGCCAGCGGCGGATCTCGGTCCCCGTGCGGGCACCCCCGCCGCTCGTCGCGGCGGGCGCCTCGGCGGCGGAGCCGGGCACCCGGCGGGCGCCCGGGTCGTCGGCGGCAGCGAGCGCCTCGCGGATCATGGCGTCGGGCTCGTTGATGGCCCGCTTGGTCCCGCTCTGCACCAGCGGCTTGCCGGCGAACCGGCCCTGGTCCCGCACGCCGACGTCCACGGCGAAGATCGCGGCGTCGGCGGCCCGGATGACCGCGGGGTCGAGCGGGGTGGCGCCCGACGAGCCCTGCGTCTCGACGTGGACGTCGACGCCGGCCGCCTCGCCCGCGGCGACGAGCTTGTCGGCCGCCATGTAGGTGTGCGCGATCCCGGTGGGGCAGGCGCTCACGACGACGATGCTCTTCCGCGCCGCGGGCGCAGCCGGGGCCGGCGCTGCGGTCGCACCCGCGGTCGCGGGCTCCGGAGCGGGCGAGACGACCTCCTCCACCAGCCGCACGATCTCCTGGGCCGACGACGCGGAGCGCAGTGACGCGACGAACTCCGGCCGCACCAGCGCCCGGGCGAGCGCGGTCAGCAGCGTGAGGTGGTCGGCGTCGCCGTGGGCGGGCGCGGCGATGAGGAAGGCGAGGTCGGCCGGCCCGTCCGGGGCCCCGAAGTCGACCTTCGGCGACAGCCGTGCGAACGCCAGCGACGCCTCGGTGACGGCGGCGGACCGGCAGTGGGGGATGGCGATGCCGCCGGGCAGCCCGGTCGCCGCCTGGGCCTCGCGGGCCAGGACGTCGGACTGCAGGGCATCGGCGTCGGTGGCGCGACCGGCGCCGGCGACCAGCTCGGCGAGCCGGCGCACGACCGCGCCCTTGTCGGCACCGAGGTCGGCGTCGAGCGCGACCAGGTCGGTGGTGATCAGTGCGGGCATGGAGCTTCTCCCGGAGGCGTCAGGGGACGTCGCGGCCGGCGGCCGGAACGGGGGGCGGGGTGCTGCTGCCGGGGAGCCCGGCGATGACCCGAACTGCTGGACCGTCCACCTGGGCCGGGGTGGGGACGGCGGAGCCGGGGAGCGACGCGCTGGCCGCTCCGTAGGCGACGGCGGTGCGCAGCCGCTCGGCCGGCGGGGCGCCGGCCAACGAGGCGAGGAGGTGTCCGGCGAGGCTGCAGTCGCCGGCGCCCACGGTGCTCCGCACGGTGATCTCCGGCGGGCGTGCCGACCACAGCCCGCCGTCCGCGGTCGAGAGGACGGCGCCGTCGCCGCCCAGGGTCAGCAGCACCTCGGCCACGCCGCGGTCGTGCAGCGAGCGGACCGCGGCGAGCATCGCGGCCGGGTCGCCCAGCACCTCGGCCTCGGACGAGCCCGCGAGCTGCGCCAGCTCCTCGGCGTTGGGCTTGAGGAGATCGGGCGCTGCGTCCGGTCCGGCGGCCACGAGGGCGAGCAGCGGCCCCTCGCTGGTGTCCACGGCGATGCGGGCGCCGGTGTCGCGCAGCGAGCGGACGAGGTCGGCGTACCAGTCGGCGGGCGTGCCGGGCGGCAGGGAGCCGGAGAGCACGACCCACTGCGCGGCGGCGGCGTGACCGTGCAGGACGCCGCCCAGCGCGGCTCGCGTCGTCCCGCTGAGCGCAGCGCCGGGCTCGTTGAGCTTCGTCGTCGTCCCGGCCGGGTCGACGAGGGTGTAGTTGGTGCGCACCGGTGCCTGCACCGGGACGGTCGCCAGCTCCAGCCCCAGTGCGCGCAGGGCGGTGACGATCGGGTCGGAGGCGGCGGCGGGCAGCACCGACACCACGTCGCCGCCGGCCGCGGCGATCGCCCGAGCCACGTTGACGCCCTTGCCGCCGGGCTCGGTGCTGCTCCCCGACAGCCGCACGATGCCGCCCTCGGCGAGCGGGGCGGGCAGGTCGAGGGTGCGGTCCAGGCTCGGGTTGGCCGTCAGGGTGACGACGCGGGAGGGGGTCATGCGAGCACGACCTCGACGCCGGCCTTCTCCAGCTCGGCGACGACCCCGGCATCGGCGCCCTCGTCGGTGACCAGCACGTCGACGTCCTCGATGGCGGCGTAGCGGACCAGGTGCTCGCGTCCGAGCTTGCTGCTGTCGGCCAGGACGACGACGCGTTGACCCGCGCGCACCATCGCCCGCTTGACGGAGGCCTCGGCGTCGTCCGGCGTGGTGAAGCCGTGGCCGGGCGCGATGCCGTTGGCCCCCAGGAAGGCCACGTCGACGCGGAGCTCGCCGAGCGCGCGGACCGTCGTCTCGCCGACCGCGCACTGGGTGACGCCCCGGACCCGGCCACCGAGCAGGTGCAGCGTGACCCCCGCCATGACCGAGAGCCGCGACGCGATCGGCACCGAGGAGGTGATGGCGAGCAGCCGCCGGTCGGCGGGCAGGATCTCGGCCAGTGCCGCGGTCGTCGTGCCGCCGTCCAGGACGATGCTGCCCTCGGCGCCCGGGAGCAGGGCGAGGGCCGCGGTGGCGATCGCCCGCTTCTGCTCGCTGTGGGCCCGGTGCCGCTCACCCAGGCCCGGCTCGACCAGCGTCAGCGCGCCGGCCGGCACGGCGCCGCCGTGCACGCGGCGCAGGGTGCCGGCACGCTCCAGGACCGCCAGGTCGCGGCGGACGGTCTCCGTCGTCACGCCGAACTCCTCGGCGAGCGCGGTGACGGCGAGGCGGCCCCGGTCGGCGACCCGTGCGGCGATGGCCTGCTGCCGCTCCTCGGGGTAGAGCACGCTGTCCTCCGAGAGTCCGGTGGTGGATGTCCGACCGTGTGGCTTTTGCGTTGTGGTTGTGTTGTTCTACGTCCGATTCGTTGACAAGTCAACACTTTCTCGTGACCCTGGTCACCGAACGGTCCACCTTCTCCCGTGCGAGGTCCTCCATGTCGACCACCGACTCGTCGCCCCCGGCCACCGGCTCCGCCGTCCTCACCGGTACGCCGGTGGTCCCCGGCGCCGCCGTCGGTCCCGTCGTGCGACCGGCCGGAGCCGTGCAGCTGCCCGATGGGCGGCCGGCGACCGTGCCGGAGGCCGGCCGGGCGGCCGAGAAGGACCGCTTCGGCGCCGCTGCCGAGCGGGTGGCCGAGCGGCTCACCGCCCGGGCCGCGGCCGCCACCGGCGTCAGCGCCGAGGTCCTCAGCACCACCGCCGGCATCGCCCGCGACCGGGCACTGCGCACCACCGCCGAGCAGCGGATCGACGAGGGCGTGCCGGCGGCGGTGGCCGCCGTCACGGCGGCCCAGCAGTTCATGGACATGTTCGCGTCGCTGGGTGGTCTCATGGCCGAGCGCGTGCCGGACGTCCGCGACGTGCGCGACCGCATCGTCGCCGAGCTGACCGGTCAGGGAGAGCCGGGTGTGCCCGCTCCCGACCAGCCCTCGGTCCTGCTCGCCGACGACCTGGCGCCGGCCGACACCGCCGGGCTCGATCCCTCCCGGATCCTCGCGCTGGCCACCCGGCTGGGCGGTACGACCAGCCACACGGCGATCATCGCCCGCCAGCTCGGCCTGCCCTGCGTCGTCGGGGTCGGCGGTCTCGACCAGGTCCCTGCCGGCGCGACCGTCCTCGTCGACGGCGAGCAGGGCACCGTCACCGTCGACCCCGACGCCGACGAGGCGCGGTCCCGGGTCGAGGGCGCCCGCCGGGCCGCCGAGGCGCTGGCCTCCTACGCGGGCCCCGGGCGCACCCGAGACGGTTCCGTCGTCCAGATCCTGGCCAACGTCCAGGACGGCGCCGGAGCGCGCGCCGCGGCGATCGCGTACGCGGAGGGAGTCGGGCTCTTCCGCACCGAGCTGGCCTTCCTGGGCCGCGCGCAGGAGCCGTCCGTCGAGGAGCAGGCGGCCGGCTACGCCGAGGTGCTGGCGGCGTTCCCGGGGCGGAAGGTCGTCGTCCGGACCCTGGACGCCGGCTCGGACAAGCCGCTGGCCTTCGCCACCCCGCCGGACGAGGCGAACCCGGCGCTGGGGGTCCGCGGGCTCCGGGTGGCCCGGCGCGATCCCGGCCTGCTCGAGCGACAGCTCGACGCCGTGGCCGAGGCGGCCGCCCGCACCGGCTCCACGCCGTGGGTGATGGCGCCGATGGTGGCGACGGTGCCGGAAGCGGCGGGCTTCGCCGCCGCGGTGCGCGCCCGCGGGCTGGTCCCCGGCGTGATGGTCGAGGTGCCCTCGGCGGCGCTGCACGCCGAGCGGCTGCTCGCCCACGTGGACTTCCTCTCCATCGGGACCAACGACCTCTCCCAGTACGCCCTGGCCGCCGACCGGCTGTCCGCGGACCTCGCCGAGCTCACCGATCCCTGGCAGCCGGCCCTGCTGGAGCTCGTGGCGATCACCGCGGCGGCGGGCAGGCGCGCGGGCAAGCCCGTCGGGGTCTGCGGTGAGGCCGCGGCCGATCCGCTGCTCGGCTGCGTGCTCGTCGGGCTGGGCATCACCTCGCTGTCGTGCGCCACCTCGGCGGTCGCCCGTGTCGGCGCCCGCCTGGCCACCGTGGATCTCGAGGCCTGCGAGCGCGCGGCTGCGGCGGCGCTGGCCACCGACGGACCGCAGGCGGCCCGAGCGGCGGCCCGGGCACTGCTCGGGTGACCACTCTCACCCCTTTGGGTGAGAGAACTTCGGCATGGCTTCAGTTCTGCCTGCGATTCGTCGGAATAGAGTGGTGTCAGCCTGCATTGCTAAGGGTGCAGGCGATCTACTTCGATGAAAGAGGCGACACCACGATGAGCAGCGTCACGACCCGTTGGCAGCAGCGTCGGCAGGCCGCGCGTACCCGGCGGGCCCTGAACCAGGCTCTCGCCCGTACGAGCAGCCCGGCCATGCGCGACGAGCTCCTCACCCTCGCCAACAGCCGCTGAGGCAAGTCGGCGCCGCCCGCGTGCGGCGCCACGACGGCACGACCCCGACCTCCCGTGGAGGCCGGGGTCGTCTGCTGTCCGGGGTCAGTGCATCGCGTGGACGACGGCGTGGCCCCTGCCCCGGCTCACCAGGGCCCGGTTGATCGGCAGGGTGACCACGAACGCGACGGCCAGCGCGACGGTCAGCGAGCCCCAGAAGAGCGCGCTGGCGAGGCCGGCCTCCATGGCGCCGGGCACCCCGAGCACCACCGCGTTGTCCACGATCTCCATGACGAGGATGGAGACCGTGTCCGCGGCCAGTGCGACCCGGACCGCCGCACGGAAGGACAGGCCCGAGCGCAGCACGCCGCGCATCGTCAGCGCGTAGCCGAACACGAACGCGAGGACGACCGCCAGGGCCACGGTCGTGACGTCCCCCAGGCCCAGCCAGGTGCCGATCACCATGCCGAGCACCTCGCCGATGGCGCAGCCGGTCAGGCAGTGCAGCGTCGCCTGCCGGGCGGTCGCCCATGAGACTCGTTGCGGTCTGCTGTCATGCTGTCGCTGTGGGTGTACGGCACCGTGCTGCATGGGAACCTCCTCCGGTCCGGGGTACCCCCCTGGGGTATGCACAACCTCTCTACTCCGGCCGGACGGGCAGCGCAAGCCCCGCCTGCGCTCCCGTGCCCGCCCTGCCCGTCCCCCCATGGGGTCAGCGTCGTTCAGGTTCGAGCCGGGACGTGCCGTTCCTCCTCCCGTGCAGCCCGCAGGGATCCCGCCCGTGACCGGCGCCACCGCCGGACGGCGGCAGGCCCCGGCGCCCGCGGCTGCCCGGCACCGGGACGGTGACCGGTGAGCGCCCCCTCCGGTGAGGCACGCGAGACCTCCGGCGCCACCACCGGCGGGCTGCTCCGGTACCTGCGGGCGACCGCCGGCGAGGACGTCGTCCGCCAGGTCCTGGAGCACTCCGGCCTGCCCTGGACCTACGAGCAGCTCGACGACCAGTCCCTCTGGTGGAGCTACGACACCCGCATCCGGCTGTTCACCTCGGCGACGGAGGTCGTCGGTGACCCGGAGCTGATGTACAAGGTGGGTGCCTACGCCCTGCAGTCGGGGCTGGCGCACTCCATCGTGATCCTCCTGCGTGCCATGGGCACCCCGCGCCAGGTCATCAAGCAGCTGCCGCGTGCCGTCGCGAAGTTCAGCACCACGTCCACGATGCAGATCGTCGACACGACCGCGACCTCGGCGACCATCCGCTACACCCTGCACCCCGGCTTCCGGCACTCGCGCCTGGACTGCATCTACGCCCAGGGCCTGTTCAGCGTCGTCCCCGAGGTCTTCGGCCTGCCCCCGGCCCGCATCGAGCACGACGAGTGCGAGTCCGACGGCCACGACGCCTGCGTCTACCGCGTGACCTGGGACCGCCGCCGTCGGCTGGGCCGCCGCCGCAAGGACGCCGAGGCCGTCAGCCCGGAGCTTTTCGCGCTGCGCGGTCAGCTCCGGATCCTCCAGACCGCATCGACCGAGCTGGTCGGCAGCGACGACGTCGACACCGCGCTCCAGCGGATCGTCGCCCGTGCCGCCGAGGCGGTCCTGGCGCCGGCGTACCTGCTCGCCGTCCGCGCTCCCGGCGGTGGCGAGCCGCTCGTGCACAGCGCCGGGCTGCCCCCCGCGGACGTCCCGGCAATGGCCGACACCCTCCTCGAGGGCGGGGACCTGGGGCCCGGCGCCGTCGTCGTCGACGTCGCCTCGGCCCGCCGCTCGCACGGCCGGCTGGCGGCGATCTACCCCAGCGGCGACGGAACCATGGGGGACGAGGGCGCGATGCTGGCCGCCTACGCGGGCCACGCCGCCGCCGCCCTGGACCTGATCATCGCGCTGGAGGACGCCCGGCAGGAGGCCGACCGCGCCGGCGCCCTGCTCTCCCTGGCCCACGCCCTGGCGGCGACGACCGACGCCGCCGCGGTCACCGACGTGGTGAGCGGGGCCCTGCCGCGCATCGTCGGCTGCACGAGCGCCGGCATCCTGCTCTGGGACCCGGCGACCGGTTCCCTGCACTCCCAGTCCTCGGTCGGGCTCTCCCACGGCGGGTCGGACGTGCTGCGGACGACGACGCTGCGCGCCGAGGAGCTGCCCGAGCTGGTCGGCATGCTGACCGACCGCGCCCCTCGCATCATCAGCGCCGAGACCAGCAGCGCCCCGCTGCGCCGGCTGCTCGAGGGCACCGGCACCGTCGACGTCGTCGCCGTGCCCCTGCTGGCCGGCTCCACGTTCCTGGGTGTCGCCACGGCCGGCTGGCGGCGCGGCGAGGCACCGACCCAGCTCGACGGCGACGTCCTCGCCCGGCTGCGCGGCGTCGGCGACCAGGCGACCAGCGCCCTGCAGAAGGCGCGGCTCCTGGCGACGGTCCAGCACCAGGCCACCCACGACGCGCTCACGGGCCTGCCCAACCGGGTGCTCTTCCTCGACCGGCTGCAGGCGCAGCTGCCCGATGCCCGTGCCGGCGCCCACCTCGGCGTCCTGTTCTGCGACCTCGACGGCTTCAAGCAGGTGAACGACACCCTCGGTCACGCGGCCGGCGACGAGCTCCTGCGCCAGGTGGCCGCACGGCTGCGGGCGGCCGTCCGCCCCGGTGACACGGTCGGCCGGCTCAGCGGGGACGAGTTCGCGATCGTCCTGCCCGGGCTGGTCGACCCGGCCGACGCGCACGGGCTGGCCGATCGGGTCACCGGCTGCTTCGTCGAGTCCTTCCGGCTGGAGGGCACCGACGTCGCGGTCGGGACGAGCGTGGGCGTCGCCGTGCACGGTGGCGACGGCGACCGCACCGCCGACCAGCTGCTGCGCGAGGCCGACGCGGCCATGTACCGGCACAAGCAGCGCACCCGGCCCGGGGCGCGCACCGCCCGCTGACGGGTCAGGAGCGCAGCCGGGCCCTCAGCGCCGCCTGCTCGTCCGCACCGAAGCCGTGCGCCTCGAGCCAGCCCCGTGCGCCACCGTGCCGCTCGTCGAGCAGCGTCAGCACGCGGTCCATGGTCTCCGCGCGCGGCGTGTGGACGGCGATGTCGCGGGTGACCATGTCCTCGGCGTAGGTCGGTGAGGCGGCCAGCCGCGCGACCACGCCCTCGATGACGTCGGCGGTCATGGCGTAGTCGGCCACGATCTCCTCGTGCGGGACCCCCGCCACGGCCAGGGAGAGCGCGCAGACCACTCCGGTCCGGTCCTTGCCCGCCGCGCAGTGCACGACCGAGGCGCCCGGTCCGGCCTGCGCCAGCGCCCGCAGCGCGGCGACGACGTTGTCGCCCCGCTGGCCCAGGTAGCCAAGGTAGGAGCGGACCGCGGGCGGCTCGCCCTCGTCGTGCGCGGCCACCTGGCGGGGGAGCAGCGACTCCATCCAGCCGGCCGGCAGGTCCAGCTCGGGGTCGTCCTCCTCCACCGCGAACACGTCGGTGTGGTGGCCGCGCTCGGGCAGCAGCGTGAAGTGGCGGTGCGAGACCTGGGGGACGTCGCGCAGCGGACCCCGCCCCTCGAGCAGGATCTCCGCCGTCGTGCGCAGGTCGACCACCTGCCGCAGGTCCAGCTCGCCCACCAGTCGCCGGACGTCGTCCTGGGTGAGGGTCTGCAGGTTGTCGCTGCGCAGGATCCGGCCGGGCACCGTGCGGCCGCCGTCGCTGGTCGGCAGGCCGCCCAGGTCACGGGTGTTCGCGGTCCCGTCGAGCCGCACCCAGCGGCCGGTCTGCGTCGAGGTCACCCGACGACGGTACGACGTCCCCGTGACGGGCCGGCGACCGGAGGACGACGGTCAGGCGGCCGCCAGGAGCCGGTCGCAGAGCTCGATCAACCGCGCGCGCAGGACGGCGCCGCGCTCGGCGAACCCGCGCTGGGCGGCGACGTAGGCCGCCTTGCCCTCGGGCGTCTCGATCGGCACCGGCTCGTAGCCGTGGGCGCGCAGGTCGTACGGCGACGCCCGCATGTCGAGCTCCCGGATCTCGACCGCCAGCTCGAAGCAGTCGGCCACCAGCTCGCCCGGCGTCGCCGGGCTCAGCTTGTAGGCCCACTTGTACAGGTCCATGCCGGCGTGCAGGCAGCCCGGCTGCTCCAGCTCCGGCTGGGTCTCGCGGGTCGGCTGCAGCCGGTTGCGGCCGACGGCGGCCGGCGTGAAGAAGCGGAAGGCGTCGAAGTGGCTGCAGCGGACCGGGTGCGCCTCGACGACGGCGTCGGTGCCCGCCTGGCCGAGGCGGAGGGGGACCGGGTGCCGGGTACCGGTGTCGCGGTAGACCATCGCCCACTCGTGCAGGCCGAAGCAGCCGCTGAAGGCGGGGCGGGACGCGGTCGCCGCGAGCAGCCGGCGCACGAACCGGACGGTGTCCCCGCGCTCGGCCACGAAGGCGGCGACGTCCAGCCGCACCGTCCCGCCGTCGGTCGCGTACCAGCGCCACGCCGCGTGCGGGGCGGGAAGGGCCAGGGCGGCGTCCGGCCCGGGGTGCCAGCGGCGCAACCGGCCGGGCGTCTCGGAGTAGTAGGTGAAGAGGAAATCGAGGACCGGGTGGGCCTCGCCGCGGCGGCGGCGCTCCCGGTGCGGCCCGGCCCACCTGTCGATCCGCGCCTCGTGCTCGGCCGTCCG
Organism: Blastococcus litoris; assembly: GCF_003075095.1. Lineage (GTDB taxonomy): Bacteria > Actinomycetota > Actinomycetes > Mycobacteriales > Geodermatophilaceae > Blastococcus_B > Blastococcus_B litoris. The sequence goes on from NZ_QCZF01000003.1 coordinate 102,603, forward strand.
TGCCAGCCGCTCCTCGCGCGGCAGCACGGTCGCGGGCGGCACCGGTGCAGCCTATGCGGCCGCGTGCAGGGCACCGCCCCGACCGCGCGAGGGGTGGGGAGGACGGGGCCCTTCCTCAGTCCGGCTGGTTGCCGGGGCGGACCACGCCGTCGTCGGACTGCGCGTCGTCGTCGGTGGTGAGGGTCGCGTCCGCCTCGGGGGCGTCGCCGCCCTGGTCGTCGGCCACCGGGCCGTCCGTCGTGTCCGCGGACTCGCCGTAGCCGGTGGGGTCGGACTGGCTCATGCGCTGCTCCCGCCTGATCGCTGGGTCGGTTCGGAGACCTCGCCGGACGCGCCCCCGCCGGCCGCACGCGCGACGTCGCCGTCCGCGCGGGCGGGGAGGTCGTCGCCGTGGGAGGCGTCCCGCTCGATCGCCTCGTCGGCGGTGAGGGGGACGTCGTCGAAGCTGGAACCCGAGGTTCCCGACGAGCTGTTGTCGCCGGTGCCCGACGCCGTGGGGACGTCCTGCTGGATCCGGTCGCTGCCCGGTGGATCGGTCATGGCGGTCTCCTGTCCGGTCGTGGTTCCCGGACCCCATGCCCGCTGCCCGCGGCCGGAAACGACGGACGGCCGCCGTCCCGCGTGGGGTCGGCGGCCGTCCGGTCGGTCCCGAGGCCTAGAAGGCGGCCTCGTCGACCTCCATGAGCGCGTTGTCGGTGTTCTCGACGATGGTCCGGTCCGAGGTCAGGCGCGGCAGCACCTGCGAGGTGAAGAAGCGGGTGGCGGCCAGCTTGCCCTCGTAGAAGAACCGGTCCTTCTCGCCGACCTCGCCCGACAGCGCCGCGAGCGCCACCTCGGACTGGCGGACCAGCAGCCAGGCGGTGACGAGGTCGCCGACGGCCAGCAGCAGCCGGGAGGTGTTCTGGCCGACCTTGTACAGGCTCGACATGTCCTCCTGCGCGGCGGTCAGCTGGCCGAACATCGCGGTGAGCATGCCCTGGACGTCCTGGAGGGCGGTCGCCAGCAGCGCCCGCTCCTCCTTGAGCCGGCCGTTGCCGACCTCCGCGTCGATCGTGGCCTGGATCTGCGAGGCCAGCCAGGTCAGCGCGACGCCGCCGTCCTTGACGATCTTCCGGAAGAAGAAGTCCTGGCCCTGGATCGCCGTCGTGCCCTCGTAGAGGGTGTCGATCTTGGAGTCCCGGATGTACTGCTCGATCGGGTAGTCCTGCAGGAAGCCCGAGCCGCCGAGCGTCTGCAGCGACTCGGCGGTGAGCAGCTGGGTGGCGCGCTCGGAGCCGAAGCCCTTCACGATCGGCAGCAGCAGGTCGTTGACCTTGGCGGCCAGCACGGCCTGCTCGCTGTCCGCGGTGCCCGCGGCCTCGGCCTCGGTGACCTGGTCGCGGAAGCTCGCCGCGTACAGGTACAGCGCGCGCATGCCCTCGGCGTAGGACTTCTGCAGCATCAGCGAGCGGCGGACGTCGGGGTGGTGGGTGATCGTGACCCGCGGGGCGTCCTTCGACGTCGCGGTCAGGTCGGCGCCCTGGACGCGGCTCTTCGCGTAGTCGAGCGCGACCTGGTAGCCGGCCGACAGCGTGGCGATCGCCTTCGTGCCGACGAACATGCGGGCGTACTCGATGATCTTGAACATCTGGGCGATGCCGTCGTGCACCTCGCCGACCAGCCAGCCCTGCGCGGGCACGGGGCCGTCGCCGAACGTGACCTCGCAGGTCGTGGAGACCTTGAGGCCCATCTTCTTCTCGACGTTGGTGACGTAGGCGCCGTTGCGCTCGCCCAGCTCACCGGTCTCGAGGTCGACGTGGAACTTGGGGACGAGGAACAGCGACAGCCCCTTGGTGCCGGCCTTCGCGCCCTCCGGGCGGGCGAGGACCAGGTGGATGATGTTGTCGCTCAGGTCGTGCTCGGCGGAGGTGATGAACCGCTTCACGCCGGTGATGTGCCACGAGCCGTCGGCCTGCTGGACCGCCTTGGTGCGGCCGGCGCCCACGTCCGAGCCCGCGTCGGGCTCGGTGAGCACCATCGTGGCGCCCCAGCCCTTGTCGATCATGTGGTGGGCGAGCTTCTTCTGGTCCTCGGTGCCCAGGTCGTACAGGGTCTGCGCGAACGCGGGGCCCGAGCCGTACATGAAGACGGCGGGGTTGGCGCCGAGCACCATCTCGAAGGCCGCCCAGGTCAGCGCGGCGGGAGCGCCGAAGCCACCCATCTCCGGCGACAGGTCCAGCCGGTACCACTCGCCGGCGTTGAGCGCCTCGACGGACTTCTTGAACGACTCGGGGAGCGTCACCGAGTGCGTGCTCGGATCGAACACCGGCGGGTTCCGGTCGGCGTCGGTGAAGGACGCCGCGATCGGGCCCTCCGACAACTTGCGGATCTCGGCCAGCACACCGCGCGCGGTCTCGGCGTCCATCTGCTCGAACGGCCCGGTGCCGAACCGGTCCTTGGTGTCCAGGAACTCGAAGAGGTTGAACTCGAGGTCCCGCAGGTTGGCGGTGTAGTGCGTCATCGAACTGGGCTCCCGTGCTCCGTGCCGGTGGGCGGCGAGGTCCTACTCGCCAGTAACAAACGCTATTACTCACCGGTAGCAACGAGCAAGTGGCCCCGCCGTGACGCGCCCAGTCGGGGTGAGGTACGGCCGGTCAGCGGTTCTTCCGCCGCCCCCGCACGGTCAGGAGGGCGTTGAGGAGCCCGACCATCGCCGCGCCGAGGACCGCGGCGATCAGCAGTGCGACGACCAGGGGCGCGCGGACGTCGGTGAAGACCAGGCTGATGTCGACGGTCTGGGTGTTGAAGACGACGAACAGCACCAGGACGACGGTCACGAACACCAGCAGGGAGAGCGCGAGGGTCCGGCCGATCGTGCGGCCGGTGTGCCGCTGCGCCCCGCCGGTGGGCCGGGCCGGGCCGTCGGGGCCGGCCGAGGCGACCGGCGGCGGCGTGGAGCCCTGGCCGCCCGGGGAGCCGAGCGTGGGGTCGGTGCCGGGGGTGCCGGCGGGGCGGGGTTCGGGAGTGCTCACCCCCTGAGTGTGCTGCTCAGGGACGCGCGGCGCAGGTCAGCCCTGCGCGTCCGGCTCCGTGCCGGCCGGGGGGTAGCTCGGCCCGGCAGCTCCGCCGGCGGGCCGGTCCTCGCCGCCCTGCGACGCCTCGTCCCCGGGAGGTGCGGTGTCGGTGCCCAGCGGCTGCGCGTCGAGGTCGTCGTCCCGGGCCGGTGTCGGCATCGTCATGCGGTCGAGTCTGCATGATCACCGCCCGTCGGGCGCCCCGTGCGCGGCCCGTGAGAGGGCCTCCCGCGGCCGGTGATCATGGCGGCGCCCGGTCACTCGGACAGCGCAGGACCCGCCTCGTGGTTCGGGTGGCCGTGGGTCCGCTCGCCCTGCTTCATGCGGGCCTCGAAGACGTGCCGGTCGCCGCCGGCGAGCTCGTCCCGGGCGCGCTGGTCGAAGGCGCGGAACGTGGCCCAGTAGTTCTCGTCGAAGTCCTCGACGATCTGGAAGGTCCAGCGGTCGGCGATCACGTTGCGGCCCACGAGGTCGCGGTCGAGGTCGGCGGCCAGCTGCGTGGCTCCTGCCGTGCCGAGCACCTCGACAGCCTCCTGCAGGAGCCGGTCGGCCTTGCCGGTCAGCTGGTGGAAGCCGTAGAGCAGGCCGCGGGCCTGGTCGACGGTCTCGAGCGCCTCGGAGAGCTTGCCGAGGCCCTCGACGGTGGTGTCGTCGAGGTCGGGACGGGTCCGGTCGTCGGTCACCCGCTCATCGTGCGGGGGCCGCCGGCCGGCCGCAGGTCAGACCCGGCCCACCGCGATGTCGATGAGCCGCTCGGCCAGCGGGCGGCCGTGCGAGGCGGGGCCGTCGGGACCGAGCAGCCCCCCGGAGAGGTACATGCCGTCGATGATCAGGTGGATCTGCGCGGCGAGGTCCTCGCCGTTGCCCGGCGCGACCTGCTCGGCGAGGCGCTCGAGGCGCATGTGCATCTCGAACTTGTAGTCGGCGGCGGCGGACCGCGCCGGGTGCTGCGGGTCGTCGTACTCGCTGCTGACGTTGGTGAAGGGGCAACCGCGGAAGCCGGTGCGCGTCACGTCGCGCTCGACGGCGTCGACGACGGAGAGCAGGGCCGCGCGCGGGTCGCCCTCGAGCCGCACCAGCTCGGCGTCGATGAAGGCCAGCACGGTGGCGGCCTTGCGGGAGAGGTAGGCCCCGACCAGGTCGTCCTTGCTCTTGAAGAGCCGGTAGACCGTCATCTTGCCCAGCCCGGTCTCGCGGACCAGCTCGTCCATCCCGACGCTGCGCGAGCTGCGTCCGGCGAACAAGCGCTCGGCGGTGTCCAGGACGATCGCCTGCCGCTCGGCGCGGCTGCGGCGGACGGGGGCGCCGGGAGCACCGAGTGCGTCGGCGTAGGCGTCGGCTGCGAGGAGCGGGGCGGCGGTCACGCAGGGATGGTGCACCCACCGCGTGACGGAGCAGTTCGCGGCACGCCGTGGATGTAGCTCTGGGTAACCAGAGGTGGACGGGTTACCCGTGGCGACGGGGAGCGGTGTGGCTCGTGGTGCGACGGAGAGTCACCGCCGGGCAGGGTGCTCCGTGCTCAGTTGCGGCGGACGCGGCGGGGGTTGGCCAGCATGCGCGCGACCGTGACCGTGGCCGGCTCGGGGCTGCGGGAATCCTCGGTCTGGGCCTCGGGGGAGTCGTCGGAAACTCGTACGTCGCGCTGCGTGTCCTCCATGTGCCCGAGCGTGCCCCTGCGGCGCGGCAGGAGAAACCTCGGAGCGGCGTGATCCACCCCACGGGGCCTGAGATCTCGGTCACGTCCGCGCAGGTCAGCGGGCCGCGCCCAGCGCCTCGCCGAGGGCGGTGAGCTGGGCGAGCTGCCAATCGAGGAAGGGCTCGTCCTGGTCGGCGGGCGCCTCCGTCACCTCGACGACGGGCACCCCGGCGTCGTCGGCCGCCGAGCGCAGCGCCTCCGCCGCGTCCCCGCCGGTCTGCTCGTCGAGCACCAGCACGTCCACCGAGCCGTCGGCCAGCGCGGACTCGAAGGCGCTCAGGTCTCCTGGCGCGGGCTCCTCCCCGCGGGCAGCGCTGCGCCGGTAGCCCTCCGGCGTGGCGTCCACGAGGCCGAGGGCGTCGGCCATCCGGTCGAAGGCCGGCTCGGTCGCCGCGTACGTCCGGCCGCTGACCGTCGAGCCCAGCGCCAGGACGGCGTCCAGGTACTGCCGCAGCTCCGCCTGCCAGGTCGCCGCGTTCGCCTCGAACACGTCCGCGGCGTCGGGGGAGAGCTGCCCGAGCTCCTCGGCCAGCGCCGGCGCCAGCGCGTGCACCGCCGCGGGGGACGACCAGACGTGCGGGTCGCTCCCCGCCGGCTCGTCGAGGAGGTCGGTCACCGTCAGCACGGCCGGCTCGGGTTCCTGCGCCTCGGCAGCGTCCTCGGCCCACCGGTCGTAGCCCGCACCGTTGACCACCACCAGGTCGGCGTCGGCGAAGGCGGCCAGGTCTGCGGCGGTCGGATCGGCCTCGTGCGGATCGACGTCCCCGGACGCGAGCACCGTCGTCACGTTCGCGCAGTCACCGCCGACCCGCCGCACGACGTCACCCCACTGCCCGACCGAGACGACGACGTCGACGACCTCGCCGGTGCAGGTGTCGGGGTTGCCGCTCGCGACGGCGGCGGTGCTCTCGGGGGCGTCCTCGCCCCCGCACCCGGCCAGCAGCAGGGCCGAGAGCGCGAGCGGGACGAGGCTGGTGCGGAGGCGGGGCACGGGGGCGAACTCCTCGCTGGGTCGGGACGTCGGGGCCCAGCATGGCCGACGCCCCGCCGGAACCGCCTCAGCGGAACGAGGCGACCAGCGGGTCCCACAGGTCCAGCGGTGCGGGATAGGACGCGTAGACGCTGAACCGGTCCACCACGCCGTCGTAGCGGGCGCGCACCTGCGCGGCCACGTCGTCCGGCTCGGCGACGACGGCGAAGGCGGCGAGCACCTCGTCGTCGACCAGGTCGCGCATCGCCGTCCACTTGTCCTCCCGGCGCCCGACCGAGAGCGCGTGCAGCTCGTCGGCGAGGGACTCCCAGCCGTGCAGCTCGAGCACCGGGCGGTAGGCCGGGGTGCTGCCGTAGAAGGCGATGGTGGCCTTCACGGCCGCGGACGCCTCGGCCAGCTCCTGCTCGGACCGCCCCGAGACGACCAGGCCCGGCAGCGTGACGGCGACCTGCTCCCGGGTGCGGCCGGCGGCCGCCAGCCCTTCCTCGAGGGCGGGCAGCGTCCGCTCGCGCAGGTAGCGCTCGGTCGTGAAGCCGTGCACGAGCAACCCGTCGGCCACCTCACCGACGAGGCGGGTCATCGCCGGGCCGACCGCCGCGAGGAACACCGGCGGCGGCCCCCACGGGTGCGGGTCGGGCGCGAACATCGGCGTCATCAGGGTGTGCCGGTAGTGCTCGCCCTGGAAGCGCAGCGGCGTGCCGTCCTGCCAGGACGCCCAGATGGCCCGCAGCGCCGCGACGTACTCGCGCATCCGCGCCACCGGGGGGCTCCACGGCATCGAGAACCGGCGTTCGACGTGCGCCTTGATCTGCGTGCCGAGGCCCAGCACGAACCGGCCGCCGGTGTAGCGCTGCAGGTCGTGGGCGGTGGTGGCCAGCGTCATGGGCGACCGCGCGAAGGCCACGGCGATGGCGGTGCCGACCTGGAGCCGCTCGGTCGCCTGCCCGGCCGAGAGCAGCGGCAGGAACGGGTCGTGGTCGACCTCCGAGGCCCAGACGCCGGCGTAGCCGCGCGCCTCCAGGTCGCGGGCGGTGGCGGGGATGCCGTCGATCCCGGTGGACAGCAGGGCGGCGTCGAGGAGCACGGTGCCCGAGCCTGCCCGACCGCCCGGCCCGCTGGCCAGCGCGAGACCGCCGCCCGTACGGTCGGCGCGGGGTCCGGCACCGCCGCCGGCCGCGACGGAGGTGGGCATGAGCGAGCGCACCCGGCTGCTCGCCGGACTGCTGGACGACCTCGCCGCCGAGGGCGCGGCCCTCGACGCGGTGGTCGCCGACCTGGAGGACACCGCCTGGCTCCTCCCGACCCCCGCGGAGGGCTGGACGGTGGCGATGCAGATCGCCCACCTGGCCTGGACCGACGAGCAGGCGCTGCGGGCGGTCACCGAGCCGGAGGCGTTCGCCGCCGCCGCGGCCGGCAGCGCCCCCGAGCTGGCGGCGGCGGTGGACGCCGCGGCCGCCGAGGGGGCCGCCGTCGATCCGGCGCTGCTCGTGGAGCGCTGGCGGACGAGCCGCGCCGACCTGGCCCGCCGGCTCGCGTCGCTGCCCGAGGGGGCGAAGGTGCCCTGGTTCGGCCCGCCGATGAGCGCCCCGTCCCTCGCCACCGCCCGGCTGATGGAGACCTGGGCGCACGGCCTCGACGTCACCGACGCGCTCGGGCTGCCGCCGTCGGTCTCGCCGCGGCTGCGCGCGGTCGCCCACCTCGGGGTGCGCACCCGTGACTTCGCCTTCGCCCAGCGCGGCCTGCCCGCCCCGGCCGAGCCGTTCCGGGTCGAGCTGACCGCGCCCGACGGCGAGCTCTGGGTCTTCGGGCCCGAGGACGCCGCCCAGCGGGTCAGCGGCCCGGCCCTGGACTTCTGCCTGCGCGTCACCCGCCGCCGGCACCGCGCCGACCTGGCGCTCGAGGCCACCGGCGACGCCGCCGACCGCTGGCTCGACCTCGCCCAGGCGTTCGCCGGCCCGGCCGGCGCCGACCGCCCGTCAGCGACCGAGGAGGACGCATGACCCTGGACTTCGACGAGGGCGACGAGCTGCGGGCCCTCCGCTCGGCCGTCGCCGACCTCGGCTCCCGCTACGGGCAGGCGTACTTCCTGGAGCAGGCGCGCTCCGGCGGTCGCACCGACGCGCTGTGGGCGGAGGCCGGCAAGGCGGGCTTCCTCGGCGTCAACCTGCCGGAGGAGCACGGCGGTGGTGGGGGCGGGATGGTGGAGCTCTCGATCGTCCTCGAGGAGCTCGGCGCGGCCGGCTGCCCGCTGCTGATGATGGTCGTCTCACCCGCGATCTGCGGCACGGTCATCGGCCGGTTCGGCACCCCGGAGCAGAAGGACCGCTGGTTGCCGGGGCTGGCCGACGGCTCCACGACCATGGGCTTCGCCATCACCGAGCCGGACGCCGGCTCGAACTCCCACGAGATCACCACGGTCGCCCGGCGGGACGGCGACGGGTGGGTGCTGCGCGGGCAGAAGGTGTGGATCAGCGGCGTCGACCAGGCCGACGCGCTGCTCGTGGTCGGCCGGCTCGCCGACGGCCCGACGGGGACGCTCCGGCCCGCGCTGTTCGTCGTCCCCACCGACGCGCCCGGGCTGACCGCGTCGGCGATCCCGATGGAGATCGTCAGCCCCGAGCGCCAGTTCCAGGTGTTCCTCGACGACGTCCGGCTGCCCGACGACGCCCTCGTCGGGCATCCCGACCAGGGCATCGCCCAGCTGTTCGCCGGCCTCAACCCCGAGCGGGTCATGGCGGCCGCCTACTCGCTGGGCGTCGCCCGGCTGGCCATGCGCAAGGCGACGGAGTACGCCCGGGAGCGCCAGGTGTGGGGCACGCCGATCGGCGCCCACCAGGGGCTGGCGCACCCGCTCGCCGCGTGCCAGATCGAGATCGAGTGCGCCCGCCTCATGACGCAGAAGGCCGCCTGGCTGATCGACGCCGGCCAGGACGCCGGGCTCGCGGCCAACAGCGCCAAGTACGCCGCGGCGGAGGCCGCCGTGCACGCCGTCGACCAGGCGATCCAGACCCACGGCGGGAACGGCCTGTCGCAGGAGTACGGGGTCGCCGCGTTGCTGGCGATGTCGCGGGTCAGCCGGATCGCGCCGGTCAGCCGGGAGATGATCCTCAGCTTCGTCGCCCAGCACGACCTGCGGCTGCCGCGCTCCTACTGACCGGGGGTGTCGGCGCCCTCGCCCTGACCGGCGTCCTCCCCCTCGGCCGGCTCCTGCGGGTGCGGCGTGCGGCCACCGGTCTCGTCGTCGCCGGGCGGGTCGCCCTCGGCGCGCTCGGACGTGTGCGGCGTGCGGCCTGGCTCGGTCATGGCGGTCCTCCTCGATCCGTCGGCTGACCGGCCTGTGCCCCCGTCGTGGTCCGGGAAACCCCTGCTCAGCCGACCGCGGAGGCCGCGGGCGTCCGGGGCAGCAGGGCCTCCACCGCCGCCGCGTCCGGCAGCGCGCCGCGGGCCCCCGGGCCGGTCGTCGACAACGCGGCGGCGGTCACCGCCACGCGCACGGCGGCCGCGAGGTCGGTGTCGGTGGTCAGCGCCTGTGCCAGGGCGCCGCAGAAGCAGTCGCCCGCCCCGGTGGTGTCGACGGCGGTCACCGGCGGCGGCGCCTGCAGGACGGCCGGGCCCTCCGGCGGCACCACCAGCGCGCCGCGGGCGCCGAGGGTCACGACCACCGCGCACCGCGCGACGGAACGGGCCAGGGCCACCAGGTCGGCGGGGGAGCGCTCACCCGGCTGCGCGCCCGCCAGCTGGGCGAGTTCGTGCTCGTTGGGCACCAGCACGTCGACGTGCTCCAGCAGCCCGGGGGGTAGCGGCTGCGGGGGAGCGGGGGTGAGGACGACGGTGCCGGTGGCGGCCCGGGCGGCGGCCTCCACGGCCGCGAGGGGCACCTCGAGCTGGAGCAGCACCACCCGGGCCCGCCGGACCGGCTCGGCGTCGGCGTCCTCGGGGGTCAGCTCGGCGTTGGCGCCGGGGACGACGACGATCAGGTTCTCGCCGCTGCCCTCCTCCACGGGGATGGTCGCCGACCCGGTCGGCACGCCCGGGGTGCGGTGCACCCGGCTCACGTCGACGCGGGAGCCGGCCAGTGCCGCCAGCTGCCGGTCGCCGGCCGGGTCCTCGCCGACGCGGCCGACCATGTGCACGCCCGGCCCCAGCTCGCCGGCGGCCGCCGCCTGGTTGGCGCCCTTGCCGCCCGGGGCGAGGGCCGCGGAGCGACCGATCACCGTCTCGCCCCGGCCGGGGAGGCGGCCGACGGCGACGAGCACGTCCTCGTTGAGGCTGCCGACGACGGTGACGGACATGCGCGGACCTCCAGGTGTGCGGACGTCCAGCAGTACCAGACCGACGGTTTCCGCCCGCCCCCGGAGCGGTACCGCCGACCCATGGCGACCGACGACGCTGACCAGATCCGCCGCGAGTTCGGCGAGGCGGTGAACATGACCGCCGGTGAGCTGGAGAAGTGGCTCGGCACCGACGAGTCGCAGGAGGTCGGCCAGAAGAGCGGCGGCTCCGGCGAGTCCACCGGCCACGAGTCGGGACGGCGGATCGTCGAGCTGCTGCGCACGAAGAAGGACGACCTGACCGACGACGACCTGGCCCACATGCGGAAGGTCCACGGCTACGTGCAGCGCCACCTCGCGCAGCGGCCGACCTCCGAGGACGTCGAGGGCTCCCGCTGGCGGTACTCGCTCATGAACTGGGGGCACGACCCGCTGAAGCAGTAGGTTCGGCCGATGCGGCGCAACGACCCCGCGCAGTACGACCAGCTCGCGGACGAGTGGTGGCGGCACGACGGGGAGTTCGCCGCCCTGCACTGGCTGGCCGCCTCGCGCGCCGAGCACGTGCCGCCGGCCGCCTCCCCGGGCGCGGTGCTGGTCGACCTCGCGTGCGGCGGCGGGCTCATGGGCCCGCACGTCGCGGGGCTGGGCTACCGGCACGTGGGGGTGGACATCGGCGTCCGAGGGCTCGAGCTCGCCCGCCAGCACGGGCTGCTGCCGGTGCGCGGCTCGGTCCTCGCGGTGCCGCTCGCCGACGCGTGCGCCGACGTCGTCCTGGCCGGGGAGATCCTGGAGCACGTCGAGGACCACGCCGGTGTGCTCGCCGAGTGCGCGCGGCTGCTCCGGCCGGGCGGCACCCTGGTGCTCGACGCGCTGGCGTCGGGCTGGCTGTCGCGGCTGGTCAACGTCCACCTGCTGGAGCGGATGCCCGGAGGGCCGCCCCGGGGCCTGCACGACCCGGCGCTGTTCGTCGACCGCCGGCACCTGCTGGCGGCGGCCGACGAGGTGGGGCTCGACCTCGAGCTCGTCGGGCTGCGGCCGTCGATGCGGGAGGCGATCGCGTGGAGGTTCGGCCGCCGCCAGCTCGTCCGGATGAAGCCGATCCGCTCCACCGCCGTGGTGTTCGCCGGGTACGGGCGCAAGCGGTGAGTCGGCGAGCCGGTTGTGCGCCACGTACCGTCGGGTGCATGACGCCGAGCGCCCGGGAGTGCCTGTGAGCAGCGCGGTCGTGACCGGGCTGGGGTCCGCCCTGCCCGCCAGCTTCGACCAGGACGCCATCTGGGACGGCTTCTTCGCCCGGCACTACGAGGGGGTGCGCGCCGCGCGGCGGATCTTCCAGAGCGCCGGCGTGCGGCGGCGGCACGCGGTCGCCAGCCCGATGGACGAGGACCTGAGCCAGTGGGGGACCGGCGCCCGGATGGAGCGCTACGTCCAGGAGGCGCTCCCCCTGGGCAAGCAGGCGGTCGCCGGCGCCCTCGACTCCGCCGGGCTCGCGCCCGGTGATGTGGGCCTGTTCGCCGTCGCCACCTGCACCGGGTACGCCACTCCGGGCCTCGACATCCGGCTGGCCAGCGACCTCGGCATGCCCCTCGGGCTGCAGCGGCTCCTCGTCGGGCACATGGGCTGCTACGCCGCCATCCCCGGGCTCGCCGCGGTCAGCGACTTCGTGACGGCCCGGTCCCGTCCGGCCGTGCTGCTGTGCTGCGAGCTGACCAGCCTGCACGTGCAACCGGCGCAGCGGGACCTCGAGCAGGTGGTCGCCCACGCGCTGTTCTCGGACGCGGCCGCCGCCGTCGTGCTCGAGCCCGGCGCCGCGCGCGGCCGCCGGGTCGCCGGGATGGTGGCGCGGACCGACGCCTCGACCGCCGACCACATGACGTGGGACGTCACCGATCTCGGCTTCCGCATGGGGCTCTCCCCTCGCGTGCCCGACGTGCTCTCCCGTCACGTCGGCGGGGTGGTGGAGGAGCTGCTCACCGGTGCGGGGCTGCGGATGGAGGACGTCGCCGGGTGGGCGGTCCACCCGGGCGGGCCGCGCATCCTCGACGTCGTCCGGGACGAGCTCGGCCTGGCCGAGGAGCAGCTGGCCGCGTCGCGCCGGGTGCTCGCCGAGCACGGCAACTGCTCGTCGGCCACGGTGCTGCTCGTGCTCGAGGAGATGGCGGACGTCGACGGCCCGGTGGTGGTCATGGCGTTCGGGCCGGGTCTCACGCTGTACGCCGCGCTGCTGCTGCCGGCGTAGCCCCCGCTCCGGCTCCTGACGTCCTACGCTCGGTGAGCGTCGTCACGGAGCGTGGGGAGGTCGCCGGTGCAGCCACCGACCGCGCCGGTGCGCGTGTTCCTGGTCGACGACCACGAGGTGGTGCGACGGGGCGTGGCGGAGGTGCTCGAGGACGACCCGCTCATCACCGTGGCGGGGGAGGCCGGCACCGTCGCCGAGGCGCTGGCGCGGGTGCCGGCCGTCCGGCCGGACCTCGTCGTGGTCGACATGCGGCTCCCCGACGGTGACGGCGCGCAGCTGTGCCGCCGGCTGCGCGAACGGGTCCCGGGCCTGCGCTGCCTGGTGCTGACCAGCTTCTCCGACCAGGAGGCCCTGGACGCCGCCATGCGCGCCGGCGCCTCCGGCTTCCTCCTCAAGCAGATCCGCGGGCCGGCGTTGGTGTCCGCGGTGCACGCCGTCGCGGCCGGAGGGACGTCCTTCGAGGACGTCGCCCCCGCGGCGAGCCGGAGTCGCGGACCGGGGGCGGCCGGCGCCGACCGCCTCGGGTCGCTCACCGACCAGGAGCGCACCGTGCTCCGGCTGATCGGCGAAGGGCTCACCAACCGGCAGATCGGCGCCCGGATGGGGCTCGCCGAGAAGACGGTGAAGAACTACACCAGCCACCTGCTGGCCAAGCTGGGTCTCGAACGGCGGACCCAGGCCGCCATCCTCGCGACCGAGCTGCGCGATCGCGCCGGGGGCTGAGGTCAGCGGGGCATCGGCGCGGTCCAGCGGATCTCCGTCCCCGACGGCGAGGACGTGCACGTCAGCTCCCCGCCCCGCCGTTCCGCGCGGTCGGCCAGGTTGGCCAGCCCGCTGCGCACCGTGACCGGGGGGAGCCCCCGGCCGTCGTCGGTGACGACGACGCAGGCGGCGGTCCTGACCTCGACGGCCACCGTCACCCGGCGGGCCCGGGCGTGCCGGACGACGTTGGTGACCAGCTCGCGCACGACCGCCACCAGGTCGAGCAGCAGGTCGGGCGGCAGTTCCTCGTAGTCGCTGCGCAGCCGCAGGTCGGGGCGCACCTCGTGCCCGTCGGTGATGGAGCGGATGACGTCGGCCAGGCGCTGTCGGAACGCTGTCGTCGACGCGTCCTCCGCCTCGTGCAGGTCCCAGATGGACGTGCGGATCCGCTCGATCGTGCCGTGGAGGTCGTCCACCCGCTGCGAGAGCGCGGCGGACACGTCGCGCCGGTCGTTCTCCAGCGACCGGCCCAGCCGGTCCAGCGACAGCGCGGTGGCGAAGATGCGCTGGACGACGTGGTCGTGCAGGTCGCGGGCGATGCGGTCCCGGTCGGCCTGCAGCTGCAGCGACCGCGCGCGCTGCTGGGCGTGGGCCAGCTCGAGCACCACCGAGGCCTGCGCGGCGAACGCGGTGAGCAGGTCGAGCTCGTGCGGGAGGAACGCGGGGGCGCCGGCTGCGCGCAGGGTGACCAGCAGGCTCCGGCTGGACCCGGTCCCCAGCGGGACGACGAGGGCGGGGCCGTACCCGGCGGTGAGCTCGACGACCACGGCGGCCCGGGTGCCGACCAGGGGCATCGTCCCGATGTCGTCGACGAGCCGCGGCTCTCCCGCGGCCCGGGTCAGGTCCAGGGCGGTGCCGGCCAGGGGGACCCGCACGCCCTCGACGTCGTCGGCCGCGTGGCCGACGGCGGCGACGATGGTCATCGTGTCCGGGTCGTCCGTGCTGGGCGCGAGCACGCCGGCCATGTCGGCGTCGGTGAGGACCTCGACCTGGGTGGACACCGCCCGCAGGACGTCGTCCGGATCGGCACCCGAGAGCAGCGCGGTCGCCATCTCGGTCGCGGCCAGTCCCCACCGGCCGCGGCGCTCGGCCTGCTCGGCCAGCCGGGCGTTCTCGATCGCCATCCCCGCGACGGCGGCGAGGGCCTGCACCACCTCCGAGTCGGCGTCGGTGAACGGCCGGCCGGTGCGCTTCTCGGTGAGGTAGAGGTTGCCGAAGACGGAGGAGCCGACGCGCACCGGCACCCCGAGGAAGGACCGCATCGGCGGGTGCCCGGGCGGGAAGCCCCGGGAGGCGGGGTGCTCGCCGAGGTCGTCGAGGCGGAGGGGCACGGGCTCGGCGACGAGCAGGCCGAGGATGCCCTCGCCCTCGGGCAGCCGGCCGATGCGGGCGGAGTCGTCGTCGTCCATCCCGACGACGACGAACCGGTCCAGCCGCAGGCCGTCCGGGGTCAGCACCCCCAGGGCGCCGTACGACGCGTCCACGTGGTGCACCGCCGCCTGCACGATGTCACGCAGCGTCGCCTCGAGCGTGCTGCCCGACGCGGCCGCGCGCAGGGCAGCCGTGAGGACCGGCACGACGCGGTGGTCGCCCTCGGACGACGGGGCAGGGTCGTCCGGCGACGGGACCAGGGGATCGGGCGGGGGCACGGCCCGAACGTAGGAGCCCTGGGCGGGCCCGGGAAGCGGTGTGCGAGCGGCCTCCTCGTGCCGCGGCGATCGGGGTGGTTCAGGCGCCACGGGCCAGCCGGCGGGTCAGGGGCCGGGGGATCGCGTGGCGGAGCAGGGACTTGCCGCGCGAACCGACGACGACGAGGTCCGCGCCCTGCGTGGCGGCCGACAGGGCATCGAAGACCGGCCGTTCCAGGACGGCGGTCCGGCAGCGGCCCTGGACGCCGGTCTCGCCGATCGCCCGCAGCACGTGCGCCTCGAGGTGGTCGCGGGCGGCAGCGCGGGTGCGCGGGTGCACCCGCCCCGAACCCCCGAGCGGGTCGCCGTCGGAGTCGTCGAGGACGTGCACGGCGACGACCGTCGCCTCGCGCCGGGCCGCCTCGCGCAGCGCCCACACCAGACCACCGTGCCCGGCTGCGGAGCCGTCGACCTCGACGATGAGCCACGGGTTCTGCCGCCGGGCCAGCAGCGGGGCGAGGCGGAGCGGCTCGACGTCGGCCACCGGCTCTGCGGCGGTCTCGCGCCCCGTCCGCGCCGACGGGATGGCCGGCTGCGGCTCGGGGGCCGCCGTCGGCTCGCTGTCCCACGGGGAACGGATGTCGCTCATGGGGCCGAATGGTGGTGGGACGCCCAGCGATCTCCCAGGGACCAAGGACCCGGCCCGGCGTTGCGCGGAGGCGTACCGACCTCGTTCCGTTCCCGGTACTGCGTGTCCCGCACTCTGGGTGATGTCGTCGCGACAGGCCCCCCGCGCCTGAGGGGCACACCTACCCGGGGGCCGGACCGGCCAATCCCAGGACCCGGACGTTCTCACCCCGACGGGGTGGCCTTCGTAGGGAGGGAACTCAAGGAGCGCCCTCCGGCGGCCGATCGGACGACGCATGAGGCTTCTCCGACGGCTGCGGGCCGCCAGCCTGCTGATGCGCTTCGGCGTGATCAGCCTGGTGCTCACGGTCGCCGTGGGGGCGCTGCTGTCCTCCGTGCTGAGCGACGCGATCGCGGAGCGGGCCCGCCAGCAGGCCGAGTGGACCGCCATCGTCACCGTGCGCCTCGGGCTGCAGCCCCAGCTGACCCCGGAGGATTTCGCCCAGGGGTTCGACCCCGAGCGCCTGGCCCGGGTCGAGCGCGCGGTCGCCGCTGCCGGCGAGAACCTGCAGGCCGAGGGGCGCCAGCTCGACGACCTGGACCCCGTCGAGCTCAACATCTTCAACCGCGACCGCACCGTCGTGTACTCGAACGAGCACGAGCACATCGGTTCGACGTCGACCTCGGACGAGCTGGACGAGGTGCTCGCGGGTGAGGTCGTGTCCGGCTTCTCGCACTCCGCCGACGACAGCGCCGGCAGCGAGGACGGCGAGCGCGTGATGCTCGAGGTCTACGTACCGGTCCGGTACGAGGGCTCCGCGACGCCGGACGGCGCGATGGAGCTCTACCTGCCCTACGCCCCGGTGGCGGCCGCGGTGGCCGAGGACGTCCGCACGATGACCGCGGTCCTGGTGGCGAGCCTGACGGTGTTCTTCCTCGTCGTCTTCCGCCTCGTCGCCTCGGCGTCGGCGAAGCTGCGCCGGCAGGCCGATGCGCTGCGGACCTCCGCCGAGCGCGACCGGCACCAGGCCACCCACGACGCCCTCACCGGGCTGCCGAACTGGGAACTCGTCCGGGACCGCCTCGACCAGGCGCTGGCCGCCGCCAGCCGCTCCGACGGCGAGGTCGCCCTGCTGCTCATCGACCTGGACCGCTTCAAGGAGATCAACGACACGCTCGGCCACAGCTACGGCGACAAGCTGCTCCGGCAGGTAGGACCGCGGCTGCAGTCGGTCCTGCGGGAGGGCGACACCGTCGGCCGCCTGGGTGGCGACGAGTTCGCCGTCCTCCTGCCCCTGGTGGACGGCGTGGGCGAGGCCGAGCAGGTCGCCGAGCGGCTGCGCGAGGCACTGCACCGCCCGTTCGACGTGGAGGGGGTCTCGCTCGACGTCGAGGCCAGCGTCGGCATCGTCCTCTCGCCGTGGCACGGCACCGACACCGAGGTCCTGCTCCGCCACGCCGACATCGCCATGTACGTCGCCAAGGAGGTCAAGGCCGGCGCCGTGGTCTTCGAGCCCGAGGAGCACGTGACGGCGCCGCCGCGGCTCACCGTCCTGGGCGACCTGCGACGCGCGCTCGAGGGCACCGGCGAGCTGTTCCTCCACTACCAGCCCAAGTACACGCTGGACGGCGAGCGGATCGAGGGGCTGGAGGCGCTGCTGCGCTGGCAGCACCCCACCCAGGGGCTGATCCCCCCGGGCGACTTCATCCCGGTCGCGGAGGGCACCGGCATCATCCTCCGGCTGACCGAGCACGTCCTCGACCTGGCGCTGGCCCAGACGCGCAGCTGGATCGACGTCGGCTCCGCGGTGCCGGTCGCGGTCAACCTCTCGACCCGGTGCCTCCTGGACCCGGGCCTGCCCGACCTGGTCGGCGGGTTGCTGGCACGGCACGGCGTCCCGGCCGCGCTGCTGCGGCTCGAGGTGACCGAGAGCGCCGTCATGGGCGACGCGGCACGCTGCATGGACGTGCTCCAGCGGCTGCACGACCTGGGCGTGAAGCTCTCGATCGACGACTTCGGCACCGGCTACAGCTCGATGGCCTACCTGCGCCGCCTGCCGGTCGACGAGCTCAAGATCGACCGCTCGTTCGTGCTGGGCATGACGACCACCGCGCACGACGCCGTGCTGGTGCGGACCGCCATCGACCTGGGCCACAACCTGGGGCTCACCGTCGTCGCCGAGGGCGTGGAGGGCGCCGAGCACGTCTCGGCGCTGCGCGACCTCGGCTGCGACATCGCTCAGGGCTACCACTACGCGCGACCCATGGCCGCCGAGCAGATGAGCGAGCTGCTGGCCCGCGTCGGCACCATCCACGAGGGTTCGGTCCCGCTCGTCTGACCTGCCGGCCGTTGCGTGGAGCGGGTGACGAGAATCGAACTCGCACTGTCAGCTTGGGAAGCTGATGTTCTACCATTGAACTACACCCGCGAACGCCCGCCAGACTACCTGGTGACCCTCGGCGAGCGGGAGCAGACCCCCTGATCAGCCCCGGTTCAGCGCCGCATCTCGGCGAGGAAACCGGTCGCCTCGGAGCGCAGCCGCTCGGCCATCTGGGACAGGCCGGTGATGTCGTCCCCGCCCGTGGCCAGGGACGACGAACCGTCCACCGCCGCGGCGATCCCGTCGACCAGGCCGTTCATCTCGCCCACCGTCGTCCCGACCGTGCCCATGCCGACCGCGACGGCCTCGGACGCCTGCCGGATCTGCTCCACCTGAGCCGTGACGCGCTCGGTCGCCCGGCCGGTCTGGTCGGCGAGGTCCTTGACCTCGGAGGCGACCACGGCAAAACCCTTGCCCGCCTCCCCGGCCCGCGCCGCCTCGATGGTCGCGTTGAGGGCGAGCAGCCGGGTCTGGGCGGCGACCGCATCGATCATCGCGATGATCTCCTTGATCTCCTCCGAGGACCGCGTGAGGGAGGCGATGGTCGTCTGCGCCGTCGCCACCTCGTTGCTAGCTGCTGCGGCCGCCGCGGTGAGCCCGGACGCGGAGGCGCTCATCTCGGTCGAGGCGGTGGCGACCTGCTCCGACATGGCGAGGACGACGGACTCGAACGCGTCGGCCAGCCGCAACCGCGAGGTCTGGGCCTCCGTGACCCGGCCGGCGGTCTCCTCCATGGCCGTGCGGGCGCCGTTGATGTCGGTCGCACTGGCGCGGAAGGCGCCGAGCAGGCCGCCCTCCAGCAGCCGGCGGTGGAACCGGCCCTCCGCGGCCGAGGTCAGGGCGGCCGAGGACTCGCGGACGAAGGCGTCGGAGACGTCGAGCACCCGGTTGAGGGCGTGGTGCAGGGCGCGCAGCTCCGGCACCGTCCCGGCCTGCGGGTCGGGACGGCTGCGGGCCTCCAGGTCGCCGCGGGCGGCGGCCTCGCACGTCTCGGTCAGGCGGCGCACGAACGCGCGGTAGATCTCGAGCTCCTCGGCGTCGCCGCGCCCGGCGGTGCGTCCGCCCCGGATCCCCACGTCAGCGCTCCTCGCGATTGATGACCGACCAGATGAACTCGTCGTAGGACCCGCCGTGCTCGGCCAGGACCTCGGCCAGCAGCGCGCTCGAGGCGGCCACCGCGGCCTTCGCCGTCGGGTGCCGGCGCTCCTCGGCGAGCAGTCGGTCGTAGAGGGGCAGGAGCCGCTCGATGGCGCGGGGGGACGGCTTGCGCCGGTTCGAGTGGTAGCCGACCACCGACCCGCCCGGTCCCAGGGACGGCGTCACGTGCGCCAGAACCCAGTAGTGCGCGCCGTCGGCGGCCAGGTTGTTGATGTAGGCGAACAGCTCCCGACGGGCGGTCAGCGTCTCCCAGAGCAGCGCGAAGACGGCACGCGGCATGTCGGGGTGCCGGATCAGGTTGTGCGGCTGGCCCACGACGTCGGCCATCGCGTACCCGCTGACCCGGAGGAAGACGTCGTTGGCGTAGGTGATCACACCCCGGGGATCGGTCTTCGACACGATCAGCTCGTCGGCGGAGAACGTCCGCTCCACGCCCGTCGGCCGCAGCGTCCGGTGTGCGCCGCGCGCCGGCTGCGGCGCCGGCCGGGTGTCCAGCACGTGTCCTCCCCCAGGTGGTCCTCCGCAGGGAGTCATCGGCAGGCGGGGCTGCGATCCGGACCTGCGGCGCGGCTGCGCCCCGTCCGCACGGGGAAGTCGGACGGGGCGCAGCGGTCGGGGGAGGGGTCAGACGGCGACCCCGGTGCAGGACGACGAGCAGTCCATGGACCAGATGGAGCGCAGGGCGTCGAACTTCGCCGAGCGCACCAGGCGCTCACCGGACGGCCCGGTGCGCACGACCGGGCCGGTGTCCGGCGGCGTGGCGCCGCCGCCGGGCGTCGTCCCACCCGGCGGGGTGCCGCCGCCCGGGGTCGTCCCGCCGGGGGCGGTGGGCGTGGTGCCGCCGCCGGGCGTCGTCCCGCCCGGGGTGCTGCCGCCCGGGGCGGTGCCCACCGCGTCGGCGTAGGTGAGCGCGTTGCTCAGCACGGTGGAGCGGCCGTCCGGTGCGAAGACCGACACGTCGTAGACGCCGGCCACGCGGGCGGGCACCCGGAACGTGACGCGGGTCGTCGTCGACGTGACGACCGTCGCCGTCGTCGTCGCACCGATGCGGATCGTCGGGTTCGCCGGAAGGGCCAGGCCGGTGATCGTGACCACCGTGCCGCCGGCGCTGTCCACCACGTCGGGGCTCAGCGAGGTGATCCGGAAGACGCCGACCTCCGGGTAGGTGGTCGTGCCCGGGGTGGGGGCGCCCGGCGTGGTCGTGCCGGGGTCGGTCGTGCCCGGGGTGCTGCCGCCCGGCGCCGTACCGGGCGTCGACCCGCCAGGCGTCGTCGTGCCGGGCGTGGGCGTGCCGGGGGTCGTGCTCCCCGGCGTCGAGCCGCCCGGGCTGGTGCTCCCCGGCGTCGAGCCGCCGGGGGTGCTGCCGCCCGGCGTCGTCGTGCCCGGGGTGGTCGTGCCCGGGGTGGTCGTGCCCGGGGTGGTCGTGCCGGGCGTGGGAGTGCCCGGGGCCGTCGTGCCGGGGTCGGTCGTGCCGGGGGTCGTCGGCATGGTGCCGCCGCCGGGCACGGTGCCCGGAGTGCTGCCACCGGGGGTGGAGCCGCCGGGGGTGGAGCCGCCGGGGGTGGAGCCGCCGGGGGTGGAGCCGCCGGGGGTGGAGCCGCCGGGGGTGGAGCCACCCGGGGTGGAGCCGCCCGGCGTCGTGCCGCCCGGGGCCGTGCCCGGACCGGTGCCCGGGGTGGTCGGTGCGGGGACGGCCGAGCCCACCAGCAGCGGGGCCGCGTAGGTCCGGCCGACCGGGGCGCCGTCGCGGTAGGTCTGGACGGTGAGGACGTAGCGGCCGTCGCCGAGCTCCATGCTGGGGGACAGGCCCGTGCCGTCGATGCCCGCGAGGGTGCCCAGCGGGAAGACGGCGTCGCCGGCGTCGTCGGTGGTGACGGTGACGCCGCCGAGGGTCACGTCCTTGCCCGACAGCGCCCAGATCGCCCCGGCGTCCTCCATGCCCAGCCCGAGGGCGACCTCGTAGTCGCCCGGGGTGCTCGGGCCGCTGATCCCGATGGCGGGCGAGACCACGCCGGCCGGCGAGGTCATCGCCGTGAAGGCGTAGCCCACCGACTCGGCCGGGATGCCGGTCAGGCGGCCGAGGCTCAGCCGGCCGCCGGTGACCGACTTCCCGGTGAAGGCGGGCACCGGGTCGACGTCGGCGAGCAGGGCGGCCTTGACCTCCGCCGCGGTGGCCGTCGGCATCGCCTGGCGGTAGAGGGCGACGGCCGCCGCGACGATCGGGGAGGAGAACGAGGTGCCGTCGGCCAGGGCGTAGCCGCCCGTGTTGGTGGTGACGAGGACCTTGCTGCCCGGGGCGAACAGGTCCACCGAGGACGCGCCGTACCCGGAGAACGAGCTGACGGTGTCCGCCGCGGTCGAGGAACCCACGGTGATGACGTTCGGCTCGGTCAGGCTGGCCGGGTAGACGAGGTTCGTGTCGCGGTTGCCGCTGTCGTTGCCGGCGGCGGCCACGACCAGGACGTCGTGGGCGGCGGCGTACTGGACCGCCGACCGGAGCGCCGTGAGCGCGCTGCCGGTGACCGTGCCGCCCCAGGAGGCGTTGATGACGTCGGCGCCGTGGTCGACGGCGTAGCGGATCGCCTCGATGCCCGCCAGCACGTCGACGGTGCTCCCGCCGCCGATCACCAGCGGCATGATCGTGACGTCGGGCGCCACACCGGCCAGGCCCTTGGCGTTGCCGGCGCGCGCGCCGACCGTGCCGGAGACGGACGCGCCGTGACTGCCGTAGGAGCCGTTGTCGATGTCGGCGCTGTTGGAGTACCAGTTCCAGCCGTGGCAGTCGCCGGCCTTGCCGTTGCCGTCGGTGTCGACGGCACCGCAGGGCTGGGCCGGGTTGGTCCACAGGGCGCCGGCCAGGTCCTCGTGTCCCGAGGCGTAGCCGGAGTCGATGACCGCGACCACCATCCCGCTGCCGGTCACGGTGTCCCAGGCGTCCGTGGCGTCGACGTCGGCATCGGCGACCACGGGGCTCTGCCCGGTGGCGTTGCTGCCGGTGTTCTCCAGGTGCCACCCGTAGGCGGGGAAGAAGGGGTCGGTCACCGACCCGGCCACCGGGACCTGGGGGGAGACCTCGACCGACGCGACGCCGGCCACCGCGCCGAGCTGCGCGGGGACCAGACCCTCGGTGGCGACGAGCGCCCGGCCGTCGGAGAGCGGCTGGGCGCTGACGACGCCGTCGACGTCCTCGAGCGCGGACAGCAGGTCGGCAGCGGCGGCGCCGGAGACCGAGGTGAGCACGTAGCGGGACAGGCCGTCTCCCGGACCCCAGTCGGTGATGACGGGGAGCTCCGGGGCCGCCGTCGCCACGACCGCCGCGGCACCGGCGTAGCCCGCCACCGCGGCCGTGGCCAGGACCATCGCCTGGAGCCGCTTGTTCGTCATCCCTGACCTCCGGACGTCCCCCGCCGGACCGTCCGGTGGCGCCCGTCCCCGTCCATGGGGGCGGACCTGCGTCGTCCCGGTCGTCAACGGCCTGCTCAGGGCCGGGGTTGAGAGCCCGGGCGCGGGGTTCGCCCGGAGGGGTGAACGACGCGGTCCCTAGACTCCGCGCCATGCTGCTGAGCGACCGCGACATCACGGCCGCGATCGCCGAGGGACGCCTCGGCATCGAGCCCTACGACGCGGGGCTGGTCCAGCCCTCGAGCATCGACGTCCGGCTCGACCGGTTCTTCCGGGTGTTCAACAACGCCCGGTACACCCACATCGACCCTGCCCAGCAGCAGGACGACCTGACGACGCTGGTCGAGCCGGAGGGGGAGGAGCCCTTCGTGCTGCACCCCGGCGAGTTCGTGCTCGGGTCCACGCTCGAGGTCGTCACCATCCCCGACGACCTCGCCGCCCGGCTGGAGGGCAAGTCCTCGCTGGGCCGGCTGGGCCTGCTGACCCACTCGACGGCGGGCTTCGTCGACCCCGGGTTCTCCGGGCACATCACGCTGGAGCTCTCCAACGTGGCGAACCTGCCGATCACGCTCTGGCCGGGCATGAAGATCGGCCAGCTGTGCCTGTTCCGGCTCTCCAGCCCGTCGGAGCACCCGTACGGCTCGGCGGTGTACGGCTCCCGCTACCAGGACCAACGCGGCCCGACGCCGTCCCGGTCCTACCGGAACTTCACCCGCGCGGAGACGCGCCGCCCCTAGGCGCGTCGTCGGTCCCGACGTGCGCGCTGGCCGGCGCCTCGACGCCGGCCACCTCCAGCACGTCCTCGCAGCGGGCGCTGGACGACCAGCCCGCGACGTTCCGGTTCACCTCGTCGTCGGCGTACCGCTCCCGCGTCATGAACCACCCGGTGACCGCGAGCACCAGCACACCCGCGAGCACGAGCACGAACATCGGCACGTAGCTGCCGGTGGCGCCGAGCAGCACCCCGACCAGCAGCGGGCCGACCGCCGAGATGACGTACCCCCAGCTCTGCACGAACGTGGACAGGGCCGCGGTCGTCTCGGGCGTGCGCGCCCGCAGACCGATGAGCGTCAGGATCATCGGGAAGCTCGCCATCGCCACCGACAGCACCGCCATCCAGAGCCACGGTGCGGTGCGCGGGGCGACCCAGAGCCCGGTCCACCCGACGGTGTAGCAGGCCATGAACGTGAGCAGCAGCGGCCGCTGGAGGCGCGGGCGGACGGTGAGCGCGGGCACCAGTGCGCTGAGCGGGATGCCGATCACCTGGTTCAGGCCGAGCAAAAGCCCGGCGGCCGCGGCGGTCAGACCGGCGTCGCGCAGGTAGGAGGCCGACCAGCCGATGATCACGTAGGCCTGCAGGCCCTGGACCCCGAAGAACACCATCAGCGCCAGGGCCATCCGGCTGTGCCGGAGGTCGCGCATCCGGACGGCGACGTGCGTGCCCCTGGATGCGCCAGGGGTCGCCCGCACGAAGAGCCACGGCCCGGCGGCCAGCAGCGCGAACAGCGCCCACACCCCGAGGGCCCACCGCCAGCCGTCGTCCCCGATCGCCGCGGCGACCGGTGCGGTGGACACGGCCGCCACGGTGGCGCCCACCGACATGGCGGTGCTGTACGCGCCCACCATCAGGCCGGTGCGGGCGGGGAAGTAGCGCTTCACCAGGCTCGGCAGGAGCACGTTGCCCAGGGCCCCGCCGACCATCGCCAGCACCGTGCCGAGCAGGAACAGCCAGAAGGCCGGGGCGATGGCCCGCACGACGAGGCCCACCGCCATCGTCGCCAGGGCGGCGCTGAGCACGTGCGAGTCGCGGAAGCGCGCCGAGAGCCCCGGACCGGCGAAGCCGATGGCGGCGAAGCAGAGCACGGGCATGGTGGTGACCAGACCGGCCAGACCGCTGGAGATGCCCAGGCCGTCCTCGATCTCCCGGAGCACCGGGCCGATGCTGGTGACCGCGGTCCGCAGGTTCAGGCCGGTGAGGACGATCGCGACGCCGATGAGCACCAGACCCCGGGGACGGCTGGCGGGAGCGGCGACGGTCGGGGCGGCGGTGCGGGTCACGTCCGCCCATGGTCCTCCCCGCGCTGCCGGTCCCTCGCCCGGGGTCGTGAGCGGGGGCAACGACCGGACCCGGGAACGACGACGGCGCCCGCCCCCGGGCAGGGGACGGGCGCCGTCGTCGTCGCTCAGGCCTGGCCGTGCTCCGTGGCCGCGGAGCCCTCGCCGACCGGGTCAGGGCCCGGTTTCGTGCCGACGTCGGGTCCGGACTCCGCGCCCTGGGCGCCGACGCCGACCGGCGTCATCGAGCGCAGCAGGATCTGGCTGACGTCGAGGACCTCGACGTGCTCGGCCGCCTCGCCGTTCTGCTTCTTCGACGTCAGCGCGTCGCTGAGCATCGTGATGCAGAACGGGCAGGCCGTGGAGATGACGTCCGGGTCGAGCTCGAGGGCCTCCTCGGTGCGCTCCACGTTGATCCGCTTGCCGATCTTCTCCTCCATCCACATGCGCGCGCCGCCGGCGCCGCAGCAGAAGCCGCGGTCCTTGCAGCGGTGCATCTCCTGGGTGGAGAGGCCCTGGACGGACTCGAGGATCTCGCGCGGGGGCGTGTAGACCTTGTTGTGGCGGCCGAGGAAGCACGGGTCGTGGTAGGTGACCTTGCGGTCGACCGGCGTGACCGGCGTCAGCCGGCCCTCCTCCACGAGCTGGCTGAGCAGCTGCGTGTGGTGGACGACCTCGTAGTGGCCACCGGCATCCGGGTACTCGCGGCCGAGCGAGTTGAAGCAGTGCGGGCAGGTCGTGACGATCTTCCGCATGCCGGGCACCCGGCCCTCGAAGACGCCGTCGAGGACCTCGATGTTCTGCATGGCCTGCATCTGGAAGACGAACTCGTTGCCGAGGCGGCGGGCCGGGTCACCGGAGCAGCTCTCGCCGTCCCCGAGGACGGCGAACTCGACGCCGGCGATGTTCAGCAGCTCGGCGACGGCCTTGGTGACCTTCTTGGCGCGGTCGTCGATGGCGCCGGCGCAGCCGACCCAGAACAGGTACTCGATGTCGTAGTCGAGGGGGCCGTCGGCGACGGTGACCTCGAAGTCGAGCTCCTTGATCCAGTCGTTGCGGACGCTGGCCTGCATGCCCCACGGGTTGCCGCGGTTCTCGATGTTGCGCAGCATCACGCCGGCTTCCGACGGGAAGTTCGACTCGATGAGCACCTGGTAGCGCCGCATGTCCTCGATGTGGTCGACGTGCTCGATGTCGACCGGGCACTGCTCGACGCAGGCGCCGCAGTTGGTGCAGCTCCACAGGACGTCGGGGTCGATGACCCCGCCCTCCTCGAGGGTGCCGACCAGCGGGCGGTGGGCCTGGGCGTCGTTGGTGCCCTCGATGCGGGCGTAGCCGCTGGCCCAGACCTGCTCGTCGCTGGGCTGGAGGACGTCGTAGTCCGGCGCGGTCTCCGAGGCCGTCTTCTCGCCGAGGAGGTAGGGAGCCTTCGCGTAGAGGTGGTCGCGGAGGTCCATGATCACCATCTTCGGGCTGAGCGGCTTGCCCGTGTTCCACGCCGGGCACTGGCTCTGGCACCGCCCGCACTCGGTGCAGGTGGTGAAGTCGAGCATCCCCTTCCAGGTGAAGTCCTCGATCTTCCCGCGACCGAAGACGTCGTCCTCGCCCGGATCCTCGAAGTCGATGGGCTTCCCGCCGCTGGTCATCGGCAGCAGGGGGCCGAGCGCGACGCTGCCGTCGTCGTTGCGCTTGAAGTAGATGTTGAAGAACGCGCTGAACCGGTGCCAGGCGACGCCCATGTTCAGGATCCGGCTGATGACCACCAGCCAGACGAGCGAGACCACGATCTTGACGAAGGCGACGACCGACAGCAGGTCGGGGCTGTCGGGCAGCACGGTGGCCAGGGCGCCGGAGATCGGGTGCGACCAGGCGGGGGCCTCGGTGAGGTCGGAGGAGACCTTGAGCGCGCGGATCAGCAGGATGCAGACGCCGACGGTGAGGACGACGGCCTCGACGAAGTAGCCGCGGCCCTCGTTCGTGCCGGCGAACCGGCTGCCCCGGCCCTGGCGGCGCGGGTGGTCCTTCTGGCGCCGGTAGATCAGGTAGAGGATGCCGAGGATCGTGCCCGTGCCGATGATGTCGGCGAACAGGTTCCACAGGAAGAACTCGCCGATGATCGGCAGGTGGAACGCGGGGTTCCACACCTCGCCGAAGGCCTCGACCAGGGTGAGGAACAGCCCGTAGAAGCCGACGAAGACGAACCAGTGGGCGGCGCCGATGGCCGACCACTTGAGCATCCGGGTGTGGCCCAGCGACTCGACGGCCAGCACCTTGAGGCGGTTCTTCACCGGCCCGAAGCGGGTGCCGTCGGGCTGGCCGGTGCGGATGATCCGCACCATCGCCCGCACGGCCCGGTAGGCCATCACCGAGGCGACGATCAGGAACAGCACGCTGATCGTGCCCAGGACGATCTGCAACGGGCCCGTCATTCTCTTCCTCCCGCCACGCCACGAGGGCGTCGGCCGACTCCCGTCCGCCAGGCGGGGACGGGGGCACCTTGTCGGTACGTGGTGCTGCGCGAGCCGTCGTCCGCACCGACCGGGGCCGGGACGGGGACCGCATGCGGGCACTGCTGCCCGCACTGCCCCGCACGATAGCTGGCGCGGCCCGAGGCTACTCGCCGGTAACCAGGAGCGCCGGAGCTCGCGTCGACACGCCGGTCGCCGGGCGGCGGTACTACTGCGCATCGTGCACTACCGTCCGTCGCGCCGCAGTGGCCGAGGAGCGGGTGGAGAGGGGCAGCGCGTGGACGCCAGCCAGTTGCTCAAAGGCGTGCTCGACGTCGCGGTGCTCGCCGTCGTGCGGGACGCGGACGGCTACGGCTACGACGTGGTGCGCCGGTTGCGCACCGCGGGGCTCGACGAGGTGGGCGACGCGTCGGTCTACGGCACGCTCCGCCGCCTCTACCAGGCCGGTGCCCTGACCTCGTACGTCGTCCCGAGCGACGAGGGGCCGCACCGGAAGTACTACGCGATCAACGACAGGGGGCGCTCGGTGCTCGAGGACTCGACGAAGACGTGGAGGACGTTCGCCGACACCGTCGACGGTCTCCTGGGCGGCCCGGCGGTGGCGGCGTGAGCCCCACGGTGACGCGGCAGGCCGAGGACTACCTCGCGGCCGTCGAGCACGAGCTGGCCGACCTGCCCGCCGAGGACCGCAGCGCGCTGCTGGAGGACCTCGCCCAGCACCTCGACGCCCTGACCGCCGAGGACGACGACCGGCCCGTAGAGGTCCGCCTCGGGCTGCCCGCGCAGTACGCCGCGGACCTGCGGGCGGCCGCCGGGCTGCCGGCCCGGGGGAGCGCCGTCCGGGCGGTCGCCCCGGGGCTGCGGGAACGCCTCGACGCCCTGCTCGCCTCGCCCGCCGCGCGGCGGGCCGCGCCGTTCGCCCGGGAGACCCGGCGGCTGCTGGTGGAGCTGCGCCCGGCCTGGTGGGTGCTGCGCGGGTACCTGCTGGTGGCCGTGCCGTGCCTCCTGCGTCCGGACGGCGTGCGCGACGTCCCGGTGCCGGCACCGCTGGGCAGCCACCTGCTCGGGGTGCTGCTGGTCCTGGCCGCCGTCGCCGGGTCGGTCGCCCTCGGCCGCCGGGAGGCGCGCGGGACGGTGCGCGGCCTGGTCGTCGCCGGGGGAGTGGTGCTGCTCCTCGTCTCCGCGGTCGCCGTCCAGAGCGCGTGGTCGACGGTCGTGGAGAGCACGCCGGTCCTCGTGATGGGCGCCGGGGACGACGCGCCCAGCGAGGCCTACCCGCTGGTCTCCCGGTACGGGCCGGTGACCGACGTCCTGCCCTACGCCGCCGACGGGACCCCGCTGGAGGACGTGCTGCTCTACGACCAGGACGGCCGACCGCTGCACGTGGGCTACCAGGAGTGGTGGGCCGACCAGTGCGTCCGCGCGCTCGAGCAGCCGCTGGCCGCCGACGGCGTGCCGGTGCCCAACTCCTTCCCGCAGGACTACGAGCTCCTCGGCCTCGACGTGGACATCCACGGGGTGCCCGTCGTCCCGGGGCAGTGCGTGGCGGAGCGGGCGCGCCCCGAGGTCCCGCTGCCCGTCTTCCCGCCCGTCCAGCCCGGCGGCTGAGGCGTCCCCCCGAGGTGGTGGACGGGGCGGTCCGGCCCCCGTCGCTTGTTATCGTCGAGGGGTCTCCCGCCGGAGGCACAGGCGTCGGAGAAGGCGTCGGAGAGAGGTTCGCATGTCCACGGCTCCCGCCGTCCGCCGCCCGCTGTTCGGCTGGGGGCGCACCTCGCCCTCCGTGGCCGAGGTGCTGCCGCCCACGTCCGAGGCCGACGTCGTCGCCGCCGTGACCGGAGCCGGCAGCCGGGGCGTGCTCGCCCGCGGGCTCGGCCGCAGCTACGGCGACTCCGCGCAGAACGGCGGCGGCAGCGTCCTCGACATGACCGCCATGGCGCGGATCCTGTCGATCGACACCACGACGGGCCTGGTGAGCGTCGAGGCAGGGGTGTCGCTCGACACGCTGGTCAAGGTCCTCCTGCCGCTGGGCCTGTTCGTCCCGGTGCTCCCCGGCACCCGCCAGGTCACCGTCGGCGGGGCGATCGGCGCCGACATCCACGGCAAGAACCACCACGTCAAGGGCAGCTTCGGCAACCACGTGACGTCGATGGACCTGCTGACCGCCGACGGCGCGGTGCGGACCCTGACGCCGGACTCCGACCCGGGGCTCTTCTGGGCCACGGTCGGCGGCATGGGGCTGACCGGCGTGATCCTCCGGGCCACCATCCGGGCGACGCCGGTCGAGACGGCCTTCTTCGCCGTCGACACCGAGCGCACCAAGGACCTCGACGACCTGATGGCCCGCCTCCAGGCGAACGACGACGAGTACACCTACTCGGTCGCGTGGATCGACCTGGTGGCGCGGGGCGCCTCGCTCGGCCGCTCGGTCCTCACCCGCGGCTGGTCGGCGACCCGCGACCAGCTCCCGGCGAAGCTGCGGGACCGGCCGTACCACTTCGCGCCGCGCTCCCTGTTCACGGCGCCCGACGTCTTCCCGTCCGGGTTGCTGAACAAGCTGACGATCTCCGCGTTCAACGAGGCCTACTACCGTGCGGCCCCCAAGGAGCAGCGCGGCGTCATCCAGGGCATCGGCCCGTTCTTCCACCCGCTGGACATCGCCAAGGACTGGAACCGGATCTACGGGCGCCGCGGCTTCCTCCAGTACCAGTTCGTCGTGCCCTTCGGCGAGGAGGACGCGATGCGCCGGGCGGTGGAGAAGCTGGCCGCCTCGGGGACGGCGTCCTTCCTGGCCGTCCTCAAGCGCTTCGGCCCCGGCAACTCCGGACTGCTGTCCTTCCCCAGCCCCGGCTGGACGCTCGCGCTCGACATCCCGGTCACCCCGGGGCTGGGCCGGCTGCTCGACGAGATGGACGAGCTCGTCCTGGCCGCCGGCGGTCGCCTCTACCTCGCCAAGGACTCCCGGGCGACGGCAGCGACGGTGCACGCGATGTACCCGCGCATCGACGAGTGGCGCGCGGTGCGCGAACGGGTGGATCCGAAGGGGATCTTCACCTCCGACCAGGCCAGGAGGCTCTCCCTGTGATCGACGCCGTCGGTGACGTGCAGAAGGTGCTGCTGCTCGGCGGCACCTCCGACATCGGGCTGGCGACCGTCCGCCGGCTCGCGGGGGAGCGGCGGATCGACGTCGTCCTCGCCGGCCGGCCGGGAAGCCGCCTGGAGACGGCGGCCGCCGAGCTGGAGAGCGCCGGGCACCGCGTCGAGGTCGTCCCGTTCGACGCCGAGGACCGGGCCACCTACTCGCCGGCCGTCGCCGCGGCGTTCGAGGGCGGGGACGTCGACGTCGCGATCATCGCCTTCGGCGTGCTGGGCGACGCCGAGCGCGCGTGGCAGGAGCCGGACGTGGCCGCCGCGCTGGCGACGGTCAACTACACCGCGCCCGTGACGATCGGCGTCGAGGTCGCCGGTCGCATGCGTCAGCAGGGCCGGGGCGCCCTCGTCGTCCTGTCGAGCGTGGCGGGGGAGCGGCCGCGCCGCACCAACTTCGCCTACGGGTCGACCAAGGCCGGGCTCGACGCGTTCTTCACCGGTCTGCGCGAGGCGCTGCGCCCCGAGGGCGTCTCGGTGCTCGTCGTCCGCCCCGGCTTCGTCACCACGAAGATGACCGCCGGCATGAAGGCCGCGCCGCTGTCGGTCACCGCCGAGCAGGTCGCCGACATCACCGTCGCGGCCCTCCGGTCGGGCAAGGAGACGGTCTGGGCGCCCGCGCCGATGCGCGCGGTCATGTCGGCGCTGCGGCACGTGCCCGCACCGCTGTTCCGCCGGCTGCCGATCTGAGCCCGGCGCCCTCGGAGGCGCTCAGAGGTAGACGGCGAGCGCCAGCGTCAGGGCCCACACCAGGCCGAGGCCGAGCAGCACGCGGTCGTGCAGCACGATCACCTCGGGCTCCTCGGCGGTGCCCGCGTCCACGTCGATGGCGAACCGCAGGATCGCCATCGTGAACGGCACCAGCGAGACCTGCGGCCACACGGAGCCGGTCTGCTCGCCGACCTCGAAGGCCCACAGGGCGTAGGTGACGACGACGACCGTCGCCGACAGCGTCCAGACGAAGCGCAGGTAGGTGGTGGTGTAGCGCTCGACGACCCGGCGGACCTTCGCGCCCGTGCGCTCGCCCATGCGGGCCTCGCCGTAGCGCTTGCCGGCCGCCATGAACAGCGATCCGAACGCCGTGGTCAGCAGGAACCACTGCGAGAGGGGCAGGCCGGCGGCCACGCCGCCGGCGAGGGCGCGCAGCAGGAAGCCCGAGGCCACGCTGACCATCTCCAGGACCGGCTCGTGCTTCATGCCGAAGCAGTAGGCGAGCTGGATGCCGTAGTAGATGGCCAGGGTGAGGGTGAGCGGCCAGCCGTCGAGCAGGCCCAGGGTGAAGCCGCCCAGGGCGAACAGCACGGCGGTCGCGACGGCGGTGCGCACCGACAGCCGACCCGACGCGATGGGCCGGTACCGCTTCACCGGGTGCGCCCGGTCGGCCTCGACGTCCTTGGCGTCGTTGATCAGGTAGATGCTCGAGCTGACCAGGCAGAAGGCGGAGAAGGCGAGGGCGACCCCCCGCAGGTCGGCGTCGCGCAGCGCGTCGCCGGCCGGCAGCAGCGGCGCCAGCACGAGGGCGTTCTTGTGCCACTGGCGGACGCGGATGGCCTGCACGAACGCCGCGGGTCCCGTGGCAGTGCTGACCTTGCGCGGCCGGACCGCGGTCTCCTGGGTCATCGGGTGGTCCTCCCGTCGCGGGAACGCCCGCTGGCCAGCCCCACGGCGGCGCCCATCACGGCGCCGGAGAGGACGTCGGTCGGGTAGTGCACGCCCAGGGCCATCCGCGACCACGCCATGAGCGGCGGCGCGAGGAGGGTCCACCGGCCCAGCAGCGGCGCGAAGACGACGGCCGCCGTCGTGGTGGAGGTCGCGTGCGAGGACGGGAAGCTCCACCGGCTCGGCACCGCGACGTGGCTGACGAGGTCGTCGTGGACCGGCCGCACGCGGCGGGCCACCCGCTTCACGACGACGCTCAGCCCGTGGGCGGCGAACACCGCGGCACCGGCCCGCAGCCAGTCGGGACGGCGGCGGGGCGCGAGCACCGCACCGGCGCCGGCGACGGCCAGCCAGGCGGCGGCGTGCTCGCCGGCGTGGCTCAGCGCGCGAGCGGCGCGCAGGGGAGCGGGCCGGGCGGTGGCCCGCTGCAGCCCGATCAGCATTCGTGTCTCGACGTCCGTCACGGACGGTCCTCCGGCCTTCTTCCCCCGCGTCGGTCGACGCGCAGCGACGTTCTCCCGGGACCGGCGGCCCGCTCCTGGGCCGCACCTGCTCGAGGGGGCGGCCCGGATGCGCGGACGCCCCGGTCGGGCGCGTGCCCTCGCCGAGCCCGGTCCCCGGGGCGAGGCACATCCAGAGCAGGGTAACCGCGGGCGGCTCCGGGGCGCCGCCGTCGCGCGGGGTGCCCGTCCCGGGCGTCCCGTGGATCCCAGCCGCCCCCGGGAACACGGCGGATCCCCCTGCCGTTATCGTGGGCAGGAAAGTTGAGCGGACCCGGCGCAAGGTCGTCCGAGGTCTCTCGGCTACCGGATCAGGCACCACCCCCGCACACGAACGGAAGAGAGGCCATCCCCATGGCTCGAGCGGTCGGCATCGACCTCGGCACCACCAACTCCGTCGTCACCGTCCTGGAGGGCGGCGAGCCGACGGTCATCGCGAACTCCGAGGGCTCGCGCACCACCCCGTCCGTCGTCGCCTTCGCCAAGAACGGCGAGGTCCTCGTCGGTCAGTCCGCGAAGAACCAGGCGGTCACCAACGTCGACCGCACCATCCGCTCCGTCAAGCGCCACATGGGCACCAGCTGGGCGACCGACGAGATCGACGGCAAGAAGTACACCCCGCAGGAGATCTCCGCGCGCATCCTGCAGAAGCTCAAGCGGGACGCCGAGACCTACCTGGGCGAGCCGGTCACCGACGCCGTCATCACCGTCCCCGCCTACTTCGAGGACGCGCAGCGCCAGGCCACCAAGGAGGCCGGCGAGATCGCGGGCCTCAACGTCCTGCGCATCGTCAACGAGCCCACCGCCGCCGCGCTGGCCTACGGCCTGGACAAGGGCGAGACCGAGCAGACGATCCTCGTCTTCGACCTCGGTGGCGGCACGTTCGACGTCTCCCTGCTCGAGATCGGGGACGGCGTCATCGAGGTGAAGGCCACCGCCGGTGACAACCACCTCGGTGGTGACGACTGGGACCAGAAGGTCGTCGACCACCTGGTCAAGACGTTCAACGCCTCCAACGGCATCGACCTGTCCAAGGACAAGCTGGCCATGCAGCGCCTCCGCGAGGCCGCCGAGAAGGCCAAGATCGAGCTGTCGGGCGCGCAGTCGACCAACATCAACCTGCCCTACATCACGGCCGGCGCCGAGGGCCCGCTGCACCTGGACGTCACGATCACCCGCGCCGAGTTCCAGCGGATGACCCAGGACCTCCTCGACCGCGCCCGCGCGCCGTTCAACCAGGCGATCCGCGACGCCGGCATCTCCGTGGGTCAGATCGACCACGTCGTCCTCGTCGGTGGCTCGACCCGCATGCCGGCCGTGTCCGACCTGGTGCGCGAGCTGACCGGGGGCAAGGAGCCCAACAAGGGCGTCAACCCGGACGAGGTCGTGGCCATCGGCGCGGCGCTGCAGGCCGGTGTCCTCCGCGGCGAGGTCAAGGACGTCCTGCTCCTCGACGTCACCCCGCTGTCCCTGGGCATCGAGACCAAGGGCGGGATCATGACCAAGCTCATCGAGCGCAACACCACGATCCCGACGAAGCGCTCCGAGATCTTCACGACGGCCGACGACAACCAGCCGTCCGTGCAGATCCAGGTCTTCCAGGGCGAGCGCGAGATGGCCGCCTACAACAAGAAGCTCGGCATGTTCGAGCTGACCGGTCTGCCCCCGGCGCCGCGCGGTGTCCCGCAGATCGAGGTCGCCTTCGACATCGACGCCAACGGCATCGTCCACGTCCACGCCAAGGACCTCGGCACGGGCAAGGAGCAGTCGATGACCATCACCGGCGGCTCGGCGCTCCCGAAGGACGACATCGAGCGGATGATGAAGGACGCCGAGGCGCACGCCGAGGAGGACAAGAAGCGCCGCGAGGAGGCGGAGACCCGCAACCTGGCGGAGTCGCTGCAGTACCAGACCGAGAAGTTCCTGGCCGAGAACGGCGACAAGATCCCGGCCGAGAAGAAGGACGAGCTCGGCGAGGCGCTCACCGACCTGCGCTCGGCCCTCGGTGGCTCCGACATCGACGCCATCAAGACCGCCCAGGAGAAGGTCGCCCGGGTCTCCCAGGAGGTCGGCGGCGCGCTGTACGCCCAGAACGCCGAGGCGGCCGGTGCCGCCGGTGGTGAGGCCCCGACCGGCGACGCCGGCCAGGCCCCGTCCGCTGACGACGACGTCGTCGACGCCGAGATCGTCGACGAGGACACCGACAAGCGGGCATGAGCGAGCCGCAGGAGCCGCGCGTCGTGATCCACGACAAGCGGCGCATCGACCCGGTCACCGGGGCGGTGCGGGTGCCGGCCGGCGCACAGCCGGCCGGCACCTCCGGCCCCGCATCCGATCCAGCCGCCCCAGGGGAGCAGATGAGCGAGCACGAGACACCGGTCGACGAGCAGCCGACCCAGGACCCGGCCACACCGTCCCCCGCGGCGGGTGCCGGTGACGTGGACAAGCAGCTGGCGGAACGGACCGAGGACCTCCAGCGGGTCACGGCCGAGTACGCCAACTACCGGCGGCGGGTCGACCGCGACCGGTCGCTGGTCGTCGACCAGGCCGCGGAGCGGTTCGCGCTGCAGCTCTTCCCGATCGTCGACGACATCGAGCGGGCCCGCGACCACGGCGACCTGACCGGCGCCTTCAAGGTCGTGGCCGACCGGGTGCTCGGGCTGCTCGACGGGCTGGGGGTGGCGGCGTTCGGCGTCGCCGGCGACCCGTTCGACCCGGCGCTGCACGAGGCGGTCATCCACGACACGTCGTCCGAGGTCGAGGTCCCGACCGCGACCACCGTGCTGCGGCAGGGTTTCCGCCGCGGGGACCGCGTCCTGCGGACCGCCATGGTCGCCGTCACCGACCCGGAGTCCCCCGCCCCGGCGGCGGGGAAGACGACGGGACCGGCTCCGGACGAGACGGCCGCGAACTGACCCGACCCACAGCGAGAGGGGGCGCCCGGTGAGCACCCGGGACTTCATCGAGAAGGACTACTACGCCGCACTGGGCGTCCCGAAGGACGCCGACGCCACGGCGATCAAGAAGGCGTACCGCAAGCTGGCGCAGGAGCTGCACCCGGACAAGAACCCGGGGAACAGCGAGGCCGAGGCGCGGTTCAAGGACGTCTCCGAGGCCTACGACGTCCTGTCCGACACCAAGCGGCGGGCCGAGTACGACGAGGCTCGGCGGCTGTTCGGCGCCGGGGGACGCCCCGGTGGCTTCCCCGGCGGGTTCCCCGGTGCCGGCGGTGGCCAGCCGTTCGACGTCGGCGACCTGTTCGGGGCGGCCGGCGGGGCCGCGAGCCGTGGTGCCGGCGGGCTGGGCGACCTGCTCGGCGGCCTGTTCGGCGGGGCCGGTGGCGGCGCCCGCGCCCGGAGCCAGGCGGCGTCCGGTCCCGCGCGGGGCCAGGACGTCGAGACCGAGGCGACGCTCTCCTTCGAGGAGGCCGCCCTCGGGGTGACCGTGCCGCTGCGGATGCAGAGCCCGGGCACCTGCCCGACCTGCAACGGCAGCGGCGCCAAGCCGGGCACCTCGCCGCACACCTGCCCGGTGTGCCAGGGCGCCGGCGTCACCAGCCGCAGCCAGGGCGCGTTCGCCTTTTCCGAGCCGTGCCGGAACTGCCGCGGCACCGGCTCGGTGGTCGACGACCCATGCCCGACGTGCGCGGGCGACGGCGTCACGACCCAGACCCGCACCATCACCGTCCGCATCCCGGCCGGCGTCAAGGACGGGCAGCGCATCCGGCTGGCCGGCAAGGGCGCCCCGGGGCGGCGCGGTGGGCCGGCCGGTGACCTGTTCGTCGTCGTCCACGTCGCCGAGCACGCCCTGTTCGGCCGCAAGGGCGACGACCTGACCCTGACGGTGCCGATCACCTTCGCCGAGGCCGCGCTCGGCACGACGGTGACGGTGCCGACCCTCGACGGCAGCGTCTCGCTCAAGGTGCCGGCCGGCACGGCCAGCGGCCGCACACTCCGCGTCCGCGGGCGGGGCGTGCACGGCAAGGGCCGGTCCGGCGACCTGCTCGTCACCCTGGAGGTGGCGGTGCCGGCCAAGCTGACGCCGGCCCAGCGCAAGGTCGTCGAGAACCTGGCCGAGGAGATGCACGAGGACCCGCGGCCCCAGATCACGGCCGCGGTGCAGGCCGGAGGTGAGCGGTGAGCAGCCCCCAGGACGGTGTCCGCGCCGTCGCCGAGGACGCGCCCGTGTTCGTGATCTCGGTGGCGGCCGAGCTGGCCGGCATGCACGCGCAGACGCTGCGCCAGTACGACCGGCTCGGGCTCGTGAGCCCCGGCCGGACGCCCGGCGGGGGTCGCCGGTACAGCCCGCGCGACGTCGCGCTCCTGCGCGAGGTCCAGCGGTTGTCGCAGGAGGACGGCGTCAACCTGGCCGGCATCAAGCGGATCATCGACCTCGAGTCGCAGGTCGAGGCGCTGCAGGCCCGGGTGCACGAGCTGCTGGAGGCGCTGGACGACTCCGAGGCGCGGCGCATGGCCGCCGAGGCGGCGGTGCCCGCCGGCTACAGACGCGACCTGGTGCCGCAGAGCCGGCAGAGCGCCGCGCTCGTGGTCTGGCGGCCGCGGGGCCAGCGGTGAGCGGCATCGACAAGCACGAGGCCTTCGTCCGCCTGGAGCGGGAGATCGGCCTGCTGCTGCGCCGTGCGCGCGCCATCTCGGCGCGCCTGGCGGCCGAGCTGCACCCCGACCTGGACGGCGCCGCCTACGGGCTGCTGGCACTGCTGCAGGACGCCGGGCCGCTCCGGGCCAGCGACGTGGTGAGTCGGCTGGGCCTGGACAAGAGCACCGTCAGCCGCCAGGTGGCCCAGCTGGTGGATCTGGGGCTGGTCGACCGGACCGCCGACCCGGTGGACGGCCGCGCCCAGGTGCTGACGCCCTCGGCCGAGGGCTCGGCGCGATTGGCCCGCATCCGCGACGCCCGCCGGGCCCGGTGGGAGACCGACCTGGGCGACTGGCCGGCGACCGACGTCGCGACGCTGGGCGACCTGCTGGCGCGGCTCAACCGGCTGGGCGAGGCGCGCGAGGCCGCCGAGGACTGACCTCCCCCTGACGGGGCGATACGGGACACATCTCCCTGCAGATCGTTGCAGACCGCAACCAAGCATGGATATGGTTGCGGTCTGCACCTATTCGATCGCCGTGAGGTTCCATGCCCATCAGCCCCGAGACCCGGGACCGGTTGACGTCCAGCGTCGCCCAGCTCGTCCGGACCGGGCGGCACGTCAGCTCCCGGGTCGCCGCGCAGCTCTACGGCGAGCTGCCGTCCTTCGGCTGGGCGCTCCTGCTCCCGCTCGAGCGGGACGGCGCCCAGCGCTGCAGCGCCCTCGCCGGCACCGCGGGCATCGACGTGTCCGTCGCCAGCCGCCAGGTCGCCGTCCTCGAGCGGTCCGGGTACGTCGAGCGGCGCCCCGACCCGGTCGACGGGCGGGCCAGCCTGCTGAGCCTCACCCCCGCCGGTGCGGCGGCGATCGCGGCCACCCGCGCCCAGCGCCAGGAGTGGGCGCTGGGCGCCCTCGCCTCCTGGGACGAGGACGACGCCCGCACCCTCAGCGACCTCCTCGACCGGCTCGTGGCCGATCTGGAGTCCGCCGGATCCGCCCGCGTCGCGTCCCGTGCTGCGGTCCCCGCGCCGCGCTGATCTCCTTCCCCGCCCCTCCGCCAGAAAGCAAGGACCTCCCGTGAGCAGCACCGTCCAGCGTCCCGAACGGGTCGCCGTCCCCGATCCGGGCGCCGACACCGCACCCGCCGAGCAGCAGGGCCAGATGACGCACCGGGAGATCCTCTCGGCGCTCTCCGGGATGCTCCTGGCGATGTTCGTGGCGTTCCTGTCCTCGACAGTCGTCTCGAACGCGCTGCCGACGATCATCACCGACCTGCGGGGCACCCAGAGCCAGTACACGTGGGTCGTCACGGCGACGCTCCTGGCCTCGACCGCGTCCACGCCCATCTGGGGCAAGCTCGCCGACCTGTTCAGCAAGAAGCTGCTCATCCAGCTCTCCATCACGATCTTCGTCGTCGGGTCGATGCTGGCCGGTCTCTCCCAGTCGGTGGAGACGCTCATCGCCTGGCGGGTGCTGCAGGGCCTGGGCCTCGGCGGACTGCAGGCGCTGGTCCAGATCGCGATGGCGGCGATGATCAGCCCCCGCGAGCGGGGCCGGTACTCCGGTCTCCTCGGTGGCGTCATGGCCGTGGCGACCGTGGGCGGACCGCTGCTGGGCGGCCTGCTGGTCGACACCAGCTGGCTCGGCTGGCGCTGGTGCTTCTACGTCGGCGTCCCGTTCGGCGTCGTCGCCCTCGTCCTGCTCCAGCGCACCCTGCACCTGCCGGTGACGAAGCGGACGGTGCACATCGACTACCTCGGCGCCGCGTTCCTGACCGCCGGCGTCTCGGCGCTGCTCATCTGGGTCACGCTCGCCGGGGACAGCTTCGCCTGGGCCTCGACGGAGACCGCGCTGTTCCTCTCCGGCGGCATCGCCGCCGTCGTCGCCTTCGTCGTGACCGAGCTCAAGGCGAAGGAGCCGATCGTGCCGCTCCGGCTCTTCCGGGACCGGACGACGACGCTGGCCATCATCGCCAGCATCGCGATCGGTGTGGCGATGTTCGGCTCGTCGGTCTTCCTCGGCCAGTACCTGCAGATCTCCCGCGGCTACTCGCCCACCGAGGCCGGTCTGCTGACGATCCCGATGGTCGCCGGGCTGCTGCTGTCGTCCACCGTGTCGGGGATCCTGATCACCAGGACCGGGCGCTGGAAGCGGTTCCTGGTCGCGGGCTCGGTGCTGGTCGTCGTGGGCTTCGGGCTGCTCTCGTCCGTCGACCACGAGACGGACATGGTGCTGCTGAGCGGCTTCCTCTTCGTGCTCGGCGTCGGCATCGGGATGACGATGCAGAACCTCGTGCTGGCCGTGCAGAACACGGTGGCGGCGGCGGACCTGGGTGCCGCGAGCTCCGCGGTGGCCTTCTTCCGCAGCCTCGGCGGCACGATCGGCGTGTCGGTGCTGGGTGCGGTCCTCTCCACCCGGGTCGGCGACCTGATCCGGGACGGTCTGGCCGGCGTTCCGGGGGCGGCCGAGGCCGCCGGCTCTGGAGACGTGGGCCTGGCGAACCTCGCCGACGCGCCGCCGGCCATCCAGACGTTGATCCGGGTCTCCTACGGCGACGCCACGGGGCGCATCTTCCTCATCTCCGCCGTCATCGCCGTGATCGCGATGGGGGCGATCGTGCTCATCCGGGAGATCGCGCTCAGCACCAGGAGCGGTGCGGCGCGGCTGCGGGACGAGACCGTCGAGGTCGTCGCCCCCTGAGCCGGCGACGACGAAGGCCCGGTCCCCTCGGGGGCCGGGCCTTCGTGCCGTACGGGGCGGTCTAGGACTCGAGTGCGGCGTCGAGGGTGATCTCCTCGACCCCCGCCAGCGCCTTGCTCACCGGGCACCCGGCCTTGGCCGCCTGCGCCGCCTGCTCGAACCCCGCGGCGTCGAGACCCTCGACCTCGCCGCGGACCGTCAGGTGGATCTTGGTGATCGCGCCCGCGCCCAGGGTCACGTCCGCGGTGACCTCGAACGCCACCGGCGTGCCGCCGGCCTTCGCGACCTCGCTCGACAGCGCCATCGAGAAGCATGCCGAGTGCGCCGCGGCGATGAGCTCCTCGGGGCTCGTGGTGCCCCCGGCGTCGTCCGCCGTGCGCTTGGGGAAGGACACGTCGAACGTGCCGACCTTCGAACTGGACAGCTCGACCTGACCGGAGCCCTCCTGCAGGGTGCCGTTCCAGGCCGTGCGTGCGCTGCGAGTGGGCATGTCGCCTCTTCCGTACCGGGCGCCGCCCGCTCCTGGACGGCGCGTCGGCGAAGCCCTTACCCGCCGATCGCCGCTGCTACCGCGCCCGCACGCGGCTCAGCAGACGGCTTCGCCGCGGTTGACGCGCTCGGTGAGCAGCCGCAGCCGCTCCATCAGCTCGTCGAACTCGCCCGTGCTGAACCCGATGGCGCCGATCATCTCCTCGGAGATCGCGAACGCCTTGTCGCGCAGGGCGCGGCCCTCGTCGGTCAGCGCGATGGACACCGAGCGCTCGTCCTCGACCCGGCGGTGCCGGGTGACCAGCCCGGCGGCGGTGAGCCGCTTGAGCAGGGGGGACAGGGTGCCGCTGTCGAGCGCCAGGCGCGAACCGAGCTGGCCGACGGTCTGGTGGTCGGTCTCCCAGAGCAGCATCATGACGAGGTACTGCGGATAGGTCAGGCCGAGGGTGTCGAGCATCGGGCGGTAGCGCGCCGTCACCGCCCGGGAGGCGGCGTACAGCGCGAAGCACAACTGGTCGTCGAGCGCCACGCTCGGTGCCGGCAGAGCGGTCATGCCCAGAGTCTAGGGCGCAGGACGGCGAATGCCATGGCCACGCCAGGGCCGATCGTCCCGCCGGGTGGGGCAGGACGCCGGGTTCACGTGGCAAGGTTGAGCGGAACAGACTCAACTTGGTGGTCGTTGCACTGGTCGACCACCCCCCGCCGGAGCACCCGGCGGCCGAACGCACCACGACGAGAGGAAGCGCGTCCACGACCATGGAGAGCAAGCTCACGACCCGGTCGCAGGAGGCCGTCGCCGCCGCGCAGCGCCTGGCGGTCGCCCGCGGTCAGGCGGCCCTCGAACCACTGCACCTGCTCGCCTCCCTGCTCGAGCAGGCCGACGGCATCGCGGGCCCGCTGCTGACGGCGGTCGGCTCCGATCCCGCCGATGTCCGTGCGAAGACGGAGGCGGCGCTGCGCCGCATGCCCAGCGTCACCGGGGCGACCGTGCCCGCGCCGGCGCCGTCCCGGGAGCTGCTGCGCGTCATCAACGACGCCGGCGAGCAGGCCGGCGCCCTGGGTGACGAGTACATCTCCACCGAGCACCTGCTGGTCGGTCTGGCCGGCTCCGGGGGCGAGGCCGGCGACGTCCTCACCGGCGCGGGTGCCACCCGCGACACCCTGCTCGGTGCCTTCCGGACCGTCCGCGGCAGCCGCAAGGTCACGACGCCGGACCCGGAGGCGACGTACCAGGCCCTCGAGAAGTACGCCGTCGACCTCACCCAGCGGGCCCGCGACGGCAAGATCGACCCCGTCGTCGGCCGCGACACCGAGATCCGCCGCGTCGTGCAGGTGCTGTCCCGCCGCACGAAGAACAACCCCGTGCTCATCGGCGAGCCCGGCGTCGGGAAGACCGCGATCGTCGAGGGGCTGGCCCAGCGCATCGTCGCCGGCGACGTCCCCGAGAGCCTCAAGGGCAAGCGCCTGATGGCGCTGGACCTGTCGGCCATGGTCGCCGGTGCCAAGTACCGCGGTGAGTTCGAGGAGCGCCTCAAGGCGGTGCTCCAGGAGATCACCGACTCCGAGGGCGAGATCGTCACCTTCATCGACGAGCTGCACACGATCGTCGGCGCCGGGGCCAGCGGCGACTCCGCCATGGACGCCGGCAACATGATCAAGCCGATGCTCGCCCGTGGCGAGCTGCGCATGGTCGGCGCCACGACCCTCGACGAGTTCCGCGAGCACATCGAGAAGGACCCCGCGCTGGAGCGCCGTTTCCAGCAGGTCTTCGTCGGCGAGCCCTCGGTCGAGGACACGATCGGCATCCTCCGCGGGCTCAAGGAGCGCTACGAGGTCCACCACGGTGTCCGCATCACCGACGCCGCGATCGTGGCCGCCGCGACGCTGTCGGACCGGTACGTCACGGCCCGCTTCCTCCCCGACAAGGCGATCGACCTGGTCGACGAGGCCGCCAGCCGGCTGCGCATGGAGATCGACAGCCGTCCCGTCGAGGTCGACGAGGTCGAGCGCGCCGTGCGGCGCATGGAGATCGAGGAGATGGCGCTGTCCAAGGAGGACGACCCGTCGTCCCTGGACCGCCTGGCCGCCCTGCGCTCCGACCTGGCCGACCGCCGCCAGGAGCTGGCCGAGCTGACCTTCCGCTGGCAGCAGGACAAGACCGCCATCGAGCGGATCCAGCGCATCAAGGAGGAGCTCGAGTCGGTCCGGCTGGAGGCCGAGCGCGCCGAGCGCGACGGCGACCTGGCCCGGGCCGCGGAGCTGCGCTACGGCCGGCTGCCCGACCTGGAGCGGTCGCTGACCTCGGCCGAGGAGTCCGTGGCCTCGGGCGAGTCGATGCTCAAGGAGGAGGTCGGCCCCGACGACATCGCCGAGGTCGTCCAGGCGTGGACGGGCATCCCCGCGGGCCGGCTGCTCGAGGGCGAGACCCAGAAGCTGCTGCGCATGGAGGAGGGCCTGGCCGGCCGCGTCGTCGGCCAGCCCGACGCCGTCCGCGCCGTGTCCGACGCCGTGCGCCGCGCCCGCTCCGGCGTGGCCGACCCCGATCGCCCGACCGGCTCCTTCCTCTTCCTGGGACCCACGGGTGTCGGCAAGACCGAGCTGGCCAAGGCGCTGGCCGAGTTCCTGTTCGACGACGAGCGGGCCATGGTCCGCATCGACATGAGCGAGTACTCGGAGAAGCACTCGGTCGCCCGCCTGGTCGGTGCCCCTCCGGGCTACGTCGGCTACGAGGCCGGCGGCCAGCTCACCGAGGCGGTGCGACGGCGTCCGTACACCGTGGTGCTGCTCGACGAGGTGGAGAAGGCGCACCCCGACGTCTTCGACGTGCTGCTCCAGGTGCTCGACGACGGCCGGCTCACCGACGGCCAGGGCCGGACGGTGGACTTCCGCAACACGATCCTGATCCTGACCTCGAACCTGGGGTCGCAGATCATCGCCGACCAGTCGGTGCCCGAGGAGCGCCGCCGCACCGCGGTGATGGAGGTCGTGCGCACGCACTTCAAGCCGGAGTTCCTCAACCGGCTGGACGACGTCGTGGTGTTCCGCGCCCTGGGCAGCGAGGAGCTGACCGGGATCGTCGACATCCAGGTCGGTGTCCTGGCGCGGCGGCTGGCGGCCCGGCGGCTCACGCTGCGGGTCACCGACGCCGCCAAGGAGTGGCTGGCGCTCAACGGGTTCGACCCGGTCTACGGCGCCCGTCCGCTCCGCCGGCTGGTGCAGTCGGCGATCGGCGACCAGCTGGCGAAGGCGCTGCTGTCCGGCGACATCCGCGACGGCGACGAGGTCGTCGTCGACTGGCCGGCCGACGTCACGGACGGCGACAGCGGGCTGAGCGTCACGCGCGGGTAGCGGCTCGACCACTCCTGGGGGCCCGCCGGATCACCGCGATCCGGCGGGCCCCTCCGTCGTCCACGGCCCGTGGCGGTGGTGACACGAGTGGGCGATGCGCGGTGCGGCGCCGGTCGCTCCCTTCCCCCGTCCACCATGATCGCGGGGAACCGGAACGACGGGAGAGCGACATGACGTCAGGACAGGGCGGTCCGTACGGGGACCCCTCACAGCAGGGGCAGGGCGGCCAGCAGGGCCAGCCGCCGTACGGTCAGCAGCCACCTCAGGGACAGCCGCCGTACGGGCAGCCGCCGCAGGGTCAGCAGCCGCCCTACGGCCAGCCCCCGCAGTACGGGCAGCAGCCCCCCTACGGGCAGCAGTACCCCGGGTACGCGCCCGCGCCGTCGGCCCCGACCGGCTACGGGGCGCCGGCACCCGTGGAGCGGCCCACCACCGTGCGCGTCGGCATCGGTGCACTCGTGGCCAGCCTGGTGCTGAGCGCGATCTCCGTGATCGTCACGTTCGCCGACTTCGACTCGCTCGTCGACGAGGCGCTGCGGCAGTCGACCGACCCGGCGGTCACCGAGGACCTCGCCCGCACCGGTGTGCTGATCGGGGTCGTGATCGCCCTGATCATCCTGGGCCTGATGGCGCTGTTCATCTGGTTCGCGCACCAGGGCCGCAACTGGGCTCGGATCGTGATCTTCGTCCTCGGCGGGCTCAACGTGCTGTTCGCCCTGATCGGCGCGGCCGCCGGTGTCGGGTCGACCGGCAGCGGCTTCCTGACCTCGCTGTCGTGGTTCCAGACGATCCTCGTCGCGGTCGGCGTCGTCGCCCTGGCGCTGAAGCCGTCCAACGACTGGTACCGCTACCGCGGCTGGCAGCGGGCCAACGGGCAGGGCTGAGCCCGGGACGCCGGCGGTCCTCGGGCCGCCGGCGTCCGCTCCTCAGGCCGGGGTGCGCAGCTTCGGCACCCAGGCGCCGGTCGTGCGGGCGAGCAGGCTCGCCACCGCCGAGGCCGACAGCACGAGCAGCAGCAGCAGCGAGATCGTGACCCCGCCCAGGGTCAGCGCCGACATCAGCGAGAGCAGGACCAGCAGGCCGCTCGCGGCCAGCCCCAGCCAGCGCGCCCACGGCTGGCGGCGCGGCAGGAAGACCGCGGCCAGGGCGAGCAGCAGCCCGATGGCCAGGTAGGGCACCAGCGACATGATCACGAACTGGCTGGCTTCGGACCGGGAGACGTCC
The DNA here is from genome assembly GCF_003075095.1 of Blastococcus litoris. Lineage (GTDB taxonomy): Bacteria > Actinomycetota > Actinomycetes > Mycobacteriales > Geodermatophilaceae > Blastococcus_B > Blastococcus_B litoris. The sequence continues at coordinate 146,995 of NZ_QCZF01000003.1, forward strand.
GCGCCGTCCCTGACCAGCCGCGCCACCGCGTCGTCGTAGGAGTACCAGAGCAAAGCCGCGTTGGTCAGCAGCAGCGCGGCGAGGATGCCCATCACGATCACCGCGACCCGCACCGACGGCGGCATCGGCGGGCGCGGCGAGGGGGCGGGGTCGGGCGACTGGGCGTTCGGCACGGCCACAGCCTGGCAGACCGGCGCCGGCGGGACGGGCGTGTCACCCGTCCGGTTGTGCCCCAGACAATTTCGCGGCCGACGAATCCGGATCGGCACCGGCGCACGAAGACAGTGCGTGACGACGTCCTTGACGGCCCCGGGCAGCGCCCCGGAGGACCGTGCCGAGAAGCCCCGCGGCCGCCGCGCCCTCGCGGCGCTGGCCGGGCTGCTGGCCGCCGCCGTCGCCCTGGGCTTCGCCGAGCTGGTCGCCGGGTTCGTCGGCCCTGCCTCCTCCCCGGTGATCGCGGTCGGGGACGCGGCGATCACCCTGACCCCCGAGCCGGTCAAGGCCTTCGCGATCCGCACCTTCGGCGAGAACGACAAGATCGCCCTGATCGTCGGCACCCTCGCCGTCATCGCGGTGTACGCCCTGGTCGTCGGCATCGTCGGGCTGCGGAACCGCCGCCTCGGCACCCTCGGCATCGCGCTCTTCGGAGCGGTCGGCGTCCTGGCCGCCCTCACCCGTCCGGCAGGCGGGCCGCTCGACGCCCTGCCGTCGCTCGTCGGCGCCGCCGCCGGTGTCCTCGCGCTGCTGGCCCTCCTCGCTCCCCTGCAGGTCCCGGTCGCCGCTCCGCGCGGGGACGAGCTCCCGACCGCCGAGGGGCACGCGGACCAGAAGGTGGTCGACCGGCTGCGCGAGGTCCTCGGCTCGACCGACCGGAAGGGCGCCGGGCTGGACCGGAGGCGCTTCTTCCTCACCGGCGGCGTCGCGCTCGGCGCGGCCGCGCTGACCGGCGGAGGTGGCCGGCTCCTCCAGCGGCGCTTCGACGTCGCCGCCGACCGCGCGGCGCTGGAGCTGCCGTCGCCCACGTCGCGGGCGGCCGCCCTGCCCGCCGGTGCCGACCTCGCCGAGGACGTCGAGGGGCTGACCCCGCTGTTCACCGACAACGGCGAGTTCTACCGCGTCGACACCGCGATCACCGTCCCGCGCATCCGGCCGGCCGACTACCGCCTGCAGATGGCGGGCATGTTCGACTCGCCGCGCAGCTACACGCTGGCCGACCTGTTCGAGCGCGACGACGTCATCGAGCGGGACATCACCCTGACCTGCGTCTCCAACGAGGTGGGCGGCACGCTCGCCGGCACCGCCCGCTGGATCGGCGTCCCGCTCGCCCCCCTGCTGGAGGAGAACGGCATCCGCTCGGGCAGCGACCAGCTGCTGTGCCGCTCCGAGGACGGCATGACGATCGGCGCCCCGACGCGCAACGCCCTCGAGGTCGAGGACGCCATGCTGGCCTTCGGCATGAACGGCGAGCCGCTGCCGGTCGAGCACGGCTTCCCCGTGCGCATGCTCATCCCCGGCCTCTACGGCTACGTGTCGGCGTGCAAGTGGCTGGTCCGGATCGAGGCCACCACGTACGACGCCGTCGACGCCTACTGGACCGAGCGCGACTGGGCTGCCGAGGGGCCGATCAAGGTCGCCTCCCGGATCGACACCCCGGCCCCGCTCCGCCAGTTCCCGGCCGGCCGCCGCGCGATCGCCGGCGTGGCGTGGGCGCAGACCCGCGGCATCGCCAAGGTCGAGGTCCGCGTCGACGAGGAGGACTGGGCGGAGGCCGAGCTGTCCCCGGAGGTCGACGCCGACCTGTGGCGCCAGTGGGTGCTGCCCTACGACTTCAGCGCCGGCCGGCACTCGATCACCGTGCGCGCGACCAGCGCCGACGGCGAGGTCCAGACCGAGGAGCGCGCGTCGCCCTTCCCCGCCGGATCCAGCGGCTGGCACACCGTCCAGGTCGTCGCCGGCTGACCCCCAGACCCGCCACGGCACCCGCCGGGGCGAGATACTCCGGACCGCTCCCCGCGGCCCGGCGCACCACCCGCCCGCGACGAAGCGGTCGCACGGACAGGACAAGGAGCACCATCACCGTGAAGAGCAACCTCCTCACCCGCGGCGTCCTCATGACCGCCGTCTCCACCCTCGCCATCACGCTCACGGCCTGCGGTTCCGACGACTCGTCGGACAGCAGCGCCTCGGCGGACACGAGCAGCATGGAGAGCTCGGAGGCCACCGAGAGCAGCGCGATGCCGATGTCCGACGAGCCGTTCGGCGCCGGCTGCTCCGCGGTCCCGACCGAGGGCGAGGGCAGCTTCACCGGGATGACCGACGACCCGGTCGCGACCGCCGCCAGCAACAACCCGGCGCTGTCCACCCTGGTGCAGGCCGTCACCGCCGCCAACCTCGGCGACACTCTGAACACCACCGACGACATCACCGTGCTGGCCCCGGCCAACCCGGCCTTCGAGGCCGTCCCGGCCGACGCGCTCAACGGGCTGCTGGCCGACACCGCCATGCTGACGACGGTGCTCACCCACCACGTCATCCCGGGTCGCCTGACCCCGGAGGAGCTGGCCGGCACGCACACCACGCTCAACAACGACGAGGTCACCATCGAGGGCTCGGGTGAGAACTTCACCATCGCCGGCGAGGGCACCGTCGTGGGCATGGAGGCCTCGGTGATCTGCGGCAACGTGCAGACCGCCAACGCCACCGTCTACATCATCGACCAGGTGCTCAAGCCCGCTGGTATGTGATCCCCGCAGCGCCCCAGGGCCGTCGTCCGACTCCGGTCGGACGGCGGCCCTGCGTCGTCGGTCAGTTGCTCCGGGCGATCGCCACGGTCAGGGCCGTGGCGAACGCCGTCCACGCCGCGTAGGGCACGAGGACGGCGCCGGCCGGCGGGCTCACCAGGGCCGCCCGGCGGGCCAGGTCCACGGAGGAGACCGTGAGCGCCGCGCTCTCGGCAGCGGCGAGCCAGGGCCGGTGAGCCCTGAAGAAGACCGGCGTCCACGCGGCGTTGAGGACGAGGTTGCCTGCGTAGGCGCGGCCGAACGAGGGGCCCGCGCCCTTGATCAGGGCCTCGCCGGACGCCCACGCGATACCGGCGTAGAGGGCGGTCCACACGATGCCGAAGGTCTGCGGCGGCGGGTACCAGGCGGGCTTCCGGAGTTTGCGGAACCACCGGCTGTCGGGGTCGGTGGCCAGTCCGCCGAGCACTGCTGCGGTGACCGGGCCGGCGGCGGCGAGCAGCCGGGTGCGACGGGAGGACATGGCGTGATCCTGGGCCTCAGTAGGGTCGGGCGCATGACGGCTCCCGCGACCCTGCCCGACCGTGACCGCCTGCTCGAGCTGATCGTCGAGCTCGCCGTCGTGCACGGGAAGGTCACGCTGTCGTCAGGGCGCGAGGCCGACTGGTACATCGACATGCGCCGCCTGACGCTGCACCACGAGGGCGCGCCGCTGGTCGGCCGGGTGATGCGGCAGCTGACCCGCGACCTGCGCTACGACGTCGTGGGCGGCCTGACGCTGGGCGCCGACCCGGTGGCGACGGCGATGCTGCACGCGGCCGCCGACGGCGAGGGCTTCCTGGACGCCTGCGTCGTCCGGAAAGCGGGCAAGGCGCACGGGCTGCAGCGGCGGATCGAGGGCCCGGACGTCGAGGGCCGCTCCGTGCTCGTCGTCGAGGACGTGTCCACCACCGGCGGGAGCCCGCTCACCGCGGCCGAGGCGCTCCAGGAGGCCGGCGCCGAGGTCATCGGGGTCGCCGTCATCGTCGACCGCGGTGGCCGCGAGGCCGTGGAGAAGGCCGGCTTCGAGTATCGCTCCGCCTTCACCCTCGCCGACCTCGGCCTGAGCTGATCCCGCCGGGGCACCGCCGTACCGTGTGACCGTGACCACTTCGTGGGTGGCCGAGCTGCAGGACGCGCTCGGCGCCGACAGCGTCCTCACCGATCCGGACGTCACGGCTGCCTACGCCCGTGACCAGGCGATGCTCGCCCCGGCGGGCACGCCCGCGGCCGTCGTCCTGCCCCGGAGCACGGACGACGTCGTCGCCGTCCTGCGGACGGCATCGCGGCACGGCGTCCCCGTCGTCCCGCGCGGCGCCGGCTCGGGGCTGGCCGGCTCCAGCAACGCCGTCGACGGCGCGATCACGCTGGTGATGACCCGCATGGACGCCGTCCTGGAGGTGTCGCCCGCCGATCGGCTCGCCGTCGTCCAGCCGGGCGTGGTCAACAAGGCGCTGCGCGACGCCGTCGCGGGGGCGGGGCTCTTCTACCCTCCCGACCCGTCGAGCTACGACTGGTGCACGATCGGCGGCAACCTCTCGACCAACTCCGGTGGCCTGTGCTGCGTGAAGTACGGCGTCACCACCGACTACGTGCTCGGGCTCGAGGTGGTGCTCGCGGACGGCCGCGTGCTGCGCACCGGCCGGCGCACGGTCAAGGGCGTCGCCGGCTACGACCTCGCCCGGCTGTTCGTCGGCTCGGAGGGCACGCTCGGCGTCATCACCGAGGCGACGCTCGCTCTGCGGCCGGCCCCGCAGCGGCCGGTGACCCTCGCCGCAACGTTCGCCACGACCGCGCAGACCGGCGAGGTGGTGGAGCGGGTGGTCACCACCGGTCTGGTGCCCAGCCTGCTGGAGGTCATGGACAACACTTGCATCTGCGCCGTCGACGACCTGCTGAAGGCCGATCTCGACCGCTCGGCGCACGCCCTGCTCGTGGCCCAGTCCGACGCCGGCGGGGAGGCGGCCGCCCGGGAGATCGAGGCGCTCGCCGCGCTGTGCCGCGAGGCCGGAGCCGATCTCGTGCACACCACCGACGACCCCACCGAGGGCGACCTCCTGCTGCAGGCCCGCAGGATGGCGCTGCCCGCGCTCGAGCAACTGGGCAGCACCCTGATCGACGACGTCGCCGTGCCGCGTTCCCGGATCGCCGAGTTCCTCGACGGCTGCGATGCCGTCGCCGCCGCCCGCGCCCTCACCATCGGGGTGGTCGGCCACGCCGGGGACGGCAACATGCACCCGACGATCTGCTTCGACCCCGCCGACGCCGACCAGCGCCAGCGCGCGTTCGGCGCCTTCGACGACATCCTCGAGCTGGGGCTGTCCCTGGGCGGCACGATCACCGGCGAGCACGGCGTCGGGGCGATCAAGGTCGACTGGCTGGAGCGCGAGATCGGGCCGGTGGCGCTCGACGTGCACCGGGCGATCAAGGACGCCCTCGACCCGGCCGGGCTGCTCAACCCGGGCAAGGTGTTCCGGCGGGCGGCGGTGCGCGACCTCGCCGCCGTGGGTGAACTCGGCGGTCGCTGAGCTGCCGGTCGTCGGTCCCGGGTGACACGCTGTGGGCGTGGAACGGCTGGTGGTCATCGGGGGCGACGCCGCAGGTCTGTCGGCGGCCGCCCAGGCGCGGCGCCTGCGGAAGGCCGACGACCTCGACGTCGTCGTCCTGGAGCAGGGGCCGGAGATCTCCTACTCGGCGTGCGGGATCCCGTACTGGATCGGCGGGCTGGTCGAGGACCGCGACCAGCTGCTCGCCCGGGCTCCGCACGAGTTCGCGGCCCAGGACATCCACGTGCGCATGGGCACGCGGGCCGAGGGCATCGACCTCGCGGCCGGCGAGGTCCTCGTCGCGGGCGGCGAGCGGCTCGGCTACGACCACCTGGTCGTCGCCACCGGCGGCAAGCCGTTCCGGCCACCGATCGCCGGTCTGGACGCCGACGGCGTGCACGGCGTCCACCGCCTCGCGGACGGTGCCGACATCCGCGCGGCGATCGCGGCCGGCGCGAAGCGGGCCGTGGTGCTCGGCGGCGGCTACATCGGGCTGGAGATGGCCGAGGTGCTGCAGACCCGTGGCCTCGAGGTGACCGTCGTCCTTGCCGACCCGCTGCCGATGGCCCAGCTGGACGACGACATGGGGGAGCGGGTCTGCGCCGCCATGTGCTCGGCGGGGATCGACGTGCAGCCGAACCAGCCGGTCCGCGAGATCGAGATGGGCCCGGACGGCGCCGTGCGCGCGGTGCGCACCGACGAGGCGAGCTACGACGCCGACCTCGTCGTCCTCGGCCTCGGCATGGGGCCGGAGACGGCGCTGGCGCGCGAGGCCGGCCTGGCGCTCGGCTCGACCGGGGCGATCGACGTGGCGCACACCCAGCGCAGCCGCTCGCACCCCGAGGTGTTCGCGGCCGGCGACTGCTCGCAGACGTTCCACCGCATCACCGGCGAGGCGATCCACGTCGCCCTCGGCACGCACGCCAACAAGCAGGGCCGGGTCGCGGGTTCGGTCATCGGTGGGCGGCCGGCTCGCTTCGCCGGCGTCCTGGGGACGGCGATGACGAAGGTCGGCGACCTGGAGGTCGCCCGCACCGGTCTCTGCACGACGCAGGCCGAGGAGGGCGGCTACGACTACCGGACGGAGCTGATCGAGTCCTCGACCCGTGCCGGGTACTACCCCGGGGCAGCGCCCATCGCCGTCAAGATCATCACCGAGCGCGGATCGGGGCTGCTCCTGGGCGCCCAGATCGTCGGCGGGCCGGGCAGCGGCAAGCGGATCGACGTGTTCGCGACCGCCATCTGGGCGGGGATGACCGCCGAGACGCTGGCCGGCTCCGACCTCTCCTACGCCCCGCCGTTCTCACCCACCTACGACCCGGTGGTGGTGGCCGCCCGGGTGGCCAGCCGCATCGAGCAGGGCTGACGAGCGCCCCGACGTCCCGGACCGGCCGGTCCGGCGGAATACTGATCATCGAGCAGCGCCAGATCCCAACCGAGGAGTGCCCCGCATGCCCATCGCGACCCCCGAGGTCTACGCCGACATGATCCGCCGGGCCAAGGAAGGCGGGTTCGCCTACCCGGCGATCAACTGCACCTCGTCCGAGACGGTCAACGCGGCGCTGCGCGGGTTCGCCGACGCGGGCAGCGACGGCATCATCCAGTTCTCCACCGGCGGCGCCGAGTTCGGCTCCGGCACGCGGGTCAAGGACATGGTCACCGGCGCGGTGGCGCTCGCCGAGTTCGCCCACGTCGTCGCCGAGAAGTACCCGGTCAACGTCGCGCTGCACACCGACCACTGCCCCAAGGACAAGCTGGACGCCTACGTCCGTCCGCTGATCGCGCTGTCGAAGGACCGCGTCGACGCCGGCCAGGAGCCGCTGTTCCAGTCGCACATGTGGGACGGCTCGGCGATCGACCTCGACGAGAACCTCGACATCGCCGAGGAGCTCCTCGAGAAGGCGGCCGCCGCCAAGATCGTGCTCGAGGTGGAGATCGGCGTCGTCGGTGGCGAGGAGGACGGCGTCGCCCACGACATCAACGAGAAGCTCTACACCGCCGAGGGCGACTTCGTGGCCACCGCCCGCAAGCTGGGCCTCGGCGAGCGCGGCGTCTACCTGCTCGCCGCCACGTTCGGCAACGTCCACGGCGTCTACAAGCCGGGCAACGTCAAGCTCCGGCCCGAGATCCTCAAGCAGGGCCAGGACGTCGTCGCCAAGGAGTTCGGCACCTCCGACGACAAGCCGTTCAACCTGGTCTTCCACGGCGGCTCGGGTTCGGCGCAGTCGGAGATCCGCGAGGCGCTGTCCTACGGCGTGGTGAAGATGAACGTCGACACCGACACCCAGTACGCGTTCACCCGGCCGATCGCCGCGCACATGTTCACCAACTACGACGGCGTGCTGAAGGTCGACGGCGAGGTGGGCAACAAGAAGACCTACGACCCGCGCAGCTACCTCAAGGCCGCGGAGACCGGCATGGCCGCGCGCATCGTCGAGGCCTGCGAGGACCTGCTGTCCGCCGGCCAGTCGCAGGCCGGCTGATGACCCACTCGCACAACCTCCTGGGCGAGCCGGACCCGACGCTCCTGCCGGGCAACCCCGAGGCCGAGCGCGAGCTCGCCGAGGGGACCCCGGCCGCGGAGGTCGCCGCCCACCACCCGACGGTGAGCGCCGCCTGGGCAGCGCTGGCCGAGGCGGCGATCGGCCGGCCCGAGCGGCAGCTGACCGACACCATCGAGGCCTACGCCTACGCGCGCACCGGGTACCACCGCGGCCTGGACGCGCTGCGCCGCAACGGCTGGAAGGGCTTCGGCCCGGTCCCGTGGTCGCACGAGCCCAACCGCGGGTTCCTGCGCTGCGTCACGGTGCTGGCGACGGCGGCCGAGGCGATCGGCGAGCACGAGGAGCACGAGCGCTGCATCCAGCTGCTGCGCGACTGCGACCCCACCCTCGCGCCCTGACCCTCACACTCGGTAACGCTCGGTTCCGGAGACGGCGACGCGCTGACCAGGCCGGACGTGGCCGAGGTTTGACAGTTGATCGTGACGCGCATCACTGTCCGTGCACGGCGCCGACCAGGCGCCCGCACGGAATGGGGATGAGCAATGGTGACCCTGTTGTGGATCCTTGCCGTGATCCTGGTGATCGCCGGGATCTTCGCGATCATCCGCGGTCAGCTGCTGTGGGGCATCGTCCTGATCATCGTGGGCCTGCTCGTCGGCCCGGGCGGGGTGAGCATCTTCGCCTGAGCGCGCCCCGGGCCCTGCGGGGCCCGGGGCTCACCGCTCGCCGAGCTCCGGGTGCAGCGCGGTGAGGGCCTCGGTGAGGGTGCTCAGCTCCTCGCCGCCGGCCATGAGCGCCGTCAGCACGTCGGCGTCCACGTCGTCCCGGGTGAGGCTGCCGGCCACCTGACCGCCGGCCAGCAGCAGGAACCGGTCACCGATGAGGTGCGCGTAGCGCGGGTTGTTGGTGACGACGACGACCGCGAGGCCCTGCGCCCGCGCCGCCAGGATCGCCTGCCCGAACAGCGTCTGGCGGGCGATCGTCATCGGCGCCGTGGGCTCGTCGATGATCAGCGCCCGGGCCCCGAAGTGGAGGGCCCGCGCGACGGCCAGGCTCTGCCGCTCCCCTGCCTGCAGCGCGCTGGCCGGCTGGTCCGGGTCCAGCCCGGGGACGCCGACCCGCGTCATCTCCCGCCGGGTCACCTCGCGGGCGCGGTCGAGGTCGAGCCGCCGCAGCGGCCAGACGCCGCGCGTGAGCTCGGCGCCGAGGAAGAAGTTCCGCCAGACCGACAGCAGCGGCGCGACCGCGAGGTCCTCCCACACCGTCGCGATCCCGGCGGCGCGCGCCTGGGCGGGAGAGCGGAAGCGCACCGGCCGGCCGTCGAGCCGCAGCTCGCCCTCGTCGTGCCGTCGCAGCCCGGACAGGACGGCCACCAGCGTCGACTTGCCCGAGCCGTTCTCGCCGAGCACGCAGGTGATCTGGCCGGCCGGCAGGACGGTGCTCACGCGCGACAGCGCCGGCACGTTGCCGTGCCGCACCGTGACGCCGCGCAGCTCCACCACGGGTACGGGTGTGCTGCCCTCCGGCGCGGTGCCCTCCGGTGCGCTGCCCTCCGGAGTGCTGCTCACGAGCGCGGCACCGCCTTCAGCCGCCGCCGCACCACGCCGTTGGCGACCAGCGCGACCAGGAGCAGGACGCCGAGCAGCGCCTGGAACCAGCGCGGGTCCCAGCCGGCCAGCGAGATGCCCTGCCGGGCCACCCCGTAGAGGAGGGCGCCGATGGCCGCCCCGACCGCCGAGCCGTAGCCGCCGGTGAGCAGGCAGCCCCCGATGACCGCCACGACGATGAAGTCGATGCTCGTCCCGAGCCGCCCGTTGGTGACCAGCACGCTCTCGAGCCGCAGCAGGCCCAGCGTCCCGATCAGCCAGCCGGCGCCCGCCGTGAGGCAGAACAGGGTGATCGTCGTCCGGCGCACCGGCACGCCGAGCTCCCGCGCCGCCGTGCGCGCCCCGCCGCTGGCGAAGACCGCGTTGCCGAACTTGGTGCGCCACAGGCCCCAGGTCGCCAGCGCCGTCACACCGACCCACCACAGCACCGAGACCTGGAAGCGCGCCCCGCCGATCTCCGCCGAGGACCCGAACAGCGCCGCCGCGGAGTCCCACCCGGCCGCCTGGTCGAGCCCGCTCACCTGCGTCGAACCCACGATCACCTCGAAACCGGCCAGGGAGGTGCCCTGCAGCACGAGGAAGGTCGCGACGGTGACCAGGAAGCTGGGCAGCCCGGTGTTGACGACCAGGACGCCGTTGACCACACCCAGGGCGAGCGAGGCGGCCAGCGAGACGATCAGGGCCGGCCAGGTCGGCCACCCGGCGGGGCCGATCAGCAGAGCGGTGAACAGCGCGCTGGCCACGGCGACCACGCCGATCGACAGGTCGAACTGGCCGGCCACCAGCAGCAGGGCGACCGCGACCGCGCCGATCCCCAGCGGGGCGGCCACGTCCAGGACACCGGCGATGCCACTGGCGGTCAGCAGGCCGGGGGAGTTGACGCCGAACACCAGGAGCACCAGGACCAGGCCCACGAGCGCGGGCAGACTGGGCCGCGCGAGCGCGCGACCGATCAGCCCGCGGCCGCGGGAGAGCGGGGCCGGCGCGCTCAGCGTGGAGAGGCGATCGGAGATCACCGGCACGCCTCGCGGCGGATCCCGGTCGGGGTGCGGGACGACGGCAGCGGGGACCTCCTCGGCGGGGTGATCGGACCAGTGTCCACGACCTGCCCGGTCCTCCGCAGCGACCCGCCCCGGTGCTAGGGCTGGAGCCGCCAGCGGACGCGGTCGTCGGCGTACCAGGTCCAGCGGTGCACCGGCCGGGGGAAGGGGACGCCGTCCCGGACGATGCGCGCGGGGTCGGAGGCGATCTGCAGCGCCCGGCCGCTGGTCTGCCGGGTCGGCCGCAGCGGCTGCAGCATCACCGTGACGCCGATGGTGTCCACCGCCCGCCAGTCGGGCCGGACGTCGATCCGGGTGATCTCGCCGTCGGCGACCTTGATGTCGTCGTGGTGCGCCTGCAGCCCGATCCGCCGGCTCAGCGACCGGCGGCCGTCACCGGCGGCCTCCACCCGGCCGTGGTGCAGGAGGACCCCGCCGTGGTCGTCGCGGACGAGGCAGAGGTCGCGGGGCTCCCCGGTACCGACGCCGATGTCCCGCGCGAGGGCCAGCGAGGCCTTGTCGCCGGCCGGATCCCAGGCGACCGGGACGCGCGCGGTGCGCTGCGCCTTGAGCAGCACGGTGAGGACGGCGGCGAGGGCGGGGACGGCCCCGCGCACCCGGAGCGCGTCGGCCTCCGCCGCGGCCGCGACGTCCTCCGGGCGGGGGGCCTGACCGGGTTCCAGACGGCGGAGATCCAGCTGCACGTCGGGCATGCCGATACCCTGCCATCTGGCTCCCCGGGACCTCCGGGTGCCGGAGCGCACCGGAGTGCAGAGGAGAACCAGGACCCGATGCCGGCTGTCGTGCTGATCGGTGCCCAGTGGGGCGACGAGGGCAAGGGCAAGGCCACCGACCTCCTCGGCGGCCGCGTCCCCTACGTCGTCCGCTACCAGGGCGGCAACAACGCCGGCCACACGGTGATCACGCCGGACGGCGAGAAGTACGCGCTGCACCTCATCCCGTCGGGCATCCTGACCCCCGGCTGCACGCCGGTCATCGGCAACGGCGTGGTGATCGACCCGGAGGTGCTGATCGGCGAGCTCGCCGGCCTGGACGAGCGGGGGGTGGACACCTCGCGGCTGGTCATCTCGGCGGACGCGCACCTGATCATGCCGCACCACCGGGCCCTCGACAAGGTCACCGAGCGCTTCCTGGGCAAGCGGAAGATCGGCACCACCGGCCGCGGGATCGGCCCCGCGTACGGCGACAAGGTGGCCCGCGTCGGCATCCGCGTGCAGGACCTCCTGGACCTCTCGATCCTCCGGCAGAAGCTCGAGGGGACGCTCCAGGAGAAGAACCAGATCCTGGTCAAGGTCTACAACCGCAAGGCCATCGACGTCGACGAGGTCGTCGAGGAGTACGCGCAGTACGCCGAGATCCTCAAGCACCGGATCGCCGACACCCGGCTGCTGCTCGGCAACGCCCTCGACAAGGGCGACTGGGTCCTGCTGGAGGGCTCCCAGGGCACGCTGCTGGACGTCGACCACGGCACGTATCCGTTCGTCACCTCGTCCAACCCGACGTCGGGTGGGGCGGCCGTCGGCTCGGGCATCGGCCCCACCCGCATCGAGCGGGTCGTCGGCATCCTCAAGGCCTACACGACACGCGTCGGCTCCGGGCCGTTCCCGACCGAGCTGCACGACCAGTGGGGCGAGTACCTGCGCAAGCAGGGCGGCGAGGTGGGCGTGACCACCGGTCGCGACCGCCGCTGCGGCTGGTTCGACGCCGTCATCGCCCGGTACGCCACGCGCGTCAACGGGATCACCGACTACTTCCTCACCAAGCTCGACGTGCTGTCGGGCCTGGAGACGGTGCCGATCTGCGTGGCCTACGACGTCGACGGCGTCCGGCACGACGAGATGCCGATGACGCAGACCGAGTTCCACCACGCGAAGCCGGTCTACGAGGAGATGCCGGGCTGGTTCGAGGACATCCGGCACTGCCGGACGTTCGACGAGCTGCCGGCGAACGCGCAGGCCTACGTGAAGCGCCTGGAGGAGCTCTCCGGTTCGCGGATCAGCGTCATCGGCGTCGGCCCCGGCCGCGACGAGAACGTCGTCATCAACGACCTGATCGGCTGAGCACCGTCACGGCGAGTGGGCCCGGAGGGTCCGCGCAGCCGTGACGCACCGGCTCAACGCGACAGGGGGACGGCCCGTGGCCGCGGTGCGGTCCGGAGGACCGCGATGTCGTAGAGCTCGCTGACCGCCTGCGCTGCGTGCTCGGGGGAGTCGGTGATGAGGCCGTCGACGCCGAGCGCGAGCAGCTCGCGGGCGATCCCGATCGCGTCACCCTGCGCGTCGGGCGTGGTGCCGATCCGCAGGTGCTCGGGGAGGAAGGCGTTCTCCGCGCGGAGGGTCCACGTGAAGACCGTGAGCGCCGCCCGGTGCGCCTCGGCCACGAGGCGGGAGGTGCCGCGCGCCGGGTGCACACCGCGCAGCACGCGCTCCACGCTGGGCGCGATGCCCTGGGCGTAGGTGGAGATCTCCCGCAGGCCGGCCGGCGTCACCATGGCGTCGCCGGCGGGGAGGTCGTCGACCAGCTGGACCAGCTGAGGGCCGCGCTCGCCCAGGCGGGCGCGCAGGTCGCGCAGGACGGCGGCGTCGAACGACTGCAGCATGACCGGGCCCTGCTCCTCGGTCGCACCGAGGCGGGTCAGCTCGTCGGCCACGAGCTCGGCCATGGGCAGGCCGAGCTCGGCGGCCCACTCGGGGTGCTTGAGCTCGGCGAGGACCCGGATCTGGCGCTGCTCGGTCGACCTCGTCCGGGCCAGCTCGACGACCTCGGCCAGCGTCAGGATGCCGAACCGGCCGTCGTAGGCGGCGTTCATCGGGCGGTACTCGGGCATGCGCTCGACGGCGCGCAGGGTGCGCAGCTCGTCGAGGGTGAAGTCCTCGGCGAACCAGCCGGTGCACGGGGCGCCGTCGATCTCCTTGGTGGTCCGCCGGTAGGCGAACTCCGGGCGGCCGCTCACGTCGGTGGACCAGGAGAGCTCGCTCTCGTGGCGGACGACGAGGACGCCGTCCCGGCTGATGACGACGTCGGGCTCGATCAGCTCGGCACCGAGGTCGATCGCGAGCTCGTAGCTGGCGACGGTGTGCTCGGGGCGGTAGGCGGGGGCACCGCGGTGGCCGATGACGACAGGACGGGGAAGGCGGGTCGCTGGGCGCGTTGCCAGCGACTCGGTCGCGCGCATGTCCGTCACAGAACCGTAATCGGATGGCTGCGGAGTGAACTGAATAGGACGGGTTGCCGGAAATTGGAAGGACACCTCGTTGACCAGCGGAGCACCATGCGCCCCGTGACCGATCTCTCATCGCTGGGCTGGGGCAGGAGTGACGAACCGCCATGCGGCGTCGTCCTCGCCCGTGTGGCGCGCATCGACCGAGGTCGGCTGACCGTTCTCACCGCCGAGGGGGAGCGCCGGGTGGTGCCGGGGAGGGCGCTGCACGAGTCCGAACTGGGCGGCCCGGCGGTCGGCGACTGGGTCGTGCTGCGCGGGGAACTGGCGACCGAGATCCTCCCTCGGAAGAGTGCCTTCGTCCGCACCGTCGCCGGCCGGACGTCGGCGGCCCAGGTGGTGGCCGCCAACGTCGACGTCGTCCTGGTCGTCGATGCCATGACCGGTGATGCGCGGCTGCGCCGCGTCGAGCGCTATCTCGCCGTCGCGTGGAGCAGCGGCGCCACCCCGGTCGTCGTCCTGACGAAGGCCGACCTCTGCGCCGACGTCGCCGCCGCGGTGGCGGCCGTCCGCGAGGACGCGATCGGCGTCGAGGTGCTGCCGGTCAGCTCGGTCACCGGTGAGGGGCTGGACGCCGTCCGGGCCCTGCTCGGCCCGGGGCGGACGGCGGCCATGGTCGGCCCCTCCGGCGTGGGCAAGTCCAGCCTCGCCAACGCGCTGGCCGGCCGGACCGTCGCCGGCACCCACGAGATCCGCGAGGACGGGCGGGGCAGGCACACCACCACGGCGCGCGAGCTGCACGTGCTGCCCGGCGGGGGGCTGCTCGTCGACACCCCCGGCATGCGGGAGCTGGCCCTGTACGACGACGAGGACGGCATCGAGACCGCCTACGCGGACGTGGCCGAGCTGGCTCAGGACTGCCGCTTCCGCGACTGCGGCCACCGGGGCGAGCCGGGGTGCGCCGTCGCCGCGGCGATCGAGGACGGCCGGCTCGATCCCGCGCGCTTCACCGCCTGGCGCAAGCTGCAGGCAGAGGCGCACCGCCAGCGCCTGCGGGTCGACGCCCGGGCGCGAGCGGAGGAGCGCGCCCGCCTCCGGTCCTTCCACCGCGCGCTCAAGGACCAGCCCAACAGGCCGCGCGCGGAGCGGGCTCGGTAGCGTCGCCAGGCGTGCGCGTACTGGTGATCGGCTCCGGTGCCCGGGAGCACGCCCTGTGCGTCGCTCTGTCCTCCGACCCCGGGGTGAGCGCCCTCGCGTGCGCTCCCGGGAACGCGGGGACCCGCGCGATCGCCGAGCCGCTGGCCCTCGACGTGGCCGATGCGGACGCCGTCGCGGCCGTGGCGACCGCCTGGCGGGCCGATCTCGTCGTCATCGGGCCCGAGGTGCCGCTGGTGCACGGGGCGGCCGACGCCGTCCGCGACGCCGGGATCGCCTGCTTCGGCCCCTCCCAGCAGGCCGCGCAGCTCGAGGGCAGCAAGTCCTTCGCCAAGCACGTGATGGACGCCGCCGGCGTCCCGACCGCTCGGGCCTGGCCGGTCGGCGGCCCGGCCGAGCTGGAGACCGTCCTCGACGAGGTGGGCGCGCCGTTCGTCGTGAAGGACGACGGCCTCGCGGCGGGCAAGGGCGTCCTCGTCACCGACGACCGCGACGCGGCTTCCGCGCACGGCCGCCGGATCCTCGACGCCGGGGGAGCGGTGCTGGTGGAGGAGTACCTCGACGGCCCCGAGGTGTCGCTGTTCGCGATCACCGACGGGACGACGGTGCTCCCGCTGGTCCCCGCCCAGGACCACAAGCGGCGCGACGACGGCGACGGCGGCCCGAACACCGGCGGGATGGGCGCGTACGCGCCGCTGCCGTGGGCGCCACCCGGCCTGGTCGAGGAGGTGCTGGAGACGGTGCTGCAGCCCACCGTCGACGAGATGGAACGCCGCGGCGAGACCTTCAGCGGCCTGCTGTACGCCGGTCTCGCGCTGACCTCGCGCGGGGTGCGGGTGGTCGAGTTCAACGCCCGCTTCGGCGACCCGGAGACGCAGGTCGTGCTGCCGCTGCTGGAGACGCCGCTGGCCGGGCTGCTGCACGCCGCCGCCACCGGCACCCTGGCCGAGCACCCGCCGCTGCGCTGGCGCGAGGGCGCCGCGGTGACCGTCGTCGTCGCCGCGCCGGGCTACCCGGAGGCGCCGCGGACCGGCTCTCCGGTCACGGGGGGCGACGGCGAGGGCGTGCTGCACGCCGGTACGGCGGTCGCCGCCGACGGCTCGGTCGTCTCGGCCGGCGGGCGGGTGCTGTCGGTCGTCGGGCTGGGGCCGGACCTCGCAGCCGCGCGGCAGGCCGCCTACGAGCGGGTGGCCGCCGTCCGGCTGGCCGACGCCCACTGGCGGACCGACATCGCGATGGCGGCCGTCGAGGGGCGGATCAGCCCGCCGTGACGGCGGGCCGCGCCCGTTCCGGCTTGGGTTCCGGTGGCCGGGGCCCCTCGTGCCGCCGGCTGAGGTAGGTGCCGGCCACGTTCACGCAGGCCACCGTGGGGACGGCGATCAGCGCGCCGAAGATGCCGCCGATGAGCAGGCCGGCCGCGATCGAGAGCACGACGGCGAGCGGGTGCACGTGCACGGCGCGCCCGAGCAGCAACGGCTGCAGCACGTGCCCTTCGAGCTGCATGACGGCGACCACGATGCCCAGGGCGATGAGCGCCTTGATCGGCCCGACCGAGACGAGGGCGACCAGCACCGCCACCGAGCCGGCGAGGAACGAGCCGATGATCGGGATGAAGGCGCCGAGGAACACGAGGGCGGCCAGCGGGATCACCAGCGGCACGCCGAGCACCGCCAGCCCGATGCCGATGCCGACCGCGTCGACCAGCGCCACGGCGACGGTGGCCCGCACGTAGGAGATCAGCGTCCGCCAGGAGCGGCGGGCCGCCTCGTCGAGGTAGGCCCGGGACTCGCGGGGGAAGAGGCCGACCAGCCACAGCCAGATCGACCGGCCGTCCTTGAGGAAGAAGAACAGGGTGAACAGCGCCAGCACGAGGCCGGTGAACACCTCGCCCACCGTCGTCGCCGTGGTGATGGCGCCGGTCGCGAGGGTCTCCTCGTTGCTGACCAGGAAGTCCTGCAGCTGCCCGATGGCGTCCTCGAGCTGGTTCGTCGTGATCGGGAAGGTGCGGACGACGAAGGACTCGACCTCCTCCAGGCCTTGGCTGACCTGGTCGGCGAGGTCGGAGAAGCCGGCGGTGAAGCGCTCGACCACCAGCGTGATGATCCCGGCCACCACGGTCAGGCCGACCAGCAGCATCGTCGTGGCGGCCAGCCCCCGCGGCCACCCGCGGCGGGCGAGGGCGGCCGCGCCCGGCTGGAGCAGGGCGGCGAGCAGCAGCGCGACGATGACCGGCACGATCACGACGGCGATGTACGCGGCGGCGTAGAGCAGCACGTAGAAGCCGGCGATCACGACGATCAGCCGCCACGACCACGCGGCAGCCGTCCGCAGCCCGAACGGCACGTCGTCCTCGGCGCCCGCGCGACGGGACGGGATGCGCGGGGCGGGGCGCCGCGGTCGGCCGCCCTCGGGCGTGGTCACCGGGGGCGGTCCGCTGGCGCCGCCCGGGCCGACCGCGCCGTCCACGTCGGGGGCGCCGGGCTCCGGGCTGCCCAGCGGCGGCTCGCCGTCCTCGTCCTCCTGGGGGTCGTGGACGAAGTCGATGGGCCCCGGTTCCCCGTCGCCGTGGGGGTGCCAGGCGTGCGGGTCGTGCTCCCGGGCGGCCCGGATGCGCTCGCGGGCACGGGCGGTGAGATCACGGGCGCGACGCCGCATCGCTCACCTCCAGGTAGGGGCCGGTCATGATCACGCTAGCCCTGCGGGAGGATGTCCCCGTGGCGCGACGAGCTGAGCAGTGGCAGGCGGTACCCGCATGATCGAGCGCTACACGCTCCCCGAGATGGGCCGGGTCTGGAGCGACCAGCACAAGTACGAGCTGTGGTGCCGGGTCGAGACGCTGGTGCTGGAGGCGCACGCGGCCGCCGGGCGCGTGCCCGCCGACGTCGTCGGGCCGGTGCGCGACGCGCCGCCGCCGACCCCCGAACGGGTCGCGGAGATCGAGGAGACGACGCAGCACGACGTCATCGCCTTCCTCACCGCGTGGGCGGACAACACCGAGCCCCGGTCGGCCGCCGCGTACGTGCACCACGGCATGACGTCGTCCGACCTGCTGGACACCGCGCTCGCCGTGCAGCTGACCGACGCCACCGACGTCCTGCTGGCCAAGGCCGACCGGCTGGTGGCCGCGCTGCGCGACCACGGCCTGGCGCACCGGGACACCATCAAGGTGGGTCGCACGCACGGCGTGCACGCCGAGCCCGACGTCTGGGGCCACCGGGTCGCCGACCTCGCCTTCGCCGCCGCCCGCTCGCGGGACCGGCTGCGCGCGGCGCGGGAGCGGGTCGGCGTGGTGGCGATCTCCGGTGCCGTCGGCACCTACTCCCTGATCGACCCGTCGGTCGAGGTGCACGTCGCCGAGGCCCTGGGTCTGCGGGCCGCCGACGCCTCGACCCAGGTGGTCATCCGCGACTCGATCAGCGAGTGGGTCTCGGCACTGGCGATCATCGCGACGGTCTGCGAGGCAGTCGCCCTCGAGGTGCGGCACGGGCAGCGGACCGAGGTGCGCGAGCTCTCGGAGGCGTTCGGCGCGGGGCAGAAGGGCTCCAGCGCCATGCCGCACAAGAAGAACCCGATCCGCTCCGAGCGCATCGCCGGCCTCGCCCGCGTGGTGCGGGCGGCGATCGTGCCGGTGATGGAGGGCATCCCGTTGTGGCACGAGCGCGACATCTCGCACTCGTCCACGGAGCGGGTCTTCCTCCCCGACGCCGCGATCACCACCGACTACCTGCTGGACCTGACCGCAGGGCTGGTGGAGAACCTGGTCGTCGACGCCGAGCGGATGCGGGCCAACCTGGAGTCGACCGGCGGGCTCATCTACACCTCGTCGGTGCTGCTGGAGCTGGTCGAGGGCGGGCTGTCCCGCGAGGACGCCTACGCCCTGGTGCAGTCGGCGGCGATGGAGACCTGGAAGAGCGGGACGCCGTTCCGCGAGACCCTCCGTGCTCGCGCGGCGGCCTCGTCGGTGACGCTGGACGAGGCGCGGCTGGACGAGATCTGCCGGCCCGAGCGGTACGTGGCGAACCTCGGCCCGCTGTTCGACCGGCTCGCGGCGCTGACCTGATGGACCTCCCGCTCGTCGCCCGCGGCAAGGTGCGGGAGATCTACGACGCCGGCGACGACCGGCTGCTGCTGGTCGCCTCGGACCGCATCTCGGCCTACGACCACGTGCTGCCCACGCCGATCCCGGACAAGGGGCGGGTGCTGACGCAGCTGTCGGTCTGGTGGTTCGAGCAGCTGGCGCCGGTGCTGGCCGGGTTCGGGGCGTCGCACCATCTGGTGTCGGCCACCGACGTGCCGGCCGACGTCGCCGGCCGGGCGATGCTCGTGCGGCGGCTGGACATGCTGCCGGTGGAGTGCGTGGCCCGCGGCTACCTGTCGGGCTCGGGAACCGTCGAGTACTCGCGGACCGGGTCGATCCGGGACGTCGCGCTGCCGGCGGGCCTGGTCGAGGGCTCGCGGCTGCCGGAGCCGGTGTTCACGCCGTCGACCAAGGCGGAGATCGGCGAGCACGACGAAGCGATCGACTTCTCCGCCGTCGTCTCGGCGGTGGGTGCTCCGCGTGCCTCCGAGCTGCGCGAGCTGACCCTGGCGCTGTACCGGCGCGGGGCGGAGCTGGCCGAGGCGGCCGGGATCGTGCTGGCCGACACCAAGTTCGAGTTCGGCGTCGCGCCGGACGGCGGGCTGGTGCTCGGCGACGAGGTGCTCACGCCCGACTCGTCGCGCTTCTGGCCGGCCGCCACCTGGTCCCCGGGGTCGGTGCAGCCGTCGTACGACAAGCAGTACGTGCGCGACTGGCTGACGTCGTCCGGCTGGGACCGCGTCTCTCCGCCGCCGGAGCTGCCGGACGACGTCGTCGCCGCGACCCGCGAGCGCTACGTCACCGCCTACGAGCGGCTGACCGGCACGACGTTCGCCTGACCCCCCGGCGCGAGTGCAACGAACTCGTGGCCATCAGCCGCTGATCACCACGAGTCCGTTGCACTCGGCCGGCCTGTGGACGGAGTCAGCGGGGCTGCCCGGCATCCGGGCACGCTGCGGCGCGTGCCGACCCCACCCGTCCCACCGCGCGTCCACGCGCCCACGGACCGCCGGCGGGCCCGCTCGGCCGGGGTGAGTGACTGGCAGCTCCGCCACACCGGCATCACCCGGACGTCGCGGGACACCTACCTGCCGCGGGATGCGCAGTCGGTGCTCCGGCAGCGGGTCGACGCCGTCCTCCTGGGCGCTCCGCCCGGCTCCGTGATCAGCCACCGGACCGCGGCGGAGCTCTGGGGCCTCGAGATCCCGCTGGTCGGCGAGGACCGGCGGGTGCACCTCACCGTGGCGCCGGAGGCCCGCGTCCGGTCCCGGGCGGACCGGGTGGTGCACGCGTCGGTCGTGCCGGTACCCGAGACGCGGCGCATCGAGGACCTGCTGGTGACCTCGCCGAGCCGCACCTGGATCGACCTCGCCGGGGTGGTGCCGCCGCCGGCGCTCCTGGCGGTGACCGACCAGCTGCTCGCGCGAGGCTTTCCGGCCGACGAGTTCCCGCACGTCGTCCGGCGCTGCCGGGGACGGCGGGGCGCCGCCCGGGCACGCGCCGTCATGGCGTGGGGCGACGGCCTGGCGGGCTCGCCGATGGAGTCGGTCCTCCGCTGGGCGATCCTCGACGCGGGTCTGCCGTGCCCCGTCCTCCAGCACGAGATCCGTGACGAGCTGGGCCGCTTCCTGGCGTGCGTCGACATGGCCTGGCCGGAACGGCGGGTGCTGGTCGAGTTCGACGGGGACGTGCACCGCGAGCGCCGGGTCTTCGTCAACGACCTGCGAAGGCAGAACGGGATCGTGCTGGCCGGGTGGCAGGTGCTGCGGTTCAGCTCGGCCGACGTCCTCGGTCGCCGAGCGGCCGTGCTCCAGCTGCTCACCCGCGTGCTGAGCGGCAGTTGACGACGAGTGCGACGAACTCGTGGCGATCGAGCCTCGATGGCCACGACTTCGTCGCACTCGGTCGGGCGGCGGGAGGAGAGCAGGGTCACCCGGGGGTCCTTCGCGGGGCCGGTACGCTCGTCGGCGTGTCCCGGGTGGTCGTCGACGTCGTCCTGAAGCCGGAGATCTCCGACCCCCAGGGTCAGGCGGTGCTCGGCGCGCTCGGCCGGCTCGGCCACGACAGCATCCGGAGCGTCCGCCAGGGCAAGCACTTCGTGCTCGAGGTCGACGGGACGCCCGACGAGGCCGAGCTGAAGCAGATCGCCGAGACCCTGCTCGCCAATCCCGTCATCGAGGACGTGGAACTGCACCTCTCCACCGACTGAACGGACGCACTTCCTTGCGCATCGGTGTCATCACCTTCCCGGGCTCCCTGGACGACGTCGACGCCGCCCGCGCGGTGCGCCTCGCCGGCGGTGAGCCGGTCGCCCTCTGGCACGGCGACCACGACCTCAAGGACGTCGACGCCGTCGTCCTCCCGGGTGGCTTCTCCTACGGCGACTACCTGCGCGCCGGCTCCATCGCCGCGCGCTCGCCGCTGATGCAGGACGTCGTCGCGGCCGCGGGCAACGGCCTGCCGGTGCTCGGCATCTGCAACGGCTTCCAGGTGCTCTGCGAGGCAGGCCTGCTCCCGGGCGCACTCACCCGCAACAGCCACCTGCACTTCCGCAACCGCGACCAGGTGCTCGTCGTCGAGCGGGCCGACACGGCCTGGACGTCGGACTACGCGACCGGCCAGCGCATCGTCATCCCGGTCAAGAACGGCGAGGGTCGCTACGTGGGCTCCGACGCCGACCTCGACCGCCTCGAGGGCGACGGCCGGGTGGTGTTCCGCTACGCCGACGGCAACCCCAACGGGTCGAGCAGGGACATCGCCGGGGTCGCCAGCGAGAACGGCCGCGTCGTCGGCCTCATGCCGCACCCCGAGCACGCGATCGAGGACCTCACCGGGCCCAGCACCGACGGCCTCGGGTTCTTCACCAGCGTCCTGAAGGCAGTCGTCAACGCATGAGCCAGATCGACACCGTCGAGCTCGCGGCGAAGAGCCCCGACGACGAGCAGCCCTGGGCCGAGCTCGGCCTCAAGGCCGACGAGTACGCCCGCATCAAGGACATCCTCGGCCGCCGCCCGACCACCGCCGAGCTCGCGATGTACAGCGTCATGTGGAGCGAGCACTGCTCCTACAAGAGCTCCAAGGTCCACCTCCGCCAGTTCGGCGACCTGCCGCCCAGCGACGCCCTCCTCGTCGGCATCGGCGAGAACGCCGGCGTCGTCGACGTCGGCGACGGCTACGCGGTCACCTTCAAGGTCGAGTCGCACAACCACCCCAGCTACGTCGAGCCCTACCAGGGCGCGGCGACCGGCGTCGGCGGCATCGTCCGCGACATCCTCACCATGGGCGCCCGCCCGGTCGCCGTCATGGACTCGCTGCGCTTCGGCCGGGCGGACGCCCCCGACACCGCGCGCGTGCTGCCGGGCGTCGTCGCCGGCGTCGGCGGCTACGGCAACTGCCTGGGCCTGCCCAACATCGGCGGCGAGCTGCTCTTCGACGACTGCTACGCCGGCAACCCGCTGGTCAACGCCCTGTGCGTCGGCGTCATGAAGCACGAGGACGTGCGGCTGGCCAAGGCCGAGGGCGTCGGCAACAAGGTCATCCTCTTCGGGGCCCGCACCGGCGGCGACGGCATCGGCGGCGTCTCCGTGCTGGCGTCGGAGACCTTCGACACTCAGGACGACGGCACAGGGGGCCCGGCCAAGCGGCCGAGCGTCCAGGTCGGCGACCCGTTCACCGAGAAGCTGCTGATCGAGGCGTGCCTCGAGATCTTCGCCCAGGACCTCGTCACCGGGATCCAGGACCTCGGCGGCGCCGGGCTCTCCTGCGCGACCTCCGAGCTGGCCAGCGCCGGCACCGGGGGCATGCACGTCGACCTCGACACCGTCCCGCTGCGCGACTCGACGCTGACTCCGGCCGAGATCCTGATGAGCGAGTCGCAGGAGCGCATGTGCGCGATCGTGGAGCCCGCGAAGGTCGAGCAGTTCCTCGCCGTCTGCCGCAAGTGGGACGTCCTCGCCACCGTCATCGGTGAGGTGACCGACGGCGACCGGCTCACCGTCGACTGGCACGGCGAGCGGATCGTCGACGTCCCGCCGCGGACCGTCGCCCACGAGGGCCCGGTCTACGAGCGGCCGATGGCCCGCCCGGCCGACCTCGACGCCCTCCAGGCCGACGACGCCGCGAAGCTCCCGCGGCCCACGACCGGTGCCGAGCTCCAGGCGCACTGGCTGGCCGTCGTCAGCAGCCCCGACGGCGCCGACAAGACGTGGGTCACCGAGCAGTACGACCGCTACGTGCGAGGCAACACCGTCCTGGCCCAGCCGGAGGACGCCGGCGTCGTGCGCATCGACGAGGAGTCGCACCGCGGGATCGCGCTCGCGCTCGACGGCAACGCCCGCTACGCCCGGCTCGACCCGTACGCCGGCGCGCAGCTGAACCTCGCCGAGGCCTACCGCAACGTCGCCGTCAGCGGGGCCAAGCCGCTGGCCGTCACCAACTGCCTGAACTTCGGCTCCCCCGAGGAGCCCGAGGTCATGTGGCAGTTCGCCGAGGCCGTCCGCGGCCTGGCCGACGGCTGCCGCGCGCTCGGCCTGCCGGTGACCGGCGGCAACGTGAGCCTCTACAACCAGACCGGCGACGTCCCGATCAACCCGACGCCGGTCATCGGCGTGCTGGGTGTGCACGAGGACGTCCGCCTGCGGGTGCCCGGCGGCTGGCGCAGCGCGGGGGAGACGGTCCTGCTCCTCGGCGAGACCCGGCCCGAGTTCGGGGGCTCCGCGTGGGCGAGTGTCGTGCACGGCCACCTCGGTGGCCGCCCGCCGGCGCTGGACCTGGCCGCCGAGCGGAAGCTGGCCGACCTCCTGGCCGCACTGGGGGAGCAGCGGCTGATCAGCTCGGCCCACGACCTCTCCGACGGCGGGCTGGCGCAGGCGCTCACCGAGTCCGCGCTCCGCTACGGCGTCGGCGCGAGCCTGCACCTGGCCGGCGACGCGTTCACCGCCCTGTTCAGCGAGTCGACCGGTCGCGTCGTCGTCACGACGAACGACCCGGGTGGGGTGAAGACGACGGCGCAGTGGGCCGGCGTCCCCGTGACGGAACTCGGCACGACCGGTGGGGAGGCCCTGAGCGTCGCCGACGTGCTGGACCTGCCGCTCGCGGAGCTCCGCGCCGCCTGGACCGCGACCCTGCCGGCGTTGTTCGGCGGGCCCGAGCACAGCACCCCGCTCACCGTCCCGGCGGGCACCGTCCCGACCAGCTGATGGCCGGCACCGCGCCCATCCCGGCCGAGGAGCTGCGCGCCGTCCTCGGGCCGGTGCGGGCCTGGCTCGACGACGACGCCGAGCAGCCGCCCCGGAGCGTGGTCGGCGCCGCGGTGAAGACCAGCGCGCGCTGGATGGCGCAGCAGGTGCCCGGCCGGTCGGTGGAGGTGCGGGTGCCGCCGCACGTCGCCGTCCAGTGCATCGAAGGGCCCCGGCACACGCGGGGGACGCCGCCGAACGTCGTCGAGACCGACGCCGCCACGTGGCTGCGGCTGGTGAGCGGCCGCGTCACGTGGGCCGACGCCGTGGCCGCCGGGAAGGTCACCGCCAGCGGCAACCGCGCCGACCTGAGCGCGCTGCTGCCGCTGCGCCCCCTCCGACAGCACTGAGCCCCGCCCGCTGGATCAGCGGACGGGGCTCAGCGAGGTGGAACGGTTCAGCCGCCGAAGAGGGCGCTCGCGGCCTTCACGGTGTTGTACAGCCCGTACACCAGCGGGATGCCGACGAGGGCCCACGCGAAGGCGATGAGGCCCACGGGCGTCGTGCTGGTCTGCTCGTTCGAGGCAGGGGTGCTCATCGGACAGCGCTCGCTTCCTGGGTGGTGGCGGACGGGGCGGCCTTCGGCTCGTGCCACTTGCTGGCGACGGGCCGGATGAGCAGGTTGGCGACGAAGCCCACCGCGAGCAGCCCGACCATGATGAACAGCGCGGGCCGGTAGTCGCCGGCGACGAGCTCACCGGGCGTCCCGCGGGCGTCGAGGACGCCGTTGATGATCAGCGGACCGGCCACGCCGGCAGCCGACCACGCGGTCAGCAGCCGGCCGTGGATGGCGCCCACCTGGTAGGTGCCGAACAGGTCGCGCAGGTAGGCCGGAACCGTCGCGAAGCCACCGCCGTAGAAGCTGATGATGATCGCGGCGGTGATGACGAAGATCCACGTCGCCGTGCTGCCGAGCGTCGCCAGGACGATGTACAGGACGATGCCGACGCCGAGGTAGATCATGTAGATCGGCTTGCGGCCGATGAAGTCCGACGTCGAGGACCACACGAACCGGCCACCCATGTTGAACAGGGACAGCAGGCCGACGAAGCCGGCGGCCGAGGCGGCTGCGACCGCGGAGGTCGTCCCGTCGCGGAAGAAGTCCTGGATCATGGGGGCGGCCTGCTCGAGGATGCCGATGCCGGCCGTCACGTTGCAGAACAGCACGACCCACAGCAGCCAGAACTGCGGCGTCCTGATCGCGTTGCCCGCCGACACGTTCTCCGTGGTGATCAGTGCCTTCTGCTTGACCGTCGACGGGTCCCAGCCGGCCGGCTTCCAGCCGTCGGCCGGCACGCGGACGATGAGCGCACCGAAGAGCATGAAGACCAGGTAGACCAGGCCCAGGGTGAGGAAGAGGCCGGCGACCGCGCCGCCGCTGGGGGTCGTCCCCGCCGTGCCGTCGTAGCCGGGGTCGTACCAGTTCATGAGCTGGCGCGACAGCGGGGAGGCGATGAGCGCGCCGCCGCCGAAGCCCATGATCGCCATGCCCGTGGCCAGGCCGGGGCGGTCGGGGAACCACTTGATCAGCGTGGAGACCGGCGAGATGTAGCCGATGCCCAGTCCGATGCCGCCGATGACGCCGTAGCCGAGGTAGACCAGCCACAGCTGGCTGGTGGCGATGCCGAGCGACCCGACGAGGAAGCCGGTCGACCAGAAGACGGCCGCGGTGGCCATCGCCGACCGGGGACCGTTCCGGTCGACCCAGGTGCCGAAGACGGCCGCGGAGAGACCCAGCATCACGATGGCGATCGAGAAGATGATGCCGATCGCCGTGAGGCTGGTGTCGAAGTGGGCGACGAGCGCGCTCTTGTAGACGCTCGTCGCGTAGGCCTGGCCGATGCAGAGGTGCACCGCCAGGGCGGCCGGCGGGATGAGCCAGCGGTTGAAGCCCGGCTTCGCGATGATGCGTTCGCGAGCCAGGAATCCGGGGACTGCCACGGATCGGACCTCCGGGATCGGGGGAGCCGCGCCCGGCTGGGCGCAACCTGGGCGCGCGCTGTGTGACGAGGATCGCGGCCGCTGGCACGGTACGTCGTGCACGACCTACTCGCGCGTTCACACTCGGATCGAGACCTCGCCGTAACCGTTTCCTCGGCTAACGGATCGGGCGGGCACGGTCCCCGGGCCGCCCCCTACGCTCGGGGCATGGCCTACGAGGTGAAGGGCGTCGTCGCCCGAAGCAAGGGTGCTCCCGTCTCGATCGAGACCATCGTCGTCCCGGACCCCGGTCCGGGTGAGGCGGTGGTCGACGTGCAGGCGTGCGGCGTCTGCCACACCGACCTGCACTACCGCGAGGGCGGCATCAACGACGAGTTCCCCTTCCTGCTGGGGCACGAGGCCGCCGGTGTCGTCTCGGCGGTGGGCGAGGGCGTCACCGACGTGGCCGTCGGCGACTACGTGATCCTCAACTGGCGGGCGGTGTGCGGGCAGTGCCGGGCCTGCCTCAAGGGCGAGCCGCAGTACTGCTTCGACACGCACAACGCCGCGCAGAAGATGACGCTGGCCGACGGCACGGAGCTGTCCCCCGCGCTCGGCATCGGGGCGTTCGCCGAGAAGACCCTGGTGCACTCGGGCCAGTGCACGAAGGTGGACCCAGCCGCTCCGCCGGCCGCCGCCGGGCTGCTCGGCTGCGGCGTCATGGCCGGCGTGGGTGCGGCCATCAACACCGGCGGCGTCCGCCGTGGCGAGAGCGTCGCCGTCTTCGGCTGCGGCGGTGTCGGTGACGCCGCGATCGCCGGCGCGAAGCTCGCCGGGGCGACGACGATCATCGCCGTCGACATCTCCGACACGAAGCTGGAGTGGGCGACGCGGATGGGTGCCACCCACACCGTCAACTCGAAGGAGACCGACGCCGTCGAGGCGGTCAAGGCGCTCACCGGCGGGTTCGGGGTCGACGTCGCGATCGACGCGGTCGGCCACCCGAAGGTCTTCGAGCAGGCCTTCTACGCCCGCGACCTCGCCGGCCGGGTCGTCATGGTCGGCGTCCCGACGCCGGACATGGAGATCACCCTCCCCGCCATCGAGATCTTCGGCCGCGGCGGCGCCGTCAAGTCCTCCTGGTACGGCGACTGCCTGCCCAGCCGCGACTTCCCGATGCTCATCGACCTCTACCTGCAGGGCCGCTTCGACCTCGACGCCTTCGTCTCCGAGACGATCGGGCTCGACGACGTCGAGGAGGCCTTCGCCAAGATGCACCGCGGCGAGGTGCTGCGCAGCGTGGTGGTCTTCCCGTGACCGCGCGGGTGGAGCGGGTCGTCGTCCCCGGGGTGTTCAGCCTCGACGGGCAGGACTTCGACGTCGAGAACAACGTCTGGCTGGTCGGGGACGACGACGAGGTGCTGGTCGTCGACGCGCCCCACGACGCGGCGCCGATCGTCGAGGCGATCGGCGGCCGCTCGGTCACCGGGATCGTGCTGACCCACGGCCACAACGACCACATCACCGCCGCGGTCGCCCTGCGCGAGGCGACCGGCGCGCCGATCTGGTTCCACCCGATGGACCGGATGCTGTGGGACGTCGTCCACCCCGGCAGCGAGCCCGACCGCGACCTGGCCGCGGGCGCCCGCTTCCAGGTCGCCGGCGTCGAGCTGCTGACCCTCCACACGCCCGGGCACTCGCCCGGCAGCGTCTGCCTGCACGCACCGGACCTCACGACCGTGTTCACCGGCGACACGCTGTTCCACGGCGGCCCGGGCGCCACGGGCCGTTCCTACAGCGACCGGCCGACGATCGAGCACTCGATCCGGTCCGAGCTGTTCGCGCTGCACGGCGACACGGTGGTGAAGACCGGGCACGGCGACGACACCACCATCGCCGCGGAGCTGCGCAACCTGGGCTGACGGTCAGCCGTCCTTCGCGCCGCCCTGCCCGTCGTCCTCGGCGGCAGGGCGGTCCGGCGGCGCCGTGCGCTCGAGCCGCTGCCGGATCGCGGCGACGTTGAGCGCGACGTCCTCGAGCGCCTCGACGGCCCGCGTGGCCAGGGCGAACGTCAGGTTCTCCCGCTGCTCCTCGGGGCTGGGCTCCCGGTACCGCGCCTCGCTGCGCGCCGGTCGGTCGCCGGCGAACGACTCGCGGAACCGGCGGGTCGCATCCGACCACGGCTCCTCGCTGCGGCGCCCCTCGCCGAACAGCTCGCGCAGCATGCGCTGGGCCATGTCGAGGAACTCGCCCGGATCGGGTCGGTCGCCGGCCATCCGCTCTCCTCCTCCGCCGGTGAGGACGGTGCACAGGGAGGAACGAGCCGGACGCCGTCGGGGTTCCCCGGTCAGCCCGCCACCCGGGCCTCGGCGGACGCGAAGCCGAGCCAGGTGTGCCGGTTGCCGGCCCAGCACCAGCCCACCTTGGGCGCGCCCCGGCGCTCGCGGCCGTCCCGGCCGGTGCCGTTGCTGATCCACAGGGCCGGCGTGCGGCTGTCCAGCCGGCCGTCGGCCTTGCGCAGCCGGGAGCCGATCGTCATGAAGCACCGGTTCCGCTCCAGGACGTCGGGGCGCTGGAGCAGCCAGTGGATGCCCTCGGTGAGCGTCAGGGGCGTCCGGCCGGCGCCGAGGATCGTCGGCAGCGCCTCGTCCGGGCTCCAGTTCGCCATGTCGTCGCCGCGGTCCAGGCCGCAGACGGCGTAGACCGGGCCGTCCGGGACGACGACGGAGGGCAGCGGCCCGAACGCGTCGACGTCGGTCATGTCCTCCACGACGAAACCGGGTCGGTCGTCCAGTGCGAGCAGCGGGGCCAGCGCGGACGCCGGGGCCCGCTCGGGGGCGAGGACGAGCAGCGAGCCGGCGGGCAGGCCGTCTGCCGCCCCGCGCAGCTCGCGGTCGGTCATGCCCGCCAGCGCGTGGACGCCCAACCCCACGAGCCGGTCGGCCTGGGCGGCGGGTGACGGGAGCGACGCAGCGGGGACGACGGTGGACGGCAGGAGTGCGGGCACGGGCGGACCTCCGGCTTCAGGTGGGGCGACCGAGCTGCAACGAGGGCGCAGCCCGAGAAGTTCCGGGTCCGTCGCCGCCCCGGTGGCCGGGCGCGCAGCGGCGCGCCCGCGCTGACCGAGCGTTGTCCCTGAGCCGGTCACTTCCCGTTCGATAGCGGCCGCTCCAGGGACGATGCCGGGCCGGCTCACTCGTGCCACATGAGGACGACGGCGCTGGGCACCGCGTCAGGCGGCCACGGAGGGCAGCGCTCCCCAGGTGACCGGCACGCGGCGCATCACCAGCGCGGAGTCCAGCTCCGCGGAGCCGGCCGGGAAGCGCAGCCCGTCGTCGAAGAAGGACGAGCGGCACGAGACCACCTGCGCGGGGTCGACGCGCCAGGCGGAGGTGGCCAGCCGGACGCCTTCCACCCCGCCGGCGCGGTCGGGGGACCAGCCCACGGCCCCCGCCTCGAAGAACGCCGACGCCGCCGCCACGTCGGTGAACAGCGCGCTGTGGTCCAGCTCGGGCGTCAGCCGGACGTGCACGCCGACGGCTGCCTCGCCGTCGTCCGCGCGGAACGCGACGCGGAGGTCCTCGTCGGTCTCGGTGACCTCGAACCGCGCATGCGAGTGCACCCCCGGGAACGCGCGGCCGCCCAGCAGGACCGTCAACCACGAGCTGCTGTCCCGCCGGGGGATGTAGACACCGGTCTCCACGCCGTCGGGCCCGTCCCACTCGACGGCGATCCGGTGGGCGGCGTTCTCGGTGGAGGCGACGCCGAGGGGGCGGGGCAGACCGTGCGGTCGCAGGTGGCCGAGCCGGATGAGGCAGATCCCGGCCACCGCGGCACCGTCCACCGTCTGCGGGCGGAACCGTGAGGGCAGGAGGGGGCGCAGCACGTCGGGGTCGACGCGGTAGTTCACCAGGAGCCGGCGCTCGATCTCGCCGTCGATCCGCGGCAGTCGCATGGCGCGAACGTACTGGTCACGCGCCCGGCGGGGTGAGGTCCCGCCACGAGGGAGTGACACGTCCCACCCGGAGCCCGGGTGTGTCGCGCGACGACCCCGGTAGTCTCGGGGGGTGCCTCGCGGTGATGGACGGCTGACGCACGACCTCGACCCCCACTCTCCCGGTCCCCAGGACGCCTGCGGCGTCTTCGGGGTCTGGGCGCCGGGGGAGGAGGTCGCGAAGCTGACCTATTTCGGTCTGTACGCGCTCCAGCACCGCGGTCAGGAGGCGGCCGG
This sequence comes from Blastococcus litoris, assembly GCF_003075095.1. Taxonomy (GTDB): domain Bacteria; phylum Actinomycetota; class Actinomycetes; order Mycobacteriales; family Geodermatophilaceae; genus Blastococcus_B; species Blastococcus_B litoris. The sequence goes on from NZ_QCZF01000003.1 coordinate 177,271, forward strand.
GATCGCGGTGTCCGACGGCGCCTCGGTCGTGGTCTACAAGGACCTCGGCCTGGTCAGCCAGGTCTTCGACGAGGCGACGCTGGGCAGCCTCCGCGGCCACCTCGCCGTCGGGCACACCCGCTACTCGACCACCGGCGCCTCCACGTGGGAGAACGCGCAGCCCACCTTCCGGACGACGGAGGCCGGCACGGGGCTCGCGCTCTGCCACAACGGGAACCTCGTCAACACCGCGGAGCTCGCCGTCGAGGCCGCCGACGCCGGCGTGCCCGGGGCGTTCGTGGCGACCAACGACTCCGACCTGGTCACCGCCCTCATCGCCGCCCGCCCGGACATCTCCGTCGAGGCCGCGGCCATGGAGGTACTCCCCAAGCTGCGCGGCGCCTTCAGCCTCACCTTCATGGACGAGGACACGCTGTACGCCGCCCGCGACCCGCAGGGCGTGCGCCCGCTGGTGCTCGGCCGGCTGGAGCGCGGCTGGGTGGTCGCCAGCGAGACCGCGGCGCTGGACATCGTGGGCGCCTCGGTGGTCCGCGAGGTCGAGCCCGGTGAGCTCATCGCGATCGACGAGAACGGGCTGCGCAGCCAGCACTTCGCCGTCGCCGAGCCCAAGGGCTGCGTCTTCGAGTACGTCTACCTGGCCCGCCCGGACACCACCATCTCCGGCCGCGGCGTGCACGCCGCGCGCGTGGAGATCGGCCGGCGGCTGGCCAAGGAGCACCCGGTCGAGGCCGATCTCGTCATCCCCGTCCCGGAGTCGGGCACCCCTGCCGCCGTCGGCTACGCCGAGGCGTCGGGCATCCCCTACGGGCTGGGCCTGGTCAAGAACTCCTACGTGGGCCGCACGTTCATCCAGCCGTCGCAGACCATCCGGCAGCTCGGCATCCGGCTGAAGCTCAACCCGCTGCGCGACGTCATCCGCGGCAAGCGGCTGGTCGTCGTCGACGACTCGATCGTCCGCGGCAACACCCAGCGCGCGCTGATCCGCATGCTGCGCGAGGCCGGCGCCGTCGAGGTGCACGTGCGCATCGCCTCGCCCCCGGTGAAGTGGCCCTGCTTCTACGGCATCGACTTCGCCAGCCGGGCCGAGCTCATCGCCAACGGGCTCGAGATCGACGGGGTGCGGGCGTCGATCAACGCCGACTCCCTGGGCTACGTCTCGGAGCAGGGGCTCATCGCGGCCACCGAGCAGCCGGCCAACCGGCTCTGCACGGCCTGCTTCACCGGCGAGTACCCGATCCCGCTGGCGGAGGAGGGCGTGCTCGGCAAGAACGTGCTCGAGGGCATCGGCCGGACGCCGCTGCCGATGGCGTCGGCGCACGACCAGCGGTCGGTGAGCGGCTGGACGGGTCAGCAGGCCGGCAGCGCCAGCGTCCCGGGCGGGGCCGAGGACGCGCTCAGCCGACCGTGAGCACCCCCTTCACCTACGCGGCGTCCGGCGTCGACATCGACGCCGGTGAGCGGGCCGTCGAGCTGATGCGGACGGCGGTCGCGCGCACCAACCGGCCCGAGGTCGTCGGCGGCCTCGGCGGCTTCGCCGGCCTGTTCGCGCTCGACACCGCCAAGTACGCCAAGCCCCTGCTGGCCTCCTCGACCGACGGCGTCGGCACGAAGATCGCGCTCGCCCGGCAGCTCGACCGGCACGACACCGTCGGCATCGATCTGGTCGCGATGGTCGTCGACGACCTGGTCGCCTGCGGCGCCGAGCCGCTGTTCCTCCAGGACTACGTGGCCTGCGGCAAGGTCGTCCCCGAGCGGATCGCCGCGATCGTCACCGGCATCGCCGAGGGCTGCACGCAGGCCGGCGCCGCCCTGGTCGGCGGCGAGACGGCGGAGCACGGCGACCTCATGGACGCCGACGAGTACGACCTCGCCGCGACGGCGGTCGGCGTCGTGGAGGCCGACGGCGTCCTGGGCCCGGAGCGGGTCCGCGAGGGCGACGCGGTCGTGGCCATGGCGTCGTCCGGGTTCCACTCCAACGGCTACTCGCTGGTGCGGCGCGTGGTGAGCGCCGCGGGGCTCGACCTGCACGCCACGCCGGCCGGGCTCGACCGGACGCTCGGTGAGGAGCTCCTCGAGCCCACCCGCATCTACGCCCGCGACTGCCTGGCGCTCGTCGAGCAGTTCGGCGTCGACGGCGTGCACGCCTACGCGCACATCACCGGCGGCGGGCTGGCGGGCAACACCGCCCGCGTCGTCCCGGACGGGCTGGAGGCTGTGCTCGACCGGGCCACGTGGGCGCTGCCCGCCGCGGTCCGGCTCATGGAGGAGCACGGCGTCCCGCGCGAGGAGTCCGAGCGCGCGTTCAACTGCGGCGTCGGCATGGTCGCCGCGGTCGCCCCCGACGTCGCCGACGCAGTCGTCGCGCAGCTCACCGCCGCCGGCGTGCCGGCCTGGGTGGCCGGGGGTGTGCAGCGCCGCACGGACGACACCGCCGCGCGGCTGGTCGGCACCTACCGCTGAACGACGACGGGCCGCCCCTCCCGGAGGAGGAGCGGCCCGCGGCGAGGGGCCGTCAGATGCCGAGCTCGGCCCGCAGGGCGGCCAGGCGCTCGCGGTAGCGGGCGACGTTGGCCATCTTCACGTGCTCGTAGCCCCGGACGACGTCGGGCAGACCGGCGAGGTCGGCGACCTGCGGCAGGTTCCCGGGTGTGAGCCGGGCGGTGGCCCCGTGGACGGCGTCGACGTACTCCTCGATCAGCGCCCGCTCGGTCGCCCGGACCTCGCCCCGGCCGAAGGGGTCGAGCCGGGTGCCGCGCAGGCCTCGCATCGCGTAGAGGGCCGCGAACCCGGGGCGGAACCACCGGCCGAGGCTGATCTTCCGGTCCATGCCGGCGGCGCGCAGGACCGGCGGGTGCAGCCGGTAGGAGTACCGGACGTCGGCGCCGAACTGCTCCCGCAGCCGCCGCTCCAGCTCCGGGTCGAGCGACAGGCGCGCCACCTCGTACTCGTCCTTGTAGGCCATGAGCTTGTACAGGTTGGCCGCCACCGCACCGGTGACCGGGCCGCTCGACCCCGTCGCCGCCACCTCCCGTCCCTGCACCCGCCGCAGCACCGCGACGTACCGCTGCGCGTACCTCCGGTTCTGGTAGGCCACGAGCTCGTCGATCCGCCGCAGGACCAGCTCCGCCAGCTCCGGCTCGGAGAGGTCGAGGTGAGCCGCGAGCTCGCGGGCCGCGGCCGACGGGCCGGTCGGCCCCGACGTCGGGGCGGGCAGGGCCGCCTGCAGCGCGGCCGGGTCGGCGACCAGCTGCCGGCCCCGCCGGAAGGCCTGCAGGTTGCGCTCGACGGCCACGCCGTTGAGCTCGATGGCCCGCTCGAGCACCGCCGGGTCGACCGGCAGCGCGCCGGCCTGGACGGCCATCCCGACCTGGAAGATGTTGGCGTACTGGTCGTCGCCGAAGAGCCCGTCGACGAGCTTCCGGACGTCGGCCACCGCGCTGTCGTCGGCGCGGCAGGTCTGCAGGATCCGGGCGGTGGTCTCCTCGACGTCGGGGAAGGCCACGGTCGGATCGGCGACCATGGCGCCGGTGGGCACCACCGACGTGGAGACGACGGCGATGGTGCGCCCGGGTGCGGTGACCTCGAGGTTCGCCGCGTTGGCGGCGACGATGACGTCGCAGCCGAGGTAGAGGTCGCACTCGCCGCCGGCGACCTTGTTCGTCCCGTCGATGGGGGCCGACGACAGCTTGATGTCGGAGACGACCGCGCCGCCCTTCTGGGCCATGCCCATCTGGTCGAGGCTGCGGACGTACATCCCGGCCATCACCGCGGCGGTGGAGATGATCTGCGCGGTCGTGACCACGCCGGTGCCGCCGATGCCGGTGATCCGCAGGTTGTAGTCGGCCGGGTCGACCTTCAGCTCCGGCTGGGGGAGGTCGGTCGCCTCGAGTCGTCCGCCGTCCTGCGCCGGCGCCTTCGTGCCCGGGACGACGCTGATGAACGAGGGGCAGTCGCCGTCGAGGCAGGAGAAGTCCTTGTTGCAGGACGCCTGGTGGATCTGCGTCTTGCGGCCGAACTCTGTGTCGACGGGCTGCACCGAGAGGCAGTTGGACTTGTGCCCGCAGTCGCCGCAGCCCTCGCAGACGCGCTCGTTGATGAACACCCGCTCGACCGGCTCGGCGACCTTCTTGCGCTTCCGCTTGCGACGGAGCTCGGTGGCGCACTCCTGGTCGTGGATGAGAACGGTGACGCCCTCCACGCGGGCCAGCTCCTCCTGCGTCTCGATCAGCCGGTCGCGGTGGCGGACCTCGACGCCCTTGGGCAGCCGCACGCCCTTGTACCGCTGGAGGTCCTCGGTCGTGACGACGACCCGGGCGACGCCCTCGGCCAGCAGCTCCGCCGCGATCTCGCGCACGGCCATCTTGCCGATCGCCTGCTGGCCGCCGGTCATGGCGACGGCGCCGTTGTGCAGCAGCTTGTAGGTGATGTTGGAGCGGGCGGCGACGGACGCGCGGATCGCCAGGCTGCCGGAGTGGTGGTACGTGCCGTCGCCGAGGTTCTGCAGGAGGTGGCGGTGCTCGACGAAGGGCGCCATCCCGATCCAGGCGACGCCCTCGCCGCCCATCTGGGTCAGGCCGACGATGGTGCCAACCCGCTCCTCCGGCATGAACGAGGCGAGCGCGGAGCACCCGATGCCGGCCCCGACCAGTGATCCCTCGGGGGCCTCGGTGGAGCGGTTGTGCGGGCACCCGGAGCAGAAGAACGGCGTCCGGTTGACCATCGGGAGCAGGGGGAGGGAGCGGCGGACCGGCGCGGACGCCGTCTCCAGCCAGGCGGCGACCGCCTCGGAGCCGGTCCGCTCCAGCAGCCGCGGGGCCAGCGCCTTCGCGATGACCTCCGGCGGCAGGTCGGCGTCGGGCCGCAGCAGCGGCGTGCCGCCGGGGCCCCGCTTGCCGTGGACGGCGGGAGCGCCCGGGCTCCCGTAGAGCAGGTCCTTGACCGCCAGCTCGACGAAGGGGCGCTTCTCCTCCACCACGACGATCTCGTCCAGGCCCTGGGCGAACTCCGCGACGATCTGCGGCTCCAGCGGGGAGACCATGCCCAGCTTGAGGATCCGGATGCCGGAGGTGGGGAGGTCGGCAGCCGGGATGCCCATGAGCGCGAGCGCCTGGAGCACGTCGAGGTAGCCAGGGCCGGCGGTGACGATGCCGATGCTGGCTCCGGGGTCGCCCTCGATGCGGTTGAGCCCGTTGGCGCGGGCGTAGCGCATCGCCAGCTCGGGGCGGGTCGTCGTGAGGGTCTTCTCCAGCGCGGCGAGGGTCGGCTGCAGGAAGTTCGCGGTGACCTCGTGCGTGTACGGGACGCCGTCGACCCTCCGGTCGGGGAAGACCGGCTCGACCTGGTCGGTCCGGACGACCGCTGTGCCGGCCCCGTCGACGACGTTGGTCGCCAGCTTCATCCCGGTCCACAGCCCGCTGAACCGGGAGAGCGCGATGCCGTGGAGGCCCAGGTCGAGCACGTCCTGGGGGTCGCTCGGGGAGAGCACGGTCATGCCGATCTCGGCCATGGCGGTCTCGGAGCTGCTGGGCACGGTGGAGGACTTGGCGATCGAGTCGTCGCCCACGAGGACGAGGACGCCGCCGGTGGGGGCCGCCCCGCCGAGGTTGGCGTGGCGCAGCGCGTCCGTGGCGCGGTCCAGCCCCGGGGCCTTGCCGTACCAGATCCCGACCACCCCGTCGCAGGTCATCCCGCCCACGGAGGACGCGAGCTGGGAGCCCTGCACCGCGTTGGCGCCGAGTTCCTCGTTCACGCTGGGCGTGAAGACCACCCGGTGCTGCTCCAGGAGCTTCGCCTGCCGGGACAGCTCGAGGTCGAACCCGGCCAGCGGGGAGCCCTCGTAGCCGGAGACGAAGGTCGCGGTGTCCAGCCCGTTCCGCCGGTCGAGCCGGTTCTGGTCCAGCGGGATGCGGACGAGGGCCTGCAACCCGGACAGGTAGATCTCCCCGTCGCGGAGCTCGTAGCGGTCCTCGAGGCGCACGGGCCGTCCGGTCGTGAGGGTCATGGGGCTCCCTGGGTCGGGCCGGTTCGGTGGCTTCACCAATATGGATGCCCGGCCGGCGTGCTGTCTGCGGTGCGATCGCCAAAACGCGGCCCGATGGGGGAGTGTGTCCTCGTGGAAATCACGGGACGACGCTCATGACGACGTCGGACTGGAGCCCCGTCGCGGAGCTGTGCCGGCGGGTGACCGGCGACCTCGACCGCCTCGCGCGCGACTCCGTCACCACGATCAGGCGCGACCTGCCGGCCTACGCCGCGGTGCCCCACGACGAGCACCTGGCGGCGGTGACGGAGCAACAGCGCCGCCGGCTGGACGCGCTGGCCGGGCGGCGGCTGCTGGCGCCGGCGGACCTGGAGCGGGCGGCCGACCTGGCCCGCCGCCGGGCCCGCCAGGGGATCGGGGTGGACGTGCTCATCGGCGCCTACCACCTGGGCGACCAGGAGCTGTGGCGTGCTCTGTGCGCGGACCCGGGGCCCGCGGCGCCGCTGCTGCCCGACGTGGCCGCGCAGCTGCTCCGGCTGCTGCACGCCATCTCCACCGTCCTCGCCTCCGCCCACGGGGACGTGACCCGGGAGCTGCACAGCCACCGCGCCACGCTGTCCTCCCGCCTGCTGGAGCTCCTCGTCGCGGGGCGGGACGACGCGGAGGCGGCCCGGCTGGCCGACGCGCTCGGCCTGGACCCGCGGGGCGACTTCGTCGCGGCGACGTGGGCGACCTCCGGCGCCGACGTCGTGCTCCCGCCGGAGGTGGCGCGCGAGCTCGACCGGGCGCCGGTGCCGGTCGTCCACTCCTCCCCGCCGGGTGCCGTCGTCGTCCTCGCCCGGGGGGACGGGGACGACTGGCTGGCCGGGACGGCCGGCCGCCTGCCGATGGGCGGGCCCGTCGGCGTGGGCCTGCGGCGCCGTGGCCTGCGCGGTGCCGTGGTCAGCCTCGGCGACGCGCGGCTGGCGCTCGGCGCGGCCGGGGAGGGCGGTGGCGTGACCAGGTTCGGGGACGTCTGGGCGCAGGCCTGCCTGCTCGCGGAGACCGAGCGGCTCGAGCCGCTGGTCGCCACCGCCGTGCGGACCGCCGGGGAGCACCCGCACCTGGCCGAGACCGTCCTGGCCTTCGCGGCCGCCGACATGTCGGTGGCGCGCACGGCGGAGGCGCTGCACCTGCACGCGAACTCGGTGACCTACCGGCTCCAGCGGTGGGCGCAGCTCACCGCCTGGGACCCCCGGTCCTTCGAGCAGCTCGTCGCGTCGGCGGTCGCCTGCCGGGTCGCCCTCAGAGGAAGCTCTCGATGACCTTCAGGCCGGCCATGACGTGGCCCCGGACGATCGCCTCGGCCTTGTCGGCGTCCCGGTCGCGGATCGCCTCGTAGATCAGCTGGTGTTCGTCCAGCGCGACGACGAGCGCCTCGTCCGAGGTGACGGCGGCGGCCTCGATGTTGAAGAAGTAGGACTGGTTGCCGGTCGCCAGGCCCCGCATGCGGGTGTTGCCGCCGGCCGCCAGGACCGCGTCGTGGAAGTCGGCGTTCGTCTCGACGACCTTGGCCCGGTCCAGCGCCTCGTCCAGCGACGTCCGGGCGTGGTGCTGCAGGGTCTCCCCGAGCGTGGCCAGCGCCTCGGGGGTGGCCCGCTCCGCCGCCAACCGGGCGGCGTAGCCCTCCAGGGCGGCGCGGACCTCGTAGATCTCCCTGACCTCCGGGAGCGTGAACTCGCGGACCATCAGGCCGTGCCGTGACCGGACCGCCAGGCCGTCGTTGATCAGCCGCACGAGGGCCTCGCGGACCGGTGTCCGGCTGGCCCCCAGCTCCGCGGCGATCTCGGTCTCGACCAACCGCTGGTTGGGGCGGTAGACGCCGGTGACGATGCGGTGGTGGACGGCGGCGTAGACCGCCTCGGACAACGACCCGTGCACGGGCTCGACCGGCTTCGTGACCGTCACGGTGCCCCTCTCCAGCTGATCTGCGACGGCGATGTTACGGCTCGCGAACGTCCTGGTGACGCGACGCTCGGGCTCCGCCACGTCCCGATCGTCCTCTCGCCGACCCGTTGACATCGACGTGTCGACGCTCACATACTCCCGCAGCATACGAGGCTGCATACAGAGCCGTATGCAAGCCGTCCCTTCCAGCTGAAGGACTGCCGTGCTGACTCCGAACCGACTCCTGAAGCCCGCCGCCGCTCTCGGTCTGGCGGTCGTCCTGGCGGCCTGCGGCGGCACCGCCGCCAACACCGGCGGCGGGGGCGGCGACCCCGCGTCCGGCGGTGACAGCGACGCCGTTGAGGGCGCCGTCAACATCGGCGCCGTGCTGCCGCTCACCGGCAGCAGCGCCTCCATCGGCGAGGACCAGCGCCGTGGCATCGAGCTCGCCGTCGCCAAGATCAACGAGGACGGCGGGGTCATGGGCAAGGACCTCAACGTCATCGTCGAGGACTCCGCCGGCGCCGCGAACGCGGCCATCGACGCGGCCAAGAAGCTGGTCAGCGTCGACGACGTCGCGGCCGTGATGGGGGAGTACTCCTCCGGCGTCACCGTGCCGCTGGGTCAGTACCTCCAGCAGGAGGGCGTGATCCACATGAACGTCGGCTCGTCCTCGCCCGAGATCGCCGGGATCGGCGACAAGTCCTTCTCCGTGATCGGCCTGGACACGATCGCCAGCAAGTTCGCCTCCGAGCAGCTGGCCGAGCGCGGCCTCATGAAGGCCGCGATCATGGTGCCCAACAACTCCTACGGCGAGGGGATCGTCGACCCGTTCACCGAGGCCTACGAGGCGGCCGGCGGCTCGGTCACCGAGACGATCCTCTACACCGAGGGCCAGACCAGCTACCGCGCCGAGCTGGAGCGCATCGCCGCTTCCCAGCCCGACGTCGTCCTGTACAGCGCGTACGGCCAGGACTCGTCGGTCATCAACCAGCAGGCCTTCGAGGGCGGCATGCAGGAGACCCCGTGGTTCGGGATCTACCTGACGATGTGCACGTCGGACTCCGCACCCGAGACCGTCCAGGACCAGATCGGCATGGACGTGAACTACGTCGGCCCCGAGGGGCAGGACTACCAGGACGCCTACCAGGAGGAGTACGGCGAGGACTTCGCCTCCACCTTCAGCGGCTACACCTACGACGCCACGATGATGCTGGCCGAGGCCATCGAGAAGGCCGGGTCCACCGACGCGGACGCCATCGCCGAGGCGCTCGGGACGATCGGGCAGGGCTACGCCGGGGTGACCGGTGACATCACCTTCGACGACCAGAACCAGCGGTCGGACCAGCCCTACCTCGTCCTGAAGTACACCGACGGCAAGGTCGTCGAGGAGAGCTGAGCGGAAGCCCGTCCGGGCCCGCCGCCGCGGGCCCGGACGGGACACCCCTCGCCCGACCCACTGCCTGCCCGGGAGGCGGACGCGTGCTCACCCAGATCATCATCGACACGCTCGTGCGCACGTCGCAGCTGAGCCTCATCGCCGTCGGTCTCTCCATGACGTGGGGGATCGTCAGGTTCGCCAACGTCGCCCACGTCCAGTTCGCGCCGGTCGGGGCCTACCTGGCCCTCGTGGCCGCCTCCGGGATCGGGCTCGGCGTCGTCCTCGGGTCGGTCGTCGGCATCCTCGCGGCCGGCGTCCTCGGGGTGCTGCTGCACCTGTTCTTCTTCCGCCGGCTGTCGTCGTTCAGCAGCGCCACGGCGCTGATCGGCTCGCTCGCGCTGTCCATCGTCATCACCGCGACGATCCAGGCGATCGCCGGTCCGCGGCCCGAGCGCCTCCCCCTCGCGCCCGCTCCCGGCCTGCGGCTCGGCGATGCCGTGGTGACCCGGGCGCAGATCTGGGTCGTCGCGCTGACGGTGGCGATCTTCGCCGTCCTCTTCTTCGTCCTGGCGTTCACCAACGCCGGCCGCGCGGTGCGCTGCGCGGCGACCAATCCCGACCTGGCCTCGGCCAGCGGCATGGACGTCCGCCGGGTCTCGACGTCGGTGGTGTTCCTCGCCGCCGCCATGGCGGCGACGGGCGGGGTCTTCATCGCCGCGGACACGTCCATCTCCCTGGAGATGGGCAGCGCGCTGCTGCTGGCCGTCTTCGCCGCCGTGATCATGGGCGGCATCGGCAGCGTGGGCGGGTCGCTGCTCGCCGCGGCGGTGCTCGCCCTCGCCGAGAGCACGGTCCTGCGCGTCGACTTCGGCGCGATCTTCGGCGGCGACCCCCTGCTCGTGCCGGTGAGCTACCGGCCGGCGGTCGGCTTCGTCGCCGTCATCCTCGTGATGCTCCTGCGTCCCCAGGGGCTCTTCGGCCTGGGAGGCCGACGTGCTTGATTTCCTCCTCTACGTCGCCACCGTCGCGGCGATCTACGCGCTCTTCGCGCTCAGCCTCAACCTGCAGGCCGGCGTCACGGGCCTGCTCAACTTCGGGCACGTCGCCTTCTTCGGCATCGGGGCCTACGCGTCGGGCATCGTCGCCCTGCACGGCGGGAGCTGGCTGCTCGGCATCGTGGTCGGCATCGTCGCCGCCAGCCTGCTCGGCGCCGCGATCGGCCGCCTCGGCCGGACGCTGGCCGCCGACTACTGGGCGATCGTCACCCTGGCCGTGGCCGAGTGCCTCCGGCTGGTCGTGGTCAACGAGAGCGCGCTGACCGGCGGGCCCCAGGGGATCAGCGGCATCGCCGGCCCCTTCACCGGGCTCACCGGCATCGGCTCGGCCATCGTCTGGCTGGTCCTCTGCATCGCCCTCGCCGGCGTGGCGTACCTGATCGCCGAGTCGCTCACCCGCATGCAGTTCGGCCGGGTGCTGCGGCTGATCCGCGAGGAGCCGGTGCTGGCCGCCTCGCTCGGGCACAACATCACCGCCGAGAAGATGCGGGTCCTCGCGGTCGCCGCGCCGATCGCCGCCGTCGGCGGGTCGGTCTACACGCTCTACATCTCCTACATCGGCCCCAACCAGCTGCTGCCGATCGAGACCTTCCTGGTCTTCACCATGCTGATCATCGGTGGCATGGGCAACAACCGCGGGGCGGTGTTCGGGGCCCTGGCCATCCAGCTGATCTACGCCGGGAGCCGGTTCCTCAAGGACGTCCTCCCCATCCCCGAGCAGAGCGCGAGCAGCGTCCGGCTCCTGGTCGTCGGCCTCGTGCTCACGGCCTTCCTCATGACCCGCCCCGAGGGGCTGTTCGCCGAGAAGCTGCGGAGGATCGATGTTCACCAGTAGCGGCGTGGGCAAGTCGTTCGGCGCCGTCCGCGTCCTGCAGGACGTCGACCTCGAGATCGCCCCCGGCGAGATCGTCGGCCTGGTCGGGCCGAACGGCTCGGGCAAGACCACCCTGCTCAACTGCCTGTCCGGGTTCCTCAACCCCGACACCGGCACGATCGAGTACGGCGGGACCCGCCTCGACCGGCTGGCCGACTGGCAGGTCAGCCGGATGGGCATCCGCCGCACCTTCCAGACGGCGGCGCAGCCGATGAAGATGAGCGTCCTCGAAGCCATGCTGTGCGGGGCCACCCTGCCGATCGGCAGCGCTCCCGTCCGGGGTCTGCTCCGGCGCCGGGCGCGGGCGGCCGAGCAGAAGGTCGCGGTCGGCAAGGCCCTGGAGCTGCTGGACTTCCTCAACCTCGGCCACATGGTCGAGCAGCCGGCGGGACGGCTCTCGGGCGGGCAGAAGAAGCTGCTCAGCCTCGGCGTCGCGCTGATGACCGATCCGGAGGTGCTCCTCCTCGACGAGCCGACGGCGGGGGTCAACCCGACGCTGCGCGTCACGATCGCCGACCGGCTCAAGGACATCAACCAGCGGGGCGCGACGCTGCTCGTCATCGAGCACGACATGGGCTTCATCGGCCGGCTCTGCCAGCGCGTCCACGTCCTGGACAAGGGCAGCGTCATCGCCTCCTGCCGCCCGGACGAGCTGAAGGACAACCCCCGCGTGGTCGAGGCCTACCTCGGCGCTCCCCGTCCCACCCACGTCACCACCGGAGCGACCAGCTCATGAAACTGCAGGCCCGAGACCTCACCGCCGGCTACGTGCCCGGCGTGAACATCCTCGACGGGATCTCCTTCGACCTCGCCGACCAGGAGATCATGACCGTCATCGGCCCGAACGGGTCGGGGAAGTCCACCTTCCTCAAGTGCCTGATGGGCTTCGTCCCGGCCCGCACCGGGACCGTCACGATCTCGGGCGCGGACTGCACCAAGGTGCCGGCACACCGGCGGGTGCGCCGGCACCGGATGGCGTTCGTCCCCCAGTTGGACAACGTGTTCGGGCCGATGAGCATCCGCGAGAACGTGCGCGCGGGTGGCCAGCACATGCCGCGACGGGAACGGGAACGGCGGGCCGACGAGCTGCTCGGCCGGTACCCGGCGCTGGGGGACCGGCAGCACGCGCGTGCCGACTCGCTGTCCGGCGGCGAGCGCCAGTTGCTCGCCGTGTGCCGTGCGCTCATGCCCCGGCCCGACGTCCTGCTGCTCGACGAGCCGTCCGCCGGGCTGTCGCCCGCGAAGGTCACCGAGCTGTTCGACACGATCGTCGGGATCCGCGCCGACGAGGACGTCACCGTGCTCTGCGTGGAGCAGAACGCCGTCCAGTCCCTCGCGGTCAGCGACCGGGGGCTGGTGCTGGTCCAGGGGCAGGTCGCCCTCGAGGGGGCGGCGCGCGAGCTGATGCTCGACCCCCAGGTCAGCGAGCTCTACCTCGGCGGGCTGCCCGCGTCGACGCCCGAGGTCACGTCCGTCGTCGAGGGGGTCCTGTGATGGCCGTCTACCGCACCACCACCGCCCGCCCGGTCGCCTACGGCTACACGATCGGCATGCTCTGCGCCGAGTGGAACGTCCCGTTCGTGCCCGGTGACCTGAACAACGCCACGACGTTCGGCTTCCCGGTGCGCTACCTGGTCGTCGACGGGGCGGCCGGCTCCGACGTGCTGACCGGTGACGCGGCCGCCTACGGCGAGCTGTTCGTCGCGGCGGCCAAGCAGCTGGAGGCCGAAGGCGTCCGCGCGATCACCGGGAACTGCGGCTACATGGCGGCCTACCAGGACGTCGTCGCGGCCGCGGTGGACGTGCCGGTGTTCATGTCCAGCCTGCTGCAGGCGCCGATGCTGCTGCGGATGCTCGCACCCGCGCAGCGGCTCGGCGTGCTGGTGGCCAACGGCAACGGCATCAGCGAGAGCGTGCTCGCCGGCGCCGGTATCACCGACCCCGCCCGGCTGGTGGTCCAGGGCCTCGACCACCAGCCCCACTTCAACGAGGTGATCATCCAGGAGGTCGGCACCCTCGACGACGAGCTGATGCGGCGCGAGGTGGTCGAGACCGCCGTGGCGGTCGCCTCGGCCAGCCCCGACCTCGGCGCGATCCTCCTCGAGTGCAGCGACCTCCCGCCGTACGCCCGCGCGGTCCACGAGGCGACCGGCCTGCCGGTCTTCGACTGGGCCGGCTTCATCCGCTACGTGCACGACGCCACCGACCCCCGCGCCTACCGCGGCGCCTACTGACCGACCCGGTCCCGGGTCGTCCGGGACCGGCGAGACCGCACCACCCCTTCCACGAACGGAGCTCCGCCATGTCCGCAGACCTGAAGATCTACAACCCCAGCACGCTCGGCCCCGCCATCGCGCCCTACTCCCAGGCCGTGGTGGCCAACGGCTTCGCCTACCTCGCCGGCCAGGTCGGGCTGGACAAGGACAACAACGTGGTGGCGCCCGGCGACATGCGCGAGCAGACGCGGGTGACGATCGAGCGGATCCGGACGATCCTCGCCGAGTTCGACGCCGAGCTGACCGACATCGTCTCGGCCACGGTGTTCATCACCTCGCTCGACGACTTCGCCGCCTTCAACGAGGCATGGGGCGAGGCGTTCGGCGACCACCGCCCCGCCCGGGCGACCGTCGTGGCCGGGCTGCTGCTGCCCGGCCTGGTCGTCGAGATCCAGGCCGTCGCCGCGCTCTGACCCGCCCCACCACCTAGGGAGTCCCCTGTGAAGACCATCGTCCTCGGCGGCGGCGTCATCGGCGTCACCACCGCCTACTACCTGGCCCAGGAGGGGCACGAGGTCGTCGTCGTGGAGGCCCGCGACAGCCTCGGCACCGACGCCACCGGGGGGAACGCCGGGCTCATCGCGCCCGGGCACTCGTTCGCCTGGGCGTCGCCGGCCGCCCCGAAGATGCTCCTGGCCTCGCTGCGCGGGGAGAAGACGGCCATCCGGGTCAAGCCGCGCCTGGACGCCAAGCTCGTGACCTGGGGGCTGCAGTTCCTCCGCGAGTGCACCCCGGCGCGGGCCGAGGCCAACACCCTGGTCAAGCTCGAGCTCTGCCTGTACAGCCAGCGGCTGCTCGACGAGCTCGCCGCGGCCGAGTCGATCGACTACCACCACGTGCAGAAGGGGTTGGCCTACCTCTACCGCACCCAGGCGGAGCTCGACGCCGGGGTGAAGAAGATGGACCTGCTGCGGCGCAACGGCGTGCCGATGGACGTCCTCGACGCCGAGCAGGTGGCCAAGCTGGATCCCGCCTTCGCGTCGGCGGGCAACACCTTCGCCGGGGCCATCCACGTCACCTCCGACGCCAGCGGCAACTCCGAGCTGTTCACCAACGAGCTGGCGGCCCGCTGCCAGGCGATGGGCGTGGAGTTCCGGCTGGGCGTGACGGCCCAGCGGTTCGTCGTCGCCGGCGACCGGGTCACCGGGGTGCAGACCGACGCCGGTCTGCTCACCGCCGACGACTACGTCCTGGCGATGGGCATCCAGAGCCCGTTCCTGGCCCGCTCGGCGGGCCAGCGGCTGCCGATGTACCCGGCGAAGGGGTACTCGCTGACCGCCGACATCGTCGACTCCGACGCGGCGCCGACGGTGGGCGGCGTGGACGAGGCGACGCTGGTGGCGTGGTCCCGCTTCGGCGACCAGCTGCGGATCTCCTCGACCGCGGAGTTCGCCGGTTTCAACCGGGACTGGAAGTACTCGGACTTCTCCAACATCCTCAAGACCGGCAAGGAGATCTTCCCGGGCGCCGTGGACTGGGAGCGGGCCCGGATGCGGTCGTGCATGCGGCCCATGACCCCCGACGGCCCGCCGATCATCGGCCGGGGCAAGCAGGCCAACCTGTACTACAACACCGGTCACGGGCACATGGGCTGGACCATGGCGTGCGGCTCGAGCCGGATCATGGCCGACATCGTGGCCGGCCGGACCCCCGCGCTGGACCTGCAGCCGTTCCAGGTGCGCTCGCACCGGGTGGCCGCGTGACGGCACCCCGGTTCGCCGGGGAGGTCGCCGTCGTCACGGGGGCCAGCCGCGGGATCGGGTTCGCCGTCGCGGAGCAGCTCGTCCGGGAGGGTGCGCGGGTCTGCGTGACCGCACGCAAGCCCGAGGCGCTGGAGGCGGCCGTGGCCGCGCTCGGGGGACCCGAGCGCGCCATGGCCGTCGCCGGCCCTGCCGACGACCTCGGGCACCAGGCCGAGGTCGTCGAGCGCACGGTCGCGGCGTTCGGCTCGCTGGACCTGCTGGTGAACAACACCGGCATCAACCCCGTCTACGGGCCGATGGTCGAGCTGCCGCTGGACGCCGCCCGGAAGATCGTCGAGGTCAACTGCCTGGCCGCGCTCTCCTGGGTGCAGCACGCGCACCGCGCGTGGATGGGGCTGCACGGCGGATCCGTGGTGAACGTGTCGTCCGTGGCCGGGCTCAAGCCCGCCCCGGGCATCGGCTTCTACGGAGCCAGCAAGGCGATGCTGGCCCACCTCACCCAGGAGCTGGCGGTCGAGCTGGGGCCGCGGATCCGCGTCAACGCGGTCGCGCCGGCCGTGGTGAAGACGAGGTTCGCCACCGCCCTCTACGACGGCCGGGAGGAGGAGGTCAGCGCCGCCTACCCGCTGCGCCGGCTGGGGGTCCCGGAGGACGTGGCCGCCGCGATCGCCTACCTGCTGTCGGCCGACGCCGCCTGGGTGACCGGGCAGGTGCTCACCGTCGACGGAGGGCTGACCCTCACCGGAGGCGTGTGATGGCCGACCACGCCGCCCTCGTGCGGCTCGACGTCGTCGGCCCGGCCCTGGCGGCGGCGACGGGGGACGGACGCTGGACCGACGTCGAGGCCGAGCTGATCGCGGGCGGGAAGTCGAACCTGACGTTCGCGGTGCGTTCGCCGGCCGGCGAGCTGGTCCTCCGGCGCCCCCCGTCGGGGGACCTGCTCCCCAGTGCCCACGACATGGGCCGGGAGACCCGCGTGCAGCGCGCACTCGCGGCCACGGCGGTGCCCGTCCCGAGCATCGTCCTGCACGACGAGGGCGACCTGCTGGGTGTGCCGTTCTACGTGATGACCAAGGTGCCCGGGCACGTCGTCCGCGACGAGCTGCCGGCCGGGTACGCCGACACCCCGGAGCAGAAGCGGGCGATCGCCGACGCGCTCGTCGACGTGCTCGTGGAACTCCACGCGGTGGACCCGGCGGCGGTCGGGCTGGCCGGCTACGGACGACCCGACGGCTTCCTCGAGCGGCAGCTGCGCCGCTGGACCGCGCAGTGGGAGAGCACGGCGACGCAGCCCGTCGCGGCCGTGGACGCGCTGGCGGCCCGGCTGTCCCGCCGGCTGCCCGCGTCGGCCCCGCGCCCGGCGATCGTCCACGGCGACTACCGGCTGGACAACTGCCTGCTCGACCCGCACGACCCCGCGCGCATCGCCGCGGTGCTCGACTGGGAGCTGTCGACGGTCGGGGACCCGCTCACCGACGTGGGGATGCTGCTCTTCTACTGGGTCGAGCCGGGGGAGCCGGCCCCGGTGCTCACCCCCGCCGTGACCCGTGCCCCGGGCTTCCCGGCCCGGTCGCACCTGGCCGAGCGGTACGCCGCACGGGCGGGCCTGGACCTGGGTGAGCTGGTGTTCTACGAGGCGTTCGCCCACTTCAAGTTCGCGGCCATCGCCCAGGGCATCGCCGCGCGCGTCGCGGCCGGTGCCATGGCCGGCCAGGACTTCGGGGACCTGGACGGCGAGGTGCGCCGCATCGCCGAGGCGGGCCTCGCCCGGCTCGAGCAGGAGAGCTGAGGAGATGGACTTCGCACCGACACCCGCGTCGCACGTCTGCGACCGTCGTCCGATCGCCTGCGAGGAGCTCCACCGGACGAGGCCGTACGTCGGCTGACGCCCTCCGCTCCACCGCAGACCACGGCACCGTGCCCCTCGGGGCGCGGTGCCGTGGTGCGTGGAGGAGTGGGTGAGCCCGGCCGCCTCAGCGGCTGGCGGCCCAGTCGTCGTCCGCGTCGTCGTCCGCCCACTTGTCGGCGTACTCGTCGTCTTCGTCATCGTCGTCCGTCGCCCGCGCAGGCGCGGTGTAGGACGGCGTCGAACCGGCGAGCTCCTTCTGCAGTGCAGAAAGGTCGGTGTTCGGTGAGCTGTACTTGAGCTCACGGGCGACGCGTGTCTGCTTCGCCTTCGCTCGGCCGCGCCCCATCGGCTCGACCCCCTCGCTACGGAGTACGGGAGTCCAGCCCCCGGGCTGGAACGGCCCGCGTGGCGACCCCGACTGAGTGACTATGTCCTGCGCAACCTTACGACACGGATCGGCGACGGGCACACGTCCCTCCCCCGGAGGAGCGGCGCCGTGTCCCAGCTCTCAGCGGGGCAGGCGGATCGTGGCCAGGCGGCCCACCGACCGCATGCGCTCCTCGGCCAGCCGGTCGGCCGCGACGGAGGGGGAGACGCCCTCCTCGTCGGCGGCGGCGAACACCCGCAGCGCCACGTCGAAGATCCCGTCCGCCTTCGCCTTCGCCCGGGCGAAGGAGAACCCGTGCCGCTCGTCCTCGACCTGGATGACCCCGCCGGCGTTCACCAGGTAGTCGGGGGCGTAGAGGATGCCGCGGCCGCGCAGCTGCTCGGCGACGGCCGGGGTGGCCAGCTGATTGTTCGCCCCGCCGCAGACGATCCGCGACGGCAGCACCGCGACGGTCTCCTCGTCCAGGGCGCCGCCCAGGGCGTTGGGCGAGTAGACGTCGTGCTCGGTGCGGATCAGCGTCGCGGTGTCGGGCACCGACGTCACCTGCGGGTGCCGCGCCCGGACGCGCTCGACGGCGGCCGGGTCGACGTCGGTGACCACGACGTCGGCGCCGTCCTCGACCAGGTGGCCGATCAGGTGCGAACCGACCTTGCCGGCCCCCGCCACCGCCACGGTGCGCCCGGAGAGCGACCGCGTGCCCCAGCAGTGCTGGGCGGCGGCCTGCATGCCGAGGAAGACGCCGTAGGCGGTGAGGACCGACGAGTCGCCGCACCCGCCGAGGGCCTCGGACCGGCCGTGGGCGAAGCGCGTCTCCCGGGCGACGACGTCGAGGTCGGCGTTGTAGGTCCCGACGTCGCAGGCGGTCAGGTACCGCCCGCCGAGCGCCTCGACGAACCGGCCGTAGGCACGCAGCAGGGCCTCGGTCTTGTCGGTGCGCGGGTCGCCGATGATCACGGCCTTGCCGCCGCCGAGGTCGAGCCCGGCGAGGCTGTTCTTGTACGACATCGCGGCCGACAGGCGCAGCGCGTCCGCGATCGCCGCCTCCTCGCTGGCGTACGGGTAGAACCGCGTGCCGCCCAGCGCCGGGCCGAGCGCCGTCGAGTGGATGGCGATGACCGCCTTCAGCCCGGACCCGGCGTCGCTGCAGAGGACGACCTGTTCGTGACCGGCGCTCAGTATCTCCACGCCCAGGAGGGTAGATCGCCGGTGACGTGTCGCCCGTCCGGAGGTCCGTGCGCGGGTCCGTCGGCGTGCGCGCTCCGTTGCGGGGCATGATTCCCCCGGAAACTGCGGGGGCGAGGGCGTCTCCGCGCAGCTCAGGAGGACTCCCATGGCCCGACGCCACCGTCTGCTCGCGATCGCGGTGGCCGCACCGCTCCTCCTCGCGTCGTGCACCACCGGCGGGGACGACTCCGACGGCGCGAGCTCGGGCAGCGGCGGGGGCGGTGGGGACGGCGACCTGAGCTTCGCCGTCATCACCCATGGCTCGGCCGGTGACGCGTTCTGGGACGTCGTGCAGAACGGCGCCGAGGCCGCCGGTGACGACCTCGGCGTCTCCGTCGACTACCAGAGCGACGGCGACCCGCAGCGCCAGGCGCAGCTGATCGACGCGGCGGTCAACCAGGGTGTCGACGGGATCGTGGTCTCGATGGCCAACCCCGACGCGCTGCGGGACTCGGTGGAGGCGGCCGTCGACGCGGGCATTCCCGTGGTGACGATCAACTCCGGCGGTGACAGGTCGGCGGAGTTCGGCGCGATCGGCCACGTGGGCCAGGACGAGACGATCGCCGGCCAGGGCGCCGGGCGGGAGCTGGCCGAGGCCGGCGCGACCAACGTGCTGTGCGTCGTCCACGAGGCGGGCAACATCGGGCTCGAGCAGCGCTGCTCGGGTGCCTCGGACGGCCTCGGCAGCCAGGTCACCCCACTGCAGGTGGACATCAACGACCTCCAGGGCGCCCAGTCGACCATCGCCTCGTCGCTGCAGAGCGACCCGTCGATCGACGCGGTGCTGACGCTGAACTCCGCGGTCGCGGCGGTGGCGGTCGCGGCGGCCGGCGACGCCGGTTCCGACGCCCAGGTGGCCACCTTCGACCTGAACCAGGACGTCATCAGCGGCATCCAGGACGGCGACATCGCCTTCGCCGTCGACCAGCAGCAGTACGAGCAGGGCTACCTGCCGATCGTGATGCTGAAGCTGTACGCGCAGAACCTCAACACCGTCGGCGGCGGTCAGCCGGTGCTCACCGGCCCCGGGATCGTCGACGAGAGCAACGTCGACGAGATCGCCGACCTGGCCTCGGCCGGCACCCGCTGAGCACGCAGGAGGAGACGGCCGGGCCGCCGCGGGCGCCGGCCGAGCGCCGGGCCGACGAGCGGCTGGCCGCCACCGGACCGCTGCGGCGGCTGCTGGTCAAGCCCGAGCTCGGCGCCCTGATCGGCGCCGTCGTCGTCTTCACCTTCTTCGCCGTGCAGTCCGAGGTGTTCCGGTCCACGCGCGGCATCGCCAACTGGCTGGACCCGGCCTCGACGCTCGGGATCATGGCGGTCGCCGTCGCGCTGCTGATGATCGGCGGGCACTTCGACCTGTCGGCGGGCGTCATGACCGGCACGACGGCGCTCACCGTGGGCATCGTCGCCGTCGAGTTCGAGCAGAACATCTGGGTGGCGATCGCCGTCGCGCTGGTGGTCGCCCTGGCGATCGGTCTCGCCAACGGCTGGCTGGTCACGCGCACCGGGCTGCCGAGCTTCATCATCACGCTCGGCACCTTCCTGATGCTGCAGGGCCTCAACCTCGGGCTCACCAAGTTCTTCACCGGCACGGTCACGGCCAGCGGCATCGCCGACGTCCCCGGCTACGCGGCCGCCGAGTGGGTGTTCGCCTCGCGGATCGAGATCGCCGGCACCGAGTTCCGGGTCGCGATCCTCTGGTGGGTGCTGTTCACCGCGCTGGCGACCTGGGTGCTGCTGCGCACCCGCTTCGGCAACTGGGTGTTCGCGACCGGCGGCGACGAGGTGGCGGCGCGCAACGTCGGCGTCCCGGCCCGACGCACGACCATCACGTTGTTCATGACGACGGCGGCCGCCGCCTGGTTCGTCGGCGTCACCCTCGCCGTCCGGCTGACCTCGGTTCAGGCCAACACCGGCATCGGGCAGGAGCTGATCTACATCGTGGCGGCCGTCATCGGCGGGTGCCTGCTCACCGGCGGGTTCGGGTCGGCCGTCGGCGCCTCCCTGGGCGCGCTGATCTTCGGCATGACCCAGCTGGGCATCCCGTACCTGCGCTGGGACGCCGACTGGTTCTACTTCTTCCTCGGCGCGATGCTGCTGCTCGCCGTGCTGGCCAACCGGCTGGTCCGCCGCTACGCCGAGGCGGCCCGCCGATGAGCGCCCCGCAGAGCGCGCCGCTGCTCGAGCTGCGCGACGTCGGCAAGGACTACGGCTCGGTCATCGCCCTCGACGGGATCAGCACGACCGTGCGGGCGGGCGAGGTCACCTGCGTCCTCGGCGACAACGGCGCCGGGAAGTCGACGTTGATCAAGATCCTCGCCGGGGTGCACCGCCCCGACCGCGGTGCGGTGCTGCTGGACGGCGAGCCGGTCTCCTTCGGCGCCCCGCGGGAGGCGCTCGACGCCGGCATCGCCACCGTCTACCAGGACCTCGCGATGATCCCGCTGATGGCGATCTGGCGGAACTTCTTCCTCGGCGCCGAGCCCACGAAGGGCCGGGGGCCGTTCCGGCGCTTCGACGCGGCGGCCGCCAAGGAGACGACCCGCCGGGCGCTGGGCGACATGGGCATCGACATCCGCGACCCCGACCAGCCGGTGGGGACCCTCTCGGGCGGGGAGCGCCAGTCGGTGGCGATCGCCCGCGCCGTCCACTTCGGCGCGCGGGTGCTGATCCTGGACGAGCCGACGTCGGCCCTCGGCGTGAAGCAGGCCGGTGTCGTGCTGCGCTACGTCGCCCAGGCCCGCGACCGCGGCGTGGGCGTCGTCCTCATCACCCACAACCCGCACCACGCCTACCCGGTGGGGGACAGGTTCCTGCTGCTCAACCGGGGGCGCAGCCTGGGGTCCTTCGCCAAGGGCGAGGTGGACCGCGAGGAGCTCACCCGGCTGATGGCCGGAGGCGCCGAGCTCGACCAGCTGGCGCACGAGCTGGAGCGGCCGCCCGGCTGACCGGGATTGTCGACATACCGACAGTGCCGAGACGGTGACTTACCGTTCTTGTTGCGGCGCGTCAACTGTTCCGCGTGTTGCCTTTGTGACTCCTGGTGAGGCTGCGACTCTCGCTGGGCGTCGAGCTGCTGTCGACGCCCACCCTCTTCCCCAGGGAGCGAGTCATGTTCCAGCGCCGTCCGTCCGGACCGGCGGCACCGACGGTCCCCGCACGCCGGGGTTCCCGCCGGCCGGTCGTGGGCCGCAGGCCACGCCCCGTGCGCACCGTCCTCGTCGCCGTTCTCACCGGCGCGGTGACCAGTGCGCTGCTCCTCGGTTCCGCAGGTCCCGCCCTCGCGGTCCCCGCGCCGCCGCCCAACCCCACCGACGGCCAGCTCGGCGACGCCCGCGCGCAGCAGGAGGCCGCCGCGGCCGAGGTCGGCCGGATCGCCGCCCTCGTCGCCAGCGCCGAGGCCGAGCTCGAGCGCGTCGGCGTCCTCGCCGAGGCCGCCGGCACCGCCTACCTGGCCGCGGAGGAGGCCCTGATGCAGGCGCAGGAGCAGGCCGACGCCGCGGCCGCCGCGCTGCAGGTCGCCGCGGACGCCGTCGCCGCGTCCGAGGCGCGGATCGCCCTGTTCTCCCGCGACAGCTACATGAAGGGGTCGCAGCTGAGCACCACCGCCGCGCTCCTGGACTCGGCCGGCCCCGGCGAGCTCATCCAGCGGGCCGCGATCCTCTCCTACGTCGCCGACAACCAGCTCGACGTCCTCGGCGAGCTCGAGGTGGCGAAGGTGTCCCAGGCCAACGCGGAGTCGGCCGCCCGGGCGGCGCGCGACGACATGGCCGCCGCCGAGGAGACCGCCGAGGCCGCGAAGCAGGCGGCCGACAGCCAGCTGGCCGCCCAGCAGGGCGCCTACGAGCAGGTCGCCACGGAGAAGGCCGGCTACGAGGCGCAGCTCCAGGCGGCGCAGATCCACCTGCTCGAGCTGCAGGGCGCCCGCGACGCGTACCAGCAGTGGGTGGCGCAGAAGCAGGCCGAGGAGGCCGCCGCGGCGCGCGCTGCCCAGGAGGCGGCCGCACGTGCGGCTGCGGCGGCGGCAGCTGCCGCGCAGAACGACGGCGGGTCGTCGGGCGGCGGGTCGTCCGGCGGTGGCGGCGGCGGCGGGGGTGGCAGCTACGTCGCGCCGACCTACGGCCGGGTGAGCAGCTGCTACGGCGCCCGCTGGGGGGTCACCCACTACGGGGTCGACATCGCCGCCCCCATCGGGACCCCCGTCTACGCGGCGACGTCCGGTGTGGTGAAGCGTGCCGGCGCCGCCACCGGCTTCGGCCAGGCGGTCTACATCCTCGGCGACGACGGCTACGTCACCGTGTACGGGCACGTGAACCGGTACTTCGTCTCCTACGGGGAGCGCGTCTCGGCCGGCGAGCAGATCGCGGAGGTCGGCAACCGCGGTCAGTCGACCGGACCGCACCTGCACTTCGAGGTGCACTCGGGCGGCCAGCTCTACAGCAACCAGATGAACCCCGTGCCGTGGCTCAACAACCGCGGCGTCTACATCGGGGGATGCGGGGGCTGACCCCCGCCGCGGACAGCTGCGGCCCGCCACATCGGGGATGAGTGGCGGGCCGCAGCCGATCGTCGGTGAGCGTCAGCTGGTCGGGGCGGCCGGCTCGGTCGAGTCGACGTCGAGGTCGCACTCCTCGGACAGGTAGGTCTGGACGTTGGTGGCCGACGACGTCAGCGAGCCGATGACCTCGCTGGTGCGCTGCTCCAGCGTGGCCTGGGCGTTCGGGTCGTTGACGTCCACCTCGGCGAAGGCCTGCGCGAGCTGCTCGATGCCGTCGGCCAGGGCCGCCCAGTCGCTGCTGATCTCGCTCGGGGGCTCGACGCCGCGGACGTTGTCGGCGGCCGTCTGCAGCGCACCGGCGAGGGCGGTGGGGTCGTTCTCCGTGCCGGAGAGCGCGGGCTCGACCTGCTCGAAGGCCGAGGCCGCCTGCGAGCAGAACTCGGAGTCGGTCTGCTCGGCGGTGGTCTCGGCGGCGCTGGAGCTGCTCGCGCTGGTCTCCGACGACGCGCTGTCGTCGTCGGAGCCCCCGCACGCGGTGAGCAGCACGGCGGCGGCAGCCAAGGAGAGGCCGGGAAGGATTCGACGCATGGGCGCGAGGCTAACCGCCGGGTGCGCGGCCGCGCAGCCGCACGGCTAGCGTGCCCCGCGTGGACGCCCCGGCTGACCCGCGCACCTCGTGGGCCCTACCCGTCCCGGGCGGGATGCCCCGGACGGCGGAGCTGGAGCCGCTGGTCACCCGCGTCCTGGCGCCCAACCCGTCCGGCATGACGCTCGACGGGACCAACACCTACGTCGTGGGCGGGCCCGGCAGCGGCCAGGCGGTGCTGGTCGACCCCGGGCCGGACGACGCCGCGCACCTCGCGGCCGTGGAAGCGGCCCTCGATGCCCGGGGTGCCCGCTGCGTCGCCGTCCTGGTCACCCACCACCACGGTGACCACGCGGAGGCGGCCCTGCCGTGGGGCGAGCGCTTCGGTGCGCCGGTCGCCGCGGCCACGGCGGCGGTGGCCGGTCCCCGGGGCCGGGTGCTCGAGCACGGCGAACGGCTCGCCCTGGCCGGGACGGGCATCGACGTCGTCGGAACGCCCGGGCACACGAGTGACCACCTCGCCTTCCGGCTGGAGTCCGGCGCGGTGCTCGTCGGGGACCACGTCCTCGGCCGCGGCACGTCCGTGGTGACCCACCCCGAGGGCGACGTCGTCGCCTACCTGGAGTCGTTGCGGCGGGTCCACGACCTGGGCCCGAGCGCGCTCTACTGCGGCCACGGACCCGAGCTCACCGAGGACCCCGGCGCGGTCCTCGACTACTACCTGGCCCACCGGGCCTTCCGCGAGCAGCAGCTGCTCGCGGCGCTGGTGGCCGGGGCGGGGACGGTCGACGAGCTGGTCGCCGCGGTCTACGCGGAGGTCCCGCGGCAGCTGTGGCCCGCCGCCGCGCAGTCGACGCGGGCCACGCTGGCGAAGCTGCACGCCGAGGGGCGCGTCGAGCAGGGCCCCGGCGACGCGGTGCGCCCGGCATGACCGACGTCGCGGTCGTTCCCAGCAGCGCGAGCGAGGAGGACCAGCGCCGGGCGGCCGCCGCCCTGTCCGCTGCGGGGCTGGGCGCGGGGGACCGGCTGCTGGTCTCCGCCGCGGCCTCGCCGGCGCTGCTCGCCGTCGTCATGGGTGCCCTGCGGACGGGCATCGTGCCCGTCGTCCTCGATCCCGCGCTGCCCGCGGACGAGCGCGCAGCGCTGGCGGAGGACGCCGACGCGGCGCTCGACGTGGGGTCCGATCCCGCCCGGCTGCTCTCCGGGAGCGAGGAGGCGGAGCTCGCCGAGGTGCCGTTGGCCCGGCCCATGCACTACACGTCCGGCACGACGGGGCGCCGCAAGGGCGTCTGGTCCGGCGTCCTGGCCGAGGACGACGCGCGGGCGCTGGCCGCCGAGGAGATCGAGCTGTGGGGCTTCGGGCCGGCCGACCGGCACCTGGTGCTCTCGCCGCTGCACCACAGCGCCCCGCTCCGGTTCGCCGTCCACACCCTGCTGGCCGGCGGGGAGGTGCTGCTGCCCGGGCCCTTCGACGCCTCGCGGGCGGCCGCGGCGATCAGCACGCTCCGGCCGACGACGACGTTCTGCGTGCCCACCCACCTGCAGCGGCTCGTCGGGCGGGACGACGTGGACTGGTCCTCGTTCCGCCGCCTGGTGCACGCGGGTGCGCCGTGCCCCGAACCGCTCAAGCGGGCCGTCCTCGCCGCCCTGCCCGAGGGCAGCGTGTGGGAGTTCTACGGGTCGACCGAGGCCCAGTTCACCGTCTGCTCGCCCGAGGACTGGCTGGCCTCCCCCGGCAGCGTCGGCAGGGCGCGGCCCGGGCGGCGGCTCGAGACCGACGAGCGCGGCCAGCTGTGGTGCGCCGTCCCCCCGTGGGCGCGGTTCGAGTACTGGCGCGCCCCCGGGAAGACGGCGGCGGCCTGGCGCGGCGACCGGGTGACGGTCGGCGACCTGGGCCGGGTGGACGACGACGGCGTGGTCTGGCTCGACGGACGCCGCGAGGACCTGGTCATCTCCGGCGGCGTGAACGTCTACCCCGCGGAGGTCGAGGCGGTGCTCGACGCGCACCCCGACGTGGTCGAGAGCGCCGTCTTCGGTGTCCCCGACGCCGAGTGGGGCCGGCGCGTGGTCGCCGCCTACGTGGGGGCCGCGGAACCGGCCGCCCTGGCCGCCTGGGCGCGGGAGCGCCTGGCCCCGGCCAAGCGGCCCAAGCAGCTGCACCCGCTTGACGAGCTGCCGCGCACCTCCACCGGCAAGGTGCGCCGGCTCGACCTGCCGGGGGTGCTCGGGCTGCCCGATGCGTGAGGAGCACGACGTCGTCGTCGTGGGGGCGGGGACGGCGGGATGCGCGCTGGCCGCGCGGCTGGCCGACGCCGGGCGCCGCGTCCTCCTGCTCGAGGCGGGGGCCGACCACCTGCCGGAGGAGCTGCTCGACCCGGCATCGATGCGGGGCGCCGTCCCCGGTCACCCCGCGAACTGGGACCTCACAGCCGAGCTGACGGGGGAACGCACCGTGCGGGTGCCCCGCGGTCGGGTGGTCGGCGGCTCCAGCGCCCTGTACGCCGGGTCGTTCATCCGCGGCACCCGGTCGGACCTCGACGGCTGGGCCGCCGCCGGCAACGACCTGTGGTCCTACGACGCCGTGCTGCCGGCCTTCCGCCGGCTCGAGACCGACGCCGACCACGGCGACGAGGCGGGCCACGGGGCGGACGGCCCCGTCGCGGTCGTGCGCCCCCGGGAGGGCCATCCGCTGGCCGACGCGTTCGCCGCGGCCGCCCGGGAGCTGGGCCACCCTGCCGAGCCCGACAAGAACGGCGACCAGCCGCCCGGCTACGGGCCGGTGCCCCTGGCGCTGTCCGGCGGACGGCGGGTGAGCACCGCGACCGCCTACCTGTGGCCCCGCCGCGGGCTGCCGGAGCTGACCGTGCGCGGCGGTGTCCGGGTGCGCCGGGTGCTGATCGAGGGCGGCCGGGCCGTGGGGGTGGAGACGGCGGACGGCGTCGTCCGCGCCGGCGAGGTGGTGCTCTCGGCCGGCGCGGTGGGCTCGGCGCAGCTGCTGCTGCACTCCGGCGTCGGCCCCGCCGACCCTCTGCGCGCCCTGGGGATCCCCGTCGTCGCCGACGTGCCCGGCGTGGGTGCGGGCCTCACCGACCACCCGCAGGTCTACGTCCCGTTCCGTCCGGCGCGCCCGCTGCCGCCCCCACCGGGCGGGCTGCCGCTGCACGGCGTCCTGCACGCCACGGCGGAGGGCTCGGCCCTGCCGGGGGACCTCGAGGTGCTCCCCTGGCTCGTCCCGTTCAGCCGGATCACCGGCGCACCGGCGGGCGACGAGCTGCTCGTCGGCGTCGGCCTCCAGCGGGAGGAGTCCCGCGGCCGGCTCTCCCTGGTGACCGCCGACCCGGAGCGGCCGCCGCGCATCGAGTACCGGTACCTGGCGGAGGAGCCGGATCGGCGGCGGCTGCGGGAGGGGGTCCGGCTGGCCACGGCCCTGCTGCGCACGCGCGCGCTCGGCGACCTGGTCGAGACCGCCGACGTCCCCGGTGCCGACGACGAGCTGGACGCCTGGGTCCGGGAGCGGCTGACCACCGCCGTCCACCTGTCCGGCACCGCCCGCATGGGACCGCCGGACGACGAGGGCGCGGTGGTCGACCAGGAGCTCCGCGTGCGGGGCGTGACGGGTCTGCGCGTCGTCGACACGTCGGTGATGCCCCGGGTGGTCTCGCGGGGGACCGCCGCCACCGCCGTGATGATCGGGGAACGGGCCGCCGAGCTGGTGACCTAGTCGTCGAACGGGAAGCCGGGCGGGAACTGGTCGGCCGGCAGCTGGTCGGGAGGGAACTGGGGGACGTCCGCCGGCGCCTCGGGCGGCGGCCCCCCGTCGGGCGGGGCGGGTGCCGGGGCCGGCCGTGGGGGCGGCGGCGGGTTCGGGTCGGCCAGCGGGATCCCCGCCGGTGGGAAGGGGACCGGCTCCTGCGCGGACAGGATCGGGAACATGGCATCGCGCCAGATCGGCGCGGCCAGCCGGCCGCCGTAGCCGCCGAGGTCCTCGTTCCGCTTCGGGTTGAGCAGCATGACGCTGGCCGCGTACTGCGGCGTGTAGCCGACGAAGGCCACGGAGTAGCGGTTCTGGCTGGTGCCCGTCTTGCCGGCGATCTCGTGCCCGGGGATCGCCGCGCGGGTCCCGGTGCCGATGGGGGAGGCGGTGTCACCGATCAGGATCTGGTTGAGCGTGGTGGCGACGTCGGGACGCACCGCCTCCGGGGTGCACGCCGGGGCGGTGTTCAGCGGGGCGCCGTCCGCTCCGGTCAGCGGGACGCCGTCGCGGTCGAGGATCTCGGTGACCGGCGTGGGGGCGCACTGCGTGCCGGACGCCGCGAGCGTGGAGTAGGCGCTGGCCAGCGCCAGGGGGCTGGTCGCCTCGGCGCCGAGGGTGAACGAGCCGCGGTTCTCCGACACGACCTGGTCGGCGACCGGGTCGAGGGAGAACAGGCCCATCCGCTGCGCCGTGCGGACCGGTCCCTCCACGCTGCCGAGCTCGTCCTCCAGCGCGACGAAGTAGGTGTTCGAGGAGCGGACGAGGGCCTCCACCATGGACAGCGTCCCGGGGTAGCGGCCGGCGTTCTGGACGACGTAGGGCGCCCGCCCGTTCTTGTAGACGCGCGAGACGTAGGGGTCGCTGGTGGTGATCGTGTGCCACGGCGGGATCCCGCGCTCGAGGGCGGCCGCGGCCACGAAGACCTTGTAGGTGGACCCCGCGCCCTGGCTGGCGACGAGGTTGAGGTTGACCGACTCCTGGGTGGGGTCGTTCGCGTCGTAGCCGAAGCGCCGGTTGACGCTCATCGCGAGCACCTTGCCGGTGCCCGGCTCCACGGCGGTGAACATGGCGGCCAGCGGGTCGTCGAGGGCCAGGTCGGCGGCCACCGACTGGTCCCCGGACACCTGCAGGTCCGGCCGCAGCGTGGTCCGGATCGTCAGCCCGCCGGTCTCCAGCTGCTCCTGGGTGATGCCGAGCGTGCCGGTCAGGTGCCGCTGCAGGTAGTCGCAGAAGAACGCGCCCACCAGGGCGTCGACGCAGCCGTTCGGCGGCTGCTCGGTGGGGTTCACGACCACGGCCTGGCCGAGGTTGGCGGCGAGCTCCTCGTCGGTGATGTGGCCGAGGGAGTGCATCCGCTGCAGAACCTGGTCCCGCCGGACGCGGGCGCCGTCCGGGTTCGACACCGGGTCGTCGTTGGTCGGTGTCTGCACCAGCCCGGCGAGCATGGCCGCCTGCGGCAGCGTGAGGTCGACGGCGTTCACGGCGAAGTACCGCTGGGCGGCGGCCTGGACGCCGTAGGCGCCCCGGCCGAAGTACACGATGTTCAGGTACCGGGTGAGGATCTCCTCCTTGCCGTACCGGCGCTCCAGCGCCAGCGCCAGGCGGGCCTCGCGGAGCTTGCGGCCGACGCTCTCCTCGGTGGCCGCCGCCCGCTCCTGCGGGGTGGTGGCGGTCTGCAGCAGGGTCTGCTTGACCAGCTGCTGGGTGATCGTCGAGCCGCCCTCCATGACGCTGCCCGCCATGAGGTTGCGCATCAGCGCGCGGGCGGTGCCCTCCACGTCCAGGCCGTGGTGCTGGTAGAAGCGCGAGTCCTCGATGTCGACCAGGGCCTGCTTCATCACGTCGCTGATCGCCTCGGGCGGCACGGGCGTGCGGTTGTGCCGGTAGAAGTAGGTGATCAGCGATCCGTCGGCGGCGAGGACGACGGAGTTGCCCGCCGGGGTGGCGTCGCCCAGCTCGACCGGCAGCGGGTCGAGCAGGTTGCCGTTGGAGCGGACGACCAGGCCGGGCCCGAGGATCCAGGGCAGCATGAGCGCCGCGAGGAGCGCGCCGGCGATCGGCACCGCGACGAGGACGAGCAGCCGGGCGGCGTGCAGCCGCGGACGGTCCTGCCCGGCCATGGACCACCTCGCCGACGTCGTGCCTGCAACGTGCCGACATCGTGGACCCCGGAGAGGTTCGGCGAACAGGCCGTATGCCGCATCGAGACCGAACGGGACGGCGTGTCGGGCGGCGCCCGGTCCGCGATCTGTCGCGGGGTGACGCAGCGGGTCGACCCCCGGACTCTGCGTGAGGCAGCCGGGCTGTCCCGGCGGCGCGCGACCGCAGCCGCCGGGACGCCGGGGCTCAGGGGGTCAGCGGACCGCCGGCAGCTCGCTCGTGGTGGTCGACAGCGGCGACCACGCGTCGGGGTGCGGACGACCCGCGTCGGCGACCCAGGTCCGGGCCGGCGCGGGCGTGCCGGTCGTACGGGTCTGCGGGCGGGCGCTCAGGCTCACGATCAGGGCGAGGAGGACGAGCATCCCGACGAGGACGCCGCCGATGACCAGGAGCGTGGAGAGCATGTGCAGAAGGTATGCGCCGGACCGATCCGTGTCAGGCGGTCGACTCGGGAAGATCTCACCGAAGATCGCCGGAAGGTTGACACACTTCGCCGCTTGACGCGGCAAGCGCACCGCTTGCACGGGCAGATCCCCACAGCGCCGGGTCGTCGGTGTGCCGGTGCGGCCGGCCTGGGTAGGACGGCGCGGTGCGAGCGGTGGAACGGGTGGCGGGAGCGGTGACCGGCGCCGCCGGGCGGCTGGTGGCGGTTCCCCTGGGGGCCATCGCCCGGTGGCGGGGCGGCAAGCCGATGCACCCACGCGGCGCGGTGTTCGACGCGGTCCTGGAGCGGCAGGGCGGCGACCTGGGGGTCCCGTGGCTGGACGCCCGGAGCAGCGACCCGGTCGTGGTGCGGATGTCCCGGGGGGCGGGCCTGCCCGCTCCGCTGCCGGACCTGCTGGGGCTGGCCGTCCGGCTGCCGGGGAACGGGAGCCCGGTGGACCTGCTCCTCACCACGACGGGGCGGGGCCCGCTGAGCCGGCTGGTCCCGGTTCTGCGCAGCGACACCGCCGCCGTCTACACCTCGATCATGGGCTACCGCTCGGCCGCCGGGTCGGTGCGCCTGGCCGCGTTCCCGGAGGCCGACTCCGTGCCCTCCGACCCGCACCCCCTCGCCGAGGCCGTCTCCCGGGACGGTCTCCGGTTCGCCGTCGCCGTGGCCGTCGGCCTCGGCCCGTGGCGGCCCTTCGCGCGGCTCTGCCTCACCCGCCCGCTGCCCTCGCTCGACCCCGACATCCGCTTCGACGCGGTGCGGAACCCGCCGCCCGGCCTGACGCCCGACGGCCCGATGGCCCGGTTCCGGGCACCGGCCTACGCCCGCGCGAGGGCCGAGCGGAGCGCTACGCGGTCGGCGTGACGACGAGTGCCTCGTCGAGCAGCGCCCAGGGGTCGGCCGCGGCCCCGGCGGCGCGGGCCGCCCGGTCACCGGCGTCGCCGAGCGCGCTGCGGATCCCGTCACCCAGCTGGACCAGGAGCGGGCGCAGCATCGGCCAGACCGCGACGCCCAGTTCCGTCCGGACGGCGTCGGCCGCGCCGCACAGGCGGGCGGCCGCGGCGGCGTCCCCGGTGAGCAGGGCGAGGGCGGCCAGGCCGTCCAGGCAGTAGGCCAGCCCCTCGCGGTCCTGGCCCGCGCGGTGCAGGGCCGCCGCCTCGGCCAGGTGTGCCCGGGCGGCCGCCACGTCACCGGACATGAGCGCGTCCAGCCCGAGCTGGTCGAGGAGTGTCGCGGTCAGGTGGTCGTCGTCGAGCTCCCGCGCGAGCCCGAGAGCCTCCTCGTGCGCGCGGACGGCCGCGGACACGTCCCCGGCGAGCAGGGCGACGTCGCCGTGCGGCACCAGGGCGAAGGCCACCGACCAGGTGTCGCCGCTGCGTCGCAGCGCCTGCACCGCCTCGTCGTAGAGCGCGGGCAGCGCCGGGTCCTCGGCGGTGCGCGTCATCGCCTCCCCGACCAGCCCGAGGCCGAGCAGCCACGGGTCGCCGCGCTCGCGGGCGTCCTCGACCACCTCCTGGAGCAGCGGCGCCGCGTCGTCCAGCCGGCCGAGGGCGATGTGCATCGTCCCGCGCGCCCACCGGAGGAGGGCCGCGGACTCCGGACGCAGGCCGGCGGCCGACGGCAGCCGGGCGGTCTCCTCCGCGACGGCGGCCATCGGGACCAGCAGGCCCCGCGCCCACCACCAGCGCGCGAGGGGGGCGGTGAGGGCGACGGCGAGCTCGGCCCGGTCGGTGGTCACCGCCCAGCGGACGGCCTCCTGGAGGTCGGTGGTCTCCGCGTCCAGCCGCGCCAGCCAGATCGCCCGGTCGGGGCCGGCCAGCCCGGCCCCTGCGGCGGCGCTGACCGTCGCGAGGTGCCGCGCCCAGCGCTCGCGCGTGGCCTCCTCATCGCCCCGCTCCCGCAGCCGCTCCGCCGCGAACGCCCGCACCACCTCGAGCATCCGGAAGCGGGGCTCGCCCTCCCCGGTGTCCGACGGCATGACCAGGCTGTGCCCGACCAGTGCGGAGAGCACCTCCGGGACGTCGAGGTCGTCGTCCACCACGCCGACCGCCTCCGCGGTGTCGATGGTGGCGCCGGTGGGGCACACCGACAGCCGGGCGAGCAGCGCCCGGGCGTCGTCGTCGAGGAGGTCGTGGCTCCAGGCCACGGTGGCGCGCAGGGTGCGCTGCCGGTCGGGGACGTCGACCTCCGCCGCACGCATGTCGAGCGCCCGGTCGAGGCGGCGCAGCAGCAGCGCCGGCGGCATCGTGCGCACGCGCGCGGCCACGAGCTCGATGGCCAGCGGCAGCCCGTCCAGCCGGCGCACCAGCTCGGCGACGGCGTCCGCGGAGCCCTCGAGGCGGAATCCGGGGTCGGCCTGGCGGGCGCGCTCGGTGAACAGCTGCACCGCCGGGCTCGTCCCGCCGCCGGACACCGCCAGCGGGCCGAGGGGGACGTCGTGCTCCCCGCGCAGCCGCAGCAGGCTGCGGCTGGTCGCCAGCAGCTGCGTCCGGGGGCAGCGGGAGAGCAGGACGCCGAGTTCCTGGGCGGCGTCCAGGACCTGCTCGAGGTTGTCGAGGAGCAGCAGCACCCGGCGCCCGGCGAGCCGGTCGGCGACGACGTCGAGCACCGGTCGCCGTCCCTCGGCCTCGACGCCCAGGGCGGCCGCGATGGTCCCGGCGACGTCGCGAGGGTCCCGGACCGACTGCAGGTCCACCAGCCACACCGCGTCCCGCTCGGCGGTCAGCTCCTGCGCGGCCTCGATCGCCAGCCGCGACTTCCCGATGCCGCCCGGCCCGCTCACCGTCACCAGCCGAACGGCGGGATCGCGCAGCAGACCGGTGACGAGGGCCAGCTCGTCGCGGCGGTCGACCAGCGGCGTGGCCGGCACCGGGAGCCAGCCCGCGGCCAGCCCGGGCAGCGACGGCGCCGCGGGCGCCGCGAACCGCTCGGTCATGAGGACGGCGAGGTCGTCGGCCACCCGCTCGCCGAGGTCGTCGGGATCGTCGTAGGGAGTCGTGGAGGCGCCGCTCTCCGCCTGGATCCGGGCGATGAGGCCCTCCAGGCGCGGTTCGCGGCCGGGGGCGTGGCGGCGGACGTAGAGCAGCCGCGGTCGTCCGCCCGACAGCTCGTACTCGTCCTCCAGGCCGGAGATCCCCATGTCGGGGGCGATCCAGCCGTACCGCTCGCCGTAGATGCCCACGAAGACGTCGCTCTGCTCGAGGTAGGCGCGGTACAGCTCGCGGGGTGGGTGGGCCCGCGCGCCCAGGTCGAACATCACCGGGGTCAGGTGCAGCCGGCGGACCGCGGCGCGGACAGCCGCCCGCTCGGCGGCCAGCTCCTCGAGGGTCGAGGAGACGAAGACGCGCAGCCGGCGGTCGGGCGTGGCGATCGGTTCCGGGGCGTCGCCGGACGCGCGGGTGTCTGCGGCCACGAGGCCTCCCGTCGACGCCGACCGTGCCGGGGAGTCTAGGGATCCCGGCAGGGGCCGGAAAGGCGGTGACAGGCGGCGACGGCGGTGGTTCGATCGTTCTGGTCGACAACCGTGCACGGGGGCCCGATGTGCTCGGGAGGTCCAGGTGAACCCTGCCCCATCGACGACGTCGGCACCGCCTGGTCACCGTCCGGTGCACCCGGGGATGCGGGCGCTCCTCGCGTCCTTCGCCGTGCTCACCGCGCTCGCGACCGGCGCGCTGTACGTGCTGGCCGAGAACACCGCCGAGACCTTCGCCTGGACGATCGACCCGCCCCTGACCGCGGCGTTCATCGGCGCCGGCTACGCGGCCGGCTTCGTCCTCGTCGTCCTGTCGCTGCGGGACCCGGTGTGGGCGCACAGCCGGGTGGCGGTGCTGACGATCTTCGTCTTCGTCGTCCTGACCCTGGTCGCGACGCTGCTGCACATCAACCGCATGCACTTCGACGACGACTTCGGCGACCTGGGCGCGCTGGCCAAGGGCGCCGCCTGGTTCTGGCTGGCCGTCTACGTCGTCATCCCCGTCGCCATGGCCGTGCTGCTGGTGCACCAGGAGCGGGCGCCCGGTGAGGACCCGGAGCCGACCCACCCGGTCCCGGTCGTGCTGCGCTTCGCGCTGGCGGTCGAGTCCGCCGTCCTGCTCGTCGTCGGGGCGCTGATCTACCTCGACCCCGCGACGGCCACCTGGGTGTGGCCGTGGGACATGCCGCCCTTCACCGCGCGGGTCGTGGCGGCCTGGCTGCTCGCCTTCGGCCTGGCGACGGCGCTGGCGGCGCTGGGCGGCGACCTCCGCCGGCTGCGCACCGCGGCCATCGCCTACACGGTGTTCGGCGCGCTGGTCCTGGTCGCGGTCGCCCGCTTCCCCGACACGCTGGACTGGGACGAGGCGCCGGCCTGGATCTTCGTCGGCATGGCCGCCGCCGTGGTCCTCACCGGCGCAGCCGGGTGGCGTGCGGCACCTGCGGCGAGCCGGCGTCATGGCTGAGGAGCAGAAGGCGGCGCTCGTCGTCCTCACCCGGGACGACGCGGCGCGCGCCGCGCTCGGTGCCGAGCTGGAGCGCCGCTACGGCCGCGACTACGCCGTCGTCGGCTGCTCGGTGCCCGACGACGTCGCCGCCCGGCTGCCCGAGGGGTTGCCGGTCGCGGCCCTGCTCGGCGGGCTGGGTGGCGCCGACCCGGACGGCCTGGAGGTGCTGCGCTCGGTGCACCGCGAGCACCCCGGCGCGATCGCGGTGGCGGTGGTGCGGTGGGGCGACTTCGACACCGCCCGGCCGATCTTCGAGGCGCTCACGCTCGGTCAGCTCGACCGCTGGTCCTACGTGCCGGAGGTGGTGGGCGACGAGGAGTTCCACAGCGCGATGACCGAGATCCTCGAGGAGTGGTCGGCCCGGCAGGGGGGCGGCTTCGAGGCCGTCCGGATGATCGGCGACCGCTGGTCCGAGCGCGCCCAGCACCTGCGCGACACGTTCACCCGCAACCGCATCCCGCTCGGCTTCTACGACGCCGGTTCCGCCGACGGCGCCGCCGTGCTCGCCGGCCTGAAGCTGGAG
Source organism: Blastococcus litoris (assembly GCF_003075095.1). GTDB lineage: Bacteria > Actinomycetota > Actinomycetes > Mycobacteriales > Geodermatophilaceae > Blastococcus_B > Blastococcus_B litoris. The sequence goes on from NZ_QCZF01000003.1 coordinate 212,362, forward strand.
AACCCCCGGCTGCCGGTGGTCCAGCTGCGCTTCCGGCCCGAGCGTCCGGTGCTGGAGGACCCCAGCGACCTCGAGATCGCCGACGCGTTCGGCCTGCTCACGCCGTTGGACACCGACGCGGTCTTCGACCTGGTGATCGCCGGTTCCGGGCCGGCCGGGCTGGGCGCCAGCGTGTACGCGGCCTCCGAGGGGCTCCGGACCCTGGTGCTCGAGCCGGAGGCCGTGGGCGGGCAGGCGGGCACGAGCTCGCTGATCCGCAACTACCCCGGCTTCCCGACCGGGATCAGCGGGAACCGGTTGGCCTTCAGCGCCTACCTGCAGGCCTGGGCCTTCGGCAGCACGTTCCACTTCATGCGCTCGGCGCAGGCCATCGCGCCCGAGGGCGACCTGCTGCGGATGACCCTGAGCGACGGCGCCTCCGTGCTCACCCGGGCCGTCGTCGTGGCCACCGGCGCCAGCTGGCGCCGGATCGGGGTGCCCGAGCTGGAGGCCCTCACCGGGCGCGGGGTCTTCTACGGGGCGGCGGTGAGCGAGGCGCCGGCGATGCGCGGCCGCCACGTGTTCGTGGTCGGCGGCGGCAACTCCGCCGGGCAGGCGGCCGTCCACCTCTCGCGCTACGCCGACCGGGTCACCGTGCTCATCCGGCGCGCCTCGCTGGTCGAGACCATGTCGGACTACCTGATCCGCGAGCTCGACGCCCTGCCGAACGTCGACGTGCGCCCGCGCGTGCAGGTCGTGGGCGGGGCCGGCGGGGACTTCCTGGAGACGGTGACGATCCGGGACCTGGACAGCGGCGAGGAGACCGTCGAGCCCGGGGTCCTGTTCGTGCTGATCGGCAGCGAGCCGCGGACCGGCTGGCTGGCGGGCACGCTGGCGCGCGATCGCTGGGGGTTCCTGCTCACCGGCTCGCAGTTGCTGGGCGACGACGCGTCCCCGGCGTGGCCGCTCGAGCGGCCGCCGGCACTGCTGGAGACCAGCCTGCCGGGGGTCTTCGCCGCCGGCGACGTGCGGTCGGGATCGGTGAAGCGGGTGGCCTCGGCGGTGGGGGAGGGCGCCCTGGCGATCACGCTCGTGCATGCGCACCGCGCCGCCACGGCGGACGTCCGAAGCTGAGAGTGGGTTCCCGCTCACCCGATGGAGTTGCTCACGGGTTGGCCGCCAGATGACGGGGTAGGGCGGACGGACCGGCTCGAACGATCGTGGCCGGGCGCTGACACCGCCGCGCAGCACGTGCTGCCGCAGTGCTCGATCGCACGAGGAGCCGATCGCCGAGATGTCCACCGACCCCCCGGAAACCGGGGGGCCGTCCCGCCGGGGCGGTCCCGTCCGCGTGGCCACCATCCCGTTCGGCAACCCGTACGTCGACGCCGTCCTGCCGCCGGACGTCGTCCGGGTCGGGTCCTCGGGCGAGCTGAGCCCCTGGCTCGACGTCACCTTCCTCACCGAGCACGCCGCGGAGGTCGACGTGCTCCACCTGCACACCGGGGCGGCCGACGTGGCCGCCATGGCCGTGCAGTGCTGGGCGGAGACGGTGCGGCGGCTGGGGATCCCCCTGGTGGTCACCGTGCACCGGGTCGGCGCCGGAACAGGCTGCCCCCGCGACCCCGCGGTGGACGCCCACCTCGAGGCCGTGCTGTCGACGGCGGAGGTGGTCTTCACCCTCACCCGTGGAGCGGCCGACGAGATCGCCGAGCGCTTCGGCCGGACGGCGATCGTGGTGGCGCACCCGTCGGTGGCGATCCCGGATCCCGAGCTCGGCTCGGAGCGAGGGCTGGTGGGGCTGAGGCTGGGGCGGATCTCGTCCGCCGTCCCCGACCCCGGCGCGCTCGTGCGGGCGGCGCTCTCGGGCGCGGTGTCCGGTGGCGGGCGGTTGCGGGTGCTGGTCGACGCGGTCGACGAGCCGTGGATCGGCAGCGCGGTGCGCAAGCTGGCCGCCGCGGGCGACCTCGAGCTGGTCGTCCACTCCGCCGAGGACCGGCCGGCGCAGCTGCAGCAGCTGCACGTCGCCGTGCTGGCCGAGGCCTGCGGCAGCCACTCACGCGAGCTGGAGGTCTGCCGCGACGTCGGCACCCGGGTCGTGGCGCCGAGCTGCGGCTGGTTCGCCGACCAGTGGTCGGACGTCGTGTCCTTCGGCAACCACGAGCAGGGCCGCCTGGACCCGGTCTCCCTCACCGCCGCGATCGGTGCCGCGCTGGCCCGGCCGATGTCGCGGCCGGCCGACCGGCAGTGGCGGGACGAGCAGCGGACGGCGATCCGGCAGGTGCACGCCGACGTCTACGCGCAGGTGGCCGCCGACCGCACCTGGGTGTGACCCCGAGGGGTGACGGAGGCGCGAGCCGGAGGATCAGCCTGATAGGCAGGGTGCATGGCCGTGATCGTCGATGCTGAGCTCCGGGACTACGTGCTCGGCAACGGGACCGAGCCCTTCGATGACGGCGTGGATCCCACCTTCCTCGTGGTGACCGCCGAGCCGTGGCCCGAAGAATCTCTCGTGCAGGTCCTCACGGAGCTGTACCGCCGACTCGTCGTCGTCGACATCGACGGCGCCTTCGAACACGTGGGCGCACGTCCGGACATGACCTGGAACCACTACACACCCGCGTACGTCAGCGTCGGGGTGGGCGACCGGTACGTCGTCATCCACATGGACACGGACGCTCGTACGGAGCGCGAGCTGCTGAAGGTGTTCGTCGACATCATCGCCGCAGAGGTGACCCGACTGGTCAGCGATGTCCGCATCGGTGTGCTTCCGGACGGCGAACACGGGTCCCAGCTCCTCGTCGGAGCTACGAGGATGCGGGACCTGCCCGGCTTCGAGGAGCCGTTCCTGTGATCATCGGAGGCCGGTCGGCGGGACCAGCCGGCCACGAGGCATCGGACCGTTCAGTGTGGGCAGGGGCGGGGTCGAACCGCCGACCTCTCGCTTTTCAGGCGAGCGCTCGTACCGACTGAGCTACCTGCCCCTCCCGGTGTCTCCACCGGAGAGCGACCCTGACGGGACTCGAACCCGCGACCTCCGCCGTGACAGGGCGGCGCGCTAACCAACTGCGCTACAGGGCCTTGCTTGGTCGTGCTTCTCGTGCGTGCCCCCAACGGGGTTCGAACCCGTGCTACCGCCTTGAAAGGGCGGCGTCCTGGACCACTAGACGATGGGGGCTCGTAGTTCGCCGGGGGCGGGAGAAACAATACATGGCCCTCCCGTGCCCTCCGCGCCGGGGCCGGAGCGGCCTCACCCGAGGGAGGCCCGCAGCTCCACGGAGTCGTCGGTGACGCTGGAGCACTCGAGCTCGAGGGGGCCGGCGGTGACGCTCTCGCCCTCGGCGCAGGAGACGCTGGCGTCGCCCACGCCGAGCGACGCGCGACCGTCCTGGACGCCGCCGAACCTGAGGGTCGTGCCGAGGACGTCGGCCTCGGCACCGTCACCGGACAGCGTCACGGTGCAGCCGCTCGTCGAGCAGCTGACGCCGTTGGAGGTGAAGGAGCATGCGGACAACGGCACGAGCAGGGCTCCCGCCAGCAGCGGTGCCGCGATCCGGGAGGCCGTCGACGTGAGGGGCATGGCCCGAGCCTAGGTGCGCGGGGTCAGTCCGACGGGGACGCGGGCGCGGCCGGGACGTCGACGGACGCCTCGTCGGGGTTCTCCTCCGGTGGCGGCGGGAAGCGTCGCTGGATGGTCACCTCGGTCTCGCCCAGGCCGCCCAGGGTGATCTCGTCGTAGGCCTGGAGGCGCCCGGTCTCGGCGTCGAGGTAGAGCACGGTGCAGGTGAGCGGCTCGGGGAACTCGCCTTGGAGCCCGCGCAGCCCGGCGCCGCCGGTGGACCCCTCCACCATCAGCAGCGTGCCCTCGTCGAAGGAGGCCACCTTCCGGTCGTGCGTGTGGCCGGCCAGCACGAGCGGGACGTCGCCGTCCAGGGGGCGGCCCTGCTTCGGGTCGTGGACCATCGTGATCGCCGGGGGCTCGGGCAGGGTCTCGACGTAGTCGAGGAGCTCCTCGCCGGACTCGTAGAGCACCTCGTCGCCCGCGTCGTCGTCGCCGGTGCTCTTGTCGGGGGTGAACCGCGGGTCGGGGATGCCGGCGATCACCAGGCCGGCGACGGTGGTCGAGGACCTGTCGAGCACGACCGCGTTCGGCTGGGCGGCGACCAGTGCCGCCGTCGTCGCGGAGTCGTGGTTGCCGCGGATGTAGACGTAGGGCACGCCGAGGGTCCCCACGGACGTGATCAGCCGGTTCTCGGGCTCGCTGCCCCAGTCGGTGATGTCCCCGGTGTCGAGCACGCCGTCGACGCCGAACTGGTCGACCACCTGCGACACCAGGTCGAACCCCGCCGGGTTGAGGTGCAGGTCGGACACGTGCAGCAGCGCCACCGTCTCGCCGTCGCCGCTGGGCGCGGGCAGCGCGGAGACGGCGGAGTACAACGTGCCGACGTTGCCGACGATGTCCTCCAGCGAGGCGCGGTAGGCATCGAAGCGGGCGGCGATGTCCGCGGCGTCGCCGATGACGCTGGTCGCGTTCACCAGCAGGCCGGTGTAGCTGGGCTGGGAGATCGCCTCGGGCCGCCAGGTCGCCGCGCCCAGGCCGCCGGTGCCCAGGAGCACGACGGTGGTGATCCCCGCGGCGATCAGCGGTTCCTTGCGACGCCGGGTGAGGGCGAAGCTGGTGAGCGCCGCCCCCGCCAGGGCGAGTCCCGCCGTGGTCCACACCAGGCGGACGACGGCCGAGCGCAGGTCGTCGGTCACCTGGTCGACGACCCCCGCGAGCCGGACCGGGTCGCTGGCCAGCCGCTGGGCGCGCTCCTGGTCCACGCGCTGGAGCGCGACGTCCAGGCGGAGCGGACCGTCGTAGACCTCGACCGCGATCGACCCCAGCGGGGGGACGGCGACGGTCGCGCCACCGCCGGCCGGCCGGAAGGCCAGGGTCGCGTCGAACGGGCCGATGGGGGCGGAGATCCGGCCGAAGAGGGCCACCGCGATCATCGCGCCGGTGAGGGCGATCGCCACGCGCAGCGTCCAGCGCCCCGCCACCCGGGCACGACCGGCCCAGGGTGAGGGGGTGGGCGCGGTGGGGTCGCTCACCGCGCCCACGTTACTGAGCGGGGACGGCTCCCGTCGGACGGAAGATCCAGCGGAGCGCCGCGAAGCGGATGAGCCCGATCAGCCCCGTGACCGCCGCGACCAGGCTGATCTGCAGCGCGGGGTGGGCCGACCCGGCGGCCGAGTCGAGCCAGCCGAGCGCGACGCTGGTCGTCACCAGGCCGAACAGCGACACCCCGCCCGCCTCGATCTGCGCGGCCAGCCAGCCGACCCGCTCGTCGGCGCGGAAGGTGAGCCGGCGGTGCATCTCGTTGGCCAGCACGGAGGAGGCGACCGTGGCGATGATGTGCGCGGTCAGGTAGCCGAAGCCCTCGAGGCCGAGGAACAGCAGCGCGTAGACGGCCGTGGACGAACCGCCGACGAGCACGAAGCGGAGGAACTGCCCGAGCGTGTCCTCGCGGCGGACCTGCTCCGACACGGCGTGCGCGACGTCGTGCGCCACCTCTCCGGCCGTGTGCGCGTGCTCGTGCGGGAGGTCACCGTGGGGTTCGGTGTCCTCCGGCCGGCGGCGCAGCAGGGACGGGCAGGTCACGACGGTCCTCTCGGTTCGGGGCGAGCTGGGTCAAGGCTCCTCTTCCGCCTAACCCTTGTCACGCGAAAACATGCCTGCTCACCCTGACACTCACCTGTCTGTTCCATCACGATCGGCCGCCGACCGCCTCGGATCGAGGGGCGTCACCGGCCGCGAGCGGGGGTAGGGGAGCGCCCATGAGCCTCATGGGGATCCTCGACCGCGTTGCCGACGTCCAGAGTTTCGACAAGGTCATCGAGCCGGCGCGCAAGGCGGTCAACGCCGCGCTGCGTCCCCAGGCCTTCAAGGATCTGCTGCACGGCACGTGGCTCGGGCACTCCCTCCACCCCGTCCTCGTGCAGGTGCCGGTCGGCAGCTGGGTGTCGGCGGGCGTCCTCGACGCCGTCCCCGCGCTCCGCCCGGCCGCGACGGTCATGATCGCGACCGGCGTCACCGCGGCGGTCCCGGCCGCGCTGACCGGCGCCGCGGACTGGTCGGAGCAGGACGCCGGGGTGCGGCGGCTGGGCGCGCTGCACGCGGTGGCCAACGTCGCTGCGCTCGGCCTGTACGTCGGCTCCCTGGCCGCCCGCCGCAACGGCCGGGGCGGGCTGGGGCGGGTGCTGTCCTACGCCGGGCTCGGCATCGCGACCGGTTCGGCGGCGGTCGGGGGCCACATGTCCTACGCCCAGGCCTCGGGGGCGTCGCACGCGGCGACCGCTGCCCGGGCGCTCACCACCGACTGGATCGACCTCGGTCCGCTCGACGACCTGCCCGAGGGGCGTCCGGCGCTGCGCACGGGCAAGGGCAGCAGCGTCGCCGTCCCGCTGGCCGCCGTCCGGCGCGGCGCCCGGGTCGACGTCTTCATCGGAGCCTGCTCGCACCTGGCCGGGCCGCTGCACGAGGGCCGCGTCGAGGAGGTGCGGGGGCAGGAGTGCCTGGTCTGCCCGTGGCACGGCTCGGCGTTCGACCTGGACGACGGCTCGCCCCGCCGCGGGCCGGCCGCGAACCCGCAGGAGAAGCTCGAGGTGCGCATGGAGGCCGGCCGGGTGATGGCGCGGCTGCCGGGGCGCAACCGGTAGGCCGCTCCGGAGGCCTACGCTCCGCACGTGAGGCGGACGGCGGTCGCACTGCTGGTGGCGCTGACCGCTGCCTGCGGGACGACGTCGTCGCCGTCGGCCGCTCCCCCGTCGTCGTCGGCCCCTTCGGCCGACGCCGTCCCGGCCGTGCCGGGCCTGGAGGCAGAGGCGGTGCGGCTGCGCACCGACGAGGCCGTGGGCGGCCGCGTCCAGGTGCGCATCACCGCGTCCGAGCAGTTCACCGTCACCTCGGTCGCGCTGGACTCGCCGGGCTTCGCCGCCCTCCCGCCCACCGTCGAGACGGCGGAGTTCGAGCCGGGGCGGGTCATCGACCTGCCCGCCCCCTACGGCACGCCGGTCTGCGACGCGCAGCCCCTTCCGGCCGCGGCGCGGCTGACCGTCGTCCGCCCCGGTGGCGGGGAAGAGACGGTGCACGCGCCGCTGTCGGCGGACGTCCTCCAGCTGATCCACGACGAGGAGTGCGCCGTCGAGGCGGTGACCGAGACGGTGGACGTCGCCGTCACCGACCTGGCCGACGACGGCGACGCGCTCGCGGGGTCGCTGACCCTCACCCGGCGGCAGGGCGACGAGCCCGTCGTGGTGACCACGCTGAACCGCAGCGTCCTGGTCGAGGCGAGCGCGGACGGACTGCCGTTGGAGCTGCGCGAGGGCGCGTCGAACGCCCGGACTGACGTGTCCTTCACGCCGGCGACCTGTGACCCGCACGTGCTGTCGGAGACCAAGAAGCCCTACGTCTTCCCGCTGACCGTGCAGGTCGGGGACGACGAGCCGGTGAACATGGACCTGCGGCTCGACCAGGCGGCGAAGGACGGGTTGGCGGCCCTCGTGCAGCGGGTCTGCGCCGTCGGGCGCTGAGGCTCCGGGCGGCGAGGCGGAGGAGAAGCCGGCCCGGCCGCCCCGGGGGGAACGGGTCAGCCGGGCCGGGGTCGAAGCCGCCGGTCGCACCGGCGGAAGCAGCGGTGATGACGGTACGTAGTCGCCGCCTTCGCGTGACATCCCCTGAACGGGTGCAATGCGCGCGATCGCGGTGACCGAGCGCACACCCACCCTCGTTCGCCGGGAGGCGTGCGTGGGCACCGGCCGGGGGTGTTCTTCCTCTTCTCCAGCCGGCTCGGCTGCCTCGGGTCGCTCCTGGTCTCGGCGGTGCTGACGCTGGTCGTGCTGCTGGTCTTCGACGTCCTCTGACGGCTACAGAGCGGAAGCGAGCAGACCCACGCCGAGCGCGGCCATGACGACGGCGATCAGCGCGTCGAGCACGCGCCAGGCCGACGGCCGCGCGAACAGCGGCCGCAGCAGGCGCGCGCCGTAGCCGAGGGCGCTGAACCAGATCAGGCTGCCGACGGCGGCACCCGCGGCGAACCACCAGCGGCTGCCGCCACGGCTGTCGGCGACGGACCCGAGCAGCAGCACGGTGTCGAGGTACACGTGCGGGTTGAGCCAGGTGAGGGCCAGGCAGGTCACGACCGTCGCCACCAGCCCGGTGCGCAGGCCGCCGGTCTCGACGGCGATGGACGCGGGGCGCAGGGCGCGGCGCGCGGCCAGGACGGCGTACCCGAGCAGGAAGGCAGCGCCGGCGAGGCGGATGGCGGTGATCGCGTCGGGCAGGCGGGTGCTCAGCCAGGAGTTGCCTGCGACGCCGGCGAGGATCAGCACCGCGTCGGACACCGCGCAGATGACGACGACGGCCGTCACGTGCTCGAGGCGCAGTCCCTGCCGGAGGACGAAGGCGTTCTGCGCCCCGATGGCCACGATCAGCGAGAGCCCCAGCCCGAGGCCGGCCGTCGCGGCGAGCAGTCCCGTCGTCATGCCTGCTGACGCTAGGAACGGCTGCTCCGACAGTCCAGCTACGGTTTCTTCACCGGCATTAGCATCGCTGTCGATGGACGTGGAGCTGGCGCAGCTGCGGACGCTCGTCGCGGTGATCGACGAGGGCACCCTCGAGGCGGCCGCGCGGCGGCTGCACGTAACGCCGTCGGCGGTGTCGCAGCGGCTGCGAGCGCTGGAGGTGGCGACCGGCCGGGTGCTGGTGCAGCGCGGCCGGCCGGCGACGGTCACGGCGGCCGGCGAGCCGGTGCTGCGGCTCGCCCGCCAGGTCGGCCTGCTCGTCGAGGACGCCGGCCGGCACCTGGATGCCGCGGACGCCGGCCGTGCGCCGGTCGTGCCGATCGCGGTGAACGCCGACTCGCTGGCGACGTGGGCGCTGCCGGCGCTCGCCCCGCTGGCGGGCGAGCTGCGCTTCGACTTGCACAGCTCCGACCAGAGCCACACCAGCGAGCTGCTGCGGGCCGGCACGGTGATGGGCGCGGTCACCTCCGACGCGGAGCCGGTAGCGGGTTGCCGGGTGACGCCGTTGGGGCGGATGCGGTACCTGCCCTGCGCAGCGCCCGCCTTCGTGGAGCGGTGGTTCCCGGACGGCCCCGACGCGGCGGCGCTGCACCGGGCACCGGTGGTGGTGTTCGACCGCCGCGACGACCTGCAGCACGCCTACCTGAGACGGCACCTGACGTCGGTGGCCGAGGTGCCGCTGCACTACATCCCGTCGTCGGCGGACTTCCTGTCGGCGGTGGCGCTGGGCTTCGGCTGGGGGATGCTGCCTGAGCTCCAGCTGACGGAGGGGCCGGGCCCGGTCGCCGCCTTCGACCCGGACGGCGCGGTCGACGTCCTCCTGTACTGGCAGCAGTGGCGGCTGGAGTCCGCGCCGCTCGACCGGGTGGCGGATGCGCTGGTCCGCGCCGCACGTGCCTCCCTGCGGACCTGAGCGCCAGGAGCAGGGCGGTCCCGGCGGTAGCCTCGCACCGGGCCGCAGGCCCGCCGGGCCTCTAGCTCAACTGGCAGAGCAGCGGACTTTTAATCCGCGGGTTGTGGGTTCGATCCCCACGGGGCCCACCGCGCTGGCCTGCACGTTTACCTATCCCGCGAGTCTCGGCTGGTGGTCGCGCCCACACGGCGCCCACACGCGCGTCCGCGGCTGCCCGCGCGGCGGCGTCCATCCGGTCGGCCAACGCGGTCAGGTCGTCGTCGAACAGGCCGGAGTACACGTCCAGCGTCATGGCCGCCGAGGCGTGCCCGAGCATCCGCTGGACGCTCTTGACGGTCGCGCCGCTGGCGACCGCGAGAGAGGCGGCGGTGTGCCGCAGGTCGTGCGGGGTGACGTCGCTCAGCCCGGCCGTCCGGACCGCCGGATCGAAGACAGCCCGACGCCAGTTCCGCAGCCGCAGCACCGTGCCGCTGGCCGTGGCCATCAGCAGGTCGTCGCCCTGCTTGCCCGCGCAGTGGCGGGCCAGGGACTCGGCGAGGGTCGCGGGCAGGGGCACGGTCCGCCGCTGATGGGTCTTCGGTGTGCCGAACTCCAGCCGCCCGCCGACCTCGGTGACCGCTTCGGCGATGGTGAGTCGGCGCCGGAGGAAGTCGATCCGGCGCACCCGCAGGGCGGCCATCTCGCCGAAGCGCAGTCCGGTGTAGGCGAGCAATCGGATGACGTCCCCGTCCTCATTCGCCGCGTCGGCGAGCCGCTCGACCTCGTCATGGGTGAGGAACCGCGGCTCCTGCCGCGTCACTCGTGGCAGGGGTACGCGCTCGGCCGGGTTGCGGGGAATGCGCCCGTCGCGGACGGCGAGGCCCAGGAGGAGTGAGAAGACGCGGTGGGCCTGGCGGACCGTGCCCGGGGCGGACCCCTGCGTCAGTAGCCCAGCCACCCACACGGCGACGTCGGCGTGGGTGACGTCGACGAGCCGGTGCCGACCCCACGACGGCAGCACGTGGGTCCGCAGCAGGTTCCCGTACCGGTAGAGGGTGCTCGGCTTGACCCCGGTCTGCGAGGACAGCCATCGGTCGGCCCAGTCGGCGACGGTGACCCGGCCTCGCTCCGGCGCCGTCCATGTCTGCGTGACCAGAGCCGAGGTCGCCTCGTCGAGCCAGCGCTGGGCGTCGACCTTCCGTGCGAAGCGTCGCTCGTGCTGGCGACCGCCCGGGTCGCGATACCGAGCGCGGTAGCGGGTAGAGCCGTCGCTGAGTGTGATGCGGGTGATCGAGCCGTCCATGAGGACCTCCGTAGCGAGGTATGTGTCTCCAGCGTGCCGGACACCTCTGACAACAGGCGGCCCTCGTCATCCCGGACATGATTATGCCGCTCGCCGCTGAGCGGCATGGTTCCCGCAAACTCCCGTCCTGAATGGGGTGGCTTGGGTCAGGCCTGCCTGGGCGGGACGGCGCGGAGCTGGCGCGGGTCGGCCGGCAGCGTGTTCCAGGTCTCCTCGGTGCGCACGACCGGCATCTCCCGCAGGGTGATCCGTTCCCGGAAGAGCGCGAGCGTCTCACCCAGGCCGGTGGCCGAGGGGGCGAGGACGGCATGCAGCTCGAGCTGGTGGGCGGCGGCGGCGATGCGCTGGCAGGCGGCGTAGTCGTCGACCTCGGACCTCAGGTCGGCAGCGGAGAGTCCCACGGCGGCGAGGTTGTGGGCGTTGGTGAGGTCGAGCACCGCGTCGACATCCACGGTGACGGTGTAGAAGCGGCGCGGCTGCACAAGCTCGACGGGGATGCCGTAGGCCTCGACCAGGTGCCTGTAGGCCTCGGCGGTGACTGACGCCGGTGGACGGCCGAGGTAGATGACGGGAAACGTCTCTCCCCAGCGTCCCTGGTCGCCGCCGGCGAAGGCGTCGCGGTTGACCGCCGCGTGTCGGTAGAAGGTGCCGTGCACGCTGATCGGTGGCACGGCCGCGACGCGTTCGGCCATGGAGCGCTGCACGCCTTACCGAACCTTCGGCCCGCCGGCGAGGCGCTGCACTAGTTGCAGCACGGTCTCGAAGTCGCCTGCCTTGAGTACGTCGATCGGGCGACGGTCGCCTAGGGCGCGTTGCCGGGCGTGCAGCCAGATGTCGATGCCTTCGGGCTTGTAGACGTCGGAGAGTTCTGCGATGACGTACTGCAGCTCCAGTAGCCGGTCGCGCTTGGTGCCCTCGGGCCGCGCGGCGCCGGCGGCCCATTTCTGCACTGCGCGTTCTCCGGCGCCGACGATCTCCCCGATCTCGGTGAGGGTGAGCGCGCGGCGCGTGTCGGCCACGACATGGCGGTAGACGGGGGAGTCTCCGGCCGGATCGTGCGGCGCAGGCTGGGACGCCGCCGCGGCGGTGCGGGTCGGGCTCATCTGACTGGTCTCCTTCTGAGGCAGCGCCGATCGGTCCGTTCGGCCTGCGAGGTAGACGCTATACACTCTCACTGTTCACCGGTAGGTACATCGTCAAGTTCGTGCTAGAGTTCACCCCGCAAGCGTCACAGTTCGGTAACTCTGTGGTTGGAGACCCACCGATGGATCTGTTGATCAGGGCCGGTCGCGGTGACCACCTGCTCGTCAAGGATCTGTGCGCCCCGGCCGCCAGCGGACTGTGGCCCCTGCGGGAGTTGCCCCTCACCGGCGTGGTTGCCGATGCGCAGGTGGCGGTGGAGCGGCCGGGCCTGCGGGAGACTGCGGATGCGGCCGGGGTGCCGTTCTTGGTCGACCCGCTCACCCCGCTGCTGGCCGATCAGCAGTCGCCGAGCAATGGCTGGGCGCGACTGCCGTACGCGACCGCAGACAAGCTGACCCCGGCAGACCTCGGCCACCACGAACTGCAGGACGAACTGATCGACCAGGTGATCGGCTTCCAGCGCGAGCAGGGCGCCACGGTGCTCATTCCGCCCTACGTCTACGTCGACCGGCGAAACAGCGCCTGGCTGGAGGTCAACCGCAGCCTGCTGATCCGGACCGCCCGCTATCTGGAGCGCGAAGACATCGACCTGCCCGTCGCGCCCGTCTTCGCCGCATCCCTGCACCAGTTCGGCCCCCAGTCCACCTGGGCGGCCGGGCTGGACCCGTTCCTCGCAACCGCCGACGAGATGAACACCCGCTACGTGGCGCTGTCGATGTCCTGGTCCAAGCAGCGGGCCGCCAGCTACGACGCCATCGCCACGCTGATGACCGCCACCCAGCACGCCGCCGCCGGACGGCGGGTGCTGTCCTGGCGTCAAGGCCTCTACGGCGCAGCCCTGACCGGCGTGGGAGCCGCCGGCTACGAGACCGGTCCCGGGCACGGCGAGGCCGGCCACTATCCCCAGTTGCTGGCCCGCAAGCGTCCCAGCGACAAGCCCCGCACGGGCGGCGGAGAGGCCAACGTGTACTTCACCGCCTTCGGCCGCAGCCTCGACCGCAGCCATGGCCAGAAGCTGCTCGAGAACCGGCTGCTGCGGGCCACGCTGGTCTGCCCGGAGAGCTCCTGCTGCCCGGACGGCGCCAGCAGCATGATCAACAGCTGGCGCGAGCACGCCGTGCGGGCACGTCAGCGCGAACTGGCCGAGATCGACCGCATGCCCGCCTCGCCCAGCTGGCGACTCAACAAGATCTCCCGGGATGCCGAGCAAGCCGCACTGTCCACCCGGGCGGCGAACGACGTCCTCGCCGAGGCGGGAAACGGCTGGCGGCTGCCCACGGACACCTACCGGCATCTCTCGGACGTAGCCGCCGACATCCGCGCCAACCTCGGCCGGCGAGTGGCGTGACCAGGACGGGCGGTCACCGTCGACTCCAGCGGCGGGCGGGGTGAGCGCGTACTCGTAGCGGCCGGAGCGAGCACCCGGCCGCACCCGGGTCCCCGGGACTGGCTTGGGCACGAGGGCGCTGGACAGCGGCGAAGGCGACCCGGTCGGCCAGTGGCGCCGGCACCCGCAGCGGCTCCGTGCCGGTGCCCGGATCCCACCGGTCGTCGTCCTCCCACGTGCCCAGGCACAGCAGGATCTCTTCCAGGGCGCGCAGCGGCGCCAGCGGCTCGCCGTCGAGGTCGACGACGAGCGGGATGCGCCGCCCTTGGCGGGGTTTGCTCGTTCGGTCCGGGCTGGCCGGCCGCCTGCTCAGCCACGGGCGGACCACCGCTCGGTCGCCGACCGGCCGGTCACGCCGGTGGCCCGGCCGATATCGGCCTCCGAGGCCCCGGCGGCGACCGCGGCGCGGACCGCCTCATCCAGGGCGCGGGCGGCGGCAGCCTGCCGGGCGGCGGCCTGCTCCACCTCCTCCAGGGCCTGCCATCCGGCGATGTGCCGGCGCCATTCGGTCATCACCCGGTGCTCGTCGGCGGCGTCCAGATCGGCCCACGGGCCGGTGACGGCGAGCCGCCGCGCCGCCGGGTCGGCCAGCTCCGGTGGTACGCGGGTCCAGCAGGTGCCGCGCCAGCCGCAGGTGCGGTCGGCGGCCCACCCGACGACCGCCGCGTCCGGGCGCCACTCCCTCCGCCTGGTCGACCACCTCGAGGCGGCCTGGCGGCTGGTGTGCGAGTGGACGATCCCGTCGCCGCGGAGGATCGTGCCGTCGGACCAGAGGCCCTCGGCGGTGCCGCCGTCGCGGTAGGCCAGCCGCACCCGGTCGCCGTCGCGGGGCCCGTCGTCGGGCCGGCGGGCCATCAGCACGCCGCGGGTGCTGGTGGTGCCCGCGCCTTGTGCGCCGTCGGCGAACAGCGGAACGACCCAGCCCTCGTGCGCCTGGCCGTTCACGACCGGGCCCATCCATCCCATGGCTCCTGCTTCCGGTGATGGGAGCGTCGCTGTTCCGGTGCTGCTGGAGCCGGTTCTGTTCGGCTTCTGTGGAGGACCGTCGTCGTCCACAGGCGGGGCTGGCCGCCGGGCGTCACCCGTGTGCCCGCAGTGCGCAGCGGTCCGGTGCCCGGTCCCGCCGCGCTCAGGAAGCGGCTATCGGCGGAGGGGCTGGTCTGCTTGTGCGTCGATCCAGATGTGCAAGTCGGCGCGGCGGTAGAGGACGCGCCGGCCGAGTCGGAAGCTGTTCGGGCCGGTGCCCAGGTGTCGCCAGTACCGGAGGGTGGCGACGGGCGCGCGGAGTACGTCCGCGGCCTCGGTGATGGTGAGCAGCTCGGGCTCGTGGTCGGCGGCGGGGTCGGGCATGGCTGGCTCCGGGGGTCGTCGGTGGTGGGCGGTGTCTTCACCACAGAAGGCGCCATTTCGGGCCCGGTGGTGACACTTCACAGCCAGCTTTCTCGGACGGTCTCCGGTTTTTCTCCTCTAGCGGCCACCGGTGGCGCGTCACCTGCCAGCGACGGAGGCCCTCCGTCTGCCGACGCCGTGGGTCGGCGCCGGGACCGCCGGTGGACAGCCCCGGGACTGCGGCTGGGTTCGCCGTCCCGGTAGGCGGTGTCCCGGGACCGCCTCCAGTTCGTCTGCGGCCGGTGCCCGGTTGTCCGCCGCGACGCTGTGCCTGGCCGACGCCGACCTGCGCCGCCCGCGCTTCCGAAGCGCGTTCTCCCGTAGGCCGACGACAGTCGGGGTACCCGTGTCCCGCGGGACCTGGAGAATTACTGGAGGTCGCTGGTGACTGACCCGGGGTTCCTCCAGTTGTCCTCCAGTCAGCCGATGCAGGCCGTGAGCATTGGGGCGCTCCTGCGCGATCGGCCCCTGTGGACGACGGCTGCTGTGCACAACATCCGGGCGGACGCCCTCGGGCGCGTGCTGGCCTGGCCAAGCTTGACTCATGGCGCTGGACACCTCGCTCGGGGCACGGCGAGACCGCGGGGCCCGTGATCGGTCCGCCAGGGGTCTCCGCGGCGTGTCGGGTGATCGAGGCTCGCTATCCGGTGGGCGCGCCGTCGACGTCGTCGCGCCGGGACCGTTGGGGCGGGCCAGGAGCACCCTTCGGGCCACGCTGCGCGTGGCGCCGGCTGCGCCGTCGTCAAGGTCCGCCTGCGGCGGGCTGTCCTTACTGTTCCCCCGACCCGTCCGGCAGCTCAGCGTAGGGGCCTCCCGCGCCGCCTCCTCCCGACCGGACCAAGATCCTTCCGCCCTTCGGGCGCTCCGCTGCGGAAGCAGTCTTGGTCCGGTCGTCCCCCCGCCGTCGCTCCCGGCCCCTGAGCAGAGCTCTGTGCCGGACGGGCCGGGGGAATGGGTGGCAGGGCACCTGTTCCGTGGTCCCTCCCGTACCGGTGTCGGCTCCAGTTCCGGGACGGTCCAGATGACCAGCACCAGCACCACGATAAGCAGCGCGGCCAGCGGCACGAGCAGCAGTCGGACCGGCAGGGGAAGTCGGAGTGGGCGACCGCAGCTGAGTCCGGCGCAGCGGGAGGCGGCCGACGCCGCCCGGGCGGCGAAGATCGCCGCCCTGCACGACCAGATCGGCGAACAGGTCGAGGCGCCTACTGCTGATCCGACATCCCCGGCCGCCGCAACTCGGCCATTGCCTAACCTCCGCGATGATCTTGAGGCGTTGCATTGACAGGTGAGTCCATCTCGGTCTTCTTTGCGTCGATGCCCGCATGCCAGGTGCCCGGCGGGGTTCGCTCGTTCCTTCCTGCACCAACCTCAGCGCGACGGGATAGAGGTCAGCAGCGGGAGGAGGACAGCGGCGAGCACCGCGTCGGCGTAGGCGTCGTCGACCGGCTGGCCGGTGAGCAGCCAGCGCTGGACGAGCAGGGAGCTGGCCGCCTCGGCCAGCACCGTACCGGCCAGCCCAGGCGGTACCTCCCCGCGCTGTGCGGCGTGCGCCCATACGTGTTCGAAAGCGTGCTGCCAGCCGTCCAGAGGGCCGCCGCGGAACGCCTCGGCGAGGGTGGGGTCGTGCGGAACCGTCGACAGCAGCGACAGGATGGCTGCCCCGGCCGGTCCGTTGATGAGGGCCACCAGCGCGTGCAGTAGATCGCGCAGGTCGCTTCGAAGCGAGCCGGTATCGGGCGGGATGATCTCGGCCTGATTGAGCTCGGCGATGATGTCGATGACCAAGTCCTGCTTGGTCCGCCAGCGCCGGTAGATGGTGGCCTTGCCGACGCCGGCCTGAGAGGCCACGGCGTCCATGGTCAGCGCGCCGTAGCCGACCGCGGCGAGCAAGTGGAGAACAGCGGCCCGGATTACGCCGTCGCGGGTGGGGTCGCGTGGACGCCCTCCCCGGCTGGCCTGCGCGCTATCGGTCGTCGACCCGGACATGGGGAGACATTAGACACTGGAAGATCATTTCTGAAGAACTCGGCGTGACTGCCGGAGACTGCGCTGCTCCGGAGCAGTCTCTTGGGGTGATCTGGAGCTGGCGGCCTGTGGGGGATGGGTCACCGCACGCCGGGTCGGGCCCCATGCCCGAGCTGCTGTCCACGGCGCCGACCGGTCCTTGAGCCACGATGGCCACATCATGGTCACCGCGACCGGTATCGCTGGGGATCAACTGCCGACCGCCGGGGTCGGCTGCTCCAACCTGAACTGCTGGTGGTGTCGCATCCGGACACCGACGACGATGTTGCTGGGTGGGGATCTGATAGGCCCTTGACCGGAGCGGAGAAATCTGGCGAGACGGCAGCTCCTGTTCCCGTCCCCGTCGAGATCAGGAACGATGCTCTGCTGAGGGGCCTTGCCGTGGCCTGCCCGGTGTCCCGGCGCCCTCGCCGTGGAGGACAGCGTGGTGGGGTCGAGCGGTGCCGCGATGGGCTTCGCCTTGTCGCTGTTGCTCCAGGAAGCCGTCCGCTTCTTCGGCTGGTGCGCCGTGGGATCGTTCGCCGTTGGGGTGTGCTGGATGGCGTGCGCGGCCATGGGTGCCAGTCGGCGCAGTGTCGCGGTCGGCCATGGCAAGCCGGAAGAGGACGAGGCCCAACTCCGACGGGAGGCCGCCAGGGGCATCGCCGAGCTCGAACTCTGGCTGGTGGCGCAGCCGCCGCAGGCTCAGGATCCCGGCGGCCCGGGCTGACCGCGAGGCCACGGAGTCTCCGGTGCAACGTGCAAGCGCCTCGGACCGGGTATATGGTTGCGCCATGCAACAAGGCGTGGACGCGGGTGTCTCCGAGCCGTTGGAGCGCATCGAACGCGAGCTGACCCACCTGGTTCAGCGGGCGCAACGGGTCCACCTGCATGCCGAGTCGTCCGGGCAGCCGTTGGAGCGGTCCGCGTACCTGATCCTCGGCCGGCTGCGCGACGAGGGCCCGCTGCGCAACGGTGCGTTGGCGGCGCTGCTCGGCCTCGATGCGTCCACGGTGAGCAGGCACGTGGCGGCGTTGCAGCAGTCGGGGCTGATCGCGCGGGAGGCCGATCCGGAGGACGGGCGGGCGTGCCGCCTGCGACTGACCGAGACGGGGCACCGGGCCGTGGCGGCCACTCGCAAGGCCCGCCGCGGCCTGGTCCGGGAACTGCTCAGTTCCTGGTCGGCGGAGGACCGGAGGACTCTGGCCGCCCTGCTGGAGCGGCTGAACGCGGGGCTGGACGCCCGACTCCCTGGTGCGCAGACGGACCATCCTCCGCCGTCGGCCCAGAGTCAGATCCACGTCTCGGCCTGAGGATTCCCCTGCTGAGACGGTCGTTCCCCCCTCGCACGGCTCGCTACAGAGAGGCCGCACACCCGTGAGTTCGACACCCGCCGACGATCGGCGCGGAACACCGCACACCGCGCCGGTGATGCCGGCCCTGAGCCATCGCCAAATCCTGACCGTGCTGGTCGGGCTCATGCTGGGCATGCTGGTGGCGGCGCTGTCCCAGACGATCGTGGCCACTGCGTTGCCGACCATCGTCGGTGAGCTCGGTGGGCAGGAGCAGCTGGCGTGGGTGGTGTCGGCCACCCTGCTGACCTCCACCGCCTCCACGCCGATCTGGGGCAAGCTGTCCGATCTCTACGGGCGGAAGATCATGTTCCAGTCCGCGATCGGGATCTTCCTGCTCGCCTCCCTGGCCAGCGGCTTCGCGCAGGACATGGCCCAGCTGATCGGTTTCCGCGCGGTCCAGGGCCTGGGTGTCGGCGGGTTGATGGCGTTGTCGCAGGCGATCATCGGCGACGTCGTCAGCCCGCGGGAGCGTGGTCGCTACCAGGGCTACATCGGGTCGGTGTTCGGGATCGCGACGGTCGCCGGCCCCCTGCTGGGGGGATTCCTGGTCGAGCACCTGTCCTGGCGGTGGACGTTCTGGGTCGGCATCCCGGTCGGGATCGCGGCCCTGATCGTCACCGAACGGGTGCTCCAGCTGCCCTTCCCGCGGACCCGGCACGCCATCGACTGGCTCGGCGCGTTCTTCATCGTGGCATCGGTCAGCGCGCTGCTGCTCATGCTGTCCCTGGGTGGCAAGGAATTCGCCTGGAACTCGCCCTGGACCTACGTGCTGGCGGCCGTGGCCGCCGTGATGCTGGCCCTGGCCGTCTGGCAGGAGCGCCGCGCCCGCGAGCCGATCATGCCGCCGCACCTGTTCGCCAACCACACCTTCGTCATCACCAGCCTGGCCGGCTTCGTCGTCGGCGTCGCGATGTTCGGCGCGATCATCTTCCTGCCGCAGTACCTGCAGATCGTCAAGGGCGAGTCGCCGACCGCCTCGGGGCTCCTGACGCTGCCACTCATGGTGGGTCTGCTCGCTGCCTCCATCGGCTCGGGGCGGGCGATCACGGCCACCGGCCGGTACAAGATCTTCCCGGTGATCGGCCTGCTGATCGCCGCGGTGGGGCTGGGTCTGATGAGCCGGCTCTCAGTGGACACCTCGCTGGTGGTGGCCGGGCTGTACATGCTGGTCACCGGGGTCGGCATCGGCCTGGTGATGCAGGTGCTCGTGCTGGCCGCCCAGAACGCCGTGGAGCAGAAGGACCTGGGCGTGGCCACCTCCGGGGCGACGTTCTTCCGGTCACTGGGCGGTGCTCTGGGGGTGGCGGTGTTCGGCGCGCTGCTCACCCATCGCCTCGCCGACACCATCCCGTCCCGGCTCGCCGAGGCCGGCGTCCCGGCCGAGCGGCTCGCCGGCGGAACTCCGACGCTGGGCAGCCCCGAACAGATCGCCGCCTTGCCCGAGCCGGTGCACACCGCGGTCATCACCGGCTTCGCCGACGCGCTGCAGACCACGTTCCTGGCAGCTGTGCCGTTCGCTCTGCTGGGTTTCCTCGTGCTGCTGTTCCTGCGGGAGACACCGCTGCGCCGGCACGCGCAGGAGCACACCACCGGGGAGAACCTCGCCGAGGCCTTCGAGACGGCCGTCGATCCCGACAGCGATCTCGGCCACGGCGACGAGGACCAGGCCGCAGACCGCCCGGCCGCCGACGCCAGGCGATCCGCACCCGTCAGCCCCCCGCGACCGGAGCAGTAGGACGCCGTCGCGTCGGGAGCCGATTGGTCCGGCTCCGCCTGGCCGGTTGGATCGCGCGTCGGTCTCGGCACATGCAGCGGTCGGCCGGGAGAGTGAACCCCTTTCCACCCGTGCTGGCCGGCGCGATGATGGTGGGCAGATAACAAGCGGATCGAGGTCGGCGCGGCCCGAGTGGGCTCACCCGGACGCGTCGTCGGAAAGCGAAACTCCGGAACCCTCAGGGGAGGGGGCGCTGTGCGGCCGGCCGTTCGAGTCGCTCTCTATGCCGGGGCGACATGGGTACTCGACCTCGGCCGGCTGCTGCTGTGGTGCGTCATGACCGGATGCCTCGCGTGGGGCACCACCTGGTCCGGACGCCCCGCCGTGCTGACCGACTGGCTGGCGACTGGTCCGCCCGCGCGTGGACGATCGCGCACGACACCGGTGGCCATCAAGTTGCAGGCAGGCCGAGGAATCGCAGCCTTGGAGTGCTGGCTGGCGGCTGGCAAGCCGCCCCGGGGTTCGGCCCGCCCGCCGAGGCGGGGCGAGTCGGGACCGGCGAACTGATCGTCATCGATCGATAGCGCGTGGCCCGCGGGGCTGCGGAGCGCCGACCGCACGTGGACGGGAAGGTGTGACCTCTTCCCGCCGTTGATCCGTCCTTCTTCCCTTTGCGCCAGTTGAGCTGTCCCCCACGGCTGAGGGTGCCGTCCCGCGAGGTGGTAACAGTGCAGGGCACTGACCGCGTGGGGATCACGTGCAAGGGGCCATCGAGCGATGGTTAGCGGGACCACGCCGATGGTTCTCCTGGAAGGGCACAGCACACGATGGCCCAGGACCAGTCTGCCTGCTCGAGGTGCTCGAGGCACTGAAGGCCGCCGACGATGTCGATGACCGAATCCGTTCGGCGGCCGCCACCATCTACCAAGCGCTAAATCGAGGCCGAGGAGTTGACTTCGGTGATCGTCGGCTGGGATGGGGTCTTGACCTCGGTGACTTGGAAGCCCTGGTAGTCCTTGGACCGGTACTCCCCAGCGCTGCGCGGTCGTTGGCCACACCGCCCACGTACGACACGACGGTCATCTTCTTGCCCGGTGTTACCGGCCGCGTCCGATGACGACGGCGGCGCGTCGGGATGGTTGATCAGTGCGAAGTGCATGAGCAAGCCGCGCCGGTCGCGGACGCGCGGGGCTTGGTGGTCATGCTGCCGCGGCGGTGGTCATGCTGTCGTGACTGTGGTGATGGCGGCCCGGACGGAGGCCTTGCCGACGATCGCCTTGCCGGCGGCGTAGGCGGCGACCGGTGACTGGACGCCGACGTGGTAGACCGTCGGATGCGGCTGGTGGCGACTGCGATAGTTCCGGCCTGGACGTCGGCGACGTGCCGGGCCAGCAGTTGCGCGGCCCGCGGGTTGGTCACCGACCGTGCTGAGCAGCAGGCCGCTGGCCGCGATCCGGGTGCGCGGCCAGTTGGTCGAGTTGGGCGGTGAGGGCGGCCAGTGCGTAGTCCAGGCCCTCGGCTCGATCGCCAGCTCTTCCACGCCGGCGATCTGCGGCGTGCATCACGTCGGAAACCCACGGGCCAACCAGCTCGATGAGGCCGCCGACGCGATAGACGTGGCGCTCGCCGCCGAGGCTTCGGCGCTTCGCTCGGCAGCGACCGTGGCGGCGCTGCCCACCGGACGCTCGGCCGGCCGCCCGGTGGGATGATCCGCACCAGCGGGCGTCGTCGCGGCTGCCAGCGGCCACGGGCTGGCCGGCGCAGCCTTGATCAGCCTGAGAGCCCCCGGGCAGCCGCCTCGGAGTTCTCCAGCAGTAGTCCGGGACAGGCGGGGATCCGGCTACAGGCGGAGCGGTCGGATGGGGGCGAAGATCAACGAGGGGTCGGCGAGCCACTGGTCACGCGGCAGCACATCGACGTAGAGCTCGATCTCGTGGCCGTCGGGGTCGGCGATGTAGAGCGAGTGGGTGACGGTGTGGTCGCTGGCGCCGAGGACGGGGACGCCGTGCCGGTCGAGGTGGCGGACGACCTCGCGCAGCTCCTCGTCGCTCTCGCCCACCTTGAGGCCGAAGTGGTACATCCCGACGCGCCGGCCCGGCGGCATGGGTGCGGCGGAGGGCCCCACCTCGATGAGCAGCAGCTCGTGGTGCGTGCGGCCGGAGCTGAAGGCGGCGGCGGGAACGGGCAGCGGAACGTCTCCGCGCACCTCGTCCCAGCCGAGTACCTCTCGGTAGAAGTGCCGGGACCGGTCGAGGTCCCGGACGTAGAGGACCAGGTGGCCGAGTTCGTGCACGCGCATCGCTGTGGCTCCTTCTCGATGACCTTGGTGTCGCGGGAGGCCAGGGCCTGGTGTCGGAGGCTCAGCCCCGGTCGGTGGCCGTCGCCCCGCGCGCGTAGTCGTAGGAGGTTCTGACCAGGGCGGCGACGACGTCGGCCTCGGCGTCGTCGCGCGGGGCGTAGAGCATCACCGTGCCCGCGGGGATCAGACCGCGCGCGGCGACCGGATGCTGCTCCGCCCACCCCGCGTCGATGGCCTGGCGGGCCACGTCAGGTGGCAGGGCCAGGTGCAGGGAATGGTCGGGAGCGGGGTGCAGGTGGGCGAACTCCGTGCCGAGCATGAACGCCTCCCGGGGCCCGACCGCCTGGTCCGGGGGCAGGGTGAGGGCACGCGCGCCGGGCACCGAGATCAGGCTGTCGGCCCAGACGACGCCGGGCAGGTCGGCGAGCAGCGCCTCGAGCCGCCGGCGCGGCCGGTCGTCGCTCGGCTGCTGCTCCAGCTGCATGTGCGGGTTGGTCGGGGTGGTGGCCGGCCGACCCCCGCTGCGTCGCGGGAGGGAGGCTGCGCCCGCGGTCACGACAGCTCGAACAGTGGTCCCACGACGACCAGGCCGAGGTCGTCGCCGAGCTGGGCGAACAGGCCGAACATCACCAGCGCCGCCCCGGCCAGCGCGAGGTCCTTGAGGAACTGCGTCTGCTCGGTCATCCGGGCCGCAGCCTCGGTCTCGGCCCAGAATCCGTGCATGAGGACCGCGGTGGGGACCAGGAATGCCGCCAGCAGCAACGCGCCGAGATCGGGCCACACCCCGACGGCGACCATGAGCGCGCCGATCACGATCAGCACGCCGCTGGCCGGCACGGCGGCCCCCGCCGCGGGAACCTTCTTGCTGGCCGCGTATCCGGCCATCATCTGGCGTTGGGTGACGTGCGCGATCCCTGACCCCAGGAACAGCACGGCGAACAGGATCCGCCCGATGAGCACGACGACGTCCATACTGGCTCCTGTCACTAACAAGGAGTACTTACTTTCCGTAAGGTGAAGGGATAGCAGGCGCCGGGGATAGGGTCAAGCGTGAGCAGCTCAGGGCCGACAACGGGACGGGTGTCCGTCGAGCGTGCGCCGCTCGACGCCGACCGCGGGTCGGAGTACTGCGCGGTCTTCCACCGGGCGATCGAGCTGATCGGCCGGCGGTGGAACGGCGTCATCGTCCGGGCGCTGCTCGCCGGCGGGCAGCGCTTCAGCGACGTGCGCGCGGCGGTCCCCGGATTGTCCGACCGGCTGCTCGCCGAGCGATTGCGCGAACTGGAGCGCGAGGGGGTGGTGACGCGGTCGCTGCCCTCCTCGGCCGGCGGTTCCTGCTACAGCCTGACGGCCAAGGGGCGGGCCCTCGCTCCAGTCCTCGATGCGGTGTCGTCGTGGGCGGCCGCCTGGGTGGCGACCGGCGGGGCGGAGTCCGGCGACGGCGAGGCGGCGGGAAGCCGCCGCAAGGTTGATCGAGGGAGCGGCCAGGCGACGGATGAGGAGCTGACGCGAGGGTCTCGGAAGCCTCTTGAGGACCCCACGTGACGGCGATGACGGGTCGCTACGTCAGCCATCAGTAGTCCTGGACGGCGGCGGCCTCGCCGAGCCGCAGGCCGGCGAAGGCGTAGGGGCGACGAACGGTCGGAACGCGTCGTCGGTGGCGCGCAGAACGCTTCCCATGGGCGGCGGTGGGCAGCCGCATGACCGCCTCGGTGCGCCGACGGCGGGGGAGGGTGATGCCTGCGCTGGGGTCGTTGTGATCGGCTTGTCGCCGACAGCACCGCGAAAGACGCCGCGCAGGCGGCTCGACCGAACTGATCGTCGCCGGGTCGTTCGGCCAGGTCGCCTGGCTACGGTGGGACGACCGCCAACCGGTCCGGAAGGTGCTGAGGTGCCTCGCCGTTCTTTCCGTCCGGCTGTCATGCCCTATGGCCGTGAACGGCTTCGAGCGTCCGATCCCCGTGGAAGTCCATGCGCAGATCGTTTGTGGACCGTCTCGACGATTCGCCGGTCAGGGTGAACCGATTCTCAGGTGGAGTCGAGCCGCAGGGTGCGCAGGGCGATCCGAGCGAGGCTGCGGGCGGTGGTGGTCTGGTCATCGGCGGGTAGTACGAGATGGCTGACGGCGAGTCGGACCAGGGCGTCCACGCCGTCGGCCAGGTCTTGCGGGTCGAGCTGCGGGAAGTGCTCGGTGAACCAGGAGATCAGGGTTCGGGTGGCGGCGTCGAGCACAGGTGCGGAACGCGTCGTGAGCATGGGCAGCAGCTCGTTGTCGGCGTCGCGTGCAGAGGTGAGGATGGCGCACAGCAAGGGACTGGCGTCGGCCTCGGCGAGCACGTACTCGATTGCTGCGGTGATTCCTCCGGCGGCGTCCTGAGGGTGGGCTTCGAGGGTGCGGGAGATGCCGACGAGAAACCGCTCGGTTTCCTGCATGATCAGCGCTTCCCCGAGGCCCTGTTTGTCGCCGAACTCCTTGTACAACGTCGGGCGCGATACCCCGGTCAGCGCGGCGACATCGCCCACGCGCACCCGCGACCAGCCCTTCTCGACCGTCAGGGCCCGCGCTGCGTCCAGTGCGCGATCGCGCACGTGTTGCCGGAAGGTCAGACGAAGAGGCTCTGCCGCCACTGGCCGCCCCCGTCCGGTCATGTTTGTTCGGTCCTTGACAATTGCCGACAGTCTGTCACAGCCAACTGTCGGAGACTCCTTCCATCGAAGGCCGGTCCTGACAAGTACGAGGTCTGGGTCCATAACTTGACAAAAGTTGGCTGTGTGTCAACCTGGGGCCACCCGTACGGAGCAGACCCTGGAGCCGTGATGACCACTGTTGCCCATCCGCGCGACACCCGCCCCTATGACCCCGCGGACATCTCGTCCCGAGCGTTCTGGTCGCAGACGGCCGCCGAGCGGGAGAAGACCTACGCCGTACTGCGTGCCGAGCGTCCGGTGAGCTGGCACCAGCCGGTCGAGGACATGCTGATGAAGGACCCGAACGACCAGGGGTTCTGGGCTGTCGTGCGCCACGCCGACCTGGTCGAGGTCACCAAGCGGCACGAGGACTTCATCTCGGGCGAGGGCATCGTGATGGAGTCGATGCCGCAGGAACTGCTCGACGCGGGCCAGGGCTTCATCGCGATGGACCCGCCGCGGCACACCAAGATCCGGCGGCTGCTGAGCTCGGCGTTCACCCCGAAGCAGATCCGCCGCATCCACGACCAGATCCAGGCCAACGCCGGGCGCATCGTGGACGACATCGCGACCCGGGGGGAGGTCGACTTCGTCCCCGAGGTCGCGGCTCTCGTCCCGATGCACAACATCTGCGACATGATGGGCATCGACGAGGCCGACCGGACGAAGATGGCCTACGAGGCGCAGTTCGCCGGCGGCTGGAACGACCCGGAGTTGATGGGTGACCAGGAACCCCTCGGCCGCCTGTTCGAGGCCATGCTCTACCTCGGTGAGCTGGCCGGCAGGTACATCGCCGAGCGCCGGCGCAACCCGGGCGAGGATCTGCTCAGCAACCTCGTGCAGGCCGAGGTCGACGGCGAGCGGCTGACCGACGACGAGATCATGTCCTTCTTCGGGCTGCTCACCATCGCCGGTAACGACACCACCCGGCAGAGCACCAGTCACGCGATGAAGGCCCTCACCGACTTCCCCGAGCAGAAGGCCTGGCTCATGGAGGACCTCGACGGCCGGCTCAAGGGGGCGGTCGAGGAGATGGTCCGGTGGGCCACCCCGATCATGACCTTCCGGCGCACCGCGTCCCGCGACTGCGAGCTGAACGGGCAGCAGATCACCCATGGCGACAAGGTGGTCATGTTCTACGCCTCGGCCAACTGGGACACCGAGGTGTTCGACGCGCCCGAGCGCTTCGACCTCTCCCGGAACCCGAACCCGCACGTGAGCTTCGGCGGGGGCGGGATCCACCACTGCCTGGGCAATCAGCTGGCCCGCCAGCAGCTGGCGGCCATCTACCGCGAGCTGCTGACCCGGCTGCCCGACATCGAGGTGTCCGGCGAGCCCTCCTACACGGTCAGCACCTTCTTCCACGGCGTCAACCACCTGCCCGTGCGCTTCACCCCGGAGCGCTGACCGACCCACCCGACCGGAAAGGACACTCCCGTGAGGATCGTGCTGGACGAGAACAAGTGCTCGTCGCTGGGGATGTGTGAGTCGGTGGCCCCGAACTTCTTCGAGGTCGGTGACGACGGCGCACTCAACCTGCTGAACCCCACGCCCCCGGAGGACCGGCGGGCGCTGATGGAGGAGGCCGTCGCGGCCTGCCCCACCAGCGCGCTGAGCATCGAGGAGTGAGGATGGGCGCACCGCGCCCGGAGCACGACGCCGACGTCCTGGTCATCGGCAGCGGCTTCGGTGGCAGCGTCGCGGCGCTGCGGCCGTCGGAGAAGGGCTACCGGGTCACCGTGCTCGAGGCCGGGCTGCGCTTCACCGACGACACCTTGCCCCGGACCTCATGGGATGTCCGCCGGTTCCTGTGGGCCCCCCGCCTGGGGCTCAAGGGGATCCAGCGGATCAGCAAGGTCGGCAAGGTGGTCGTCTTCGCCGGCGCCGTTCTTCCGGGACCGGCAGTGTTCGCACATCACCGACTGACAGGACGAGCTGGCGCCCCGGTACGACCAGGCCAGCCGGATGCTCGGCGTCGTGCAGAAACCCGACGCTCACCGCCTACGACGAGGTGATGCGGTCGGTGGCCGAGGAGATGGGCGTCGGTTCGACCTTCACCCTGACACCGGTCGGGGTATTCCTCGGCCGCGAGCCACCCTCCTAGCACGTCGGCACGCTCCGCCGGCCCACCGTCCCCGGCCGTTCCCTGGAGGAAATTTGCCCGAGGAACCCTTCGTCGTCGTCGGCGCGTCCCTGGCCGGCTTGCGGGCGGTCGAGTCCGCCCGCAAGAGCGGCTACACCGGTCGGCTGATCCTTGTCGGGGCCGAGGAGCACCTGCCCTACGACCGGCCACCGCTGTCCAAGACCTTTCTCGACCCGGGCGACGAACCGGCGATGCCGCACCACCGCACCGAGGACGAGCTGCGCGCCCTGGACGTCGAGCTGCGGCTCGGCGTCCCCGCGACCGCGCTCGACACCGCCGGCCGGGAGATCATCCTTGGCGATGACGAGTGGCTGCGCTACGAGCGGCTGGTCATCGCCACCGGTGCGCGCGCCCGCCAGCTGCCCGGGAAGCAGCTCGACGGGATGCACACCCTGCGCACCGTCGAGGACGCCCGCAGCATCCGCCGGGCCCTGGACGCTGGCTGCCGCACGGTCGTCGTCGGTGGTGGCTTCATCGGGTCCGAGGTCGCCTCGGCCGCCCGCAAGCGGGACGTCGACGTCACCATCCTCGAGGCGGCCCCGCTGCCGCTCGTTCGTGCCGTCGGCGAGCAGATGGCCGCCCCGTGCGCAGACCTTCACGCCCGCAACGGCACCGAGCTGCGGTGCGGTGTCTCCGTTACCGGGCTCGAAGGCGAGGATCGCGTCGAAGGCGTCGCGCTGTCCGACGGCTCGGTCCTGCCCGCCGATCTCGTCGTCGTCGGCATCGGCGCCGACCCCGTCACCGACTGGCTCACCGATTCAGGACTGCAGGTCGACGACGGCGTCGTCTGCGACGAGACACTGCGCGCCGACACCGAGGTGTACGCCGCGGGGGACGTCGCCCGCTGGCCCAACCCGCTCTTCGGCCGGACGATGCGCCTGGAGCACTGGACGTCGGCCGCCGAGCAAGGCGCCGCAGCCGCGCGCAACGCTCTGGCCCCCGCCGAGGCCACCCCGTACGGCACCGTTCCTTACTTCTGGTCGGACTGGTACACCGACAAGTTGCAGATGGTCGGCATCACCGCCGCCGACGAGGTCACCGTGATCGGGGACCTGGACGGCACTCGGTGGCTCGCGCTGTACCGCCATGAGGACCTGCTCGTGGGCGCCCTCGCGTTAAACATGCCGGGCAAGATCATGAAATATCGGGCGATGATCGGACGGCGAACCGCCTGGCAGGACGCTCTCGCCTTCGCTGGTCGATGAGATGCGCAGATCCCAGTCGCCCGGCAGTTGCCGCGTGCCATTTCGGGTGACGGCCGACCTGGCCTGCCACGGAACGCACGCCGAAGACCAGGAAGAGGACCAGCCATGAGAAGTGCATCGGAGATTTGCTCAAGTTGGATGCCGGTGCCGCATGAGTGAGGCCGACGGCGTGCTCGCGGACTGGGCCGCCGGCTTCAATCACCGGTCCACAGCGGCGGACGTCCTGCCAGCGCACCACCCGGAGTGCCTCGGCTGCGGGCCGGACAATGCACACGGTCATCACCTCCAGGTGCGGCGCGCCGGTGAACGCGTAGTGAGCGAGCACGTCTTCGATGCCCGGCACGTCGGCGCGCCAGGCATCGCTCACGGTGGCGCGGTGGCGACCGTCGTCGACGACCTCTTCGGGTTCGTCCTCTACCTCGTGGGAGAGCCGGCCGTCACCCGGCACCTGGAGGTCGACTATCACGCCCCGGTGCTGCTCCAGCGTCGCTATGTGCTCGAGGCCCGATTGGAACGGCGGGAAGGCCGCAAGCTGTTCGTCGAGGCCACCGGGACCGATGACGCCGGCAACACAGCGTTCACCGCGAAGGCGCTGTTCGTCGTCGTGCCACTCCAGCACTTCGCCGGCGCAGCGGCAGGAGATCCGCCCGTCGCACCCTGAGCATCGACTCAAGGGGACGATGCCTTCTCTTCACGACATCGACGAGGGCGCGTATCCGACGTGCTGGAGAAGTGCAGCAACCGGCATAGCAAGACGGTGTTGCGTCGGCGGGTGAGTGCGAACCCGAGTGGACTCGGTGACCGCCTGCGCCCGTGCGCTTCAGGCTTGGGGTGGTGCCCGGGACGTTTGTTCAGCCCCCAGGGGCTCAGCGAGGATCATCGTCTAACCGTCCGGAGGGCACCGCGCCTGACTACCGCCTGCGATGTCCTCGTCGGTGCAGGAGCAGTCCGGTGGCTGCGGTGGCTGCGATGAGGTCCTGGCTGAGGAGGGCGGCCGGCACGCCGAGCACCCGTTGCGGGAGGCGGTGCTGGTCGTAGGGGGAGGTGCCGGGCAGGAGCAGGGTGAGGTTGAACGGTGCCCACCGTGCGATGGGCAGCAGCGCGGCGGCGGTGACGGTCCGTTGCGACCCGGGGTGGTCGCGTTCGCCCTCGCGCAGGAGCCAGAGGGCGATCAGGCCGTCCAGGGTCGCGCTGACGACTTCGGAGGCGCCGTGCCAGCGCGCGTGCGGGCCGTACTCCGGCCCGAACGTGTGCCGACGGTTCCAGTCGGCCAGCCATGGCAGGGTGGCGCTGGCGACGGCGGAGGCGGCGATCAGCCGCCGTCCCCACCGCCGCAGGTCTGGCCCGCGGGCCGACGTGCCCGTGGTCCTCCTGCCGGGAGTGCGCGCGCTCATCGGCTCGGGGTGGACACCGGTTCTTCGGCGGTCCGCCGTTCCGGCGCGGCGGCGTCCTGTCTCTGCCGGTCGAGCTGCTGGAGGAGCTTGTCTCCCTCGACGTCGAGGTCGGGCAGGAGGCGGTCCAGCCATCGGGGCAGCCACCAGGCCCGGTCGCCGAACATGGACATCACCGCCGGGACCAGGGTGAGGCGGATGAGGAACGCGTCGATGGTGATGCCGATGGCCAGGGCGAAGCCCATCTGCTTGACCATCGGGTCGGCGTTGAAGATGAACCCGCTGAAGACGGCGATCATGATGACGGCCGCGGCCACCACGACCCGGCTGGCCTGGGTGAACCCGTCCACCACGCTGTCGGTGCCGTGGTGGCCGTGGACGTGGGACTCGCGCATGGAGGACACCAGGAAGATCTGGTAGTCCATCGCCAGCCCGTACAGCACGCCGGTGACGATGATCGGCAGCATGCTCATCACCGGCGTGGTGGTGTCGAACCCGAAGACCTCGTTCAGCCAGCCCCACTGGAACACCGCGGTGGTGGCGCCGAAGGTGGCCAGGATGCTGAGCAGGAAGCCGGCGGTGGCCTTGATCGGGACGAGGACCGAGCGGAAGACCAGCAGCAGCACCAGCAGCGACAGGCCGAGGACCACGGCGAGGTAGAGCGGCAGGACCTCGGCCAGGCGCTCGGACATGTCGATCCCGATGGCGGTGAGGCCGGTGACGCCGAGGTCGATGCCGAACTCGTCGGCGTAGCGATCGGCGCGGTCGCGGATCTGGGTGACCAGTTCCTCGGTGGCTTCGTCGGTCGGTCCGCTGGTGGGGATGACCGAGAGCACCGCGGTGGCGCCGTCCTGACTGAGCCCGGCCGGGATGGCGGTCTGCACGCCGTCCAGCGCGCCGAGGTCGCCAACCACCTCCTGCAGGGCCTGCTGGTCCAGGGGTGTGCCCGGCTGAGTGGAGCTGGCGACCGCGACGAGGGGGCCGTTGAAGCCTTCCCCGAAGCTGTCCGCGACGGCGTCGTACCCGTCCCGCTGCGGCGTGCCGCTGCTGTAGCTCTCCGCCGAGGGCATGCCCAGCCGCATGCTCGTCATCGGCGCGGCCAGCAGGGCGGTGACCGCGACGACGGCCAGGACGACCAGCAGTCGGTGCCGCACGACGAAGCCGGACCACTGCCGCGACGGGGAGCGCGACCGGTCGGCATGTCCGGCCGCGCGGCGGCGGGCCGCCGGCGAGCAGATCCGCTCCTTGAGCAGGCCCAGCAGGGCGGGCAGGAAGGTCAGCGCGACGAGCACGGCGATGGCGACGGTGGCGGCGGCGATGAGGGCCATGACACTGAGCAGCGAGATGCCGACCACCAGCATGGCGGTCAGGGCGATGACGACCGTGGTTCCGGCGAAGAAGACGGCGCTGCCGGCGGTGCCGACCGCGCGGGCCGTGGCCTCCTGGGCGTCCAGCCCCTTGTTCAGGATGAGCCAGCGCTGCCGGTTGACGATGAACAGGGCGTAGTCGATGCCCACTGCCAGGCCGAGCATGAGTGCCAGGACGACCGAGATCGAGTTGAGCTGGAACAGGTGCCCCAGGGCGAAGGCCCCGCCGATGCCGGTGGCCACCCCGACCAGCGCGTTGGCCAGCGGCAGGCCGGCGGCGACCACGGAGCCGAGGGTGACCAGCAGGACGAGGGCCGCGACACCGACGCCCACGATCTCCGCGACCCCGATGACCTCGGGGATCTCTTGCAGGGTGGCGCCGGGGAGCACCGCGATGCCGGCGTCCTCCGCCGGTGCCTCCGCGGCCGCGACTGTGTCGCCGACCGTCCCGGCGGGCAGCTCGAAGAGCTGGTCGGTGAACTGGAACTGCAGGAGCGCCACCCGCCCGTCGGGGGACACGGTCACCCCGAGCACCGGCTGGCCGTCGACCACCAGCATGCCGGCCGGCGGGGCAGCCGGCGCCTGCTCCGGGTTCCCGGGCGGGCTCCCACCCGGGGGTGCGGGCGCGCCGCCGCGCTCGGATTGGGCGGCGATCAGTTCCGCCGGGTCGACGACGTGCTCGACGGCATAGACGTTCGCGACCGACTCGGCGACCGCGGCGGCCAGGGCCAGGGAGTCGAGGCGCTCACCCTCGGGCGCCTGGAACACGATCGAGCCCTGCCCGCCCGCCGCCTCCGGCAGCTCCCGGCCCAGCTGGTCGATGACCTCCTGCGCCGGCGTGCCGTCGATCCGGAACTCGGTGCTCAACCGCGGCGGATTCAGCACGAGAGCGCCGATCAGGACCGCCAACAGCAGCACCCAGGCGCCGATCGCACGCAGCGGATGACGGTAGGCCGCCCGTCCCACGCGGTAGAGAAACGTCGACACGGGGTCCCCCTGGCTCGTCTCACCCGACAACCATGATCATCGAAGTGATAGTCAACTATCAGGCGGAACGATAGCATCGGCCGGGCAACGACGTGACGGACCTGATGACGGCGCCCGGGAGGACACGATGGCCGACGAGGCGGTGAAGACCCGGCGACGCGACGCGACCTCCAACACCGAACGGCTGATCACCGCCGCGCGCAGCGTCTTCGCCCGGAACGGGCAGGCGTCGCTGGAGGAGATCGCCGCCGAGGCCGGGCTGGGCATCGCCACCCTGTACCGGCACTTCCCCAACCGCGAGCTGCTGACCCGCGCGGTCTACCGGTCCATCTTCGACACCGAACTCGTCCCCCTGCTCACCGAGTCCTGTGCCCAGAGCACCCCCAGGGCCACCTTCATGGCGATCGCCGACCGCCTGTTGGACCTGGTCGACAGGGAGCGCGGGCTGATCGCGTCCTCGGCGAACTTCGCCGTGCTCACCGATGAACTGCTGCGGGACTTCGTCGACCCCTTCGCCATCCTGCTGCGACGGGCCCAGCACGCCGGCGAGATCAGGGCCGACCTGCAACCCCACGACATTCCGCGCATCTTCAGCATGCTCCTGGTCGGTCTCTCCACCCCCCGAGCAACCCCCGCCGTCCGCCGCCGCTACCTCTCCCTGGCCTTCGACGCGCTCAACCCGCCGGGCGCTGAGCCGCTGCCGCCGCTCGACGAGCAGGACGCCACCGAGGGACTCCGAACCGGAGTGGCCACGCTCCGCATCGCCAGTTCCCTCTCCGGCCCCGATGAACGGCCCTGACCCGGGGGTCTCGCACCGTCGAGGCCCATCCGGTCCACCCGTCGAGCGGCCGGCAGGCGGGGACCCGACCCACCGGCATGTCCCCGATCGAGCAGACCTCCTCGAGCTGGTCGAGCGGCTGGCGCTCGAACTCTGCCGACTGGCCATTCCACCCATGCCGGCGCGCGTGCTGGCCTACGCCCTCGTCGCCGATCACGACACCCATACCGCCGGACAGTTCGCCGAAGGTCTGGATGTCAGCCCCGCCGCCATCTCCGGCGCCCTGCACCAGTTGATGGACCTCGGCCTCGTCGAACGCACCAGAGAGCCAGGAGTCCGCAGCGACCTCTACGCGCTGGCTCAGCACAATCCCCTACCGCGCTACCTGGCATCCAGGATCCAACGGGTGCGCACCGCCGAGGACAGACTCACCGACGCAGTCCAGTCCCTTCGCAGAGGCACGCCAGGCGGCACCCGGATCTCCGAAGCCCTCGCCTTCGCCGCCTTCCTCCGCACCGAGTTGGGCGATGCCATCGCCCGGTGGCAGGAGAGCCCACGGCCTGAATCTGACGAGACCGCAGGCGGCTGACTCGGGGAAGGAAGCGACCGCCGTCCGTCGCGCTGCGACGGGGCGCGCCCAGTGCGCCAGGCCGGCGTGAGACGCCTCGTCCGGTCCCACCGTCTTGCGCCACGGGTCGGTGCTCGTCGGCCTGTCGGTACTTGCCGCTTGCCGGCGATCGTGGATCCGAAAGCAGGGGAGTGTGTCGCTCAACGCCAATAATCAACCGAGAGCCGCCGCAAAGTCCTAACCCAATCATTCATTACCGTGATCACCCAATAATCCAGTAGCCCGCCCCGGACAACCAAGTCGTCAACAGGTTCCTGCACCGCCCAAGGCCTCACTGAAGGACGGCACGCATGCTACCCTTGCGGGTAGTTCGGGCCCCGCTTCGCGGGGCCCATCGCCGTTTCTAGGGGTGACCTGTTGGTCATTATTGGGTGGCGTTGAAAATGCACGGGGGAATGAAGGTGTACGTCGGCGACCCGGCCGCCGCCCGCGCCTATGTGGAGGCTGATCGGGGTCGGGCCGATGACTACTACCTGGCCGAGGGCACCGGCTTCGCCCGCCGCTTCACCGCCACCGACGCCCGCGTGACCGAACTGGCCCCGTTGACCGGCGACGGATACGAGACCTGGGTGGCCGGCCACGACCCGGACACCGACCAGCCGCGGGGGCAGCTGCGCGACGACGACCGGGCGGTGCGGTTCGTCGAGGTGGTGGTCAACGGCCCGAAAACCTGGTCGCTGGCCGCCGCACTGCACCCGGACATCGCCGCCGCGTACGAGGCGGCGCAGGACCGCGCGGCCGAGCAGATCATCGGCTGGCTCTCGCAGCACGCCACCACCAGGGTCGGCCCGCGCGGCGGGCAGGTGCAGGTGCCGCTGCAGGTGCTGGAGGCGGCGACGGTGCGGCACTACACCTCCCGCGCCGGCGATCCGCACTGGCATCTGCACCTGCAGATCCTGTCCCGCGTGTTCGCCGTCGGAAAATGGCGCGGGCTGCACACCGTCGGGGTCCGCGACTCGCTCGGGGCGATCAACGGCATCGGGCACGCGGCGATGGCGTGTGACCCGGAATTGAACGCCGCGTTCGCCGCGCACGGCTACACGAAGGACGCTACTGGAGAAATACTGGAGCTCGCCGACTATGTCGGCCCGTTCAGCGCGCGGAACGCGCAGATCGCCCGGAATGTGGACCGCTACGAAGCCGAGTGGACCGCCGCGCACCCCGGTGAACGGCCAGGCCCGGCGCTGCGGCGGGCGTGGGACGCCCGCGCCTGGGCCGACGGCCGCCCGGACAAGGTGGTTGCGCAGCGCGGGGTGACCCTCGACGAACGGTGGCGGGGGCAGCTGTTGGGGCTCGGCTACCGCGGCCCGGCCGGTCCCGTGGACCTTGCGCCCACCCAGGTCGGTGCCCTCGATCGGGAGGAGCTGGTGCAGCGCGCGTTGGCCCGGCTGGCGGCGGGCCGGTCGGCGTGGAACGCCGCGGACGTCCGCGGCGAGGTCGAGCGGCTGATCGCCGCGGCGGGCGTCGTCGCCGGGGCGGCGGTGCGCCTCGAGCTGGCCGAGGACCTCGCCGCCCGCGCGATGGACCGCTGCCTGCCACTGCTGGACCGCGACGGCGTCCCCGAGCACATCCGGGCCTGGACGTCGCGGCCGGTGCTCGCCGTCGAGGCCGAGCTGACCGCCCGCCTCGCCGCCCGCGCCAGGACCGGCGGACCGGAAACCGACCTGACACCCCCGGTCGACCTCGCGGCCGGCGCCGCGCGGCTGGATGCCGGCCAGGCCGCGGCGGTCGCCGCACTGGCCGGCGACCGGCCACTGGCCGTGGTGGAGGGTGCGGCCGGCGCCGGCAAGACCACCACCCTCGCCGCCACCCGCAACGTGCTCGACCAGCAGGGGCGCCGGCTGGTGGTCGTCACCCCGACGCTGAAGGCGGCCAAGGTCGCCGCCGCGGAGGTCGGGGCGGTCGCGGGGTCGGCGGCCCGGCTGGCCTTCCAGCACGGCTGGCGCTGGAACAACGACGGCGCCTGGACCCGGCTCGGTATCGGAGATCTCTGTCCGACCACGGGAGGTGTCTACGCCGGGCCGGGGGAGGGAGCGCGACTCCGCCCGGGGGACCTCCTCGTCGTCGACGAGGCCGGGATGCTGGATCAGGACACGGCCCGGGCCCTCCTGACGGTCGCCGACGAGTGCCGGGTGCGCGTCGCCCTGCTCGGTGACCGGCATCAGCTCGCGGCGGTCGGGCGGGGTGGCGTGCTGGACCTCGCCGCGGCCCAGGTTGACCTGACCGGGCACCTGACCCTGGACGGGGTACACCGCTTCACCCGCACCGACGCCACCGGCGCCACGACACCGGACAGCGACTACGCCGAGCTGACCCTGGCGATGCGCGCCGGCGAGAACCCCGGGACGGTGTTCGACACTCTGCTGGCCCGCGGGCAGATCCGGCTGCACCCCGACGCGCAGGCGCTGCGGAAGGAGCTCGCCGCCACCGCGGCGCAGTGCTACACCGCGGGCGAGCGGGTGGCCGTGGTGGTCGCCATCCGTGAGCAGGCCGCCGCCCTCAATGCCGCCATCCGGGACCGGCTCGTCACCGACGGTCGGGTCGACGACCGGCGTGTGGTCGTGACCGGGGCCGGGGAGCGGATCGGCGTCGGCGACCGGATCGCCACCCGGCGCAACGACCGCGACCTGCAGGTCGCCAACCGCGACGTGTGGACGGTCACCGGCGTCGACCGGGACGGCGGGCTGCTCGTCACCCCCGACCGCACACCCCATGTCACCCCCGCCAGCGGCGGGTCCGCAGCTGTCACCCCCGCCGTTCCCCCGGCCGGGAACCGGGCGCGGGTGCTGCCCGCCGACTACGTCACCGCGCATGTGGAACTGGCCTACGCCACCACCGCGCACGGCATCCAAGGCGACACTGTGACCGCCGCCCACCTGGTGGTCGGCGAGGACACCGGCGCGGCCGCGGCCTACGTCGGGATGACCCGCGGCCGAACCGCCAACACCGCCCACCTCGTCGCCGACGACCCCGCCGAGGCACGGGAGCAGTGGCTCGCGGTCTTCGCCCGCGACCGCGCCGACCTCGGCCCCGCACACGCCGCCCGGCTGGCCGCCGCCGAAGCCACCCGCTACGCCACGCCCCGACCGCTGGAACAGTCGCTCGCCGACCTGCACTCTGCGTGGACGGCCGAGCAACGCTGCCTGGATCGGCTCGCCTCCGACCTGCCGCGCCGGGACGCGCTACGCGAGATCGTCGCGCTCAAGTCGGCCCACGCCGACCGGACCGCCGCGCTCACCGAGGCCTATCGGCAGACAGGGATCGACGCCCGACACGCCACGGCGCGGGCCGACGCCAGCGGCGCGGCCGTCACCGCCGAGACCGACCGGATCCGCGACACGCTGCTCGCCAGCTGGGACACCGGGCGGGACGCCGCCCGCGACGCCGCGCGGGTCGTGCTCGACGGTCCCGGCCGGCTCCGGCTTCGGCTGGCGGCGGTGAACCGGGCCGGCGAGCAGCTGGTGGACTGGGCGGACGCCTGGCGGCCCTACCTGCCGGCCATGCCCACCGACCCGCGGCAGATCGCGCGCCTGGCTGACCGGTCCGACGACCAACCGCGGCTGTGGACCGCCTTCGACTCCTACGCCCGCCACCACGCCGAACACGCCCACCCGGAGCACGCTCAGTTGCGCGCGACCGCAGCCACCGCCCAGGAGGCCCACCGGCACGTCGGGGCCGCGGTGGCCGACGCCCGCCGCCAGCACGAGAACCGGCTCGCCCGCTTCGGACCGCTCGCCCGGACCTTCGACCCGGCGGAGCGACTGTCCGACACCGAACACCAGATCGCCGCTGCTCGCCAGCAGCTCACCGATGTACGCGCGCGCATCGCACGACTGACCTCCGAGCCGGCGCTCCGCGCCCAGCCGCCCGACCGCCTCGCCGGAGAGCGGGACACCTGGCGTGCACGCCAGGACGCCGACCCGAACCCACACCGATCGGCCGCCCCGCTGCCGACCGCCTCCGAGCCGGGTGTCCGCCTCCCGCGGCCCGAGGACCTCGCGGCACTCACCCGGCACACCGCCGCAGGGCGAGGCATATCGCGCTGAGCGGGCGGCGCCCGCCGGAGCCTTCGACG
Source organism: Blastococcus litoris (assembly GCF_003075095.1). Lineage (GTDB taxonomy): Bacteria > Actinomycetota > Actinomycetes > Mycobacteriales > Geodermatophilaceae > Blastococcus_B > Blastococcus_B litoris. Next base: position 249,654 of record NZ_QCZF01000003.1, read on the forward strand.
ACGGGGCGCTGAGCACCGTTCCGGTTAGTGCCGCCGCCCGTCGTCCAGGTCGGGGGTGGGTGCCCCCCAGCTACGGCGCTCGCCATCACCCGGATGGTTCACCATGGCGTGCGGGTCAGTGGGGACGCTTCACCGGACGGTCTCCCGCCCACACCGCGCCCACAAGACGCCCACAGAAGGGCCGTTCGCGACCAACATCGGCCGATCGCAGCAAACGGTATTTCCGCTGGTCATGGCCCAGTTCCGCGTAGAATGCGCTGATCAGAAAAGTGTCTTTTGGGAACTTTTAATCCGCGGGTTGTGGGTTCGATCCCCACGGGGCCCACCGCGCGCCGGGCGTGTGCGACGCGCACGGCACGCCGGTCCACTGCCGTGGTCCACGCGAGCCTGCTGTCGGCCGCTGCCGTGCTCCTCGTGGCCGGCGAGCACCCGCTCGACGCCCCGGTGGTCCGGGTGCCCGACTACGGCCACGACATCCGCGCCGGTGAGGTCGCCGTCGCCTTCGGCTGGGTGGTCGGCCTGACCGCCACGGCCACCGTCCTGCTCCGGCGCCGGTGGGTCCCCTCCGGGCCGGCCCGCCCCCGGGCTCTAGCCGCGCTCGCCCCGTGCGGCGAGGGCCTGCGCCTGCCCGGTGTGCACGTCGCCGACCCACTCCCAGCCCGGCTCGGCCGAGGCGCCGATGCGCGGGTCGTCCGGGGTCCGGCCATCCCGCAGGGCGTGCACGTAGGCGCGGTCCAGGTCGATGCGGGCCCGCACCTCGCCGGCTCGGCCGACGGACCCGTGCCCCGGCACCACGACGTCGACTTCCTGCGCCACGGCCTCGAGTGCGTCCAATCCGGCGAGGTAGTCCCCGATCGGATCAGCGGCACCGTGCACGTCGAGCATCGGGACCAGCACGTCGGAGAGCATGTCGCCGGCGACCAGGACCCGAGGTCCCTCGACCACCAGGGCGGCGTGGCCCTGGGCGTGCGCCGGGTGCTCGACGATCCGGACGCGGGGGCCGTCCCACGGGAGCTCGGAGGTCCCGGCGGGCAGGCCGGTGAGGAGCCCGAACCGGTCCAGCGTCATCTCCCCGGCGATCTCCTGCGGCAGCCCCTCGGCGGCCCGTGCCCGCCACCGCGGGTCAGACCGGAGGTCGGCCATGAACGCCGCGCACAGCTCCGTCCCGTAGCGCGGCGCCTCGCCGAGCGCGTCGTGCCAGAGGACGTGGTCCCAGTCGGGGTGCGTCGCGAAGCCGACCGCCACGCGCCGACCCGAGGCCGACAGGTCGTCGGCGAGGCATGCCATCTCGCCGTCGGTGATGCCGGGGTCCACGAGCAGCACGCCCGCGGCACCGTCGACGACGACGGTGTTGTTCCGGATCAGCTCGCTCCGGTGAACGAGCACGCCGTCGGCCACCTGCGTCAGCATCGCCACAGCTTCCACGACCGGGCGCCCGAACGCGACGGGCCGATGATTCCTCTCCGCCGGCGCAGTCGGTGGGTGCATGGCGGAGATCGACGACGTCCGGGCCCTGGGCACGGAGCTGGAGCGCTCGTACCCCGTGCACGTGCGCGGCCGGCTCAAGTTCCGGGTCGGCCAGATCGTCTACGTCGCGTTCTCCCGCGACGAGACCGTGATGGGGTTCGCGTTCCCCAAGGAGGAGCGGGCGGCGCTCGTCGCGGGCGAGCCGGAGAAGTTCTCCCTGCCGGGGGAGTCCGACCTGCGCTTCAACTGGGTGCACGCCCACCTGGCCGCGCTCGACCCGGCGGAGGCGCGCGAGCTCGTCGTCGATGCCTGGCGCATGGTCGTCCCGAAGAAGCTCTCCCGCGCCTACGACCTCACCCACCCCGTCGGCCCGGGCTGATCTGCGACAACTCCTTTGCGCCGCTCGTGCGCAGCGGCCTAGCGTCGCCCTCCCACCGGCAGCACCTCCAGGAGACCGGATGCCCTCGCGCCTGCACGCGCTGACCGTCGACGCCACCGACCCCGCGGCACTCGCGCGGTTCTGGGCTGCACTGCTCGGGTGGGAAGTCACGGACGGCACCCAGGTGGTGCCGACCGACGACACCGGTTTCCGGCTGGTCTTCCTCCCCACCGACCAGCCGAAGGCCACGCAGAACCGGATGCATTTCGACCTCACCAGCTCCTCCCTCGAGGACCAGCAGGCGACGGTCGCGAAGGCGTTGGAGCTCGGCGGCCGGCACACCGACGTGGGCCAGAAGCCGGAGGAGCCGCACGTGGTGCTCGCCGACCCGGAGGGCAACGAGTTCTGCGTCATCGAGCCGGGCAACGGCTTCCTCGCCGAGTGCGGGTTCGTCGGCGCGCTGGCCTGCGACGGCTCCCAGGCGGTCGGCTGCTTCTGGAGCGAGGCACTGGGCTGGCCGCTGGTCTGGGACCAGGACGAGGAGACGGCCATCAGGTCGCCCCGCGGCGGGCCGAAGATCACCTGGGGTGGCCCCCCGCTGATGCCGCGGGTCGGCAGGGACCGGCTCCGCTTCGACCTCGCAGCGGTCGACGGCGCGCAGCAGTCGGAGGTCGAGCGCCTGGTCTCGCTCGGGGCCACCCGCGTCGGCCAGGACGACGCGGGCGCGATCACCATGGCCGACCCCGACGGCAACGAGTTCCGCCTGCTGGCGGCGTAGGGCCCCCCGGCCGAGGGAGACATACCGCCTCTCGGCGTGTATCGATTGACTTTCGATAGACATGCCGCGAAAGTCGATGGCATGACGCACTTGCGCAACGTGGTGCTGCCGCTCCGGGTCCTGCTGGTCATCGTCTTCGCGGCGCTGCTCGCCGCCCAGGTCTGGGGCGCACCGGCCTTGCTGCCCGACCTGGCGCAACCGACGACCGAGCGCTCGGTCATGCGCGCAGTGATGCTGGCCGTCGCTGTCCTTGCCCTGCTCTGCGTCCAGGTGGTCATCGTCTGCACCTGGAAGCTGCTGACGATGGTCACCGACGACCGCATCTTCAGCGCGGCCGCGCTGCGGTGGGTCGACGGCATCGTCCGCGCCACGGTCGTCGGCTGGGCGGCGCTGCTGGGCGTCTTCGTCTGCTCCTACTACTTCATCGTCGACGAGGTGAGCGACGACCCGGCCCTGCCGGCGCTGCTGCTGCTCTCGCTGCTGGTCGGCGCGGTCCTCGGCCTGCTCATCGTGGTCATGCGTGCGCTCCTGCGGCAGGCCGCGAACCTGCGGGCCGACATGGAAGCGGTCATCTGATGCCGATCGTCGTCCGCATCGACGTGGAACTGGCCAAGCGCAAGATGAGCGTCGGGGAGTTCGCCGACCGGGTCGGGCTGACTCCCGCGAACGTCGCCGTGCTCAAGAACGGCCGGGCCAAGGCGGTGCGCTTCAGCACCCTCGAGGCGATGTGCCGGGTGCTCGGCTGCCAGCCCGGCGACCTGCTCGAGTGGGTCGACGAGCCGGAGACCGCCACCCCTGAGCCGCACGAGGCGCACCGGTGATCGAGGTCCGGGGGCTCACCAAGCGCTACGGCGACGTCCTCGCCGTCGACGACCTGAGCTTCGACGTCGAGCCGGGCAAGGTGACCGGCTTCCTCGGCCCGAACGGGGCGGGCAAGTCGACGACGATGCGCATGGTGCTGGGCCTAGACCGGCCCACGTCGGGGACGGCGCGGGTGAACGGGCGCCCCTTCGCGAGCCTGACCGAGCCGCTGCGCGAGGTCGGGGCGTTGCTGGACCCGGGCGCGGTCCACCCGGGCCGCACCGGCCGCAGCCATCTGCGCGTGGCGGCCCGGTCCAACGGCATCCCGCGGCGGCGGGTGGACGAGGTCATCGAGGAGGTCGGGCTGGGCTCGGCGGCGCGCCGCCGCATCACGGGCTACTCCCTCGGCATGCGCCAGCGGCTGGGCATCGCCGCGGCGCTGCTCGGCGACCCCCGGGTGCTGCTGTTCGACGAGCCGGTCAACGGCCTCGACCTCGACGGCGTCCGCTGGATCCGGGCGCTGCTGCGCCGCCTCGCCGACGAGGGCCGGACCGTCCTGGTCTCCAGCCACCTGCTCAGCGAGATGCAGCAGACCGCCGACCGCCTGGTCGTCATCGGCCGGGGCCGGCTCATCGCCGACACGACGACCGACGAGATCCTGCGCGGCCTCGGCAGCCGGCAGGTGCGGGTGCGCACCCCACGGGCCGGCGCGCTCGTCGACCTCCTCCGCGCACGGGACGTCCGCGTCACCCGGGTCGACGCCGACGAGCTGCAGGTGGAGGAGGCCGGCGCCGAGGTGGTGGGGGAGCTGGCCAACTCGGCGTCCATCCCGCTGCACCACCTCTCCGAGGTGGCGCACTCCCTCGAGGCGGCCTACCTCGCGCTCACCGGCGACAGCGTCGAGTTCGCCGGCGGGGAGACCCGGCCGGAACCGGTGACGGAGGAGGCCCGATGACGGCGACGGCGGCACCGGGCCGGGCGTTCGCCCGCACCCTGGCGGCGGAGTGGACCCGGCTGTGGACCGTGCGGACCAGCTGGTGGTTCCTCGCCGCCGCGGCGGTCGCCCTCGTGGGCATCGGCGCCATCGCCGGCTTCGACGCGGCGAGCGATCCCACGCCACCCGAGGGCGACCCGGCGTGGGGCGTGGTCTCCATCGCCGCGATGCCGGGGCAGTTCGCGCTCCTGGGCCTCGTCGTCAGCGCCGTCACCGCGGACTACGCCACCGGCGGGATCGTGCCGGCGCTGCAGTGGACGCCACGGCGCGGGCTGCTGTTCGCCGCCCGCACGCTGGTGGCGGTGGCCACCGCGACCTGCGCGGGCGTCCTGCTGGCGCTCGTCTCCGCCGTCGTCGCCTTCGCCGCCGCCTCGCCGCACGTGACCCTGCCCCTCGACGAGGGCCTGGAGGTGCTCGGCACCGTGGCGCTCGTCTTCGCCTGCGGCACGGCGCTCGCGGCCGGGCTGGGCTTCGTGCTGCGCAACACGGCCGGCGCCCTCGTGAGCGTCTTCCTGCTCATGCTGGTGCTCCCGATCCTGCTGCCACAGTTCGGCTACTCGTGGACCGACGCCGTCGCCCACGTCCTGCCCGGGTCCGGTGCGGCGTTCCTCCTGCTCGGCGAGGTGCCCGGCATGACCGAGGGGTCGTCGGTCGCCGTCCTGCTCGGGTGGGCGGTCGGCGCCCTCGTGCTGGGTGGCTGGCGGCTGCTCCGGACCGACGCCAACCGGTGAGCGGCGCCGGGAACGTCGACGTCCTCGTCGTCGGCGCGGGTCTCGCGGGGCTGCACACCGCGACGCTGCTGGCCCGCCGCGGGCACGACGTCCTGCTGGTGGAGCGGCGGACCTCGCTCACCACGGCGGTCCGGACCACCGGGATCTTCGTCCGCAAGACCCTGGACGACTTCGTCCTGCCACCGGAGTGCCTGGGGCCGCCGATCCGGCGCGTGGTGCTCTACCCGCCGGATCGACGCCGCCCGGTCGACCTCGTCTCCGACCGCGACGAGTACCGCGTGGGGGACATGGCGCCGCTGTACCTGGCCGCGGCGCGCGAGGCGTCCGACGCCGGGGTGCGGATCGCGCTCGGCACCCGCTACGCCGGGCGCGGGCTGAGCACCGTGCTCCTGGAGGGTCCGTCCGGGCCGGCTCGCGTCCGTGCACGGTTCGTCGTCGGGGCCGACGGCGCGCGGTCGCGGGTGGCCCGCGACCTCGCCCTGGACCGCAACAGCCGGCTGCTGGTGGGCGCCGAGGAGGTCTACGACGTCCGGCCGGGCGACGAGCCCCCGTCCTTCCACTGCGTGCTCGACCCCTCGCTCGCGCCGGGCTACCTGGCCTGGGTGGTGAACGACGGGCGGCACGCCCACGTCGGCGTGGCCGGTTACGCCGATCGCTACCCCGACGGGCTGCGGCGGGCCGTGACGCGCTTCGCCGCGACGGCGCCCGGGCTGGACGGCGTCGACCGCCCGGACGACGTCGAGCGGCGTGGCGGGCCGATCCCGGTCGGCGGGCTGCTCCGCAGGATCGGCTGCCCCGAGGGGTTGCTGGTCGGCGACGCCGCCGGGGCCGTCTCGCCGCTCACCGCCGGCGGCCTCGACCCCTGCCTGCGGCTGTCCGAGCTGGCGGCCGACGTCCTGGACGACGCCCTGCGCACCGGGCGGCGCGACGCCCTGGCCGCCTACGACGGGGCAGCGCTGCGGGCGCAGTTCCGGGGCCGGCTCCTGCTTCGCCGCGGGCTGGCGCAGGTGCGCACCCCGGCCGTCGCGGCGGCGGCCTTCCCCCTGCTCCGCACCCCGGTGGGACGCTCGGCCGCCCGCCGGATCCTCTTCGGCGACAGGTCCTTCCCCTCGGCCGCCTGACCCTCCCCGCGACGCGCCGACGGACACGACCCGACCGGGGTCACCGCCCGTTCAAGGAGAGGGATGCACGCTCCTGACCGGCAATTTTGTCGACTTGTGGGCGTGTGCCGAGGCGGTGACCGGAACCTCCGGAGGACGTTCGCAACGATTCGAAAACGCGCGCGACTCGCCCCCTCGCGACACACCGTCCGGGTGCCCGCGGCCACATACCTTTCTCCCCACACCGCGCACACGGATGGGTGCGGTGGCCGGGCGCTTCCCCAGCCTGGCGGTTGTCCAAGGAGTGGTTGTTCGTGAGTGTTCTTCCCAGTGGTGCCCTCAGCACGGTGGCCCAGGGCTGGTGGCTCGTGTCCGACGAGGAGGCCGGGCCCGGCCGCATCGTGGCGGGGCCCTTCACGGATCGGGCCGAGGCCCGGTGGGCCGCGTCGGCCCGCGGGTCCGAGAGCCGTGACTACGCCTGGCCGGTCTACGGCACGCGCCGCCCCGACGGTGGGCTGAGCCGGCGGCCCTCGCCGCAGGACTGGTCCTGGCTGGCACACCTGGGCGACCAGCTCGACCGGCTGGTGCCCGAGTGGGACGCCACGATCTCCGACGAGGACCCGCTCACCACGCTCGTGGTCGAGGTGGCCGGCGCGCTGGCCGAGGCCGGGCTGACGCTGCACGACGCCACCGGCGCGGCGAGCGAGCTCGGTGGGGCGTGTCTGACCCCCGAGCCGGGGCTGGGCGGCGTCGTGGTCACCTGGCGCCAGCACGACCGGATGAGCATCGAGCAGGTCGCCGGGGTGGCGGCCGACTCGCTGGTGCAGCAGGTGATGAACCGGACGCTCGCGCAGATCCTGCGCGTCCGCGGGTTCGTCGTCGCCGAGTTCGGTGGCGGCAGCGGGCACGTGGTGCGCGCGGCCCTCTGACCCTCGCGGATATCCGGTCGCGCTCCGGGCACCGACGGCGCTAGCGTCGCCACCCGTGTCCGAGCGCACCTACCGAGTGACCGTCCGCGGCGTCTTCGACGGGCTGGACGACGCCCAGCGGACGGTGCTGCAGGAGGGGCTCGCCGACCACGACCTGTTCTCCTCGGCGTTCACGGAGGAGGGGACCCTCACCTACGACGCGCAGCTGAGCGCGTTCAGCCACCGCGTCGTCGTGCGGGTCGAGGCCGGGCCGCAGGAGGAGGACGACGCCCACGCGGCCGGCCAGCTCGCGGCGATGGAGCGGCTCGACGCCGCAGGCCTCCGGTACCGCCGGCTGCGGTCGGCCGTCACCTGCACCGACGACGTCAGGATCCGCCGGCGCTGAACCGGGCGCCGGGCGCGGGCGGGACCACGAGGGGCCGGCGACCGCGCAGGCGGGACGGCAGCCGCGGCCGGGAGGGGGCGGGGACGGCCGTGCTCGAGCGGTCGGAACGGGCGGGCAGGTCGATCACGGCGTCTCCTCGGTGGTTCGGGTGACCTGATCGTGGCGACGGGGTCTGACATTCCGCCGGTGGCCAGCTGTGAACTCCCTGGGGGAGCCGGTCTCACCGATCGGAGGGAGGAGGACCTCAAGCCCGACGCTTCCGTGCCGATACGGAATCGTGCGAATCTTCGGGCGACACGACGGCGGACGGCGCGGGGCCCCGCTGTGGCGGTACCTCACCGCTCTCGTGCTGCTGCCGCTGATCGGGGTCGGCGCCCTCGCGGCGGCCGTCGTCCAGGCGCGGATGTCCGAGGTCTCCAGCGCCGAGCGGGCCGAGGAGGCCGTTCGCGTCCTCGCCCTCCTCGACGCCGCCCGCAGCGGTGCCGAGCAGGAGATGCTCCCCGTCCTGTCGCTCCGCGTCATCGACGACCCGTCGGTGGCGGCGGCGCTCGGCCTCCCGGAGTTCCTCCTCCAGGCCCAGCGCCAGACCGCCGTCGAGGAGGCCGAGCGTGCCCGCTCCGTGACCGACCGGGCCCTGCGGCAGGTGCCCGACGGCTCGGTCGGTGCGCGCGCCGCCCGCAAGGCGGCCGGGGACCTCGCGGCACTGCGACGGGCCAGCGACGGCGGCGTCATGGACGTGGAGGAGGTCTACATCCGCTTCCTCGCGGTGTCCACCGACCTCATGACCGCGCAGCGGACCGCGGCCGCCGCTGCCACCTCCGAGGGGGTCCCCGGCGCGACGCTCCGGGCCATCCGCGACGTGCAGACCATCGCCCAGCTGGCCCAGTCGGCGAGTCGGCAGATGCCGCTCTACCTCGGGTCGCTCATGGTGGGAGGGGAGAGCCTGATCGGCTCCCGCACCGCCTGGCAGACCGCGTGGCTGGACTACACCGACGCCAGGCGCCAGATGGCCGGCCTCTCCTCGGCGACGCTCGCGCGGTCCTGGGACCAGGTCCGGGACTCGCCCGTGGTGACCGGTGTCGACACCGTCCTGAGCAGCGGCGTCGCCGGCGGGAGCGCAGCGGACCTGGGCATCACCGAACTGGTCACGCTGCTGTTCCAGAGCCAGGAGCGCAGCGCGATGCTCACCGAGCTCGTGGGCTCGGCCGCCGACGAGGCCCAGGCCCTCGTCGTCGCTGACCGCGAGCGGGCCAACGACGGTCTGCGCGTCGTCGTCGTCCTCGTGGCCGGCCTCGTCGCCGCATCGGTGCTGGGTGGCTTCTTCCTCGGGCGCAGCGTCGTCCGCGCTCTCCGGCTGCTCGCCGGCCAGGCGACGCAGATCAGCGAGGGGTCGCTGGTCGAGGTCGAGGTCGCCGGCCCGCGCGAGGTGCGGACGGTGTCCGCCGCGCTCGGCTCCGCCGTCGCGGGGCTGCGCCGCATCCAGGACCAGGCGCAGGCGGTGGCACGGGGAGACCTCGACAACGCCCTGCTGCACCAGCCGCTGCCCGGCCCGCTCGGCGAGGTGGTGCACGCGTCGGTCAAGGAGATCGTCAACTCCGTCCGCCAGCGCGAGGAGCTCCAGTTCGCCCTGGCGCACCAGGCCACTCACGACCCGCTGACGGAGCTGCCCAACCGCGCCCAGGCCGTCACCCTCGTCACGTCGGCCCTGCACCGGGGCCGTCGCTCCGGCGCCATGACCGGCTTGCTGTTCGTCGACCTCGACGGCTTCAAGGCCGTGAACGACGGGCACGGGCACGCCGCGGGCGACGAGGTCCTCCGCGAGGTCTCCCGCCGGCTCCGGACCGCTGTGCGTCCCGGTGACGTGGTCTGCCGCCTCGGCGGGGACGAGTTCGTCGTCCTGGTCGAGCCGGTGCACGGCGAGCACGACCTGCTCGAGCTCGCCGACCGGCTCATCGCCTCGGTCAGCGAGCCGATCGCCCTCGCCGGTGCCCTGGTGCGGGTCGGCGCGAGCGTCGGTGTGGCCGTGAGCCGTGACGGCGGCACGGATGCCGACGTGCTGTTCGCCGAGGCCGACACGGCCGCCTACCGTGCCAAGGCGCACGGCCGCGGCCGCGCCGAGATCTTCGACGAGACGCTGCGCCTCCAGCTCAGCCGGCGCGCCGAGCTCGAGGCCGCCATCGCCCACGCCCTGGTGAGCGGCGAGATGCAGCTGCACTACCAGCCGGTCGTGGACGTGGCGTCGGACCGGCTCACCGGCTACGAGGCCCTGATCCGCTGGGAGCGGCCGGGCGTCGGCATGGTCCCGCCCGACCAGTTCATCCCGGTCGCCGAGGGCTCCCGGCTCATCGGCGACATCGACCGCTGGGTCCTGGTGGAGGCCACCAGGCAGCTCGCCGAGTGGCGGGAGCGGTTCCCGGCCGCCCCGGGACGACCCGAGCCCACCGTCGCGGTGAACATCTCCGGCCGGCACCTCGCCGACCGCCGCATCGTCGTGGACGTCGCGGACGCCCTTGCCGCCTCCGGGCTGCCCCCCGAGCTGCTCGTCCTCGAGGTCACCGAGACGGTGCTCGTCGACGACCCGGCCGCCTTCGACCACCTCACCGACCTGCGGGCCATGGGCGTCGGCATCGCCATCGACGACTTCGGCACGGGGTACACCTCGATCGGGCAGCTCCGGCACATGCCCGTCGACACGCTCAAGATCGACCGCAGCTTCGTCGCGTCCACGGACCCCGCACACCGCGAGCTCGTGGCGCTGATGATCCGCGCGGCGCACACCTTCGGGCTCACCGTCGTGGCCGAAGGCGTCGAGGAGCCCGACCAGCTCGAGCGCCTCCGCGCCCAGGCGTGCGACCAGGCGCAGGGCTACCTGCTCTACCGCCCGCTGCGGGCGGAGGACGCGGGGCAGCTGCTGCGTTCCCGGGCGGGCGCGCCGCAGGGCTGACGCCGCGTCATCCCAGCTTCGCGCACAGGGCCGTCGCATCGTCCGGGCACGGTGCGCCCGCGGACGGCGGCCGCGTCGCCGTCCAGTGCCCGAGCTTCCAGGGCCCCGGCACCGAGTCGACCGGGTTCTCCAGGGCGCTGAAGCGCAACCCGAGGGCGGCGAAGACGGCCTGGCCACGAGCCCGTTCCTCGGGCGTCGGCGCGCGCCGGACCAGGTACAACCAGACGCTGCTGGGCCGCTGGGCGTCGGCTCCCACGGCGAAGTGGTCGCCGGCCGGGGTGGTGTCGCCGCCCTGGCAGTACCGGACGGTGGGATCGCCGGAGGCGATGAACAGGCCCACCTCCTCCGTGACGTCCCCGGAGCCGCCGGCCGGGAACAGCGCGACGCCGGCCGACAGCGCGGCGACGGCCTCGCTGCGGTTGCCGAAGGACACCTCCACCGGCACGTACTGCGTCGTCGCGTCGTCGGCCAGACCGCAGTCGTCGTCGAACCGGCTGCCCAGCGGGGGGAGGCCGTCGAGCGCCGGCCAGGTGACCACGCTCACGTCCGCGCTGAAGGGGAAGTCCCGGTCGTCCTCGAGCGGGACCGCGAGGACCTGCCGTGGCGCGGGTTCGGCAGGAGCCGCCGTCACCGCGGGGGCGGAGGGCGCGGCCGGGGCAGGATCGTCCGGGGTGGCCAGGTCCTCCAGGAAGCCGCACCCGGCGCACACCGCGACGACCAGCAGCGCGGCTGCCGGGCCTGCCACCCGGCGCGCCCGGATCACCATCGAGACCTCCCGTTACCCGATCCGTCCGCGGAGCATGGCACGCCGCAGGCGCTCGGCGGGGGACCTGCCGCCCGGGATCACCCGTCCAGGAACTCCTCGATGACCGGGGCGAGCTCGGGGGCCTCGGTGATCAGCGCGATGTGGCCCCCGGAGTACAGGTGGAGACGGGCGTCCGGGATCAGCTTCGCCATGATCCGCGCGTTGACCGCCGGCACGATCGGGTCGTCGTCGCCGGCCACGACCAGCGTCGGCTGACGGATGAGCCGCAGGAAGGGCAGGCTGCTCCAGCCGGTGGCGGCCGCCAGCTGGTAGTAGTAACCGCGCCGCGGGCCGAGCCGGCTCGCCGAGTGCAGCACGTGCGCGGCCCGGCCGGGGTCCGCGCGCATGGTCCCGCCGTAGATCTCGCCGGCGATGCTGCGCGCGTACTCGGGGTCGCGGTGCCGCCGCGGGGTCAGCATCCGGCTGAGCACACGCGGGTGGGCGGGGATCATCAGCGCGCCCGTGCCGGTCGCCGCGAGCACGAGCTTGCGGACCCGGCGCCGGTGCTGGACGGCGAAGTGCTGCGCCAGCCCGCCGCCCCACGAGAGCCCCAGGACGTCGACCGGCTCGTCGATGCCCAGCCGGGACAGCATGCCGCCGACCACCGGGCCGAACGTGGCCAGGTTGTAGGGGACGACCGGACGCGGTGACCCACCCACACCCGGGACGTCGAACCGGATGACGCTGCGCCGCGGACCGAGTGCGTCGACGAAGGGCTGCAGCACCTCGAGGCTCGCCCCGATCCCGTTCATCAGCAGCAGCGCCGGCGCGTCGGGGTCGGTGCCCTGCCGGACGGAGACGCGGAGGGTCCGCCCGGCGGCCGTCACCGTCCGGACGACGTCCCGCGGCGCGGACCCGGGCGACCTACCTGTCGAAGACATAGGTGCCCGGTGCCTGGACCGGTTCGTCCAGCTCGCCGGTCAGGTTCGGCGGGGCCACCTCGTCGCCGGAGCGCTCGCCCATCCAGGTCATGAAGTCCGGCCACCACGACCCCTGCACGGTCTCGGCCTGCGTCATCCAGTCCTGCGGGTCGGGTGGGGTCTCGCCGGCGACCTGGAAGGTGGACTTCGGGTTGCCCGGCGGGTTGACCAGCGAGGCGATGTGCCCGCTGGTGGAGAGGATGAACCGGCTCTCCCCGCCCAGCAGCTGGGTGGAGCGGTAGCAGGCCTGCCACGGGCACAGGTGGTCGGCGATCCCCGCGGTGACGTAGGAGTCGACGGTCACGGTGGAGAGGTCCACCGGCGTGCCGAGCATCGTGGCCCTCCCCGGCTCGGTGAGGGCGTTGCCGATCGCGATGTCGATGAAGTCGCGGTGCAGCGCCGCGCTCATCCGCGTCGTGTCGGCGTTCCAGAACAGGATGTCGAAGTTCGGCGGGGGCTTGCCCTGCAGGTAGTTGTTGACCCAGTAGTTCCACACCAGGTCGTTGGGGCGCAGCCAGGCGAAGACCTCCGCGAGCTGGGCGCCGTCCAGGTAGCCCTTCCGCCGGGACTTCTCCGTCGCCGCCTTCACCGACTCCTCGTCCATGAGGGCCGAGACCGTTCCGGCCCGCGACCAGTCCAGGACGGTGACGGCGAGGCTGAGCCCGACCACCCGGTCCAGCCGGCCGGTGGCGGCGAGGTGGGCCAGCAGCATCGTGGTGATGATCCCGCCGGAGCAGAACGCCTGGAGCGCCACCTTCTCGTTGCCGGTGGCCCGTTCGACGGCGTCCATCGCGTCGAGGATCGCCTGGCCGTAGGTGTCCAGCCCCCACTCGGCGTGCCGCTCGTCGGGGTTCCGCCACGAGATCATGAAGACCTGCTGGCCGCTGCTCACGTAGTGCTCGACGATGCTGCGACCGGGCGCCAGGTCGGCGATGTAGAACTTGTTGATCGTCGGCGGCACCATCAGCAGCGGCACGGCCCGGACGGTGTCCGTCGTGGGCGTGTACCGGATCAGCTCGAACACCGGGGTGCGGAAGATGACCGTGCCGGGGGTGCTCGCGAGGTCCTCGCCGACGGTGAACGCGTCCGGGTCGACCATCGACGGCACGCGCGGCGGGTTCGACAGGTCGCGCAGCAACCGCCCGATCCCCCGCAGGGCGCTGCCCCCGCCGGTGTCGATCGCCGCCTTCAGCGACAGCGGGTTGACCACCGGGATGTTGCTCGGCGCCAGCGCGTCGACGAGGTTCGTCGCGGTGAACCGGATGCGCTCGTCGTCCTGCCAGTCCAGGTCGGCGTCCTCGATCAGCTCCCAGGCGACCCGGGCGGTGGCCAGGTGGGCCTGCATCGCGCGCCGGAGCAGGGGGTTGCCGCTCCACGCCGGGTCGGCGAAGCGCTTGTCCTTCTTCCCCGGCGTGACCTCCGACCGCCCCACCGCGACCTTGCCCAGCTCCTGCGCCAGCTCCCCGGCCCGCCGGGCGACCGTGCCGGGACGGCGGGCCAGCGCACCGCCGAAGCGCAGCGCCGTCCCGGCGGGCGGGACGAGCCGGCGGAGCGGCCCGCGTGCGGCGTCCACGAGCACCATGTCCAGCCCCATGACGGCCTCGGCCGCCTCCTCCGGCGGGTCGGCGGGACGGCCGGGAGCGGCCTGCCGCTCCTTCTTCTTCTTCTCCTGCGCGGCGGGGTCGGTCGTGGGCTGGGCCATCGACGGGTCTCCTTCGAGCGCGGCGGTGCGCCGGGCGCGCGCGGGGACGACGCATGCGCCGTTCCCCCCAGCGCAGATGTGTGACTCCGTTCACTGAACCACAGCTTCCGGAACCCGGCAGGCCGGTCTCAGGACGTGGGCGCCGCCGGATCCCGCGTGTGCCGGATGGCCATGAGCAGGGCGGGCCAGCCCAGCGCCAGGCCCGCGCCGAGCAGTGCTCCGGCCACCGTGTCCGAGAGCCAGTGCGCCCGCAGGTACACGCGGGACAGCGCCATGATCGAGGTGAAGACGACCGCGTTCACCTCCCAGCGCCAGCGGGTGGGACCCGGGTGGGCGAGCACGAGCACCAGCCCCACGGCGGTCACCGCGGTGGCGATGGCGTGGCCGGAGGGGAACGACGCCCCCGTCGTCTCGATCAGCGCCTGGGGCGGCCGGGCGCGGTCGGTCCACGCCTTGACCGGCCCGATGAACAGCTCGCTGGTGACGACGGCGAGGGTGAAGGCCGCGGCCCGCAGCCAGTGCCGGCGCCACGCCAGCAGCACCAGGGCGGCCGCCCGCAACGGCCAGTTGACCTCGCCGCTGCCCAGCCACGACAGCACCTTCGCCACCGCGGTCGTGGGGTCGTTCTCCACCGCCCCGGCCAGCCGCCAGACCGCGTCGTCCACCGCCTGGACGGCTGGTGCGGTGGCCGGCAGGAACACCAGGGCGCCCACCACGACGGCCCCCACCAGCAGCGAGCCGCTGACCAGGAGGCCCCGGCGGGAATCGACCAGCACGTCAGGCCGACTCGGGCACCAGCTCGGTCCGCGGCGCGGCGCCGGGCTCGCGCCGCCACGACCGGTTGCGCCGCCAGAAGACGTAGGTGCCCAGGCCGATCGGGATCGGCAGGACGAAGGTGAGCGCCCGGAAGATCAGCACGGCGGCGGCCACCAGGGCGCGTGGTCCGCCCGCGGTGGACAGGCCGGTGATCAGCGCCAGCTCGATCACGCCGAGCCCGCCCGGGGTGAAGGGGATCGCCGTCAGCAGCCGGGCGAAGGCGAACACCGCCAGCGCCTCGGCGAGGCTCACCTGGTCGGCGCCGACGCCGACGAAGCGCAGGGCCAGCAGCAGCACCAGGAACAGGGACAGGTGGCTGACGACGGTGGCGAGGGTGATCCAGTGCCAGCGCGCCCGCAGCAGCAGGATCGTGCGCCCGCGGAACTTGGTCGTGGCCCGGTCCCAGCCGGTCACGGGGCCGCGGCCGACCATGCGCCGCAGCGCCGTCGCCACCCGTGCGGCGCCCCTTCCGATGCGGGCCGCGGCAGCCTCGCTGCGCAGCAGCATGCCGAGGGCGACGACGGCCGCCCCCAGCGCCGCGACCCCCAGCAGCCCGGCGACGACGCGGCCGGTCGTGGGCGTGCCGGTGAACGCGAGGAGGACCAGCGCGACGACCGGCAGCCCCAGCTTGGCGAAGTTGTTCCACAGGCCCGAGATGAGCAGCGACACGGAGGTGCGCGACCGCGAGAAGCCCCACGACGAGTTCATCGCGTAGGTGAGCCCGAGGGCGATCGCCGCGCCGCCCACGACCGTGTTCGAGACCGCCGTCGTCGTCTCCGTGGCCACGGTGGCCTGGGGGAACGTGAGCCCGGGCGTCGTCGTCATCATCAGGAACTGGTAGGTGGCGAGGTTCCACAGCGCGGCCAGGAGCAGGACCACCACCTCGACCCAGGTCATGGCGCGGACCGACGTCCACACGTCCGACAGGCTGGTGAACTGGGGGAGGAACCAGGCGAACACGGCCGCGACGAGGGCGAGCGACAGCGCCGGCCCCACCCACCGCCGCCACCCGCCGCGGCGCGGGCGGGGGACGTCGGTCGCGGTGCGGGACTCCACGGTGGTCATCAGCCGCCCTCCCCGTCAGCGGGCGGGTCGAGCTGCAGCCGCCCGTCGCTGTCCTCGTGCACCATCGCGCGCAGGTCCTCCCGTGCTACGGCGCCCAGCCCCTGGGTCGCGACCGCGAACGGCTCGCCCCGGTTCTCGCCGGAGAGCCGGAAGAGCACGGTGATGCAGCCGCCCTCGAACACGTAGTAGCGCCGCCCGACGTACATGGGGGTCACCTGGCTGACGCGCTCGAGCCGGCGCATCTCCGGCCGGTCGCTCGGGATCTCGGTCGCGCCGCTCGTGGAGCAGGACCGGGTCAGCCGCACCTCGATGGCGTGCAGTCCGTCCCGGTCGGAGTCCAGCCAGAAGCGCCCGGAGCCGCGGTCGACGTCCATGGCCGAGAAGTGCCACCCGAGCGGCATGCCCTCCAGGCAGGGCACCCACGAGGCGCTGGGCACGGCCTGCGCCATGAGGACGACGCCGTTGGACGGCGTGCCGTCGTCGCCCTCCTTGCAGGCGACGAGGTCACCGCTGAGGGTGCCGCCCACGCGGATGCAGCCCGGCAGCACGAGGAGCGCCGCGAGCACGAGCAGGACCGCGCCCCACCGGCGCCTCACAGCGGCGATCCGAGGATCGTGACCGTGATGGCGGCGACGACGGCGGCTCCGACGAGGGTGACCAGCGTGAGGCCCGCCCGGCGCCAGGTCCAGCGCTGGATGCGCACGGGCGGCAGCCGGTAGGGCAGCAGCCTCAGGAAGTCCGCGTGCAGGTCGCGACCCTGTTGGCGGAGCATGCGGCGCAGCTGGGAGGGCATGGTGAGGCCGCGGGTGGCTGCGAAGGCCTCGGCGATCTCCTCGTCCGAGAACTGCAGCCGGGCCCGCCGGTAGACCCGCTCGGCGTCGGTGCGCAGCGCCAGGACCAGCAGCATGTTGGCGAGGTCGACAGCCTGGCGCCACGGGCTGGGGCGGACCTCGGCGAAGGCGGAGTCGATGAGGAAGAGCGTGCCGTCACGCACGAGCAGGTTCGCCGGCTTGATGTCGCGGTGGGCCATGCCGATGTCCCACATCCGGCGGACGATCGAGAGCCCCTGGTCGATGACCGAGTCGTCGACCTCGGCGTCGCCCGCTTCCTTCGCGCCCGCGATGAACTCGGTGACCAGGAGGTACTCGCGTTCGGGGGTGATCTCGACGATGCCCAGCGGGTGGGGGACCGGCAGCCCTGCGTCGGAGAACAGGTGGAGGATGTAGTCCTCGTACTGCACCAGCCGGCGCACGGTGTGGAACGGCTTCTCGTCCTCGAGGCGCCCGTAGAGCAGGGTGCGGCCCAGCTTGTACCAGCGGTCGGACCGCACGTGCGTGGCCGCGTAGAGCTTGCCGAAGATGCAGCTCTCGTCGCTGCCGGAGGAGTCCGCGGCCTTCACGCTGATCTTCAGCGGGGTCGAGCCGCCGGACCCCGAGAGCCCGAACGGGACCACCTCGGTGGCGAGCACGCCCAGCTGGTCGTGCAGCGCCCGGACGATCGCCTCCTGCCGCTCCCCGGAGACGTCGAGGTGGGCCGGGCGGGACCGGCTGTAGCGCACGGGGTAGACGGCGTTCGGCGTGAGCAGCCGGAACGCGGCCAGCGGGGCGGCGACCCCGAGCACCACCCCGGCGAGGATGTCGGTGGGGTGGTCCTGCGCCAGGTAGAGGCGGGACAGCGCGGTGATCACGAGCAGGGCGGCGACCGCCCACTTGCCGCGGGTGCGCCAGGTCCCCGGCGGGATGAGCGCGTAGACGGTGCTGAGCAGGAACGCCGCGAGCACCGTCATCGGCAGCGACGGCATGGAGAAGCCCGACCAGCTGCCGATGATCTCGACCTCGTAGGGCCGGGGGCGCTGGAGGGTGAGAGCGAGGAAGGCGCCGAGGTTGGCGACGAGCAGCCCGACGCCCACCCAGACGAACAGGTGCCGCCAGCGCCGGAAGACGACCAGCAGGACGAGGTTGCTCAGCCACAGGACGTGGATGGCCTGCGCGGTGGCGAGCACGCCCAGGGCTTCCACGGCCGGCGTCAGACCGGGGGAGCGCAGCCGGCTGATCGCCTGCAGGACGCGGGTGTCGACGACGTCGAACACGGTGACCGTACCCGTGACCACCACGACGACCCACATCACCAGGACGACGCCGGACAACCCGAGCCAGAACTTGCCCGAGGCGTTCAGCGCCCTCGGCAGCGGCGGCGGCTCGCCGGAGGGACGGCGGCGGCTGCGGACGAGCGCGATCGCCGGGGGAGCGGGCCGCGGGACGGGGATCGAGCGCCCCGGACCGGGCGGTGCCTGCGGCAGCGACGCCATGTCCGGGAATGCTGCACCCGGAACCGGATCCGGACCATCCCCTTTGGTCCCCCGCCGGGCCCCGGCCCGGTCTAGGGTGGCCCCGCCCGCACACCGGGGAAGGGAAGAAGCGTCGTGCGACGTCGGCCCCGCGGCCTGCTCGGGGTGCTGCTGCTCGCCCTCGTGGTGGCCTGCGGGGGGACGCCGGAGGCGCCGGCGGCCCCGGCGGACGCGATCCGCTTCGCCTCCTACGACTTCCCGGAGAACCAGATCCTGGTCGAGGTCTACGCGGAGGCGGCCCGCCGCGCGGGTCTGCCGGTCAGCGTCCAGCACGGGATCGGCACGCGGGAGGTCGTCTCCCCGGCGCTGCAGCAGGGCGTCGTCGACGTCGTCGTCGACTACCTCGGGACGGCGACCCTCTTCGCCCGTCCGGCCTTCCCCGACCTGCCGGGGACGCCGGAGGGCATGCACGCGGTGCTGGCCCGGACGCTGGGTGGACGCGGGGTGCTCGTCCTGGACGTCGCACGCGCGGAGGACCAGAACGGGTTCGCCGTCACCACGCAGTTCGCCGCCGCGAACGGCATCGGCTCGCTGTCCGACCTGCGCCCCCTGGCCCGGCGGATCGCCTTCGGCGGCCCGCCGGAGTGCCCCGACCGGCCGCTGTGCCTCGAGGGCCTGGAGCAGGTCTACGGCCTGGACTTCGGCGAGGTGCTGGCCATGCCGAGCCGGGCGGCGACGGTCGAGGCGCTGCTGTCCGGGGACATCCAGGTCGGCCTCCTGGAGACGACCGACGCCCGCCTGGCGGTCGCGCCGGTGATGTTGCTGGTGGACGACCTCGGGCTGCAGCCGCGGGAGAACGTCGTCCCGCTCGTGCGCAAGGACGCCGCCGACCGGTGGGACGGGCTGACCGAGGCCCTGGACGAGACCAGCGCCCTGCTGACCACCAGCGACCTCGTGCAGCTCAACCGGGCCGTCGAGCTGGACGGGCTCACCCCGCGCGAGGCGGCGATGCGCTGGTGGGGGAGCGACTGACGGCCAGTTGTGGAGCACGTGCTCTACTACGTCCGTGGCCCGCCCCCGACTGCACGCCCCGGAGACGGTGCTCGACGCCGCCGAGGAGCTGGTGGTCGCGCACGGCCGGGCCAGCCTCACCGTGCGCGCGCTGGCCGAACGGGCCGGGGCGTCGAACGGCAGCCTCTACCACGCGTTCGGGTCGGTCGAGAACGTCGTCGCGCAGGCCTGGCTGCACCGCGCGCAGCAGTTCCTCGAGGTGCAGCGGACCGCGGTCGACGCGGCGCTGGCCGCGGGGGACCCCGTGGCGGCGGTGCAGGCCGCGGCCGACGCGCCCGCCCGGCTGCACGACATCGAGCCGACCGCCGCCCGGTTGCTGACGGCGCTGCGGCGCGACGACGTCCTCACCGACGGCGTCCCGGAGGCCGTGGCGGCCGATCTCCGCTCCCTCGACCGCGACCTCGCCGCCGTCCTGCGCCGGCTCGCCCGCGCCGTCTGGGACCGCACCGACCGGGCCGCCGTCGACGTCGTCACCACCTGCGTCGTGCGGCTGCCGGCCGCGCTGCTCTTCCCCGAGATCCGCGCCGGGCGGGTGCACCCGCTCACCCGCCGCCGGCTGGCAGCCGCCGTCGCGGCCGTCCTCGACTGCCCCCTTCCCTCCTAGGAGACCTCCGATGCCCGTGCTCGACCGCTCCGGCGACGTGTTCGTCCTCGACCTCGGCGACGGCGAGAACCGGTTCCACCCCGACTGGCTGGCGGGCGTCGGCGCCGCGCTGGACGATGTCGAGCAGGCGGAGGGTCCGCGCGCCCTCGTGACCGCCGCGACGGGGAAGTTCTTCTCCAACGGCCTGGACCTCGACTGGCTCGTCGCGAACCCCGACCGGGCCGACGAGTACGTGGCCGGCGTGCAGGAGCTGTTCGCCCGCTACCTCGCCCTGCCGGTGATGACCGTCGCCGCGTTGCAGGGCCACACGTTCGCGGCCGGCGCGATGCTCTCGCTGGCGCACGACTTCCGCGTCATGCGGGCCGACCGCGGGTTCTGGTGCCTGCCGGAGGCCGACATCGGCATCCCCTTCACCCGGGGCATGTCCGCGCTGATCCAGGCGCGGCTGACCCCGCAGACGGCGCACGAGGCGATGACCACGGCGCGCCGCTACGGCGGTCAGGACGCGCTGGCCGCGGCGGTGGTCGACCGGGCGGTCGGCGAGGACGAGGTGCGGCAGACCGCGGTGGAGCTGGCCGGGTCCCTGACGGGCAAGGCCGGCGAGACCTTGGGCACGATCAAGGCCCGCCTCTACGCGCCGGTCCTCGACCTCCTCCGCGACCGCACCGACCCGCGCGGCTAGACGATCGCGCCCTTCCCGGTGATCGCCCTCCCGACGATCAGGGTGTTCACCTCGCGGGTGCCCTCGTAGGAGTAGATGGCCTCGGCGTCGGCGACGTACCGGCCCACGTTGTGCTCGAGCAGGATGCCGTTGCCACCCATGAGCTCCCGGGCCCAGCCGACCGTCTCGCGCATCCGCACCGTGGTGAAGGCCTTGGCCAGCGACGCCTGCTCGTCGGTCATCGTCCCGCAGTCCTGCAGCTGCGACAGCCGGGCGCACAGCGACGCCGAGGCGGTGATGTTGCCGAGCATGCGCACCAGCAGGTCCTGCACCAGCTGGAAGCTCGCGATCGGCTTGCCGAACTGGGTGCGGTCGGTGGCGTAGCGCAGCGCGTGCTCGTAGGCCCCGCGCGCGCAGCCGACCGCCGACCACGCGACCAGCGCCCGGGTCATCTTCAGCACCTTGGCGGTGTCCTTGAAGCTGTTGGCCTCCTGCAGCCGGTTCTCCTCGGGCACCCGCACGCCGTCGAGGGTGATCAGGGCGTTCTGCACGGCCCGCAGCGCGATCTTGTCCTCGAGGTCGACCGCGCTGAACCCGGGGGTGTCCTTCTCGACGACGAAGCCGAGCACCCGCTGGGTGTCGACGTCCTGCGCCCAGATGACCACCAGGTCGGCGAAGCTGCCGTTGCCGATCCACTTCTTCTGCCCGTCGAGGACCCAGCCGTCGCCGTCCCGGCGGGCCTTCGTCTTCAGCCCGCGCGCGACGTCGGAGCCGGAATCGGGCTCGGTCAGCCCGAACGCGCCGATCTGCTCCATGCGGGCCATGGCCGGCAGCCAGCGCTCCTTCTGCTCCTCGGAGCCGCACAGGTGCACCGAGCCCATGGCCAGCCCGCTGTGCACGCCGTAGAAGGTGGCCACCGACGGGTCGCCACGGGAGAGCTCCATCGAGATCATGCCGTCGAGCAGGGAGGACTTCCCCGGGCAGCCGAAGCCGGAGTACGGCGTGCCGATGATGCCGAGCTCCGCCAGGCCGGGGACCAGCTCCAGCGGGAACTTCGCCCGGGTCCAGTAGTCGTTGATGATCGGCTGGACCTGCTCGTCCATGAACGCGCGGACGCGGTGCAGCACCGCGCGGTCCTCCTCGTCGAGGAGCGCCTCCAGGTCGTAGAAGTCGGACGTCAGTGTCCTCGCCTCGGTCACGCCCGCCCCCTACCCGCGGGGCAGGGGCGGTCAACCGGCCGCACCCGACGGGACGAGAACGCGCGGGAGGCCCTCTCCTCGGATCGGGAGAGGGCCTCCAGCGGGCCGTTCGTGCCGGCCGACGACTACGTCGTCTGCTTGTCCTTGGGGTCCTCGCGGGCGTCGAGCTGGATCTCCTTCTCGGCCCTCGGGACGCCCTCCTTCAGCTCCCGGTTGCGCTCGATCTCGGCGTCGAGCTCGATGCCGAAGAGCAGCGCCAGGTTGATCAGCCAGAACCAGATCAGGAAGACGACGACGCCGGCGAGCGCGCCGTAGGTCTTGTTGTAGCTGCCGAAGTTGCCGACGTAGAAGGCGAAGGCGGCCGACGCCACGATGGCGACGAGGATCGCCACGCCCGCACCGGGGCTGACCCACTTGAAGCCGCGCAGCCTGACGTTCGGCGTCGCGTAGTAGAGGACGGCGATCATCAGGGCCAGGACGACGAGGATGACCGGCCACTTCAGGACGGTCCAGACGGTCTGACCGGCCTCGCCGATGCCGATGGCCGAGGCGACGGCATCGACGACGGGGCCGCTGAGGACCAGCAGCGCGACGATGACCGCGGCGAACAGGATGCCGATCAGGGTGATCAGCAGCTGGAGCGGCTTGAGCTTCCAGATCTTGCGGCCCTCGGGCGTCTCGTAGACGACGTTGGCCGCGCGGGTGAACGCCCCGACGTAGCCCGACGCCGACCAGACGGCGGCGGCCAGGCCGATGACCAGCCCGAAGCCCGCGGTGCTGTTGTTGCCGGCGATCTGCTCGATCACCGGCTCCAGCTGCGTGGCCGCGCTCTGCGGCACGACGGCGGTCAGGGCCTGGGTGAGCTCCTCCGGCTCGACCAGCAGGCCGACGATCGACACGAGGCCGATCAGCGCGGGGAACAGGGCGAGCACGCCGTAGTAGGTGAGGGCGGCGGCCCAGTCGGTGAGGTCGTCCTCGCTGAACTCCTTGGCCGTGCGCTTGAGCGTCGGGAAGGCACCCGGCTCGGGATCGGCCCCCGTCGGCGCGTAGTCGGCGCGGGTACCGCTGATCTCGTCGGTCTCGGGCGCGGGGTCTCCGCCGGTGGCGGCGGCGCGGTTCTCGTGGAACTGCGTCTCCGCTGCGCGGTGCGAGCCGGTGGCTCGGGCCATGGGGTCCTCCGGGGTCAGGCGGCGGGAAGTCCCGACTGCGGTTCCCCGGACGGACCCGTTCCATGCCGGACGCGCCGGTAACGGTTCGGTGCCGGCGCGGTGCTCAGCGGATGCCGGACACCGGCGACCACTCACCGGCGCGGGCCGTGGCCTCCTCCACCTCGGCCAGCCGATCGCGCAGCCGCGCCCGGCCGGCGCGGCGGTCGGCGATCATCCCGGCGATCGCGACCACCACCACCGCGAGCGTCGCGGCGGCGCCGACCAGCGCCACCTGGGTGTAGACGTCGTCGCCGGGGAAACCGGTCGCCGGGTCGAGACCGGCCGCGATCAGCGTCACCGCCACGGTGCTGCCCAGGGCCTGCCCGACGGACCGGGCGATCGAGTTGACGGCGTTGGCCACGCCCGTCTCGTCCTCCCGCACGGCCTGCACGACCAGTGCCGGCAGCGCGGCGTAGGCCACCGTCACCGACACCTGGGTCAGCAGACCGGCCACCACGACCAGCCAGGGCTCGTCGCGCAGGAGAGCCAGCAGCAGGAACCCGGCGACGCCCGAGGACGCGCCCGCGAGCAGGGTCGGCAGCGCGCCGAGCCGGGTGACCACCCGTCCCGCGACGGGGGCGAGGGCGATGCCCGCGATCCCGCCGGGGAGCAGGTAGACCACCGACGCCTCCAGGACCGACGCCCCGAAGCCGTAGCCGGTGACCGCCGGGGGAGCCTGCACGTACTGGAGGACGGCGAGGAAGGACGCGAACAGCGCGATGCCGGTCATGAGCCCGGCGACGTTCGGGACGACGGTGCGCCGGTCGGCCAGCATCGCCGGGCGCACGAGCGGCTGCGCCGTCCGCCGCTGGAGGACCACCCACCCGGTCAGGACGACGACAGCTCCGGCGAAGCAGCCGACGACCGCGGGCGACGCCCATCCCCACGCGTTGCCCTGGGACACGGGCAGGAGGAGCAGCACCAGTCCGACCCCGAGGACGAGCGCACCCCACCAGTCGACCCGCCCGGACGCCGACGACGGGCGGTGCGGCAGCAGCCGGTGGGCCATCAGCAGGGAGACGAGGGTGACGCCCAGACCGATCCAGAAGGGGCGGCGGTAGTCGCCGCCGTCGCCGACCAGCAGGCCGGTGGCCACCAGCCCGGCCACGCCGCCCACGGCCAGCGTGCTGCTCACGATGCTCATGGCCACGCTCAGCCGGCGCTCGGGCAGCTCGCGGCGCAGCACGCTGATCGACAGCGGGAACAGTCCGTAGGAGGCGCCCTGCAGGATCCGGCCGGCCAGCAGCAGCGGCAGGGACGTCGTGACGACCGCCAGCAGGGTGCCCAGCGCCACGGCGACGAGGATCCCGAGGATCACCGGGCGCTCCCCGCGCAGGTCCCCCAGCCGGCCGAGGACCGGGGTGAACACGGCCGCGGCGAGCAGGTTCGCGGTCAGGACCCAGCCCGCGGCGGCGGCGGAGACGTCCAGCTGCTCCTCGATGGCGCCCAGCACGGGCACCACCAGGCTCTGCAGCAGCGACAGGGTGGTGACGCCGAGGGCGAGCGCGAGGACCAGCAGCCCGGGACGGACGGTGGTCGTGGGCACCGACCGATCAGACCATGCGGCCCCGGCTCTCAAGTCGGTGCGGTCAGCAACCGATGGAGGTGAAGCCGATCACACTCAGTCAGGTGAAGTACCCAACTCGACGATTGAGACCTCGGTTCACGGGGGACACAGTGCCCCGACGACGTGTTCCGCCCCTGTCCCGGCGGATCACCCGATTGCTTGGGGGAGTACCGAACTGATGATGATGGCCGTGACCCTGCTGGGGTTCTTCTTCCTGACGGCCCTGGTCATCGCGATGGGCACCTCGTCCACCGCCCGCTACGAGCGGGAGCGTGCGGAGGGTGTGGCCACGCAGCGCCAGGCCGCCGCCGAGACGGTGGGCGCCGCCCCCGCCTGACCCGGCAGCACGACAGCGCGCCCCGCGCCCTCCGTCAGGAGGGGCGGGGCGCTGTCACGTCCGGGGTGCTGCTCGTCGGCCCTCGGTCAGAGCCAGCCGGGATCCGCGTCGAGGACCGTGCGGTCCAGCGACTCCAGCAGGTCGAACCGGTGGTGGACCCGGGGGAGCTCCCACCGCCAGAAGAACCGCGCCGCCTGCCGCTTGCCCTCGTGGAAGTCCGACTCCGACGAGCCCGTGGCCAGCGCCTGCTCCAGCCACAGCCACGCGACGACGAGGTGCCCGGCCGCCTCCAGGTAGACGTGCGAGTTGGCCAGCGTCACCTCCGGGTCGCCGGCACCCCACAGCGTCGCTGTCACCGCGCCCATGCGGGCGACCGCGGCGTCCAGGTCGGCGGCGAAGCCGGCCCACTCGGTGCCCGCGGCGCGCGCCGTCGTCGCGCCGATCGTCTCCCCGAGCAGGGCCAGCCCGGCGCCGCCCTTCATGACCACCTTGCGGCCGAGCAGGTCCAGCGACTGGATGCCCTGCGTGCCCTCGTGGATCGGGTTGAGCCGGTTGTCCCGGTAGAACTGCTCGACGGGGTAGTCGCGGGTGTAGCCGTAGCCGCCGTGCACCTGGATCGCCAGGTCGCCGGCCGCCAGCCCCCACTGCGAGGGCCACGCCTTCGCGATCGGGGTGAGCATGTCCAGCAGCAGGTGCGCGCGGTCGCGCTCCTCCTGCGTCTCCGCCGTCTGCTCCTCGTCGACCAGCCGGGCGCAGTAGAGGCCGAGCGCCATCCCGCCCTCGACGTAGGACTTGGCCGTCAGCAGCATCCGCCGGACGTCCGGGTGCTCGACGATCGGCACCATCGGCGTGGCGGGGTCCTTGGCGCCGGCCGGGCGGCCCTGCGTGCGGGTGCGGGCGTACTCCAGCGCGTGCAGGTAGCCGGTGTAGCCGAGGACGGTCGCGCCCACCCCGACGCCGATCCGCGCCTCGTTCATCATGTGGAACATGTAGGTGAGGCCCTTGTGCGGCTCGCCCACGAGGTAGCCGACCGCGCCGGGCCTACCGCCGGGGCGGTGCACGCCCTCGCCGAAGTTCAGCAGCGTGTTCGTCGTCCCGCGGTAGCCCATCTTGTGGTTCAGCCCGGCCAGGACTACGTCGTTGCGCTCGCCCAGGGTGCCGTCGGCCTGCACCAGGAACTTGGGCACGATGAACAGCGAGATGCCCTTGGTGCCGGGCGGTCCGCCGGGGATCTTGGCGAGGACCAGGTGGACGATGTTCTCGGTCAGCTCGTGGTCGCCGCCGGAGATCCACATCTTGTTGCCGGTCAGCCGGTACGTGCCGTCGTCCTGCGGCTCGGCCCTGGTGGTGATGTCGGCCAGGGAGGAGCCCGCCTGCGGCTCGGACAGCGCCATCGTGCCGAACCAGCGGCCCTCGAGCTCGGGCCGCACGTAGGTGTCGATCTGCTCCGGGCTGCCGTGGGCGAGCAGCAGCCGCGCGTTGCCCATGGTCAGGAACGGGTAGGCCGACGTGCCGACGTTCGCCGCCTTGAACCAGGCGAACACCGCCTGCCCGACCGTGTGCGGCAGCTGCATGCCGCCGTACTCCTCGTCGAACGAGCCGGCCATCAGGCCCGCGTCGGTGAACACCTTCAGGGCGCGCGCGACCTCGGGGATCATCTCGACCTTGCCGTCGACCATGCGCGGCTCGTTGAGGTCGGCCGTGCGGTTGTGCGGCGCGAAGTGGTCGGTGGCGATCTGCTCGGCGAGGTCGAGGACGGCGTCGAACGTCTCGCGGGAGTGCTCGGTGAACCGGGGCCGCTTGGTCAGCGACTCGACGTCGAGCCACTCGTGCAGCATGAAGTCGAGGTCACGGCGGGACAGGATCAGCGACGGGGCCACGGCGACATTGTCGTCCTCCGGACGACACCGCGGCCAGGTGCCCTCCGCAGGAGCGACGACGACGGCCCCCTCCCGGAGAGGAAGGGGGCCGTCGTCGTTCCGGCCATCAGGAGCGCGGGTCCTCCGCGGTCCCGGACGGCGGCGGCGTCGAGGTCGGCGCCGAGGCGCCGACCGACTGCACCCGCTGGTCGGCCTCGACGTCCGGGGTGACCGCGGTGCCGGTGATCTCGCCGGCGCCGGCCTGCTGGGCCTGGATGCCCGACTGGTTGCGCAGCGGCAGCTCCGGCAGGAACAGCATCACGAAGAAGCCGATCGCCACGACGATCGCCGCGACCATGAAGACCAGGTCGATCGAGTCGGAGAACCCGGTCTTGAACGGCAGCGCGAGGAAGTCGGGCAGCTGCTGGATGAACGAGGTGTCCGACAGGTCCCCGCCCCCGTTGAGCTGGCCGCTCTGCACCGCCTCGGCCACCCGCGGATCGGTCGCCGCTGCGGCGCGCACCGCGCTGCTGATCTTGTCCGGCAGTGTGGTGAACAGGATGGACAGGAAGGCCGCCACCCCGATCGTGCCGCCCATCTGCCGGAAGAACGTCACCGACGAGGTGGCGACGCCCATCTCGGTGGGCCGGACGGCGTTCTGCACGGCCAGGATCACCGGCTGGAAGTTGAAGCCGAGCCCGAGACCGAGCAGCACCATGAACGGCGCGAGGACCCAGACCGAGGTGTCGGCGCCGATGATGAACGACATCGACACGAGCGCGGCGACGATGAAGACGATGCCGACCAGCGGGTAGATCTTGTACTTGCCGGTCTTCGAGATCGCGATGCCCGAGCCCATGGCGCCGGTCATGATGCCGGCGACCAGCGGGATCATCTGCAGGCCGGCCACCGTCGGGCTCGAGCCGTGCACGATCTGCAGGTACTGGGGCAGCAGCAGGATGCCGCCGAACATGCCGGCGCCCAGGACGATGCTGCCGACGCTGCTCACCGCGAAGCTCCGGTTCCGGAACATCCGCAGCGGCAGCAGGGCGTCGTCCTTGTACGCCCGCTCGGCCAGGATGAAGAGCACGAGGCCGACGGCGCCGATGGCGTAGCAGAGCACCGCGCGCCCGGAGTCCCAGCCCCAGATGCGGCCCTGCTCGGCCACGATCAGCAGCGGGACGAGGCAGGTGACGAGCGCGAGGGCGCCCGGCCAGTCGATGCGGTGGTCGCGGCGGGTGTGCGGGAGGTGCAGCACCCGGAAGACGACGGCGAACGCCGCGATGCCCAGCGGCACGTTGAGGTAGAAGATCCAGCGCCAGCCGGTGATGGCCAGCAGCGAGTCCTGCCCGGCGAAGAAGCCGCCGATGACCGGGCCGAGCACGCTGGACGTGCCGAAGACGGCCATGAACATGCCCTGGTACCGGGAGCGCTCCCGCGGCGGCACGATGTCGCCGATGATCGCCAGGGCCAGCGACATGAGGCCGCCGGCGCCGATGCCCTGGATCGCCCGGTAGGCGGCCAGCTGGTACATGGTGTCGGCCAGGCCGCAGAGCATCGAGCCGACGACGAAGACCCCGATGGCGAAGAGGTAGAACGGCCGGCGCCCGTAGAGGTCCGACAGCTTGCCGTAGAGCGGGGTCGCGATCGTCGACGTGATCAGGAAGGCCGTCGTCGCCCAGGCCTGGAGGTCGTACCCCTCCAGGTCGTCGGCGATGGTCCGGATCGCGGTCGAGACCACGGTCTGGTCCAGTGCCGCCAGGAACATGCCGAGCATGAGGCCGCCGAGGATCGTGAGGATCTGGCGGTGCGTGAACACGCCGCTGGCGTCCGGCGCGGCCGCGGCCGCGCGAGCGTCCCGTCGGTCGGCCGCGGTGGCGCGGGTGGACTGGCTCATCGGTTCTCTCTCGGGGAGTCGGAGTCGGTGGGGACGCCGGCGTCGGGGACGCCGGGCAGGGCTGCGGACAGGTCGTCCAGGAAGCGGCCGAACAGGCTGGTCAGGGAGGCGAGGTCGTCGGCGTCCCAGTCCGCGGTGACCTCGGCGAGGTGGTTCTCCCGTTCCCGGCGCAGGGACTCGAGGGCGGCGTGGCCGGCCTCGGTGACGACGAGCCGGCTGGCCCGCCCGTCGGACTCGTCGGCGACGCGCCGGACCAGTCCCTGCTCCACCAGCGCGGCCACGTGCCGGCTGACGGTCGACGGATCCGCGTGCACCAGCTCGGCGAGCGCACCCTGGCGGAGCGGGCCGATCCGGACGAGCGGGAAGAGCAGCACCAGGGCTGCACGGTCCCGGCTGTCGGCGCGGGCCGCCTGCGTCTTGAGCGCGTGCACGACCCGCATGAAACGGGGCAGCTGCTCGGAGAGCCGGCGCACCTCGGTGAGCCGGTCCGGCGGCGTCTGCTGCATGACCGATCACCTCCTGAGCTCAGGTCGCATGCACGATACAACCCGTTGCACGACGCAAGCAACAAGTTGCAGGGCGCACGGAGTGTGACGTCGGCGACCGCGGAGGTTTCCCCGGCGGCCGGGATGGGACGCTGGAGTGCCCTGTCCGACCCGAGAGGAACCCGAGCAACGCCGTGAGTGCCCCCGAGAACCCCACCGCGGAGCCGGAGCTCCGGCAGCGGCTGGCGGCACTCGCCCTCGCCGACGAGCACCGGCTGCGCCGGCGTCTCGACGGGCTGCGGAAGACCCGGGACCCGCAGGCGCGGGCCCGGCAGCGGGAGCGGATCGCCGCCGACGTCGCGACCGCCGAGGAGCGGATCGCGCGGCGCCGTGCCGCCGTACCGGTCGTGAGCTACCCCGAGGAGCTGCCGGTCAGCGCACGGCGCGACGACATCGCCGAGGCGCTCCGGACCTCCCAGGTGGTCGTCGTCGCGGGCGAGACCGGCTCGGGCAAGACGACGCAGCTGCCCAAGATCGCCCTCGAGCTCGGGCGCGGGGTCCGCGGCCGCATCGGGCACACCCAGCCGCGCCGCATCGCCGCACGCAGCGTCGCGGAGCGCATCGCCGAGGAGCTGGGCACGCCGCTGGGCGAGGCGGTCGGCTACAAGATGCGGTTCAACGACCAGGTGTCGGACTCGACGCTGGTCAAGCTGATGACCGACGGCGTGCTGCTGGCCGAGATCGCGCACGACCGGCTGCTGCGCCAGTACGACACGATCATCCTGGACGAGGCCCACGAGCGGAGCCTCAACATCGACTTCCTGCTCGGCTACCTCGCGCAGATCCTCCCGCGGCGCCCGGACCTGAAGCTGGTCATCACCTCGGCGACGATCGACGTCGAGCGGGTGGCCGCCCACTTCAGCGGGGCCCCGGTCGTGGAGGTCAGCGGCCGCACGTACCCGGTCGAGGTCCGCTACCGGCCGGTGGTCGATCCCGACGACCCGGAGGCGGACGAGGACCGCGACCAGGTCAGCGCGATCCTGGACGCGGTCGACGAGCTGACCGCCGAGGGCCCGGGCGACATCCTGGTGTTCCTCGCCGGGGAGCGGGAGATCCGCGACACCCAGGACGCGCTCGCGGAGCGCTCGCTCCCGGACACGGAGGTCGTGCCGCTCTACTCGCGGCTGTCGGCGGCCGAGCAGCACAAGGTCTTCGCGCCGCATCCCGGACGGCGGATCGTGCTGGCCACCAACGTCGCGGAGACGTCGCTGACGGTGCCGGGCATCCGGTACGTGATCGACCCGGGAACCGCGCGCATCTCGCGGTACAGCCACCGGACGAAGGTGCAGCGGCTGCCGATCGAGCCGGTGAGCCAGGCCTCGGCGCGGCAGCGCTCGGGTCGCTGCGGCCGGCTGGGGCCGGGGATCGCGATCCGGCTCTACACGGAGGACGACTTCGAGGCCCGGCCGGAGTTCACCGACCCGGAGATCCTGCGCACCAACCTGGCCTCGGTGCTGCTGCAGATGGCCGCCCTCGACCTGGGCGCCGTCGAGGAGTTCCCGTTCGTCGACCCGCCCGACCGCCGCGCGATCGCCGACGGGCTGGCGCTGCTCGAGGAGCTGCACGCCCTCGACGGGGACGGGAAGCTGACCGACACCGGCCGGGCGCTGGCCGCCCTGCCGCTGGACCCGCGCATGGCGCGGATGGTGGTCGAGGCCGACCGCCGCGGGGTCCTCGACGAGGTCCTGGTCATCGCGGCGGGCCTCACGATCCAGGACCCGCGCGAGCGGCCCACCGAGCACCAGCAGGCCGCCGACGAGCTGCACCGCCGGTTCGCCGACGAGAACTCCGACTTCCTCGCCCTGCTCAACCTGTGGCGGTACCTGGCCGAGCAGCAGGAGGCGCTGAGCGGCAACCAGTTCCGGCGCACCGTGAAGCGGGAGTTCCTGCACTACCTGCGCATCCGCGAGTGGCAGGACCTGCACGGCCAGCTCCGGGGTACCGCGCGGCGGCTGGGCATGCAGCTCGGCGAGGCGGCGACCGAGCCCGACGAGCGCGGCATCCACGCGGCGCTCGTCGCCGGCCTGCTCAGCCACGTCGGGCTGCAACTGGAGCCCGCGAAGGGCCAGAGTGGCCCTCCTCGGCGGGGGAGCCGCGAGTACGTGGGCACGCGCAACACCCGCTTCGTCATCGCCCCCGGGACCCCGCTGGCGAAGAAGCCGCCGCGGTGGGTGGTGGCCGCCGAGCTCGTGGAGACCAGCCGGCTCTTCGCCCGCACCGTGGCACGGATCGACCCCGAGACCGTCGAGAAGCTGGCCGACCACCTGGTGGTGCGCCAGTACTCCGAGCCGCGCTGGGACGCCAAGCGCGGGTCGGTGGTCGCCACCGAGCGGGTCACCCTCTACGGCCTCCCGCTGGTCGTGGGACGGCGGGTGCAGTACGGCTCCATCGACCCGGTCGTCTCCCGGGAGCTGTTCATCCGGCACGCGCTCGTCGAGGGGCAGTGGACGACCCACCACCGGTTCTGGGCCGACAACCAGCGGGCGATCGAGCAGGTGGCGGCGCTGGAGGAACGGGCCCGCCGCCGCGACATCGCGGTCGACGACGAGACGCTGTTCGAGCTCTACGACGCGCGGATCCCGGCCGACGTCGTCTCCACCCGGCACTTCGACAGGTGGTGGAAGGACGCCCGCCGCAGGACGCCGGACCTGCTGACCCTCACCCCGGAGATGCTCACCGACGCCGCGGCCGCGGGGCAGGTCCGCCCCGAGGACTACCCGGACGAGGTGCACCTCTCGCAGGGGCTCTCCCTGCCGCTGTCCTACGCGTTCGCCCCGGGCGCGGCCGAGGACGGCGTCACCGTCGACGTGCCGCTCGCGGTCCTCGACGGGGTGGCCCGGGAGACCTCGGGGGAGTCGCTGGCCTTCACGGTCCCGGGTCTCCGGGAGGAGCTGGTGACGGCGCTGCTCCGGACGCTGCCCAAGCAGCTGCGACGGGGTCTGGTCCCGATCCCCGACCGCGTGCGGGAGGTGCTGCCGAGGATCGATCCGGGCGAGCCGCTCCTGCCCGCGCTCGAGCGCGAGCTGCGGCGGGCCACGGCGGTCACCATCCCGCCCGACGCCTGGGCTCCGGACCAGGTGCCCGGCCACCTGCGCGCGACGTTCCGGGTGCTCGACGACCAGCAACGGCCGATGGCCACCGGCAAGGACCTCGAGGCGCTGCGGGCCCAGGTGGCGCCGACGGCGCGTGCCAGCCTCGCCCGCGCCGCCTCCGATCTCGAGCGGACCGGGCTCACCGGGTGGACGTTCGGTGCGCTGCCGCGGACCGTCGAGGTCCGGCGGGGGGCGCACGTGGTGACCGCCTACCCCGCGTTGGTGGACGAGGGCGGGACCGTCGGCGTCCGCGTCGTCCCCACCGAGGCGGAGGCGGCGCGGCTGACCCGGCGGGGCGCGCGACGGCTGCTGGTCCTGGTGGCGGGGTCGCCGGTCAAGGCCGTGGTGAAGACGCTCTCGCCGCGCTCGCGGCTGGCCATGCAGTTCAACCCCGACGGGGAGATCCCCGATCTCGTCGCCGACTGCGTCGACGCGGCGGCCGACGAGCTGATCGCCGCGGCCGGCGGGCCGCCGCGCGACGAGGCCGCCTTCTCGGCCCTGGTCGCGACGGCGAAGAGCGAGCTGCACCGGCTGACCGCCGACGCGGTCCAGAAGGTCGAGGACGTGCTGACCCAGGCGCGGGAGGTCGCCGTCGCCATCGGAGCGGCGCCCGCCCGGCGCGTCCCGGAGGCGGCGGTCGCCGACCTCCGACGGCAGATGACCGGCCTGCTGCACCGCGGGTTCGTCGCCGCCGCCGGCCGGCGCAGGCTGCCCGACCTGGTGCGCTACCTGCGCGCCATGGCCCACCGCCTGGAGAAGTTGCCGGCCAACGCGGCGCGCGACGAGCTGTGGATGCGCCAGGTGGCGGCGGTCACGGCGGAGTACGAGCAGCTGCGCGCGCAGCAGCCGGGCACCGGGGCCCCCGACGACCCGGTCACCCGGGTGCGCTGGATGATCGAGGAACTGCGGGTGGGGCTGTTCGCACAGGGCATCGGCACGCCGCGGCCCATCTCCGAGCAGCGCGTCTACAAGGCGATCGACCAGCTCACCGCGTAGCTCTCAGGCCCCGCGCGGCTCCTCGGCCGGATCCGCGCGCAGCAGTGCCGAGATGCGCTGCCGGGTGACGCCGAAGAGCGCGGCGATGCGGTTGATGCTCACCTGCTCGGCCCGGAGGGCCGCGGCCTGCTCCCGCCGCCAGGTGTGCCCCGCGGCGGACAGCGTCGCCAGCACCGTGGAGATGCGCTCGACGACGAGGGGGCGCGACTCGCGCGTGACGATGTCCAGCCAGGCGCCTCCGGACCGGCGCTCGCGCAGCAGCGTCTCGGCGCGTTCCCGGGCCTCCACGAGATCGCCGATGCAGCGGTCGAGCTCGACGAGGAGGTCAGCGAGTGCAGCTCCGGCCGCGTCCCCGTTCGGGGCGGTGTCCACCTCAGCGCTCACGAACCCTCCTGGTAGGCCACAACTGTGTTGCACACTACCGGACCGTCACACGTGTTGCAGGCAATGGCCATGACGCGCAACACGCCCTGCGGTGCAAGGCCCCTTGCACCCATGGGGCGGCCGCTTTAGGTTGTGCGCAACGGAATGGTGTCAGCGCGGATGCTTCCGTCCCTCCAGCAGAACGGGAACAGCTCCGTGTCCAGCCGAAACGCCACCATCGACCTCCCGCCGACCGCTGCCAGCGTGCCGGCGTCCCGGCACCTGGTGCTGGAACTCCTCCGCGTCTGGGACGCCCCGCACGACCGCGAGGACGCCGCCCTGCTGGTGACCGAGCTGGTGTCCAACGTGGTCGACCACGTCGGCGGCGAGGCGAACCTGACCCTGGAGCTGGAGATCTCCGACGACTGGCTGCGCATCGCGGTGGTCGACGGCTCGTCGGTGCGGCCGGTGGTCCGCGAGCTGTCGATGGAACGCCCGCGTGGTCGCGGGATGCGGATGGTCCAGGCGATCGCGGACCGGTGGGGCGCCGACGACCACCTCGGCGGCAAGCGCGTCTGGTTCGAGCTCCGCCCGCCCGCCAGGTGACCCCGGGCACGTGACCGGCCTGCTGGTTTGCCGGGAAGCGTGACCGGGGAGGGCTCCCGCGAGCACACGTCAGCGATCCGGAGGGACGACGCACATGAGCGAGCCCAGCAGCCACACCCACGCAGCGGGAGAGAGCATCTCCGACGAGGAGATGGTCGAGACCGTCGCCGGCCAGACCGACAGCGCGTCCGAGAACGCCGACACCGCGGGCAAGGACTGGAACGGCGACCCGAGCGAGGCGCCGGCCCCGACCGACCAGGCCTGAGCCGCCGCGGCGCCGCCCGGCCGGCACCGGCCGGGCGGCGCCCGCACTGACACACTGCGGACGTGACCACGGACACGTCCGCGACCCCGCGCCTGGCAGGGGCGCTGCGCCCCGCTCTGAGCCCCGCCCGGACGGTCGTCCGGTGGGGTGTGCGCCACGGCCTGCCGGCGGTCTTCCTCGAACGGGGGGCGCGACGCGGGGACCTCGTCGGCCGGTTGCTGCGCGACAGCTCCGTGCGGGACGAGCCGTACGCGCTCTACGAGGAGCTGCGGGCCCGCGGCCCGGTGTCCCCGGGCAGCATCGGGCTCGTCACCCCCTCGCACGCCGTCGCGTCGGAGATCCTCCGGTCCGACCGCTTCGGCGTCGGCTGGGACCGTGCCCAGGCGCCGAGGCTGATCCGCTGGGCCCTGCGCTTCGGCGACGAGCTCGACGCGACGGGCGTCGCCGAGCCGCCGTCCATGCTGGTCGTCGACCCGCCCGACCACACCCGCTTCCGCCGGCTGGTGAGCCGCGCGTTCACGCCGCGGGCCACCGCCGCCTTCGAGCCGGTGGTCCAGCGGACCGCCGACGCGCTGCTCGACGCGCTGGAGCTCCGGAGCGGCGAGGTCGACCTCGTCGAGACCTACGCCGCTCAGCTGCCGGTGCTGGTGATCGCCGACCTGCTGGGCGTGCCGACCGAGCGCCGCGAGGACTTCCTCCGCTGGGGCGCCGCCGCCGCGGCCACGCTCGACCCCGGCCTGTCGTTCCGGCGGTACGTGGCGGCCGAACGGGCGCTGCGCGCGATGCACGCCTTCCTGCGCGAGCACTTCGCCCGCCTGCGCCGCGACCCCGGCGAGGACCTGGTGAGCCGGCTGGTCGGGCTCCCGGACGACGAGGCGCTCACCGAGCGGGAGCTGCACGCCACCGTGATGCTCCTGCTCGGGGCGGGCTTCGAGACCACGGTCAACCTGCTCGGCAACGGCGTCGTGCTGCTCGACGCCCACCGCGAGCAGTGGGACGCCCTCCGGGCCGCGCCGTCGGGCTGGGACGGCGCGGTGGAGGAGATCCTGAGGTTCGACAGCCCGGTGCAGATCACCGGCCGGACGGCGAAGGAGCCGGTGACCCTCGCCGGTCGCGAGGTCCGGCCGGGCACCCGCGTCACGGTCCTGCTCGGCGCGGCCAACCGCGATCCCGACGTCTTCCCGGCACCGGCGCGGTTCGACGTCGGCCGGGCGAACGCCCGCGAGCACCTCGCCTTCTCGGCGGGCATCCACTACTGCGTGGGCGCGGGCCTGGCGCGGCTGGAGGGGGTCGT
This sequence comes from Blastococcus litoris, assembly GCF_003075095.1. GTDB lineage: Bacteria > Actinomycetota > Actinomycetes > Mycobacteriales > Geodermatophilaceae > Blastococcus_B > Blastococcus_B litoris. Next base: position 285,321 of record NZ_QCZF01000003.1, read on the forward strand.
CGGGCTGCGGGCGCTGAGCGAGCGGTTCCCGGCGCTGCGGGTCAGCGGCCGGCCGGTGCGACGGGATCTGCAGACGCTCCGGGGGTTCGAGCACCTCCCGGTGGCGCTGCATCGGGTGGCGCGGCGCTGAGCACCGCGGCCCGGGCGGCGCCCCACCCGGCCCACGTCATGGGGACCAGGACGGCCAGGAGCAGTGCGAGCGGCCACGACCAGCCGAGGGTCGCGTCGTGGAGGGCACCGAGCACCAGCGGTCCCAGCGCGGCCAGCAGGTAGCCCAGGCACTGGGCGACGCCGCCGAGGCGGGCGGCGACCAGCGGGGTGGGGCTGCGCAGCACGATGAGGGTGAGCGCGAGGGCGAAGCCGGCGCCCTGGGCCAGGCCGAACGCGGCCACCCAGACGAGGGTGGCGCCGTCGGGATCGGCCAGCAGGCCGCCCAGGCCCACCACGTAGGCGAGCGCGACGGCGAGGACCAGCGGCCGCTGGGTGCGCATGCGGCCGGCCTGCGCGGGGGCCAGGAGCGCGCCGACGGCGCCGACCACGTTGGCCAGACCGAGCAGCAGCCCGCCCTCACCCGCCGGGACGCCGGCATCGGCCAGCAGGGTGGGCAGCCAGGCGGCCACCGAGTAGAACTGCACGCTCTGGAGGCCGATGTAGGCGGTCACCTGCCGGGCCAGCGGCTGGCGCAGCAGCGACCACGAGCCCTGGCCCTCGGGCGGCGGCCCGCTCGCCCGCCGGTCGCGGCCGGTCCCGGCGACGGGCAGCCAGAGGGCGAGGGCGGCGAGGGCGAGGACCAGCCAGGTGCCGAGCGCCCAGTGCCAGTCGACGCCGAGCGCCCCGGCCATCGGGATGGTGAGCGCCGCGCCGGCTGCGGCGCCGATGTTGAGCGAGGCCGAGTAGAGGCCCATGACCGCGCCGGGCCGCCGGAACTCGCGCTTGACGTAGGCGGGGAGCAGCACGTTCGCCAGGGCGATGGCCGCACCGGCGAGCAGGCTGCCGGCGAACAGCAGCGCCACCGGTGACAGCAGACGCAGCGCGATGCCGGCCGCCAGCAGCCCCAGCGAGAGCCCGACCGCCGTCTCGAGGCCGATCCGGCGGGCCAGGCGGGGCGCCACCGGGGCGAAGGCTCCGAAGCACAGCACCGGGAGCGTGGTCAGCAGGCCGGCCATCGCCGACGACAGCCCGGTGTCGGCCCGCAGTTCCCCCAGGATCGGCGCCACCGCCACGACGGCCGGCCGCTGGTTGAGGGCGACGGCGACGATCGCCGCGACGAGCAGGACGCCCGCGGCCCGGGATCGGGCCACGATCAGCCGGCGGGGGTGAGCATCCCGGCGCCGACGGTGGCGTTGGTGGCCTCGTCGATCAGGATGAACCGGCCGGTCGCCCGGTTCCGGGTGTAGTCGTCGACGAACAGCGGCTGGGTGGCGCGCAGCCGCACCCGTCCGATGTCGTTGAGGCCGAGCTCGGTGGCGTCGGGATCGCGGTGCAGCGTGTTGACGTCGAGCCGGTAGACGAGCTCCTTGACCATCCCGCGCACGGTCCTGGTCGTGTGCTTGATCGCCAGCCGCTGCCGCGGGCGCAGCGGCTCGTCGGCCATCCAGCAGACCAGCGCGTCGACGTCCTGGGTGGCCTGCGGGGCGTTGGCCGGGCGGCAGATGAGGTCACCGCGGGAGACGTCGACGTCGTCGGTGAGCCGGACGGTCACCGCCATGGGCGGGAACGCCTCGTCGACCGGGCCGCGCGGACCGTCGATGCCGGCGATGGTGGTGGTCAGGCCGCTGGGCAGCACCTGCACCTCGTCGCCGGGGCGCAGCACGCCGCTGGCGACGGTCCCGGCGTACCCGCGGTAGTCGTGGAACGCGTCCGACTGCGGCCGGATGACGTACTGCACCGGGAAACGGGCGTCGACCAGGTTGCGGTCGCTGGCCACGTGCACGTGCTCGAGGTGGTGCAGCAGCGTCGTCCCCTCGTACCAGGGGGTGTTCGCCGAGTGGCTGACGACGTTGTCGCCGTGCAGCGCGGAGATCGGGACGACGGTCAGGTCGGGCACGTCCAGCTTGCTGGCGAATGCGCTGAACTCGTCGCGGATCGACTCGAACCGCTCCTCCGACCAGTCGACGAGGTCCATCTTGTTGACGGCGACGACCAGGTGGGGCACGCGCAGCAGGGACGCGAGGAAGGCGTGCCGACGGCTCTGCTCGAGCATGCCCTTGCGGGCGTCGACCAGGACGATGGCCAGGTCGGCGGTCGAGGCGCCGGTGACCATGTTCCGGGTGTACTGCACGTGCCCGGGGGTGTCGGCGAGGATGAACGTGCGCCGCGGCGTCGAGAAGTAGCGGTAGGCGACGTCGATGGTGATGCCCTGCTCGCGCTCGGCGCGCAGCCCGTCGGTGAGCAGCGCGAGGTCGACGTAGTCGCCCTTGCTGGCCCGCTCCACCGCCTCGTACTGGTCCTCGAAGATCGCCTTGCTGTCGTAGAGCAGCCGGCCGATCAACGTGCTCTTGCCGTCGTCGACGGAGCCCGCGGTGGCGATGCGCAGGATGTCCTTGCGGGCGAGCGCGATGTCGTGCGCGTGCTCGGCCTCGGGGGTGTGCAGGGGGATTCCCATCAGAAGTAGCCCTCCTTCTTCCGGTCCTCCATGGCGGCGTCGCTGACCTTGTCGTCGCCGCGGGTGGCGCCGCGCTCGGTCATGCGGGTCACCGCGATCTCGGCGATGACCTCCTCGACCGTCGTCGCCTCGGACAGCACCGCGGCGGTCAGGTTGGCGTCGCCGACGGTCCGGTAGCGGACCGTCTCGGTGCGGACCTGCTCGCCCTCCTTCGGGCGGATGAACTCGTTGACCGCGTAGAGCATCCCCTGGCGCTCGACGACCTCCCGCTCCTGCGCGAGGTAGAGCGGCGGGATCGCGATGTCCTCGCGGAGGATGTACTGCCAGATGTCGAGCTCGGTCCAGTTCGACAGCGGGAAGACGCGGATCGACTCGCCGAGGTGGATCCGGCCGTTGTAGAGATCCCAGAGCTCGGGCCGCTGGTTCTTCGGGTCCCACTGGCCGAACTCGTCGCGGAAGGAGAACACCCGCTCCTTGGCGCGGGCCTTGTCCTCGTCGCGGCGGGCGCCGCCGAACAGGGCGGTGAAGCCGTGCTCCTCGACCGCGTCGAGCAGGACCGGCGTCTGGATGCGGTTGCGGGAGCCGTTGGGCTCCTCCTTCACCGTGCCGGCGGCGATCGCGTCGGGCACGGAGGCGACGACGAGCGCGACGCCGAGCTCGGCCACCCGCTTGTCGCGGAACTCGAGCACGTCGGGGAAGTTCAGGCCGGTGTCCACGTGCATGACGGGGAACGGGATGCGCGCCGGGGCGAATGCCTTGCGGGCCAGCTCGAGCATCACGATCGAGTCCTTGCCGCCGGAGAACAGCAGCACCGGCCGCTCGAGCTCGGCGACCACCTCGCGGATGACGTGGATGGACTCGGCCTCCAGCGTCTCGAGCTGGCTCAGCCGGTAGTCGGGCGTGGTCATGCGCTCAGGCTCCGGGAGTTCGACATCAGGACCAGCAACCGCATGCGTTTGGTGCGGATTCCCGCCCAGTGTCCGCTATCGCGCGGCGCGCACCGCAGCCAGGACCCGCTCGCGCAGCTCCGGCCGGCAGACCACCAGGTCCGGGAGCGAGGGATCGGGCTCGTTGTAGACCAGCGACCTGCCGTCCAGCCGGCAGGTCGTGAGCCCCGCGGCCGCTGCGATCGCCACCGGCGCGGCGGAGTCCCACTGGTACATCCCGCCGGCGTGGACGTAGGCGTCCGCCTCGCCCCGGACGACGGCGAGCGTCTTGTAGCCCGCCGACCCGAGCGGCACCAGGACGCCGTCGAGCGCGGCGGCCACCGCGTCGGCCTCGACCGGGGGCCGGGTGCGGCTCACCGCGATCCGGACCGGTCCGTCTCCCCGTGGCGGGAGCGCAGGCGCCGGCTCGGTGAGCAGGACCTCCTCCAGGGCGGGGAGGGCGACGGCCGACGCCCCCAGCCCGTCCCTGGTCCAGAGCGCGACGTGCACCGCCCAGTCGTGCCGTCCGGGTTCCCCGTACTCGCGGGTGCCGTCGAGGGGGTCGACGATCCACACGCGGTCGGCCCCCAGCCGCCTCCGGTCGTCCGCGGCCTCCTCGCTGAAGACGACGTCGTCCGGGCGTTCGGCCCGCAGGACCGAGAGGATCGCCTCCTGGGCCGAGGCGTCACCGGCGTCCCCGAGCTCCCGGCCGGCCAGGTTCCCGGACCGCAGCTCCCGCAGGACGGCGGCGGCCGCCCGGGCCGCCCGCGCGGCCACCTCGACGTCGGTCACGGGTTCTCGAGCGCGGTGGCGTCGCCGGGCCGGCGCGGCGGCCGGTGCTGCCCGGAGGCGTCGGTGATGGCACCGAAGTACGCCTGCGCCTTCTCCGGCCGCGGCATGACGAAGACGCCCCGCGCCTCGACGAGGACGGTGTCGGGGTCGTCGGCCAGGGCGATCGTGCCCGTGATGATCGACTTCCGGCCGGACTGCTCCGCGACCCCGGCGCGCATGACCAGCCCGGTCTCCAGCGGCAGCGGCCCCCGGTAGTCGAGCTCCAGGTGCGCGGTCATGCCCCAGAGGCCGGCGGCGGCCGCGGCCGAGCCCAGCAGCTGGTCCATGAACAGCGCGCTCATGCCGCCGTGCACGAAGCTCGGCGGACCCTCGTAGGCGATGCCCAGCGTCACCTCGGCGACCACGCCGTCACCGTCGCGCCGGACGGCGAGCGGCGGCGCCAGCGCGCTGCCGATCCCGGTGACCGGGTTGAACACCCGGCGGCCCTGCGCGACGTCGTCCAGGGCCGGCAGCTGGGACTTCGGCCGGCGGGCGACGGCGAGCCGCTCCGTCGCCTGGCGGACGAGGTCTGCCGCAGCGCGCACCTCGGCGGCGGCCACGGTCGTGGTCACCGAGATCTCGATCAGCTCGCGCAGCGCCGTCCCCAGGTCGGTCGCTGCCGCGAGCGGTTCGGCGTCGGGGATGGTCGCGCTGTCGTCGGTCGTCACGCCCGGATCGTGGCAGGGTGCTCAGCCCGGGTGGTCGCCGCCCCCGACGCGCTCGTCGTGCGGGGCCCCCTCGGCCGCGATGTCCGCGGGGCCGGAGCGGGGGAGCCGGACGGTGAACGTGGCCCCCTGGCCCGGCGCGGTGGCGAGCTCGACCGAGCCCCCGTGGGCCGCCACGAGGGAGGAGACGATGGCCAGACCCAGGCCGGTCCCACCGGCCTCGGCGGTGGTGTCCTCCCCGCGGGTGCGCGAGGCCTCCGCCCGGTAGAAGCGCTCGAAGGCGCGCTCGGCGTCGGCCTCCGCCATGCCGGGGCCCCGGTCGGCGACCCGGAGCACCAGGACGTCGGGGTCGTCGGGTGCCTCGGCGACGGAGACCGTCACCGGCGCGTCCGGCGGTGTGTGGGTCAGCGCGTTGGTCACCAGGTTCCCGACCACCTGCCGCAGCCGGCTCTCGTCGCCCATGAGCACGGGGATCTCGGTCAGCGACCCGTCCACGTGCAGGCTGATGGGCCGGTCCGGCTGCACGGCCTTGGCGTCGTGGACGGCGTCGCCGGCCACCTCGGCCAGGTCGACGGGGGCGAAGCTCAGCGGGCGCTGCTGGTCGAGGCGGGCCAGCAGCAGCAGGTCCTCCACCAGCAGGCCCATGCGGGCGCCCTCGGCCTCGATCCGCTGCATGAGGCGGGTGACGTCGTCCTCGCTGCGGACGGCGCCCTGCCGGTAGAGCTCGGCGAAACCGCGGATGGAGGTCAGCGGCGTGCGCAGCTCGTGGCTGGCGTCGGCGACGAAGCGGCGCATGCGGTGCTCGGAGCCGCGGGCCGCCTCCTCCGAGGCCTGCTGCAGGCGGAATGCGGTCTCGATGCGGGCCAGCATGACGTTCAGCGCCGTCGACAGCCGGCCGACCTCGGTGCGCTCGTCGCCGGCCGGCACCCGCTGCGACAGGTCGCCGGCCGCGATGGCCCGGGCGGTCCGCTCCACCTCGGTGAGCGGCCGCAGGCTGTTGCGGACCATGACGTAACCCGCCGCGCCGAGCAGCACCAGGATCGCCAGCCCGACGAACAGCTCGATGCGGACCAGTCGCGAGATGGCCTTCTGGTCGCCCTCGAGGTCGGTGCCGACCACGAGCGTGTACCCGCCGGGGAGGTCGCCGGTCATGACCCGCCACGCGGAGCCGTCCTCGGCGTAGACCGTGCGCGGCCGGTGGGCGAAGGCGCCGTCGGCGACCTTCCCCGGGTCGATCTGCGGGATGCCGTCGTCGTCCGGTGGGCCCTGCAGGTCCACCACGTCGTCGGAGGCCGGGGGCAGGCAGCCGAAGTAGGCCGCCCGGGGCCCGGCCTGGTAGTCCTCGTCGAGGCACGCCTCGAAGACCTTCGGGTTGGTCTGGTTGACCGCGGCACGCAGGGCGGAGTCCTGCTGGTCGAGCAGGTAGTTGCGCAGCAGGGAGGTGGTGGCGAAGCCGGTCGCGAGGAGGGCGAGGCTGAGCAGCGCCACCATGAGCGCGACGAGGGTGACCCGCAGCGGGACCCTCGGGCCCCGCACGTCGGACGCGGGAGGAGGTGTCATGCGCCCCGCGGCAGCCGCAGCGTGTACCCGACCCCCCGGATGGTGTGCAGCAGCCGCGGCTCCGTCGTGTCGATCTTGCGGCGCAGGTAGGAGATGTAGGACTCGACGACGTTCGCCTCGCCGTTGAAGTCGTAGTTCCACACGTGGTCGAGGATCTGCGCCTTGGACAGCACCCGCCCGGCGTTGGCCATCAGGTACCGCAGCAGCTTGAACTCGGTGGGGGAGAGGCTGATCAGCGTGCCGGCCTTGATGACCTCGTGGCTCTCCTCGTCCAGCTCGATGTCGGCGAAGGTGAGCCGGGGCGCCTCGGCGGCCGCCTGCTGGGCTCCGGCGGTGCGGCGCAGCACGGCCCGGATGCGGGCGATGACCTCGTCGAGGCTGAACGGCTTGGTGACGTAGTCGTCGCCGCCGAGGGTCAGCCCCGACACCTTGTCGTCCGCGCCGTCCCGGGCGGTCAGGAACAGCACCGGGGTGTGCCGGCCGGACTGGCGCAGCCGCCGGACGACGCCGAAGCCGTCGAGCCCCGGCATCATCACGTCGAGCACCAGCAGGTCCGGCCGGAAGGACTCCGCCAGCGCGAGCGCCTGCTGCCCGTCGGCCGCGGTGGCCACCTCGAACCCGGCGTAGCGCAGGCTGGCCGACAGCAGCTCGCGGATGTTGGGCTCGTCGTCCACGACGAGGAGGCGGGCCTCCGGGGTGCTGCGGTTGGTCGCGTTACCGGCCACGGGTCCTCCGGTCGGGCGAGCGGGTGCCGTCGTCATGCCACCGAGGGTGGCTCCGCCTGCTGCGTTCGGTCTGGACGCTACCTGTGAACTCCCTGTGCCCGGGTCACCCCGCGGGCGACATGGCCCGGCCCCGGCGCCAGTACCCGATCGCGTGGTGCTGGGCGCGGCCCAGCCCCCACCGGCCGCGCAGGTCCGCGCGGATCGCGCGCACGGCCGCGGACTCCGCGCCGACCCAGGCGAAGACGTCGTCCCCCTCGGGGCGCTCCAGCGCCGCGACGGCGTCGGCGAGCAGCGTGCTCCCGCCGGGAGGGGTGCCACCCCGGTGCAGCCACCGCACGGCGATGCCCGGCGGCCCGTCCAGCGGCTGCTCCTCTGCGGGGCCGGCCACCTCGAGGAGGGCGACGCCCGTCGCCGACGGGGGAGCGGCGGCGAGCAGCCGGCTGATCGCGGGCAGCGCCGTCTCGTCGCCGGCGAGGAGCAGCCAGCCGGCGGGGCGCTCGGCCAGCGAGGCGGCACCGGCCACGGCGAGCAGCGCGCCCGGGCGGGCGGCGGCCGCCCACGTCGCCGCGGGCCCATCGCCGTGCAGCACGAAGTCGATCTCGACGACGCCCGCCGACGGGTCCTGACGGCGGGCGGTGTAGCTGCGCAGCGCCACCCCGTGGCTGCCCTCGGGCCACACGATCCGGCCGTCCCGCTGGATGCGCGGCCACCGGGGCGCCGGGTCGTCCACCCGCGGCACCAGCAGGTTGACGGTCGGGCCGGCGGCGGCGACGGCGTCCGGCGTGCCGGAGAGGGTCACCCGCCGGACCGAGGGCGTCACGTCCGACACCGAGACGACGGTCAGGACGTCGACGTCGCGGAGCCCGTCGAGGGCGAGGGGGGTGGACACGGCACACCAGCGTAAACGGGCCGACCCGGCCGACTCCGGGGGAATGGAGTCGACCGGGCCGGCGATCGAGGACGGTCCCGTCGATCACGCTGGGTAGCGAGAACGTCCGCTGGACCAGCGCGGACGTCGATCGGGTGTCCGTCGCAGTCGACGCTACGTGACCGAACCGGCCTTGCCATGGCCCCTAGGGGTGAGGTCGCGTCCCGAACGGGTGATCGTGCGCCCGCCACGGCGATGTGTGTGCGGCGGCGGCTGGGGGCAGGGCAGGGACAGCACGGTCCGGAGGCGAGAGGAGCGGTCATGGCCGACGACCTGACGAAGGGTGATCACGTCACCTGGAACAGCCACGGGAACACCGTGGAGGGCACCGTCGAACGGAAGATCACGAAGGAGACCGAGGCGTCCGGCCGGAAGGTCAAGGCCAGCAAGGACGAGCCGCAGTACGAGGTCCGGAGCGACAAGACGGGCAGGACGGCGGTGCACAAGCCCGGCGCCCTGCACGAGGACTGAACGACCGGCCCGGTGTCGTCCGGGCCCGACACCTGAGGAGACACCGTGACCGAGTCCGGAGAGCAGTTCGCCGGAGTGTCCGCGCGCAGCACCAAGCACAACCCTCGGGTCGACGAGGAACTGGAGCACGAGATCCAGGGGATGCTCAAGGCGGAGCACGCCACGCGTTCCGAGGAGTGGCGCGAGGCCGAGCCGGTCGCTGAGGGCGACCCGGACCTCACCGCCGACCCGGCCGGCACCCTCGTCGGCGGTGTCCCGGAGGGCATGACCGAGGACGCCGTCGTCGCCCGCGCCGAGCTCGCCCGATGGCTGGACCGCGCGGACTTCCCGTCGACCGGCTCCGAGCTGGTGGAGGCGGCGCGCGACCACCGCGCGCCCGACGCGGTCGCCGCCGAGCTCGCGAAGCTCCCGGAGGGCGAGACCTACGAGCGCATCGGCGACGTCGTCCGCGCGCTCGGGTACCCGACGGAGACCGGGCACGGGCCCGGTGCCGAGGAGGGCCGGGCCTAGTCGGCCGCGGCTTCCCGGGCCTCGTCCTGCGCGATCTCCTCCGCACCCCGGCGGCGGAACAGGCGGGAGCCCGGGAAGCCCTTCACGATCTGCCGCATGTCCTGGACGGTGTCGACCAGGTCGTGCACGTCGGTGCCGACGGTCCCCAGGGTCTCCAGCACGGGCAGGATGTCCTCGTCGAGGTGGGTCACCAGCTGCGGCAGGCGGTCGATGAGGGTGATCAACGCGTCGACCTCGGAGGGGTCGAAGGAGTCCGCGAGGCGACGCAGGGACGGCGCCAGCGCCGTGAGCACCGGCTCGTAGTCGGTCACGAGGGGCACGAGCCGGCCGACCAGCCCGTCGGTCCGGTCGACGATGGCGTCCGCGCGGGACGTGGTGCCGCCCACCCGCTCGATGGCGTCGTCGGCCTTCTGCTGCGTCCGGCCGACGGCCTCGATGGCGTCGTCGGCCTTCTGCTGCGTGCGCCCCACGCCCTCGATGGCGCCGTCGGCCTTCGCCCGGATGCGCTCGACGCCGTCGATCGCCTCGTCGGCGCGCGCCCGGGTGGCCTCCAGCCGGGTGATCGCCCCGTCCGCGCGGTCGACGATCCCGTCGACGCGGTCGAGCAGGGTCGCCACCCTGCCCAGCAGTTCCTCCATGCGACCGACGGCCGCCCCCACCCGCGGGACGAGGTCGAGCGCGTCGGCGAGCCCGTCGCGGACCCCGCCCACGGCGTTCAGGAGGTCGGAGGGACCGGGCACCGACGGCAGTCTCACCGGACCCACGCTACGCAGGGAACCGGTGGCCCACTATCCGGTTGAGGACCTCCTCGCCCGTCCGGGGGTCTCCGGTGCCGCGCGTCCGGCGGTCTCCCCGCCTCCCTCCCCGTATCGTCGGTGGGAAGGCCGCACGGCGGCATGACGGGGCAGGGACGACGACGAGAAGGTGTCGACTCCGGTGGGGGACAGGCCGACGTGGGACGAGGGGCGCTCCGGTGTCCCCCGGAACACCTCCGGCCGCAGCCGCCGTGGCCGGGACGGCGAGCAGGCCGGCGCCGAGGCCCTGACCGTCGAGCAGCTGCTGGCCCGCCAGGACACCGGCGTCGGCCGCCGCCGCGCCGCCCGGCGCGTCGAGGAGCCGGTCCTCCGCGCGCCCGAGGAATCGCCGCCCGCCGTCCGCGCGGGCCTGCCGCCCGTCCCCGGTGCCTCCGCACCCCCGGCCCGCCAGGGCGGCCTCCCACCGGTCCCCGGTGCCGCCCGCCCCGCGGGCCAGCCGCCGCTGCCGCCGGTCCCGGCCGGCCCGCGACCGCAGGTCGACTGGCACCCCGACAGCCGGCCCGTCCGCCGCAGCGGCCCCGTCCCGCCGCTGCCCGGCCGGTTCCCCCCGCCCGAGCCGTCGGACCGGCCCCGTGCGGCGCGTCCGGCGCGGCCGCCGCGCCCCCCGGCGAGCCCCGGTCGGCGGCGGCTCACCCGCGCGCTGGTGGCGCTGGCCGCCGTCCTCGGCGTGGTCGTCCTCTACCACCTGGGCCTCTACTTCTACGTCGACCAGAAGATCGACCGGGTCGACGCCCTCGCGGTGGACGGCCCGGAGATCCTCGCGCCGCAGCTGCAGGCAGGTGACGAGACCTACCTCGTCGTCGGCAGCGGCGTGCCGGGCCAGACCGGGACGGCGTCGGTCGCGGCACTCCTCGCGTCGGTCTCCTCGGAGGGCGACCGCGCGGTCCTCGTGAGCTTCCCGCCGACCGCGCTCGTCGACACCCCGGCGTGCCGGACCCCTGACGGCGACCTCCGCAGCCCCGCCACGGAGGCGTTCGCGAGCTCGCTGCTCGAGGGAGGGCCCAGCTGCATGGTCCGGGCGGTCCAGCAGCTCTCCGGCCTGCGCGTCGACCACTACCTCGGCGTCGACCTCGCGGACCTCCCCGGCATGGTCGACGCCCTCGGCGGCGTGCCGGTCTGCGTCGTCCCGTCGCAGGCGACGGCGGCCGCGGCGACGCCGCTACCGGCCGGCTACTCGGAGGTCTCGGGCGAGGACGCGGCCGGTTACCTGGCGCCGGGCGACAGCGGCGCCGACGTCACCGGGACGGCGGTCGCGGAGCGTGCCCAGCGGCTGCTCACCTCGACGCTGCGCGCGGCGATGTCCACCGGCACCCTGGTCGACCCGCTGAGCCTCAACCGCTTCCTCAACCGCGCGGCCGAGGCGCTCACCGTCGACGAGCAGACGACGCTGGGGGATCTCCGGGGGCTGGCCGGGAGCCTGGGCGATCTGTCCGGCGACGCCGTGCAGCGGGCCAGCCTGCCGGTCGCCCAGGTGGGGTACGTGCCCGCCGGCACCGACCAGGCGTACGTGCTCCTCGACGGCAAGGGCACCCGGTCGCTGTTCGACGCCGTGATCGAGGGCACGTCGGTGCCCGAGGAGTTCCTGATCGGGCCCGAGGACGCGGCGGCGGCCGAGGAGCCGCCGGCCGGGGAGGTGCCGCCGGCGTCGGAGGCGGCCCCGCCCGCGGACGACGCGCTGACGGTGCCGCCGGCGTCGGTCGCCGTCGACGTGCTCAACGGGACGGCGACGACGGGGCTGGCGGCCACGGTGGCCGACCTGATGCGCGGCCAGGGCTTCGTCGTCGGCGCGGTGGGCAACGAGCCGGGCACGGTGAGCGAGACCGTCGTCCGCTACGGCCCCGGCGTCCTGGAGCAGGCGCGCACCGTTGCGGCCTCGGTGCCCGGAGCGGTGCTGCAGCCCAGCGACTCGATCGGCGACGCCGTCCAGCTGGTGATCGGCCCGGGCTACTCCTCCGTCGTGCCGGTGACCGTCGGCGCGGCCCCCGAGGCGCCGGCCGCCGACACGACGCCCACCCCGGCGGCCGCGCCGGAGCAGACCCCCGTCAGCTGCTGAGCCCGCTGTTCACCCGGCGGTCGCCTCTCCGCCACGGGACCGGGTAGGAGCGGGGCATGTCGATGATGCCGCCGCCGTTCAGCACCGACGATCCCGACGAGAGCGGGATCCCGGCCGCCGACCCGGGGCGGGGCGCCCCCGGGACCGCCCCGGGGTTCGGCGTCGAGGGGGAGGAGCCCGACGTGGCGGCCGAGGACGATCTCGGGGACGACGAAGGGCGGCCCGCCCGAGGCGAACCGCCCTTCCGCACCCCCGACCCCGATCGGGTCGGGCCCGATCAGCCGAAGCGGCCGGAGATGTAGTCCTCCGTCGCCTTCTCGTCGGGGTTGCTGAAGATCTTCTCGGTCGGGTTGAACTCGATCAGCCGGCCGGGCTGCCCCACGCCGTTGAGGTTGAAGAACCCGGTGGACTCGCTCACCCGCGCCGCCTGCTGCATGTTGTGCGTGACGATGACGATGGTGAAGCGCTCCTTGAGCTCGGTCATCAGGTCCTCGATGGCCAGCGTGGAGATCGGGTCCAGCGCCGAGCACGGCTCGTCCATCAGCAGGACGTCGGGCTCGACCGCGATGGCGCGGGCGATGCACAGCCGCTGCTGCTGGCCGCCGGAGAGTCCCGAGCCCGGGCGGTCGAGGCGGTCCTTGACCTCGTTCCAGAGGTTGGCGCCGCGCAGCGACTTCTCGACCAGGTCGTCGGTGTCGGACTTCTTCATCCGCTTGTTGTTCAGCCGGTTGCCGGCGATGACGTTGTCGTAGATCGACATGGTCGGGAACGGGTTGGGCCGCTGGAAGACCATGCCGATCTGCCGGCGCACGTTCACCGGGTCGACGTCGGAGCCGTAGAGGTCCTGGCCGTCCATGACGACCTTTCCCTCGACGCGGGCGCCGGGCAGCACCTCGTGCATCCGGTTGAGCGACCGGAGGAACGTCGACTTCCCGCAGCCCGAGGGGCCGATCAGCGCGGTGATGCTGCGCGGCTCGATGGAGACGTTGACGCCCTCCACGGCCAGGAAGTTGCCGTAGTAGATGTTGAGGTCGGAGACCTCGATGCGCTTGGCCACGTGCGTGTCCTCCTGGTCGGTCGGTCGGTCAGCGACCGGTCTTGGGGGCGAAGAAGCGGCTGATCAGGCGGGCGACGACGTTGAGCGCCATGACCAGGATGATGAGCAGGAGGGCCGCCGTCCAGGCCCGGTCGATGAACGCCTGGGTCGCGGTGCCCGGCTGGGTGAGCTGGTAGTAGGCGAAGACCGGCAGGGTGGCCATGCGCCCGTCGAACGGGTTGAGGTTCGTGCCGGTGATCAGCCCGACGGTGATGAGCAGCGGCGCGGTCTCGCCGACGACGCGGGCGATGGCCAGCGTGACGCCCGTGCCCAGGCCGGCGATCGCGGTCGGCAGGACCACCTTGACCACCGTGCGCCACTTGGGGACGCCCAGCGCGAAGCTGGCCTCGCGCAGCTCGTTGGGCACCAGCTTGAGGACCTCCTCGCAGGACCGGACGACCACCGGGATCATCAGCACCGAGAGGGCCACAGCGCCCATGACGCCGGCGCGGAAGTCGTTCCCGAACAGCAGCGTGAAGAGGGCGAAGGCGAACAGGCCGGCGACGATCGACGGGATGCCGGTCATGACGTCGACGAAGAACGTGATGCCGCGCTTGAGCCGCCCGGTGCCGTATTCCACCAGGTAGATGGCCGTCATCAGGCCGATCGGTACCGAGATCACCGTGGCCAGCAGCGTGATGACGACAGTGCCGACGATGGCGTGGTAGGCGCCACCGCCCTCGCCGACCACGCGGAACATCGACATGGCGAAGAAGTCGCCGTCCAGCCGGGCCAGGCCCTTGTCGAGCACGGTGTAGACCAGCGACACCAGGGGGACCATGGCGATCCCGAACGCGGTCGTGACCAGGCAGGTGACCAGCCGGTCGGTGGCCTTGCGCCGTCCCTCCACGGCGCGGGAGGCGGCGAAGACGGCCAGCGTACCGAGGACCACGCCGTAGACGACGGCCGAGGTCACCGCGAATCCGGTGAGAGCCGACAGCCCGGCGCCGACGGCGATGCCGGCCAGGTAGAGCCCGAGGGGGGCGAAGCGGGGGAGCCGGCGCTCGACGCGGACGGGTCCCTGGGGGGCCGCGGTCCCGGGCGCGGACTGCGTGAGGGTGCTCATCAGTTGGCTCCGGAGAAGTCGGCGCGCCGGTTCACGATCCACCGGGCGATCATGTTGACCCCGAGGGTGATGACGAAGAGCACCAGCCCGCTGGCGATCAGCGTGTTGACGTCCACGCCGGTGGCCTCGGGGAAGCGCAGCGCGATGTTCGACGCGATGGTCGACGGGTTCGAGTTGCTGATCAGGTTGACAGTCGCCCCGGCGCCGCCGGACAGGATGATCGCCACGGCCATCGTCTCGCCGAGCGCGCGGCCCAGGCCGAGCATCGCGCCGGCGATGACGCCGGACTTCCCGTAGGGCAGCACCGCCATCCGGATCATCTCCCAGCGGGTGGCGCCGAGGGCGAGGGCCGCCTCGCGGTGCAGCGCCGGTGCCTGCCCGAACACCTCGCGGGCGATGGCGGAGATGATCGGCAGGATCATGACGCCGAGCACGAGCCCGACGGTGAGCATGGTGCGCCCGCTCGTGGACGCCGGGCCGGCGAAGAACGGCAGCCAGCTCAGGTGGTCGGCCGCCCACACGTGGAACGGCACGAGTTGCGGCGCGAGGACCGCCAGGCCCCAGAAGCCGTAGACGACGCTCGGGATGGCCGCCAGCAGGTCGATGACGTACCCGAGCGCCGACGCGATCCGGCGGGGCGCGTAGTAGGTCACGTAGAGGGCGATGCCGACGGCGAGCGGTGTCGCGACCAGCAGCGCGAGTGCGGCGCCGAGCAGGGTGCCGAGGATCAGGGGGCCGATGTAGTCGGCCAGCCCCTCGCCGCCGGGGATGTCCTCGGACGGGGCGGTGAGCGCGGGGATGGCCTCGCTGATGAGGAAGGCGGCGACCCCGGCGAGGACGACGAGGATGAAGATGCCGGAGCCCTTGGCGCTGCCGGCGAAGATGCGGTCGCCCGGCCGCCGCACGGGACGTTGCGTCGACGGGGGTTCGGTCGGGGCCTTCGTGGCGGTCACCGCTGCTCCGTGGAGATCGTTCGTGGCTGGTGCTGGTGCCCGGGTGCGGGCGGTGCGATGGCCCGGGACGTCGGCGGGACGTCCCGGGCCACCGCGGCGTGCCGGTGTCAGGCGGCGGCGGTGATGGCGTCGACCGCGCCCTGGGCCTGCTCGCGCAGCGAGTCGGAGATCGGCGCGTTGCCGGCGTTCTCCGAGGCGGCCTGCTGGCCCTCCTCGCTGATCACGTAGTCCAGGAAGGCCTTGACGTTGTCCGCGGTCTCCTGGTCCTCGTACTCGACGCAACCGACGTGGTAGCTCACCAGGACGATCGGGTACTCGCCCGAACCCTCGGTCTCCCGGTTGACCTCGATGGCGAAGTCGTACTCACCCCGGCCCTCGACCGCCGGCGAGTTCTCGACGACGGCGGCGGCGGCCTCGGCGCTGGGTGCGACGAAGTCCTCGCCCACGGCCACGTTGACGACCCCGAGGTCACCGGCGCGGCTGGCGTCGGCGTAGGTGACCGCGCCGGCGGTGCTGGTCACGACCTCGACCACACCGGAGGTGCCGTTGGCGGCCTCGCCGCCCTCGAGCGGCCACACGCCGTCGGGCTCCGAGGTCCACACGTCACCGGCGGTCTGGAACAGGTAGTCGGTGAAGTTGTCCGTGGTGCCCGAGTCGTCGCCGCGGTGCACGGGGGTGATCGCGGTGTCCGGGAGAGTGGCGTCGGGGTTCGACTCGGCGATCGCCGGGTCGTTCCACGTGGTGATGGCGCCGGTGAAGATGCCGGCGATCGTCTGCGGCGTCAGGTTCAGCTCGTCGACGCCCTCGAGGTTGAAGACGACGGCGATCGGCGAGATGTAGTTCGGCAGCTCGAAGACCTCACCGCCGCCGCAGCGCTCCTGCGCCGAGGCCAGCTCCTCCTCGTCCAGGGCGGCGTCGGAGCCGGCGAAGTCGGCGGAGCCGTCGATGAACTGCTCGCGGCCCGCGCCGGACCCGGCCGGGTCGTAGCTGAACTGGACGTCGGGGTACTCGCCCTGGAAGCCGGCCTGCCAGGCCTCCATCGCCGACTGCTGGCTGCTGGCGCCCGCGCCGACCAGGTCGCCGCTGAGCTCCGCCGCCTCGCTGCCGCCGCCGGCGCCTCCCCCGGAGTCGGACTCGTTGGATGCGCCGCACGCGGTGAGCGCGAGGGTGCTGGCGAGCGCCACGGACAGCGTGGTGGCGCGCGTCTTGGTGCTGAGCTTCAACTCAGTGCCTCTCGACATTTGCCCGGACGATTTCCGGGCAGCGTTGGACCGACGGAGGCGAAGTTAGGGAGCCGAGGTGGCCGCGCACCGGTGAGTCGGTGAACGAGGGGTGAACGGCGGTCGATCCTTGGGTCGACGTGTGGCGGCCGTCATACGTCCACCGGGTGAACCGGGCCCGGAACGGCGCTCAGGAGCGCTCGAGCCGCCAGGCGACGTCGACCGCGGACCGGCGGAAACCGCGGCCCTCGTAGAGCCGCACGGCGGCCGCGTTGTCCTCCTCGACGTAGAGGAGGACCTCGCCCAGACCGCGGCCGCGCAGGTGCGCCAGGCCGAGGTCGGTGAGCGCGCGGCCCAAGCGCATGCCCTGCGCGTCCGGGTCGATCCCGAGGACGTAGACCTCGCCGATCGGCTCCGGTCCGGCGTCGCCGGCCGGGTGGACCTTGGTCCAGTGCGAGCCCAGCAGCTGCCCGCCGGCGTCGGGGTCGCCGCGCCAGGCCATGAGGAAGCCGGCCGGATCGAACCAGGGTTCGGCCTCGCGCAGCTCCAGGTCCGCGCGCGTCATGCGGCCCTGCTCGGGGTGCCAGGCGAAGGCGCGGGCGTTGACCCGCAGCCAGGCGTCCTCGTCGCGGCCGGGCCGGAAGGGCTCGACGCGGACGTCCGCCGGGAGCTCCGGACGCGGGTCGGCGTCGACGCCGGCCAGGGGCATCCGCATCTGCAGCAGCACGCGGGCGCGGGTGAACCCGTGGTGGCCCAGCAGCTCCGCGGAGCCGGGCAGGTCGCCGTGCGCCCAGACGTCCACCGGACCCGGCGCGCTGAGCTCGAGCACCCGGTCGAGGAGGGCCGTGCCGAACCCGCGGCGGCGCAGCGCCGGGTGCACGACGAGCTCCGCGGTGCCGTCGTCCAGCCGGGCGTAGCCCGCGAGCCGGCCGTCGGCGGTGCGGACGGACACGTCGTGGCCGCCGGGGGTGCCGTGCTGCAGCCGCAGCTCGGCGTCCTCCGACAGCGGGCGCACCCCGTCGGCGGCGGTGGCCGCGCGCAGGAGCTCGAGGACCTCGGGGACGTCCGTGCGGGTGCCGTGGCTCACCCGGTCATCAGACCAGCTCGGCGTCCGCCTCCGCCTGGGCGGCCTTCGCCGTCGCGTCCGCGACCTGCTGGTCGAGCTTGTAGCCGACGTTGCGGACGGTCCCGATCAGCGCCTCGTGCTCGATGCCCAGCTTGGCGCGCAACCGCCGCACGTGGACGTCGACGGTGCGGGTGCCGCCGAAGTAGTCGTAGCCCCAGATCTCCTGCAGCAGCTGGGCGCGGGAGAAGACCCGGCCGGGGTGCTGGGCGAGGTACTTGAGGAGCTCGAACTCCTTGTAGGTGAGGTCGAGGGCGCGGCCGCGCAGCTTGGCGGAGTAGCTGTGCTCGTCGATGACGAGCTCACCGGCCTGCGTCACGCCGCCGTCGCCGCCGTCGGCCGGCGTGCTGGCGGCGAGCCTGCGGGCCGTCGCCCACTTCAGTCGGGCGTCGACCTCGGCCGGGCCGGCGGTGTCGAGCAGGACGTCGTCGACGCCCCAGTCGGCCGAGAGCGCGACGAGGCCGCCCTCGGAGAGGACCGCGACGAGCGCGGCGGCCACGCCGGTGGAGGAGAGCAGACCGCACAGGGTGCGCGCCTGGATGAGGTCGTGGCGGGCGTCGACGAGCACGACGTCACCGGAATCGCCGTCCAGGAGGCTCGAGAGCTCGGGGGCGACCACGCGCACCTGGTGGGCCAGCAGCCCCAGAGCGGGCAGCACCTCGGTCGTCGCCTGTCGCGCGGCGGTCATGAGCACGAGTCGCATGTCGTCTCCTCACGGTGCCGTGGGACGACGGCCGCCGTCCCCGGGACCTCCGACGCCGCTGTCGAGGTGAGAGCGAAGGATAGCCGACGAGACCGCCGTTCGGCCCCTGCGCAGCGGATTTCCCACCCGTCCGCTCGTCGCGCGGAGCGCCGGGCCCGCTTCTGCGACGATCCGGGGGTGACGTCCTCGGCGATGCGGTCCGCGCTCCCCGCGCGGGTGCACCACCTCCAGCCGGCACTGCTGACCGTGCTCGCCGTCGCCCTCGTCGCCGGGCTGCCCGAGCTGTGGGGCGACCGCGGCCGGCTGGCCGCGGTCCTCGTGCTCCAGCTCGGTCTCGTGCTCACCTGGGTGGTGGTGACCGGGATCCAGGGGTTCGCCGGTTCGCTCGCCGTGGGTGCAGCGGCAGCGGTGGCGGCCGACCTGGTCCTCGTCCTGCCGGAGAACCCGGAGCTGGGCGACCTCCTCGTCGTCCTCGGGGTCGGCTTCCTGGTGGCCGTCGTGCAGCAGATGTTCCGCCGTCCCCGGGAGGCGCTGGTCGCCTCGCTGGCCGGTGCGGTGCTGCTCCTGACGGCGGTCGCCGCCCTGGCCGCGCTCCTGCTGCTGGGCCGGACGGAGGAGGGGCACGACCGCGCGCTGGTCGCCCTGCTGGCGGTCGGCGTGGCGTTGCTCGTCGGCCACCTGGTCGACCTGGTGCTGCCGCGGCCGTACCTGGCGGCCGGCGTCCCCCGCGGCCTGCTCGGGCTGGTGCTCTCCGTCGTCGCCGGCGCGCTCGTGGCCTACCTGGGCCGCAACCTCGGCGGCACCGCCGGCGCGGTTCCGGCCCTCGTCCTCGGGGCGGCGCTCGCCGGCGTCACCGCCCTCGTCGCGCTCGTCGCCAGCTACGTCGTCGTCGAGGCGACGGCCGACGACGAGCCCGGTCAGCAGCCGTCCCCGCGCCTGGACCCCTCGTTGTCGCCGTGGGCGGTGTCGGTCGTCCAGGCCGTCCTGCCGTTCGCCGCGTGCGCCCCGGTGGCCCTGGCGCTGCAGATGGTGCTGTGAAGGCGCTGCTCGTCGTCCTCGTCGTGGTCGCCGGTCTGCTGTTCGTGGCCGACCGGGTCACCGAGCGCTGGGCCGAGGGGTACGTCGCCGACCAGCTCGTGGAGCAGGCGGGGCTGGCCGCGGCCCCCGAGGTCGACGCCCGGGGCTTCCCGTTCCTGACCCAGGCGGTCGCGGGCCGGTACGACGACGTGCACATCTCGCTCACCGCCGAGCAGCTCGGTCAGCCGGAGGGCACCCGCGCCGACATCGTCCTGCGCGGAGTGCAGGTGCCGCTGTCGAGCGTCTTCTCGGGCAGCGTGCAGGAGGTCCCGGTCGAGCGCATCGACGGCACGGCAACCCTCTCCTACGAGCTCCTGTCGGCGCAGCTCGGCGGCGACACGACGCTGCGCCGGGAGGGGGACGGCCTGCGGATCACCAAGACCGTCGAGGTGCTGGGCCGGACCATCCCGCTCACCGCCGCCGGGACGGTCGCGCTCGACGGGAACGACGTCGTCGTCGACGTGGAGGACGCCTCCGGGGCCGGCGTGGAGGTCCCCGGCTTCCTCGTCGACCGCGTCGCCGACCTGCTCGACCTGCGGTACGCCGTCCCCGCCCTGCCGTTCGGGCTGCAGCTGACCGGCCTGACCGTCGCCGACGACGGCGTCGTGGTGCGCGGCGAGGCGACCGACACGGTCCTGCGCGCCCCGGAATAGTCCACCGGCCCGGTCGGGTTGGTGCGGGGGATGAGCGGGATCGGAGCGGCCGTGCTGGTCGCCGCGCTGGCGGTGACCGCCGTCGCGGCGTGGTGGCTGCGCACGAGGAACGGGACGGTGCGGACGATCGACGAGGTGCCCTCGAGCGGCGTGTTCGAGCGGCTGGGGGCCCGGCCCGCCGGCGCCGACCTCACCGTCGTCCAGTTCTCGACCGCGTTCTGCGGACCCTGCCGCGCGACCAAGGCGCGGCTGCAGCAGCTGCAGGCCACCCGGCCGGGCCTGGCCGTCGTCCAGGTGGACGCCGAGAGCCACCTCGACGAGGTGCGCGAGCTCGACGTCCGCCGCACGCCGACGCTGTTCTACCTGGACCGCGGGGGCCGGGTGATCGGCCGCAGCAGCGGCGCGCCGGCAGCCGCCGAGCTCACCGCACTGGTGGACGCCCATGTCGGGGCGGCCTCGTGATCGGCTACTCTCGCGCCGTGGGCACCCTGCTGACCTCTCGCCGCACAGTTGACCTGTGCCGCGTCGGCAGCTGCCTCTGTCCGACCCCCTGAGGTCGGTTCCGACCGTCCAGACGCGCCCTGCCCGCCGTCCGAAGGTCTTCTCTGCCATGACTGCACCGTCCCCACAGGTCGACGTGCGCGCTCCGCGGTTCGCCGCGGCGCTCACGTCCGCCGTGCTCGCCGTCGCGCTGCTCACCGGCAACGGCTGGGTGGTCGCCGCGCAGGCGGTGGTCTTCGCGATCGGCGCCGCGGCCGGCCTGCGGGTCTCCCCGTACGGCCTCCTCTTCCGGCTGCTCGTCGCGCCCCGGCTCGGTCCGGTGCGCGAGCGGGAGCCGGAGGCGCCGCCACGCTTCGCCCAGGTCGTCGGCCTGGTGTTCGCCGTCGTGGGCGCGGCCGGCTACCTGCTGGGCGCGCCGGTGCTCGGCGCCGTCGCGACCGGCCTGGCGCTGGTGGCGGCCCTGCTCAACGCGGCCACCGGCTTCTGCCTGGGCTGCGAGCTGTACCTGATCGCCCGGCGGGCCCTGCCGGCCACCTCGCCCGCCAGCACCGCCTGACCGTCCGCACACACCCGATCAACGGAGGAACCACCCATGAGCCGCACCGACGTGCTCGTCACCGCCGACTGGGCCGAGGAGAACCTCGGCACCCCCGGCCTCGTCTTCGTCGAGGTCGACGAGGACACCAGCGCCTACGACGGCGGCCACCTCGAGGGTGCCGTCAAGCTGGACTGGAAGAGGGACCTGCAGGACCCGCTGCGCCGCGACTACCTGGACAAGGCCGCCTTCGAGGCGCTGCTGTCCTCCCGCGGGATCAGCAACGACGACACCGTGGTCCTCTACGGCGGCAACAACAACTGGTTCGCCGCCTACGCCTACTGGTACTTCAAGATCTACGGCCACCGCGACGTGAAGCTGATCGACGGCGGCCGCAAGAAGTGGGAGCTCGACGGCCGCCCGCTGTCGAAGGACGTGGTCGAGCGTCCGGCCACGCAGTACACGGCCCAGGACCCCGACCTCTCCATCCGCGCGTTCCGCGACGAGGTCGTGGCCGCGATCGGCACGAAGAACATCGTCGACGTCCGCTCGCCCGACGAGTTCTCCGGCAAGATCCTGGCGCCCGCGCACCTGCCGCAGGAGCAGTCGCAGCGCGCCGGCCACGTGCCGTCGGCGATCAACATCCCGTGGAGCAAGGCGGCCAACGAGGACGGCACCTTCAAGAGCGACGAGGAGCTGGAGAAGCTCTACGCGGAGCAGGGCTTCGACGACTCGCGGGAGACGATCGCCTACTGCCGCATCGGCGAGCGCTCGAGCCACACCTGGTTCGTGCTGCAGGAGCTGCTCGGCAAGAAGAACGTCAAGAACTACGACGGCAGCTGGGTCGAGTACGGCTCGCTCGTCGGCGTCCCGATCGAGAAGTGAGCTGACATGTGCGGAGCCCCGAAGCAGGGCGGTGGCCTGGCCGGCATCGACCTGAGCACGCAGACCGTCATCCAGGGTCAGGTGTGGCACGACGGCGCCCCGGTGGCCGGTGCCTACGTCCGGCTGCTGGACGGGACCGGCGAGTTCACCGCGGAGGTCGTGACCAGCCCCGAGGGTGAGTTCCGGTTCTTCGCCGCGCCCGGCGAGTGGAAGGTCCGTTCCCTGGCCCCCGTGGGCAAGGGCGAGCGGGTCGTCGCCGCCGAGGTCGGCCTGAACGAGACGACGATCGTCGTCGACTGATCGGTCGTGACAGCGCCCCGCCCGGCACCGCCGGGCGGGGCGCAGTCATGTCGTGGGTCGGTCGATGCACGGCGGCACCGCGTTGGGGCCCGCCTCGGGCGGTCGGGGCCGGTCCTCCGGGTAGGGGCGCACCGCGACCACGGCGACGTCGTCCCGGCCCGCGCGCGGCAGGAGGCGGCGCAGCAGGGTGTCCAGGAGCTCGTCCAGCGGCCGGCCGGCCAGGTCGGACAGCGCCTCCTGCAGCGCACGCAGGCCCGCATCCAGGTCCTGGTCCCGCCGCTCGACCAGCCCGTCGGTCACCAGCAGCAGCGTGTGGTGGTCGTGGAGGTCGACCTCGTGGTCGCGGCGGGACGTGTCGGGGTCCACCCCGAGCATCAGGTCCGGCGGCGTCTCGAGCAGGCGGGACGACCCGTCGGGGGCGAGCAGCACCGGGGCGATGTGGCCGGCGCTGCTCCAGCGCAGGACCCGGCGGCCGGCGACGGGGACGTCGGGGTGCCGCTCGACGCGGGCGAGGATCGACGTCGCCAGCGTCGACACGGCCAGGCCGCGCGCGGCGCGGTCGACCCGGGTGAGCGTCGCCGCCGGGGTCTCCTCGTTGTCGTAGGCCAGCGCGCGCACCAGCCCCCGCAGCTGCCCCATGGCGGCGGCGGCGTCGCTGCCGTGGCCCACCACGTCGCCGATGACCAGCACCGTGGCGCCGTCGGGCTGCAGGAACGCGTCGTACCAGTCGCCGCCGACCTGGGCGTCGTCCTCGGCCGGGTGGTAGCGGACGGCGACGTGCAGGTGGTCGGGCTCGGGCGGCGGCGTCAGCAGCGCCCGCTGCAAGCGGTCGGCCAGGGCGCGGGTCGCCACGTTCTCCCGCGACAGGCGCGCCAGCTGGGCTGCCTGCTGCTCGGCCGCACGCCGTAACGTCAGGTCGCGGAAGGAGACGACCACGCCGGTGACCGCGCCCTCCTCCACCGTGGGCACCGCGATCAGCTCCACCGGCACCCCGCTGCCGTCGCTGCGCCAGAAGACCTCGTCGGGGGCCGTCACGGTGCGGCCGGTGGTGATGGCCTGCCACACCGGGCACTCGTGCTTCGGATAGGGGGAGCCGTCCGGACGGCGCCCGTGCAGCAGCGCGTGCTGGTCGTGGCCGAGCTGCTCTCCCTCGCCGTACCCGGTGATGCGGGCCGCCGCGGGGTTGAGGAACTCGACCCGGCCCTGGGCGTCGAGACCGTAGATGCCGTCGGCCACGTGGGCGAGCACCCACTCGTAGCGAGCGACGACCCTCGAGAGCTCGTCCCCGGACGACGGCACGGTGCCTCCTCACGAGCGGCCCGGCGACCGCCACGACCGCCCAGAACGATAGGTGGCGCGCCGCACGTCGCCCGGCCGCCGTCGCCGGACCGGGCGGTGCAGGATGGGCCGGTGCGCGACGAGGCGGGATGGGTGCGGCTGGCCGGCGACCGGCCGCGGCGGACGTCGTCGGCAGCCCTGGTCCTGATCTGGCTGGCCTGGCTCCTGGTCCCACCCCTGGTGGTCTTCGGGGGCGCGATCGGTGCGGCGCCGTTGTTCGGCGAGCAGCCGACAGCAGCAGAGCGGTCCCAGGCGAGCACGCTCTACCTCGTCGCGTCGGCGCTGGCGCTCGGGCTGCCGCTCCTCGGCGTGCTGCTCACCTGGCGCACACGGAAGGTCGCGGCCGCCTGCTTCGCCGCCGCGATGATCGTCGTCGCCGTCCCGGTGGCCGTGCTGCTCGCCGAGGAGTTCCGCGGTGGGTTCAACGGTCCGGCGCCGGACTCCGGGCCGCCGGTCTGCCAGGAGCACAGCGGCGGCGACACCCGCTGTCCGGGCGGCTGACCGAGAGGCCGACGACGCGCCGTGGCAGGAGGTCGTGCGGGCGACGACCGCGGGGGCTCCGGTGACCGGCCCGAACCCGGGTGGCGACCCGCACCTACGGTGGGGGTCATGGTTTCAGCGTGGGTCCTCGCCGCACTGGCGTCGCTCGGCGCGGTCGGCTGCGCCGTCGGTGCCCTCCGGCTGGTGCGGCGGCCGAAGGGTGCGCGGCGGTGAGCGGGGCGACGGAGCTGCCGGTGCCCGACACCGCCGACGTGCGGTCGGGCGCCGAGGTGTCGGAGGAGCTGCTGTCGGTCCTGCCGCTGCTGGGGGAGTGGCACGGCGAGGGGCAGTCGACCGGCGCCGGCGGCGACTTCCGCTTCGGCCAGTGGATCCGGTTCAGCCACGACGGTCGCGGCTTCCTCGCCTACGACGCCCGCTCGTGGCGGCTCACCGACGACGGCGCGATCGTCGGGCCGGGCGTCCGGGAGTCCGGATTCTGGCGACCCCGCGGTCAGGACGACGTCGAGCTGCTCGTGACCAACCCGGAAGGCCTCGTCGAGCTCTACGTCGGCCGGGCGCGGACCACGACGAGCTGGGAGCTCACCACCGACGTCATGGCCCGCACGCCGGACGCGCCGGACGTGAGCCGCGCTGTCCGGCTCTACGGGATCGTCGAGGGCGCCCTCATGTACGCGATCGACCGCGCCGGTCCGGACGAGGCGCCGCGCCCGTGGATGTCCGCCCGACTCGAACGGATCCGATGACCAGCACCGCCCGCACCGTCGCCGACGCCTTCGTCGACGCGGTCTGCGACCTCGACCCGATCACCGCGGCCTCCCTCGGCACGCGCCCGGGCGACGACCGGCTGCCCGACTTCAGCCCGGCCGGCCTGGAGGCCGAGGCCGGGCTGGCCCGCACCACGCTCGCGGAGCTCGACCGGGTCCTCGCGGAGTCGCCCGCGCTGCTCGACGACCCGATCGAGCGGGGCTGCGCCCGGCTGCTGCGCGAGCGCCTGGGCGCCGAGCTGGCCGCGCACGAAGCAGGCGAGGGCTACCGGTCGCTGTCGAACCTGTTCAGCCCGGTCCACGCGGTGCGCCAGGTCTTCCTGATCATGCCGCTCGCGACCGAGGCGGACTGGGCCGTCGTCGCCCGGCGGATGGCCAGCGTCCCCGAGGCCTACGCCGGCTTCCGGGCCTCCCTCGAGGAGGGCGCGCGGCGAGGGCTGTTCGTCGCCCCGCGCCAGGTCCGCACCGTCGTCGGCCAGCTCGACGAGTGGCTCACCGGGCCCTACTTCACGTCGTTCGTCGCCTCCGGCCCCGAGGCGCTGCGTGCTGAGCTCGTGCGCGCCGCGGCTGCCGCCGACGGCGCGGTGGCCGCGATCCGCGACTACCTGCGCGACGAGTACGCCCCCCGGGCGGAGGGGACGCCGGACGCGGTCGGCCGCGAGCGCTACGCCGTCGCCGCCCGCCGGTGGACCGGCTCCGACCTCGGCGCCGGGACCGGGCTCGAGGACGCCTACGCGTGGGGCTGGGCCGAGCACCGGCGCATCCTGGCCGAGCAGCGGCTCGAGGCGGAGAAGATCCTCCCGGGTGCGACCCCGCTCGAGGCCATGCGCTGGCTGACCGCCCACGGCCCGTCGGTCGAAGGCGTCGAGGCGATCCGCGAACGGCTGCAGTCGATGATGGACGAGGCGATCGAGTCCCTCGACGGAACGCACTTCGACCTCGCCGAGCCGGTCCGGCGGGTCGAGGCGATGATCGCGCCCCCCGGCAGCGCCGCGGCGCCGTACTACACCCGGCCGGCGCAGGACTTCTCCCGCCCGGGCCGGACCTGGCTGCCCACCCTGGGCCGGGAGCGCTTCCCGCTCTGGGACCTCGTCTCGATCTGGTACCACGAGGGCGTCCCGGGCCACCACCTCCAGCTGGCCCAGTGGGCCTACGTCTCGGGGCAGCTGTCGACCTACCAGACCTCGCTCGGCTCGGTGAGCGCCAACGTCGAGGGCTGGGCGCTGTACGCCGAGCGGCTGATGGACGAGCTCGGCTACCTGCCCGACCCGGGCACCCGCCTGGGCTACCTCGATGCCCAGCAGCTGCGCGCCGTCCGGGTGGTCATCGACATCGGCATGCACCTGGGGCTGCCGATCCCCGACGACGCCGAGGGGACGCTCGCCGAGCACCGCGGCCGGCCGTGGACGCCGGAGCTGGCGCGCACCTTCCTCGGCGAGCACTCGGGTGCCGACCCGGCGTTCCTCGACAGCGAGCTGGTGCGCTACCTCGGCATCCCGGGCCAGGCGATCAGCTACAAGCTGGGGGAGCGGGCCTGGCTGGAGGGCCGCGCGGCGGCGCAGGCGAACCGGGGCGACGCCTTCGACCTCAAGGCGTGGCACATGGCCGCGTTGTCCCAGGGGTCGCTGGGTCTCGACGACCTCGCCGCGGAGCTCGCCCGGCTCTAGGCGACCGGATCGCCGGGTGCGACGGCGAAGCCCTCGACGTCGTCGCCGGCGAGCACGGCGGCGATGCACGCCGCACTGCCCCCGACGTAGGTGCTGCGCAGGTCGACGTCGGTGACCACGCACCAGGCGCGGTCGCCGGGCCACCAGAGGTTGGCGCTCTGCTCGTGCGGCTCGGGCGCCAGGTTCCGGACGGCGTCACCGACCGCGCCGCGGACCAGGACGACGTCCTGCCCGCCGCGCAGCAGCAGCCGGGGCGGTTCGTCGGGCGAGGGCAGGTCGTAGCCGAAGCCGTCCCAGCGACCGAAGAGGCACTGCTCCGGTGTCGCGGTGTGCCGGGCGAGGACGGCGGCGAGGCGGCCGGCGAGCGGCGCGGGGAGGTGGCCCTCGCTGGGGCCGTCGTCCCAGACGGGTGGCTGGCAGTCGACGGGGCCCCGGGTGAGCGCGTCCCACGGCGCGAGGGGGCCGGCGGCGGTGCCGTTGTGCGCCGCGACCTCGGCCCAGGGCACCTCGACGTCGTCCTGCCCCGCGTAGCGGACCGCGGGGTGGAGGACGCGGGCGCAGGCCTCGAAGACGTCGGGCACCAGCGCAGCGACGGTGCCGGGCTCTCCTCGACGCCGGGCGGAGGAGATCCACACGCCCTGGGCGACGTCGGTCTCGACCGGTAGTCCGCCGAGCTGCACGACCACGAACCTACCCAGGGAACGGACAACCCCCGGGCTGCTCCGCGGCGCTGTCCTCCGGAGAGGGAGCTGCACGCGGGCCGACTGGACAAATGTCGGCGGCCCGGGGGTCGGGTGACTGTCCGGTTCTCGCTCGCCGCCGTACGACGGACGGGCGATCTGCCGTCGCTCAGACGTGAGTCTGAACGGGCGGCCCATCTGGACGGCGGCTAGCGGACAGCCACCTCACGAGTCCTGTAGCTATGCAAAGTTACGGACCACCTCCTCTCTCGTGTACGACGAAAGTACGTCGGGATCAGAGGCTCGGCAACGAGGATTTTCAGCCGTCGGCGGACGGGCCGACCGTGCGTCCCGGCGGCGGCGATCCGCGCCACTCCGGGTCGTGCTCCGCGCGGTCGTCGACGGTGTCCCAGGCGTCGGGGATGCCGTCCTGGTCGACGTCCCGGTGCTCCTCCTCGTACATCTGCTTGTACCGGCGGTTCCGCAGCCGCAGGAGCACCGCCGCGAGCGCGGCGGCGATCAGCGTGCCGCCGAGGATGCCGACCTTCGCGTGGTCGTAGCTCTCGCTCTCCGCGCCGTAGGCGAGCTCGGTGATCAGCAGCGAGACGGTGAAACCCATCCCGCCCAGCAGGGCCAGCCCGATCACGTCGGGCCAGCCCAGGTTCTCGTCGAGCTGCGCGCGGGTGAAGCGCGAGACCAGCCAGGTGGCCCCCGTGATGCCGATCGCCTTGCCGGCCACGAGGCCGACCATGATCCCGATCGCGATGCTGTCGCCCAGGGACTCCCCGAGACCCGACACCCCTCCGATCGCGACCCCGGCGGAGAAGAACGCGAACACCGGGACGGCGACCCCCGCCGACAGCGGCCGGATGCGGTGCTCGAAGTGCTCGGCGAGCCCGGGCCCGGCGTCCGGACCGCCGGCCGCGTCGCTGCGCACCACGGGGACGGTGAATGCGAGCAGGACGCCGGCCACGGTGGCGTGGATGCCGGACTCGTGCATGAAGACCCACGTGAGCGCGGCCAGCGGGAGCAGCAGCCACCACGACCGGACGCGCTTCTGCACCAGGAAGCCGAACAGGGCCAGCGGCAGCAGGGTGAGCCCGAGGAATCCGAGCGAGAGCTCCTCGGTGTAGAAGATCGCGATCACCACGATCGCCAGCAGGTCGTCGACCACGGCGAGGGTGAGCAGGAAGGTCCGCAGGGCACTGGGCAGGTGGGTGCTGATCACCGCCAGGACGGCGAGGGCGAAGGCGATGTCGGTGGCGGACGGGATCGCCCAGCCGCGCAGCGCGCCGTCCTCGCCGCCCAGGTTGAACAGCACGAAGAACAGGGCCGGCACCGCCATGCCGCCGACGGCGGCGGCGATGGGCAGCGCGGCGCGGCGGGGATCGCGCAGGTCGCCCGCGACGAACTCGCGCTTGAGCTCGAGGCCGGCGACGAAGAAGAAGATCGCCAGCAGGCCGTCGGCCGCCCAGGTACCCAGGGAGAGGTCCAGGTGCAGGGACGACGGGCCGACCCGGGTGTCCCGCAGGGTCTCGTAGGCCCCGCTCCACGGCGAGTTCGCCCAGACGAGCGCGATCGCCGCGCCGGCGAGGAGGAGGGCTCCGCCGACCGTCTCCTTGCGGAGCACGGAGGCGATCCGCTGCGCCTCGGGGTAGGAACCCCGGCTCAGCAGGCGGGACTGGGTGGAGGGCACGGGCGGCTCCGGCTTCGATGGGTCGGCGAGGACGTTGCCGACCAGACTTCCCGGCGCACCGGCGACGACACTACCGGGAACTAGGCTTGGCGGGTGGCCGACAGCCGGGACAGCAGCGCTCCGCTCGCCGAGCGGCTGCGCGCGAAGGGCCTGCGGTTGACGGCCCAGCGCCAGCGCGTCCTGGCCGCCGTCACCGCTCTCGAGCACGCGACGCCGGAAGCGATCGGCGCCCGGCTGCGCGAGGAGGCCGGGCCGGGCGGTGCCGCGCCGGACACCTCGACGGTCTACCGGAACCTCGAGCTGCTCGAGCGGCTGGGGCTCGTCTGGCACACCCACCTGGGCAAGGGCGCGCCGGTCTACCACGCGGCCGAGCACCCGCACCTGCACGTGGTCTGCCAGTCGTGCGGCGAGATCGCGTCGGCCGCGCCCGACCTGCTCGACAGCGCCGCGGAACGTCTGGCGGCCGATCTCGGTTTCACCGTGGACGTGGGGCACGTCGCCCTGTCCGGGACGTGCCGAGCGTGCCGCGAACGAACGGAGCCATCGTGAACCCCCTGCTCTCCCGCCCGGGCGCCGTCGTCGTCGAGGGTGGCGCCGTCGCCGCGCACTACGGCGACCCGTTGCGCGAGCAGCGGCTGCTGGCCGAGGGCGCCGGGCTGGTCGACCGCAGCGACCGCGACGTCCTGCAGGTCCCGGGCGCCGACCGGCTCTCCTGGCTGCACAGCATCACCAGCCAGCACTTCGACCGGCTGACCGACGGCGCCGGGAGCGAGGCGCTGGTCCTCTCGCCGAACGGCCACGTCGAGCACCACCTCGCGGTCGCCGAGCTCGACGGCACGACGTGGGTCGACGTCGAGCCCGGCACCGGGGCCGCCCTGGAGGCCTTCCTCCAGAAGATGCGCTTCATGCTGCGCGTCGAGCCCGCCCTGGTGACCGAGGCGTGGGCCGTCCTGAGCCTGGTCGGCCCGGAGGCGGAGAAGGCCCTGGCGGCCGCCGGGCTCCCGGTGCCCGAGGGCGTCGGCGGCGTGGACGGCGGCGGCCTCGTCCGCCGGATGCCCGCCATCGGCGACGGCGGTGCCGCGGTGTTCGACCTGGTGGTGCCGCGTGCCGAGGTCGACGCGGTCGCCGACCGGCTCGGGGTGCCGCTCGCCGGGATCGACGCCTACGAGGCCCTCCGCGTCGAGGCCCGCCGTCCCCGCTTCGGCCTGGACACCGATCACCGCACCATCCCCAACGAGCTGCCCTGGCTGCGCACCGCCGTCCACCTGGACAAGGGGTGCTACCGCGGCCAGGAGACGGTCGCCCGCGTGCACAACCTGGGCCGGCCGCCCCGCCGGCTGGTGCTCCTGCACCTGGACGGCGTCAGCGAGGACCTGGCCGGGCCGGGGACGCCGGTGCTGGCCGGCGCCCGCGAGGTCGGCCGGGTCGGGACCGTCGTCCGCCACCACGAGCTCGGGGTGATCGCCCTCGCGCTGGTGAAGCAGTCGGTCGCGATGGACGCTGCCCTCACCGTCGCCGGCTCGACCGCCGCGATCGACCCCGACGACGCCCCGGCGGCGGCCGACGACACCCTGGTCGCGGCCCGCGAACGCGTCCGGGCGGTCCGGTCTGCGACCATCGGCCGGTGACCTCCAGCACGCTCATCACGGTCGCCCCCACGGGCGCCGAGTCGGCGAAGGCCGACGTCCCGGCGCTGCCGGTCACGGTCGAGGAGGTCGTGGCCGCCGCCCGCGGCTGCGAGGCCGTCGGCGCCGCCGTCGTCCACCTCCACGTGCGGGACACCGACACCCGGCCCACCCTCGACCTCGGCCGGGTGCGCGAGGTCGTGGCGGCGGTGCGCGAGAACACCGACCTGGTGGTCCAGCTGTCCTCCGGCGGTGCGGTGACCGACCCGTTCGACGCGCGGCTCGCCGTCCTCGACGCCGAACCGGACGCCGCGTCGCTGACGCTGGGCACCGTCAACTTCGGCCGCGACGTCTTCGCCAACCCGTGGGACCTGATCGTCGAGCTGCACACCCAGATGCAGCAGCGCGGCATCGTCCCCGAGTACGAGGTCTTCGACCTGGGGCAGCTGGCGACGCTCGCCCGGCTGCTCGACAGGTACGGCCCGCCGCACGGCGGCCACGTGCACGTCGACCTGGTGATGGGCGTGCCCGGGGGGATGCCCGGGACGGCGCAGGCGCTGACGGCGTGCCTGCCGCTGCTGCCGGCCGGGGCGACGTTCGCCGCCACCGGCGTCGGCCGGACGTCGCTGCCGGTGATGCTCGCGGCGCTGTCCGCGGGTGGTCACCTGCGGGTGGGCATGGAGGACACGCTCACCTACGCTCCCGGCGAGCCGGTGCGCGACAACACCCAGTTGGTCGCCCGCGCGGCCGGGCTGGCCCGGATCGCGCAGCGCCCGCCGATGACTACCGAGGACGCCCGAACCTTCCTGGGGATCAAGCCGATGGAGATTGCCCGATGAGTCCCAAGCCCGCCCCCGCCGGCGGTGCCGCCGTCGACGCGCTCCTGGAGCCCGCGTTCCTGGAGAACGCCACGCGGCAGCCGATGTCCGAGGTGCGCCGCCTGCGCCGGGACGCCGAGCAGCAGGAGGTCAACCTCTCCTACACGCGCCGCCTGCTGCAGGGGCGCCTCGACATCGTGCGCCGCGAGCTGCAGCGCCGCGCCGAGCACGACGGCCGCTCGCTGGTCGACCTGCTGCCCGAGATCCTGAGCGAGAAGGGGCGCGGGCCGGCGCACGGCCTGGGCCGGCACCAGACGGTGCAGCCGCAGGCTCCGGAGGAGTACGAGTCCTGGGTCAACTCGCTGACCAAGGGCGTGGACATCTCCGCCATCCAGAGCCTGACCGACGCCAAGCTGGAGAAGGCCGCACGCGCGCTGGCGGATGCGGAGAGCGACCTGTCCGAGCGTCGTCGCGGCGTGCAGCAGGTCATGGACGGGCTGGCTGCCGAGCTCGGCCGCCGGTACCGCGACGGCGAGGCCGACGTCGCCGCCCTGCTGGCCGACGAGGGCCGGCACTGATGAAGGACCCCCTTGCAGGGCAAGGGGGCCGATCCGGAACGGGCTCTGCGCCGTCGTCCCGCTGGCCCGACACGCCCGTCCTCGTCGAGGTCTGGCGCTCGGGCTTCCTGGAGTCGGTGCACCGCGGCTCGCTCGTCGTCCTCGACACCTCCGGGCAGGTGACCTTCGGGGTCGGTGCGGTCGACCGCCCGATCCTGCCGCGCTCGTCGAACAAGCCCGTGCAGGCGACGGCGATGCTGGCGGCCGGCTGGGCGCCGCGGTCGGCGCAGGAGCTGGCGATCGGCGCCGGGTCGCACAACGGCGAGGACGCGCACCGCGACCTGGCGGCGGCCATGCTCGCCTCGGCGGCGCTCGGCCCCGACGACCTCGGGTGCCCCCCGGCGCTGCCGCAGCACGAGGG
Organism: Blastococcus litoris; assembly: GCF_003075095.1. Classification (GTDB taxonomy): domain Bacteria; phylum Actinomycetota; class Actinomycetes; order Mycobacteriales; family Geodermatophilaceae; genus Blastococcus_B; species Blastococcus_B litoris. Next base: position 317,589 of record NZ_QCZF01000003.1, read on the forward strand.
GACCAGGGCCGACTGGATCGCGACGGGGCGCGCGCCGGAGCGCCTGGCCATGAACTGCTCGGGCAAGCACGCGGCCATGCTGGCGGCCTGCGTGGCAGCGGGCTGGCCGACCGACGGCTACCTGGACCGCGACCACCCCCTCCAGCAGGCCATCGAGGCGCGCCTGGCCGAGGCGGCGGGAGAGCCGGTGACGGCGGTCGTCGTCGACGGGTGCGGGGCTCCTCAGCACGCCTTGTCGGTGACCGGGCTGGCCCGCGGCGTCCTGTCGCTGGTGGAGGCGGCCGCCGGTACGCGGGAGCGGGCTGTCGCCGACGCCATGCGGGCCGAGCCGTGGTTCGTCGCCGGTACCGGGCGCGAGGACACCGAGCTGATGCAGGCGGTGCCCGGGCTGCTGGTCAAGGGCGGGGCCGACGGCGTGCACGTGGCCGCGGTCCCCGGCCGCGGCGCCGTGGCGCTGAAGCTCGACGACGGGGGCGACCGCGGCCGCACCCCGGCTCTCGCGGCGGCGCTGCAGCGGCTCGGGGTGCCGGCCGAGCAGCTCTCCCGGTGGTTGCTGACACCCGTCCCGGGCGGCGACGGCGTGGTCGGCGAGGTCCGGGCGGCGCCCGCACTGATCGGCTGACCTGCGCTTTTGCATGTGACAGGGCTCACGCCCATCTGCTAACAGCTCCGCTTGCAGGAGCTAGCACACCGGCCTAGAGTCGAACCCGTGCAGACGCCCGGTGAGTTCGTCCGCGAGCAGGTGACCACGGTCCGCGAGAAGGTGGACCGGGTCGCCGGCAGCGTGGCCGAGTCGGTCGCGGGATCGGTGGGCGACAAGCCCAGCGTGGCGGCCGTCAGCTCCCAGGTCGGTGAGTTCATCCGCGAGCAGCGCAGCGCTGCCCGGGTGTCCCTGCGCGAGCTGGCCCGCACCGCCGGGGTCAGCAACCCGTACCTGTCCCAGGTGGAGCGGGGGCTTCGCAAGCCGTCAGCGGAGATCCTCGCGTCGATCGCCCGGGGCCTGAAGATCTCCGCCGAATCGCTCTACGAGCAGGCGGGGATCCTCGACCGGCGCTCCGGCAACCCGGACACCGTGGCGGCGATCCGATCGGACGACGCCCTGTCCGAGCGTCACAAGGCGGTCCTGCTCGAGCTGTACGAGACCTACGTGCGCGAACACCGAGCTGCACCGACGACCGCCGCAGCGAAGACCTCTTCCCACCCCACAGACAGCTCTACGAAGGAGTCGGCATGACCCCCACCGAGACCGTGAAGCAGTACGGCGAGACCGTCGTGACCGTGGCCAAGCCGGCCGTCCTGGCCGCCATCGGCGCCGGTGACCTGGCCGTCGAGCGCGCCAGGACCGTCGTGGCCCAGTTCCGCTCGAAGGCCGAGGCGCTCCCGGGCGAGGCCCAGGTCCAGGCCGACCTGGCCGTCAAGGAGGCCCGTACCCGGGCCAACGAGGCCGCCGGCAACGCCCGCACCACGGCCCAGCAGCTCGCCGTCGCCGTCCGTCCCGAGGTGCTCCGCACCACCGTCGCCGGCCTGGTCGAGACCGCCCGCACCCAGGCGCTGGCCACCGTCGAGTCCCTGGCCGCCCACGGCGCCGAGGTCGTCGAGGAGCTGCGCCAGCAGCCCGGCTTCCGCCGGGTCGTGCGTCGTGCCGAGCGCGCCGTCGACACCGTCGAGGACACCCTGGAGGACGTGCTCGAGGAGACGGCCGAGGTCGTCGTCGAGGCCTCCAACGAGGTGACCTCGGTCGCGCAGAAGACCGCCGCCAAGGCGACCAAGGTCGCTGCCAAGGCCGAGAGCACGGTCGAGGACGCCGCCGAGGGCACCAAGGCGACCGCCGAGAAGGCCGTCGAGGCCAAGCCGGTCAAGCCCGCCGCCAAGAAGACGACCGCCGCCCGCAAGGCCCCGGCGAAGTCCACCTCGGCCCGCGTGACCCGCGCCCGCACCGCCAAGCCGGCCGACCCGACCGCGGTGCCCGCCAAGAAGAACTGACGTCCCCCCGACGTCGGACCACCGACCAGGGCCCCGGAGCTGCGTGCAGCGCTCCGGGGCCCTGTCGCGTCCGTGGGCGCTCCCGGGCCCGCGATCCCGGGGATACCGGGCCCCCTGCGGGTAGGCTCGGCCCCATGGCGACGTTCGACGGGCTGGTGCTGCTCGTGCTCTACGTGGGCGCCCAGGCGCTCACGCTGTGGGCATTCGTCGATGCGCTGATCCGTCCCGCGGCCGGTTTCGTGGCCTCCGGCAAGCTGACCAAGCCGGGGTGGGCCGCGATCACCGGCCTCGCGGCGCTGGTCATCTTCTGGCAGCAGAACCCGATGACGCTGTTCGGGCTGCCCGCCGTCATCGCCGCGATCGTCTACCTGGTCGACGTGCGCCCGGCCGTCCGCGGGCTGCCGCGCGGCAACAGCTGGTGACCCGGCCCGCCTCGGCGGGCCGCCCGCTCAGTCGGCGGGGATGAAGAGCCAGAGCAGCAGGTAGGCGATGAACTGCGGGCCGGGGAGCACGCAGGAGATCACGAACGCCAGGCGGAGGCCGTTGCGGGAGAGCCCGTACCGGCGGGCGATGCCGGCGCAGACGCCGCCGATCACCTTGTTGCGGGAGTCCCTGCGCAGCGGGAGGTTCGCGGGCACCGTCATGCCGCCCGACCCTACGGGTGATCGCCGACGCTCGCGGCCGTGCGCCCGGCCGAGCGGCGCCGGCCGCGTCCGGGACGGCGCTCAGCGGCTGAAGACGCCGTCGGGGGGCTCGGGGGAGTCGACGGCGTCGGCGTCGAGGACCGGTTGCGCGCCCTTCGCGAAGCGGTCGAGGTCGGCGCCGTGGACGACACGGGCCGGCATCGGGTCGCGGGCGCACCGGCGGACGTACCCGTCGATCGGCAGCTCGGCGTCGGAGGCGACGGCGACCAGGTTGCCGAAGCGCCGGCCGCGCATCGTCCCGGGCTCGGCGAGCAGGCAGACGGAGCGGAAGACCGAGCGGAGGGTGGCGACCTGGGCGCGGGCGAACCGCAGGGGCGGGCCGTCGGCGACGTTGGCCGTGTAGACGCCGCCCGCTCGCAGCACCCGGTGGGCCTCCGCGGCGAACTCCGCGCTGGTCAGGTGGGCGGGGGTGCGGGCCCCGGCGAAGACGTCGCAGACGACGACGTCGGCGCTGCCGGTGTGCAGCGCGGCCAGACCCACGCGGGCGTCCTCCGCTCGGACCCGGATCCGGGCACCCCGGGGGAGCGGCAGGTGCTCCCGCACGAGGTCGGTGAGCGGCTGGTCGATCTCGACGACGCGCTGCCGGGAGCCCGGGCGGGTGACCGCGACGTAGCGGGGCAGGGTGAGCGCACCGCCGCCGAGGTGCGCGACGTCGATCGGGGCGCCGGGTTCGGCCGCGAGGTCCAGGACGTGACCCATGCGGCGGACGTACTCGAACTCGAGGTGCGACGGATCGTCGAGGTCGACGTGCGACTGCGGGGTGCCGTTCACCAGCAGCATCCACGAGCCGTCGCGGTCGGCGTCGCCGAGCAGCTCGGCCGTCCCGCCCGCCACCTCCGTCGGGCCGGGGGGAGGCCTCACGTCGGCGCGACCGCCGACCACCGCACCGTCACCTCGCCGTGCCGCCACCGCCGCGACGAGCCCACCATCGGCCAGCCCTGCTCGGCCAGCGCCTCGACCGCCGCCGCCCAGCGCTGGCGCGGGCCGAAGGTCGACAGCCCCGCGGCCGCCGCCCACGCCGCGTCGAACGCCCGCAGGAAGTCGTGCACCGGCTGGCCGGGCACGTTGTGGTGGATCAGCGCCTTGGGCAGCCGCTCCGCGAGGTCGGACGGCGTGGCGATGTCCGCGACCCGCGTGGCGAGCGTGAGGGTCAGCGGGCCGTCGGCGTCCAGCGCCACCCACGCCGAGCGACGTCCCCACTCGTCGCAGGTGCCCTCGACGATCAGGCCACCGGGCGCCAGGGCAGCCCGCATCGTGTCCCACGCCCGAGCCGCCGACTCCTCGTCGTACTGGCGGAGCACGTTGAACGCCCGTACGACCACCGGCTGCAGCCCGGCCAGCTCGAAGCCCCCCACGCGGAAGTCCACGCGCGGCGGGTCGCGGTCGGCCTCGACGGCCGTCACCCGCGCGGGGTCGATCTCCAGGCCCACGACCTCCAGGCCGTCGACCTCGGGCCCCAGCCGCTCGACGAGCTCGAGCGTCGTGACGGCGGACGACCCGTAGCCCAGGTCGACGACCAGCGGGCGGGCGGAGTCGCGCAGCCGCGGCACCTGGGTCGCCACCAGCCACCGGTCGACCCGGCGCAGCCGGTTGGCGTTCGTCGTCCCCCGTGTCGGCAGCCCCAGGGCGCGGGCGCGCCCGGCCGCCAGCCGGGGGGCCTTGCGGTGCGGAGCAGGGGACAGCGATGCCCGCTGCTTGTGCCCGCCCCCCGCCTCGCTCACCGGTCCGGAGGGTAGTCCCGGTTAGCGTGGTGCCGTGCAGGTGCGATCCGACGTCCGTCTGGCGGACCTCACCACCCTCGCCGTCGGCGGCCCGATCGCGCGGCTGATCGAGGTCGAGGACGCCGCTGAACTCGTCGCGGCGGTGCGCGCGGCCGACGAGGACGGCACCCCGCTGCTGGTCCTCGGGGGCGGCTCGAACGTGGTCGCGCCGGACGAGGGGTGGCCCGGCGACGTCGTCCTCGTCCGCTCGCGGGGCATCGAGCGCGACGGTGACAGCCTCACCGTCCAGGCCGGGCACGACTGGGACGAGCTGGTGGCCCACACCGTCGAGAACCGGCTGGCCGGCATCGAGGCGCTGTCCGGCATCCCGGGCTCGACCGGCGCCACCCCGATCCAGAACGTGGGCGCCTACGGCCAGGAGGTCGCGCAGACGATCACGGCCGTGCGCGTGTACGACCGGGCGGAGAAGTCGGAGCGCACGCTCACGCCGGCCGACTGCGGCTTCGCCTACCGCGACAGCCGGCTCAAGCGGGACCCGGGCCGGTTCGTCGTCCTCGACGTCACGTTCGCGCTGCAGCCGGGCGCGGGGTCGCGTCCGGTCACCTACGCCGAGCTGGCGCGCACGCTGGGCGTGGAGATCGGGGAACCGGCGCCGCTGGCCGACGTCCGGGAGGCCGTGCTCCGGCTGCGCCGCGGCAAGGGCATGGTCTGGGACCCCGCCGACCCGGACAGCCGCAGCGCCGGCTCGTTCTTCACCAATCCGATCGTGCCCGCGGAGAAGGCGGTCGAGGGCTGCCCCAGCTGGCCGGCCGGCGACGGGCTGGTCAAGCTGAGCGCCGCCTGGCTCGTCCAGCACGGCGGCTTCGGCCGCGGCACGCGCGACGGCCGCGTCGGGACGTCGTCCAAGCACAGTCTCGCCCTCACCACCGAGGACGGCGCCACCGCGGCCGAGCTGCTCGCGTTCGCCGGCCGGGTGGTCGCGACGGTCGAGGAGCGGTTCGGCGTCACGCTCGAGCGCGAGCCCACCGCCGTCCGGCCGCCGACCTCCTAGCTCAGCTCTCCCGCGCGACCTTGTGCTGGGCGGCCTGCGCGAGGGGGCGGACCACCAGCAGGTCGATGTTCACGTGGTTCGGCCGGGTGACCGCCCACGCGATGCAGTCGGCGACGTCCTCGGCCACCAGCGGCTCGCGCACGCCGCGGTAGACGGCGTCGGCCTTGTCCGCCGAGCCCAGCCGGTTGAGCGAGAACTCCTCCGTGCGCACCATCCCCGGCGCGATCTCGATCACCCGCACCGGCTCGCCGTTCAGCTCCAGCCGCAGCGTCTCCGCCAGCGTGTGCACCCCGTGCTTCGCCGCCGTGTACGACGCCCCGCCCTCGTACGAGACGAGCGCCGCCGTCGAGCTGACGAACAGCACGTCTCCTGCCCCGGAGGCGCGCAGCGCCGGGAGCAGGGCCTTGGTCAGGCGCACCGTGCCCAGCACGTTCACCTCGTACGTCCGCGCCCAGGAGTCGAGGTCGGCGTCCGCGACCTGCTGGGCGTCGAAGGCGCCGCCGGCGTTGTTGACCAGCACGTCCACCCGGTCCAGCGCGGCCGCGAACTCCTCGACCGATGCCGGATCGGTCACGTCGAGCGCGACGGCCCTCCCGCCGGTGGACTCAGCGAGCGCCTCCAGCCGGTCCAGTCGCCGGGCGGCCAGGACGACGTCGAAACCCTCGGCGGCCAGCCGGGCGGCGGTCGCCGCACCGATGCCGCTGGACGCACCGGTGACGACGGCGGTGCGCCCCGATCCGGGAAGCGGACGGGCGGGGGAGTGGGACGGCTCGGTACCGGGCATGAAGCCCATCCTGACGTTGTTGCAGGATTGACGAGTCGACAGGGGGCCCGGACGGCCCCGCCACCAGCGGACGAGAGCGGGAGGAACGCCGTGCCCGCTCGCCGCTTCCCCCGCTCCGGCGCGCCCCGGCGCGTGGCCACGCTGTCGGTGCACACCAGCCCGCTCGACCAGCCCGGCGCCGGCGACGCGGGTGGCATGAACGTCTACATCGTCGAGGCCTCGCGCCGCCTCGCCGCCCGCGGCATCGAGGTCGACATCTTCACCCGCGCCACCTCCAGCGACCTCCCCCCGGTGGTCGAGATGAGCCCGGGCGTGACGGTCCGGCACGTCAGCGCCGGCCCGTTCGAGGGCCTGGGCAAGGAGGAGCTCCCCGCCCAGCTGTGCGCCTTCACGGCGGCGGTCCTGCGCGAGGAGGCCCAGCACGAACCGGGCTTCTACGACGTCGTCCACTCCCACTACTGGCTCTCCGGCCAGGTCGGCTGGCTCGCCCGCGACCGCTGGAGCGTCCCGCTCATCCACACCGCGCACACCCTCGCCAAGGTGAAGAACGAGGCCCTCGCCGACGGCGACCGGCCCGAGCCGCGCGCCCGCGTGATCGGCGAGGAGCAGGTCGTCGCGGAGGCCGACCGGCTGATCGCCAACACCGAGGAGGAGGCCCGGCAGCTGGTCCGCCTCTACGACGCCGACCCCGCGCGCACCCTCGTCGTCCCACCCGGGGTCGACCTCGAGCGCTTCTGCCCCGGGGGGCGGGCCGCCGCCCGCCGCGCCGTCGGCATGCCCGAGGACGCGGTCGTGCTGCTGTTCGTGGGTCGCATCCAGCCGCTCAAGGCCCCCGACGTCCTGCTGCACGCCGCCGCGCACCTGCTGCGCGACGAGCCGGCCCTCCGCCGCCGGCTCCGCGTCCACGTCGTCGGCGCGCCGAGCGGCTCGGGGCTCGACGCCCCCGAGCAGCTGCAGAAGCTCGCCGGCGACCTGGGCATCGCCGACGTCGTCACGTTCTTCCCGCCGCAGCCGCCGGAGCGGCTGGCCGACCACTACCGGGCCGCCGACGTCACCGTCGTCCCGAGCCACAACGAGTCCTTCGGGCTCGTCGCGCTCGAGGCCCAGGCCTGCGGCACCCCCGTCGTCGCCGCGGCCGTCGGTGGCCTGCGCACCGCCGTCCGGGACGGCGTCTCGGGTGTTCTCGTCGACGGCCACGACCCGCGCGACTACGCCACCGCCGTCCGTGCCGTGCTGGTCCGCCGCGAGCTGCTGGCGGCAGGCGCCCGCCGGCACGCCGGGCTGTTCTCGTGGGACCGCACCGCCGACGCCCTCGTGGCCGCCTACTCCTCGGCCGCCGAGGAGATGGGCCGTGCGCCCCGCCCGGTGCGCCACTCCGCGATCGGCCCGCTGCGGGCGCTCCCCGGCGTGCAGGTGGCCCGGTGAGCCGCACCGTCGCCGAGCTGGACGCCGTCATCGAGCAGACCCTGCGCGACAGCGAGCTCGTCCACGAGCACCCGGGCCCCGGCAGGTGGCTGGTCGACCTCCCCGGGACCAAGAAGCTCAAGACCGTCTGCGGCCTCATCGTCGGCGAGCACGCCCTCCGCGTGGAGGCCTTCGTCTGCCGCCAGCCGGACGAGAACCGCGAGCAGCTGTGGACCTTCCTGCTGCAGCACAACGCGCGGATGTACGGCGTCGCCTACTCGATCGACGGCGTCGGGGACGTCTACCTGACCGGCCGGCTCCCGCACGCCGCCGTCACCCCCGAGGAGATCGACCGCATCCTCGGCTCGGTCCTCACCTACGCCGACGACCACTTCAACGCCATGCTGGAGATCGGGTTCGGCACCTCGATCCGCCGGGAGTGGGAGTGGCGGGTCAAGCGCGGGGAGTCGCTGCGCAACCTCGAGGCCTTCGCGGCGTTCGCCGACCCCACCCGCCGGGCGTGACCGCGGAGCCATCCTCGCCCGGCTACCCGAGGCGCTGGTGGGTCCTCGCCACCATGACCGTCTGCCTGCTCGTGGTCATCACGGGGAACACGATCCTCAACGTCGCCATCCCCACCGTGCAGCGGGAGCTGGCGGCCACCCAGGGCGAGCTGCAGTGGGCCGTGGACGCCTACATCCTCGTGTTCGCCGGGCTGCTGTTCACCTGGGGCATCGTCGGTGACCGCATCGGCCGCAAGCGCGTCCTGCTCATCGGTCTGACGGTCTTCGCCGTCGGGTCCGTGCTCGCCGCGTTCAGCGACAGCGCGATCGAGCTGATCGCCTGGCGCGCGGTCATGGGCGTCGGCGGCGCCGCGGTCCAGCCCACCACCCTGGCGGTCATCACCAACGTCTTCCCGCCCCGCGAGCGCGGCCGGGCGATCGGCGTCTGGGCCGGCACCGCCGGGATCGGCGTCGCCGGCGGACCGCTCGCCGGCGGGGCGGTGCTGGAGCACTTCTGGTGGGGCTCGGTCTTCCTCGTCGGCGTCCCGGTCGCCCTCCTCGGCATCGTCGCCGTCCTGGCGTTCGTCCCCGAGTCCCGGGACCCCTCGCCCGGACGGCTGGACATCTCGGGGGTGCTGCTGTCGATCCTCGCGCTCGCCGGGGTGGTGTACGGGCTCATCCGGGGCGGCTCCGGCGTGGGCTGGACGACGCCGGGCGTGCTGGTGCCGCTGATCGGCGGGCTCCTGCTCCTGGCGCTCTTCGTCCAGCTCCAGCGGCGGTCGTCGCACCCGGCGCTCGACGTCAGCCTGTTCCGCAACCCGGCCTTCTCCGCCGCCGCAGCCGCGCTCGGGCTGAACTTCTTCGCCCTGCTCGGCGCGACGTTCTACCTCGTCTTCTACCTGCAGGGCGTCCGCGGGTACACGCCTCTGCAGAGCGGCGCCGCGCTCATCCCCGTGGCCGTGGGCATGGCCGTCATGGCGCCGCGCAGCTCCGGCCTGGCCGAACGGTTCGGCGCGAAGGCCGTGTGCGCAGGGGGCTTCGGCCTCATCGCCCTGTCCTTCCTGGGCATCCAGCTGCTGGACCTCACGAGCCCGGTCTGGTTGCTGCTGGTCGTGCTGAGCGTGCAGGGCCTCGGCATGGGCGCGGTGATGGCCCCCGCCACCGAGTCGATCATGTCCGTCGTGCCCCGGGAGAAGGCCGGCGCCGGGGCGGCGGTGAACAACTCCGTCCGCCAGGTCGGAGGCGCCCTGGGCGTCGCCATCCTCGGCTCGGTCCTCGCTGCCTCCTACTCGGCCAACCTCGGCAGCGCGGTCGACGTGCTCCCGGCGGAGGTCCGCGCGGAGGCCAGCCAGTCGATCGTCGCCACGCTCGAGGCTGCCCGGGTGGCCCAGGACGGTGGGGACGCCTACGCCGCGCAGGCCGCGGCCGACCTGGTCGAGCCGGCCCGCGAGGCCTTCGTCTCCGCCATGCACGTGACCGCTGTCTTCACCGCCCTGGCGGCCCTGATCGCAGCGGTGGTCGTCCTCGTGTGGCTCCCGGGACGGCGGAGGAGCGTGGCCCTGGTCACGGACTGACCCCAAGGTGGAACGCACGGTTGACGACACGCCTCGCTCCGCCGACATTGGTCGGCGTGCGCGCCGACCACCCCGTCCCGGTCCAGGGACGGCGGGACCCGTTCGCGCCGCTGCTCGAGAACCCCCTCGCCGCCCTGTTCCGCCAGCACGTGGCCGACGGCGCGGCGACGCACGCGGTCCCGACCGACGGCGCCCCGCTGCCGGTGACCCGCTACTCCGACGGGCGCGAGCGGATCAACCTCGGCACCGGCAACTACCTCGGCCTGGCCGGCGACCCCCGCGTGATCGAGGCGGCCGCGGCCGCCCTCGCGCAGTACGGCACCAGCACGGCCGGCAGCCGGGTCCTCAACGGGACGACGAAGCTGCACCTCGCGCTGGAGGAGGAGCTCGCCGACCACTACGGCACCGAGGCGGCGGTCCTCACCTCGTCCGGCGTGAACGCCAACGTCGCGCTGCTGTCGACGATCTGCGGCTCCGACGACGTGCTGCTCGTCGACGGGCACGTGCACGCCAGCCTGCACGCCGCCGCCGCGGCCAGCCGTGGCACGGCGCTGCGCTGGCGGCACAACGACCTGGACAGCCTCGCCCAGCGGCTGGCGTCGATCGATCCGCGCGCGGGCGCCGTCGTGGTCGTCGACGGCGTCTACTCGATGACCGGCGAGGTCGCCCCGCTGGCCGAGATCACCGAGCTCTGCGCGCGCACCGGCGCCCGCCTGGTCGTCGACGAGGCGCACGGCCTCGGCGTCCTCGGCAAGACCGGCCGGGGTGCCGCCGAGCACCTCGGGGTCCTGTCCCGCGTCGACGCGGTCACCGTGGCGCTGAGCAAGGCGCTGGCGAGCATCGGCGGGGCGATCATGACCTCGCGCGCGGCCGCGGAGGGCATCCGCGCCTCGGCCATGCCGTACGTCTTCAGCGCCGGCAACGACCCGGCGTCGGTCGCGGCCGCCCTCGCCGCGCTGCGGATCCTGCGCGCCGAGCCCGAACGGGTCAGCCGCCTGCAGGACAACTGCGAGCTGCTCCGCCGGGTGCTCGCCGACGAGGGCGCGGCCCCGATCACAGGCGAGGGCGCGGTCATCGCCGTGCCGACCGGGCAGGACGAGGTCACCCAGCTGGCCTGGCGGCTCGCCTTCGACGCCGGCGTCTACACCAACGCCGTCGCCTACCCCGCCGTCCCGCGCGGGCGGGGGGTGCTGCGCCTGACGCTCATGGCCACGCACACCGAGGAGCAGCTGCTGCGGGCCGGCGGCATCATCGCCGAGGCGGTCGCCACCGCCCGGTCCCGGGTCCCCGTCCCCGCCTGAGCGGCATGCCCGCCCGACCGCGGTTAGCGTGGTCGGGGATGGCGGACAGCAGACCCGCACCGGAGCGTCGCGCCCGCGCGCTCATGGGCGTGGTGGCCGCCTCGGCGCTGGTCTACCCGGTGCTCGTCAGCGCCGTGATGCTCGTCCTCGCCCAGCTCCAGCCGGCGCGCGGCTGGGCGGTGGGGCTCTGGTCGGTGGTCGGCGTCCTCTCCAGCGTCGGCGTCGTGGCGGCGGTCCGGTGGGGTGCCGCCCGGCGCGTGCTCAGCCTCTGGCTGCTGCTGGGGCTGGCGCCGCCGGTGCTCTTCGAGCTCTGGCTGGTCTGGCCCCGGCTGGCGGCCTGATCGCCGTCCGGCAGGATGGGCGCGTGACTGGAACTCTGGTGCTGCTCCGCCACGGTGAGAGCGAGTGGAACAAGGCCAACCTCTTCACCGGCTGGGTCGACGTGCCCCTGTCCGAGAAGGGTCGCGGCGAGGCCGCCCGCGGCGGCCAGCTGCTCGCCGAGCACGGGCTGCTGCCCGACGTGCTGCACACCTCGCTGCTGAAGCGGGCGATCAGCACCGCCGAGCTGGCCCTGGGCGAGGCCGACCGCCAGTGGATCCCGGTGCGCCGGTCGTGGCGCCTGAACGAGCGGCACTACGGCGCGCTCCAGGGCAAGGACAAGGCCGCCACCCTCGCCGAGTACGGCGAGGAGCAGTTCATGATCTGGCGCCGGTCCTACGACACCCCGCCGCCGCCGATCGAGGCCGGCAGCGAGTACTCCCAGGACGGCGACGCCCGCTACGCGTTCCTGCCGCCCGAGGCGCGCCCGGCGACCGAGTGCCTGGAGGACGTCGTCGTCCGGATGCTGCCCTACTGGTACGACGCGATCGTGCCGGACCTGCGTGCCGGCCGGACCGTGCTCGTGGCCGCGCACGGCAACAGCCTGCGCGCGCTGGTGAAGCACCTCGACGGCATGGGGGACGACGAGGTCGTCGGCCTCAACATCCCGACCGGCGTCCCGCTGCGCTACGACCTGGACGAGGACCTGCGCCCGGTCGAGACCGGTGGCGAGTACCTCGACCCCGAGGCCGCGGCCGCCGCGATCGAAGCCGTCAAGAACCAGGGCAAGAAATGAAGGACCTGGTCGCCCGCCACGCCTCGCTGTCGCTCGCCGCGGGCCCCTGCGACCAGGCCGTGCGCTAGGGCTGGCTCGGCTCGGGCACGTGCCGCTCGCCGGTCACCAGGTAGACGACCCGGCGGGCGACGCCGACGGCGTGGTCGCCGAAGCGCTCGTAGTACCGGCCGAGCAGGGTGACGTCGATCGCGGTCTCCACCCCGTGCGGCCAGCTGGGCGCCAGCAGCTCGCGGAACAGGTCGCGGTGGATCTGGTCCATCGCGTCGTCGTCGGTCTCCAGCTCCCGGGCCGCCTCGACGTCGCGCTTGGCGATGACGGTGCCGGCCTTGGCGACCAGCATCTCGGCGACGTGGCCGGCTTCCAGGAAGGCCGGGCGCACCTCCTGCGGCACCGCGTGGTCGGGGAAGCGCATGCGCGCCACCTTCGCGATGTGCTCGGCCAGGTCCCCCATCCGCTCGAGGTCGCTGGCGATCCGCGTGGCCGTCACGATCGTGCGCAGGTCGGTCGCGACCGGCTGCTGGCGGGCCAGCAGCGTGAAGCAGCGCTGGTCGATGCTCTCCCGGGTGGCGTCGATCTGCTCGTCACCGGCGATCACGAGGTCGGCCAGGGCGACGTCGGCGTCCAGCAGGGCGGTCGTGGCCGTGCTCATCTGCGAGCCCACGGTGTTCGCCATCTCGACCAGGCAACCCCGGATGTCCTCGAGCTCCTCGAAGTAGCTCTCGCGCATGTGTCGTCGTCCTCCCGTTGCAGCGTGCCTGCGAGGGTAGGTGCGCCGGTGACCGCGTTTCCCGTCCCCGGGTGAACGACTGCCCACACCCAGGTGAACACTGCCCCGCCGGAGGGGGAGATCGGCTGCGTTCCGGCGGAAACGGGGGTGTCCCGACCTAGCATCGGGTCGTGAGTCCACTGGTCGCGCTGGTGGTCGGCCTCGTCCTGGGCGGGGTGGTGGCCGCCACGGTCATCCTCCGCTTCCCGCGGGACCCCGCCGGTCCCGCGGTCGACGGCGCCGTCGTCGGCCCGCCCGAGGCCGCCTTCGCCCGGCGCCTGCTGGACCTCATGGATCCGGCGGTCGTCCTGGTGGACGTCGACGACGCCGTGCTGCTGGCCAACCCGTCGGCCCGGGCGCTGGGCATCGTGCGGGGGAGCCGGCTGCTGGTGCCCGACCTGCTCACGCTGGTGCAGGACGTCCGGGCGGGCGGCAGCCGCCGCGCCGACGTCCGGCTGCCCGGAGACCTCGCCGGCGCCGGCCCACGGCTGATGGGTGTGCACGGCGTCCGGCTGCACAGCGGCACGGCGCCGCTGCCGGGCCCCGTGGCGCTGGTGCTGCAGGACGTCACCGAGACCAGGCGCACCGAGGCCGTCCGCCGCGACTTCGTCGCCAACGTCGGGCACGAGCTGAAGACGCCCGTCGGGGCGCTCGCCCTGCTGGCCGAGGCGATCGAGCAGGCCGCCGACGACCCCGAGGCGGTGCAGCGGTTCGCCGGCCGGATCGCCCGGGAGTCCGACCGGTTGGCGCGCCTGGTCCGCGAGCTCATCGACCTGTCCCGGCTGCAGGGCGGTGAGCCGCTGCCCGAGCTGGTGCCCGTCGAGGTCGACGACGTGATCGCCGAGGCGGTGGACCGCACCCGCACCGCCGCCAAGGCCAAGGACCTGCACATCGCCGTCGGCGGGCACGCCGGGCTGGTGGTCCGCGGCGTCGAGAACCAGCTGGTGACCGCGGTGACCAACCTGCTCGCCAACGCCGTCGCCTACAGCGAGGGCGACAACCGCATCGCCGTGGCAGCCCGCGCGCGGTCGGGGTTCGCCGAGATCGCGGTCACCGACAGCGGCGTCGGGATCCCGCGCAAGGACCGCACCCGGGTCTTCGAGCGCTTCTACCGGGTCGACCAGTCGCGGGCCAGCAGCACCGGCGGCACCGGGCTGGGCTTGGCCATCGTCAAGCACGTGGCCAGCAACCACGGCGGATCGGTCGCCGTGTGGAGCGAGGAGGGCCTCGGCTCCACGTTCACCCTGCGCATCCCGCTGGTGTCCGGGCCCACCGACCCCGGAGACACCGACGCACCCCCGCCCGCGGCGGCCGACGAGCGGCCCGCCGAGAAGATGGAGATCGAGCGCTCATGACCCGAGTACTGGTCGTCGAGGACGAGGAGTCGTTCTCCGACGCCCTCTCCTACATGCTGCGGCGGGAGGGCTACGACGCCGTCGTGGCCTCGAACGGCCCCGACGCGCTGGCGGAGTTCGACCGCGCGGGCGCCGACATCGTCCTGCTCGACCTCATGCTGCCGGGTCTGCCCGGCACCGAGGTCTGCCGGTCCCTGCGCAGCCGCAGCAACGTCCCGATCATCATGCTGACGGCCAAGGACGGCGAGATCGACAAGGTCGTGGGCCTGGAGCTCGGCGCCGACGACTACGTCACCAAGCCGTACTCGGCGCGCGAGCTCGTCGCCCGGATCCGCGCGGTGCTGCGCCGGCGCGGGGAGGCCGGCGAGGCGCCCGCGAGCGAGGGCGTCCTCGAGGCCGGTCCCGTGCGGATGGACGTCGAGCGGCACGTCGTCGCCGTGGACAACGAGCAGGTCTCCCTTCCGCTCAAGGAGTTCGACCTGCTCGAGTACCTGCTCCGCAACGCCGGCCGGGTGCTCACCCGCGGCCAGCTCATCGACCGCGTGTGGGGCTCGGACTACGTCGGCGACACCAAGACCCTCGACGTCCACGTCAAGCGGCTGCGGGCCAAGATCGAGCCCGACCCCGCCAACCCCAAGTACCTGCTGACGGTGCGGGGCCTGGGCTACAAGCTCGAGGCCTGAGCCGGCTCAGCTCTTGAGCTCGTCGATCTTCTGCGACGCCTCGGCCTTGGTGAGGTCCTCGGGGACCTCCTCGTCGCTCTGGCGGGACAGCGTCTCCAGGTAGCTCTTCTGGGCACCGGTGGCCGGCTCGTCGCCGGTCACCCAGTCGGCCGGGTCCTTCTCGGCGGTGGGGTCGCCGGCCTGGCCGGTGTTCGCGTTCGATTCGCTCATGTGTTCGATGCTAGGCCGGGACGGGGACCCGCGCCTCCCGAGCGGGAGCGCTCGTGACGGCGGGGCGCCGGCCGGTCCGGTAGACGTGCACGCTCCCGCAGGCGGGGCACTCCACGTGCATCGCGATGTGCCTCCCCTCGGCCGTGGCGTGGTTGGTGACCGACCGGATCCGCCGGTCGGCGACCAGCTCGTCGGTCCTGGTGACGGGGCAGGTGATCAGCAGCATGGTCAGAAGAGTGCTCGGCCCGGGCGACGGGTACGAGTGGCAGAAGTGACCGCTATCGCGTCTTTTCTGCCATGATGCCCGCATGGCTCTCCCGGACCGCCCGCTCGTCGTCAGCGTCGTCGTCGCCGACGGCCTCGTCGGTAGCTTCGGCCTCGGCGTATGCGCCGAGGTCTTCGGCTACGACCGCAGCAGCATGGGGCTGCCCCGGTTCGACTTCGGGCTGGTGAGCGAGGCCCCCGGCGTGCTGCGCACCGACACCGGCATCCCCATCACCGTCGAGCACGGGCTCGAGCGGCTGGCCCGATCCGACATCGTCTCGATCACCGCGTGGGAGCTGTTCGACCGCGTGCCCTCGCCCGCGCTGCTCGAGGCGTTCCGCGCCGCGCACGCCCGCGGCGCGACGATCATCAGCCACTGCACCGGTGCGTTCGTCCTCGCCGCCGCCGGGCTGCTCGACGGCAAGCGCGTGACCACGCACTGGAAGTACGCCGGCGAGCTGGCCGCCCGGTTCCCGCAGGTCACCGTCGACCCGTCGGTGCTCTACGTCGACAACGGGCAGGTCATCACCGGCGCCGGGACGGCGGCCGGCGTCGACACCCTGCTCCACCTCGTGCGCCGGGAGTGGGGGTCCGCCGCGGCGAACGCCCTGGCCCGCGAGATGGTCGTGCCGCCGCACCGCGACGGCGGCCAGGCGCAGTTCATCGACGCCCCCGTGGCCGCCTGCGAGGACGACCTGCTGGGCGCCGTCCTGGAGTGGGCCACGGCCAACCTGGCCGAGGACATCTCGGTCGACCTGCTCGCCCGGCGGGCGCTGATGAGCCCGCGCAGCTTCGCCCGCCGGTTCAAGGCGACCACCGGGACCACCCCGCACGCCTGGCTCCTCGGCCAGCGGCTCGCGGCCGCGGAGGCGCTGCTGGAGGAGACCGACGCCCCGGTCGAGGAGGTCGCCCGGCTCGTGGGCTTCGGCACCGCGGCGGGTCTGCGCGAGCAGTTCGCCCGCCGGCGCGGGGTCTCGCCGCGTGCCTACCGGCAGACCTTCCGGGCCGGGACGGCGTCAGGCGCCGGGCCGGCGCCGTTGCAGCTCGACGGGCACCGGCCGGGGGCTGGCCGGGTGCGGCGCGACGAGACCCTGGTCGAGGCGGAGTTCGGCCAGCCGGCGTAGCTCGGTGAAGGCGGCCTCGCCGATGAGCTCGGTCAGCTCCGGCGCGTAGGTCTCGACCAGCGGCTCGCGCGAGACGTGCGCCAGCGGCGAGCCGGTGCACCACCAGTGCAGGTCCGCCCCGCCCGGACCCCAGCCGCGGCGGTCGAACTCGCCGATGCTGGAGACGAGGACGGTGGTCCCGTCCGGCCGCTCCACGTGCTCCTGCTCCCGCCGCACCGGCAGCTGCCAGCAGACGTCGGGCTTCGTCGTCAGCGGGTGTACTCCGCTGCGCAGCGCCATGCGGTGCAGCGCGCAGCCCTGGCCGCCCGCGAACCCGGGCCGGTTGAGGAAGACGCAGGCGCCGTCGACCACCCGGGTGCGCAGCGACCCCTTCCCGCTGTCGTCGTGGGCGCTGTCCTCCTCGGTCCACGCGACCCGCCCCACCGGTGCGAGCTGCCAGTCCTCGTCGGTGAGCTGCGCGACGGAGGCCGTGACCCGTGCCAGGTCGTCGTCGTCGGTGAAGAAGGCCCCGTGGCTGCAGCAGCCGTCGTCGGGGCGGCCCTCGACCACGCCCGCGCAGCCCCGGCCGAAGATGCACGTCCAGGCCGACGTCAGCCAGGTGAGGTCCGCCCGGATCACGTGCCCCGGGTCGGCCGGATCGGGGAACTCCACCCACTCGCGGGCGAAGTCGAGCGGCACCTCGGAGAGGGGGTCTGGCACGCACCCAGCCTAGGTGTGGTCCGGCCCGGCAGACTGGGCCCATGCGACTCGGGGTGCTGGACGTCGGCTCGAACACCGTGCACCTCCTCGTGGTGGACGCCCACCGCGGCGCGCACCCCACCCCCATGCACGACGACCGCTGGCTGCTGCGCCTCGCCGAGCAGATCGGGGAGGACGGCGTGCTGTCCAAGGCGGGGGAGAAGGCCCTGCTGAAGGCGGTGCTGGAGGCGTGCGAGCAGGCGGAGCAGCAGGGGTGCGACGAGCTGCTGGCCATGGTCACGTCCGCGATCCGGGACGCGTCCAACGGCCAGGAGGTCCTCGACCGCGTCACGGAGAGCACCGGCGTGGAGTTCCAGGTGCTGACCGGGGAGGACGAGGCCCGGCTCACCTTCCTCGCCGTCCGCCGGTGGTTCGGCTGGAGCGCGGGCCGGTTGCTCGTGCTCGACATCGGCGGCGGGTCGCTGGAGCTGGCCAGCGGCGTCGACGAGGACCCCGACGTCGCCCTCTCCCTGCCGCTGGGCGCGGGCCGCATGACCCGCCGGTTCCTGCCCGAGGCCCACGTCGGCGGCCGGCCCGACCTGGCCGCGCTGGGGAAGCTGGACTCCTACGCCACGGAGCTCCTGACCCCCGGCGCCAAGAAGCTGCGGGGTGCCGGCCGGCCGGACATCGTGGCCGCCACCAGCAAGACCTTCCGCACCCTGGCACGGCTGACCGGGGCCGCCCCGTACTCCGCCGGCCTCCAGGTGCCGCGGGAGCTCACCGCCGACGGCCTGGACCAGCTCGTCGGCTTCGTGTCGCGGATCGAGAGCGCGGCGCTGGCCGAGCTGCGGGGCGTATCGCCCGATCGCGCGCACCAGGTTCCTGCCGGCGCCGTGGTGGCTGCCGCAACTATGCGTGCGCTGGACGTACGGTGCGTGAGGATCTGCCCGTGGGCGCTGCGGGAGGGTGTCATCCTGCGCAGGCTGGACTCGTTGGGAGGGGTGTGATGGCGGAGACGGACTGGAGCCCGGACACCGGAGGTCGCTCGCTCGCCGAGATCCTCCGGGAGGCCGGCATCGAACGGGCCGACCGCGCTGCCCGACGCCGTTCCTGGGACGACCCCGAGGAGACCGGTATCCGGCAGCGCCGGGCCGAGGCGGCGGCCGCCGACGGCGTGGCCGGCCGCACCGGCTACGGACGGCGCCGGAGCGACGCGGCGCCCGACCGCCCCGACTTCACCGTCCCGCCCCCCGGCGTGGAGCGCCGGCAGCAGCCCGAGCGGCGGCAGGCGCGGCGCGCGCCCGACCCCTCGACCGCCGCCATCCCCGGCATCCGCCCGGACCGGAAGCCCGGCGTCCCCGTCGCGGCGCCGATGCCCAGCGCGCCGGTGCCCAGCGCGCCGGCGCCCCGGGAGGCCCTGCACAGCACGCCGGTCCCGGCGCTCGACCGCCGGCACTCGAGGGAGCTCCCGCAGCGGGGGGCGTCCCGGCCGGCGCGCGAGGAGCACCCGTCCACCGGTCCGATCCCGGTGGTCCGGCCGGGCGACGTCGACGCGGACCTGGACGCCGACCTCGATGCGACGCCGCGGGAGAGCGCCCTCGCCTGGCTGCGCTTCGCCGGCGAGCTGGTCATCGCCCTCGCCGCGGGCGTCGGCGTCTACTTCGCCGCCACCGTGCTCTGGGAGATCGTCCCGCACGTCGCCGTCCTGCTCGCCCCGCTCGCCGTGACCGGTCTGGTCACCGGCGTGGGCATGTGGCGTCAGCGGCAGGGGCGGGAGCCGGTCGGTGCGTGGCTCCTGGCGGTGCTGGTCTTCGCCGGCACGCTGCTGACCATCGCCCCCGCCGCCGGGCTGCTCGCCGCCGGCTCCTGAGGGTCAGTCCTCCTCGTCGTCGGCGTCGGCGCGGGCGAACTCCTCGACGATCGCCGCGCCGAAGGCGTCGAGGTCGTCGGGCTTGCGGCTGGTGATCAGGTTGCCGTCCACGACGACCTCCTCGTCCACCCAGTCCGCGCCCGCGTTGCGCAGGTCGGTCTGCAGGGACGGCCACGACGTCATCCGGCGGCCCTTCACGACCCCGGCCTCGATGAGCACCCACGGCGCGTGGCAGATCGCCGCGACCGGCTTGCCCGCATCGAAGAAGGAGGTGACGAACGCGACGGCGTCGGCGTCGGCTCGGACGAAGTCGCCGTTGATGACGCCGCCGGGCAGCACCAGGGCGCCGTAGGAGTCGGGGTCGGCGGAGCCGACGACGGCGTCCACCTTCTTCGTGTCGCCCTTGTCGATGTGGTCGTAGGCGGTGATGGTGCCGCCCTCCAGGGACACCAGCTCCGGCTCGGCGCCGGCCTCCTCGAGCGCCTGCCACGGCCGGTCCAGCTCGACCTGCTCGACGCCGTCCGTGGCCAGCACGGCCACCTTCATCCCGTTCAGTTCTCCTGCCATGAGGCCGCCGCTACCCGTGCCCCCGACGGGGCACACACCGGCGCACTACGGTTTCGGCGTGCCCGTCAGCCCCGCCACCGCGCTGCGCGGTCTGCTGTCCCGGCGGCTGGTCGCCGGGCGCGACCCCGTCGAGCTGGCGCGGGAGCTGGTCGGCGCGGGGTGCCTCGTGGCCTTCGAGGGGGGTGACGCGGCGCTCGTGGCGCGTGCCCGCGGCGCCGGGTTGGCGGGGTCCTGCGAGCTGGCGGTCCCGGTCGACCGGCTCGACGCGGTCCGCGGACCCGCGGAGGACGCCGGGGTCGCGATCGCCGTCACGGGTCCCCCCGCCGTGGTCGACGAGCTGGCCCCGCCCGGCGCACGGATCGTCGTGCGGGCCGACCAGCCCGGTGCCGACGAACGCTGCCGCCGCCTCGCGGGCCGGCGCATCCGGCTCGAGGCGGGGCCCGGCCACCGGGCCGGTCTCGGCCTCGTCCGCTGCCTCAACGTCCTGATGGCCGCCGACGGGCACCTCGGTGTCGCGGTGTCCGATCCGCGGTTGGTCGCCATCGCCGGTGAACGCGCGGCCTGGAACGGCCGCCCGTCCGACAGCTGGGAGCTCGTCATGCCCTACGGAGTCCTGCTCGCCGAGCAGCGGCGGCTGGTCGCCGCCGGCTCGGCCCTCCGGGTCGGCCTGGCGGTGGCCCCGTGACCGCGACCGGGCGCCGGGGGCTGGCGATCATCGGCGGCGGCAAGATCGGCGAGGCGCTGCTGTCGGGCCTGGTCCGGCGCGGCGGGCCCGACGGGATCCTCGTGTGCGAGCGGAGCCCCGAGCGCGCGGCCGAGCTCGGAGCGCGGTACGGCGTGGGCACCGTCGACCTCGGCGAGGCCGCCACCCGCGCGCGGGTGCTGCTGCTCGCGGTCAAGCCGCAGGACATCGACGTCCTCCTGGGCCGGCTGGCCGAGCACGTCGACCCCGGCCACCTGGTGGTCTCGGTCGCCGCCGGCGTCCCGACGCGGCGGATCGAGGCGGCCCTTCCCGACGGCGTCCCGGTGGTGCGGGTCATGCCCAACACCCCGGCGCTGGTCGACGAGGGCATGAGCGTGCTGTCGGCGGGGGCGCACGCGGGGGAGGAGCACCTCGACGAGGCCGAGGCGCTGCTGGCCGCCGTCGGGCGGGTGCGCCGGGTGCCGGAGGACCAGCAGGACGCCGTGACGGCGCTCTCGGGCAGCGGCCCGGCCTACTTCTTCTACCTGGTCGAGGCGATGGTCGACGCCGGCATCCTGCTCGGCCTGCCGCGGGCGCTGGCGGCCGATCTCATCGTGCAGACGGCGCTGGGCTCGGCGGTGATGATGCGCGATTCCGGCGAGCACCCGGTGCAGCTGCGGGAGGCGGTGACCAGTCCCGGCGGGACGACGATCGCCGCGGTCCGGGAGCTGGAGCGGCACGGTGTGCGGGCAGCGCTCATCGCGGCCATCGAGGCGGCGCACGCCCGGTCGGTGGAACTGGGGCGCGACACCCGCTGACGCGCGGGGGGCGTGGGGCGCCTGCGCCCCCGGAGGCCCGCTGCGGCGGCGAGCCGGGCACCGTAACCCACAAGTCGACATGAATCCAGCACTGTCCGTCATCGCGTCGTCACAGAGTTGCGAAACGCGGTGCGCCACAGTTCTGAGCGGTTGCACTGGTGTAGTTCTGCCGAGGACGGACCGGTCCGCCTGTTCGATTCACCCATCGCTCCAGTCACGTGGGCCCCTTACGCTCTGTACCAGCGCATGCGTGTTCAGTTGCCGGTGGGGAAGCCGGCGCCACGACATGCGCTAGGTCCGGAGACGAAGAGATGACCATGCCCCAGCGCTCTGCAGCCCCCGCGATGGCCCGCCCCGGTGTGCCCGGCCCCCGCCCCGTCGGCCGCCCGATGGCTGCCACGATGGCCCGCCCGGTCCCCGCGCAGCACCCGGCCGCCATGCCGCTGGGCCGCCCCGCCGTCCCCGCCCCCCGCGCCGCCGTCACGTTCCTGACCGTCGCCGAGGTCGCCTCCATGATGCGCGTCTCGAAGATGACCGTGTACCGCCTCGTCCACGCCGGCGAGCTCTCCGCCGTCCGCGTCGGCCGTTCCTTCCGCGTCCCGGAGCGCGCCGTGCAGGACTACCTCCGCGACGCCTACACCGACATCGCCTGAGAGCAGACACACCGTCGCCCGCCGGGCGACACCGCGGCCAGGTGGCCTCCGCGCGTCGGAGCGCCACCTGCTGCTGTTCCACCCCTTCGTCGTGACCCGGTCCGCCCGCGGCAGCGTCGCCGCGGGGCGGCCGGTACGCTCGGTCGCCGGGTGATCCAGGGCTGACCCGCCCAGGTGTCACGCACGAGCTGAGAATTCTCAAGACGACGTCGGGAGCACCACGTGGGTTCTGTCATCAAGAAGCGGCGCAAGCGGATGGCGAAGAAGAAGCACCGCAAGCTGCTGAAGAAGACGCGCGTCCAGCGACGCAACAAGAAGTGAGCTGACGCTCGTGCCGCCCGCGGTCGTCCTCGTCACCGGTGTGAGCCGGTGGCTGGGTGGTGCGCTGGCGGCCGAGCTGGCAGCTGACCCCTTGATCGGGCGGGTCATCGGCGTGGACACCGTCCCGCCGTCGCAGGAGATGCTCCGCCGGCTCGGGCGCACCGAGTTCGTGCGGGCCGACATCCGCAACCCGCTGATCGGCAAGGTCATCGCGGCGGCGTCGGTCGACACCGTCGTGCACATGAACATCAGCTCCACGCCGGCCGGTTCCGGCGGGCGGGCGCCGATGAAGGAACTCAACGTCATCGGCACCATGCAGCTGCTGGCCGCCTGCCAGCGCGCGCCGTCGGTGCGCCGGTTCGTGCTGAAGTCGACGAGCGCTGTCTACGGCGCCTCCTCCCGCGACCCCGCGGTGTTCACCGAGGCGATGCAGGCGCGCGCCGTGCCCTCGGGCGGGTTCGCGAAGGACAGCCTCGACATCGAGGGCTACGTCCGCGCGTTCTCGCGACGGCGGCCCGAGGTCGAGGTCGCCATGCTGCGGTTCACCAACTTCATCGGGCCGCGGATCGACTCCCTGCTCACCGGCTTCTTCCGCATGCCGGTGGTGCCCACCGCCCTCGGCTACGACGCCCGGGTCCAGCTCCTCCACGAGGACGACGCCCTGGCCGTGCTCACCCGCGCCACCACCGGCGACTTCACCGGCACGGTGAACGTCGGCGGCGCGGGCACGCTGCTGCTCTCGCAGGCCATCCGCCGGCTCGGCCGGGTGGAGGTCCCGATCCCGACCCCGGCGCTGGGTTCGGTCGGGCGGCTCTCGCGCCGATTCGGTTTCGTGGACTACTCGCCGGAGCAGATGCGGTTCCTGAACTTCGGGCGGGTCGTCGACACGACGGTCCTGCGCGAGCGGTTCGGCTACACCCCCCGGTACACCACGGAGGCCGCCCTGGACGACTACGCCCGCACGGTGCCGCCGGTCGTCTCGCCGCGCCTGGTGCACTCGGTCACCTCGCGCGCCCGCTCGGTCCTCGAGCACGCCGGCGACGCCGCGACCGCGGTCGGCGAGCGGCTCCGGCCGGCGCCGCCGGCCCCGGGCCTGCGGGCGGTGCGCGATGCCTGAGGCACGCGTGATCCCGCTGCGCCCGGACGACGACGACCCCTACGTCCCGCCCGCGGCACCGCCCGGCTGGGAGGAGCAGCTCGCCGGCGGGCTGGAGTTCCTGCGCCGTCGGCTGACGGGGGAGTACGAGACCGACGAGTTCGGCTTCGACCCCGACCTCACCGACCACGTGCTGCTGCCGGTCCTGCGGCCGTTCTTCTCGACGTGGTTCCGCGTCGAGAGCCAGGGGCTGGAGAACGTGCCCGCCGACGGTGGTGCGCTGCTGGTCGCCAACCACTCGGGCACGCTGCCCGTCGACGCGCTGATGACGACGGTCGCCCTGCACGACGACCACCCCGCCCGGCGGCGGCTGCGCCTGCTCGGTGCCGATCTCGTCTTCGAGCTGCCGTTCATCGGCACGATGTCCCGCAAGATGGGCACCACGCTGGCGTGCAACGAGGACGCCGAGCGCCTGCTGACCGCCGGCGAGCTGGTCGGCGTCTTCCCCGAGGGGTTCAAGGGCATCGGCAAGCCCTTCCGCGAGCGCTACACCCTGCAGCGGTTCGGGCGCGGGGGTTTCGTCACCGCGGCTCTGCGGACCGGTGTCCCGATCATCCCGTGCGCCATCGTGGGCGCCGAGGAGATCTACCCGATGATCGGCAACGCCAGGACGGCGGCCCGGTTGCTCGGCCTGCCCTACCTGCCGATCACGCCGACCTTCCCGCTGCTCGGCCCGCTCGGCCTGGTACCGCTGCCCTCGAAGTGGCTGATCGCCTTCGGCGAGCCGATCGAGACGGCGTCCTACGGCCCGGCCGCCGCCGAGGACCCGATGCTGGTGTTCAACCTGACCGACCAGGTCCGCGAGACCATCCAGCACTCGCTCTACCAGCTGCTCCTCCAGCGCAAGAGCGTCTTCGGCTGATCGCCCCGAGGGCTCGGCGCGGCGAGCTCACCAGGGGAGCTTGTCGCGCCTCCGCAGGGCGATCGCTCCGCCGACCACACCGCCGGTGAGCGCAGCGGCGGCCACGGTGGGGACGCCGATCCTCGCCGCCTTCCGGCCGGTCCGGAAGTCGCGGATCGTCCAGCCGCGCGCCCGCGCGACCGCCCGGAGCTCGGTGTCAGGATTGACCGCGACGGCGTCCCCGGTCAGCGACAGCATCGGCAGGTCGTTGGCCGAGTCGCTGTAGGCCGTGCACCGGGCGAGCTCCAGGCCCTCCCGCTCGGCGAGGGCCAGCACCGCCTCGGCCTTCGCCGGGCCGTGCATCAGCTCGCCGACCAGCCGGCCGGTGTACTTGCCGTCGACGACCTCGGCGACCGTCCCGAGCGCCCCGGTGAGCCCCAGCCGGTGGGCGATGATCGAGGCCAGCTCGACCGGTGTCGCGGTGACCAGCCACACCCGCTGACCCGCGTCGAGGTGCTGCTGGGCCAGCGCCCTGGTGCCCGCCCAGATCCGGTCGGCCATCAGCTCGTCGTAGATCTCCTCGCTGGCCTGCACGATCTCGGCGACGGGCCGGCCCGCGACGAAGGCCAGCGCGTTCTCGCGGATGGTGTGCATGTCATCGGCGCTGCCCTCGTTCCCGCCGATGCGGAACTTGAGCTGCTGCCAGACGAAGCCGGCCATGTCGCGGCTGCTGAAGTACTTGCGGGCGGCCAGCCCGCGGGCGAACCAGAACAGCGAGGCGCCCATCATCATCGTGTTGTCGACGTCGAAGAACGCCGCGCCGGTGGGGTCGGGATCGACCGAGGGCGGCGGCGCCACCTCGGCCGCGGCGGCCGACGCCGCGCCCGCGACGTGAGCGCGGGTCTCCTCGTCGACGGCCGCCTCCGAGCGCACGGACCGGCGGCCGCGGAACGGCACTCGCGGCACGACGTCCTCCCTGCGATCGACCTGCCGCCGGTGCGGCGACCCGACCTCCCGACCCTAGCGGGGCGTACCGGAGGGGAGTCGGTCGGTCAGCAGTTGCCGAGGGTGGCCAGCGGCGGGAGGCAGAGGGTGACCGGCCCGGGGACCTGGATGATCGGCGGTGGCGTCGACGCGCTCGAGCCGCCGCCCGGCAGCGGTGGCAGCGGCAGCGGCGGCAGCAGCCCCCCGCCGGGGGTGGTGGGGGCCGGGGTGGTCGGCAGGCCGCCACCCGGCGTCGTGCCCGGGACGGGGACCGGCGTGGGGGTCGGCGCGGCCGGCGCGGTCGGCGCGGGCGGGGTCGTCCCCGTACCGGCCTGGGTCGACGGGCCGGGGCTCTCGCCCGTCGTGGTCACCGGCGGGGCCGGGTCGGGTGCCGGGCAGGGCGCGGGGACCGGTCCCAGGTCGTCGGTCCCGGACACGGCGGGCCCGCCCGGGCACGCGACGGCGGCCTGCAGCCCGCCGGTGCGCGCACCGATCTCGGCCAGCAGCGTCAGCGACCGGCCGACGGCCTCGGTGGTCTCGCCGGGCATCCGCGGCTGCAGCGCGGCCAGCTCGGCCGACTGCACCGCGGCCCACTCGGCCAGCTCGTCGAGGGGCTCGCCGTCCTGGGTGTCGACGGCGCGGTCGGCCAGCCAGGACGCACCCTCGCTGGTCTGCTCGTCCATCGTGCGGAGGGTCTCCAGGACGAGCGCGGGGTCCGCGCCGGCCGCCGAGACGCCGTCGCCAGCGGGCTCGACGGGTGCGACCGGCAGCGCCGTGCCGCCCTCGCCGACCAGCGCCTCCACCTCGTCGAGCCGGGTGCTGGCGAAGTCGAGCAGCGTCCGGCCCCGGGCGTCGCCGGCGAGGGCCAGCTGGGTCTGCTCCGTGCCGCGCTTGAGGTCGTAGAGGACGTCGCCGGGCCGGGCGCCGTCGGCCACCGCCACCAGGCCGGCGAGGGCGGTCACCGTCAGGGCGGCGCCGGCCAGGCCTGCGGTGAACCGGGAACGCCAGCGCGCGGGCCGGACGTCGGGGGCGCGGACGGCCAGCAGCCGCTGCATCCCGCCGGCGGGCGCCGGCTCCGGGGTGCGGACGGCGGCCATCGCGACCAGCCGGGCGCGCGTGGCGGCCCGGAAGGCGGGGTCGGGCTCGCCGTCGAGGTGCGGCGCGAGCCCGTGCAGCCGCGCGACGACGGCTTCCTCGCGCTCGTGCACGCTCACCTGGGGCCTCCGGACGTCGTTCCTGCGGGGACGCCACCGACCGGCGCACCCCGCTGCACCCGCTCCAACGAGGGGTGAGGATATTCGGTTACGGCCCCGACGATTCGTTTTCCGCTCATCGCAGACCGTCCGGGAGGAGCCCCGCCAGGCGGCGCACGGCGCGGTGCTGGAGCGCCTTGATGGCGCCGTCCTTCTTCCCCATGATCTCGGCGGTCTCGGACACCGAGAGGCCGTGGATGAAGCGCAGCACGATGCACTCCTGCTGCTCGCTGCCCAGCTGCTGCACGCAGGCCAGGAGCTCCCGGTTCGTGAGGTGCTGGACCACCGCGTCCTCGGGGCCGTCGGTGGCCCGGTCGGCGTCGCGCATGTCCGCCGTGGTCACCTCGAGCCGGTACCGGCTGCTCTTCACGTGGTCGCGGATGATGTTGCGGGCGATGGTGACCAGCCAGGCGCCGACGTCGCGGCCCTGGAAGGACAGCGAGTCGATGCGGCGCAGCGCCCGGACGAACGTCTCGCTGGTGACGTCCTCCGCGGTGGCGCGGTCACCGACCCGGTAGTAGACGTACCGGTGGACCATCGACACGTAGTGGTCGTAGAGCCGGCCGAAGGCCTCGGCGTCCCCGGCCTGGGCCTGGGACACCAGCTCCCAGACGTCGATGCCCTCCGGGGCCGGGGTGAGATCGGGTTCCAGCGCCTCGGCCTCGTCGACCTCCTCGGTGTCCACCGCCGGGGCGGGCAGCTCCTCGACGACGTTCGGCTCGGGGAGGGCCTCCGCACTGGACCGCGGGAACGGGGTCGGTCGCGGCCTGGGGGAGGGCCGCGGGTGCGGGGTGGGTCTCGCGGACCCTGTCGGAGGCGACGAAGCGAGCTCTCGCCCCGCGTCCAGAGGGTGCGGCATGCGGGCGATCGACCTCCTTGCCGGCCCGCGTACCAGGACGTCTTCCCCCGACGCACCCGGCGGGGAACGGGCGCGCGATGCTGCAGGGCTGCCCCCATGGTGACAACATCGCCCCAGCCCGTCCAACCAGCTTGCCGGAATGCACGCGGAAGTGCCTGCCGGCGGCCGGCCGACAGCAGCGGCACCACGGAGGAGATGTGGAAGAGGCAGGCACGTCGCTCGCCGATCTCGTGCGGGCGGCCGCGCGACACCGGCCCGAGGCGCCGGCCGTGGTGGCGGGGGACGAGCGGCTGAGCTGGGCGGAGCTCGACGCGGCGGTCGACCGGGCCGCCGCCGGCTTCGCCGCGCACGGCCTCGCGCCGGGCGACCGGGTGGCGATCCAGCTGCCCAACGGCCTGTCCTGGCTGCGCGCCGCGCTGGGCGCCCTGCGGGCGGGGCTCGTCGTCGTCCCGGTGAACACCGCCTACACCGACCCCGAGCTCGAGTACGTGCTCACCGACTCCGGTGCCGCCCTGTTCGTCACGCGGACCATCCGGGAGCCCGTCGCCGGGGTGCCGGTGCAGGCGGGCCCGCCCGAGGCCGACGGCCCGGCGCCCGAGGTGGCGGTGGACCCCGTGGCGCCCTCCTTCCTGGCGTACACCAGCGGGACGACGGGCCGCCCCCGCGGCGCGATCCTCACCGCGGCCGCGCTGCGGGCCAACCAGGAGCAGTGCCTGGCCATGACGCCGCCGGTGGTGCGCGAGGACGACCGCGTCCTCCTGGTGCTGCCGCTGTTCCACGTCTACGGGCTCAACGCCGGGTTCGGCCTGGTCGCGGCCACCGGTGCCTGCGCCGTCCTGCAGGAGACCTTCGACCCCCGCGCGTCGCTGGCCCTCATGGCCGAGGAGCACGTCACCGCCGTGCCCGGGGCGCCGCCGATGTACCAGGCCTGGCTGGCGACGGCCGACGCCCTCGACAGCGACACCGAGCTGCGGCGCGGGTTCGCGGCCATGCGGATGGCCTCGTCGGGTGCCGCGCCGCTCCCCGAGGACGTGTGGACGGCGATGCGTGACCGGGCCGCGGTCACCGTGTGGGAGGGCTACGGCCTGACCGAGGCGTCCCCGGTGGTGGCCAGCACCCTGGCCACCGGCCGGGCGAAGCCGAACTGCATCGGCGGACCCCTTCCCGGCGTGGAGCTGGAGCTGCGCGACACCGCGACCACGGAGGACGCCCAGGAGGGGCACGCGGACGAGGACCTCGAGGAAGGGCCCGGTGAGATCTGGGTCCGCGGGGCGAACCTCTTCGCCGGGTACTGGCCCGACGGCGCCGACGGTCCCGGCCCCGACGGGTGGCTGGGCACCGGCGACCTCGCCTACCACGACGCCGACGGCGACCTGCACCTGGTGGACCGGCGCAGCGACCTCGTCCTGGTCAGCGGCTTCAACGTCTACCCGGCCGAGGTGGAGCGGGTGCTCGAGTCGCACCCCGCGGTGGCGGAGAGCGCGGTCATCGGCGTGCCCGACCCGCGGACCGGTGCCGCGGTGCGTGCCGTCGTCGTCGTGCGGCCCGGTGAGCAGCTGACCTTCGAGGAGCTGCGGGCGCACGCCGCGGAGTCCCTCGCCCGGTACAAGGTGCCGACCTCGGTGCACTTCCTGCCCGCCCTGCCGCACTCGCTGACCGGGAAGGTGAGCCGGGCGCGGCTGCGCGAGCTGGGCCTGACCGGGCAGGACGCCGCCGAGGAGGCCGGGGTGGCCGCGGATGGCTGAGCCGGGCGCCCGGCTGCAGCTGCTGACGCGGGCCGGCTGCCACCTGTGCGAGATCGCGGGCGAGACGCTCGAGCGGGTCGCCGCCGAGGCCGGGGAGTCCGTCGTGGCGGTGGACGTCGACGCCGATCCGGAGCTGCAGGCGGAGTACGGCGACCGGGTGCCGGTGGTGCTGCTCGACGGGCGGGAGCACTCCTACTTCACCGTCGACGTGGGGCGGCTGCGCCGGGATCTCGGGCTCTGAGCCCCCCGGACGAGGGGCGCCACCGGGGTCGTTAGGGTGGTCCTCACCACAGCGGCACCCGTTCGGGCCGGTCAGGGGCCCGCGCACCGCGCAGCGACTTTGTTCCTGCGTTCACAAGCGGTTACCGTGGCGGACGCGGGTGGTTCTGCCCGCGTCCTTCTGTCCCGCGCCCTGACCACCTCGGGCGCGCTCGCTGTGGAGAGCCCGTGATCCAGCCGCGGCCCCGGACCATCCCGGAGGCCACCGTCGCCCGCCTGGCCGTGTACCTCCGGGTGCTGACGGCGCTGGCCGACGGCGGCCGGAGCACCGTCGCCTCCGGGGAGCTCGCCGCGGCGGCCGGCGTCAACCCCGCCGGGCTGCGCAAGGACCTCTCCCACCTCGGCCCCTGCGGTGTGCGCGGGGTCGGCTACGAGGTCCGGACGCTGCGCGACCGCATCTCGCGCGTGCTCGGCGTGGAGCGGTCGCGCGCCTGCGTGCTGGTCGGCATCGGCAACCTGGGGTCGGCGCTGGCCGACTACGCCGGTTTCGGGTCCCGGGGCTTCGAGTTCGTCGGCCTGTTCGACGCCGCCCCGGCGCGGGTCGGCCAGCGGATCGGCGGCCACACGGTGCGGGCGATGGACGAGCTGGAGGACGTCGTCGCGGCGTCCCAGGCGTCCATCGGGGTCATCACGACACCGGCCGAGGTGGCCCAGTCGGTCTGCGACCGGCTGGCCGCGGCCGGGGTGAGGAGCATCTTGAACTTCGCGCCGGTCACCCTCGCCGCCCCGCCCGGGGTCGACATCCGGAAGGTCGACCTGTCCGTGGAGCTGCAGGTGCTGGCGTTCCTCGGCCAGCAGCGGCTCGTCCCGGTCGAGGAACCGGCATGAGCGTCCTCGCGGTGGGCATCTCCCACCGGACCGCGCCCGTGTCGCTGCTCGAGCAGTTCGCGATGGGCCCCGACGACCGGGTCAAGGCGCTGCACGAGCTCGTCGGGAGCGACCACGTCACCGAGGCGCTGGTGCTCGCCACGTGCAACCGCATCGAGGTCTTCGCCGAGGTCGAGAAGTTCCACGGCGGCGTCACCGACGTCAGCCGGGTCCTCGCCCGCCAGGCCGGGGCCACGGTGGAGGAGCTCTCCCCGTACGTGACCGTGCACTACGAGGACCAGGCCGTCGCGCACCTGTTCACCGTCGCCTCCGGCCTCGACTCGATGGTCGTGGGCGAGACCCAGGTGCTGGGCCAGCTGCGTGCCGCCTACGCGCTCGCCCGCGAGGAGGGCACCGTCGGCCGGGCCCTGCACCCGGTCGCGCAGCGGGCGCTGCGGGTCGGCAAGCGGGTGCACACCGAGACCGGCATCGACCGGGCCGGCGCGTCCCTGGTGTCGGTCGCCCTCGACCGCGCCGAGCAGTCGATCGGCGGCCTCGAGGGCCGCCCGGTGCTCGTCGTCGGCGCCGGCTCGATGGGCGCGCTCGCGGCCGCGACCCTCGCCCGCCGGGGCGCCGCCGTCGTCGTCAGCAGCCGCACCGAGGCGCACGCCGCCCGCGTGGCCGAGGCCGTCGGGGGCCGTGCCGCCGACCTCGCCGACCTGCCCGCGGAGATCGCCACCGCCGACCTGCTGCTCACCTGCACCGGCGCCACGGGGCTCGTCGTCGGCACCGACGTCGTCGCCGAGGCGATGACCGGTCGCGACGGCCGCCCCCTCGCGGTCGTCGACCTCGCCCTGCCCCGGGACGTCGACCCCGGCGTGGCCGCGCTGCCGGGCGTGCACGTCGTGGACCTCGCACTCCTGCAGGCCGAGCGCGGCTCCGCCGCGGGGGCGCTGGCCGCCGACGACGTCGCGGCCGCGCACGCCCTCGTGGAGGCCGAGACCGCCCTGCTGCGAGCCGAGCGCCAGGCCGCCGAGGTGGCGCCCACCGTGTCGGCCCTGCGCAGCCAGGCCGCGGAGGTGGTCGACGCCGAGCTGCTGCGCCTGTCGACCCGCCTGCCCGACCTCGACGCCCGGGCGCGGGCCGAGATCGCCCGCACCGTCCGCCGGGTCGTGGACAAGCTGCTGCACGAGCCGACGGTGCGCGTGAAGGAGCTGGCCGCCTCGTCCGGTGACACCGACTACGCCGGTGCGCTGCGCGCGCTGTTCGGCCTGGGCATCGACACGCCCGTCGAGGTCCTGTCGGACGCCGTCCGGGTGGACCCTGACCTGCGGGCCGGGGAGGCGTCGTGACCACGTCCACCGTCACCGCCACCCTGCGCCTGGGCACCCGGGCCAGCCTGCTGGCGCGCACCCAGTCCCAGGCCGTCGCCGACGCGATCACCGCCGCGACCGGTGCGGCCGTCGAGCTCGTGCCGATCGTCACCGAGGGCGACCGCTCGCGGGCGGCGATCCAGCAGCTCGGCGGCACCGGCGTCTTCGTGGCCGCGCTCCGGGACGCCCTGCTCGCGGGCGAGGTCGACCTCGCGGTGCACAGCTACAAGGACCTGCCGACGGCGCCCGCACCGGGTCTCACGATCGCGGCGGTGCCCGGTCGCGAGGACCCGCGCGACGCGCTGGTCGCCCGCGACGGCCTCACCCTCGGCGAGCTGCCGCCGGGGTCCAGGGTGGGCACCGGCGCCCCGCGGCGCGTCGCCCAGCTCCGGGCGCTGGGGCTCGGTCTCGACGTCGTCCCGATCCGGGGCAACGTCGACACCCGCATGGGGCGGGTGGCCGACGGCGACCTCGACGCCGTCGTCCTCGCCCGCGCCGGGCTGAGTCGCCTCGGCCGGCTCGACGCCATCACCGAGACCCTCGACCCCCTCCAGGTCCTCCCCGCACCGGCGCAGGGCGCCCTGGCGGTCGAGTGCCGTGCCAGCGACGCCCGCACCCGCGAGCTGATCGGCCGGCTGGAGGACCCCGTCGTCCGCGCCTGCGTCCAGGCCGAGCGCAGCACGCTGGCCGCTCTCGAGGCCGGGTGCAGCGCCCCCGTCGCCGCCTACGCGGTGATCGCCGAGGGCGGGGCATCCGAGGGCGACTCGGGTCCCGAACTGTTCCTCCGCGCCTCCGTGACCGCGATCGACGGCAGCGACGCCGTCCGCGGCTCGGTGAGCGGCCCGCCGGCCGATGCCGCCGCCCTCGGGCGGGCGCTGGCCGCGGAACTCCTCGACCGCGGCGCGGCCGAGCTCATGGCGGTGGGCCAGTGATCGCCCACCCCGTCCAGACCCCCGTAACAGCGGCCCTCAGGGCCGTGCCGATCGCCCGGCCGAGCCGGGCAGAGATCAGGAGCACGCGATGACGCGCGTCAAGAAGACCGCAGGCCAGACGGGCCGGGTCGTCTTCGTCGGAGCAGGACCGGGTGACCCGGGCATGCTCACCGCCCGGGCGACGGCGGCGCTGGCCGAGGCCGCCCTCGTCCTCGTCGACCCGGAGGTCTCGCCGGCCGTCCAGGACGCCGTCCGCGAGGCGAACCCCGGCACCGAGCTGAGCGCCGCCGTCGGCGAGCCGGCGGAGGTCGCCAAGGCCGCCGTCGAGGCCGCCAAGAAGGGCGCCGTCGTCGTCCGCCTGGTGGCCGGCGACCCCTACGCCGCGGACGGTGTGGTCAAGGAGGTGCTGGCCGTCGGCCGGACCTCCGTGCCCTTCGACGTCGTGCCCGGCGTGGCCACCGCGACCGCAGTGCCCGCCTACGCCGGCGTCGCCACCGGCGGCACCGCGGTGACCGCCGACCTGCGCAGCGGCGTCGACGTGCCGGCCCTCGCGGCCGCGGCGCACGCGACCGGCGGCACGCTGGTGCTCCAGGGCAACGCCGAGGACCTCCCCGACGCCGCCGCCCGGCTGGTCGAGGGTGGGCTGGCGGCCACGACGCCGGTCGTCGTCACCACCGGCGGCTCCGGCACGGCGCAGAAGAGCGTCGTCGCCAAGCTCGCCGCCGTGGCCGAGAAGACCGCGGGGGTGGAGGCCTTCACCGGCCCCGTCGTCGCCACGGTCGGCACCGCCGTCGACAAGCGCGCCCGCCTGTCCTGGTGGGAGAGCCGGCCGCTGTTCGGCTGGCGCGTGCTGGTGCCGCGCACCAAGGACCAGGCCGGCGAGATGAGCGACCGGCTGCGCGCCTACGGGGCCGTCCCCGTCGAGGTGCCGACCATCGCCGTGGAGCCGCCGCGCAGCCCGGCGCAGATGGACCGCGCCATCAAGGGCCTGGTCACCGGCCGCTACGGCTGGATCGTCTTCACCTCGGTCAACGCGGTGAAGGCCGTCCGCGAGAAGTTCGCCGAGCTGGGCCTCGACGCCCGCGCGTTCGCCGGCGTCAAGGTCGCCTGCGTGGGCGAGCAGACCGCCGAGGCCGTGCGCGCCTTCGGCATCCAGCCCGAGCTGGTGCCCTCGGGCGAGCAGTCCAGCCAGGGCCTGCTGGCCGACTTCCCGCCCTACGACGACGTCTTCGACCCGATCGACCGGGTGCTGCTGCCCCGCGCCGACATCGCGACCGAGACGCTCGCCGCCGGGCTGCAGGAACGCGGCTGGGAGATCGACGACGTCACCGCCTACCGCACCGTCCGGGCGGCTCCGCCGGCCGCGTCGGTCCGCGAGGCGATCAAGGGCGGCGGCTTCGACGCCGTCTGCTTCACCTCCTCGAGCACCGTGCGCAACCTCGTCGGCATCGCCGGCAAGCCGCACGCGAAGACCGTCGTCGCCGTGATCGGCCCGGCCACCGCGGCCAGCGCCCAGGAGTTCGGCCTGCGCGTCGACGTGCAGCCGGAGACGGCCGCCGTCGCGCCGCTGGTCGACGCCCTGGCCGAGTACGCCCTGTCGCTGCGCGAGTCGGAGGACGGCGAGGGCAAGTGATCTCGGTCGGCGGCGCCAACCCCGGCTTCGCGCGCGGGCGCCGGCTCCGGTCGACGCCCGCGCTGCGGCGGCTCACCGCGCAGACGCGGCTGGCGCCGGCCGACTTCGTGCTGCCGGTCTTCGTCAAGCAGGGCATCGACGAGCCGGTCGCGATCAGCTCGATGCCCGGCGTCGTCCAGCACACCCTGGACTCGCTCCGGAAGGCGGCGCACGAGGCCGCCGACGCCGGGATCGGCGGGCTGATGCTCTTCGGCATCCCCGGCGAGAAGGACGCCGTCGGCTCGCAGGCCGACGCCGCCGACGGCATCGTCAACGTCGCGCTGCGGCAGCTGCGGTCCGACCTCGGGGACGAGCTCGTCCTGATGGCCGACCTGTGCCTGTGCGAGTACACCGACCACGGGCACTGCGGCGTGGTCACGCCCGCAGGAGTCGTCGACAACGACCCGACCCTGGACCGGTACGCCGCGGTCGCCGTCGCGCAGGCGCAGGCCGGGGCCCACGTCATCGCGCCCAGCGGGATGATGGACGGCCAGGTGGCCGCGATCCGTGCGGCCCTGGACGGCGCCGCGTACACCGAGACGCCGGTGCTGGCCTACGCCGCCAAGTACGCGAGCGGGTTCTACGGGCCGTTCCGCGAGGCCGCCGAGGGTGCGCCGCAGTTCGGCGACCGCTCGACCTACCAGATGGACCCGCCCAACGCCGACGAGGCGCTGCGCGAGGTGGCCCAGGACCTCGCCGAGGGCGCCGACGCCGTCATGGTGAAGCCGGCGCTGCCCTACCTGGACATCATCACGCGGGTCGCCGACGCGGTGCACGTGCCGGTGAGCGCGTACCAGGTCAGCGGCGAGTACGCGATGGTCGAGGCGGCCGCGGCCAACGGCTGGGTGGACCGCGAGCGGGCCATCCTGGAGACCCTGACCGCGATCCGCCGCGCAGGCGCCGGGACCGTGCTCACCTACTGGGCGGTCGAGGCCGCGCGCCTGCTCCGCCGCTGACGTGACCGGGGGGACGGGAGAGGGCTACGTCGAGCCGGGTGGCAGCTGGCGGCCGTTCTGGCTGGTCGCCGGGGCGCTCGCCGTCTTCCTCGTGCTCGACCTCGCGCTGCCCGGCGGTGACGTGCCGGCGTTGCTGTGGCTGGTCGCCGTCGTCGGGGTGCTCGGTGTCGTCGGGATCGGCTGCCTGTCGGCCCGCCGCGTCTGGACGGTCCGCGTGGACGACGAGGGCCTCTCCGTCGGGCGCGAGACGGTCCGGTACGCCGACATCGACGTCGACCACCTGCGCGCCGTCGACGCCGGCGTCGACGCCGGCGCGCCGGTGCTGGGTGGCGGGTGGTCGCTGCCCAAGGGCCGCACGGGCCTGCCGCTGAAGCTCACCGACGGCCGCACGGTGCTCGTGCCGACGCGCGATCCCGCCCCGCTCCACGAGGCCCTCGTGGGCAGGCTCGCCGACACCCGTGACCGGCCGTCAGGAACAGAAGGGACACTGGGCCGGTGACCTCGCTGGACAGCACCGCCTACACCTACGAGGCGCCGGTCTCGGCCGACCTCTTCGCCCGCGGCCGCGGGATCATCCCCGGCGGGGTGAACAGCCCGGTGCGCGCCTTCCAGGCCGTCGGCGGCACCCCGCGGTTCATGGTCGAGGGCTCCGGGCCCTGGCTCACCGACGCCGACGGACGGCGCTACGTCGACCTGGTCAGCTCCTGGGGGCCGCTGCTGCTGGGCCACGCGCACCCCGCCGTCGTCGAGGCCGTCACCGCCGCCGCGCGGCGCGGGCTGTCCTTCGGCGCCCCCACCGAGGGCGAGCTGGACCTCGCCGAGGAGATCCGCGACCGCGTGGCGCCGGTCGAGAAGGTGCGGCTGGTCAACTCCGGCACCGAGGCGGTGCTCTCCGCCGTCCGGCTGGCCCGCGGCACGACCGGACGGCCGCTGGTGGTGAAGTTCGCCGGCAACTACCACGGCCACGTCGACGCGTTGCTGGCCTCGGCCGGCTCCGGCGTCGCGACGCTCGGCCTGCCCGACACCCCGGGCGTGACGACCGGCGCGGCCGCCGACACCGTGGTCCTGCCCTACAACGACGTCGCCGCCGTCGAGGCCGTCTTCGCCGAGCGGGGGAGCGAGATCGCCTGCGTGATCAGCGAGGCGGCCGCGGGGAACATGGGCGTGGTCCCGCCGCTGGACGGCTTCAACTCCGAGCTGCGGCGGCTCACCGCCGCGCACGGCGCGCTGCTGGTCCTGGACGAGGTCATGACCGGCTTCCGCGTCTCGCGCTCGGGCTGGTACGGCCTCGACCCCGTCGACGCCGACCTGTTCACCTTCGGCAAGGTCATGGGCGGCGGGCTGCCGGCGGCGGCCTTCGGCGGGCGGGCCGACCTGATGGACCAGCTGGCGCCGATCGGCCCCGTCTACCAGGCCGGCACGCTGTCCGGGAACCCGGTCGCGGTCGCCGCGGGGCTGACCACGCTCCGGCACTGCACGGACGAGGTCTACGCGCACTGCGACGAGGTGGCGGCCG
Source organism: Blastococcus litoris (assembly GCF_003075095.1). Classification (GTDB taxonomy): domain Bacteria; phylum Actinomycetota; class Actinomycetes; order Mycobacteriales; family Geodermatophilaceae; genus Blastococcus_B; species Blastococcus_B litoris. Next base: position 354,092 of record NZ_QCZF01000003.1, read on the forward strand.
TCCTCCGCGGGGCCGCCAGCGCGGCGCTCTTCGCCGCCGGGGTGCCGCACCGCGTCCAGCAGGCCGGCTCGATGTTCTCGATCTTCTTCGTGCCCGACGAGCGTCAGGTCCGCGACTACGACGACGCGAAGACCCAGGACGTCTCCCGCTACACCGCCTTCTTCCACGCCATGCTGGCCCGCGGCGTGTACCTGCCGCCCTCGGCGTTCGAGGCGTGGTTCGTCAACGCGGCGCTGTCGGGGGAGGCCCTCGACCGGGTGCTCGAGGCGCTGCCGGCTGCTGCCCGCGCCGCCGCCGAGGTGGACGAGCACCGCACCGGGGAGCTCGGCAGCGAGAGGTCCACGTGAGCGGCACCACGGTCGTCCACCTCCTCCGCCACGGCGAGGTCTTCAACCCCCGGGGCGTGCTGTACGGCCGGCTGCCCGGCTACCGGCTGTCGACCACGGGCGAGGCGATGGCGCTGGCCGCGGCGGAGTGGTTCGCCGGCAAGGACGTCACGCACCTGGTGTCGAGCCCGCTCGAACGCGCGCAGCAGACCGCCGCGCCGCTGGCGGAGTCGCTGTCGCTCCCCGTCGCGATCGACGACCGGCTGATCGAGGCCGGCAACGCCTTCGAGGGGATGGAGGTGGCCGGCGGAGCGGGCGTGTTCCGCGCCCCGCGCAACTGGTGGAAGCTCCGCAACCCCTTCGAGCCCTCCTGGGGCGAGCCCTACGTCGAGATCGCCGCGCGCATGCTCGCCGCGGTCGAGGCGGCGCGGGACGCCGCCCGCGGGCACGAGGCGGTGCTGGTCAGCCACCAGCTGCCCATCTGGACGACGCGGCTGCACGTGGAGGGCCGGCGCTACGTGCACGACCCGCGGCGCCGGCAGTGCGCCCTGGCCAGCGTCACCTCCCTGACCTACGACGGCGACCGCTTCGTCGGGCTGGGCTACGCGGAGCCCGCGGGGGCCACCGACCCCGACGCGGTGCCCGGCGCATGAGGCGCCTCGTCCTCGCGCTGGGCGCGGCGGCCCTCGTAGCCGGCTGCTCGACGGGCGCCGACCAGGTCGACGTGAACAACGGCGGCGAGTTCCGCTTCGTGGCCGCGACCCCGAGCGGCGAGGTCATCCCCCCGGACGAGCGCGGGGCCGCCCCCGAGTTCAGCGGCACGCTGCTCGACGGTGGCGACTTCAGCTCCGACGAGCTCGCCGGGGACGTCGCCGTCCTCAACTTCTGGGGATCGTGGTGCGCGCCCTGCCGGGTGGAGACACCGGAGTTCCAGGAGGTCTACGCCGACGTCCGCGACGACGGCGTCCAGTTCCTCGGGCTGAACGTCAAGGAGCCCGACGAGCAGTTCGCCCTGCAGTTCGTCGAGCGCTTCGGGATCGAGTTCCCCTCGCTCTACGACCCGCGCGGGGAGGTGGCGCTGGCGTTCCGGGACTACCCGGCCAACGCCATCCCGTCCACCATCGTGCTGGACCCGGACGGCCGGGTCGCCGCGGTCTACACCGGCGAGGTGTCGCAGGAGGACCTGCGCCGCGTGATCGACCTGGTGCTGGAGGAGGCCTGACGTGGGTGAGACCTTCGCCGGCCTCGTCACCGACGGCCCGCTGCTCGTCGCCGCGGCCGTCGCGGCGCTGGTGGGCCTGATCAGCTTCGCCTCGCCCTGCGTGCTGCCGCTGGTGCCGGGCTACCTGTCCTACGTCACCGGGCTGGTCGGCAGCGGCGCACCGGCGTCCCGGCCGGCGGGCTCGGGCGGGACGGCGACCGCCGTCCGCACCGAGGTCCCGCCGCGCGCCCGGATGGTGCTGGGCGCGTCGCTGTTCGTGCTCGGCTTCACGCTGGTCTTCGTCGCGTTCGGCGCGGCCTTCGGCGGCCTGGGCCGGCTCATGGTGCAGCACGCGGACCTGCTCAACCGGGTGTTCGGCGTGATCACCGTCGTCGTCGGGCTGGGCTTCCTGGGCTGGCTGCCCCTGCTGCAGCGCACCAAGCGGCTCAGCGCGCGGCCGGCCGTCGGCCTGGCCGGGGCGCCGCTGCTGGGCATCGTGTTCGGCCTGGGCTGGACCCCGTGCCTGGGCCCGACGCTGTCGGCGGTGTACTCGCTGGCGTTCTCCGAGGCGACGGCGACCCGTGGTGCCGTCCTGAGCGTCGCCTACTGCATCGGTCTGGGTGTGCCGTTCGTGCTGGTCGCGCTGGGTGCCCGCTGGGCGGTCGGGGCGACGTCGTTCCTGCGCCGGCACGCGCAGGCGGTGACGCGGTTCGGCGGGGCGGTGCTGGTGCTGGTCGGGCTGCTCCTGCTCACCGGCGCCTGGACCGAGATGATGCAGTGGCTGCGCTCCTGGCTGGCCGCGACCGGCTTCGGGGAGTCGGCCCTGTGAGCACCATCGCCCCTCCGCGGCCGCCCGCGCCGGCGCCGTCGCCCTCGGCCCCCCGGCGCGGTGCCGGGCTCCTGCTGCGCTGGTGGCGCCGGCTGACCGCGATGCGCACGGCCATCGTGCTGCTGTTCCTGCTCGCGCTGGCCGCCGTCCCCGGCTCGCTGCTGCCCCAGCGGTCGCTGTCGCAGAACAACGTCAACCAGTACTTCACCGAGTACCCGACGCTCGCGCCGGTGCTCGACCGGCTGTACCTGTTCGACGTCTTCAGCTCGCCGTGGTTCGCCGCGGTGTACCTGCTGCTCTTCGTCTCCCTGATCGGCTGCGTGCTGCCCCGCGGGCTCGAGCACTTCCGCGCCATGCGGGCCGCGCCCCCGGCGGCGCCCCGCAACCTGCTGCGGCTGCCCGACGCCGGCGAGCTGGGCACCCCGCTGCCGGCGGAGCAGGCGCTCGACGTCGTGGAGGAGGAGCTCCGGGTCCGCCGGTTCCGCGTCGTCCGCCGCGAGACCGCGCGGGGCCCGGAGCTGTCGGCCGAGAAGGGCTACCTCAAGGAGACCGGCAACCTGCTGTTCCACCTCTCGCTGGTGGCGCTGCTGCTCGGCCTGGCCGGCGGGAAGCTGTGGGGCTACGAGGGCAGCATCCTGGTCACCGAGGGCCAGGGCTTCTGCAACTCCTTCCAGCAGTACGACACCTACTCGTCGGGTCCGCTGGTCGACAGCGGGGACCTCAGCCCGCTGTGCGTCGACCTCGACGACTTCCGCGCCGAGTACGAGGAGAACCTGACCGCGGCCTCGTTCACCGCCGACATCCGCTACGGCGGCCCGGGGGAGGAGGGGCGGAGGACGACGATCGGCGTCAACGAGCCGCTGCGCCTCGACGGCGACCGCGTCTACGTGACCGGGCACGGCTTCAGCCCGACGTTCACCGTCACCCGCCCGGACGGCACCTCGCTGGAGGACGTGTCGGTGCCGTTCCTGCCCTCGGACCAGTCGACGATGGCCAGCCAGGGCGCGCTCAAGGTGCCCGACCTGCAGGCCGACGGCGAGGACCAGCTGGCGATCGAGGGCTTCTTCGCCCCGACCGGGCTGGTGCAGGGCGGGATCCTCACCTCCGTCGACCCGCGCCCCCTGGCGCCGCAGGTCGCGATCGTCGCCTACTCCGGCTACCTGGGCCTGGACTCCGGCATCCCGCAGTCGGTCTACTCGCTCGACGCCTCGCAGATCGACCGCGGCAGCCTCACCGAGGTCGGGGCGGCGAACCTGGCCGTCGGGGAGTCGACCACGCTCCCCGACGGGACGACGATCGCGTTCACCGGGTTCCGCGAGTTCGCCGCCTTCCAGTTCTCGCACGACCCCGGCCAGGTGTGGGTGCTCGTCTCCTCGATCGCGCTGCTCACGGGGCTGCTGGGCATGCTGCTGCTGCGCCGCGAACGGGTCTTCGCCCGGGCAGAACCCGCTCCCGGCGACGGCGGTACCGTGCTCACGCTGGCCTCGCTCACCCGGGGCAGCGGCGAGAACGGGCCCCGGTTCGCCGCCCTCACCGACGACCTGGGTGCCGCGTTGACCAAGCGGCACGGCACCCGTGCACCCGAAACCGGAGGACCACCCGCGTGACTGCTGACCAGCTCGCCTCGCTGTCGGACACCCTCTTCTCGATCAGCATCGCGCTGTACTCCGTGGCCATGGTGGCCTTCTGCGCGCAGCTCGCCTTCGGCCGCCGGACGACGCGGGCCCGCGAGCTGGTCGGTGCCGGTGGCCCGGCCCTCCCCGCTCCCGAGCCCACCCCGGCGTCCGCGGAGGACACCCGCGGTCGCCGCTGGGGCGCCATCGCCCTGGGCCTGACCGCCCTCGGCGCCGTGGCCCACGGCGCGGTCCTGGTCACGCGCGGGCTGGCCACCGACCGGCTGCCCTGGGGCAACATGTACGAGTTCTCGACGGCGACCGTCTTCGTCGCCGTCGTGGCCTACCTGGTCTTCGCCGTCCGCACGCCCGGCCTGCGGCACATCGGGCTGTTCGTCCTCGCGCCCGTCGTCCTGGCCATGGTGCTGATCGGCCTGTTCCTCTACGCCGAGGCCGGCCCGCTGGTGGCGGCGCTGCGGTCGTACTGGCTGGCCATCCACGTGAGCACGGCCATCATCGGGTTCGGCATCTTCTTCGTCAGCGGGATCGCCAGCATCCTGTACCTGGTCAAGACGCGCTCCGACGAGCGGGTCGCCGCCGGCGAGGAGGCCGGTGGCCTGCTCGCCCGGCTGCCCGGCGCCGCGGCGCTCGACCGGGTCGCCCACCGGACGGCGGTCTTCGGCTTCCCGATCTGGACGTTCACCGTCATCGCCGGCGCGATCTGGGCGGAGGCCGCCTGGGGCCGGTTCTGGGGCTGGGACCCCAAGGAGACCTGGGCCTTCATCGCCTGGGTCGTCTACGCCGCCTACCTGCACGCCCGGACGACGGCCGGCTGGCGGGGCAAGCCGGCTGCGTGGGTGAACGTCGTCGGCCTGGTCGTGATGATCTTCAACCTGACCTTCGTGAACATGGTGTCCACCGGCCTGCACAGCTACGCCGGCGTCAGCTGAGCACCGCTGTCCTCACGCTGCGTCACCGGCCCCGAGGCCTCGTCGCGCACCCGGTGGTGACGACGGCGCGGTTTCCGTGCTTCCATGCCCCCGGACGACCGTCGACCAGCCACATGGGGGTTCACCGTGGGTAAGCATGCTGCGCCCGAGGGGGCGACGGCCGACCCGATCGTCGCCGACGCGCTCGCGCGCCGGCCGGCCGGAGCCGCGCACCACGCCGCGGTCGAGGGCCCCGTCGGCTGGCCGGGCACGCCGGCCGAGGAGGGCGGCGGGCTGGGCTGGCCCGGCGGCCTGGGAGGCGACGGGACGGACGAGGCCGACAGCGCCCCTGAGGAGCCCGCACCACCGGCGCCGGCGGCACCGGACACGGCCCGGCGCGGGTGGCGCCGGCTGCTCGGGGTGAGCCGGGTCGCCTAGGCGGGCGAGCCGTCGTCCCGTCGGGTGCGCCGGTCCAGCTCGCGCAGGAAGTCGGGGTCGTCGTCCGGCGCCAGGGGTCGCGGACGACCCTGCGGACGCTGCGGGCGCGGGCTGCGCGGCGGCCGCGGCGCGCGCAGGCCTCCACCAGGCCGCCCGGGGGCGGCAGCCGCCCGCATGACCAGCACGACGATCGCCACGGCGATCACGAGCACCACCAGGAACACCACGGTTGAACCCCCTCGTCGGCACCCAGCGTACGTCCGCGGAGATACTCGGTGCCGGACGGACGAACATCTCTCGACCACACCCCGACAGGAGCCCGCCATCGACGCCGTGGACGAGCAGCTCATCGACCTCCTGCGCGCCAACGGCCGTGCGAGCTACGCCGAGCTGGCCCGCCAGGTCGGCCTGTCCTCGCCGGCCGTGCACGAGCGGGTCGGCAAGCTGGAGGCGGCCGGTGTCATCACCGGCTACCGCGCGGTCGTCGACCCGGCTGCCGTGGGTCTCGACGTCACCGCCCTGGTGAGCGTCATCGAGAGCGACGCCGTCGACGACACCGGCGTCGAGGCCGCGATGCGCGAGGTCCCGGGCATCGAGGACTGCTGGCGGGTGGCCGGCAGCGAGGGGTACGTGCTCAAGGTGCGCGTGACCGACATCCCGGCACTGGAGGCCACCATCGGCGCGTTGAACCGGATCAGGGGTGTCGCCCGCACCCGCACCACGGTGGTGCTCTCCACGAAATGGGAAGGCCGACATGGCTGAGAACCGTCCCGTCCCCGCCGGCCCGTCGGGCGGTCCGGCGACACCGCCCAAGATCCTCCCGTGGCTGCTCGTCTACACGGTGGGGCGGCTGGCGATCGCCGCCGCGCTGGTGCTGATCCTCTGGATGCTCGGCCTGGGCAGCTTCCCCGGCCTGCTCTTCGGCCTGCTGCTGTCGATGCCGGTGTCCTACCTGCTGCTGCGGCCCTCCCGCGACCGGCTCACCGAGGCCCTCGCGGCCCGCAGCGTCGCGCGCAAGGCGGCCAAGGAGGACCTGCGCACCCGGTTGAGCGGGGACGAGTAGCCCGCTCAACCGCTGAGCGCGAGCCCCGCACCGAGCAGGATCCCGGTGGCCAGGGTCAGCTTCCCGGTGCCCTGCAGGGCCGCGACGAGCGCCGGTCCGCGTCCGCCCGACAGCACCGTCCGCGACGGCGGGACCGCGAGCGGCGCGGCCAGCAGGCCGAGCAGCGCCCAGGGCCGGACGACGCCGACGGCGAGGACCACCAGGAACGCGGCGACGAACAGGTCGACGAACAGGAACCGGGTGGCCCGGTCGCCCAGCAGCACCGCGAGGGTGCGCTTGCCCGCCGTCGCGTCGCCGTCGATGTCGCGCAGGTTGTTGACCACCAGGATCGCCACGATGAGCAGCCCGATCGGCACCGAGACGGCGATCGCCAGGCCCTCGACGTCGCCGGTCTGCACGAAGGTGGTGCCGACGACGGCGACGGGACCGAAGAAGACGAAGACGAACACCTCGCCCAGGGCCCGGTAGCCGTAGGGGGCCGGCCCGCCGGTGTACGTCCACGCGGCGACGATGCAGACGGCGCCCACCGCGACCAGCCACCAGCTCGACAGCGCGGCCAGCGCCAGCCCGGCCACCGCCGCGACGCCGAAGGCGATGCCGGCGGCGACCAGCACCTGCTCCGGGGTGGCGGCGCCCGAGCCGACCAGCCGCATCGGCCCGACCCGGTCGGCGTCGGTCCCGCGCTTGCCGTCGGAGTAGTCGTTGGCGTAGTTCACGGCCACCTGCAGGGCGAGCGCGACCACCAGGGCCAGCAGGGCCGCGGGGAGGTCGAAACCGTCCAGCCCGGCCGCCGCGCCGGTGCCCACGAGGACCGGGGCGAGCGCGGCCGGGAGGGTCTTCGGCCGGGCGCCGGCGATCCACTGGGCGGGGGTGGCCATCAGACCTCCGTGGTCAGGGCGGCGACCGCGCGGCGGTCGGGCTTGCCGGTGTGCAGGAGGGGCAGCTCGTCGAGGAGGTGCAGCTGCCGGGGCGCGGCCGCGGCGCCCAGTCTCCCGGCCACCCACGCGCGCAGGGCCGCCAGGTCCGGCCGCCCGCCGGGCGCCGGGACGACGGCGGCGACCACGCGCTGGCCCCACGTCTCGTCCGGGCGGCCGAACACCACGGCGTCCGCGACGTCCGGGTGCTCCCGGAGGGCGGCCTCCACGGCGGCCGGCGCGACGTTCACGCCGCCGGAGATGACGACGTCGTCCAGCCGGCCGGTGACGGTCAGCCGGCCGTCGGCGTCGAGGGCGCCGGCGTCCCGCGTCCGGAACCAGCCGCCGCCGAACGCCGCCTCCGTCGCCCCGGGGTCGAGCCGGTAGCCGAGGGCGAGGGTGGGGCCGGTCAGCTCGACACCGTCGGTCACCCGAACCTGCACGCCGGCCAGCGGCCGCCCGTCGTACACGCAGCCGCCGGCTGTCTCCGTCATCCCGTAGGTCGTCACGACGCGGACCCCGGCCTCCGACGCCCGGTCGCGCAGCGCGGCGTCGGTGGCCGCGCCCCCGACGAGGACGGCGTCGAAGGCGCGCAGCGCATCGGGTTCCTCGTCCAGGTACCGCCGGAGCTGGGTGGGGACCAGGGCCGTGTACCGGCGCCCGGCCGGCATGCGGCGCACCGCGTCGGCGAGGCGCTCGCCCGTGGCCAGGACCTCGGCCCGCGTCCCCGCGAGAAGGCTGCGGCAGAGCACCTGCAACCCGGCGATCGCCGAGACCGGCAGCGCCAGCAGCCAGTTCCCCGGACCGCCCAGCCGCTCGTGGGTGGCGGTCGCGGAGGCCTCGAGGGAGGTGGCGGGGAGCAGGACGCCGCGGCCCCCGCCGGTCGAGCCGGAGGTGACGACCACGAGGTCGGTGCCGTGCTCGAGGGGCTCGTCGGGCCGGAGCACCGCGAGAGCGGCGTCCACGACGGCGGGGGGACCGGCGGGCAGCACGGCGAGGGGGCGTCCGCCGCGCAGCGCGTCGCGCAGGTGGTCCGGGGTGAGCTCCGCTGCGGCCACGAGGGTGAGGTGCTGGGCCACGACGGGCAAGCCTACGGCGCTGCCCAACTACGCTGGCGTGGTGATGACCGCCGTGTACCGGGTGCCGCTGCGCACCCGTTTCCGCGGCATCGACGTCCGCGACGGCGTGCTGGTGCAGGGCCCGGCCGGCTGGGGCGAGTTCTCCCCGTTCTGGGACTACGACGTCGACGAGAGCCGCCGCTGGTGGGCGGCCGCCGTCGAGTCCGCCGTCGAGGGCTGGCCGGCCCCCGTGCGCTCGTCGGTCCCGGTGAACGTCACCGTGCCCGCGGTCGACGCCGAACGGGCGCACGCCATCGTCAGCGCGTCGGGGTGCCGCACGGCCAAGGTCAAGGTGGCCGAACCGGGGCAGACGCCCGCCGACGACCTGGCCCGCGTCGAGGCGGTCCGCGACGCCCTGGGGCCGGCCGGCGCGATCCGGGTCGACGCCAACGCGGCCTGGGACGTCGACACGGCGGTCGCCCGCATCGGGGAGCTCGACCGCGTCGGCCTGGAGTACGTCGAGCAGCCCTGCGCCACGCTCGAGGAGCTGGTCGCGCTGCGCCGCAGGATCGAGGTCCGGGTGGCCGCCGACGAGGTCGTCCGCCGCTCGGCCGACCCGCTGCGCGTCGACCTGCGCGAGGCGTGCGATGTCGTCGTCCTCAAGGTGCAGCCGCTGGGCGGGGTGCGGGCGGCGCTGCGGGTCGCCGAGGCGCACGGCCTGCCGTGCGTCGTGTCCTCGGCGCTCGAGAGCTCGGTCGGCATCGCCGCCGGGGTCGCCCTGGCCGCCGCGCTGCCGGAGCTGCCCTTCGCCTGCGGGCTCGCCACGGTGGCCCTGTTCACCGACGACGTGACCTCCTCACCGCTGCTCCCCGTCGACGGCGAGCTGCCGGTGGTGCGACCGGAGCCGGACCGGCTCGACGCGGTGGCGGCCGACGCGGGTACCGCCGCCCGCTGGCGCGCCCGGCTCGACGCCGTGGCGGCCGCGTGAACCCCTCCACCGCGTTCGCCCGCGTGCTGGTCGACGAGCTGGTCCGGGGCGGCGTGACCGACGCCGTGCTGGCGCCCGGCTCCCGGTCGGCGCCGGTCGCGCTGGCGCTCGCGACCGCCGAGCGGGACGGGCGGCTGCGGCTGCACGTGCGCATCGACGAGCGGACGGCGGCCTTCCTCGCGCTCGGGCTGGCGAAGGCGTCGGGCCGGCCGGTGCCGGTGCTGACGACGTCCGGCACCGCGGCCGCGCACCTGCACGCCGCCGTCCTGGAGGCCGACGCGAGCGGGGTTCCGCTGCTGGCGCTGACCGCCGACCGGCCGCCCGAGCTGCGCGCGACCGGCGCGAACCAGACCATCGAGCAGACCGGGCTGTACGGCGGTGCCGTGCGGTGGGCGGCCGACGCCGGCGTGCCGGAGGAGGGCCGCGAGGAGGCGCAGAACCGGTACTGGCGGTCGCTCGTCGCCAAGGCGCTGCTCACGGCCCGCGGTGCCCTGTCGGGAGACCCGGGCCCGGTGCACCTGAACCTCGCGCTGCGCGAGCCGCTGCTGCCGGACGACGAGGGTGCGGAGCTCACCGGTCCCTGGGCCGGCCGCCCGGACGGTGCCCGGTGGACCGACGGTGAGCGCATCACCGTCGCCGCCCCCCTGGCCGGAGGCGCGGAGCGCACCCTCGTCGTCGTGGGCGACGGGCCGGGCGGGTTCGGTGCCGTGGCGGCCCAGGCGGCCACGGAGCACGGGTGGCCGGTGGTCGCCGAGCCGTCCAGTGGCGCGTGGGGGGCCTCGGAGCGCGGCGGGGCACTGCTCCTGGGGGCGCGGGACTGGGCGCGCGAGCACCGCCCGGGGCGCGTGCTGGTGATCGGCAGGCCGACCCTGTCCCGACCGGTCTCGGCGCTCCTCGCCGACCCGGAGGTCCGCGTGGAGAGCGTCGCCGCGAGCCCGAGGTGGCCGGACGCGACGCGGTCGACCGCCCGCGTCGGCGGCCCGCCGACCGGCTTCCCCCGGATGCCGGGTCAGGTCCCGGTCGTGGCCGGATGGGCCGGGGAGTGGGCGGCGGCGGCCGACCGCGTGGGTGCCGCCGTCGACGGGCTGCTCGACGCCCGGCCGGAGTTCACCGCCGCCCGGCTCGCGCGCGACGTCGTCGCGGCGCTGCCGTCCGGGGCGCTCCTGGTGCTCGGTTCCTCGACACCGGTGCGGGACGTCGACCGGCTCGCCGTACCGCGCGGCGACCTCACCGTGCTGGCCAACCGGGGCGTGGCGGGTATCGACGGGACGATCTCGACCGCGGTGGGCGCCGCCACGGTGCACGGCGGCCCGGCGTTCGCGTTGATGGGTGACCTGACGTTCCTGCACGACCTGACCGGTCTGCTGCTCGGCGAGGGCGAACCGGCGCCGGACCTCACCGTCGTGGTGCCCGACAACGACGGCGGCGGCATCTTCGCCCAGCTCGAGCCGGGGGAGGACCGGCACGCGCGCGACTACCGGCGGGTGTTCGGGACGCCGCACGGCCGCGACCTGGTGGCGGTGGCCCAGTCGCTGGGCTGGGCCGCGACGCAGATCTCGTCCCCGGCGGAGCTGCCGGGTGCGCTGGCCCTGGGCGGTCCGCGGGTCGTCGTCGTCCGCACCGACCAGCGGGCGGAGGCCGCGCTCGCCGTCGAGCTGCGCGCCGCCGCGGCGGACGCGCTCGCGGCCTGAGGGTCGCCCTGGTGGGTGACACCGGCCCGCGTGCGGGGCGTCGTCCTTGCCGCCGGGTCCTCGATCGTCCAGCGTTGCGCGACGTGACGCATCGCCTGGATGAGGTGCGGCTGAGCCGGCCGGTCGCCATCGCCTACCTGGTGATGGTGTCGCTCCTGTGGCTGAGCCACGTGGTCGCGCTGGTGCTGGGCCTCACCGGCGATGCGGCGCCGGTGCGATCGGACGACCCGCTGCTGGCCGGGCTCGGGCTCGCTGTCGTCGGCGCGTGCTTCCTCGTGCTCGCGGCGGTCTCCCGGCAGCTGGAGCCGGGCACGAACCTGCTCACCCACCCGATCCGGATGGTGACCCTGTTCTACGGGTCGGAGGCGCCGGTCGCCTGGCGCTCGCTGCGCGACTGAGAGCTCTCAGCCCTCGAGCGCGGCCTGGAAGGCGGCGAACTTCGACTGGGTCTCGGCCAGCTCGGCGGCCGGGTCCGAGCCGGCCACGATGCCGCAACCGGCGAACAGCCGGGCGCTGTCGTCGCCGACCAGCTCGGCGCAGCGCAGCGCCAGGCCGAACTCGCCGTCACCGCGGGCGTCGAGCCAGCCGACCGGCCCCGCGTAGCGGCCCCGGTCCATGCCCTCGAGCTCGGCGATGACCGCGACGGCGTCCGGCGTGGGCGTGCCACCGACGGCGGCCGTCGGGTGGACCGCGCCGATCAGCTCGAGCAGCCCGGCGCGCCCCCGCTGCGTCCCGGTGACGTCGCTGGCGAGGTGCCGCACGTTGGCCAGCGTGAGCAGCTGTGGCTCCGCGGGGGCGTCCAGCGTCGAGCAGTAGGGCTCCAGCGCCCGGACGAGCGAGTCGACGGCCAGCGCGTGCTCGGCCCGGTCCTTGGCCGAGCCGATGAGGGCCGCGGCCAGGCGCTGGTCGTCGGCTCCGGCGCCGCGCGGGGCCGTTCCGGCCAGCACACGGGCCGACAGCTCGCGCCCGGTGCGCCGCAGCAGCAGCTCGGGCGTGGCGCCCAGGAGCCCGTCGACGGAGAAGGTCCAGCAGTCGGGGAAGCGGGCCGCCAGCTTGCGCAGCAACCGCCGCGGGTCGAGCGGGACGTCGGCGGAGACCAGCAGGTCGCGCGCGAGCACCACCTTCTGCAGCTCGCCGGCGTCGATCCGCGTGACGGCGGTGGCGACGGCGGCGCACCAGCTCGCCGGGTCCATCGCCCCGTCGGCGTAGCGCAGCCGCGGGGCAGGCCCGTCGTCGGTGCGCCCGGGGAGGAGGACGTCGCGCGGGTCGACGTCCCCGACGGTGGTCAGCCAGGCCACGCCGTCGCGACGTCCGAGCACCACCTCGGGGACGACGAAGACCGACGTCCCGGCGACCGGGTCGAAGGCGATGCTGGCGAACGCGACGGGCCCCGAACCGGGCACGGACAGCGCGTCGTCGGCGTCGAGGCCGGCGGTGTAGCGGGCCCACCACGCGGCGGCGTCCCGGAGCGCGGTGGGGCCGGTGACCTCCAGCCGCGCGGCCTCGCCCCAGCCGACCAGGCCCTCGCCGCGACGCACCCAGGAGAGCGCTCCGTCGGCCGGGAGCCGGTCCAGCAGCTCGCCGACGGCGTCCGTGCAGACCGTCGTGACGGTGCGCGCGGCCGCTGCCGGGGAGGTCAGAGCCGCTGCCGTCACGCCCCCAGCGTAGGCAGCCCGGTAGCGTCGGTGCCGTGGGAGACCGGCGAGACCCTGCTCATAGGGACATGGCACACACCGCCGGGCTGCGGGCGGGTCTGGACAAGCGGCCGGCCGACGTCGCGGCGATGTTCGACCGGGTCGCCAAGCGCTACGACGTCACGAACACCGTGCTCTCCGGCGGACTGGACGCCTCCTGGCGGCGGGCCACGCGCGAGGCGCTGGGCGCACGACCGGGGCAGACGGTCCTGGACGTGGCGGCCGGGACGGCCGTGTCGACGGTCGAACTCGCGGCCGGCGGCGTGACCGCGATCGCCTGCGACTTCTCCCAGGGCATGCTGCGGGCGGGGGCGGCGCGGCCGGTGCCCAAGGTGGCCGGCGACGCGATGGCGCTGCCGCTGGCCGACGAGAGCGTGGACGGCGTCGTCATCTCCTTCGGCCTGCGGAACGTGGCCGACCCGTCGGCCGCGCTGCGCGAGTTCCACCGGGTCACCAGGCCGGGCGGGACGCTGGTGATCTGCGAGTTCTCCTCGCCGACGTGGACGCCGTTCCGCACCGTCTACACCGAGTACCTGATGAAGGCCCTGCCCCGGATAGCCCGTGCGGTGTCGAGCAATCCGGAGGCCTACGTCTACCTCGCGGAGTCGATCCGCGCCTGGCCCGACCAGGCCGCCCTGGCGGCCAAGGTCCAGGACGCGGGTTGGGACGACGTCGCGTGGCACAACCTCACCGGCGGCATCGTCGCGCTCCACCGCGCGCGGCGGTCAGGGAACTCAGACGCGTCCTGACCGTCCCCTCCTCACGAGGACGACGAGCAGTTCCGCCACGGTCGAGCCGAGCAGGACGACGAGCGCCAGGACCCACCGGTCCAGCACCGCGGCCGTGACCGCGCCGGCCGTCCCTGCCGCGCCGAGCAGCAGCTCGGGCCGGCCGATCGCTCGGGTCGTCACGCACGTCATCCTGCCGCACGCGGAATTGTCGTACTGCGAACGTATGTTCGATCCGTGCCCGTCGACGAGCTCCGCCGCAGCCCTGTGGAGGGCGCGCTGGTCGGATTGCTGCTCGAGCAGCCGCCGGACGTTTCCCGGCTGCCCGTGGCGCTGCTGTCCGACGGGGAGAAGGCCGCCGAGCTCCAGCGGCTCCAGGCCCGCAAGGCGATGGACGCCGCGTACGAGGCGGAACTGGTCATGGGTCTCGCGGCCGACCGCCCGGACACCGACGACCCGCCGCCGGGCCACCCCGGTGCGCGGCGCCGGGGCGCGGGGTCGCCGGTGCCGGGTACCAGCGAATTCCTGCCCGACGAACTCGCGCTGGTGCTGAACTGCTCGCGCACCTTCGCCACGGGTGTCCTCGCGGACGCCTACGAGCTGGTCGAGCGGATGCCCGCGGTGCAGGCCGCGTGCGCCGCGGGCGCGCTGGACTGGTGGCGGGCCCGGGTCTTCGCCGACGTGCTGGGGCCGGCCTCGGACGAGGTGGTCGCCACCGTGGTGCCCGCCGTGCTGCCGGAAGCTGCCGCGCTCTCGTCGGGGCGGCTGCGGCGCCGGTTGATCTCCGCCGCGATCGCGGCGGACGAGGAGTTCGCCGAGCGACGGCGGATCGAGGCCGAGCGGCGCGCGGAGGTGCGGGTCCGGCCGACGCAGGACGGCATGTCGGTGCTGTCGAGCGAGCTGCCCTCGCCGGTGGCCGCGGCGATGTGGTCGGCGATCGACACGGCCGCCCAGCTCGCGCGCACCGCGGGGGACGACCGACCGATCGGGCTGCTGCGCGCCGAGGCGCACGCGGCCATGGTGCTCCGGCCCGGCGGCTCGCCCTCCGGGCCCGGCTCCACCGCGCAGATCACGGTGCTCGCGCCGCTGGCGGCGTTGCACCCGGGCGGCACCGCGGACCTCGCCGTCGACCAGGGGCCGCAGGCTGCCGGCGTGCCGATCACCGCTGCACACCTGCGCGAGCTCATGACCCAGCTCGGCGCTCTCGGTGTCCAGGCACCGCCCGGCGGCAGCCTCGAGGTCGCGATCACCGGCGAGGACGGCGCGCTGCTGGCGACGGCAACCGGTGGAGAGCTGGCGCGGCAGTCCGCACGCGGCTGCCCGGTGCACGGCCGCGCCGCCGCGTGCGCCTGCCCCGTTCTCGGGGCGCCGGCCGCGGTTGCGAGATACGCGCCCTCCGCCGCCCAGGGCCGGTTCCTGAAGCTCCGCGACCGGACCTGCCGGCACCCCGGGTGCTCGCAGCCGGCCGGGCGGACCGATGCCGACCACGTCGTGGCCTACGACTGCGGCGGGCGGACCGGCTGCGAGAACCTCTGCTGCCTGTGCCGGACGCACCACCGGCTGAAGACCTTCGCCCGGAACTGGCGCTTCGAGCTCTCGCCCGACGGGACCCTCCGGGTGACCACCCCGAGCGGCGTCACCCGGTGCACCCGCCCCCCGGGTCTGCGCCACCCCGTCCTGCAACGGGCACTGCCCGCACCGGCGCCGCCACCGGGGCCGCCGGACGAACCGCCGCCCTTCTGACGACCCTCACCGCGGCGGACCGTGAGCGGTTCCCGGCCGGCGTCGGCATCGCTAGCGTCCGGGCGTGGCTGTCGACCTCTTCGCGGGACTGCCCGTCAGCGACTACGAGCTGTCGCTGACCTGGTACGAGCGGCTGCTCGGCGCACCCGCGTTCTTCCCGAACGAGGTCGAGGCGGTCTGGGAGATCGGCGAGCACCGGTACCTGTACATCGACGTGCGGCCGGAGCACGCCGGCCACGCGATGCACACGCTCTTCGTCGACGACCTCGACGCGTGGGTCGACCGCCTCGCCGACCAGGGGATATCGCCGGCCGAGCGGGAGACGTACGAGAACGGCGTGCGCAAGGTGACCTACCGGGATCCCGACGGCAACGAGATCGGACTGGGCGGCGGCCCCGCGGAGTGATGCCTCCCCGGGTTCCGGTCGGGCACCTCCGGTCATAGCGTCGGTCCATGACGAGCCCGCCGCCCCCGTCCCCGCAGCCACCGGGTCCCTCGCCGTCGCCGACCGACCCCATCCCGCCGCCGATGCCTGCGCCGTACCCGACCCCGGATCCGGTCGACCCGTCGGCGCCCCCGCCCGCGCCGATGCCCGAACCGCTCTAGGGCCGGGGGCCTCCGGTGGGCCGCCGCGCGTTCGCCGACCGCGGCGCCGCAGGACGGGCGCTCGGCGAGCACCTCGCCCGCCGTCCCCTCCCCGCCCCGCTCGTGCTCGGCCTGCCCCGCGGCGGGGTGGTCGTCGCCGCGGAGGTGGCCGCAGCGCTCGCCGCCCCGCTCGACGTCCTCGTCGTCCGCAAGCTCGGCCTGCCCGCCCAGCCCGAGCTGGCCATGGGCGCGATCGCCGCGCTCGGCGAGGCGGTCGAGACGGTGCGGGTCGAGTCCGTCCTCGTCGCGGCCGGCGCCGGCAGCGCCGCCTTCGACGAGGTGGGGCGGCGGGAGCTCGTGGAGCTGCGGCGGCGGGAGGCCGCCTACCGGGAGGGCCGGCCGCCACCGGCCGTCGCCGGGCGCGCGGTGGTCCTGGTCGACGACGGGCTCGCGACCGGCGCCACCATGCACGCCGCCGTCGTCGCCGCCAGGTCCGGGAGCCCTGCGTCGATCACCGTCGCCGTGCCGGTCGGCTCGCCGCGGGCCTGCGACGCACTCCGGCCGCTCGTCGACGACCTGGTCTGCCTGCTGGCCCCGCCCTCGTTCCGGGCAGTCGGGCACGCCTACGGCGACTTCGGCCAGACCACCGACGAGGAGGTCCGGCACGCCCTCCACGGCGCCGCCCGCGAGCTGTGACCGATCGCACCGCCAGGGGGTGCTGTCAGGTTGCTCACACCGCGGCCTAGACTCGGAACTGTCGACTTTGTGAACCAATTCACAAGCGGAACCGAGGAGGCGCGCCGTGCCCGGCACGACCGCAGCACCGCTCGACGCGGACGCCCGCGCCGATGTGGTCGTGGTCGGTGCAGGTCCCGCCGGGTCGAGCGCCGCGTGGTGGCTGGCGCAGGCCGGGCTCGACGTCGTCGTCCTCGAGAAGGCCGCCTTCCCGCGCGAGAAGGTCTGCGGCGACGGCCTGACCCCGCGCGGGGTGAAGGCTCTCGACGACATGGGCGTCGACACCACCGGCTGGGTGCGGCACAAGGGCCTGCGGGTCGCCGGCGGGGGACAGGTGGTCGAGGTCGACTGGCCGCGGCTGGCGAGCTGGCCCGGGTACAGCCTGGTGTGCCGTCGCAGCGAGCTCGACGCCCGCCTCGCCGCCCACGCGCAGGCCGCGGGCGCCCGGCTGCACACCGAGGTCACCGTCACCGACCCGCTGCTCGACGAGGCCGGGCGGGTGGCCGGCGTGCGCTACACCGCCGGCCCCGGCAAGGAGCCGGGCGAGATCCGCGCCCACCTGGTCGTCTCGGCCGAGGGGCTCTCCGGGCGCCTGGCCAAGAGCCTGGGGCTGGCCCGCCGCGAGGACCGGCCGCTCGGTGTCGCCGTCCGCCGGTACGTGAGCAGCCCGCGCACCGCCGACGAGTACCTCGACATCTCCTTCGACCTCGCCCCCGAGGGGCCCACCTCCGAGTCGATGCCCGGGTACGGCTGGATCTTCGGGATGGGCGACGGCACCGCCAACGTCGGCTTCGGCCTGCTCGACACCCGGCGCTCCGACGGCAGCGACCACCGCGAGGTCCTCCGGCGGTGGCTGGACACCTTCCCCGCCGAGGACCAGCTCGGCGAGGAGCACGCCGTCACGCCGCTGCGCGGAGCCGGCCTGCCCATGGCCCTGCACCGGCAGCCCGCCTACACCCGGGGCCTCCTGCTGACCGGCGACGCCGCCGGCACGGTCAACCCGTTCAACGGCGAGGGCATCAGCTACGCCATGGAGACCGGGCGCACGGCGGCCGAGGCCGCGGCCGACGCGCTCGCGGTTCCTGCGGGCCCGGCGCGGGAGGCCGTCCTCCGCCGATACCCCGAGCGGCTGCGCGCCGCCTACGGGCGCCACCACCGCCTCGGCGTCGGCTTCCTGGCCCTGCTGGCCCGGCCGGACGTCGTCCGGTTCGCCACCGCCCACGGCCTCAAGCGGCCGGCGCTGGTGAACGCCGCGCTGCGGCTCATGGGCAACCTCAGCGACGGCCGGGACGGCGACGGCGTCGACCGCGCGATCGCCGTCCTCACGCGGCTGGCACCGGCGGTCTGACATGCCACGTCACACGCGTATCGACACGCTCCGCAACCGTCCGGTCCCTGGCCGGAACGTGATCGTCCTCACCGTAGGGTGCCGCTGATGCTCTCGAACTACGTCCCGATCGTCGGGCTCTTCGCGCTGGCCGCAGCTTTCGCGCTGTTCTCGGTGACGGCCGCGCCGTACGTGGGTCCGCGCCGCTACAACCGGGCCAAGCTCGAGGCCTACGAGTGCGGGATCGAGCCGGTCGACCAGCCGCTCACCGGCGGCCGCTTCCCGGTGAAGTACTACCTCGTCGCGATGCTCTTCATCGTCTTCGACATCGAGATCGTCTTCCTCTACCCGTGGGCCGTGCACAACGAGGCGCTGGGCGTCTTCGGGCTGGTCGAGATGGTCGTGTTCATCGCCACCGTGTTCATCGCCTACGCGTACGTGTGGCGCCGCGGCGGGCTCGACTGGGACTGACAGGGGAGCTGACATGGGACTCGAGGAGAAGCTGCCGAGCGGCGTGCTGCTGACCAGCGTGGAGAAGCTGGTCAACTGGACCCGCAAGTCGTCGCTGTGGCCGGCGACGTTCGGCCTGGCCTGCTGCGCGATCGAGATGATGGCCTCGGGCGCCGGCCGCTACGACCTGGCCCGCTTCGGCATGGAGGTCTTCCGCGCCTCGCCGCGCCAGGCCGACCTGATGATCGTGGCCGGCCGGGTCAGCCAGAAGATGGCGCCGGTCCTCCGCCAGATCTACGACCAGATGCCCGAGCCGCGCTGGGTGCTCGCGATGGGCGTCTGCGCCAGCTCCGGCGGCATGTTCAACAACTACGCGATCGTCCAGGGCGTCGACCACATCGTCCCGGTGGACATGTACCTGCCCGGCTGCCCGCCGCGGCCGGAGATGCTCATGGACGCGATCCTCAAGCTGCACCACAAGATCCAGCACGAGCCCCTCGGCGCCAAGCGCGAGCGGCAGCTGGAGCGGGCCCGCGAGGACGGCACGGCGAAGGACCTGCACGTCGAGATGCCGTCGACGGTGCGCGTGGACAAGAAGGCACGCCGCGCCTACGAGGAGGCCGCGGCGGCCGGCCGCACCGGTCAGTTCGCGATCGAGCAGCGGGGCGGCAACGCCGTCCTGCTGCCCGACGAGCGGCCCAGCGGGCTCGGGAACGCCTGGCGATGAGGGGACAGCGCTGATGAGCGACGACGGCGGTTCGAACCTCGTCCCCGGCCGCGAGCAGGCCGGCTACGACGACGCCACCCCACCCGGCGGCGGGTTCCGGAAGGGCGCCTTCGGGGTCACCGGCAGCGGCGACACCTCCGGCTTCGGCGGTCTGGTCCGGGTCGAGCCCGGCGGCGCGGTGGCGCTGCACTCCACCGACCGCCCCTACGGCGGGTTCTTCGACGAGGTCACCGACGCCCTGATCGAGTCGGTGGGCGAGGCGACGTACGCGGCCGCGGTGCAGCGGGTGCTGGTCGACCGCGGCGAGATCACCTACTTCGTCGCCCGCGAGCACCTGCTCACGCTCGTGCAGGCGCTGCGCGACGACGAGGCGCTGCGCTTCGAGCTGTGCAGCAGCGTGTCCGGCGTCGACTACCTCGACAGCGGCGGCCCGGCGGCCGGGCCCGACCGCCCGCGGCTGCACGTCGTCTACCACCTGACCTCGATGACCTACCGCCGCCGCATCCGGCTCGAGGTCGCCGTCACCGCCGAGGACCCGCACGTCCCCTCGGTCACCGGCGTCTACCCGACGGCGGACTGGCACGAGCGCGAGACCTGGGACATGTTCGGCGTCGTCTTCGACGGCCACCCGGCGCTGACCCGGATCCTCATGCCGGACGACTGGGACGGGCACCCGCAGCGCAAGGACTACCCCCTCGGCGGCGTCCCCGTGGAGTACCACGGCGCGACGATCCCGCCGCCGGACACCCGACGTGCCTACCGATGAAGGGGGCCTACCGATGAGCACCGTCTACAACGAGGCCGACCCGTACGCCGGCTCCCGGGAGACCACCGAGGGCCGCGTCTACACGGTCACCGGCGGCGACTGGGACCTCACCTTCGCCGACCCGCACGGCGAGGAGCGCCTCGTCGTCAACATGGGCCCGCAGCACCCGTCGACGCACGGCGTCCTCCGCCTGATCCTCGACCTCGAGGGCGAGACGGTCACCAAGGCCCGGACGACGATCGGCTACCTGCACACCGGTATCGAGAAGAACACCGAGTACCGCAACTGGACGCAGGGCACGACGTTCGTGACCCGGATGGACTACCTGAGCCCGCTGTACAACGAGGCCGCCTACTGCATGGCGGTCGAGAAGCTGCTCGGCATCGAGATCCCGCAGCGCGCGGCGACCATCCGCGTGCTGGTCATGGAGATCAACCGGATCGCCTCCCACCTCGTGGGCCTGGCCACCGGCGGCATGGAGCTCGGTGCGCTCACCGCGATGACCAACGGGTTCCGCGAGCGGGAGATGTGCCTCGACCTGCTGGAGGAGATCACCGGCCTGCGGATGAACCACGCCTACATCCGCCCCGGCGGCCTCGCGCAGGACCTCCCCGAGGGGGCGGTCGACTCGATCCGCGAGTTCCTGACGATCATGCCGAAGCGGGTGGCCGACTACCACCGCATGCTCACCGGCCAGCCGATCTGGCAGCGGCGGCTCAAGGACGTCGGCTACCTCGACGTCACCGGCTGCCTCGCCCTCGGTGTCACCGGGCCGGTGCTCCGCTCGGCCGGTCTGCCGTGGGACCTGCGCAAGACCGAGCCCTACCTCGGCTACGAGACCTACGACTTCGAGGTCCCGACCGCCGACACCGCCGACGCCTGGGGCCGCTACCTGGTCCGGATGGCCGAGATCAACGAGTCGCTCAAGCTGATCGCGCAGGCCGTCGACCGGCTCGAGCCGGGCCCGGTCATGGTCGAGGACAAGAAGATCGCCTGGCCGGCCCAGCTCTCGCTCGGCGCCGACGGCATGGGCAACTCCCTCGACCACGTCCGGCACATCATGGGCCAGTCGATGGAGGCCCTGATCCACCACTTCAAGCTGGTCACCGAGGGCTTCCGGGTCCCGGCCGGCCAGGTCTACGTGCCGATCGAGTCGCCCCGCGGCGAGCTCGGCTACCACGTGGTCAGCGACGGCAGCACCAGGCCGTGGCGCGTCCACGTGCGCGACCCCAGCTTCGTGAACCTGCAGGCCACGGCGGCGATGAGCGAGGGCGGCATGATCGCCGACGTCATCGCCGCGATCGCCTCGATCGACCCCGTCATGGGAGGAGTCGACCGGTGAGTGCACTTCCTGGATCCGCCGAGGGGACGGCGGTCACGGGCCTCGACTCGAGCCCGGTCGAGCCGGCGCCGCTCGACCTGCCGCCGCTGACCGAGCAGACCGCCCTCGAGGCGGCCGAGATCATCGCCCGCTACCCGGTGCCCCGCTCGGCGCTGCTGCCGATGCTGCACCTGGTCCAGTCGGTGCAGGGCTACGTCTCGCCCGAGGGCGTGGCGTTCTGCGCCGACCAGCTCGGCCTCACCAAGGCCGAGGTCGGTGCGGTCGCGACGTTCTACACGATGTACAAGCGGCGTCCCACCGGCCGGCACCTGGTCAGCGTCTGCACGAACACGCTGTGCAGCGTGCTCGGCGGGCAGCGGATCATGGATGCGCTCTCGGCCGACCTCGGCGTGCACCACGACGAGACCGCCGCCGACGGGTCGATCACCCTCGAGCACGCCGAGTGCCTGGCCGCCTGCGACTACGCGCCGGTCGTCACCGTCGACTACGAGTTCTACGACCAGCAGGACGTCGACAGCGCCCGCGAGCTGGTCGCCGCCCTGCGCCGCGGGGAGAAGCCGCTGCCCACCCGCGGTGCGCCGCTCACCGACTTCAGGGGCATCTCCCGTCAGCTGGCCGGCTTCTCGCAGCACGGCGACGACGCCTCCGCGGCGGCCGCCGTCGACAACCCCGGCGAGTACGGGCCGACCCTGGTCGGCCTGCGGCTGGCCGAGCAGCGGAGGGAGTCGGCCCCGCCGATGCCCCGCCCGTCCACGCCGGCACCGGACACCGACGAGCCCGCTGCCACCGTCGCGCCCACGGGCCGGACGGGGGAGACGCCGGGCCGCGAGGCCGCCGACGCGCGGGTCGCCGCCGCCGACACCCCGGCCGAGAAGGCCGGCGCGGCCGGCTCGCACCCCGACGCGCCCGAGCCGGCCGGCCGCTCCCTCGCCGACCAGGACGACGGCACCGAGACACCTGCAGGGACCGAGCCGGGCACCTCCGGCCAGGGTCCGGGGAAGGCCTGACATGCCCCTCACTCCCGTCCTCACGACCCGCTGGGGCGCCCACAAGAGCTGGCGGCTGTCGACCTACGAGTCGATGGAGGGCTACGCGGCGCTGCGCACGGCGCTGTCCATGACCCCCGACGAGCTGGTCACGATGGTCAAGGACTCCGGCCTGCGCGGTCGCGGCGGTGCCGGCTTCCCGACCGGCATGAAGTGGAGCTTCATCCCGCAGCCCAAGCCGGGGGAGACGCCCACCGGTCCCGCGGCGATGCCCAAGTACCTCGTGGTCAACGCCGACGAGGGCGAGCCGGGCACCTGCAAGGACCTGCCGCTGATGATGGCCGACCCGCACTCGCTGGTCGAAGGCGTGATCATCTCCGCGTACGCGATCCGGTCGCACTTCGCGGCGATCTACGTCCGCGGCGAGGCCGTGCACGCCCACCGCCGGCTGGTGGCCGCCGTCGAGGAGGCCTACGCGGCCGGCTACCTCGGCACCGACATCCTCGGCTCCGGGTACGACCTCGAGCTGGTCGTGCACGCCGGCGCCGGCGCCTACATCTGCGGCGAGGAGACGGCGCTGCTGGAGTCCCTCGAGGGCTACCGGGGCCAGCCGCGGCTCAAGCCGCCCTTCCCGGCGGTCGCCGGTCTCTACGGGTCGCCGACGGTCATCAACAACGTCGAGACGCTGGCCAGCGTGCCGTTCGTCGTCCGCGGGGGCGCCGACTGGTTCAAGGAGTTCGGCCCGGAGAAGTCGCCCGGTCCGAAGATCTACTCGCTGTCGGGCCGCGTCGTCCGCCCGGGCCAGTACGAGGCCCCCATGGGGACGACGATGCGCGAGCTGCTCGAGATGGCCGGCGGTGTCCGGCCCGGCCACGAGCTGAAGTTCTGGACGCCGGGCGGGTCCTCGACGCCGTACTTCACCGCCGAGCACCTCGACGTCCCGCTCGACTTCGACTCGGTGGCGGCCGCGGGCTCGATGCTCGGCACGACGGCGCTGATGGTCTTCGACGAGACCGACTCGATCGTCGAGGCCACGCTGCGGTTCACCGAGTTCTACGCGCACGAGAGCTGCGGCAAGTGCACCCCGTGCCGCGAGGGGACCTACTGGCTGGTCCAGATCCTCGAGCGGCTGGTGCACGGCCGGGGCACCGCGCAGGACCTCGACCTGCTCACCGACACCTGCGACAACATCCTGGGCCGCTCGTTCTGCGCCCTGGGTGACGGTGCGACCAGCTGCATCGCCAGCTCGCTGAAGTACTTCCGGGACGACTACGTCGCCCTGCTGCCGCCCGAGGAGCAGGCCCGCCTGGGCCGCTCCCTCCGCATCGAGCCCGTCGGAGTCGCTTCGTGACGCTGACCAACCCGACTCCCGCGCCCGCGGTCCCCCCGGGCACGCCCGGGCCGCACACGCCGCCGGACGCCGTCCACTGCGTGATCGACGGGTTCGAGGTCGCCGTCCCCAAGGGGACGCTGATCATCCGGGCCGCCGAGCAGATCGGCGTCCAGATCCCGCGGTTCTGCGACCACCCGCTGCTCGAGCCGGTCGGCGCGTGCCGCCAGTGCCTGGTCGAGGTGGAGGGCCAGCGCAAGCCGGTGGCCTCGTGCACCATGCCGGTCACCGACGGGATGGTGGTGAAGACCCAGCTCACCAGCGAGGTCGCGGACAAGTCGCAGCAGGGCACGATGGAGCTGCTGCTGATCAACCACCCGCTCGACTGCCCGGTCTGCGACAAGGGCGGTGAGTGCCCGCTGCAGAACCAGGCGATGAGCAACGGCCGCACGGAGAGCCGGTTCGTCGACGAGAAGCGGACCTACCCCAAGCCGCTGCCGATCAGCAGCGAGATCCTGCTCGACCGCGAGCGCTGCGTGCTGTGCGCGCGGTGCACCCGCTTCTCCCAGCAGGTGGCCGGCGATCCGTTCATCGAGCTGTTCGAGCGGGGCGCGCTGGAGCAGGTCGCCATCTACGAGGACGAGCCGTTCGAGTCCTACTTCTCCGGCAACACCACCCAGATCTGCCCGGTCGGGGCGCTCACCAGCGCCCAGTACCGGTTCCGCGCCCGCCCGTTCGACCTGCGCAGCGAGCCCAGCGTCTGCGAGCACTGCGCGTCCGGCTGCGCCCAGCGCACCGACTACCGGCGCGGCAAGACCACCCGACGGCTGGCCGGCGAGGACCCGGCGGTCAACGAGGAGTGGAACTGCGACAAGGGCCGCTACGCGTTCCGCTACGTCACCGCCAACGAGCGGCTCACCACGCCGCTGGTGCGCCGGGACGGCGAGCTGCAGCCGGCCTCGTGGCCGGAGGCCTGGGCCGCCGCGGCGGCGGGTCTGAGCCACGCGCGGGCCGAGGGCGGTGTCGGCGTGCTGCCCGGCGGCCGGCTCACGGTCGAGGACGCCTACGCCTACGCCAAGTTCGCCCGCGTGGCCCTCGGCACCAACGACGTCGACTTCCGCGCCCGCGCCCACTCCGCCGAGGAGCTCGCCTTCCTCGGCGCGTTCGTCGCCGGGACGGGACCGGGCCGCGGCGGGGTCACCTACGACGAGCTGGCGCAGGCGCCCGCCGTCCTCCTGGCCGGGTTCGAGCCGGAGGAGGAGTCGCCGATCGTGTTCCTCCGCCTGCGCCGCGCCGTGCGCACGCGGAAGCTCCCGGTCTTCGACCTCGCGCCGTTCGCCACCCGCGCCGCCGAGAAGCTGGACGCCACCGTGCTGACCACGCTGCCTGGCGCCGAGGCGCAGTCGCTGCGGGCGCTGGCCGAGGGCACCTGGGGCGGCCCGGCGGTCGAGGCGCTCCGCGCGCCCGGCGCCGTCGTCCTCGCCGGCGAGCGGCTGGCCGAGGCACCCGGTGCCTTCTCGGCGCTCGTCGCCCTGGCGCGGGCCACCGGCGCGCGCGTCGCCTGGATGCCCCGGCGCGCGGGTGAGCGCGGCGCCGTCGAGGCCGGGGCGCTGCCGAGCCTGCTGCCCGGCGGTCGCGGCGTCGGCGATGCCGCCGCGCGCGCCGACGTGGCCGCCCTCTGGGGCGCCGAGCTGCCCGCCACCCCGGGCAGGGACCTCACCGGCATCCTCACCGCCGTCCGCGACGGCGAGCTGCCCGGCCTCCTGGTCGGCGGGGTCGACCCGTGCGACCTGCCCGACCCGGCGCTGGCCGAGTCCGCGCTGGCCAGCGCGTCCTTCGTGGTCAGCCTCGAGATGTTCCCGAGCGTGGTCACAGAGTGGGCCGACGTCGTCCTGCCGGTCGCGGCGGCGCCGGAGAAGGCGGGCACCTACCTCGACTGGGAGGGCCGGCCGCGGACCTTCGACGCCACGCTGCACGGCACCGGGCGGCTGCCCGACGGTCGCGTCCTCCAGGGGATCGCTGACGCCATGGTCGAGATGGGTGACGACGTCGCAGACCTGCGGCTGCCGACCCCCGAGGCCGCGCGTGCCGAGCTCGCCGCCCTGGGTGCGGTCCGCCGGCCCGGTGAGGGGACCGGCCTGGACGTCGCGCCGCCTCCGGCGCCGTCGCTGCGGCAGGACGAGGCGGTGCTCGCCTCCTGGCGGCAGCTCATCGACTCCGGGACGCTGCTGCGCGACGAGCCCGAGCTGGCCGGTACGGCCCGGCAGCCGGTCGCCCGCATCGGCGTCGAGGCCGCGGGCCGGCTCGGCGTCGTCGACGGCGACCGCGTGACGGTGAGCGGCGCGACCGGCTCGGTCAGCCTGCCCGTCCGCGTCACGGCCATGCCCGACCAGGTGGTCTGGCTGCCGATGAGGTCACCGGGCAGCGATGTCCGCAGCGACCTGGGCACCGGCCCGGGTGGCGTGGTCCGACTGTCGGCCGGGGGGTCGCTCTGATGCTGCTCTCAGCTCCCGACCAGCCGACGCTCGAGGACTTCGGTTCCGACGTCTGGTGGATCGTTCTCATCAAGATCGTCGGCATCTTCGTGGTGCTGGTGCTGATGACGCTGTTCGCCATCGTGTTCGAGCGCAAGGTCGTCGCCCGGATGCAGCAGCGGATCGGCCCCAACCGGGTCGGCCCCCGCGGCTACCTGCAGAGCCTCGCCGACGGGCTGAAGCTGGCGTTCAAGGAAGACATCATGCCGGCGCTCGCCGACAAGCCGGTGTACTTCCTGGCGCCGGTGATCGCCGCGATCCCCGCGTTCCTGGCGTTCTCCGTCATCCCGCTGGGCCCCACCGTGAGCATCTTCGGCGAGCGCACCCCGCTGCAGCTCACCGACGCCCCCATCGGCGTCCTCGTCGTCCTCGCCTGCTCGGCGATGGGCGTCTACGGCATCGTGCTGGCCGGCTGGGCGTCCGGGTCGACCTACCCGCTGCTCGGTTCGCTGCGCAGCGCCGCCCAGATGGTCAGCTACGAGATCGCGATGGGGCTCTCGATCGTCGCGGTGTTCCTCTACGCCGGCTCGATGTCCACCTCGGAGATCGTGGCCGCCCAGGCCGAGGGCAACCAGCTGTCGTTCTTCGGCTGGGAGTTCACCGGACCGAGCTGGTTCGCCGTCCTGCTGCCGGTCTCGTTCGTGATCTACGCGATCGCCGTCGTGGGCGAGACCAACCGCGCCCCGTTCGACCTCCCGGAGGCCGAGTCGGAGCTCGTCGGTGGCTTCCACACCGAGTACTCGTCGCTGAAGTTCGCGCTGTTCTTCCTCGCCGAGTACATCAACATGGTCACCGTCTCGGCGCTGGCCGCGACGCTGTTCCTCGGCGGCTGGCGGGCCCCCTGGCCGATCTCGATCTGGGACGGCGCCAACACCGGCTGGTGGCCGCTGCTCTGGTTCTTCCTCAAGGTCGTCGTCGCGCTGTTCGTGTTCATCTGGCTGCGCGGCACGCTGCCCCGCCTGCGCTACGACCAGTTCATGCGGTTCGGCTGGAAGGTGCTGGTCCCGACCGCGCTGGTCTGGATCCTCGTCGTCGCCACGATGCGCACGGTGTCCCGCGAGGCCGACCTGTCCACCGGTCAGGTCGCGCTCTACGTCGGCGTCCCGATCGCGCTGCTGGTGCTGGCCGGGCTGCTCGTCGCCAGCCGGACGGCGAACCGCGACACCCGGCTCATGGCCGAGGAGGCCGCGGCGGGCGGGATCCACGCCGTCGACCCGGAGCCCGACGTGCTGCCGGCGGCAGGTCCGCGCCGCCGGCCCAGCGGGGGCCCGAGCCGCTCGGAGGGCGGCTTCCCCATCCCACCGATGGACCTGAAGGTGCCGCCGTCGCCTCGGCTGCGGCGCCAGCAGGTCACCACGGACGGGGCCGGCTCCCAGAACGTGGTCGTCGGCACGGGCCGACGGGGTTCCGCGACCGTCCAGGAGGACGACAGTGTCTGAGATCGAGCGCTCGACGGGGGCGCGCAACCGGCCCGCGGTGCGCGACAGCATCATGCCCGCGCCCGCGCAGGGGTTCGGGGTCACGTTCGCGCAGATCTTCCGCAAGGTGACGACCGAGCAGTACCCGTTCGAGCCCAAGGTGACCAAGCCGCGCTACCACGGGCGGCACGTGCTCAACCGGCACCCCGACGGCCTGGAGAAGTGCGTCGGCTGCGAGCTGTGCGCCTGGGCCTGCCCGGCCGACGCGATCTACGTCGAGGGCGGCGACAACACCGAGGACGCCCGCTTCTCGCCGGGTGAGCGGTACGGCGCGGTCTACCAGATCAACTACCTGCGCTGCATCTTCTGCGGGCTGTGCATCGAGGCCTGCCCCACCCGGTCGCTGACGATGAGCAACGACTTCGAGCTGGCCGACGACAACCGCCAGGACCTGATCTACACCAAGGAGCAGCTCATGGCGCCGCTGCTGCCCGGCATGGAGCAGCCGCCGCACCCGATGCGCCTCGGGGACGACGAGAAGGACTACTACCTGCGGGTCCCGGGCTCCTCCGCGGCCGAGCCGGTGCAGGGGGAGCGGGTATGACCGAGACGCTCGGCGGCGGCGAGACCGTCGTCTTCTGGGTCCTGGGCCCGATCGCCCTGGCCGGGGCGCTCGGCATGGTGCTCAGCCGCAACGCGGTGCACTCGGCGCTCTGGCTGGTCAACACCATGCTGGCGCTGGGCGTGTTCTACGTCGTCCAGGAGGCGCCGTTCCTGGGCGCGGTGCAGATCATCGTCTACACCGGCGCGATCATGATCCTGTTCCTCTTCGTGCTCATGCTGGTCGGCCGCGACTCCTCCGACTCGGTGGTGGAGACCCTGCGCGGCCAGCGCGTCGCGGCGATCCTGCTCGGCATCGGCTTCGCCGGCCTCGTGGGCGCCGGCATCGCCGAGGCGACCCGCGACCTGCCCGTCGCGGGGCTGGCCGACGAGGGCGGCGTGGGCAACATCCCGGCGATCGCCGAGCTGCTGTTCACCGACTACCTGCTCGCGTTCGAGGTGACCAGCGCGCTGCTGATCACCGCCGCGGTCGGCGCCATGGTCCTCGCCCACATCGAGCGGGAGCCCGGCAGCCGCCGGACGCAGAAGGAGCTCTCGCGGGCCCGGTTCCTCACCGCCGACCACCCGCAGACCCTGCCCGGCCCCGGTGTCTTCGCCCGCGCGAACTCGGTCGCCGTGCCCGCGATCCTGCCCGACGGCACCCGCTCCGAGGCGAGCATGGCCGCGGGCATCGAGCCCGAGGTGCCCGACCAGATGCCCCGGCCCACCGGCCGCGGCCAGCTCGGCTCGCCCGACGCCGCGCTCGGCACCCTCGACCCCGCGCCGCGCGACGGGAGCAGCGACCGATGACGCTCACCTACTACCTGGTCCTCGCCGCGATCCTGTTCACCATCGGCGCGGTCGGCGTCCTGGTGCGCCGCAACGCGATCGTCGTGTTCATGTGCGTCGAGCTGATGCTCAACTCGGTGAACCTGACGCTGGTCACCTTCGCCCGCGCCACCGGCACCGTCGACGGCCAGATCATGGCGTTCTTCGTCATGGTCGTCGCCGCCGCCGAGGTCGTGGTCGGCCTCGCCATCATCATGTCGATCTACCGCACCAGGCGGTCCGCCTCGGTCGACGACGCCAACCTGCTGAAGTACTGACGGGGACCGGGGAATGGATGCTCTGCCCGCCGAGGGCCTGCTCGCTGCCTCCTGGCTGCTGATCGCGCTGCCGCTCGCCGGTGCCGCGGTGCTGCTGCTGGGCGGGCGGCGCACCGACCGCTGGGGTCACCTCCTGGGGACGGCGACAGTCGTCGCCGCCTTCGTGCTCGCGCTGCTGTGCACCGTCCAGCTCGCCGGGCTCGACGAGCGGTCGGTGGACGTGGAGCTGTTCACGTTCATCTCCACCGGCGAGCTCGACATCACCGCCGGGCTGCTCTACGACCCGCTGTCGGCGGTGTTCGTCCTGCTGATCACCGGCGTGGGCTCGCTCATCCACGTCTACTCGATCGGCTACATGGCGCACGACCCCGCGCGCCGGCGGTTCTTCGCCTACCTGAACCTGTTCGTCGCCGCGATGCTGCTGCTCGTCCTCGGCAACAGCTTCGTCGCGCTGTACGTGGGCTGGGAGGGCGTGGGTCTGGCGTCCTACCTGCTGATCGCCTTCTGGTACACCCGCCCGGCGGCGGCCACCGCGGCCAAGAAGGCCTTCATCATGAACCGGGTCGGCGACGTCGGCCTGGCCCTGGCGATCTTCCTGATGTTCGCCCAGCTGGGGACGACGTCCTACGCGGGTGTCTTCGGCACCGTCGGCACCCTGGCCGGCGGGACGATCACCGCGATCGGCCTGCTGCTCCTGCTCGGCGCGTGCGGCAAGTCCGGCCAGTTCCCGCTCCAGGCCTGGCTGCCCGACGCCATGGAGGGCCCGACCCCGGTCTCGGCGCTCATCCACGCCGCGACGATGGTCACCGCCGGCGTCTACCTGATCGCCCGGTCCGCGCCGATCTACGACCTCACCGAGACCGCGCGCACCGTCGTCATGGCCATCGGTGCGCTGACCCTGCTCATCGGGGCCATCGCCGGCTGCGCGTACGACGACATCAAGAAGGTGCTGGCCTACTCGACGGTCAGCCAGATCGGCTACATGTTCCTGGCCGTGGGCCTGGGGCCGGCCGGCTACGTCGCGGGCCTGGCGCACCTGCTCGCGCACGGCTTCTTCAAGGCCGGGCTCTTCCTCGGCGCCGGGTCGGTCATGCACGCGATGGACGACCAGGTCGACATGCGCCGGTTCGGCGGGCTCTGGCGGAAGCTGCCGGTCACCTTCGTCACCTTCGGGCTGGGCTACCTGGCGCTGATCGGCTTCCCGTTCCTGTCCGGGTACTTCACCAAGGACGCGATCATCGAGGCCACGTTCGACCGGGACGACGCGCTCGGCTGGGCGTTCGGCGGCATCGCCGTCCTCGCCGCCGGCCTCACCGCGTTCTACATGACGCGCCTGATGCTGATGACCTTCTTCGGCCGCGCCCGGTGGGAGGACGGCGTCCACCCGCACGAGTCGCCCTCGGTGATGACGGTGCCGATGATCGTCCTCGCCGTCGGCTCGGTGTTCTCCGGCGCGCTCCTGGTCTCGGTCTTCCCCCTGAGCGACTGGCTC
Organism: Blastococcus litoris; assembly: GCF_003075095.1. Lineage (GTDB taxonomy): Bacteria > Actinomycetota > Actinomycetes > Mycobacteriales > Geodermatophilaceae > Blastococcus_B > Blastococcus_B litoris. The sequence continues at coordinate 384,705 of NZ_QCZF01000003.1, forward strand.
GAGCCGGTGTTCGGGGAGCCGGAGGAGGCCGAGCACGTCATCGCGCCGGTCACCATCGGCATCGCGCTGACGGTGATCATGCTGCTCGGCGTCCTGGCCGCCTGGCTGTTCGTCGGCCGCCGCGAGGTACCCGTGACCGCCCCGACGCGGGTCTCGCCGGTCACCCGCGCGGCTCGCAACGCCCTGTACGCCGACGCGATCAACGAGTCGCTGTTCATGCGCCCCGGCCAGTGGCTCACCCGGGCCCTGGTCTGGTTCGACAACCGCGGGGTCGACGGCGCGGTCAACGGCCTCGCCGCCACCCTCGGCGGGTCGTCGTCCCGGCTGGGCCGGACGCAGACAGGCTTCGTGCGCACCTACGCCCTCGGGATGCTCGGCGGCGCCGTGCTGGTCGCGGGCGCCCTGCTGGCGGTGACGGCGGGATGAGCTCCATCTCCGGAAAGGGACCCCGATCGTGAGCGACTTCCCCTGGCTCCTCCTGATGATCGCGCTGCCCGCGGTCGGAGCCGCCGCCGTCGCTGCGCTGCCGAAGGGCCGCGACCTGCTCGCCAAGCAGGTGTCGCTCGCCGTCAGCCTCGTGGTCCTGCTGCTGGCCGTGCTGGCGACGGTCGCATTCGACACCGGCGGCGACCGCTTCCAGCTGACCAGCTCGTGGACCTGGATCGAGGACTTCGGCGTCTCCTTCGCCCTCGGCGTCGACGGCATCGCGCTGGTGATGCTGCTCCTCGTCGGCGTCCTCGTGCCGGTCGTGATCGCGGCGTCGTGGGACGACGAGCTGCCCGGCGCCCGGTCGATGAAGGCCTACTTCGCCTGGCTGCTGCTGCTCGAGGCGATGATGGTCGGCGTCTTCGCCGCCACCGACGTCTTCCTCTTCTACGTCTTCTTCGAGGCGATGCTCGTCCCGATGTACTTCATCATCGGGAGCTTCGGCGGCCCCCGGCGGCAGTACGCCGCGGTGAAGTTCTTCCTCTACAGCCTGCTCGGCGGCCTGGTCATGCTGGCCGCGGTCATCGGCCTGTACGTGGTGAGCAACAGCCAGCTCGGCGAGGGCACCTTCGCCTTCGACGCGCTGCGCCAGCTGGAGATCACCCCGGGCGTGCAGAAGCTGCTCTTCCTCGGGTTCTTCATCGCCTTCGCCATCAAGGCCCCGCTGGTGCCCTTCCACACCTGGCTGCCCGACTCCGGTTCCGAGGCGCCGATCGGCGGTGCGGTCCTGCTGGTCGGCGTCCTCGACAAGGTCGGCACCTTCGGGTTCCTGCGCTACTGCCTGCCCCTGTTCCCCGACGCCTCGCGGTTCTTCGCGCCGTTCGTCCTCGTGCTGGCGGTGATCGGCGTGCTCTACGCCGCACTGCTCGCCATGGGGCAGAGCGACATGAAGCGGCTGGTGTCCTACACCTCGATCTCGCACTTCGGGTTCATCGCGCTGGGCATCTTCGCCTTCACCACGGAGGCCGCGACCGGCGCGGTGCTGTACATGGTCAACCACGGCATCGCGACGGGTCTGCTCTTCCTCGTCGTCGGGATGCTGATCGCCCGCGGCGGCTCCCGGCAGATCGGCGACTACGGCGGCGTGGCCGCGAAGGCCCCGCTGCTGGCCGGCGCGTTCCTGGTGGCGGGCCTCGCCTCGCTGGCGCTGCCCGGGACCAACAGCTTCGTCAGCGAGTTCCTGGTGCTCATCGGCTCGTTCCCGGAGGAGCCGGTCTTCACCATCATCGCGACCGCCGGGATCATCCTCGCCGCGCTCTACATCCTGCTGATGTACCAGCGGACGATGCACGGCCCGGCCCGCGGCGTGCTGCTGCAGGAGGACCCCGCAGTGCCTGCGACCGGTGAGGGCGGCGCGACGGCCACCCTGACCGCGCCCACCCGCACGCTGCGGGTGGCCGACCTCAGCCGGCGCGAGCTCGGGGTCGTGACCCCGCTCGTCGCCCTGATCATCGTGCTGGGCGTGTACCCGCAGCCGCTGCTCGACCTCATCGAGCCGGCCGTCAGCGCCACCATGAGCGACCTCGGAGGGATCGACCAGTGATCGAGGTTCCCGACCTCTCCTTCGCCGCGCTCGCGCCGCTGCTGTTCGTCCTCGGTGCGGCCTGCGTCGGCGTGCTCGTCGAGGCGTTCTGGCCGCGCGACACCCGGCACCCGGTGCAGGTCGCCGTCGCGCTGGTGGGCACGGTGGGCGCCTTCGTCAGCACGCTGCTGCTGGCCGGCACGCGCGAGGTGACGGCCGGCGGCGCGCTGGCCATCGACGGCGCGGGGCTGTTCCTCCAGGCCACCGTCGCCGGGCTGGGCGCGTTGTCGCTGCTGCTGTTCGCCGAGCGGTCGCTGGACCCGGCGCGCTCGGCGTTCGTGGTCTCCGCCGCCGTCCCCGCCGGGAGCCCGCGCGACCGCGAGCTGCTGACCGTGCCTCGGGTCCAGACCGAGGTCTACCCGCTGGCCTCCTTCGCCATCGGCGGCATGATGCTGTTCGTCACGGCGAACGACCTGCTGATCATGTTCGTCGCCCTCGAGGTGCTCAGCCTCCCGCTCTACCTGATCAGCGGGCTGGCCCGCCGGCGCCGGCTGCTCTCGCAGGAGGCGGCGGTCAAGTACTTCCTGCTGGGCGCCTTCGCCTCCGCCTTCTTCCTCTACGGGCTGGCCCTCGTCTACGGCGCGACCGGCAGCGTCCGGCTGGCCGACATCCGCGCTGCCTCCGTCGCCGAGGGCACCGACCTCCTGCTGGTCCTCGGGCTGGCGCTGCTCGTCGTCGGCCTGCTGTTCAAGGCCAGCGTCGCGCCCTTCCACACCTGGACGCCGGACGTCTACCAGGGCGCCCCGACGCCGGTCACCGCCTTCATGGCGGCTTGCACCAAGGTCGCCGCCTTCGGGGCGATCCTGCGGCTGCTCTACGTCGCGTTCGGCACCGCCGAGTGGACCTGGCGGCCGCTGGTCTACGGGGTGGCCATCGTGTCGATGGTGGTCGGTGCGGTCCTCGGCCTCACCCAGACCGACCTCAAGCGGATGCTCGCCTACTCCTCGATCGCGCACGCCGGTTTCCTCCTCACCGGCGTCATCGGTCTCGGTGCGGGCGGCGAGGGCTCGGGCCTGGCGGCCACGATGTTCTACCTGCTCACCTACGGGCTGACCACGCTCGGCGCCTTCGCCGTCCTCACCCTCGTGCGGGACGGCGACGGCGAGGCGACGCACCTGTCGCAGTGGGCGGGCCTCGGGGCGCGCTCCCCGCTCGTCGCGGCGGTGATGACCCTGTTCCTGCTCGCGCTGGCCGGCATCCCGCTGACCGCCGGCTTCACCGGGAAGTTCGCGGTGTTCCGGGCCGCCATCGAGAACGGCGCCTGGCCGCTGGCGGTCGTCGCGCTGCTGGCCAGCGCCGTGGCGGCGTTCTTCTACCTGCGGGTCATCGTGCTCATGTACTTCTCGCCGCCCGCGGGTGCGGAGACCGGCCAGGGACCGACCGTCGGTGTCCCCGGTCTGCCCACCACGATCGTCCTGGCGATCACGGCCACGGCGACGCTGGCGCTGGGCATCGTGCCCGGGTCGGTGCTCGACCTCGCCGAGCAGGCGGCTAGATTCGTCGGTTGATGACCGGAGCCCGTGCCGCAGTCGAGGGCACCAACCTGCAGGTCCAGGGCGGCAGCCCCCAGCTGCAGCGCCGGATCTCCACCCCTGCGTCGACCATCGGCCCCTGGCTGCCCGACGGCGAGCTGGGGGCGGCGCTGGCCGACGGGCTGGCCCGGGTCGAGGCCGCGCTGGTGCAGGCCGTCGGCAGCGAGCACGCCTTCATCCGCGAGGCGGCCGGGCACCTCATGTCGGCCGGCGGCAAGCGGTTCCGGCCGATGCTGGCGCTGCTGGCCGCCCAGCTGGGTGACCCGCGGGCTCCTGGGGTCACCGAGTCCGCGGTGGTCTGCGAGCTGACCCACCTGGCCACGCTGTACCACGACGACGTCATGGACGAGGCCGACGTCCGCCGCGGGGCGCAGAGCGCCAACAGCCGCTGGACCAACAGCATCGCGATCCTCACCGGTGACCTGCTCTTCGCCCGCGCCTCGGACCTGCTGGCCGACCTCGGTCCCGAGGCGGTCCGGATCCAGGCGCAGACCTTCGAGCGGCTGGTCACCGGCCAGATCCGGGAGACCGTCGGCGCCGAGACCGGCGTCGACCCGGTCGACCACTACCTCGACGTGCTCGCCGACAAGACCGGGTCGCTGGTGGCCACCTCGGCCCGGTTCGGCGCGAGCTTCGCGGGCGTCGACGCGGCGCTGGTCGCCGAGCTCACCGCCTTCGCCGAGGAGGTCGGCGTCGCGTTCCAGCTCTCCGACGACCTGCTCGACATCGTGAGCGAGGACGGCGCCTCCGGGAAGTCGCCCGGCACGGACCTGCGCGAGGGCATCGCCACCCTGCCGGTGCTGTTCGCGCTGGCCGGGGACGACCCGGCCGACGCCCGGCTGCGCGAGCTCGTCGCCCGCCCCGTCACCGACGACGCGGAGCACGCCGAGGCGCTCGCCCTCCTGCGGTCGTCCGCGGCGCTGGCCCGCGCCGATGACGTCCTGGCGCAGTACGCCGACCGGGCGCGGGCCCGGCTGGCCGGTGTGCCCGCCGGCGACGTGCGCGACGCCCTCTCCGCCCTCTGCGACTACGTGGTGACCCGCACCAGCTAGCGGCATGCTGGGCCGATGCGGAGGATCGCCGGCCTGCTCGTCCTGGTGCTGCTGACCGGCTGCACCGACACGGCGGTCAGCGACACCCCGGCGTCGCCGGGCACCCCGCCGGCCGGCTCCTCCTCGGCCGCGGCCGCACCGGCGCTCGACGTCGCCGTGGTGCTCGACGGGCTCGACCACCCCTGGGACGTCGTCCGGACCGCGGACGGGACGCTGCTGGTCGACGAGCGGGCCGGCGGGTTCACCGCGGTGCTGCCGGACGGCACGGTCCGCGACGTCGCCGCCGACCTCGGCGACCTCTTCGCGGACGGCGAGACCGGCCTGATGGGCCTCGCGCTCGACCCCGGGTTCGAGACCGGCAGGCGGTTCTACAGCTGCCAGGGGAGCCGGGACGGCGAGATCGTCGTCGTGGCGTGGACCGCCGCGCCCGACTGGTCCTCGGCCACCCGGGTCGCCGACCCCCTGCTCGGCGGGATCCCCCTCAACGAGCGGTCGGGCCGGCACGGCGGGTGCCGGCTGGCGTTCGCGCCCGACGGCACGCTGCTGGTCGGCACGGGCGACACCGCCGACGGGACCGTGCCGCAGGACGACCGGTCGCTGGGCGGCAAGGTGCTGCGCGTCGACCCCGGGACCGGGGAACGGCAGATCTGGACGCGCGGGCACCGCAACGTCCAGGGCCTGGCCGTGCGGCCGGGCACCGACCAGGTGTTCTCCGTCGAGCACGGGCCCGACCGGGACGACGAGGTCAACCTCCTCCGGGAGGGCGGCAACTACGGCTGGGACCCCGACGGCGGCGGCAGCTACGACGAGAGCGTCCCGATGACCGATCCGGCGATCGACGGCGCCGTCCCGGCCGTGTGGTCCTCCGGCGAGCCGACGCTGGCCACCAGCGGCGCCTCGTTCGTGACCGGCGCGCAGTGGGGGGCCTACGAGGGCCTGCTGCTGGTCGCGCTGCTCAAGGGCCAAGGCGTGCTGGCGCTGCGGCTCGACGACGCGGGTGCGGTCCAGGAGCAGTTCCGGCTGCCCGACCTCGAGGGGCGCGGCCGGATCCGCAGCCTGACCCAGGGGACCGACGGGGCGCTGTACGCCACCACCGACAACGGGGGCGGGGAGGACGCGGTGCTGCGGGTCGTTCCCCGCCCCTGAGGTCGGTCAGGCCTCGACGGTCCAGGTGTCGCCGCCGGCCAGCAGGGCGCCGAGGTCGCCCGGCTCCTGCACGCGGGCGACGTCGAGCTGCTCGGCCATCATCGCGTCGTACGTCGGCTTCGCGACCGAGCGGAAGACGCCCATCGGCGTGTACCGCAGGTCCTGGCTGGAGAGCCGGGACAGGGCGAACGCGTAGGCCGGGTTCTCGCGGTGCGCGTCGTGCACCACGATCTCGGACGCGTCGACCTGGTTGGTCTCGGCGATCCGCAGGCCGCCGACGTCGTCCCGCACCACGCAGGAGGCGCCGTCCGGACCGAAGACCAGCGGCTCGCCGTGGACCAGCGGGATCGACCACTGGGTGCCGGTGGCCGGGTCCTTGAGCAGCTCGAAGGCGCCGTCGTTGAAGATGTTGCAGTTCTGGTAGATCTCCACCAGCGACGTGCCCTGGTGCTCCGCCGCCTGCCGCAGCACCTCGGTGAGGCCCTTGCGGTCGGAGTCCATCGCCCGGCCCACGAACGTGGCGTCGGCGCCGATGGCCAGCGAGACCGGGTTGAACGGGTGGTCGAGCGAGCCCATCGGCGTGGACTTGGTGACCTTCCCGACCTCGGAGGTGGGGGAGTACTGGCCCTTGGTCAGCCCGTAGATGCGGTTGTTGAACAGCAGGATCGTCATGTTGACGTTGCGGCGCAGGGCGTGGATCAGGTGGTTGCCGCCGATCGACAGCGCGTCGCCGTCCCCCGTGACGACCCACACCGACAGGTCGGGGCGCGAGGCGGCCAGGCCGGTCGCGATCGCCGGGGCCCGGCCGTGGATCGAGTGCATCCCGTAGGTGTTCATGTAGTACGGGAAGCGGGACGAGCAGCCGATGCCGGAGACGATGACCATGTCCTCGCGGGCGATCCCGAGGCTGGGCAGGAAGCTCTGGACCGCGTTGAGGATGACGTAGTCACCGCACCCGGGGCACCAGCGCACCTCCTGGTCGGTCTTCATGTCCTTGGCCTTGAGCTCGGTCTGCTTCGGGCCGTGGACGTCGACCGAGTGCGCGATCGCGTCGGCGATCGGGCCCTCGGCAGGCATGCCGAGTTCGACGGTGGTCACTGCGGTGCTCCGTTCCCGGCCTCGCTCAGCTGCGGAGCGGTCGGCTCGCTGGTGCGGTCGATGACCTCTTGGATCACCGCGGCCAGCTCCGCGGCCCGGAAGGGCAGCCCGCGGACCTGGGTGTGGCTCTCGACGTCGACCAGGTACTTGGCCCGCAGCAGCAGGGAGAGCTGGCCGAGGTTCATCTCGGGGCAGATCACCCGGTCGTAGCGGCCCAGCACCTCGCCGAGGTCGGCGGGCATGGGGTTCACGTGCCGCAGGTGGATCTGCGCCACCTTCCGGCCCGACCGGCGGATCCGCCGGCAGGCGGCCCCGATCGGCCCGTAGGTCGAGCCCCAGCCGATGACGGCGACGGAGGCGTCGCCGTCCGGGTCGTCCACGTCGGTCAGCGGGATCGACGCGGCGATGCCGTCGACCTTCGCCTGCCGCGTCCGGGTCATGAAGTCGTGGTTGGCCGGGTCGTAGGAGATGTTGCCCGTCCGGTCGGCCTTCTCGAGCCCGCCGATGCGGTGCTGCATCCCCGCGGTGCCCGGGATCGCCCACGGCCGCGCGAGGGTCTCCTCGTCGCGCAGGTACGGGAGGAACTCGCCGTCCTCACCGTTGGGCTCGGTGGCGAAGCCCACCGCCGACGTCAGGTCGGGGAGCGCGTCCACGTCCGGGATCGCCCACGGCTCGGCACCGTTGGCCAGGTAGCCGTCGGACAGCAGGATGACCGGCGTCCGGTACGCCAGGGCGATCCGGCACGCCTCGAGGGCGGCGTCGAAGCAGTCGCCGGGGGAGCGGGGCGCGATCACCGGGATCGGCGCCTCGCCGTTGCGGCCGAACATCGCCTGCAGCAGGTCCGACTGCTCGGTCTTCGTCGGCAGGCCGGTGGAGGGGCCGCCGCGCTGCACGTCGACGACCACCAGCGGCAGCTCGGTCATCACCGCCAGGCCCATGGCCTCCGACTTCAGCGAGACACCCGGGCCGGACGTCGTCGTGATGCCCAGCGCCCCGCCGAAGGAGGCGCCGATCGCGGCGGAGATGCCGGCGATCTCGTCCTCGGCCTGGAAGGTCCGCACGTCGAACGCCTTGTGCTTGGACAGCTCGTGGAGGATGTCCGAGGCCGGGGTGATCGGGTAGGCGCCGAGGAAAACCGGCAGCTTCGAGCGCTGCCCGGCGGCCACGAGCCCCAGCGCGAGCGCCTGGTTGCCGGAGATGTTGCGGTAGCGGCCCGGCGCCATCGGGGCCGGCTTGATCTCGTAGGAGACCGCGAAGGCCTCCGTCGTCTCGCCGTAGTTGTAGCCGGCGCGGAAGGCGGCGATGTTCGCCGCGGCGATCTCGGGCTTGCGCCGGAAGGTGCGCTCGAGGAAGCGGATCGTCCCCTCGGTGGGCCGGTGGTACATCCAGGAGAGCAGCCCGAGCGTGAACATGTTCTTCGAGCGCTCGGCCTCCTTCTTGCCGAGGCCGGAGTCGGCGAGCGCGTCGAGCGTCATGGAGGTCAGCGGCACGCTGACGGTCTGCCAGCCCTCGAGCGAGCCGTCCTCGATCGGGTTCGTCGCGTAGCCGACCTTGGCCAGGTTGCGCGGGGTGAACTCGTCCGAGTCGAGGATGAGCAGGCCGCCGCCGGGCAGGTCGGCCAGGTTGGCCTTCAGCGCCGCCGGGTTCATCGCCACGAGGACGTCGGGGGCGTCGCCGGGGGTCATGATGTCGTGGTCGGCGAAGTGCAGCTGGAAGGAGCTGACGCCGGGCAGGGTCCCCGTCGGCGCCCGGATCTCGGCGGGGAAGTTGGGCAGCGTCGACAGGTCGTTGCCGAAGCTCGCCGTCTCGCTGGTGAACCGGTTGCCGGTGAGCTGCATGCCGTCGCCGGAGTCGCCGGCGAGCCGGATGACGACGCGGTCGAGCGCGACGACGCTCTTCACCAGCCCGCCCGGAGCCGAGCTGGGGGCCGTCCCGGGCCGTTCGATCGCAGTCATGAGTGGTGTACCTCCACCGGCCGAGGTTACGTGCGTGCGTCCGCGGCCGGGATGTGGATCCGGACACGACGTTCTTGGGGTGCCCTAACAGGACGTCGTCGTTCCTCATTCCGTCGGGGGAGACGCCGTACCCGCGCGGGGAACGGCGCCCTCCGGCACGGCGTTGGACGGGGCGTGCAGCGCTGGAACAACGGACTCAAGACCGCCGTCCTCCTGGGGGCCATGGGCGGGCTGATCCTGGCCGTCGGGGGACTCGTCGGCGGCCGCGGTGGGCTGCTGATCGCCCTGGTGGTCGCCCTCGGCGTGAACGGCTTCGCGTACTTCAACAGCGACAAGCTGGCCCTGCGCTCGATGCGCGCCTTCCCGGTCACGGAGACGCAGGCGCCGCAGTACTACGCGATCGTCCGCGAACTGGCCACCGAAGCCCGGCAGCCGGTGCCGCGGCTGTACGTGAGCCCGACCAACCAGCCCAACGCGTTCGCCACGGGCCGCAACCCGCGCAACGCCGCGGTCTGCGTGACCCAGGGGATCCTCGAGCTGCTCGACCGGCGCGAGCTGCGCGGCGTCCTCGCCCACGAGCTGTCCCACGTCTACAACCGCGACATCCTGATCAGCTCCGTCGCCGGCGCCATGGCCACGGTCATCACCTACCTGGCGCACATGGCGATGTTCGCGTCGCTGTTCGGGGGCCGCTCCGACGACCGCGGCGGCGGCAACGCCCTCGGCGGCCTGCTGCTGGTCCTCCTCGGCCCGATCGCCGCGGGCCTCATCCAGATGTCGGTCAGCCGGAGCCGGGAGTTCCAGGCCGACCAGTCCGGCGGCCTGCTGTCGCAGGACCCGCTCGCGCTCGCCAGTGCCCTCCGGAAGATCGAGCGGGGGACGGCGGCCCTGCCGCTGCCCCAGGACGACCGGCTGGTCACCCAGAGCCACCTGATGATCGCCAACCCGTTCCGGGGGCAGGGGATGGCGTCGCTGTTCGCCTCCCACCCGCCGATGCCCGAACGGATCGCCCGGCTGGAGGCGCTGGCCCGGGAGCTCGGCGAGCGCTGACCGGCGGACCGGTCAGGAATCGAGAAGCCCGCAGCGCCCGGCCGGCCCTAGCGTTCCCGGCGTTCCCCCGGCAGACGTCAGGAAGGACCGAGCGAGATGCCCGCGACCACCGAGAAGGACCGGACCGACGGCTTCTCCGCCGAGGAGCGCGCCGCCATGAAGGCGCGTGCGGCCGAGCTGCGCGCCGAGGGCAGGAAGGGCGCGAAGAAGGCCGACGGGCTGCAGGCGCTGCTCGACGCGATCGCCGCGATGACCCCGGAGGACCGGGCGCTGGCCGAGCGGGTGCACGTCACCGTGACGGCCGCGGCCCCCGACCTGGCCCCCCGGACCTGGTACGGCATGCCCGCCTTCGCCGACGACGACGCCAAGGTGGTGCTCGCCTTCAAGAACGCGGGCAAGTTCGGCCAGCGCTACTCGACCCTCGAGTTCCAGGACCCCGCCCGGCTGGACGACGGGGACATGTGGGCGGTGTCGTTCGCGCTCGTGGCCTGGACCCCGGAGGTCGAGGAGAAGGTGGCGGCGCTGGTGGGCGCGGCCGTCTCCTGACCTCCGGGCCCGGCGTCAGCGGTAGTTGTCGAACTGGAGGGCGACGTCGAGGTCGGCGCCGCGCAGCAGCTGCTGGACGGCCTGCAGGTCGTCCCGCTTCTTGCCGCTGACCCGGAGCTGGTCGCCCTGGATCTGCGCCTGCACACCCTTCGGGCCCTCGTCGCGGATCAGCTTGGCGATCTTCTTCGCGACGTCGGACTCGATGCCCTGCTTGATCCGCGCACCGATCTTGTAGGTCTTGCCCGAGGCCTGCGGCTCGCCGGCGTCGAGGACCTTCAACGAGATGTTGCGCTTGATCAGCTTCTCCTTGAAGACCTCGAGCGCGGCGCTGACGCGCTCCTCGGTGTCGGCCTGCAGGGTGACGCCGTCCTCGCCGGCCCAGGCGATCGTGGCGTTGGTCCCGCGGAAGTCGAAGCGCTGCGACAGTTCCTTGCCCGCCTGGTTCAGGGCGTTGTCGACCTCCTGGCGGTCGACCTTGCTCACGACGTCGAAGGACGCGTCGGCCATGGCTCTTCCCTTCCGCTGGGCGGCCGGTCCCCCGGGGGGTTTCCGAGGACGCCGTCCGCCGTTCTTGTACGCTGCTCCGGTACCACCGCACGGCGGGTTGCCCGAGTGGCCAATGGGAGCGGACTGTAAATCCGTCGGCTTAGCCTACGAAGGTTCGAATCCTTCACCCGCCACGCCCGGTACGACGGCCCCCGACCCCTCCAGGTCGGGGGCCGTTCGCGTGCTCAGGGGAGCGTCGGTGCGCGGGCGCTGGCCGTCGCGGTGCGTTCCAGCGGCTCGCCGCCCAGGAAGAGCCAGCCGAAGGCGATCTCGACGTGGCGCGTGCAGCGGACCGTCACCTCGGCGCCGTCGGTCTCCGCGGACCAGGAGTCCAGCACCGTCCCGCCGTCGGCGAGCTGGTCGGCGACGGCGGCCTGCGCGGTGGCTCGCGTCAGGGGGAGCTCGGCACCCACTCCCCGGCTGTAGACGGCCGCTTCGTCGGTGCGGTTGGCCGCCGCGAGGGCGGCACCGTCGCACACCGCCTGCACCTCCTGCTGCTCGAGGAACGCGTCGGAGGCGGCGATCGCGCCGAACGCCATCAGGGCGGCGACCGTCCAGCAGACCAGCACGAACGGCAGGGTCGAACCCCGTTCCCCGTCCTCCTGGCCCTGCCGCACCGGGGCAGCGTAGGTGCGGGAGGAGTTGTCCACCGCCTGTGGACAGGATCTGTGGACACTGTGGACACCCGATCGGGTGGCGCCCTGCGCCGCGCGGGTGCCTGTGGACGGCGGCCCCGCGCGCCCGACGCCGGCGCCAGACTCCGCCCATGTCCATCGAGATGCCCGCCGCCGAGGTCCACGCCCTCGCCGGCACCCTCCGTGCGGCCGCGGCCGACGCCGAGGAGATCGCGCCGCGTCTGGACGGGGCGGGCGACGTGGGGGAGACCCTGCAGCCGGCCGTCGAGGCCTTCCTGGACTGCCACCGCACGGCCGGGCGGGTCGTGGCCGGGGAACTCGGCTGGCTGGCCGGCACCGTCGCCGCCGTCGCCGACTCGTGGCTGGCGCTCGACCGGGGCCTGCTCGCCTCGCGCGGCCGGGCGGTGGCGGGATGAGCGTGACGATGCCCGGCAAGACCCCGCTCGACCTGCCCCCCGGGGACCCGTCGGCGGTCGACGACCTGGTGCGCGACGTCGAGGGCGCCGGGTACCGGCTGGCGTCGCTCGCCGACGTCCTGGCCGGCCCCGCCGCGGCGGCACCGGGCTGGCTGGGGGCGGATGCGACCGCCGCCACCACCCAGCTGGCGCGCGTCGCCGGGATCACGCGTGCGGCCGCGGACGCGGTGCTCGCGGCGCGCAGCCGGCTGAGCGCCCACGGAGAGCTGCTCCGCGACACCCGCCGGGAGGTCACCGCGTTGCGCGAGGAGCAGGACGAGGACTTCCGCTCGGCGTGGCGGCGGCTCGGTGACGCGCAGGACCTCCAGCTCGCCGTCATGACGGGCGCGCCGGCCTGGGCCGGTGAGGTGGCGGAGGTGGAGGCGTCGGAGGCGCGCCGCTGCCGGAGGCACCGCGTGCTGCTCGAGGAGCTGGCGGACGACGCCGCGGCCACGGCACGTGCGCTCGCTGATGCCGGGCGACCCCTGGGGGGCACCGGGCGGGCCGGGGACGGCGGGCGCGTCCTCGCCCACCTCGCCGCCGAGCTGCCGGGCTGGGGCGACCCGGAGCTGGCGTCCCGCGGGGTCGAGCTGGCCGCCCGGCTGAGGAACGGGCCGCTGACGCCGTCGGAACGTGCTGCCCTCGCCGCCGAGGCGGCGGCGTACTCGGGCAGCCCGGCCTTCGCCACCACGCTGGTGCGCGGGCTGGGGACCGAGGGGGTGGCGGGCCTGCTCCGGGCGCTGGGGTCGGACCCGGTGGAGGCCGCCGACGACCCGGTGGCGGCTCTGCTGGCGGCCGCTCTGGGCGCCGCCGTGCCCGGTGACCACCGGCGGGACGGGATCGCGGCCGCCCTGGGCGCCACCTACGTCCGGGCCGACGACCTCGGTGCCGACGCGATCGCCATCGGGATGGCTGCGGTCCTCGTCGCGGGGGAGCGGTCGGGCGGGCCGCGGGCGGGCACCGTGGCGGAGTGGGCGCGGCAGCTGCTCCGGCGGGAACGGCACCTGGGCACCCCCGCCGGGATGACGGTGACGGGCTGGGGCCGGAGGGGCGAGGCCGGCGACCCCCTCGCCGTCGCCGTCGGCACGCTGGCCCGCAGCGGGGATCCCGGGGCCGCGGCAGCCCTGCTCGCGGACGGGGCGGTCTGGGAAGGCGCCCTGGGCCGGTTCTGGGGTGACGACGGGGCGGCGCTGGGTGAGGTGGTGCGCCTCGCCGGGAGCGACGCCGGGGCGGCGGGCGAGCGTGCCGTGCTGGCCGGGCTGGAGACGATCGGCGCCGGCCTGGTGGCGGGCGACCCGGACGACCGGACGCTGGACCGCGGGGTGGTCGAGGCCGTGTCGCGGGACCTGGCGGCTGCGGTGGCCGCCCACGTGGACGTCGTGGCCGGCGCGTTGTCGTCGGTCGCGACGGAGCGCGGCGGCGAGGCCGTCGGGGACGTGCTGAGGGGCCTGGGCTCCGTCTCGGTGGACCGGCAGGCGGCGGCCACCCTGGAGCAGGCTCTGGCCGGGTGGGCCGCCGCCCAGCCGCACGACCTCGCGGGCAGCAGCCGGTCGGAGCCGCTCCCGGCCGTGGCCGTGCCGTCGGCCTACCTGGCCGTGCGGGAGTACGGGCAGCGGCTGAGCCACGCGATGGACGGCTTCGAGGTCCAGGACGAGGCGGAGGACGAGGCGGCCCTCTGGGACTGGACGGCAGGCCTGCTCCTGGAGGTGGTCTCCTACGCGCCGGCCAAGCCTGTCGGTCTCCTCGCCGACGTCGTGGGGGCCTACGCCCCGCTGCTGCTCGGCGTGGACGGCTCGTACGAGGTGGGACCCGACGGCGGGCTGCGGTTCGACGCGGACGACGCGGTGGACGGTGCGCTGGCCGTGCTCCCGCCGGAACTGTCCGGCCGCGCCGCTGCTGTCGGAGCGCAGGCCGAGGCGTCGTTCCGCCGCGCCGGCGCGGTGCTCGGCGCCCCAGCGGCCCCGGACGGGGTCCGGCGTGACTACGCGGCCGCCACCACCGACCTCGTGGCCGACCTGGCGGGCGGTCAGCTGATCGACGGGGCGAAGGACCGCGCCACCCGGGCCGCGACGATCTCCGAGTTCCTGCCTGGGCGTCGCTGACATCGTTTTCCACCCGAATTAGTGACCGCTGGTGGAACCTCGATCACTGAGAGCGACGACGCGACATTCGTTCACCCGGTCGTGATCTTCGATGCTTGTCCGGACGGGTGACGGGAAGCAATGTCTCCAGCGCGGTCCGTACTGAACGACGCTCTGCCCCCGCGCGTAGGTGGCTGCCGCACGTCGCAGTCAGTCATGCCTGGGAGGCAATCGTGAGCAGCAGTGTGCAGATGTCCGTCTCGAACCGTGGCGGCAAGTGGGCCCGTGGCGGCAAGTGGGCGCGTGGCGGCAAGTGGGCCCGCGGAGGCAAGTGGGCCTGATCGGCCCCGCAGTTCCCGCGCAGGACGGGGCGCCCCGCACGGTGTCGCCCCGTCCCGCCGCCCTGCGACCCGTCTCACCCGACGGGGCCGTGGAGCCTTGCGCGGGGCCGCCTCGCTGTTAGCCTCGGCGCGCCCGACTTCCCAGGGGAAATGCAGGTACGAGTGGCCGAGCAGCAGGACCGAGCGCCGTCGCGGTCGCTGCGTCTCCGCAACCCCTGGAGCGTGGCCTGGATCGGCCTCGCCGTCGCGATCCCGATCTCCCTCTGGGTCCTCCCGCCGCTGGCCGGATCCGTCGAGCCCGTCCTCCTGATCGCGGCGTTCGTCGGCCTGGTCGCCGCGGAGTCGTTCAACGTCGACTTCGAGTTCCGGCGCCAGACGTTCGCCTGGTCCCCGAGCGAGATCGCCTTCGTCATGGCGCTCGTCGCGGTCGGTCCCGCCTGGACGGCGGTCGCCTGGGCGATCGCGGTCGGCCTCGTCGGCCTGGCGCAGGGGTACGCCCCGCCCAAGGCCGCGTTCAACGTCAGCCTCGTCGTCATCGAGGTCTGCATCGCCGTCGGCGTCCTGCGGGTGCTCCCCGCCGGGGACATCTCCGAGCCGCGGACCTGGCTGGCCTACCTGGTCGCCGTCGTGGTCGCCACCGTCCTCGGGGCCGGCCTGATCGCCGCCGCCATCACCGCCACCCAGGGCTACCCCGGGCGGGCGCTCTGGACCTCGCTGTTCATACCGGTGCTGATGGTCAGCCCGGTGGCGGTGATCGTCGGGCTGGCGGTGCTGCTGCTGGTCAGCGTCAGCCCGTGGGTGTGGCTGCTGATCGCACCGCTGCTCGTCGCGCTGGCGCTGCTCTACCGCCGGTTCGCCGCCGTCACGCGCGAGGGCCACAGCGTCGAGCGGGTCTACGACTTCGCCCGCCGCGTGGAGCAGGTCCCGCCCGACGAGTCCGGCACGCGGCAGATCGTCGAGGCCGTGCGCGAGCTGCTCAACGCCGACCGCGTGGCCCTGTGGCTGCCGCCCTACCTCGACGAGGAGCCCCGCCTCGTCGTCGTCGCCGAGAACGGCGCGGTCTGGTACGACGGCCCGGGCGACCCCGACGACCTGTTCCGCCGCCGCGCGGTCGAGTCCACCGACGGCCCGGTCCGCGTCTCGCTCAGCCGGGCCGACGACGAGGAGGCCGCCGCGCTCGTGCGGCGGGGTGTCTCCGACCTGCTGGGCGCCGCCGTCATGACCGCCGCCGGTGAGCCCGGCTACCTCGAGGTGTGCGACCGGCGCAGCGACATCATCTCGTTCGGCGACAGCGACAGCGCCGCCCTGGACTCGATGCTCACGCACGTCAACGCGGCCATCCGGCACCAGCAGCTGCTGACCCAGATCCGCTACGACGCCGACCACGACCGGCTCACCGGGCTGCCCAACCGGCAGCGCCTGGCCGCCGAGATCGACCAGCTCCTCTCGGCCGACCCGGTCACCGCGCGCGCCGGGCTGATCCTCGCGGCGCTGGGCAACTACACCGACGTCACCGACACCCTCGGGCACGCGGCCAGCGACGAGCTGCTGCTGGTCACCGCCGGTCTGCTGCGCGAGCACGCCCCGCCGACGGCGCTGCTGGCGCGGATGGAGGGCGAGCAGTTCGCCGTCCTGCTGCCCGGGCTGTCCCTGCAGGCCACCGAGCGCGCCGCCCGGCGGCTGCGGGAGGCGGCCTCCACGCGGGCCCGGGTCGCCGGCCTCGACCTGGAGGTCACGCTCACCATCGGCGTCGCCGCGGCCCCGGTGCACGGCACGGACTCGGGGATGCTCATGCAGCGCGCCGACGTGGCGCTGCTCGCCGCCGCGGACTCGGGCGGCGTGGCCAGCTACCACCCGGTGCTGGACCAGCAGAGCCTGCGCCGCCTGCAGCTGGGCACGGAGCTCGAGCAGGCGATGGCCGACGGTCAGATCAGCGTCGTCTTCCAGCCGATCATCGACGCCCAGACCTCCGACATCGTCTCGGTCGAGACGCTGGTCCGGTGGGCGCACCCGCGCTACGGCTCGATCCCCCCGGACGACTTCATCCACCTGGCCGAGCAGATCGGCCGCATCGGCGCGGTGACCGACCACGTCCTGGACCTGGCGCTCGCGCGCTGCCGGCGGTGGCTCGACCAGGACATCGCCCTGTCGGTCGCGGTGAACCTGTCGGTGCACTGCCTCACCGAGCCCGACCTCGTCGCCCGCGTGCGCCGCGCCCTGCAGCGCCACCGCGTCCCCGGCGAGCTGCTGACCCTCGAGCTGACCGAGGGCAGCGTCGTCGACGACTCGGTGCGCGACAGCACCGTCCTGGCCGACCTCCACGGCCTCGGGCTCCGGCTGTCCATGGACGACTTCGGCACCGGCTACTCGTCGCTCTCGCAGCTGCGCCAGCTGCCGATCGACGAGGTCAAGATCGACAAGTCCTTCGTGCTCGGGATGTCGACCAGCCAGGGGGAGTCGTTCATCGCCCGGTCGATCATCGAACTGGCCCACAACCTGGGCCTGCGCGTGGTCGCCGAGGGTGTCGAGGACGAGCTGACCCGCAACCTGCTGGCGGAGATGGGCTGCGACAAGCTGCAGGGCTTCCTGGTCAGCCGGCCGCTGCCCGACGACCGCCTGGAGAGCTGGCTCCTGGCCCGGACCGGGGTGCGCAAGGCCGCGCCGGGAGCCACCCACCGGAGGCTGTTCGTCCGCACCTGAGCACGCGCCGAACCCCCTGCCCGACGGGACGGCAGCGGTCAGGTACAGTTCTCGACGGCTCTTCGAGCACGCCCCTTTAGCTCAGTCGGCAGAGCGTCTCCATGGTAAGGAGAAGGTCTACGGTTCGATTCCGTAAAGGGGCTCAGTGACCAGCCGGTCCAGTCGCGAGACCGGGCCGCACGGTCATCCCGGCGGTGTAGCTCAGCCTGGTAGAGCAAGCGGCTCATAATCGCTGTGTCACCGGTTCAAGTCCGGTCACCGCTACTCCCGACGGACCCCGCACGGCCGGGGTCCGTCCGCACGTCAGGAACACCGCACCGGCAGCCGCCGGGGCGCAGGCACAAGGCTAGGAGCACTCCTCATGGCAGCGACCGACATCCGTCCGAAGATCACCCTGGCCTGCCAGGAGTGCAAGAACCGCAACTACATCACCCGCAAGAACCGGCGGAACGACCCCGACCGGCTCGAGCTGATGAAGTACTGCCCCAAGGACCGCAAGCACACCTTGCACCGCGAGACGCGCTGACGCGCGCCGACAGCTGAGCCGAAGGCGGGAGCATGGCGCTGGACCGGGAACTGGTCGGGCGCAGCTACCCGCCCTCTGCCGTCTACGAGGTCGGCCGGGCGAAGATCGCCGAGTTCGCGGCCGCCGTCGGTGAGGACAGCCCGGTCCACCGCGATCCCGAGGCCGCCCGCGCCGCCGGCCACTCCGACGTCATCGCCCCGCCGACCTTCGCGATCGTGGTCAGCCTCGAGGCCGCGATGGTGGTCCTCGACGACCCGGACGTCGCGATCGACTACTCCCGGGTCGTGCACGGCGAGCAGCGGTTCGCCCACCACCGGCCGATCCGCGCCGGTGACCGCCTCGTCGCCACCACCACGATCGACGCGGCCCGCACGGTGGCCGGCAACGACATGCTGACCGCGCGGGTCGACCTCGCCACCGAGGGCGGCGAGCCGGTGTGCACCGCGACGTCGATGCTCGTGGCCCGGGGGGAGTGATGGCGGTGGAGGTCGGCACCGAGCTGCCCGAGCAGGTGTACCGCGTCACCCGCGCCGACCTGGTCCGCTACGCCGGCGCCTCCGGCGACTTCAACCCGATCCACTGGAACGACCGCACCGCCACCGCGGTCGGGCTGCCGGGCGTCATCGCCCACGGCATGTTCACCATGGCGCTGGCCGGCCGCGCCGTCACGGCCTGGACCGGCGACCCCGCCGCCCTCGTCGAGCAGCACGTCCGCTTCGGCCGGCCCGTCGTCGTCCCCGACGACGACGAGGGCGCCGAGGTGACCGTGCGCGGCAAGGTCGGGGCGCTCCTGGACGACGGCCGGGCCCGCGTGGACCTCACCGTGACCAGCGGCGGGGAGAAGGTGCTCTCCCTGGCGCGCGCGATCGTCCGGCTGGCATGACCGCACGGCGGCTCGCCGTCGTCACGGTCGCGGCGCTGCTCCTCCCCGGGTGCACGTCGTTCGCCGACACGGCGGGCCCGCCCGCCGGTCCGGGCCCGTCCGCGACCGCCGCGGCCCCGGGAGCCGAGGAGGAGGGCTGCCCCGCCGAGCGGGCGGAACCCGACCCCGACCGGCCCCAGATCGATCTGGACTTCACGCTCGCCGACGACCGGCGCACCGTCACCGGCACCGAGACCGTCGTGTTCACCCCCGACCTGGACGTCGGCGAGCTGGTGTTCCGGCTCGTGCCGAACGGCCCCGACTCCGCGCCCGCCGGCAACCGCCTGGTGGTCGACGCCGTCCGGGGCGACGACGTCGCCGAGGGCCGCTACGAGGCCGCTGCCGCGAGCGACCCCGGGGGCCTCTACGTCGTCCAGCTGGACGACGAGCTCGAGGCGGGGGAGTCCACCGAGGTCTCGCTCGACTTCACGCTCACGCTGGGCAGCGGCACCTTCGACCGGGTCGGCGTCGACGGGCCGGTCTCCTGGTGGGCCAGCGGCGCGCCGCTGCTGGCCTGGGAGCCCGGGGTCGGCTGGGCCCGGGATCCCTTCGTGCCGGTCAGCGGCGAGACGGCGTCGAGCCCCGCCGCCGACACGACCGTCACCGTCTCCGCGCCGGAGGATCTCACGGTCCTCATGACCGGGGCGCAGGCGCAGCCCTCGGCGCCGCGCGAGGGACGGCGGACCTGGACCTCCGAGGAGCCGGTCGCCCGGGACGTCGGGGTGGCCGCCGGTCCGTTCACCACCACCGAGGCGACGACCCCGGGCGGGACGCGGGTGACCACCGGTGTCCTGCCGGACGGCGACGTGCCGGGGGACGTCCTCAGCACGTGGACGGTGGACGCCATCGGCGCCCTCGAGGAGTTCCTGGGGCCGTTCCCCTACGACAGCCTCTCGGTGGCCCTGCTGCCCGACTTCGGCGGCGGCATCGAGTACCCGAGCATGATCCTGGAGGCGACGCCCAGCCCGCAGGTCCTCGTGCACGAGGTCGCGCACCAGTGGTTCTACGGGATGGTCGGCAACTCGCAGTTCCGCGACCCCTGGCTCGACGAGGCCTTCGCGTCCTGGGCCGAGGCCACCGTGGACCCCGGATCCGGGCTGGTGACCGAGGAGGCGCTGACCCTGACCGGCCCGGTCGGCGCCAGCATGGCCGACTACGCGAGCACCGGCAGCTACTTCCGCCTCGTCTACGACAAGGGCGGCGCGGCCCTGCTGGCGGCGCAGCGGGCCGCCGGCGAGGAGCCGTTCGCGGCGGCGATCCGCTGCTACGTCGACGCGACGGCGTGGAGCATCGCCACCCCGACCGACCTCTACCGCGCCCTGGGCGACGTGCCCCCGGCGCTCGACGTCCTCGAGGGCGCCGAGGCGCTCGGCGAGGACGACGCCCCGCGCTGAGGGCTGCGCCTCAGCCGGCCGAGCCGAGCAGCCGCTGCATCCGGGAGACGCCCTCGACGAGGTCCTCGTCCCCGAGCGCGTAGGACATCCGCAGGTAGCCGGGGGTCCCGAAGGCCTCGCCCGGGACGACGGCCACCTCGGCCTCCTCGAGGATGATCTCGGCGAGCTCGACGCTCGTCTCCGCCGTCCGGCCCGCGATGGGCCGGCCGAGAAGGCCCTTGACCGACGGGTAGACGTAGAACGCGCCCTGCGGCTCGGGGCAGGCCACCCCCGGGATCTCGCGGAGCATCGACACGATCGTCTGCCGCCGACGGTCGAACGCCTCGCGCATGGTCGCGACCGCCGACAGGTCGCCGGTGAGCGCCGCGACGGCCGCCGCCTGCGACACGTTCGCGACGTTCGACGTGGCGTGCGACTGCAGGTTGGTCGCGGCCCTCACGACGTCGGTCGGGCCCAGGATCCAGCCGACCCGCCAGCCCGTCATCGCGTAGGTCTTGGCGACGCCGTTGACCACGACGCACCGCTCGGCCAGCTCGGGCACGACCACCGGCATCGACGGCGCGGTCACGCCGCCGTAGGTGAGGTGCTCGTAGATCTCGTCGGTGAGCACCCAGAGGCCGGCGTCCAGGGCCCAGCGGCCGATCTCCTCGACCTGCTCGGCCGGGTAGACCGCGCCGGTCGGGTTGGACGGCGAGCAGAACAGCAGGACCTTGGTCCGCGGCGTCCGCGCGGCCTCCAGCTGGGCCGCCGACACCAGGTAGCCGCTCTGCTCGTCGGCGACGACCGGCACGGGGACGCCGCCGGCCAGCCTGATGGCCTCCGGGTAGGTGGTCCAGTACGGCGCCGGCAGCAGGACCTCGTCACCGGGGTCGAGCAGGGTCGCGAAGGCCTCGTAGACGGCCTGCTTGCCGCCGTTGGTCACCAGGACGTTCGCCGGCGTGACCTGCAGGCCCGAGTCGCGCGCCGTCTTGGCGACGATCGCCTCCTTGAGCGCCGGGAGCCCGCCCGCGGGGGTGTAGCGGTGCATGGCCGGCTGACGGCAGGCGGCCACCGCGGCCTCGACGACGTAGTCGGGCGTCGGGAAGTCCGGCTCGCCCGCGCCGAAGCCGATGACCGGCTTGCCCGCGGCCTTGAGCGCCTTGGCCTTCGCGTCGACGGCCAGCGTGGCCGACTCGCTGATCGCGGCGATGCGGCGCGAGATGCGGCTCGGGCCCGAGGGGGCGGCGGACTGGGCGGACTCCGAGGAGACGGCGGTCATGCCCCCATCGTGTCAAAGTCGGCCGGGCTGCGGCGGAGTCGCACCCGGATCGGCTGCGCGACCGCACGTGGGGAGGGGACCGGAGCGGTCCGGGGGGCGGGCCCGGCAGGACGTTGGCTGTCCCGCCGTCCGGTCCCGTACACTGGCCGTCCTGGGGCAGCTGACCCCGCCACCGGCGTGCCCCGGAACCTCCCCGAGGCTCCGCGCTGCCGTGGTGAGGCGGGCGGTCCCGGGCCCCGCCCAGGGGACTAGGGGTGTAGCTCAATTGGCAGAGCAGCGGTCTCCAAAACCGCAGGCTGCAGGTTCAAGTCCTGTCACCCCTGCCACCGCACGGCAGGACCACCGAGCACCACGACCGACGACATCGACCGCTCGACCGAGCGGTCACCACCACGAGGCGAGCGAGGCGCAGTGAGCGACGAGAAGCCGGGACGCGGGGACGACGCCCGCGACGCCGAGCTGACCGACGAGCAGCTCGACCGCGAGACCCCGGGGGTCGACGACGCCGCGGAGCTCGAGGCCGCCGAGGACGAGCTCGCCGAGGAGGCGGAGGCCGACGAGGACAAGGTCGTCGCCGCGCCGACGCGCCGCCGCCGGGGCCGCATCACGGCCGACGACGACGAGGACGAGGACGACGACCGGCCCGCCCGGTCCCGCCGCCCCGCGTCCACCCGTCCGGCCACGCGCGAGGGCGGGGCGACCCGCTCCCGGGCGGCCGCCGAGCGCGAGCGGGCCGCCAGCGGGCAGAAGCGCTCGCTGGCACGGTTCCTCCGCGAGGTCGTCGCCGAGCTGCGCAAGGTCATCTGGCCCGGTCGCCGCGAGCTGATCACCTACACCACCGTGGTCATCGTGTTCGTGGCGTTCATCGTCGCGCTGGTCGCCGGCCTGGACCTGCTCTTCGCCAAGGGCGTGATCGCCGTCTTCGGCTGACCTCCGCCCGCCCGCACGTCCCCAGACAAGGAAGAAGAACCTGTGACCGACCCCCGCGAGCCCTTCGAGACCGCCACCCCGGTCGAAGGCGCGACCGCCACGGATCTGGACGATCCCCGCGTCGAGCAGCGCGGCACCGTCGACGTCGAGACCGGTGCCGGCGAGACCGGCGCGGCCGAGAGCTCGATCGACACCACCGACCTCGACACCGACACCGAGGTCTCCGACGTCACGCCGGAGATCGAGGGCGGCGACACCGACAGCCTGGTGACCGACCCCCTGGTCGAGCCGGCCGCTCCCTCGGACCTGCCCGCCGTCGACGCCGACGACGAGGACCCGGTCGAGGCCATGAAGAAGGCGCTGCGCATCGCCCCCGGCGACTGGTACGTCGTGCACTCCTACGCGGGCTACGAGAACAAGGTGAAGACCAACCTCGAGGCGCGCATCCAGTCGCTGGACGTCGAGGACTACATCTACCAGATCGAGGTGCCCACCGAGGAGGTCACCGAGATCAAGAACGGCAAGCGCGCGCAGGTCAACCGCAAGGTCCTGCCGGGCTACCTGCTCGTCCGCATGGAGCTCAACGACGAGTCGTGGGGTGCGGTCCGCAACACCCCGGGCGTCACCGGCTTCGTGGGGGCGACCTCCAAGCCCTCGCCGCTGACCATCGACGAGGTCGTCAAGATCCTCGTCCCGGCGACGGCGCCGCAGGCCGCGCGCACCACCGGCGCCGAGGCCACGACCGGTGGCGCCGCCGCCGCGCCGGCCGCCGTCGTCGACTTCGAGGTCGGCGAGTCGGTCACCGTCATGGACGGGCCCTTCGCGACGCTGCCCGCCACCATCAACGAGATCAACGCCGAGCAGCAGAAGCTGCAGGTGCTCGTCTCCATCTTCGGCCGCGAGACGCCCGTCGAGCTGTCGTTCAGCCAGGTCCAGAAGATCTGAACTGGTCCTCCGGCCCAACCCGCCACCCTCTGGACCCGTTCAGCAGAGATAGAAGGAAGTCATGCCCCCCAGGAAGCGGTTGACCGCGGTCATCAAGCTCCAGATCAACGCCGGTGCGGCCACCCCCGCGCCGCCCGTGGGTCCGGCGCTCGGCCAGCACGGCGTCAACATCATGGAGTTCTGCAAGGCCTACAACGCCGCGACCGAGTCGCAGCGCGGCAACGTGATCCCGGTCGAGATCTCGGTCTTCGAGGACCGGTCGTTCACGTTCGTCACCAAGACCCCGCCGGCCGCGCGCATGCTGCTGAAGGCCGCCGGTGTCGAGAAGGGCTCGGGCGAGCCCCACAAGACCAAGGTCGCCACGGTCACCCGTGACCAGGTCCGCGAGATCGCCACCACCAAGATGGCCGACCTCAACGCCAACGACCTCGACCAGGCCGAGAAGATCATCGCCGGCACCGCCCGGTCGATGGGCATCACGGTCACGGGCTGAGTCCCGCACCACCCAGCAGTTCGTGGGAGGGCCACGCCAGGCCCGCGAACCACACGATCCCCGGCACCGACCGGGGGAGAGGAACCACCATGGCGAAGCACGGCAAGAAGTTCCGCGCAGTGGCCGAGAAGGTCGACCGCGACAACCTGTACAGCCCCCTCCAGGCCGCCAAGCTGGCCAAGGAGACGTCGACGACGTCCTACGACGCCACCGTCGAGGTCGCCATGCGCCTGGGCGTCGACCCCCGCAAGGCCGACCAGATGGTCCGCGGCACGGTCAACCTGCCGCACGGCACCGGCAAGACCGCCCGCGTCATCGTCTTCGCGACCGGTGACAAGGCCGCCGAGGCCGAGGCCGCCGGCGCCGACGTCGTGGGCTCGGACGACCTGATCGAGCGCATCCAGGGCGGTTTCCTGGACTTCGACGCCGCGATCGCGACCCCCGACCAGATGGCCAAGGTCGGCCGCATCGCCCGCATCCTCGGCCCCCGTGGCCTGATGCCGAACCCGAAGACCGGCACCGTGACCCCCGACGTCACCAAGGCCGTCAACGACATCAAGGGCGGGAAGATCAACTTCCGCGTCGACAAGCAGGCCAACCTGCACCTGGTGATCGGCAAGACCTCGTTCGACGAGGCCAAGCTGGTCGAGAACTACGCGGCCGCCCTCGACGAGGTGCTGCGCGCCAAGCCGTCCTCGGCCAAGGGCCGGTACCTCAAGAAGGTCACCGTCTCGACCACCATGGGCCCCGGCATCCCGGTCGACCCGAACCGCACCCGCAACATGCTGGTGGACGAGCCCACCGCGTAAGCACCGAGCACGTCACGAGGGCCCCGCAGCGCACGTCGCTGCGGGGCCCTCGTCGTCTCCTGGAAGCGCCGGGGGCCCGGTGCGGTTGTCCCGGCCATGACCACCCTGGGAACCATCGGCGCCGGCCACATCGGCAGCGCCGTCGCCCGCGTCGCGCTCGACGCCGGGTACGACGTCGTCCTGTCCAACTCCCGCGGTCCGGCGAGCCTGGCCGACCTCGTCGCCGAGCTGAGCGCGCGGCCCACCGCCCGGGGCTCGGTGCGGGCCGCCACCGCGTGGGAGGCCGCCGAGGCGGCCGACCTCGCCCTGGTGACGATCCCGCTGCACGCCCTGGCGCAGGTGCCGGCCGAGCCGCTGGCCGGCACGGTCGTCATCGACACCGGCAACTACTACCCGCAGCGCGACGGGCGGATCGCCGAGCTGGACGAGGGGCGGGCCACCAGCTCGGAGCTGCTGCAGCGGCACCTGCCGTCGTCCTCGGTGGTCAAGGCCTTCAACCACATCGCCGCCGCGCAGATCGTCGACCACCGGGCCCCGGCCGGGACCCCGAACCGCCGCGCCCTGGCGGTGGCGGCGGACGACACCACGGCCGAGCAGCGCGTCGCCGCCTTCCTCGACGAGATCGGCTTCGACGTCGTGGACCTCGGCTCGCTGGCCGACAGCTGGCGGATCGAGCCGGGCACCCCCGGCTACGGCGCCGAGGACGACGCCGAGCAGCTGCGCGCCCACCTGGCCGCGGCCACCCGCGGCTGATCCACCGGCCGGTTACCGCTTCCGCCCGTCCGTCGCGTACTCTTGTGCGCGTTCCCCCCAAGACCGCTGGTCGTCGCACGTCCGCGTGCGATCGAAGGTCCCGGACCCCGGGCGACCCGCGCAGGTGGACGGTTCGATCGGCGGGCGCTCGCGCCCGCTCCTCGCCCCGTGCGCTCTGCGCCGGGGCGTTCCTCGTCTCCGGGGCCACCGATCGCCCGCGCTCGCGCGAGAGCCAGGGGTCGCCCGACAGACGAGAGGAGGCCCATGCCCACGCAGGCGAAGGCCGCGGTGATCGACGAGATCACCGAGCGGTTCCAGAACTCGAGTGCGGCGGTGCTCACCGAGTACCGCGGGCTGACCGTGGCGCAGCTGACCCAGCTGCGTCGTTCCCTCGGTGCGGGCAGCAGCTACGCCGTCGTCAAGAACACCCTGACGAAGCGGGCGGCGGACGAGGTCGGTTTCTCCGAGCTCGGCCCGCTCCTCAACGGCCCGACCGCGATCGCCTTCATCGAGGGTGACCCGGTCGAGGCCGCCAAGGCCATCCGCGACTTCGCGAAGGCCAACCCGCTGCTCGTCGTCAAGGGCGGTGTGGTCGACGGCCGCACCGTCGACGCCTCCGAGGTCACCCGCCTCGCCGACGTCGAGCCCCGCGAGGTCCTGCTGGCCAAGCTGGCCGGCGCGATGAAGGGCAACCTGACCAAGGCTGCCGGGCTCTTCCAGGCCCCGCTGTCCCAGGTCGCCCGTCTCGCCGCCGCGCTGCAGGAGAAGAAGGCCGCCGACGCCCCGGCCGAGGCCGCCGCTCCTGCCGCCGACGAGAGCGCTGCTGCTGACACCACCCCCGAGACCCCCGACACCGCCGAGGCCGCCGAGGCCCCGGCCGGTGACGCCTGACCCACAAGGAGACAGACATGGCCAAGATTTCCAGCGCGGACCTGCTCGACGCCTTCAAGGAGATGACCCTCCTGGAGCTGTCCGACTTCGTGAAGCAGTTCGAGGAGACCTTCGACGTCACCGCTGCTGCCCCCGTGGCCGTCGCGGCCGCCGCCCCCGCCGGTGGCGGCGGTGGCGGTGGCGACGAGGCCGCCGCCGAGCAGGACGAGTTCGACGTCATCCTCGAGAGCGCCGGCGACAAGAAGATCCAGGTCATCAAGGAGGTGCGCGGCCTGACCTCGCTCGGCCTCAAGGAGGCCAAGGACCTGGTCGACAACGCGCCGAAGCCGGTCCTGGAGAAGGTCGCCAAGGACGCCGCTGACAAGGCCAAGGCCGCCCTCGAGGGCGCCGGCGCCACCGTCACCGTCAAGTGACCCCTCACCCGGCGGTCTCGATCGCCGGGTACGTCACGGTCACGTGACCCCTCACCCGGCGGTCTCGATCGCCGGGTACGTCACGGTCACGTGACCCCCTCCCCGGTCTGACCGGGGAACGCACCACCGCACGGCAGCAGGGGCCGTCCTCCTCCGGGAGGGCGGCCCCTGCTGCGTCCCCCGCCCGGGCGACCCTCCCGGCACGCCCGGGGGATGCGTGGAGATCCGGGTCACGCAAACCCCGTGACACACGTAACCTGTTGCTCGCATCGTCGTTACTGGTCAGTAGAAGCGCGTTGCGGGCACCCGACATGCGGACCGGCCCGGGACGTCGCACACTGCCGGGGCTCGTCGATGCGACGAGGCGGGGACCGGCAACGCAGCCGGATCGGAGGGGCGGGCAGTCGTGGGCGTCGCAGTCGAGGTCGAAGGGCTGACCAAGTCGTTCGGGAGCCAGAACATCTGGAGCGACGTCACCCTGACCTTGCCCCCGGGTGAGATCTCGGTGCTCCTCGGCCCGTCCGGCACCGGCAAGTCGGTGTTCCTCAAGTCCCTGGTCGGGCTCCTGAAGCCCGAGAAGGGCTCGATCGTCATCAACGACACCGACATCGTCCGGACCAGCGAGCACAACCTCTACGAGGTCCGGAAGCTCTTCGGCGTGCTGTTCCAGGACGGCGCGCTGTTCGGGTCGATGAACCTCTACGACAACATCGCCTTCCCGCTGCGCGAGCACACGAAGAAGAGCGAGTCGGAGGTCAGGTCCATCGTCCTCGAGAAGATGGACATGGTCGGTCTGCAGGGTGCGGAGGGGAAGCTCCCCGGGGAGATCTCCGGCGGGATGCGCAAGCGCGCCGGGCTCGCGCGGGCCCTCGTCCTCGACCCCGAGATCATCCTGTTCGACGAGCCCGACTCCGGGCTCGACCCGGTGCGCGTGGCCTACCTCAACCAGCTGATCGTCGACCTCAACGCGCAGATCGACGCCACCTTCCTGATCGTCACGCACGACATCGGCACCGCCCGCACCGTGCCCGACAACCTCGGCCTGCTCTTCCGCCGCAACCTGGTGATGTTCGGCCCGCGCGAGCAGCTGCTCACCTCGCAGGAGCCGGTCGTCCGGCAGTTCCTCAACGGCCGGCGCGAGGGCCCCATCGGCATGAGCGAGGAGAAGGACGTCGCGCAGGTCGAGGCCGAGATGAAGCAGCTCGAGGCGCGCGGCGGGGACTCGCACAACGGGGTCGGCCCGAAGGGTGCGAGCGGTGGGGACGCCGTCCCGCCGCAGCTGACGCCCACCGAGGGCCTGCCCGAGCGCAAGGCCGAGCGCCGGCGCCAGGAGCGGGTCGCCCGCATGCTGCACGAGTTCGACGAGGAGACGCAGGCCGCCATCCGGAAGTCGCTGCCCGAGGACCTCCTGGCCAAGGCCGACTCGGGCGCCTACACCTCCACCCCCGGTTCGGGCGGCCGCCACTGGGCCCCCGAGGCCGACGCCGGCGCCCGCGGCGCGACCGCCACGCTGCCCCGGCAGGGCGGTGAGGGGTGACGGCGACCGACAAGCCGAAGGCCCCCGGCCTGCTCGACGGGAAGTTCTCGCCGACCCGTCCCCTCGCCGCCAGCGGCAACCTCTTCGCCTTCGCCCTGGACGTCGTCCGCGCGCTGCCCAAGCGGCCGTTCCAGGTCCGGGAGTTCCTCCAGCAGGCGTGGTTCATCGCCAGCGTGACGATCATCCCGACCGCGCTGGTCGCGATCCCCTTCGGCGCGGTCATCGCGCTCCAGCTCGGCTCGCTGACCCGCCAGCTGGGCGCGCAGTCGTTCACCGGGTCGGCGTCGGTGCTCGCCGTCCTGCGCGAGGCCAGCCCGATCGTGACGGCCCTGCTCATCGCCGGTGCCGGCGGCTCGGCCATCGCCGCCGACCTCGGCGCCCGCAAGATCCGCGACGAGATCGACGCCATGGAGGTGCTGGGCATCAGCCCCATCCAGCGCCTCGTCGTCCCGCGGGTGCTCGCCTCGATGCTGGTCGCCGTCCTGCTCAACGGCCTGGTCAGCGTCGTGGGCGTCGCGGGTGGCTACTTCTTCAACGTCGTCCTCCAGGGCGGCACACCGGGTGCCTACCTGGCGTCGTTCAGCGCCCTGGCCCAGGTCGAGGACTTCTGGTCCGGCGAGATCAAGGCGCTGATCTTCGGCCTGATCGCGGCCATCGTCGCCTCGTACAAGGGGTTGCGGGCCGGAGGTGGGCCCAAGGGGGTCGGTGACGCGGTGAACCAGTCCGTCGTCATCACGTTCCTCCTGCTGTTCGCGGTGAACTTCGTGATCACCGCGATCTACTTCCAGCTCGTGCCGCCGAAGGGTCAGTGAGATGGCCCTGCTCTCGACCTCGGACAAGATCCGGGTCAACCTGCGCAAGCTGAAGCGGACGTACCAGAAGCCGCTCGGCACGCTGGACGACCTCGGCGACCAGATCTCCTTCTACGCCCGCGCGCTGGCGTGGACGCCGCGCACCCTGCGGCGCTACAAGAAGGAGACCTTCCGGCTGCTCGCCGAGGTCACCTTCGGGACCGGCGCGCTGGCGGTCATCGGCGGCACCGTCGGGGTCATCGCCTTCCTGTCGTTCTTCACCGGCACCGAGGTCGGCCTGCAGGGTTACGCGGCCCTCGACCAGCTGGGGACGTCGGCCTTCACCGGCTTCCTCTCGGCGTACTTCAACACCCGGGAGATCGCCCCGCTGGTCGCCGGTCTGGCGCTGTCGGCGACCGTCGGCTGCGGCTTCACCGCCCAGATCGGCGCCATGCGGATCAACGAGGAGATCGACGCACTCGAGGTCATGGGCGTGCCCTCGCTCCCGTTCCTGGTGACGACGCGCATCGTCGCCGGGTTCATCGCCGTCATCCCGCTCTACGTGCTGGGCCTGCTCACCAGCTATTTCGCCACCAGGACCATCGCGACCACCGCCTACGGGCAGTCGACGGGCACCTACGACCACTACTTCAACCTCTTCCTGCCACCGCAGGACGTGCTGTGGTCGTTCCTGAAGGTCCTCGTCTTCTCCGTCGTGATCATCCTGACCCACTGCTACTACGGCTACCGCGCCAGCGGCGGCCCCGCGGGCGTCGGGCTGGCGGTGGGCCGGGCGGTCCGGTTCTCGATCGTGGCGGTCAACATCATCGACCTGTTCCTGTCCCTGGCCATCTGGGGCTCGACGACGACAGTCCGGATCGCGGGGTAGCGCGCGATGAGCAAGAAGATCCGCATCCGGCTGCAGGGGCTGGCGTTCCTCGTCGTCCTGGCGATGCTGCTCGGGCTCGCGGTGGCGCAGTACAACAAGGTGTTCACCGACGTCGCCCGCGTGACGCTGGAGACCGACACGGCCGGCAACCAGCTGCAGGAGGCCTCCGACGTCAAGGTGCGCGGGGTGATCGTCGGCGACGTCCGCGACGTCCAGGCCAGCGCCGAGGGCGCGACGATCGACCTGGCGATCAAGCCCGAGTACCTCGAGCAGATCCCCGCCGACGTGACCGCCCGGCTGCTGCCCAAGACGCTGTTCGGCGAGCGGTTCGTCTCCCTGGAGCTGCCCGAGTCGCCCGCGCAGGAGCGGCTGGCCGACGGCGACGTCATCGGTCAGGACCGGAGCGAGAACGCGATCGAGCTGCAGCGGGTGATCGACGACCTGCTCCCGCTGCTGCAGACGGTCGAGCCGCAGGACCTCAGCTACACGCTGGGCGCGGTCGCCGACGCGCTGCGGGGCAGCGGCGACGACCTCGGCGCGAACCTGGCCTCGACCGGCCGCTACATCGGCGAGCTCAACACGGTGCTTCCGGAGCTGCAGGACGACATCAGCCTGCTGGCCGACTTCGCCGACACCTACGACGCCGCCGCCGACGACCTGCTCGGGGTCCTCGACAACCTCGCGGTCACCAACACGACGCTGGTCGACCAGCAGGAGCAGCTGCGCCGCACCTTCACCGTCGGCGACAGGGCGGCCCGGACGACCGCCGGGTTCCTCGAGGTCAACGAGCAGAACATCATCTCCGTGGCGGCGTCGTCCCGGCCCGTCCTCGGCGTCTTCGCGAAGTACTCGCCGAGCTACCCCTGCATCCTCGAGGGCCTGACCCGCGCGGCGCCGCTGACCACGGAGTCCTTCGGCGGCGACGGCGACCCGGCGCTGAACCTCAACATCGTGGTGAGCTTTCCGCCGCGGAACCCCTACGTGCCCGGGGACCAGCCGGAGTACCTCGACCAGTCCGGCCCCGACTGCCAGGGCCTGGCCGACATCGACGGGCTGATCGCCGCCTCGCAGAACGGCGACTACTACTGCCCGACGCCGCCGGCGGACGGCGTGGACTCGGCGGACAACCCGTCGACCGGGAACCCGATCTGCCTCGGCGGCAGCGGCCCGACCGACGTGCCGCCGGGCGCCGGTGACCCCAACCCGACGGTGGGCCAGTCGCTGCCCTACCAGCTCGCCGGATCGACGGCGGAACTCGATTTCGTGCGCAGCATCCTGGGCTACCAGACCGGCCGCGAGCCCGGCCGGGTGTCCGACCTGGCGGCGTCCACGCTGGCGCCGCTCCTGCGGGGGACGCAGGTGCTGCTGCGATGAGGGAGAAGATGCGCGGCCTCGTCGGCCCCCTGGTCAAGCTGATCGTCTTCGGGCTGGTCACGATCCTGGCCAGCTACGTGCTGATCAGCACCATCACCAACGCCGGGTACGGCGAGCAGATCGCCTACCGGGCGGAGTTCTCCGACGTCGCCGGCCTCGTGGAGGGCGACGAGGTCCGCATCGCCGGGGTCCGCGTGGGGCAGGTGACCGGCATCGGCCTGGCCGAGGGCACCGACCGCCCGGTCGCGTCCGTCGAGCTCGAGGTGTCCGCCGACGTGCCGCTGCCCACCGGCGTCCAGGCCGCCATCCGCTACCGCAACCTGGTCGGGCAGCGCTACATCGCGCTGACCGACGGCGACGGATCGGCGGGGGAGACCCTCGAGGAGGACGACGTCATCCCGCTCGCCCAGACGACGCCGGCGCTGGACCTGACCACCCTGTTCGGCGGCTTCCGCCCGCTGCTGCAGGCGCTCTCGCCGGCCGACATGAACCGGCTGTCCTACGAGATCATCCAGGTCTTCCAGGGCGAGGGCGGGACCGTCCAGAGCCTGCTAGGCCACGTGGCCTCGCTGAGCGACTCGCTCGCGGACAAGGACGCCGTCATCGGCAGCATGATCGACAACCTGACGACCGTGATGAACACCGTCGCCGACCGCGACCAGCAGCTGTCCGACCTGGTCGTGAGCCTGCAGCAGTTCGTCACCGGCCTCGCCGGCGACCGCGAGGCGATCTTCGACTCGCTGCAGACGATCGACACCCTGGCGGTCGCGACGACCGACTTCCTCGAGGACGCCCGGGCGCCGCTGGCAGCCGACATCCAGGCGCTGGGCGACCTCTCCACGAACCTGGCCGCCGACGGCGACAAGGTGGAGGAGTTCCTCCAGCTCTCGCCGGTGAAAATCGACCTGATCACCCGCACGGCCATCAACGGCAGCTGGTTCAACTTCTACCTGTGCGCCGCCGGCGGGACGGTCACCCTGCCCGGCACTCC
Source organism: Blastococcus litoris (assembly GCF_003075095.1). GTDB lineage: Bacteria > Actinomycetota > Actinomycetes > Mycobacteriales > Geodermatophilaceae > Blastococcus_B > Blastococcus_B litoris. The sequence continues at coordinate 416,826 of NZ_QCZF01000003.1, forward strand.
CCTCACCGGCGGCCAGGAGGTCGGCCAGCAGTTCCGGTTCGACAGCGGGGCGGAGGGGTGCAGCTGATGGCGCGCGAGTCCAAGCCGTTCCGCGACCGCAACCCGGTCACCATCGGCGCGATCAGCCTCTCGGTCATCGCGCTGCTGGTGTTCCTGGCGTTCAACGCTCAGTCGCTGCCCCTCATCGGCGGCGGCACCGTCTACAAGGCCCAGTTCTCCGAAGCCGCCGGGCTCCAGCCCGACGACGTCGTCCGCGTCGCCGGCGTCAAGGTCGGCAAGGTGGAGAGCCTGTCGCTCGAGGACGGCGTCGTGCTCGTCGAGTTCCGCGTCAAGGACGCCTTCGTGGGGGACCGCTCGGAGGCGGCCATCAAGATCGAGACGGTGCTGGGCGCGAAGTACCTCGCGCTGGTGCCGCGCGGATCCGGCGAGCTCGACCCCGACCAGCCCATCCCGGTGGAGCGCACCGCCTCCCCGTACGACGTCGTCGAGGCCTTCGCGGACCTGTCCACCACGGTGGAGGAGCTCGACACCGAGCAGCTGGCCAGCTCCTTCGAGGTGCTGGCGGAGACCTTCGCCGAGACCCCGGACGAGGTGCGGACCTCGCTGCAGGGCCTGGCCCGGCTGTCGGACACCATCGCCTCGCGCGACCAGCAGCTGCAGGAGCTGCTGTCGGCCACCCGGCAGGTGAGCCAGGTGCTGGCCGACCGCAACGGCGAGTTCACCCAGCTGATCCTCGACTCCAACACCCTGCTCACCGAGGTGCAGGAGCGGCGGGCGCTGATCGACTCGATCCTCACGAACGTGCAGGACCTCGCCGAGCAGCTGTCCGGCCTGGTCGCGGACAACCGGGAGGCGCTGACCCCGACGCTCCAGCAGCTGTCGACGGTCACCGACATCCTCAGCCGCAACCGGGCCGCGCTGGCCGAGACGGTGAACAACTTCGCGCCCTTCGTGCGGGTGTTCACCAACACCCTGGGCAACGGGCGCTGGTTCGACAGCTTCGTGAACGACTTCCTGCCGACCGTCCTCGGCTCGGTGGTGTGCGGCACCGTCTCGCAGACGCCGCTCCCGGTCGGCTGTTCGGAGGAGACGGGATGAGCGGCTCCCTGCAGCGCGGCGTGGCACTGGCCGCCGCCTTCGTCCTGCTGGCGGCCCTGGGCTGGACGGTGCTCCGCCCCGCCGGCCAGTATCGGGTGACGGCGTACTTCACCGGCACCGTCGGCCTCTACGAGGGATCCGGCGTGAGCATCCTCGGAATCGACGTCGGCGACGTCGCCGAGATCACCGCCCTGGGCGACCAGGTCCGCGTCGTCATGGACATCGACGACGACTACGACATCCCCGCCGACGCGCAGGCCGTCGTCCTCGCGCCGTCGCTGGTCTCCGACCGGTACGTGCAGTTCTCCCCGGTGTACGACGGTGGCCCGACGCTCGAGGACGGCGACGAGATCCCGCTCGACCGCACCGCCACGCCGGTCGAGCTGGACCAGGTGTACGGCGCGCTCGACGAGCTGTCGGCCGCGCTGGGGCCCGACGGCGCCAACGCGAACGGGGCGCTGTCCGACCTCGTCGACGTCGGTGCCGCCAACCTCGACGGGAACGGCGAGTCGCTCAACCGCACGCTGACCGGCTTCTCGCAGGCGGTCGAGACCCTGGCGACCAACCGGGACGACCTGTTCTCCTCGCTGGACAACCTGCAGACCTTCACGACGGCGCTCGCGACCGTCGACGCGCAGGTCGGCCAGTTCAACGACAACCTCGCCGCGGTGTCGGAGCTGCTGGCCGACGAGCGCGAGGACCTCGCGGCCGCGGTGCAGCTGCTGTCCCGGGCCCTGGCCGACGTGGCCGGCTTCATCCAGGACAACGCGACGCTGCTGACCACGAACGTGAACCGGCTCGCCGACGTGACCCTCTCCCTCGTGCAGCAGCGGTCGGCGCTGGCGGAGGTCCTCGACGTCGCGCCGGCGGCGCTGGGCAACCTGGCCCACGCCTACAACCCCGACTACGGCACGCTCGACACCCGCGACAACAGCCTCGGGGCAGCGAACGCCGAGGTCCTGGTGTGCGGCGCGCTCTCGCAGCTCGGGCGGATCGAGCTCCAGCTCCCGGTGCAGCTGGACCCGCTGAACCCGGTGCCGCTGCCGACCACGATCGACTCGATCTGCTCGCGGCTGCTCTCCGGCGACGCCAACGCCGACGGCGTCCTCGACGACCTCAACGGCAACGGCCGGCCGGACTACGAGGAGCTGCGCGAGGCGCTGCAGGGCGCCATCGGTGGCGGCGGCTCCCGGCCCACCCCGGTCGGGCTGCCCGCGATCCCGGGGGTGACCGGATGACCCGCCGAACGACACGGATGACCGCACTGGTGGCCGGGGCCCTGCTGCTCAGCGGCTGCGGCTTCCGCGGCGCCTACTCGTTCAGCCTTCCCGGCGGAGCCGACCTCGGCGACGACCCGTACGAGGTCGAGGTCGAGTTCCTGGACGTGCTGGACCTGGTCCAGCAGTCGGCCGTCCGCGTCGCGGACGTGCCGGTCGGCCGGGTCGAGAAGATCGAGCTGGACGAGGAGGACTGGTCGGCGCGGGTCACCATCGTGGTGAACGGCGACGTCGACCTGCCCGCCAACGCCGTCGCCGCGATCCAGCAGTCCTCGCTGCTCGGCGAGAAGTACGTCGAGCTGGCGCCGCCGGGCAACGCCGAGCCCTCCGGCGACCTGCGCGACCGGCCGCTGATCCCGCTCGAGCGCACGAACCGCAACGTCGAGGTCGAGGAGCTGCTGGGCGCGCTGTCGCTGGTGCTCAACGGCGGCGGGCTGGCCCAGCTCCAGACCATCAACCGCGAGCTCGGCGAGGCGATGGAGGGCCGCGAGGACGAGCTGAAGGGCACCCTCGACCAGCTCGACACCTTCATCGGCGGGCTGGACGAGCAGAAGTCCGAGATCAGCCGGGCGCTGGACAGCGCCAACCGGCTGGCCGAGACGCTCGCCTCCCGCACGGCGACCATCCGGACGGCCCTGGACACCATCGGCCCCGGTCTCGACGTCATCAACCAGCAGCGCGAGCTGCTGGTCTCGATGCTCGAGAGCCTGGCGCGGCTCGGCGACGTCGGCACGCGGGTGATCAACCAGTCGGCCGCCAACACCGTGGCAGACCTCCAGCTGCTGCAGCCGATCCTCAGCCAGCTGGCCGCAGCGGGGCCCAACCTGGCCGGCTCGCTGGAGCTGCTGCTCACCTACCCGTTCCCGGACAGCTCGCTGACCGCGCTCAACTACCGGGAGGCGCAGACCGGTGGGTACGGCCTGTTCACCAACATGACCGCCGAGGTCAACTTCGACCTGACCGAGCTGCTCTGCCGGTACGCGATCGACCAGCTGACCGGAGCGCTCAAGATCCAGCCCGTCGGCGAGGAGTGCGGCGCGCCCGGCTCGCCGCCGGGCAACGCCGGCACCACCGGCGGCCAGCAGCAGCCGACGCAGTCGGCGCTGTCCCTGCCGACGCTGCCCGGCGTCGTGGGCCAGGTGCCCGGGGTGGGGGAGGCGACCGGCCGCATCGGTCTGCCGCAGATCCCGGGGGTGACCCAGTGATCGCGCGGAAGGTCAAGTTCCAGCTGCTGGCCTTCGCCGTGGTCGCGCTGCTGGGCATGTCGTACCTGAGCTTCAAGTACATCGGCCTGGACCGCGTGCTGCTCGGCAACGGCTACGAGGTCGCGGCCGACTTCAGCGACTCCGGCGGCATCTTCGTCAACGCGGAGGTCACCTACCGCGGGGTGGCGGTCGGCCGGGTCAGCGACATGCAGCTGGTGGACGACGGCGTCCGCGTCGTCCTGACCATCGACCCCGACACCGACCCCATCCCGGCGTCGACGTCGGCGTTCGTGGCCACGCGCAGCGCGGTCGGCGAGCAGTACGTGGACCTGCGGCCCGACACCGACCAGGGCCCGTTCCTGGAGGACGGCGCGGTCATCCCGCAGGACCGGACCGGCATCCCGGTGCCGGTGGAGCAGCTGCTGCTCAACATCGACACACTGGTCGGCTCGATCGACCAGGACAACCTCCGGACCGTCGTCGACGAGCTGGGCAAGGCCTTCGCCGGGGCCGGCGACGACCTCGGTCGCCTGATCGACAACGGCGACGTCCTGCTGGCCCGGGCGGAGGAGTCGCTGCCCCAGACGCTGCGGCTGATCACCGACGGGCGGACCGTGCTCGAGACCCAGGTGGCCAGCCGCTCGGCGATCCAGACGTGGGCCGCCGAGCTGCGCACGTTCACCGACACCCTGGTCGACATCGACCCCGACCTGCGCGGCCTGCTGGTGAACGCACCCGACGCGAGCGAGCAGCTCGACCGCCTCGTCACCGACGCCGGGCCGGGCCTTGGCTCGCTCCTGCGCAACATCGACATCCTCAACGGCGTCACGATCCCGCGGCTGGACGCCGTCGAGCAGCTGCTGGTCACCTACCCCGACGTCGTCTCCGGCAACTTCACCGTCGTCCGCCGCGACGCCGACGGCGTGATGCGCTCGCACTTCGGCTTCGTGCTCAACGCCGGCGACCCGCACGCCTGCACGACCGGCTACATCCCGACCACGCAGCTGCCGAGCGAGGGCGCCGTGGCGACCGCCGACGTCGACTCGGTCTCCTGCGACGTCATCAACGGGGTCGACCCGAACCCTGGGGACGGCTACGACGAGAACGGCTCCGACATCCGTGGCGAGCAGAACATCGGCCGGTCCGGCGGCACCCGGTCCAGCGGGCCGCAGGGCTCGACCGCCGGTCAGATCCCGCCGCTGAGCGGGATCCCGGGTCAGGTGCTCGGGCAGCTGCTGTCGGCCAACCCGTTCTCCTTCACCGTCGGGTGAACCGCGGCATGCCGCTCACCCCCACCACGACCGGACAGGGAGAATCCCCCGCGTGACGAGCGAAGCGCGCCCCCTGGAGGAGGAGGTCGACACCTCCGGCACCCCCGGCGGCACGGACACCCCCGAACCTCCGGAGACCGCGGACGCCACCGCGGCCGAGGACGCCGCCCCGGCCGAGGACGCTGCCGGGACCGAGGACGCTGCGACGGACGACGAGCGCGCGGCGGCCGGTCAGGAGCCGCGCCGGGGGAGCGGGGACGACGGCGACCGCCCCCGCCGCGGCCGCCGGCTCTCCCTCCCGCTCGTCCCGACGCTGCTCGTGCTGCTCCTCCTGCTGCTGGGCGGCACGGCCTACCTCTGGTTCACCCGGCCCGACACCTCGTCGGTGCGCACGGGTGACTACGTCGAGGCGCTGCAGGCGGCCCGCTCGGGCGTGGTCGACGTGACGTCGTTCGACTACCTGACCCTCGACGACGACATCGAGCAGATCCGCCGGGTCACCACCGGCGACCTGCGCGAGGAGGCCGTCGCCGAGCTCGACTCGCGGCGGCAGCAGATCACCGACGCCGAGGCGGTCATCAACACCGAGGTCGTCGGCGGCGGCGTCACGAAGGCCGACGCCTCGACCGCCACCGTCTGGCTGGTGATCCAGTCGACCCAGGAGAGCAACCAGAGCGACCAGGCGCAGGTGGCGCGCTACCGCATCGAGGTCGCGATGGAGAAGGCCGACGGGCGCTGGCTGCTGTCGGGCATCAAGGGGACCGGGACCGAGAATGAGTGAGACCCCCGACGGCCGCACCCGGCCGACGCCGCGCCCGCGCCCGGGCGCCAAGCCCAGCCCACGGCCCCGGGTCGCCGGCAGCCGGCGCGACCGCGACGACGCCGCTCCCCGGACGGCGACGACCGGGACGACCGGAGCCACGAGCGCCGGCGCCGCGACCTCGTCGCGGGCGACCGCCACCGCGCGACCCAGGGCAGCGCGCACCGCGAGGACCCAGGCGGCACCGGCCGCCGACCGGTCGTCCGGCCGCCGGTTCCCGGCCCTCGCGCTGGTCCTGGCCCTGCTCTGCCTGGCGGCCGCAGCAGGAGGCGGGTTCCTGCTCTACCAGCGGCTGAACCCCACCTACGTGGACTCCTCGATCTTCGCCGCCGCCCGCGACGGCGTGCGGGCGCTCTACGCCTACGACTACGAGGACTCCGAGGGCAGCGTCCAGGGCAAGCTCGACGTGCTCACCGGTGAGCTGCGCGACCAGTACGAGGAGGACCTCGGCCAGGGCGGGATCATCGACACCTACGAGCAGGTGTCGGCGACGACCAGCTACGAGGTGCTCGAGGTCGGCCTGCAGCAGGTCAACGACGCGCAGGACACCGCCACCCTCGTCGTCTTCGGGCAGTACGTGGTCAAGTCGGTCAACAGCGGGGACCAGGCCGCGCCCGAGGGCTCGGAGTGCCTGGTCACCCCCGACGGCGCGCAATCGTGCACGCAGACGGTCCGGGTCCGCGTGGTGAAGGTCGACGGCGACTGGAAGATCGACGAGCTGACGCTGCTCACCACCAGCTGATCCGCCGGCGGATCGCACCGCCGCGCGGCGTGGCATTACCGAGGTGCCGCACCGGCTGGCATCATGGGCGGCGCACGCCCGCTGCACCCCGCTCGACGGGTCGCGGTCCCCGGGATGTGGCGCCGGTCGCACCGGCCCCCCCGGCGTGGACAGCGCGCTCGAGCAGGGGTAGGGTCTCCTGTTGCGCTGCCCTCTGACTACCTGCCCGCCACAGACGGGTCACCAGGGGTGCCCGGGAGCAGTCCCGGCCACCCGGTCGACCGTCCGGCTTGGACCCCCAGGGAGATCAGGCGGTCAGCCCGCCACTACCGACGACGACCCAGGACGAAACCCGCACAGACCCGCCCGCACGTCGTGAGGTCCTTGGAAGGACGCATCTTGGCAGGCTCTCGCCCCACCAGCACGCCCACCAGCACCACCGAAAAGAACATTACGAACGGCCCCCGCACCGGTGAGGCCGACCAGCAGAAGATCCCCGGCGCGCCGCTGCGCGTCTCCTTCGCGAAGATCAACGAGCCCCTCGAGGTCCCGGACCTGCTCGCCCTGCAGACCGCGTCCTTCGACTGGCTGATCGGCAGCCCCGAGTGGCGGGCCACGCTCGCTCCCGAGGAGCAGGCCGACGCCGTCGGCGGTCTGGCCGAGATCCTCGAGGAGATCTCGCCGATCGAGGACTTCAGCGGCTCGATGTCGCTGTCCTTCTCCAACCCGCGCTTCGAGGACGTCAAGGCGTCCCTCGAGGAGTGCAAGGACAAGGACATGACCTACGCGGCGCCGCTGTTCGTCACCGCCGAGTTCATGAACAACACCACCGGCGAGATCAAGTCGCAGACGGTGTTCATGGGCGACTTCCCGATCATGACGAACAAGGGCACCTTCGTCATCAACGGGACCGAGCGCGTCGTCGTGTCCCAGCTCGTCCGCAGCCCGGGCGTCTACTTCGACAAGACCCTGGACAAGACGTCGGACAAGGACGTCTTCAGCGCCAAGGTGATCCCCAGCCGCGGCGCGTGGCTGGAGTTCGACGTCGACAAGCGCGACACCGTCGGCGTCCGCATCGACCGCAAGCGCCGGCAGCCGGTCACCGTGCTGCTCAAGGCGCTCGGCTGGGGCGAGGACCGGATCCGCGAGCACTTCCAGTGGTCGCCGACCGTCCTGGCCACCCTCGAGAAGGACCACATCGCCGGGCAGGACGAGGCGCTGCTGGACATCTACCGCAAGCTCCGTCCGGGCGAGCCGCCGACGCGCGAGTCCGCCCAGGCGCTGCTGGAGAACCTCTTCTTCAACCCGAAGCGCTACGACCTGGCGAAGGTCGGCCGCTACAAGGTGAACAAGAAGCTCGGTGTCTCCGTGCCGCAGAGCACCAGCACGCTGACCGAGGACGACATCGTCGCCACCATCGAGTACGTCGTGCGTCTGCACGCCGGCGAGCCCGACCACGGCGTCGACGACATCGACCACTTCGGCAACCGTCGCCTGCGCACCGTCGGCGAGCTGATCCAGAACCAGATCCGGGTCGGCCTCTCCCGCATGGAGCGCGTGGTCCGCGAGCGGATGACGACCCAGGACGTCGAGGCGATCACGCCCCAGACCCTGATCAACATCCGGCCGGTCGTCGCCTCCATCAAGGAGTTCTTCGGCACCAGCCAGCTGTCGCAGTTCATGGACCAGACCAACCCGCTCGCGGGCCTGACCCACAAGCGCCGCCTGTCGGCGCTGGGCCCGGGTGGTCTGTCGCGTGAGCGCGCCGGCATGGAGGTCCGCGACGTGCACCCGAGCCACTACGGCCGGATGTGCCCGATCGAGACCCCGGAAGGCCCGAACATCGGCCTGATCGGCTCGCTGTCCTCGTTCGGCCGCGTCAACGCGTTCGGCTTCATCGAGACGCCGTACCGCAAGGTCGAGAACGGCACCGTCACCGACCAGATCGACTACCTGACCGCCGACGAGGAGGACCGCTTCGTCGTCGCGCAGGCCAACAGCCCGCTCGACGCGCAGGGTCGCCTCGCCGAGGAGCGCGTCCTGGTCCGCACCAAGGGCGGTGAGGTCGACTACCTCGCCCCCGAGAACGTGGACTACATGGACGTCTCGCCGCGGCAGATGACCTCGGTCGCGACGGCGATGATCCCGTTCCTCGAGCACGACGACGCCAACCGCGCGCTCATGGGCGCCAACATGCAGCGTCAGGCAGTCCCGCTGCTCCGTTCCGAGGCCCCGCTCGTGGGCACCGGCATGGAGCTGCGCGCCGCCGTCGACGCCGGCGACGTCGTGACCGCGGAGAAGGCCGGCGTCGTGGAGGACTCCACCGCCGACTACGTCACGGTCATGGCCGACGACGGCACCCGGCAGACCTACCGCCTGCTGAAGTTCCGCCGCTCGAACCAGGGGACGTCGATCAACCAGTCCCCGGTCGTCGAGGAGGGCCAGCGGGTCGAGGTCGGCCAGGTCATCGCCGACGGTCCGTGCACCGACCAGGGCGAGATGGCGCTGGGCAAGAACCTGCTCGTCGCCTTCATGCCGTGGGAGGGCCACAACTACGAGGACGCGATCATCCTGTCGCAGCGCCTCGTGCAGGACGACGTCCTGTCCTCGATCCACATCGAGGAGTTCGAGGTCGACGCCCGCGACACCAAGCTCGGTGCCGAGGAGATCACCCGGGACATCCCGAACGTCTCCGAGGAGGTCCTCGCCGACCTCGACGAGCGCGGCATCATCCGCATCGGCGCCGAGGTCGTCCCCGGCGACATCCTCGTCGGCAAGGTCACGCCGAAGGGCGAGACCGAGCTGACCCCCGAGGAGCGGCTGCTCCGCGCGATCTTCGGCGAGAAGGCGCGCGAGGTCCGCGACACGTCGCTGAAGGTCAAGCACGGTGAGTCCGGCAAGGTCATCGGCGTCCGCGTGTTCTCGCGCGAGGACGGCGACGAGCTGCCCGCCGGCGTCAACGAGCTGATCCGGGTCTACGTCGCCCAGATGCGCAAGATCTCCGACGGCGACAAGCTCGCCGGACGCCACGGCAACAAGGGCGTCATCTCGAAGATCCTGCCGCAGGAGGACATGCCGTTCCTCGAGGACGGCACCCCGGTGGACATCGTCCTGAACCCGCTCGGCGTGCCCGGCCGCATGAACGTCGGCCAGGTGCTGGAGACCCACCTCGGGTGGATCGCCAAGCAGGGCTGGGAGGTCAACGGCGACCCGGACTGGGCGAAGAACCTGCCCGAGGCCGCCAAGGCCGCCGCTCCCGGCACCCGGACCGCCACGCCGGTGTTCGACGGCGCCAAGGAGGACGAGATCATCGGCCTCCTCGGCTCGACGATCCCGAACCGCGACGGCGACCGGATGGTCAAGGAGACCGGCAAGGCGCGGCTGTTCGACGGCCGCTCCGGGGAGCCCTTCCCCGAGCCGATCTCGGTGGGCTACGTCTACATCCTGAAGCTGCTGCACCTGGTCGACGACAAGATCCACGCCCGGTCGACCGGCCCGTACTCGATGATCACGCAGCAGCCGCTGGGTGGTAAGGCGCAGTTCGGTGGCCAGCGCTTCGGCGAGATGGAGTGCTGGGCGATGCAGGCCTACGGCGCGGCCTACGCGCTGCAGGAGCTGCTCACCATCAAGTCCGACGACATCCTGGGTCGCGTCAAGGTCTACGAGGCGATCGTCAAGGGCGAGAACATCCCGGAGCCGGGCATCCCGGAGTCCTTCAAGGTGTTGCTCAAGGAGCTGCAGTCGCTCTGCCTGAACGTGGAGGTCCTCTCCGGCGACGGCCAGGCGATCGAGCTGCGCGACACCGACGACGAGGTCTTCCGGGCCGCGGAGGAGCTGGGCATCGACCTGTCCCGCCGCGAGCCCTCCAGCGTCGAGGACGTCTAAGCGTGCCGCCGGCCGGCCCTGAGCAGTCAGGGCCGGCCGGCCACCACCTTTCGATCAGAAGTTCCGTAACGAGCCCCGGAAAGGGGTCATCAACTTGCTGGACGTCAACTTCTTCGACGAGTTGCGCATCGGCCTGGCCACCGGCGACGACATCCGCCAGTGGTCGCACGGTGAGGTGAAGAAGCCCGAGACCATCAACTACCGGACCCTGCGTCCGGAGAAGGACGGTCTCTTCTGCGAGAAGATCTTCGGTCCCACCCGGGACTGGGAGTGCTACTGCGGTAAGTACAAGCGGGTCCGGTTCAAGGGCATCATCTGCGAGCGCTGCGGCGTCGAGGTGACCCGTGCCAAGGTCCGCCGCGAGCGGATGGGCCACATCGAGCTGGCCGCTCCGGTCACCCACATCTGGTTCTTCAAGGGCGTCCCCTCGCGCCTGGGCTACCTGCTCGACCTGGCGCCCAAGGACCTCGAGAAGATCATCTACTTCGCGGCCTACCTGATCACCACGGTGGACGACGAGGCGCGCCACCGCGACCTCCCGACCATCGAGGCCGAGATCAGCGCCGAGAAGTCCAACCTCGAGGGCCGGCGCGACGCCGACGTCGAGGCCCGTCAGCAGAAGCTCGAGGCCGACCTGGCCGAGCTCGAGGCCGAGGGTGCCAAGTCCGACGTCCGCCGCAAGGTGCGCGAGGGCGGCGAGCGCGAGATGCGCCAGCTGCGCGACCGCGCCCAGCGGGAGATCGACCGCCTCGAGGAGGTGCTCGACACCTTCCGCAAGCTGGAGGTCAAGCAGCTCATCGCCGACGAGGGCCTCTACCGCGAGCTGCGCGACCGCTTCGGTGAGTACTTCGAGGGCGGCATGGGTGCCGCGGCGCTGCAGAAGCTGCTCGCCGACTTCGACCTCGACGCCGAGGCCGTCTCGCTGCGCGAGACCATCCGCAGCGGCAAGGGCCAGCGCAAGCTGCGGGCCCTCAAGCGGCTCAAGGTCGTGGCCGCCTTCCAGCAGACCCGCAACTCGCCCATGGGCATGGTGCTGGACTGCGTCCCGGTCATCCCGCCGGACCTGCGCCCCATGGTGCAGCTCGACGGTGGCCGCTTCGCGACCAGCGACATGAACGACCTGTACCGCCGCGTGATCAACCGGAACAACCGGCTGAAGCGTCTGCTCGACCTCGGCGCGCCCGAGATCATCGTGAACAACGAGAAGCGGATGCTCCAGGAGTCCGTGGACGCGCTGTTCGACAACGGCCGTCGCGGCCGGCCGGTCACCGGCCCGGGCAACCGTCCCCTGAAGTCCCTGAGCGACCTGCTCAAGGGCAAGCAGGGCCGGTTCCGCCAGAACCTGCTCGGCAAGCGCGTCGACTACTCGGGCCGTTCGGTCATCGTCGTCGGCCCGCAGCTGAAGCTGCACCAGTGCGGTCTGCCGAAGCAGATGGCGCTCGAGCTCTTCAAGCCCTTCGTCATGAAGCGGCTGGTCGACCTCAACCACGCGCAGAACATCAAGTCCGCCAAGCGCATGGTCGAGCGCGCCCGCCCCGTCGTGTGGGACGTGCTCGAGGAGGTCATCACCGAGCACCCGGTGCTGCTCAACCGCGCGCCGACGCTGCACCGCCTGGGCATCCAGGCCTTCGAGCCGCAGCTGGTCGAGGGCAAGGCCATCCAGATCCACCCGCTCGTCTGCACCGCGTTCAACGCGGACTTCGACGGTGACCAGATGGCGGTGCACCTGCCGCTGTCGGCCGAGGCCCAGGCCGAGGCCCGGATCCTGATGCTGTCGAGCAACAACATCCTGTCGCCGGCCGACGGTCGTCCGATCACCGCGCCGACCCAGGACATGGTGCTGGGCCTGTACCACCTGACGACCCTGGTGCCCTCGCGGCACGAGGCCGACGGTGGCCAGCCTGCTGCCTACTCGTCCGCCGCCGAGGCCCTCATGGCCTACGACATGGGCGCCCTGGGCCTGCAGGAGCGTGCGCTGATCCGCCTCGACGAGGTGTTCGGCGTCGACAACGGCAAGGTCAACGAGGCGTGGACGCAGCCCGAGGACTGGACCCCCGGCCAGCCGGCCGTGGTGGAGACCAGCCTGGGTCGGGTGCTGTTCAACGAGGCACTGCCCGAGGACTACCGCTTCGTCAACTACCAGGTGCCGAAGAAGGAGCTCGGGGCGATCGTCAACGACCTCGCCGAGCGCTACCCCAAGGTGCAGGTCGCGGCGACGCTGGACGCCCTCAAGGCGGCCGGCTTCCGCTGGGCCACCCGCTCGGGCGTCACGATCGCCATCGACGACGTCGTCACCCCGCCGGTCAAGCAGGAGATCCTGGACCGGCACGAGGACGAGGCCGCCAAGATCGAGCGCCAGTACGAGCGCGGTGTCATCACCGACGCCGAGCGTCGTGGTGAGCTCATCGAGATCTGGACCCGCGCGCGGGCCGAGGTCAGCCAGGCGATGGTGGACAACTTCCCGACCACCAACCCGGTCTGGGTCATGGTCAACTCGGGCGCCCGAGGCAACATGATGCAGATCAGCCAGATCGCCGGTATGCGAGGGCTCGTCGCCAACCCGAAGGGCGAGATCATCCCGCGGCCGATCAAGGCCAACTTCCGGGAGGGTCTGTCCGTGCTGGAGTACTTCATCTCCACGCACGGTGCCCGCAAGGGTCTGGCCGACACGGCGCTGCGCACCGCCGACTCCGGGTACCTCACCCGCCGGTTGGTCGACGTCTCGCAGGACGTCATCATCCGCGAGGAGGACTGCGGCACCGACCGCGGCGTCATCATGCCGATCGGCACGGTCGTCGACGGCAAGGTCGTCCGTGACGCCCACGTGGAGACCAGCGTCTACGCCCGCGCCCTGTCCGCCGACGTGGTGGCCGAGGACGGGACGGTCATCGCCGAGGCGAACGCCGACCTGGGTGACGTGCTGATCCAGCAGCTGATCGACGCCGGGGTGTCCGAGGTCAAGGTCCGCGTGGTGCTCACCTGCGAGTCGCTGCTCGGCACCTGCGCCACCTGCTACGGCCGCTCGCTCGCGACCGGCAAGCTGGTGGACGTCGGCGAGGCGGTCGGCATCATCGCCGCCCAGTCGATCGGCGAGCCCGGCACGCAGCTGACGATGCGCACCTTCCACACCGGTGGTGTCGCGGGTGAGGACATCACCCACGGTCTGCCGCGTGTGGTGGAGCTCTTCGAGGCCCGCGTCCCCAAGGGCAAGGCCCCGATCGCCGAGCTGGCCGGCACGATCCGCGTGGAGGACGGCGAGCAGTTCCGCAAGCTGACCATCACGCCGGACGACGGGTCCGACGAGGTCGTCATCGACAAGCTGTCGCGTCGCTCGCGGCTGCGGATCGAGGACGGCGCGCACGTCGAGGTCGGCGAGCAGCTGACCGAGGGTGCCGTCGACCCGCACGAGGTGCTGCGGATCATGGGCCCCCGCGAGGTGCAGCTGCACCTGGTCCGCGAGGTCCAGGAGGTCTACCGGAGCCAGGGTGTGTCGATCCACGACAAGCACATCGAGGTGATCATCCGCCAGATGCTGAAGCGGGTGACCATCATCGACTCGGGCGCGACGGAGTTCCTGCCCGGTGCGCTGGTCGAGCGGACGCTGTTCGAGACCGAGAACCGCCGCGTCGTCGCCGAGGGCGGCGAGCCGGCCTCGGCCCGCCCGGTGCTCATGGGCATCACCAAGGCCTCGCTCGCGACCGAGTCGTGGCTGTCGGCGGCCTCCTTCCAGGAGACGACGAAGGTGCTCACCGACGCCGCGATCCAGGGCAAGAGCGACAGCCTGCTCGGGCTCAAGGAGAACGTGATCATCGGAAAGCTGATCCCGGCGGGTACGGGCATCAGCCGCTACCGGAACATCACGGTCGAGCCGACCGAGGAGGCGCGTGCCGCCGTCTACACCATGGCCGGCTACGACGACGGGCAGTACTACAGCCCGGACGTCTTCGGTCAGGGCTCCGGCGAGGCCGTGCGCCTCGAGGAGTACGACTGGCGGGGCTGAGCGCCCTGGCTGAGTGACGAAAGGGCCCCCAGGTCGACAGACCTGGGGGCCCTTTCGCGTGCCCGGCCGCCCGGAACGATCAGGTCACCTGATCGTTCCGGGTCCTGGCTCACGGTGGACGGTGAGCCAGGACCCGGAACGGTGAGCCAGGACGGTGGGGTTAGCTGCTCAGCCGCTTCATGGTCTCGACGGTCTTGAGGCGGGCCTCGCGGCTCCCGTCGAGGGGCTGCAACATCAGCGTCGTGACGCCGGCCTCGGCGAAGGCGGCGATCCGCTCGGCGACGTAGGACTCCGGCCCGATCAGGGACGACGCGCGCACCAGGTCGTCCGGGACGAGCGCCGCGGCCTCGTCCTTCTTGCCGTCCAGGTAGAGGTCCTGGATGGTCTTCGCCTCGGCCTCGTAGCCGTACCGCACGGCGAGGTCGTTGTAGAAGTTCTTGCCGCGCGCGCCCATGCCGCCGATGTAGAGGGCCAGCGCCGGCTTCACGAACTCCAGCAGCGGCTCGACGTCGTCGCCGATGGCCACCGGGACGCCGGTGATGACCTGCAGCTCGCCCAGCCCCGGGTCGCGCTTGGCCTTGCCCGCGGCGAGCGAGTCGCCCCACACCGAGGCGGCCTTCTCCGGGTAGAAGAAGATCGGCTCCCACGCCTCGGCGATCTCGGCGGCCAGCTCGACGTTCTTCGGGCCGAGGGCGGCCAGCATGACCGGGATCCGCTCGCGGACCGGCGTGTTGATCAGCTTGAGCGGCTTGCCCAACCCGGTGCCCTGGTCGGCCGGCAGCGGGATCGAGTACTTCTTGCCCTGGTGGTCGAGGCGCTCGCGGCGCCACACCTGGCGGCAGATCTCCACGACCTCCCGGGTGCGCTGCAGGGGGGCGTCGTAGGGGACGCCGTGCCAGCCCTCGATGACCTGCGGGCCCGAGGCGCCCAGGCCCAGGGTGAAGCGGCCGCCGGAGACGAAGTCGAGGCCGGCCGCCGTCATCGCGGTCAGGGCGGGCGTGCGGCTGTAGATGGGGAAGATGGCGCTGAGCAGCTCGACCCGCTCGGTCACCGCCGCCAGGTAGCCGAGCTGGCTCACCGCGTCGAACGTGTAGACCTCGGCGACCGCCGCGATGTCGAGGCCCGCGGACTCGAGGTCGCGGATCTCGGCCGCCGTCTCCTGGAACCCGCCGCTGTAGCTCGCCTGGATGCCGATGCGCACGTGCACTCCCTCGGTCGTGCGGCGCCCTCGTCGGCGCCTCGGGGCACGCTATCGGCTGCCCGCCGGCGCGTTCAGAGGGGTCGCACGACGCCGATCACCTCGGTGACCACGCGGACGCCGTCGACGTCGCCGGGCACGCGGGGTGCCACGGCGGCGTCGGCCAGGTCGACCTTGACGACGTAGCCGCTCTCGCGGCGGGACAGGCCGATGCCGACGACGCCGGGGTCGCCGGAGAGGCGCGCGGCCAGGGCGCTCTTGGCGGCGCGCGCGGCGGCCCGGTCGGTCATGGGCCCATCGTGCCCCGCCGCCGCGATCGGCGACAGCGTCAGCCGCTCACCCAGGTGACCCCGAGGGCCGACAGGACGATCGCCAGCGGGTTGGCGAAGGTGACGCCGGTACCGCCCGAGCCGCCGGTCGCACTGCCGGCGAAGAGGAGGGCGACCGGTGCGCGGTCGCGGCTGCGCCAGATGACCGACCCGCTGTCCCCACCGGCGCTGAACGCCCCGGTTCGCCCCTCGATCTCGATCTGGTCGTCGAACCGGTACACCGCGTCGTCGTACTGAACCGCGACCCCGTCCACCTCGACCGCGGTGATGCGCCCGGTCGTGTGCCCGGTCGTCCGGCCGACCTTCTCGACGGCCTCGTCGGGGTCCACGTCGAGGCCGGCGGGAACGGTGCCGAGCAGTGGGCCGCCGGGCAGGTCACCCGGCTCCGCGGCGACCCCGTCGTCCAGGACCGCGACGGCGGCGTCGACCAGGTTCGCGCCATCGGCGACCATGCGCTGGACGGCGGTCAGCGCGGCCACCCGGTCCTGCGGCGTGCCGCCGTCGGCCGGACCGGGCTGCAGGACGGCGTCCCCGAGGGCGGCGGCGTTGCTCGCCGCCAGCACGTGGTTGTTGGACAGGACCGCCAGCCCCGCCGGGGTTCGCACGAAGCCGCCCAGCGTGCCCGCGGTCACCGATCGGTGCGCGACCGACAGCCCGGGGCGCAGGGGCCGCAGGCGGCGCTGCAGGTCGGCGGGCGAGGTCAGCGAGCGCACCGGACCGATCACCCTGACGTCGAGCTGGGCCTCCGCCACGCGGCCGAGGTCGGGCAGGAGCGCGCGGTCGTCCTCCCGCTGGAGGCGCACGGCCACCCGGGCCCCGTCGCCCGTCGGCCTCAGACCGACGGCCACCCAGGGCCACGGGGCGTCGTGCCCGGCCGCCTGGCTGGACGCCTCCACGGCCGACGGCAGGCGCTCGAGGATGCGGGCCTTGAGCTCGCGGGCGGCATCGGGGTCCAACGGTCCTCCAGGGCGCAGGTGGCGGGTGCCGGGGGCGGGGGAGAGGGACGCTAGGGCCCGGGTACGACGTTCCCGGTCGCCGCGCGGCGTACTCCCCATCGCGGCGCGTCAGGGGTAACGTCCGCCCTGCCGCCGGGAGCCCCCCGGACGAGATCCGAGGACCGGGAAGACAACCGGTCCGGGGGTCGTTGTCACGGGTGTCGTCCGCCCCGGTGGACGACGGCCGACCACCGGCTGCGTGTGTGAGGGACCCGGCTTTGACCGGTCTCCAGCGCACGGGTATCGTGGTCTGCTGTGCCCAGGGTGCCCTGGGCCTGCTCCCGTTCGCGGTGCGCCTGGGTGACCTTCGGGTCGCCGGGGACCGCCCCCCGGTTCCGCCGGAGGGTGGCGGCGCCGAGTCGCGAGGGGCGACCGAATCCGGTCCGACGAACATCGGCCGGTCTCGGGTCGGGCGACACGCCCGACCGCGGGGACCGGAGGGTGCCTGGCGGCCAGAATCGGGAAGGTCCGAGAGGGCCCGGCACCCGCAGCACCGCCAGTCATCAACACGACCAAGACAGCACCACCCCAGCGCAGGTAGGAGATCCAGGCCACCCATGCCCACGATCAACCAGCTGGTCCGCAAGGGCCGCGAGGACAAGGTCGAGAAGACCAAGACTCCGGCGCTGAAGGGTTCGCCCCAGCGTCGCGGAGTCTGCACGCGCGTCTACACGACGACGCCGAAGAAGCCGAACTCGGCGCTGCGCAAGGTCGCTCGCGTCCGCCTCACCAGTGGCATCGAGGTGACCGCCTACATCCCGGGCGTCGGCCACAACCTGCAGGAGCACTCGATGGTGCTCGTGCGCGGCGGCCGTGTGAAGGACCTCCCCGGCGTGCGCTACAAGATCATCCGTGGCTCGCTGGACACCCAGGGTGTCCGCAACCGCAAGCAGGCCCGCAGCCGCTACGGCGCGAAGAAGGAGAAGAGCTAATGCCGCGCAAGGGCCCTGCCCCGAAGCGTCCGCTCGTCGCCGACCCGGTGTACCAGTCGCCGCTGGTGACCCAGCTGGTGAACAAGGTGCTCGTCGACGGCAAGCGCTCGGTCGCCGAGGCGATCGTCTACGGCGCCCTCGAGGGCTGCCGCGCCAAGAGCGACACCGACCCGGTCGTCACGCTCAAGCGCGCGCTGGACAACGTGAAGCCGGCCCTCGAGGTCCGCAGCCGCCGCGTCGGTGGCGCGACCTACCAGGTCCCGGTCGAGGTCCGTCCCTCGCGGAGCACCACGCTCGGCCTGCGCTGGCTGATCCAGTACAGCCGGGCCCGTCGCGAGAAGACGATGACCGAGCGCCTCATGAACGAGCTGCTCGACGCGAGCAACGGCCTCGGTGCTGCCGTCAAGCGGCGCGAGGACACGCACAAGATGGCCGAGTCGAACAAGGCCTTCGCGCACTACCGCTGGTAACCACCGGCGCCCGCCGCCCGCGGGACACCGGGCGACCCCCGGACGACCCGCACGCGGACCGCAACGAAGAGGAGTAGGACATGGCCAACAAGGCCGAGCTCGCCAAGACCCGCAACATCGGGATCATGGCGCACATCGACGCCGGCAAGACCACGACGACGGAGCGCATCCTCTTCTACACCGGTATCACGTACAAGATCGGTGAGGTCCACGACGGCGCGGCCACGATGGACTGGATGGAGCAGGAGCAGGAGCGCGGCATCACCATCACGTCGGCCGCGACGAAGTGCACCTGGAACGGCTACGACATCAACATCATCGACACCCCCGGGCACGTCGACTTCACCGTCGAGGTGGAGCGGTCGCTGCGGGTGCTCGACGGTGCCGTCGCCGTCTACGACGGTGTCGCCGGCGTCGAGCCGCAGACCGAGCAGGTCTGGCGGCAGGCGGAGAAGTACGGCGTCCCGCGCATGTGCTTCGTCAACAAGCTCGACCGCACCGGTGCGAACTTCTTCCGCTGCGTCGACATGATGGTGGAGCGCCTCGCGGCGAACCCGCTCGTGCTCCAGCTGCCCATCGGTGCCGAGGCCGACTTCATCGGCGTCGTCGACCTGGTGCAGATGCGCGCGCTCACCTGGCGCGGCGAGACGAAGATGGGCGAGGACTACGCCGTCGAGGAGATCCCGGCCGAGCTCGCCGACCAGGCCGCCGAGTACCGCGAGAAGCTGCTCGAGGGCATCGCCGACTTCGACGACGAGCTCATGGAGTCCTACCTCGGTGGCGAGGAGATCTCCGTCGAGCGCCTCAAGGCCGCGATCCGCAAGGCCACGATCGGTGGCCAGGTCAACCCGGTCCTCACCGGCACCGCGTTCAAGAACAAGGGCGTCCAGCCCCTGCTCGACGCGGTCACGGACTACCTGCCCAGCCCGCTGGACATCGAGGCGATCGTCGGCACCGCGCTCGACGGCGAGACCGAGGTCCTGCGGCACGCCGACGAGGACGAGCCCTTCTCCGCGCTGGCCTTCAAGATCCAGACCGACCAGCACCTCGGCAAGCTCACCTACGTCCGCGTGTACTCGGGCAAGCTCGACGCCGGCTCCCCGGTGCTCAACAGCACCAAGGACCGCAAGGAGCGGGTCGGCAAGATCTACCAGATGCACGCGAACAAGCGCGAGGAGCGCCAGGGCGTCGGCGCCGGCGAGATTGTCGCCGTCAACGGCCTGAAGCAGACCACGACGGGTGACACGCTCTCCGACCCGCAGAAGCCGGTCATCCTCGAGTCGATGACGTTCCCCGCGCCGGTCATCTCGGTCGCCATCGAGCCCAAGACGAAGGGCGACCAGGAGAAGCTGGGCACGGCCATCCAGAAGCTGGCCGAGGAGGACCCGACCTTCCAGGTCAAGCTGGACGAGGAGACCGGTCAGACGGTCATCTCCGGCATGGGCGAGCTCCACCTGGAGATCCTCGTCGACCGCATGCGGCGCGAGTTCAAGGTCGAGGCCAACGTCGGCAAGCCGCAGGTGGCCTACCGCGAGACGATCCGCAAGGCGGCCGAGAAGGTCGACTACACCCACAAGAAGCAGACGGGTGGGTCCGGCCAGTTCGCCAAGGTGCAGGTCACGATCGAGCCCCTCGAGGTCACGGCCGACGGCCCGACCTACGAGTTCGTCAACGCCGTGACCGGTGGGCGCGTCCCGCGGGAGTACATCCCGTCGGTCGACGCCGGCATGCAGGACGCCATGCAGTACGGCATCCTCGCCGGCTACCCGATGGTCGGCGTCAAGGCCACCCTCATCGACGGCCAGTACCACGAGGTCGACTCCTCGGAGATGGCCTTCAAGATCGCCGGCTCGATGGTCTTCAAGGAGGCCGCCCGCAAGGCCAGCCCGGCCCTGCTCGAGCCGATGATGGCCGTCGAGGTCGTCACCCCCGAGGACTACATGGGTGACGTCATCGGTGACCTGAACTCCCGCCGCGGGACCATCCAGGCGATGGAGGAGCGCTCCGGCGCCCGAGTCGTCCGGGCCCTGGTGCCGCTGTCGGAGATGTTCGGCTACGTGGGCGACCTGCGCAGCCGCACCCAGGGGCGGGCGAGCTACACCATGGTGTTCGACTCGTACGCCGAGGTCCCGGCCAACGTCGCCAAGGAGATCATCGCCAAGGCGACCGGCGAGTAACCCCGGCACCACCCGAGCACTACCGCAAGCCCCAGAGCACGCGCACGACTGCGAAGACACGAAGAGAGGAACCCAGTGGCCAAGGCCAAGTTCGAGCGGACCAAGCCGCACGTCAACATCGGCACCATCGGGCACATCGACCACGGGAAGACGACGCTGACCGCGGCGATCACCAAGGTCCTGCACGACAAGTACCCGGACCTCAACGAGGCGTCCGCCTTCGACCAGATCGACAAGGCGCCCGAGGAGAAGGCCCGCGGCATCACGATCTCGATCGCCCACGTCGAGTACCAGACGGAGAACCGTCACTACGCGCACGTGGACTGCCCGGGTCACGCCGACTACATCAAGAACATGATCACCGGTGCGGCGCAGATGGACGGCGCCATCCTGGTGGTCGCGGCGACCGACGGCCCCATGCCGCAGACCAAGGAGCACGTCCTCCTGGCCCGCCAGGTCGGCGTCCCCTACATCGTGGTGGCCCTCAACAAGGCCGACATGGTGGACGACGAGGAGATCCTCGAGCTCGTCGAGCTCGAGGTCCGCGAGCTGCTCTCCGAGTACGAGTTCCCGGGCGACGACGTCCCCGTGGTCCGCGTCTCCGCGCTCAAGGCCCTCGAGGGCGACGCCGAGTGGGGCGACAAGCTCATGGAGCTGATGAACGCCGTCGACACCGCGATCCCGGAGCCGGAGCGCGAGATCGACAAGCCGTTCCTCATGCCCGTCGAGGACGTCTTCACCATCACCGGTCGTGGCACGGTCGTGACCGGCCGCGTCGAGCGTGGCATCGTCAAGGTCTCCGAGGAGATCGAGATCGTCGGTATCCGCGAGGGTTCGACGAAGACGACCGTCACCGGCGTCGAGATGTTCCGCAAGCTGCTCGACCAGGGCCAGGCCGGTGACAACGTCGGTCTGCTCCTCCGCGGCATCAAGCGCGAGGACGTGGAGCGCGGCCAGGTCGTCGTGAAGCCCGGCTCGATCACCCCGCACACCAACTTCGAGGGTTCGGTCTACATCCTCTCGAAGGACGAGGGTGGCCGTCACACGCCGTTCTTCAACAACTACCGTCCCCAGTTCTACTTCCGGACGACGGACGTCACCGGCGTGGTCACGCTGCCCGCGGGCACCGAGATGGTCATGCCCGGCGACAACACCGAGATGACGGTGGAGCTCATCCAGCCCATCGCCATGGAGGAGGGCCTCCGGTTCGCCATCCGTGAGGGTGGCCGCACCGTCGGCGCCGGCCGGGTCACCAAGATCCTCAAGTAACACCCCCCGGTGGGCGGCGGCCGCAGGTCGGCCGCCGCCCACCACCGGGTCCTCGCGGACCCACCCCCGGGTCAGCAGACCCACTCGAACTTTCACAACCGATCGGCAGGAGCAGAAGACAGCGATGGCGGGACAGAAGATCCGCATCCGGCTGAAGGCCTATGACCACGAGGCGATCGACGCCTCGGCGCGGCGCATCGTGGAGACGGTCACCAAGACCGGAGCGCGTGTGGTCGGCCCGGTGCCTCTGCCGACGGAGAAGAACGTGTACGCGGTGATCCGTTCGCCGCACAAGTACAAGGACTCGTTCGAGCACTTCGAGATGCGCACGCACAAGCGGCTCATCGACATCCTCGACCCGACGCCGAAGACGGTCGACGCGCTCATGCGCATCGACCTGCCGGCCTCGGTCGACGTCAACATCCAGTAAGGGCAGTCAGCAGACATGGCGAGCACATTTCGCGGTCTCCTCGGCGAGAAGCTGGGGATGACCCAGGTTTTCGACGAGAACAACCGCCTCGTGCCGGTGACCGTCGTCAAGGCGGGCCCGTGTGTGGTGACCCAGGTGCGCACCCCCGAGGTCGACGGCTACTCGGCCGTCCAGCTCGGGTTCGGTGAGATCGACCCGCGCAAGGTGAACCGTCCCGAGGGCGGGCACTTCACCAAGGCGGGCGTCACGCCGCGGCGGCACCTGGTCGAACTGCGCACCGAGGACGCCGGCGACTACACGGTCGGCCAGGAGCTGACCGCCGACGTGTTCGACGGCGTGGCCAAGGTCGACGTCATCGGCACCAGCAAGGGCAAGGGCACCGCCGGCGTCATGAAGCGTCACGGCTTCAAGGGCCTCGGCGCGTCGCACGGCACCCAGCGCAAGCACCGGTCGCCCGGTTCCATCGGTGGCGCGTCCACCCCGGGCCGCGTGTTCAAGGGCCTGAAGATGGCCGGCCGCATGGGTGCGGTGAAGACGACCACGCTCTCGCTGGTCGTGCACAAGGTCGACGCGGAGCGCGGGCTCATCCTGATCAAGGGTGCGGTCCCCGGTCCCAAGGGCGGTCTCGTCCTGGTCCGCTCCGCGGTCAAGGGCGGCCCCGTGGGGAGTGACAAGAAGTGAGCCAGTCGATCGAGACGCGCACCGACCGCCAGGTCGACGTCCGCACCCCGGCGGGGGAGACCACCGGCAGCGTGACGCTGCCCGGTGAGCTCTTCGACGCGGACGCGAACGTCTCCCTGATGCACCAGGTCGTCGTCGCGCAGCTCGCCGCCGCCCGCCAGGGCACGCACTCGACCAAGACCCGTGGTCAGGTCAGCGGTGGTGGCGCCAAGCCGTACCGGCAGAAGGGCACCGGCCGCGCCCGTCAGGGCTCGACCCGCGCGCCGCAGTTCGCCGGCGGTGGCATCGTGCACGGCCCGACGCCGCGCGACTACACGAAGAAGACCCCGAAGAAGATGAAGGCCGCCGCCCTGCGCGGTGCCCTCTCCGACCGGGCCCGCGAGGGCCGGGTGCACGTGGTCTCCGCCTTCGTCGACGGCGACGCCCCGAAGACCAAGGCCGCCCTGGCGACCCTCAACGCGGTGACCCAGGCGCAGCGGGTCCTGGTCGTGCTCGACCGGGACGACGTCCTCAACTGGGTCAGCCTGCGCAACGCGCCGCAGGTGCACCTGATCGAGGCCGGTCAGCTCAACACCTACGACGTGCTGGTGGCCGACGAGGTCGTCTTCACGGAGTCGGCGCTGGCCGAGTACGTCGAGGGCCGCAGCGGCGGTGCCGCCAAGCCCGACGTCTCGACCCGTGTGACTCCGGGTGGGCTCCCGTCGGTGGCTCCCGCCGAGGGCGAGGGCACCGTCGAGACCGCTGCCGAGGCCCCGGCCAAGAAGGCGGCCGCCAAGAAGGCGCCGGCGAAGAAGGCCGCGGCCGCCGAGGCCGAGGTCCCGGCGACGAAGGCCGCTGCCAAGAAGGCGCCGGCCAAGAAGGCTGCTCCCGACACCGCCGACGAGGCCGCCAAGGCCCCCGTCGAGCAGGCCGAAGCCGCCAACGCCGGCCCTGACGCGACCGCGCCCAGCGAGGACGGCACCACCGAGACCACCGAGGAGCAGGCATGAGCGTCCGCGACCCCCGGGACGTCCTGCTCGCCCCGGTCATCTCCGAGAAGAGCTACGGGCTGCTCGACGGCAACCAGTACACCTTCATCGTGCTGCCCGAGGCGAACAAGACCCAGATCAAGATCGCTGTCGAGCAGATCTTCAACGTAAAGGTCCTCGGCGTGAACACGATCAACCGCCAGGGCAAGCGCAAGCGCAGCCGGGGCACGCAGATGGGGCGGCGCAAGAACACCAAGCGCGCCATCGTCTCCGTCGCTCCCGGCGACCGCATCGAGATCTTCGGGGGCCCGGGCGCCTGACGCGCCCGGACCCACGGACCAGAGATAGAGACAGGGACTGAGTCAGCAATGGCTATCCGTAAGTACAAGCCGACGACGCCGGGCCGCCGCGGCTCCAGCGTCGCCGACTTCGCCGAGGTCACCCGCGACCATCCCGAGAAGTCGCTGGTCCGGCCGCTGCACGGCCGCGGTGGGCGCAACGTCCACGGCAAGGTCACCGCTCGCCACCAGGGTGGCGGTCACAAGCGGGCCTACCGGCTGATCGACTTCCGCCGGGCCGACAAGGACGGCGTGCCCGCCAAGGTCGCGCACATCGAGTACGACCCGAACCGCACGTCGCGGATCGCCCTCCTGCACTTCGCGGACGGCGAGAAGCGCTACATCATCGCGCCGGCCCGCCTCAAGCAGGGCGACACGGTGGAGTGCGGCCCCTCGGCCGACATCAAGCCGGGCAACAACCTGCCGCTGCGGAACATCCCCGTCGGCACCGTCGTTCACGCCATCGAGCTCCGTCCCGGTGGCGGCGCGAAGATCGCCCGTTCCGCGGGTACCAGCGTCCAGCTGGTCGCCCGTGAAGGTCGCTTCGCGCAGCTGCGCATGCCGTCGGGCGAGATCCGCAACGTCGACGTGCGCTGCCGCGCCACCGTCGGCGAGGTGGGCAACGCCGAGCAGTCGAACATCAACTGGGGCAAGGCCGGCCGCATGCGGTGGAAGGGCAAGCGCCCGACCGTCCGCGGTGTCGCCATGAACCCGGTCGACCACCCGCACGGTGGCGGTGAGGGCAAGACCTCCGGTGGTCGCCACCCGGTGAACCCGAAGGGCAAGCCGGAGGGCCGGACGCGCAAGCGGAAGGCCAGTGATGCCCTGATCGTGCGCCGCCGGCGCACCAACAAGAAGCGCTGAGCGGGATAGGAGCCGACAGACATGCCACGCAGCCTGAAGAAGGGCCCGTTCGTCGACGACCACCTGCTCGCCAAGGTGGACGCGCAGAACGCCAAGGGCACCAAGAACGTGATCCGCACCTGGTCGCGTCGTTCCACGATCATCCCGGACATGCTCGGCCACACCCTGGCCGTGCACGACGGTCGCAAGCACGTCCCGGTCTTCGTGACCGAGGCGATGGTCGGGCACAAGCTCGGCGAGTTCGCGCCCACCCGCACGTTCCGTGGGCACATCAAGGACGACCGCCGCTCGCGGCGGGGCTGACCAGGTAGAGAGAGATTCAGATGACTTCCCAGTTGGGACAGGAGGCGCCGGTCGCCCGGGCTACGGCCCGGTTCGTCCGCGTGACCCCCATGAAGGCCCGCCGGGTGGTGGACCTGATCCGCTACCTGCCCACGGACGAGGCCCTGGCCCTGCTCCGCTTCGCGCCGCAGAGCGCCAGCGAGCCGGTGGCCAAGGTCGTCGCCAGCGCGGTGGCCAACGCCGAGCACAACCTGCAGCTCGACCCGGCCGCGCTGGTCGTCAGCGCCGCCTACGTCGACGAGGGCCCCACCCTCAAGCGGATCCGTCCGCGTGCGCAGGGCCGGGCGTTCCGCATCAACAAGCGGACCAGCCACATCACCGTCGAGGTGAGCGAGGTCGCCTCCAGCGACGTCCTCGCGCAGAAGTCGCGCAAGGCTCGCCGGGACACCGGTCAGTCCGGCCCGGCGACCCAGCAGAACAACACGAGGGGAGGGACCCGCTAGTGGGTCAGAAGGTCAACCCGCACGGGTTCCGGCTCGGGATCACCACCGACTACAAGTCCCGGTGGTACGCGGACAAGCTGTACAAGGACTACGTCAAGGAAGACGTCGCGATCCGCAAGCTCATGTCCAAGGGCATGGAGCGGGCCGGCATCTCCAAGGTCGAGATCGAGCGCACCCGTGACCGGGTCCGCGTCGACATCCACACCGCCCGGCCGGGCATCGTCATCGGCCGTCGCGGCGCGGAGGCCGACCGCATCCGCGGCGAGCTCGAGAAGCTCACCGGCAAGCAGGTGCAGCTGAACATCCTCGAGGTCAAGAACCCCGAGTCCGACGCCCAGCTCGTCGCCCAGGGCGTCGCCGAGCAGCTGTCCAGCCGCGTCAGCTTCCGCCGCGCCATGCGCAAGGCCATGCAGTCGGCCCAGCGCAGCCCGCAGGTCAAGGGCATCCGGGTCCAGTGCTCGGGTCGCCTCGGCGGCACCGAGATGAGCCGGTCGGAGTTCTACCGCGAGGGCCGGGTGCCGCTGCACACGCTCCGCGCGAACATCGACTACGGCATCTACGAGGCCCGCACGACCTTCGGCCGCATCGGCGTGAAGGTGTGGATCTACAAGGGTGACGTCAGCGGCTCGCGCGCCGAGCGGGAGGCCCTGGCGGCCCTCGCGGAGCGTCAGCAGCGCCGTGAGCGGGCCCAGCGCCCGCAGCGTCGTTCGGGTTCGTCCGGCACCACCGCCGGCGGGACCGAGGCCGGCCGCGCCGCCGTCGAGTCCTCGACCGGCCCGGCCACCGACACCGCCGAGAGCACCGTCGCCGTCACGTCCGGCGACGTCGCTCCCGAGACGACCGTCGCCGAGGTCGCCGGTCCGGAGGCCACTCCCGCCGTGGAGCAGGCCGCCGAGACCACCGCGACCGAGACGACCGAGAACACGGAGAGCTGACCCATGCTCATCCCACGGCGCGTCAAGCACCGCAAGCAGCACCACCCCGACCGTGGCGGTCGCGCCAAGGGCGGCACCGCGATCAACTTCGGTGAGTACGCGATCCAGGCCCTCGAGCCCGCCTACGTGACGAACCGGCAGATCGAGTCCGCCCGTATCGCCATGACCCGGCACATCAAGCGTGGCGGAAAGGTGTGGATCTCGATCTACCCGGACCGTCCGCTCACCAAGAAGCCGGCCGAGACCCGCATGGGTTCCGGCAAGGGTTCGCCCGAGTGGTGGGTCGCCAACGTCAAGCCCGGCCGCATCATGTTCGAGCTGTCGGGTGTCGCCGAGCCGGTGGCGCGCGAGGCCATGCGCCGCGCGATCCACAAGCTCCCGATGAAGTGCCGCTTCATCACGCGTGAAGGGGAAGTGTGATGGCCGCCGGTCTGACCGCTCCGGAGCTGCGCGAGCTCTCTGCCGACGAGCTCGCCTCGCGGCTGCGTGAGTCGAAGGAAGAACTGTTCAACCTGCGGTTCCAGGTGGCCACCGGCCAGCTGGACAACAACCGGCGACTGCAGACCGTCCGCCGCGACATCGCCCGGATCTACACGATCATGCGCGAGCGCGAGCTGGGTCTCTCGGTCGCCCCGAACGAGGGTGTGGCATGAGCGAGACCCAGGAAGCCTCGGGCCCCGGCCTGGCCGGCCGCGGGTACCGGAAGGTCCGCGAGGGCCTGGTGGTCAGCGACAAGATGGAGAAGACCATCGTCGTCGAGGTGGAGGACCGCGTGAAGCACGCCCTCTACGGCAAGGTCATCCGCCGGACCAGCAAGCTCAAGGTCCACGACGAGCAGAACGTCGCCGGCATCGGTGACCGCGTGCAGATCATGGAGACCCGGCCGACGTCGGCTACCAAGCGGTGGCGGCTGGTCGAGATCCTCGAGAAGGCCAAGTAAGGGCGGTCCTCCGGGGCCGTAGCACAACACCAGAGCGATACGCGTACTCTGGACGACTGGCGCGCACCGTGTCCCCTTCACGGGGGCCGCGCGCCGCATCCCGGTACCCGTGCTTCGGACGCACCGGCGGCCACGCCGCCGGTGCGTCCGCACGCGGATGCCGGACAGCCGGTTCACCGTTCCGGCCCGGCTGTCACCACAAGATTTGGGAGTAGGACGTGATCCAGCAGGAGTCGCGGCTGCGAGTCGCCGACAACACCGGTGCGAAGGAGATCCTCTGCATCCGCGTGCTCGGCGGCTCCGGGCGACGCTACGCGGGCATCGGCGACGTCATCGTCGGCACCGTCAAGGACGCGCTGCCGGGTGCCGGCGTCAAGAAGGGCGACGTGGTCAAGGCCGTCGTCGTCCGCACGGTGAAGGAGCGGCGTCGTCCCGACGGCTCCTACATCCGCTTCGACGAGAACGCCGCGGTCATCATCCGCGACAGCGGCGACCCGCGCGGTACGCGCATCTTCGGCCCCGTCGGCCGGGAGCTCCGCGACAAGCGCTTCATGCGGATCATCTCGCTCGCTCCGGAGGTGCTGTGAGCCATGGCTGACAACAAGAAGACGCCGTCCATGAAGGTCAAGAAGGGTGACACCGTCGTCGTCCTGTCCGGCAAGGACAAGGGTGCGAAGGGTCGCGTCATCGCCGCCTACCCCAAGGACCAGCGCGTGCTGGTCGAGGGCGTGGGCCGCGTGAAGAAGCACACCCGCATCTCCTCGACGCAGCGCGGCGCCCAGCAGGGCGGCATCGTGACGCAGGAGGCTCCCATCCACGTGAGCAACGTGATGGTGATCGACTCCGAGGACAAGCCGACCCGGGTCGGTTACCGCAAGGACGACAACGGCCGCAGCATCCGGGTCTCGCGGCGCACCGGTAAGGACCTCTGAACGCCATGAGTGCACCCACGCGTGAGCTGCCCCGCATGCTCGCCCACTACCGCGAGAACATCGCGCCGGCGCTGCAGTCGGAGTTCAACTTCGACAACGTCATGCAGATCCCGCGCCTGACGAAGATCGTCGTCAACATGGGCGTCGGCGAGGCCACCAAGGACGCCAAGCTGATGGACGGCGCCGTCCGCGACCTGACCGCGATCACCGGCCAGAAGCCGGCCGTCGTCCGGGCCCGCAAGTCCATCGCGCAGTTCAAGCTGCGCGAGGGCATGCCGATCGGCGCGAAGGTCACCCTCCGCGGCGACCGGATGTGGGAGTTCCTGGACCGGCTGCTGTCGCTGGCCCTGCCCCGCATCCGCGACTTCCGCGGCCTGAACCCCAAGCAGTTCGACGGCCACGGCAACTACACCTTCGGCCTCAACGAGCAGTCCATGTTCCGCGAGATCGACGTCGACAAGATCGACCGGCAGCGCGGCATGGACATCACCCTGGTCACCACCGCCACGAACGACGAGGAAGGTCGCGAGCTGCTCCGCCAGCTCGGCTTCCCCTTCGGCGGCTCGCCCGTCGTGACCACCATCCGCTGAGCCGGTAGGAGACAACCATGGCCAAGAAGGCTCTGATCAACAAGGCGGCCCGCAAGCCGAAGTTCGCCGTCCGCGGGTACACCCGCTGCCAGCGGTGCGGCCGTCCGCACTCGGTCTTCCGCAAGTTCGGCCTGTGCCGGATCTGCCTGCGGGAGATGGCCCACGCCGGGGAGCTCCCGGGCGTGCGCAAGTCCAGCTGGTAACACCCGGCCGGGGCACCAGCCCCGGTCACCACAGCACCACTGATCGCCGAGAGGCCCGGCGCCAAGTCCCCGAGACCCAGCGCACGAGGAACCGCGGCGAGAGAGGCACCACCTGACATGACGATGACCGACCCGATCGCGGACATGCTCACGCGTCTGCGGAACGCCAACCAGGCGTACCACGACAGCACGGTCATGCCGTCCTCGAAGCTCAAGACGCACATCGCCGAGATCCTCCAGCAGGAGGGCTACATCGCCGGCTGGAACGTCTCGGACGTCGAGAAGGACGGCAGCACCTTCAAGCAGCTGACGATCGACCTGAAGTACGGCCCCAACCGCGAGCGCAGCATCGCCGGTGTCCGGCGCGTCTCGAAGCCCGGTCTGCGGGTCTACGCGAAGTCGAACTCGCTGCCGAAGGTCCTCGGCGGGCTCGGGGTGGCGATCATCTCGACGTCCACCGGGCTGCTGACCGACAAGCAGGCGAACAAGAAGGGCGTGGGTGGGGAAGTCCTCGCCTACGTCTGGTAAGGGAGCGAACGACAGATGTCACGAATCGGACGACTCCCGATCGCCGTGCCCAGCGGTGTCGAGGTCGCGATCGACGGCCAGACGGTCAACGTGAAGGGCCCCAAGGGCTCGCTGAGCCACACGGTCGCCTCGCCGATCACGGTCGAGCGCGACGAGGACGGCACGCTCCGCGTGCAGCGTCCCAACGACGAGCGTCAGAACCGGGCCCTCCACGGCCTGTCTCGGACGCTCATCGCCAACATGATCACCGGCGTCACCGAGGGGTACACCAAGACCCTCGAGATCGTCGGTGTCGGTTACCGCGTCCAGGCGCGCGGCTCGGACCTCGAGTTCGCCCTGGGCTTCAGCCACCCGGTGCCGGTGAAGGCCCCCGAGGGGATCTCCTTCGCCGTCGAGTCCCCCACCCGCCTGCGGGTCACGGGCATCGACAAGCAGCAGGTCGGCGAGGTCGCCGCCAAGATCCGCAAGATCCGCAAGCCCGACCCGTACAAGGGCAAGGGCGTGCGGTACCAGGGCGAGGTCGTCAAGCGCAAGGTCGGGAAGACGGGTAAGTGATGGCAACCGCAGAGAAGTCCGCTCGGGTGCACAAGCCCGTCGGCACCGACATCAGCACGGCCCGCCGCACCTCGCGGCTGCGCCGTCACAACCGCCTGCGCAAGCGCGTCACCGGTACGCCGGAGCGTCCCCGCCTGGTGGTCAAGCGCTCGTCGAGGCACATCCACGTGCAGCTCGTCGACGACACCGCCGGTCGCACGCTGGCCAGCGCCTCGACGATGGGCCTCCGCGGCGCGGAGGGCGACAAGTCCGCCCTCGCCCGTCAGGTGGGTGCCCAGATCGCCGAGCGCGCCAAGGCCGCCGGCGTGACCGCCGTCGTCTTCGACCGCGGGGGCAACCGGTACGCCGGTCGCATCGCCGCGCTCGCCGACGGGGCCCGCGAGGGCGGGCTGGACTTCTGATGACCAACCAGCAGATCGAGAGGGACGTCTGATGCCAGGACCACAGCGACGCGGCGGCGGCGCCGGCGGCGGTAACGACCGCCGCGACCGTCGTGACGGCGGGCGGGGCCCCGGTGGCGCTCCCGCCGAGAAGAGCAACTACATCGAGCGCGTGGTCGCCATCAACCGCGTGTCCAAGGTCGTCAAGGGTGGTCGGCGCTTCAGCTTCACCGCCCTGGTGATCGTGGGCGACGGCGACGGCAAGGTCGGCGTGGGCTACGGCAAGGCCAAGGAGGTGCCCGCGGCGATCGCCAAGGGCGTCGAGGAGGCCAAGAAGCACTTCTACACCGTGCCGCGCATCGCCAGCACCATCCCGCACCCGGTGCAGGGTGAGGCGGCCGCCGGTGTCGTGCTGCTCAAGCCGGCCAGCCCGGGTACCGGTGTCATCGCCGGTGGCCCGGTGCGTGCCGTCCTCGAGTGCGCCGGCATCCACGACGTGCTCTCGAAGAGCCTGGGTTCCTCGAACCCGATCAACATCGTGCACGCCACGATGCAGGCGCTGAAGGACCTCGTCCGCCCCGAGGAGATCGCGGCCCGCCGCGGTCTGCCGCTCGAGGACGTCGCCCCCGCCGCCATGCTGCGGGCGCGTGCGGGTCAGGGAGTCTGAGATGGCACAGCTCAAGATCACCCAGGTCAAGTCGGGGATCGGGCGCAAGCAGAACCAGCGCGAGACGCTGCGTTCGCTCGGGCTCAAGCGCATCCACGACTCGGTCGTGCAGGAGGACCGTCCCGAGATCCGCGGGATGGTCGCGACGGTGCCGCACCTCGTCACCGTCGAAGAAATCTGAGTAGGGACATCTCATGACTCTCAAGGTCCACCACCTGCGTCCGGCCCCGGGCGCCCACACCGCCAAGACCCGCGTGGGTCGCGGTGAGGGCTCCAAGGGCAAGACGGCCGGTCGCGGCACCAAGGGCACCGGCGCGCGGGGCAACACGCACGCGCGGTTCGAGGGTGGGCAGACCCCGCTGCACATGCGGCTGCCCAAGCTCTCCGGTTTCAAGAGCCCGAACAAGGTCGTCTTCCAGGTCGTCAACCTCGACCGGATCGCGGCGCTGTTCCCGCAGGGCGGGTCCGTGACCCCGGAGACGCTGGTCGAGGCCGGCGCCGTCCGCCGCAACCAGCCGGTCAAGGTCCTCGGCACCGGCGAACTCGGCGGTGTCAAGGTCGACGTCCAGGCGCACGCCTTCTCCGCGTCGGCTGCCGAGAAGATCGGCGCGGCCGGGGGCAGCACCACCGTTCTCTGAAGCACCCTCGACCCCCGGGACGCACGTCGTCCCGGGGGTCGACGGCTGCATTGCTAATCTCAGCCGACCGAACTAGGGGAGGGCACGTGCTGCAGGCGTTCGCCGCGGCGTTCCGGACGCCAGATCTCCGGCGCAAGCTGCTGTTCTCCCTGGCGATCATCGCCGTCTACCGGCTGGGGGCCTCCGTGCCCGGGCCGGGCGTCTCGGTCGAGGCGATCAACAACTGCCTCGAGCAGGCGCAGGCCTCCGACCAGCGCGACATCTACTCGCTGGTCAACCTGTTCTCCGGGGGTGCGCTGCTCCGCCTGAGCGTCTTCGCGCTCGGGATCATGCCGTACATCACGGCGAGCATCATCGTGCAGCTGCTGGTCGTGGTCATCCCGCGCTTCGAGCAGCTGAAGAAGGAAGGGCAGTCGGGTCAGGCCAAGCTGACCCAGTACACCCGGTACCTGACGATCGCCCTCGCCGTCCTGCAGAGCACCGGCATCATCGCCCTGGCGCGCAGCGGGCAGCTGTTCCCGAACTGCAGCGAGTCGATCATCCCGTCGGACTCCGTGTGGACGACGGTGGTCCTCGTCATCGCGCTCACGGCCGGCACCGCCCTGATCATGTGGCTGGGCGAGCTGCTCACCGAGAAGGGGATCGGCAACGGCATGTCCGTGCTGATCTTCACCTCGATCGCCGCCCGCATCCCGGCCGAGGGCGGGTCGATCCTGCAGACCCGCGGCGGCGTCGTCTTCGCCATCGTCTGCGTCTTCGCGCTGCTGATCATCGGCGCGGTCGTCTACGTCGAGCAGGCCCAGCGCCGCATCCCCGTGCAGTACGCCAAGCGGATGGTCGGCCGTCGCATGTACGGCGGGACGTCGACCTACCTGCCGCTCAAGGTCAACCAGGCCGGCGTCATCCCGGTGATCTTCGCGTCCTCGCTGCTGTACCTGCCGCAGCTGATCACGCAGCTCCAGGGCAACGAGACCGGGCCGGTGCGTCGGTTCTTCGAGAACTACATCATCGACCAGAGCAGCCCGGTCCACGTCGCCTTCTACTTCGGCCTGATCGTGTTCTTCACGTACTTCTACGTGTCGATCACCTTCAACCCGGAGGAGCGGGCCGACGACATGAAGCGCTACGGCGGCTTCATCCCGGGCATCCGGCCGGGCCGGCCCACCGCCGAGTACCTGCAGTACGTGCTGTCCCGGATCACCCTGCCGGGGTCGATCTACCTCGGGACGGTCGCCGTGCTGCCGAACCTCTTCCTGTCGATCACGCAGGATGGGCAGAACCAGAACTTCCCGTTCGGCGGGACCGCGGTGCTGATCATGGTCGGAGTGGGGTTGGAGACGGTGAAGCAGATCGAGACGCAGCTCAACCAGCGCAACTACGAAGGGTTCCTGAAGTAGTGCGCGTCGTCCTGCTGGGCCCTCCCGGAGCGGGCAAGGGCACCCAGGCGCAGATCATCGCCGAGCGCGTCGGGGTCCCGGCGATCTCGACCGGCGACATCTTCCGCGCGAACGTGAGCGGGCAGACGGAGCTCGGCCGGAAGGCCAAGACCTACATGGACGCGGGAGACCTCGTCCCGGACGAGATCACCGTGGCCATGGTGAAGGACCGCCTGGACGAGCCGGACGCCAAGGCCGGCTTCCTGCTGGACGGCTTCCCGCGCACCATCGCCCAGGCCGAGCAGCTGCGCTCGTCGCTCGCCGACCTCGGGCACGCGCTGGACTGCGTCCTCGAGCTCGTCGTCGACGAGGAGGAGCTGGTGCGCCGGCTCTCCGGGCGGCGCATGCTGGTGGACGGTCAGATGGTCCAGCGGGAGGACGACAAGCCCGAGACCGTCCGCCACCGGCTGAAGGTGTACCGGGAACAGACGGCGCCGCTGTCCGGCTTCTACGAGGGCGAGGGGCTCCTGCGCCGCATCGACGCGATCGGTGAGGTCGAGGAGGTCACCGCCCGCGCGCTGGCCGCCTGCGGGGTGTCGGAGTCCGGGCAGCCCTCCGGGGACTGACGGGACAGGGGCAGGAGATGTCGGCCGGGATCCTGAGCCGCCTCCCGCTGCTCGCGAAGTGGAGTGGACGCATGATCCAGATCAAGACCGCGCACGAGATCGAGCTCATGCGCGCCTCCGGGCTGGTGACGGCGGGAGCGATCGCCGCGGTGAAGGCCGCCGTCCGCCCCGGGGTCAGCACCGGTGAGCTCGACGCCATCGCCGAGGACCACATCCGCTCGAAGGGCGCGGTGCCGAACTTCCTCGGCTACCACGGGTTCACCGGCACGATCTGCGCGTCCATCAACGACGAGATCGTCCACGGCATCCCGAACCCCGACCGCCGGCTCGCGGAGGGGGACAACATCTCCATCGACTGCGGGGCGATCCTGCAGGGCTGGCACAGCGACTCCGCGGTGACGGTGACGGTGGGGGACCCCTCCGCCGAGGACGCCGCGTTGATGGACGTGACGGAACGGTCGATGTGGGCGGGCCTGGCCAAGGCGGTCGCCGGTGGGCGGCTGACCGACATCAGTGCCGCCGTCGAGCAGACGATCACCGCCGAGCAGCACCCGTACGGGATCGTCGACCACTACGGCGGGCACGGCATCGGCACCGAGATGCACCAGGACCCGCACGTGCTCAACTACGGCCGCCCCGGCCGTGGTCCGAAGCTGGTCCCCGGCCTGACGCTGGCCATCGAGCCGATGGTCACCGTGGGGGACCCGGCGACGGTGGAGCTCGACGACGGCTGGACCGTCGTCACCAAGGACGGGTCCCGCGCGGCCCACTTCGAGCACACCGTGGCCATCACGCCCGAGGGGCCCTGGGTCCTCACGGCCGAGGACGGCGGGGCCGCCGGGCTCGCGCCGTTCGGGATCACCCCGCGCGGCTGACCGCCGGTGTAGCCCACCCCTCACCGGGGCGGGTTGGTGACCCGTGTGGCGCCGGGGTACAGTGAACGACGGCGTTCGCGCCGTTCCGTCGTCGTGCTGTGGCCGCACGACCCGGAACGCCCTCGCGAGAGCGTCTGCACCACCTGTTCTGCAACCACCGAGCACGTCCTCCGGGGTTCCCCCGTGGGCGGGCGAGGACATGGACCACCGAGTCGAGGAGCGCGCTAGGGAATGGCGAAGAAGGACGGGGCCATCGAGGTCGAGGGTCGCGTCGTCGAGCCGCTGCCCAATGCGATGTTCCGGGTCGAGCTGCAGAACGGGCACCGGGTGCTCGCCCACATCAGCGGCAAGATGCGTCAGCACTACATCCGCATCCTGCCCGAGGACCGCGTGGTCGTGGAGCTCTCGCCCTACGACCTGACCCGCGGTCGCATCGTCTACCGCTACAAGTAACCGCTCGGCCGCGAACGCCCTCCGGGGGCGCGGCCGGCACACGATCTGAGGAATGAGGGGCGGCACCGGTGAAGGTCCAGCCGTCGGTGAAGAAGATCTGCGACAAGTGCAAGGTGATCCGCCGGCACGGCCGGGTCATGGTCATCTGCGACAACGCCCGGCACAAGCAGCGCCAGGGCTGAGGGAGTACCTGAACATGGCACGACTGGCCGGCGTCGACCTGCCCCGCGAGAAGCGGATGGAGATCGCGCTCACCTACATCTATGGCATCGGCAAGGCCCACGCCAAGGAGACCCTGGCCGCGACGGGCGTCAGCCCCGACCTGCGCGTCAAGGACCTCGGCGACGAGGACCTGCTGAAGCTCCGCGACTACATCGACGAGCACTTCCGCGTCGAGGGTGACCTGCGCCGCGAGGTGGCGTCCGACATCCGCCGCAAGGTGGAGATCGGCTGCTACCAGGGTCTGCGCCACCGCCGTGGGCTCCCGGTCCACGGCCAGCGCACCAAGACCAACGCGCGCTCGAGCAAGGGCCCGCGCAAGACCATCGCCGGCAAGAAGAAGGCCGGCAAGAAGTAAGCCGCTGTGCGTGCCGTCGCAGCGACCCGTGAGGGCGGGGGCGACGGCACGCCGCGTGCCATCTCTGGCCACGAAGAGAAGGAACAGACACTCACATGCCTCCCAGGGCTCGCGCCGCGGCCGGTGCCAAGAAGGTCCGCCGCAAGGAGAAGAAGAACGTCGCCCACGGCGCCGCTCACATCAAGAGCACGTTCAACAACACGATCGTGTCGATCACCGACCCCAACGGGAACGTGATCAGCTGGGCCTCCGCCGGCCACGTCGGCTTCAAGGGCTCGCGCAAGTCGACGCCGTTCGCGGCGCAGATGGCTGCCGAGAACGCTGCGCGCAAGGCGCAGGAGCACGGCATGCGCAAGGTCGACGTCTTCGTCAAGGGCCCGGGTTCGGGTCGCGAGACGGCCATCCGCTCCCTGCAGGCCACCGGCCTCGAGGTCGGGCAGATCCAGGACGTGACGCCGCAGCCGCACAACGGCTGCCGCCCCAAGAAGCGCCGCCGGGTCTGACCGGCTCCTTGACGAGACGAAACAGGAGTATTTGACGTGGCCCGCTACACCGGAGCCGACTGCCGCCTCTGTCGGCGCGAGAAGATGAAGCTGTTCCTCAAGGGCAGCAAGTGCGAGTCCCCGAAGTGCCCGATCGAGATCCGGCCCTACCCGCCGGGCGAGCACGGCCGTGGCCGCACCAAGGACAGCGAGTACCTGCTCCAGCTGCGCGAGAAGCAGAAGGCCCGCCGCATCTACGGCGTCCTGGAGAAGCAGTTCCGCGGTTACTACGAAGAGGCGAACCGCAAGACCGGCAAGACCGGTGAGGTCCTCCTCCAGATCCTGGAGTCGCGGCTGGACAACGTGGTCTACCGGGCCGGTTTCGCCGAGTCCCGCGACATGGCGCGCCAGCTGGTGCGCCACGGCCACATCCGGGTGAACGGCCGCAAGGTCGACATCCCGTCCTACCGGGTGAGCGAGAACGACATCATCGAGGTCGCGGAGAAGTCGCGCACGATGCTGCCGTTCGAGATCGCCCAGGCCCGCGCCGGCGAGCGCCCCGTGCCCGCGTGGCTCGAGGTCATCAGCAGCCAGCTGCGCGTGCTCGTGCACAGCATCCCGGCCCGCCAGGTGATCGACACCCCGGTCCAGGAGCAGCTGATCGTCGAGCTCTACTCCAAGTAGCAGCTCTGCGTCCCAGGTAACACAGCACCACCGGCTCCGGCGGGCGGACAGATGCCCGCCGGAGCCCGCACCACCCACCTCACGGCGTCATATGGCGGTCGCCGGAGGACTGTGAAGGAGATCCACCGTGCTCATCGCACAGCGCCCCACGCTCACCGAGGAGACGATCACCGAGTCGCGCTCGCGGTTCGTGATCGAGCCCCTCGAGCCGGGCTTCGGCTACACCCTCGGCAACTCCCTGCGCCGCACGCTGCTGTCCTCGATCCCCGGCGCTGCTGTCACCAGCATCCGGATCGAGGGCACCCTGCACGAGTTCACCACCGTGCCGGGCGTCAAGGAGGACGTCACCGAGATCATCCTGAACCTCAAGGGTCTGGTCGTCAGCTCCGACTCCGACGAGCCGGTGACGATGTACCTGCGCAAGCAGGGCCCCGGTGAGGTCACCGCCGCCGACATCGCGCCTCCCGCCGGTGTCGAGGTGCACAACCCCGACCTGCACATCGCCACCCTCAACGGCAAGGGCCGCCTCGAGATCGAGCTGGTCGTCGAGCGGGGCCGCGGCTACGTGCCGGCGCCGCAGAACAAGCAGCCCGGCCAGGAGATCGGTCGCATCCCCGTCGACTCGATCTACTCGCCGGTCCTCAAGGTCACCTACGCCGTCGAGGCGACCCGTGTCGAGCAGCGCACCGACTTCGACCGCCTCGTGGTCGACGTCGAGACCAAGCCGTCCATCGCCCCCCGCGACGCCATCGCGTCCGCCGGGTCGACGCTGGTCGAGCTCTTCGGTCTGCTGCGCGAGCTGAACGTCGACGCCGAGGGCATCGAGGTCGGGCCCAGCCCGGCCGAGGCCGCCGACATCGCGAACTTCTCGATGCCGATCGAGGACATGGACCTCACGGTCCGTTCCTACAACTGCCTCAAGCGCGAGGGCGTGCACACCGTCGGTGAGCTCGTCACCCGCTCCGAGGCGGACCTCCTCGACATCCGCAACTTCGGCGCCAAGTCGATCGACGAGGTCAAGATGAAGCTGGCGGCCATGGGCCTCGCGCTCAAGGACAGCCCGCCCGGGTTCATCCCCACCTCGATCGAGAGCTACGACGAGGGCTACGAGACCGACGCCTACCAGGGCTCGGCCGAGTACGCCGACGTCGAGTACAGCGACGCCTCCTACCAGGAGACCGAGCAGCTCTGAGGCCGCGTGCCGGACGGCGGGGCGACCCGCCGTCCGGCGCCGCCCTCCGGGCAGCGACACTGAACGACGGCACCACCAGAGACGCAGCACCACCAGAGACGCAGCACCACCACGGACGCAGCCGGCACTCCCTCCGGCCGCCTGAGGAAGGACCGACATGCCCACCCCCACCAAGGGCCCCCGCCTCGGCGGGTCCCCCTCGCACGAGCGGCTGATGCTGGCCAACCTGGCCACCTCGCTGTTCGAGCACGGGCGGATCACGACCACCGAGACGAAGGCGAAGCGCCTGCGTCCCCTGGCCGAGAAGCTGGTGACCTTCGCCAAGCGCGGTGACCTGCACGCCCGCCGCCAGGTCATGACGACCATCCGGGACAAGGACGTCGTCCACACGCTCTTCGCCGAGATCGGTCCTCGCTACGAGAACCGCCCCGGTGGCTACACCCGGATCACCAAGGTCGGTCCGCGCAAGGGCGACAACGCCCCCATGGCGGTCATCGAGCTGGTCGAGGCCCTGACCGTCGGTCAGCAGGCCGTCGGCGAGGCCGAGCGCGCCCGCGGCACCCGGTTCGCCTCCGGCGCCGGTGCGGCCGCCGCCTCCGGTGAGGTCACCGCCGACGCCGTGGAGACCGCCGACACCGAGGCGGAGGCCACCGAGCAGTCGGAGACCCTCGCCTCGGAGAACGAGGACGTGGCCGCCGCCGAGGGCGGTGCCGAGGACGGGACGGATGCCGACGCGCCGGCCGACGAGGCCGAGGGCACGGACGAGGCGCGATGACCTCGCCCCAGGACGGCACCGACTCCAGCGCCGAGGCCCAGGAGGCCGTGCGCGACGTGTTCGTGCCGGACGGCGAGCGCCAGGCCGACTCCGACGTCACGCCGGAGCCCGAGCGGCAGAACGTCGCCCTGGTGGACGACCCCACTCTCTCGCCCGAGGTCGCCAACGCGGCCGCGGCGGAGATCGAGGCCGCCGAGCTCGGTGACGCAGCGACCGCCAGCCAGCAGTACGAGGGCGGCGACGCCGCGCCCGACCCGAAGTAGGTCCGCTGACCGATCAGCAGCACCCGGACGAGCCCGTTCCCCCGAGGGGGGACGGGCTCGTCCGTCTTCGCCTGGACGTCGCCTACGACGGCACCGCGTTGCACGGGTGGGCGCGCCAGCCCGGTCAGCGCACCGTGCAGGGCGATCTCGAGCAGGCGCTGGCCGTGGTGCTGCGCGTGCCGGTCGATCTGACCGTCGCCGGGCGGACCGACGCGGGGGTGCACGCCACGGGGCAGGTGGCGCACTGCGACGTCCCTGCGCAGGTCTGGGCCGAGCAGCGCGACCGCCTCGTGCGCCGACTGCGCGGCGTGCTCCCACCCGACGTCGCCGTGCTTGCCGTCGCAGAGGTCTCCCCGGACTTCGACGCGCGCTTCAGCGCGTTGGGCCGGCACTACGTCTACCGGCTGACCGACGACCCGGCGGGGGCGCCGCCGCTGCGGCGGGCCGACACCGTCGCCTGGCCCCGCGCTCTCGACAGCGAGGCCATGGCGGCCGCTGCGGGTCTCCTGCTGGGCGAGCACGACTTCGCCGCGTTCTGCCGCCGCCGCGAGGGGGCAACCACGATCCGCACGCTGCTCGCGCTGGACGTCGTCCGCACCGGCCCGCTGGTCGAGGTGGTCGCGTCGGCCGACGCGTTCTGCCACTCGATGGTGCGCAGCCTCGTCGGCGCGCTGACGGCCGTGGGGGAGGGGCGGCGCCCCGCCGGGTGGCCGGCCGACCTGTTCGCCCGCACCGAGCGCTCGAGCGAGGTGCCGGTCGCGCCGGCCGGAGGTCTCACGCTGGTGCGCGTCGACTACCCCGTCGAGGCGGAGCTGGCCGCCCGGGCGCTGGTCACGAGGGCGCGTCGCGCCTGACGGCGGCGACCGCGTCCGCCACCGGCGTCGGACCGCTGACGAGCTCGAGCACCGCTGCGTCGAGATCGGCGTCGATCAGCGCGACGAGCACGGCGGCGACGTCGTCGCGCGGCACGCTGCCGCGGTCGACGTGCCGGCGCAGCGTCACCTGGCCGGTGCCGGGGTCGTCGGTGAGGCTGCCGGGCCGCAGCACCGTCGTCCGGAGCGCACCGCGGGCCAGGACGTCCTGCTCGGCCGCGAGCTTGGCCCGCAGGTAGGCGACGAACACGTCGTCGACCCCCTCGGGGCGGGCACCGTCGGCGACCGACTCGACCCCCACCGAGGAGACCAGCACGTACCGCTGCACCCCGGTCTGCTCGGCGGCGTCGGCCAGGAGCACCGCGGCGCCCCGGTCGACGGTGTCCTTGCGGGCCACCCCGCTGCCGGGCCCGGCACCTGCGGCGAAGACGACGGCGTCCGCGCCGGCGACGACCCGTGCCACCTCCTCGACCGAGGCGGACTCGAGGTCGAGCAGGACCGGCCCGCTGCCGTCGGCGCGGAGGTCGGCCTCGTGGGCGGCGTTGCGGACGAGGCCGACGACCTCGTCGCCCCGGGAGGACAGGAGACGGCCCAGCCGGCGGGCGATCTGACCGTGGGCGCCGGCGATGACGATGCGCATGGCTCGCCCCTACCCACGCGGTCGAGGTGGGGACACCCCGTCCGCCGACCCGGTCAGCCGGCCGGGCTCAGGTCGATGACCAGCCGCCCCGGGTCGGTGATCGCCTCGACGGTGAACGGCTGCTCGCCGCCGCGGACGCCGATGAGCACCTCCTCGTAGCCGCCGGACGCGCCGAGGGTGCGTGCCTCGGCGACCGGCCCGAAGGAGACCGACGACCGGGAGGACCCCTGCCCCTCGCTGCCGGCGCCGCTCCGGACGCGGACCCGGAGGAAGGCGTCGCCGGCGATGTCGACCGGTCGGCCGTCCGGTCCCGTCGCCTCGGAGTACGTCGCTGTCCACTCCGGTACCCCGCTGCTGCTGAGGTTGACGACGAGCCGGGCGGAGGACCCGTCGCTCTGGAACGTGAACCCCGTCACCCGTGGCGCTCCGGCCGGGTCCTCGGTGCTTCCTGGCATGGCGGGCCCCGACTTCTCTGATGCGCCCGAGCCGGGCTCGCCGGGCTCCTCGGACGGCGGCGGTGCGGACTCGGGCGTGGTGGTCGAGGGAGGTGCAGCGCCCGCACCGGGGCTCGCGACGCCCTGCACCTCGCTGGAACAGGCGGCGAGGAGCAGCACGGCCGACACGGCGGCGGTGGCTCGGCGGG
Organism: Blastococcus litoris; assembly: GCF_003075095.1. Taxonomy (GTDB): domain Bacteria; phylum Actinomycetota; class Actinomycetes; order Mycobacteriales; family Geodermatophilaceae; genus Blastococcus_B; species Blastococcus_B litoris. Next base: position 458,365 of record NZ_QCZF01000003.1, read on the forward strand.
TGCGCATCGGGACCTCCCTCACGGCTGTCGTCCGGAAAGTAACCGCTCAGCCCGGGTCGTGGGGAGCCTGGAAGCGCGGGAAGAGGCTCACCGGAGTGGCCGGCGGGGACGGTCGCGGCGGTTCGAGGTGCCCGTCGGCGATGGCGCGCGCCCGCGCCAGGTCGGCCGGGGTGTCGCAGTCCAGCCACGGCGGTGGCTCGCCCGGGCGGACGTCGGGGCGCCACCGGCCGGCCGCGAGGGGCGCCAGCACCCGGCGGAGGGGAGCAGGGCCGCGGGTAGCGGTGATCGCACCCCGGAGCGCGGGAGTGCGCCAGGCGCTGAGCAGGTACTGGTCGCGGCCGCTGTCGTCGACGGCCATGACGCCGTCGTCGGTCAGCCGCTCGAGCAGCCCGCGGACCACCCACGGCGAGAGGAACGGGAGGTCGCCGGCCAGCACCACGACCACGTCGGTGGGGACCTCGGCGAGCCCTGCCCGGAGCGCGGCGACCGGTCCGCCGCCCGGGGGCTGCTCACGCACCACGAGGACGTCCGGCGGCGCGGGCTGCGGCGGCCCGACGACGATGCGGTCCTGGGCGTCGGCGACCGCGTCCAGGACCGCCGCCAGGATGGGGCGCCCGCCCACGAGCAGCTGCGGCTTGGCCTGACCCCCGAGCCGGGCCGCCCGGCCGCCCGCGAGGACCACGGCCGTGAAGACGGGCAGCGGGTCCACGGCGCCACCGTAAGGCTCTGACGTGGGTACCGTCCTCCCGTGGGACGAGTCACGAGCCGCACGCCGGTGCTGCGCATCCGCGGGCCGCAGCACTCCACGCGGCCCGACACGGTCGCTGCCGAGGAGCCGCTGGAGATCCGGCTGGCCGGTACGCCGCTCGCGGTCACCATGCGGACCCCGGGCGACGACTTCGACCTGGTGCACGGGTTCCTGGCGACGGAGGGCGTGATCGCCGGGCACGACGACGTCGCGGGTCTCCGGTACTGCGACTCCGTGGACGCCGACGGCCGCAACACCTACAACGTCGTGGACGTCGACCTCGCGCCCGGGGTGCCGATCCCGGACACCGGCCTGGAGCGGAACTTCTACACGTCCAGCTCGTGCGGCGTGTGCGGGAAGGCCAGCATCGACGCCATCCGCACGAAGACCGCGTTCGACGTCGCTTCCGACGGCGTCCGCGTGCCCCTCGAGGTGCTCCTGGCGCTGCCGGACCGGCTGCGGGCCGAGCAGCAGGTGTTCGAGAAGACCGGGGGCCTGCACGCGGCCGGGCTGTTCACGTCAGCCGGCGAGCTCGTCGCGCTGCGGGAGGACGTCGGCCGGCACAACGCCGTGGACAAGGTGATCGGCGACGGCGTCCGGGCGGGACGGCTCCCGCTGGCCGGGCACGTGCTCATGGTCAGCGGGAGGGCGAGCTTCGAGCTGACCCAGAAGGCGGCCATGGCCGGCATCCCGGTGCTGGCCGCGGTGTCGGCGCCGTCGTCCCTCGCGGTCGAGCTGGCCCGCGAGGTGGGCATCACCCTGGTCGGGTTCCTGCGGGGCGACGGATGCAACGTCTACGCCTGCACCGAGCGGGTCGTGCTGCCTCGGTAGACGAGGCAGAAGGGGTGCCCGGCCGCGTCGGCGAACACCCGGGAGCCGGTGCCCGACTCGCCCTGGATAAGCCGGGCGCCGAGCTGCAGCACCGCGCGTCCGGCGGCGTCCGCGTCGTCCACCCGGATGTCGAGGTGCTCGTGCTACGGACGATCGGGGTCCTTCGGCCACTCGCCGTCGGTGTCCTCGTCGACGCGCATGCCGAGGATCTCCCCGGAGAACGGGCGACCGATCACCCGTGATCACCGCCGCGCAGCTGGCTGACGACGTGGGGGAGCAGGGGACCGAGCACCGCCAGCCCGTCCTTCACGCCGCCGGTCGACCCGGGCAGGTTGACGATCAGCGTGCGCCCGGCGATCCCGGCCAGGCCGCGGGAGAGCACCGCCGTCGGCACCCCGTTGTCGGCGCCGTAGCGGCGGACCGCCTCGGCGAGGCCCGGTGCCTCGCGCTCGAGCATGCGGCGGGTCGCCTCGGGGGTGACGTCGGTGGGGGACAGGCCCGTGCCGCCGGTGGTCAGGACGACGTCGAACTCCGCGTCCACCGCGTTCCGCAGCACCGCCTCGAGCTCGTCGACGTCGTCCCGGCACACGTGCGGGCCCTCCACGTCGAAGCCGAGCGCCGCCAGGCCCCCGGCGAGCGCCTGGCCGCTGCGGTCCTCGTAGACCCCGGCCGCAGCCCGGTTGGAGGCGGTGAGCACCATCGCCCGGGCGTCGTGGGGGAGGGAGGCGGTCATCGCGTCCACTCCCCGCTCTTGCCGCCGGACTTCCGCAGCAGCCGGACGTCGGTGATCGACGCCCGCGGGTCGACGGCCTTGACCATGTCGATCATCGTGAGCCCGGCGACGGTCACCGAGGTGAGCGCCTCCATCTCGACACCGGTGCGGTCGGCGGTGCGTGCGGTCGCGGTGATGTCGACGCCGTCGTCGGTCACGTCGATGTCGACGGTCACGCCGTGCAGCGCGATCGGGTGGCAGAGCGGGACGAGGTCCGGCGTCCGCTTGGCCCCGGCGATGCCGGCGATCCGCGCGACGGCGACGGCGTCGCCCTTGGGCACGCCCTTGCCGCGCAGCAGGTCGACCACCTCCGGGCTGACCAGCACGCGGCCCGCGGCGGTGGCCTCGCGCGCGGTCACCGCCTTGGCGCTGACGTCGACCATCCGGGCGGCGCCGGTCTCGTCGACGTGGGTGAGCCGCGCATCTGTCACTGGAGCGCTCCTTCGATCAGCACGACGTCCACCTCGGCGCCGGCGGGCAGTTCGGTCACGTCCTCGGGGACGACGACCAGGCAGTTGGCGCGGGCGAGGTGCGCCACCAGGTGCGACCCCGGCCCGCCCACCTGCGAGACCTGCCCGCCGTCGAAGCGGCCGCGCAGGAACTGGCGGCGTCCGGCGGGGGAGCGCAGCGGGCCGGTCAGCCGCGCGGGCACGCGCAGGCGGTCGGGGGAGGCGTAGCCCATCGCGCGGCGCAGCGCGGGCCGGACGAACACCTCGAAGGACACGAACGCGCTCACCGGGTTGCCCGGCAGCGTCACGACCGGGACCCCCTCGACGGTGCCGGCGCCCTGGGGCCCGCCCGGCTGCATCGCGACCTTGGTGAACTCCACCGTGCCGAGCTCCCGGAAGCCGTCCTTGACCACCTCGTACGCCCCGGCGCTGACGCCGCCGCTGGTGACCAGCAGGTCGGCCCCCGCCACCTCGGAGCGGACGGTGGCGAGGAACTGGCCGACGTCGTCGGGGACGAAGTGCAGCCGACGGGCCTCGCCACCCGCGTCCTCGACGGCCGCGACCAGCAGCCGGGAGTTGGACTCGTAGATCTGCCCCGGGAGGAGCGGCTGCCCGGGGGCGACCAGCTCGCTGCCCGTCGACAGGACCAGCACCCGGGGTCTCCGGCGGACCGGCAGGTCGGTGACGCCCACCGCCGCGGCCAGGCCCAGCTGCGCGGCGCCCAGGGGGCTGCCCGCCTGCAGCGCCACGGCGCCGGCCGCGATGTCCTCGCCGGCCGCGCGCAGGTGCGCGCCGGCCGCCGGGCAGTCCCGGATCTCCACGACGTCGGTGCCGGCGTCGGTCAGCTCGACCGGGACGACGACGTCGGCGCCCGCGGGGAGCGGGGCGCCGGTCATGATCCGCTGCACGGTCCCGGCGGCCAGCGGGACGACGTCGGTGCGGCCGGCGGGGATGTCGTCGGCGACCGGCAGCGTCACCGGTACCCGCGAGACCTCGGCCCAGCGAGCGGCGTACCCGTCCATCGCGGAGTTGTCGAAGCCCGGGAGGGCCACGGCGGCGGCGACGTCCCGGGCCAGCACCCGGCCGTGGGCGTGGGCCAGCGGCACGGTCTCCTCCGGGAGGGCGTCGAGCAGCGCGTTCACCACTGCCTGGTGTTCCTCGACTGTGCGCACGGGGTCATCCTGGCTGATCGAGCGGGCCTCCCGCCGCGCCGGTTATCGTCCGACCGTGGCTGAGATCGATCGGATGCTCCAGGCGAACGAGGAGTGGGCGCAGCGCTTCCCGGGGAGCAAGGACGTGCGCCCCGCCCGCAAGGTCGCCGTCGTGGCCTGCATGGACTCCCGCATGCCGCTGTTCCCGCTGCTCGGTCTCGAGGTGGGCGACGCGCACGTGATCCGGAACGCCGGTGGCGTGATCACCGACGACACCATCCGGTCGCTGACCATCTCCCAGCACCTGCTGGGCACCCGCGAGATCGTGCTGGTCCACCACACCGACTGCGGGCTGGAGAAGAGCGACGACGTCAGCTTCGCCGACCTCGTCGAGCAGGCCACCGGCCGCCGGCCGCCGTGGGCGCCGCGCTTCTTCACCGTCGTCGACGACGACGTCCGGGAGTCGATCCGGCTGATCCAGGAGAGCCCGTACCTGCTCTCCCGCGAGGTGCGGGGGATGGTCTACGACGTCGAGACCGGGCGCATCCGAGAAGTGGTCTGACCGCCGGTCGGGGCGGGGGCCGCCGACTGGTATCGTGATCGGCTGGCGCGCGCAAGCCGGCTGGTGCCCGCGTGTCGTCCCGTCTCCCGTGCTCGGTGAGGCGATCCCACCAGCCATCCCGACGACGACGGAGGACACGAGCGCCGTGCGCACGTACTCACCCAAGCCCGGCGAGATCGCCCGGGCCTGGCATGTCATCGACGCCACCGACGTGGTGCTCGGTCGACTCGCCAGCCAGACCGCACAGCTCCTGCGCGGCAAGCACAAGCCCCAGTACGCCCCGCACCTCGACGTCGGCGACTTCGTCGTCATCGTGAACGCGGGCAAGGTGGCCCTGACCGGCTCCAAGCGCGACGACAAGCGCGCCTACCGGCACTCCGGCCACCCGGGTGGTCTCAAGACCATCAACGTCGGCGACCAGCTGCGCACGCACCCCGACCGCGTCATCGAGCGCGCGATCAAGGGCATGCTGCCGCACAACAGCCTGGGCCGTCAGATGCTCTCCAAGCTCAAGGTCTACGCCGGCCCGGAGCACCCCCACGCTGCGCAGCAGCCCCAGACCTTCGAGATCAAGCAGGTGGCCCAGTGACCAGCCCCGCGACCCTGACCGACGCCGACGGGCGTCCGATCCAGACCGTCGGCCGCCGCAAGGAGGCCGTCGTCCGCGTCCGGCTCCTGCCCGGCACCGGCCAGTTCAAGCTCAACGGTCGCTCCCTCGAGGAGTACTTCCCCAACAAGGTGCACCAGCAGCTCATCCGTGAGCCGTTCGTGATCCTGGAGAAGGCCGAGCAGTACGACGTCGTCGGCATCCTCAAGGGTGGTGGCGTCACCGGTCAGGCCGGCGCTCTCCGCCTGGCCATCGCCCGTGCCCTCATCGAGGTCGAGGCCGAGGACCGCCCGGCGCTGAAGAAGGCCGGCTTCCTCACCCGTGACGCCCGCGTCACCGAGCGCAAGAAGTACGGCCTCAAGAAGGCCCGCAAGGCGCCTCAGTACTCCAAGCGCTGACCCGCAGTTCGTTGGGTCGCCTGTTCGGGACCGACGGCGTCCGGGGTCTGGCCAACGCCGACCTCACGCCGGAGCTGTCCCTCTCGGTGGCACGTGCTGCCGCCGGAGTGCTCGCCGACCGCGACGGGACCTCGCGTCCCGTCGCGGTCGTCGGGCGTGACCCCCGCGCCAGCGGGGAGATGCTCGAGGCCGCGGTGGTGGCCGGCCTGACCAGCGCCGGCGCCGAGGTGCTGCTGGCCGGCGTGGTGCCCACGCCCGCCCTGGCCCACCTCACCGCCGAGACGGGCGCCGACCTCGGCGTCATGATCTCGGCCAGCCACAACCCGATGCCCGACAACGGCATCAAGCTGTTCAGTCGCGGCGGGCACAAGCTGCCCGACGCCCTCGAGGCGGCCATCGAGCGCACCGTCGTCAGCGGCTCCTCCGACGGGCACCGCCCCAGCGGCGCGGCCATCGGCCGGGTCAAGCCGCTGCCCGACGCCGCCGAGCGCTACGCCCGGCACGTCCTCTCCACCGTCGACCAGCCGCTCGACGGGCTGCGCGTCGTCGTCGACTGCGCCCACGGCGCCGCGGCCGGCACGGCACCGGACGTCTACCGCCGCGCGGGCGCCACGGTGCACGCGATCGGCGACGCACCGGACGGCTGGAACATCAACGACGGCATCGGCTCCACCCACCTCGGGCCGCTCATCGAGGCGGTCCGGGCGCAGGGTGCCGACATCGGCATCGCCCACGACGGCGACGCGGACCGCTGCCTCGCCGTGACCGCCGAGGGCGAGGTCGTCGACGGCGACGCGATCCTCGCCGTCTGCGCGCTGGCCCTCCACGAGCGCGGCGCACTCACGGGCGACACCGTCGTCGCGACGGTGATGAGCAACCTCGGCTTCCACCACACCATGCGCGACGCCGGGATCGCGGTGCAGACCACCGCGGTCGGCGACCGCTACGTGCTGGAGGCCCTGCGCGCCGGCGGGTTCAGCCTGGGCGGTGAGCAGAGCGGCCACCTGGTGTTCCTCGACCACGCGACCACCGGCGACGGGCTGCTCACCGGCCTCGCCCTCCTCTCCCGGATGCGGGCCACCGGCAACTCGCTCGCCGAGCTGGCGTCCGTCGTGCAGCGGCTGCCGCAGATCCTGGTCAACGTCCCGGTCACCGACCGGCTCGCGGTGGCCGAGAGCGACGCGGTCGCCGAGGCCGTGAACGCGGTCGAGGAGGAGCTGGGGGAGTCCGGGCGCGTGCTGCTGCGTCCTTCGGGCACCGAGCAGCTCGTGCGCGTGATGGTCGAGGCGCCCACCCAGGAGCAGGCCGACGAGGTCGCCCACCGGCTGGCGGAGGTCGTCGCCGCCGTCGGGTAGTTCCCTCCCGCGAGGAGTGACGAGAGGGCTCAGCGTTACCCGCGTGGCACGTGGCCGCGGTGTCGTGCGGAGCACGACGGTGTCGTGGACGGACTGGTCCGCCACCGCCGGTACCCTGGCACCAATGTGCGGCATTGTGGGGTACGTCGGTCCGCAGGACGCCCGGGACGTCGTCCTGGAGGGTCTGCGGCGGCTCGAGTACCGGGGATACGACTCCGCCGGTATCGCGGTCGTCGCTGACGGCGCGCTGAGCGCGGCCAAGAAGGCCGGCAAGCTGGCCAACCTGGAGAAGGTCCTGGCCGAGCACCCGCTGCCGGCGGCCACCGTCGCCATCGGGCACACGCGGTGGGCGACGCACGGCGGGCCGACCGACCGCAACGCCCATCCGCACCTGTCCGCCGACGGGTCGGTCGCGGTGATCCACAACGGCATCATCGAGAACTTCGCCGTCCTGCGCGCCGAGCTCGAGAGCGCCGGCGTCGAGTTCGAGTCCGAGACCGACACCGAGGTCGCGGCCCACCTCCTCGCGGCCGCCTACGCCGACACCCCGGAGGGCGAGGGGCGACTGGCCGAGGCCATGCGGACGGTCTGCCGCCGCCTGGAGGGCGCCTTCACCCTCGTGGCCTCCGCCGTCAGCGAGCCGGACACGCTCGTCGCCTCCCGTCGCAGCAGCCCGCTGGTCGTCGGCGTCGGCGACGGCGAGTACTTCCTCGGCTCCGACGTCGCCGCCTTCATCGGCCACACGCGCAACGCCCTCGAGCTCGGGCAGGACCAGGTCGTCGAGATCGACCGAACCCGCGGGGTCACCGTCACCGACTTCGCCGGGCAGCCCGTCGAGCCCACGGCCTACACGGTCGACTGGGACGCCGCCGCCGCCGAGAAGGGCGGCTACGACTGGTTCATGCTCAAGGAGATCGCCGAGCAGCCGCAGGCCGTCGCCGACACCCTCCTGGGCCGGATCGGCGAGAAGGGCGACCTCATGCTCGACGAGGTGCGCCTCTCCGACCAGGAGCTCCGTGACATCGACAAGATCTTCGTCGTCTCCTGCGGCACCTCGTACCACGCCGGGCTGATCGCCAAGTACGCCATCGAGCACTGGACCCGCATCCCGGTCGAGGTCGAGGTCGCCAGCGAGTTCCGCTACCGCGACCCCGTGCTCGACCGCTCCACGCTGGTCATCGTCATCAGCCAGTCCGGCGAGACGATGGACACCCTCATGGCGCTGCGCCACGCCAAGGAGCAGAAGGCGCGCGTCCTGGCCATCTGCAACGCCAACGGTTCGACCATCCCGCGCGAGTCCGACGCGGTGCTCTACACGCACGCCGGGCCCGAGATCGCGGTCGCCTCGACCAAGGCGTTCCTCAGCCAGATCGTCGCCTGCTACCTGGTCGGCCTCTTCCTCGCCCAGGTGCGCGGGATGAAGTACGAGGACGAGGTCGCCGCGATCGTCGACGACCTGCGTCGCCTCCCCGAGGCCGTCGCGCAGGTGCTCACCGGCATGGACGAGGTGCGGGCGCTGGGGCGCTCGCTGGCCGACGCCGGCACGATCCTCTTCCTCGGCCGGCACGTCGGGTTCCCGGTCGCGCTGGAGGGGGCGCTCAAGCTCAAGGAGCTGGCCTACATCCACGCCGAGGGCTTCGCCGCCGGCGAGCTCAAGCACGGCCCGATCGCCGTGATCGACCAGGGCACCCCGGTCATCGTGATCGTGCCCTCGCCGCGCAGCCGCGAGTCGGTGCACGGCAAGGTCGTCTCCAACATCCAGGAGGTCCGCGCCCGCGGTGCCCGCACGATCGTGATCGCGGAGGAGGGCGACGAGGACGTCGTCCCGTTCGCCGACCACGTCATCCGCGTGCCCCGGACGCCGACGCTGCTGGCCCCTGTCGTCACGACCGTGCCGCTGCAGGTGCTGGCCTGCGAGATCGCCGACACCCGCGGCTACGACGTCGACCAGCCCCGCAACCTGGCCAAGTCCGTCACCGTCGAATAGCAACCCCGATGATCAGGTCTCCTGATCATCGAGGGTCCTGGCTCACGGTCGGTGGTGAGCCAGGACCCGGTGTGGTGAGCCAGGACGACGGGCACGCGGCAGACTGACCCGGTGATCATCGGGGTCGGGATCGACGTGGTGCCGGTCGAACGCTTCGCGGAGTCGCTCACGCGCACGCCCGGGTTGCGCGACCGGCTGTTCACCGCGGCCGAGCAGCTGACGCCGTCCGGGAACCCCCGGACCGGTGAGTCGCTGGCCGCCCGGTTCGCGGCCAAGGAGGCCCTCGCCAAGGCCCTCGGCGCCCCGGGCGACCTGCACTGGCACGACGCCGAGGTGACCGTCGGGGAGCACGGGCGCCCACACCTGGAGGTCCGCGGCTCGGTCGCCGGCCGCGCGGCGCAGCTCGGCGTCGCCTCCTGGCACGTCTCCCTGAGCCACGACGGCGGGATCGCGTCCGCCGTGGTCGTCGCCGAGGGCTTCCCCCGCGCCGGGGAGCCCGCGTGATCGGGCTCCACACCGCCGCCGAGGTCAGGGCCGCCGAGGAGCCGCTGCTCGCCGCCACCCCGCCGGGCACGCTCATGCAACGCGCCGCCACCGGCCTGGCCGCCGTCTGCCTGCGGCTGCTCGGCACCGCGTACGGCCGCCGGGTGGCCCTGCTCGTGGGCACCGGGAACAACGGCGGTGACGCGCTGTTCGCCGGCGCGCGCCTGGCCGGCCGGGGCGTCCGGGTGACCGCCGTGCTGCTCGACCCCGACCGCGTGCACGACTCCGGCCTGGCCGCGCTGCGGCGGGCCGGCGGCCGGGTCCTCGCCGCGGGGGCGCCGGGCGTGGAGCGGGCGGTCACCCGCGCCGACCTGGTGCTCGACGGGATGCTCGGGATCGGCGGGTCCGGCGGTCTCCGGCCGGCCGCCGCGGAGCTCGCGGCCATGGCCGGGGCGGGCGCCGGGCTCACCGTCGCCGTCGACGTGCCCAGCGGGGTCGACGCCTCCACCGGTGCCGTCGACGGCGCGGCCTTCCCCGCCGTGCACACCGTGACCTTCGGTGCCGTGAAGCTCGGCCTGGTCGTGGGGGAGGGCCGGGCGTTCGCCGGCCAGGTGCACCTGGTCGACATCGGTCTGGAGCTCCCGGCGGCGACGGCGCACCAGCTCGCCGACGCCGACGTCGCCGCCCGGCTCTCGCCGCCGTCGGCCGGCGACGACAAGTACTCGCAGGGCGTCGTCGGTGTCGTCGCGGGGTCGGCCACGTACCCGGGTGCGGGGGTCCTGTGCACGGGGGCTGCCCTGCGCACCCGGCCCGGCCTGGTCCGCTACGCCGGCACTGCGGCCGACGGCGTGCGCGCGGCCTGGCCGGAGGCGATCGTCACCGACGGCCGGCCCGGTGACGCCGGCCGCGTCCAGGCGTGGGTGGTCGGCCCCGGGATGGGCACGGACGACGCCGCGCGCAGCGTGCTGGCGGAGGTGCTGGCCACCGACCTCCCCGCGGTCGTCGACGCCGACGCCCTGACGATGTGCGCCGCCCAGCCGGAGCTGGTGCGCGGGCGCACGGCGCCCACGCTGCTGACCCCGCACGACCGCGAGTTCGCCCGGTTCGGGGAGGACGTCGGCACCGACCGGGTGGGAGCGGCGCGCCGGCTGGCCGGCGATCTCGGCTGCACGGTGCTGCTCAAGGGAGAGGCGACCGTGGTGGCCGACGCCGACGGGACCGCCTTCGTCAACGGCACCGGGACGCCGTGGCTGGCCACCGCCGGCACCGGGGACGTGCTCTCCGGCATCGCCGGCGCCGTCCTCGCCACCGGGCTGCCCGCCGTGGAGACCGGTGCGGTCGCCGCCCACCTGCACGGCCGCACGGGGCAGCTGGCGGCACGGAACGGGCCGCTGCTCGCCGGCGACCTGGTCCGCCGCCTCCCGGAGGCCATCGGCCGGGTGCGCGGGCCCGCGCCGTCCGGCCTGGGAGACTCGGGCGCGTGACGAACCCAGCCCCCCGCGCCGAGGTCGTCGTCGACCTGGACGCGATCGCCGCCAACACGGCGCTGCTCCGCGACCGGGTCGACCGGCCGCTGATGGCCGTCGTCAAGGCCGACGGCTACGGCCACGGCCTCGTGCCCGCCGCCCGCGCCGTCCTGGCCGGCGGTGCGGACTGCCTGGGGGTGACGGTCCTCGACGAGGCCCTCGTCCTGCGTGCCGCCGGCGTGACCGCGCCGGTGCTCTCCTGGCTGCACAACCCCGGGACCGACTACGCGCCGGCGCTGCAGCAGGACGTGCAGGTCTCGGCCAACGCCGTCTGGGGCCTGGAGGAGATCGTCACCGCGGCGCGCGCCACCGGCCGCACCGCGCAGCTGCACCTGTTCGTCGACACCGGGCTCTCCCGCGAGGGGGCCACCATCGCGGACTGGCCGGCGCTGGTCGAGGCCGCCGCCCGGGCCCAGGCCGAGGGTCACGTGTCGGTCGTCGGCCTGTGGAGCCACATGGCCTACGCCGACGCTCCCACCCACCCGACCATCGGGGCGCAGGTCCGGGTGTTCGACGAGGCGGTCGCGCTGGCGCGGTCCGCCGGGCTCACCGACGCCCGCCTGCACCTGGCCAACTCGGCGGCCACCGTGGCGCTGCCGGAGACCTGGTACGACATGGTGCGGCCGGGCATCGCGCTGTACGGGCTCGACCCGCTCTGCGGATCCGATCCCCACGCGCACGGGCTGCGCCCGGCGATGACGGTCCAGGCGGGCGTGATGCTGACCAAGCGGGTCCCCGCCGGAGTCGGCGTCTCCTACGGCCACACGTACCTGACCCGGGCCGAGACGACGCTGGCGCTGGTCCCGGTGGGGTACGCCGACGGCGTCCCGCGGGCCGCGGGCAACACCGCTCCGGTGCTCGCGGCCGGCGCGCAGCGGCGCATCGCCGGCCGGGTGTGCATGGACCAGTTCGTGCTCGACGTCGGCGACGACGCGATCGCGGCCGGGGACCAGGTCGTCCTCTGGGGGCCGGGCGACGACGGCGAGCCGACCGCCCAGCAGTGGGCCACCGCCCTCGACACGATCCACTACGAGCTGGTCACCCGCGTCGGCGGACGGTTCGCCCGCCGCTACGTCGGTTCGGCCGGGGCGGTCTGATGGCCCGCTCGACGCCGGCGCGCACCCACTCTCGGGCGCACACCGCGGGGATCATCGGCACGGTCGTCGGCCTGGCGGCCGCGGGGACGGCGGCCGGTGTCGCCGTCACCCGCATCGCGCGGCGCCGGGTCCGGGCCGCCGAACTGGGGCCTGTGGGCGACGTCGCCGAGCTGACCGCGGCGCAGCTGCGCGAGGACGACCCGCTCGGCCCGGCCGCGCGTGCGGCGGACCGCACCGCCCTCGTGCAGGCCGACGACGGCGTGCTGCTCGCCGTCGAGGAGATCGGCCCGCGGGACGCGCCCCTGACCGTCGTCTTCGTGCACGGCTACACGCTGTCCATGGCCTCGTGGACGTTCCAGCGGCGGGCCCTCGCCGCCGAGCTCGCGACGGCGAACGGCCACCGCCCCGACGCCCGCCTGGTGTTCTACGACCAGCGCGGTCACGGCGCCTCGGGCCGGGGCCGGGCGGAGAACTCCACGATCGAGCAGCTGGCCCGCGACCTGGCGACGGTGCTGGAGGCCCGGGTGCCTCGCGGGCCGGTCGTCCTCGTCGGCCACTCGATGGGCGGCATGACGATCATGGGGCTGGCGGCGCTGCGGCCCGAGCTGTTCGGGTCCCGGATCGTCGCCGCCGCCCTCCTCTCGACGTCGAGCGGGCAGCTCGCCGACCTGAACTTCGGCATGCCCGAGCTGCTCACCCGGGTCCGGGCTGCCGTCATCCCGGTGGCGGCATGGACGATGCGCCGCCGTCCGGCGTTCGCCGAGCGGACCCGGCGGGTTGCCGCCGACCTGGTGTCGGCGGTGACCCGGTCCCTGTCCTTCGCCTCGGCGGACGTCGACCCGGCCCTCGTGCGCTACGTGGACTCGATGATCGCCGGCACGCCGGTCGACGTGATCGCGGAGTTCTACCCGGCGCTGGCCGGCCTGGACGAGACCGGTTCGCTGGAGCCGCTGCGGGCGATCCCCACGCTCGTGCTCACCGGCGCCGAGGACAAGATGATCCCGCCGGACCACAGCGAGCTGCTGCTGGAGCGGCTGGCGCGGGCGGGGGACGGCACGGCGGAGCACGTCGTCGTCCCGGACGCCGGGCACATGGTGCTGCTCGAGAAGCCGGACGAGGTCACGGAGGCGCTGGCCGCGCTGCTGCGTCGCGTCGGTGCCGGGGCGAACGCCGAGCGCTGACCTCGATCAGGGGACCCCTCCGGCCATCCCTCCCGCGGGCCCGATGAGGTAGGCGCCCGCGGCGGCGGCCGACCCACCCGTGCGGTAGGCGGCGAGCCGGGGATCGCTGTGGTCGACGTCGTGACGGTCGCGACCGCCCGGCGGCGCGAGGACGGTGCTGGGCCGGTCGAAGATCTCCGACCGTCTCCGCGCATCGGCCAGCGCCCGGCGACCGCGGAGGGCCACATCCCGAAGCTCGTCCTCCCCGGTCCGCTCGCGCAGGCCCCGCAGGACCCTGCGGCCGGCGCGGGTCGGCGCCAGGGCGGACCGGACGTGCGGGTGCCGGGCGAGAGCGCCGGCACGGCCGAGCAGTCCGAGCGCCTGCAGTCGGCGGCCCACAGTGGCAACGCGGTCGTCGTCGGCCAGCCGCCACTGCACGGTGTCGACCGAGCGGTGCCCCGTCGGTCCGACCGCGTCCAGGACCGCCGCCTCGACCGGGTGCCGTCGCGCCAGGTCGGCGGTGACCAGCTGGCCGGGGCAGCGCAGCCGGAGCCGCCCGGTTCCCAGCAGCGCGATCACCGCGGTGTCGACGAGACGGCCGGGGCCGCCTGCCAGGTACGCCACGTCGTAGAGGTCGAGGTCCTCGGCCGGCATGACCACACCTCCGGATGCGGCGCGGGTGGAGCCGGGTCCACGGTGGCACCGACCGGAGGACGGGGGAAGGGGCCGGAGGACCGCCGTTAGGGTGCGCACGTGGCCGCTCTCCGACCGCCGAGGTCCGACGCCGCGGCCGACGAGGTCGCCCGCGTGGCCGCGGCGGCCCCCGACTGGGGAACGCTGGCCGAGGTGAACCGGCCGTGCGTCGCCTGCCCGGAGCTGGCCGCGACCCGGCAGCACGTCGTCGTCGGCGACGTCCCGCTGAGAGGCCGGCCGCGGTTCGCCCTGGTCGGCGAGGCGCCCGGCGCGACCGAGGACGAGACCGGGCGGCCCTTCGTCGGGAAGTCCGGCGCGCTGCTGGACCAGCTGCTCGCCGAGGCGGGCCTGTCGAGAGCGGAGGCCGCCGTCCTGAACATCGTGAAGTGCCGCCCGCCGGCCAACCGGATGCCCAGGGCCCCCGAGGTCGCCCGCTGCAGCGGCTGGCTGCGCCGGCAGCTGGAGCTGCTCGACCCGCCGGTCGTCGTCGCCCTGGGCCTGTCGGCCGCGAAGTGGTTCCTCGGGCCGCGGACGGTCCTCGCCCAGGTCCGCGCGCGGCCGCACGAGGTGGACGGCCGGGCGGTCTGGGCCACGTACCACCCGTCGGCCGCCATCCGGTTCGGTCCGAACGGCGCCCCGCGGGCCGGGCTCCTCGCCGACCTGACCGCCGTCGCCGGGACCCTGGCATGAGGCGGGAGCACGTCCTGCCCACGCCCGCCGACACCCAGGCCCTCGGCCGCGCGCTGGCCGGCGTGCTGGCCCCGGGCGACCTCGTCGTCCTCGTCGGCCCGCTCGGCGCCGGCAAGACGGCGCTCACGCAGGGCATCGGCGCCGGGCTCGGCGTCCACGAGCCGGTGACCTCCCCGACCTTCGTCATCTCGCGGGTGCACCGCGGCGGGCGGATCCCGCTGGTGCACGTCGACGCCTACCGGCTGGGTGGCGTGGCCGACGTCGACGACCTCGACCTGGACGCCTCGACCGACGAGTCGGTGACCGTGGTCGAGTGGGGCCAGGGGCTGGTCGAGCGCCTGGCCGACGAGCACCTCGAGGTGCGCCTCGACCGCCGCGACGACGACGTCCGGACGGCGGTGCTGGTGCCGCACGGCCCCGGCTGGGAACGCCGGCTGGACGGCGGCCGAGTGGGTCGGCCGGCGAGTCAGTAACGTTGACCGACGTGCTCGTCCTCGCTCTCGACACCGCGACACCGACGCTCGTCGCCGGGCTCGCCGACTGGTCGGAGCACGGGGCGGCCGAGGTGCTGGCCGAGCGCGCGGTGCCCTCGGGCAACCGGCACGCCGAGCTGCTGACCCCGGCGATCACGAGCGTCCTCGACGACGCGGGCCTGACCATGGGCGACCTCGACGTCGTCGTCACGGGCCTCGGGCCCGGCCCCTTCACCGGTCTCCGGGTCGGCGTGGTGACCGCTGCGGCGCTGGCCGATGCCCGCGGGCTGCCGGTGTTCGGCGTCTGCTCCCTGGACGCGGTCGGCTCGGGGGCCCGGACCGTGGTCACCGACGCCCGCCGCAAGGAGGTCTACTGGGCCGCCTACGACGAGTCGGGCGCCCGGACCGACGGGCCCGGCGTCGTCCGTCCGGAGGACCTCGGCCGGCCCGGCCCCTTCGTCGGTGACCCCGCGTTCGCCGGTCGGCTGGGGGCCGACGTCGCGACCGCCGAGGTGACGACGGCGGGGCTGCTCCGCGCCGCCGGGCCCCAGCTGCTCGACCCGTCCTCGGCCGGACCGCTGCTGCCGCTCTACCTGCGCCGCCCGGACGCCACCCCGCCGACGGCGATCAAGGCGGTGTCGCAGTGACGGTCACCCTGCGGCCGATGACCGTCGCCGACCTGCCCGCCGTCATGCGGCTGGAGGAGGAGCTGTTCGCCCCGGACACCTGGACCGAGGCGATGTACCGCGACGAGCTCTCGCGCGCGGACACCCGCTTCTACGTCGTCGCCGAGTTCGACGTGGCCGGTGACGAGGACGAACCGGTCGAGGGTCCGCCGGTGATGGTCGGCTACGGCGGGCTGATCGCCTACGACGACGAGGCGCACGTGGCGACGCTCGGGGTGACGACGGCCCTCCAGGGGGAGGGGATCGGGTCGCTGCTGCTCGACGCGCTGCTCTCCGAGGCCGACCGGCGCAGCCCCGTCGTGCTGCTCGAGGTGCGCGCTGACAACGAGACCGCCCAGCACCTCTACCGCCGGCGCGGGTTCGTCGAGATCGGCCGGAGGCGGGGCTACTACCAGCCCAGCGGCGCGGACGCCGTGGTCATGAAGCGCAAGCGGGTGCGGGCCCTGAGCCGGACGGGAGGCGGACGTGGCTGACCAGCCGCTGGTCCTGGGCTTCGAGACGTCGTGCGACGAGACGGGCGTCGGGCTGGTCCGCGGGCACACCCTGCTCGCCGACGCGCTGGCCACGTCGATGGCCGAGCACGAGCGCTTCGGCGGAGTCGTCCCGGAGATCGCGTCGCGGGCGCACCTCGAGGCGATGGTCCCGACGGTGCACCGGGCGCTCGCCGACGCCGGCGCGACCCTGGACGACGTCGACGCCGTCGCCGTCACGTCGGGGCCCGGCCTGACCGGTGCCCTGCTGGTCGGCGTCGCCGCGGCCAAGGCCTACGCGCTGGCGCTCGGCAAGCCGCTGTACGGCGTGAACCACCTGGCGGCGCACGTCGCCGTCGACGAGCTGCAGCACGGCCCGCTCGCCGAGCCGTCGATCGCGCTGCTGGTGTCCGGCGGGCACAGCTCGCTGCTGCTCGTCCCCGACCTGGCGCAGGACGTGCAGCCGCTGGGCCGCACGGTGGACGACGCGGCGGGGGAGGCCTTCGACAAGGTCGCCCGCGTGCTCGGCCTGCCGTTCCCGGGCGGTCCGCCGATCGACAAGGCGGCGCGGGAGGGCGACCCGGCCGCCATCGGCTTCCCGCGCGGCCTCACCGGCCCCCGGGACGCCCCCTACGACTTCTCCTTCTCCGGCCTGAAGACCGCCGTCGCCCGGTGGGTCGAGGCGCGGCAGAAGGCGGGGGAGCAGGTGCCGGTGGCCGACGTCGCCGCCTCGTTCCAGGAGGCGGTCGCCGACGTCCTGACCGCCAAGGCCGTGCGCGCCTGCCGCGACCACGGCGTCGACCACCTCGTGCTCGGCGGGGGCGTGGCCGCCAACTCGCGGCTGCGCGCGCTGGCCGAGGAGCGCTGCGCCGCGGCCGGGATCGTGCTGCGGGTCCCCAGCCCCCGGCTGTGCACCGACAACGGCGCGATGGTCGCCGCGTTGGGCTCGCGCCTCGTGTCGTCCGGCATCGCGCCGTCCCTGCCCGATCTCGGGGCCGACAGCTCGCTGCCCATCGAGGTCGTCACGGCGTAGGCGGCTCGCAGACCAGCACGGTCGGTGCACCCGCCACCCGGGTGACCACGACGACGGCCGACCCGCTCCCGGGCCCTCTCAGCTGCCGCGCGAGGGTCTCGGGCTCGATGGGGGAGCCCCGCTTCTTGACGACGACGCGGCCGACGTCGCGGGCGCGCAGGTGCGCCCTGAGCTTCTTGAGGTTGAACGGCAGGACGTCGGCGACCCGGTAGGAGCTCAGCCACGGCGTCGATGTCGGTGCATCCGAGGTCAGGTAGGCGATCGTCGGGTCGACCAGCGTCGCGCCGTCGGCCACCAGCGACATGAGGCCGGACCGGATGAGCGCGGGGTCGGGCTCGTGCAGCCACCCGCGCACCGGGCCGACCGGCGCGGGGCCGGGGTCGTCGTCGGCGCTCACCTCGCTGACGACCCCGTCGCGGACCAGCGTCGCCCGCCGCCAGGTGGTCGCGACGGCGGGCCCCCACAGCAGCGCCTCGACGATCGAGCCGCCGGCGGACACCCACTCGGCCTCGATGCCGTCCGGGACCCGGTCGTGGTCGAGGCCGGGCGCCACCTTGACCACCGACAGCGGGACGCGGTCGAGCAGCGCCCGGACCGTCGACCAGGGCGGGGACCAGCGGTCGGGGTCGAGCTGCCGGCGCCCGCCCGCCCGGCGCGCGGGGTCGAGCACGGCGGCGTCGCAGCCGGCCACGCGGCCGCCCGCCGCCGCGGCCACGAGCTCGACGACGTCGGCGTCGAGCACCTCGACGCCGGACAGGCCGAGCGCGGCCACGTTGAGCGCGGTGAGCTCCCGGGCCACGGGGTCGCGGTCCACGGCGACGACGCGCGCACCGGCACGGGCCAGCGCCATGGTGTCCGTGCCGGCGGCGCAGCCCAGGTCGGCGACCGACGCCGCCCCGCCGGCCAGCAGCCGTGCGGCGCGCCGGTCGGCGAGCTCGGGACGTCCGGCCTGCTCGAGGGTGTCGCCGGTGAACAGCAGCCGTGCGGCGTCGTCGCCGAACGCGGCCCGGGCGCGGTCCCGCTGCCGCGCGATGCCCCACGCCGGGCCGGCGAGCTCCGCGCCGACCTCGGCGCGCAGCCGGCTCAGCGCGGTCACGGCGTCGGCCCGGGCGGCCAGCAGCTCGGCGGCCCGGGAGAGGGCCCGGACACCGTCCGGCGTCGCGAGCGCCCGAAGCTGCCGCACGGTCTCGACGGCCTGCTCGTCGGGTCGCGGGTCCACCCGCACAGCCTCGCGCACCCGCAGGGTCACCCACGTCGGGGACCCGGTTGAGCGGCTGGCACTCTCGTGGGTAGAGTGCCAATCGACACGGGCTGGCGCCCGACCCCCGCGACGGCGGGTGCCCGGATCCCGTGCCACAGCATCAGCAGTACCAGCACGTTCCTGTCACAGCCGTCCGACACCGAAGGGGGCGTCACCGACGTGACGACCGCTACCAAGGTCAGCATCAAGCCGCTGGAGGACCGCGTCGTGGTCCAGGCCAACGAGGCCGAGACCACCACCGCCTCCGGTCTGGTCATCCCGGACACCGCCAAGGAGAAGCCCCAGGAGGGCACCGTCGTCGCCGTGGGCCCCGGCCGCATCGACGACAACGGCAACCGCGTCCCGCTCGACGTGAACGTCGGCGACGTGGTCATCTACTCGAAGTACGGCGGCACCGAGGTCAAGTACAGCGGCGAGGATTACCTCGTGCTCTCCGCTCGCGACCTGCTCGCCGTCGTGGAGAAGTGACCTCTCCGCACCTGCTCCACCAGCTCTGACAACCGCCCCGGGCGACCCGATCTCGGGTCCCGGGGCGGTTGCCTTTCCGGGAGCTCGCTCCCACCCGACCCACCCCTGATCGAGAGGTCCGTCCATGGCCAAGATCATCAAGTTCAACGAGGACGCCCGGCGCTCCCTCGAGCGCGGCGTCGACAAGCTCGCCGACGCCGTCAAGGTGACCCTCGGCCCGCGCGGCCGCAACGTGGTCATCGACAAGAAGTTCGGCGCTCCGACGATCACCAACGACGGCGTGACCATCGCCCGGGAGATCGAACTCGACGACCCGTACGAGAACCTCGGCGCCCAGCTGGCCAAGAACGTCGCCACCAAGACCAACGACGTCGCCGGTGACGGCACCACCACCGCGACCGTCCTGGCCCAGGCGCTGGTCCACGAGGGCATGCGCAACGTCGCCGCGGGTGCCAACCCGATGGCGCTGGGCCGCGGCATGCGCGCCGCCGTGGACGCCGTCCACGCCGCCCTGGACGAGGCCGCCATCCCCGTCGACGACCGCAAGGCCATCGCCGGCGTCGCCACCATCTCCGCCCAGGACGCCGAGGTCGGCGAGCTCATCGGCGAGGCGTTCGAGCGGGTCGGCAAGGACGGTGTGATCACCGTCGAGGAGAGCAACACCATGTCCACCGACCTGGACGTCACCGAGGGCGTCCAGTTCGACAAGGGCTACCTGTCGCCGTACTTCGTCACCGACCAGGAGTCGATGGAGGCCGTCCTCGAGGACGCCCTCGTCCTGCTGGTCAGCGGCAAGATCGGCGCGCTCGCCGACCTGCTCCCGCTGCTGGAGAAGGTGCTCTCGACCGGTGGCCGCCCGCTGCTGATCGTCGCCGAGGACGTCGAGGGCGAGGCGCTGTCCACCCTCGTCGTGAACTCGATCCGCAAGACGATCAAGGTCGTCGCCGTGAAGTCGCCGTTCTTCGGCGACCGCCGCAAGGCCTTCATGACCGACCTCGCCATCGTCACCGGCGGTCAGGTCGTCAGCGAGGACGTCGGCCTCTCCCTCGACTCGGTCGGCCTCGAGGTGCTCGGCACCGCGCGGCGCGTGACCGTCGACAAGGAGAACACCACGATCGTCGACGGCGGTGGCACGTCCGAGGCCATCGGTGACCGGGTCGCGCAGATCCGGCGCGAGATCGAGGCGACCGACTCCGACTGGGACCGCGAGAAGCTCCAGGAGCGGCTGGCGAAGCTGGCCGGCGGCATCGGCGTCATCCGCGTCGGCGCGGCCACCGAGGTCGAGCTCAAGGAGCGCAAGCACCGCATCGAGGACGCAATCGCGGCCACCCGCGCGGCGGTCGAGGAGGGCGTCATCCCCGGTGGCGGCTCCGCGCTCGTGCACGCCGCCTCGGTGATCGACGGTCTGTCCCTGGAGGGCGACGAGCTCACCGGCGCCCGCGCCGTCCGCTCGGCGCTCGACGCCCCGCTGGTGCGGATCGCGGAGAACGCCGGCTTCGAGGGTCGCGTCGTCGTCAGCAAGGTGCGCGACCTCGGCAAGGGTCAGGGCTTCAACGCCGCGACCGGCGAGTACGGCGACCTGGCCGGCCAGGGCGTCATCGACCCGGTGAAGGTCACGAAGGCCGCGCTCGGCAACGCCGCCTCGATTGCGGCGATGGTCCTGACCACCGACTCGGCGGTCGTGGACAAGCCGGCCGAGGAGGAGCACGAGCACGGCGGCGGGCACCACACGCACGGGCACTCGCACGGCGGGCACGGCCACAGCCACTGAGCCGCCTGCCGAGGTGATGATCAGGGCCCCTGATCATCACCTCGCCAGTACGAACGAAGAGGGCGGGTTCCGGATGATCCGGAACCCGCCCTCTCGGCGTTGGTGTGGGGGAGTCAGACCCCGGCGGCGACGGCGGCGGGCTCCGCGGCGATCAGCCGGGCCCGCTCCTCCTCGCTCATGCCACCCCAGACCCCGTAGGGCTCGCGGACCGACAGCGCGTGCTTGAGGCAGGCGTCCAGCACGGGGCACCGGGCGCACACCGCCTTGGCCGCGGCCTGGCGCCGGGCACGGGCGGGACCGCGTTCGCCGTCCGGGTGGAAGAAGAGGGACGTGTTCTCGCCACGGCAGGCGCCGTGGAGCTGCCAGTCCCAGACCTCGGCGACCGGCGTCGGGAGCCTGCGAATGTCGGCCATGTCTCCTCCAGGGCTCAGGTGAGCCGGAGGGGGCTGTCCGGCTGCAAGGGGCCGGGTGCCCTTGGCCTCGCATGGTCAAACACGTCGTGATCGCAACTTTTCGGGCCGATTCGTCCGGCGGCCCCCTCCCACGGCCCTCACCCCGCGGGGTGAGGGCCGCTGTCGTAGCCCGTTCGTGTCGATCAAGGTGGGTTCTGGACGCAGCGGTTCCGGTGGGGATCCACCCCCGGGACGTGCGTCACCGGCGGGGTGTTCCCC
>NZ_QCZF01000004.1 GCF_003075095.1 Blastococcus litoris
GCTGCGCAATCCGTTGTGACCAGTAGCCGACGTCGAGGGGTGACAGGGTCTGGTCAGCTGCCTAACGGCAAGCCGCTCGGGGGCGTCACCGGCGCGCGACCCCTCGAAACGGATCGGTGCGCCTCTCGGCGGGGCGTTCCGCGCGGGCAGAGGGCGCTGCCGGATGTCACGTCGCTTGCGAGGACCAGTGGCGCGCCGGTTGGGGTGACGTGGGGCCGGTCGGGTCGTCGCCGCCCCGTCACCCCGCTCCACGACGAAATGCCTGGACGCCACCGTCGACGCCGGTGCCTCACAGGAGCAATAAGGGAGCTCCGCCTCCGGGCGCTCAGGTGAGGTCAGGTGCGCCGCTCCAGCGCGCCCGCCGCCGGTAGGACCGCAGGACGGGCTCCAACGCCCGGCCAAGGACGGACAAGTCCCGGTCGTAGACGTGGCCGTCATCCAATTGACCGGCGAGATCGCCGAGCAATCTCGGCCAGTCCCGGCGGGTCGGCTCGAGGGGGACACGAACCTCAACCCGCCGCTCCACCACCTGCACCGCCGCCCTGCCGGAGGTCGCCGCGCGGCTCTGCTCCCACGCTCGGTGGCGGCAGGTGGCCGAGCACCACTTGGGGATCGGACCGCGGCTGCGCGGGGTGATCGGTCCACCGCACCACCCGCAGGCCGTCGCGGCAGTGCGTCGTTCCCGCCCGTCCGCCGCGGGGGCCGCCCGGTCCGTACGAGGGAGTTCTTCCGGGGTGCGACGTTGACGCTCGCGGCGTTGCTGCTCGCGCGCTCGCCGTCGGGCGCGGTACTCAGGGGTGCCGCTGGTTCCCATGTCCTCAGTCTGCTGGCGATCCTCCTGTAATCCGTCACCACGAGTTCCCAGCCCGAGATGCAAGACGTGTGTCGCCTCTTGTTCTGGCTGCGCTCCAGTGTCGAGGGCATCGCGTCACGGGTCGCGGCGGACCAAACGTGATGACGATGGTCGCGGTGGGCGGTGTCCCAGAAGGCGGCTTTAGGGACAGTGGAAGGGCGACATCGCGGGCGCGGGGTCGACCCTCATCCGGTAGGGGGAAGACAGTCGCGCCCCGGAACAACACGATGTCGAGCGTGAGCAAGAACTTCGTCTCAAAGGACACCATCGACGCCCTGGTCACCGCCGCTCTCCACTGGGGCTACACCAAGCCAGGAGAGTTCTGGTTTCGGCCGGTGGCCACGACGGACGTTCGCAGGATCGGTTGGAATCAGGCCACTCAGGTCGGCGAGATGCTCTGGCGGCAGAACTGGGAGACCACCGAGGGGTGGGTGGAACCGCTCGAGGTGAAGTGGCCGGGGTATGAATTCGACCGCTACCCCGGGGAGCCGGACCCGGTGGTGATCCTCAAGACGATCAGCTTCTACGAGTATCAAACGGAAACGGATCCGGACATCTGGGACGTGAGCGAGGCGGCCGGATTCACCCGCTACCTCCGGCTGGTGGCTGAAAAGCAGCTCCCGGGTTGGGAAGACGCCCCGTGGGGGATCGACGACCGCGCAGCATTCACGGCGTCCTAGCTTCAGATCGGTGTCACTGAGTGGGCCGCTCAGGGGCGGTGCCCCGGGGCTAACGGAGAGGCCAGCTATGCGGGAAAACGCCTCAACAGCTCTGCTCAGATGCGGGGCTCGGGCGAGCCTCTGACGAGGGTAGGTTCCGTGCCTGTGGCGAGTCTCCGAGTAGAGCGTCCTCACGATGGTGGGGGCCTGCTGCGTCGACTTCGCGTCGACGTCAATGGCCAGACGGTGGCTAGCCTCAAGCAGGGAGAGTCTGCGGATATCCCTCTCGCGTCGGGCACCCACACGGTGACCGGCCGAATGGATTGGACCAGTAGTCCGCCGCTTGCCGTCGACCTGGGAGAGGAAGAGCAGGTACGGGTGGAGGTCGCTCTACCGTTCTCCGCGCTCTGGAACATGGTTCTGCGTCCGCAAACGGCGCTCACGATCCGTCGCATCTAGCACGGACTCGCCTGTCCCATAGTGGGCCGCTCGGGGGCACCCGCGTCGCTCTCTCTCCGGGTGGCTAGGGACACTCCGGCCACGCCGGCAGGGGCGCTCCTCATCCCCTTCGGGACTGCCGCCGCTCCTGGTACCAGCGGATAGCGAACACGAGCGTCGCTATCACCATGAAGACGACGATCCACCAGCGGTCGCCCGTCAGGACCGACACGATGAACAGCGCGAGGGTGACAACGCCCGCGCTGACGGCCATCAGTGCCAGCGTGTCTTTGACCTGCGGATTGGCCATGGCTGGGAACGGTAGTCGCGATCTGCCCCCGGTGTCCCTAGGTGGGCCGCTAAGGGACACGCAGCGCATCCCCGAGCTGCCCCGGCGACTGTTCAGCCGCTGAACAGTCGGTCGGGCCCCGCGGGTCGCTGAGCGGACCCCGGACCCCACGGCCGCGGCGCCCGGCGGGGTGTCCGTCTCACGCCGGCCACCCGGTAGCGCGGTGGTAGCTGGAGGCAGCGCGGAGGGGCTGAACCGACCGGGGGAGGGGGTCCCGAGACGTGTTCCCGAGGTGTTCCCCTGCAGGTCAGAGCGTTGGGACCCTCCCCGGAATCCGTGCGGGGGATGGCCCTCCGCTCTCACTGCGCGACGCACCCCGCCAAACGGCCCCGGGAGACATGTTCCCGACCCGTTCCCGATGTGCTCCCGGGAACGGGTCGAGTCAGAGATGGAGACGGGGGTGACGTGTTCCCCACTCACGGACTGGTCCGCGACCCCTGGCCGGCGGATCGTTCCCTCGCCAAGTCGCGGCTGCGCAGGCGTTCCGTTTTCGTCCCTATCTCCGGGGGAGGACTTGGGTCGTCTCGCTGGTGCGCCTTCGTGCCTTGCTCCCACGGCCAACTGACAGCGGCCAGTCGGGGGCGTGGGGTCAAAAGGTCAGCGAAGGCAGAGCCTCCGGGCAGTGTCTGCCGGGCGCCGCTCTGCCGATACAGGGTGGTGATGGCCATGTGTCCAGCGGGCCCGGCCTGCGGCTAGTTTGGTCGTAGGTGTCAGGCATGATCGATCACATGTTCGAGAGAAGGTGTCGCGGGGTGAGTGAGTCAGCTGCACTGGTTGCACTGCTGCAAGCGCGCCCCCAACGGCTGACATGGCCGGAGTTGACGGCCAGAGTCGTGGAAGCGGGGTCTGCGTCTGCCGTCTATGACGAGCTGGTGCCCGCTGTCCTCATGCCCGCCCCAGGGGAGGCCGATCCCCTCGCTGCTGCGGAGGCGCAGGTGCAGGGGTGGGCAGACGAGGGCCTGTCATTCGTGACAGTCCTGGACGATGCCTACCCGGCGAGACTCCGGCAGGTGCACCAGGCGCCACCGTTCCTCTTCGCACGCGGTCGCCTGGTGTCCGACGACCCGGCTGTGTCGGTTGTGGGCTCGCGCAAGGCATCCCCTCAGGGCCTCCACATCGCTGCAGGCGTTGCGACAGCGCTGGCGCAGCGCGGAGTTACCGTGCTGTCCGGGCTGGCGGCTGGAATCGACGCGGCCGCCCACCGGGCTGCCTTGGCCGCCGGCGGGCGCACAGTCGCCGTGATCGGCACTGGCATCCGTGGCTACTACCCAGCCGGGAATCGGAATCTTCAGGATCAGATCGCCCGTGACGGACTAGTGCTGTCGCAGTTCTGGCCAGACGGGCCACCGAGGGCTCAACACTTCCCGATGCGGAACGCCACCATGTCTGGCTACGGCGTGGCCACCTTGGTCGTGGAGGCAGGGGAGACGAGCGGCGCGCGCATCCAGGCAAGGGTTGCGGTCGAGCACGGACGCCCCGTCATGCTCACTGACCTGGTGGTGGAGCGAAACCTGTGGGCGCAGGCGCTAGTTGGCCGGCCAGGGGTGCACGTCGTTAAGGGCACGGAGCAGGTGCTGTCCCTTGTGGACGAGTTGCTCGCGGAGCCGGAGCGTGTGGAGGAGTTTCTGGCCCAGCTGCTGTCAGCGTGACCGGCGCCCAGATTCCCGCTCGGGTCCGGGACATACTCCGGCCGCGGGTGTCGGGCTACTTCCCGAACATCGTGCATGAGTCCGCGACGTGCCTGACTTGCGCTACGCCGGTCGATGGTTACGCGCGCTGCTACCGCTGCAACTCCGACCGCGGGCCGCTAACTGCTGACCATGTGGGCTCCTCCGTCTATGCCTGGCCGCGCCACCAGTCGGGTTACGCCATGCATGGCTACAAGGCGCCCCAGCCGCTTGCCGAGGCTGGCACGGCGGTGTCTCTCCTCCTCGGCGTGGCTTTCGCCTTCCACGCGGACTGTCTGGAGCGCGTGGCAGGACGCTCGGTCGAACAGTGGGCAACCGTGCCATCGGCCAGCGGCCGCACGGGCGAGCATCCTTTCCACCGCATCGTCGGTCGACTGAAGACAGTGCCCGGGGCAGAGGTGCCAATGCGGTCGCTCGTTCAGCAGGCGCCGAGGAACGTCGACCCAGCGATTTTCGCCGTTGACGGTGAGGTGCTGGCTGGTGGCCACGTGCTCCTGCTCGACGACACGTGGACGACGGGCAGTCGCGCGCAGTCTGCTGCCGGAGCGCTGAAGCTTGCCGGTGCTGGGACTATCTCCGTCTACACCGTGGCGCGATGGTTGGACCCCGCCTACAGCACCACGAAGGCCTTCATGCCTCGCCTTGCGCATCCAGACTTCGACCCCAGCCTGTGCCCCTGGACCGGCGGAGCCTGTCCGTAGCTTCGTTCGTAGGTCACCTGTGCGCTAGACCTATCTTTCGCCTGCGGGCGCCACTGCCCGACGTCGTCGCGATGCAGACCCGCCAGCCGAACCTGGAGGGCGCCGGGGAGATCCCGCTGCGCCGGCTGGTGAAGGAGGCGCTGCGCATGCGGCCCTCGCGGATCGTCGTCGGCGAGGTCCGCCAGCAGGAGTGCCTGGATCTGACGCAGTCGGCCTGAACGAATACCGGCTACTGCGAGCTCGCTGTGCTCGAAAGGTTGTTGAGCCACTCCAGGAGGCGCTCAGCCGTCAGTAGGCCTTCTCGCGCCTCTTCGGGAGCCACAGGTACACCGGTATGAACGACCCTGTTCCTCAGGTCGGTCAGTCGTCTAAGGGCCGAGCCCAGCTCCGCGTCGGCGCTCTTCAGCGTTGCCAGTCCCAGGGCGGCAAGCGGCCTATCGACGAGATCGGGCGCGCTGGACATCCGACTCATCACCAATGCCAAGAGATCCTGCTGCTCAAGTGAAGCCAGTGAGCGAACAACAATCTTTGCCTTTATCTCACAAGCCATAGCTGACACCAAAACGGCGCGCTGAGCATCAGGGACGTCTGATCCTTGGAGCATGTGCCGCGCGTCGGCCAGCAATGACTCAGCTACCGGAGGGTCCTCCTGTGCCGTCACCCCTCGGGTGACGGCAAGCCAATCATCTCTCGTAAGGGCCAACTTGGCTGAACGCCATTCGACCTCCATTTGAGGGCCAAGACCCATCAATGGCTGGCCTGTGTCAGCGTTCAGAATGCCGGCCCGTCCGTACTGAGCAGGCGGCTCTTCACTTAGACCCAGCCACCCCTGACGGCAGCTCACTCGCAACCACCGCAAGAAGTCGTGCCCGGCACGCTGGGCGATTACCAGGCCGGGCGCCGCCAACTCCTCCATGTGGGCGAAGAAGCTATCGGGTGCATCCGCCGGTTGCCGGTCAGGAACATCCGCGTCGTAGGTGACGGAAACGGAGAACAGTCGAACTGCCACAGCGAAGTCGGGGCCCGTCGGGTCATTGAAGGTGCGCGCCTGAAAGCACGCGGGGGTGGGTTGCACCTCCGTCGCCCCCGGACTTGGCTGAAAGTCCGTGGAGCTTTCCGGCAGGGCAATCCGGATGTCCGCATCGTCCCGCCTCAAGCTGAAGGCCGAGCCAAGCAGCTCGGGCAGCACCCACACGTCATGAGACAGATAGCGAACCTGGACCTCGACCCGTGACACGAGTCTGAAGCTACAGCGGTCCTAGAAGGTGACAGGCTCAGGCAGCCCATCATCTGCGCTGGCCACCGCTTCCACGATCTGCGGCTGCTCGCTCACGGTCTTGCCCTTCTGGGCCGCACGGAGGTGCTGTGCAAACACACGCCGGACACGATCGCCGCCGGCGTCCAGTCCCAGCTCGCGGCGAGTCCCGACCAGCGCCAGTTCGACGGCTTCCACCCCTCGCTCGGTAAGGGCCGCCCGACGCTCACCCCCGTTGCTGCGGACCATCGCATCGGCCAGCTTCGCCAGGTGGTTGCGTTCGGCCGTGTAGACCGCGAGCAGGCTGGCGTCTTGCGGTCGGTGAGCGATCTGCGCAGCAAGCCAGTCGACGTGCCTGAGTCCTGTGCAGCTCCTCGGTGAGCGCGTCGATGGGGGAGACGTCGCGCGGACGCCGTAGTAGCGCGCGACCTCCATGATCGACGCCTCCGCGACGACCTCCGCGGCCTTCCGGCGAACCATCGGTGCGGAGCCGCCGTGAATGCGACAACGAGCGCCACCACGGACGGCTGCGTCCGTGGCGACGGTGGTTGCGGCGGCCAGCTTGGCGAAGTCGATGGTCATGACGGTTCCTCTTCCGGTGCGGTCGAGGGCTGCTTGCTGCGGCAAGGGCCCCGATCGATGCCAACTGCACCGTTGCGCTCCATAAACAACGATCGGACGTTCTGACAACGATCTTGATGTCAATGCTGGTCGCCGGCTGTCGTGCCCGTGGCGCCCATGGTTAGGGATTGGGCTCGCTGAGCCACGGGGTCGAGCGGCCCTTAGCGTCGTACTCGCTGGGTAGCGTTCGGCACAAAGTCGCAGCTACCGGAGGCTGCGAGGATCGGGGGGGACACTTCTTGCCGCTCAACTGGCCTCAGATGCAGTCAATCGGGGGCAACATGCCCGACGGTGACCGGCAGGCTGTGCACAAGCAGCTGAACCAGTTCGCCGATTTCGTTGTCGCAGGCTTGGCGAAGCATGGCTTGCCTCAGCACGCGTCACCCCTCTGGCGGCCTTGGAGCGTGCTCGTTGTCAGGGACAGGGAGAAGGTCCTCTGTGCCTTCAGCCCACTCACCGGTGGCATCGCCAACGTGAACTGGCTCGACAAGCCAGGTGAGATGTGGAGCCCCGACGGGATGGCGCAGGCGGTCAGGAGCGAGCTCGGCCGTGAGGTCAGCACGGTCGTCGTGCTACCGCCCTCGGGCATTAGTGGAGAGGCAAGCTTCTTGGAGGCGGTTGCCGGGCAGCATGTCGATGATGTTGAGAGAGCGAACCGGCTCGGACGCTTGGGCGACTTGAGCGGCGTCCGGCATCTTGAGCCGCAGTTGCGCCAGTTCTTGGAGGACCACCCAGACCCGGAGCGCAACGTCTTCGTGATGATGCGCTTTCTGCAGTCCGCGCAGCTCGATGAGGCGCATACGGCGGTGAAGGAGACACTGGCGGCTCGCGGCTTCCACGCAGTGCGGGCAGACGACCGCGACTACACCGGCGAACTGTGGTCCAATATTGAGGTCTACCTCACTGGCTGCAAGTACGGCGTAGCGATCTTCGAGGACATTGAGCAGCGTGAGCACAACCCCAATGTCGCTTTGGAGCTTGGTTACATGCTGGGACGGCGTAAGCGCTGCCTCATCCTCAAGGAGAAGCGACTGCCCACCTTGCCGTCAGACGTCATGCACCGTCTCTACAAGCCCTTCGACATGTTCGATGTCAAGGCGTCGGTGACTCGTGAAGTTGGCCGCTGGATTGACGTTGACCTCGGATTAGGGGCTTGAAGCTCTCGTTTATGAAAGACCAGCCTGAGCCTTGCTGACCAGCACGTTGTTCTGGAAGATCAGTACTGCGTTGGCCCCCGGCTGTCCTTCACCTCGGCACGTGAGGCCCACCGTCGTGAATCCTCCGATAGATGACTCCGAGGATTTATCGCACGCTCGGTCGCCGACCAAGGCGTAAAGCTGATCCAGGGTCGTGCTTTCTGGGATGAGCTGCTGATAGTCGGCCATGGTCATGCGCGTCTTTACGCTAGAGGCACTCGGTGTGCCCAACACGCAGGCGGCGACACGGGTCCTGTCGTTGTTCCAGAAGTAGGGGCCCGTTTCGGCAGTGGGCGATAGCACGCCCTCAATCTTGTTCTCAAGGTCGAAGCGCTGGTCCCCATCGGTGTCCTTGGCCCACTGGACCCCGACGGGCGGCTGGCCGTCGGGAAGCGCCCACACCGCCACCGTCGTCAGCGCGCCGTCAATCGTGGGGCCGATGCGTGCGGCAAGGTACGTCCACGAGTCGCCCTCGTATGTGGTGCGCAGGCCGACAACGCCGTTCAGCGCGAAAGTTGGGTCGTCCCACGGGGGCAGGACTGTGGCCGCCAACTGCGACACGACCCCCTGATCGGTGACCGGCTCGCACTCATTGAGAACTGGCTGTGGGTCGAGAGTCGCGGTCGCGCTCGGGGGACTCGCACTTGTTCTCGGCGTGACGCTCGGCCTTGAGCTTAAAGATGTGGCCGAAGCTTCGCTTGGCGCTCGCGTGGACCTTGCATCGTCCGAACGGTCGCTGTCGCCGCTGCCGCACGCCACGGCCATCGCTAGGACAGCGGCCGCAATCCCGACTGATCCCCCCGTGCGCATGAGACGGACTGTCTCACTGCGTTCGCTGATCCGTCTACGAGTCGGCTGCCAGGAGAGAAGTCAAGCGCCGGTGACGTCCTCGGGCGTTAGGTCACCCGCGTCCATCGGCCAGTGAGCCACCCACGGCTCCTCGACGTCGAACATCGGCGCGTGCCAGGGACACCGGTAGGTGATGAGGCGTGTCTTCACCCCTGAGGCAGCACTCAGCCCACCCGGCCTAGATGGTCAGGTGGGCGTTGCAGGCCCGTACGGGGGTAATCAGGGCCTTGTAGGTACTGGACAGTAAGGCTCAATTGCGCGTGCATGAGACCCTCTCTGACGAGTTCTTGATGCGGGCGACGCGCGGCGCCTCTTCCACGGTCGCGGCCTGCCGTTTCGAGAAGGCAAAGTCCCGTAGCCTCCCACCGCAACCTTCAATGACTCGGGGATGGCCAATGACTCACCAGCGCTACGCGGCTCGTCAACTCGCCATCTTGGCGCTTATGCCGACAGTGCTAGCGGCTTGCAGCAGCGGCGGTGAGAGCGAGCAGCCGGCGGCCACCGTCACGGTGACCGAGACGCCGAGCGAGAGCGCGTCCCCCTCGCAGTCCTCGGAGGCACCCTCTACTTCCGTCGCTCCGCCGAACGTGGGTGGCAACGCGCTGCCGCTGGACGCTTGGCGAGAGGGCACGGCGGTCCGCACCCGGGTCCGCAGCGTCACCCAAGCTGTGGACGCTGCTCTTCCGTCCTACTTGGTCGGTGACACCAGCGCGGAGGGTGCGGTGGCTCTTGTGGAGGTGTGTAACCGGGAGTCGGCGACTAGCCCGCTGGCGACCGAAGTTTTCACTTTGTTCTCCGCACATGACGGGAGCGGGGGGCAGTACACGCGGGCGAGCAGCTCGTGGGACGTCTGGCCGCCTCGGCCGCAGTTTCCCAGCGAGATCAGCGTGGCCCCTGGCGCTTGCGCCAGCGGCTGGGTGCTGTTTTCGGTTCCGCCAGATGTGCGGGTCGCTTCCATCACCCTCGACGACGGGAGCGTGACCCTCGCCGAGTGGCTCGTCGGCTGATAGTCCGCCGACCGACGGACGGCGGCCGGTGCTCGGCCAAGTCGTGGACTCGCCGGAAGCTGTCCTTGAAGCCGCCTTCGCGGCACGGTCGACCGGCGTCCTTGAGCGGCCCACTTAGGGACAGTCGATACGGATTCGCCTCTGGGTGCCGCTGCCCGACGTCGTGGCAATGCAGACCCGCCAGCTTCAACCTCGAGGGCGCGGGTGAGATCCCGCTGCACCGGCTGGTCAAGGAGGCGCTGTGGATACGGCCCTCGCGGGTCGTCGTCGGCGAGGCGCGGATTCCGGCGAGAGTGTCCCCGCGCGACCTGCGGCTCTCCGCCGACGGACACTGCCCGCGTCGTCCGACCACGGACACTGCTGGGGCGAACGGTTCCGCGGAAGGACACTTCGCTCCGCCGACGGACACTTCCGGCGACGTACGAGCCCGGAGATGGCGCTCTCGAGCATGAGACTTGCGGCGACTGGCGGCCGCCACGTGGGCACAGCGCTGCGGCCCGGACCGAGGTGGGTCCAGGCCGCGGAGGCTTTGGTGGTCGGGCCGCGCTCGGGACCCGGTGTCAGACGAGCTTGGCGGCCTTCGACCGATTGCAGCGCCAGCACAACGTCTGGAGGTTCTCCGGCGTGGACAGGCCACCCTTCGACACCGGGATCATGTGGTCCACTTCCAGCAGCAGGTGGGGCTCGTCTGTCAGGGACACGGCGCAGCGCTGGCAGGTGTAGTTGTCGCGCGCCTTGATGTCATTGCGCAGCCTGGTCGTCATCAGGGCGCGCTGGCCGGCTGCGCTCCTCCTCCAGCGGATCTTCTGCCCGAGCGTCTCGACAAGTGCGTCGATAACCGGAGCGTTGAACGTGACGGTCGCCCTCTGCGAGCTGTTGCCACCGGCGCTGACGTACTCGAACACGTAGACGGGGTAGGGCACGGAGATCGGCGCGAGGTGCGCGCCGACCTGCGCCATCAACTCCCGCCAGTAGTGCTTACGGATGAAGCTGGGCGGGTCGATCGACGCGGCGATGGCGGCCTCGCGCTCGTGGAGGTTGCCGACGGCTGCCTCGAGGCGGGAGATGCTCTCGCCGAGGCGCTCGACCTCCTCAAGGCTGGGCTCGTCGGCCCGGATGCCGAAGTACTTCATCACGTACTTCAGCGGGTCCGCGCTGGCGTTTCGGACGACCTGCAGGGAGCAGTTGTGCACATTCCGGGCCTGGTAGCTGGCCAGGTTCCGGTCGCGTCGGTAGTTCCACTGGCTGGTGTTCTGAAAGGACGCCAGGTGCGCCTGGGTCCCAGTGGTCGACGCACCGATTTGGAACGTGCCGCCGGACCGGATGTCGGCGGTGTACGCGCTGACTTCGTTGTGCTCGGCGACCACCGCGGCGACATCGGCCTTGTGGGCCCCGAACTCCTCGCTGGCGAAGTAGCGCTCCTTGCGGATGTAGCGGATGACGCGGATCAGCGCCCACGCGGCGAGGACCACAGCGACGAGCGTCAAGAAGTCGTTCACGGCTCGGCACACTCCGTGATCGGCCAGCGAAATGCCACCGACCGCGCCGCGCATGCGTCGCGTGAGGCCCGTGGGGTGCGGATGGCCGGGGGATGCGCCCCGCAGGTCGGGTCCGGCCCCGCGGCTGCGCTGCCGCCGGGGATGCACCGCAATCTCGCGCTTGGACGCCTCCGCGGTCTCGCCTCCTCACGCGGCAAGGGGACGCTCGCCGCCGTCGAACCACGCTTCCCGCTAGCCAACGTGCCGTGCACCAGCTGCGCCGGACATGCGCCGCGGCTGCTGGCGGGGCGTCTGTGACGGCAGTGAGAAGGGCCGCTTCCTGCGGCGGTGTCGGCGGCACGGTCCCGGTTCTCTCGTCGTCGATGACGAAGAGTGGAGGGACCGAACGGGGAGGAAGACCGATGCAGCTGATCCGCAAGACCGAGGTGGTCGAGGACTACGACACCGATGAGCTGGTAGGCGAGGTGATGCCTACCCAGACGAGTCGGAAGGGCGCCGAGCTCGCCGAGAAGCTGGTCTCGAACATCCTCTCCGTCGGCGTGGACGGCGCCGGTCGGTTCAAGGGCGCCCGCGAGATCGCCGAGGAGCACCGGGCTCACCACGTCGACGTCGAGGTGGCCATCGCGAAGGTCATCGCCACGCATGCGCGCGTAGTCACGGCGACGGGATTCGCCACCGGGCTCGGCGGGATCGCCACGCTGCCGGTCGCGATCCCGACCGACATCGCGATGTTCTACGCCTACGCCGGCCGCTGCGCCGCCGCCGTCGCGTATCTCCGCGGGTACGACATCGAGTCCGACGAGGTCCGGAGCGTCGTACTGCTGTCACTTCTGGGCGCAGGCGGTGTCGCGGCCGCGTCGAAGGTCGGCGTCGAGCTCGGCACCAAGACCGCGATGGCTGCACTCAAGAAGCTGCCCGGCAAGGTGCTCATCGAGATCAACAAGAAAGTCGGCTTCCGGCTCGTCACCAAGGCCGGCACCAAGGGAGTCGTCAACCTCGGCAAGCTCGTGCCGTTCGTGGGTGGGGGCGTCGGCGCCACGGTCAACGCGGTGGGGATGCGCACCGTGGCGACCTACGCGAAGAGCAACTTTCCGACTATCTGACGAGGACCACTGCCATGCTGTTTCGCCGCCGGCGGCCTGAGCCCCACGTCACCGCAGTCCGTTTCCTGCCGTTGCACCGAGCGTCGCATGGGAAGTGTGTTGCATACGGCCGAACCCCGGAGGAAGCGGTCGCGCGATGGAAACTGCGCCACAAGGCTCAGAGCTTCAGCGTCTGGGACGTCCCCGACGCGATTGCGCAGGCCGTCTTCTTCTAGCTTGGCGAGCCGTGCGCCGAGCTGGACGGGACAGTGTCCTAGGCGCCGGCAGTGACGGTGACAGGTCCTCGGACATCGCGGTCAGCTGCCTGCGGTGACGTAGCGGTCGAAGATGGTCAGGAGCGGGTAGTCGGCCGGGCCGTTGCACAGGATCGAGGCGGTGCGGTGCCGCAGCAGCGGCTTGCGCATGTGCGCCGGAACCGTGACCGGGCCGGCGGTCAGCACTAGCTGCGCTCCACCGACGGTCAGCATGTCGGCGTGCACGTCGTTGAGGCGATGCTTGGCCGGGTGCAGTTCGACGAGCGCGTCCTGCTGATCGCGCTCAACTCCGGCCTACCCAGTGGTAATGGCGCATTGGGCGCGCGTGCGTGGCGAGATTGTCCGAGTTACCTGTGACGATCCTCGGCATGGATGGGGAAGTTGTTGTAGCCATCGTGTCGTCGGCGATCGCCCTCGTGGCGTTGGTAGTCGCCATCATCACAGCGATCTTCGCCCGGTCTCAGACGCGCAGCGCGAAGGCGTCTGCTGACGCCGCCAAGGTGCAGGCAGAGCGAGCAGGCGAGCAAGTCGACGTGGCAAGGCAGTCAGCCGACTCAGCGCGCGAGCAGGTCGAGGCCGCGCGTCGACAGAACGAGCTGCAGGAGATGGTGCGCCAGGACCAGGCGCAGCCTTACGTCGTCGCCGATGTCGTCCCCAGCCCGGGGTCTGGGCACCTGCTGCAAGTTGCAGTCACGAACCACGGCTCGACCATTGCCCATAACGTCCGGGTCAAGTTCGACCCGCCGCTGATGTCTCGGTGGCAAGGTCGTCCAGTCGAGCCCTTCG
Source organism: Blastococcus litoris (assembly GCF_003075095.1). Taxonomy (GTDB): domain Bacteria; phylum Actinomycetota; class Actinomycetes; order Mycobacteriales; family Geodermatophilaceae; genus Blastococcus_B; species Blastococcus_B litoris. The sequence continues at coordinate 13,259 of NZ_QCZF01000004.1, forward strand.
CCGCACTTGACGAGGGCATCTCGTTCCTAGCGCCTGGACGAAGCATGAAGTACCACCTGGGCACGTCTCCCGACTACTTCGTCGGTGGCCAACTGCCCGAGGACAACAAAGTCACCGTGGACTGCGAAGGACCGTTCGGAGCGCTACCGCCGTTGACTTACACCCTGTCGCTGGCCGCACTCAGGAACAGCGAGGCGGCGGCCCCGGGGACGCTCGGTCGCATCGAGGACTCGATCAACAAGCTGACCAAGGTGATGAGTCAGCAGTGAGCTTCGGGTACACCTTCGTCGACGTCGTCAGGGGGGCGTGCCCAGCTGAACCAACTCGTCGAGGAAGTGCGCCTGGACCACGAACTTGCGGATGTTCATCCCCATCGTGACGGCGGGTGATGTCTGTCTGTTAAGCCGCCTTCAGGGACACGCGGTCGCGGTCGTGCCCGTGGCCTCAGGCACACCGTCGGGACCGGCCACAGCCAAGCGACCCCAGCTCCTGCTGGTGGCAGTTTTGGTTGCAGTTGCTCTAATTCGATCTTGGTTCGCGGGCGTTCGCCGTCGTCCGGCGACGTGGTAAACCCGCTGCTCACCAGGCCTTTTGGGACGTTCGCGAACGTCAGCGAACGCCGTCAGGTCGGCCTGGCAGTGTGGGGGTCAGGGGTTCGAGTCCCCTCAGCTCCACCCCGATGACCAGGCCGTCCTCCTCCGGGAGGGCGGCCTGAGTCGTCTCTGGTGCCACCGTGGTGGCCACCGGAGCCAAGCCGGTGCCGGCTCGGTCCCAGAGAGCGCGGCCCATCCGGTCGGCCGCGTCGCGCCCCAAGGCAGGCATGACGTCGCTGTAGGTGTCCGTGTGGTCCGCATCGGTGCGGAACCGAGCACCTTCACAAGGACCGGGGGATGTGCTCGCCTCTCTGAACGAGCTCGCCGACCTGCGCCGGGGTGGAGAACTCGGACACGCTGCCGGAGAGCCTGGCCATGTGGGGTCGAGCAACGACGCCCCGCGCACGCAGCGGAGCGCATGACCCACTGAGAACACGGCCCGATTCCGCGACCCCCACGGGGGCGAGGAGGCAGAGTCTCGGTCGGTTGTCGCGCAGCCATGTCTGGCACCAGGCATCCCTTGCGTGCGCGGCCTTCAGTCGCCGAGTGCGTCCAGAAGCTCCCCGAGGCCGTGGCCGCCGATGGTCATCACCTCGAATTCGAGGGCCTTCCCGGTGGTGGTGTCGGTCAGCTCGATGACGCGGACGGTGCCGTGCTTGCGGCGCGTGACCTCGAGGTTCTGGCGTTCGATGTGGGCAACCGGGTGCAGGTGCTTCCAGCCACCGACGACGTCGGTGCGGCTGCGTCCGAGGACGTAGAGCCGGGTCGGCGAGAGGGCCAGGACGATGGAGGGGTAGCTGCCCTTGGCGGCGCTGTTCGCGCGCTGCGCGAGCATCCCGCCCGCGATGCCCCACGCCATCGTGGAGTTCGACGAGCCGGTGCCGACGCCGGCGGCGGCACCGAACACGCCGGCGAGCGTAGAGCCGCGTGGCATGACGACGGCGATGTCGAGGATCTCGTCGTCAGGGATCACGGCCTGCGCGCCTGCGCGGGCGTTGTCCTCACTGCTCATGCTGCCGTCCTCAGTGGCGAGTCCCGGGATCGTGCGGATGTCGTGGTCCTCGCGGGAGCGGTGGCGCCCGGAGTGTCCGGCCTTGCCGCGCACGGTGAGGTGGATCAGACGATAGGGCGATACCGCCGATGCTGATCAGCAGCGCAAATCCGCAGACGATGCGACCAGCGTGACTGCCTTCCCCGTCGAGGGTCGGTTCCAGACATGTGGTGCCAGCGGGTGCGGCGCCGTCCAGCAGGTCAACTGTGCCGCCGCAGACGACCGATCTCGGCACGGGCGTGGAGCACCGCGGGGCTGTCGTCGCCGTCTGCTCGGGCAAGATCCTGGGCGAGATCGCGGGCGGCACGTAGCACGTGCTTCTCCCGGTGCCGGCCCATCCCCTCGGGCCTGTGCCGGACGGCGGCCTTGCGGTCGTGGCGGCGGCCGGCCACCGCCACGAGCTCGTCCTCGGTGATCGTGCCGTTGGTGACCTCGGGGGCGAGGATGTCTCGCATCCAGCCGTGCTCGCGGTCCCGGGCCCAGCGCAGCGCGGCGAAGAGGATCACGACGCTGGCCACGGTGAGGCCGACCATCAGCAGGAGCGCGACCGCCACTGACCCGTCGGTGAGTGCGGAGGTGGCATCCCAGACGCCGTGGATGACGATCGCGGCCAGCATCAGAGCGATGCCGCGGCCTGCGCGGCGCGGTTGAGCGGCGGTGCCGACCAGGTAGATCAGCCCGGCCGCGAACAGCGCGGTGTAGAGGGCATGGGAGGCGATGCCGGTGAGGGAGCGGATGACGAAGGTGTGCAGCACGCTGGGGGCCTGGTCGGCACCGAAGTGCTCGATGGCGGCGTTCTGCCCGTAGAGCATGTCCTCGAGGATCTGGAAGCCCAGGCCGACGTAGGCACCGACGATGAGCCCGTCGTAGACGGTGCGGATCACGAGCGGCGCGAGGCCCCAGACGAGCAGGAACGCCGCGCCCTTGGCGGTCTCCTCGACGAACGGCGCGCTCAACCCGGCCTGCCAGTCGGTGGCCCAGGACTGGCCGAACAGCTTGCTGTAGAGGGATGAGAGTGCAGCGTTCCCCGGGAGGGCCATCGCCCACGGCACCCCGAAGCCGCCGATGAGGAACGCCGCCAGCGCCAGCTTCGCCGGCGTCCGTTCGAACCGGTCGAAGCGGTGCAGGAAGTACAGGAAGACCAGCGCGAACAGCCCGGTGGTCAGCACCGAGGCCACGTAGGCCTGGGCGAACGCGCCGGCCGTGTCGGCAACGGTGTTCACGACGTACCAACCACCGGCGAACACCACCGCCAGGTAGACCCGGAAGCAGGCATTGCGCGGCTGGATGAACCGGAAGCGGGCTCCCCAACCACTGACCTCGATCGCGTGGCGACGGCGCTCCAGCTCATCGGCCGGAGGAACGGGAGCCGGGTCCACGGTGGCGGTCATGCCGCCTCCTCGTCGGTGAAGCTGGCGATCATGTCGACGATCTGATCCGAGTGCTGGCCGATCTGCTCGGGCGTGCCGAGGACCTCGATGAGGATCCCCTCCTCACCGAAGACGTAGGCGGCGGCGACGCCGTTGCCGCGGTTGGTGGTGAACCCCTGCCCCACGCCGACATCGCCGTCGATCGTGGTGATCGTGGTCGCGTCCCCGACCAGGTCGACCTCCGTGTCCCCGAAGGTTCCGACCGTGGGGGCTTCCTCGACCTGTGCCAGCAGCTCGCCGGCCGTGCCGCTCCAGGGGCCGGGCTGGACGGCGAACGTCACGCCGTCCTGGACGAGGACGACGTCGGAGGGAACGGCGCCGCTGCGCGTCGCCTCCGTGGTCCGGATCCCCTGCTGCAGGTCCCAGCCCGGGGTGGGCGTGAAGGTGACGCCCCTGGCGCTGACCAGCACCTCGTCACCGGCCTCGACCGGGTTGGTGTAGTCCACCTGGCTGTTGACCCATGGAAGGACCACCGCCCAGAGCAGCCAGACCGCCAGGGCCACGGCCGCGAACGGGATGGTGCGCTTGTCGAGGCCGAGGAAGCGATGCTCGACCGGCACGCGATGCTGCGGCGCTGCCGGTACGGCGGGGGCGGTCATGTGCGCTCCTGGTGCCGGCTTCGCTCACCGGCAGGTCATGCGTGGCACGGTGCCCACCCGCGACCGCCCCGGGCCCCCGCGCACCGGGTCGAAGTGGACGCGACCGGCGGTGCCAGCCGCTGCCCCCGGAACGTACTGGCGCGGTGCGCAACCGTGTAGGGCGTCATCGATCCGAGGCTCCAGTCGCCGATCAGGATGCCCTGCGATCAGGCCGGGCCCGACCTGCCCGCGCAAGAAAACTGCAGGTACGCGCGGAGGACGGGCCGCCTCGCGGGTGGAGGGAAGCCGCCATGCGATATGTCATGCGCAGCTCGCATCGCGCCGGGATGTGCTCACTGCCGCCTACGAGGAGACGGCGCCGGAGCAGCACCGCACGAACTCCTGCACTGCCGGTCGAGAATCCTGATGCCGCCAGACGATGGCCAGTTCCCCGGGCGGGATGTTCGGTACCGGCCTCGTCGTGAACTCGGGGCGGCGGAACAGCTCAGCGTTCCCGGCTGCGATGAAGGCCACGCCGATGCCTCGGCCGAGGGCCTCGATCACCTCCTCCGGGCCGTGAACAACGGTCCCGATGCGGACTGGGTGACCCTGCCGTTCCTCCGTCGCCAGCCAGTAATCGCGCACTGGTCCGGCGGACTCCGGAAGGGCCAGGAACGGCTCGTCCAGCAGATCGGTCATGGTGACTTCGGCTTGAGCCGTCAGGCGGTGCGTCGCCGGCAGAGCGATGTGTCGTGGTTCGGTCACCAGCACTCGGGCATGCAGAGGTGCGTCGTGCGGCAGGGGCAGCCAGCAGAGGGCGACGTCGGCGCGCCCCTCCAGGACAGCGGCCGCTTCACCGCCGAGCGGGACCTGTCGCACGTTGACGCGATGGCCCGGACGGCGCTGCGAGAACGTCGTCGTGATCGCCGGCAGCAGCCCTCTGCCCACGCTGATGGTCAGGGCGACAACCAGGGTGCGACTGCTCTCGGACTCGGCCTCCGCAACGGCCCGCTGGGTCTCGTCCCACGTCTGGATGACCCGCCTCGCGTGCTCGACGAGGGCCTGCCCGGCGGCTGTCAGGACCAGGCCGTTCGGCCGACGATCGAACAACGGCGCGTGGACCTGCAGTTCCAGCGCATGGATCTGCCGGCTCAGGCCGGGCTGGGAGATGAACAACCGCTGGGCGGCACGTGTCAGGTGCAGCTCCTCGGCGACCACGAGGAAGAACCGGAGGTCGCGCAGCGACACGTCCACGTCTCCGTTGCTACCCGATGGGTAGGCGCCAACTCAATCCCGCACCGCGTGATGCCGCTGTTTTCGCGACGGAACCGGCATGGAGCAGCGAGCTCCTCCTCTCCATGTCAGGAGGGCGTCTTGCGTGAGCTGGCCGGCCGGCACGCTGGTTGCGCATCCCGAGATCGCGGTCTTCATCGCACTGGGTCCAAGCCCCGGCCTTCGTCCTTACCGGTGCCGGTCGCGGTCCGGTCGGGGTGGTCCTAGCGTCCGACGGGACAGCACCCGCCGACGTCGGAGCGAGGCAGCAGTGGACTACTCGGTCAGCAGCATGCGCACGCCACCGGAGGGCTACGCCTGGAGCCGCTGGGGGCAGCCGGAGTTCACCGACTGGCTGGACGAGAGCCTGTCGTGGAAGCAGACCTGCTACATCGGCGACTGGTCGTTCCTCTGGCAGCACCGCTTCACCGGGCCCGACGTCCTGGCCATGCTGGGCGAGATCACGGTCAACAGCTTCGCGACCTTCGACGTCGGCCAGTCCAAGCACGCCATCCACACCAACGCGGACGGCAAGGTCATCCACGAGGGCATCCTGACCCGGTTCGGGCCCGAGGAGTTCATGCTCCACGGCCGCGGCGGGTTCTGGGCCAGCCACCACCTCGCCTCCACCGGCTACGACGTGCAGGTGGAGCGGGACGACTGGTTCATCCTCCAGGTGTCCGGGCCGCTCTCGGTCAAGGTGCTCGACAAGCTCGCCGGCCCGTCGCTGCGCGACACCGGTTTCATGCACGTCGCCACCGTCACCGTGGCCGGCCACCGGGTGCACGCCCTCCGCCAGGGCATGGCCGGTGAGATCGGCTTCGAGCTGCAGGGGCCGGTCGAGCACAAGCAGGAGGTGTACGACGCGGTCCTCGAGGCCGGCCGGGAGTTCGGGATCCGCAAGCTCGGCGGCCGGACCGCACCGATCAACCACCTCGAGGCGTGCTTCCCGACCATCGCGACGGACTACATCCCGGCGATCTTCGAGCCCGAGACGGCCGACTACCTCGACTTCTTCACCGCGTCCATGCCCGCCTTCGCCCAGCCCGCGTACGTCGCCGGCTCCTACGACGGGCAGGACATCTCCGAGTACTACCGCAGCCCCGTCGAGCTCGGCTGGGGCCGCAACATCCGGTTCGACCACGACTTCCTCGGCCGCGAGGCGCTCGAGGAGGAGAAGGCGAACCCGCGCCGGACCATCCGCACCCTGGTGTGGAACGCCGAGGACGTCCTCGACGTGCAGGCCTCGCTGTTCCGCCCCGGGGAGCACTACCCCTTCATGGACATGCCCCGGGACCAGCGCGGGTTCATGTGGGCGGACAGGGTCACGCGCGACGGCGAGCTCGTCGGGGTGGCCACCTCGCGGGGGTACAGCTACTGGTTCCGCGAGATGCTCTCCCTCTGCACCATCGACGTCGCCCACGCCGAGGTCGGGACGCCGGTGATCGTGCACTGGGGCGACCCCGGGGGCCCGCAGAAGGAGATCCGGGCGACCGTGGCCCCCGCGCCGTACAAGACCGACCGCAGGCGAGCGGACCTGCACAGCGCCTGAGCGCCGCCGGCCCGGGCGGGTTCAGTCGCCGCTGCGGGCGTGCACCTGGTTGTGCACCCAGCCGATGAGGCAGTACAGCGCGGCGTGCCCCTCGGGGGAGGCGTACGCCTGCTCCGCCCGCGCCGCCTCGAGCAGCTCGGCGGTGTCCACGGAGCCCTTCCGGTAGAAGCGTTCCATCACCTTGCCCGTCGGGGTGGGGCTCCGGAACAGGCCGGCGATGCCGAGCGCGGTCGCGTCGGACACGGCCAGGGTGACCGGCGGGTGCTTCATCGCCCCCCGGCGCTCCAGCACGTCGGAGACCTCGGCCGCGACGGCCAGGTCCCCTGCGGCAACGGCCTTGTTGCTGACGATCAACGGACGGTCCTCCCCGTGCTGTGGTGCATCGGTCCGTTGGGTGAATCGGCACCCGATCGGCCGTTCTGAAGCCCGGCCGCCCTGTTCTTGCGGATCCCTTGCGCTTCCCCGGGCAGGACCGTGCGTTTTCCCCGGCACGGTCGAGTCGTCGCCGGGTGGAGGTCACCCGGCCCGGCACCTGAGGAGCTCCACCGTGCAGAACTCGAGCGTTGCCGCTCCGGCCCGGCGCCGTACCGCGGCGAAGGTCGTCGCGTCCCTCGGCATCGTCGGCGCCAGCGTGGCGATCGCCGGCCTGGGCACGTTCGGATCCTTCACCGAGACCACCGCCCCGGTCGAGACGAACGTCGAGACCGGCACCGTCTCCATCCGCCTGTCCCCGGCGGCCTCCTACGCGTCGGTCCCGTTCACGGCCGGCGGCCTGATGCCCGGTGACAGCACCTCGACGCCCTTCGACCTGGTCAACGACGGCGACGTCGCCTGGGACTCGGTGACGTTCACGTCCTGGGCGACCAGCTCCAGCCTGCTCGACACCGACCAGGTCAACGGCCTCCAGCTGACCCTCGAGTCCTGCCCGACGTCGTGGACCGTCGTCGGCAGCGGCTACGCCTGCGGCGGCGCGGTCCAGGAGTTCTACTCCGGGCCGATCATCATGGACGACGCCCTCGCCGGCGCCGCCAGCCTGCAGCCGGGCCAGGTCGACCACCTGCTCGCCACCATCGACTTCCCGACGACGGCCGGTGAGGCGCACGAGAACAAGGTGAGCCAGCTGGCGTTCGCCTTCACCGCCGTGCAGCGCGACGGCGCCGCCCGCTGACCGACCGCACCTGCACCGCGGGGCGTCCTCCTTCCCGGAGGGCGCCCCGCGGTCGTCCCGGCTCCGGGTGTCCGCGCAGGTCGAGCGGGCCTACGGTCGGGCCATGGACTCCCACAGCAGCGCGGGAACGACGTCGATCGTGGTCATGGGGGTGTCGGGCTCGGGGAAGTCGACCGTCGCCGCCGGCCTCGTGGAGGAGCTGGGCTGGGAGTTCGCCGAGGGCGACGACTTCCACCCTCCGGCCAACGTGGAGAAGATGCGCAGCGGCACGCCGCTGGACGACGACGACCGGTGGCCCTGGCTGCGCCGCCTCGCCGACTGGATCGGGGAGCACGAGGCGGCGGGGACGTCCGTCGTCGTCACCTGCTCGGCGCTGAAGCGCAGCTACCGGGAGCTGCTCCGCGACGGGCACCCCTCGGTCTGGTTCGCGCACGTGACCGCCGACCGCGAGCTGCTGCGCGACCGGGTGGAGCACCGCAGCGGCCACTACATGCCGTCGTCCCTGCTCGAGAGCCAGCTGGCGACCCTCGAACCCCTGCAGCACGATGAGCCCGGCGCCGCCATCTCGGGGGCCGGAGCACCCGAGGACGTCGTCCGGCAGCTGCTCGCCGCGCTCGGGGCCGAGCGCGGCGTCCACCCCGAGAGCCGGGAGGCCTCGTCATGAGCCTGCTCGCCGCAGAGGAGACCATCGCGACGGGGAGCGACGGGCAGCTCGTGATCGCGGCGGTCCTCGGCATCGCCGTCGTCGTCGCGTTGATCACCTGGCTGAAGGTGCACCCCTTCCTGGCCCTGATCCTCGGCTCGCTGCTGCTCGGCGTCGTCGGCGGGCTGGCCTTCACCGACACCATCGCGAGCTTCCAGGCCGGGGTGGGCTCCACGGTCGGCAACGTGGGTGTGCTGATCGCCCTCGGCGCGATGATCGGCGGGATGCTCGCCGAGTCCGGCGGCGCCGACCGCATCGTCAACGCGTTCGTCGACCGGGTGTCGGCTCGCCGGCTGCCGTGGACGATGGCCGGCGTCGCGGCCCTCATCGGCATCCCGCTGTTCTTCGAGGTCGGCGTCGTCCTGCTCGTCCCGATCGTCCTGCTCGTCGCCCGGCGCACCCAGCTGCCGGTGCTGGCCGTCGGCATCCCCGCCCTGGCCGGCCTCTCGGTGCTGCACGGACTCGTCCCGCCGCACCCGGGTCCGCTGGTCGCGATCGACGCCCTGGACGCCGACCTGGGCCGCACCCTGCTGTTCGGCCTCATCGCCGCGATCCCGTGCGTGATCATCGCCGGGCCGGTCTTCGGGTCGTGGATCAGCCGGCGGCTCGACCTGCCGGTACCCGGGCCGGCCGGCAACGGCCCGGCCGACCCGGAGCCGCCCGCCGGCGGCAGCGGGTCCGTCCGCACGGGGACCGACCTGGGTGAGCCGACCGGCAGCGAGCAGCGGGCGACCGCGACGGCGACGGTCGCCGACGGCCGCCCCACGCGGCGGCCGGCGCTCGGCGCGACGATCCTGACCGTCCTGCTGCCCGTCCTGCTCATGCTGCTGCGCGCCATCGGTGAGCTCACCCTCGACGAGGGCAACGCCCTGCGGTCGGTGCTCGACGTCGCCGGTGCGCCGATGATCGCCCTCCTCGCCGGCGTCGTCCTGGCCATGTTCACGCTGGGCACCGCCGTCGGCTTCGGCCGGCAGCGGATCTCCGACACGCTCGGCGGCTCGCTGCCGGCGATCGCCGGCATCCTGCTCATCGTCGCGGCGGGCGGCGGCTTCAAGCAGGTGCTCGTCGACGCGGGCGTCGGTGACCTGGTCGGCGAGGCGGCGCAGGACTGGAACCTCAACGCGCTGGTGCTCGGCTGGCTGGTCGCCGTGGGCATCCGCCTCGCGACGGGATCGGCGACGGTCGCCACGATCACCGCCGCGGGCATCGTCGCGCCGCTGGCCTCCGGGCTCGACGGCAACACGGTCGCCCTGCTGGCCCTGGCCGTCGGCGCCGGCTCGCTGTTCTTCTCCCACGTCAACGATGCCGGCTTCTGGCTGGTGAAGGAGTACTTCGGGATGACGGTCGGCCAGACGATCAAGAGCTGGTCGGTGATGGAGACGCTGATCTCCGTCGTGGGTCTGCTCGCCGTGCTCGGGCTGTCCGTCGTCGTCTAGCGGGCGGCTCAGCCCTCGTCGGGGGACGTCTCCTCGGGCACCCGGCGGTCGGCCGCCGACCGGCCGGTGTCGACGCTCCGGTCGTACTGCCGCCGCTCCACCCGGAGCGTCCCGTTCCGCACGTTCGTCGCGTGGTCGGCGATCTCCGCCGTCCCGCCGGCCAGCCGCTTCTGGACGACGGTGCGCGCGGCCCGGTGGTCGCGGATCGAGAGCAGCACCTCGTCGAAGCTCTCGTTCACCACGTACTTGGTGCCGTCGACCAGGTGGACGACGGTGTCGGGGCGGGTCTCCACCCGCTCGATGTGCGTCGGGTCGACGGAGAAGTGCTCCCCGTTGCGGCAGGTGACACCGATCATGGAGCGGTCCTTCCGCTCGAGCGGGGCAGCGGACCCCGTTGGCGCCGGTGACGGCACCCTCTGCATCGGCGCGCGGGTGCCCCGGCTGTAGCCGAACCGCCTGGATCTCACCCCGACGGCGGGGGAGAGTCGCAGGTCAGAAGCCGAACAGCAGGCCCAGCCCGCCGAGCGTGAAGCACACCATGACCAGGACGAGGGGCAGCTGGTCGGAGGCGCGGGCCCGCCGGGCCGACAGCAGGGCGCGCTCGTGCGCCAGCGTGACGCCGGCGACGTGGCCGAGGATGATCGCGCCGACCTGCACCAGCGCGATCACGTCGGAGCTCACGGCGGTGAGGTCGACGCGGTTGCCGTAGGTGCCGAACAGGTCGACCCCCGCGACGCCGAACGGGTTGCTGGCCAGGATCCAGGTCGTCTGGCCGTCCAGGGCGAGCAGGCTGAAGTAGTGCGCCACGGTGTACCCGAGGGCGATCGGGATGACGGTGGCGGCGTACCGGCCCGGCTGCACCGCGGGGTCCTGGCCGGCCATCCGGCCCGAGAGCCGGGTGCCCAGCAGGTACAGCGCGCCGACGACGGCGATCATCGCCAGCAGGCCCAGCGTCCCGGACAGCGTGTCGTTGGCCGACCCCGGGCCGCTCTGCCAGAACACCGTGCGGGAGAGCCCGTCGAACGCGGTGGAGCCGAGCAGCACCACGACGAGGGCGGCCAGCCCCGGCTGCTGGGGGGTGGCCATCGCGTTGGCCAGCGGGTTGCGCAGCACCAGCCGGCCGTCGTCCCGCCGCCCCCACGGGGAGAGCCGGGCGATCAAGGTCGAGTACGCCTCGAAGCCGTCGCCGTGGGCGAACCAGCGCTCCCCGAACCACAGCGACAGGGCCAGCTGCACGACCGCGTACGCGATCAGGAAGACCGCCACGGTGGTGGGCTCCGAGCGGCCGGGGTAGACGAGCTCGAGCCAGACGAAGACCAGCAGCGAGCCGGCGGCCGGCCACAGCCCCAGCGCCGGCAGCCGGGTGGCGCCGGGCGCCCGGGGAGCGAGCACCCGCAGCCCGCGGTGCAGCAGGCGGAGCGGGTTGGCCACCCGGGCGACGGGTCCGAGCAGCAGGCTCAGCGGGACCAGGCCCACCCAGAACGTCACGTACAGGACCCAGGGGGCCAGGTTGCGGGACGTGTCGTCGGGCCCCCACAGGGCGACGGCGACGACGAAGCAGGCGACCACGAGCGCGAACGCCTGGAGCCCGCGCCGCAGCGGTGCGCCGTCGAGCACGCGCTGCAGCCCGGCCGGCAGCGGACGGCCGGAGCCGCCCAGCCGTGGCGTCCGCCAGAAGAGCAGCAGGACGGCGAAGCTGGCGAGGATCGCGGCGCCGGCGCCGTAGAGCGCGAAGCCGATCGGGATCGGCAGGTCCGTCCGGGAGCCCACACCGTGGGCGAGGACCGTCACCCGACCTGCAGCGAGAGCAGCACCGTGCCCGCCTCGTGCAGCTCCACCTCGAACACCCCGGGGATGGTGGCGTCGAACTCCACCGTGGCGGGCGTGCCCGGGGGGACTTCGGCCTCGAGGTCGTAGCCGTGCACGTGCAGCTCGTCGGCGACGTCGCTGGTGACGACCAGCGTGACGTGCTCACCGGCCGGCACGGGCACGCGGCCGGTGTCGCCGCTGACCTGGCCGCCGGTGACGGTCACCTCGATCCGCTGCCCGGTGGACGCGGTGGTCTCCGGGGCAGCGGACGAGCTGCTGCTCGTCGACGCCGGCGCCGACGAGCTGCTCGAGCTCGCCGACCCGGCCGACGCCGGCTCGTCGGTGCCGGCGCAACCGGCGACGGCGAGGGTCACGCCCAGGCAGAGCAGGGCAGCGGGGAACCGGGACGGTCGTGCGGTCACAGGAGTGCTCCAGGAGAAGAGGGGGGTCAGCGGGAGCCGAGCTCGCTGGCGGGACGGTCACCGGCGTCCGGCGCGTCGGCCGGGGCGTCGGGATAGGGCTCCCGGGACGCCGCGCGCCGCGAGTACCGGCCGACGCCCCACGACAGCGCCGCGATCAGGGCCAGCGTGCAGGCCAGCACCACCAGGTTCGACACCAGCCACAGGCCACCACCGGAGGCCTTCAGCTCCCGCTGCAGGATGTCGATCTCGGGGATCGTCCCGCGGGTCACGCCGTCGTCGGCCTCGATGGCGTCGGCCGGGATGGCCTCGTCCTCGGGGAGGTAGATCGGGACGGCGCTGAGCATCCGGCCGTCGTGGATGCGCAGCAGCGTCTTCCAGTCGCCGTGCAGCGGCACCGGCTCCGTCGTCCGGTAGCTGCCCTCGCCGGTCTCCTCGAGCGCGGTCACCACCAGCCCCTGGCCCTGCCACGAGGTGATCTGCACCCACGCGGGGTCGTCGAGGGCGTCCGCCGGCTCGAGCTGGACGCTGATGTTCGCCGTCCGCGGGTCGGTGGTGACGTCCTCGATGGTGAAGGTGGCCTCGACGTCGTCCGGGACGGTGGCGACGAGCCCGTTGGTGACGCAGGCGGCGAGGACCAGGACCGAGCCGACCAGGACGCCGCGGGCGACCGCGGGACGCGGGAGGCGCCGGCGGAGTCCGGTCGCCAGCAGCGCACCGAGCAGCGCTCCCGCGACACCACCGGCGATCGCCATGAGCGTGCCCTCGACCAGGATGTCGCTGTCCCACGACAGGGTCTGGGTGAACTCGGTCCAGCCCCACTCGGTCGCGTGGCCCAGCGTGCCGATCGCGACCCCGAAGACGGTGGCCGACAGCAGCGGCCGGCCGGCGAGCGGCAGCACCAGCGCCAGCAGTTCGACGACGATCGCCGAGCCCAGGTAGAGGGGGAACATCGGCACGATCTCGCCGAAGGCCGGCCCCACGATCAGCGCGATGCCGCCGCGGACGACGAGGAAGAACGCGGTGGCGGCCAGGGCGCCGCCCTTGCCGATGAACAGCCGGGCCGCGACCAGCGCCAGGCCCGCGGCACCGGCGATCATGAACGGCTCCAGCACCAGGCGGAACTGGGGGACGTCGAAGTCGTACTCGCCCTGGAAGACCGAGAGCCCGAGCAGCAGGCCGCCCATCGCCGCGGCCTGGCGGACGAACCGCGCCGTCTGGCCGACCTTGCGGTCGCCGTCGTCCGTCGACAGCCCGCCGTGGCCCTCCTGCTCGAGGATCAGCAGGCCGATGATGGACAGGCCGGCGCCGGTGATGAGCATCAGGTGCGTGGGGCCCCACAGCGTGACGTCCTGGCCGAAGAGCCGGTGCCAGACGTCGTCGAGGGGGAAGCCGAGGAGGGCGTAGAAGCCGGCACCGGTCAGCAGGATGCCGCCGACCGGCACGTCCCAGCCCCTGATGAAGCGCACGGCGGCCGGGCCGGGCTTCTCGTCCAGCGGCATCGCGCAGGCGAAGACGCCACCGGCGAAGACGCCGAAGAGCCCGAAGAGGATGAGGTAGTGCGCGGGGTTGGCCAGCGGCCCCTCGTCGCGGCCGACGCCGATGTGCAGCGAGATGTCCCAGAGCATGCCCAGCAGGGCCACGAGCAGGGACGCCGTCGTCAGCACGGTGGGCAGGGCGACCCACGGCGGGACGCCGGTGGCCTTGCCCAGCTTCGTGCCGACCGCGGTGAGCACCGTCGTCCTGCGCGTGCGGTGCAGGAAGACCAGGCCCAGCAGCACCACGGTCAGGCCGAGGCCGATCCCGGTCGCCAGGATCACCTCACCGATCGCGGCGCCTCCGGCGGGACGTGTGTCAGCAGCGAGCAACACGGAAACCTCCTGAGCCATGAGGCCTATGCAACACCCATGACGGTGACATCGACAACTGATACATAAACGAGCGGATTACCGTGGACGTCACGACGAGGAGGAGGTGGCGGTGGTCACGCCCGGCCAGACCCCGCACGAGGACGACGACGGCGACCGCGAGCTGACGGTCGACGAGCTCGCCGCCCGCGTGGGTGTCACGGTGCGCAACCTGCGTGCCTACTCGGCGCGCGGGCTGCTGCCGCCGCCGCGCATGGTCGGGCGCACCGGCTACTACGGCCGCGAGCACGTCGCCCGGCTGCTCCTCGTGCGCGAGATGCTGGCCGAGGGCTACTCGCTGGCGATGATCGAGCGCACCCTCGCCTCGGCCCCCGCCACCGCGAGCTCGGCCACCCTGGCGCTGCACCGCGCGCTGCTGGCGCCCTGGCTGCCGCCCGAGCCGGAGACGACGACCGGCGCGGAACTGGCCGCGAAGGCCGGCGTGCCGGAGGACTCCGCCCTCGTCGACCGGCTGGTCGACCTCGGGCTGGTCCAGCGCACCGAGGACGGCGGCCTCCGGGTGCTCGACCCCGCGCTGCTCACCGCCGGCCTCCAGGTGGTGGGGCTGGGCGTCCCGCCGGAGGACCTGATCGAGGCGCAGACCCGGGTCAACCAGCACGTCCGCGAGATCGCGCAGACCTACGTCGGCATGTTCGTGCGGACCGGCTGGCAGGCGTTCCTCGACGCCGGGTCACCGCCCGAGCAGCTGGACGCGCTGCGCGACACCGTCGCGCGCCTGCAGCCGGCCGCGGCGCAGGCGGTGCTGGCCGCCTTCCGCACCGAGATGGCCGCCGCCGTCGAGGGGGCGCTGGAGACCGAGCTCAGTCGGCTGCAGGGGGATTAGGGATCTCCTCGCGCGCCATGGCGGCGCGGCGGGCGTCGTCGGCCTCCTCCCGGGCGCTCAGCCGGCGGTCGCGGACGACCGCGCCCACCACGAGCGCGACGAGGATGGCCGCCGGGACGAAGAAGCCGATCGTCCCCAGGACCTTGAGGCCGTCGGTCGCCAGGACGTCGAAGGCATCGGGCACGCCCTCCATGTGACACCGCTCGATGTCAGGGTGTCAAACGGAAGCCCGGATCAGTCGCTGACGCGGCCGTCCCGCCAGTAGCCCATGAAGGCGACGGAGCGGCGGTCGACGCCGCGCTCCTGCACCAGGTGCCGCCGCAGGCCCTTCACGACGCCGGCCTCGCCGGCCAGCCAGGCGTACACGCCGGACGAGCGGCGGGGGAGCGGCTCCTCCTCCGGGACCTCCCAGAGGATCCCGGCGTCCACGTCGACGTCCTCGAGCTGGACGCCCGGTGTCGGCGCGAGGACGTCGGACAGCTCCTCGACGGTGGCGACCACGGCCGCGGTCAGGAGTGCTCCCCGCGGTGCCGGGGCGCCGCCGTCGTCGGGCCAGCGGGGGAGCCAGGTGATGCGGACGCCGGCCGGAGCGGCCACGTTCAGCGCGTCGGCCGCCGTCGGCACCTCGAGGAGCACGTGTGCCCGCTGCCCCGCGGGCAGGGCCTCGACGATCGCGCAGACGGCGGGGACGGCGGTCTCGTCGCCGGCGACGATCAGGCAGGACGCGTCGGCCGGGGGGTGCCACTCGAAGCCGCCGGTCGGGCCGGGGAACGGCCGGTTCGGGCCGATCAGGACGACCTCGTCGCCGACGGACGCGGTCTCCGCCCAGGCCGACGCCGGCCCGGTGGCGCCGTGCAGGACGAAGTCGACGTCCACCTCGCCGGCCTCGGGCCGCAGGGCGCGGATCGTGTACGTCCGGATCGGCATCTGCCGCTCGACCGGGAGGGCCCGCCAGGCGCCGTACCAGTCGGGATCGGCGGGGAAGTCGACGACGGCCTGGCCGGGGAGGGGCAGGACGACCTTGATCCGCTGGTCGAAGCCGTTGGAGGCGAAGTCGCCCATGTCCGGCCCGGTGAAGGTCACCCGCAGGAAGCTCGGGCTCAGCCGCTGCAGCCGCGCGACCTGCACGACGAACGGCCGGTAGACCGGGACCTGCAGTGCCTCGACGGTCATGCGCCCTCTCCCGGTGGCCGGCAGGTGAGGGCCGGGAACCGACTTAGGCTAGCCTCACCTGGCTTCGTGACGGAGTCTTGCACACCGTCGCGGACGGATCCAGAGGCACGTCCCACCGAGGTGGCGTGCCCGTCCACGAGGAGAACGATGAGACGCCCTGCCCTGACCGCGGCACTGCTCCTGGCCCTGTCCCTGACTGCGTGCGGGACGTCGGACGACGGGGGGACTGCAGCCGAGGCCACGACGACCGAGGGCGCCGCCTTCCCGCGCACCGTCGAGCACGCCATGGGCAGCACCGAGATCCCCGAGCGGCCCGAGCGGGTCGTCGTCCTGGACACCGGCGAGCTCGACACGGCGCTGTCGCTCGGCATCACGCCGGTCGGCGCCGTCACCACCGCGGTGTCGGACGACTTCCTGAGCTACCTGGCCGACGACGCGGCCGGCGTCGAGGTCGTCGGCACGATCGCCGAGCCGAACCTCGAGGCGATCGCGGCGGTGCGGCCGGACCTGATCCTGTCGAACAAGACGCGGCACGAGGACATCTACGAGGAGCTCTCGCAGATCGCCCCGACCGTCTTCGCCGACCGCGTCGGCGCGGTGTGGAAGGACAACCTCCGGCTGGACGCCGAGGCGCTCGGCCTCGAGGACGAGGCCGAGGAGCTGATCGACGCCTACGAGGAGGACGCCGCGGCCCTGGGGCAGGAGATCGGCGACCCGGCCGGGACGACGGTCAGCACGATGCGGTTCGTCGAGGGGGCGATCCGCGTGTACACGGCCGAGTCCTTCATCGGCACGGTGATGGCCGACATCGGGCTGGACCACCTGCAGCTGCCCACGCAGGACGTCGCCACGTTCGCGGAGCTCAGCCCGGAGCAGGTCACCGAGGCCGACGCCGAGATCGTCCTGTACTCGTCGTACGGGGCGGCCGCCGACTCCGGTGAGGACGCCGTCGTCGCCGGCCCGCTGTGGCCGCGGCTGGGTGCGGTCGCCGACGGGCGCGCCCACGCCGTGGAGGACGACGTGTTCTACACCGGCATCGGGCTGCGCGCCGCGACGCTCCAGCTGGAGGCGCTGCGCGACCTGCTGGCCGGGTGAGACGACGAGGGCCGCTCCCCGGACGGGGAGCGGCCCTCGTGGCGATCAGCTGCGGATCAGGGCGTCTCGGTCGCGATCTGGGCGGCGAGGTACTGCGGCGCGCCCACCCGCTCGATGGCGGCCAGCTGCGCCTCGAACCAGTCGGCGTGCTTCTCCTCGTCGCGCACCATCTCCTCGAAGACCGCGGCGGTGCCGTGGTCGCCGAGGTCGTGGCACTCCTTCGCGGAGGCGTTGAACTGCGCGACGGCGGCCTTCTCGCTGTCGAGGGCGAGGACGAGCATCTCCTCGGCCGTCTCGCCGACGCGGATGGCGTTCAGGCGCTGGACGTTGGGGTGGCCGTCGAAGAGCAGCACCCGCTGGATGAGGTCGTCGGCGTCGCGCATCTCGTCGATGGACAGGTCGTAGAAGACCTTGCCGAGCTTGGGCAGGCCCCAGGCGTCCAGCATGCGGGCGTTCAGGAAGTACGTGTTGGTGACGGTCAGCTCGAAGGTGAGCGCGTCATTGAGCAGTTCGACCACACGGGGGCTAACGGGCTGCACCAGCCACTCCCACTTCTCGTTCTGCCGCGACTTGCTCGGTACGGCGCTCGGCACGGACCGGGCAATGCTGACACACGAGGTCGCGGAGGGAGCTGATGCAGTTTCCGCAGGTCCGTCCGGCGCCGGTCTCCCGGGCGACGTCGGCGACGCACCGCGCACCGTTGGCGATCGACTCCAGGACGTCGCGGTCGGTCACCACGTTGCAGTGGCACACGTACATGGCGGTCGCCTCACGGGTAGCGCTGACAAGGTCTGCCTCCCAGAGGCTCGACCCTGGGCACTGGATGCAGGTTAGCCTGACCTAAGTGGTCCTGGTCAAGTGTGCAGGTCAGCGTCCTGGCCTACGTTCGGGTCATGCCTGATCTCGCCACTCGCGCCCGCACCATGCTCGAGCTGCACACCGCACCCGAGATCCTCGTCCTCGCGAACGTGTGGGACGTCGTCTCGGCCCGCGTGGTCGCCGCGACCGACGGGGTCCGGGCCCTGGCCACCGCCAGCCACTCGATCGCCGCGACGTTCGGCTACGAGGACGGCGAGAACATCCCGCTCGACCTCCACCTCGACATGGTCGGCCGCATCGTGCGGGCCGTCGACGTGCCGGTGACCATGGACTTCGAGGCCGGCTACGGCGACGCCGGCGAGACAGCCCGCCGCGCCATCGAGGCGGGCGCGGTCGGCGGCAACCTCGAGGACCAGATGAAGCCGCTCGACGAGGCGGTGGCCGCCGTGGAGGCGGTGGTGCGCGCCGGGCGGGACGCCGGGATCGACTTCGTGCTCAACGCGCGCACCGACGCCCTGCTCCGGGCGGGCCGCGACGCCGACCGCGGGCAGCTGCTCGAGGAGGCCGTCCGCCGCGGACGCGCCTATCTGGAGGCCGGTGCGCCCGTGGTCTTCGTCCCCGGGGCAGTCGGCCGCGAGGAGATCGCCGCCCTCGTCGAGGCGCTCGGGCGGCAGAAGGTGAGCGTCATCAGCGTGCCCGGGCACTCGCTGCCCACCCGGGAACTGCAGGAGCTCGGCGTCGCCCGGGTCTCGACCGGGCCGTTCACGCAGCGGGTGGCGCTCACCGCCCTGCAGGACGCGGCGGCGGAGGTGGTCGCCGGCGGCGTGCTGCCGGCCGGGACCCGCCCGCTGAACTAGCGGTGCCCGCGTCGGAGCGACTGGCCTGGACGGCGGGCCTCGTCGACCTCGGACCCGGTGAGCGGGCGCTGGAGGTCGGCTGCGGGC
The DNA here is from genome assembly GCF_003075095.1 of Blastococcus litoris. Classification (GTDB taxonomy): domain Bacteria; phylum Actinomycetota; class Actinomycetes; order Mycobacteriales; family Geodermatophilaceae; genus Blastococcus_B; species Blastococcus_B litoris. Next base: position 32,052 of record NZ_QCZF01000004.1, read on the forward strand.
ACGGCGTCCTGCTCGGGCTGCTGGCCGGCCGCCTGACGACCGGCGAGGCGGTGGGCGTCGACCGCTCGCCGACGATGGTCGCGGCGGCCGCGCGCCGCAACCGCGCCGCGGTCGAGGACGGGCGGGTCCGGCTGGCGGCGGCCGACCTGACCGACGCCGAGCTGGGCGTCCGGCCCTTCGACGTCGTCGTCTCCTTCAACGTGCGCGCGTTCTGGACGCCACCGGCACCCGAGTGGGACGTGGTCGACCGGGTCCTCGCTCCGGACGGCCGGGTGCTCGTCGCCTTCTCGGTCATGGCGCCGGGCGCCGACGGGCCGGTCGAGGACGCGGTGCGGGAGCTGGCAGGGCAGCGCGGGCTGCGCCCCGTGCGCAGCCACCGGGGCGCGACCGCACCGATCGCGTCGGCCGCCGTCGAGCTCCGCCGCGGCTGACCTCACCCGTCCGGGGGAGCCGGAGCCGGCCGGGGGCGCTCGGCTCAAGGCGGAGCCCCGGGCTGCCGATCACCCGGTCAGGTGAACGGAGGAGTCTGCCTCCGCACCGTCGCCGCTGGTGAGGAGGAGACGTCGTGCCCGCACAGTCCGTGCTCGTGGTGGAGGACACCGACGAGATCCGCGAGCTGGTGACCACCGTGCTGCGCCGTGCCGGGTTCGACGTCCGCGAGGCGGCCTCCGGGGCCGCGTGCCTCGAGGAGGTCCGGCGCTCGGCTCCCGACCTGATCGTGCTCGACCTGGGGCTCCCGGACGCCGACGGCACCGAGGTGTGCCGGCAGATCCGTGCCGAGACCCAGTGCTACGTGCTAATGCTCACCGCGCGCGCCGAGGAGGTCGACCTGCTCATCGGGCTGGCCGTCGGCGCCGACGGGTACATGGCCAAGCCGTTCTCCCCGCGCGAGCTCGTGGCGCGGGTGCAGGCGATGCTGCGCTTCCCCCGCACCGCCCCGGCCCCGGTCGAGACCGCGGCCGCCGACGAGTCGGTGCGCCGGCTCGCCGAGCTCGAGGTGGACGAGGAGACGCGGGAGGTACGGGTGGACGGCTCCGTCGTCGACCTGACCCGCACCGAGTTCGACCTGCTCGCCGCCCTGGCGTCGCGACCCGGCCGGGTGCTGCAGCGCGAGACGCTGCTGCGCGAGGTCTGGCAGACCGACTGGGAGGGCAACCTCCGGCTGGTCGAGGCGCACATGTCCAACCTGCGCCGCAAGCTCGTGGCCGCCGGGCTCAACAGCCCGGAGATCCGGACGGTCCGGGGAGTGGGCTACCGGCTCGTCGCCTGAGCCGCCGGCATCCGGCGGCGGCGCCCCTCGACGCGGGCGCAGGCGCCCACGAGCTCCATCAGCCGGCCCTGCGGGAGGACCCCGCGGCGCGCGTCGTCCGCGACGGCGTGGGCGACCTCCGCCACCTCGAGGTGACCGAGCCGGTCGCTGACCGCGGCCAGGGACACGGCGTGGGAGGCCACCGCCTCCGCGTCGCCCTCCCGGGCGCCGGCGGCGATCATCGCGAGCCGGTGCGGCAGGGCGCTGACGAACATCTCGTCGAGCCGCGCGCGCTCGCCCGCGGCGAGCTCGGGGGCGGCGGGCTCGACCTCGACCCGGCGCAGCACCGGCGCGAGGCCGCGCATCACGTCCACGAACAGGCGGGGGTCCACCGGCTTGGCCAGGCACGCGACGGCGCCGGCGTGGGCGGCCAGCGTGCGCACCTGGTGGGTGCGGCGGGCGGCGACGACGAGGAAGCGGGCGGTGCTGCCGTTCTCCCGCAGCTTGCGCATCAGGGTGGCGCCGTGGCCGTTGCGCATGGCCATGTCGGTCACCACGAGGTCGAAGTCGACGACCGCGGCCATGCGGAGGGCGGCGTCGGTGCCGACCGCCTGGACGACCTGCCAGCCGCCGAGCTGCAGCAGCGTGGTGATGCGGGCGCGGGCGGCGGGGGAGTCGTCGACGACCAGGGCGGTCTGGACGGCGGGGGTGGGCTGGGACATGGTCCGGACCTCCGTCTCTCGTTCGTGGGTGGTGGGCCTCAGGCCCGGGCGAGTTCCTGCAGTTCGACGACCTTCGCGTGGGACATGACCCCGCGCCGGGCGTCGGCGGCGATGGCCTGGCAGACCGCGGCGACGTCGGGGTGACCGAGCTGACCGCTGGTCCCGGCGAGGGTGTGCGCGGCGGAGACGACAGCCGGCGCGTCCCCGGAGCGGGTGCCGCTGGCGATGGCGCTCAGCCGGCCGGGGAGGGCGTCGAGGTACATCTCGTGCAGCCGGTCCATGAGCTCCTGGTCGACGTCCTCGTCGTGCAGGTCGATCCACTCGCGGAGCTCGGGGAGTTCGCCCTGCGCAGTCGGCCCCGTGGTCCGGCTGCGCAGGAAGTCCAGGAGGAGGCGTGCCTCGACGGGCTTGGCGAGGCAGGCCATCGCGCCGGCGGTGATCGCCTCGGCCCGCACCTCGTCGGTGGGCTCGTCGGTCACGACCAGGAAGCGGGCGCGGGAGCCGTCGTGGCGCATCCGGCGGAGCAGCGCCGGGCCGCTCCCGCCGGGCACCGAGGCGTCGGTGACCACGAGGTCGGGGTCGTCGGCGGCGGCGACGCGGCGGGCGCTCTCGGCGTCGGCGGCCTCGCGGACCTGCCAGCCGCCGAGGCGGAGGAGGCCTGCCACGCGACGGCGGGCGGTGGGTTCGTCGTCGACGACCAGGGCGGTCAGCACGCCAGCACCGCCGTCCGGGGCGTCTCCGCCGTCCAGCCGTAGCTGGTGAGCGTGATGACCGAGATCCGCGGCTGGTAGTTCAGGTAGCTGCGGTCGACGCGGGCGTTGGCCGTGCGGTTCGTGGTGCCGGTCTCGGCCATCACGATCGACTGGCCGTTGTTCAGGTGCGCCATGACCCGGTAGCCGACGACCCCGCGGGCGGTGGTGCTGGCCGGCCAGGTGACGGTGGCGTCGACCCAGTAGGAGTAGGTGGTGACCCACTGCCCCCAGGAGTTGTAGTAGCCGCCGTTCGCCGTCTGCCCGCAGTAGTCGTTCACGGTGACCGAGGCCGGGGCGGCGACGGTGCCGGTGGAGATGCCGGTGGCGACGGCGACGGTGTCGCCGAAGGTGGCCGAGGCCGGGATGGCGGCGCCGATCATGACGGCCACGGTGAGGCCGACCAGGACCAGGGCCCGACGGATGCCGGTCATTCCGTGCCCTCCTCTTCCTCACGGGTGGGACGCCAGATGGTCATCAGCAGCCAGCCGGCGAGCAGTGCCGGGGCGCCGTAGAGCAGCACCTGGGTCACCACAGGGGTGCGCAGGGCCTGGATCAGGTGGCCGAGCTCGGGGACGACGACACGCACCTGGTAGGCGGTGTCGCCCTGCAGGGTGGCGGTCCAGGGGTCGACGGCGTCGTTCGCGTCGCCCTTGGTCTGGATCTGCACGGCGCCGTCGGGGCCGGTCTCGACCGACACGACCCGGTGGGTGACGAGCGCGTGGTCGTCGATGGGCTTGTGGTACGCGAGGACCATGCCCTCGGTGATCTCGGAGGTCGCGATCGGCGTGACGACGGTGACGTCACCCGGCTCGATCCCCGGGGCCATGCTCGGCGTCAGCATGGTCATCGTGCGGTAGCCGAGCAGGTGGGGCCCGACGGCCAGGAGGAGGAACACCGCGACCGCGACGCCCATGACTCCGCGGACCAGCCACGGGGCCACACGGCCCACGATGCGGCCGGCGGTGGAGCGCGTGTCCTCGGCCGGGGGCAGCGCGGCGGCTGCCCCCGGGCGACGGACGGGGAGGACGGCGGTCATGGCGAGATCTCCGTGTGGTCGTCAGGCCGTGATCAGCGGGTGGTACCGGTGCGCTGGGTGCCCGTGAAGGTCAGGCTGAGCGCGGCGGTCTTGCCCTGGAAGGTGTTGTCGGCCGACGACGGCAGCGAGATGGTCAGCGCCAGGTTGTCCGTGGCACCGGCGGCCAGCGACGCGGGGTTGGTCAGGGTCATCTGGCTGGTGACCGGACCGGCGGCCAGCAGACGCTCGGTGCCGCCGCAGGTGTAGGTGGCCGACCAGGCGACGCTGCAGGACTTGACGCTCAGCTGCAGGCCGTTCGTGATGTCGGTGGTGAGGACGCTCGGGGTGGTCACGGTCGTGTTCAGGACGACCGAGCCGAGTGCCGAGGTGCCGTCGTTGCTCAGGTTGACCGTCCGGGTGAGCGAGTCACCGGGGACGAAACCGGCGGTGGTCACCGGGATGGCGGTGCCGACCTGCGCGAGGTTGATGTCGACCGTGCCGGAGGCGACGGTGGTGGTGACGGGGGCGGTGCTGTCGGTGAAGCTACCGAAGGTGCCCATGCCGGCGACCGCGGCAGCGGCGCCGAGGACGCCCAGCGAGCCGACGACCTTGCGGGCGGTGGAGCTCTTGGCGATGGTCTTGGTGCTCATGTCCGTTGTTCTCCCTGTGTCCGGTTCGTCGACCGGCGATCCGGGCGACAGGGAGAACTCTGCGGGCCCTACCGCAGGGCACCCGCGAGCGTTCCGCAAGGAATCCGCAAGGAATCGGCGAACCCGTCGCAACCGGGCTCTTCCCCCGGATCTGCAGGAGTTTCCGGCCCGTCGCCGGGCGCCGGCGGAGCTCTCGACCGGCGTCCTGGCTCAGCGTTCCGGGTCCTGCCTCACCGTCGACCGTGAGCCAGGACCCGGGACGATCAGGAGACCTGATCGTCCGGGGCGGGGTCCGTCAGGCGGTGGCGAGCGGCAGGGTGAGGGTGAAGGTGGTGCCCTCGCCCTCCGCGCTCACGAGGTCCAGCGTCCCGCCGTGCGCGGTGGTGATGGCCTTCGTGATGGCCAGGCCGAGCCCGACCCCGGGGACGGCGTTGCGCTGCGCCGTCGAGGCGCGGAAGAAGCGGGTGAACATCTTCCCCTGCTCGCCGGTGGGGATGCCGATGCCGGTGTCGCTGACCGCCAGCCGGGCCACGGGGACGGCGCCGGGACGCGGATCGGTGCTCGTCGTGCCGTCGGGGGCGGCCCACGCCCGGTGGAGCGAGAGCGTCACGCGGCCGCCGGCCGGCGTGAACTTGACGGCGTTGGAGACCAGGTTGTCGCAGGCCTGACCGAGGCGCACGGCGTCACCGGGGACGACGAGGCCGCTGCCGGGGACGTCGACGACGATCTCGACGCCCGCCGCCGCAGCGCCCACCCGGGCGGTCTCCTCGGCCGCCCGCACCACGCCGGCCAGGTCGACGTCGTGCGGCTCCAGGCTGAAACGGCCGGCGTCCACCTGCGCGGTGAACAGCAGGTCGCCGACGAGCCGCAGCAGCCGGTCGGCGTTGCGCTCCACGGTGGTCAGGTACTTCCGCTGCTCCTCGGTGAGCGGCTGCTCGTCGTCCTCGAGGACGAGTTCCAGGTAGCCCAGGATCGAGGTGAGGGGGGTGCGCAGCTCGTGGCTGATCAGGCTCACGAACTGGTCCTTCATCCGCTCGGTGGCGCGGGCCTCGGTCATGTCGGTGCCCACGAAGTTCCAGCCGGCGTGTGCGCCGTCGTCGTCGGTGCGCGGGGTGATGGCGACCGACACCGTCCGGTGCGACCCGTCGGCCGCGACGTAGGTCCAGTCGCGGACGTCGCTGCCGTGCTCCTGGGCCGCGTGCACCAGCGCCGCGAGCCCGGGCGCCGAGCCGCAGCTCTCGGCCTGGGCCTCGAGCTCCTCGGCGACGTGGAACTCGACGATCGACCGCTTCCGGACGACGTCGGGGCGGGGGAGGCCCAGCATCTTCTCCGCGCCCGGGTTCCAGACGCGGATCACGCCGTCGACGTCGGTGCCGATGATCGACTGCTCGGTGACCGCGTCGATGACGCTGGTCATGGTCTCGGCGCGCGCGGCGAGCATGCGCGTGGCGACGTCCAGCTCGTCGGCGCGGCGCTGCACCTGCGAGAGCAGGGCGGCGTTCTCCTCGCGCAGGCGGGCCAGCTCGACGTCGCGGCGGTCGGGCTGCCCGGCGCGCGGCCGGGGGACGACGGTCGTCATGCCGGCTGCCGGGCAGTCAGCGCACGCACCTGGTGCACCAGGGCGGCGACCCCGAAGGGCTTGGCGAGGTAGGCGTCGGCGCCGGCCGCGAGACCGCGTGCGACGTCGTCCAGGGAGGCTCCGGCGGACAGCAGCAGGATGCGGATGCCGGCGGTCGCCGGGTCGGCCCGCAGGGCGGTGCACACCTCGAGCCCGGTGGCTCCGGGCATCGACACGTCGAGGACGACGAAGTCGGGCAGCTCGGTGCGGGCGGTCGCCAGCGCGGTGCTGCCGTCGGCGACGGCGTCGGTGACGGTGCACCCGGCCTTGGCGACCGCCAGGCACACGAGCGCGCGGATGTCCTCCTCGTCGTCGGCGACGAGCACGCGGACGTCCACGGCGGGGCTCCTGTCGGTCGGCGGCTCCGGGGAGCCGAACGGCGTCGTCCACGAAGGACAACGGCCTCCCGAGCAGGGGCCTGCAGGGTCGCGACGGTCACCTCACCCCGTCGGGTGAGCACAGCGCTGCGCCCCGCCGGGAGAACCCGGCGGGGCGCAGTCGAGCGGGGTGGGTCGGTACGACCCGAGGGGTCAGGAGCCGGTTGCCTGGCTCTGCACCGTCTCCTTGGACTGCTGGGCCTGGCCCTGCACGTCCGCGGCGGAGGACTTCCCCTCCTCGGTCACCGTGGTGGCGGCGTCCTGGGCGGTGGACGTGACCGACTCGACCGCCTGCTGCGCCGCGGGCTTGAGCTGGTCACCGATCTCCTGGGCCGCCTGCTTGGCCGGCTCGAGGAGCGTGTCCTTGTGCTCCTTGACCGCGGTCTCGGCCTGCTGGGCCAGCTGCTTCTCCTTCTCCGAGGCCGGCAGGAGGCTCGACACGAGCCAGCCGACACCGAAGGCGATGAGGCCGGCGGCCAGGGGGTTGCCCTGGGTCTGCCGCATCACCTGGTCGGGAGCCTGCTGGACGGCGCCCACCGCGGTGGAGGCGGCGTTCGAGACGCTGTCCGCCGCGTTGGAGGCGGCCCCCTGCGCGTGGGCGGAGGTGTCCTGAGCGCTGCCCATGACCTTCTCCTTCAGGTTGGTCATGCGTCCCTTGGCCGCACTGACGCGACGGTCGACGACGCGGGCCGGGTTGACCTTCTCGTTGAGGGCGTCGACGTCGTAGCTGAGCTCGCGCCGGGTGTCCTCGATCTGGCGCCGGATGACGTCCGGGTCACTGGTGGTCATCGGTACTCCTCGGGTCTCGTGGTCAGTTGGGCTTCAGGGCGCCGGGGACCTGCTGGAGGGTCTCCACGGTGCGCTCGGGCTTGGGGTTGACCTGCTGGAACTTCTTCTTGCCCATCACGAACGTGACGGCGGCGACGACGCCCCAGAGGATCGCGACGACGAGCGCCGCCAGGCCGATGTCCATGACGTTGGCCAGGGCCCACCAGAGCGCGAAGGACAGGAACATCAGGACCATGTAGCCGGCGAAGCCGGCGGCTCCGAACATCCCGGCCCCCTGGCCGGCCTTCTTGGCCTCGACCTTGAGCTCGGCCTTCGCCAGCTCGAGCTCCTGGCGCATCAGCGTCGAGAGGTCCTTGCTCACCTCACCGAGGAGCTGGCCGACCGAGGTGCTCTCGACGTCCGGGCGACCCTCGGCCGTCGTGGGCGTGCCCATGCTGCCGCTGTAGTCGGCCGCGTAGTTCTGGCCGGTCGCCGGCTCCACCATGGGCGGCGAGGTGGGGCTCGCGTAACCCTGCGGGCTGCCCGCCGGGGTGGCCCCGGAGTAGGGGGAGCTCATGGGTCAGCCCACCCCACCGGGCCGACGGGCCGGGTCGTCCCAGCCGGTCTGGCTGGCCGGCGGCACCATGCTGCCCTCGGGGGGCACCGTGCCGTAGGGCGGCGGCGGCAGGGGAGCGCCGCCGGTGGCCGCACCGGTGGTCGCGTAGGTGCTGGTGGCCGGGGCCGAGTAGTCGGAGTAGGCCGGCGCGGGGTCGACGTAGTTCGACTGGGCGGTGAGGCCGTTGCCGGAGCTGCTGTCGCTGTGGGCGGCCTTGACCCCGCTGGTCAGCCGGCCGGCGAGCACGCCGGCGGCGGCGGCACCGAGGAGGAAGAGACCCGGCTTGCGGCGGGCGAAGCTGCGGACGTCGTCGAGCAGCTGCGCCGGCTCGCGGTTCTGCAGCATGCCGGCGAAGTTCTCGACCTGGGTGGACGCCTGCTGGAGCAGGTCCCGTGCGGGGCCGGGGGCACCTTCGCTGCTGCCGTCGGCCAGGGCGCGCAGCTCCTGGGCGAGCGCGGACAGGCTCTGCCCGGCCTTGTGCTGCTGGGTGACGACCTGGTCCCTGACCTGGGTGCGGCCCTGGTCGAGCAGGTCCTTGGCCTGGCGCTGGGTCTCCTGCGCGACCTGCTTGGCCTGGTCGGTCGCGACGGAGGCGACCTGGCTGCCGGCCTCCGCCGCGGTCTGGCCGACGTTCTTGGCCTCGCTCACCGCGGTGTCCTTGGTCTCCTGGGCACGCCCGCTCGTGGAGTTCTCGGGCGTGGCGTGAGCTCCTGCGCCCGCGGTGGCGGGGGGCGGGAACGGGGCGTCGATGCTGTGCGTCATCGGTCCTCCTGGGCAGTGGGCTGTCTGGTCGTGAGGTCGGGTGGAGCGCTACCCCCACGCCGTTCGGCGACACCTGCCATCGCTGGCAGAGCGGGCGTGAACGGGGGCCTTCCGACCGGCGCATCCATGCGTCACGGGCGGGCGGGGAGACGAGCGGCGGCGTGGCTGCAGACCACGCCGCTCCCCGTCTCCGGAGGAGAGCGCCGCAGACCTCTGGTACCCCTACCGGCCCGAGAACGAAACGGGAACGATCACTTCTCGGCCCACGGGAAACGGGGGGGACGGCGCTCGGCGAACGCCGCGACGCCCTCGGCGAGCTCGCCGGCGGCGATCGTCTCCCGGTACCAGCGGGTTGCCACGCGCTCGCCGTTCCCGCCCTCGGTCAGGTCGGCGACGACCGCCTTGGTGGACCGCTGGGTCAGGGCCGAGCGGGAGGCGAGGACGTCGGCGAAGCGGCGGACCTCGTGCTCCAGGTCGTCGGCCGGGACCACCTGGTCGACCAGGCCGGCCCGCAGCGCCGTCGGGGTGTCGATCAGCTCGCCGCTGAACAGCAGGTACTTCGTCATCGCGGGGCCCACGAGGTCGATCAGCGCCTTCGTGGACGACGGGGTGTAGACGATCCCGACCTTCGCGGGGGTGACCCCGAAGACGGCGGAGGGGTCGGCGAAGCGCAGGTCGCAGCAGGCCGCGATCTCGACACCGCCGCCGATGCAGTGGCCGCGGATCATCGCCAGGGTCGGCTTCGGGAAGTCGCGCAGCGCCGCCTGCGCGGCGAGGTTGTCCCGCCGGACGTCGGCCATGGGGTCGGCCGGGTCCGGCCCGCTCAGCAGGTCGGAGATGTCGGCCCCGGCGCAGAAGCTGGGTCCCGCGCCGGTGACGACGAGGACCCGCACGCCCGGATCGTGGGCGAGCGGTTCCAGGACGCCGGGCAGCGCGGCCCACATGGCCGCCGTCATGGCGTTGCGCTTCTCGGGGCGGTCGATCGTCAGCACGGCGACGGAGCCGTCCCGGGTGACCACCAGGGGCTCGCCGGTCACCCGAGGTCGTCCGTGCCGAACGTGTCGCACGCGCGGAAGTCGCCGGTCTCGTAGCCGGTCGTGAACCACCGCTGCCGCTGCTCGGAGGAACCGTGGGTGAAGGCGTCCTGGTCGACCGTCCCGCTGCCCAGGTTCTCCTGGATGAAGTCGTCCCCGATGCGCGAGGCCGCGTCCAGGGCGCGGTCGAGGTCGTCCTGGGTGATCTCCTCGATCAGCGGCGCGCCGGACTCGTCGGGCACCGTCTCGGCGTGGTTGGCCCACGTGCCGGCGTAGCAGTCGGCCTGCAGCTCGAGCCGCACGGTGCCGCTGGCGGGCCCGGTCTCGCCCGGCGTGACGAGCCGGTTGGTGCCCAGCAGGTTCTGCACGTGGTGGCCGTACTCGTGCGCGATCACGTAGGCGTTCACGAACAGCCCGCCCTCGGCGCCGAACTGGCTCTGCAGCTGGTCGAAGAAGCTCAGGTCGATGTACACGAGCTGGTCGGCCGGGCAGTAGAAGGGTCCCGACCCGCTGGTCGCGCCGCCGCAGCTGGTCTGCGTCGAGCCGGAGAAGAACACGGTGCTCGTGGGCAGGTAGTCCTCGCCGAGCGTCGCCGACCAGTAGTCCTGGATGGAGTCGACGTCGGCGACGACGGCGCAGTCCACGGAGGTGTTCGCGTCGCCGCTGTCGTCGCACGCCTGTTCCAGCGCGCTGTTGTCCGCGGTCTCGCCCTGCCCGAGGCCGGCCAGGCCACCGAGCGCGGCGCCGGTGCCCCCGTCCCCGCCGCCGGCCAGCTGGAGGACGACCACGATGATCAGGCCGACGAGGCCGAGCCCGCCGCCCCCGACCGCGATCCCGCGGCCACCGCCGAGCCCGCCGCCCCGGCCACGGCGGTCCTGGACGCTCGACGTGTCCAGGCGGCCGCCCTCGCGATACCTCATCCTCCGAGGACCCTTCCTTCCTGCTTCCCGGTGCCGAAGAGCGCGGCGTCCGGCTCCGACATGGCGAAGCGGACCTCCACCGCGCCGTGCACCTCCTGACGGGGCGGGGTGAGGTCGAGGTGGACCTGGCCGTCCTCGAACCGTGCCATCGAGGTCATGGCTCCCGCGACTCGGAGCCCACCTCCGCCCAGCCCGGCGTCGCCGACCTCGAGCAGGGCGGTCAGCCGTGCCCCGAAGGCCGCGGCGTACTGCTGGGCCCGGCGCACGGCGTCCCGGACGGCGTCCAGGCGCGCCCGCTCCTGCACCGGGCTGTCCGGCCGCAGCCGCCAGCCCGGGCCGGACACGTCGACGTCGTCGAGCCGCCCCAGCTCCACGACGAGGTCGCCGACGGCGTCCAGGCGGCCGACGGTCAGCCGGGTCTGCACGGTGGCGACCGGCTCACCGGGGGCCCGCCGGTCGCGCACCTCCAGGTGGACCGATGCGGTGCTGGTCTCCACGGCCTCGACGGCGTCGCCCGCCGCCGCGGCGACCGCGGTCACCTGCTGCTGCACCGACAGGCAGCGCTGCAGGGCCGACTCGCGGTCGCGGGCCCGGACGCGGACGGTCACCCAGACGTCGGCCAGTTCGGGCTCGACCTGCAGCAGGGCCTCGCCGCGGACGACGACCTGCGGCTCGGCGGTGCGGGGGGAAGAGCTGTTCACGGTGACCTCCGGGAGGGTTCGGCGGAGGGACTCTGGCAGACCTCGCGGGGCGGGAGCGCGCACGGCGTGGCGGCGACGTCCTACTGTCGGGCGCAACCGAGGGAAGGGGAGTGGTCGTGGCGGTCTCCAACCGCATCCGTGCCGCCTTGACGACGACCGTGCTCACCACTGCTGCCACCGGCTTCATGGCCGGCTGCGGCGTCGGCGGGGAGGACGAGGAGGAGCAGGTCGCGTACTGCACGGACGAGAACGGCGAGATCGTCGACGAGGACCTGTGCGACGACGACCGCGTGGGTGGCGGTGGCGGGCTCTTCTTCCTGTACCTCGGCGCGTTCCGGCCCGGCCTGCCCGTGGGCACCGTGCTCCCGTCCGGTGGCACGCGGATCAACCCGACCGACTCCGCGGCCCGCCAGCGCGCCGGTCTGCCGGCCAGCGGCAAGGTCAGCGCCGGCCAGCGGGTGAGCGGCGGGATCGGCAGCGGCGTGGGCAACAAGGCCGGCAGCGGAGCCGGCAGCTAGACCTTGAGACGGATCGAGAGCGGGATCGTCCGGCCGGGCTGGGAGGCCGAGATCGAATCCCAGGGCCTGGTCTACAACCGGACCCACCTGCCCGGCGGCGAGGTGCGCAGCTACTGGCGCGAGGGGCCGTTCTACGACTTCACGATGGCCGAGGTCCAGCGGCTCGAGGGGGCGGTCGCCCAGCTGTTCGAGATGTGCGTGGCCGCCGGTGACCACGTCGTCGAGAACGAGCTGTTCGACCGGATGCGCATCCCGCCGATGGCCCGCCCGCCCATCCGGCGGACGTGGGAGGCCGAGCCGCCGAGCATCTACGGCCGGTTCGACCTGCGCTACGACGGCGAGGGCCCGCCGAAGCTCCTGGAGTTCAACGCCGACACCCCGACCGGGCTCGTCGAGTCCGCGGTGACCCAGTGGAACTGGCACCTGTTCACCGGGCAGGGCAGCGACCAGTGGAACGCGCTGCACGACAAGCTCGTGGCGGCCTGGCAGCGCAACCTGGTCAAGTGGGAGCGGCGCACCGGGATCCGCCCGCGGGTGCACCTGGCCTGGACGAGCGAGGAGAAGTCCGGCGAGGACCGGATGACCGTCGCCTACCTGATGGACACCGTCGTGCAGGCCGGGTACGAGGCGATCGAGCTGGTCGTCGAGGACATCGTGCTCGACGACGGCGACGGCCGGTTCTACGACCCGCAGGGCCGCCATCTCGACGTCGTCTTCAAGCTCTACCCCTGGGAGTGGCTGATCGAGGACGAGTTCGGCCCGGCCGTGCTGGCCGACGGGATGCGGCCGGGCGGGACGACGTGGGTGGAGCCGGCCTACAAGATGCTGTGGAGCACCAAGGCGCTGCTGCCGGTGCTCTGGCAGATGTTCGGCACCGACCCCGTCCTCGGGGAGCTCCTGCTCCCGGCCTACTTCGCCGACGAGATGCCGTCGTCCTGGCGGGACTACGTGCGCAAACCGCTGTGGGGTCGCGAGGGCGCCAACGTGGCCATCGTCCGGGGCGGGGCGGTCGCCGACGAGCTGCCCGGCCGCTACGGGACCGAGGGCTTCGTCGTGCAGGAGCTGGCGCCGCTGCCGGACTTCCCCGGCGTCGACGGGTCCCACCACCCGGTCCTCGGCGCCTGGGTCGTGGACGGCGAGCCGGCCGGCCTCGGCATCCGCGAGAGCGACGGCCTGATCACCGACAACCTGAGCTACTTCGTTCCCCACACGATCGACTACCGGCCTCCGCGCGCGCGGTGACCGGAGCCGTCCTAGGTTCGGGGCATGCCGCTGGAGGGTGAGTACGAGCCGAGCGCCGCCGACTGGGTCCGCGAGCAGGTCGAGCGCTACGAGGCGACCGGGGGGCGGGAGGCCAACACCCTCCGCGACACCGGGCTGCCGATCGTCATCGTGAGCACGCGGGGGGCGACGAGCGGCAAGGTCCGCAAGCTCGGGCTGATGCGCGTCGAGCACGAGGGCGTGTACGCCATGGTCGGGTCGAAGGGGGGCGCACCGGAGGACCCCGCATGGGTGAGCAACCTCCGCGCCCATCCCGACCAGGTGGTGCTGCAGGACGGGCCGGAGCCGTGGGACGGCGTCGCGCGCGAGATCACCGGTGAGGAGCGGGCGGCCTGGTGGGAGCGGGCCGTGGCGGCCTACGCGGACTACGCCGACTACCAGGAGAAGACCGACCGGGAGATCCCGGTCTTCCTCTTCGAGCGCCGGACCTGACTCTCAGGGGAGCGCCGCGGCGAGCCCCGGGACCGCCGCTGCCACGCCCGGCGGCAGCTCGGTGTACGGCTCCAGGTCCACCGTGCGCTTGGCCCCCCGGCCGGCCCACCGCCAGACCGCGACCACCTGGCCGCGGTGGACGACGGTCGACCGGAACATCCCGTTGTTGCCCGGGACGATGCGGGTCGCGAACTCGGCGGGGACGACGGCGGTGCGGTCGGCGTAGCCGAGGACGAACTCGTCGAAGCCGGGCAGCAGGAGCGGCCCCTCGGCCTCCGCGCGAGCCGCCGCGAGCCGATCGGGGGTCCCGGGGTCCATGAGGTACTCGGTGCCCTCGACGGTCACCGGCTCCAGCCGGTCGCGGACCGCGGCCAGGCCGGCCCGGACGTCGCGGACGGTGCTCCCGGCCCACCGCACGAGGTCGGCCACGGTCGCCGGACCGTGCCCGGTGAAGAAGCGCAGCGCGAGCTCGGCCAGGGCCTCGTCGCGGTCCAGCCGTCGGGGCGTGCGGATCCACTCGTCGAGCAGGACGAACAGCTGCTCGCCCGCGCCGTCCGTGGGCCCCAGGCAGAGGGTGCCGGTCTGCGACAGGTACCAGAGCAGGTGGTAGCCGCGCTGGCCCGTGACCGGGACGCCGCCCTCGTCGATGGCCGCCAGCAGCTCGGCCCGCGTGGCGCGGCGCCCTCCGGTGAGTGCCCCGAGGACGACCTCCCGGGCCCGCTCGGCCTGCACCTCGTCCAGCTCGAGCTGCGCCCACCGGCGGCCGATCCCGTTCAGCGCCCGGACGCCGACGGTGTCGAGGAACCACGGCAGGTCCTCCGCCGCGACCAGGTGCAGGGTGCCCCGCATCGGCCACGACCGCACGACCTCGCCGGCGTCGAGCGCGGCCTCGACGTCCGCCCGCAGGCGGCTCTCCGTGCGCAGCGCCACCGACACCAGCGCACCGGGGTAGTCCTGCCCCTGGGCCGCGCCGAGGCGGTGGACGGCGGCGGCCGCGCTCGGCGCGCGCGGGCCGACCAGCCCGAGGGCGGCCAGGCGGAGCAACCCGAGGTCGCGGAGCGCGGTCACCCGCCCACCGTGGCAGGTGGGTGCGACAGACTGCACGGTGTGCAGGCCCGGGAGTGGGACGAGCGGTACGCCCAGCGGCAGCAGTGGTCGTCGGAGCCGAACGCGCTGGTCGCCGAGCTCCTCGCCGGTCTACCGGCCGGGGACGCCGTCGACCTCGCGGCGGGTGAGGGACGGCACGCGCTGTGGCTCGCCGCACGGGGGTGGCAGGTGACGGCGGTCGACTTCTCCGGCGTCGGCCTCGACCGCGGGCGGGCCCAGCCCGGAGCCGACCGGATCGCGTGGGTGGCGGCCGACGTCACGACCTGGACGGCGCCCGCGGAGAGCCTCGACCTGGTGCTGGTGGCCTACCTGCACCTGGCGGAGCCCGAGACCCTCGACGTCCTGACCCGTGCTGTCGGCTGGCTGCGGCCCGGTGGACGGCTGCTCGTCCTGGGCCACGACCTGGCCAACCTGACCCACGGGGTGAGCGGGCCCCAGGACCCGGCGCTGCTGCACAGCGTCCAGAGGCTGCAGCCGGTCGCGGACCTCCTGGAGGTCGACCGGCTCGAGCAGGTGCGGCGGGAGACGCCGGCCGGCGTCGCGCTGGACACCCTGCTCTGGGGTCGCCGGCCCTCCTGAACGGGCCGTTCCGGCTGTAGGTTGCCCGCCATGACGAGGACGAGTGGGTACGGGCGCTCCCGGGCGGACCGGCGCCGACGGTTGATCGCGCTGGTGATCGTGTTCGGGATGGTCCTGGCGGCGGCGGCCACGATCATCTCGCTGATGATCGGCTGAGCCGGTCGCGGTGGCCGACGACATCGAGGCCGACGACATCGAGGCCTGGTTCGATGCGGCCGGCCCCCGGGGTGAGGAGCTCCGCCGGGTCGACGAGCTGGTGATGGCGGCCGCGCCCGGGATCGACCGGCAGCTGGTGCCGGTGGGGTCCGGGGCCATGCTGGGGTACGGGCTGATGCCCTACCGGCCGCGGTCGGCCAAGGAGACGACCCTGTGGCCGCTGATCTCGCTCGCGGCGCAGAAGCGGCACCTCTCCCTCTACGTGAGCGCCGTCGTCGACGGCGAGTACATCGCCGAGCAGCGTGCCGAGCGGCTGGGCAGGGTCTCCTGCGGCAAGAGCTGCATCCGCTTCACCTCCCTGGACGCGGTCGACACCGGTGAGCTCAGCGCCCTGGTCCGCGACGCCGTGGCCGTCACGAACGCCGGCGGGAACGCCTTCTCGTCGTCCTGAGGCGCGCCACGCCGAGGGCGAACAGCGGCGGGGACCTTCGTCCCTGGATCACGCACGCCACACGCGCCACGGTGTTCCAGCACGACATCGGCCGCCTGGTCAGGTGGCCTCGGGGGGAACCATCACCGCCGCACCGCGGCCGCGCACCGGAGGACACGTCCATGACGTTGGCCGTCCCGCCCATCGTCCCCGACCCGTCCGTCCGTTCCGCCATCGCCCGATTGCGGCAGGAGTTCCCCGAGCTGGGGCCCGAGCCGATCGTCCTCGTCGTCCGCACCTGCCGCGAAGAGCTGCGCGGCTCGCCCGCCGACGCGCTGCCCGAGCTCGTCGAGCGCCTCGCCCGCCAGCGGCTGCGGGTCTCCCTGGACTGAGCCCGGACGCGAGCGGAAACGCGGTTGCCCGGACGGGGAGGATGTCCGGGTGGGGTACGTCGACGTCAGCGCGGTCCGGCACACGCTCTCCGACGGGCGGGTGCTGCTCGACGACGTCAACTTCCGCATCGGGGAAGGGGCGCGTGCGGCGCTGGTCGGTGAGAACGGCGCCGGGAAGACGACCCTCCTGCGCATCATCGCCGGCGACCTGACCCCGGAGGCCGGCGCGATCGCCCGGACCGGCGGCCTCGGCGTCATGCGGCAGTTCATCGGTTCGGTGCGCGACGACACCACGGTGCAGCGGATGCTCGTCGACCTCTCGCCGCCCGCCGTCCGGGAGGCGTGGCACGCGGTCGAGGCCGCCGAGCTGGCGATGATGGAGGACGACGACGAGCCGACCCAGATGTCCTACGCCAACGCGCTCGCGCACTGGGGCGACGTCGGCGGCTACGACATCGAGGTCACCTGGGACACCGTCACCGTCGCCGCGCTCGGCATCCCCTACGACGGGTGCAAGTACCGGGAGCTGAACAC
Source organism: Blastococcus litoris (assembly GCF_003075095.1). GTDB lineage: Bacteria > Actinomycetota > Actinomycetes > Mycobacteriales > Geodermatophilaceae > Blastococcus_B > Blastococcus_B litoris. The sequence continues at coordinate 48,665 of NZ_QCZF01000004.1, forward strand.
GCTCTCCGGTGGGGAGCAGAAGCGGCTGGCCCTCGAGGCGCTGCTGCGCGGGCCCGACGAGGTGCTGCTGCTCGACGAGCCGGACAACTACCTCGACGTGCCGGGCAAGAGGTGGCTGGAGGAGCGGCTGCTGGAGACGCGCAAGACGGTCCTGTTCGTCAGCCACGACCGCGAGCTGCTGGCCCGGGTCGCCGACCGGGTCGTCACGGTCGAGGGCGGGACGGCGTGGGTGCACGGCGGCGGGTTCGCCAGCTACCACGAGGCGCGGACGGCGCGGCACGACCGGCTGGCCGAGCTGCGCCGCCGGTGGGACGAGGAGCACCAGCGGCTCATCGACCTGGTGCGCACCCTGCAGCAGCAGGCCGCCAACTCGCCCGACATGGCCTCCCGGTACCGGGCGATGCAGACCCGCCTGGCGAAGTTCGAGGCCGAGGGCCCGCCGCCGGACCAGCCGCCGGAGCAGAAGGTGGCCATGCGCCTGCGCGGCGGGCGGACCGGCGTGCGCGCGGTGCTCGCCGAGCAGCTCGAGCTGTCCGGCCTGATGCAGCCGTTCGACCTCGAGGTCTTCTACGGCGACCGCGTGGGCGTCCTGGGCGCCAACGGCGCGGGCAAGTCGCACTTCCTGCGGTTGCTGGCCGGCCAGCAGGTGGCGCACACGGGCGACTGGCGGCTCGGTGCCCGTGTCGTCCCGGGGTTCTTCGCCCAGACGCACGCGCACCCCGACTGGCAGGACCGGACGCCGGTGGACCTGCTGTGGCACGGCGAGCCGGGCCGGCCGGGCGTCGACCGCGGGCGGGCGATGGCGGCGCTGCGCCGCTACGGCCTCGCCGGGGCGGGGGAGCAGCCGTTCCGCACCATGTCGGGCGGGCAGCAGGCGCGGTTCCAGATCCTGCTGCTGGAGCTCTCCGGTGCGACGCTGCTGCTCCTCGACGAGCCGACCGACAACCTCGACGTCCTCTCCGCCGAGGCGCTGGAGGAGGCACTCGCCGCGTTCGACGGGACGGTCCTCGCCGTCACCCACGACCGCTGGTTCGCCCGCTCGTTCGACCGCTTCGTGGTCTTCGGCGCCGACGGGCGGGTGTACGAGTCGGCCGAGCCGGTGTTCGACGAGACGCGGGTCCAGCGCGCCCGTTAACCGAAGGAACGGCCCTCGCCCCGGTACGTGCGCATCGTCCCGGTGAGCTCGTCGCCCGCCAGGGCGTGCAGCTCGTCGACGTGCTCGCACACCTCTCCCGCCTTGGCGTGCCGGAACCACACCCGGTCGCCGACGGCGAGCCGTGCTGCGGCCGCTCCCCGCAGCGGCGTCTGCACCTCGCCGACGCCCTCGGTCGGCAACCAGCGCAGCCCGGCCGGGTAGGTGGGCACGGGCAGCCGGTCGGCCCCGGGCGGACCCGAGGCGATCCAGCCGCCACCGGCCACGGTCACGGTGCCCGGTGCCGGGAGCCGGGTGACCGGTGCGGCGAAGAACGCGGCCGGCCGGCCGGTGAAGGCGCGATAGCCGTCGAAGAGCACCGGGTTGTAGAGGCCCGACCCGGCCGCCACCTCGGTCACCGCGCCCTCGGCGGCGGTGCGCTCCACGCTGCCGGTGCCGCCGCCGTTGACGAACTCGAGGTCGGCGACCGACGAGACGGCGTCGACGACGGCGGCCCGGCGGCCGGCCAGCTCGCGCCCGGACACCGCCTGCATCCGCCGCACGGCGAGGCCGCGGACCCTCCGGTTCGCCGGGGCGTCCTGCACGCCGGCGATCTGCGCCTCGTAGACCATGACGCCGACCAGCCGGAAGCCGGGCCGGGACGCCACCGCATGCGCGAGGGCGACGGCTTCGGCAGGGGAGTGGACGGGGGACCGCCGGACGCCGACGTGCACGCGTCCCCCGGCCGCGCGCAGGGAGGCGTCGACGTCCAGGCAGATCCGCAGCTCCGCCCGCTGACCGGGCGGGACGACGGAGTCGATCAGGTCCAGGTGGGCCACCGAGTCGACCATGAGGGTCACCCGCGCCGCCCCCGTCGCGTCGGTGGCGAGCCGGCGCAGCGCCCCGCGGTCGGCCGACGGGTAGCCGACGACGACGTCGGTGCTGACCGGGTCGTCGCCCGAGGCGAGCCAGAGCGCCTCCGGGAGCGCATAGGCCAGGACGCCCGAGAATCCGGGACGGGCGAGCACCCGGCGGAGGACGTCGCGGTTGCGGACGGACTTGCTGGCCACGCGGATCGGTTTCCCCGCCGCCCGGCGCACCAGGTCGCCGGCGTTGGCGTCGAGCGCGTCGAGGTCGACGACGGCCAGCGGTGGGTCCAGCGACGCGGTGGCGCGGTCGAGGCGGTCGCGCGCCCGTACGGCGTCGTCGGGGGAGGAGGACGCCACGGAGGTCATGGGCGGCAGCATCATGGGTCGACACCCGATGGGTCAACTGTCCCAGTCACTTGACCCGCACCGCGCCGGACGCCAAGCTGCGCCGGAACCCGCGCGCACCGCGGCCGGACGACGAGGAGGACCCGTGGCGGGCACCCGCACCGACCGCTGGCGCAACTGGGCCGGCAACCAGCGGGCGACCGGCATCGAGGTGGTGCGCCCCGCGGGTGCCGACGGGATCGCCGGGGAGGTGCTGCGCGCGGCCCGGTCGGGCCGCCGGGTCCGGCCGATCGGCAGCGGGCACTCCTTCGCCGCGATCGGCCGCCCCGAGGACGTGCAGCTCGTCCTCGACCGCCATGCGGCGCTGGTCGACATCGGACCCACCGGCCTGGTGACCGTCCAGGCCGGCATGCCGCTGCACCGCCTCAACGCCGAGCTCGCCGCGCAGGGATGGGCACTCACCAATCTCGGCGACATCGACCGCCAGACCGTCTCCGGTGCGCTGTCGACGGGGACCCACGGCACCGGGGCGCGCTTCGGCGGGCTGGCCACGCAGCTGCGGGGGTTCGAGCTGGTGCTCGCCGACGGGTCGCTGATGCGGTGCTCGGCCACCGAGAACGCCGACGTCTTCGCCGCCGGCCGGATCGGCCTGGGGGCGCTGGGCGTGCTCAGCACGGTGACGCTGCAGGCCGAGCCCGCGTTCGCCCTGCGCGCCGAGGAGGGGCCGGGGCACCTGCCCGACCTGATCGACGGCTTCGCCGGGTTCATGACCTCGACCGACCACGTCGAGTTCTACTGGTTCCCCCACACCGACCGGTGCCTGACCAAGCGCAACACCCGGGTGCCCTTGAGCGAGGTGGCGCCGCTCGGTCGCTGGCGGGCGGTCTGGGACGACGAGATCCTCGCCAACGCCGTCTTCGGCGGGGTCGTCGCCGCCGGGCGGAGGGTGCCGGCGCTCATCCCGCCGCTCGCCCGTGTCTCGGCACGCGCCCTCGGGCCGCGCACCTGGACCGACCGGTCGCACGAGGTCTTCGTCAGCCGGCGGCGGGTGCGCTTCCAGGAGATGGAGTACGCCGTGCCGCTGGCCGACGCCCCCGGGGTCCTCGCCGAGCTCCGCCGCGTGCACCGGGCCAGCGACTGGCGGGCCGCCTTCCCCGTCGAGGTGCGCGTCGCCGCGGCCGACGACATCCCGCTGTCGACCGCCACCGGCCGCGACACCGCCTACATCGCCGCCCACGTCCCGGCCGGCACGGACCCGGGACCGTGGTTCGCGGCCCTGGAGTCGATCGCGGGCGAGGTCCAGGGCCGGCCGCACTGGGGGAAGCTGCACGGGCTGGACGCCTCGGCGCTGCGCGGGCGCTACCCCCGCTTCGACGAATTCACGGCGCTGCGCGACCGGCTGGACCCGGCCGGCGTCTTCACCAACGCCCACCTGGACCGCGTGCTCGGCCCGGCGGGGAGCTGACGTGGCGCGGCGACCGGTCGAGGAGCGGCGTGCGGCGCTCGTCGACGCGGCTCTGCGGGTGATGGCGCGCGACGGCCTGGCCGCCGGGACGACGCGGGCGATCGTCGCCGAGGCCGGCATGTCGCTGGCCAGCTTCCACTACGCCTTCACCTCCCGCGACGAGCTGCTGCGCCAGCTCGTCCGGGGCGTCGTCGGCCGCGAGTTCGACGCGGCCACGGCGGGCATGACCGCCGACGATGGGCTCGCCGGCTGCCTCCGGCAGGCGGCGGCCGGCTACCTCGACCACCTCGAGCGCGACCCGGGCCACGAGCAGCTGATGCTCGAGCTGACCCTCCACGCGCTGCGCAACCCGGCGCTGCGACCGCTGGCGGGGGAGCAGTACCGCGCCTACGCCGTCGCGGCGGAGCGGCTCCTGGAGCAGGCGGCCGAGCTGACCGGGGAGCGGTGGGCGCGGCCGGTGCCGGAGCTGGCCCGGCTGCTCATCACGATCGTGGACGGCGCCACGACCACCTGGCTGGTCGACCGCGACACCGCCGCCACGCGCGCGGCGCTGGATGCCGCGGTGGAGGCGTTCGTCGTCCGGCACGCGGCGCGGACGCCGTGACCGAGCCCGCCCTGGTCCGTCCCGGCGTCCCGGTGACCCGCGCGTGGACCGCCCGCTTCGGCCTCGCCTGGCTGGGGCTGTGGGCCGCGCAGCTGGCCCCGATCCAGCTGCTGCTGCCGCTGCAGCTGGCCGAGGTCGACCCGGACCACAAGGTCCGCGACTTCGCGCTCGTCAACGGCCTCGCCGGGCTGGCGGCCCTGGTGGCGCTCCCGCTCTTCGGCGCGCTGTCCGACCGGTCCCGCAGCCCGTTCGGACGGCGGCGGGTGTGGGTGGCCGGGGGCGTGCTGGTCTACGCCGCCGGACTGCTGCTCACCGGCACCGCCTCGACGTGGCCCGCGGTGGCCGGGGCCTGGCTGGTCGCACAGCTCGGCATGTACGCGGCCATGGCCGGGCTGACGGCGACGGTCGCCGACCAGGTGCCCGTCGAGCACCGCGGCGCGGTCTCGGCGGCGATCTACGGACCCCAGGCGCTGGGCATCGTGGTGGGCCTCGGGCTCGTCGCCGCCTCGGGTGGGGAGCCCGGCGCCGGTTACCCGTTGCTGGCCGCGCTGCTGCTCGTCGCCGCGCTGCCCTGGGTGCTCAGGGCGCGGGACGCGCGGCCGACCGAGGGCGAGCGGCCCCGTTCGCTCGGTGCGGCGCTGCGCAGCACCTGGCGGGCGCCCTCCCGGCACCCCGACTACGGGTGGGCCTTCGCCGGCCGGCTGCTGGTCAACCTCGGCAACGCGCTGGGGACCACCTACCTCCTCTACTTCCTCACCGACGGCTTGCGGGTGGCCGATCCGGAAGGGTCGCTGCTCGTCCTGACGCTGGTCTACCTCGTGGCCACGGTGGCCGCGACCTGGGGCGGCGGGGTGCTGTCGGACCGCACCGGCCGGCGCCGGGTCTTCGTCGCGGGGGCCGCCGTCCTGCAGGCCCTCGCCTGCGCCGTCCTGGTGCTCGCGCCGAGCTGGCCCGCTGCGCTGGTCGCCGGCGTGCTGCTCGGCGCCGGCTACGGCGCCTACACGTCGGTCGACCAGGCGCTGGTGACGCAGGTGCTGCCCGACGCCCGGACCGTCGCCGGCGAGCTGGGCGTCATGAACGTCGCCGTGGTGGCACCCCAGGCACTGGGCCCGCTGCTCGCCGGCCTGGTGATCGCGGAGCTCGGCGGCTACGACGTCCTGTTCACCGTCGCCGGGCTGGCCACGGTGCTCGGGGCGCTGACCGTCGGGCGGATCCGCTCGGTGCGCTGACTCAGAGGTCGGGGTCCGGCTCGCCGGTGCCGCCGATCCGATCGAGCTCCTCGAGCTCGACCGGCCCCAGGACCCGGGCCGACGCCATGAGGTTCTCCTCGAGGTGCGCGACCGACGACGTCCCCGGGATGAGCAGCACGTTGGGGGAGCGGGCCAGCAGCCACGCGAGCGCCACCTGCATCGGCGTGGTCTCCAACCGGCGGGCCACGGTCTCCAGCGCCGCGGACTGGATCGGCGTGAAGCCCCCGAGCGGGAAGAACGGCACGTACGCGATGCCCTCGCGGGCGAGCGCGTCGACGAACGGGTCGTCGTGCCGGTGCACGAGGTTGTAGTGGTTCTGCACGCAGACCACGGGCGCGATGGCCTGCGCCTCGGCGAACATCTGCGTCGTCACGTTGCTGATCCCGAGGTGGCGGATCAACCCCTCCTGCTGCAGCTGCGCCAGGGCCTCGAACGGCTCGGCGAGCGAGCGCTCCTCCGGCTCGGCGAACCCGGGCATCCGCAGGTTCACCACGTCCAGGACGTCGACCCCGAGGTGGTCCAGGTTGTCCTGCACGGCGCTGCGCAGCTCGTCGGGGGACAGCGCCTCCGGCCAGTGCCCGTCGGGGGTCCTTCGCGCGCCCACCTTGGTCACGATCACCAGGTCCTCGGGGTAGGGGTGCAGCGCCTCGCGGATGATCTCGTTGGTGACGTGCGGACCGTAGTAGTCGCTGGTGTCGATGTGGTCGACACCGAGCTCGACCGCCCGGCGCAGCACCGCGATCGCGGCGTCCCGGTCGGCCGGCGGGCCCATCACGTGCGGGCCGGCCAGCTGCATCGCGCCATAACCGAGCCGGTGGACCGGCTGCCCGCCGAGGGTGAACCGACCTGAGCGCTCCGCGCCGATGACCGTCATGCCTCCCTCCTACCCGGCGGACGGCGGTCAACCCCGGGTCAGGCGGCGTCGGCCGCCTGCAGCCGGCCCGAGGGCACCGGCTCCACCCGGACGACGTCGGCGGCGGGCGCCCGCCGGTCGACCGCCCGGGCGAGCACCGCCAGGGCGGCGCCCACGAGCGCGAGGACAGCCCCGACCCACATCGGCGCCGTGTAGCCGAGTCCCTGCGAGATGACCAGGGCGCCCAGCGCGGCCCCGACGGCGTTGGCGATGTTGAAGGCGCCCTGGTTGGCGGCGGAGACCAGGCTGCCGCCCGGGACCCGCGCGGCGTCGATGACGGCGTTCTGCACGACCGGGCCGAGCGCGAACGACAGCGTCCCGAACAGCACGAGCAGCGCGACCGCGGCGACGGTCGTCCGCGCCAGGAACGCGAAGGCGACGAGCACGCCGGCCATGGCGACCAGCCCGACGGCCACGAAGGAGAAGCCGTACCGGTCACCGAGCCGCCCACCGGCGAGCGTGCCGACCGTCGTCCCGGCGCCGAAGAGGGCCAGGACCGGGGTGACCCACTCCGTCGGGATGCCGCCCAGCTCGGTGAGGATCGGGCTGACGTAGCTGTAGACGGCGAAGAGCGCGGCGAAGCCGATCATGGTGAGCGCCAGCACGAGCCAGACCTGGCCCCGGCGGAACGCGTGCAGCTCGGACCGCAGGTCGCCGGGCTCGCCGGCGTCGCCGGGCATCCACGCCAGCAGCCCGGCGATCGTCGCGACGCCGATCAGCGCGATGGCGCCGAGCACGACCCGCCAGCCGAGGTGCTGGGCGACGAACGTGCCCAGCGGCACACCGATGACGTTGGCCAGGGTCAGGCCGGTGATCATCAGGGAGATGGCCCGGGTGGCCCGGTCCGGCGGCACGAGCCGGCGGGCGGCGACCGCCCCGACGCCGAAGAACGAGCCGTGCGCCAGGGCGGTCAGGACGCGGGCGGCGACCAGCAGCCCGTAGCTGGGGGCGAGCGCGGACAGGGCGTTGCCGACCACGAAGACGACCATGAGCGCGACGAGGGTCTGCCGAGGGGTGAAGCGCAGCCCGATGGCGGTCAGGGTGGGCGCCCCGAGCACCACGCCGATCGCGTAGGCGGAGATGAGGATGCCGACGGCGGACACCGAGACCCCGAGGCCCTCGGCGATCTCGGGCAGCATGCCCATGACGACGAACTCGGTGGTGCCGATGCCGAAGGCGCCGATGGCCAGGGCGAGCAGCGCGCGAGGCACGAGGGGAACTCCAGGGGGGACACGGGTGCGCGGGCGGTCGGCCGGCGGACCTCGTCGTCCTTCCTGAGCCGGGTGGACTCTCCTCAGGGGCAAGCGCCCGACGCCGCCCGCCATGCCCCGGCAGCGGCGTGGGGATGCTCACAGCGGGGGTCCGGGGCGCCGGGCGGGCCGGCGCCCCGGACGCCGTCACGGCTGGAGCAGGACCTTGACGTGCCCGTCCTTCTTCTCGCGGAAGTTCATGTACGCCTGCGGTGCCTCCTCGAGCGGCACGTGGTGCGTGGCGAACTCGTCGACGCCGAAGGCGTCGCCCTCGGTCAGCAGCGGGAGGATGTCGGGCACCCAGCGCCACACGTTGGCCTGGCCCATGCGCAGCTGGATCTGCTTGTCGAACATGCGCATGAGGGGCAGCGGGTCGGTCGCCCCGCCGTAGACGCCGGACAGCGAGATGGTGCCGCCGCGGCGGACCGCCTCGATCGCGGTGTTGAGCGCCGCGAGCCGGTCGATGCCGGCGACCTGCATGACCTTCTCCATGATCGCGTCCGGAACCACCGCGGTGGCCTTCTGGAGCGCCGATGCCACGGGGGAGCCGTGGGCCTCCATGCCGACGGCGTCGATGACCGCGTCGGGCCCGCGACCGTCGGTCAGGTCGCGCACCCGGGCGACGACCTCGGCCTGGTCGGTGCTCTCGATGACCTGGACGTCGTTGCGGCGGGCGCGGGCCAGGCGCTCGGGGACGACGTCGGAGGCGATGACCTGACCGGCGCCGAGGTGCTTGGCCACCCGGGTCGCCATGTCACCGATCGGCCCGAGGCCGAGGACGAGGACGCTGCCGCCCTGGGGGATGCCGGCGTACTGCACCGCCTGCCAGGCCGTGGGCAGGACGTCGGAGAGGTAGACGAAGCGGTCGTCCGGCACGCTTGCCGGCACCTTGATCGGCAGCGTGTTGCCGAACGGGACCCGCAGGTACTCGGCCTGGCCGCCGGGGACCTGCCCGTAGAGCTTGGTGTAGCCGAACAGCGAGGCGCCGAAGCCCTGCTCGCGGTTCTGGGTGGTCTCGCACTGGGAGAACAGCCCCTCGGAGCACATCCAGCAGGTGCCGCACGAGATGTTGAACGGCACGACCACCCGGTCGCCGGGCTTGACGGCGGTCACCTCCGGGCCGACCTCGCGCACGATGCCCATGGGCTCGTGCCCCATGACGTCGCCGACGGTCATGAACGGCGCCATGACCTCGATGAGGTGGAGGTCCGAGCCGCAGATGCCGGTCGACGTGATCTCGACGATCACGTCGGTCGGGTCCTGGATGACGGGGTCGGGAACGGTATCGACGCGGACGTCCGCCCGGCCGTGCCATGTCACTGCGCGCATGTGGAGATCTCCCTCGATCGGGTCGCGATTCGGCCCCTTCGGAGGGTGTCCTGCCCCGTCGTGACCTGGATCGCGCGACTTTCAACAAATCGCTGCGTGGCGTTCACTCTCCGTAGCGCGGCACTTACGGACAGCGGAATCACACCTGTGCTGTCTTGTGGCCCAGGCCACAGAACTGCAGCTCCTTACCCCCTTGTGCAGATCACGAAAACATCACGACGTGTTTACATGGGCCCCGCTCCTCTCCCCGGGAGTGCACGTGGAATGCCCGCAAACGGAAGTCAGGTGCATGAGTCCGCTCCACAAGGACCGCCTCCACGAGGAGGGTTCGGAACCCACGACCGGGTTCCCGGCCACCCTCGTCCCGGCCCGCGAGACCTCGCGTCGGCCGGCCGCAGGGAAGGCGACCAGCACGGTCCCGACGCAGCGCCAGGGGACGGCGCAGCGATCCGGGTCCACCACGAACACCGCCGCTGCCGTGGCTCCCGCCACCCGGAACCGCCGCGCCACCGGTGCGAAGGCCGGGACGGGTGCGGCCGGGTCGATCGCCGCCCGCGCCAAGGCTGCCGGTAGCGCGACGCGCAAGGTCGCCACGGGCAAGGCCGCGACGGCGACGGCGGCGACCGCCAAGGTCGCCACCGCCAAGGCCGCGTCCGCCGCGAAGGCCGCCACCGCCAAGGCCGCGTCCGCCGCGAAGGCGGCAGCCGCCGCCAAGTCCGCCCGGGCCGCCGCCCCGAAGACCCCGCGCACCCCGAAGCCGGCGACCGCCGCCAAGCCGGCGACCGCCGCCAAGGCCGCCCCGGCCGCGAAGCCGGCGACCGCTGCGAAGGTCGCCCCGCTCGCGAAGCCCGCGGCCGCCGCGAAGGCCGCCCCGGCCGCGAAGCCCGCGGCCGCCGCGAAGGCCGCCCCGGTCGCGAAGCCGGCGACCGCTGCGAAGGTCGCCCCGGCGAAGCCGGCCACGGCGAAGCCCGCCTCTGCCAAGGCCGCCGCGTCCGCGACCGCTGCGACCAGCAAGGCTGCGACCGGCAAGCCGGCGACCGGCAAGCCCGCGACCGCCAAGCCTGCGACCGCCAAGCCTGCGACCGCCAAGCCCGCGAAGGCGGCCACGGCGAAGCCCGCCACCACCAAGGCCGCCCGGACCGCCACGCCGGCCACCGCGGCCGAGGCCGCCACGACCCCTGTCGTCGCCGTCGCGACCGAGGCGCCCGCCGTCGAGGCGCCCCGCGTCCGGCCGACGCCGCACAAGCGCACCGTGCCGGCCGCCCTGATCCTGGCGGCCCTGGCAGAGCCGGCCGCCACCGCCGAGGCCGTGCCGGCCGTCGCCGAGGAGGGTCGCCGGGCTCGCTTCCTGCGCTTCCGCCCGCCGTCGATCAGCCGCCGTCCCGGCGTGTACCTCGCCGCCGGCCTCATCGCCGCGCTGAGCGTCAGCTCGGTCACCACCAACGACCCCCGTGCCCAGGCCACCGACACCATGAGCTCGTCGGTGAGCGTGGCCGAGGAGCTCGGGATCGAGGCGGCCCCGACCGAGGCGATCATCGACACCGACGCCGCCGCCCGCCTCGGCGAGCTCGTGGTGAGCCGCAACGCCCGTGACGCCGAGCAGGCGGCGGCCGTCACGGTGCAGGCCGAGGCCGACCGCGCCGCCGCCGAGGCTGCTGCCGAGGCCGCCCGCCCCAAGGCCGTGCTGCCGGTGCAGGGCGCCCGCCTGACGAGCGGCTTCGGCGCCCGCTGGGGCACGCTGCACGCGGGCATCGACCTCGCCGCACCGATGCAGACCCCCGAGTACGCCGCCATGGACGGCGTCGTGCTCGAGGCCGGGCCCGCCAGCGGCTTCGGGCTCGCCGTCTACATCCAGCACGAGAACGGCGACGTGACCGTCTACGGCCACATGGACTCGATCCTGGTCCAGGCCGGCCAGGTGGTGAAGGCCGGCGACACGATCGCCCTGCTGGGCAACCGCGGCCAGTCCACCGGCCCGCACCTGCACTTCGAGGTGCACGTCGGTGGCCTGAACGGCCAGAAGATCGACCCGCTGCCCTGGCTCCGGGAGCGCGGCGTCCAGATCTGACCGCGACCCTCGACGCCCCCTGCCGGACATTCCGGCAGGGGGCGTCGTCGTCGGGGCAGACTGTGCCCAGGAGAAGGGAGGGCCGATGGGGCACGGGCACGCGCACGCTCCGGGAACCGCCGCGGGCGGCCACCGCCGGCGCCTCGTCGTCGTCCTGGCCCTGACCCTCGCCGTCATGGCGGCGGAGATCGTCGGCGGTCTGCTCTCCGGCTCGCTGGCGCTGCTGGCCGACGCGGGGCACATGGCGACCGACGCCGCCGGGATCGGGCTCGCGCTCGGCGCGGTCACCCTCGCCCAGCGACCGGCCCGGGGGCGCCGCACGTTCGGCTGGCAGCGGGTCGAGATCCTGGCCGCCGTCGCGAACGGGCTGCTGCTCCTCGCGGTCGCCGGCTACGTCCTCGTCGAGGCGGTGCGCCGGATCGGGGAGCCGCCGGAGATCGGCTCCGGGCTGATGCTCGTCGTCGCCGGCGTCGGCCTGGTCGTCAACCTGGGGTCGCTCGCCGCCCTGCACCGGGGGCGCGACGCGTCGCTCAACCTGCGGGGCGCGTACCTCGAGGTGCTGGCCGACGCCCTCGGCTCGGTCGCGGTCATCGTGGCCGCCGTCGTCATCCTCACGACCGGGTGGACGCCGGCCGACATCATCGCGTCGGTGGCCATCGGCTGCCTCGTGGTGCCCCGGGCCTGGCACCTGCTGCGCGAGGCGTTCGACGTCCTCCTCGAAGCCGCCCCCAGGGGCGTCGACCTCGACGCAGTGCGCGCCCACATCCTCGGTGTCGACGGCGTCCTCGGTGTCCACGACCTGCACGCCTGGACGATCACGTCCGGCCTGCCGGTGCTCTCCGCCCACGTGGTCGTCACCGACGAGGCGCTCGACGCCGGGCACGGCGGCCGCGTGCTCGACGCGCTGTGCGCCTGCCTGGGGGAGCACTTCGACATGGAGCACTGCACCTTCCAGCTCGAGGCCGAGGCGCACGCCGGGCACGAGGCGCCGGTCCACGACTAGACCGGTCGGTGGGACAGTGGTGCCCGCACGGACGACTCGGATCGGAGGCAGCTGGTGGACCACGGGCACCACTCGGGCATGTGGGTGCCCTCAGTGCCTCCGACCTGGGCGCGGATGTTCATCCCGCACCTGGAGGCCTGGTCGGTCCTCGCCGTGCTCAGCGTCGTCGGCCTGGTGCTGTACCTGGCCGCCGTCGTGCGCCTGCGTCGCACCGGCGTCGCCTGGCCCTGGTGGCGGGTGCTCGCCTGGATCGGCGGGACGGCGTCGCTGTTCGCCGTCACCGGCACCTGGCTCAACGGCTACAGCATGGTGCTGTTCAGCGTCCACATGACCCAGCACATGGTGCTGTCGCTGATCACCCCGCTGCTCCTGCTGCTGGCCGCCCCGGTGACGCTCGCCCTGCGCACCCTGCCGCGCGGTCAGGGGGCGGCCGGGGCGCCGCGGGCGCTGCTGCTCAACGGCCTGCACAGCCGGTTCGCGCGGTTCGTCGCGCACCCGGGGTTCTCGATCCCCCTGTTCATCGCGAGCCTCTACGGCGTCTACTTCACGCCGCTGTTCGACGCGCTCATGAGCAACCCTGCCGGGCACCAGCTGATGCTGGCCCACTTCGTCGTCACCGGGCTGCTGTTCTTCGGGCCGATCGTCGCCCAGGACCCCTGGCCGCGGACCCTGAGCCACCCCGGCCGGATGCTCGAGCTGTTCCTGCCCGTGCCGTTCCACGCCTTCTTCGGCGTCGCGGTCATGATGGCCGGCTCCCTGGTGGTCGAGACGTTCGCGAACCCGCCGGCCGGCTGGGGCATCGACCCGCTCCGGGACCAGGGCGAGGCGGGCGGCATCGTCTGGGCGTTCGGCGAGCTGCCGACCGTCCTGGTGCTCGCCGTCGTCTTCTTCTCCTGGGCGAGCTCCGACGAGCGCCGCGCCCGGACCCTGGACCGCGCCGCCGACCGCAGCGGTGACGCCGAGCTCGCCGCCTACAACGCCCGGCTGCGCGCGCTGGCGGAGCGGCAGCAGCAGAAGGCCTGAGAACCCGTCAGGCGCCCTCTCCCGGTACGGGGAGAGGGCGCCTGACGGGCGGTGGTGGGCTCAGCCGACGTGGACGACGGCGTCGCCCTCGGCGGGCAGGTCCTCCTTGGTCGCCTTGATCAGCAGCCCGGCGACCAGCGCGCCGAGCACGAGGAGCGCGGCCGCCCACGTGAACGCGGTGGTGTAGCCCTCGACCTGCGCCGTCAGGCCGACCGACGGGTCCTGCGGGTTCGCCCCCGAGGTGAGGGCGTCGGCGGTGTAGGCGCTGATCGCCGCCACCGACAGGGAGGCGAGGACGGCGGTGCCGATGGAGGCCCCGACCTGCTGGGTGGCGTTCAGCATCGCCGAGGCCGCGCCGGCGTCGTGCTGGCCGGCGCCGACCAGTGCCAGGTTCGACAGCGGCACGAAGGTGAAACCGAGGCCCAGGCCCAGCAGCAGCTGGCCGGGGAAGGGCAGGGCCCAGAAGCTCGTGTCCAGCCCGACGAACGACAGCGTGAACAGCCCGCTGGCGGCCAGCAGCCCACCGAGCACCATCAGCGGCTTCGGCCCGACCCGCGGCACCAGCGCACTGGCCGCTCCCGCGGAGATGAAGACGCCGAGCGTCGTCGGCAGCGAGGCGAAGCCCGCTTCGATCGGCTCGTAGCCCAGCACCTGCTGGAAGTACAGGCTGAGGAAGAAGAACGCCCCGATCAGCCCGGCGCCGACCAGCGTCGAGGTCAGGTAGGCCCCGCCCCGGTTGCGGTCGAGCACGATGCGCATGGGCAGCAGCGGGTTGCGGGTCCGCATCTCGAGCAGCACGAACAGCGCCACCAGGACGAGGCCGACGACGATGAACACCCAGGCGAGGCCGTCGGTCCAGCCGCTGTCCGGGGTCAGCAGGGTCGGGTTGCCCTGCGCGGCGGACTCGGCGTTGGCTGCGGCGGTCTCCGCCGCGTTGGTCTGCGACGCCTCGGCGACCCGGGTGAAGCCGTAGACGATCGAGGCGAGGCCGAGGGTGATGAGGACCGCCCCGGGGATGTCGTACTTCGTGTCACCGGGGGCCTTGCTCTCCGGCACGATCGGGATCGCGAGCGCGATGGCGAGCAGCGCCACCGGCAGGTTCACCCAGAAGCACCAGCGCCAGTCGGCGTACTCGGTGAGCACGCCACCCAGCAGCAGGCCGACCGCCGAGCCGCCGCCGGCGATGGCGCCGTAGACGCCGAAGGCCTTGGCCCGCTCCTTGGGGTCGGTGAACAGGACCGTCAGCAGCGCCAGGGACGCCGGCGCGAGCAGCGCGCCGAAGACGCCCTGCAGTGCCCGGGCGCCGAACAGCATGGCCTCGTTCTGCGCGACGCCCCCGAGCGCGGAGGCGAACGCGAACCCGCCGGCGCCGACGAGGTAGGTGCGCTTGCGGCCCCAGAAGTCGGCGATGCGGCCGCCGAGGAGCAGGAAGCCACCGAAGGTCAGCGTGTAGGCGGTGACGATCCACTGCTGCGACGCCGCGCTGATGCCGAGGTCCTCGGTCACGGCCGGCAGGGCGATGTTGACGATCGTCGCGTCGAGGATGACCAGCAGGACGGTCATCGCGATGACGCCCAGCGCCAGCCAGCGCTTCTCGTACGGCTCGTCGGCGGGGGTCGCCGCGCCGGCGGCCGAGGTCGTGGGACGGGGTTCGGTCACGGGGGTTGTCCTCGCTTCGTACGGATCGGCCGGATCGCCGGCCGGAGAGAACGTAGCGGCCTGCAACGATGTCGTCGTGCCTGTTCCGCTGGTGTTCACCTCCGACACGCACGTACCGAAGCGGGCGCGTGACCTACCTCATTCCCTGTGGGCGGCGATCGCGGACGCCGACGTCGTCGTGCACGCCGGTGACTGGGTCGACGTCGCGCTCCTCGACCTGTTCGAGGCACGGTCCCGGCGGCTGGTCGCGGTGCACGGCAACAACGACCACGGCGCCCTGCGGGACCGGCTGCCCGAGATCGCCCGCGCCGAGATCGAGGGCATCCGCTTCGCCGTCGTCCACGAGACCGGCGACGCCAAGGGCAGGGAGTCGCGATGCGCGGCACGGTTCCCGGACGCCGACGTCCTGGTGTTCGGCCACAGCCACATCCCGTGGGACACCACCGCGGCGTCGGGCCTGCGGCTGGTCAACCCGGGGTCGCCCACCGACCGCCGTCGCCAGCCGCACGGCACCTACGTGACCGCCGTCGCCGACGCGGGGGAGCTGCGGGACGTCGTCTTCCACGCCGTCCCGCCACGTCGGTGAGCGCCCGGCCGCCGCTGGACGAGCGGGCCGTGGCGCTGCTGGCCTGCCCCGTCTGCGGCCGGCAGCTGTCCGCGCAGCCGGACGGGGCGGCGTTGCGCTGCCCGGAGGGGCACGCGTTCGACCGGGCCCGGCAGGGCCACGTGACCCTGCTGCCCCCGGGGCACCGCCCGCCGTCCGGCGACTCGGCCGGGATGGTCGCCGACCGGGTGGCCTTCCTCGACGCCGGGCACTACGGCCCGGTCACCGCTGCCCTGGCGGACGCGGTGGAGGCCGACGGGGCGCCGTCGGCGCTGCTCGACCTCGGCGGCGGCACCGGGCACCACCTCGCGGGCGTGCTCGACCGGCTGCCGGGAGCGGTCGGGGTGGTGCTGGACTCCTCGCCCTACGCCGCCCGCCGGGCGGCGCGGGCCCACCAGCGGGCGGTGGCCGTCGTCGCCGACAGCTGGGCGCGGCTGCCCGTCCGGGACGGCGCCGTGGACCGGGTGCTCGTGGTCTTCGCGCCGCGCAACGGACCCGAGATCGCCCGGGTGCTGCGACCGGAGGGCCGCCTGGTCGTGGTCACGCCGGCCGCGGACCACCTGGGTGAGCTGGTCGGCCCGCTCGGCCTGCTCCGCGTCGACCCCGACAAGGCGGCGCGCCTGGCCGCCTCGCTCGAACCCGGGCTCGAACCGGTCCGGACGACGGGCCTGCGGCGACGGCTGCAGCTGTCGCGGGCGGCGGCCGCAACGCTCGTCGGGATGGGCCCGCACGCGCGGCACACCGATCCGCAGGCGATCGCCGACCGCCTCGCCGGGATGCCCGAGCCGGTCGAGGTGACCGTGTCGGTCGACCTGGGGACCTACCGCCCGCGGCGGGGAGCGGTCAACGGCTGACCGACCGCCGGCCCCGACCGGCGACGGCCACGTAGATGCCCAGCACGACGATGGCGCCGAGGATGGAGGCCCACCAGCCGCCGAGGTCGAAGGTGGCCTCGCCGTCGCGGATGAGGCTGACGATCAGGTTGCCGACGACGGAGCCGATCAGGCCGAGGACGAGCGTGGCGACGATGCCCAGGTCCTGCTTGCCGGGGATGACGGCGCGCGCGATCAGGCCTGCGACCAGGCCGATGACGATCGCCAGGATGATGCCACCGATGGACATGGATGGACCTCCGCGTGGTGGTCCGCGGGAGCGGACCGGGCGCCCGGGATCTCCGGTCGCGGGGGAGGGGTGCCCTGCCGATCATGATCGAAAACGCGCCGCCGGAGGGTCCGGGGCGGTCGCCGAGAGGCCTCCGACCGGGGATGTGGGCTCGGTCACCGGCGCGCCCTCCCTGGTCGGCCGAGCGGCTGATAAGGGAACGGTTAAGCTCCGACCGTGACGATTGCACCGGCGCCCATCGTGAGTCGGCCGAGCCCGGTCCACGTGGCGGAGAAGGGTTCGCGGCTGTCCAGCCTGCTGCGGACGACCGACCACAAGACCATCGGCCTGATGTACATGGTCACCTCGTTCGCGTTCTTCATCGCGGGCGGGCTGATGGCCCTGCTGATGCGCGGCGAGCTGGCCAGGCCTGAGCTGCAGTTCCTGTCGCCGGAGCAGTACAACCAGCTGCTGACCATGCACGGCACGGTCATGCTGCTGATGTTCGCGACGCCGCTGTTCTTCGCGTTCGGCAACCTGATCATGCCGCTGCAGATCGGGGCGCCCGACGTCGCGTTCCCGCGGCTGAACGCGTTCTCGTACTGGCTGTTCCTCTTCGGCAGCCTCATCGCCGTCTCGGGCTTCCTGACCCCCGGCGGCGCGGCCGACTTCGGCTGGTACGCCTACGCGCCGCTGTCCGACGTCACGAACTCCCCGGGTGCGGGCGCGAACCTCTGGTTCGCCGGCCTGGCCGTCAGCGGCCTGGGCACGATCCTCGGTGGCGTCAACTTCATCACCACGATCGTCTGCCTGCGGGCTCCCGGCATGACGCTCTTCCGGATGCCGATCTTCACCTGGAACGCCCTCGTCACCAGCGTCCTGATCCTGCTGGCGTTCCCGATCCTGACCGCCGCGATCTTCGGCATGCTGGCCGACCGCAACCTCGGCGCCCTCGTCTACTCCGACGAGAACGGCGGGCCGATGCTGTGGCAGCACCTGTTCTGGTTCTTCGGCCACCCCGAGGTCTACATCATCGCGCTGCCGTTCTTCGGCATCATCACCGAGATCATCCCGGTGTTCAGCCGCAAGCCGCTGTTCGGCTACAAGGGCATGGTCTTCGCGACCATCGCGATCGGGGCGCTCTCCCTCGCGGTGTGGGCGCACCACATGTACGCCACCGGCGCGGTGCTGCTGCCGTTCTTCGCCTTCCTGACCTACCTGATCGCGGTCCCGACCGGCATCAAGTTCTTCAACTGGATCGGGTCCATGTGGCGCGGCCAGATGACCTTCGAGACGCCGATGCTGTTCTCGATCGGCTTCATGGTCACGTTCCTCCTCGGTGGCCTGACCGGCGTCCTGCTGGCCAGCCCGCCGATCGACTTCCACCTCAACGACAGCTACTTCGTCGTCGCGCACTTCCACTACGTCGTCTTCGGCACCGTGGTGTTCGCCGCCTACGCCGGCATCTACTTCTGGTTCCCGAAGATGTGCGGCCGGATGATGGACGAGCGGCTGGGCAAGCTGCAGTTCTGGCTGACCTTCATCGGCTTCCACACGACGTTCCTGGTGCAGCACTGGCTCGGTGGCGAGGGCATGCCGCGCCGGTACGTGGACTACCTGCCGACCGACACCTTCACCGCGCTGAACATGGTGTCGACCATCGGGTCGTTCATCCTCGGTGCGTCGGTCATCCCGTTCGTCTACAACGTCGTCCGGTCGTGGAAGTACGGCGAGCTCGCCCTGCGCGACGACCCGTGGGGCCACGGCAACTCGCTGGAGTGGGCCACGTCCTCCCCGCCGCCGCGGCACAACTTCGTCGAGATCCCGAAGATCCGCTCGGAGCGCCCCGCGTTCGAGGCGCACTACCCGCACCTCCTCCAGCGGCTCCAGGACGAGGCGCACGCCGGCAAGCGGCACAAGCCCTACGGCGGCGTCAGCGAGCTGGTGCCCGGCACCGGTCCGCGCCAGGGTCCGAACGACCCCGACCCGACCTGATCCGCCCGAACTGATCCGCCGGAGAGGCCCAGGACCGTCGTGGTCCTGGGCCTCTCCGGTTCGTCCGGGCGGGTCAGGCACGATGACGGCGTGCAGCTCGACCCCCACCCCCGTCACCCGGCGCCCGTCCCGGGAACGGCGCAGGCCGTCCTGACCGTCTCCGGCGACGACCGACCCGGGGTGACCGCCCGGCTGTTCGCCGCGCTCGCGTCCGGCGACGGCCCGGTCCCCGTCGAGGTGCTCGACGTGGAGCAGGTCGTCGTGCACGGGCACCTCGTGCTGGGCGTCGTGGTCGCCGCGCTGCCCGGCGAGGGCGTGCCCGACCAGGGCGCCCTGCTCGCCCACCTCGGCGCGCTGGCCGGTCAGGTCTCCGCGGACACGGGCCTGGAGGTGACCGTGGAGCCGGTGTCGCCCGACGAGCCGGCGCCCCGGCCGGCGGACCGCCCGCACCACGTCATCGTGCTGGGCCGGCCGGTGCCGCCGGACGCCGTGGGCGGCGCCGCGCGGGCGATCGCCGACGTCGGGGGCAACATCGACGCCATCCGCCGGCTCTCGGACTACCCGGTCACCAGCTTCGAGCTCACCGTGTCCGGCGCCGACGGGACGACGCTGCGCACGCGCCTGGCCGAGGTGGCCGCCACGACCGGGGCCGACATCGCCGTCGAGCAGGTGGGGCTGGCCCGCCGCAGCAAGCGCCTGATCGTGCTCGACGTGGACTCCACGCTCGTCCGGGGCGAGGTGATCGACGAGCTGGCCGCCCGCGCCGGACGCGCCGCCGAGGTCGCCCGCATCACCGCCGCGGCCATGAACGGGGAGCTGGACTTCGCCGAGTCGCTGCGAGCCCGCGTGGGCGTGCTGGCGGGGCTGCCCGTGGAGGTGCTCGACGAGGTCCGCGAGCACCTGGTGCTGACGCCGGGGGCGCGGACCCTCATCCGCACGCTCCAGCGGCTGGGCTTCCGCTGCGGGATCGTCAGCGGCGGCTTCACGCAGATCACTGACCCGCTCGCCGAGACGCTGGGCCTCGACTTCGCCGCCGCCAACACCCTGGAGGTCGTCGACGGGAAGCTGACCGGCGGGCTCGTGGGCGAGATCGTCGACCGCCCCGGCAAGGCCCGGGCGCTGGCCCGCTTCGCCGCGCAGTACGGGATCCCGCTGGAGCAGACGGTCGCGGTGGGCGACGGCGCCAACGACCTCGACATGCTCAGCACCGCGGGGCTCGGGATCGCCTTCAACGCCAAGCCGTTCGTGCGCGAGCAGGCGCACACCGCGCTCAACCAGCCCTACCTGGACGCCGTCCTGCAGGTGCTCGGCTTCACCCGCGACGAGGTCCTCGACGCCGTTCCCTGATGATCAGGGTCCCTGATCACCACGGGTCCCCCTCGTGGTCGACCGTGAGGAAGGACCCGGAACGGTGAGGGAGGACGCGGGTCGGGTCCCTACGGGCGGTGGACGGCGCCCTCGAGCTCGACGCCCGCCGTGCGGAGCTGGTCCAGGGCCGCGTCGGTCGACGCCTCGGCGACGCCCGCGGTGAGCGGCAGGAGGACCCGCGTGGCGAAGCCGCTGCCCACCCCGTCGAGCGCGGTGGCCCGCACGCAGTGGTCGGTGGCGATGCCGACGACGTCGACGGCATCCACTCCGCGCTCCCGCAGCCAGTCGGCCAGCAGCACGCCGTCGGACCTCGCCTCGAACCCGGAGTAGGCCGCGGCGTACTCGCCCTTGTCGAACACCGCCTCGATCGGCCCGCGGTCCAGCGCCTCGTGGAGCTCCACGCCGCCGGTGCCGACGACGCAGTGCGCCGGCCACGTCTCGAGGAAGTCCGGCTGATCGGCGAAGTGGTGCCCCGGATCGATGTGGTGGTCCCGGGTGGCGACGACGTGGTCGTAGGCCGTCGACGACATGTGCTCGGTGATCGCGGCCGCGACCGCGGCACCGCCCGCCACGGCGAGGCTGCCGCCCTCGCAGAAGTCGTTCTGGACGTCGACGACGATCAGCGCGCGGGTCACGAGGACGCAGTCTCCAGCACCGGCTCGCCGCGGGACAGTGCCCAGGCCTCCGCCGGGAGGGATTCGCGGACCCGCTCGTGGTGCGCGCGTGCGCGGGTCAGGGCGTCGGCCGGGCCGACCTCCTCGCAGAGCTCGCCGCCCCGCACCAGGGGGACGACGAGGTCGCGGTCGCCGTCCCGGGGCGTGACCGGCGCGCTGCTGACCACCTCCGCGGTCGCGATGCCGTCGGCGTCGTGCCGGCGGACGGCGTGCTTGCGGCCCCCGACGGAGCGCTTGCCCTCCGACTTCTTCGCCACCGGGACGCCGTCGCGCTCGACGAGCTTGTAGACCATCCCGACCGTGGGGGCGCCGGACCCGGTCACCAGGGAGGTGCCGACGCCGTAGCGGTCGACCGGCGCGGCCATGAGACCGCTGATCGCGTACTCGTCCAGGTCGCTGGTGACCACGATGCGGGTCTTCGTCGCGCCGAGGGAGTCGAGCAGCTCGCGGGCGTGGGTGGCCAGCGTGGGCAGGTCGCCGGAGTCGAGGCGGATGCCGCCCAGCTCGGGCCCGGCCACCTCGACCGCCGTCCGGATGCCCTGGTCGACGTCGTAGGTGTCCACGAGCAGCGTCGTCCCGGGGCCGAGGGTGTCCACCTGCGCCTGGAAGGCCGAGCGCTCGTCGTCGTGCAGGAGCGTGAAGGCGTGCGCGCTGGTGCCGCTGGTGGGGACGCCGTAGCGGCGGCCGGCCTCCAGGTTCGAGGTGGTCGCGAAGCCGACCAGGTAGGCGGCACGGGCGGCGGCGACGGCTGCCTCCTCGTGGGTGCGCCGCGAGCCCATCTCGATGCAGGGCCGCTCGCACGCCGCGGCGACCATGCGGGCGGCGGCCGAGGCGATGGCGCTGTCGTGGTTGAGGACCGAGAGGGCGAGCGTCTCCAGCAGCACGCCCTCGGCGAACGGGGCGCGGACGGTGAGCACCGGCGAGCCGGGGAAGTAGAGGTCCCCCTCGGCGTAGCCGTCGACGTCGCCGGAGAACCGGAAGTCCGCCAGCCAGTCCAGGAGGCGGGCGTCGGTCAGCCCCTGCTCGCGCAGCGCGGCCAGCTCGCCGTCCCCGAAGCGGAAGTAGGGCAGCGCCTCGAGCAGCCGCCCGGTGCCGGCGAGGACGCCGTAGCGCCGGCCGTGGGGGAGGCGGCGGGCGAAGACCTCGAAGACGCAGTCGCGCCCGGCGGTGCCGTCGGCCAGCGCGGCGGCGACCATCGTCAGCTCGTACCTGTCGGTGAAGAGCGCGGGTGCCGGCGGGGGAGTCAGCCCGGTGTCCACAACCATGATCGGGGAGCGTAGGCGGGGCCGGGGACCAGGGCAGATCGGCGTCCTAAGGTGGAGTGCGTGTCCGGACCTCTCGCCCCGACGGTGATCCCGGAGACCACCGACGAGGAACGCGGCGACCTCGACCGCCCGTGGGTGACCGTCGTGTGGAACGACCCCGTCAACCTCATGACCTACGTGACGTTCGTGCTGCAGGAGCTGTTCGGCTACGACGAGCCCACGGCCACGACGCTGACGCTCCAGGTCCACCACGAGGGCAGGGCGATCGTGAGCTCCGGCCCGCGGGAGCGGATGGAGCACGACACCAGCCGGCTGCACGCCTACGGGCTGTGGGCGAGCTTCCAGCGGGACTCATGAGGCCCTTCCGCGCCACGGGCGGCAGCGTCGTCGCCCGCCTCGAGCCGGCCGAGTCCGGCATCGTCGGACTGCTGCTCGACCAGCTCGAGCAGCTGCTGGACGCCGACTCGGACGACGTGGGTGGCGACCCGGTCATGGCCCGGCTGCTGCCCCCGGGGCACCGGGGGGACGCCGAGCTCGCCGCCGACTACCGGGAGCTGACCGAGAGCGCGCTGCGCAGCGGCAAGGCCGACGACCTCGCGACCGTCCGGGCCACCCTGCCCGACGGCGGCGGAGAGGTCCGCCTGGACGCCGACCAGGCGGCGGCCTGGCTGCGGACGACGAACGACCTGCGGCTGGCGCTGGGCACCCGGCTGGACATCAGCGAGGACACCGAGCCGCCGGAGGAGATCACCGGCGACGAGGACCAGCAGCTGGCCGTCTACTACTGGCTCACCGCGCTGCAGGGCTCACTCGTCGACGCACTGATCGCCGCGCGCGCCGGCCGAAGCTGAGCACGATCAGCAGCGCGAGCAGGACGTCCAGGCCGAACAGCACGTAGACCATGCCGTGCAGCGGGACGTCGACGACGACCGCGCCGACGGTCGACACGAGGACGACCGCGGAGAGCGCGAGCACGAGCAGCAGCACCAGCGCGCGGAGGGCGACCACCAGTACGTAGGAGACGCGGTCGGCCGGTTCGTCGGCGCTGTAACCGGGGCGCTTCATCAGGCCCCGGGCCCCCATGACGAGAGCGGGAACCGGGAGGACGAGCACCCCCGCGGCCACCAGAAGCTTCACCAGCACGTCACGCAACGTATCGGTACGGGCAGCGCATCGGACGGTCGGGCGGGACCACGCCATGGGCGGCCGGATCGCGCCACCTAGACTGGTGCCGTGCTGCGCATCGACCGCGCGACCTACGACGCCATCGTGGCCCACGCCCGGGAGGACCACCCGGACGAGGCCTGTGGCGTCGTCGCCGGGCCCGAGGGCAGCGACCGCCCGGAGCGGTTCATCCCGATGCTCAACGCGGCGCGGTCCCCGACGTTCTACGAGTTCGACTCGGCGGACCTGCTGAAGCTGTACCGGGACATGGACGCCCGCGACGAGGTCCCGGTCGTCGTCTACCACTCGCACACGGCCACCGAGGCCTACCCCTCGCGGACCGACATCAGCTACGCGTCCGAGCCCGAGGCGCACTACGTGCTGGTCTCCACCCGTCACCACGGGGAGCGGACCGGCCTGGTCGAGGACGAGGTCGAGTTCCGCAGCTTCCGCATCGTCGGGGGCGAGGTGCGCGAGGAGGACGTCGAGGTCGTCGAGTCCTACCTGTTCGGGCACACCCCGACGACCGTCGTCTACGACTGACACGTGATCTGCCCCGCGGTCCGGAATCGGCCGCGGGCGAGGGGCGTTGCCCCGACCAGACGCACGAACGCTGCCGTACCGCGGCGCCCTGACACCCCTGCTCGCGAGGAGAACCGCACGCCATGGCCATCGAGGTCCGGATCCCCACCATCCTGCGCACCCACACCGGCGGCAACAAGACCGTCGAGGGCAGCGGCGCCACGCTCGGCGCGCTCGTCGACGACCTCGACACCAAGCACCCCGGCCTGAAGAACCGCCTCGTCACCGAGGAGGGCAAGCTGCACCGCTTCGTGAACGTCTACGTCAACGACGAGGACGTGCGGTTCACCGGCGCGCTCGACACCGAGGTCAAGGACGGCGACTCGGTGACGATCCTCCCGGCCGTCGCCGGCGGCTGACCTCATGGCGCGATTCGCCTCCCTCGTCGACTCCCTCGGCGGCACCCCGCTCGTGGGGCTGCCGAACCTGTCGCCGACCTCTGACGTCCGGCTGTGGGCCAAGCTCGAGGACCACAACCCCACCGGGTCGATCAAGGACCGCGCCGCGATCGCGATGATCGAGGCGGCGGAGAAGGACGGGTCGCTGCAGCCCGGGTCGACGATCCTGGAGCCGACGAGCGGCAACACCGGCATCTCGCTGGCCATGGTGGCCCGCCAGCGCGGGTACAAGCTGATTTGCGTCATGCCGGAGAACACCTCGGTGGAGCGCCGGCAGCTGCTCGAGATGTACGGCGCGCAGATCATCTCCTCGCCGGCCGCCGGGGGGTCGAACCAGGCCGTCGCCGTCGCGAAGGGGCTCGCGGCCGAGCACGAGGACTGGGTGATGCTGTACCAGTACGGCAACCCGGCCAACGCCCAGGCGCACTACGACGGCACCGGTCCGGAGATCCTCGCCGACCTGCCGACGATCACCCACTTCGTCGCCGGCCTGGGGACGACGGGCACGCTGATGGGCGTCTCCCGCTTCCTGCGCGAGAACAAGCCCGACGTCCAGGTGATCGCCGCCGAGCCGCGCTACGGCGAGCTGGTCTACGGCCTGCGCAACATCGACGAGGGCTTCATCCCCGAGCTCTACGACGCCTCGCTGCTGGACTCGCGCTTCTCGGTCGGCCCCGACGACGCCATCCACCGCACGCGTCAGCTGGTCGAGCGCGAGGGGATCTTCGCCGGCATCTCGACCGGCGCGATCCTGCACGCCGCCCTCGGCATCGCCGACAAGGAGGTCGCCGCCGGCCGGCACGCCGACATCGTCTTCATCGTCTGCGACGGCGGCTGGAAGTACCTGTCGACCGGTGCCTACGCCGGCTCGCTCGAGGAGGCGACCTCGGCGCTGGAGGGCCAGCTCTGGGCGTGAACCCGGCCCGGTCGGTCACACGCGGTCTGCGGAGCGTCAGCACCGGCCGCTAGCCTGACCCGCGCCATGGAGATGCGACGGGGGGAGGCGGCGTGAGACTCACCGTCGTCGGCTGCTCGGGCAGCGCCCCCGGTCCGCGGTCGGCCGCGTCCTGCTACCTCGTGGAGCAGGACGGGTTCCGCCTGCTGCTCGACCTCGGCAACGGGGCGTTCGGCGCGCTGCAGGGCCTCGCCGACCCCGACTCGATCGACGCGGTGTTCCTCTCCCACCTGCACGCCGACCACTGCCTCGACGTCGCGCCGTTCGTCGTCTGGCACCGGTACTCCGGCCGTGCGACGAAGGAGCAGGTGCCGCTGTACGCACCGGTCGCCGCGGAGCGGCGGCTGGCCCTCGCCTACGACGCCGACGGCGAGGGCGTCACCGACGTCTTCGACTTCGTGCCGGTCGGCCCGGGTTCGTTCACCCTCGGCCCGTTCGACGTGACGCTCGCGCGCACCGCGCACCCCGTCGAGTGCTACGCCATCCGGCTCACCGCCGGCGGCCGTTCCCTGGTCTACACCGGCGACACCGGTCCCAGCGACCGGGTCGTCGAGCTCGCCCGCGGCGCCGACGTCCTGCTGGCGGAGGCCGCCCACCCGCCGGGGCCCGACCTGCCCGGCGGTCTGCACCTGACCGGCAGGGAAGCGGGGGAGCACGCGGCGGCCGCCGGCGTCGGCCGGCTGCTGCTCACCCACATCCCGGCGTGGGTGGACGAGATCGGCCAGCTGTTCGCCGCCAGCGCGGTGTTCTCCGAGACCGAGCTGGTCCGCTCCGGCGCGACGTACGAGATCTAGGCTCGGACGTGGCCGAGGAGGAGCGCGACGGCGTCACGTTCTCCAGCCTGGACGCGCCCCTGGGCGACGGGCTCGAGGTGACGAAGCGGGCGCTGGTCGACTACGCCGACGCCGTCGCCGACCGGCTGGTGCCGCTGCTCGCCGGCCGGCCGCTGTCGGTGAAGCGGGTGCGGCCGGGCCAGGCGCCGTTCATGCAGCGCAACGTCAGCAAGGGCGCTCCCGACTGGGTGCGGACGGCGCCGATGTGGTCGGAGGGTTCCCACCGCGAGATCCAGCAGGTCCTCTGCGACGACCGGCGCACGCTGCTGTGGCTGGCCAACCAGCGCGCCGTCGAGCTGCACGTCCCCTTCTTCCGGGTCGGCGAGGACGAGCCCACCGGCCTCGTGCTCGACCTGGACCCGCCCGAGGGCGCCGACTTCCCGGTCGTCGTGGCCGCCGCGCGCCTGGTCCGGCAGGCGCTCGACGGCTCGGGTCTCACGGGTGCGGTCAAGACCAGCGGTTCCAAGGGCCTGCACGTCGTCGTCCCGGTGGGCGGGTCGCCGTTCGAGGACGTCGCCGCCGCCACGCGCGCGCTGGCCGCCCGCACCGCCGCCCTCGACCCGGAGCTGGCGACCACGGCCTACATCAAGGAGGACCGGGGCGGCCGGGTCTTCGTCGACTCGACCCGCTCGGGTCAGGGCACGATCGTGGCGGCGTACAGCCCGCGGATCCGGCCGGAACTGCCGGTGTCGTTCCCCGTGGCCTGGTCCGACCTCGACGACGTGCGTCCCGCCGACTTCACGGTGACGACGGCGCCCGGCCTGCTCGGCGACCGCGACCCGTGGGCGGAAGCGCTGCCGGAGCCGCAGCGGCTGCCGGCCGACCTCGTCGCGGAGGGCCACACCATCCCGATCGCTCGGGTGCAGGCCATGCACGAGGGCAAGCGCCGCAAGCGAGCGGCACGGGAGTCCGGCGGCGGCTGACCGCCGTCCCCAGGGCGGGCGCCCGTCCACAGGCCGCCGGTGGGGCAGGGCGTTCTGTCGGTCCTCCGGCGCACGCTGCCCCCATGACGCACGACCCGCAGACGCTCGCCTGGCTCGACCAGGAGGACGCGCACCTCGCGCAGACCATCCGCGCCCACCGCTGGGCGGTCCAGTACGTCGGAGCGGGCGACGGCCCCGACGAGCCGGCGTTCGGTTACACGATCGGCCTGTTCGGCCTCGGCCACCCGGAGCTGGTGCTCGTGGGGCTGGGGCACGACAACGCGCACGGGATCCTCGGCCGGGTGGCCGGCATGGTGGCCGACGGGCGCGACCTGGTGGCCGGTGAGCTGCTGACCTGGCCGGACCGGGGCGGCCGGATCGTGGTCGAACCGCTGCCCAACCCGGGGGAGGTGCTGCTCGCCGCGAACCGCTTCTACGAGCGGCCCGCCGAGTACTCGGTGCCCGCCCACCAGCTCACGTGGAGCCACGCGGACGGGACGTTCCCCTGGGACGACGACTACCCCTGCGGCCCGGAGTGCCAGCCGCGGCCGGGGACGTGGCGCGCGTGAGACCTAGTCGATCCCGAGGTCGCGCATCAGCTTCGCGACGTGCCCGGTCGCCTTGACGTTGTAGGACGCCTGCTCGATGCGGCCCTCGGCGTCGACGATGAACGTCGAGCGGATCACGCCGACGACCTCCTTGCCGTACAGCTTCTTGGGGCCGTAGGCGCCGTAGGCCCGCAGCACGGTCTTCTCGGTGTCGGAGACCAGCGTGATGCCGAGGTTCTCCTTCTCCCGGAACCGCAGCAGCTTGTCGGGCTCGTCGGGCGAGATCCCGATGATGTCCAGCCCGGCCTCCGCGAGGTCGCCCGCGGCCGCGGTGAAGTCGACGGCCTGCGTGGTGCACCCAGGGGTCATCGCCGCCGGGTAGCAGTAGACGATCACGCGGCGGCCGCGGTGGTCGGCGAGGGAGACCGGCTTCCCGTCGGCGTCGGGGAGCGTGAAGGCCGGCGCCGGGTCGCCGGGGGAGAGGCGGACGGGGGCGGAGACGGACTCGCTCATGCCCCGCATCCTGCCGTGCGCAGGTGCCGCAGCGGGAGGGGGGCTCGGGGGGCGGGCCCGTCAGCCGCCCAGGAACGAGAACCGGACGTGGCGGGTGTGGTTGTCCACGTTGGTGTCCACCAGGCAGATGCGCTGCCACGTGCCCAGCTGCATGAGGCCCTCGAGGACCGGCACGGTCGCGTGCGGAGGCACGAATGCGGGGAGGACGTGGTCCCGGCCGTGTCCTGCGGAGCCGTGCCGGTGGCGCCACCGGTCGTCCCGGGGGAGGAGCTCGTCGAGCTGGGCGAGGAGGTCGTCGTCGCTGCCCGAGCCGGTCTCCAGGATCGCGATGCCGGCCGTCGCGTGCGGCACGAACACCTGCAGCAGCCCGTCGGCCTCCTGGCGCACGAAGTCGGCGCACTCGTCGGTCAGGTCCACCACCACGGGGACGCCACCGGTCCGGACGGCACGCAGCTCCGATCGCATGCCGACGATCCTGGCCGGGCGGGGGCGGTGGTGCACGGCGGCGGGCCGTGCGGGGCGCCCCACTACCCTGGGTCCCCGTGACACGCCCCGACGGCCGCAGCGCCGACCAGCTCCGTCCGGTGACCATCACGCGCAACTGGCTCGACCACGCGGAAGGGTCGGTGCTCGTCGAGTTCGGGCGGACCCGCGTGCTGTGCGCGGCCAGCGTCACCGAGGGCGTGCCCCGCTGGCGCAAGGGCTCGGGGCTGGGCTGGGTGACCGCCGAGTACTCGATGCTGCCGCGCGCCACCCACACCCGCAGCGACCGGGAGTCGGTGAAGGGACGCATCGGCGGGCGCACCCACGAGATCAGCCGGCTGATCGGCCGCTCGCTGCGCGCCTCGATCGACCTGGCGGCCCTGGGTGAGAACAGCATCGCCCTCGACTGCGACGTCCTCCAGGCCGACGGCGGCACCCGCACCGCCGCCATCACGGGTGCCTACGTCGCCCTCGCCGACGCCGTCTCCTGGCTCGGGGAGCGCAAGAAGCTGGCCCGTCCGACGGCGATCGTGCAGTCGGTGTCCGCGGTCAGCGTGGGCGTCATCGACGGGGAACCGCGGCTCGACCTCGCCTACGAGGAGGACGTGAAGGCCGGCACCGACATGAACGTCGTCTGCACCGGCGACGGGAACTTCGTGGAGGTGCAGGGCACCGCGGAGGGCGCCGTCTTCGACCGGAAGACCCTCGATGCGCTGCTCGACCTGGCGGTCGCCGGCTGCGGCGAGCTGTCCCGGCTGCAGGCCGACGCGCTCGGGCGATGACCACCCGCCTGCTCCTGGCCACCCGCAACGCCGGCAAGCTCGCGGAGCTGCAGCGGCTGCTGGAGACCGCCGTCCCCGGCGTGGAGGTGATCGGACTCCGGGACGTGCCGGAGTATCCGGAGGCGCCCGAGACGGGCGCGACCTTCGAGGAGAACGCCCTCCTCAAGGCGCGCGAGGCGGTGCGGTACACCGGGCTGCCGGCCGTGGCCGACGACTCGGGTCTCGCCGTCGACGCCCTCAACGGGATGCCCGGTGTGCTGTCGGCGCGCTGGTCGGGCCGGCACGGGGACGACGACGCCAACACCGCGCTGCTGCTGGGCCAGGTCGCCGACGTGCCCGACGAGCGGCGGGGGGCGGCGTTCGTCTGCGCGGCCGCGCTCGTCACGCCCGACGGCGCGGAGCGGGTGATCGAGCGGCACTGGCGCGGGCGGGTGATCCGCGAGAAGCGCGGCACCAACGGGTTCGGCTACGACCCGGTGTTCGTGCCCGAGGGGCTCGGGCTCACCTCGGCGGAGCTGAGCCCGGCCGAGAAGGACGCGCGCAGCCACCGCGGCCAGGCCTTCGCGGCACTGGTGCCGGTGCTGGCCGAGGTGCTGGCGCCCCGCTGACGATCAGCGGCGGGCAGTCCGGAAGCCCAGCCACGCCAGCGAGTCCGCCTCGTCGCGCCTCGGGTCGTGCAGCTCGCGGCTCCACTCGGTCTCGGCGTGCCGGCCGGAGCGCTTGAGGTCGTCCGGGGTGGCGATGCGGATCTCGCCGGGCACCTCCGGAGCGGCGTGACGACCGCGCCGCGGCACGTCCTGCGCCGGGGGAGCGGGAACGACGGCGGCGCGGACGATGGCGGCGGGCAGCCACGAGGCAGAGCTGGTCATGGGGATGAGGTCGGCCGGCGCGCGGCTCCACCTCAGCGCCGCCGGCGCTGTTCCACCCCGAGGGGTGAGGTCAGGCGCGGGCGCGGCCCTCGTACATGTACCCGGCGGCCTTCGGAGCCCCCGGCTCGTACCCGGTGCGCAGATCCGTCACGGTCAGGGGCGAGCGGTCCAGGAGGCCGACGACGTCGTTGTCGAGGACGCAGCCGGACACCACCCGGTTGATGCGGTTGCCCCGTCGCTGCCACCGGACCACACCCGGGTCGGGCGCCAGGCCGTGCTCGACGAAGTGCACCTCGCCGCCGGGCTTGAGGACCCGGGCGAGCTCCCTCAGCGCGGCGTCGCCGTCCGGGATGCCGCAGAGCACCCAGGTGCACAGCGCCGAGTCGAACCGGCGGTCCGGGAACGGCAGCACCTGCGCGTCCTCCCCGGCGACGACGACCGGGACCGCGGAGGCCTCGCGCCGGGGGAGCGAGAGCTCCAGCGCCGTCGCCGACGGCTCTACGGCCCAGACGCCGGTCACTCCTGCCGGTAGGTGGGGCAGGTTCAGGCCGCTCCCGAAGCCGATCTCCAGGACGTCCCCGGCCAGGCCGTCGCACACCCGGTCGCGCACCTCGCCGGTCAACCGCTCGTTCAGGGCGTACGTGTGCAGGCGGGGCCGGAGATGTCGTCCGTAGAAGCCCATCGCCGCAGCATGCTGCAGCCGTCCTCCGGACGGAAGCCCGCGTGGGACGAGCGGCCCGCGGGCACAGAACGCCCGTGCGGGTTCACGTGGACGACGTCAGGGCGCTGCGGTTCGACGACGGCACGCCGGTGACCGCCGCGTCCGGGATCTCTCCGCTGGGGCCGGGCTGGCTGGTCGCGCAGGACGACGCGACCGTCGCTGCGTGGCTGCACGGGCGGCGGGTGGCACCGGTCCGGCTGCTCCCACCGGTCGAGGGCCTGGACAGGTTCGGCGAGGCGGCCGGCACCAAGCACCTGAAGCCCGACCTCGAGGTCGCCTGCCCCGCCGAGGTCGACGGCGAGCCCGCGGTCGTCGTCCTCGGGTCCGGGTCCACGCCGAGGCGCATGCGCGGAGTCCTGGTCCGCCGGTCGGGGGCTGGGTTCCAGGTCGAGCCGGCCGAGCTCGGGCCGCTCTACGCGAGCGTTGCCGCCGAGCTCGGCCTCCCGGTGGAGCACCTCAACCTGGAGGGAGCCAGCCGGCACGGCGGCACCGTGCGCTGGTTCAACCGCGGCAACCTGGCGGCCGGTGTGCCGTCGTGCAGCGTCGACGTCCCGCTGGAGGCGCTCGTCGACGCGCTGCTCGGCCGGGCCGACTCCGGGGCGGTGGAGGTCCGCCGGCCCCGCGTCTACGAGCTGGGGAAGGTCGAGGGCGTGGGGCTGGCGGTCACCGACGCCGTCGCGCTGCCCGACGGGCGGGTGCTGCTGAGCGCCGCGGCGGAGGACACCCCGAACGCCGTCGACGACGGCCCCGTCGTGGCCACCGCCCTCGCCCTCCTGGACGACGAGGAGGTCCTCGCAACCGCCGCCATCCCGGAGGTCGGGGGCCGCGTGCACAAGGTCGAGGGCCTCGCCCTCCGCCGCGTGCACGGCGGTGAGCTGCACCTGCTCGCGGTGGTCGACGACGACGACCCGGAGACCCCGTCGACGGCGATCGAGCTGCGCGTGCAGCTCGGGTGAGTGCGGGAGGCGGGAGTCGAACCCGCACGCCCGAAGGCACCAGATCCTAAGTCTGGCGTGGCTGCCGTTACACCACTCCCGCTCGGCTCCCGGAGTGTAGGAGCAGCCCGCACGGGTGGCCTCGCCGTTCCCGGACGCGCCCCGCCGGAGAACGTCTGGCAGGCTGTCGCCCGTGCCTCGCGACCCACGACAGATCCAGCTGGAGATCGACGCCGCCCGCGAGTCGCTGGCCGCCACGCTGGACCAGCTGACCTACCGGACCAGCCCGGCGCGCATCAAGGCCAAGGGGCGGGACGCCGTCCAGCGCTTCCTGCAGACCCCGGCCGGCATGGCCACCGTCGGCGCGGTCGGCCTCCTGGTCACCGTCGTCGTCGTCCAGCGGATCCGGCACCGCAACGACTGACCGCATGCACCCGCGCCCCGACCCCGTCGGGCCCGGCCAGGAATCGGTCTGGGACTACCCCCGGCCGCCGTCGGCCGAGGTCACCCCGCGGCACGTCGTCGTCGAGCTCGGCGGCCGGGTCGTCGCGGACACCGTCCGCGCGGTCCGCGTCTGCGAGACCAGTCACCCGCCGGTCTACTACGTGCCCCGCGAGGACGTCGCGGACGGCGTCCTGGAGCGGGCCGCCGGCTCGTCGTGGTGCGAGTGGAAGGGCGCGGCGACCTACTGGGACGTCGTCGTCGACGGGCGGCGCTCCGCGGCCGCCGGCTGGTCCTACGAGGACCCCACCCCCGGGTACGAGCACCTCCGGGGCGCTGTCGCCTTCTACCCCTCCCGCGTGGACCGCGCGACGGTCGACGGCGAGGAGGTCAGGCCCCAGGCCGGCGGGTTCTACGGCGGCTGGATCACCGACGAGGTGACCGGGCCGTTCAAGGGGGACCCGGGCACCCTGGGCTGGTGAGCCGCGCTCAGGCGGTCGCGGCGGCCGAGCGGATCAGCGGCATGACGACGGTGGCCAGCACCTCGTCGGCGTAGGCCTCGTCGACCGGGCGCCCGGTGAGCAGCCAGCGCTGCACCATCAGGGCGCTCGTGGTCTCGGCGATCACCGAGTTCGCCAGCCCGGGGGCGATCTCGCCGCGCGCCTCGGCGCGGGCCCACAGCTCCTGGAACGACGAGCGCCAGACGGCGAGGGGCCCGTCCTGGAACGCCTGCGACAGCGCCGGCTGGTGCGGGATCGTCGACAGCAGCGACAGCGTCGCCGCCCCCGTCGGGCCGTCGATCATCGCCACCATCTGGTGCATCATCGCGCGCAGGTCGCCCTCGAGGGTCCCGGTGTCGACCACCTCGGCCTGGGCCCGGTTCAGGTCGGAGATCGTGTCGACCACGAGGTCCTGCTTGGTGCGCCAGCGGCGGTAGATCGTCGCCTTGCCCACACCCGCCTCGGAGGCCACCGCGTCCATCGTCAGCGCGCCGTAGCCGACGTCGGCCAGCAACCGGAGGATCGCCGCCCGGATGACGCCGTCGCGGCTCGGGTCGCGCGGGCGCCCACCACGGCTGGGGCGCGGGATGCTGGGCGAGGCGAGGGCGGTCATGATCGAGACCTTAGACAATAAAGCTAGGAACGTTCCAGAACTTGGCTGTCAGTTCACTGGGCAATCACCTGACCGGGCTCGCGAGGCGCCGCGCGCCTGCCCGGAACGTGCCGCGGCGTGGGTCATCCTGCGACGGTGGGAACCATCTGCGGCGGTGTCTGCGGTTGCCGCCGGAACTGGGAGGTCCCGGGGCCCGCGACCCGCGCCCTGTTGGCCACCTCCGCCGACCACGTGCTGCCGACCGTCGCCCGCCTGGCCAAGGCGCTGGGGATGACCGTGCGCTCCTCGCCCCAGCTGGTCGACGTCCTCGACGACTGGGGCGGGCGGCGGCTCGAGGTCCTCTTCCAGCGGTTGGCCCGGGAGCTCACCGCGGCCGAGACCGAGGCGCTGCGGGTCGTCACCGACCCGCCGACCGAGCCGACCGCGCTCACCGCCCGCCTGCTCACCGCGCCGACCCTCGCCGTCGAGCTGGCCCGGCGGGGAGTCACGGTCGAGGTGGGGGTCCTCGCCGAGGCGGAGTTCTGGTCGGTCTACCAGCCGATCGTCTCCCTCGCCGACCGCTCCGTCGTCGCGCACGAGGCGCTGCTGCGCGGCGTCGTCGACAACCGCGAGGTGGGCGGCGGCGACCTGTTCTTCGTGGCCGAACAGGCCGGCTGGCTGGACCGGCTCGACCGCATCGGCCGGGAGTCGGCGATCACCGGCGCCGTGCCCTGGCTCGGGGACGACGACCTCTACGTCAACTTCAACCCGACGTCGATCCTGCGGCCGCAGGTGTGCCTGGCCAGCACCGAGCGCGTCGTCCACGAGACCGGGATCGACCCCGGGCAGCTGGTGTTCGAGGTGGTGGAGTCGCACGCCATCGCCGACCGCGGGCACCTCGTCTCGATCCTCGACCACTACCGGACCCTGGGGTGGCGCGTGGCCCTCGACGACGTCGGCGCCGGCTGGTCCAGCCTGTCGCTGCTGGCCGCGGTGCGCCCCGAGGTGGTCAAGCTCGACAAGGCGCTGGTGCAGGAGCTGCCCGACGACGGCGCCCGCACCGTCCTGAAGGCCGTCACCGACCTGGCGCACCAGCTGGGCGCCGTCGTCGTCGCCGAGGGGATCGAGACCGAGCGGCTCGCCGACGAGGTGACCGCGCTCGGGGCGGACCTGGGCCAGGGCTGGCTCTTCGGCCGCCCGGTGCGGCCGGAGCCGCCGGTGGAGGAACCGGCGGGACGCTGGCAGCCGGTCACCCCTGCCCGGCGCTGACCTCGCGCATCAGGGGCAGCCGGTGTTCCAGCCGGTCAGGGCGGGCCAGTCGTGCTCGTGCCCCAGGACGCCGTAGCGACCGGTCGCCAGCGGGAAGAGCGCGCCGGCCTCGGGGTCGAGCCCCAGCCAGCGGGCGGTGAGGATCCGCAGCACGTGGCCGTGCGCGACCAGGGCGACGTCGCCGTCCGCGAGCAGCGGGCGGACGGTGCCCAGCACGCGGTCCACGCGCGTCGCGACCTCCGCCAGGGTCTCTCCGGGGGTGTCGCCGGGGACCGTGCCGTCCGCCCACAGCGACCAGGGCCGTCCCAGGTCCGCGCTGATCTCCTTGGTCGTCCGGCCCTCGTAGCCGCCGTAGTCGACCTCGACCAGGTCCGGCTCCAGCTCGGTCGCGACGGCGCCGTCCATCAACCCGGCCAGCTCGGCGGTCCGGCGGGCGCGGGCGAGCGGGCTGACGAAGGCGTGCGTGATGTGCCGCCCCGCGAGGACCGGCCGCAGCCGCCGGCCGTCGTCCTCCCCGTCGGGGAGCAGCGGGAGGTCGGTCAGGCCCGTGTGCTGCCCGTTCCGGCTCCACTCGGTCTGCCCGTGGCGCACCACGATGACTTCGCCCATGCGGCCATCGAACACGCCGCCGGGAACACCCGCGCGTCGTCCCGTGCTGGCCATGTCCATGACGACCGCACAGATCAGCGACACGTTCACCATCGGCGGGGACCTCCCCGTCCACCGGCTCGGCTACGGCGCGATGCAGCTCACCGGCCCCGGCGTCTGGGGTGAGCCGGCCGACCGGCCCGGTGCCCTCGCGGTGGTCAGGGCGGCGATCGAGCAGGGCGTCGACTTCATCGACACCGCCGACTCCTACGGCCCCCAGGTCAGCGAGCAGATCATCGCCGAGGCGGCGTACCCGTACCCCGACGGCCTCGTCATCGCCACGAAGGCCGGGCTGACCCGGACCGGTCCGGGCGAGTGGCCGGTGTGCGGGCGGCCCGAGTACCTCACCCAGCAGGTCGAGCTGTCCCTGCGCAACCTGAAGGTCGACCGCATCGACCTCATCCAGCTGCACCGCATCGACCCGCAGGTACCCCTGGCCGACCAGCTCGGCGCCTTCAAGGAACTCCAGGACCAGGGCAAGGTGCGCCACATCGGCGTCTCGGAGGTCTCCGTGGCGGAGCTGCAGGCGGCGCGGGAGATCGTCGACGTGGTCAGCGTCCAGAACCTCTACAACCTGACCAACCGGCAGAGCCAGGACGTGCTCGACTACGCCACCGCCGAGGGAATCGCGTTCATCCCGTGGTTCCCGATCGCCACCGGCGACCTCGCCGCCCCGGACAGCCCGGTCGCCGACATCGCCCGCGAGCTCGACGCGACGCCGTCGCAGGTCGCGCTGGCCTGGCTGCTGCAGAAGTCGCCGGTCGTGCTGCCCATCCCGGGCACCAAGTCCGTCGACCACCTCACCGAGAACCTCGGCGCTGCCCGGCTGACCCTGTCCGACGAGGACATGGCCCGGCTCGACGCCCTGGCCTGAGCCTCAGCGACCGTGACCGGCGGCCACCAGGTCGCCGGTCACGGAGGCGGCCGCCCGGCGCACCCGCCGGCCGGATGCCCGTGCGGCGACGTTGCCGCGGAAGGCCGCGGCGGGCCGGACGACGTCGAGCTGGAGCCCGGCCGTCAGGTTCGCCATCCCGATCAGCCGCCGGGTCGCCGGCTGGGCGGCCACGACGCGGCAGGACCGGCCGGCGGCCTGCAGCTCCCGGGTGAACCGCACGAGCTCGTGCAACCCGGAGCAGTCCCAGAACCGCGCGGACCCCAGGTCGACGACCACCTGCGGCGTGCCCAGCCCCGCCGCCTGCCCGAGCGCGTCGGCGACCAGGGGTGACGTGGAGAGGTCGACGTCACCGGTGAGCCGGAGGACGACCTGGTCGGGAGCGGGGACGAGAGCGACGTTCAGCTGCGGCACCTTGCCTCCGTGGACCGGATGCGTCGGCCACCTGTGTTCGGCGGCCATCTCCGAGCCTAGGTCGGACGGAACCTCTTCACAACGGAGAGCAACCGATTGATTGCAGGAAGTTCACGGAATGGGACGCCGGCCGTCTCCGGACCCCGGCGGGAGGCCGGTCCGCGGCGCGCGTCACCATGACCGGCGTGGACACCGCTGACTTCCGCCAGATCCGGGACGCCGTGCGCCAGCTGGTCCGCGGGTCCGTCGTCCCCCGCGAGGAGCAGATCGAGGACGAGGACCGCATCCCCGACGACCTCCGGGCGCAGGCCGCCGACATGGGCCTGTTCGGGTACGCCCTGCCCGAGGAGCACGGCGGGCTCGGCGTCACCATGACCGAGGACGTGCAGCTGGCCTTCGAGTTCGGCTACACCACCCCCGCGTTCCGCTCGCTGTTCGGGACCAACAACGGCATCGCCGGCCAGGTCATCGCCAAGTTCGGCACCGACGAGCAGAAGGTGACGTACCTGCCGCGGCTGGCCGCCGGCGAGCTGATCGGCTCCTTCGCGCTCACCGAGGCCGAGGCGGGTTCCGACCCGGCCGGCCTCCGGACGACCGCCCGCCGCGACGGCGACCAGTGGGTCATCAACGGCAGCAAGCGCTACATCACGAACGCGCCGATCGCCGACCTGTTCGTCGTCTTCGCCCGCAGCAACCCCGAGGAGAAGGGCGGCCGGGGCATCTCCAGCTTCGTCGTCGAGACCTCGACGCCCGGCGTCACCGTCGGCCCCAAGGACAAGAAGATGGGCCAGTCGGGCGCCTGGACGGCGGAGGTCTTCTTCGACGACGTCCGGGTGCCGGCCGACGCGCTGATCGGCGAGGAAGGGCGCGGGTACGCGAAGGCGCTCACCGTGCTGTCCCGCGGCAGGTTGCACATCGCCGCGCTCTGCGTCGGCATGGCGCAGCGGGTGCTGGACGAGTCGGTCGCCTACGCCGCGACCGCGAAGCAGGGCGGAGCACCGATCGGTCGGTTCCAGCTGGTGCAGGGCCTGCTCGCCGACATGCACGCCGAGCTGCTGGCCGGCCGCGCTCTGGTGCGCGAGGTGGCCGAGCGGTACGACAGCGGCGAGGACATGTCGATCGGCCCGTCGTCGGCCAAGCTCTTCTGCACCGAGATGGTGGGCCGGGCGACCGACGCGGCTGTCCAGGTGCACGGCGGCATGGGCTACCTGCGGACGACGCCGGTCGAGCGCTTCTACCGCGACGCCCGGCTGTTCCGGCTCTACGAGGGCACCAGCGAGGTCCAGCGCGTGATCATCGGCGGCGGCCTCCTGCGCGAGGCCGGGATGAGCCGGTGAGCCGCGAGGTCCGGCGCGCGGCGGTGGGGGAGCTCGGGTCGGCGCTGCGCGACCTGGTCGACGCCGCCGTCCGCACCGAGGTCTCCCTGGAGGACCTGGCAGCCGCCACCGACGGCGCCCGGCAGCTGGCGGCGCTGCTGCGCGCGGAGACCCGCGGTCTGCACGACATCGCCGGGGTCGACGACCCGGAGACCGGCGAGCGCTGGTACAGCCCGGTCTACGGGCCGGGCAACCCCGTCGCACCGCCGATGGAGGCCTCGAGCACGCCCGACGGCCGGGCGACCGGTCGGGTCACGCTGGGGAAGCCGCACGAGGGGCCACCCGGGCTCGTGCACGGCGGCGTCGTCGCGACGCTGCTCGACCACGTCCTGGCGCGGGCGGTGCGCGCCGCCGGCCGCGGCGGGCTCACCGCGACGCTCACCGTCACCTACCGCCGTCCGGTGCACCTCGGCGTCCCGCTCCTCGCCACGGCCGAGGTCGGGACCACCGAGGGGCGGCGCACCACCGCGACCGCGCGCATCGTCGCGGAGGACGACCCCGGTTCGACGCTCGCGGAGGCGGAGGGGTTGTTCGTGGCGCTGCGGCCGGAGCGCGCGGCCGACGTCTTCGCCCCGACCGGCCGTGACGTGGGGGCCTGGACCAGCCGCAGCTGAAAGGCCGCGCGCGAGCCTGCCTGGTTCCGCTACGGTCCGCCTCCCGACGAGCAGGAGGCGGCAGTGGCGAGGTACGGGTGGAGCGCCTACCCCGGAGCGGTCCCGGGTCCCGTCGGCGCGCCCGCGGACGGCGACCTGCGCCCCGAGCTCGCCGACGTGGGACGGCTGGCCCGGCGCGGGCTGCGGGCGGTGGTGGGCGCTGCCCGCGCCGCCGAGCGACCGCGGCTGTCGCGGATCCTCAACGACCACCTGGGCGCCGGGGCCTCGACCCTCGAGGTGGTCGAGGAGACCTGGCCCGGCTACGACCACGTCAACGTGCAGGCGGGGCTCGACGCCTGGCTCGCCGCGCCCGGCCGGACGTGGGAGCTGGTCGGGGTCACGAACTTCCAGCACGCGATGTTCGGGCTCGGCGATCTGGTCGCGGCCGGCGACGGCGTCCACGACCCGTACGGCCTGAGCCCTGGCAACCCGGCGACGGTCAACCTCGCGTCCGGTCCGGACGGCGAGGTGCGGGCCTGCCTGCGCTGCGGCATCTACCTGGTCACGGAGGGGGAGGTGCGCACCGCTCTGCTGCTGCGCGGAGCCACCCCGGAGTTCGGCACCAACAACGCCTCCGTGCAGCTCGTCAGCACCGATCCCGAGGCGGCGCTGCGGTCCGCCGCGGCGATCCGGGCCGCCACCCTCGAGCACAACGTCTTCCGCGGGCAGGTGCTCAGCTTCGGGCAGGAGGTGTTCGGCCACGGCCAGACGCTGCTGCAGTTCCACCGCCGGCCGGTGATGACCGCCGACCAGCTGATCCTCGCGCCCGAGACGCTGGCGGAGGTCCGCCGGCAGGTGGTGGAGGTGGCCCGGCACAAGGAGCGGCTGCTCGCCGCCGGCCAGCACCTCAAGCGCGGCCTGCTGCTCTACGGGCCGCCGGGCGTCGGCAAGACGCACACCGTCCGCTACCTGACCAGCAGCCTGGTCGGCACCACGGTCCTGCAGCTGACCGGCAACGCGCTGCACCTGATCGCCGAGGCGTGCTCGGTGGCCCGGGCGCTGCAGCCGGCGATGCTGATCATCGAGGACGTCGACCTGATCGCCGAGGACCGCGGCATGCATCCCGGCCAGCACCCGCTGCTGTTCCAGCTGCTCAACGAGATGGACGGGCTGGCCGAGGACGCCGACGTCGTCTTCGTCCTGACCACGAACCGTGCGGACCTGCTCGAGCCCGCGCTGGCGGCGCGCCCGGGGCGGGTCGACCAGGCGGTCGCGCTCGAGCTGCCGGACGCCGCCGGGAGGCGGGCGCTCTTCGCGCTCTACCGGGGCGATCTCCGGGTGGACACCTCCGGTCTGGACGACGTCATCGCCCGCACCGAGGGCGTGACGGCGTCCTTCCTCAAGGAGCTGCTCCGGCGTGCGGCGTTGCTCGCGGCGACGCGCACGGCCGACGGCGAGGAGCTCGCGGTCTCGGCCGCCGACCTCTCGGGTGCGCTCGACGAGCTGCTCGACACGCGCAACGCCATGACGCGCACGCTGCTGGGCAGCACGCCCGCCTGAGTCAGTCCGCGCGCCCGTCCGGTGTGTTCGCCGGGTCGCCGGACGGGTCGAGGGTCCGGCCGCCGGCGGGTCCCAGGAGGTCGCCCGGTGCGCCGTCGCCCCGTCCGAGCGCGGCGACGAACTGGGTGAGCACCTCGTCGCTCCGGTGGGTGGGCACCCAGTCGAGGAGCCGGCGGGCCCGGGTCGTGTCCTGCGCGGGCAGCTGCGTCCCCAGGTCGAGCCACCCCGGTTCCGTGGGCACCAGGTGCGCGGCGAAGGCCGCGTGCAGGCCGGCCCGCAGCACGCGCGCCGGGACGGGCACGCGCACCGTGCCGAGGGCCCGGGCGATCCCGTCGGGGTCCAGGACCGGCTCGGCGGCCAGGTTGAACGGTCCCGGAGCCCGGCGGTCGAGCATGCGCACGAGGGCGTCCGCCACGTCGTCCGCGTGCACGAACGAGACGGCGAGGGCCGGCAGGGGGAGGGGCAGCAGCCGCGCCACGGCACCGGGCACGGCGCGCGCCGCCCCGAACAGCAGCGGGCCGAGGAAGTAGCGGCCGATCTCGCTGCCCGCCTCCGGCTGCAGCACCAGGGTCGGCCGGACGACGGTCAGGGTGGTCGGCTGGCGGCCCAGGACCTCGCGGACGACCCGCTCGGCCTCGGACTTGTCGCGGCTGTACTGGGAGCTCTGCACGCCGGTCGTCGGCCAGTCCTCGGTGACCCGCTGCCCCACGGCTCCGCCGGTGTAGGCGCCGATCGAGGACATGTGCACGAACTGGGCGACCCCTGCTGCGGCGGCGGCGCGTGCCACCCGCTCGGTACCCTCGACGTTGACGCGGCGCAGGACGTCGGGCCGGCGTCCCGGCTGCAGCGCCCACGCGAGGTGCACCACGGCGTCGGCGCCGTCCAGGAAACCGGGGAGCTCCTCCAGGCTCGCCTCCTCCCCGAGGTCGGTCAGGTGCCACCGCACCCCGGCGTAGGGCGCGATGTCCGGCGGCCGGCGGCGGGCCAGGCCGCGGACCTCCGCCACGCCGGAGCCGGGTGCGGTCAGGCGCCGGAGCAGGGCGGTGCCGACGTTGCCGGTGGCGCCGGTGACGGCGACCGTCAGGCCGTCCAGGTGGCCGGGGGAGAGTTCGGGCATGGGCTGGCGCTACCCGATCGGGTCGCGCGCAACCCGGCTGACCGCCGCCTCCGACCCCGCGCCGCGGCGGTCGGCCCGGAGCCCGAGAGACACCACGGCCAGCAGCAGCATCCCGGCGGCCCCGGCGAGCAGCCCCGCGGGCAGCCCGGAGCTGTCGGCGAGCCGGGGGAGCAGCAGGTTGCCCAGCAGGCCGCCGACCATGAGCGCCAGCGACGACGCCGAGACGGTGGTGGAGCGCTGCGCCGACGTCGTCTGGTCGTGCATGAGCTGCTTGCGCAGCGGCCAGGCCGACGCGTTCAGCAGGTAGAAGACCGAGTAGGCGACCGCCGCGACCACCACCCCGGGCGCCAGGGCCACCGCCGCGATCGCGCCTGCGGCCAGCACGGAGGTCCCCGCGCTGACCAGCACCACCGAGCCG
Organism: Blastococcus litoris; assembly: GCF_003075095.1. Lineage (GTDB taxonomy): Bacteria > Actinomycetota > Actinomycetes > Mycobacteriales > Geodermatophilaceae > Blastococcus_B > Blastococcus_B litoris. The sequence continues at coordinate 90,108 of NZ_QCZF01000004.1, forward strand.
CCGGCGGCGCGGCCCAGGGCCGGGGCGAGCAGCGAGCCCACCGAGGCCGCGGCGAACGACACCGCGGTGACGATGCCGAAGACCGCGGAGCCCACCTCGGCCGATCCGGAGAGCTCGGCGAAGTGCAGCGGCCCGAGGAGTTCCAGGGAGGTGAGGACGAGCCCGACGAGGAGGGACACCGCCAGCAGCAGCCGCAGCAGCCGCTCGTGGAGGACCAGCCGCACCGTCGCCGTGACGACCACGGGGACGTCGCGGAGGCCGCCGCGCAGCGCCGCGGCCCCCGACCCGTGGCCCCCGTGGACCGGGACGACCAACAGCAGCACCGCCACGACGTGGACGACCGCGAAACCCGCCGCGAGCAGCAGCGGCACGGCGAGCGCTGCCGCCCCGTCCCGCTCCACCAGCAGCGGCAGCACCCCGCCGAGGACCGCGCCGACGGTGAGGCCCGCCGCGTCCGCGGCGGCCGCCCGCGACAGCCCCGTGGTGATCTCCGCGTCCGGGTCCCCCCGGTGCACGGTGTCGACGAACCAGGCCTCGAGCGGGCCCGAGTCGAGTGCCCGCGCGACCCCCTTGAGCGCCCAGGCGATCGAGAACACCAGCATGCTGTCGGCGACGGCCATCGTGAGCAGCCCGGCCGTGGTGAACAGGCCGGAGAGCGCCAGCACCGGCCGGTGGCCGATGGCGTCGGCGAGCCCGCCGGTGGGCAGCTCGAGCAGCAGGGTCACCGCTCCGTAGATCGCGACGGTGACGCCGATGTCGGCCGGCGAGAGCCCCCGCTCGGTCGCCAGCAGGACCGAGACCGGGACGGCGACGCCCACGGGCAGCCACCGCAGCGCGGTGAGCCCGACGAACCGGCGGCGGGCCTGCTCCGGCGTCAGGACCCCGTTCACAGGGGGTAGTCCTTCAGCGTGAAGAGGTCCAGCAGCACGTGCACGAGCGGCTGGTCCGGTTCCTCCTCCTCGTCGCGCCACCGCTGGACGACGGCGTTCAGCTCGCCGATCAGCTCCCGGGCGCGGCCGGGGGAGAGCCGCAGCGCCCAGTCGTTGAGCGACGCGGCGGTGCGCCAGTCGTCGTCGGTCGAGTCGCGCTCGGCGGCGAAGGCGGCGAGCATCCGCCGCTGGTGCGCGACCAGCCGGTCGGTCAGCTCGTCGAAGAGCTCGCGTCCGCCGGGCTGGTCGAGCACCTCCTCGGAGTCCCAGCGCGTGCTGCGGTGCAGGGCGCGCCACCACCGCTCCCGGCCGGTGCCCTCGTCCGGCACCTCCTCGACGAAGCCGAAGCCGGCCAGCTGGCGCAGGTGGTAGCTGGTCGCGCCGCTGCTCTCGCCCAGGCGCTCGGCGAGCCGGCTGGCGGTGGACGGCCCGTCGCTGCGCAGCGCCGCGAGGAGGCTCATGCGCAGCGGGTGGGCGAGCGCGCGCAGGGCCCGCGGGTCGTGGACGTCGATCGCCCTACCGGGAGGGATGTCGGCCATGCCGACGACGGTAGATCGCAAAGACCTCTTTGCAAAGGTTTCTTTGCATCTATCCCAGCGAGAGCCCGTGGTCGGCCAGGGCCGTTCGGAGGACGGCGACGGCCTTGGGGCCCACGCCGTGCATGGCGAGCAGGTCGCGTGCCGGTACGCCGTCGAGAGAGCGGAGGGTGGTGTAGCCGGCCTCGGTCAGCGCGGCCGTCGCGGGGCGGCCGATCTCGCGGGGTAGTTCGCCGGGGGCGCTCACGTGCGCGGTGCTGCCGGTCGGTCGGGCCCCAGGGAGGCGCCCGGGGCGGCGCCGGCGCCCTCCTTCAGCTCCACGAACAGCACGTGGGTCGGGGTGTCGCCGATGTTCTCGCCGCTGTGCTCCTGCGCCGGGAGCCACCCGGTCAGGCCGGCGGGCATCTCGACGTCCCGGTGGGCCTCTCCTGCGTGCAGCCGCCGCCGGAACGCGCTCAGGGTGTGCATGACGCTGTCGGGGTGCGCGTGCGGCGTCGTCCGGTCGCCGGGCCCGTCGGTGTACTCGAGGACGCGTACCCGCTCGTTCTCGAAGACGACGCGGTAGTGGTCGGGGTTGGTGGCGACCGGGTCGAGGGTCATGCCCCCTGACTGTGCTCCGCTCCCGGGCCCCGCGACAGGCCTTCCGGTGTGGTGTCGTCCAGCGACCGGCCGCGGCGTTCGGGCAGCCACCACGTGGCCAGCCCGCCCAGGACGAAGAACGCCGCGAAGGTGCCGAAGACGAGCCCGGTGCCGCCGGCGTCGAGCAGCGGCGGCACGCAGAGGGGTGCGGCGATCGAGGCCAGCCGGCCGAAGCCCGCGGCGGCACCGGCACCGGTGGCCCGCAGGACCGTCGGGTAGACCTCCGGGGTCACCGCGTAGAGGGCGCCCCACGCGCCGAGGTTGAAGAACGACAGCGCCATCCCGGTGAGCAGGACGGCCGTCTCGCCGTCGGCGGCGGCGAACAGCCCGGCACCCATCGCCGAGCCGGCGAGGAAGGTGGCCAACGTCGCCCGCCGTCCCCAGGTCTCGATGAGGAGGGCGGCCACCGCGTAGCCGGGCAGCTGGGCGAGGGTGATGACCAGGGTGAAGCCGAAGGAGCGGACGAGCGAGAACCCGTCGGCCACGAGGAGCGTCGGGAGCCAGATGAACGCGCCGTAGTAGGCGAAGTTGATGCTGAACCAGACCACCCAGAGCGCCGCCGTCCGCAGCCGCGCGCCCGCTGCCCACAGGGCCGCCGGACCAAGGGAGGGGACCCGGACCGGCTGCGGGGACGGGACCGGCTCGACGCTCGCCGCCCGCTCGAAGCGCCGGACCGCCGCCTCGGCCTCGTCGACCCGGCCCCGGGCCTCCAGGAAGCGCACCGACTCGGGCAGCCCGCGCCGGACGAACGCGGCGTAGAGGGCCGGCAGCGCGCCGATCGCCAGTGCCCACCGCCAGCCGTCGTCGCTGCCCGGGACGACGAAGTACCCGATCAGCGCCGAGAGGGTCCAGCCGACGGCCCAGAACGCCTCCAGCAGCACGACGACCCGCCCGCGCACCCGCGCGGGGGCGAACTCGCTCACCAGGGTCGAGGCCACCGGCAGCTCCGCGCCCAGCCCGAGGCCGATCAGGAAGCGGAAGACCAGGAGCGCGCCGACCGACCAGGCGAGAGCGGCCGCCCCCGTCGCCAGGCCGAAGACCAGCAGGGTGAGCGCGAAGACCTGCCGCCGGCCGAACCTGTCGGCGAGCAGGCCGCCGAGCGTGGCGCCCAGCGCCATCCCGGCGAAACCGATGGAGGCGATCCAGGACAGCTGGGTCGCCGACAGGTCCCACTGCACGGCGAGCGCGGCCATGACGAAGGAGATGAGCCCGACGTCCATGGCGTCCAGCGCCCAGCCGAGCCCGGACCCGACGACCAGGCGGCCGTGCTCCCGGGTGAAGGGCAGCCGGTCGAGCCGCTCGGCCCGGGGGAGCTCGGTCCCGGTCGCGGTCACCGGTGCGTCCTCAGGCGGCGCGGACGTGCGCGGTGACCAGCTCGGCCACGCGCTCCGGCGCCAGTTCGGGGATCCAGTGCGTCACGCCGTCGAGCACCTCGAGGCGGTACGGGGCGTCCACGAACTGCTCGGTCGCCTCGGTCGCGGCACGGCCCAGGAACGCGTCCCCGGTGCTCCACAGGTGCAGGGTGGGGACCCGCACCCTGCCCACCGGATCGCGACCGCTCCAGGGGAGTGCGCGGTACCAGCCCAGCGCGGAGGACAGCGCCCCGGGCTCGCGCATCCGGGCGACGTAGCGGTCGACCGCGTCGTCGGGCAGCCCGCCCCGCCTCAGCACCCGTCGCAGGGCCGCGCCCTTGCCGGCCAGCAGCAGCCGCTCCGGCAGCAGGGGCAGCTGGAACAGCGCCATGTAGTACGAGCGCAGCGCCTGGTCGCTGGTGACCATCGCCTTCGCCATCGCGGCTGGGTGCGGTACCGACAGCGCGGTCAGCGTCCGGACGCGGTCGGGGTGCCACGCGCCCAGGGCCCACGCGGCGATGCCGCCCCAGTCGTGGCCGACGACGTGCGCGCGCTCGAGGCCGGCCGCGTCGAGCAGGGCGAGCACGTCCTTCGTCGTCTCCCGGAGCGCGTAGTGCTTCCGGGTGCGCGGCCGGGCCATGGGGGAGTAGCCGCGCTGGTCCGGGGCGAGCGTGCGCAGCCCGTGCTGGTGCAGCGCCGGTGCGACCCCGTCCCAGGCCGTGCAGTCCTGCGGGAACCCGTGCAGGAGGACGACCGGCTCCCCGTCGGAGGGACCGGCGTCGATGACGTCGAAGGTCAGGCCGTCGCGGCGGAAGCTGTCCACGACGCGACAGTGCCCCGCCGGGTCACCGGTCCATGCATCAGGGGGTGCGCAACCCGGAGAAGGCGGTCGCGACGACGGCGTCGGCGAGCTGCTCCCGGGTGAGCGGCCCATCGGGGCGGTACCACTCGGTCAGGGAGTTCACCGTGCCGAAGAGGAGGCGAGCGACGACGCCCGCGGGCACGTCGGCGCGGACGGTGCCCTCCGCGGCTGCGGCGCTCACCAGGCCGGTGACGATCCGGTCGAACTCGCGGCGGCGCTGGAGGGCGGCCACCTCGACATCGGAGTTCCCGCGCACGCGCAGCAGGAGGGTCACGAACGGCAGTTCGGCGGTGAGCACCCCGACCGATCCGCGGACGACGTGCTCGAGCCGGTCGATCGCCCGGCCCGCACGGGCCCCCGGCTCCCGGGTGACGGCGAACAACCCGTCCAGCGCGCGGTCCAGCGCCAGGCGGAGCAGCTCGTCCTTGCGCGGCACGTGGTGGTAGATCGCCGACTTGGTGACGCCGAGCCGGCCGGCCAGCTCGTCCATGCTGGTCGCCTCGAAGCCCCGCTCGTTGAAGACGGCGACCGCGACGGCCAGCAGCGAGTCGAGCGAGTGGCCGGGGCGGCCGCGGCGCACGACACCGGCGGTCGGCTGCTGTGACTCAGGTCTCATGACGCGGTAGACTTTACCGACCGGATGGTCAGTTATTCGACGAGGAGGGTGTGTGACGGTCGATTCGCCCCCCGCGCCCGACCTCGAGCGCGACTTCGAGGCCACGATCGCGGCCGACCACCGGATCGAGCCGCGGGACTGGATGCCCGAGGGGTACCGCCGGACGCTCATCCGCCAGATCGCCCAGCACGCCCACTCCGAGATCATCGGGATGCAGCCCGAGGGCGACTGGCTGCTGTCGGCGCCGAGCCTCCGGCGCAAGGCGATCCTGCTGGCCAAGGTGCAGGACGAGGCCGGGCACGGGCTCTACCTCTACTCGGCCGCCGAGACGCTCGGCGCCGACCGCGCCGACCTCACCGACAAGCTCATCGAGGGCCGGCAGAAGTACAGCTCCATCTTCAACTACCCGACCCTGTCCTACGCCGACGTCGGCGTCATCGGCTGGCTGGTCGACGGCGCGGCCATCTGCAACCAGGTGCCGCTGTGCCGGTCGAGCTACGGGCCCTACGCCCGCGCGATGATCCGCATCTGCAAGGAGGAGTCGTTCCACCAGCGGCAGGGCTACGAGCTGCTGCTGACGATGATGCGCGGCACCGACGAGCAGCGGGCGATGGTCCAGGACGCCGTCGACCGGTGGTGGTGGCCCTCGCTCATGATGTTCGGCCCGCCGGACGCCGACAGCCCCAACACCGCGCAGTCGATGGCGTGGGGGGTCAAGCGGCACACCAACGACGAGCTGCGCCAGCGGTTCGTCGACATGACGGTGCCGCAGGCGGAGTTCCTCGGCGTCACGCTGCCCGACCCGGAGCTCTCCTGGGACGCCGACGCCGGGCAGCACCGCTTCGGCGCGATCGACTGGGCGGAGTTCAGGAAGGTGATCAGCGGTGAGGGGCCGATGAACCGGGTGCGGATCGCCCGCCGGCGGGCGGCGCGGGACGACAACGCGTGGGTGACCGAGGCGGCCACCGCGTACGCCGAGAAGCACGCGTGAGCAGCGACCTCACCGCCGAGGGCGGCCACGGCGCCGTTCCGCTGACCGGGGTCCCCGTGCAGCCCCAGCCGTCGGTGGCCCGCCGCGACTGGCCGCTGTACGAGGTGTTCGTCCGGGGCAAGCGCGGGCTCAACCACGTGCACGTCGGCTCGCTGCACGCTCCGGACGACGAGATGGCGGTGCACGCCGCGCGCGACCTGTACACGCGCCGCAACGAGGGCGTGAGCATCTGGGTGGTCCGCTCGGCCGACATCACGGCGTCCAGCCCGGACGAGAAGGACCCGATGTTCGCCCCCAGTGGCGACAAGGTCTACCGGCACCCGACCTTCTACGACATCCCCGACGACGTCCCGCACATATAGGACCCCCTTCCTCCCCACCACCTCGTACCTCGGCGGCGGGCCCCTGGAAGGGGGCCTTCCGGCCTCTCGTCAGTCAGACAAGGAGCGTCGCGCCATGGGTCACCTGGAGACCGTGTACGACGCGCTGACCGCCGCCCACGGCGACGAGGCGCGCTGGGCGTTCGGCACGGGCTTCGACGACCCGCTCGCCGGCGTCGACACCGCTCTGCCCGCCGGCGCCGACCCGGCCGACCTCGGCGCCTACTGCCTCATGCTCGGCGACGACGCGCTCGTGCTCAGCCAGCGCCTCACCGGGTGGATCACCCGCGCCCCCGAGCTCGAGGAGGAGGTGGCGCTGGCCAACATCGCCCTCGACCTGCTCGGGCAGGCGCGGCTGCTCCTCTCCCGCGCCGGGTCGTGCGGGGTGCTCGGCCGGTCGCGGGAGCGCGCGGGCGCGACGGTCCCGGACGAGGACGCGCTGGCCTACTTCCGCGACGCCGACGAGTTCCGCTGCGCGGGCCTGGTCGCCGCACCGGACGGGGACTTCGGGCACACCGTCGTCCGCCTGCTCGTGGCCTCGACGTGGCGCCTCGCCCTGGCCGCCCGGCTGCGCGGGTCGCGCGACCCGGTGCTGGCCGCGGTCGCCGCCAAGGCCGTCCCCGAGCTGACCTACCACCGCGACCACGCCGCGCGCTGGGTGCTGCGGCTCGGTGACGGGACGGCGGAGTCGCACCGGCGCGCGCAGGCGGGCGCCGACGCCGTCTGGCCGCTCACCGCGGACCTCTTCACGCCCACCGACGTCGAGCGCCGGCTGGCGGGGGAGCGGGTGGGGGTGGACCCGACCGATCTGCGCGACGAGGTCCGCGGCGTCCTGACCCAGGTGCTGGAGCGGGCCACGCTCGCCGTTCCGCCGTGGCCGGGCGACGTCCCGCCCCGCGGGCGCGTCGGCGCGCACGGGCCCGAGCTGGCCGTGCTCCTCGCGGGGCTCCAGGGCCTGTCCCGCGCGCACCCGGGGGCGACGTGGTGAGCGGGCGGACGCTGCGGCAGCCCGGCCGGCGCGGGGACGTGCGGGTCGACCCGCGCCCGGTCGCCGAGGCCGTCGTCGACCCGGAGCTGCCGGTGCTGACCCTCGCAGACCTCGGCGTCCTCCGGGACGTGCGCACGGGGGACGACGGCACGGTGGTCGTCGAGATCACCCCGACCTACTCGGGCTGCCCGGCGATGGGCGTGATGCGCGCCGACCTCCTGCACGCGCTGCACGACGCCGGTTTCGAGCAGGTCGACGTCCGGACGGTGCTCTCGCCGGCGTGGAGCACGGACTGGATCTCGGCCGAGGGCCGCCGGAAGCTCGCCGAGGCGGGCATCGCGCCCCCGGGTGCCGCCCCCGCCCGCACGCCCGGACCCGTCCCCCTGGACCTGGACCTCGACCGGCCGCGCCGGACGGCGGCGTGCCCGCTGTGCGGGTCGCCGGACACCGAGGAGGTCAGCGAGTTCGGCGCCACCGCCTGCACCGCCCTGCGCCGCTGCCGGCAGTGCCAGGAGCCCTTCGAGCACGTGAAGGAGATCTAGTGACGGCCGCGCCCGTGCTGACCCGGCGGCGCACGTTCCACCGGCTGACCGTCGCCCGCGTGGACCGGCTGACCGACGACGCCGCGGCGGTCACCTTCGACGTCCCGGAGGAGCTGGCCGCGGAGTTCGCCTTCCGGCCGGGACAGTCGCTCACGCTTCGGCGCACCGACGGCGGGCGCGACGAGCGCCGGGACTACTCGATCTGCGCGCCCGCGGGGGCGGCCCTGCGCATCGGCGTCCGCGAGGTGCCCGGCGGGCTGTTCTCCTCCTGGCTGGTGCACGCGGTGCGTCCCGGCGACGAGGTGGAGGTGCTGCCGCCGTCGGGGCGGTTCACGACCGACCTGGCGGTCCCGGCCGACCACGTCTTCGTGGTCGCCGGTTCCGGCATCACGCCGGCGCTCTCCCTGGCGTCCACGGCGCTCGCCGACGGCAGGTCGACGGTCACCCTGCTGTACGGCAACCGCCGGGCGGACACGGTGATGTTCGCCGACGAGCTGGCCGACCTGAAGGACCGGCACGGTCCCCGCTTCACGCTGCTGCACGTGCTGTCCCGCGAGGCCCGCGACGCCGACGTGACCAGCGGTCGGCTGGAGGGGGAGCGGCTGCGGCGGCTCGTCGGCGCGCTGGTCGACACCGAGCGGGTCGACCACTGGTGGCTGTGCGGACCGCACGGGCTGGTCACCGACGCCCGCGCGCTGCTGGACGGTCTCGGCGTGCCGCGGGAGCGGGTGCACCAGGAGCTGTTCTACGTCGACGACGTGCCGCCCGAACCCGTCCGGGGCGACGCCGCCGCGGTGACCGGACCCGCCAGCGAGGTGACCGTCGTCCTCGACGGCCGTGCGACGCCGCTCACCCTGCCCCGCGACGTCCCGCTGCTGGACGCGGCCCAGCGGGTGCGGGGCGACCTCCCGTTCGCCTGCAAGGGCGGCGTCTGCGGCACGTGCCGGGCGCGGGTGACCGGAGGGGAGGTGCGGATGCGGCGCAACTACGCCCTCGAACCCGACGAGGTGGCCGCCGGTTACGTGCTCACCTGCCAGTCCCTGCCCGTCTCGGACGCCGTCACCGTCGACTACGACGCCTGATCGGGACGCGGGCGCGGCGCGGCGGCCGCGCGTCGGGGACGATGGATCCGTGACGACCACCGCCCAGGAGCTCATCGTTCTCGTCGACGACGACGGGCGGTCCGTCGGCACGATGCCCAAGCGCCTGGTGCACCACGGGGAGACCCCGCTGCACCGCGCCTTCTCGGCCTACCTCTTCGACGACGCCGGCCGCCTGCTGATCACCCGCCGGGCGGTGGACAAGGCCACCTTCCCCGGCATGTGGACCAACACCGTCTGCGGCCACCCGGGCCCCGGTGAGGACGACGCCTCGGCGATCGCCCGGCGCGCCCGCTTCGAGCTCGGCCTCGGCGTCGCCGACATCCGCCCCGCCCTGCCCGGCTACCGCTACCGCGCCGAGTTCCGGGGCGTGGTGGAGAACGAGATCTGCCCGGTCTACCTGGGCCGGTTCACCGGGTCGCCCGAGCCCGACGCCTCCGAGGTGGAGGAGTGGGAGCTGCTGGACTGGGCCGGGTTCCGCCGCCGCCAGGAGAGCGAGGGCGACGCCTGGTCCCCGTGGTGCCGCGAGCAGGCGCGCCTGATCGAGGAGGCCGGGCTGGTGCCCGCCGCCTGAGCCGGTCAGGCCGGCGCCAGCTCCCCGGCCGGCTCGTCCCAGTCGCTGTCGACGGCCCGGGGCTGGATGGCCTCGGAGACCTGCGACGCGGACATGACGGCGCTGACCGCCTCCGCCTCGATCGGCCGGGAGAACAGGTAGCCCTGGGCGATGTCGCACCCGAGCGCCGCGACGGTCTCCGACTGCTGCGTGGTCTCGATGCCCTCGGCCACGGTGAGCAGGCCGAGGGTGCCGGCCAGCTCCACGATCGCGCGGGTGATGACGTCGTCGTGCGCGTCGCGGCCGAGGCCGTCGACGAACTCGCGGGCCACCTTGAGCATGTCGATCGGGAAGCGGCGCAGGTAGGCCAGCGACGAGTAGCCGGTGCCGAAGTCGTCGATCGCGATCCGGACGCCGAGGCCCTTGAGCAGCCACAGGGTGGCGGCCGCGGCGTCGCGGTCCTGCATGAGGACCGTCTCGGTGATCTCCAGGACGAGGCGGTGCGGCTCCAGCCCCGAGCTCGCCAGCGCCTCGCGGACCTGCTCGACGATCTGGTCGTCGGCGACCTGCCGAGCCGACAGGTTCACCGTCACCAGGAGGTCGTCCTGGTCGGGCGACTCGGCCACCCAGCGGGCGGCCTGCGTGCAGGCGTCGTTGAGGACGAGCTCCCCGATCTTGGTGATCAGGCCGCTCTCCTCCGCCAGCCCGATGAACTGGTCGGGAGTGCGCAGCCCGTCGACGGGGTGCTGCCACCGGACGAGGGCCTCGGCGCCGATGGGGCGGCCGGTGCGCATGTCGATGAGCGGCTGGTAGACGGTCCGCAGCTCGCCGTTGGCGATGCCCTGGGCCAGCTCGGCCGCGACGTCCTTGCGCGTCGACGTGGTGTTGCCCAGGCCGGGCTCGTAGACGACGAAGTCGTTGCCCGCGGAGCGCTTGGCCGTGTACATCGCGATGTCGGCGTGCCGGACCAGCGTGTCGGCGTCCGGGACGTCGTCGCCCAGGGCGACACCGATGCTGGCGCCGACCGTCGCGACGACGTCGTCGCCGAGCACGACGGGGACGTCGAGCTGGGCGCGGATGCGCTCGATGACGCGGGCGACACCGAAGCGGTCGATCGGCCCGTTGAGCAGGACGACGAACTCGTCACCACCCAGGCGGGCGGCGGTGTCGGCCGGGCGCAGGCACCCGCGGAGGCGGTCGGCGACCGCCCGGAGGAGCACGTCGCCGGCCTCGTGGCCGAACGTGTCGTTGACCGGCTTGAAACCGTCGAGGTCGAGGTAGAGCACGGCGGGGTGGACGCCGCTGCGGCCGGCGGTGTCGACGGCGTGCCGCACGCGGTCCAGGAACAGGGTGCGGTTGGGCAGCCCGGTCAGCGGGTCGTGCAGCGCCTGGTGACGCAGCTGCTCCTTGAGGTCGGTGACCTGGCGGAGGTTCTCCTCCAGGCGGCCGCGCTCGAGCGAGGTGGCGACGTGCCGGGCGAAGGTGTCCAGCAGCGCGAGGTCGCGCGAGGTGAACGTGGTGACGTCACCGATGCGGCCACCGACCAGCAGCAGCCCGTGCACGCGGTCCTCGGTGCGCAGCGCGGCGGCGACGGCATCCTTGAGGCCGCGCTCGGCGGCGTAGCTGTCGAGCGCCGCGCCGGGGCCGGTGCCCGTGCGGGTGGTGAGGGCGCCGGACGAGGTCGCCAGGCGCAGCAGGCGGTGGTGGTCCTCCGGGTTCTCCAGCGGAGCCATGACGACGGGGTCGGCACCCTCGCGGCTGCGGCTCACCGTCGCGCCGTCGCGCCCGGCCGGGCCGAGCAGCACCAGTTCGGCCATCTCGGCGCGGAAGGCCGAGCGGACGGAGTCCAGGAAGTCGCCGAGCGCCTCCTGGGTGTCGCCGGCGTGCAGCAGCGAGGTGACCTCGTGCAGCAGGCGCAGGTTCTCCTGCTGCTCGCGGGCGCCGGTGTAGGCGCGGTACGAGGCGATGATCAGGATGGTGGGCAGCGCCAGCAGGGCCAGCGCGGCGGGGTCGGCAACGGCGGTGCGGGCGACGAGCAGCCCGATCGCGGCGGAGGCGAGGGCGGCCGGCACCGTGAGGGTGCACATCGCCAGGAAGTTGCCCGGGTCGACGCGGCCCTCGGAGACGCTCATGACCGCGAAGATGCTCGCGTTGCCGACCAGGGTGGCACCGACGATGGCGACCAGCGCCGCCAGCCAGTACCAGCCCGGGGTGAGCGGCGAGCACAGGAGCGCGTAGACCGTCGTCGCCACCGAGCCGGTGAGGGCGAACAGGGCGGTGTTGAAGGCGAGCTTGAGCCCGCGCTGACGGCGGTGCAGGGCGAGGGCCGCCGCGACGCCCACCACCTGGGCGACGACGAGGTCGCCCGGGGTGGTCAGCACGAGGCCGGCAGCCATCACCAGGTCGCTGACGGAGAAGGTGTGCGCGTCCCGCTTGACCTGGACGTGCACGGGGAACGCCTCGCTCACGGCGAAGGCGACCGCCCAGACCACCCACGGCAGGGGCAGAGCCGTGGACGCTCCGGCGAGCGGGTGGACGACGATGACGAACAACGCCACCGCGACCGCGGCCAGCACGCCCGTGAGCAGCATGATCCGCTGGGGAACAGTGAGCCGGTTCGCGCCGGCCTTGGTCTCAGGAACGTCGTTCGTCATCGTCGTCACCTCCCTCTTAGGACCAGTCCGCGCCGGACCAGCTGACCCCGGACCAGCTCACGCCGGACCAGGAGACACCGCTCCAGCTGACACCGGACCAGGACACACCGGACCAGCTGACGCCGGACCAGGACACGCCGCTCCAGCTCACGCCGGACCAGCTCACGCCGCTCCAGCTGACGCCGGACCAGGAGACACCGCTCCAGCTGACGCCGGACCAGCTGACGCCGGACCAGCTGACGCCGGACCAGGACACGCCCGACCAGCTGACGCCAGTGAGCTCGGCCTGCTCGGCGACCTCGGCCTGCTGCGCGGGCGGCAGGTCCTCGATCACCTCGGCCTGCTCCTGGGCGGGCAGCTCGGAGATGGCCTCGACCGTCTCCGCGGCGGCCTCCTCGGTGATCTCGGTGACGCCCTCGGCGAGCGACTCGGCGGTCGACTCCTCGATGGCCTGACCGGTCACGTCGACCTCACCGGTGACGGCCTCGCCGTCGACCTCCACGACCACCGACCCACGGGCGGCGTCCAGGGAGCCCGCACCGGTCGAGCGCGCGTGCGTCTGCACGGCGTTCACCGGCGTGGGGGTGTTCAGCGCCTCGGCCAGGTCGATCAGACCCGCACCCTGGCGAGCGGCCGTGGCGCCGGGGATGGTGTTGGCCGTCCCCATGAGCAGCGCCTTGACCTCGTCCGGCGTGATCTCCGGACGCTGGCTGATCAGCAGCGCCGCGGCGCCCGAGACGACTGCCGCCGCCTGGGAGGTGCCGCTACCGCGGAACAGCTTCTCCCCGATGCGAGCACTCGGCGCCGACTGGTCCAGGAAGGAGTTCGGGCTGCGGAGGCTCACGACGCGCTCGCCGGGGGCGACCACGTCGGGGTTGCGGGTGCCGTCACCGTCGTTCGAGAACGCGGAGACGGTGTCGTCGGCGGTGTCCGCCGTGCCGTTGGTGGCGGCACTACCGACGGCGATGACGTAGGGGTCGGTGGCCGGGTTGTTGACCTTCCCGGTGCCGAAGCCCTCGTTGCCGACGGCGACGACGACCACGATGCCCTTGTGCCAGGCCTGCTCGGCGGCGTAGGCGAGCGGGTCGAGCTGGTAGCTCTGGACGCCGTCGGTGCCGAACGACATGTTCACCACGCGCACGTTCAGACCCTCGTCGTCACCGTGCTCGGTGACCCAGTCGATGGCCGCGATCGCCTGCGAGACGTCGGTGTGCCCCAGGGCGTCAGCGACCTTGATGCTGACGATGCGGGCGTCCGGCGCCATGCCGACGTAGTTGCCCGAGTCACCGGAGTACGGAGCGCTCGCGGCGTCGTCACGGCCGGCGATGATGCCGGCCATGTGCGTGCCGTGACCGTTCGTGTCCAGGTTCTCCAGCGGGGTCCCGACCTCGAAGGACAGGTCAGGGCCGTACACGAGCTTGCCGGAGGCGGTGAAACCGTCGACGGGGACGGCGCCCGAGTCGATGACGGCCACGTCCACGCCCGCGCCGGTGTAGCCGGCGTCCCACATCGCCGAGGCGCCGGTGACGTCGTTGGCGATCGTGTAGAGCGAACCGGTCTGGCCGGCCTGGCCCGCGACGACCTCGTTGACGGTCCTGGCCACGGCAGCCGTGGTGCCCGCAACCGTCGTCGTCGTGTTCTCGACGACCGGCTCGACGACGTCCGTCACCGGCTGGGTGACGGTCGTGGCGGCCTGGGTGACCGCCGAGAACAGGCCGCCCAGGGTGCCGCCGGTCAGGCCGTTGAGGGTCAGCGACGCGTTCTCGCTGACCGACTCGACGCCCGCGACGCCGCGGAGCGCGTCGATCCGGTCGACGGGGACGTCGGCGGTGAAGCCGCCGATGATCCCGAGCTCACGCGTGATCGAGCCCCCGTACGCGGCCACCGCCCGCTCGGGAGCGTTCCCCGAACCGGCAGCCTCGCGCACGATGACCGACACCTGGTCGGCCGACGACGAGAGCGACGCCGCGGACGCGGTGGCGGGGCCGAAGAGCCCTGCCGCCACGAGCGTGGCAACGGCGACAGTCATCGCCCGCTTCGCCTGCAATGGGACGCCGCCCCAGGTCACGCCGTAATCCGGCGCGTCCGGCGGGGAGCCCTGCACAGTGCTGCGCATTCCGTACACCTCCTTGGTGACATCCGTACTTCCATGTGCGTCATCCCTTCGGCACGGAGCGCGGGGTACTGAAACTTTCTAGAACCGCTACAGCCGCTCACCCCCCGCAGGGGTGAGACGGCGGCTGCAGACGGCATGCGACGGGTCCGGAGCGGTCAGTCGGGCGGGCGGTCACCCGGTGGATGCGGCCGCTCGCGGGGCGAAGTGGTCCGGCGCGTCGGCCGAGTCGCTTCCGGGACACGCCCGGGCGGCTCACTACCGTCCGCCGCATGGAACGCCGGAGGTTCCTCCTCGCCCTGGCGGCCGGCCTGGCCGGCGCCGCGGTGGGCCACGGCGTGACCCGCGACGACCCCCGACCGCGCCCCCGCGAGGCGCCACCCCTGGCGGCCTCGGCCGCCGCCGTCGAGGCGCCCGCACCGCCTCCGCCGCTCCTCCCGCCCACCGGGGTGGTGCACGGCCTGCCGGGCGGCGGCACCTCGCTCGCCCTCACCGTCGACGACGGCACCAGCACCGAGGTGGTCGCCGCCTTCGCCGCGTTCGCCGCCGACAGCGGGACGCGGCTGACCTTCTTCCCGAACGGCTGCTACCGGTCGTGGGAGGAGAACGCGGCGGCGCTGCGACCCCTCGTCGACTCCGGCCAGATCGCGCTCGGCAACCACACCTGGTCCCACCCCGACCTCACCACGCTGGACGACCGTGCCGTGGGCGAGGAGATCGGCCGCAACCGCGACTTCCTGCGTGACGTCTTCGGCGTCCGCGACAGCCCGTTCTTCCGACCGCCGTACGGGGCGCGCGACGAGCGCATCGACCGGATCGCCGCCGACCAGGGGCACCCCACCGTCGTGATGTGGGACGGCACGCTCGAGGACTCGCGGGTGCTGACCCCGGCCGAGCTCATGGACGCCGCCCGGACGTGGTTCACCGCCCAGCGCATCGTCGTCGGCCACGCCAACCACGCCACGGTGACGACCCTGTACGGCGACCTGCTGGCGCTGATCGCCGAACGCGGGCTGAGCACGGTCACGCTGGCCGACGTCTGGGCGACCCCGGCGCAGCGGCTCCGCGGCACCCGGGCGGCCGCCAGCGCGACGGTCGTCTGACCGACGCCGCCGACCTGCGCCCGGCCGCGTCTTCGGGAAGGCTGTCCGTGACGAGCAGGATCACGGACGGAGGGTCGATGGACGACAGCGGTGCCCTGAAGGGCCGGGTCGCACTGGTCACCGGCGGCGCCAGCGGGCTCGGGCGTGCCACGGCGGTGGCGCTGGCCGAGGCGGGGGCGCACGTCGTGGTGGCCGACATCGACGCGGCGGGCAGCGAGGAGACCCGCTCCCGGGTCACCGAGGCCGGGGGATCGGCCGAGGTCGTCCCGCTCGACGTGACCGACGACGTCAGCCGGCGGGACGTGGTGGCCCAGCTCTTCGACCGGCACGGCGACGCCTTCGACGTCCTGGTGAACGTGGCCGGCATCGACCGGCCCGGGTACGTCACCGACATCGACCTCGACGACTACCGGCGGGTCCAGGCGGTCAACTTCGAGGGGCCGGTCTTCCTGACCAGCGAGTTCATGAAGCGCGTCCAGCACCTGCCGGAGGGGCGCACCGCGGACGTGGTGCACATCGTGTCCCTGTCGGCGATCACCTCCGGCAGCGGCGCCATCGCCTACAACGGCTCGAAGGCGGGTTTCCTCAACGCCACCCGGTGCATCCAGCGGGAGCTGCGCGAGAAGGCGGTCACCCTGCCGGACGGTTCCGAGCGACCGTTCCCGTGCCGGGTGCAGGCGGTGATCCCCGCCGCCATGGACACCCCCATGATGGAGCAGTGGGGGATCCCGTCCCACCTGATGATGCCGCCGTCGGCGGTGGCGGAGATGGTCCGGACCCTGCTCCTGCTGCACCCGTCGAGCTTCGTGCCCGAGATGCAGATCGTGCCCCGGCTGGAGCCGAACTTCCCCCGCTGAGCCCGGCAGAGGAGAACCCCATGAGCATGGCCGGACCGAACGGCACCGACCCCGACAGCGGCATGGCGTCGGGGTCCGATGCGGGGGAACCGGGCGGCCACCTGGGCCCCGGCGACCTCGCTCCCGACGAGGAGCGGCTGCTCGCGGCGCTCGAGCGCGATGCCCGCGATCTCGGGCAGCCCTCGGTGGAGGAGTCCCTCCCGATGGTGCGCGCGGCCGAGGACGAGGCGCCGCTGCCTGCCCGGGGCGGCCCGCCGGACGACGGGCTGACCCCCACGTTCACCGCCCCCGACCTGGACGGGTGAACGACCGGTCCACCGCGCCCGACGAGGGCCGGTGGGACCGGTAGGACGTGGCACGATCGCCGGGTGACGAGCGCATCCGCCGAGGAGCAGCGCCTGCGCGACCTCGTGCGCCTGCGCCGGGTCCGCGACCGGATCGACCGCGAGTACGCGCAGCCGCTCGACGTGGAGGCGCTCGCGCGCGGCGCGCACATGTCGTCGGGCCACCTCAGCCGCGAGTTCCGCGCCGCGTTCGGGGAATCGCCCTACGCCTACCTCATGACGCGGCGCATCGAGCGCGCCATGGCGCTGCTCCGCCGCGGCGACCTCAGCGTCACGGAGGTGTGCTTCGCCGTGGGCTGCTCGTCGCTGGGCACGTTCAGCACCCGCTTCACCGAGCTGGTCGGTGTCCCACCCAGCGTCTACCGGCGGCAGCAGGCAGGTGCGACGGCGGGGATGCCCTCCTGCGTGGCCAAGCAGGTGACCAGACCGGTCAGGAATCGAGAAGCTCCGGCGTCGGCGCCGTCCCTAGCGTGAGGGCCATGCAGACCCCCGACGTCACCATCCACTCGAGCTTCCTCCCGCACACCGACCCCGACGCCTCCCTGGCCTTCTTCCGCGACGCCCTCGGGTTCGAGGTCCGCCTCGACGTCGGCTACGACGGGATGCGCTGGATCACCGTGGGCCCGCCCGGCCAGCCCGACACCAACATCGTCCTGCACCCGCCGACCGCCACCCCCGGCCTGACCGACGACGAGAAGCGCACGCTCCTCGAGCTGATCGCGAAGGGCAGCTACTTCGGGGTCAACCTGGCGTCCCGGGACCTCGCCGGCACCTTCGCGGCGCTGGAGGCCAGCGGCGCCGATGTCGTGCAGGAGCCGACCGACCAGCCGTACGGCGTCCGCGACTGCGCCTTCCGCGACCCCGCGGGCAACATGATCCGCATCCAGCAGATCAGTTGAGCGGCCCCCGGGCGTCCTAGCAGGCAGCGGACCCGACCCCCGTACCGAGGGAGACACATGAGCACGGCCACGACGACCGGCACCTCCGCGGAGCACACCGCCGACAGCCACGACCTGATCCGGGTGCTGGGCGCACGGGTGAACAACCTCAAGGACGTCAGCGTCGAGATCCCCAAGCGCCGGCTGACCGTGTTCACCGGTGTCTCGGGGTCGGGCAAGAGCTCGCTCGTCTTCGACACGATCGCCGCGGAGTCGCAGCGGCTGATCAACGAGACCTACAGCGCCTTCGTCCAGGGCTTCATGCCGAGCCTGTCGCGGCCGGAGGTCGACCTGCTCGAGGGCCTGACGACGGCGATCATCGTCGACCAGGAGCGGATGGGCGCCAACCCGCGCTCCACGGTCGGCACGGCGACCGACGCGAACGCGATGCTGCGCATCCTGTTCAGCCGGCTCGGCACGCCGCGCATCGGGCCGCCCACCGCGTTCTCGTTCAACGTCCCGACGCGCAAGGCGAGCGGGGTGATGAGCACCGAGAAGGCCGGTGGCCGGGTCGAGAAGAACGTGGTGCGCGACGTCGTCTACCTGGGCGGCATGTGCCCGCGCTGCGAGGGCATGGGGTCGGTCTCCGACTTCGACCTCACGGCGCTCTACGACGCCGAGAAGTCGCTGAACGAGGGCGGCCTGATGGTGCCCGGCTACAGCATGGAGGGCTGGTACGGCCGTCTCTTCCAGGGCATCGGCCTCGACCTCGACAAGCCGATCGGGAAGTACACGAAGAAGGAGATGCAGACCCTCCTCTACGAGGAGCCCACGAAGATCAAGGTGGAGGGCATCAACCTGACGTACGAGGGCGTGATCCCGAAGGTCCAGAAGTCCATGCTGTCCAAGGACGTCGACTCCCTGCAGCCGCACATCCGGCGCTTCGTCGAGCGCGTGATCACCTTCCAGACCTGCCCGGAGTGCGAGGGCACCCGGCTTACGCCCGAGGCGCGGTCCTCGCGCATCGAGGGGAGGAACATCGCCGACCTGTGCCAGATGCAGATCAGCGACCTCGCCGGCTGGGTGCGGGCGCTGGACGAGCCGTCGGTCGCGCCGCTGCTGACGGGCCTGCAGCACCTGCTCGACTCCTTCGAGCAGATCGGGCTGGGCTACCTCTCGCTCGACCGGCCGGCCGGCACCCTGTCCGGTGGCGAGGCGCAGCGGACCAAGATGATCCGCCACCTCGGGTCCTCGCTCACCGACGTCACCTACGTCTTCGACGAGCCCACGATCGGCCTGCACCCGCACGACATCGAGCGGATGAACGGCCTGCTCCTGCAGCTGCGGGACAAGGGCAACACGGTGCTCGTCGTCGAGCACAAGCCCGAGACGATCGCCATCGCCGACCACGTCGTCGACCTCGGCCCCCTGGCCGGGACCGCCGGCGGCGAGGTGGTCTACGAGGGCACGCTCGCGGGGCTCCGGGAGAGCGGCACCCTCACCGGTCGCCACCTCGGCTACCGGGCGGCGCTCAAGCCGGACGTCCGCACGCCGGCCGGCACCCTCGAGGTCCGCGGGGCGAGCACGCACAACCTGCGCGACGTCGACGTCGACATCCCGCTGGGGGTCCTCTGCGTCATCACCGGTGTCGCCGGGTCGGGGAAGAGCTCGCTGATCCACGGCTCCGTCGCACCCCGGGACGGCGTCGTCGTCGTCGACCAGGGCGCGATCCGCGGCTCGCGGCGCAGCAACCCGGCCACCTACACCGGGCTGCTCGAGCCGATCCGCAAGGCGTTCGCGAAGGCCAACGGCGTCAAGCCGGCGCTGTTCAGCTCCAACTCCGAGGGCGCCTGCCCCACCTGCAACGGGGCCGGGGTCATCTACACCGAGCTCGGCGTCATGGCGACGGTCGAGTCGCCGTGCGAGGAGTGCGAGGGTCGCCGGTTCCAGGCCTCGGTGCTGGAGTACACGTTCGGCGGCCGCAACATCGCCGAGGTGCTGGCCATGTCGGTGACCGAGGCCGAGGAGTTCTTCGGTGCGGGCGACGCGCGCACACCGGCGGCGCACACCATCCTCGACCGGCTCGCCGACGTGGGCCTGGGCTACCTGACCCTCGGGCAGCCGCTGACCACGCTCTCCGGCGGCGAGCGGCAGCGGCTCAAGCTGGCCGCGCAGATGGCGGAGAAGGGCGACGTCTACGTCCTCGACGAGCCGACCACCGGTCTGCACCTCGCCGACGTGGAGCAGCTGCTGGGCCTGCTCGACCGGCTGGTCGACTCCGGCAAGTCGGTCCTCGTCATCGAGCACCACCAGGCGGTGATGGCGCACGCCGACTGGATCATCGACATCGGGCCCGGCGCCGGGCACCAGGGTGGCGAGGTCGTCTTCGAGGGGACGCCGGCCGACCTGGTCGCCGCCCGTTCCACGCTCACCGGCGAGCACCTCGCGGTGTACGTGGGCGGCTGAGCCGGGACCTACCCGCGCAGGCGCACCGCCACGAGCGCGACGTCGTCCTCGGCGCGCTCGGGCAGCAGCCGGTCGAGCAGTTCGTCGCACAGCTGCTCGACCGGCCGGTCGCGCAGGTCGGTGAGCACCCGGCCGAGCAGCTCGATGCCGTCGTCGAAGACCTGGTCCCGCCGCTCGACCAGCCCGTCGGTGTAGAGCAGGAGGGTGCTGCCGGGCTCCACCGGGGAGACGTGCTCGGTGCGGGTGGTCGACGGGTCGACGCCGAGCAGCAGGCCGGGGCGCCCTCCGGTGAGCAGCTGCGTCCGGCCGTCCGGACCGGTCAGCACCGGAGGCAGGTGGCCGGCGCTCGCCCAGCGGAGCCGGGTCGCGCCGTCGGCCTCCTCGACCCGGCCGACGAGGACGGTGGCCATGGTGCCCAGCCCCAGGCCCTCGACCGCGGAGTCGAGCCGCGACAGCACGGCGGCCGGCC
Organism: Blastococcus litoris; assembly: GCF_003075095.1. Taxonomy (GTDB): domain Bacteria; phylum Actinomycetota; class Actinomycetes; order Mycobacteriales; family Geodermatophilaceae; genus Blastococcus_B; species Blastococcus_B litoris. The sequence continues at coordinate 110,480 of NZ_QCZF01000004.1, forward strand.
CGTCGGCGCTGTCGTAGGCGATGCCGCGGAGCAGCCCGCGCAGCTGGCCCATGCCGGCCGCCGCGGCGGTGTCGTGGCCGACGACGTCGCCGATCACGAGGGTGGTCGAGCCGTCCGGCTGCTGGAACACGTCGTACCAGTCGCCGCCGACCTGCGACTCGCGGGCCGCGGGCACGTAGCGCACCGCGAGCTCCAGGTGGTCGTGCGCCGGCGGGTCCGTGAGCAGGCTGCGCTGCAGGGTCTCGGCCGCCTGCGCCACCCGGCGGGAGCGGGCGTACAGCGCCTCGAGCAGGTGGGTGCGCAGCTCGGCGGCGACGGCGAGCTGCGTCGCCGTCCACGGGTCCGACCTGTCGCGCACCGTCTGCCGCCAGCGCTCGAAGGACTTCCGCGGGCTGAGCCGGACCTCGTCCCCCTCGCGCTCGGCGATCGCCTTGTTGTGCGGGTCGCCGCCCCAGTCGATGTGGTGGACCTGCTCGCCGCGGAACCACAGGAGGTGCTGGCCCTCGGGCAGCGGCAGCGCCAGCACCCCGCAGGCCACCTCGACGGGCGTCACGAGACCCGGTGCGGTGTTCGGCAGGGAGTCGGTGGCCACGACGTCGTCGTCCCGGCCGGCGGCCCACGCGGCGACGGCGTCCGCGACGTCCGCGGGGAGCGCCGCACCGAGGGCGGTGGTGTGCCCCTGCAGCCGCACGACCACGCCGTCGGCCGGCACGAGGTCGAGCAGGTTCGGCGTGCCGAGCAGCGTCTCGGCCAGCGGGCGTGCCTCGTCGAGGGTGGCGGCGGTCAGCCAGGCCAGGGTGGAGCGGACCTGCAGCGCGCGGCGGACCTCGTCCTCCTCGGCGCGGTCCACCAGGCGCAGCGACAGCGTGGACCCGAGGAACTCGGCGGCGGCGCGGGTGGCGAAGGGCGGGGCGTGCGGGCCGCTGTAGTGGTGGCAGGCGATGAGGCCCCACAGCTCGTCGTCGCGCAGCAGGGAGATCGACATCGACGCCTGGACGCCCATGTTCTTCAGGTACTCGACGTGGATCGGGGAAACGCTGCGCAGCGTGGCGTGGGTGAGGTCCAGCGGCCGGCCCGTGGCGGGGTGGTCGGTCGGCAGCAGCGGCGACGGCACGTAGCCGACGTCGGAGATCAGCCGGATCCAGTTCTTCTCGTAGAGCGCCCGTGCCTGCGCGGGGATGTCCGAGGCGGGGTAGTGCAGTCCGAGAAAGCTGTTGAGGGGTTCCGACTTGGCCTCGGCGACGACCTCGCCGTTGTAGTCGGCGTCGTAGCGGTAGACCATCACGCGGTCGAAGCCGGTGAGCGTGCGCACCGCCTGCGCCGTGATGTCGTACAGCTCCTGCAGCGACGACGCGCGGTTGAGCTCGCCGATCGTGCCCCGGACCGCCTGGTAGGTGTTCGGGAAGGAGAACGGCCGCGGGCCGCGGGCCGGCTCCAGCTCGACGAGCAGTCCGGCCAGCGGGGGGTCGCCCGCCGGCTGCTGCTCGGCGGCCGAGCGCAGGACGACGCGGTGCAGGATCGCGTCGACCGGGACGGGGTCGCCGTCGACGTCCAAGGTGATCTCGACCGGGTTGCGCTCGCGGAGGTCGCCGAACGCGCTGGCCGACCGCAGGACCGCCCCCGCCGGCACCACGCCCAGCACGTCGGCGAGGGGGCGCCCCAGGGCGGCGCGCCAGTCGACGCCGGTCAGGTCGGCGAGGTTCTCCGACACCTGCTGCACGACGTGGTCGGGGTCGCTGACCACCAGCAGCACGCCCCGCGGCTGGATGCTGCCGGGGACGTGGATCGGCTCGCGCTCGCAGTTGCTGAGGTCGACCGGGGTGCCCGGGGCGAGGAAGTCGATCCCCGTCACGGCGCTGTCGGTCACGCGGGCACCGGAGCGACCGGGCGGCACCAGGTCGCGAGGGCGCGGAAGGTCGCGCGTGCCGAGTCGACCATCGTGCCCGGGCTGCCGCCGGCGGCGACCCGCTCGCGGGTCACCCGACGGAAGGCAGCCCACATCGCACCGGTCTCGCCGCCGTAGGGGGAGAAGGCGCGGACGCGGACGCCCGCCAGGTGGGGGAGCGAGGCGAGGTGGCGGTCGATGAAGGTGCCCCCGAGGGTCGAGCCCTCCAGGACGTAGAGCCGGCCCAGGGCCTCGTCCGTGCCGGCCAGGGGAGGCAGCGACGGACCGGCGGCCGCGGGCGCCGCGTCCAGGGAGCGCAGGTCGCCGGCGAACAGCGCCGCCCTGCGCCGGCGCGGCCAGTCGACGGCGGCAGCGTCGCCCGGGTGCGCGCCGGCCCACGCGTCGAGGCCGGCCTCGGCGGCCAGCCAGAACCCGTGCATGCGCTCGAGCACCGCGGCGAGCCGGTCCCGCGCCAGGTCGGGGTCGAGCAGGTCCAGGGTGCGCTCGACGTCCTCGTGCTCCTCGGCGGTGCCGGTGCGCAGCCGGCGCAGGACGTCCTCGCCCCCGCTGCGGTGCCCGGCCTGCGCCACCCCGTCCGCAGCCATCCCGACGAGCGTAGGCGACCGGCGCCGGACCCGCGGGGTCGGTCAGGGACGCCCGGTGAGACGCGCGGCACGCAGCGAGGTGTGCAGCAGCAGGCGGGCGTCGCCGTCGGCCAGGTCCAGCCCGGTGACCGCCTCCACGCGGGAGAGCCGGTAGTACAGCGTCTGCCGGTGCACCCGGAGGGCGGTGGCCGCCCGGGAGGCGCTGCCGCCGCAGTCGAGGAAGACCTCCGCCGTCCCGGCGAGGACCGGATCAGCGAGCAGGGGGGCGACGGCGGGGTCGGGGCCCGGCAGGGCGGTGACGAGGCGCCACGCGCCCAGCTCCGCCCAGTGGGCGACGGGGGAGAGGTCCGGGACGGCGGCGGCCACGCGAGCGGCGGCCCGGGCCTCCGCCCACTGCGCGGGGAGGTCGCCCACCCCGGTGCGCGCCTGCGAGACGCCTGCGGCGCTGCCGCGGGGCAGCCCGGCGAGGGAGGCGGCGGCGAGCGCGCCGGCCGGGCGGAGGTCCCCGGTCCGGCTCAGCGGGACCAGCACGGCGGCGACGGGACCGGAGGGGTCGTCGAGGACCGCCGCGACGGCCCCGGCGCCGGGCCGGCGCCAGCGGTCGGGCAGGCCGTCGGGGCCGGGCACCAGCGCGACGAGCACGAGGGGCAGCCGGTCGTCGAGCGTCCCGGCCAGGGCCCGCGTGGCCTGCGCCCGGGCCGTCGAGCTCCCCGTGAGCGCAGCCGCCAGGCTCCGGCCGAGGTCGTCACCCCCGGCCCGCTCGGCGAGCAGCTTCCCTGCGTCCGCCGCGAGGTCGACCGCGGCCGCGAGTGCCGGATCGCCCGGGTCCGACGGGTCGATGCGCCCGCCGTCCAGCAGCCAGAGGTAGCCACGGGTGCGCCCCTCGTGGCGGACGGGGATCACCAGGCGGGTGAGGATCCCGGCCTCCGGGTCGGCCGGCGTGCGCAGCGGCCCCTCGGCGGAGGCGATGCCGAACTCCTCGAACCACGCGCGGGTGGGCGCGGGAGAACCGCGGGTCAGGATCGAGCGGGTGCGGACGGCGTCCATCGCGCCGTCCTGGCTGTCGTCGTGCGCGCAGAAGGCGAGCAGGGTGAACTCGGCGTCCTCGAGCGTGGCCGGCGCGGCCAGCAGCCGCGACACCTCGTCGACCAGCTCCTGCAGGTCGTCCCGCACCGCCGTCCCCCTCCCCGGGCCATCGTGCCCACTCAGGATCCTGTACATCTGTATGAGAGCACGGGCGCGGGTTCTGGACACTTGTCCCTGGCTCGAAGGGGTGGCGGTGCCTACCGTCGGCGGTGTTCGAGTCCCTGGAGCTGGAGGCCCCGTGGTCCTGCAGAAGGCCTTGCTCGCCGCGTCCCGCCGACCCGGTCTCCGGCGGGCGGTGACCGGCAACCCCGCGACCCGGCGGGTCGTCGAGCGGTTCGTCGCCGGGGAGACGCTCGACGAGGCGCTCGCCGTCGTCCGGACCCTGGACGGCGACGGCATCGCCGTCACCCTCGACCACCTGGGCGAGGACATCACCACCCGCGCCGAGGCCGAGCACTCCCAGGACGCCTACCTGGCGCTGCTCGACGGACTGGCCGCCCTGGAGCTGGGCGCGGGCGCAGAGGTGTCGGTGAAGCTGTCGGCCTTCGGGCAGGCGCTGCCCGACGGGCACGAGACGGCGCTCGAGCTCGTGCGGCCCGTGGTGGAGGCCGCCACCGCGATCGGCACGACCGTGACCCTCGACATGGAGGACCACCGCACCGTCGACTCGACGCTGGCTGCCCTCGCCGAGCTGCGCAAGGAGCACCCGGGTACCGGCGCCGTCCTGCAGGCGATGCTCTTCCGGAGCGAGGACGACGCCAAGGCCCTCGCCGTCACCGGGTCGCGCGTACGGCTGGTGAAGGGCGCCTACAACGAGCCGCCGACGGTCGCGCACCAGAAGAAGAGGGACGTCGACGCCGCCTACGCCCGGTGCCTGGAGATCCTCATGGCCGGCCCCGGCTACCCGATGGTCGGCTCGCACGACCCGGCCATGATCGCGCGGGCCCACGAGCTGGCCGCCCAGCACGGGCGGGCTCCCGACTCGTGGGAGGTGCAGATGCTCTACGGCATCCGCCCCGACGAGCAGCGCCGGCTGGCCGCCGCGGGCACCCGGGTCCGGGCCTACGTGCCGTACGGCGTCGACTGGTACGCGTACTTCATGCGCCGGCTCGCCGAGCGCCCGGCCAACGTCGGCTTCTTCCTCCGCTCCCTGATCACGAAGTCCTGAGAGGTCTCCGATGGATGCCGTCACCCGAGTCCCGGCCCCGCGCAACGAGCCGGTCCTCACCTACGCACCCGGCTCGGCCGAGCGCGCCGAGCTCGAGTCCCGCCTCAAGGCGCTGGCCGCCGAGCCCCTCGAGCTGACCAGCACGATCGGCGGAAGGCAGCGGATGGCCTCCGGGGCGGCCTTCGAGGTCGTCCAGCCGCACCGGCACGCCGCCGTCCTCGGTACCTCGGCGCACGCCACCCACGGCGACGCTCAGGACGCCGTCCGCGCCGCGAAGGAGGCCGCGCCGGCCTGGCAGGCGCTGTCGTTCGACGACCGCGCCGCGGTGTTCCTCAAGGCCGCCGACCTGCTGGCCGGGCCGTGGCGGCAGACGCTCAACGCCGCGACGATGCTCGGGCAGAGCAAGACCGCCTACCAGGCCGAGATCGACGCCGCCTGCGAGCTGATCGACTTCTGGCGCTTCAACGTCCACTTCGCGCGGCAGATCATGGCCGAGCAGCCGGAGTCCTCGCCCGGTGTCTGGAACCGGGTCGACCACCGCCCGCTCGAGGGCTTCGTCTACGCGATCACGCCGTTCAACTTCACGGCGATCGCCGGCAACCTGCCGACCGCGCCGGCGCTCATGGGCAACACCGTCGTCTGGAAGCCCTCGCCCACCCAGCAGTTCGCCGCGCACCTGACGATGCGGCTGCTCGAGGCCGCGGGTCTCCCGGACGGCGTCATCAACCTGGTCACCGGCGACGGGATCCCGGTGTCGGAGGTCGCGCTGGCCGACCGCGACCTGGCCGGCATCCACTTCACCGGGTCGACGCCGGTCTTCCAGCACCTCTGGCGCACCGTGGGCGAGAACATCGCGGGCTACCGCGGTTACCCGCGGATCGTCGGGGAGACCGGCGGCAAGGACTTCGTCGTGGCCCACTCCTCGGCCGACGTGGACGTCCTGCGCACCGCGCTGGTGCGGGGTGCGTTCGAGTTCCAGGGCCAGAAGTGCTCGGCTGCCTCGCGCGCCTACGTGCCGCGCAGCGTGTGGGCCCGCCTGGAGGACGACCTGGTCTCGACGACGGAGTCCCTGTCGATGGGCGACGTCACCGACTTCTCGAACTTCATGGGCGCGGTGATCGACCGGAAGTCGTTCTCGAAGCTGTCCGGCGTCCTGGACCGCGCGAAGGACGACGACGCGCTGACGGTGATCGCCGGGGGCACGGCCGACGACAGCGAGGGCTTCTTCGTGCGGCCCACGATCATCACGGGCACCGACCCCGGCCACGACGTCTTCACGACCGAGTACTTCGGCCCGGTGCTCGCGGTGCACGTGTACGACGACGCCGACTACGACGCGGTGCTCGCGCAGATGGAGTCGGTGGCGCCGTACGCGCTGACCGGCTCGATCATCGCGCAGGACCGGGCCGCCATCGCCCACGCGCAGCAGTTCCTGCGCAACGCGGCCGGCAACTTCTACGTCAACGACAAGCCGACCGGTGCCGTCGTCGGCCAGCAGCCCTTCGGCGGCGGGCGGGCGTCCGGGACGAATGACAAGGCCGGGGCCCCGCAGAACCTGCAGCGCTGGACGAGCACCCGGTCGATCAAGGAGACGTTCGTGCCGGCGACCGACCACACCTACCCGCACATGACCTGAGGCCCGTCGTGATCAGGTCTCCTGATCATCAGGGGTCCTGGCTCACGGTCGATGGTGAGCCAGGACCCAGAATGATCAGGTCTCCTGATCATCACGGGCCGGCCAGCGGAGGAGGCCGTCGCCCCCGAGCTCCGCGCCCTCGGACGGGCGGTGCGGCGAGAGCCGGCCGCCGGGCATGAGGTGCTGCACCGGCTCGCCGCGGGCCAGGACGGTGACGTCGGCGATCAGCCGGCGGTGGCAGCGCCACCAGACCGTCTCGCTGCACATCACCGCGACGGTGCGCCCGTCCGCCTCCGCGAGCACCGCGTCGAGGGCCGCGCTGAACTCCGGCGTCCGGGTGTGCGCGGCGTAGGCGGCGAACTGGGCGACGGTCCACCAGCCGTCCTCCACCGGCCGGCCGGGCTCGAGGCGGCGCCGGCCGCCGAGCCGCTCCTCCCACCGGTAGCCGACGCCGAGCGCCGGGAGCCAGTCCTCCAGGGCGTCCCGCGAGACGTCCGGGTTGTTGCGGCTGCCCGGGAAGCGGCGCACGTCGACCAGCCCCTGGACCCCGGCACCGGTCAGCAGCGCCCCGAGCTCCGCCCGGTCCTGCGGTCCGTGACCGACGGTGAGCAACGGCATCGTCACTGCCTACCCGGCCGCGGCCCTTTGGCATGCTCGGGGGGTGGGTGGGGGGAGGACCGAGGTCCGGACGGCGCTCTGGCGCGTCCGCGGCATGCAGGCGCTGGTCGGCGTGACGGTGCTCGGGTTCGCCAGCTTCTGCCTGACCCTGGCCTCGCTCCCCGTCTACGCGGTGACCGGGGGCGCCTCGGCCAGCACCGCCGGACTGGTCACCGCTGTCTTCCTCGTCGTCACCGTCGCGTGCCAGGCGACGATCCCGACGCTGACCGCGCGCTTCGGTGTCGGGCCGGTGCTGGTCACCGGGCTGGTGGCCATGGGCCTGCCCTCGCCGTTCTACGCGCTCGACGACTCGCTGGCGTGGATCTGCGCGCTGTCAGCGGTGCGGGGCGCCGGCTTCGCCGTCCTCACCGTGCTCGGCGCCACCCTGGCCGCCCGCGTCGCGCCGCCGGAGCGCCGGGGCGAGTCGGTCGGGCTCTACGGCCTGGCCATCGCCATCCCGAACCTCGTCGCCGTGCCGGCCGGTGTCGCCCTCGTCCTCGACGGCCACGTCGGGTGGCTGTCCTGGCTGGCGGCGTCGCCGGTGCTGGGCGCGGTTCTGGTGCCGCTCCTCGTCCGGTCCGTGGCGCCCGAGCCGGGGCCTGCGGCGGCCGGCGCCCGCCGCGCCGCCGTGCTCGCCGCGCTGACGCCGTCCGCGGTGCTGTTCTTCGTCACGATGGCCGGCGGCGGGCTGGTCACCTTCCTCCCGATCGAGCGCCCGGACGGCGTCCTGGCGACCGTGGCCCTGCTCGTCTTCGGGGTCACCGGCGCGATCACCCGCTGGCGCTCGGGGACGCTGGCCGACCGGCTGGGCACCGGCCGGCTGCTGCCCACGGCGCTGGTCGTGGCTGCCGCCGGGCTGGTGCTGACGGCGGTCGGGCTGTCGGCGGGCGCCGGGTGGGTGCTGGCGGGGGCCGCGGTGTTCGGCGCCGGCTACGGAGCCACGCAGAACCTGACCCTGGTCGCCGCCTTCGCCCGGGCGGGGAACGCCGGGACGACCACCGCCAGCGCGATGTGGAACGCCTCGTTCGACGCCGGGACGGCGGCCGGGGCGCTGGCGCTGGGCTTCCTGGCCGCGGGGATCGGGCTGGACTGGACCTACGCGGTGGTCGCCGCGTCGCTGGCGGCGGCGGTGCCGTTGGCCTCGGCGGCCGCGCGGGCCCCGGCCCACGCCTGATCGGCGGCGACCACCCGGTCGGCGATCTCCCGCAGGGAGCGGAGCAGCACGATCTCCTCGCCCGCCTGCCGCAGCCAGCTGCGCAGGCCCTCGGGGTCGCTGCGGTGGGCGTCCCGCAGCTGGCCGAGCCGCAGCTGCCGGGTGTTGGCCTGCGCGCGCTGCGCCGGCGGCAGGGAGCGGGCCTCGGCTCGGGCTACCGCGGTGAGCCCGGCGCCCAGGAACACCAGCTCGCGGACCTCGGCGACGCCGTCGAGCAGAGCGAGCGCGGCGGGCTCGTCGGTGCCCAGCAGCGAGAGGAACTCGTCGGCGCGGCGTGCGCCCTCGGCCATCGGATCGGGGGAGGTCACCCCACCACTGTGCCCCGGCCGCCCGGACCGGGGCACAGCAGGGCGGGTCAGGCGTCGCGACGGCGGAACTGCGCGTAGCCGATCAGGGTCAGCAGGGCGACCTCGCCGGCGAACACCGCGAACCCGGTCCACGGCGCGAGCAGCTCGGGGTTGAACGAGACCGGCGTCGTGACCGCCGACCCGGCGTTGCCCGGCATCGCCTTCGCCACCCACTCGCCCCAGGTGCCGGGCAGCAGCCAGGCCATCTGGCCGACGACGAACACCAGCCCGAGCACCGTCGAGAGCACGGCGGCGGTGTGCCGGACCAGGAGCCCGACGGCCGCCGCGAACAGCCCGAGTCCGGCCAGGTAGAGCCCGCTGCCGAACAGCGAGCGCAGGACGCCCTCGTCGGTCAGCGCCAGCCCGACCCCCTCGCGGTCGAGGAACCAGTTGCCGGCGACGTAGCCGAGGAACGCGGTGGCCGTGCCGACGACGAACAGCGTCGCGGTCAGCACGAGGGCCTTCGCCGCGAGCACCGCACCGCGGCGGGGTGTCGCAGCCAGGGTCGCGCGGATCATGCCGGTGCCGTACTCGGAGGTCACGATCATCGCGCCCAGGACCACAGCGGTGATCTGGGCGATCATCATCCCCCAGGTCACGAAGGAGCCCGGGGACTCACCGGCTGCGCCGCTGGCGATGTCCTCCGCCGCGAGGGCGCACACCAACGTCGTGAGGCCGGCGCCGAGGACGACGAGCGAGGCCGTGGACCAGAAGGTCGAACGGACCGTCCAGAACTTGATCCACTCGGACCGGAGGGTGGCGCCGAAGCCGGGACGGGGCGCGCCGGGCACGCCGCGGTTCGGGTCGAGGTCGACGGTGCGGGAGAACTCGGTGGTGGTCATGCGGGGATCCCGGCGGTCGTGGTGGCGTGGTACTCGACGCTGTCGGCGGTCAGGGTCATGAACGCGTCCTCCAGCGACGAGCGGACGAGCGTGAGCTCGTGGAGGAGCAGGCCGGAGCGGCCGACGAGCTCGCCGACGGCGGCGGCGTCGAGGCCCTGGACGCGCAGCTCCTGGTCGTGGACGGCCACGTCGAGGCCCTCGCGGCGGAGCAGGTCGGCGACCTCCCCGCGCTGCGGGCTGGCGACCCGCACGTAGGACGCCGCGTGGTCGGCGATGAAGTCCGACATGGAGCTGTCGGCCAGGATCCGGCCCCGGCCGACGACCACCAGGTGCTCGGCGGTCAGCGCCATCTCCGACATCAGGTGGCTGGACACGAACACGGTCCGGCCCTGGCCCGCCAGCTCGCGGGCGAGATTCCGGACCCAGCGGATGCCCTCCGGGTCCAGACCGTTGACCGGCTCGTCGAGGACGACGACCGGCGGGTCGCCGAGCAGCGCCACGGCGATGCCGAGCCGCTGGCCCATGCCGAGCGAGAACTTGCCCACCCGCTTGTCCGCCACCGCCTCGAGGCCGACGAGGCCGAGCACCTCGTCGACGCGGGCCCGGGGGATGCCGTTGCTGGCGGCCATCCAGCGGAGGTGGTCGCGGGCCGAGCGGCCCGGGTGCAGGGCGCGGGCCTCGAGCAGGGCGCCGACCTCGCGCAGCGGCGCGGGGTAGTCGGCGTAGCGGCGGCCGTTGACGGTGACGCTGCCCGCGGTGGGCCGGTCGAGGCCCAGGATCATCCGCATCGTCGTCGACTTGCCGGCCCCGTTCGGGCCCAGGAAGCCGGTGACCCGGCCGGGCTCGACGGTGAACGTGATCCCGTCGACGGCGGGCTTGTCGCCGTAGATCTTGGTGAGTCCGTGGGCGGCGATCATGCGATCGACCCGCTGCGGGGCAGGGAAGGAGTCATGCCAGAACGATGTCGTCCGAGGGCCCCCGAATACATCGGGGGAAGCCCTGAACAGACCCTGAACGCTCCCTGAACCGGGAACTCAGGCCGTGCGGGGGAGTTCCCCCGGGTCGCGCAGCAGGCGGCGCAGCCGGCGCGCGGCGGCCTGACCGGCCCGGTTGGCGCCGATGGTGCTCGCGGAGGGGCCGTAGCCGACGAGGTGGATGCGGGGCTCGCCGGCGACGTGCGTGCCGTCCATCCGGATGCCACCGCCGGGTGCCCGCAGGTGCAGGGGCGCCAGGTGCGAGACCGCCGCCCGGAAACCGGTGGCCCAGAGGATCGCGTCGGCCCGCACGGACCGGCCGTCCGCCCACGCCACCCCCTCCTCGGTGATGCGGTCGAACACCGGCAGCCGCTCGAACACGCCGCGCTCGAGCCCGTCGGCGATGTAGGGCGTGGAGACCAGCAGCCCGGTCAAGCCGACGACGCTGCCGGGACGGCGGCCCTCGCGCACCGCCTCCTCGACCTTGGCCACGACCTCGCGGCCGACGTCCTCGCTGAACGGACCTTCGCGCCAGACCGGCGGCCGGCGGGTCACCCAGGTCGTCGTCGCGACCCGGGAGATCTCGCCGAGCAGCTGGGTGGCCGAGGCGCCGCCGCCGACCACGACGACGTGCTGCCCGGCGAACTCGGCGGCGTCGCGGTAGTCGACGGTGTGCAGCTGGCGGCCGCGGAACAGCTCCTGGCCGGGGTAGCGCGGCACGAACGGGCGGGTCCAGGTGCCGGTCGCGTTGACGATCGCCCGCGCCGTCCAGTCGCCGGCGTCGGTCTCCACGCGGAACCGGTCGTCGTCCGTGCGGCGGACGGCGCGGACGCGGACCGGCCGGTGCACCGGCAGGCCGAACCGTCGCTCGTACTCCGCGAAGTAGGCGGGGACCGAGTCGACCGCCGGGGTGTCGTCGGCGGCCGGCTCGAACCGCATCCCGGGCAGGTCGTGCACGCGGTGCGTGGTCGCCAGCGTCAGTGACGGCCAGCGGTGCTGCCACGCGCCACCGGGGGCCTCGTCGGCGTCGAGGACGACGAAGCCGGAACCCGGCTCGAAGCCCTGCCGCGCCAGCGCCCAGGCCGTCGAGAGCCCCGCCTGCCCGGCGCCGATCACGACGACGTCGACGTCCCGGGCCAGGTCCACGGGTGGAAGAACGCCGGCCCGTGCCGCCGGCTTCCCGGTCAGCCGGCCGGCCGGCGGCGCAGCTCGGACCACAGCCACCCGGCCAGGCCCACGGGGACGACGAGGAAGCCGGTGAGCGCGGGCACCGCGCCGAACCTCTCCCCGAGCCAGGCGAGCAGGAGCGGGGTGCCGAAACCGATGTAGGCGAAGGCGTAGAAGGCGCTGTTCATGGCGCCGCGGGTGGCCGGTGGGGCCAGCCGTGCGGTGAGCGTGAGCCCGGCGGTGAGGCAGAACCCGCCACCGGCGCCGAGCAGGGCCGCCGCCGGCAGGAGCAGCGCCTGCGACTCCAGGACGACGGCGACCACGCCGAGGCCGTAGCCGGCCGCCCCCAGCGCCATGCCCAGCGGTGCCCCGCTCCGCACGCTGCGCCCCAGCCGGGCCGCGACCGCGCTGGCACCCAGGGCGAGACCACCCAGCAGGCCGGCGTAGGCGACGCCGACGCCGTCGGGGACGACGAGCAGCGGCAGCAGCGTGGCCGCCACCGAGGGGAAGGCGAAGACCCCGAGTGCCGTCGGGGCGAGCAGGGCCCGGAACGGGCGCCGGGCGTCGGCCGGCAGGCCCAGGTGCATCAGCCGGGCGGGCCGGCGCTCGTGCACGGTCTCCGGGACGACGAGGAGCGCAGCCAGGCCCGCGACGAGGACACCGACGTGCACCAGGTAGGGCAGCGTCGTTGGCGCGGGGCCGTACTGCGCGAGCACCCCGCTCATGGCCGGGGCGATGGCGAACCCGAGGGAGGTCGAGACCGCTCCGCGGGTCGCCGCCGCCTGCTGGCGGTCGGGACCGGCCAGCTCCTGCAGCCACGCGTTGGCGACGGAGAAGACCACACCCGAGACCGCGCCCTGCAGCAGGCGGCCGGTGTAGAGCAGCGGCAGGCTCTCCGCGGCGGGGATGAACAGCAGCGACACCAGGCCGGCGACGACGCCGAACGGCAGGACGAGGGCGCGGCGGCCGAACCGGTCCGAGGCCGCTCCCGAGACGCTCAGCGCGAGGATCAGGCCGACCGCGTAGCAGCCGAAGACGGCGGTCAGGTCGGAGGCGGACAGCCCCAGCGTCTCCTGGTAAACGAGCAGCAGCGGGGTGGGGACGTTCGTGCCGAGGGCGACCGAGAACAGGGCGAACGTCAGGGCGTCGAGCTGCCGCCGGGCGGGGTCCCGGCGAGGCGTCCCCGTCCGCACGCCCGGGACGCTACCGGGCTCGGGGCGCGGAACCCCGACGGCCGGGCCAAGATCAGCGGCAGGCCGTCCGAGGGGAGGTGCGACGTGAACCTGGAGAAGGTGGTATTCGGCTTCTTCGTGCTGCTCGCCGCCACGCTGAACTTCGGCTTCTTCATCGGCGACATCTCCGACGCCACGCTGCACAACCCGTACGAGCTGTTCGCCGCGGTCGTGGTCAACCTGATCGCGACCGTGCTGAAGTTCGGCGATCGCACCCAGATCGGTGCGGTGCACCTGGCCACCAGCCTGGTCGCCGACCTCCAGCTGATCGGCGCCGCCCTGATGTTCGGCTACGCGACCTACATCTCCAGCGCCGGCATGAACGAGGCCTGGACGGCGAGCGTCGTCTCCCTGTCGGGCGGCGCGCTGCTGGCCAACATCGTCTCCGTCGTCCTGCTCGTCGTGGAGACGGTCTCCTTCCACCGCGGCTGACCGGAGGCCGCCATGGGCAACCCCCTGCTCGCGTTCTGGAAGACCATCTTCACGACCGACGAGGACGACCGGCGCATCCGCCGGGCGACCTTCCGGGTCGCCGCCAACTCGGCCGCTCAGGCCTCGGCGACGATCTTCCTGATCCTGCGGCGCATGCGGGCCCCGCTGATCGTGCTGATCGTCATCTTCTCGGTCAGCGTGCTCGGCCTGACGGTGATCCCGGGCCAGGACGCCGACGGCGACCCGCTGCGGATGGGCTTCTTCGACGCCTTCTACGTCATGAGCTACACGGCGACGACGATCGGCTTCGGCGAGATCCCGTACCCGTTCACCTACAACCAGCGGATGTGGGTGACCATCTCGATCTACCTCACGGTGATCGGGTGGGCCTACGCCATCGGCTCGCTGCTGGCGCTGCTGCAGGACCGCGCCTTCCGGTCCGCGCTGGCCCTCCAGCACTTCAGCCGCAAGGTGGCACGGCTGCGCGAGCCGTTCCTGCTGATCGCCGGCTACGGCCGCACGGGCGAGCTGCTGGGCCACTCCTTCGACGCGCTGGGCCGGCGCTTCGTCGTCCTGGACCGGGACAACGAGCGCATCGACGGCCTCGAGCTGGACAGCTACCACGCCGACGTCCCCGGCCTCACCGCCGACGCCCGCGACCCCGGGCACCTGGCCGTCGCCGGCCTCGGCCACGCGTGCTGCGAGGCGGTGGTGGCCCTGACCGACGACGAGGAGGCCAACCTCGCCATCGTCATGGCCGCCGCGCTGCTGCGTCCCGACCTGCCGGTGATCGCCCGGGTGACGTCGCGGACGATCGCCGAGCGGATGCAGGCGTTCGGGAGCCCGGCCACGGTCAACCCCTTCGACAGGTTCGGCGACCACCTGCGGCTGGCACTGCGGGCGCCGGCGTCCTACCAGTTGCTCACCTGGCTGGAGAGCGGTCCGGGGGCGGCGCTGCCCGAGCGCGGCTCGCCACCACGCAGCGGTCGCTGGATCGTGTGCGGCTACGGCCGGCTGGGCCGGGAGCTGACCAACGACCTGCGCGCCGAAGGCCTCGAGGTGACCGTGATCGAGTCGGGCAGGCCCGACGTCGAGGACGCCGACCTGCTCGTCGGCGACGGCTCGGACCCATGGGTGCTGGCGCAGGCCGACCTCGATCGCGCCGTCGGGCTGGTGGCGGGCACGGACAACGACACGACGAACCTCTCCCTGGTCGCCGCGGCCCGCCGGAGCAACCCGGCCCTCTTCCTCGCCGCCCGGCAGAACCGCGCGGCCAGCGCACCGCTGTTCGCCGCGATGGAGGTCGACGCGCTGCTGGTGCCGACGGAGGTGGTCGCCCACGAGGTGTACGCGCAGCTCTCGACGCCGCTGCTGTGGCGGTTCCTGCGGGACATGCCCGCGCAGGGGGACGAGTGGGCGGCGACCATCGTCGACCGGCTCAAGGGACTGTGCGGCACCCACCTCCAGGCGCTGTGGAAGGTCCGGCTCACCGCTCAGGAGGCACCGGCTCTGGGCTGGTGGCTGGACGGGGATGACGCCCGCCTCGGCCAGCTGCTGCGCAACCCCGAGGACCGGGACGAACCGCTGCACGCGTTCGTCCTCCTGGTCATGCGCGACCGGGAGGTGATCCTGGCGCCGGAGGACGACTTCGTCCTGCGACCGGGGGACGAGCTGCTGCTCGGGGGCTGGGCCGCCGCCCGCCGCGCGCTCGACACGATCCTGCTCGTGCCCGGGGTCCTCGAGTACCTCGTGACGGGGACACGGGTCCCGTCCAGCTGGATCTGGCGGAAGCTCACGGGGACGCCGGAGACGGCGCGCCGCGGACCGGATGCGGCTCCCGCCCGGCGGGCCTAGCCTGCGGGGATGGTCAGGAAGGACCTGCAGGACCTGGTGCGGCGCCGGCTCTGGGAGCTGGCCCGGACGCCGGAGGACGCCGCGCGCATGGCCCGCTGGGTGATCCCGCCGGAGACCCTCAAGCGCATGGCTCGCAGCGGTGGCGCCAGCTTCATCAGCGAGGGGCTCGCAGAGTTCCTGGCGCGGGCGCTGGACGTCCCGGAGAACCGCGTCCGGCGGGCCGCCGGCCTGCCGCTGGTGCCCGACGACCGGGAGAGCATCACCACCCGGCCCCACCTCCGCCTGGTCCCGAGGACGGGGGACGAGCGCTAGTCAGGCGTTCTGCCGGTGCATCGCGAGCATCCGGCCGATCACCTCGTGCCAGGCGGCCTGCACGTGCGGCGGCTCCTCGCTGACGATCGTCGTCACCTGCGCGGCGGTGCCCCGTCCCTCGCTGACGATCGCCTCGAAACCCAGGCGGAACAGCAGGTCCCGGATCCGGTCCAGGCCCAGCCCGGCGTCGATCAGCGGGCGGATGACCCATTCGTGCTGCTGAGGAGAGACAGAACCCACGACAGGTCTTCGCACGCAGCGGCACGTCCGGATGCACCTGGACGACGAAGCGGCCCGGTCCAGGAGGACCGGGCCGCTTCTCGGAGGTGCGCCATCAGGGACTCGAACCCCGAACCCGCTGATTAAGAGTCAGCTGCTCTGCCAATTGAGCTAATGGCGCGTGTCGCCCCGGCTGCTGGGCGACGAGGGAGAACGATACCAGCGCCTACCGGGCCGGTTCGCGGGCCCCGGCGTGACGCTCGCCTCGGTGGGTTCGTTTGCCCGGGCGTGGACACTGGATCGAAGGTGCACGGACCGGGCCGGACCGGTGCGTGGTCCCAGGGGAGAGGACGGGGCAGGGTGCGCAGGACAGCAGCCGTGATCACCGCGGGAGCGATGATCTTCCTGGCGGGGTGCAGCGGTGGGGACGACGACCCGCGCGGCTCGTCGGAGGAGTCGGCAGCCGCCGCGCCGGCGCCGGAGGTGTCGCTGGCGCTCGCGGACGGCTCCGCCGACGTCTCGCCCGTGACGCCGCTGGAGATCTCGGTCCCCGAGGGCGAGCTCGACGAGGTGACCCTGACCGACGCCGACGGGGCGTCGGTCACCGGCGCGGTGCAGCAGGAGGACGGCGCGGAGACCGCCGTCTGGGCGCCCGAGGCGCCGCTGGCCTACGGCACGGAGTACACCCTCACGGCCACCGCGGTGAATGAGGACGACGAGGAGGCGAAGGCGACGTCGACCTTCACCACGGTCACCCCGGCCACCGTCTCGACGCCCGGCATCGGGCCGCTCGACGGCCAGACCGTCGGCGTCGGCATGCCGATCCGCGTGTACTTCGACGACCCGGTGGTCGACAAGGCCGCCGTGGAGAGCCACCTCGTCGTGACCAGCACCCCGGCCACCGACGGCGTCTGGAACTGGTTCAGCGACACCGAGGTGCACTTCCGGCCCTCGCAGTACTGGCCGGCGCACACCGAGGTCCGCCTCGACGCCAACCTGTACGGGGTCGCCTTCGGCGAGGGCGTCTGGGGCGAGAAGGACCGCACGGTGTCCTTCACCATCGGCGAGAAGCACGTGTCGATCGCCGACGCCTCCACCCACACCATGGAGGTCTACGACAACGACCAGCTCGTGCAGAGCTGGCCGATGAGCGCGGGCAGCCCGGACAACCCGAGCTACAACGGCGCCCACGTGGTCACCGACATGAACCGGAACATGATCATGGACTCGAGCACCTACGGCGTCCCGGCGGACGCCCCGGGCGGCTACCGGACCCCGGTCGAGTACGCCGTCCGCATCTCCAACAACGGCGAGTTCGTGCACGCCGCCCCGTGGTCGGTCGCCCAGCAGGGCAACAGCAACGTCTCGCACGGCTGCATCAACCTCTCCACCGACCGCGCCGCCTGGTTCTTCAACTTCTCCCAGCCGGGCGACGTGGTGGAGATCCGCGGCTCGGCCGCGGGCACGCTGAGTTCCGACATCTACGACTGGACCATCCCGTGGGAGGAGTGGCAGGCCGGCAGCGCGCTGAAGTGAGCTGAGCGCGGCGTTTCCCCTCCCCGGCGCACGGGCACAAGATCCCGTGGTTCCGAGGAGGGGATTGCCGTGGACACGTGGCTCATCGTCCTGATCGTCGTGGTCGCCGTCGTCCTGCTGGTGCTGCTGGCCCTGGCGCTGTCCAAGCGCTCCCGCGTGGCCAAGCTGCGCCAGCGCGAGCAGGCCCGCGAGCACCTCCAGGAGTCGCAGGTGCGCGCCGCACGGGCGGAGAAGGAGCAGGCGCTCGCCGAGGAGCAGGCCGCCCGCGCCCGGCGCGAGCGGGCCGAGGTCGAGGAGCGCACCCGCCTCGCCGAGCAGGAAGCCCGCGAACGGTCCCAGCGCGCCGGCGAGGAGGCCTCCGAGGCCGAGAAGCTCCGGGCGCGCGCCGAGAAGATCGCCCCCGACCTGGCGCACGACGGGCACACCCACCAGCAGCCCGACGCCCCGCAGCACGACCAGCCCGGAGGTGGCGGCGCCACCCGCCGCTGAGTTCCGGCGCCCCGGAAGGTCACACCTCCCGTGAGGCCGTCCGTGGTCCTACGGTCGCCCTCACGTCGATCCGTCGACTCCGGAGGGCGTCATGACAGACCTGCTGGCCATCGGTACGCGCAAGGGGCTGTGGCTCGCCCGCAGCGACGACGACCGGCGCACGTGGACGCTGGGTGAACCGCACCTGCTCGCGCAGGAGGTCGCCGCCGTCTCCATCGACACCCGGCGTCCGGCGCCGCGCGTGCTGGCCGGCATCCAGTACGGGCACTGGGGTCCCACCGTCATGTGGAGCGACGACCTCGGCGGGAGCTGGCAGGAGACCGACCACGGTGCGATCCGCTTCCCCGAGAGGGAGGACGCCGCGCTCGCCCGCGTCTGGCAGCTGCGGCCGGACACCGCGGAGCGCCCCGACGTCGTCTGGGCCGGCTGCGAACCGCACTCGCTGTGGCGCAGCACCGACGGCGGTTGCTCGTTCGAGCTGGTCCGCGGCCTCTGGGACCACCCGCACCGGACGACGTGGGAGCCCGGCGGCGGGGGAGGGGCGGTGCACACGGTGCTGCCCAACCCGGCCTCGGACCGGGTGACCGTCGCGATGAGCACCGGCGGCGTCTACGTCAGCGAGGACGGCGGGGCGGCGTGGGAGCCGCGCAACCGGGGGATCACCGCGACCTTCCTGCCCGACGAGCTGCCCGAGTACGGCCAGTGCGTGCACAAGGTGGCCGTCGACGCCTCCGGCCCGGACCGGCTGTACGCGCAGAACCACTTCGGCGTCTTCCGCAGCGACGACGCCGGCGGCTCCTGGACGTCGATCGCCGACGGGCTGCCCGCCGACTTCGGCTTCCCGATCGTCTCCTCGCCGCAGACCCCGGGCACGGCGTGGGTGATCCCGCTGGTGGCCGACATGCAGCGGGTGCCGCCGGGCGGCCGGCTCCGGGTGCACCGCACGAGCGACGCCGGCGGGACGTGGACCGAGCTCGGCACCGGGCTGCCCGACGGCAACTGGAGCGCGGTCATGCGCGACGCCTTCTGCGCCGACGACCACGAGAGCACCGGGATCTACTTCGGGACGCGGGACGGCTGCGTCTACGCGAGCGCGGACGGGGGCGAGGCGTTCACGCTGGTCGCCGACCACCTGCCCGACGTCCTCACCGTCCGCGCCGCGCGGGTGCCGTGAGCGTGCAGGTGGTGCTGCCCGGCGCCCTCGCCTCGCTCGCGGGGGGCGCCAGGCACCTGGACGTCGACCCGGCGGGAGGCACGCTGGCCGATCTGCTCGACGCGCTGGCCGCGCAGCACCCGATGCTCTGCCGCCGGATCCGCGACGAGACCGGCCAGGTGCGGCGCTTCGTCAACGTCTACGTCGACGGTGACGACGTCCGGTTCCAGGGCGGGCTGGCCACCCCCGTGCCGGACGGCGCCGAGGTGCAGGTGCTGCCGTCGGTCGCCGGCGGCTGTTGAAGGACCCCCCACCACTCGCACGCTCGACGCGGGGCCCCGCAGGGGACCTACAGGGCGGCGAGCTCCGCGCAGCTCTCGCACAGCTGCTGCTCGTCGTAGCCCTCCGGCGGCCAGGGCAGCTGCTCGTCGATGGAGACGTAGGCGCCGCACAGCGCCTTGCGGCTCTGCCCGCTGACCCGGCCGATCGTGGCGTGCGCGGGGCCGATCTGCCGCGGCTTCAGACCCTCCGCGCCGAAGGAGCCGACCATCACCACCGCGTGAGCCGTTCCGTACGCGTAGACGCTGGTCATGTCCTCAGAGTCGGAGCCGCACGCCCGTCACGCCAGCACCGCCGGTCACGTGTCCACCGCACCCGTCACACCGGCACCGCGCGCACCGCGGGTCAGCCCGGATCGGCGGTGATGATCTCCTGCAGCGCCCGGACGTGACCGGCGTAGGCCCGGGCCCCCGTGCGCGTGAGCGAGAGCCACACCCGGCTGCGGCCGTCGCGGACCGCCCGCTCCTGCGTGACGTAGCCGGCGTCGACGAGGTGCGACAGGTGCTTGCTCAGCGCGGACTTCGACAGCTCGAGGCGCTCCTGCAGGATGCCGAACTCCACGCTCTGCGCGGCGCTGAGCATCGCGCAGATCCGCAGCCGCTGCGGCGCGTGGACGACCTCGTCGAACGCCGCCGTCTCAGCGGCCATCGCCGTACGTCCTCCGGTACCGGGCGCCGGTGACGAACACGACGGCAGCCGAGAACACGGCACCGACGATCCAGACCCACCGCGCACCGGTGGCCTCCGCGACCGCCCAGCAGACGGCGAAGCTGCCGAGGATCGCGGCCAGGAACGGGACCATGTCGGTGAGCTTCATCGATACCCAGCCGACGCCGTCGCGGTTGAGCCAGTACCGCGAGCCGAGGCCGCCCGCCGCCAGCGCGATGGCCAGGATGGCCACGAGCTGCGCCGTCCGGCCGGCGTCGCTGCTGGGCAGGAGGCGGATCAGGTGCAGGGCGGCGACGGCCCCCGCCTGCACGGCGAAGAACCAGGCCGGGATCGGCGGGTACCGCACCGCTTCCTCGTCGCCGGCCAGCTGCCGCAGCATCTCCTGCGCTTCGTGCGGCGTCGGGGCGCCGTCCTGGGTTGCCATGTAGGAAACTCTAGCGACGAGTTTCCTACATGGCAACCATCGGATGTCAGCCGGCGTAGATCTTGTCCACCTCGCCGGCGAACTCCTTCATGACCACCGACCGCTTCAGCTTCAGCGACGGCGTCAGCTGGCCGCCCTCGACGGTCCACTCGACCGGGAGGATCTCGAAGGACCGGATGGACTCCGCCCGGGACACCTGCGTGTTCGCCGCGTCGACGGCGGCCTGGATCTCGGCCACCACCTCCGGGTCGTCGACCAGGTCGGTCATCGCGGTGCCCGAGGGGCGACCCTTGCTCTCCAGCCAGCCGGGCAGCGCCTCCACGTCGAGGGTGATCAGGCAGCCGATGAAGGGCCGGTTGTCGCCGACGACCATGCACTGGCTGACCAGCGGGTGCGCCCGGATCTTGTCCTCCAGCACGGCCGGGGAGACGTTCTTGCCCCCCGAGGTGACGATGAGCTCCTTGATCCGCCCGGTGATGGTCACGTAGCCCTCGGCGTCGATCTCGCCGATGTCGCCGGTGGCGAACCAGCCGTCGCGCATGGTCTCGGCGGTCGCCGTCGGGTTGTTCCAGTAGCCGGTGAACACCTGCGGGCCGCGGACCTGGATCTCGCCGAACTCGGCGATGCGCACCGCCGAGCCGGGCGCCGGACGGCCGACCGTCCCGACCTTGAGGCTGTCGGGACCGCTGACCGTGGCCGGGCCGGTGGTCTCGGTCAGGCCGTAGCCCTCGAGGATGGTCACGCCGATGCCGCGGAAGAAGTGGCCGAGCCGCTCGCCCAGCGGGGCGCCGCCGGAGAGCGCGTACTCGACCTTGCCGCCCATCGCCGCGCGCAGCTTGCCGTAGACGAGGGCGTCGAACAGCTTGTGCTGCAGGTTGAGGCCGAGGCCGGCACCACCGGTGTCCTGGGCCTTGGACCAGGCGACGGCGACCCGCTCGGCGCGGTCGAAGATCGCCCCCTTGCCGCCGGCGTGCGCCTTCTGCCGGGCGCCGTTGTAGACCTTCTCGAACACCCGCGGCACCGCGACCAGGAACGTCGGCTGGAAGGTGCCGAGGTCGACCAGCAGCTGGGCGAGGTCGCCGGTGTGACCCAGGCGGGCACCGTTCTGGATGCAGCTGACCTCGATGATCCGCGCGAACACGTGGGCCAGCGGGAGGAACAGCAGCGAGCTCGCGTCCTCGGCGCGCATGGCCGGGATGACCGTCGGCGCCAGCTCGGCGACGTAGAGCAGGTTGCCGTGGGTCAGCTCGCAGCCCTTGGGCCGGCCGGTGGTCCCGGAGGTGTAGATGATCGTCGCCAGCGACTCGGCCGACAGGGTGGCGCGCCGGTCGGCCAGCTGGTCGGCGGGCACGTCGGCGCCTCGCGCCGCGACGTCCTCGAGGTCGCCGGCGTCGACCTGCCAGACGTCGCGCAGGCCGGGCAGCCCGTCCCGGACCGACTCCACCAGGGCCTGGTGCGCCGCCGTCTCGACGACCACCGCGACGGCTCCCGAGTCGGAGAGGATCCACTGCGCCTGCTCGGCCGACGAGGTTTCGTAGATCGGGACGGCGACGCCGCCGGCGGTCCAGATCGCGTAGTCGGCGAGCGTCCACTCGTAGCGCGTCTTGCTCAGGATGCCGACGCGGTCACCGGCCTGGACGCCCGCGGCGACCATGCCGCGGGCCAGGGCGGACACCTGCTCGGCGAACTGGCGGCTGGTCACCGGCTCCCAGCGGCCGCCGACGTTGCGGCTGAGCGCGACGTGGTCGGGTGTCGACGTGGCGTGCTCGCCGACGGCGTCGGGGAGGGCGGCGGTCGAGGGGATCTCGAAGGCGGTGGGGCTGGAGTACTCCTGCACGGGTGGGCTCCTGTCGATAGGCACGACGCTGTGACCTGGATCGCGAACATACAGAACGGATGGTCTGTATGTTGAGGTTTCTGGCAGTCCTCGCGGCCCCAAACGATCACGCTCCCCGGAGGGTTCCTGTGCAATCCGCGCTCTACGAGGCCGACCACGACGCGTTCCGCGCGATGCTGCGCGACTTCCTCGCCAAGGAGGTCGTCCCGCACCACGCGGCCTGGGAGGAGGCGGGCGTCGTCGACCGCTCGGTCTGGCTCAAGGCCGGCGAGCACGGCCTGCTCGGCATGGACGTGCCCGAGGAGTACGGCGGCGGCGGGGTCTCCGACTTCCGCTACAACGCCATCCTGTCCGCGGAGGTCAGCCGCGTCGGGGCCAGCGGCCTGGGCTTCACCCTGCAGAACGACGTCGTCGCCCCGTACCTGATCGCGCTCACCACCGACGAGCAGAAGCAGCGCTGGCTGCCCGGTCTGGTGAGCGGCGAGATCATCACCGCGATCGCCATGACCGAGCCGGGCGCCGGCTCGGACCTGCAGGGCCTCCGGACGACGGCCCGCCGGGACGGCGACGAGTGGGTCCTCAACGGCTCGAAGACCTTCATCACCAACGGCATCAACGCCGACCTGGTGATCGTCGTCGCCCGCACCGACCCCGAGGCCGGGGCGCGCGGGTTCTCGCTGCTCGTCGTCGAGCGGGACATGCCCGGCTTCCAGCGCGGCCGCAACCTCGACAAGGTCGGCCTCAAGGCCCAGGACACCGCCGAGCTGTTCTTCGAGGACGTGCGGGTGCCCGCGGCCAACCTGCTCGGCACCGAGGGGCACGGCTTCTTCCACCTCATGGAGAACCTCCCGCAGGAGCGGCTCTCCATCGCCGCGGGCGCCGTGGCCTCCGCCCGGATCGTGCTCGACCTGACCGTCGAGTACTGCAAGGAGCGCACCGCGTTCGGCAAGCCGATCGGGAAGTTCCAGAACACCCGGTTCGAGCTGGCCGAGATGCACACCGAGGTGACGATCGCCGAGACCTTCCTGGAGAAGGCGATCCTCGAGCACAACGCCCGCCGGTTCACCGCCGAGGACGCCGCCATGGCGAAGTGGTGGACGACGGAGCTGCAGAAGCGCGTCATCGACCGGTGCCTGCAGCTGCACGGCGGCTACGGCTACATGCTCGAGTACCCGGTCGCGAAGGCGTTCATCGACTCCCGCATCCAGACCATCTACGGCGGGACGACCGAGATCATGAAGGAGATCGTCGGCCGTTCCCTCGGCGTCTGACCCCACTCCCGAGCTTCATGGCGATGAAGCACGCATCACCACCCGAGAGGATCCGCATGACCGCCGAGGCGTTCATCTACGACGCCGTGCGCACCCCGCGCGGCAAGGGCAAGAAGACCGGTGGGCTGCACTCGGTCAAGCCGATCAGCCTGACCACCGGGCTGATCGACGCGGTCCGCGACCGCAACCCCGGCCTGGACCCCGCCCTGGTCGACGACATCGTCCTGGGCGTCGTCTCGCCCGTGGGCGAGCAGGGCGCGGTCATCGCCCGGACGGCGGCGCTGGCCGCCGGCCTGCCCGACACCGTGGCCGGCGTGCAGATCAACAGGTTCTGCGCCAGCGGCCTGGAGGCCGTGAACCTGGCCGCCCAGAAGGTGCGCTCCGGCTTCGAGGACCTCGTGCTCGCCGGGGGCGTCGAGTCGATGTCCCGCGTGCCCATGGGTTCGGACGGCGGCGCCTGGCCGATGGACCCCGAGACCGCCGCGCGTACCGGCTTCGTCCCGCAGGGCATCGGCGCCGACCTGATCGCGACGCTGGCCGGCTGGAGCCGGGAGGACGTCGACGCGTACGCCGCCGAGTCGCACGCCCGCGCCGCGAAGGCGTGGTCGAACGGCTACTTCGAGCGGTCCGTCGTCCCGGTGACCGACAAGAACGGCACCGTCGTGCTCGACACCGACGAGCTGGTCCGCCCGGGCACGACGGTGGAGTCGCTGGCCGGGCTGCCGTCGGCGTTCGCCGGCATCGGGGACATGGGCGGCTTCGACGCGGTGGCGCTGAACAAGTACCACTGGGTCGAGCGGATCGACCACGTGCACACCGCCGGCAACTCCAGCGGCATCGTCGACGGCGCCGCGCTGGTCGTCGTCGGCACCGAGGAGGCGGGCTCCCGCAACGGGCTGACCCCGCGCGCCCGCATCCTGAGCACCGCCGTCTCCGGCGCCGACCCCGTGATCATGCTGACCGGTCCGGCGCCGGCGACGCACAAGGCGCTGGCCAAGGCCGGCCTGACCGTCGACGACATCGACCTGGTCGAGATGAACGAGGCGTTCGCCGCCGTCGTCCTGCGGTTCATGGCCGACACCGGCTTCGACCACGAGCAGGTCAACGTCAACGGCGGCGCCATCTCGATGGGCCACCCGCTGGGCGCCACCGGCGCGATGATCCTGGGCTCGCTCGTCGACGAGCTCGAGCGGCGCGACCTGCGCTACGGCCTGGCCACCCTGTGCGTCGGCGGCGGCATGGGCATCGCCACCGTCGTCGAGCGAGTCTGAGGAGCGAGCTGCATTGTCTGAAGAGCAGATGACCTACAGCACCATCCGCTGGGAGCAGGACGCCGACGGCGTCGTCGTCCTCACCCTCGACGACCCCTCGTCGTCGGCGAACACCATGAACGACGCGTACGTGCGGTCGATGGGCGAGACGATCGACCGGCTGGAAGCCGAGAAGGGATCCGTCCGCGGCGTCGTCCTCACCAGCGCGAAGAAGACCTTCTTCGCCGGCGGCAACCTCGGCAGCCTCATCCAGGCGACGCCCGAGAGCCGCGACCAGGTCCTGGCCCAGGTGACGCTGGTGAAGAGCCAGCTGCGCCGGCTGGAGACGCTCGGCATCCCGGTCGCGTCGGCGATCAACGGCGCCGCGCTCGGCGGTGGGCTGGAGATCGCCCTGGCCACCCACCACCGCGTCGTCCTGGACGACCCGAAGGTGAAGCTCGGCTTCCCCGAGGTGACCCTCGGCCTGCTGCCCGGTGGCGGCGGCGTCGTCCGCTCGGTGCGGCTGCTCGGCCTGACGACGGCGCTGCTCGAGCTGCTGCTCCAGGGCCAGCAGCTCCGCCCCGACAAGGCGCTGAAGCTGGGGCTGGTGCACGAGGTGGCGAGCGCCGACGAGCTGCTCGCGACGGCCAAGGCCTGGGTGCTGGCCAACGAGACCGCCCAGCAGCCCTACGACGTCAAGGGCTACAAGGTGCCCGGCGGCACGCCGTCGACGCCGTCGCTGGCGTCCAGCCTGCCCGCGTTCCCCGCGAACCTGACCAAGCAGCTCAAGGGCGCGCCCTACCCGGCGCCGTACGCGATCCTCTCGGCGGCGGTGGAGAGCCTGCAGGTCGACGTGGACACCGCGTTCACCGTCGAGGGCCGCTACTTCGTCGACCTGGTCGTCGGCCAGATCTCGACGAACATGATCCAGGCGCTGTGGTTCGACCTGAACCGGATCAACGGCGGCGGCTCGCGGCCGTCCGGCCCGGCGCAGTACGCCGCATCGAAGGTCGGCGTCCTCGGGGCCGGGATGATGGGCGCCGGCATCGCGCACGCCTTCGCCAAGGTCGGGGTCGAGGTCGTCCTCAAGGACGTCAGCGCCGAGGCGGCGGAGAAGGGCAGGGCGCACGTCGAGGCGCTGGTCGGCAAGCAGGTGAGCCGCGGCCGGATGACGCAGGAGAAGGCCGACGCCTTCCTCGCGCGGATCACGCCGACCGGCGACGCCGCCGACCTCGCCGGCTGCGACGTGATCGTCGAGGCCGTCTTCGAGGACCAGGCGCTCAAGCACCGCGTCCTCTCCGAGGCCGAGGCGAACGCCCTGCCGGACGCGCTGCTGGCCAGCAACACGAGCACCCTGCCGATCACCGGACTGGCCGAGGGTGTCTCGCGGCCGGCCGACGTCGTGGGCATGCACTTCTTCTCGCCGGTGGACAAGATGCCGCTGGTCGAGCTGATCGTGGGGGAGCGGACCTCCGACGCGGCGCTGGCCCGCGCCTACGACGTCGTCCGGCAGATCGGCAAGACGCCGATCGTCGTCCAGGACAGCCGGGGCTTCTTCACCAGCCGCGTGTTCGGCACCCTGGTGATGGAGGGCGCGGCCCTGCTGGCCGAGGGCCTGGCGCCGATGAGCGTCGAGCGGGCCGCGCTGCAGGCCGGCTTCCCGGCCGGGCCGCTCACGCTGCTCGACGAGGTCACGCTGACGCTGCCGCTGAAGATCCGCGACGAGGCGGCCAAGGCCGGCGCCACCGACGACCACCCGGGCGTGGCCGTGCTGCGGACGCTGGTCGAGCAGGGCCGCACCGGCAAGTCCTCCGGCGCGGGCTTCTTCGACTGGGAGCCGGAGAAGCGGGTCTGGCCGGGGCTGGCCGAGCTCTTCCCGAGCTCCGACGCCGTCCCGTTCCGGGACGCGCAGGAGCGGCTGCTGTTCGCGATGGCGGTGGAGACCGCGCGCTGCGTGGAGGAGAAGGTCCTCAACTCGGTGGAGGACGCCAACATCGGCTCGATCATGGGCATCGGCTTCCCGCCCCTCTACGGCGGCGTGCTGCAGTACGTCGACCAGTACGAGGCCGGGGTGGCCGGGTTCGTGGCCAGGGCCGACGAGCTGGCCGACGCCTACGGCGAGCGGTTCCGTCCCCCGGCCATCCTGCTCGAGCGGGCCGTCCCGGCGGGGAGCCTGCGCGCCGTGCTGGCCGGTGCAGGGGCGTCCCGCTGACCTCCACCACCGTGCGCGGGTCCCGCCCGCCGCTCCGCCGCACCCAGGCGGAGCGGCGGGCGGCGACCCGTGACGCCCTCGTCCGTGCGACCGTCGAGTCGCTGGTCGAGCTCGGCTACGCGCACACCACGACCCAGGAGGTGCAGCGCCGGGCGGGCGTCTCCCGCGGGGCGCTCACGCACCAGTTCACGTCCAAGGCCGACCTGGTCCTGGCCGCCGTCGACCACCTCTACGCGGAGTTCAGCGCGAGCGTCCGCGCGGCCGCCGCCGAGCTGCCCGAGGAGTCGGTGGCCCGCGTCCGGCTCGGGGTCGAGCTGGTCTGGCAGCGGTTCCACGGCCCGCTGTTCGTCGCGGCGATGGAGCTGTGGACGGCGGCCCGCACCGATCCCGAGCTGCGAGCGGCGCTGCTGCCGCACGAGCGCCGGCTGGGCGCGCAGCTGCGCGAGCTCGCCTTCGAGGTGTTCGGCGAGGAGGTCGCCCGCCACCCGGCGGCCGAGTCGGTGTACCAGGTGCTGCTCACGTCGATGCGCGGTCAGGCGCTGACCTACGCGCTGCAGCCGGAGGCCTCGCGGAGCCACTTCCTCCAGCACTGGCTGACCATCGTCGAGGCCCTCACCCCCCGCCCCTCCTGAGCATTCTGTACACAAAGCCGGGTCAAGCGAGGAGGAGCTTGGCGACGATCTCGGTCATGATCTCGTTGGTGCCGCCGCCGATGCCGAGGATCCTGCTGTCGCGGTAGTGCCGCTCGACCTCGGTCTCGCGCATGTAACCCATGCCGCCGTGCAGCTGGACGGCGTTGTCGACGACGAAATCGCACGCCTCGACGGCGGTGTTCTTCGCCATCGCCACCTGCGTGAACACGTTCTCGCCGGCCAGCCACGCGTCGATGACGGCGCGGGTGTACGTGCGGGCGACGTCGGTGCGCCGGGCCATCTCCGCCACGCGGTGGGCGACCACCTGGCGGCTGGCCAGCGGCCGGCCGAACGTCGTCCGGTCCTTGACCCACGCCAGGGTGAGGTCGAGGCAGCGCTGCGCGGTGGCGTAGGCCTGGACGGCCAGGCTCAGCCGCTCCGCGGCGAACTGGCCCATGATCGCGTAGAAGCCCTCGTCCTCCTTGCCGATCAGGTTGCCCACGGGAACGCGGACGTCGGTGAAGGTCAGCTCGGCGGTGTCGGAGCAGAGCCAGCCCATCTTCTTCAGCGGTGCCGACACGGCGAGCCCGGGCATGCCCCGCTCGAGCAGGAGCAGCGAGATTCCCCCGGCGCCGTCCCCGCCGGTCCGGACGGCGACGGTGAAGAAGTCGGCCCGCGTCGCCGAGGTGATGTAGAGCTTGGCGCCGTTCACGACGTACTCGTCGCCGTCCCGGACGGCGCGGGTGGTGAGGCCCGCGACGTCGGAGCCCGCGCCGGGTTCGGTGATCGCCAGGGAGACGATCTTCTCGCCGGCCAGGACCGGCCGGGCGACCCGGTCGACCAGCACGGGGTCGCCGGCCTCGACCAGGTGCGGCAACCCGATGCCGTGCGTGAACAGCGACGCGACCAGCCCGCTGGAACCACCGGCCTGGATGATCTCCTCCGCGATCACCAGGGTGTCGATCGCCGACCCGCCGTCGCCACCGACCTCCTCGGCGAACCCCACCCCGAGCAACCCGGCCGCGGCCGCCTTCCGGTGCAGCTCGCGGGGGAGGGCGCCCGCCTCCTCCCAACCGGCCAGCGCCGGCACGATCTCCGCCTCCGTGAAACGGCGGGCGGACGCGCGCAGCTCGCGACGTTCGGCGGTGTCCCAGCTGCTCACGGCGTCTCCTCGAAGTGTGTCGGCGACGACATCTTGTACGCCGCGTTTCATCTTGTACAGTACCGCTCAAGATTGGCGGGGAGGTGGACGTGGTCGAGCGGGTGTACGCCGGGATGAGCGCCGAGGAGCGCTCGGCGCGACGGCGCGAGCAGTTCCTCGCCGCCGGCCTCGAGGTGTTCGCCGAGCGCGGGTGGGCGGCCAGCACGGTGGCCGACGTCTGCCGTTCGGCCGCGTTGAGCCCCCGCTACTTCTACGAGCTCTTCGGCAGCCGGGAGGACCTCTTCCGCGCCGTCTCCACCCGCATCGGCGAGGAGGTGCGCGCGACGGTGCGGTCCGCCGTCGCCGTCCAGGGCCTCGACCCGCAGGAGCGCGCCCGCGGCGTCCTCGCCGCCCTCGCCGAGTACTTCACCGCCGACCCGCGCACCGTCCGGGTCGCCCTGATGGAGTCGCTGGCCACCGAGGAGTTCCGCCGCGACCGCCGCGAGCTGATCGAGGGCTTCGGCACGCTGGCCGCCCGGCTCATGCGCTCGCTGCGCACCGGAGGCGCCGACGACCGGTCGCTGGAGACCAGCGCGGCCGTCCTCACCGGCGGCCTGGTGGAGCTGCTCGTGTCGGGGGTCGAGGAGCCGTTCACCCCGGCCGCGCTCGGCCGGCTGCTCGACCGGCTCACCGCCCTCTACACCGCCGCCGCCCAGCTCTGACCCCGAGGAGAACCCGTGCCCGACGAGTCACGCACCCCCGTCCTGGTGGGGGTGGGCCAGCTCCGCGCCAACCGGGAGCGCACGGTGGACGGCGCGCGCGAGCCGCTGGACCTCGTGGCGCAGGCCCTGCGCCTGGCCGGGCGGGACGCCGGGGCGCCGGACCTCCTGCGGGCCGCCGACGCCGTCTTCGCCATCCGCACCGCGAGCTGGGCCTACGACGACCTCGCCGCCTCCGTGGCGGCGAGCACCGGCGCGGCCCCGCGGACCTGCGAGAACACCGCGCTCGGCGGTCACCTGCCGGCCCGGCTGCTGGACCGGGCGTCCGCGGCGATCTGGGCGGGGGAGAGCGACGTCGCGGTGATCGTCGGCGGCGAGGCGCAGGCGTCGGCCAACGTCCTGGCGAAGGCGGGGGTCGACCCGCGGGAGCGCGGCTGGAGCGCCGCCCCCGGTGGCCCACCACCCCTGGACCTCGGCGAGCTCGGCTCGGCGGAGATGCTGGCCGCCGGCCTCTTCCTCCCGCCGCGGATGTACCCGCTGTTCGAGAACCGCCTGCAGGCCGACCTCGGGCTCACCCCGGAGGAGAACGCGGCGTGGTCGGCACGCCTGTACGCCGACCTCAGCCGCGTGGCGGCGCAGAACCCCCACGCCTGGAACCCCGAGGAGCTGACCCCCGAGCAGGTCGGCACGGTGGGGCCGGGCAACCGCATGGTCTGCGAGCCCTATCCGCTGTCGATGAACGCGATGCCCAACGTCGACCAGGCCGTCGCCGTCGTCGTCACCTCGCTGCGGGCCGCCCGCCGGCACGGCATCCCGGAGGACCGGCTCACGTACGTGTGGGGCGGCGCGGGCGCCGACGACCTGCCCGACCCCCTGCGCCGCACGGGCTTCTCCGGCTCCGAGGCGCTCGGCCGGGCGCTGGACAGCTCGCTGGAGGCCGCCGGGCTCGGCATCGGCGACGTCGACCTCGTCGACGTCTACAGCTGCTTCCCGATCGTGCCGAAGCTGGCCACCCTGCACCTGGGGCTCGACCGCGACGCCGTGCTCAGCGTGGCGGGCGGCCACTCCGCGTTCGGCGGGCCGCTCAACACCTACTCGCTGCACGCCGTCGCCACCATGGTCGAGCGGCTGCGGGCCGGGGCGGGCACCGGCCTCGTGCACGCCAACGGTGGCTACCTCTCCTACCAGCACTCCGTCCTGCTCGGCGCCCGCCCGCACCCGGAGGGGTACGTCGGCAGCCCGGAGCCGGCGCGCGTGACGCACCCGGACGCGCCCCCGGTGCTCGAGGCCGCGACCGCCGCGCAGGACGGCCCGGAGCTCACCGTCGAGACCGCCACCGTCGAGCACGGCCGCGACGGCGCCCCGCAGCAGGCGTTCGTGGTCGGCCGCCTCCCGTCGGGGGAGCGGGTCGCGGCCGCCACCGCACCCGACGACCGCACCGCGGCCGCCGCGCTCTCGCTTGCCGCCCTGCCGCCGGGCGCCGTCTCGCACGTCGGCCGGACCGTGCGGCTGTCCCTCCGGGACGGCCAGGCCGCCGTCACCCTCCCGTCAGGAGCTCCCGCATGACCGACGACCAGCCCAGCGTCCTCACCGAGCGGACCGGCCACACGCTGGTGATCACGCTCAACCGGCCGCGGGCGCGCAACGCCGTCGACGCCGACGTCGCGACCCGCGTGGCCGACGCGCTGGCCGCGGCCGACGCCGACCGGGAGGTGCGCTGCGTCGTCCTCACCGGCGCCGGCGACACGGCGTTCTGCGCGGGCGCCGACCTCAAGGCGCTCGGCCGGGGCGAGACACCCCTGGCGCCCGGCCGCGAGCAGCTGGGGTTCGCCGGGTTCGTCCGCCACCCGGTCAGCACGCCGGTGATCGCCGCGGTCAACGGCCAGGCGCTCGGCGGCGGCACCGAGCTGGTGCTCGCCAGCGACCTCGCGATCGCGGCCGACACCGCGAGCTTCGGCCTGCCGGAGATCTCCCGCGGCATCTTCGCCGCCGCCGGGGGAGTGCTCCGCCTGCCCGAGCAGCTGCCCCGCAAGGTGGCGATGCGGCTGA
Source organism: Blastococcus litoris (assembly GCF_003075095.1). Taxonomy (GTDB): domain Bacteria; phylum Actinomycetota; class Actinomycetes; order Mycobacteriales; family Geodermatophilaceae; genus Blastococcus_B; species Blastococcus_B litoris. The sequence continues at coordinate 141,830 of NZ_QCZF01000004.1, forward strand.
TCCTGACCGGCGACCCGATGCCGGCCGCCGACGCGCTGCGCTGGGGCCTGGTCAACGAGGTCGTGCCCGCCGCCGACGTGCTGCCGACGGCATTGGCCCTGGCCGAGCGGATCGCCGCCAACGCGCCGCTCGCCGTGCAGGCCAGCAAGCGCCTGGCCCTCGGCATCGTCGACGGCGACCTGCCGCACGAGGCCGCGGCGTGGCGGCGCAACGACACCGAGATCGCCGCGATCGGGCAGAGTGCCGACGCGATGGAGGGCATCGTCGCCTTCATCGAGCGCCGCACCCCCACGTGGACCGCGGGCTGAGCGACGAGGGGAACAGCGATGACCAGGGTGGCCGTCATCGGGACCGGCTTCGGCGGGATCGCCGTCGCCGTCCGGCTCAAGCAGGCCGGCGTCAGCGACCTCGTGCTGTTCGAGAAGAGCCATGACGTCGGCGGCGTGTGGCGCGAGAACACCTATCCCGGCGCCGCGTGCGACGTCCCCTCGCACCTGTACTCGCTCTCCTTCGCGCCCAAGGCGGACTGGTCGCGGCGGTTCGCCCCGCAGGCCGAGATCCACCAGTACCTGCGCGACGTCGCCCGCGACTTCGACGTCCTGCCGCACATCCGGTTCGGGACCGAGGTGCTGGCCGCGACCTGGGACGACGACGACGGCGTCTGGCGGCTCACCCTGGCCGGCGGCGGCGAGCACGAGGCCGACGTCCTCGTCGCGGCGACCGGCCAGCTCAGCCGGCCGAGCACGCCGGCCATCCCGGGCCTCGACCGGTTCGAGGGCACGATGTTCCACTCCGCGCAGTGGGACCACGGGCACGACCTGACCGGCGAGCGGGTCGCCGTCCTCGGCACCGGGGCCAGCGCCATCCAGTTCGTGCCGGCCATCGCGCCCCGGACGGCATCGCTGACGGTGTTCCAGCGCTCGGCGCCCTACGTGCTCGCCAAGCCCGACCGGGCCTACCGCGAGCGGGCGAAGAAGGCGTTCGCCCGCGTCCCCGGGCTGCTGCGCCTCTCCCGCGAGGGCAACTACTTCTCCAACGAGCTGCGCTCCCTCGGCTTCAACACCGAGCCGCGGCTGCTCTTCGCGCACAAGGCCGCCTACCGCAAGCACCTGCGCGCGGCGGTGGCCGACCCGGCGCTGCGGGAGAAGCTCACGCCGACCGACCCGATGGGCTGCAAGCGCATCCTCATGTCCAACGACTGGTACCCGGCGCTGCAGCTGCCGCAGGTGGAGGTGGTCACCGACCGCATCGCCGAGGTGCGGGCGCACTCGGTCGTCACCGCCGACGGCGCCGAGCGCGAGGTCGACACCATCGTGCTCGGCACCGGGTTCGCGGCCACCGAGTTCCTGCTGCCCATGCGCATCACCGGCCGCGGCGGCTGCGACCTGCACGAGCAGTGGAAGGACGGCGCCCGGGCCCACCTCGGCACCGTCGTACCCGGCTTCCCCAACTTCTTCGTGCTCTACGGCCCGAACACCAACCTCGGGCACAACTCGATCATCGTGATGCTGGAGGCGCAGGTGTCGTGGGTCGTGCAGGCGGTCCGGGCGCTGCGCGACGGCCGGGTGCGGGAGCTGGAGGTCCGCCGCGACGTCGCGGAGCGGTTCGACGCCTGGGTGCAGGAGCGGGTGGGGCACACGGTCTTCGCCGGCGGCTGCTCCAGCTGGTACATCGACGAGCACGGCCGCAACACGCAGAACTGGCCGGCCTCGACGCTCACCTTCCGGCGCCGTCTGCGGCGCCTCCGGCTCGAGGAGTTCGAGCCGTCCCCCGTCGCCGTCGCTGGAGGGGCCCGTGCCCAGGACTGAGCACACGGACGTCGTCGTCGTCGGCAGCGGCTTCGGTGGCAGCACCGCAGCCCTCCGGCTGACCGAGAAGGGCTACCGCGTCACCGTGCTCGAGGCGGGGCGCCGGTTCGCCGACGACGAGCTGCCGAAGACCTCCTGGGACCTGCGCCGCTATGTGTGGGCGCCGCAGCTGGGCTGCTACGGCGTGCAGCGCATCCACCTGCTGCCCGACGTCCTGGTGATGGCCGGCGCGGGCGTCGGCGGGGGGTCGCTGAACTACGCGAACACCCTCTACAAGCCGCCGCCCACCTTCTTCCGGGACCCGCAGTGGGCGGGCATCACCGACTGGGCCGCCGAGCTCGAGCCGTACTACGAGCAGGCGTCGCGCATGCTCGGCGTCACCACCAACCCGACGACCACGGCGGCCGACGAGATCTTCCGCCAGGTCGCCGAGGAGATGGGTGTCGGCGACACGGTGGTCCCCACGCCGGTGGGCGTCTTCTTCGGCGAACCGGGTGTCACCGTGCCCGACCCGTTCTTCGGTGGCGTCGGACCCGACCGCACCGGGTGCACCGAGTGCGGCTCGTGCATGACCGGCTGCGCGGTCGGTGGCAAGAACACCCTGGTGAAGAACTACCTGTACCTGGCCGAGCGCAGCGGGGCGGTGGTCCACCCGCTGACGACCGTCACGTCGGTGCGCCCGCGCCCCGGTGGCGGCTACGAGGTCGAGACGCGGCGCACCGGCGCGTGGCTCGGCAGGCGCACGGTCCGCCGCTGGACCTGCGACCAGGTCGTGCTGGCCGCCGGCACCTACGGCACCCAGCGGCTGCTGCACGCCATGAAGGACGGGGGCACACTGCCGGGGCTGTCGCCCACCCTGGGGCACCAGACGCGGACGAACTCCGAGGCGGTGCTCGCCGCGACCGGCCGCCGGGGCGGGCCCACCGACTTCAGCCGCGGTGTCGCCATCACGTCGTCGTTCCACCTCGACGAGCACACCCACGTCGAGCCGGTGCGCTACGGCAAGGGCAGCAACGCGATCGGGCTGCTGCAGACCGTGCTGGTCGACGGCGGCGGCCGGCTGCCCCGCTGGCTGAAGGCGCTCGGCGTGATCGCCCGCCACCCGGGGGCGTTCGTGCGGAGCCTCTCGGTGCGCGGCTGGTCGGAGCGCACGCTCATCGCGCTGGTCATGCAGACGCGGGACAACAGCATCGTCGTCTCCGGGCGGACGGGGCGGTTCGGCCGGAAGCTCACCAGCCGGCCGGGCCCGGGGGAGCCGGTGCCCACCTGGATCCCCGGCGGGCACGAGGCGGTGCGGCGGATCGCGGCCACGATCGGCGGTGACCCGGGCGGCGCCTTCACCGACCTGGCGAACATCCCGATGACCGCCCACTTCCTCGGCGGCTGCGTGATCGGGGCCACCGCGCAGGACGGCGTCGTCGACCCCTACCACCGGGTGCACGGCTACCCGGGGCTCTCGATCGTGGACGGGTCGGCGGTGTCGGCGAACCTGGGCGTGAACCCGTCGCTGACCATCACCGCGCAGGCGGAGCGGGCGACCGCGCTGTGGCCCAACAGGGGCGAGGCCGACCCCCGGCCCGCGCCGGGTGAGCCCTACCGGCCGGTCGCACCGGTGCCGCCGCGTCGGCCCGTGGTGCCCGCGCACGCACCGGGAGCGCTGCGGCTGCTCCCGCTGACCGTCGTCCGCCGGTCCGAGGTCGGCTGACCGTTCGACCGGAACTGGAGCGACTCCAATCATCCCGCTCAACACGGTGGACGGGGTGCCGATGAGGAAGGGGTGACTCCCACCCCTGTCGCGACGACGGCGTCCCGGCCCAGCGGCTTCCTGGCATCCCTCCCGCGCGGCGTGCGCCTGGACGAGCCGAGCTTCCGGTCCCGCCACCAGATCATCGCCGGCATCCTGGCCGTCCACCCGCCGGTGCTCCTGGGCATCGGCGTCTGGCAGCACCACACCCACGGACCGTGGCTCTGGGTCGAGCTCGGCGCGATCGTCGCGATGTGCCTGCTCGGCCAGGTGCTGCGCAGCCAGGTCGCCCGCGCGAGCGCTGTGGGTGTCGGCCTGATGCTCTCCGCCGGGACGCTCGTGCACGTCAGCGGCGGTCTGACCGACATGCACATCTGGTTCTACGCGCTGCTCGCGCTGGTGGCGCTCTACCAGTCGTGGGTGCCGTTCCTGCTCGCCGTGGCCTTCGTCGCCGTGCACCACGGGACGATGAGCCTGGTCATGCCCGAGATGGTGTACTCGACGCCGCTCGCGCTCGACTACCCGATGGCGTTCGCGCTGCTGCACGCGGTCTTCCTGCTCGCCGAGGCGACGTTCCTCGCCTACGGGTGGAAGTTCACCGAGGAGGCCGACCGCGGCCGCCGCGCCGAGCAGCGCCGGGCCGAGGAGCAGGCGCTGGCCCAGGCCGCCGTCCAGGCCGAGCTCGCCGAGGAGCGCGCCCGGGCAGCCGACAGCGCCGCGGCCGAGCTCGCGCAGCGCACGCAGCGCGCGGCCCTGCTGGAGCACCAGCTCGCCGAGCTGGTCGACGCCGGCCAGCGGCTGGACGAGAACGTGGGCACCGCCACCTCCGTGATGGCCGGCCTCCGCGAGGCGATCTCGGAGATCGCCGCCGCGGCCAGCTCGGCCACCACGACGGCGAACCAGGCCAGCGCGGGCTCGCGGGAGAGCGCCGAGACCGTCGAGCGGCTGGCCGAGACCATGGCCGAGATCGACCAGATCGCCGGCAGCATCTCCACCATCGCCGACCAGACGAACCTCCTGGCGCTCAACGCGACCATCGAGTCGGCCCGGGCCGGGGAGGCGGGCAAGGGCTTCGCCGTCGTCGCCGGGGAGGTCAAGGACCTGGCGGGGGAGACGGCGAAGGCGACCGAGCGGATCCGGCGCGTCGTCGACGCCGTGCGCGGTGACGTCGAGGCGGCCGGCACCGCGCTGACCAGCGTCCAGGAGGTCATCCTGGGCGTCGTGGAGGCGCAGACCACCATCGCCGCGGCGGTGGAGGAGCAGAGCGCGTCGACCGCGCAGGCGCAGGACGCGATCGTCGGCGCCTCGCGGGAGGCGACCCGGATGGCCGCCGACCTGCAGCGCATCGTCGACGGCGTCTGATCCGGCGAGGTCGTCTCTCGGGGGGCTCCGCACCTGGTCAGCGCCTGGTCGACGTTCGTACGGACCGTCGGTCATCCGGGCGAGGGGGGCTGTGGCACGGTGTCGCGGTGAGCTCGGACCACCCTCGGACCGTTCCGGCACCGTCGGTCCGTCGCCGGGCGAGCCGCTCGGCGGCCACCCGTGGGTTCCGCCACCCGGGCCAGGTGATCGCGGGCTCCTTCGCCGCTGCGGTCGCCGTCGGGACAGCGCTGCTCTCGCTGCCGATCGCCACGGCCGGACCGGGCCGCGCCGATCTCCTCACCGCGCTGTTCCACGCCACCTCGGCCGTCTGCGTCACCGGTCTGGTCACCGTGGACACCGGCACGTACTGGTCGGGCTTCGGGCAGGCGGTCATCCTCGGCTGCATCCAGGCCGGCGGGCTCGGGATCGCCACGCTCGCGACCCTGTTCGCGCTGCTGGTGTCCCGGCGCCTGGGGCTGCGGGCGCGGCTGGTGGCGCAGGCCGAGACGAAGGCGCTGTCGGCCGCGGACGTGCGCCGGGTGGTGGCCAGGGTCGTGGTCTTCGTCGTGGCCGCGGAAGCGGTCGTGGCCGTCGTGCTGGCGCTCCGGTTCGCCCTCGGCTACGGCCAGTCGTGGTCGTCGGCGGCCTACCACGGGGTGTTCCACGCCATCTCCGCGTTCAACAACGCCGGGTTCGGGCTGCGGGCCGACAGCCTCGTGCGCTACGTCGCCGATCCGTGGATCAGCCTGACCATCTGCACCGCCGTCATCGTCGGCGGCCTCGGCTTCCCGGTGGTGTTCGAGCTCGCCCGCGAGTGGCGCACACCGAGGACCTGGTCGGTGCTCACACGGATCACGGTCGTCGTCACCGCCCTGCTGCTCCTCGTCGGCACCCTCGTCTTCCTGTTCGCCGAGGCCGGCAACCCCGGCACGCTGGGCCCTCTCGGCGCCGGGACCAAGGTCCTCGCCGCCTTCACGGCGGCCGTGATGCCGCGCACCGCCGGGTTCAACAACCTGGACGTCGGCGCGTACCAGCCGGAGACGCTCCTGCTCACCGACGCCCTCATGTTCATCGGCGGCGGGTCCGCCGGCACGGCCGGCGGGATCAAGGTCACCACGTTCGGCCTGCTGGCCTACGTCCTGTGGGCCGAGATGCGCGGCGACCCCGACGTGGAGGTCGGTCGCCGCCAGGTGCCCGCGAGCAACCAGCGCCAGGCGCTCGCCGTCGCCCTGCTCGGTCTCGGCGTGGTCGCCGTCGCGACGTTCGCCATGGAGGCGCTGACCGACTTCACCTTCGACCAGGTGCTGTTCGAGACGGTGTCGGCGTTCGCGACGGTCGGGTTGTCCACCGGCATCACCGCCGACCTGCCCGCCCCCGCCCAGTTCCTGCTCGTGCTGCTCATGTTCATCGGCCGTATCGGCCCCCTGACCCTGGCCTCGGGGCTCGCTCTCCGTGAACGGGCCCGTCGCCACTCGCTGCCGGAGGAGAGAACCATCGTTGGCTAGCCGCAGGGATCCCGTCGCCGTCATCGGCCTGGGGCGGTTCGGCCGCGCCCTGGCCCAGGAACTCGCCCGCGGGGGCACCGAGGTGCTCGCGGTCGACCGCAGGGCCGACATCGTCCAGAAGCTCTCGGGCCAGCTGGGCCAGGTCGTCGTCGCCGACTCGACGGACCCCGACGCGCTCGCCGAGATCGGCATTGCCGACATCCCCCGCGTGGTGGTCGCGATCGGCAACGACCTGGAGGCCAGCATCCTGACCACGGCGCTGCTGTCCGAGATCGGCGTCCCCGACATCTGGGCCAAGGCGATCAGCCGCCAGCAGGCCACCATCCTGGAGCGCGTCGGCGCGCACCACGTGGTGTTCCCGGAGCAGGACATGGGTGAGCGGATCGCCCACCTGGTCTCCGGCCGGTTGCTGGACTGGGTGGAGCTGGACCCCCAGTGGGTGTTCGCCAAGACCCGCCCGCCCCGCGAGATCGTCGGCGTCCCCCTCGGCGAGACGGGGCTGCGCACGAAGCACCGCGTCACGGTCGTGTCGGTCAGACCGGAGAACCAGACCAGCTACTCGCACGCCGGCTACGACACCGTCCTGACCTACGGGGCCGAGATCGTCATCGCCGGGCGGCCGGCCGACGTCGAGCGGTTCGTCGAACTGCAGTGACCGGCGGCGCTCGCGTCCTCAGCCCCCGTAGCGCGTCGCCCGGGCCTCGATGTCGAAGAGGACGTCGTCCGCGGCGGCCGGGCTGACCTGACCGGACCGCCGGGCCTCCAGGACCGCCTCCCGCTCGGCCTCGGCCGCGCGGGCGAGCAGCGAGCGGAGGTGCTCCCCGGCGTGGTGGCCACCCAGGTCACCGTCGACGAGATCGTGCACCTGCCCGCGGTAGGCCAGCCGGCTCTCGTACTGCTGCAGGACGGCCGCCTTCACCTCCGCGGGCACGTCGTCCGCCCGGCGGATCTGCTCGAGCGCGGCTTCGGCCACCAGGCTCTGCAACCTCCGGGCGTCGGCGCGCACGTCCACCGTCCCGGCCACGCCGAGCCGCCGGATGAGCGGGGCGAGGGTGAGCCCCTGCAGGACGAGGGTCACGATCACCACGAGGAGGGCGACGAGGACGACCTCGTCCCGGAGCGGGAAGGAGGACCCGCTGTCGGTCGTCTGCGGCAGCGCCAGGGCGGTCGCCACCGTCACGACGCCTCGCATGCCCGCCCACGAGGCGACCGTCGCCTCGCGCCAGCCGTAGGGCACCGCCGAGGCGGCGCGCCGGGCCCGGCTGCCCGCGACCGCCGACGCCAGCGACATGGCGGCGGCCCGGGACACGACCAGCACCCCGGTCACCGCCGCGGCGACACCCAGCGTGCCGCCGTCGCCGAGGAGGGGGGTGTCCTCCAGGACGTCGGCCAGCTCGACCCCCAGGAAGGCGAACAGGAGACCGCTCACCGCGAAGTCGACGTACTGCCACACGGACCGCCCGAGCAGCCAGCCGGCCGAGGTCACCTCGCGCGACGTGGTGGCCCGGAGGTAGAGGCCGGCGACCAGGACCGCGAGGACCCCGGAGGCGCCGATCTCGTCGGCGACCAGGAAGAGGGCGAAGGGCACCGCGATGGTCACGGTCGTCTCCGCACCGGGGTCGTGCAGCAGACCCAGCGCCCGCCGGGCCAGCCACCCGCCGGCGAACCCGATGAGGGCGCCGCCGAGCACGGCCACGACCAGACCGGCGGCGACCTGGGTGACGGTGACCCCGCCGGCCACCACCGCCATGACCGAGAGCTGGTAGAGCACGAGCGCGGTGGCGTCGTTGAACTGCCCCTCGCCCTCGAGCACCGTCACGAGGCGGGGCGGGAGCCGCAACCGACCCGCGACCGCGCTCGCCGCGACCGGGTCCGGGGGCGACACCACCGCACCCAGGACCGCGGCCACCGCCCAGGGCAGACCGAGCGCGTGGGCGACGACGGTCACCAGGGCCGCGGTCGCGACGGTCAGCCCCACGGCGAGGCCGAGGATCGGCCGCGCAGCCGCCCGCAGCTCCCTCGTCGAGGTGGTCTGGGTGGCCGCGAACAGCAGCGGGGGGAGCACGAGCGGCAGGATGAGCTCCGGTGGCAGGTCCGGGGCCGGGATGCCGGGCGCGAAGCCGAGGGCGATGCCGAACACGGTGAGCAGCACGGGTTGGGGCACCCCGATCCGGTCGGCCACCGGCGTCAGGACGACGACTCCGAGGACCAGCAGGCCGAGCAGCACGACGGCGTCCACGTCCCCGATCCTGGGAGGGCCAACCGATCCCGGCCACTCGCGGGTCGTGCGCCGGGCGGATCAGCCGCGATCGCCACCGTCGCGAGCGCGCCGCGCGCGGCGGTGGTCGACGCCGGCCGCGTCGGAGAGCCCGCGTCGGACGAGGGTCCCGTCCGGCTCCGGGCCGTTCTCGCGGACGATGGTGAGCTCGCCCTTCGTCTCGTACAGCACGTAGCGGAGCTCGGCGATCTCCCGGACGCCGAGTTCGCGCAGCTTGGCGAGGACGTCGTTCTCGGTGAGGCCGCAGATGCGCAGCTGGTCGCGCCGGAGTACGCCGTGGTCGACCAGCACCCGCACCCGGTGGTCGACGGCCTTGGCCACCCACCTGTTCCCCCGGCCGAGCGTGACGACGGCGTGCGCGGCCAGGAAGGTCACGAGCGCGGTCGCGCCGACCAGGAAGGACTGGCCCTCCGCCACCGCGGTGCGGCCCATGACGGCGCCGATCGCCACCGCCGCGGCGAAGTCGATCGCCGTCCACTGCGCCAGGGTCCGGCGGTGCGCGATCCGCAGGCCCACCACGGCGGTGCCGTACACCAGCAACGCCTTCGCCGCGACGACGACCAGCGCGTCGTCCTGTCCCAGGAACCACGTGGGCATGACGCCTCCTCCCGACCCGTCCGAGCCCCGACTGCCGCGCCGGTACCCGCATCGCGCACCCGTCACGAGGTCGTCACGCGGACGCACGGTCACCGCAAGACGCCGGGCGGAGCATCGGATGCGGAGGGCCGGCGAGGGCGCCGGCACCCTCCACGCCCACACCGAGTTCCGCCGGCTGCTCCCCGCACCGCGCCGTGGTGGCCGCGGACACGACCCGTTGGAGCCCGTCATGCTCCGAGCAGTCCTCGCGATCCTGGCAGTTCTCGGCATCGTCGCCGCGACGGCGGTGACCGGCCCGTTCTGGCTCACCGTGCTGGTGGTGGGGGCGGCGCTCCTGCTGGGCGCTGCGGGGCTGAGCCTGCTCCCGGTGCCGGAGGAGGACGAGGAGGGCGGCGAGGGGGACGACGCAGGGGCGGACGTGCTGTCGATCGCCCCGCGGGCCGGCGGCGGTTCCCGGACCCGTGTGCCCGGGACGGCCGGTGGGCTCGGCCAGGCGGCGTGACCGCCTCCCGGCGTCGATCCGGGCGCCAGGGTTACCCGTAGGCCCGTACGGACATGGGTGGTCCGGAGGTGCCCCCATGTCCGATCTCGATCATGCCCACCCGGTCGACCCCGCGCGGGTCGCCCACGCCCGCGACCGGCTCCCCGGCCGGGAGGAGACCGCCCAGCTGACCAGCGTGCTGAGTCTCATGGCCGACCCCACCCGGGCGCGGGTGCTGTTCGCCCTGGACGTGGTCGAGGAACTGTGCGTCGGGGACCTCGCGCTGGCCCTCGACGCGAACGAGGACGCCGTCGGCTACGCACTGCGGCTGCTGCGCACCGCAGGTCTCGTCGCCAACCGGAAGCAGGGACGCGTCGTGTACTACCGGCTCGCCGAAGGTTTCCCCGAGCCGCTGCGCAACCACTGCCTCCGCCAGTTGGTCGTCCTCGCGAACGCAGCGCCGGAGGAGGACTGACCCGCGTCGTCGAGGCCGCCGCGGGGGCCGGGCGGTCGGTCGTCGCCGCGCGACGGCCCTTCGCCGCCCCTACAGTCGGCGATACCCGGACGGTTGTTCGGATGTCGCTGCCGAGTCCGGGCCGGACCCGGACGAGGCGCGGCGGACCACCCGTGAGGCGAGGAGGGCGGCATGATCGCTCTGCTGTCGCTGACGGGACTCGTCGTGGCCGGCGTCCTCGGTCTGCACGCGCTCTCCGCCGCGGTGCGGAGCACGCGCGAGACGGCGTCCGTGCTGCCGTACGAGTCGGGTCTGCGCCCGCAGCAGCACGCCGTCTCCCGCTACCACGCCCGGTGGTACGCGATCACGGTCCTCTTCCTCGCCTTCGACATGGAGATGATCTTCATGTACCCGTGGGCGGTCGTGGTCGCCGACCTGGGTGCGCAAGCGGTCGCCGAGATGTTCGGGTTCCTCGCGGTCCTGCTCGTCGGTGTCGTGTACGTCTGGCGTGAGGGTGCACTGCGATGGGCCTGATCGCCCGACTGCGGACCTGGGCGCTGTCCCGTCCGGCTGTGCTGCTCGTCGACGTACCGGGCGAGACGACTCTCCGGTGGGCCGCCGAGGCCGAGCTCGAGCGTCGCGGCTGGCGGCGCGCCGCGACGCCTGCCGACACCGACCTGGTCGTCGTCCTGGGCGAACCCGGACCCGAGCTCGCGGCAGCGGTGGACCTCCTGTGGAGCCAGGTCCCGGAACCGCGGCACCGGATCGTCGTCCGCGGGCAGGGCGACGTCTCCGCCGAGCTCGACGCGGGCCTCGGTGAGCTCGTCCGGCGCGCCGCAGGCGGTCCACGAGGGGACCGTCGTCCGTCGCCCACCTCGTTCCTGGACGAGGACGGGGGCATGGACCACGGGGGCATGGACCACGGGGGCATGGACCACGGGGGCATGGACCACGAGGGCATGGACCACATGCACCACGGGGGAGAGGTGGCCGGGCTGCCCATGGCGTCGACCGGCCCCGACCGTGACGGCCTCGAACTCGACGTCCTGGAGGTCGCGCTCGGACCGGTGCTACCGGGCTGGCCCACCGGGCTGGTGCTGCGGGCGGACCTGCAGGGTGACGTCCTGGTGTCGGCCGAGCTCGCCTGGCTGGACGCCGACGCGCTTCCCACCGGCAACCCGCCGGAGGACTCGCAGTGCGCCGCGCTGGACCGGCTCGCCCGCTTCCTCGACGTCGCCGGCTGGCCGACGGCAGCCCGCCAGGCCCGCCGGGCGCGCGACGGCCTGCTGGCCGGGACGGATCCAGCCCGAGCACAGCGGCTGGCCCGGGCCGTGGCGAGGCGGATCCGCCGGTCCCGGGCCCTGGCGTGGACGGCCGGCGGCATAGGGCAGGTCCCCTCGCAGGACGGTGCAGGCGAGGGTGTCGTGGACCGCGTCCGGCGCTGGTGCGACAGCGCAGCGGGGCAGCCGGTCGACGAGCGGCCCGCGCCGTCGCTGGACGAGGCCGCCGGCCTCCTGCGAGGCACGGAGGTCGGCGGGGCGCGCCTGATCGTGGCCAGCCTGGACCTGCCGATGCCTGCTCCGACGGCGCCGGAGCGCGCGCATGCCTGAGCAGACCTCGGCGGATGCCTGGGGGCTGGCGCCGGCTCTCCTGGGTGTCCTCGTGGTCGGCCTGCTCCTGGGGTTGGTCGTGGCGGCCGCCGACCGTGCCGTCGTCGCCGGCACACCGAGGCGCGCACTCGACCCGCTGCGCTCGAGCGCGCGCCTGCTGGTCGAGCAGCGGCGGACCACGCTCGCGCCCGACCGGCTGCTGTGGCGGCTGGCATGCGGGGCGGTTCCGGTCCTGGCGCTGCTGACCCTGGCGGTGGTCCCGATCGGGGGTCGGACGCTGTGGTCGACCAGCGCCGACCTCGTGTGGTTCAACGCCATGGAGGCCCTGCTGTGGGCGGTGGTCTGGCTGGTCGGCTGGGGTCCGAACGCCTTCCACGCCCTGACCGGCGGCTACCGCTTCCTCGCCCAGGGGCTGGCCTACGAGCTGCCGCTGATGTTCGCCCTCATCACGGCCGGCCTGGCAGCCGGCTCGCTGCGCATGACGGACGTCCTCGCCGCCCAGCAGGACATGTGGTTCGTGGTGACCATGCCCGTCGCCTTCCTGGTGTTCCTGGCCGGCGCCGCCGCCTTCGCCTTCTGGGGTCCGTTCGCCGCACCCGCCGGAGCCGACATCGCCGGCGGGGTCACCTCGGAGCTGTCGGGCGTCGATCGGCTGCTGGTCGAGGCCGGCCGGGCGGTGTTCCTGGGGGCGAGCGCGGCCATGGCGGCCGCGCTGTTCCTCGGCGGCGGCTCCGGGCCCTGGCTGCCCGGCCCGGTGTGGCACCTGCTCAAGACGCTCGCCGTCATCGCGGCGCTGGTGTGGCTGGGCCGGCGGCTCCCGGTGCTGCGCCCTGACCGGACGGTCGAGGTGGGCTGGGTGGTGCTGGTGCCGCTCACGCTCGTGCAGGCGCTGGTCGTCGCGGTCCTCGTGCTGAGCGGCTTCTACGCGTGAGGAGGACACGATGCTGACCGACCTGTCCGGCGGGGCGATCGCCGCGGTGGCGGGGCTCGGCGTGCTGGCGGTGGCCGCCGGTGTCGCGGTCTTCCGCGTGGACTCGATGGCCCGTGCGACGTTCGCGCTGCTGGCGTCGTTCCTGGCCGTCGCCGGCGTCCTGCTGGCCTTCGACCTGGTCTACCTGGCCGTCGTGACGGCGCTGATGATGACGATCGAGATGGCGATCATGGCCGTCTTCATGATCGCGTTCATGATGAACCCGGCCGGGCTGATGCCGATGACGATGGTGCACAACACCACGGGGTCGGCCGTCGTCGGTGCCGGCGCGTTCGCCGTCCTCGCCGTCGGGATCTGGACCGCCGACTGGCCGACCCGCTCCGGACGCCGGCCCGCCGACAGCACCCGGCAGCTCGGCGAGGCGATCATGGGCGGACACATGCTGGTGATGCTGGTGATCGGCATCGCGCTGTTCGCCACGATCCTCGCCGGCACGGTGCTGGCCACCTCGCGCGGCCGGTACGACCGCTTCGGTGCCGACCTGGCCGCGTCGCGGCCGGACGACCCGGTGCCCGGGGGGCTGCCCCGATGACCGCGGAGGTGGTGCTCCAGATCGTGCTGACCGTGGCGGCCGGCCTGATCGGGGTCGGGCTGTTCGGCGCGCTGTCCCAGCAGTCGATCGTCATGGTGATGATGGGTCTGGAGCTGGTGCTCAACGGGGTGCTGCTGGCCGGCGGGGCGGCCTGGTACTTCCTCGCACCCGAGCTGCCGGACGCGCAGGTGCTCGTGGTCGTCGCACTGGTCGTCATGGCCGTGGAGATGGCGATGGGCTTCGCCGTCACGGTCGCCATCTACCGCGCCCGGCAGGTGGACATGGTCGACATGGCGACGGACCTGCGCGGATGACCGCTGCGCTCGCCGCCCTGGTGCTGCTGCCCGCCGTGACCGGGGCGGCGCTGCTGATCGCGGGACGACGGGCCGACCGGGTCGCCGGCCCGGCGGCCGTCGGGATCACCGGAGTCGCCGTCGTGCTCGCCGCCCTGTCGGCGGCCGCCCGCCCGAGCATCTCCGCGCCGTTCCTGGGCATCGTCGACGGCGGGGACCTGCGCCTGGTCGTCGACGGCCTGTCCGCGGTGCTCGTCCTGCTGGTCGCGGGGATCGCCCTGCTGGTCACCGTCTTCGCCGTCGCGGACCTGCCGGTCGGTGCGGCGCGCGCCCGCTTCTCCGGGTTCGTCCTGCTGTTCGTCGCGGCCATGCTCGCGACCGTCACCGCGGCCACGCTGCCGGCTCTGCTGCTGGCCTGGGAGGTGATGGGTGCGACGTCCTACGCGCTGATCGGCTTCCGCTGGGACGAGCCCGGCAAGCTCGCTGCCGGCACCCGGGCGTTCGTCACCACCCGGGCCGGCGACCTCGGGCTGTACGTGGCGGCGGGGGCCGCTCTCGCGGCCACCGGCAGCCTGGCGCTGGCCGACCTCGGGGCCGCGGACGGCGGATGGGCGGACCTCGCCGCGGCCGGCGTGCTCGTCGCTGCGCTCGGCAAGTCGGCGCAGCTGCCCTTCTCGGCGTGGCTCTCGGCAGCGATGCAGGGCCCCAGCCCGGTCAGCGCGCTGCTGCACTCGGCCACGATGGTCGCCGCCGGCGGCTACCTGCTGCTCCGGATGCAGCCGCTGCTCGCCGGTACCGGCTGGGCGGCCACGACCGCGGCCTGGGTCGGCGCACTCACCGCGCTGGTCCTGGGCGCGGTCGCCGTGGCGCAGACGGACCTCAAGCAGTTGCTGGCCGCCAGCACCGCCGCCCAGATCGGGTTCGTCGTCCTCGCCGCCGGTGCCGGTGCCACCGCCGGCGGCACCGCGCACCTGGTCGGGCACGCCGCGGTCAAGGCGGGGTTGTTCGTCGCCGCGGGGGCATGGCTGTCGGCGCTGGGCACCAAGCAGCTAGCCGGCCTGCGGGGTGCCGCCCGGCGATACCCGGGGGTGGGGGCGGCGGCCACCGTGGCGGCGCTGGCGCTGGCCGGCGTGCCGCCGCTCTCGCTGTGGGCGACCAAGGACCAGGTGCTGGCCGGCGTCGAGGGGACGGCGCTGACGGTCGTGGGGCTCGCCGCCGCGGTGCTCTCGGCCGTCTACGCCGGGAAGATCCTGGCCGTCGTCCTGGCCCGGCCGACGGGGGAGGAGGTCCTCGACGAGGAGGAGCCGGGGACCCGGCATGTCCCGCTGCCGACCCGAGTTGCAGCCGGCGTCCTGGCGGTGTTCGCCGCCGGGCTCGGGGTGCTCGCCCTGCCGGCCGTGGCCGACGCGCTGAGGACGGTGCTGGACGCGGAGGGCGAGCCCTCTCCCGGGCTCGGGGAGCTGCTCCTCTCCGGCGGGCTCGCCGTGGCGGCCCTGGCGCTGACCGTCCTGGTCGGCCGGGCCCGGCCGGCGGTCGGCATGGCTCTCGAGCGGAGCCCGCTCGCCGCGTGGGCCGGGCTGGGGCACCTGCTCTCGCCGCGGCCGGCGCTCGCGGTCGCCCGCGTGCTGGCCGCCGTCGACGACCGCGGGATCGACCGGGTGGTCCGGGGGGCGGGGACCGTCGTGCGCCGGGTCGCGGGGCTGGCTGCCCGGGCCGACGACGGCGGCATCGACCGGGCGGTCACCGCTGTCGTCGCCGGGACACGGCGGGTGGCGGCCGCCTCGGCCCGCACCGACGACGGGCTCGTCGACGGCGCCGTCCGTGGGATCGCGCGGGCGGTGCGCCGCGCCGGTGACGCCGCGCGGCGCCCCCAGACCGGGCTCCTGCACCAGTACTACGCCCAGACCGCCGCCGGTCTGGGGTTCCTGCTCGTCCTCCTGCTCGTGGTGAGGTGACCGTGCTGCTGACCGTCGTGATCTTCCTGCCGCTCCTGGCGGCGGCCGTGCTCGTCGCCTCCCCCGGGATGTCCGGGCGGTCAGCGACCGGGCTCTGGATCGCCGCCTCCGCCGCGGACCTGGTGCTCGTCGGCTGGATGTGGTGGAGGTTCGAGCCCGGCACGGGTGCCTCGGGCGTCCTCGACGGGCCGGCCTTCGAGGCCGACCTGCAGTGGATCCCGACGGTGGACGCCGGCTACCACGTCGGCGTCGACGGGCTGTCGCTGCCGCTGCTGGCGCTGACGGGCGTGCTCTTCCTCGCCTGCGCCGTGTACTCGCTGCGTGAGCCCGATCGGCCGCGCACCTACGCGGCGTTGTTCCTCTTCCTGCAGACCGCGTGCGTGGGCACCTTCGCGTCGCTGGACCTCATCCTCTTCTTCGTCTTCTTCGACCTGACGATCGTCGGGATGTACTTCGTCATCGCCGGCTGGGGGCACGGCAACGCCCGTCGCAGCGCGCTGACGTTCTTCCTCTACACCTTCATCGGGTCGCTCGCCCTGCTCGTGGGCTTCATCGGGCTGTTCCTCGGCAGCGAGGAGCGCACCTTCGACATGGTGGCCCTGGCAGCCGACCCACCGCTGGCGGACTCCCCGGTGGCCGGTGGGCTGGTGCTGCTCGCGATCGGGCTCGGGCTGGCGGTGAAGACGCCGCTGTTCCCGTTCCACACCTGGCTGCCCGACGCGCACACCGACGCACCGGCGGCCGGGTCCGCCGTGCTCGCGGGCGTCCTGCTCAAGCTCGGCACGTACGGCTTCGTGCGCATCGCGATGCCGATCCTCCCCGACGCGTGGCAGCGCTGGGCGATGGTCGCCGTGGTCGTCGGGGTGATCAGCGTGCTGTGGGGGGCGTTCGTCGCGCTGGCCCAGACGGACGTGAAGCGGATGATCGCCTACACCTCGGTCAACCACATGGGCTACGTCCTGCTCGGCCTCGGCGCCGCGGGGCTGGTGGCCTCGGCGGACGAGGGGGCGCGCACGGTGGCCACCGTGGGTGCGATGTACCAGATGGTCAGCCACGGTCTCCTCACCGGCGCGCTGTTCCTGCTCAGCGGCTGGCTGTGGTCCCGCGGGCACACCTACGCCTTCGAGCAGTGGGGCGGGCTCGCCCGTCCGGCACCGGTGTTCGCCGCCTGCCTCGCCGTGGCGGCCTTCGGATCGCTGGGGCTCCCGGGGCTCTCCGGATTCATCGCCGAGTTCCAGGTCTTCACCGGGGCGCTCGAGGCCGTGCCGGTCGCCACCGTGATCGCCGTCGTCGGCATCCTGGTCACCGCGGGGCTGTTCCTGCTCGCCCTGCAGCGGCTGCTCACCGGCGACACCGTCGCCCCCGGCGGGACGGATCCCGGTGGGGAGCCCGGCGCCGGTCGGGCGGGAGAGGGACGGGCTCCCGCGCGCGCCGGCGCTGTCTCATCGGTCGCGACGGAGGTCCCGCCAGCGACGGGCATCCGTGACCTCCGCGGCCACGAGCTCCTGGCGATCGTCCCGCTCCTCGCGCTCGCCGTGGTGCTGGGTCTGTTCCCCCGCGTCCTGCTCGACGTCCTCGAGCCCGCTGCGACGGCGGTGGTGGAGCTGGTGGCCCGGTGACGAGCATGTCCGGTGGCACGGAGGCGTGGCCGGCCCTCCTGCCCGAGGGGCTGCTCCTGCTCGGCGCGGTCGGCGGGCTGCTGCTCGGGCTGTGGACCCCGCAGCAGGCGCAGTGGCGGGTGCGGCTCCTGGTCACGGCGGCCTGCCTGGCCAGCGCGACGGCTGGGGCGGTCGCGATGTCCCGTCCGGACGAGCGGGTCTTCGAGGGCACCTGGGTCGTCGACACCACCACGGGCGTCGTCCGGATCGTCGTCGCCCTCGGGGTCGCCGTCCTCGTCTGGCTGGCGGCTCCCTCGGTGGCCGGGCACCCGCGGGAGACCGAGGCCTACGTCCTCATGCTGCTGGGGGCGCTGGGCAGCGTCGCGCTGGCGGCCGGCGGCGACCTGCTCCTGCTGGTGGCCGCCTACCTCCTGGCGAGCGTGCCGCTCTACGCCCTGGCCGGTGTCGCCAAGGACGCCGCCGGCACCGAGGCGACGATGAAGTACTACCTCATGGGCGCCTTCGCCGGCGTGCTCCTGCTGGTGGGCGTCGCCGCGCTCGTGCTCGCCTCGGGCACCACCGGCTACCCGGAGCTGGCCGCCGCCCTCCCGGACGCGTCTCCCGCGCTGCTGGCCCTCGGCGTCCTCGGGGTGCTGGCGGGGGTGGCGTTCAAGGCAGGCGCCGTGCCGGTCCACTTCTGGGTTCCCGACGTCACGGCCGGGACGACGCCTCCGATGGCCGCCTACCTCACCACGATCCCCAAGATCGGTGCGGTCGCGGCCGCGTTCCGCCTGGTCGCCGAGCCGTTCGCCGGTCTGCCGCTCGACGTCCCGCTGCTCGTCGCCGTCCTCGCGACGGCCAGCATGACGCTGGGCAACCTGGCCGCGTTCTCCCAGACCGACGTCCTGCGGCTGCTGGCGTACTCCACGGTCAGCCAGGTCGGCTACCTCTTCATGGTCGTCGCGGTGGCCGCCCGGACCGATCTCGCCGGCCCGGCCCTCGCGCTCTACCTGGCCGCGTACGCGGTGACCAACATCGGCGCCTTCGCAGCCGTCGCCGCCACACCGGCGGCACGGACGATCACGGACTGGGTCACGGCCGCAGGACGGCACCGCCGGCTGGTGGGGAGCCTCGTGGTGTGCCTGCTCGGCCTGGTCGGGACCCCGCCGACGGCGGTCTTCGTGGGCAAGCTCGCCGTCTTCACCGCAGCATGGGACGGCGGACTGGCGTGGTTGGTCGTCGTGGCTGCGGTCAACACCGTCGCCAGCCTCTTCTACTACCTGCGCTGGGTGGCCCCTGCGTTCGCCGGGGTACCCGTCGCGCCCGTCCCGGCGGAGGGGCCGGTGGGCAGCGGTGCACGCACGTCGGCCGGAACGCGGCAGGAGGTCCGCCGGTCGCCGGAGGCGATCCTGCACGCGGCCGCCGTCGGATCCGTCCTCCTCGGCGTGGGTGCCGGCGTGTGGCTGGGGGTCAGCGGGGCCTCCTGATCCGCGCGCCGGGCCGCATCGGCGGCGGCAGGATGGCTCATGGCCTTCGTGACGGTGGACCTCTTCAGCGCCCTGCTGGACTCACGGGCGGGTGGCACGAGGGCGCTGCAGCTGATCGGGGGCGGGCGTGGCTGGCCGGTGGGCGCAGCGACGGTCTACGACACCTGGGACGCACGGAACAAGGCGTCGCAGAAGGAGACCACCGGGTGGATGTCCTTCGCCGAGCACTCGCGGCGCGCGCTGCGCGCGACCTACCGGGAGCTGGGACTGCGCGGGGATCCCGACGTCGACACCGGGCGGCTGCTGGACAGCGTCGCCGACTGGCCCCTGTGGCCCGACGTCCCGGCCGCCCTCGACGCGCTGCGCGGCGTGCACCGGGTGGGGGTCCTGTCCAACGTGGACGACGCCGTCTTCGCCCCGACGGCGGTGGCCCGGCTCGTGGATCCGGCCGACGTGCTGACCAGCGAGCGGCTCGGCGCCTACAAGCCGCACCCGGCGCTCTACCGCAGCGCGCGCCAGGCCGGTGTCGACGTGCACGTGCCGGCGTCCGCGCGCGACACCCGCGGAGCGCTGGAGGCGGGCATGCGCGTGGTGCGGGTGCGACGGCCCGGGCACTCGGTGGATCCCGACGGCCCGCACCCCGGGCTGGAGATCCCCGACCTGCTCGGGCTGCCGGAGGCGGTCGCCACGGTGATGGGGTGACCACGCCGGCGGGCGGCAGTCGCCGCGGAGGCCGGTCGCAACAGGAGAGGCCCTGGTCAGCGGGCTGACCAGGGCCTCTCCTCGTGGGGTGAGTGACGGGGCTCGAACCCGCGACACCCAGGATCACAACCTGGTGCTCTACCAACTGAGCTACACCCACCGTCGCTCCCCGGAGGCGCACGCGCCAGGAGGGGAACCGGAGCAACGATACCGGAGCGGGTCAGCTCCCCGACGCGGCCGGGGGTGCGGCGTCGGCGGCGGGGCTGGCGTCGCCGGCCGCCAGCACGTCGGCGAACGCGCCGACGACCTCCTCGGCCGCGCCCTTGGCCTGGTCGCTGCTGGGCCCGGGGGCGGGCACGAACAGGGTGCGACGGTAGTAGGCCAGCTCCCGGACCGACTCGATGATGTCGGCGAGCGCGCGGTGGGCCAGGCCCTTCTGCGGCTGCGCGAAGTAGACCCGCGGGAACCAGCGGCGGGCGAGCTCCTTGATCGAGGAGACGTCGACCATCCGGTAGTGCAGGTGGTCGTCCAGCTCGGGCATGTCGCGGGCGAGGAAGCCGCGGTCGGTGCCGATCGAGTTGCCGCACAACGGGGCGGTGCGCCGCTCGGGCACCCAGCGCTTGATGTAGCCGAGCAGCTGCTGCTCGGCCTCGGCCACCGTGAGCGAGGAGGCCCGGACCGCGTCGGTGAGCCCGGACTTGCGGTGCATCTCGACCACGACCTCGTCCATGCCGTCGAGGTCGGCGTCGTCCGCGGCGATGATCAGGTCCAGGCCGGGGTCGAGGACGTTGAGCTCCGAGTCGGTGACGACGACCGCGACCTCGATGAGCTTGTCCTTGACGATGTCGAGCCCGGTCATCTCGCAGTCGATCCAGACCAGGTGCCCTGCGCTCTCTGCCACGTCGCCCGACAGTACGCACCGTGCGCACCGCTCGCCCCGTGTGCCCGGCTGATAGCGCAGGTGTCGCGAACCTGCCACTCGGACGCTCGGAATCGGCCCTCTCCGCCGCTAGGGTCGGGGCCAGTCCACCGAGCCCGAGGAATCCCCGTGCCCCCTGCTGCCGCTCCCGCCGTCCGCGAGGTCCCTCCGGCTCCGGGGACCCTCCGCAACGGGCTGGCCCACCCGGTCGCCCTCGTGCGCTGGCTCTGGCTGGCGTACATGACACCGGGTCGCCCGGGCCGGGCCACGACCGAGACCGAACTGCGCTGGATCTACACGGCGTGGCTGGGCGCCTTCCTGCTCAAGATGCTCGGCTCGTCCTGGGACGTCTCCTGGCACTTCCGGTGGCTGCGCGACGACCTCGCGCCCCCGCACCTGCTCAACTCCGCCGGCACGGCGGTCGTCATCGGCCTGGTCGTCTTCCACAGCTACAGCGGCTACGGGGTCGACCGGCGGGCGCTGCACCTCATGCAGTGGGGGATCGGGACGTTCCTGATCGCGATCCCGATCGACATCCTCAACCACCGCATCAACGGCCTGGACATCACCAGCTGGAGCCCCAGCCACGCGCTGCTCTACATCGGGACGGCGATCATGCTCGCCGGTGCCATCCGGGGCTGGTGGCTGTACGCGGCGCCGGGCCGGGTGCGCGACCTCGTGTCGCTGGGCCTGTGGCTGTTCTTCGTGGAGAACGTCCTCTTCCCCAACCAGCACCAGGAGTACGGCGTCCTCTCGCTGGCGGCCTACCTCGACGGCCGCACGACGGCCGAGCCGCAGCTGCTGGACTTCGCCGCCTCCCAGGGCCAGACGCCGACGATGTTCATGCTGCCGGTGCCCTCGTGGGTCCACCCGGCCTGGCTGGTCTGCGCCGGCCTCCTCTCGCTCGTGGTCGCCCGCAAGGTCGTCGGCCTGCGCTGGACGGCCACGATCATCGCGGCGACCTACCTCGCCTACCGCGCCGTCATGTGGCTGGGCCTGGTCGCGATGGGCTTCCCGCCCTCGGTCCTGCCCGTGGTGCTGGTCGTCGGGGCGGTCCTCGTCGACGTCGCCGTCACCCGCCGGGTGCCCGGCTGGCTGGCCGGCCTGGTCGTCACCGCGGCCGTCTACGGGGTCGCGGTGGCGCAGGAGGCGCTCGACCTCCTGCCGCCGTGGAACTGGTGGTCCGTGCTGCCGGTCGGCGTGGGCTTCGCGGTGCTCTGGACGGCGGTGGACCTGGTGGGCCGCAGCGGCTCGTTCGCCCGGTGGCGTGCTCCCCAGGAGCCCGCGGGCGAGGAGCAGCCCGCCCACGCCTGACAGCTGCGCTCCGGCGCGCGCACGCCGTGTGCCCACCGCGATGACGTAGCGTCGTGAGCAGCTGCCGGCGCCGGGTGGACCGCGTACGGGCAGTGCGCGCCGGGGGGCGCCCTGCCCGGGTCCACGGCGTCCGCGGCCACGACCGACACAGACCCCCGACCGCCCCGGAGGACACCCGACGTGCTGGCCCTGACCCCGGCGCCGCTGCAGACGGCGGGGGAGCGAGCCCTCTTCGGCGAGCTGACGCGCTGGGACACCGGCGCCTCGGTCCGCGCCGCCGTGGTCGCCGCCCTCCCGCTCATCGACGGGCCGCTCGGACGACGCATCTCCGACGCGGTCCTGCTCGTGCCCGAGGGCATCGCCGTCGTCCGGATCGCCGAGGTGCTGCGCCAGTCCGGCGTGATCAAGGCGGTCCCGGAGGGCGCGTGGACGATCGCGCCCGAGTCGGGGCCCGGTCAGGCCCTCCAGCTCGCCGGCGGCGGGTCCACCCCCCTCGACGGCCTCATGCGCGCGGGCATGGAGGTCGCGATGAAGCTGCGGCGCGCCGGCCTCGAACCCGGTCGCATCGCCCGGCTCACCGTGCTGGTCGGCGACGTGACCGGCCTCGTCCCGGCCGACGGCGATCTCGGCGAGGGCGACCTGGTGTCGCTGCTCGAGACGCGCTCGCTGCTGCTCGGCATCGCCCGCTCCAGCCGGTACTCCGGCGTCGACAACCCCCGGCTGTGGACGACGGCCGACGTGCGCGCCGCCCTGGAGGCGCTGGAGCTGCCCGGGCGCGGGCCCTCCGTCGAGGAGCTCAACGGCGAGGGCTTCCCGTACTCCCCGTACGTCCTGCGCCGGCCGGAGCTGCTCGCGCCGGCCGCGCTCGGCGCCCCGGCCACGCCCGCCCCGGCGCCCGCCACCGCCCCGGCCGGCCAGGAGCCGCCCGCTCCGCCGGTCCGCGAGCAGCCCAGCCCCGAGGCGATCGCCGCCGCCGTCGCCGCCTCGGCGGCGGCCGGGCACGCCGCGGCGGCCCAGGAGGCGGCCGCCGCGCAGCAGGCGGGCGTGCAGCAGGCCCCTGGCCCGGTCGCGCCTCCCCGGGACACGGTCGCCATCGACGAGCCGTCCGCCTCGCGGGACGACGCGGGCGGCATCGGCGGCCTGTTCGCCGGCGCCGAGCCGGAGCCGCCGGCGGTGGGCAAGGTCGTCCCGCCCCGGACCGCTGCGCCGCCCACCGCGGCGTTCCAGCAGCCTCCGCCGCCGGCGCCCCCGGCGATGCCGCCCCTGTACTGGGACCAGAACCAGCAGGCCGAGGACGCCGAGGAGCGCAGCGGGGCGCGCGGCCGCGTGCTGCTGATGACGCTGGTCGCCGTCCTCGTCGTGGCCGCGCTCGGGCTCGGCGGCTGGTTCCTGCTGCGGGACGGCGACGACGGCGGCAGCGGCGGCACCGGCGCGGCCCCGACCGCCCCGCAGACGCAGGTCACCGGGCCCGCCGTCGGCGACGTCCAGGTGGTCGGCGCCGCCGAGTACCGCGTGGAGGCGTTGCAGGTCGACGCCACCTGCGCGGGCCACGCCTACGGCGACACCGCCGACTTCTTCGCCGGGCTGGACTGCACCGGGCTGTCCCGGGCGCTGTACTCGACCCAGGTCGAGGGCGCCGCGGTGGTCGTGGCGGTGTCCCGGGTCCGGATGCCCGACACCGGTGCGGCCCGCAACCTCCAGGCGCTCACCGACCGCAACGGTAGCGGGAACGTCAGCGACCTGCTGCGGGAAGGCGTCCGGTACACCGGCAGCCCGGACGAGCTCTCCGGCGCCGAGTACGCCAGCGCGGTCTCCGGCCCGGCGGTGACGATCGTGGAGAGCGCCTGGGTCGACGAGGAGACCGCGGGGAGCTCGGCGGCGATCGACGCGGTCGCCGAGGCGGGCCTGTCGCTGGCCACCCCGCCGTTCGAGTAGCCCTCAGGCGGTGGCGGCCGCCCAGGCCATGTCGCCGAGCAGCGCGGCGGTCGCGGGGCGGCCCAGCCGTCCCGCGCTGTGCGGGGTGGAGTTGATCAGGCCGAAGACGGCGTGCGCCCTCGCCCGGCAGGCGGCTGCGTCGGCCGCGGGGTGCAACCGGGCGAGCACGGCCACCCACACCTCGACGTAGCGCCGCTGGAGCCGGCGGACCTGGGCGGCGTCGGCGTCGGCCAGGTTGCCGAGGTCGCGGTCCTGCACGGTGATCAGCGCCGGGTTGTCGAGCGCGAAGTCGACGTGGAAGGCGACGAGCGCCCGCAGCTGGGCCTCCGGGTCCCCGCCGGCGTCCTGCACCCGTTGGCTGCCGCCCTCGAGCAGGTGCTCGCTGATGCGCACGAGCATCTCGGCGAGCATCGCGTCCTTGCTGGCGAAGTGCCGGTAGATGGCCGGTCCGGTCACGCCGACCGCAGCCCCGACGTCGTCCACCCCGACGGCGCGTGACCCGCGCTCCGCGAACAGCTGGGCGGCCGCCTGGAGGATCTGCTCCCGGCGCGAGGGCCGGTCGACGTCGGCGTGCAGGGCCGCATCCCGGCCGGTGCGCGTCGAGGTCACGCCGGGGATGCTAGCCCTCGCGTGAACGATCGTTAACCACTCCGGGGTGTGAGGTGGACCGTCGGAGTGAACGACCGTTAACCTCGCTCCGTGGACGCACCCGTGCTCGGAACCGCCGCGGTGGACCCGGAGAGCGCCGGCCGCAACGCCGCGGCGCATGCCGAACTGGCCGGCGATCTGGCCGCCCAGCTGCACCGGGTCACCCTCGGTGGCGGCGACCGTGCCCGGCAGCGGCACGTCGACCGCGGCAAGCTGCTGCCCCGCGAGCGCGTCGACGCGCTCCTCGACCCGGGCAGCCCCTTCCTCGAGCTCTCGGCGCTGGCCGCGCACGGGCTGTACGACGACGAGGCGCCGGCGGCCGGGATCATCACCGGGATCGGGCGGGTCTCGGGGCGGGAGTGCGTCGTCGTCGCCAACGACGCCACCGTCAAGGGCGGCACCTACTACCCGATGACGGTGAAGAAGCACCTGCGCGCGCAGGAGGTGGCCCTCCACAACCGGCTGCCCTGCATCTACCTGGTCGACTCCGGTGGCGCGTTCCTGCCGATGCAGGACGAGGTGTTCCCCGACCGGGAGCACTTCGGCCGGATCTTCTACAACCAGGCCACGATGTCGAAGGCGGGCATCCCGCAGATCGCCGCCGTCCTCGGGTCGTGCACCGCCGGCGGCGCGTACGTACCGGCCATGAGCGACGAGGCGGTCATCGTCCGCGAGCAGGGGACGATCTTCCTGGGTGGTCCGCCGCTGGTGAAGGCGGCGACCGGCGAGGTCGTCACCGCCGAGGAGCTCGGCGGGGGAGACCTGCACAGCCGGGTCAGCGGGGTCACCGACCACCTGGCCGACGACGACGCGCACGCCCTGCAGATCGTCCGCCAGATCGTGGGCACCCTGGCCCCGCGCGAGCCGCGGCCGTGGGACGTGGCGCCCACCGAGGAGCCGCTGCACGCGCCGGAGTCGGTGGTCGAGGTCGTGCCGCCCGACCCGCGGACGCCCTACGACGTCCGGGAGGTCATCGCCCGCCTCGTCGACGGCAGCCGGTTCGCCGAGTTCAAGCCGCTGTACGGGGCGACCCTGGTGACCGGGTTCGCCCGGCTGCACGGGCACCCGGTCGGGATCGTCGCCAACAACGGCGTCCTGTTCGCCGAGTCGGCGCTCAAGGGCGCGCACTTCATCGAGCTGTGCGACCGCCGGAAGATCCCGCTGCTGTTCCTGCAGAACATCACCGGCTTCATGGTCGGCCGCGACTACGAGGCCGGCGGCATCGCCAAGCACGGCGCCAAGATGGTCACTGCCGTCGCCTGCGCGCGGGTACCGAAGCTGACCGTGGTCATCGGCGGCTCGTTCGGCGCCGGCAACTACTCCATGTGCGGCCGGGCCTACTCGCCCCGCTTCCTGTTCACCTGGCCCAACGCGCGCATCTCGGTGATGGGTGGGGAGCAGGCGGCGTCGGTGCTCGCGCAGGTGCGCCGCGACGGGGCCGAGGCCCGGGGCGAGGAGTGGCCCGCCGAGGAGGAAGAGGCGTTCAAGGCGCCCATCCGCGAGCAGTACGAGCACCAGGGCCACCCGTACTACGCGACCGCGCGGCTCTGGGACGACGGCGTGATCGCCCCCGCGCAGACCCGCACCGTGCTCGGTCTCGCCCTGTCCGCCTGCGCCAACGCGCCCCTCGAGGACGTCGGCTACGGCGTCTTCCGGATGTGACGGCAGTGACCGCGCGCTCCATCGCGACGAAGCACCCAGGGGGCTGCTGATGTTCGACACCGTGCTCGTGGCCAACCGGGGCGAGATCGCCGTCCGGGTGATCCGCACGCTGCAAGCGATGGGGATCCGCTCCGTCGCGGTGCACAGCGACGCCGACGCCGGCGCGCTGCACACCCGGCTCGCCGACGTCGCAGTCCCGATCGGCCCGGCGCCGGCCGCGCAGAGCTACCTCTCGATCGAGCGGGTGCTCGAGGCCGCGGCCCGCACCGGCGCGCAGGCGATCCACCCCGGTTACGGCTTCCTCTCGGAGAACGTCGAGTTCGCGCGCGCCGCCGAGAAGGCCGGGATCGTCTTCATCGGCCCGCCGGTGGCCGCGATCGAAGCCATGGCCGACAAGATCCGCGCCAAGCAGACGGTGATGGCCGCGGGTGTCCCGGTGGTCCCCGGGCGCAGCGACCCCGGCATGGACGACGCCGCCGTGGCCGCGGCGGCGGTGGCCGTCGGCTTCCCGGTGCTGCTCAAGCCCAGCGCCGGCGGCGGGGGCAAGGGCATGCGCGTCGTGCGCAGCGAGGACGAGCTGTTCGGCGCCATCGCCTCGGCCCGGCGGGAGGCGTCGGGCTCCTTCGGCGACGACACGCTGCTGGTCGAGCGTTATGTCGGCAACTCGCGGCACATCGAGGTGCAGGTCCTCGGCGACGCGCACGGGAACGTGATCCACCTCGGCGAGCGCGAGTGCAGCCTGCAACGCCGGCACCAGAAGGTGATCGAGGAGGCGCCGTCGCCGCTGCTGGACACCGCCTCCCGGGCGTCGATGGGGCGCGCCGCCGTCGAGGCGGCGAAGGCCGTCGGCTACACCGGTGCGGGCACCGTCGAGTTCATCGTGGACGCCGACCGGCCGCGCGAGTTCTTCTTCCTCGAGATGAACACCCGCCTGCAGGTCGAGCACCCGGTCACCGAGCTGATCACCGGCCTGGACCTCGTCGAGCAGCAGATCCGCGTGGCGGCGGGGGAGCCCCTGCCGCTGGACCAGAGCGACATCTCGCTCGACGGCCACGCCATCGAGGCGCGGCTCTACGCCGAGGACCCGGCCCGCGGCTTCCTCCCGCAGGCAGGCACGGTGCTGGGGCTGGTCGAGCCGTCGGGCCCGGGCGTGCGGGTGGACAGCTCGCTGGCGGTCGGCTCCGTCGTCGGCACCGACTACGACCCGATGCTGGCCAAGATCATCACCTGGGGGCCGACCCGCGAGACCGCCCGCGCCCGCCTGGTCGGCGCGCTGGGCCGCACCGCCGTCCTCGGGGTGACGACGAACGCGGCCTTCCTGCGGTCGCTGCTCACCGATCCCGACGTCGTCGCCGGGAAGCTCGACACCGGGCTCATCGAGCGGCGCGGCGACGACCTCACGCTGCCCGAGCCGCCCCCGCCGCACGTCTACGCGGCCGCCGCGCTGGCGCTGCTCATCGAGGACGAGCCGATCGGTCCCGTCGTCGACCGGTGGGACGTACCCGACGGCTGGCGGCTGGGCGAGCCGGCCTGGACCGTGCGCCGGCTGCAGGTCGCCGGCGGCGAGCCGGTGGAGGTGCGCCTGCGCGGCCGGTCCACCGCCGCCGAGGTCCGGGTGGGGGACGGCGACCCCGTGCCCGCGCGCGCGGTCCGGGACGGTGACCGCCTCACGGTGACCCTCGACGGGCTGACGGCGTCCTACGCCGTCGTCCACGCGGGCGGGACCGTCTGGCTGGCTGCAGACGGCCGCGTCGCAGCACTGCGCGAGCAGGAGCGGCTGGCGGCGCACGGCGAGGGCGCGGGCGCCGACGGCGCGGTGACCGCACCCATGCCCGGGACCGTGACCGTGGTGCAGGCCGCGGTCGGCGACGAGGTGGCGGCGGGGACCCCGCTGCTGGTCGTCGAGGCGATGAAGATGGAGCACGTGCTGACCGCCCCCGTCGCGGGGACGGTCACCGAGCTCGGCGTGACAGCCGGCCAGACGGTCGCGCTGGACGAGCGGGTGGCCCTGGTGACCCCAGCGGCGGCCGCGCCTGAGCAGCAGGAGAAGTGATGCTGGACTACCGGCTCAGCGACGAGACCGAGACCCTCCGGAAGACCGTCCGTGCGTTCGCGCAGGAGGTCATCGCCCCGCAGATCGGGGAGTTCTACGAGCGCGACGAGTTCCCCACGGAGATCGTGCGCCAGATGGGCGAGCTGGGGCTGTTCGGGCTGCCCTTCCCCGAGGAGTACGGCGGCGCCGGAGGCACCTACTTCGACCTGTGCGTCGCGCTGGAGGAGCTGGCCCGCGTCGACTCGTCCATGGCGATCACCGTGGAGGCCGGCGTCTCCCTCGGCGCGATGCCGATCTACCGGTTCGGCACCGAGGAGCAGAAGCAGGAGTGGCTGCCGCGGCTGTGCGCGGGGGAGTCGCTCGGTGCCTTCGGGCTGACCGAGCCCGGCGGCGGGTCGGACGCCGGCGCCACCAGGACGACGGCCCGGCTCGAGGACGGGCACTGGGTGATCAACGGCTCCAAGGCGTTCATCACCAACGCGGGCACCGACCTGACCGCCCTGGTCACCGTCACCGCGGTGACCGGCACGCGGCCGGACGGCGGCAAGGAGATCTCGGCGATCATCGTGCCGTCGGGCACCCCCGGGTTCGCCGTCGGCCGGCGCTACTCGAAGGTCGGCTGGAACGCCTCCGACACCCGCGAGCTGTCGTTCGCCGAGGTCCGGGTGCCCGAGGAGAACCTGGTGGGGGAGCGCGGCCGCGGCTACGCGCAGTTCCTGTCGATCCTCGACGAGGGGCGGATCGCGATCTCGGCGCTGTCGGTGGGACTGGCGCAGGGCTGCGTCGACGAGTCGGTGAAGTACGCGCAGCAGCGCGAGGCGTTCGGGCAGGCGATCGGGAAGAACCAGGCGATCCAGTTCATGATCGCCGACATGGAGGTCCGCGCCTCCACCGCGCGGCTGGCCTACTACCGGGCGGCGGAGAAGATGCTGCGCGGGGAGCCGTTCAAGCGCGAGGCGTCGATCGCCAAGCTGTACAGCTCCGAGGTCGCCATGGACAACGCCCGCTACGCCACCCAGGTGCACGGCGGGTACGGCTTCATGAACGAGTTCCCGGTCGGCCGCTTCTACCGCGACGCCAAGATCCTGGAGATCGGCGAGGGGACCAGCGAGGTGCAGCGGATGCTGATCGCCCGCGATCTCGGCGTCGGCTGAGCCACCGATCCGGAACGGGAACGCGCGTCTGACCAGGCCGTTCGCGCGCGGGTAGCCCACGAGTCGACACGGCGCTTGGCAACTCCGGCCGTCGCCGGCCGGTGCGGGTGTGGCCGCTGGGACCTGCGGGACCCGGACCGGCGAACGCGCTGGTCAGGCGGCGTGTCGCGGGTCGGCGGCGCCGGGGGCCGACAGGCTCCGCACGGCTCGCGGCGACGGTCGCCGCGAGACCGCCGGAGACATCGTGAAGCAGTGGTCCCGCGTGGCTCGCGGACTCGTCCCGATCGCCGCCCTGCTGGCGCTGACCGCCGGCGTCCTGCCGGCCGCGTCCGCGGCACCGGCGTCGGTCCCGAGCGTCGGCGCCGTGCGCCACCTCGACCTCGACCTCGACGTGAAGGGCGCGCTGCCGCTCGGGATGCTGCCCTCGGGTGTGGGCTTCACGTTCACGTCGGCGACGGCCTCCGGCACGTGCGTCACCGACCTGCTCAGCCACTGCGACGTGGACTGGACCGACGGCCGGGTCTCCGGCAGCGGGACCTCGCACCTCGACCTGCCGGCCGGCGTGTACACGATCACCCAGGACCCGGCCCGGGCGCTGCCCGGCGTGGCACCGAGGACCGGCCCCATCGCCACGGTCGACATCGGGGACCACTGGGTGAAGGCGGGCCGGATCAAGCTCTGGCCGAAGGTCGACCGGCTCACGGTCGAGAACCAGTCCCTGTACCGCCCCGCGGTCACCGCCCGCGTCGTCGACCAGGCGGGTAACGCCGTCCGCGGCGCGCGGTTCCACCTGGGCGGCCCCGGCCTCCCGATGGCCGGCAGCGACGTGACCAACGGCAACGGCTACCTCACGATCCGGGCGCCGTTCAACCTGCCGATCTACCGGCCCGGGGCGTGGACGCTGACCCCGGTGGGCCTGCCGGACACCTACGACGGCAGCGCGCACACGGTGGAGATCACCGATGCGGGTGTGGGCGCTTCCGCACTCGACCTCGGCACCGTGCGGCTGGCGGCGGCGCCGCCGCAGACGGGCACCGGCACGCTCCGCGTCCAGCCGGCCGGCGACGTGCCGCCGGGGCTCGACCTCTCCGGTGCCACGTTCTCGCTCGCCGGCGGTTCGACGTCAGCCACGTGCGTGACCGACGCAGCCGGGGTCTGCGCCGTCGAGGTGGTCCCTGCCGGCGGCAGCAGCACCCTCCCCGGGACGGGTGCCACACGGATCGCGCTGCCGGCCGGGACGTACTCGGTCGAGCAGACGTCCGCACCCACCGGCCTCGCCGTCGACGCGGACGTCGAAGACCTGGTCCTCTGCACGTCGGCGGTGGCCGGGCGGTGCGCCGCCACGGTGGTCGCCGACGGTCGGTCCCTCTTCCACAGGTCGGTGAGCGCCGGCGTCAGCGGAGACGGCGCGGCGGTCGAGGGGATGGAGCTGACCCTGACCGGCCCCGGCTACCGGGTGCAGGTCGCCGGGGGAGCGGCGGGTGGGGTGACCGCCCCCGCGGCCACGTGGCCGGGCTACCGGAGCGCGTCCGTGGCGACCGACGACGAGGGCGTCGCGTCGTGGGACGGCTGGTTCCTGCCCGGCACCTGGACCATCAGCGCCACCGGCGCGGAGGAGCCGCTCCTGGTCTTCCCGCTCGGGCCGCCGAGCGACGGAGCGCCGGCCGGACTGGTGATCCAGCTCCCCGCGACGCCCGTGCCGTCCACCCCGACGACGTCGGCCCCGCCCACCTCCGCGGCGCCCACGTCAGCGGCACCGACGTCCGCCGCGCCCAGCACTGCCACGGAGTCGAGCACGGCCGGGACCGCCGGGTCGGGTGCGGGCGCCGCCCCGGCCGCGGGTGCGCCCGGGACCACGGCGGCCACGGGCGGCCGTGCCGGTGGGGCGTCGCGCGCCGCCGGTGCGCCGGCTCCCTCCGCCGCGGCGTCACCGACCGCGGGTCCGTCGACCGCCGGGCGGACGACCGCGCCGTCCTCGACGCGCAGCCCGGCGGCCCAGGACGGGCCGCAGGTCTTCGTCGCGGCCGAGGAGCCGCGGCTCGAGACCGCCGGCGCCGCCGAGCCCTTCAACGGCGGCGTCGTCCTCGGCGTCGGCCTGCTGTTCGTCGCCGTCGTCGTCTCGGGCGTGATGCTGGTCCGTCGCCGCGTCGGCCGGCTGGGCTGACGTCGGTCCCCTCGTCGCGGGTCGACCCGCGACGAGGGGGCCGGTCGCCCGGAGGGCGGCGCACGCACCCGGCCGCGGTTGCCCCGCGCAGTGACCTCCCTCACGCTGGCGGGAGTTCTCCACCCGACCGCGGGGGAGGCGCAGGGAGGTTCCGGGTGGACGTACAGCTTCTCCTCGCACTCGTGCTCGGCATCGCGACGATCGTCGTCCTCGTGCTGCGCACCCGCCTCGACGCGTTCGTGGCGCTCCTGATCGCCGCCCTGGTGACCGGTTTCGTGGCGGGCGCCCCGGCCGGGGAGATCATCACCTCGATCACGACGGGTTTCGGGAACACCCTCGCCTCGATCGGCATCGTCATCGGCCTCGGTGTCGCCATCGGCAAGATCCTCGAGGTCTCGGGTGCGGCCGACGCGCTGGCGCAGAAGTTCGTCAAGGTCCTCGGCGAGGGGCGTGAGCACTGGGCCATGGCCGGGACCGGCGCGGTCGTCTCCATCCCGGTCTTCTGCGACTCCGGCTACGTGATCATGAATCCGCTGGCCCGGTCCATCGCCCGGCGGCTCCGGGGCCGCTACGTGACCCTGGCCCTGGCGCTGGGCTGCGGGATGACCCTGACCCACCACCTCGTCCCGCCGACCCCCGGGCCCCTGGGTGTCGCCGGGATCCTGGGTGCCGACCTGGGTGGCCTGATCCTCGCCGGACTCGTCTTCGCGGTCCTGCTGGTCCCGGTGGTCATCGGCTACGCCGCCTTCATCGGACCCAAGCTCGAGAGCGAGATCACCCCGCAGGTGCGGGAGGCGGTCTACCACGGCGTGCCGGCGAGCACGGGAGCCGCCCGGACGGGCACCGGCGGCGGCGCCGGCACCGGTGCCGACGACCTGGACGGCGGTGAGCCCCTGCGGGAGGAGCCACCCACCAGCGAGCTGGGGGAGCCCCCCGCCGGCGCGAAGCCGCACCGGGTCGGCTTCGGGCTGGCCGCCGTGCCGCTGTTCGTGCCCCTGCTGCTGATCGTGCTGAACACGGTCACGACGGCGATCGACCGCAACGCCCAGGGAGTGCTGTCGCCGACGGACGAGTACACCCCCTCGGGGTTCGCCGCGATCATGGCCTTCCTCGGCAACCCCGTCGTCGCGCTGGTGATCGGCATCATCCTGGCCGTCTACCTGCTGCTGCCCCGCTGGACGCCGCGCAAGCGGGTCCACGGCTGGCTCGCCGATGCCGCCGCGTCGGCCGGTCTGATCATCCTGATCACCGGTGCCGGGGGTGCCCTCGGTCAGGTGCTGCGCGACACCGGCGTCGGGGACGAGCTGGCCGAGGCGGTGTCGAGCCTGTCGCTGCCCAGCGTGCTGGTGCCCTTCCTGATCGCGTCCCTGGTACGCATCGCCCAGGGTTCGGGCACCGTCGCGATGATCACGGCGGCGTCGGTGTCCGCTCCGCTGGTCGACGGACTGGGGCTCTCCGCGCTGCTCGCGGCGCTGGCCTGCTGCGCCGGTTCGATGGTCTTCAGCTACTTCAACGACTCCTACTTCTGGGTCGTCACCCGGTTCACCGGGCTCGAGGGGACGGCGGCCCTGCGCGGCTGGTCGGGCATCACCACGGCCGTCTGGCTGGCCTCGCTGCCGTTGCTGCTGATCGCCAGCCTGTTCCTCTGATCCGGCACCGCGACGTGGAGCCGGCCGATGGCTGACGTGCTCGTCGTCGCCGACGACCTGACCGGGGCGAACGCCACGGCCGCAGGGTTCGCCGGCGCCGGGCTCCGGGCGGCGACGGCGAGCGTCGCCTCCGGGGTCGACGCCATCAGCGGGATGGTGTCCCGCTTCGACGTGGTGGTCGCCACGACGGACAGCCGGCACATCGCGCCCGCCACCGCCGCGGCGATGGTCCGTTCCGCCGTGCGGGAGGGCTGGCCCGCCCGCCTGGTCTGCAATCGGATCGACACCACGCTGCGCGGCAACATCGGGGCGACCACCGAAGCCGTGGTCGCCGAGGTGCACGCCCTCACGGGCGCGCGGGTGGTGGCGCTCTGCGCCCCGGCGCACCCAACGGCTGGGCGCCACACGATCGGTGGGACCCAGCTCCTCGACGGACGGCGGCTCGAGGAGACGGAGGTGGCCCGGGACGCGCGCAGCCCGATGCGGACCTCGGACGTCGTCGAGATCCTGCACCAGCAGACCGACCTGCCCACCCACGTGCTGCCGATCGCGGTGGTGACCGGTCGCCGGGAGGAGCTCGTGGTCGCTATCAGGTCCGCCCTCGACGCCGGCGCCGCCGTGCTCGTCGCCGACGCCACGACCGAGGAGCACCTCCAGCGGATCGCGGACGCCGCGGTGGCGGCGTCCGAGGGCACCGGCCTGGTCTGGGTGACCAGCGATCCGGGACCGGGGTCGGTGGCCATGGCACAGGCGCTGGGTCTGCACCCTGCGACGCGCGGCGAGCCGCTGCTCGTCGTGTCCGGTTCGGCGACCGAGCTCACCCGCAAGCAGCTGCAGCAGCTCGTCGCGGAGCGGGGGGCCACGGTGCACCGGGTGCCGTGCCTGCCAGACAGCGCCGTGCCCGATCCCGAGGCGGCGACGGCGGTGCTCGACGCCGCTCTCGCCGCCGCCGACGCCGACGCGATCGTCGTCTTCGCCACGGTCCTGGAGGACGCGGACGTGCGGCCCACGTCGGCGCATGACGCCGACCTCATCCCACGCGAGCTGGCCGGCGCGGTGCGGCGGGCGCTGGACGGGCATGCCGTCGGCGGGCTGTTCACCACGGGCGGCGACGTCACCGCCGCCGTCCTGTCCGAGCTGGGGTCGCACGGGCTGGAGATCTCCGGGGAGATCGTCCCCCTCGCCGTGGCGGGCACCCTCGTCGGCGGCCCGTGGGACGGTCTGCACATCGCCACCAAGGGGGGCCTGGTCGGCGACGTGACGACGACCGTGGCCTGCCTCGACCACCTCCGGCAGGCCGTGCAGCTGGAGCGCCGCCATGTTGCCGCGGCCCGGTCCCGGGCATCCACCTGACCGAGGCCCACCACCATCCAGGGAGACGGACATGACCAGGCACGTACTCGCACTGACCCTCGGTGATCCCGTGGGCATCGGCCCCGAGATCACGGCGCGGACGCTGGCCGAGCAGGCCGGCGCCGCCGACCACCACGGCGTCGCCGTCGGTGATGCGGCAGCCCTCCGACGCGGCGTCGAGGCCATGGGCCTGGACGTGGAGGTGCGCACCGTCGACGACTTCGGCGTCGAGCCCGCCGACGGGGTCATCGACATCGTCGACACCGGCGTGCTGGGGGACGACGTCCCCGAGTGGGGCAAGGTCGACGAGCGTGCCGGCCGGGCTGCGGTCGCCGCGATCGAGACCGCCACCCGCGCCGCCATGGACCGGGAGGTGGCCGGCATCGTCACCGGGCCGATCAACAAGGAGGCCATCTGGGCCGCGGGCTCGAAGCACCTGGGCCACACCGAGATGCTGGGCGAGCTGACCGGGGTCACCGAGCAGGACACCATGTTCGTCGTCCGCAATTCCGCGGCCGAGGGCCACCACCTGCGCATCTTCTTCACGACGCGCCACGTGTCCCTGCGCAAGGCCATCGACCAGCTGACCCAGGAGCGCATCCAGGACTCCATCCGCAAGGCGCACACGGCGCTGCAGGTGTTCGGTGTGCAGAGCCCCCGGCTGGCCGTCGCCGCGCTGAACCCGCACGGGGGCGAGAACGGCAACTTCGGGGACGAGGAGATCGTGCACATCGCGCCCGCCTGCGAGGCGGCGCGTGCCGAGGGCCTGGACGTCAGCGGCCCGGTCCCGGCCGACTCGGTGTTCCACCAGGGCCTGGTCGGCCGCTACGACGGAGTGCTGTCGCAGTACCACGACCAGGGCCACATCCCGGCGAAGACCTTCGACTTCGACGGCACGATCTCGGTCACCGTCGGCCTGCCCATCCTGCGGACCTCGGTCGACCACGGCACCGCGTTCGACATCGCCGGCACCGGGAAGGCGGGGCACGGGACGATGCTGTCGGCCTACCTCGCGGCGGTGGACTACGCGCCCTTCGTCGACAACATCCGCCGCACCTACGGGTCCTGAGCCAGGGGCGGGCGTCCCTGGGCGGGGCGCGCCGCCGCACCCGGAGGTCTCAGCCCGGTGGCGGCTGACCGAGGTGGTGCAGGGCGATCTGCCGTCCCACGGCCGCCAGCAGGCTGCTCGCCTCGGTCATGCAGCGCCCCGTGTCGGGTTCGAGGTCGGTCAGCGGGTAGACCGCCTCGATCCCGGCCTCCCGCAGTTGCCCGGTCCCCAGCGTCGTCCGTCCGCAGACCGCGACCACGGAGGCGCCGGCGTCCCTCGCCAGCCGCGCGACCCCGACGGGCGCCTTGCCGTGCAGGGTCTGCTCGTCCAGGGAGCCCTCGCCGACGATCACGAGGTCGGCACCCGCGACGTGCGCCCCGAAGTCGAGCAGTTCGAGCATGAGGTCGATGCCCGGTCGGAGGGCGGCACCCAGTACCGCCATCGCGGCGAAACCGACACCGCCCGCGGCGCCCGCGCCGGCCGCCTCGCGCACGTCGTGGCCGGTTGCCTCCGCGATCCGATCGGCCAGTCGCGAGAGCCCGTCGTCCAGCAGATCGACGTGTCCCTGGTCGGCACCCTTCTGGGGGCCGTACACCGCGGCCGCTCCCCGGGGCCCGGTCAACGGATTGTCGACGTCGCATGCCACCACGATCTCGGCCGCGGCGAGGCGAGGGTGCAGGAACCGGGTGTCGACCGTCGCCAGGTGGTGGAGGGCCCCGCCGCCCGGGCCGATCGCGCCGCCGTCCGCATCGAGGAGCCGGACGCCCAGGGCCTGCAGCATCCCGGCGCCGCCGTCGGTGCAGGCGCTGCCACCGATGCCCACGACGATCCGCCGGGCCCCGGCGTCCAGCGCCGCAGCGAGGACCTCGCCGGTGCCGCGACTGCTCGCCGTCAGCGGCTCTGGGCGCCCGGCCGGCAGCCGGGAGAGGCCCGACACGTCGGCCATCTCCACGACGGCGTCGGTGCCGCGCCGGCCGTAGGCGGTGCCGACCGGTTCACCCGTCGGCCCCGTGGCGGTGACCGGTACGCGCCGGAACCCGGCGGCGACCGCGGCGGCCAGCGTGCCGTCCCCGCCGTCGGCGACCGGCAGCGAGGTCACGTCGAGGTGGGGGATCTCCGCAGTGAGCCCACGGGTGACGGCCTCGGCGACCTCGGACGCGGAGAGGGAGCCCTTGAACTTGTCCGGAGCGACGAGGACCCGTGCCATGCCGCGATCGTGCCAGGACTGCTGCTGCGTGACCCGGTCGACAGGGCGACCTGACGACACGTCGATCAGTCGGCCAGGGGTGCCCGGTCCGGGACGGCGACGCTGAGCAGGACGACGCTGTCCTCGTCGGCGTGCAGGCTGTGCCGCCGGTCGGGGACGGGGCTGAACTCGTGGGGGCCGACCTCGACGGTCCGGTCACCGGCCACCACGCGGACGCGGCCCTGCAGCACCAGCAGGCTGGCCGGGCCCGGGCTCTCGTGCTCGCCCAGCTCCGCGCCGGCCAGGAGGGCGATCAGCGTCTGCCGGAGGCCGTCCACCGGGTGCGGCAGCGTGCTGGCCGCCCGGTGTGCCGACCCTCGCGCGGCGCGGTCCAGCAGTTCGGCGGAGAGCTGGTGCACGTCCACGGTGCTCATGCGCGCAGCCTAGGCACGCAGGTCACGCCGTGACATCGATGAGCACCTTGCCGACCGCGCCGTCCTGCACCGCCTGGTGCGCCTGCGCGGTCCGGTCGAGCGGGAACACGTGCAGCGGCAGCCCGGCCTCACGCCCGACGCGGACGGCGCCGTCCAGCACCGCGGCGTCGACGTCCTCGACGCCGATCTCCTTGGCCCGGGCCGGCTCGGTGTAGACGAGCACGAACTGCCACCGGGCGTTGGGACCCATCTGCAGGCGCACGGGGACGGTCACCTCCGCCCCGCCGTCGTCGGCGTACATCGCGACGGCGCCGTGCATGCCGATGACCTGTGCGTCGACGCCGGCGTTGACCGCTGCCGACACCTCCACGATGGAGTCGACGCCCTTCGGGGCCACCTTCCGCACCTCGGCGACGACGTCCTGCTGCCTGTAGTCGACGACGTGGTCGGCGCCGGCCGCCGCGGCGAGCTGCGCCTTGGCCGCGCTGCTGACGGTGGCGATGACCGTGGCGTCGGCCCAGCGCGCCAGCTGGATGGCGGCGTTGCCCACAGCGCCTGCCCCGCCCTGCACGAGCACCACCCGGCCGGTCAGCGCGCCGGGGCCGAGGCGGTCGGGCAGCGACTCGGCCACGGTGAGGCAGCGGTGAGCGGTGAGGAACGGGATGCCGAGCGAGGCCCCGAGCTCGAAGGAGGGCTCGGCGCCCAGCAGCACGGTCTGCCGGGCCGGGACGACGGTGTACTCGGCGGCCGTGCCCCAGGGGCGCTGCCAGGCGGCTTCCCAGATCCAGACCCGTTCCCCGACGAGGACGGGGTCCACGCCCTGGCCGACCGCGTCGACGGTCCCGGCGCCGTCCTGGTTCGGCACCTGTCCCTCGGGTCCGGGCGGGGTCTTGCTGCGGGACTTCCAGTCGGTCGGGTTGACGCCGGAGAAGGCGATGCGGACCCGCACCTCCCCGGGACCGGGCTCGGGGACCGGGCGGTCGGTCAGCTGGAGGACGTCGGGACCACCGGGCTGGCTGTAGGAGACGGCGCGCACGGTCTCCTTCCTACCGCCGGGCGGCGAGGAGGGCGCGATGAGTTCCGCGGCGAGGGCAGGTCCACCCCCCGTGACCACCTACCCCCAGCCGCTGGACGTCGTCTTCACCGCGCCGATCGAGAAGGACGGCGCCTTCGCCACCTTCGTCACGGTGCCCGGCTCGGCCGAGGCACTCGGCACCCGGCGGCCGGTGAAGGTGGGCGGGACGATCGACGGTCACGAGTTCGCCGCCACGCTGATGCCCTCGGGCGCCGGACCGCACTGGCTGCCGCTCCGGGCGGCGCTCTGCACCGCGACGGGCAAGTCGCGGGCCGGTGAGCAGGTGACGGTCGAGCTCCGTCAGCGGTTCAGCTGAGCGGTCAGCCGGCGGGCGCGTCGTCGTCCGTCGGCCACTCGGGCAGCGGCAGGCCGGCCAGCGCGAGCAGCTTCTCGACGGTCTCCTCCACCGACTCCTCGGCGGGCGGGGCGCCGTCCGGCGCGGCCAGCAGCCGGCGGACGTCGTCGGGGTCGACGTCCGTGCCGGTCGTCTGCTCCACCCAGCGGGCGAACCCCTCGGCCTCGGCGCGGGTGTCGACCGGCGGGGAGGCGTCCGGTTCCTCGAAGTAGATGCGCGGCTCGTAGCCGAGGAAGAACCGCCCGCCCGAGGCGTCGGCCGCGCGGTGGTCGATCGTCGCGATGCGGCTGTCGTGGACGTCGACGAGGAGGAAGGGCACCGCGGTCGGGCGTCCCGCCGTCCACCGCCCGTCGCTGTACGCGAGCCTGCCGGAGTACCCCACGGCCGGAGGCTAGCTGCCGGCCGGTCAGCGCCAGGTGAGGGTCTCGGGACGGCGGCCCAGGGTGCGCTCGACCCGGCGTGCGGCCCGCTCGCCGGCGTTGACGAGGACGGGGCGTGGCGTGCCCGAGAACAGCGGCAGGTCGGAGGCGCTGTCGCTGTAGACCGCCGCCCACGGCGGCGGGTGGCCGCGGTCGATCAGCATCGACACCTTCGACCCGCCCATCGCGCGCCGTACCGGCACGGTGGCCGCCGACCCGACGACGTCGAGGTGCCCGAGGCCGATCGCGGTCAGGAAGCCGCGGGCGAGGGTCTCCTCGCAGCCGGTCGCCACGACGACGGTGTCCCCGGCCCGCTCGTGCGACCGCAGGCACGCGATCGCCTCCGCCACCGCCGCCTCCGGCTTGACGGTCAGGACCTCCCGGTAGGCGGCGGCGATGCCGTCGACGTCACCCCGGGTCACGGCCAGCCGGGTCATCAGCCGGGCACCCAGCGGCCTGGTCTGCGGCAGCGCGGCGCCGAGGAGCAGCACCGGGGAGGCGAGCACGAGGGGCACGGCTCTCCCCGGTGCCTGCCGGAGCCGCCCGTGCAGGAACAGCGTCGAGGCGTCCCCGCCGAGCAGCACCTTGTCGAGGTCGAAGACGACGGTGGGCGCCATACGGGGGTGATTACCGGTCCGGCGAGGGGGCGGAAACGTCGGGACCGGGGGCGGGTCCGGCGGCGCGGGCCCGCTCCTCGACCGTCTCGACAGCGCGACGCAGGTCGTCGAGGTGGCGTTGCACCATGCCGGTCGTGGACATCACCTGCCGCCGCCAGGTCAGGTTGATCGTCGCGATCACCCGGTCGTCGAGCCGCACCGGCATGGCGATGGACTCACGGCCGTCGTCGACCTCGGACCGCGGGTGCGTCGGGTCGCCGCCGAAGTCGGGGGCCCGCACGCCGTACCCCCGGTCGCGCGTGCTGGCCCGCAGCCTGCGCAGGGCCTCGTCGTCGAAGGCCAGGCCCCGCCCGTCCGGCTCGCGGGCCCGCAGCCGGCGCAGGACGGCGTCGAACTCCTGCTCGCTGCAGAAGGCGAGGTAGGCGCGACCTGACGCCGACCCGAGCATGTTCACGCGGAAGCCGCGTGGCCGGGGCGGGAGGGCGTCGAAGTAGGTACGGGTGCTGTTGGTCTCCAGCGTCTCCATGTGGTCCAGCCGGGGCACGGCCAGCACCGACGGCCACTGCACCCGGCCGGCGAGCTCGTCGAGGACGGGCGAGGCGACCTCCACGAGCCACGCATCGTGGTCCGGCTCGAGCCGGCGCTGGGTGTGGCTGGGCAGGAAGGCGCCGTCGACCATGCGCTGCCACACCAGGCCCTGCTGGTGGGCCGTCCAGAGGATGCGGGTCAGGGTCGGTTTGGGGATGCCCGTCGCGACGTGCAGGTCGTGCAGGCTGGCGGCGCACACCTCCTGCAGCGTCTGCAGCACCTGCAGACCGCGCGCCAGCGACTCGATCGGCTTGACCCGGTAGTTCCGCATCCGCTCGGCCACCTGCGTCTTTTCGCACCGTGAAATGTCGTCAGGTGAGTGTTGCCGATCAGATGTGGTCTGCGCCACTGTCTGCGCATGCCGGTCCGAGCGACGTCCCAGGTCCGCGAGGGCGACCTGCTCTGGACGCCGGACCCCGAGCGCGCCGCGCGCGCCCGCCTCGTCGAGTTCACCGCCTTCGCGCAAGCACGCACCGGCCGCAGCTTCCCCGACTACGCCGCCCTCTGGTCGTGGTCGACCACCGAGCTCGAGCAGTTCTGGCAGGCGGTGTGGGACTTCTTCGAGGTGCGGTCGTCGTCCCCGCACACCGCCGTCCTCGAGAGCCGGGCGATGCCGGGCGCCCGCTGGTTCCCCGGCGCCCGCCTCAACCTCGCCGAGCACGTCCTGGCGCGGGAGACCCCGGGTGCCCCCGTGCTGCTCTTCGCGGACGAGACCTCTCCGCTGCGCGAGTTCCGGTGGGAGGAGTTCGCCCGCCAGGTCCGGGTGCTGGCGACCCACCTCCGGGAGCTGGGGGTGGCCCCCGGCGACCGGGTGGTCGCCTACCTCCCCAACGTGCCGCAGGCCATGGTCGCGATGCTGGCGACCGCCGCCGTCGGTGCGGTCTGGGCCAGCGTGTCGCCGGACTTCGGCCCGCGCGGCGCCCTCGACCGGCTCGGCCAGCTGGACCCGGTCGTGCTGCTCGCGGCGGACGGCTACCGGTACGGCGGCCGCGACTTCGACCGCCGCAGCGAGGTGGCCGAGCTCGTGGCCGGCATGCCCGGGCTCCGCGAGGTCGTCGCCGTCCCGGTCCTCGGGCTGGACCAGCCCGGCACCCCCTGGGACGACGTGGTGTCGGGGGACGACGTCGACGGGTTCGCGTTCGAGCAGGTCCCCTTCGACCACCCGCTCTGGGTGCTGTTCTCCTCGGGCACCACCGGCCTGCCCAAGGCGATCGTGCACGGGCACGGCGGGATCCTGCTGGAGCACCTGAAGCTGCACGTGCTGCACCACGACATGCGCCCCGGTGACCGCGCCTTCTTCTTCACCACCACCGGCTGGATGATGTGGAACTTCCTCCTCACCATGCCGCTGGTGGGAGCCGTGCCGGTGCTCTACGACGGCAACCCGGCGCACCCGGACGTCGACGTCCTCTGGCGGATCGCGCAGGACGGCCGCGCCCGCCTCTTCGGGGCGAGCCCCACCTTCGTCGAGCTCATGCAGAAGGCGGGCGTCGTGCCGGGGGAGCGGTTCGACCTCTCCGCCC
Organism: Blastococcus litoris; assembly: GCF_003075095.1. Lineage (GTDB taxonomy): Bacteria > Actinomycetota > Actinomycetes > Mycobacteriales > Geodermatophilaceae > Blastococcus_B > Blastococcus_B litoris. The sequence continues at coordinate 183,323 of NZ_QCZF01000004.1, forward strand.
TGGACGTCGTGATGCCGGCCGGCTCCCCGGTGGGCCCGGCGGTCACCGCGTGGTTCTACTCGGACGTGAAGGCCGACCTCTCGGTCGCGACGGGCAGCGGGGGCACCGACTGCTGCACCGGCTTCGTCGGCGGCGTCCCGACGCTGCCCGTGCACGCCGGGGAGATCCAGGCGCGCTCGCTGGGGGTGGCGGCGCAGGCGTGGGACGAGTCGGGGAACTCCGTCGTCGGCCAGGTGGGCGAGCTGGTCATCACCGAGCCGATGCCCTCGATGCCGCTGTTCTTCTGGGGGGACGACGACGGCGCCCGCTACCGGAGCAGCTACTTCGAGACCTTCCCCGGCGTGTGGCGGCACGGGGACTTCTTCGAGGTCAACGAGCGCGGCGGGTGCTTCGTGCGCGGCCGGTCCGACGCCGTGCTCAACCGGCAGGGCGTGCGGATCGGCACCGCGGAGATCTACCGCGTGGTCGAGGACGACCCCGCCGTCCTCGGCGCGCTCGTCACGAACCTCGACCTGCCCGACGGTGGGTTCTTCATGCCGCTGTTCGTCTCCCTCGCGCCGGGCGTGGTCCTGGACGACGAGGTGCAGGGGCGGCTGCGCCGGAGGCTCCGCCAGGAGTACACGCCCCGGCACGTGCCCGACCGGATCGTCGCCGTCACCGCCATCCCGCTGACCCGCAGCGGCAAGAAGATGGAGATCCCGGTCCGCCGGCTGCTGCTCGGTGCCGATCCCGCCGCCGTCGCCGACCCCGACGCCATGTCCGATCCCACCGCCCTGGACGACTTCGTCGCGTACGCCCGCACCCAGACCGACTACTCCCTCTGACCGCCCCCACCGCCGAGGACACGTCATGACCGAGCGCTCGTTCCCCCTCCCGTCGCAGCTCGAGGCCGTTCCCGGGGCGGAGGGCTGGGAGGCGATGTACCCCTACTTCTCCCGGTTCCAGCCCGAGGACGACCAGCGCTTCTGGTTCTACAACTCGATGCACTTCCCGGAGGTGGTCCCCGCCTTCGACGGCATCACCTCGGAGATCCCCTACACCGCGATCGGTGCCAACACCGCCCGGCTGTTCTCCTTCCCGACGACGATGGGGATCGAGTACCGCATCGTCAACGGGCGGGTCTACATCACCGCCAACCCGGTGCTCGACGAGGCCGAGCAGGGGAAGCGCTTCGCCGCCTTCCAGGAGCGCGCGGGCCACTACTACGCCAACTGGGACCGCATCTACGGCGAGTGGCAGCAGCGCATCGAGGCCCTGATCGCCGACATCGAGGCCGTCGAGGTGCCCGAGCTCGGCGAGCTCGACCCGATCGAGGTGGTCACCGGCGGCCGCGGCTTCGCGTCCAACCACTTCCTCCGCGAGCGGTTCCACCGCTGCATCGACCTGTACTCGAAGATGTGGCACCACCACACCGAGCTGCTGATGCTCGGCTACGGCGCCTACGTCGTCTTCTTCGAGTTCTGCAAGCAGGCCTTCCCCGAGATGGGCGACCAGATGGTCGCCCGCATGGTGGCCGGCATGGACGTGACCATGTACCGCCCGGACGACGAGCTGAAGAAGCTGGCCGGGCTCGCCGTCGAGCTCGACCTGCGCGACCTGTTCGTCGAGGGCGCGGATCCGGCGAAGGTGCTCGCGTCCCTGGCCGAGCGGGGCGACGCCGGCGCCCGCTGGCTGGCCGCGCTGGACGCCGCCAAGGACCCGTGGTTCAACGTCTCGGTCGGCGACGGCTTCTACCACCACCACCTGTCCTGGGCCGACGACCTGACCGTCCCCTTCGCCGCCCTGCCGCGCTACGTCGAGCAGATCGCCGCCGGGGAGGACCTCACCCGGCCGACCGAGCGGCTGGCTGAGGAGCGCGACCGCATCGCCGGTGAGTACCGGGCGCTGCTGGACGCCGAGGAGGAGAAGGCGGCCTTCGACCAGATGCTGGGGCTGTGCCGGCAGGTCTTCCCCTACATCGAGTCGCACAAGTTCTACTGCGAGCACTGGTTCACCACCCGGTTCTTCCAGAAGATCCGGGCCTTCGGCCGGCTCCTGGCCGACCGGGGTGTGCTGGAAGCGGCCGACGACGTCTTCCACCTCCGCCACCTGGAGGTCGAGGACGCCCTGGTCGACGTCTCGCTCGCCTGGGCGTCGGGCGGGACCGAGCTCGGTGCCCGGCACTGGCAGCCGATCGTGGCCGAGCGGAAGCGGATCGTCGAGGCGCTGTCGGGCTGGTCGGCGCCGCCCGCGCTGGGGGCCGTCCCGGAGGCGCTGAACGACCCGGCCGTGAAGATGCTCTGGGGCATCACCCAGGACACGATCGAGACCTGGCTCGGCGGGGACGAGGACGACGAGTCCAGCGTCCGCGGTTACGCGGCCTCGCCCGGCGTCGTCGAGGGCGTCGCGCGGGTGCTGCTCAACGTTAACGACATCGGCCAGATCCGCGAGGGCGAGGTGCTGGTCTGCCCGGTCACCGCCCCCAGCTGGGGCCCGGTGTTCGGCAAGATCGCCGCAGCCGTCTCCGACATCGGCGGCACGATGTCGCACGCGGCGATCGTGGCGCGCGAGTACGGCATGCCGGCCGTCGTCGGCACCGGCATGGCCACCGTCCGGATCCGCACCGGTGACCGCGTCCGCGTGGACGGCGACCGCGGCGTCGTCACCGTGCTGAGCTGATGGGAACCCTCGTGACCACCCGCTCCGTCCTGCACTTCCGCGACGTCGGCCTCGGCGACGTCGCGACCGTCGGCGGGAAGGGCGCCAGCCTCGGCGAGCTGCTGCGCGCCGGCATCCGCGTGCCGACCGGCTTCGCCGTGACGACGGCGGCCTTCAGGCAGACAGTCGAGCACCTGACCGTCGGCGGCGAGCCCGTCCCGGCCCGGGTGACCGCCCTCGACCCCGGGGACGCCGCGCGGCTGGCCGCCGCGACGGCGGAGATCCGGGCGGTCCTGGAGTCCGCCCCGCCGCCGGCCGACGTCGCGGCGGCCGTGACGGCCGCGTACGCGGCCTTGTGCGAGGAGTGCGGTGACCCCGAGCTGCCCGTCGCCGTCCGGTCGAGCGCGACCAGCGAGGACAGCGCGGAGGCCAGCTTCGCCGGACTGCAGGACACCTACCTGTGGGTGCGCGGGGCCGACTCGGTGCTGGAGCACGTCCGCCGCTGCTGGGCCAGCCTGTACAGCGTCGAGTCGGTGACCTACCGGCTGCGCCGCGGCATCCCCGAGACCGATCTGGGGATGGCCGTCGTCGTGCAGCGGATGGTGGGCGCCCGCAGCTCGGGGGTGATGTTCACCCGGAGCCCGAAGAGCGGCGACAAGTCGGTGGTGGCCATCGACGCCAGCTGGGGCCTGGGCTCGGCCGTGGTCAGCGGCGACGTCACACCGGACTCCTTCGTCGTCAGCAAGGTGACCGGTGAGATGAAGCGGACCGTGGCCACCAAGACCCGCTGGCACCGCCCCGGTCCGTCGGGCGAGGGCGTGGTGGAGACCGACGTGCCGGCGGAGCTGCAGGACCGGCCGTCGGTGTCCGACGAGGAGATCGCCGTGCTGGTGGCCACCGCGCGCCGCGTCGAGGCGCACTACGGCTGCCCGCAGGACATCGAGTGGGCGGTGGACGACGCCGGCGAGGTGTTCCTGCTGCAGAGCCGGCCCGAGACGGTGTGGGCCGACAAGGACCACGCGGCGAAGGCGGCACCGGCCGCGCGACCGTTCGACCACGTCTTCAACCTGCTGGGCGGCAAGCGCCCGTCCGGGGGCTGACCGCGGTGGAGCTGACCCCCGACGACGTCCGCGACGTCCTGCGGGTCCTCGACTCCAGCGGCCTGGACGAACTGCACCTGGAGCTCGCCGACTTGACCCTGACCGTCCGGCGCGGGGGCGCCGCCGGCTGGACGGCGGAGCAGCAGGTGCGACGGGCGCCGCAGCTGGACCAGCCCGCCGCGGCGGCGGTCTCCGCCGAGGCACCGGTGACCGCCGCGGAGGTGGGGGAGGGGCTGGTGGCGGTGCACCCGCCGCTGCTCGGCACCTTCTACCGGGCACCGCAGCCGGGCGCCCCGCCGTTCGTGGACGTCGGCGACCGGGTCGACGAGGAGACCGTCGTCGGGATCGTCGAGACCATGAAGATGATGACGCCGGTGCACGCCGGCGTCCGGGGGACCGTGGTGGAGTTCCGGCTGGGCAACGGCGAGTTCGCCGCGGCGGAGTCGGTGCTGCTGGTGGTGGAGCCCGCATGAGGAGGATCCGCCGGCTGCTCATCGCCAACCGGGGGGAGATCGCCGCCCGGGTGATCCGGAGCTGCCGCCGGCTGGGCATCGAGCCGGTCCTCGCCGCCTCCGACGCCGACCTGGAATCGCTCCCCGCGCGCCTGGCCGACCGGGTCGTCCGGCTCGGTCCGGCGGACGCGGGGCGCAGCTACCTCGACCCGGCGGCCGTCGTGCGGGCGGCGCAGGCGGTGGACGCGGACGCCGTCCACCCCGGCTACGGCTTCCTGTCCGAGAACCCCTCGCTCGCGCGGGCGTGCGCCGCAGCCGGGATCGTCTTCGTGGGCCCCGCCCCGGAGTCGCTCGAGGCGGTGGGCGACAAGCTCACCGCTCGGTCACACGCGCTCACCGCCGGGCTGCCCGTCGTGCCCGGCGGGGAGGCCGGGGGCCTGGACCAGGCACGGGCGGTGGCGGCCGAGGTCGGCTACCCGCTGCTGGTCAAGGCGGTCGGGGGCGGTGGCGGCCGGGGCATGAAGCTGGTCGCGGGGCCGGAGGACCTCGCGCACACCCTGGACCTCGCCGTCTCGGAGGCCGCGGCGGCGTTCGGCGACCCACGGGTCTACCTGGAGCGCTACGTGTCGTCAGGTCGACATGTCGAGGTGCAGGTCCTCGGTGACGGCGAGCGGGCCGTCGCGCTCGGCGACCGCGACTGCTCGGTCCAGCGCCGGTACCAGAAGCTGTTCGAGGAGGCGCCGGCGCCGCTGCTGCCGGATGCGCTGCGCGCCCAGATGGCCGCCGCGGCCCTGGCGCTGGCCGAGCACCTGCGCTACCGCGGCCTGGGCACCGTCGAGCTGCTGGTCGACCGCGAGCGCGGCACCTTCTACTTCCTGGAGATGAACGCCCGCATCCAGGTCGAGCACCCGGTCACCGAGATGGTCACGGGCCTGGACCTGGTGGCCGAGCAGCTCGCCGTCGCGGAGGGCCAGCCGCTTCGGCTGCGGCAGGAGGACGTCGTCCTCGCCGGCCACGCCGTGGAGTGCCGGATCAACGCCGAGGACGCCGCCCTGGGCTTCCGGCCCTCGCCCGGGCGGATCGACCGCGTCGTCCTCCCGGTGGGGGACGGCATCCGGGTGGACACCCACGTGCAGGGCGGCTCCGTCGTCCCGCCGTACTATGACTCCCTGCTGGCGAAGGTGATCGTGCACGGCGTGGACCGTGCGGACGCCCTCGCCCGGGCCCGGGCCGCCCTGGAGCTGCTCCGCATCGAGGGTGTGGCGACGACGGCGCCGGTGCACCGGGCGCTGCTCGCCGATCCGGAGTTCGCCGCCGGGGGAGTGGACACGGCGTTCTTCGAGCGCTTCCTCGCGAGCGCCCTGGTGGGGGTGCCCTGATGGCCGACGTGGGACTCGTCGACGTCTCCATCCGCGACGGCAACCAGAGCCTCTGGGGCGCGACCGGGCTGCGGACCGGGCACGTCCTCCAGGTGGCGCCGCTCCTGGAGCGGGTGGGTTTCCGGGCCCTGGACTACAGCTCCAGCACCGCGATGGGGGTCGCCGTCCGGAACCACCAGGAGGACCCGTGGGAGCGGCTGCGGCTGACCCGGGCGGCCATGCCGACGACGAAGCTGCAGTTCATCGGCACCGGTTTCCGGTTCATCAGCTGGCAGAACTCCCACCCGGAGACGATGCAGCTGGTCTACGACCGGCTCGTCGTCAACGGGATCGACCGGGTCGTCGTCCTCGACCCGATGCACGACATGGACGCGGCCCGGGAGACCGCGCGGCGGCTCAAGCAGGCTGGAGTCGACGAGGTGATCGGCGCGCTCACGTTCACGATCAGCGTGGTGCACGACGACGCCTTCTACGCCGACCTGGCCGGGCAGTACGCCGCCGACGCGAACGTCGACCGGGTCTACGTGAAGGACCCGGCCGGGATCCTGTCCGCCGAGCGCGCCCGCACGCTGCTCCCGGCCATCGTCGCCCGGCTCGGGGGCACGCCCCTCGAGCTGCACTCGCACGCCACCATCGGGTTCTCGCCGCTCACCTACTCGATCGCGCCCGAGCTGGGCGTCGAGGTGGTGCAGGTGGGCAGCGGGGCCCTGGGCAACGGGTCGTCACTGCCGGAGGCCCGGCGGACGGTCGCCAACCTGCGGGAGATGGGGCACCGGGTGGACGTCGACGACCGGGCGCTCGGCCTGGTCTGCGACTTCTTCGACGGGCTCGCCGAGGCCGAGGGGCTGCCCGTGGGCCGGCCGCAGGACTTCGACGCGGCGTTCCTGCACCACCAGATCGCCGGCGGCGTCATGACGACGACCCGCCGGCAGCTGCGCGAGATCGGGATGGAGCACCGCTTCGAGGCGCTGGTCGAGGAGGTCGGCGTCGTCCGGGCCGAGCTCGGCCACCCGATCATGGTCACGCCGTTCCCGCAGATGGTCGTCTCGCAGGCGCTGTTCAACGTGATCGGCGAGGAGCGCTACGGCAACGTGCCCGACCAGGTCATCCGCTACGTGCTGGGCAGCTTCGGCAAGCCGACGGCCCCGATCGACGCGGGGGTGCAGGACCGGATCCTCGACCGGCCGCGGGCGCGCGAGCTGGCCGCCGAGCCGCCACCACCGACGCCGGCGGAGCTGCGCAGGCAGTTCCGGCGGGGGATCAGCGACGAGGAGCTGCTGCTGCGCGCGCACATGCCGGAGGAGCAGGTCGACGCCATGCTCGCCGCCGGACCGGCGCCGCGGCACTTCAACCCGTCCCTGGCCCCGGTGCTCACGCTGCTGCAGGAGCTGGGGTCGCGGACGTCGGTCCACGACCTCGCCGTCACCACGCCCGGGCTGCGGTTGTCGGTCCGCCGCGCTCCCGGAGGTGCACCCGTTGCCTGACACCGCCGCCCTCGACCGGCTCCGACGCGTGCGCGGGTTCGTCCTCGACATGGACGGCACGCTGGTGATGGGCGACCGCAACAACCAGGGCATGGTCGCGCTGCCCGGCGCGGCGTCGCTGCTGGAGAGCCTGGCCGACCGCGGGACGGGGTTCTGCATCTACACCAACGGCACCGTCAAGACCCCGGACCAGATCGCCGAGGTGCTGCAGGGGATCGGGCTGCCGGTCGCTCCCGACCAGGCGCTGACCCCGGCGTCCACGGCGGTCGACGTGTTCCTCGAGCGCGGCCACCGACGCGTGATGGTGCTCGGCGGCAAGGGGATCACCGAGCCGTTGGAGGCGGCCGGCATCGAGACCGTGCCCCCGCTCCGGGGCACGCCGTGCGACGCGGTGATGGCCGGCTGGTTCCGGCAGGAGCTGACCTTCGACGCGCTGGAGGCCGCCGTCTTCGCGGTCTTCGACGGAGCGCCGATGTACAGCGCGTCCCAGTCCCTGTTCTTCGCGACGGCGGAGGGGCGCTCGCTGGGGACGTCGCGGGCGATCAGCGCCGTCGTCCGCGACATCACCGGCCGTGAGGCGACCGTCGTCGGGAAGCCCTCGGCGGCCGCGCTCCGGACGGCGGGGCGGCGACTGGGGCTCGCGCCGGAGGAGCTGTCCGTGGTGGGCGACGACCCGGAGCTCGAGGTGCCGATGGCCCACGGGAGCGGCGCGTTCGCCGTGGCGGTGCACACCGGCATCGGGCACGCGGAGTCCTTCAGCGACCTACCGGCCGACCGGCGCCCCCACCTCGACCTCGCCGACGTCGGCGTCCTGGCGGAGCTGCTGCGCGGCTGATGTGCCCGCTCGTGCGTGGCGCGGCCGCCCAGCGGGCACTACGGGCATCCGACTGACGGTCCGAGCCGCAGGGGGCGCCGGTGTCCGCGCGAGAGCCAGCAGAGATGGCCCAGGTCGCCGCCGAGACCGGGGCGAAGAAGACCCGCCGGACGTGGGACCGGGTGCTGGTCAGCGCCTTCCTCGCCGGCGCCTACATCTCGTTCGGCGCGCTCGTCGCCATCACGGTGTCCTCGGGTCTCGACCCCTCGACGTGGGGCACGCTGCCGACCCTGTTCATGGGCGCGGCGTTCACCCTCGGGCTGGTCCTCGTGCTCATCGCCGGCTCGGACCTGGCCACCGGCAACATGATGCTGGTCCCGCTCGGCGCGATGCGCGGGAAGATCACCGGCGGCGACGTCGCCAAGAACCTGACGCTGGTCCTGCTGGGCAACCTGATCGGGGCGCTGTTCGTCGCCTTCTTCCTCGCGGTGCAGACGAAGGTCGTCGGCGATGCCGACTCCGAGGGCAGCGCGCTGCTCACCTACGAGCGGCTGGTGTCGATCGCCGAGGGCAAGACCGGGCACACCGCGTGGGAGACGTTCCTGCGCGGCGTCGGCTGCAACTGGCTGGTCTGCCTGGCGGTCTGGATGTCGCTGGCGGCGCAGTCGGTGTCGGGCAAGATCCTCGCCGTCTTCTTCCCGGTGATGGCGTTCGTCGCGATGGGCTTCGACCACGTCGTCGCCAACATGTTCTTCGTCCCGGCGGCGATCTTCGCCGGCGTGCCGGACATCGGCTGGGGCGACGCGCTCTACAACTGGCTGCTGGCCGGCGCCGGCAACCTCGTCGGCGCGGTCGTCTTCGTCGCGACGAGCTACTGGTACCTGTTCCTCAAGGACCACCCCGAGACGCCGGCTGCCGCGGAGGAACCCGCCGAACGCGCCTGAGCCCCTGACAGGGGGCGCGGATGCGCAGTTCCGCACCGGAGTCCTGCGCATCCGCGCCCGCTGTCCGGGTGCCGGGCGGGACGAACGGTCTGCCATCCCGGGACCAAGGCCGATGGCTGCCCACCGGCCCTCCGACGAGCCTCGGGGAGAGCCGTTCCCGGACCCAGGAGGCGTCGTGACCCCCGTCAAGCAGGCCGCTCAGGACTTCCTGTCGCACAAGCGCATCGCGGTGACCGGGGTGTCACGGTCGCCCAAGGACCACGGCGCGAACGTCGTCTACACCCGGCTGCGCGACCGCGGGTACACGGTGTTCGCCGTCAACCCGAACGCCGACAGCGTCGAGGGCGACCAGTGCTTCCGCGACCTGGCCTCAGTCCCCGGCGGCGTGGACGGCGTGGTGATCGCCACGAGCCCCGCCAACGCCGGACCGACGATGCGCGAGTGCGTCGACCTCGGCATCCCCCGTGTGTGGATGCACCGCGGGCCGGGCGTCGGCAGCGTGTCCGACGACGCCGCGGCGTATGGCCGGGAGCACGGCGTGCAGGTGATCGCCGGTGGCTGCCCGCTCATGTTCGACCCGACCGCGGACACCGGGCACAAGATCATGCGCCGGCTCGGTGTCGGGCACATGCCCAAGGAGGTCTGACCGCGGGCCCGCGACCTGGACGGCGGGCGGCCCGAGGCGCCACCTGCGGACGTGGATGCACCGGGGCGGCCACCCGCACGGCGTCGCCCGGGTGCTCGACCGCCTGGACGCCGTGGTCATCGGCAGCGCGCGGGCACATCGCGGTCGACCGGCACGAGCCGGTCGCGGCGTTCGAGCCGATCGCGGGGGACCACCCCGTCTTCCGCATCCGCCCGCTGCCGGGGACCGCTTCCTCGGAGGTCAGGCCGGCTCGATCGACAGGGTGAGCCGGCGGCGGCCCTCGTCGGAGCGGGCGGTGGCCATCCGCTCGGGCGACGGCGTCCCGTACTCCGTCGTCCGCTGCCGGGCGGGACGGCCGATCGCGGCGGCCATCGCCTCCAGCTCGGCGATGGTCTTCAGCGAGCCGTTCTCGCTGCCCGCCATCCGGCTGATCGTCTCCTCCATCAGCGTGCCGCCGAGGTCGTTCGCCCCGCCCTGGAGCACGGCCTTCGTCCCGGCGTCGGCGAGCTTCACCCACGACGTCTGGATGTTGGGGATCCGGCCGTGCAGCAGCAGCCGCGCGACCGCGTGGATCGCACGGTTCTCGCGCACCGTCGGGCCCGGTCGGGCGACGCCGGCCAGGTAGATGGGGGAGTTGTGGTGGACGAACGGCAGCAGCACGAACTCGGTGAAGCCGCCGGTCTCGTCCTGCAGCGCGGCCAGCGTCCGAAGGTGCCCGACCCAGTGGGCGGGGGTGTCGACGTGGCCGTACATCATCGTCGACGTCGTCGGGATCCCGACCTCGTGCGCGGTGCGGATGATCTCCAGCCAGGTCGCCGTCGGAAGCTTGCCCTTCGTCAGCACCCAGCGGACGTCGTCGTCGAGGATCTCCGCCGCCGTGCCGGGGATCGAGTCGAGCCCGGCGGCCTTCGCCTCGGTCAGGAAGTCGCGGAAGGACAGCCCTGTGCGGGCCGCGCCGTTGACGATCTCCATCGGGCTGAACGCGTGCAGGTGGATGCCCGGCTGGCGCTCCTTCACCTCGCGGGCGAGGTCGAAGTACGCCGTGCCGGGCAGATCGGGGTGGATCCCGCCCTGCATGCAGATCTCGGTCGCCCCCGCCGCCCACGCCTCGTCGACCCGGTCACCGACCTGCGCCATCGACAGCGTGTAGGCGTCGGCGTCGGTGCGGCGCTGGGCGAACGCGCAGAAGCGGCAGCCGGTGTAGCAGACGTTGGTGAAGTTGATGTTGCGGTTGACGACGTAGGTGACGTCGTCACCGTTGACGTCGGCCCGGACCGCGTCGGCCAGCGCGCACAGGTGCTCGAGGTCGGTGCCGTCGGCCCCCAGCAGCGCGAGGTACTCGGCGTCGGAGAGCCCGGCCGGGTCCTGCTCCGCGTGCAGCAGCGCGGCCAGCACCGCCGGATCGCCCGCCGTCAGCGCGGTCGAGTGGCCGTCGCGGGCGGAGACGGTGCGGTCGCGCAGCTCGGACCAGTCGCCGTAGACCGCGTCGAAGTCCGACCGGCGGTCCGAGGACCGCCCGACGGTGTCGACCTCCACGTGCAGGTCGACCCGGCCGGTGGACGTCCACGCCTCGTCCGGCTCCTGCCACGGCAGCCCGACGGGGCTGCGGCCCTCGACGGCCAGCCCGTCCGGTCCGGCCAGCGCGGCGACGTGCGGGCGCACCCGCGGGTCGAGCCACGGCTCCGGGGAGAGCACGTACGGCGGCTGGGCGGCCAGCCGCTCGCGCAGCTCGAACCCTGCCTCGGCCGACAGCGCGGCGAGCTTGTCGATGTTCGGCCACGGCCGCTCGGGGTTGACGTGGTCGGGCGTCAGCGGCGAGACGCCGCCCCAGTCGTCGACGCCGGCCCGCAGCAGCAGGCCCAGCTCGGTGGAGTCCGACAGGTTCGGCGGAGCCTGGACGCGCGCCTTGGGGCCCAGCAGCAGCCGGCTGACGGCGACGGCGGCCACGTACTCCTGCAGCTCCAGGTCGTCGTGCGCCTGCATCGCCGTCCGCGGCTTGGCGCGGAAGTTCTGGACGATGACCTCCTGCACGTGCCCGTGCCGCTGCGCCGACGCCTTGATCTGCAGGATCGCGTCGACCCGCTCGGCGTAGTCCTCGCCGATGCCGAGCAGCACACCGGTGGTGAACGGGACGGCGGAGCGGCCGGCGTCCTCGAGCACGCGCAGCCGGACGGCGGGCTCCTTGTCGGGCGACCCGAAGTGCGGGCCGCCGGGCTCCGACCACAGCCGGGTGGCCGTCGTCTCGAGCATCATGCCCATCGACGCGGAGACCGGCTTGAGCCGCTGGATCTCCTCCCACGTCAGCACGCCGGGGTTGAGGTGGGGGAGCAGCCCGGTCTCCTCCAGCACCCGGACGGCCATCGCGCGCAGGTAGCCGAGCGTCGAGTCGAAGCCGTGCGCCTCCAGCCACGAGGCCGCCACCGGCCAGCGGTCCTCGGGGCGGTCGCCGAGGGTGAACAGCGCCTCCTTGCACCCCATCGCCGCGCCCGCGCGGGCGATGTCGAGCACCTCGTCGGGGGAGAGGAACGGCGCCTTGCCCTGCGCCCGCAGCTGCCCGGGCGTCGTCACGAAGGTGCAGTAGTGGCAGCGGTCGCGGCACAGGTGGGTGAGCGGGATGAACACCTTGCGGCTGTAGGTGACCACGCCCGGTCGCCCGGCCGAGGCCAGCCCGGCGTCGCGGACCCGGCCGGCGGCGGTCAGCAGCCGGTCCAGCGGCTCGCCCTCACCCAGCCCGCGGGCGTGCAGCAGCGTCTCCGCCTCGACGGCGTCGAGGGTCGCGCCGCGCTCGGCGCGCACCAGGGCACGGCGGACGGCGGACTCGGCCGGAGGTCCGGAAAGCGAACTCATCGCCGCGACGCTAGTCCCGCGACCTGACAGGGGCGTCCGCGGGCCGGGCGAAGCGCAGGGACGACCCCGTCAGAGGTCCCGCGGGCGGTTCTCCGCGCGGTCCTCGACCGCGCCGTGGCGCACCAGGCTGGCGATGGCGAGCGCGAGGCCACCCCAGATCACCAGCATGGCGATCACCATCATCACGATCGCGTCGGTGCTCATCGGCGTCCTCCCTCGTCCGTGCCGGACGTGACGTCCGACGGCGTCTCCGGATCGGAGCCCGGTGGCGGGCCGTCCAGGTGGGTCCCGGGGCGCCAGGGGAGCCGCCCCAGGAGGAAGCCGACGAGCGGCAGTGCGACGACCAGTCCCCAGCCGAAGACCAGCAGCAGCCAGGCGGGGTAGTCCTCGTACGGCGCGGTCAGGTCGTCCCGGAGGGCGAAGACCAGCACGAGGGCCAGGCCCACCGGGGCGACCAGGCTGGTCAGCACCCGCCACCCGGCCCCGACCCGGGGACGGCCGTGGACGTTGAGGTGGTCACCGAGGCGGGTCAGCGCCCGCAGCACCCAGGAGACGACGAGCATGCTCACCAGCGCCACGATGAGGATGCCGTACTGGTTGACGAAGTGGTCGACGACGTCGAGGACGTAGATACCGCTCGTCGTGCTGAAGAGGACCAGGCTCAGCACCGCGGCGGGGACTCCGACCAGGAGCGTCGCGGTCAGGCGGCCGGTGTCGAGCTTGTCGCGGACCGCGGAGATCACGACCTCGATGACGCTGACCAGCGAGGTGATGCCGGCGATGACCAGGGAGCCGAAGAACAGGACGCCGATGAGGGCGCCGGCGGGTGCCTCGCTGATGATCGTCGGGAAGGCGATGAAGGCCAGCCCGATCCCGTCGCTGGCCACCTCGCCGACCGGGACGCCGCCCGCCTGCGCCATGAAGCCCAGGGCGGCGAACACGCCGATGCCCGCGAGCAGTTCGAAGCCGGAGTTGGAGAAGCCGACGACGAGGCCGGAGCCGATCATGTCCTCGCGACGGCCGACGTACGAGGCGTACGTGATCATGATGCCGAAGCCGATCGACAGCGAGAAGAAGATCTGGCCGAAGGCCGCGGCCCAGACGGGTGCGGACGCGAGCGCCGACCAGTCGGGCGTGAACAGCGCGTCGAGGCCGCCCCCGGCCCCCGGCAGCAGCAGCGCCTGCACCACGAGGGCGACGAAGGCGAGCACCAGGATCGGGATGAAGACCAGCGAGGTGGCGCCGATGCCGCGCTGCACACCGAGGGCCATGATCAGCAGCACCGCCACCCAGACCAGCGCGAGGGGCACGAGGACCCCGGGCACCACGTCCGCGGTCACCTGGACGTCGCCGGCCTGGAGGAACTCGCCGAAGAAGAAGCCTTCCGGGTCGTCGCCCCACGCCTCGTCGAGCGAGAAGAACGTGTAGCGCAGCGCCCAGGCGATGACGGCCGCGTAGTAGACGGCGATCACGAAGCAGATGCCCACCTGCCACCAGCCGAGGCCCTCGGTGCCGCGGCGCAACCGCGCGAACGAGAGCGGTGCGGAGCCGCGGTGACGGTGCCCGATCGCGTAGTCCAGCAGCAGGAACGGGAGGCCGGCCGTCAGCAGCGCGACCAGGTACGGCACCACGAAGGCACCGCCGCCGTTCTCGTAGGCGACGTAGGGGAACCGCCAGATGTTGCCGAGCCCGACCGCCGACCCGATCGCCGCCAGGATGAAGACCCGCCGGGAGCTGAACCCGCCGCGGCGACGTTCCTGCTCGGCCTGTCCCGTGGCTCCTCCGGCCGTCGCGCTCATGAGACCCCCTCTGCCGTGATCCGCGGACCCGGCGGGCACGTCGAGCACCGGTCGACGACCGCCGTTGGGGAGAGGATGGCAGGGATCGGGCTCCTCGGCTGTCGGAGCACCGGGCCTCCCCGCCGTCGCGGGGCGCGCTAGACGTCGCGGCGGGAGAAGGACAGCGCGGTCAGCCCCCAGATCACCGCGATCCACACCGCGGCCCAGACGAGGTAGGCCGGTGCCAGCGGGCCCTCGCTGAGGAACGGGAAGCCGCCCTCGCCGGGGCCCATCTGCACCAGGGCGAACGGGTCCTGGAACGCGTTCATCGCGCCGCGCCACAGGCCGTCGGTCGGCAGGATGATCCGCGAGACGGTGCCCACCCGCTCGACGCCCTCGTTGCCCAGCGCGCCGCCGATCCCGCCGACCACGCCCGCGACCCAGGTGGCCCCGAACAACCCGACCGCGATGATCCCCGAGGCCATCGGGGAGACCACGCTGGACAGCAGCAGGGCGAGGGTCAGCAGGACGACGGTCTGCGCGGCCAGCAGGGCGAGGCCGGCGGCCGGGGACGGCGGCCAGTAGCCCACCGTGACGCGGACGACGACGATCTCGCCCAGCCCCGCGAGGACCACGTAGCCGGCGCCGAAGCCGATCAGCCCGAGCCACTTGCCCAGCAGGACCGACGACCGGCGGACCGGGCGCGCGAGGACGGCCAGTGCCTGCCCCGACTCCACCTCGCCGGCGAGCGTGGGCCCGGCGAGGAACGCGGTACCGATCGCCGCGATCAGGCTCAGCCCGAACATGATCAGGTTGAGCAGCAGCGACGCCACCAGGCGCGCCTCGCCGCTGGTCATCGTGCCCAGGTCGGTGTCGAGGCCGACCAGCTTCGTGAACCCCCAGGCCGACAGCGCGAGCAGCACCACGGTCAGCGCGAGCAGCGCCCAGACGACCCGTCGGCGCGCCGCCTCGCGCAGCGTCAGCCCGGCGACGGTCAGCGCCGTCATCGGGCTGCCTCCTCGTGCCGCAGGATGCCGAGCAGCCGCTCCTCCAGGCTGATCCGCACCGGCTCGACGGCGTGCACCCGGACGCCCATGCCGACCAGGTCGCGGACGAGGTCGGGCACCGTGGCGCCGTCGTCCTCGGTGGCGAGCCCCACGGTGAACCAGTCGCCGCTGCGGGCCAGCGAGCCGGCGGCGCGCAGCCGCTCCTCGACGCGGCCGTCCACCTCGCCCAGCCGCAGGCGGACCTCGTGCTGCCCGAGCAGCTCGGCGAGCGTGCCGGAGGCGGCGACCTTCCCCTGGTCGAGGATCACCACGCGGTCGCACACCCGCTCCACCTCGCCGATGAGGTGCGAGTTGAGCAGCACGGCGACGCCCCGGGACTTCAGCGAGAGCACGAGGTCGCGCACGTCGACCCGGCCGATCGGGTCGAGCGCGCTTGTGGGCTCGTCCAGGACGACGAGCTCCGGACGGGCGACCAGCGCGACCGCCAGGCCGAGCCGCTGCTGCATGCCCTTGGAGAACCCGCCGACCCGGTCGCCGGACCGCTCCGCGAGGCCGACCAGCGCCAGGCACTCGCGGCGCTCCTCGACCGGCACGTCGGCGCGGGCGAGCCTGACGTGCAGGTCGAGCACCTCGGTGGGCGTCAGCCAGGGCTGGTAGCGGAACAGCTCGGGCAGGTACCCGACGGCTGCCCGGGAGCGGGGGTCGGACGAGCGCCGACCGAGCAGCAGCACCTCGCCGGCGTCCGGCCGGACCAGGCCCAGCAGCATCTTGATGACGCTGGTCTTCCCGGCGCCGTTGGGCCCCAGCAGGCCGAGCACCTCACCGCGGCCGACGGTGAACGAGACGTCGTCCACGGCGGTGCGGCGCCCGTACCGCTTGCGCAGTCCCGAGCACCACACCGCCGGGGACGGCGGGAGGTCCGCGAGCGCTCCGGAGGTCACCCCGCGGACGGTAGTGGCGTCAGCGGAGGCCACGGGCGACCGACAGCAGCTCGTCGGCGTCGAGCGTGCCGGCGACGCCGGTCATCACACCGTCCCGCACCCACACCACCCCGGCGAACAGGCCGTTGCGGGAGGTGAGCACGGTCGCCTCGGCGCCGTCGACGTCGGCGGTGGAGCTGGTCACCAGCTCCGCCGGCACCGGCAGGGGGAGCGTCGACCCGTCGTCCGAGAGGTCCTCCAGCTGCTGGGCCAGCCCGTCGGGGATGCCCGGCAGGGAGAGCAGGTAGTCCCGCGCCGTCTCGAACCGGACACCGGAGGACTCGACGCGCGGGGCGCCGACGCGGGCGACGACCAGCGTGGGCACACCCGAGGGCTGCGACCACACGGCCGCGACGCCGGGACCCGCGGTGATCCGGAACGAGCTCCCGTCGAGCTGCGCGGGCGGCGGCGGCAGCGTTTCCCCCTCCGCCGCGGCCGCGGCAGCCGCCTTCTCCGCGGAGAACGTGAACGTGGCGCTCATGACGCCCGCCGCCTGGTACGCCGGGTCGCCGGTCACGCCCTCCGGCGGCGAGACGACCTCGGGCACCTCGAGGCCGGTCAGCTCCTCCGCCGTCGCCACGTCGGGCACCTCGCGCGGGTCGGGCTCCTGCGTGACCTCCAGGTCGCCGTACGCGGACAGGTCGGGCACCTGGACGAGGTCGGTGGCGCTCACCTCGACGGGGTCCACGCTCTCGGTCCGGAAGATGGGCAGCCAGTCGTTGGCCGCGGCCACGCCCGCGCCGGTCACCAGGACCACGGCGCTCATGGCCGCGACGACGGGCCGGCGCAGCGCGGGACGCCACCTGGCCCGTGCCGGCGCCCGGTCGGGGAGCACCCGCGGTGCGCTCGCCGTGAACCGCGCCCAGGCAGCGTCGGTGTCGACGTCCGCGGGACCGGAGGAGAGCGCCGACCCCACGAGCTGCGCGTCGGCCCGGGCCGACTCGAGCGCCCGCGTGCAGGTCGCGCAGCCCGCGACGTGGGCGCGGTCGTCGTCGGTGACGCCGGCCGGCTCGTCGACCAGGCGGCGCAGGACTCCGTCACTGGGGTGACGCATGGCGGTTCAGCTCCTCGAGCAGAAGGGATTCGGCGCGGCGGACGGTGGTGCCCACGCTGCCGGGGGACATGTCGAGCGCGGCCGCGACCTCGGCGTAGCTCAGGCCGCTGTGCCGCAGCACCAGGGCGGCCGCCTGCTTGTGCGGCAGCCGGGCGAGGGCGGCGCGGACGGTGCTGCGCTCCTCGCGGGTGACGACCAGGTCCGCGACGTCGGGCGCGGGGGTCGCGGGCTCGGCGGCGATCTCCTCCCGGGCGGTGCGGCGGCGGCCCGACCGGAGCAGGTTCAGGGCGGTGTGGGTCGCGGCGACGGTCAGCCACCCGACCGCCTCGGCCGCCGGGACCGCGGACCGGGCGTAGGAGAGGAAGACCTCCTGCGCGACGTCCTCGGCCTGGTCGCGGGAGCCGAGGACGCGGGCGGCCACGGCGACGACATGGGCGTAGTGCGCGCGGAAGACGGCGGCGAGCTCGGGGTTCGCGACGCCGACGGGCGCTCGGTCGGACGCCGGCACGCGAGCCATCCTGCCCGTCCGGCCCATCACCGCCGCGGGTGACGGCATGCCGATCCCTGGCGCACGGGCACGTCCCACGAGGTCCACACCTACTCAGCACCGCGGCACGCCCGGATGTGACACGGCCTCGACCGGGGACGGCGAAACCCCTCGATCCGGAGGTCCTGGTGCCGCTAGGTTCCGGCGTCGTGCGGGACGGGGCGGGCGGGGTGGCGGTGGGCCTGCTCGGCCCGGTGACGGCGTGGCTGGACGGGGCCCCGGCGCCGCTGGGTGGCCCGAAACCGCGAGCCCTGCTGGCCCGTCTCGCGATCGCCCGCGGCCGGGTGCTGACCGACTCCGCCCTCATCGAGGACCTCTGGGGCGACGAGCCGCCGCGGTCGGCGCTCACGACCCTCCAGGGCTACGTCGCCGGACTGCGGCGGTCGCTCGAGCCGGGGCGCGGTGCCGCCGAGGCCGCGGTCCTGGTGCGGCAGGGACCGGGGTACGCCCTCTGCCTGGGTGCGGCGGCGGTCGACGCCGACCGCTTCGCCGACCTGACGGCACGGGCCACCGACGACCTGGCGGCCGGCGACGCGGCAGCCGCGGAGCGCGCGGGACTGGAGGCGCTGGGGCTGTGGCGCGGGCCGGCGCTGGCCGGCTGCGGGGACCGGGAGTTCGCCCTGGCCGCGGCCGCGCGGCTCGACGACCTGCGCGAGGGCCTCCGGGAGACGGTGTGGTCGGCCCAGCTGGCGCTGGGCAGGCACCACGAGGTCGCGGCCGAGCTGGGCGACTTCACGCGCGAGCACCCGCTGCGGGAGCGCGGGTGGGAGCTGCTCGCGCTCGCCCACTACCGGGCAGGGCGCCAGGCGGACGCGCTGGCGTCCCTCCGTGCCGCGCGCGACGTCCTCGAGGAGGAGCTCGGTGCCGACCCCGGACCCGGGTTGACGTCCCTCTCCCGCGCCATCCTCCGGCAGGACCCTGCCCTCGACCTCCCCGCGCCCGCGGACAGGCGACCCGCCCGTTCCGCCGTCGTCCCGGAGCCGGAGCCGCCGGCCCCTCGCCGGCCGGGTCCCGGCGCGGCGGCGCTCCCGGTCCCGACCACACCGTTCCTCGGCCGCGGGGACGACGTCGACGCCGTCGGCCGCCTGCTCGACCAGCACCGCCTGGTGACGCTGGCCGCCGCCGGTGGCATGGGCAAGACCCGGCTCGCCCTCGCGGTGGCCGGCGCCCGGGACCGCGCCGACGGTCCCTGGTTCGTCGACCTCGCGCCCGTCCAGGACGGCGACCGGGTGGTCGACGTCATGGCCACGACGCTGGGGTCGACGGGAGCGGGCACGCCCGCGGAACTGGCCGCCCTGCTGGGCGAGCGGCACGTCCTGCTGGTCCTCGACAACTGCGAGCAGGTGATCGCGGCCGTGGCCGCCGTGGTGACGGACGTGCTCGCACGGTGCCCGGGCGTCACGGTGCTGGCCACCAGCCGCGAGCCGCTGCTGGTGCCCGGCGAACGGGTCCACTGGCTCGGCCCGCTGCCCCGGGAGGAGGCGGTGACGCTGTTCCGGGAGCGCGTCGCCGCCTTCCGCCCGGACTGGCGACCGGACGCCGAGGAGGAATCGGCCGTCTCCGGGCTCTGCGACCAGCTCGACCGCATGCCGCTCGCCCTGGAGCTGGCCGCCGCCCAGTGCCGGCTGCTGTCGGTGCACCAGGTCGCGGCACTGGTGGGCGACCGGATGGCGCTGCGGTGGACGGGGAACCGGGGCGGAGGACGGCACGCGACCATGCGGACCGCGATCGCCTGGTCGGTCGAGCAGCTCGAGCCCGAGGAGCGGGCGGTGTTCGCCGAGCTCGGGGTGTTCGCGGGCGGGTTCGACCTCGACGCGGCGGCGGCGGTGACCGGCCGGCCCGACGTGCTGCTCACCCTCGGCGGGCTGGTCGACAAGTCGCTCGTGGTGGTCGAGGGCGGCCACCCCGCCCGGTACCGGGTCCTCGAGGTGCTCCGGCAGTACGCCGCCGAGCTGCGCGACCCCGAGCAGGACCGGGTGCTGCGCGACCGCCACGTGGCCTGGGTGCGGTCCTTCACCGATCACGCCGACCGGGCGCTGCGTGGTTCGGACTCCGCGGCGTGGATGCGCCGTCTGGCGACGGAGTCGGCGAACGTGCGCTCCGCCCTGGACCACTGCGCCGGGGACCCGGCCACGGCCCTCGAGATCGCCGCCGGGATGTACTGGTTCTGGTTCCGCCGCGGACCGGTCGTCGAGGGGCTGCAGCGGCTCTCGGGGGCGGTGGCCGCGATCGGCGCGACCCCCGTCCCGCACAGCACCCTCGTGCGCGCGGCCGTGGGGACCGCGCTGCTCAGCTACCTGCGCGGGGACCTGGCCGGCCTCCTGGGCGCCCTGGAGCGCGTGGGCGTCCTCGGGGCGTCCGCCGTCGAGCCGGCCGACCGGGCCTACGCCTTCGCCACCCTGGCCTTCTTCGAGGCGTCGGCGGGATCGACCGGCCCCGCCCGCGAGCACGCCGGCATCGCACTGGCGGTGGCCGACGAGCTGGACCTCGACCACATCCGCGCCGAGGCGCTCATGTGCCTGGGGACGGCGTCCTTCCGCGAGGGCGACCACACCGCGGCGGCGGAGCAGCTGCAGGCGTGCCTGCGGGCGGCGCAGCGGGGCGGCTACACCTGGTGCGCGGTGTCCGCCGCGTGGCTGCTGGCGAAGTCGCGCATCGCCGCCGGGGAGCCGCTCCCCGGGATCGCGGTGGAGCTGATCGCCGCCGCCGACGCGTGCGTCCTGGACGAGGACGTCACCTCGTGGCTGGTGGTGCTCGCGACCCTCGCCTACGTCGCCTTCCGCGGGGGGCTCGTGGACGACGCGCTCCTGCTGTCCGGGGTCGTCGCCCGGTACGGCGAGGAGGTGGGCTTCGTGCCCGAGGCGATGGACGCCGTCGAGCTGGCCCGCTACGGGGCGGAGATCCGCGAGGCCGTGCCCGCCGACGACCACGCCGACGGGCTCCGCCGCGGCCGCGCCCTCCCGGACCGGGAGGTGGAGGCCCTGGTGCGGGCCCTCCCGGCGGCTCTCGCGCGCGGGTAGCGACCGAGGCGGTCAGCCGTCCTGGTGCGCCACGAGTGCGGCGTACCTGCCGCCCAGCGCCAGCAGTTCCGGGTGCGTCCCCTGCTCGACGACGCGGCCGCCGTCGAGCACCAGGATCCGGTCGGCGCCGCGGACGGTGCTCAGCCGGTGGGCGATCACGATCCGGGTCTGCCGGAGCCCGGCGATGTTGGCGGCCACCACGGCCTCGGTGGCGGTGTCCAGGGCGCTCGTGGCCTCGTCGAGCAGGAGCACGCGCGGCCGCCCCAGCAGCGCCCGTGCCAGCGCGACCCGCTGGCGCTGGCCGCCGGAGAGACCCGTCCCCTCGCGGAGGACCGTGTCGTAGCCCATCGGCATCGCCGCCACCTCGTCGTGCAGGGCCGCCAGCCGGGCGGCAGCCTCGACGTCGGCCCGGCTCGCATTCGGCCGTCCCAGGGCGATGTTGTCGGCGATCGTCCCGGTGAACAGCACGCAGTCCTGGCTGACGACCCCGAGTTGGCGCCGCAGGCCGGGCAGGGCCACCTCCCGGGCACGGACACCGTCGAAGAGCACCTCGCCCTCGGTCGGCTCGTGCAGACCCAGCAGGACGCGGGCGAGGGTGGACTTGCCCGAGCCCGAGGGGCCGACGAGTGCCACCGTGCTGCCCGCGGGGACGTCGACGTCGACGTCGCGGACCACCCACGGGGAGCGCTGGTCGTAGCGGAAGCCGACACCCCGGACGGTGAGCCCGCCGCTGAGCGGCGGCGCCTCGGGCAGCTCCGGGTCGTCCTGCTCCGGCTGGGCCGCGAGGACGTCCCCGAGCCGGCGGAGGTGGGCCGCTCCGGCCTGCAGCCGCGCGGCGCTGCCGAGGAGCGAGCCGATCGGGACGAGGGCGGTGACCGCCAGGGTCGACAGGGCCAGGGCCGACCCCAGGGACAGGTCGCCGGTCACCGTCGCGTGCACACCGACCCACATCAGCACGCCCGGGCCGACCAGCCGCAGCGCCCCCAGGGCGGCGTCGACCGAGGTCTGGAGCGCCGCGCTGCTCGCGGAGTCGGCCAGCGCGACGTCGAAGTGCCGCCGCCACGCGCCCACCAGCGCGGGCTCGCTGCCGCCGGCCTTCACCGTCTCCATCCCCGAGACCGCCTCCAGGAGCAGCCCCTCCGCGGCGGCCGAGGTGGCGAGCTCCCGCTCGGCGAGGTCGCGGATCCGGCGGCGCGGCACCAGCACGACGGCGGCCTGCAGCGCGGCCAGCACGAGCAGCGCCGCGCCGAGCCGGAGGTCGGCCCACAGGACCGCGACCAGGTACACCGCGGCCATCGGGGCGTCGATCACCGCCGCGACCACCTGACCGCTGACCAGCTCGCGGAGGCTGGACAGGCCGTTGACCCGGGACACCACGTCCGCGGTCCCGCGCCGGGTGAACCAGGAGTACGGCAGCGCGAACAGGCGGGTGACGACGTCGGGGGTGAGCGACGCGTCGATCCGGCGGCGCAGGGCGACCAGGACCCTGGCCCGGAGCAGCGCGACCGCCGTCCACGCGCAGGTCACCGCCGCGAGCAGCCAGCCGAGCACGGCCAGCAGGCCCGTGTCGCCGTCGGGGACGACCCGGTCCACGAGCAGGGCGGAGAACAGCGGGACGGCGGCGCCGATGCCCTGCAGCAGCAGCGAGGCGACGACGGCGCCGGCCAGCGGGAGCCGGCCCGCGCGCAGCGCCTGCGCGGCCAGCGGCCGGCGCCACGCGGTCTGCTGGGCCGGGATCGGCGTCACGGGCCGGTCGGACGGTGCGGTGAAGGTCAGGACGACCCCGGTGGCGCCGGCCGCGAACTCCTCGGCGGGGAGGACGCGACGTCCGCGCGCCGGGTCGTGCACGACCACCCCGCGCCGGGTGGTGCCCGTGACGACGACGAAGTGGGACCCCGCCCAGTGGACGACGAGCGGGGCGGGAGCCGTCCGCGCCGGGGACAGCAGCTCGACCAGCGTCGCCGGGTCGATGCGGAAGCCGCGGGCCGTGAACCCGAGCGCCCGGCCCGCGTCGAGGAGCGCAGCGGCCGACAGCCCGTCGCGACCCACGTCGAGAACCGCGGCGACCTCGGCCGCACCCACCCGGACCCCCGCGTGCCCGAGCACCATGGCCAGGCAGGCGGCGCCGCAGTCGGCGGTGCCCTGCTGCGGGACGAACGGGACGCGCCGGCCACGTCGCGGGCCGGCGGCCCGCGGGACGCCAGCGTCCGCCGCCGTGCGGGTCTCCTGACCCGTGCCCGCCGTGGACACGGTCATGCGACGGCCGCCGTGCCGGTGGCCGCGTCGGTGGACGCGGTGTCGCCCCAGCCCCAGCGGACGGACGCGCTCCGGCGCCGGTCGGCGAGCCAGGCGGCGAACAGCGCGTCCCGCGCCTCCCGCCGCGCCGCCGCCGGCGACGCCTCGAGCACCTCCGTGACCTCGACGACCACCGCCCCGTCCGGCGCGGGGGCGCACCAGACGAGACCGGGGGCGAGCGCGCCCGGCGCGCCGGGCAGGTCGGCAGCGGCCACCTCGCCGGTCGTGACCGTCAGCGCCGTCCCGGCAGCCAGCTCGGCGGCCGCGGCAGCCACCAGCGAGCCGCTCCGGGCGGCGGCGGCCAGCCGCTGGGCGAGCGCGGGGTGGGCCACCGTCACCTCGGTCCGGCGCACCCGGCCGCCCGCACGGGGGTGCTCGGCGAGCCAGGCGTCGACGCCGGGGGCCGTGACCCGGTCGCGCAGGCCGGCCAGCTCGGCCTCCCACCGGGCCATGTCCTCGAGGCCCTGGGCGGTCAGGCCGCGGTCGCCGAGCCAGCGGACGGTGTCCTCGGCGGTGAGCAGCCCGCGGGCGCGCCGGAACGCGTCGACGGCCGCCTGCAGGTCGGCCGGGCCGAGCTCGACGGGGTCCTCGGCCAGCACCCGCCGGACGAGGCAGGCGTTGACGAGCCGGTCGAGCAGGGCCGTCTCCTGCCACAGGACGTCCAGCAGCGCGACGCCGTCCTCGACGCTCAGGGGCACGCCGTCGACGGTCAGGAGCACCGACTCCTCGACGCGCTGCGCGCCGCGCATGACCCACGGGACGGTGGAGGGAGGCGTCCAGGAGAGGGAGACCGCACCGCCGTCGGCGCCGGTGAGCAGCAGGGCCCGGGCCACCGACCCATCGAGGGACTCGCGCTGGTGGAGGAGGCGCACGCGCCGGCCGGGGTGGGCGGCCCGCAGCGCGCGCAGCTCGCCGGTCTCGTCGGCGCGGTCGGGGCCCGCGGCGTCCAGCCGCAGGAGCGCGGCCAGCGCGGCGTCGAGCATGCCGGCCTCGGGCAGGGGCGGGAGCGTCATCGCAGGGCTCCGATCGGCGGGAGGTCGTGGGCGGGTGCCGGCGCGGCCAGTCGTTGCAGCTCGTCGGCGATCGCCGCGGAGATGGGCAGGCCGGTGGCGTCTTCGATCCACAGCCACTGCCCGTTGGGGTTGATCTCGAGGAAGACGTAGCGGCGGTCGGGCGTGAGCACCAGGTCGATCGCGCCGTAGCGCAGCCCCAGCTCGGACACCAGGCGCAGGCACCGGTCCCGCACCGGTCCGGGCAGGTCGTGGACGGCGTGCCGCGTGGTCGCGCCGTCGTAGCACCGCCAGTCCAGGCGGGTGTGGTTGGACTGCTGGCTGTGGATCTCCGCGGCGAAGACCTGCCCGCCGACCACGGTCACCCGCAGCTCGACGTGCTTGGGCACGTAGGCCTGCACGATGACGGGGCACAGGACGGCCGAGGCGGCGGCGGTCACGTCGTGGACGGTGACCGGTTCGGCCTTGCGGGTCAGGGCGCCGCCGTCGTCCTCCCGGAGCCAGGGGCGCTCCAGGGGCTTGCTGATCACCGCTCCCTGGTGCTCGTCCCAGAAGTCGAGCAGGGCGTCGGGATCCGTGGTCACCAGCGTGGGCGGCAGCTCGAAGCCGAGCATCCCGGCCAGCCGGAGCTGGCCCAGCTTCTGGCCGGCGAGGCGGATCGTGTCCCGGGTCGCCGGGAGCGTGGGGCGGTCGATGCCGGCCCACACGTCGTCGGCCAGCCGGGCGAGCTCCGCGGTGGCGAGCGCTGCGACGGGGCCGGTCAGGGCGGGGTCGGACCCCACGGCCCCGGGCTTGCGCACCCACACGGCGGTGACGTCGGCGAGCTCCACCCGCTCCTCGCCACGGTGCAGGACGTGCGCGAACCGGCCCTGCGCGTCGCAGCCGGCGCTGAGACGGGCCCGCACGGGCAGGTCGGCCGGGTCGAAGACGGTGACCCGCACGCCCCGGTCGGTCAGCATCGTGCAGACGCGGCGGGCGTGCTGGTCGCCGGGGGCGGTGAGGACCAGGACGTGGGGCTGGGCGGGCACGGGGTCCTCCGGTCTCGGGACGGTCGGTCGGGGGGAAGGCTGCGGGGAGGGGGCGCGGCCGGGAAGGGTCGCGCCCCCTCGCCCCGGGGGTGATCAGAAGTCGGCGTCGGTGCCGCACCAGCCCCCGGCGATGTCGATGACCTGGCTCGAGGTGCCCTGGTTGGCGCGGCGGCCACCCACGACCTCGGTGAGGGTCTCGACCTCGAGCTCCTCGCCGGCGGCGGCGATGTCGGCGATCACGGTGCTGTTCATGGCGGTTCTCCTTGGTGTCGTGTCGGCTTGTTCCGACAGGGAGAACCGTGCCCGCCACCGCTGGAGGCCTGGTGGGAGTTCGCTGGGGACGCGTCCCCCGGCGCTGGGAAGCTGCTGGAGGGGGCGACGTCCGCGCAGGTCAGGCGCGCGCGGCGGGATTCCCGGACTCGTCGACGTACCGGCCCCGCAGGCGCAGCAGGGGCCGCCCCAGCGGGTTCAGCGCGACCACGGCGTCCACGGCGAGCAGCGCCACGACGTGGTCGCCGGCCCCCACCAGCTGCTGCAGGCGGCAGTCGAGCGTGGTGAGGCCGTCGTCGAGCACGATCGCCCCGCTGCCGGGGGCGCGGGACCACGGCACCGACTCCAGCAGGTGGCGGGCGCTCGGGCGGCCGGCCGACGAGAACCGGGAGGCCACGATCGCGTGCTGGGCGGCCAGCACGGTCAGCCCGCACGAGCCGACCTCCTCGAGCACCTCGGCGGGGTAGCCCGACGCCGTCAGGCCCACGGCGACCAGCGCCGGGTCGGCCGACACGCTCATCACCGAGGTGACCGTCGTCCCGACGTCGTCGATGCCGTCGCGCACGGTCAGCAAGCAGACCCCTGCGGCGTACTGCCCCAGGGCGGCGGCGAAGTCCGAGCGGTCGACCGGCATGGCGGCCAGTCGACCACACCGGGGAGGATGCCGAGGTGAGCGCAGCGGAGAAGACCTATGACGTCGTCGTCCTCGGAGCCGGATCGACGGGGGAGAACGTCGCCGACATCGCCGTCCGGGGCGGGCTGACCGCCGTCCTGGTCGAGAACGAGCTGGTCGGCGGGGAGTGCTCCTACTGGGCCTGCATGCCCAGCAAGGCGCTGCTGCGCGGCACCGAGGTGCTCGCCGAGGCGCGTGCGGTGGACGGCGCGAAGCAGGCGGTGACCGGAGAGCAGGACGTCGCCGCGACCCTCGCCCGCCGGGACGGCTTCACCGCGCACTGGGACGACTCCGGCCAGGTGCAGTGGGTCGAGGGCGCCGGCATCGACCTGGTCCGGGGCACGGGCCGGCTCACCGGCGAGCGCACGGTGGTCGTCACCGGGGCCGACGGCACCGAGACGCGGCTGACCGCGCGGCACGCCGTCGCCGTCTGCACGGGATCGGTGTCGGCGATGCCGCCGATCGAGGGGCTGGCCGACGTCGGTGCGTGGTCGCCCCGCGAGGCGACGAGCGCGAAGGAGGCGCCGGGCCGACTGCTCATCCTCGGCGGCGGCTACGTCGGGTGCGAGATGGCGACGGCGTGGCAGGCCCTGGGCGCGCAGGTGACGCTCATCCAGCGCGACCACCGGCTGCTGCCCAACGCCGAGCCGGTGGCCGGCGAGGCGGTCGAGAAGTCGCTGCGGGACCGGGGCGTCGACGTCCGGCTGGAGACCGACGTCATGGCCGCCCGTCGGGAGGACGGCGAGGTGGTGCTCAGCTGCACCGGCGGGGAGGTCCGCGGCGACGAGGTGCTGGTGGCGGTCGGCCGGGCGGCCCGCACCCGCGACCTGGGGCTCGACGCCGTGGGCCTGGAGCCCGGCGCCTACCTCGACGTCGACGACACGCTGCAGGTGCGCGGCCTCCCGTGGCTCTACGGCGTCGGTGACGTGAACGGGCGGCGGCAGCTGACCCACATGGGCAAGTACCAGGCCCGGCAGGCCGGCGCGGCGATCGTCGCGCGCGCGAACGGGCAGGACGCCGACACCTCCGACTGGTCGCCGCACGTGGCCACCGCCGACGTGCACGCCACGCCCTCGGTCGTCTTCACCATCCCGCAGGTCGCGAGCGTGGGCCGGACCGCGGCGGAGGCGGAGGAGGCGGGCATCGCCCACAGGGTGGTGCAGATCCCGCTCGCCGTCGCCGGTTCGCGGCTGTTCGCCGACGACTACGAGGGCACGGCGGTCGCCGTCGTCGACACCGACCGGGAGGTGCTGATCGGGGTGACCTTCGTCGGTCCCGCCGTCGCCGAGCTCGTCATGGCCGCGACCATCGCCGTCGTCGGCGAGGTGCCGATCGGCCGGCTCTGGCACGCCGTCCCCGCCTACCCGACGGTCAGCGAGATCTTCCTGCGGTTGCTGGAGGCCTACCGCGGCTGACGGGCGGCTGCCACCCTCTCCCGGCATGAGCCAGCCGACGGACCCCCAGGTCCTCGAGGTCGTCGACCGCTACCGGACCTGCGAGTTCGCGACCCTCACGAGGTCCGGCGTCCCGATCGCCTGGCCGACGGCGGCGCTCCTCCGCGACGACGGCACGTTCCTCGTCACCACGTCGATCGCGCTGCCGCAGAAGGCCTACAACATCCGCCGGGACGACCGCGTCGCGATGCTGTTCAGCGAACCCACCGCCAGCGGGCTCGTGGGCGCGCCGCAGGTCCTGGTGCAGGGCCGGGCCGGCTGCCCGGACGAGATCGTCACGGACGTGTCCGGCGACGTCGAGTACTGGCGGCGGCTGCACGAGCGGCAGCCGTTCAACGCCCTCTACTCCCGCAACGCGCTCACCCGCCGGTTCTTCGACTGGTACTACATGCGGCTGCACATCACGGTCACCCCGACGTCGTGGACCACCCGGCCGCCGCTCCCCGCGGGCCGGCCCCCGGCGGCGGGCTCCCCGGACGGTCTCGCCGGCCGGGCGCTCGCGCAGCTCGCGGGCTACCCCAGCGCCGTCCTCGCGACCCGCACCGACGACGGGATGCCGAGCCTGCGGCGGGTGCACGTGACCGGGCCCGGGGCGGCCGGCCGGCTGCGGCTCGACGTCCCGCCGGACGAGCAGCTGCGCGAGGGACCGGCGAGCCTGCTCGCGCACGGGCACGACGAGCAGCTGTGGTCGCTGCGCAGCGTCGTCGTCACCGGTGAGCTGATCCCGGCCGACGTCTGGACCTTCCGGCCCGAGCGGATCGTCGGCGCCGGCGATGCGAGCCCGGTCGGGATGCTGCGCGAGCTCGGCCGGCTGCGCCGGACGGCGAAGGGCTACCTGGAGAAGCGCTCGCTGCCGCGCCCCTCGATCGCCTGGAGCAGCGTGCGCGCACTGGGGGACGACGTCAGGGCAGGGGGAACGGGGCGTCGTCCGGAGCCGGGAGCGGTCCGTCCGTCGTCGCGGTGACCGTCATCGTCTCGAAGCGCGCGATCCGCCCGAACAGCGAGAGGAAGGCCGTGTCGGCGGCGTCCCGCCCCGAGCAGATCCGCACCAGCGAGCTCGTGGGCGCCAGCCGGGTGGGGTCGACCACCGACCAGACCCCGTCCACGTCGGCCTCGACGACGGCGTGGAAGTCCATCGGCGAGAGCCCCGGCGCGTAGACCGCCACGAGCCTGGCCGGGATCTCCAGCGCGCGCAGCAGCGTGATGGTCAGGTGCGCGTAGTCCCGGCAGACACCCTGGCCGGCGAGGAGCGTGTCGACGGCGGTGTCGACCGGCCGGCTGGAGCCGGACGTGTAGACCAGCCGGCGGTGGACCCAGGCCGCCACCGCGGGGACGAGCTCGGCCGCCGGGAGGTGCGGGTCGAACTCGGCGGTCGCGAACCCCTCCAGCTGGTCGGACGGGCAGTACCGGCTGGGGCGCACCGCCTCGGCCCACTCCGCCGGCGTGACCTTCCGCGGCGGGCCGCCCAGCTCGGCCGACGCCGAGTACGTGACCGTCGTGCCGCCCTCCTGCAGCTGCAGCCGGTGCACGCGCGCGCCGTCGACCTCGATCTCCTCGGGCTCGATCGCGACCCCGCCGGAGACCACGGTCAGCTGCTCGGCGACCGGCGCCGCCACGGCGATCTGCAGCAGCGCGGTCGCCGGCTCCGGAGAGGACATGGTGAGCGTCGCGGCGACGTCGGTGCGCATGCGGCACATCCTCGCCCACCTGCGGTTTCCTCCGCATGACGGTGATCACGCCGGACCCGACGGCGCGCGGGCGCCCCGTCGTGCTGGAGTGGAGCCGTGCACTCTCCCTGGCGGCGCTACATCGCGCTCGGCGACTCCTTCACCGAAGGTCTGAGCGACCCCGATCCCGGGCGACCGGGGGAGTACCGCGGCTGGGCCGACCGGCTCGCCGCCCACCTCGCCGCCGCCACGCCCGACGCCGACGTCGAGTACGCCAACCTCGCCATCCGGGGCCGGTTGCTCCGGCAGGTGGTCGAGGAGCAGGTGCCCGTGGCACTCGAGGCGGAGCCGGACCTGGTCAGCCTGGTGGCGGGCGGCAACGACCTCATGCGTCCCGGTGCCGACCCCGACCTCCTGGCCGCGACCCTCGAGGATGCCGTCCGCCGTCTGCGGGCCGCCGGTGCCGACGTGCTGCTGGCGACCGGCGTCGACACCCGGCTGACGCCGATCCTCAAGCGCGTCCGCGGCAAGGTGGCGGTCTTCAACGCGCACGTCTGGTCGATCGCGGCACGCCACGACGCCGTCGTCCTCGACCAGTGGGGCGCCGACTGGATCCTCGACTGGCGGCTGTGGGACACCGACCGCATCCACCTCACCGCCGAGGGGCACCGGCGGATCGCCCTGGCCGCCGCGGCGGCCCTGGGCCTGCCGGAGGAGGACGGCGACTGGCGCACGCCTCTTCCGCCGGCGGACCCGCGGCCGTTCCGGACCGCGGTGGCCGAGGAGGCAGCCTGGGTGCGCGGCTTCGTCGCGCCGTGGATCGGCCGTCGGCTGCGCGGGCGCTCGTCGGGCGACGGCCGGGCGCCGAAGCGCCCGGTGCCGCTGAGCCTGCCGCGGGCCTAGTGCCCCTTCCCCGGTTGATCATCGCCTCCGCGCAGGTCCGCGCGGCAGGTTCTGCCGTGTCGCGGACCCGCAGCCGATGATCGTCGCCCGGGACGGCGTCAGTGCTCGTCGGGCTCCGCGGAGTCGTCGAGGAGGGCGCCGGTGGCGAAGGCCCCGGTGTCGTCGAGGTCGGTGGTCCGCAGGGTCGGCTCGCTGCGCTGCTGCGGGAGCGGCGGGGTCTCGCGGTCCTCGGGCAGCAGCTCGCCGGCGACGTCCTCGGCCGGTGCGTCGGTCATCTCGCCGATGAACACCTCGGCGGGGTTGGGCAGCGGGGCGGGACGGCCGAAGGCGTAGCCCTGCGCCATCGCGCAGCCGTGCCGCAGCAGCCAGTCGGCCTGGTCGAGGTCCTCGATGCCCTCGGCGATGACCTGCAGCCCCATGCCGCGGCCGAGCTGCAGCAGGCCCTGGACGAGCGCGGCGGTCGACGGCTCGGTGACCACGTCGGCGACGAAGGACCTGTCGATCTTCACCGTGTGGATCGGCAGCCGGTGCAGCGCGGTGATGGCGGAGTAGCCGGTGCCGAAGTCGTCCAGCGCGAGGGTGACGCCCTGGTCGGTGACGACGGCGACCGAGTGGAGCGTGGCCTCGGCGGCGAACAGCGCCGTCGACTCGGTGATCTCCAGCTCCAGCCGGTGCGGGGCCAGCCCCGACTCGGCCAGCGCCGCGGCGACGAGCTCGCTGAACCCCTCCTCGGCCAGGTGCCGGGCGGAGACGTTGACGTGGACGCGCAGCTCCTCGGGCCAGGTCGCGGCGTCGTTGCACGCTCGGCGGAGCACCCAGGCGCCCAGCTTCGAGGTCAGCCGGTTGTTCTCCGCGGCGTCGAGGAACGCCGCCGGGGGGAGCAGGCCGCGGGTCGGGTGCTCCCAGCGGACCAGCGCCTCGTAGCCGAGCAGCGTCTCGTCGCCCAGGTGCACGATCGGCTGGTAGAAGAGCCGCAGCTCCTCGTTGTCCAGGGCGTGCCGCAGGTCGGTCTCCAGCTGCAGGGCGTCGACGTCGCCGCGGGTCAGGGCGCCCTCGTGCACCTCGATGCGCGCCCGGCTGCCGTCGGCCTTGGCCCGGGTGAGCGCGCTCTGCGCCTGGCGCAGCAGGTCGTCGGGGGTGGTGTCCGACCCGAGGGTCAGGCCGACGCTGGCCGACAGGTTGATCTCGCGGTCCTGGACGACGAAGGGCTCGTCCAGCACCGCGAGGAGGCGGTCGGCGAGCGCGCGCAGGCCGTCGAGGTCCTCCACGTCCTCGGCCACGACCAGGAACTCGTCGGCGCCCAGGCGGACGGCGGTGTCCTCGACCCGGGTGCTCCAGCGCAGCCGGTCGGCCACCTGGCTCAGGAGCAGGTCGCCGGCCTCGTGACCCAGGGAGTCGTTGACGGCCTTGAAGCGGTCGATGTTGAGGTGGACGAGGCCGACCTGCAGGCCCCGGCGGCGGGACAGCGCGACGGCGTGCCGCAGGCGGTCGGTCAGCGCCCGCCGGTTGGGCAGCCCGGTCAGCGGGTCGGTGAAGGCACGGCGGACCAGGTCCTCCTCGGCGCGACGGCGGTCGGTGACGTCGACCAGGGAGAGGACGACGAACTGCGCCTCGCCGTCGTTGCGGCGGACGATCTCGTGCGACTGGACGACCCACAGCTCGGTGCCGTCGGAGCGGCGCAGCCGGCGCTCGCCGTCGAGCAGCAGGTTCGGGTCGAGGGAGGCGGGCTCGCCGGGCGCGGCCACCAGGCCGAGGTCGGCGACCGGCGGGTCGTCCGGGTGCGCGAAGAGGTCGACGTGCCGGCCGGACAGCTCGTCCGCCGTCCGCCCGCTGAGCGCGCACAGCATCGGGTTGGCGACCAGGATGTGGCCGTCGAGCTGCACCAGCGCCTTGGGGATCGGTGCGGACAGGAACAGCGCCTGGAACAGCTGGCCGCGATCGGCGAGCAGGGTGTCGATGGCCCGCATGCGCTGCCCGCCCGCGCCGGCGGGACCGGCGGGCGTCCGGGGCACCTCTGAGGCGGGAAGGCTCACCTGCACAGGGTCACCCATCGTCGGCGTGAAGTGACGGAACCTGGTCACGGAGAGTCGTGTTCGTGCCGTCACGGTGCGTTAGTTAGGACGGTTCCGCGGGCGTCTTCTGCCAACGGCCGCGGACCGGCCCGTCACATCACGACTGATCCGCTGATCGCGGCCGGGAAGTGACCGCATGGCGCGGGAGGGTCGTCCCAACCGGCCCGAGGGGTCGGTCCGACCGAGAGGAGGCCCCGTGGACTGGAAGCTGGAGCTGGTGGCGGTCCCGGTGACGGACGTCGACCGGGCGATCGCGTTCTACGTGGAGAAGGCGGGGTTCGTCCTCGACCACGACCACCGGGTGAGCGACGAGCTGCGCTTCGTCCAGCTGACGCCGCGCGGTTCCGCCTGCTCGATCGCGCTGGGCACCGGGTTGCTGAGCACCCCGCCGGGATCCGCGCAGGGTCTCCAGCTGGTGGTGCCGGACATCGAGGCTGCCCGGGACGAGCTGGTCTCCCGCGGGCTGGACGTCGGGGAGATCGACCGGCAGCCCTGGGGCGCGTTCCTGTACTTCACCGACCCCGACGGCAACGGCTGGGCCGTGCAGGAGATCCCTCCGCGGGGGTGAGCGGCCGAGAGCTCAGTCGTGGTCGCCGACCTCGGCGCGTCGGCGCGTGTCGACGACCACAACTGCCTTCTCGCGAACAGGGGCCCGGGGAACAGCAGGGAGCGCTCCGGTGCTGGACCGACCGTGGAGAAGAAGATCGGGTTCCTGTCCTTCGGGCACTGGCAGCCCATCCCCGGATCGCAGGTGCGGACCGGCCGGGACGCCCTGGTGCAGAGCGTCGAGCTGGCCGTCGCGGCGGAGGAGCTCGGCGTCGACGGCGCATTCGTGCGGGTGCACCACTTCGCCCGTCAGCTGGCCTCGCCGTTCCCGCTGCTCGCGGCCATGGCGGCCCGCACCAGCCGGATCGAGATCGGCACCGGCGTCGTCGACATGCGGTACGAGAACCCGCTGTACATGGCCGAGGAGGCGGCGGCGACGGACCTGCTGTCCGACGGCCGGCTGCAGCTCGGCGTCAGCCGGGGGTCGCCGGAGACGGCGCTGCGCGGCTCGGAGGCTTTCGGCTACGTGCCGCCGGAGGGCAGCACCGACGCGGACCTGGCCCGGGACAAGACGGGGCTGTTCCTCGCCGCGCTCGAGGGGCAGACCGTCGTGGAGGCCGACCCGCGGATGACCGGGGGCACGCGAGGCCGGCTGGCGATCCAGCCGCACGCGCCGGGGCTCCGCGACCGCATCTGGTGGGGCTCGGGGACCCGGGCGACGGGGGAGTGGACCGCGCAGCAGGGGATGAACCTGATGAGCTCCACCCTGCTGGTCGAGGACACCGGCGTGCCCTTCGACGAGCTGCAGGCCGAGCAGATCGCCCGGTACCGGACGGCGTGGGCCGAGGCCGGCTGGGAGCGCGAACCGCGCGTGTCGGTCAGCCGCAGCGTGCTGCCGATCGTCAGCGACGAGGACCGCGCCTACTTCGGCAGCGAGCGGTCGAGCGAGGACCAGGTCGGCATCCTCGAGGGGGTCCGGGCGCGGTTCGGGAAGAGCTATGTGGGCGAGCCGGACGCGCTGGCCGAGGAGCTGGCGAAGGACGCCGCCGTCCGGGAGGCCGACACCCTGCTGATCACGGTGCCCAACATGCTCGGCGTCGACTACAACGCCCGGCTGCTGGAGAACGTGGTCCGGCACGTCGCCCCGGCGATCGGCTGGCGTCACCCGTCCCAGCGCTGACCGCCCGATCCCGGCCGCGGCGCACGAACGGCAGCCCCGGGAGACGAGGAAGGCCCCCGCGTGACCGCGCGGGGGCCTTTCTCGTGCGGGTGCCTCAGTTCAGGGTGCAGCCCGCGTTGTTCGCGTCGTCCAGCGTGGTCGCCAGCGCCAGGATGACCGAGCGGTCGCCGGTCCGGAGGGCGGCGTTCACGTCGGCGATGATCCGGCTGCTGGTGAACGCGTAGTCGACGTCGTCGTCCGCCGCGTTCAGCACGGCCGCCGTGGCCGCGCGGAGCAGGATCCGGCTCGCCCCGTCGACGCCGTTGCCGCCCTTGGAGGACAGCGCCTGGAGCAGCGTCGCCGAGCCGAGGTCGCCGGTCGCCGCGCTGAAGACCGACCGCACGGAGCTGCTGGGGGCGTAGCGCTCCCAGCTGTCGGTGTGGTTCTTCCAGTAACCGGGAGTGCAGCCCTCGCCGCCGGTCTGCTCGTACGGCGGCGGCGGGTAGGACGGGGTGTCGTACGCGCTGGCCACACCGGTCGACAGGGACAGCGGCACGGCTGCTGCGACGGCGATCGCGGCGAACCGGAGACGGGTCTTCACTCGGCGTTACCTCCAGGTGTGCGGGGTGGTCCGGCACTGGACCACGCACCGCGGACGCTAGGAAGACCCGCCGGGAGCCGCCGTCCGGGAGGCGGGTGAACCACCACTCGTGGGGGACACGGGCGAGCCGCCTGCCGGTGCGTCGTCGCGGAACGCGACCGGGTGGGAACGCGGCCCGATCACCCGATCGGGCGGCTCATCCGCGCAGGTCGAACCCGAGGTCCAGCACCGGTGCGCTGTGGGTCAGCGCACCCACCGCCAGGTAGTCGACGCCGGTCGCCGCGACCTCGGCGGCTCGGTCGAGCGACAGCCCGCCGCTGGCCTCCAGCCGGACACCCGACCCGCGGACGAGGTCCACCGCCGTCCGGGTGTCGGCGAGCGAGAAGTTGTCGAGCAGGACGAGCTCGACGCCCGCGGCCACCGCCTCGCGCACCTGGTCGAGGGTGTCGCACTCCACCTCGAGCGGGACTCCGCGAGCCGACGCCCGGACGGCCTCGACGGCCGCCGTGATCCCGCCCGCGGCGGCGACGTGGTTGTCCTTGACCAGCGCGGCGTCGCCCAGGGCCATCCGGTGGTTGACCCCGCCGCCGCAGCGGACGGCGTACTTCTCCAGCGCCCGGAGCCCCGGCGTCGTCTTGCGCGTGTCCCGGACGGCGGCACCGGTGCCGGCGACCGCATCGACCCACTGCCGCGTCAGGGAGGCGACGCCGGAGAGGTGGCCGACCAGGTTCAGCGCGGTCCGCTCGGCGGTGAGCAGGCAGCGCGCCGGCCCGCTGACGGTCAGCGCCGTGCGGCCCGGCTGCGCGGCGTCACCGTCGGCGGCGTGCAGCGAGACGTCGACCCGCGGCCCGCCCACGAGGTCGAACACGGCCGCCGCCACGGGCAGGCCGGCGAGCACACCGGGGACCCGGGGCACGACGTCCCCCGTGGCCCGGGCGCCCTCCGGCACCGTCGAGTTCGTGGTCACGTCGGGGCCGAACGCGAGGTCCTCCTCGAGCGCCCGCCGGATCACCCGCACGACCTCGGCAGGGTCCAGCCCGGCGTCCTCGAGCGCTGCCGCGAGCGCGGGGCGCAGCACGCCTTCGCCGGTCATGCGACCACCTGCGCGGCGGGGGTCAGCGGCCGGACGGGCTGGGTCCGGGTGTGCACGAGGCCGGTGCGGTCGATCCGGTGGACCAGCCGCACCTGCCACTCGGGACGGGTCTCCGGGGCGTCGAGCCGCCGGTGGCAGCCGCGGCTCTCGGTCCTGGCACCCGCGGCGGCGGCCAGCAGCGTGGCCACGGTGTGCAGGGCCGTCGTCTCGACGGCGGTGACGTCCAGGACGGCGTCCGCACCCACGCGGGGCGCCGCGCACAGCAGGCCGGCCAGCTCGGCGAGCCCCGCGGCGTCGCGGACGACCCCGGCGTTCCGGGTGGCCGCCGCCGCGATGCCGGTGCGCACGGACGGGTCGATCGCCGCGGGCGCGCCGGTCGCGGGCGCGGGCTCCCCGCCCCCGGGCAATTCGGCCGCCAGCAGCGCGGCGCACCGGCGGGCGGCGACGAGCCCCTCGGTGATGGAGTTCGACGCCAGCCGGTTCGCGCCCTGGACGCCGGTGCACGCGACCTCGCCCACGGCGAACAGGCCGGGCACGGTGGTGCGCCCGTCGAGGTCGGCCACGACCCCGCCGCAGGTGTAGTGGGCGGCCGGCGCGACGGGCACCGGCTCCCGGCCCAGGTCGAACCCGGCGGCCGCGCAGGCGGCGGTGATGCCCGGGAAGCGGTGGGCGACGGCGTCGGCACCGAGGTGGGTCGCGTCGAGGAAGACGCAGTCCGCCCCGGTGGCGCGCAGGTGCGCGGCGATCGTGGCCGAGACGACGTCGCGGGGCGCGAGGTCGGCCAACGGGTGCGCGCCGAGCATGATCCGGCGGCCGCCGGCGTCGACGAGCACGGCGCCCTCGCCGCGCACCGCCTCCGAGACGAGCACCTGCTGGCCTCGGGCGGCCGGTCCGGTCCACAGCACCGTGGGGTGGAACTGCACCATCTCGACGTCGGCGACCTCGGCGCCGGCCCGCAGGGCGAGGGCCAGACCGTCGCCGGTCGCGCCGGCCGGGTTGGAGCTGGCGGCGTAGAGCTGCCCGAACCCACCGGTCGCCAGGACGACGGCGGGGGAGCGCAGGTCACCGGCGTCGACCAGCGCGCCGTTCTCGATGCGCGCCACCCGCAGCCCGGCGATCCGGCCGTCGCGGGTGAGCAGCGCGTCGAGCGCTACCGTGCGCTCCAGCACCTCGACTCCCCGCGCGCGCAGCGCGTCGCCGAGGGTGCGGGTGACCTCCGCGCCGCTGGCGTCGCCCCCGGCGTGCACGATCCGGTCGCGGCTGTGCCCGCCCTCCCGGGTCAGGGCCGGGCGGCCGTACCGGTCCAGGTCGAGCCGGGCGCCGAGCTCCCGCAGGAGCGCGACGGCCAGCGGGGCCTCCTCGACGAGGGTGCGCACGGCCTCCTCGTCGCACAGCCCGGCGCCGGCCACGAGGGTGTCGCGCACGTGCAGCTCGGCGTCGTCGTCCGCTCCGAGCACTGCCGCCAGGCCGCCCTGGGCCCACGCGGTGCTGCCGTCGCCGAGCGCTCCCTTCGTGACCACGGTGACCGCGCGGCCGGCGTCGGCCAGCGCGACCGCGGCCATGAGCCCCGCCGCGCCGGTGCCCACGACGACGACGTCGGTCGCCCGGCTCCAGCCGGCGGTGGGCAGCGGAAGCGCCGGGACCACCCGGCCGAGACCGGCACTCACGTCACTCACCGACCGGCGACGGCGTGCCGATGGCGACCATCGCCTCCACGGCGGCGCGGGCGCGGGCGGCGACGGCCGGGTCGACGGTCACCTCGTCGCGCCCCTCGCGCAGCGCGCGCAGCAGCTTCTCGGGCGTCGACATCTTCATGTAGGGGCAGGCGGCGCGGGAGTTGACCGGCTGGAAGTCGGTGACCGGGTTCGCCTGGCGCAGCTGGTGCAGCATGCCGATCTCGGTGGCGACCAGCACGCGCTTCGCCGTCGTCCGGCGGGCCTCGTCGAGCATCCCCCCGGTGGAGAGGATGTGGACCCGCTCGTCCGGGAGCTGACCGTCCGAGACCATCCAGAGCGCGCTCGTCGCGCAGCCGCACTCGGGGTGCACCAGCAGCTCGGCGTCCGGGGCGGCCTCGACGCTCGCGCGCAGGTCGGTGGGGGAGATGCCGGCGTGCACGTGGCACTCGCCCATCCAGATCCGCATGTTCTGCCGCCCGGTCACGCGCTGGACGTGCGCGCCCAGGAACTGGTCGGGGAGGAACAGCACCTCGCGATCGGCCGGGATCGACTCGACCACTTCGACGGCGTTGGACGACGTGCAGCAGATGTCGGTCTCGGCCTTCACCTCGGCGGAGGTGTTGACGTAGGAGACGACGACCGCGCCGGGGTGCTCGGCCTTCCACGCCCGCAGCTGGTCGGCGGTGATGGTGTCGGCGAGCGAGCAGCCGGCGGCCGCGTCGGGCACCAGCACGGTCTTCCCGGGGCTGAGGATCTTCGCCGTCTCGGCCATGAAGTGGACGCCGGCGAAGACGATCGTGGACGCGTCGCTGGCCGCCGCGATGCGGGAGAGCGCGAGCGAGTCACCGACGTGGTCGGCGACGTCCTGGATCTCCGGGGCCTGGTAGTTGTGCGCCAGGACGACGGCGTCCCGCTCGCGGGCGAGGCGGCGGACCTCGTCGCGCCAGTCGTCCCACTGGTCGTCCGTCCAGGCGGTGGCGGCGGGGACGGGCAGCGTTGCGGTCACGGGGACCTCCCGAGGAGTGGGGTTTCGTACTCACAGTCGAAAACCTGCGGGACGGACCATAGCATTCCCGCCGTGCCCTCCGTGTGGTCCTCGCCGGACCGTCCCGCCTATCCGCACCACGCGCTCGCAGCCGTGCTGCAGGTCCGATCGGCGCGGCTGCACGTGATGTTGTGGGAGCGGGCGAACGACCCGTTCGCCGGAGCCTGGGCGCTACCGGGCGGACCGCTGCTGGCCGGCGAGACGCTCGGCGCCTCGGTGGCGCGCCAGCTGGCGAGCAAGGTCGAGGTCACCCACCTGGCCCACCTCGAGCAGCTCGAGACCCGGAGCGACCCGGCTCGCGACCCGCGGGGGCGGACCGTCGCGACCGCCTACCTGGGACTCGTCCCGTCGGACCTCGACCCGGCGCTGCCCGACGACACCGGGTGGCACCCCACCGACGCGCTCCCCGCGACGGCCTTCGACCACGGCTCGATCGTCGAGTCCGCGCTCGCGCGGCTGCGGGCGAAGCTGTCGTACACCAACGTCGGCTTCGCGCTGGCGCCGCCGGCGTTCACGATCGCCGAGCTCCGCGACATCTACGTCGCCGCCCTCGGCTACGAGGTGACGGCGACCAACCTCCAGCGCGTGCTCCTGCGCCGGGGCGTGCTGGAGTCGACCGGCGAGCTGGCGCCCCCCGGACGTGCCGGGGGGCGGCCGGCCGCCCTCTACCGCTTCGCGTCGGACGGGCTGGAGGTCACCGACCCGTTCGCCGTGCTGAAGCCGCCGTCGGCACGGTCACGGGCAGACGGGCAGGTTCGGGAGTAGCGGCGCGCCGAGCGGGCTCAGCAGGGTGCAGGTGACCCCCGGGACGAGCTCGGGTGGCGGCGGGGGCAACGGGTTGCTCGGCGGAGGCGGCGGCGGGGGAGCCGGCACCGGGACCGGGACCGGGACGGGCAGCGGCGCGGGAGCCGGTGCCGGTGCGGGCGCCGCCGGCTGGCCACCCGACGTCGCGGGCGGGGGCTGGCTGCCCGAGCCCGCCGGCGTGCCGCCCTGCGGAGGCGGCGCCGCTCCGGCCCCACCACCGCTGTCGGCGGGCTGGGCCGGCTGCCCACCTCCGGATTCCGCCGGCTGGCCGGCCGCGGGTGCGCCACCGGAACCCGGTGCGGGGGAGTAGGCGACCGTCTGCCCCGGCGGCGACGACGTGGTGTCGCGGAGGCCGATGGCCGGTCCCGGCGCCGCGGGCGCCCCGTAGAAGGCGGACGGCGGGGGCACGGCACCGCTGGTGTTGCCGACGATCGGCAGGTCGGCGACCGGCATGCCGGTGGCGTAGGCGCGGGCGAGCGCCAGGACCTCGTCGGCGTACTCGTCGGAGTGGTTGTACGCGAGCACGGCCTTCCGCTGGCCGCCGTCGGTCCGGAGGTTGCCCCCGGCCACGCAGAGGTAGTTGGCCGCGGCGAGGGCGGCGTCGTTGATGTTGAAGGGGTCGGTGACGCCGTTCTCGTCGGCGTCGATGGCGTAGGAGCGCCACGTGGTCGGGATGAACTGCATCGGTCCCATGGCGCGGTCGTAGCTGGTGTCGTTGTCCCACATGCCGTTGTCGCTGTCGCCGATGTAGGCGAACTGACCGCCGTCCAGCGCCGGGCCGAGGATCTTCGGCGTGGCCGAGCCGTCGGGCCCGAGGACCGCGCCGCCGTAGCGCCCGTGGTTGGACTCGACCCGGCCGATGCCGGCCAGCAGCGACCAGTCGATGCCGCACTCGCCCTTCACCGTCGCCATGCGGGCGGCGGCGACGCGATAGGCGTTGAGGGCGACGTTGGGGATGCCGTTGGCCGCGAGACCGGTGACGACCGCCTCGGGCGCGGGCGCCTGCGGCCCGGCGGCTCGCGCCGGGACAGCGGTCAGCGTGGTGGCCCCGCGAGGTGCCCCCTCGGACAGCGCCGGGATCGCCCACCGGGCGGCGAGCGTGCGCGGGACGGCGAAGTCGTCGGCGTGGCCGACCGCCTGGAGGTCCTGCGACTGCGCGGGCGGCGCGACCATCGCGGTGAACGCGGCGAGCACGCCGGCCACCACGAACCACCGCTTGTGCCCCGGCACCCGCCGTCTCCGGCGCGGATCGAGGGAATGCGCTCCGCCGGTGCTGGGCGGCTCGAACTGACTCGAGGAACTCGACTGACCCACTGTCACTCCAGACGATCCACCGTTGGCTCGTTGGTCCCCCGTGACCTGGCTGGGGGCGTCTACCCCGGCCAGAGGCGCGCGATGCATGAACCTGCGACGCGCTATCACGGATAACGACGACGGGATCGTCGGGTGACGGTCGAGGCGCGCCCGGCAGGGATCGAACCTGCGACCAAGTGCTTAGAAGGCACCTGCTCTATCCGCTGAGCTACGGGCGCTCGGTCGCCGATCATCGCATCGCCGGGTGTCCGGGACGCGGTGGTCGACGGCGCGCTCACGCCGGCGGGTGAGCGTCCACAGGGATCGCGGCCGTCCACAGATGACGTGCGGGGCCGCCGTCCGGGGCGCCGTGGAGCCAGGGTCGTCGGCACACCGGCAGGTCGCCGGTCGCGCCGCAGGCGCAGCAGACCCGAGGAGCACCGTGAGCAACAAGGTCACGTTCACCGGCAACGTCGTCAACTCACCGTCCCGCAACCGCACCCAGAACGGCAGCGTCACCAACTTCCGGCTGGCCTCCACCGAGCGCCGCTTCGACACCGGTTCGCAGACCTGGGTCGACGGCTCCTCCTTCTTCGTGGACGTCGAGTGCTGGGGCGAGCTGGGCGGCAACGTCTCGCACAGCGTCAGCAAGGGCGACCCCGTCGTCGTCGTGGGCACCATCCGCACGCACTCGTGGGACTCCGAGGAGGGGCGCCGCAGCCGGCCGCAGATCAAGGCGGAGGCCGTGGGGCCCAACCTCGCCCGCGGCACCGCCGAGTTCCGTCGGCCGGCCCGCGCGGCGGCCGCCGCGTCCGACGAGCCGGTTCCGCCGTCGGAGGAGGAGGCGCCGTCGACGTCGGACGGGCTGTCGGAGTTCCTCGAGGGGCGGGACTACGAGGTGGGGGACGGGACGTTGGGAGAGGTGAACCCCTCCGACCTGGAGCCCGCGCACGTCTAGTTGCCCGGGCTGGGAGGATCGGGGGCGAGAACGCACGGGGTGGGGCCGCATCACGCGGTCCCGCCCCCGCTCGCGAGACGACGGAAGGCTCCGAAGCCCAGTGGCTCAGTACATCTACACGATGGTCCGCGCGCGCAAGGCGCACGGCGACAAGGTGATCCTCGACAACGTCACCCTGTCGTTCCTGCCCGGCGCGAAGATCGGCGTCGTCGGCCCCAACGGCGCCGGCAAGTCGACCGTGCTCCAGATCATGGCCGGCATGCAGCAGCCCTCCAACGGCGAGGCGACGCTCGCGCCGGAGGCCACGGTCGGCATCCTCCTGCAGGAGCCGCCGCTCAACGAGGCCCTCGACGTGCGCGGCAACGTCGAGGAGGCGGTGAAGCCCCTCCGCGACGCGCTGCGCCGCTTCGAGGAGGTCAGCGCGGCGATGGGTGAGCCGGACGCCGACTTCGACGCCCTCCTCGCCGAGCAGGGCGAGCTCATGGAGGTCATCGAGAACAACGACGGCTGGGAGCTCGACGCCCGCATCGAGCAGGCGATGGACGCGCTCCGCTGCCCGCCCGGCGACGCCGACGTGACGGTCCTCTCCGGTGGTGAGCGCCGCCGCGTCGCGCTGTGCAAGCTGCTGCTCGAGGCGCCCGACCTGCTGCTGCTCGACGAGCCCACCAACCACCTCGACGCCGAGAGCGTGGCCTGGCTGGAGCAGCACCTGGAGAAGTACGCCGGCACCGTCGTCGCCGTCACCCACGACCGGTACTTCCTGGACAACGTCGCGCAGTGGATCCTCGAGCTCGACCGCGGCCGCGCCTACCCCTACGAGGGCAACTACTCCACCTACCTCGAGACCAAGGCCGCCCGCCTCAAGGTCGAGGGTGCCAAGGACGCCAAGCGGCAGAAGCGCCTCGCCGAGGAGCTGGAGTGGGTCCGCTCGGGTGCCAAGGCCCGCCAGGCCAAGAGCAAGGCCCGCCTCGCCCGCTACGAGGAGATGGCCGCGGAGGCCGAGAAGTTCCGCAAGCTGGACTTCGAGGAGATCCAGATCCCGCCGGGCCCGCGCCTGGGCAACGTCGTCGTCGAGACGAAGAACCTGACCAAGGGCTTCGGCGACCGCGTCCTCATCGACGACCTGTCCTTCACCCTCCCGCGCAACGGCATCGTCGGCGTGGTCGGCCCCAACGGCGCCGGCAAGACCACGCTGTTCAAGATGCTGGTCGGCGAGGAGAAGCCGGACGACGGCGACATCAAGGTCGGCGAGACCGTCAAGCTGTCCTACGTCGAGCAGAACCGCAGCGGCATCGACCCGAAGAAGACGCTGTGGGACGTCGTCTCCGACGGCCTCGACCACATCAAGGTCGGCAACGTCGAGATGCCGTCCCGGGCCTACGTCGCCGCGTTCGGGTTCAAGGGTCCCGATCAGCAGAAGCCGGCCGGTGTGCTGTCCGGTGGTGAGCGCAACCGCCTCAACCTCGCGTTGACCCTCAAGCAGGGCGGGAACCTGCTGCTGCTCGACGAGCCGACCAACGACCTCGACGTGGAGACGCTGACCAGCCTGGAGAGCGCGCTGCTGGAGTTCCCCGGCTGCGCCGTGGTGGTCAGCCACGACCGCTGGTTCCTCGACCGCGTGGCGACGCACATCCTCGCCTACGAGGGCGAGTCGCAGTGGTTCTGGTTCGAGGGCAACTTCGCCGACTACGAGAAGAACAAGATCGAGCGGCTGGGGGCAGAGGCGGCGCGTCCGCACCGCGCCACCTACCGCAAGCTCACCCGCGACTGACGCGCCTGCCACCGGGCCGCCCCAGCAACCCGCTGGGGCGGCCCGTGGTGTCCCTAGGGCAAGGTGGCAGCGTGAGACACACGGTGCACGTGCCGATGCGCTGGTCGGACACGGACGCCTACCAGCACATCAACAACGTGGCGTTCCTGGGCTACTTCGAGATGGCCCGCGTGAACCTGTTCTTCGAGCACCCGACGCACGACGAGCGGACCGGCATGCGCCGCGGCCTCGTCGTCCACTCGCACGAGATCTCCTACAAGCGCTCGGTGCTCTACGACGCCGAGCCGCTGGAGGTCCAGATCTGGGTGTCGGGCATCCGGGCGGCGTCCTTCACCTGCCACTACGAGCTGTTCGACCACGGGCGCCTGGCTGTCACCGGCAGCACCGTGCTCGTGCCCTTCGACTTCGCCCTCGAACGCCCGCGGCGGATCACGCCCGAGGAGAAGGCGTTCCTGCTGCGCTACGCCGACGAGCCGGCCGCCTGAGCGGCCGGGAGGCGCACCCCCGGAACGCGAC
Source organism: Blastococcus litoris (assembly GCF_003075095.1). Classification (GTDB taxonomy): domain Bacteria; phylum Actinomycetota; class Actinomycetes; order Mycobacteriales; family Geodermatophilaceae; genus Blastococcus_B; species Blastococcus_B litoris. The sequence continues at coordinate 226,846 of NZ_QCZF01000004.1, forward strand.
GACCCCCTGACGCCGGGGGCGCCAGGGGGTCGGGGAGCGGACGGGGTCAGGCCCGACGGGTCAGCTTCCAGGCCGTCCCGAGCACCGCGGCCGCGACGGCGGCCTTCACGATGCCGCCCAGGATGAACGGGTAGAACCCGGCGTCGAGGGCCTGGCCCGCCGTGAGGCCGGCGCTCAGCGCCAGCCACGGCACGCCCACCGCGAAGATGACCGCCTGGCCGGCGACGAACAGCGGCACCGACTTCAGCGGGTTGCGGTCGGCGCCGTGCTTGGCGGCCAGGCCGATGAGGAACGCGGCCGGGATGAAGCCGACGACGTAGCCGCCCGTGGCGCCGAAGACGACGTCGAACCCGCCGCTGGCCTCCGAGTAGAACGGCAGCCCGACGAGCGCGGCCAGGATGTAGAAGACCTGCACCGCGACCCCGCGGACCGGGCCGAGCGCGGCGGCGGTGAGGACGACGGCCAGCGTCTGGCCGGTGATCGGCACGGGCGAGCCCGGTACGGGCACCGACACCTGCGCGAGCAGCGCCGTGACGAGGACGCCCAGCGCCACGAGGACGACGTTGCGGGCGCGGACCGCCGGGACGAGGTCGGCGAGGACGAGCGGGCGCGCCGGCAGCGCGGGCATCGAAGCGGTGGCCACAGAACCTCCTGGAGCGACTGGTCGGCGCCCGCCGAGCCGGGCTGGGCGCCGCTGATCACCGGTGAGTCTGCACTACCGCGCCGGCGGCTTCCTGGGCTGGTCGGCGTCGCCGCACCGGGCGCGCTTCGGTGCAGCCGCTGCACCGAGCGCGACGCCCGCCGGCTCTACGGGGAGAGGTCGCCGGCCGCGTCGTCGGGGAACCGGTTCTGCATGCTGCGCGCAGCCATCTCCAGGTAGCCCCAGAGGGTCGCGTCCTGCTCGGGGGTGAGGCCCAGCGAGTCGACGGCCGCGCGCATGTGGGTCAGCCACGCGTCCCGCTCCGCCGGCCCGATGGCGAACGGCGCGTGCCGCATCCGCAGGCGGGGGTGGCCGCGCTGCTGCGAGTAGGTGGTCGGCCCGCCCCAGTACTGCTCCAGGAACGACCGCAGGCGCACCTCGGCGCCCTCCCAGTCGTCCTGGGGGTACAGCGGCGCGATCACCGGATCGGTCCGCACCGCCGCGTAGAAGTGGGCGACGAGCCGGGTGAAGGTCGGGGCGCCGCCGACCTCGTCGTAGAAGGTGCGCGCCGAGGGCAGGGGCCGGCTCGACTCGCTCATGCTGCCGATGGTCCCTCACCGGCGGGCGCTCCCGCCACGGAGGTCTGGGTGCGCCGGTACGCGACCAGCGCGGGAGCCACCGCGAGGAGACCGACACCACCGGAGAGGGCGAGCACGCCGCTGGCCGACACCCCCTCCGCGACGAGGCCGGCCGCCAGCGCCCCCAGGGCCTGGACGCCGTAGAGCCCGCTGACGGCGACGCCGAAGGCGCGGCCGCGGAAGGCTGCCGGCACGGCGCGCACGAAGGACACGTTCAGCGGGATCAGCCACGACGACCCGAGCCCCGAGACGAACAGCAGCGCCACGACGACGGCGAAGGGCATCGTCCCGGGTCCGGTGAGGACCGCGAACACGCCCGCGGCGAGCAGCGGCGTCAGGGAGAGCACGACCAGCGGGACCACCAGCCGCTCCCGCCGGTCGGGTGCCACCAGGCGGGCGATCACCAGACCGCCGACGGTCACGCCGAGCGGGTTGGCCGACAGCAGCACGCCGATGGCCGCCGTCGCGTCGGACCCCAGTTCGTGCACCAGCGGCGCGGCGACGCCCTCGGAGGCGTAGGTGAACAGCGTCGCCACCCAGAGCACGCCCATGATCGCGACCAGCCGCGGCGACCGGCCGATCAGGCGCAGGCCGGCCCCGGTGTCCCGCCACACCGACCGGGGGCCCTCGTCGCCGACCGGGGCCGGGCGCCGTTTCAGCCCCGCCCACAGCCACAGCGCCGACACCACGAACGTCCCGGCGTCGATGAGCAGCGCCCCCGACGGGCTGAGGACGGTGACCAGCGCCCCGGCCGCGAGGAAGCCGACCACCTGGGCCAGCTGGAGCGTGATGTTGGTCAGCGAGGTGGCGACGGCGTAGCGGTCCCCGTCGAGGACGTCGGCCATGAGCGCCGACCGCGCCGACTCGAACGGCGGCGCGCACAGCGACACCAGGAACAGCAGGGCGAGGAGCACGGGTAGCGGCGTCCCGGGGATCGCCATGCCGGCGAGGACGACGGCGCGGGCGACGTCCGCGGCGATGAGCACGCGGTGCCGCGGCAGCCGGTCGGCGATGGTGGCGAGGAACGGTCCGCCGAGCAGCCAGGGCAGGTGCCCGATCGCGAAGGTGAGCGCCGAGAGCAGCGGCGAGGAGGTGCGCTGGTAGACCAGCACCGTCAGCGCCACGCGGGCCAGCTCGTCGCCGGCGGTGGAGAGCAGGAAGGTCCCGAACAGCGGTCGGAACTCGCGGACGGCGAAGACCTCGCGGAAGGTCGCCTGCCGCTCGGGGGCGCCGGTCGGGGAGATCCCCTCGGGCGCGGCCGCGGTCAGCGGACCCCCGAACCGTTGCCGGTGGCGCCGGCGAGCAGCGGCAGGGGCGTGCGGATGCCCTCGGCGACGAACCGCTCCTTGAGCCGCAGGCGCAGCTCCCGGCCGACCCGCCACTGGTCGGCGTTCGTGCTGCGGACCTGCACGCGCAGGAAGACGCCTTCCGCGGTGATCTGCTCGACGCCGAGCGACTCGGGCTCGGCGAGCAGCACCGCCGCCCACTCCTCCTCGGCGTACATCGCGTCGGCGACCTCCTGCATCACCGTGCGCGCCCGCTCGAGGTCGGTGTCGTGCGCGACCGGCATGTCGATGACGACCTGCGCGAAGCCCTGGCTCTTGTTGCCCACCCGCAGGACCTCGCCGTTGCGGACGTACCAGACCACGCCGTTGACGTCGCGCAGCCGCGTGATCCGCAGCCCCACGGCCTCGACGGTGCCGCTGGCCTCGCCCAGGTCGACGACGTCGCCGACGCCGTACTGGTCCTCGAGGATGATCCCGATCCCGGCGATGAAGTCCTTGATCAGGTTCTGCGCGCCGAAGCCGAGCGCGACGCCGACGACGCCCGCGCTGGCCACGATGGGCGCGAGGTTGATGCCCAGCTCGCCGAGCACCAGGACCACGGCGATCCCCAGGACCACGATCGAGGCGAAGCTGCGCAGCACCGAGCCGATCGCCTCGGCCCGCTGGGTGCGGCGCTCGGTGATCTGCCCGTCGGCGTCGTGCTGGGCGACCCGGTTGCGCAGCGGCCGCAGGATCGTGGGCATGGCGCCGGTGGCGGTGCGGTCGGTGAGCCGCCGGATGGCCCGGTGCGCCAGCGCGCGGGCGACCACGGCCACCAGGACGACCAGCAGGATCCGGGCGGGGGTCGCGACGAGGACCCGCGCGTTCTCGGCCAGCCAGTCCAGGCCGAACCAGTCGTAGAGCTTCTGGCACAGCCAGTAGTCCGCGCAGTCGGGCATGCCCGTGGACGGATCGTCCACGGCCAGCACGGTTAGTGATCGACTCATCACCGGAAATCCTCCCAGGTGAACCCCCGCATGTCAGCGATGCGGGGGTCGCGTCCTACCGAAGGGCCAGGCCGGTGTGCTCGGCGAGGAAGGCCAACTGGTCCGCGGCGAGGCCGACGGTGCGGCTGACCGCCCGCGCGCCGTGCCCGACCGAGGTCTCCCGGCGCAGCACGATCGGCGCGTCCGACGTCGTGGCGTGCTGCAGCGCGGCGGCCAGCTTCCGGCCGTGCAGCGGGTGCACCCGGGTGTCGGACTCGAACGTCGTGAACAGGACCGCCGGGTACGCCGTCCCCTCCCTGACCGCGTGGTATGGCGAGTAGCCGAGCAGCCAGCCCAGCTCCGTGGGGTCCTCGGCGGTGCCGTACTCGTCGTTCCAGGTGCGGCCCAGGCCGAACAGCTCGTACCTGACCATGTCGAGCAGCGGGGCGCTGCAGACGACGGCCGCGGCCAGGTCGGGACGCTGGGTGAGCGTCGCCCCCACGAGCAGCCCGCCGTTCGAGCCGCCGAAGATCCCGAGCTGGCGGTGCGTCGTCCACCCCTGCGCGACCAGGTGCTCGCCGGCCGCGGCGAAGTCGTCGAACACGTTCTGCTTGCGCTCGCGCATCCCGGCGCGGTGCCACTCCTCGCCGTGCTCGGAGCCGCCGCGCAGGTTCGCCACCGCCCAGACCCCGCCGGCGGCCACCCAGGAGAGCGCCTGCGCGCTGTAGGCGGGTGTCACCGAGACGTTGAAGCCCCCGTAGCCGTAGAGCACGGTCGGCCGCGGGGTGTCCGGCGCCCCTGACAGGGACAAGACGAACAGGTGCACCGGCGTGCCGTCGGCCGACGTCGCGTGCGTCTCGACGACTCTCAGGTCCGGCACGTCGCCGGCGACGGCCGCCCGCTCCCAGCTCTCCAGCGCGGTCGGGGAGCCCGCGTCCCAGACCAGCACCGAGGGCGGTGTCGCGTAGTCGGTGTACCCGACCCACGCCCGGCCGCCGCCCTCGGGCGGCGAGCTGACGCCGGAGATGCTGCCGGCGCCGAGCCCCTCGACGTCGCCCAGCCGGCCGGAGCCGTCCGCGGCCCACAGCGACAGCCGGTCGGTCGCGTCCACGGCGTGCACGGCCAGGACCTGCAGGGATCCGTCCGGGGCGTCGACCAGCGCGACGTCGGAGAGGACGGCGTCCGGGAGCTCCGGGACGACGTCGCGCCAGGCCTCGGGTGCCCAGGTGGCCGGGTCCCCGGGGTCGGCGACGGCCAGCCGCCAGCGCGGCGTGCCGCGGTCGGACATCAGCCACAGCCGCCCGTCGCGCGCCACCCAGGCCGCCGTCTGCGCGTCGACGCCCACCTGGAAGTCGCGGAGCGCGCCGTCCCCGGCCAGGTCGGCGATCCAGACGTCGTCGCGCGGGGCGGTCCCGGCCGCGCCGGAGACGACGAGCCAGCGGCCGTCCCGGCTGGTGTGGACGCCGAAGTAGGTGGTCGGGTCGCTGCCCTCGCCGTGCACGAGCAGGTCGTCGTCCGCGCGCGTGCCGACCCGGTGGCGCCACACCCGGCGGTGGAACTGCTCCTCGCCGGCCGGCACCTGGTCGGGGGCGAGGCGGCGGACGTAGAAGAGCTCCTCGCCCCCGGGCAGCCAGGCGACGGGGGAGTAGCGGCAGCGGTCGATCGGGCCGTCGACCACCTCGCCGGTGGCGACGTCGAGGACGTAGAGCTCCGATTCCTCGTCGCCGCCCGTGGACAGCTGGTAGGCCAGCCGGTCGCCCTCCCACGAGGGCGACCACGCGTCGAGCGTCGTCGTCCCCGCCGGGTCGAGAGCGGTCGGGTCGACGAGCACCCGCACGGTGCCGTCGGCCTCCCGCACCCGCAGGACCGCGTGCTCCTGGCCGGGGTCGCGGCGGGTGGAGAAGGCGCGGCCGCCCCGCCAGACCGGGACGCCGACGGCGCCGGAGTGCACCAGCTGCTCCAGGCGCCCGGCGAACGCCGGCCGCATCGGCAGCCCGGCGAGGAGCTCGCCGGCGAGGGCGTCCTGGGCCTCGCTCCAGGCCCGGGTGCGCGGGTCGGCGTCGTCCTCGAGCCAGCGGTAGGGGTCGGCGACGCGGTGTCCGTGCAGGTCCTCGACGAGGTCGAGCCGGGGGGCCTCGGGGTAGCGCATCGCTCCCACGGTAGTTGCCGGGCGCTTTCCCACTACGCCGAACGGCCGTCCGCGGGTCAGAATGGGGCAGCCCGCGGGTCTCGGAGCCACCGGCGGTCCGGGGCGACCGGAGGTGAGCCGTGCCGCGAGCCGCGTCCGGGTCGACGACGGTGGGTCATCCAGGCCCCCGCCGCGACCCACACCACCCATCGCTGCTGCCTGTCCCGTCCCCGGGCACGACGAGCGCGACACTGCTCCTCAACGCGACGTACGAGCCGCTGTGCGTCGTCTCGAGCCGGCGGGCGATCGTGCTCGTCCTGGCGGAGAAGGCCGAGCCGGTCGACTCCGCCGCGGACGTCGTCCACGCCGAGCGGGTGAGCCTGCCCGTGCCCGTCGTCGTCCGGCTGACCAGGTACGTACGGGTGCCCTACCCCGCGTCCGTGCCGCTGTCGCGCCGCGCGGTGTTCACCCGCGACGGGCAGACGTGCGTGTACTGCGGGAGCTCGGCGACGAGCATCGACCACGTGGTCCCCCGCAGCCGGGGCGGCACGCACACCTGGGACAACGTGGTGGCCGCCTGCCGGCGGTGCAACCACACCAAGGCCGACCGCTCGCTGGCCGAGATGGGCTGGGCGCTGCCGCACCCGCCCCGGACGCCGAGCGGCGCCGCCTGGCGGCTGCTGGGCACGCGGACCGTCGACCCGCGGTGGCGGGACTGGCTGGGCGTGCCCGAGAGCGTGAGCGCGTGAGCTCTCCGGGCGCCGCTCGGAGGCTGTGGGCGCTCGCCGAGCCCTTCCACGCCCTGACCTATTTCGCCCAGGAGTGCCGCGACGCCGCGGAGCAGGCCGGGCTGGGAGGTTTCTGGAACGGCTACTTCGCGCAGCGCGCCGCCCCGATGGGAGCGGTCGGCGCCGAGGTGGTGACGGCGGTCTTCTACAACTTCGCGCCGGACTTCGTGGCCCGCCGGGTGCCCGCCGTCTGGTCGGCCGCCTCGCCGGACGCCGCGCTGTCCGCCCGGCTCGCGGGGGTGGGTGCTGCCGTCCGGCGGGTGCTGGGCGAGGAGTGGGTCCGGTCGGACGACGCCGCGGAGGCGGCGGACCTCGCCGCGACGGCCGCGGCGGCGGTCGACCTGCCCGGCCGGCCGCTCGCCGCGGCGAACACCGCTGTGGCCGTGCCCGACGAGCCGCACCTGCGCCTGTGGCAGTCGCTCACCACGCTGCGCGAGCACCGTGGCGACGGGCACACGGTCGCCCTGGTCCAGCGCGAGGTCGACGGCATCACCGCCCACGTGCTCGCCGCAGCGGCGGGCCGGTCGGACCGCGAGTGGCTGCTGCGGGCCCGCGGCTGGGACGACGCCGCCTGGGACGACGCGACGGCGCGGCTGGTGGAGCGGCGCTGGATGGACGAGGGCGAGCTCACCGCCGAGGGGCTGGCGATGGTCGCCGCGATCGAGGCGGACACCGACCGGCTGGCGCTGGCGCCGTGGCAGGCGCTGGGCGACGCCGGGTGCGACCGGCTGGCGGGACTCCTGGCGCCGGTCCGGCGGGCGGTCGTGGCGGCGGGGGACTGGCCGGCCGGGAACCCGATCGGGGTGCCCGAGAGCGAGGTCTAGCGTCGGCGCCGTGACGCAGCTGCACGACCTCACCGCGCTCGAGCAGGCCGCCGCCGTCCGCGCGAAGGAGGCGAGCCCGACGGAGCTCGTCGAGCACGCGCTCGGCCGGATCGAGGCCCTCGACCCGGGGCTGGGCGCCTTCCTCACGGTCACCCCCGAGCGGGCGCGCGAGGCCGCCGTCAGGGCCGAGGCGGTGCTCCGCGAGGGCGGCGAGCTACCGCCGCTGCTCGGCGTCCCGACGGCGATCAAGGACCTGAACAACACCGCCGGCGTCCGGACGACTTTCGGCTCGGCGGTCATGGCCGACTTCGTGCCCACCGTCGACGACGCCGTCGTCACGAAGCTGGCCGCGGCCGGGACGATCAGCGTGGGCAAGACGAACACCCCGGAGTTCGGCTTCCCCTGCTACACCGACAACGAGCTGGCCGGGCCGGCCCGCTGCCCGTGGGACCCGACGCGGCTGGCCGGCGGTTCCAGCGGCGGCGCGGCGGTCGCCGTGGCGGCGGGGATGGTGCCGTTCGCGCAGGGCAGCGACGGCGGCGGATCGATCCGCATCCCGGCGTCCATCAACGGCATCTACGGCATCAAGCCCACCCGCGGAAGGGTCAGCAACGCCCCCTTCGGCAGCGAGGTCACCGGCCTGGGCACGAACGGGCCGCTCGCCCGGACCGTCCGGGACGCCGCCGCGATGCTGGACGCGATGGCCGGGCCGGTGCTCGGCGACCCCGCCTGGGCGCCGCCGCTGCCGCCGGGGGAGACCTTCGCCGGCGCCGCGGACCGCGACCCCGGCCGGCTGCGGATCGGCCGGTTCCGCGAGACCCCGATGCCCGACGTCGTCCTGGACCCGGAGGTGCTGGCCGCGTTCGAGGACGCCTCGGCGCTGCTGGCCTCCCTCGGCCACGAGGTCGAGGACGTGCCGGAGGGGCTGCTCGGGCCCGACGTCCTGCCGTCGTTCGAGCAGGTGTGGGCCCTGTCCGGAACGACGCTGCCGGTTCCGCCGGGGCGGGTGGGCGAGCTCCGTCCCCTGACCCGGGAGCTGCGGGCACGCGGGCTGGCGATGTCCGCGCAGACGGCGATGGAGTCGATGTTCGCCCTGCGGGTGTTCTCCCGGCGCTTCCTGCACGCGACCCGGCAGTACGACGTCCTGCTGGCCCCCGTCGTCACCATGACGCCGCGGCCCCTGGGCTGGTTCGACGCCGACGGCGACGGCGCCGAGGACTTCGAGCGCAACAAGCGCTACGCCGCGTTCACCGCGCTGTTCAACGTCACCGGGCAGCCCGCCGTGAGCGTTCCGCTGCACTGGACCGACGACGACCTGCCCGTGGGCAGCATGCTGGTGGGGCGGCCCGCGGACGAGGTCACGCTCATCTCGCTGTCCGCCCAGGTGGAGGCGGCGCGCCCGTGGGCGGGACGGCACCCCGCGTCGTGGCAGCAGGGAGGCTGAAGACCGGGGCGTGCCGGTAAGTTGTCGCGCGTGAACACCGTCGAGGTCCTCCTCATACTCGTCGGCATCCCGCTGGCCGTCATCGTGGTGCTGGCGCTGCTGACCCTCCCCGGCGGGCGCAAGCGCTCCCGCTACAAGCCCGGCCAGCCGTGGGAGCACGCGCCGGTCTGGTACGAGCCCCACCCCGAGGGCGGGAGCTCGGGCGGTCACGGGCCGGCCCCCGCGCACGGCCCGGCCGCGGTGCCCGGTGCCTCGACCGCCGCGCTGGGCTCGTCGGTGTACCCGGAGCAGCCGGGGGAGCGGAACACCGATGCGGGCAGCGGGGCCGGTCCGGTCGCGCACAGCGGCTCCACCAGCGGCGGCTACGCCTCGGTCGACGCCGGCCCGCTCGGCGGCGCCCGCGGGACCTGGTGACCCGATGACCCACTCCACGACGACTGTCCCGGGAGGACGGCGATGACCTCCGCGCTCGAGACCGAGTCGCACGACACGGCCACCCGGCACACCGCCACCTCGCGGACGGAGGAGGCGGAGCAGTCCCGGCTCGACGAGATCTTCACGTTCCAGGAGCTCGCCCGGCTCGACGAGGCGCTCACCATGTCCTCCCGGGAGACCGGGCTGCGGTTCACGCTCTACATCGGTGACCTCGGCAAGCGGACCCGCATCCAGGCCGAGGAGCTGCACGCCCGCTCCGGGGTCAACCCGACCGACTCGGTGCTCCTCGCCGTGTCACCGGGCCAGAAGGTGGTCGAGGTCGTCACGGGTGCCGGCGCCGGTCGCCGGCTGCCCGACCGCGCCTGCGCGCTGGCGGTGCTGTCGATGACGACGTCGTTCGCCAACGGCGACCTGGTCGGCGGCATCATCAACGGGCTCCGCCAGCTGTCGGACCAGGCCGGCCACCCGGCGTCCCTGCGCAAGGCCCACTAGAACACCGCGGTCCTCCGTACAGCACCGCGGCCAGGTGCCGTACCCGACCAGGGCTGAGCCGCTGCCCTTGTCCCGATCGGGAAGCCTCCAGCCCCCGCGATCGGTCCACGCACGAACAGCAGAGGCGCCGCATCCCACGAGGGGTGCGGCGCCTCTGCCGTTCGACTCAGAGGTTCGCGTCGGCGTCCCGCTCGCGGGCGCGAAGCGCGCGGGCGATGCCGTCCCGGCCCTCCGACACCAGCCGGCGCAGCGGGGCCGGCTGCTCGGTGTCGGCCAGCCACCCGTCGGCCGCCGCGATGGTGCGGGGCTCGACGACCGGCGGGAACAGGTACTGGACGGCGTTCTTCGCGATCTCGCCCGGTCGGCGGTCCCACATCGGGCGGATCTCGGCGAAGTACCGCTCCACGTAGCCGGCGGTGAGCTCGCGCTGCGCCGGGTGCCAGAAGCCCTGCAGGATCGCCTCGTGCACCGCGTTGGGCACGGTCTCGTCGCGGAAGACCCGCTCCCAGGTCTCCTCCTTGGACTCCGCCGTCGGCCGCAGTGCCCGCGCGGTGGCCGCGCGCCGGATGCCGGTGGCGGTGGCGTCCCGCTCGGCCTCGGCGTCGATCTCGGCGTCACCGGCGGCGCCGATCGCGACCAGCCCGGAGAGGAACGCCCAGCGCGCGTCGGCGTCGACCTCGAGGCCCTCGACCGTGCGCGAGCCGTCGAGCAGGCCGCGCAGCACCGCGGCGTGCTCCTCGGTCCGCGCGGCGGCCGCCAGCGTGCGTGACCACTGCAGCTGCATGTCGCTGCCGGGGGGTGCGGTCTGCAGCGCGCCCATCGCGTGGTCGGCCAGCGCCGTCCAGCCGGTGGGCGCCCAGGTCGGGTCGGCGTAGGACGACAGCGCGGTCTGCACCCGGGCGAGCAGCGCCTGGACGACGCTGATCTCGGTCTCCGCGTCGACGCCGGCCAGCACGAGCTGCACCCACTCGCGGGCGGGCAGCTCGGCGTCGCGGGTCATGTCCCAGGCGGCCGACCAGCACAGCGCGCGGGCCAGCGGGTCGGGCATCGCGCCGATCCGCGTGCGCAGCGTGCCCAGCGACCGCTCGTCGAGCCGGAGCTTGGCGTACGTGAGGTCGTCGTCGTTGACCAGCACCAGGTCGGCGGCGGGGTGGCCGACCAGCTCGGGCACCTCGGTGCGGGCGCCGGCGACGTCGAGCTCCACCCGGTCGCTGCGCGTCAACCCGCCGGGGCCCTCGCTGTAGAGGCCCACGGCGAGGCGGTGGTTGCGCAGCACCGGGTGCTCGGCGACGGCGGTCTGCTCGATGGCGAAGCTCTTGTAGCGGCCGTCGTTGGTCAGCTCGAAGACCGGGCGCAGCGTGTTGACCTGGCTGGTCTTCAGCCACTGCTCGACCCACTCGGACAGGTCGCGGCCGGAGCTCTCCTCCAGCGGGGCCAGCAGGTCGGCGAGCGTGGTGTTGCCGAACTCGTGCTTGCGGAAGTACCGCCGCACGCCGGCGAGGAACTCGTCGCGGCCGACGTAGGCCACCAGCTGCTTGAGCACCGAGGCGCCCTTGGCGTAGGTGATGCCGTCGAAGTTGACCTCGACCGCGGCGACGTCGGGGATGTCGGCGGCGATCGGGTGGGTCGAGGGCAGCTGGTCCTGCGCGTACGCCCATGCCTTCTCGGTGTTGGCGAACGTCGTCCACGCGGTCGTGTACTCGGTCGCCTCGGCCTGGCAGAGGGTGCTGATGTAGGTGGCGAACGACTCGTTGAGCCAGAGGTCGTCCCACCAGCGCATGGTCACCAGGTCGCCGAACCACATGTGGCCGAGCTCGTGCAGGATCGTCTCCGCGCGGCGCTCGTACCGGGCCCGGCTGACCTTCGACCGGAAGACGTAGTCCTCGAGGAAGGTCACCGCCCCCGCGTTCTCCATCGCACCGGCGTTGAACTCCGGCACGAAGAGCTGGTCGTACTTGTCGAACGGGTACGGGTAGTCGAACACCCGGTGGTAGAAGTCGAAGCCCTGCTTCGTGACGCGGAAGAGCTCGTCGGCGTCGAGGTGCTTGGCCAGCGACGCCCGGCAGTAGAGCCCCAGCGGGATGCCCTCGTGCGAGTCGGTGACCTTGGCGTACGGGCCCGCGATCAGCGCGACCAGGTAGGTCGAGATGCGCTTGGTCGGCTCGAAGTGGGCCAGCTGCGACCCGGCGGGACCGGCCTCGATGGTCCGGCCGCCGGTGTTCGAGACGACCTGCCAGTCGAACGGCGCGACGACGTGCAGCGTGAAGGTGGCCTTGAGGTCGGGCTGGTCGAAGCAGGCGAACATCCGCTTGGCGTCGGCCGGCTCGAACTGCGTGTAGAGGTAGACCTGCCCGTCCTCGGGGTCCTCGAAGCGGTGCAGGCCCTCACCGGAGTTCGAGTACCGGCAGTCGGCGGTGACGACCAGGGTGTTCTGCTCGGCCAGGCCGGGCAGCGGCAGACCGCCGTCCTCCGTGTAGGTGCTGACGTCGAGCTCGGCGCCGTTGAGCGTCGCGGAGTGCACGGTCTCGGCGACCAGGTCGATGAACGTGCTCGCCCCGGCCTCGCGCGCGGTGAACTCGACGGTCGTGACCGACCGGAACGTGCGCTCGCCGGGGTGCCCGTCGCCGTCGGTGACGTCGAGCTGGAGGTCGTAGCTCTGCACGGCCAGGAGCTCGGCGCGGGCAGCGGCATCGGTGCGGGTCAGGTTGGGAACGGCCACACAGGCCAGCTTCCCATGCGGGGACGACAGGATTTCTCCCGCTCCACCGCGTCGACCTGCCGCGGGAGGGAACAAGCCGGTGGCGATCCGGATTGGTGAACTGCGGGACCGGCCAGGCCGGCGCGACGACGAACGCAGAGGAGCACCACATGACCGAGGCAGTGCAGAGCGCCCCCACGAAGGCCCGGGTGGACTTCTGGTTCGACCCGCTGTGCCCCTGGGCCTGGCTGACCAGCCGCTGGGTGCTCGAGGCGGCCAAGGTCCGCGACATCGACCTGCACTGGCACGTCATGTCCCTCGCCGTCCTCAACCGCGGCCGGGACCTGCCGGAGGAGTACCAGGAGATGATGAAGCAGGCGATCGGCCCGGTCCGCGTCGCCATCGCCGCCGCCCAGCAGCACGGGAACGAGGTCCTCGGTGACCTCTACACCGCCATGGGCACCCTCCGGCACCACGAGGGCAAGGAGCTCGACGAGCTGACCGTCCCGGCTCTGGAGCGCGCCGGCCTGCCGGTGGAGCTGGCCGAGGCCGCCACCTCCACCGAGTACGACCAGGCGCTGGAGAAGAGCCACCACGAGGGCATGGACCCGGTCGGCGACGACGTCGGCACGCCGGTCATGCACATCGACGGCGTCGCCTTCTTCGGTCCGGTCATCAGCAAGGTCCCGACCGGTGAGGACGCCGGCAAGGCGTTCGACGGCGCCGTCCTGCTCGCGAACCTCCCCGACTTCTGGGAGCTCAAGCGCACCCGGCTCTCCGGCCCCGACATGGACTCCGTCCCGGCCGACGCCCTGGAGCTCACCGGCCGCCGCTGACCTCGCCCTCGGCCCGGTCGCCCGCCGGGGGTCCCGCCTGGGGCGGGATCTCCGGCGGTTCGCCCGTGGTAGCCCCCTCGGCCAGCGCCGCCGCCTGCCCCGGCGTGACGTCGGTGGCCAGGTCCTCGTGCCTGATGTTCAGGCCGACGAGGATCACCACCGCGACGGCGACCATCATCCAGATGGCCACCGTGAACGCCTGCGACGTCCCGTACGCCTGGGCGTCCAGGGCGGCCGCCGGGCCAGGGGGACCCGAGGCGGCGAGCTGGGCCAGGCGCTCGCTGATGCCGTTCGCGAACACGGTGCCGAGGACGGCGATGCCGACGGCGCCGCCCACCTGCTGCACCGTGTTCAGCACGGCCGAGCCGACGCCGGCGTCGTTGGGATCCACCCGGCTCACCGCCGTGAGCGTGAGCGGCACGAACAGCAGCCCCATGCCGACCGCCTGGACGACGATCCACGGCAGGAGGTCGGAGGCGTACCCGGCGTCGACGTCCATCCCGCTGTAGCCCCACATGGCGAGCACCGACAGCCCCGCGCCCGCGCCGGCGATCCACCGGGGGTCGACCCGTGAGGCGAGCGTCGAGGCGATCTGCGCGGCGACGACGATCCCGACGGTGAACGGCAGGAAGGCGATGCCGGCCTCGAGCGGGCTGTAGCCGAGCACCTGCTGCACGAACAGCGACACGAACAGGAACATCGAGAAGATCGCCGCGCCGATGACCAGCATCGCCACGAAGCTCACCGCGCGCGTCCGGTCGGCGATCACCCGCATCGGCAGGAGCGCGTGCGACGAGCGGGCCTCGATCACGAAGAAGGCCACGAGCAGGACGACCCCCGCGATGATCGGGCCGTACACCAGCGTGTCCGACCACTCCTGCGGGAGGCCCGTGTCGAGGTCGGTCTGCGCCTTCCGGTTGAACCCGTAGACGATCGCGGCGAGCCCGGTGGTCCCGGTCAGCGCGCCGGGCAGGTCCCACCTTCCGGACTGCGGAGCGGACTCCGCCAGGAAGCGCGGCGCCAGGAAGGCCGCGAGGAGACCGATCGGGACGTTGATCAGCATCGTCCAGCGCCAGGAGGCCTCGGTGAGCGCGCCGCCGAGGATGAGCCCCACGGCCGCGCCCGCGCCGGACATGGCCGCGTAGACGGCGAAGGCCCGGTTGCGCTGAGGGCCGGCCGGGAAGGTCGTGGTGATCAGCGCCAGGGCGGTCGGGGACGCCGCTGCGGCACCCGCCCCCTGCAGCGCGCGGGCCCCGAGCAGTTGCCACTGCTCCTGGGCGACGCCCGCGAGCAGCGACCCCACGGCGAACAGCAGCACGCCCGCGAAGAAGACCTTGCGCCGGCCGATGAGGTCGCCGAGCCGGCCGCCGAGCAGCAGCAGGCCGCCGAAGGCGATCGCGTAGGCGGTGACCACCCAGGTGAGGTCGGCGTCGCTGATGGCGAGCTCGTCCTGGATGCGCGGGAGCGCGATGTTCACCACCGAACCGTCGAGCACGACCATCAACTGCACCGTGCAGATGAGGACGAGGGCGACCCACAGCGGACGTCCGCCGGGGCCGGTGGGCCTCTCGACGGTGCGCGCCGGCTGGTCGGGTGGCCGGCGCGGGCCGGGGACGGGCGGGCGATCGGTGGTCATGGGATCTCCTCCGGGGTGCACATGGATGCGCGGACGTGCGGGGCCCGAGCGGCGCCGGCCGGGACCTCGACCTGAGACCGCGCGGGACGCTAGTCAGGGGGACGACGCGGCGGGCCGGGCCGTGACACGTGAGAGCGGTCTCCCGGCGCGTGCTGCTGCCCCGCGGTCGGCCGGTCACGGCGGGTTCCCGCCGGCAGGGCCGGAGGTCCCTGCCGGGCGGGGTGCGGCATGCTGTCGCGGTGCCGAACCCCGTCCGCCAGCGCATCTTCATCTCCGGCGCGAGCGCCGGGCTCGGCGAGGGCATGGCCCGCCGGTTCGCCGCCATGGGCCGCGACCTGGCGCTGGCCGCCCGCCGCACCGACCGGCTGGACGCGCTCCGCGAGGAGTTGCTGGCCGCGCACCCGGGGATCCGGGTGGTCACCGGCGCCGTGGACGTCGACGACCCGGACTCCGTCGCTACCGGAATGCGCTCGCTCGCCGAGCAGCTCGGCGGCTTCGACCGGGTGATCGCGAACGCCGGCATCGGGCGGGGAGCGTCCATCGGCACCGGTCACGCCGCCGAGAACCGCGCCATCCTGCTGACCAACGTCCTCGGCACGCACGCCCAGTGCGAGGTCGCCATGGAGCTCTTCCGCGACCAGGGCGCCGGGCACCTCGTGCTGATCAGCTCGGTGGCCAGCGTCCGCGGGATGAAGGGCAGCCGCACCGCCTACGGCGCCAGCAAGGCGGCGCTGAACTCGCTCGCGGAGGGCATCCGCTCCGACGTCCTGGGTTCGCCGATCGTGGTGTCGGCGATCCTGCCGGGCTACATCGAGACGGCGATCAACGAGGGGCGCCGCGGCCCGCTGACGGTCGGGCTGGACGAAGGCGTCCGCGCGCTGGTCGACGTCGTCGAGCGGGAGCCGGCGCGGGGCTACGTGCCGGAGTGGCCGTGGCGACCGGTCGCCGGTCTGCTGCGGGTGCTGCCCATGGGCGCCGTGCGCCGGCTCACCGGCGACTGATCACCAGCAGATCCGCATCGGGCGACCGCGGGAGCACCTCCACGTCGCGGGACGGCGAGGAGGGACGCTGCAGTGGCAGCACCGAGAACGCCACGGACCGGCCAGCCGCGCAGCGAACCAGGCGCCCTTCCAGCGGTCGACCCCCAGCACCGCCACGCCCGGAGCCTGACAGACTCGCGCCCGTGCGCGTCTTCATCGGTACCGACCACGCAGGCCTCGAGTTCAAGGAGCACCTGAAGCAGGCACTCACCGACGCCGGTCACGAGCCGGTCGACTGCGGCGCGTTCGAGTACGACGCGCAGGACGACTACCCGCCCTTCTGCTTCGAGGTGGGGGAGCGGACCGTCACCGAGCCGGGATCGCTCGGCGTCGTCATCGGTGGATCCGGCAACGGCGAGCAGATCGCGGCGAACAAGGTGCCCGGCGTCCGGGCTGCCCTGGTCTGGAACACCTCGACGGCGCAGCTGGCACGCCAGCACAACGACGCGAACGTCGTGGCGGTCGGCGCCCGCCAGCACAGCCCGGAGGAGGCGACCGAGCTGGTGCTCGAGTTCCTGCGCACGCCGTTCAGCGAGGACGAGCGGCACGTCCGCCGGATCGGGCTGATCAGCGACTACGAGCGCGACCGGCACCGCCCCGCCGGTGGGCTGCCCACAGAGCCCGAGCTTCCGCTGAGGGCTCACCGGCCGCCTAGAACGTGATGACGTGGCCGGTGCGGGGGTCCGCGCGGCCGGCCAGCACGTCCTGCCAGACCCGCTCCAGTTCGTCCGGCCCGGCCGAGACGACGACGTCGACCCACTGATCGGCGAGCGGGGCGAAGGCACGCCAGGCGTCGGCGAAGCGGCTGTCGAGCCCCTCGCGCCCCCACTCGCCGATGCGCTTGCGCATCTGGTCGGGGGCGAAGAACATCGCCGGCCCCGTGTCGGCGAGGGTGCCCGCGGTGGCGGCATCTTGGTGCGTCACGCCGACGACGACCTCGTGCAGCAGGGACGAGCCGAGCTGGACGCGGACCCGTGCCGTCAGGGCGGGATCGCCGGCGAGGTCTGCGTACAGCGTCGGCACATCGGGGGACAACTGGTCCAGCGCGTCGTAGGGCAGCACCGCGTCGTAGCAGCCCAGGCCCTCGGTGTAGGCGACATTGCGGGGGGACGTGAGCCCGACGACCTCCCGGCCCAGGCGGTGCAGCTCGAACGCCGTCCCGTAGGCGGTCTTGCTCGAGGCCGAGGACAGCACGATCCGCTCGGCGCCCATGGCGTCGGAGTCGTCCAGCCAGTCGGCGAGCATGAAGGACGTGAAGAACAGCGGGCGGAAGAGGACCTGGAGATCCTCCCGGTCGGCCTCGTAGGCCGGGTGGCCGGTCGTCGCGGCGTAGGCGTTGTACGGCGAGGGCAGCGTCGCCCGGTGGTCGCTCGTGTCCCGGAACCCGCGCTCGCCGACGCGGCCGGGACGGACGAGCAGGTGGCTCCCGAAAGGCAGGTACCCGTACACACGGGTGCCCTCGGCGAGCCCGTCGACCCGGGACTCCGCCACCTCCGCGAAGCCCCAGAGCGGGACGACGCCCCACCCGGGCTCGGTCGGGAAGAACTCCCAGTAGCGGAAGGAGTCGCCCAGGACGGCGTAGGTGACGTTGTTGGCCGTCAGGCCGACCCGCTGGACCCGGAGCACGGCCTCCCCGGGTGCGGGGTCCGGGACCGGCGTGGCCAGGCGGCGCGTGCGGGCGAGGTCCGAGCGGTCCACCGCGAGGGTCCAGGAGTTCCTGCCGGAGTCGCCCATGCGGCCGACCGTAGCGCCCGGTCAGAGCACCGAGAAGCCGCTCGGCAGGCCGGTCCGTCCGGTCGCGGCCAGCAGCAACGGGCCGGCGCGCCCGCCGCTGACGGCGAGCTCGGCGACCAGGGCGAGCGCCTGGGCCGCTGCGCTCGGCGGGACGTCGGCCGGGAGGTCGAGCGCGGCGCAGAGGTCGGCGGTGTGCACGACCAGCTCGAAGGTCCGCGTCGGGAGGTAGTCGGCCAGGCGCATGCCGCCGGCCACCGTGGTCAGCAGCTCGTCGCCGGTCCGTGCGCCCACCAGCGGGACCACCCGGGCGGCGATCGCTGCGACCGCGGCCGGCGGGTCGTCCCCGAGAGCCGCACCCGCCTGCCGTCCGCGTTCGGCCACGGCAGGACCTGCGGACATCGTGCTGGTGGCGCGGAAGTACCCGGCGGCCGAGTCGATCTCCGCGGACTCCGCCGGCTGGGCCAGGTAGGCCTCGACGGTCAGCAGCGAGCGGCTGGTGTGGCCGACCAGGGCTTGGATGTCCCACTCACCGAGGCCCGGCTCCGCCCACCGTTCGCCGACCAGGGCGGTCGTGCCCACGAACCACCGGGCGGCGTCGGCGAAGGCCTCGCGCGAGGCGTCCCACGTCATGCGGCGGCCTCAGAAGTCGTCCGGGCACCACGGGGTGACCGGCCAGCCGAACGCGGTGGAGGCGTGGGTGACCGCGCCGGGGCTGATCTCGCTCACCCTGCCGGCGGCCTGCAGCGTGGCCAGCGACGTCCCGCCCAGGTAGGCCGCGGACAGCTCCTCGATGCCGAGGGCGATGTCCGGGTCGCGGTCGGTGCGCTCGCAGAAGGCGCCGGAGGGGTGGCCCCAGACGTGCCAGCGCCCGTGGTTCCACTCGCAGAACGGGTCGCGGACGTCGAAGACCAGGTCGATGCGAGCCGGGTACCGCCGGGCGGAGAGCGCCCGGCCGACGTCGACCAGGCGGACCCACAGTCCGTCGCGCGGAGGGCCGGTGAGGGCCCGGGCGTCGGTGACCATGGAGCGGATCGGGTCGTCGGGGTGGGCGCGCTGCAGCCGGACCGTGCTGACCAGGTCGACGGAGAGCAGCACCTGCCAGAGCGAGGCGTAGGCGGGCGTGCTGAGCCCGCGCACCTCCTCGACGGTCAGCGTCCCCTCCGGGTGCCCGGTCTCGGTCCAGCTCTCCTTCATCCGGTAGGCGGCGTACCCGGTGACCGTGCCGTCGGTCTCGGTGTGCAGGAGGTACCGGCGGGCGGTGGCGCCGTGCCGGTGCTCGGGGAGGTCGGCCATCTCCCGGTCCCACCAGCGGTCGTCGCGGGCCAGGTTGCCCGGCACGGCGCGGCGCACCACGTCGTGCACGGCGGCGGCGGCGGGGCGGTAGGCGGCCTCGTCGACGATGGAGACGCGGCCGGTGCCGAGATCGACGTCCGGGCGCAGCCGCAGCCGTGCCACCGGACCGGAGAGCGGCGCCCGGACGGTGGCGGGCGCGTAGCCGAACCGGCCGTAGATGGGGTGCTCCGACGCCCAGAGCGCCGCGACCGGCTCGCGCTCCTGCTCGTGGAGCTCGGTGAGCTGGCGCCGCATCATCGAGGTCAGGACACCCCGGCGGCGGTGGGTCGGGGCGACGGTCACCCACGTGACGCCGGCGCACGGCACCAGCGCTCCCGGCACTGTCAGCTCCCGGCTGTAGATGCCGGAGGTGGCGACCACGCGGCCGTCGTCCCAGAGGCCCAGCGACCGGTCCAGCTCGGCGACCGGTGACGGGGTGTCGACGTAGGGCCCGACCGGCGTCTCGCCGAAGGCGCCGGCCATCGTCGCGAGGAACTCGGGCCACTCCTCGGCGGTCGCGGGGCGGAGCTGGTCGTAGATGTCGTCGGCCACGGACGTTGTCTACCGGGCGGGTCCGACGGTCCGCCAACCAGTTCCGGTCAGCCGCGCAGGTAGGCCAGCGTGGCCATGACCCGCCGGTGCTGGTCGTCGTCCTGGGCGAGGCCGAGCTTGGCGAAGATGTGCTGGGTGTGCTTCTCGACCGCGCCGGGGGTGACGACGAGGATCCGGGCGATGGCGGCGTTCGAGTGGCCCTCGGCGATGAGGCCGAGCACCTCCCGCTCGCGCGGGGTGAGCCGCCGGACCGGGTCGTCGGCGCGGCGCCGGGCGAAGAGCTGGGCGACGACCTGCGGGTCGAGCACGGTGCCTCCTCCGACGACGTCCTCGAGCGCGGACAGGAAGGTGTCCACGTCGGCGACCCGGTCCTTGAGCAGGTAGCCGACCCCGCCGGCGCCGTCGGCGAGCAGCTCGTCGGCGTAGGCGACCTCGACGTACTGGGAGAGGACGAGCACCGCCGTCCCCGGCACCTCCCGCCGGGCCTCGACGGCTGCGCGCAGGCCCTCGTCGGTGTGGGTGGGCGGCATCCGGACGTCGACCACGGCGACGTCCGGGCGGTGCTCGCGCACCGCCCGGACGAGCGAGGGGCCGTCGCCGACGGCGGCGACCACCTCGGTGCCGGCCTCCTCGAGGAGGCGGACCAGGCCCTCGCGGAGGAGGACCGAGTCGTCGGCGATCACGACGCGCACGGCAGCTCCGCGGTCAGCCGGGTGGGTCCGCCGCGCGGGCTGTCCACGGTCAGGACGCCGTCCACCGCCTGCAGGCGGTCGGCCAGGCCCGCGAGCCCGTGACCGGACGCGATCACCGCGCCGCCGGCGCCGTCGTCCTCGACGACGACGCGCAGCCGGTCGCCGGCGCAGCGGACCTCGACCCGGCTGGTGGTCGCGTCGCTGTGCTTGGCGATGTTGGCCAGCGCCTCGCTGACGACGAAGTAGGCGGTGTTCTCGGTGACCGGTGCCAGCCGGTCCGCGGGCAGGTCGACGGCGAGGTCGACGGGCACGGGGGAGCGGGCGGCGATCGCGGCGAGCGCTGCCGCCAGGCCGCGGTCGGCGAGCACCGGCGGGGCGATGCCACGGGAGAGGGCCCGCAGGTCCTCCAGCGTCTCGCGAGCCAGGCCGGCCGCCTCGCCGAGCGCCGCGTGGGCGGCGGCCGGGTCGCGCTCGAGCTGCCGCTGGGCGCGGGCGAGGTCCATGTTCAGCCGGACCAGCTGCTGCTGCGGCCCGTCGTGGATGTCGCGCTCCAGCCGCCGCAGCGCGACCGCCTCGGCGGCGACGGCGGCGTTGCGGCCCTCGGTGAGCCGGCCGAGCTCGGCCTGGGTCGCGGCCCGGGAGGTCAGCATCACGCGGCCCAGCTGCGCCTGGAGCAGCGCCATCCCGCGGACGGCGAAGGGCAGCAGGACGGCGAAGACGATGCCGATGGCGGTGGAGAGGGCGATCCGGGCACCGGCCGAGCTCTCGAAGCCGAGCAGCTCGAGCAGGTCCATGTTGTCCGGGTCCGTGGAGGCGTCGGGCAGCGCCCAGTCCCAGGCGCCGTAGGTGATCCCCCCGAGGGCCGCCGACCAGAACGTCACCGTGACGACGAAGGAGGCGATCGCGAGGGGGAAGCGGACCAGGCCGTGCAGTGCGTCCAGCCAGGTCTGCGGGTCGCGCAGCGGGGTGATCAGCTTCCGGACGGCGCTCCCCTCGGGCACCCGGTAGGCGGGGCTCGGGACCGGGCGGCCGAGGACGTTGGGCAGCCAGGCGCGCTCGATCGCGGCGAAGCCGCGCGCCGCGACCAGGGTGGCGGCCAGGACCGCCACGCCCACCCAGATCACGAGCAGGCCCGCACCGAGGCTGAGACCGGTCACGACGACGACGAACGCCGCGATCGCGACCGGGAAGCTGACGAGGGTGTAGGCGGAGTCGATGCCGAGCTGGCGCACGACGCCGAGCCGGTCCGGCCGGGCCGGCGGGTCGGGCGTCTCGAAGGCCATGGTCGGCAGTACTGCGGTGTCTGTGGTCATGCCGTCGAGCCTGGTGCCGGACGGCGCCCGGACCCATCCCGCTGGCTGGCCGACTGGAGGTCGGGCTGGCCCGACCACGGGGAACGTGTCATCTCGGACGGAATGCTGGCGGCCGCCCCGTACGAAGTCCAGCAGCCGCGGCCCCGACCGGGTGAGGACGGGCGCACCTGCGTCCGGGGACTGCCGAACTGTCGGTGACCTGTGATGTGCTGCTCGGCACATCGACTTCCGAGGAGTGGTCACAGGTGACCAGCGTCGCGATCGGCCCGGCGGACCAGCTCGATCCCCGGCTGCTCGAGCACCGCCGTGAGCTGACCGGCTACTGCTACCGGATGCTCGGCTCGTCCTTCGACGCCGAGGACGCGGTGCAGGAGACCATGGTGCGGGCGTGGCGCGGGCTCGGTGACTTCGAGGGCCGGTCGGCGCTGCGGTCCTGGCTGTACCGCATCGCCACCAACGTCTGCCTCGACCAGCTGTCCGGCCGGCAGCGCCGCGCCCTGCCGATGGACCTGGCCGGCTCGCCCTCGCCTCCGGTCGAGTCCTCGCTCGCCGCCCGCCGGCCGGGGACGGCGTGGATCGAGCCGGTGCTCGACCGCCAGGTGCTGCCCGAGGACGGCGACCCGGCGGAGCGCGCGGTCGCCAAGGAGTCGATCCGGCTGGCGTTCGTCGCGGCGCTGCAGCACCTGCCGCCGCGCCAGCGGGCGGTGCTGATCCTCCGCGAGGTGCTGCGGTGGAAGGCCGACGAGGTGGCCCAGCTGCTCGACACCACGGTGGCCTCGGTGAACAGCGCGCTGCAACGGGCCCGGGCCACGCTGGCGGCCTCCGGCGGGGTGCCCGAGCCGCGGCGGGAGCTGGACGCCGAGGACCGCCAGCTGCTGGCCCGGTACGTGGACGCGTTCGAGCGCTACGACATCGACGCCTTCGTGCGGCTGCTGCACGAGGACGCGACCCAGCACATGCCTCCGTTCGAGATGTGGCTGCGCGGTCGCGAGGACATCGGTACCTGGATGCTCGGCCCGGGCGCGGCCTGCCGTGACTCCGTGATCATCGAGGCCCCGGCCAACGGCACGCCGGCCTTCGCGCAGTACAAGCCGCGCAAGGAGGGCGGTGGTCGCGAGCCCTGGGCGTTGCACGTGCTCGAGGTGGAGGACGGGCGGATCGCCCACATCTCGAGCTTCCTCGACCTCGACGGCAACCAGCTGTTCGCGAGGCTCGGCCTGCCGACGCTGGTCGACTGACGCCGGGCGCCGCCGATGATTCCCGGGCGGCCGACGGGTCCTAGGAGCAGGACCTTCGAGAGGGGACATCTCATGCTCGGCGACAGCCCTGCCTTCAGCGGTTTCTCGGTCAGCGACCCGGTGGCCGCGCGCCGCTTCTACGAGGAGACCCTGGGCCTGCGCGTCTCCGACGAGGAGATGGAGGGCATCATGCGGCTCCACCTCGGCGGCGGCACCGACGTGCTGGTGTACGGGAAGCCGAACCACGCGCCGGCCACGTTCACGGTGCTCAACTTCCCGGTGGCCGACGTCGAGAAGGCCGTCGACGAGCTGACCGCGCGCGGCGTCCGGTTCGAGCAGTACGAGAACCCGCCCACCGACGCCAAGGGGATCATGCGCGAGGGCGGCCCGCTCATCGCCTGGTTCACCGACCCGGCGGGCAACGTCTTCTCGGTGATCGAGGAGTAGCGGGGCGGCGGGTGCCTCGTCAGCGGCGGGGGCGTCGGGCGTACCCGGCTTCGCCGCGCAGCCGCCGGCCGCGCGAGCCGAACGACTCCTCGTTGACGCCGCGCCGGAATCCGGGGCGGGTCGGCCGCTCGGCCAGCGACGGGAAGGGCCCGGGCTGGCAGTGCGGGCACCACCAGGTCTCGCGTGAGTAGGGCGTGCCGGTGATGGAGTCGCGGAAGGCGATCGGCGTGCCGCACCGACGGCACGGGCGCTCGGCCCTCCCGTAGACCCAGTGGGTCTCGCCGCGACGGGTGTTGCCGGTGGTGACCTGGCCGGGGTGGTCGAGCGAGTGCTGCATCATCCGGCGGGCCAGGCGGACCGTGGCACGCAGGTCGACGTCGCACACGGGTGTCCAGGGGGAGTGGCCGCGCAGGTAGCACGTCTCGACGGCCCAGAGGTTGCCGATGCCGGCGAGGTTCCTCTGGTCCAGCAGCGCCTCGACCAGCGGCCGTCCGGGTTCGCGCAGCAGCCTCTCGACGGCCACGTCCTCGTCCCACGAGGGCCCGAGCAGGTCCGGCCCGAGGTGGCCGACGACCTCGTGCTCCCGATCCGTCGCGACGAGCTCGAGCACCGGCATGCGGAGCGCGTACGCCGTCGGGCCGTCGGTCTCGAGGACCAGCCGGATCTCGTCGTCGAAGGTGCGCGGCAGTCGCTTGCCCGGGCCGACGACCTGCCAGGCGCCGTCCATCTGGAAGTGCGTGTGCAGCGTCATCCCGCCGCTGAAGCGGGTGAGCATGTGCTTGCCGTAGGAGTCGAACGCCGTGATGGTGCGTCCTCCGAGGTCGGCCGCCGCGAGCTGCGGCACGCGGAAGTCGCTGCGCACCACGGCGCGGCCGACCAGGTGCGCGCGCATCCGCCGGGCCGCCTTCCAGACGCTGTCTCCCTCCGGCACTCCTCCATCGTGCCCGCCGAGGGCCGGCCCCGCCGCCGTGCGGCGGGCGGGCCCCCGGATAGCCCGCTTGCGCGTCTCCGACGAGGGGATGGAGGGCATCATGCGGCCCCACCTCGGCGGCGGCACCGACGTGGTCGCGTACGGGAAGCCCAACCATGAGCCGGCCACCTTCACGGTGCTCAACTTCCCGGTGGCCGACGTCGAGAAGGCTGGTTCACCGACCCGGCGGGCAACGTCTTCTCGGTGATCGAGGAGTAGCAGGAGATCCTCCTCGTCCCTGCCGGGCGAGGGCGCCGAGCACGGCCGTCAGAACGAGGCGGGAGCTGGGAGCCCGAGGCGCTCAGCCGCCTCCCGACGCGTCCACGCGGATGATGGTCTTCCCCTGGCGTCGCTGCGTCGGGTCGAGCACGGCGACGGCGTCGTCGAGCGGCGCGACGGTGCCGATGTTCGTCCGCAGCCGTCCGTCCCGCACCCGCTGGACGATCTCACCCAACTGCGCGCGATCGGACTCCACGACGAAGTCGACGGCCCGGCCGTCCGCGGGTCGGGCTGCGACCGGTCCCACGACGGACACCAGCGTTCCGCCCGGGCGGATCAAGCCCGCGGACCGCTTCTGGACGTCGCCGCCGATGAGGTCGAGAACAAGGTCGACCCCGCCCACCTCCTCCAGGGCGTCGTCGTCCAGGTCGATGAACTCGTGCGTGCCGAAGTCGAGCGCGACCTGGCGATGGGCTGCGCGGCCGGTACCGACGACCCGTGCGCCGAACTCGCGCGCGAGCTGCGTGGCCATCGTCCCCACCGCGCCCGCTGCGCCGTGCACGAGCACGCTCTGCCCCGCCTCGAGCCGGCCGTGGACGAAGAGTCCCTGCCAGGCGGTGAGGCCCGAGATCGGCAGGCTGGCGCCCACCGTGAAGTCGACGTCGCCCGGCAGCGGTGCGAGGTTGCGCGCCTCGACGGCCACGAACTCCGCCAGGGTGCCGTCGCGGTGCCAATCGGTGAGGCCGAACACCCGCTGCCCCACCGACAGCCCGGTCGTGCCGTAACCGAGAGCCCTGACCACCCCGGCCACCTCGTGCCCCGGGATCGACGGCGTCCGGTCACGGTCGAGCCGATCGGCCCAGGTGGAGGGCCACTCCAACTCGGTCCCGACGAATCCCGACGCACGGACCTCGACGACGACGTCGTTGATCGCTGCCGACGGCTCGGGCCGTTCCTGCAGACTCATCCCGGCCGCTCCCGCGGCCTGATCGCTCACCACGACCGCCCTCATCGGGCACCTCCTCGTATCCAGTGGTCGCCTGCACGTACACGCGGTCGCGGGCAGCGTTCGCCCGTCACGAGCCCAGCCGCCGGTCGTCGGACAAGAAACCGTCCGGCATGACGTGGACGGCGGCTTCCTCGGCCGAGGCGCCGACGCCGTCGATGCCGGCGTCGATCGCCCAGTAGTCCGAGCGCGGGTCCAGGTCGTCGATCGCGCCGAGGACGAGGCGTCCGGCTCGACGGTCTCCCACCTGGTCGTCGATCAGTTCGCCGTCGGTGCCGACCGTGTCACCGATGCCGTCCCCTTCGGGCTCGGCCGCGTACTCCGGCTGTTCCCGAGCGAGGCGACGTCCCAGGCCTTCGTGCGTGGATTCCTCGTAGGCCGTGACCCCCCAGGCCGTCACGCCGTAGGGGCGTTCCCCCGGCGAGTAGCCGTCGGCGACATCCTCCCCGAACACGTCCTCGTCCACGCTCTCCTCGGGGGAGAGGGGGTTCCCGTAGCCGGAGTTCCCGTCGTCGTCGGGGAGGTCACGGTCAGACACCACTGGGGCCATCCTTCGAGCTGCTGGTGACGGTCGCCCCGCGATCGCGTGGCAGCCGCGGACGAGAGCCGCGAACCTCCACCGCGAACCGGCCATGTCGCGCCTCTCCTGGCCGCCGGGGTCGTGTGCCAGGGCAGCATGGTGGCTCGTAAAGTGGACTGTCAAGTCCAGTTCTTCCCGACCTGGTGAGGCCGTCGGAACGGTCAGGTGACGCGCTGCCGGAGCGCCGTCCTCAGGCTTCGGGTGTGGTCGCGAACGACTTCACGTGCGCGACTGCCATGTCCAGCGCGATCTGCATGGGGCCGACGTCGCGCGCCGTCTGGGCCAGGAGGTAGCCCCCCTGCAGGGCGGCCATGAGGCCTGTCGCCAGGGCGTCGGGATCCGCGTCCGGCCGCAACGCTCCGGCCTCGACCATCCGGGCGAGGCCGGAGGTGAGCAGTCCCTGCCACGTGTGGAAGTGCTCGTTCAGAGTGAGGCGGGCGGCTTCGTCCTGGTCGGCGAGCTCGCTCGCCAGCGAACCGAGCTCGCAGCCGTAGGCGCCGTTGCGGAGCGCATTGCGCTGGACGACTCCGTCGCGCCACAGTTCGAGTCCACGGATCGAGTTCAGCCGCTCCAGGCGCTGGCGATGCCTCTCCAGCACCCCCTCGGCCTGGCGGGAGATCACCGCCTGGACGAGCGACTCCTTGTCGGGGAAATGCCGGTAGAGCTGCGACTTGCTGGTCCCGCTCGCGACGCGGACGTCGTCGAGCGTGGTGGCGTTGACGCCCCTGGTGTGCATCAGGGTGGCGGCCGCGCTCACGATCCGGTCGCGGGTCGCCAGGCCACGCCTCGTCAGACGGCGAGCCGGCGGGAGCTCGTCTACGGCGCCGGACATGGCCGTCAGCCTATGGCAGGACCCTCGTCCGCCAGTCTCGTCCGACGTCGTCGTCCTCTCGAAGGGTGACCGGCCGGACGACGCGGCCGGGATCCTGTGGCCGGCCCGTCCGTGGACGGCCGCGGTCCCCGTGCCGGCCGGGTGCTCTGCTCGTCCAGAATGAGCAAAAGAGGACTTGACAGACCACTTTCTCGCGCCGAGACTCGCTCCCGTCACGCCTTCGCCACAGCGACCACAGCAGAGCGGCGTGTGCCGATGAGCGACCCGCTCCCTACCCGGCGGGGCCGGTGCGACCGGACGAGGCCGAGCGATGTCATGACGCTCGGTCCGACGGAGCAGACGCACGCGCCCCGGCACGTGTAGGTACACCGACCATGCCCCCCTCATCCCGCTCCGTGGACGACGACCACGCGGTCGCGCAGCGCTTCGCCGCGGAACACGCCCTGGAGCACGTCCACAGCCGTCGGGACCTCACCCACCGCTGGGAGAGCTATCCGTTCGGCATCGGCACCTGGCGGCGCGCACGGAACGTCGTCCGGGGCAGCCTGCACGGCCGCTCCATCACCGCCTTCGAGTACCACTACGTCCTGCTGAGCGACGACACGAACGAACGGGACGCCTTTCGCAACTTCCTGGTGTGCGTCGTCGACCTCGACCATGCCGTGCCTCCGCTCACGGCGGTCCGCAAGGATCGACTCCTCTGGCACGGCGACCGGCTCGTCGGCGGCGAGATCCCCATCGCCCACCAGGCATGGCGAGACGAGTACTCCCTCTTCGGGGAGGACGACGATTTCGCCCACGCCGTCCTGACCCACGAGCACGCCGCCCGGTGTGCGCAGGCCGACATCCGAGCGGAATGGCGGTTCGCCGCCGACGACTTCCTGCTGTGGATCGAGAGCGCTCGTGTCAGCGACATGCTGACGGCTGCACTCGAGGTGCTGCGGCCCCTGATCAGCGCTGCCGAAGGGTTCGGGTCGCGGGACGCACAAGAGCAGTGACCGCGCCGTCGCGGTGGATCGGGTGACCGGGATCGAACCGGCATGGCCGGCTTGGGAAGGCTGGGGAATCCGCGCGGCACTCCTCCGTCGCACCTGTGGGAGCCGACGAGGTGCGGAGCTGCTCCACGGCGGCTCGGCGGTGCGAAGACGCCGGCGGGTTCGGCTGAGCAGAAGGGCCGTCGACATCGGCACGCAGGTGAGTGCCTGGGCGGAACGGGGAAGTGCGGTGCGAGCGCCCACCAGCCGACATCGGTGGCTTCGGACGACGACGCGGCGGTCCACCCGGGTGGCGCGGACGACACCGTGTGCTCCTGCGACGCCGACGGGTCGATGCACCCCCGCCCGCCGAGAACTCGCCGATCTGGGTTGATCGTGAGGGAACCGGCATCACGACGCCCGGACGGTGAACGGAACGGTGATGACATCGCCGTCGGCGAGCCGGAACTGCGCCCACAGCTGGTAGAGGCCGGAGGTGGGGAACTCCGCGTGCACCTCCAGTTCCGGTCCGAACGTCTGACCGGGCAGGGCGAAGACTGGGCGGCCGCCCGCATCGGTCACCTCGGCGTGCTCGTGGGCGAAGGTCTGCCCGTCGGCCCGCATGACCACGATGTGACCGGCCGCCGCCAGGTACGGCTGCAGGTCGTCGACCGGGCGACCGGTGTCCGCGTCGGTGACCGAGAAGTGCAGGTCGCTGCGGCCGCCGGCCGCCGCCGCACCGCCCAGCTCGACCCGGATCCCGTCCACGACCGCGCTCCGCGGGCTCTCCGCGAGCGCCACCGGGGCCGGCGCCGCGCCGGCGACGGTGACCACCTGCCGCTGGTGGACGTCGCCCATCTCGCCCTGCCGCCGGAACTCGGTGTTGACGACGTACTCGCCGGCGGTCGGGAACGTGATGTCCACGGCCAGCTGACCGGGACGGCCCGTCGGCTCGGGATGCACGTGGGCGAACGTGCCGAGGTCGGCACGCGTCGCGATCAGGTGCATCCACGCCTCGTGGCTGCGGGTGAGGTCCTCGATCGGGGCTCCGGCCGCGTCGACCACGTCGATCAGCAGCCGGGTGGGCTCGCCGGGCCGCACGTCGGCAGGCAGGGCGAGCCGGACGTCGATGCCTGCGTCGGCGGCCTCCACCGGCGGCACCTCGGCGGTCATCATCTCGCTCATGGCGGGCCGCATCGGCATGCCGGTGCCCTGCACCCAGGCCAGCTGGCCGTTCATCCCGCGCTCGGCGAAGTCCATCCGGCTCACCGCGGTCAGGCCCGCACCGAGGGCGAGGGCGACGACCGCGACGCCGGTCAGGTAGGCGTACTGGCCGATCCGGGCGCGCAGCGGCGGGTGCAGGATCTCCGCGGCCGTCGCGGGACGGCGGAACCGCCGCAGGCGCAACGCGTTGGTGAGCACGCTGACCGAGCTCATCGCCATCGCCGCCGATGCGAGGACCGGGTCGAGCAGCAGGTCGTTCCACCAGTACAGCGCGCCCGCGGCGACCGGGACGAGCAGCAGGTTGTAGCCGAATGCCCAGCCCAGGCCCTGCTTCATCGTGGTCACCGTCCGGCGCGACAGCGCGATGGCGGAGACGATGCCGCGCAGGTCCCCGCCGACGAGCGTGATGTCGGACGCCGCGATGGCGACGTCGGCGCCGGTGCCGATGGCGATGCCCACGTCGGCGGCCGACAGCGCCGCCGCGTCGTTGATGCCGTCGCCGGCCATCGCGACCACGTGACCCTGTGCCTGCAGCTCGCGCACCGTGGCGGCCTTGTCGGCGGGCAGCACCTCGGCGAGCACGTGCTCGATGCCCACCTGGTCGGCGATGGCCGCGGCGGTGGCGCGGTTGTCGCCGGTGAGCATCCAGACCTGCACCCCGAGGGCGGTCAGCTGCGCGACCGCCTCGGCGGAGTCCGGCTTCACGGTGTCGGCGACGGTGACGACGGCGACCGGCCGTCCGTCGACCGCGACGAACATCGGGGTGCGGCCGTGTGCGGCCTCGGTGGCGGCGGTGCCGGCGAGCGGTTCGACGTCCACCCCTCGGGCGGCCATGAGCGCGGCGTTGCCGGCCAGCACCGACCGGTCGCCGACGACGGCGTCGATGCCGTGGCCGGGCACCGCGTCGAAGGACCGCAGCGCCGGCAGCCGCAGCCCGCGCGCCGACGCGGCAGCGACGATCGCCTCGCCGACAGGGTGCTCGCTGCCGGTCTCCGCGGACGCGACCAGGGCCAGGACGTCGTCCTCGGCCCACCCGCCGATGGTCGTGACCGAGGTCAACTCGGGCTTGCCGCGGGTGATCGTCCCGGTCTTGTCGAGGACGACGGCGGTGACCCGGCGCGCCGTCTCCAGGGCGTCGCCGTTGCCGATGAGGATGCCGAGCTCGGCCGCGCGCCCCGTGCCGACCATGACCGCGGTGGGCGTGGCCAGCCCGAGAGCGCACGGGCAGGCGATGATGAGGACGGCGATGGTCGTGGTGATCGCCATGGTCATGCCGCCCGTGTCGCCACCGAACAGCGCCCAGACGACGAAGGTGGCGGCCGCCAGACCCAGCACGATCGGCACGAACCAGGCCGACACCCGGTCGGCCAGACGCTGCAGCGGCACCTTCGCGCCCTGCGCGTCCTCGACCAGCCGGACGATCTGCGCGAGGGCGGTGTCCGCGCCCACGGCGGTCGCCCGCAGCACGATGGTGCCGGTGCGGTTGAGGGTCGCGCCGATGACCTGGTCGCCGGCCGTCTTGTCCACCGGCAGGCTCTCGCCGGTCAGCATGCTCTCGTCGACCGCGGTCACGCCGTCGGTGACGACGCCGTCGACGGGCAGCTTCTCGCCCGGCCGCACACGCACCAGGTCGCCGACGACGACCTGCTCCACGGGCACGTCGATCTCGGCGCCGTCGCGGAGCACGCGCGCGGTCCTGGGGGTCATGCCGACCAGCGCGGTGATCGCCGCGGCGGTGCGCTTCTTCGCCTTGCCCTCCATCCACCGGCCCGCGAGGACCAGCGCCAGGATCACCAGCGACGTCTCGAAGTAGACGTGCAGCGGCAGGCCCCACCGCTCGGCGGCGGCGGGCCACAGCGTGACGAAGGCGCTGTAGCCGTAGGCGACGCCAGTGCCCAGTGCGACCAGGGTGTTCATGCTCGTGGAGCCGTGCCGGGCGGCGGTCCACGCGGCGCGGTAGATGTCCCGGCCGGCCCAGAACTGGACGACGGTGGCGACGACGAGGATCGCCGGCATCAGCCAGTCCATGGCGTCGAGGTAGAGCGGCACGTACATCAGCACCATCAGGCCGAGCCCCACGCCGAGGGTGACCTGCCAGCGGCGCTTGAGCGAGGTCAGGTGCGCCTCGTCGTCGCGGTCGTCGCCGGGCCCGCCGGGCTCGGTCGTCGCCGGGGCGTCGTGCCGGGGGCGGGCGGTGTAGCCGGCCTTGCTGACGGCGGCGGTGAGCTCGGCGAGGCCGATCTGGGCCGGGTCGAACCGGACGGTGGCGACCTCGGTGGCCAGGTTGACCTCGGCGGCGGTGACGCCGTCCACCCGGTTGAGCGCCTTCTCCACGCGGCCGACGCAGGACGCGCACGTCATGCCGCCGATGTCGAGGGTGCAGCTGGCGGTCGCTTCGGTGCTCGGGCTCGGCGCCGTGGTGGTCATCGGAACTCCTGATCGAGGGCTGTGTCGGCTACCGGCGATCGTTCGCGGCGGTCACCGGGGTCGGACCGGGAAATTCGCCAGGTTCGGCGCTCAGGTGGTCACTCCCGCAGCGAGGAGGACGGCGATGAGCGCGGCGGCGGCGAAGTCGACGGCGGCGCAGAACGGCGGCCACCACCGGGTGTTGGCGACGAACTGGGTGCGGTGCTGCCACATGTCCTTGAGGCCGTGACCGACGAGGCCGGCGACGACGAGCCAGGGGAGGACGGGCACCGCGGTGGCGACCACGACGAACCCGGTCGCCACGGCCAGCTCCACCGCGAGAACCGTCCGGCGACCGTCGGCGACGGCGAAGCCGATGTAGACGGTGGCGATCAGCGCCAGGCCGAGCGCGTACACCGTCGCGGCGTCGAGCCACGGGAAGGCCAGGGGCGAGGCGGCCTGGCCGACGCCGACGGCGACGCCCCAGAGCACCGGCCGCCGAAGGCTCCGGGACACGGCGGTGGTCACAGGAGGCCCCGGTACGCGGGGGGCTGCCAGGCGGCGAGGATCTTCGGCCGCAGGGTGGCCCCCAGCCGGCGGTAGAACCGCTGGGCGTCGACGTTGTCGACCTCCATTCCCCACCGGATGATCAGCTCGTCCGGGGCGGCGAGCCCGGCCAGGGACGCCATCAGGAGGCGGCCGACGCCGGCGTCCCGATGGCTGGGGCGGACGTACAGGTCGTCGAGGTTGAGGACGTCGCCGCCGGTCCAGAGGTGCAGCTGGCGGACGGCGGAGACATAGCCGACGGGGGCGCGGTCCCGCTGGGCGAGCAGCACGACGACGTCGGGCCGGGCCAGCAGCCCGCGCCACTGCTCGTCGTCCACGTGCACGTGCGCGGACTGGTCCTCGTGGGCGGCGATCTCGCGGACCATCGCGGCGACGTCAGCGGTGTCGGCCGGGGTGGCCCGGCGGACCGTCACGGTGGTGGTGGTGGTCATGGAGGTTCCTCTCTCGGTCAGGTCGGGATGGCGGCGGGACAGGTGCCTGTCCCGCCGCCGTCCCGGTTCAGCAGTGGGCGTACTCGGAGGGGCGCAGCACCATGGCCACGGCCATCGCCGGGAGCATCAGCACGTGGCCCCAGAGAACGAGGGCGCCGTCGCTGATGAACCCGAGCGCCAAGGGCACGAACAGCACCAGGAAGGGCAGGTACATGGCCGCGCCCATCTCGGCGATCGGCCGCCAGCGGTGGCCCCGGAACTTCATCCAGGCCGACATGGCGACCGTCATGTTCGTCGCCATGATCAGCGCTCCGGAGTACGGGTTGTCCATCACGCTGCCGGCGCCGAACGCGTCGAGGACGAGCATCCACACGGGGTGCAGCGCCACCATGCCGACGGCCATCGCCGCGACCATCTCGGCGAAGTGGAGCGCGAACCTCCTGGCGCTCAGCCGGTGCTCCGCGGGCACTGGCTCCGCGGGGTGGGTGGTGTGCATCGGTTCTCCAGAACAGGTCAGGGATCGGGTGAGGTCAGGGGACGAGGACGTAGCCGGCCTCGTCGACGGCGGCGGCGATGTCGGCCCGGTCGACGGGCTGGTCGGTGCTGACGGTGACCGTGCCGGAGGCGAGGTCGACGGCGACGGACTCGACGCCCTCGACGGCCGAGATCTCCTGGGTGACCGCGCGCCGGCAGTGGTCGCAGGTCATGCCGGTGACGGTGAACGTCGTCGAGCCGACGAAGGTGCGGGGCGTGTCGGACAGCATCGGAACTCCTTCAGTGGGTGGTGGATCGGACAGGACGAAGACTTGCTGGGGGACGGGGCGGCTCTCGCCGGGGAAATCGCCGGGATCTCCCGGGCGAGAGCCGGGGGCGATCAGTGGCCGTGGCCGTGCGCGTGCCCGTGGCCGGCGACGGCCGCCGTGGGCCTCCCACCGGGGACGGCGAGCAGCGTGAGCACGAACAGCGCGGCGAGGACGCCGGCGGTGGCGAGGAACGCGGTGCCGTAGCCGTCGATCAGTCCCGACCTCGTGGCCAGGTCGCCGGCGACCGCGGTCAGCGCGGCCACACCGATGGCGGCGCCGATCTCGTGACCGGTCATCATCAGCCCGCTCGCCAGGCCGGAGCTCTCCGCCGGGACGTCGCCCATCGCGGCGACCGCGATCGCCACGAACATCGGGCCGACGCCGCCGCCGACGAGCAGGAAGCCGGGCAGGACGTCGGCCGCGTACGAGGTCCCACCGGCGTTCGCGGCGAGCAGCAGGACGCCGGCGGCCATGACGACCAGCCCGCCGAGGATGAGCGTGCGCGAGCCGACGTGGCCGATGACCTTGGACGCACCGGCAGCCGCGAAGGTGATCGCGCCGGCCAGCGGCAGGAACTGCAGCCCGGCCACCACCGGCGAGGAACCGATGATCGACTGGAGGTACAGCGACGTCAGGAAGATGGCGCCGACCACCACGCCGGTGACCCCTGCCATCACCGCCGAGGCGGAGACCAGCGAGCGCATCCGCCAGGTGTGCGGCGGGACCAGCGGGTCGGCGCTGCGCCGCTCGAGCCGGGCGAACCCGGTGAGCAGGATCGCGGCCAGGAGCAGGGGGATCCAGGTGCGCGGGGCGGTCCAGCCGGCCGAGCGGGTGGCCTCGATCCCGAACACCAGCGCGAGCAGACCTCCGACGAGCGTGAGGGCACCCGGCACGTCGAGCCGGCGCAGCGCTCCGGTCGCGGTGGCGCCGCGCCCGACCGACCTGATCGTCCCGACGACGACGGCGATGCCGATGGGCACGTTGATGAAGAACACGGCCCGCCAGCCCAGCGCGCTGGTGAGCGCGCCGCCGAAGAGCACCCCGGCGGCGATGCCGAGGCTGCCGACCGTGCCCCAGACGGCCAGAGCGGTCTGCCGCTGTCGGCCGGCGTAGGCGGTCATGATGATCGACAGCGCGGCCGGCGTGAGCAGCGCGGCACCGGCGCCCTGGCCGGCACGGGCCAGGATGAGCATGATCGGCGTCTGCGCCACGCCGCTGACCAACGAGGCCGCGGTGAACAGGCCGATCCCCGCCAGGAAGGCGCGGCGGCGGTCCAGCAGGTCGGCGATGTGGCCGCCGAGCAGCAGCAGTCCGCCCGACAGCAGCACGTAGGCGCTGATCGTCCACTGGTAGTCGGCGGCGGACAGCTGCAGGGCCTCGCTGATGGACGGCAGCGCGACGTTCACCACCGACACGTCCAGGATCACCATGAACTGCGCGGCGATCATGAGCGCGAAGATGGTCCAGGGCCGGCGCGGCTCGTCCGCGTCGGACGTCGACGCCGCGTGGGCGTCGATCGCGTGGGTCGACATGTCTCCTCCTCGAGATGTGGGTCGGTCGCAGTCACGGTCGCGTCCGAGCCGGTCGCTCACGCCGGGAAATTCGCCGGGATCGGTAGGGCTCGGCAGCCGGAGTCGGTCGGTACCGTTCCGCCCGTGCTGGCCGGACGGGACGTCGAGCGGGTGCGGATCGCCGCGGTGCTGGACGCCGCGCGCGTCGGCCGCGGCGGGGCCCTCGTCGTCCGCGGAGTCGCCGGCTCGGGGAAGTCGACGCTGCTGGACGACGTCCTGTCCTCGGCTTCCGACATGCGGGTGCTGCGGACGTCCGGGGTCGAGTCGGAGTCACCCCTCGCCTTCGCCGCGCTGCAGCGGCTGCTCTGGCCGATCCGAGGGCGCATCGGCGTGTTGCCCACCCCGCAACGCACGGCGCTCCGGGCGGCGATGGGCGAGGCCGAGGGTGAGGGCGACCGGTTCCTGACGTTCCTCGGCACGCTGAGCCTGCTCGCCGAGGCCGCCGAGGACATGCCCGTCGTCGCCGTGGTGGACGACGCGCACTGGCTCGACGACGCCTCGACCGCCGCGTTGCTCTTCGTGGCTCGGCGCCTGCAGGACGAGCGGATAGCGCTGCTGTTCGCCGCTCGTGACGGCGACGCCCGGCGGTTCGACACGCCCGATCTGCCGGCCGTCGTCCTGGGCGGGGTCTCCGGCGAGGCGGCGTCGACCATCCTCTCGGCGCGGAGCGGCGCCGAGGTGGACCCTGAGGTGCGCGACCGCCTCGTGGCGAGCACCGGCGGCAATCCCCTCGCGCTCGGCGAGCTCGCCGGCGCTCTCGAGTCGGACCAGCTGGCCGGTCGTGCGCCGCTACCGGCGCAGCTGCCGCTGACCGGGGGTGTGGAGCGGGCGTTGCTCGACCGCTTCCGCCGTCTGGACGAGCCGGCTCAGCGATTCCTGCTCGCCGCCGCCGCGGACGACACCGGTCGACTGACCGTCGTCCGGGACGCCGCCGAGCAACTCGGTGCGGGCGAGGACGCCCTGGACGCCGCAGAGCGCGCCAGGCTGGTGGCGGTGGACGGCGACGCCGTCGCCCTCTACCACCCGCTCGTCCGTTCGGCGGTCTACCGGGCGGCGACCAGTGCTCAGCGTCGCTCTGTGCACCGGGCGCTGGCCGACGTCCTGGGGGGTGACCCCGACCGGCGCGCCTGGCACCTGGCCGCGGCGGCCGACCGGCCAGACGAGCAGGTGGTCGCCGCCCTGGACGAGGTGGCCGAACGGGCAGCGGGACGCGGTGGCCATGAGGCCGCGGCCGCGGCCTGGTCCCGCGCCGCCGAGCTGACCCCGGCGGGGGAGGATCGCGGGCGGCGGCTGTACCTGGCTGCCTCGTCGGCGTGGTCGGGTGCGCACCCGTCACGGGCGGCGGCGCTGGCCACCGCCGCGGCGGCGGAGGTCACCGAGCCGGTGCTGCGGGCGCGGCTGCTGACCCTGCAGGGCCAGATCGAGTGGAACACCCGGTCGCTGAACGACGGCTACGACCTCGTGCTGCGGGCCGCCGAGGCCGCGGCCGGCGCCGATGACGTGATGGCGGGCCGGCTCGCGATGCTCTCGGCCTCGCTGTCGGTCTTCGGCGCCCGCTCACCACGGACCTTCGATCCCGTCGCGCTGGTCCCGGCTCCGCCCGGGGAGGCACCCGTCCACGCGCGCGTGGCATTCCACCTGATGCACGGTTTCCGGGCGCTCGCGCGCCCCGACCACGGCGCGGCGGCGGAGGCGTTCGCGTGTGCTTTCGCGCTCACCGACTCCGATCCGCTCGAGGGCGACTCGGTGCTGCAGCCCAACCTGGCCATTGCCGCGTGGGTCATGGACGACGACGAGCGAAGCCTGCGGCTGCACGACGACCAGCTGATCGCCGCGCGCCGCGCCGGCGCCCTGTCGATGGTGGAGCACGCCCTGACCCGCGGCTTCGTGTCGCACCTGGCGACCGGAGCGTGGACGGCGGCGGCTGCGGCCGCGGCCGAGGCGTTGTCGCTGACGGCCGGCACGGGTTCCGCGGGGATGACGACCCTGCCGACCGCGCAGCTCGCCCTGGTCGCCGCGCTGCGCGGGGAGGAAGGGGCCGACCGTCAGCTCGCGGAGGCCGCCGCCCTCCGCGATCAGCATCCGTTCGGCGTCACGGACCGGCAGGTCGTCGACATGGTCCTCTGGGGTCGCGGAGTCCGAGCGTCCTCTCAGCCGGTCACCGCACTCCACCACCTGCAGCAGATCCAGCTGCCGATGATGCGCCGCTTGGCGTCCCTCGACCTGTTCGACGTCGCCTTCCGGGCGGGGCACGTCGACGTCCTCGGTTCCTGGGTCGAGGAGGTCGCCGCATTCGCCGAGGGCACCGGAACCCCCAGTGCGAACGCGGTGGTCGAGCACGGCCGGGCGCTGATGGCCGAGGGGCAGGATGCCGCGGGCCATTTCGAGGCGGCGCTGGCGGCGCACGCGAAGTCCCTGCGGATGCCAGACCGGGCCCGCACGGAGCTGGCCTACGGCGAACATCTGCGTCGCGCCCGCAGGCGGGTCGACGCCCGCGAGCACCTGCGGTCCGCGCTCGCGCTCTTCGAGGAGCTCGGCGCCATCCCGTGGGCGGAGCGGGCGGCCCAGGAGCTGCGCGCGTCCGGGGAGACCGCGCGGCGACGCGACGTCTCCACGGCCACGGACCTCACCGCGCAGGAACGTCAGGTGGCCGGCCTCGTGCGCCAGGGCCTGTCGA
The DNA here is from genome assembly GCF_003075095.1 of Blastococcus litoris. Classification (GTDB taxonomy): domain Bacteria; phylum Actinomycetota; class Actinomycetes; order Mycobacteriales; family Geodermatophilaceae; genus Blastococcus_B; species Blastococcus_B litoris. The sequence goes on from NZ_QCZF01000004.1 coordinate 264,264, forward strand.
ACCGCGACGTCGCGGCGCAGCTGTTCGTCAGCCCGCGGACGGTCGACTTCCACCTGCGCAACGTCTTCAGCAAGCTCGGTGTCGCCTCCCGGGCGGAGCTGACCGCCCTGTCGCTCGAGCTGTGAGACCTGGCGATTCTCCCGGCGTGATGCGTCACCGGCTTTCCTAGCGTCCAGGTCATGACGAAGACCCTCGACGTGATCGTGATCGGTGCCGGCCAGGCCGGCCTCGCCCTCGGGCATCACCTCGGCCGTCGTTCCGCCGACTTCCTGCTGCTCGACGCAGGTCCGGAGATCGGATCCTCGTGGCGGTCCCGCTGGGACTCCCTGCGGCTGTTCAGCCCGGCGCAGTACGACTCGCTGCCCGGGCTGCCGTTCCCGGCGCCGGCCGACACGCACCCGACCAAGGACGACGTCGCCGACTACCTGGCGACCTACGCCGAGCACTTCCAGCTACCGGTGCGGCTCAACTCGCCGGTGCAGCGGGTGCACCGCGAGGACGACGGCACCTTCGCCGTCCGGACTCCGGACGAGGTGCTGCGGGCTCGGCAGGTCGTGGTCGCCACCGGGCCGTTCCAGACGCCGTGGACCCCGGCGCTGAGCGACCGGTTCGACCCGGCGCTGCCGCAGCTGCACAGCGCCGACTACCGGAACGCGGGCCAGCTGCCTGCCGGAGGCCGGGTGCTGGTCGTGGGTGCCGCGAACTCCGGCCTGCAGATCGCCGATGAACTGGCCCACAGCTGCTCGGTGACCGTCGCCGTCGGCTCCCGACCGGCGGAGCTGCCGCAGCGCATCGCCGGCCGCGACCTGTTCTTCTGGCTCACGAAGTCCGGCTTCTTCACCGTGCCCGCCGACAGCCGCATCGCCCGCCGGCTCCGCGCCCGGGGCGACCTCGTCATCGGCACCCGCAGCAGCCGGCTGCGGCGTCGCGGAGTCGGATTTCGGCCGCGGCTGACGGGGGCCACCGGTCGCACTGCGCACTTCGCCGACGGCAGCAGCGCGGAGATCGACGCCGTTGTCTGGGCCACCGGCTTCCGTTCCGACTACTCGTGGCTGCACGTACCGGGCGTCGCCGTCGACGGCCAGGCCCGCCACACTGCAGGCGTCACAGACGTCCCGGGGCTGTACTTCATCGGTCTGCCCTGGCAGAGCAGCCGCGGGTCGGCGCTGCTCGGGTTCGTCGGAGCCGACGCGGCCGTGCTGTCGACCCGCATCGCCGCCGACGCAGGCCTGCCGACGCCGGACTCCCTCGCCACGGAGACGGCGTGCTGCCCGTAGCGGCGCGTCCCGGGTCCGCCGCCGCAGCGCCGGCGTCCGGGCACGCCGAGCAGGGACCGGTCTGCGGCTTCCTGACCGACTACGCGACGCTGCTCCCGCTGCTCGTGGGGCTGGCGATCCTCTGGGCCGGATGGGCCGCGATCGCCGCGGGTTCCGGCTGGCTGTTCGCCTGCGGCGCGTCGGCGGGATGGGCCGTGCTCGCGTCCGCATGGCTGCACCGTCGTGGCTGGGCCGCGGGCACGGTGCAGGCGATCGCGTGGGTCGCCCCGGCCGTCGTCGCGGGGATGTCCGCCGCTGCGGGTTGGATGTCGCCGGCCGGATTGGTGCTGGCAGCCCCGTTGACGTCGGTCCTGGTCGCTGCCCTGGGAGTTCTCGCCGGACCGCGTCCGCCGGGCCGACCTGAGCGTGATCAGGCGGATGCCGTGCCTTCCGTGTGACTGAACGCGACCCCTGGTGGGGCCCGGGACGACGGCGATGGCGCATTCGGCGAGCGCCCAGCCATCGCAGTGAGTGCTGCTGCGCCAGTGGTCGTACCGCCGCCGGAGATCCAACGGCTGCGAATGCTGATGGCGGCCCCGACCGGTATGGCGCTGACAACGTGCTCCAGGGCCCGGTCGGACGTCACCCTTCGGTGACGAACGACCGACGTCCGGTCAGCACTGGCAGACGCAACCCCTGACGATGGAGCCGTCCCGGGTTGCCGAGCAGAACCGCGCCGCGATCGCGTCATGGCTCGCAGGATCGTGGGGGCACACGACGCACGCCCCTCTGTCCGTGGCCTCGGCGGCCTCCCGAAGCAACGATGCCCGTTCCAGGTGCCGGACGTCGGTGGAGGTCGTGACGGAGAGAGCGAGCGTGAAGGACGTCATGGCGGACGGGGCCTGACTCCGCCGCAGAGCGGCGGGATAGTGGCAAGTCGGTCCCGGCGCTGCCATGGGAGGCAGTGAACGAGGAGAGACCGGCACCTCGACGTTACGCCCCACCCGCGACCACCGTCCGGCCCGGCGGTACCCGGGCGATCGGACCGGAGTCGGCCTCCATTCCGGGACGCACGTCGGGTCGCCGCAGTGCGCGTATCGTCCGGCCTGACGCCAGCTCGGCGTGGAGTCCCTTCGCTGGCGGAGGGAGAAACGGCGGTCCCGCATGGGACCCACCCCAGGCGCGAGCGGGCATCGACGCCGTTCAGCCCTCCGCTCGTCCCACGACGCGCGCACTCCGTACTCTCGCGCGCCGCACGGCGTACCAGGTGGCGGCCGGGCTCATCAGTCGTCCGGTCGCCGGCTCGCCTGCATCGGCGGGTCTGTCGGCCGCCGCGCACTCCCGTCGCTCCCGGCAACGACGTCTCCGTTCCACCCTCGGCACCCCGAGGTCCCCACGATCGCCGCCACCACCGTGCCGGCGTGACCCACGCGGTATGAGGGGTGCTCCGGCGTCGCTCCAGAGGGGAACGACAGCGATGGTTCCAGCACGAACGGCACAGCTCCGCCCGTCGCCGGCGCGCGCCGAACGGACGCGTCACCTCCGCGCCGGCGGGCTGACCGCGTGACGGAAGGCTGGGCCTTCGCCGGGGAACCACCGTCGTTGGGCTCACCCGGGGGAGCGGTCACCCTGGTCGAGGGCGCGGGCTTCTGCGTCTGCGGATCGACCGGGGACATCAGCGCGGACGCGCCGCACGGCTTGTTCTTCCGCGACACCCGGCTGCTGTCCCGGTGGCAGTTCCTGGTCGACGGCGCTCGGCCGGAACTGTTGGCCCGAATGGAGGGTGAGCCGTTCGCGACGACGTTCGTCGCCCGAGCCCGACCGCAGGCCGGTCGCGCCGACAGCACCCTGCTAGTGCTGCGGCACCGCTATGTCGGCGACGGGATGAGGGAGGACGTCGTTCTGCGCAATCTGGCCGGCGAACCTGTGAGCTGCACGTTGTCGATCACCGCGGCCGCCGACTTCGCCGACCTCTTCGAGGTGAAGGAAGGGCGTGTCCGGCCGCGCGGACACCAGGAACTGAGGGCCGGCCACGACGGGCTCGCCTTCCGCCGGACGTGGCAGGACGACGTCCGGGGTACCCGCGTACACGCGCCCGGCTGGACCGCCACGCAGGACGGGACGCTCACCATCGAGATCGTCGTCCCGGCGCGTGACGAGTGGTCGAGCTGCGTGCAGGTGCAGCCGTATCTGGACGGCGTGGAGTTCCCGCCCAGATACGCCTGCGGGGAACCGGTGGAGCGCACGTTGCCCTCGCTCCGTCTGCAGCAGTGGCGCCTGGCCAACCCGGTCGTGCAGACCGACCACCGCGGCCTGGCCGAGGTGTTGGAGCGCACCCGCGAGGACCTGGGGGCCCTGCGCATCTTCGACCCCGAGCACCCCGACCGGATATCGGTCGCCGCCGGAGCGCCATGGTTCATGACCGTCTTCGGGCGCGACTCGCTGCTCACGGCGTGGATGGCCCTGCTGCTCGACCCCGGTCTGGCGCTGGGCACGCTGCGCACGCTGGCGCGCTTCCAGGGCACCAAGGTCGAGCCCCGCAGCGAGGAGGAACCCGGCAAGATCCTGCACGAGATGCGGTTCGGGGCCGACTCGGCGCACTCGCTGGCCGGAGGGACCGTCTACTACGGCAGCGTCGACGCCACTCCCTTGTTCGTGCAGCTGCTCGGCGAGCTGGCCCTCTGGGGCGCGGACCCGACGGACGTCGCCGAGCTCCTGCCGGCCGCGGACCGTGCGCTGGACTGGATCCAGCGCTACGGGGACCGCGACGACGACGGCTTCGTCGAGTACCAACGGGCAACCGAGACCGGACTGCTCAACCAGGGGTGGAAGGACTCCTTCGACGGCGTGCCCTTCGCAGACGGCCGGTTGGCGGAGCCCCCGATCGCGCTCGCCGAGGTGCAGGGCTACACCTACGCCGCCTACGTCGCTCGCTCCCGGCTCGCCGAGCAGGCCGGCGACCGCGAGAGCGCCGTGCGTTGGGCCGACCGGGCCCGCAGCCTGAAGGAGGCCTTCAACCGCGACTTCTGGATGGCCGAGCGCGGCTGGTTCGCCCTAGGCCTCGACCGCGACAAGTGTCCGATCGACAGCCTGGCCTCGAACATGGGCCACTGCCTGTGGACGGGCATCGTCGATGAGGACAAGGCGGCGCAGGTCGCCGAGCACCTGCTCTCCCCGGAGATGTTCACCGGCTGGGGCGTGCGCACGCTGGCGTCGTCCATGGCCGCCTACAACCCGATGAGCTACCACGACGGCTCGGTCTGGCCGCACGACAACGCGTTGATCGCGGCCGGTCTCATGCGCTACGGGTTCGTGGAGCAGGCGCAGCGGATCGCCGGCGGACTCATCGACGCGGCGGCCTTCTTCGGCGGACGACTGCCGGAGCTCTTCTGCGGCTTCGACCGCGCCGAGTTCCCGGCCCCGGTCCCGTATCCGACCTCGTGCTCACCGCAGGCCTGGGCGGCGGCCAGCCCGCTGCTGCTGCTGCGCGCAATGCTCCGGTTCGACCCGGCGGTACCCGACGGCCAGCTCTGGCTCGCGCCCGAGTTGCCGGCGGACTGGGGCGATCTCCGGATCGACCGGGTGGCGCTGGCCGGAGCGCGAGTCACCGTAGGCGTGGCGGACGGCGTGACCACGACCTCCGGTCTGCCGCCCGGCGTCGTCACGGTGTCCGCAGCCCGGCCGGTCGCCCCCGCGGAGCGCTCGCCCGCCTGAAGCACTCCTCCACCGTCCCGGTCGGTCCCTCCGTACCGGGCGCACGACGGCACCGCCACAGACAGGACCCCATGAGACAGACCTCATCCCTACGGCCGCTGCGCATCGCGATGATCGCCCCACCGTGGTTCACGGTGCCTCCCCGCGGCTACGGCGGCGTCGAGAACATGTGCGCGGACCTGGTCGACGGCCTGGTCGACCGCGGTCACGAGATCACCCTGATCGGGGCCGGGCTGCCCGGGACGCGCGCCTCGCGGTTCGTGGCCACCTATGCCGACCCGCCGAGCGCACGGCTGGGAGAGCCACTGCCCGAGGTGCTGCACAGCGCGAGCGTGGCCCACATCCTGGACGGCCTCGACGTCGACCTCGTCCACGACCACACCTTGGCGGGCCCCCTGCAGGCGCGGGGCAGGCGCGTTCCGACCGTCGTCACGATGCACGGGCCGGTTGCGGGGGAAGCGGGGGAGTACTACCGGCAGCTCGGCGACACCGTCGACCTGGTGGCCATCTCGGACGCCCAGCGCCGTGCGGCTCCGGACCTGTCCTGGCTGGGTACGGTCCACAACGCCGTCGACGTCGAGAGCTTCCCGTTCCGTGCGGAGAAGGAGGAGATGCTGCTGTTCCTCGGCCGGCTGCACCCGGACAAGGGTGTGCACCTGGCGATCGATGCCGCCCGCAGCGTCGGCTTGCCCATCGTGGTGGCCGGCAAGTGCTCCGAGCCACTCGAGAGGGAGTACTACAGGACGGACATCGAGCCGAGGCTCGGCCCCGACGTGACGATCTTCGGCACGGCCGACGCCGTGGCCAAACGGGATCTGCTGTCCCGTGCGGCGGCACTGGTCTTCCCGATCCTGTGGGAGGAGCCGTTCGGGATGGTGATGATCGAGGCCATGGCCTGCGGCACACCGGTGGTGGCACTGCGGCGGGGAGCGGTGCCGGAGGTGGTCGTCGACGGCGTCACCGGTGTCCTCTGCGACGACCCCGCGGAGTTCCCTGCGGCGATCACCACCGCGCGCAGCCTGTCGCCGGCGGACTGCCGGGAACGCGTCCAGAGCCGGTTCGATGCCGGCTCGATGGTCGTCGGTTACGAGGCGCTGTACCGGCGAGCCCTGCTGGGCCGTGCACCGACCCGCCGGGATGACGCGCACCTGCCCGCCGGTGCCGTCCCGGCCGGTGCCGCAGCCTGACCCGGACCGCAGCTCACCAGAGTGCAGGCCGCAGCCGCGGGTCAGCCCAGAGCCCCGCGGTGGGTGCGTCCGGGCGCTTCCGATCCGCTGGTTGCCGGCTGATCAGCACGCTCGCCCGGTCGTTGAGCATGGTCTCGGGCGGTCCGCACGGCGCCGGGGGCTCGAGGCCGGAGTCCGGGCGTTCGCGCGACCGAGCAACTCGTGCCTCGTCGATTGCGTCGTCAGGACGGTGACGCGGACGTCTCGCCGGGGTCCGGCGGAGGGGGCGTGGTCGTCGGTTCCGGCCGGGGATGCCCGTCGTCGTCCGCCGGGACCGCCGGCCGCCGTTCGGGCCCGACGGTGGGTTCGGCCTTGAGCCGGCCGCGGCGGTGGTCCCAGACGTCCCGGAGGATCACCTGGATCATGCCGGCGACCGGGATCGCGAGCAGCGCACCGAGCACGCCGACGAGCTCAACCCCGAGGAGGATCGCGACGATGACGGCCAGCGGGTTGAGCTTGACGGTCCGGGCGAAGATCAGCGGCTGCAGCAGGTGGTTCTCCAGCTGCTGGTAGAGCACGAAGAACACCAGGACGGCGATGCCGGCAGTCGTCGAGTGGAGGAAGCCGGCGATCACGGCCACAGCTCCGCCGATGGTCGCGCCCACCAGCGGGACGAGGTCGGCGAGTCCGACGAAGAGCGCGATCAGGCCGGCGAAAGGGATGCCGAGGATCAGCAGCACGACGTAGGTCAGGACGCCGCAGATCACGCTGATCAGCAGGTTGCCGGTGAGGTATCCGGTCACCGACCGGGCGCAGTCGACACCGACCCGCAGGATCCGCTCACCGGTGGAGGGCGGAAGGACGCGCATGGCACCGTTCACCACCTTGGGGCCTTCGAGCACCATGAGATAGGCGAGCACGAAGACGGTGACTGCGCCGGCGATCCCGGTCGCGACGCTGCCCAGCACGCCCGCGGCGGGGGCGGTGAGGCTGTTGACGAAGGAGTCGATCCGGTCGTGGTTGTTCTCCACCCACTCCAGCGCGTTCGTGCGCTCCAGCAGTCGCCCCACCGCCCCGTGCCCCGCACGCGCCTGGTCGATGAGCTCGGGCAGTTGCCCGGCGAACTTCGTGCCCTCCCTGACCAGCGGAATGGCGAAGGCGGTGACGAGCCCGCCGAGCCCGAGGAACACCGCCAGGAAGACCAGGAACGTCGCCAGTGCCCGCCACCGGTCGCCGAGCATCCGCCGCTGGATCCAGGCAGTCAGCGGGTACAGGGCCACGGCGAAGAAGGTGGCGATCACCATCCACGTCAGGACCCGTCGGGTCTCGACGACGAGGTACAGCGCCAGGGCCGCGACCAGGACCAGGCCGATGGTGGCGAGGATGGTCCGTACCGGTATGGGCGCATGGCTCTGACCCGGGTGGGGCGTCACGGCGCATCCCTTTCCGACGCACCGGGGCGCTCGCACCGGATCCCGGGTCCGCGCGCCCCGGTGGGCCCCGGACCTGGAGGCGGTAGAGCGTCCGCCCGTTCAGCCGGCCCGGTGAGCGGGCGCCGGAACCTGTTCGCGGCGGCCCGCAGGAGGTAGCCGACACCGAACGCGATGGAGGACCGCGCCGCCGTGGGAACGCCACGGATCAGCACGAGCCCTCGGGCACGGACCTCCGGGACGACGGCTGGCCCGCTGCTGATCGATGTCACGGGCGCATCCTCGGACAGCGGGCCGCGATCAGTACACCGTGCCGACGCGGTACCGAGCGACCTCCGGCGTACCCCACCCAGGCAAGCGTGGTCGCCCTGCCCGGGGAAGCTCCCCGCGACGCGAGGCGCACGCGGTCGATCGTCGGCGCTCCAGGTGAGTTCGCCGCGCTTCCGGCGCGGAAGGACGCGAGCGCTCGGTGTCGATTGCCGGCCGGGAAGAGGGCTCTTGTCCTCGGGGTGCGCGTAGGGTCGAACTCGACGCCAGTTCGGCGCCCAGCCCCTCCGCTGGCGGAGGGAGATCGGCGGTCCCTGATGGGACCCCTCCCGGCACCTCCGCGCACCGGCCCTCCGCCCGAGCCCGTTCACCCAGCGACACCCCTTTCCCCGCCGCCCCGCGCAGTCGAGCCCGCGCGTCGGTCACGCCACATCTGGCTCGGGCTCGTCCCGGGGATGGGCGCGCTGGTGATCATGCTCGTGTTCATCTTCCAGAACCTGCGGGAGACCACGGTCACCTTCCTGGGCTTCTCCGGCGGCGCGCCGCTCGGTCTCGCACTGGTGGCCGCCGCGCTCCTGGGCGGCATCGTCGTGTTCGCCCTCGGTTCCGTGCGGATCGTCCAGCTGCGCAAGCTCGCCCGCGCCCGGGGGCGACAGCCGTGACCATCATCCGCATCATGCGGCGGCCGCCGACCGAGAAGACGCCACCAGAGCCGCCCGACGGCCGTCGGCGGCCGGTGTGGGCGCGCGGCCGGACGGCACCGGAACGACGGAAGACCGTCGCGGAAACGCGCTGGGAATCCGAGGGCGGTGCCCAGCGGCGGTGACGGCGACCGCCGTACCTCGGCCCCGCCGACCCGCGCTCCCGGCCTGATCGTGACCTGGGCGATGTCGAGGTGAGTGTCGGTGAGGGCAATCGGCTTCCGCTGCACGTCGGCCCCGCGGCGCCCGATCCGCTCCAGCGCCGGCATCCGACATCCGGCACAGCGCGCCACTCCGGCACCACCCACGCACTTGTTGGTTCAAGGAGCACACCTCGATCCCTTCGCCCGAGTACACGAGCACCGGCGCCCAGAGAGTGGACCTGCAATACCCAGCATCGACGAACCGGCCGCCGCTGCCGGCCGCTGCGGCAGGATCCACCTGCCCACCGGCCGCATCTGTCGTACACGGGCGCGTCACACCGGCGGCTGTGACTTCGTGCGTCTCTCATGAGCCGGGCACGGCCGTGCCCCGTGGGGGCGGCGCGAAAGCCGCGCTGAGCTGCGCAGACGGGGTATCCGAGGTGGCCAGTGCTTGGAGCGGGTGACCGGGATCGAACCGGCATGGCCAGCTTGGAAGGCTGGGGCTCTACCATTGAGCTACACCCGCGAGGTGCCCGGACAGCCTAACGGCCCGGCGCCGTCACCCGTCCGCCAGCCGCCGGGCGTCGCGTGCGATCCCCGTCATGCCGATGTCCTCGGCCACCCGCAGCGCTTCCGCCACCTCGTCCGCGGCACCCGCGTCCCCGCGCTCGGCCAGCAGCTGGGCCAGGGCCAGGTGCGCCCGCGCCCCGGACGGCCGGAGCCCCAGCCGGTCGCTGGTCGCGGCCGCCGCCCGCAGGTGCTCCTCCGCGGATTCGACGCGTCCGGCGGCCACCTCCGCCCGCCCCAGGTACAGCGCCACCGGGCCCATCGCACCGATCCCGCCCTGCAGCGCCAGGTGGCTCGCGTACGGCAGCAGCCGGTCGGCGATCGCGGCGGCGACGTCGGGGGAGGGAAGCACGCCGCCGTCGGCGAGCTCGGCCGCGATCAGCGCCTGCCAGCAGGTCAGGGACAGCCAGTCCCACTGCATGGGCCACGGCCGGAACGCGTCGTGCTCCGCCATCGCCGCCGCGGCGGCCTCCGGCTGCCCGGCCTGCAGCAGCGCCAGCGCCACCAGGAACTGCTCCGCGCCCGCGCCCGCCGACGACTCCGGCGGCAGACCCTGCACCCGCTCGGCCAGGCAGCCCTGGTCGATCCAGACGAACGCGCGCATCACCAGGTGCGTCCACGTCTGCGTGTATAGCTGCGTCCGCTGGGTCAGGTCGGCGGCGCGGTCCACCAGCTCCATCGCGACCTCGTAGCTGCCGACCAGCGTCGCCCGCGCCGCCTGCATGCTCACGCACTGCGCCTGCAGCAGCGGCAGCTCGTGGCGGCGGGCGACGTCCCACGCCTCGGCCAGGTCCGCGTCGCCACCCGCCAGGTCGCCCAGCGCCAGCCGCGCGGTCGAGCGCCGCGACAGCGCCAGCACCGCGACGTCCGCCCGGCCGGGTCCGATCGCCAGCCCGAGCAGCTCGGTGGCGTCCTCGATCTGCGCCGTCTCGTCACCCGGCAGCCATGCCGCGGACAGCCGCGCCACGAGAGCCGTGACCAGCAGGTCGTCGCGGCCGGAGCGCCGGGCCAGCGCGAGAGCCGCCGCCGACTCCCGGCGGCTGCGCGTCCGGTCCGGGCCGTAGTGGCAGACGGTCGCCAGCGCCGCCTGGCTGCGGACCTGTGCAGGGACGTCGCCACCGGCCGCCGCCAGCACCGCCTCGAGCCGCTGCACCAGGTCCTCCGGGTAGCTGCCGTAGGAGACCGGGAACCAGAGGCCGGCCAGCCGGCAGAACTGCTCGGCGGCGGCCGCGGCGGTCGCCGCATCCCCGCGGCCCAGGGCGGCGTCGATCGCTGCCGACAGCAGCCCGGTCGCCGAGTCCCACGAACCCGCCCGGGCCAGGGTCGCGCCGGCCCGCAGCAGCAGCTCCTGCCGCAGGTCGGGGGCGTCGACGGCCGGGTCGTCGTCGAGGGTGGTCAGCGCCCGCTCCCACCACCGGGCGGCGTTCTCGTGCGCGTGGTCGCGCGCCGCGCGCTCCGCGGCCCGGGCGCACGCGGCGACCGTCGTCCGGGTGTCGGTGAACGGCCGGCCGGCGACCAGGTGGTGCGCCCGCTCGAACGGGTCCCCGCCGTCGGTCAGCGCGGCCGCCAGCCGGGCGTGCAACCGGCTGCGCCGCACCTCCGGCGTCTCGACCAGCAACGACTCCCGCACCAGGGCGTGCGCGAACGCCAGCCCGCCCCCGCTCGACGGGCGTACCAGGTGCGCGGCCTCTGCAGCGTCGAGGGCGTCGGTCAGGACGTCGTCGTCGGTCCCGGCCCGCAACAGCAGGGGGACGTCGAAGCGCTGCCCGGCCACCGCCGCCAGCCGGAGCACGTCGCGTGACGCCGTCGGCAGGCGGTCGAGCCGGCGGACGACGACGTCCCGAACGCTCGGCGGCAGCCGCCCCGGCGGCCCGTCGGACACGACGCGCGCCAGCTCGGTGGCGAAGAACGGGTTGCCACCGGACCGGTCGTGCAGGTCGGCCAGCACCCCGGCGTCGAGCCGCCCGTCGGCCACCCGCTCGACGAGCCGCCCGGTCGACCCGGGGTCCAGCGGACCCAGGGCCACGAGCTCGAACCCGGCGGTCCGGGCCAGCGTGGCCCGCACCTGGGCGACGTCCCCGGAGTCCGGGCGGCAGGTCACCAGGACGGCGATCGGCCCGTGCCGCAGCTCCACGGCGAGGAACGACAGCAGGCGCAGCGACGCCGGGTCGGCCCAGTGCAGGTCGTCGACGACGAGCACCACCGAGGCGTCCGCCGATTCCTCGACGACAGCCCGCAGCACCCGCTCGAACGCGGCGAACGCCCCGCCCTCGGGTGCGGAGAGGGTGGCCTCGGCGTCCCGCGACAGCGCGCCCAGGATCTGCCGCCACGGCCACAGGGCGGGGGAGTCGTCGTCCTCGTGGCAGCGGCCCCACGCCACTTTCGCCCCGGACGCACCCGCCGCCGCGGTCACCTCCGCCACCAGCCGGGTCTTGCCGATGCCCGGCTCGCCGTCGACGAGCGCGAACCGTGGGCCCGACCGCGGCAGCCCGTCGACCAGCCCGGTCAGCAGTGCGAACTCGCGACCGCGGCCGATGAGCTCGGGGCGCGGGAGGGGAGGCGTCGAGGGCCGGGACGGGGGGAGCGGGTCCTCACCGGCCCGCACCGCCCGGGCCTGCGCCGCCCGCAGCCCCGGCCCGGGAGCCACGCCCAGCTCGTCGTCGAACAGCCGATGCGCGTCGGAGTACCGGGCCAGCGCGTCGGCGGTGCGGCCGGCGGCTGACAGGGCGTCGACCAGGAGCACCCACGGCCGCTCGCGCAGCGGGTGCCGCCGCACCAGATCCTCGGCCTCCGGCACGACGTCCTCGGGCCTGCCCAGCGCCAGCAGCGCCGCGAGCAGGTCCTCCTGGCAGGTCAGCCGGAGCTCGTCGAGCCGGTGCCGCGCGTGGACGGCGAAGTCGCGGTCCCCGGCGTCCTCGAGCGGCACCGGCCCGCGCCAGAGCGCCAGCGCACGCTCCGCCGTCGCCACCGCCTCGGCCGCCCGGCCCCCGGCGACCAGGTCCCGCGCCTCCGCGGCCAGGGCGACGAACCGGTCGGCGTCCACGGAACCTTCCGGGGGGACGACGAGGCGGTAGCCGGCCGGCGTGCGCACCAGGACGCCGCCCGTCCGGTCCGGGTCGAGCACCCGCCGCAACCGCGAGACGTAGGTGTGCACCGAGCCCTCGGGGTCGGCCGGGGGAGCGTCGCCCCACAGCTCGGCCACGATGCGGTCGAGGGACACCGCGCGGTCCCGCTCCGTCAGCAGCAGGCCCAGCAGCACCCGCTGGAGCGGGCTGCCCAGGTCGAGAACAGGCGAACCGGCGTCCGGCCGGGCCTCGACGGCGCCCAGCAGGCCGAAGAGCACCGGACCACCTCCGTCCCGCCGCGCCTCTGACCTGCGCGTTCAGCCGCCATCAAGCGGCCGCTCGGTCGGCGCCGGGTCAGCGTCGCGAATCGTCCAGGAGCCGTCAACCGCCTGCGCGCACGGTGACCGCAGCGCCTCCACCCGGGAGGCCACCACACCGAGGAGCACGCCATGACCCGCGTCCTGTTCACCAGCATGCCGATGGCCGGCCACCTGCGTCCCGGCCTGCCGATCGCCGCCCAGCTCATCGCCGGCGGGCACGAGGTCGCCTGGTACACCGGCGCCAACTACGCGCACCTGCCCCAGAAGGTCGGGGCACGCGTCTTCCTGATGAGCCCGGAGCTGGACTTCGACGACACCGCCGTCGACGACAAGATCGAGGGCGGCGCCCGCAAGCCCGGGCTCGCCACCCTCAAGCGGGCGATCATGGACCTCTTCATCGCCCCGATCCCCGCATGGGTCGCCGAGCTCGACGAGGTCATCGACGCCTTCGCCCCGGACGTCGTCGTCTCCGAGCAGGGCTTCACCGCCGGGGCGATCGCCGCCGAGCGCCGCGGCATCCCGCGGGTGGTCTTCAACGTCTCGCCGCTGGGCCTCTCGAGCGTCGACGCGGCGCCCTTCGGCATGGGGCTGCCGCCCTCGTCGTCCGCCCTGGGCCGGCTGCGCAACCGCTCGCTGAACTGGGCGATCCGCAGCGTCGTCTTCGCCGAGGCGCAGCGCGCGGCGGAGCAGGTGCGGGCGCGCCTGGGCCTGCCGCCGCTGGACTCGTACTTCATGGACTGGGGTGTCCAGATCGCCGACCGCTACCTGGTCCCGAGCGTGCCGCAGTTCGAGTACCCGCGCCGCGACCTGCCGGCCAAAGTCGAGTTCGTCGGGCCGCTCCTGCCCAAGGGCGTCGACGAGTGGACGCCGCCGGAGTGGTGGGGCGACGTCCTGGACGCGAAGGCGGCGGGGCGGCCCGTCGTCCTGGTCACCCAGGGCACCATCGCGACCGAGCCGCGCAATCTCGTCCTGCCGGCGATCGAGGGCCTCGCGGACGCCGACGCCCTGGTGATCGCCACGACCGTCGGGCACGACCCGGACCAGGTGCTGCCCGCCGACGACCGGCCGGCCAACCTGCGGCTGGTCGAGTACATCCCCTTCACCGAGGTCCTCCCGTTCGTCGACGTCATGGTCACGAACGGCGGCTACGGCGGGGTCCAGCTGGCGCTGGCCAGCGGCGTCCCGCTGGTGGTCGCGGGGTTGACCGAGGACAAGATGGAGGTCTCCGCCCGGGTCATCTGGTCGGGCACGGGCATCGCGCTGAAGACCGACACCCCGACGGCGGCCCAGCTCCGCGACGGCGTCGGCCGCGTGCTCGCCGTCCCCGCCTACCGGGAGCGGGCCCGCGCGCTCCAGCAGGCCTACGCCGGCCACGACGGTCCCGCGCGCGCCGCGGAGGCGGTCCTGGAGGTGGCCGCCTCCCGGCAGCCCGTCGGCTGAGGTCCGCGCACCGCGGCCGCCGTCCCCCCGGGGCCGGCGGCCGCTAGCGTGCCCGACGTGACCGACAGCACGTGGCTGGACGCCACCGCCCAGGCAGAGCTCGTGCGTACCGGGCAGGCGAGCCCGGCCGAGCTGGTCGAGGCGGCGATCGCCCGCATCCGGGCGGTCGACCCGCAGCTGAACGCCGTCGTCCGGGACCGCTTCGAGGCGGCGCGCGCGGAGGCCGCGGACGAGCTTCCGGACGGTCCGTTCCGCGGTGTCCCGATGCTGCTCAAGGACATGGGCTGCCACCTCGCCGGCGAGGCCACCCACTACGGGACGTCGTTCCTCCGGGACGCCGGGTGGGTCTGGCCGACCGAGAGCTACCTGGCGCGCCACTTCCGCAGCGCCGGCTTCGTGCCGGTCGGGCGCACCAACGTGCCGGAGTTCGGCACCACCATCACCACTGAGCCGGACGCCAACGGACCGGCGCGCAACCCGTGGGACGTCGGCCGGTCGACGGGCGGCTCCAGCGGCGGCTCGGCCGCGGCGGTGGCCGCCGGACTGGTGCCGGTCGCCCACGCCAGCGACGGCGGCGGGTCCATCCGCATCCCGGCCAGCGAGTGCGGGCTGGTCGGGCTCAAGCCCACCCGCGCCCGCGTGAGCCAGGGCCCCGACGTCGGGGAGAGCTGGGCGGGCGCCACGATCGACGGCGTCGTCACCCGCTCGGTGCGCGACACCGCCGCCGTCCTGGACCTGATCGGCCGGCCGATGCCGGGGGACCCCTACGTGGCACCCCCGTTCGCCCGGCCGCTGGTCGACGAGGTCGGCGCCCCGCTGGGTCGGCTGCGCGTCGGGGTGCTCGACGTCGGCCCGGGCGAGCGCTACCTGGACCACCCGCAGTGCCGCGCCGCGGTGGAGCGAGCCGGCGCGCTGCTGGAGGAGCTGGGCTGCGCCGTCGAGCCGGGCTCGCCGGACGCGATGTTCGACAGGCAGTTCGGGCGGTTCTTCGCCGCCACGATCGCCGGTGACACCGCCCTGACCGTCGCGGCCTTCGAGCGCGCGCTCGGCCGTCCGGTCCGCGACGACGAGCTGGAACCCCGCAACGCTGCGTACCGGGCGGCGGGGAAGCGGATGACCGCCGAGGACTACCTGGGTGCCCGTCACGTGCTCGGCCGGTGGACCCGCCGCATGGCGGCCTGGTGGGCATCGCCCGAGGACGGCGGGAAGGGCTTCGACCTGCTGGTCACGCCGACGGTGGGTGCGCCGCCGCCCGAGCTCGGCTGGTTCACGGCGGGCGGTCCCGAGGAGGAGGGGCGCCGGATCAACAGCTTCATGCCCTACACCTCCCAGTTCAACGTCACCGGCCAGCCGGCCGTCAGCCTCCCGCTCCACCGGACCGACGAGGGCCTGCCGGTCGGCGTCCAGCTCGTCGCGGCGTACGGCAGGGAGGACGTCCTCGTCCGGGTCGCGGCCGCGCTGGAGGAGGCTGCGCCCTGGGCGGACCGGCGTCCGGCGGTGTCCGCCTAGACTCGGGCGGCCACGGGGTGTGGCGCAGCTTGGTAGCGCACCCGCTTTGGGAGCGGGGGGCCGTGGGTTCAAATCCCGCCACCCCGACGTCACGGCGCGCTGTGAGCTCACATCCCGCCACCCCGACCCGGCCCACGCGTCTCTAGACTCGTGGGCGATTCCGCGCCGTCCGTCCCGTCGGCGCCCGTCTGTCTGCAATCGAGGAGCACTGCCGCTGTGAAGAGCACCATCGAGGAACTCGGCCCCACGCGGGTCCGGATGGCGATCGAGGTGCCGTGGGGCGACCTGGACCACGCCTTCGGTGAGGTCTACAAGGAGCTCGGCAAGCAGGTCCGCGTACCCGGCTTCCGCCCCGGCAAGGTGCCCAACCGCGTGCTCGACCAGCGCATCGGGCGCCCCGTCGTGCTGGAGCAGGTCGTCCAGCACGCCATCCCGGAGGTCTACTCCGAGGTCGTCCGCGAGAACCAGGTCCGCGTGCTGGGTCAGCCCGACATCGAGGTGACCCGCCTCGACGACAACGACACCCTCGCCTTCACCGCCGAGGTCGACGTCGCGCCGCAGCTCGAGCTGCCGGCCCTGGACGCCATCGCCGTGACCGTCGACGACGTCGAGGTCACCGACGAGGAGATCGACCAGCAGGTCGACGTCATGCGCGAGCGCTTCGGCATGCTCACCGGCGTCGACCGCCCGGCCGAGGACGGCGACTTCGTCTCCATCGACCTCGAGGCGAAGCTCGACGGCGAGGTGCTCGAGGACGGCTCGACCACCGGCATGTCCTACGAGGTCGGCTCCGGCAACCTCATGGCCGGTCTCGACGACGCCGTCCGCGGGCTGTCCGCCGACGAGTCGAAGACCTTCAGCACCGCGCTGCTGTCCGGCCCGAACGCCGGTCAGGACGCCGAGGTCACCGTCACCGTCCGCTCGGTGAAGACCAAGGACCTGCCCGAGCTGGACGACGACTTCGCCCAGACCGCCAGCGAGTTCGACACCCTTGCCGAGCTGCGCGAGGACGTGCGCACGCGGCTGGCCCGCAGCAAGGGGCTGAGCCAGGGCGCCCAGGCTCGCGACAAGATCGTCGAGCACCTCATCGAGACCGTCGAGGTGCCGATGCCGGAGAACCTGGTGGAGCGCGAGATCGAGTGGCGCAACCGGGCCTTCGAGCAGGAGCTGCAGCAGGCCGGGATGGACTGGGACAGCTTCCTGCAGATGTCCGGTGGCCAGAGCCGCGAGGAGTACGACGCCGAGCAGCGCACGAACGTCGAGCAGGCGGTCAAGACGCAGTTCATCCTCGACGCGATCGCCGACGCCCGCGAGGTCACCGTCGACAACGACGACCTGTCGGCGCAGATCATGGCGCAGGCCCAGCGCAGCCGGATGAGCCCGGAGCAGTATGCGCAGCAGCTGCAGCAGGGCGGCAACATCGCCGAGTTCGTCGCCGACGTGCGCCGGACGAAGACGCTGGCCCAGCTGCTGGAGGAGGCGACCATCACCGACGCGTCGGGCAACGTCGTCGACCTCGAGGCCTTGCGCCCGCAGACCGTGCGCGCCGCAGCGCCGGCCGCCGAGGACACCGCGGACGAGGACGAGGCGAACCTGTCCGCCGAGGCCGCCGCGGTCGAGGCCATCGAGGGCGCGGTCGAGGACACCGAGGACGTGTCCAAGGCCTGAGGAACACCCCCGTCCCGACGCCGTCCTGCCCTCCACGGGCAGGGCGGCGTCGCGCATTCCCGGGCATTCCGCTGCGCCGTCGGCGAACACCGCCCCGACGGGGACTGCGTCGTCGGGGGACCGCGTTAGGGTCGACAGGACTCAGGCGATCGGCCGGGGGGTACCGCCCCCCGGAGTGCCGCCCCAGCCCTGCACCACTCCACCGAGACCTACTGCACAGCGAGTCCTACGGAGGTCACCGCACCCGTGAGCACCACCCACCCGAACCTCGCGAGCGCACCGATGATGCGCGGCGCCAGCGGCATGAACACCCTGGGCGACTCGGTCTACGAGCGCCTGCTGCGCGAGCGCATCATCTTCCTGGGCAGCCAGGTCGACGACGTCATCGCCAACCAGCTGGCCGCCCAGATGCTGCTGCTGTCCGCCGAGGACCCCAAGCGGGACATCCACCTGTACATCAACTCGCCCGGCGGCTCCGTCACGGCGGGCATGGCCATCTACGACACGATGCAGTTCATCGACTGCGACGTCGCCACCTACGGCATGGGCCTGGCCGCCTCGATGGGCCAGTTCCTGCTGACCGCCGGCACGAAGGGCAAGCGCTACGCCCTGCCGCACGCGCGGATCATGATGCACCAGCCCTCGGCCGGCGTCGGCGGCACCGCGTCCGACATCGCCATCCAGGCCGACCTGTTCCGCCGGACCAAGTCCGAGCTCAACCAGCTGCAGTCGCAGCACACCGGGCAGTCGGTGGAGCAGATCGAGAAGGACTCCGACCGCGACCGCTGGTTCACCGCGCAGGAGGCCCTCGAGTACGGCTTCGTCGACCACGTCGTGAGCCGCGCCGCCATGACCGACAACAGCAACCCGGTCACGGACAACTGACGGTTCGGAGGAACTGAGACCCATGAGCTTCGAGATGCCCTCCAGCCGTTACATCCTGCCCTCCTTCGTGGAGCGCACGAGCTACGGCATGAAGGAGTCCAACCCCTACAACAAGCTCTTCGAGGAGCGGATCATCTTCCTCGGGGTGCAGATCGACGACGCCTCGGCCAACGACGTGATGGCCCAGCTGATCACGCTGGAGTCCGCCGACCCCGACCGCGACATCACGATCTACATCAACTCGCCCGGTGGCTCGTTCACGTCGCTGATGGCCATCTACGACACGATGATGTTCGTCCGCCCGGACATCCAGACCGTCTGCATGGGCCAGGCCGCCTCCGCGGCTGCCGTCCTGCTCGCGGCCGGGACGCCGGGCAAGCGCCTGGCGCTGCCGTACTCCCGCGTGCTGATCCACCAGCCCTCCGGCGAGTCCGGCGGTCAGGTGTCCGACCTGGAGATCCACGCCGCCGAGATCCAGCGCGTGCGGTCGCAGATGGAGGAGATCCTGGCCCGGCACACGGGGCAGACCCTCGACCAGGTCCGCACCGACATCGAGCGCGACAAGATCCTCACGGCCAACGAGGCGAAGGCCTACGGCATCGTCGACGAGGTCGTGCAGAGCCGGAAGCTGAACGCTCTCCCGGCGGTCTGACGCCGATCGGGACGGGTCGAGGGTGCGCGTGTCGCGCCCTCGACCCGTACCGTCGACACACCTGGTCGACACGGAGGATCCGAGAGGCACGGGGCACATGCGGGACAGAAGTGGGACGGTCGCCGGAACCGGGTGAGTCATTGCCCGGAGACGTCGGCAGTCGGGGTTACGGTCTGCGGGCGCCCGATCCCTGGCCGGCAGCGCCGGGAGGAGAGCCTCACGGGTCAGCCCGCACCACGAGGCCGAGCAGGGGCGAAGCAGCCAGAATGAAGTCCGCAGGGTCGGGGACACCCACCCCCGCGACAGACAGGTGGAGGTCAGCAGGTGGCACGAATCGGTGAGAGCGGTGACCTGCTCAAGTGCTCCTTCTGCGGGAAGAGCCAGAAGCAGGTCAAGAAGCTCATCGCGGGCCCCGGGGTCTACATCTGCGACGAGTGCATCGACCTCTGCAACGAGATCATCGAGGAAGAGCTCTCGGAGTCCTCGGACCTGAAGTTCGACGAGCTGCCGAAGCCGAAGGAGATCCACGACTTCCTCGAGCAGTACGTCATCGGCCAGGACCAGGCCAAGCGCACGCTCTCGGTGGCCGTCTACAACCACTACAAGCGGATCCAGGCCGGTGGTGACCGCGCCTCCCGCGACGACTCGGTCGAGCTCGCCAAGTCCAACATCCTGCTGATGGGCCCCACGGGCTGCGGCAAGACGCACCTGGCGCAGACCCTCGCCCGGATGCTCAACGTCCCGTTCGCGATCGCCGACGCCACGGCGCTCACCGAGGCCGGCTACGTCGGCGAGGACGTCGAGAACATCCTGCTCAAGCTGATCCAGGCCGCCGACTACGACGTCAAGCGCGCCGAGACCGGGATCATCTACATCGACGAGGTCGACAAGATCGCCCGCAAGAGCGAGAACCCGTCGATCACCCGCGACGTCTCCGGTGAGGGCGTCCAGCAGGCGCTGCTCAAGATCCTCGAGGGGACGACGGCGTCGGTGCCCCCGCAGGGCGGCCGCAAGCACCCGCACCAGGAGTTCATCCAGATCGACACGACGAACGTGCTGTTCATCGTGGGTGGCGCGTTCGCCGGCCTGGAGAAGGTCATCGAGCAGCGCACCAGCAAGCAGGGCATCGGCTTCGGCGCGGAGATCCGCGGCAAGGCCGAGATCGCCGAGGCCAACGCCTTCGCCGAGGTCATGCCCGAGGACCTGCTGAAGTTCGGCATGATCCCCGAGTTCATCGGCCGCCTGCCGGTCATCACCAGCGTGCAGAAGCTCGACCGCGAGGCGCTGATCAACATCCTCACCGAGCCGAAGAACGCCCTGGTGCGCCAGTACCGCAAGCTCTTCGAGCTCGACGGCGTCGACCTGGAGTTCACCGACGACGCCCTCGAGGCGATCGCCGACCAGGCCATCCTCCGCGGCACCGGTGCCCGCGGCCTCCGCGCGATCATGGAGGAGGTGCTCCAGTCGGTGATGTACGACGTCCCCAGCCGGGACGACGTCGCCTCCGTGGTGATCACGAAGGAGGTCGTCCTGGAGCACGTGAACCCGACGATCGTCCCGCGCAAGCCCACCCGCGAGCGCCGCGAGAAGTCGGCCTAGCCCCCAGCCACCGCGACGGCCCGTCCCCACCTAGGGGCGGGCCGTTCGCCGTTCCTGGGGCGGGGCGTTGTCCCGGCAGCGGCCACTTCTGGCTCCACTCCGACCGGTGGAGGGACAACGCTCAGCTGATCCGGTCGGCGGTAAGCCGGCGCCGGCGGTAGGTGGCCAGGATCTCCGCTCGGCAGCCCTCCGGGTCGCGGGTCAGCCGGCGGTAGCTGAAGCGGAGCACCACCCACCCGAGGGCCGTCAGAGCCGCATCACGCCGGAGATCGCGCTCCCGCGCTTCCTGGCTGCCGTGGAAGGCAGCCCCGTCGAGTTCCACGGCGACCTTGACCTCCGGCCACGCGGCGTCCAGGAACACCGAGCGGTCCGACAGCCGCACCTCGTGCTGCTGACGGCACGGAGGCAGCCCGGGGATGTCGAGCACGTGCCGGACACCGAAGATCTCCAGCTCGCTCTGACATCCGCCGGCGATGAGACCGAGCAGCTCGACGAGAGCCGTGCGGCCGGCCAGTTCGGGGCGGCGGGCCAGCTCCCGGGCCAGCTCCTCGGTTCCGACCCTCCGCTCCCTCGTCGCCCGCAGGACGGCTCCGCGCGCGACGCTCGCGAAGCCCCGGCGACGGCGGTGTGCGTCGGCCCAGGTGTCGATCAGGGCTCGGGGGAGCGGGGTGGCGGGCAGTCCGCGGGCGATCACGACTCCGCTGGCGAGGCGGCTCCGGTGGACACGCAGCCACGGCGTGGTGCGGACGCGGTGGTGGGACGGCGTGAGGACGTGCAGCTGGCGCCCGCGGTCGTCGACGAGCCCGTGAACCGACAGGGCGCTGATGTGGCTGAGCGGTCCGCCCGCGTAGCTCGTGGCAGCGTTGGCTCGGACGCTCCAGTCATCGGCCCATTCCGGGAGGGTCACCCAGCCGGGATGCAACCGGACCAGCCGGCCGGTTTCGAGCCAGCGGCCGATGCTGCGAGGGCTGACTTCCCTCGCGAGCGCGGCGATGGAGGCGGTCCGGGTCGGGCCGAGGAGGGTGGCGATGTCGTGCACGGCTCCGATCCTGGAGTTCGTCAGGATCGCGTGACCCGGAGCGACGGCGAGGCTGTGGACAGCCCCGAGGCTTGTCCTCGGAGTGGACACTTCGGGCTCGCATCTGGCCGGTGATGGGACAACGCCGGCAGGACCGCGAGGGGCGGGCGCGGCGGGTGTGATTACGGCTCGGCTTCGTCCTCCGCGCCGCTCCGGTTCCCGGCCCGAGCTGCCCTAGGTTCGCCGCGACCCCGGGCGGTGTGCCCGGCCCACCGAGGAGCGCGCAGTGAGCCACCCCTACCCGCCGGCCGGCACCACCCAGCAGCTGCCGCCCCACGGTCAGCCGCCGTACCCGCCGCCCGCGCCGCAGCGGAACAACCTGGTGCCGTGGCTGATCGGCGGCCTCGTCCTCCTCGCCGCGGTCGCGAGCGTTCTCGCCTTCGTGCTGCTGCGGGCCGACGACACCGCCGACTCACCTCCCGCGCAGGAGAGCGCGCAGGTCGAGGACCAGCTCGGTGACGTCGACGGCGACGCGGTCGTCCCGCCCGAGGCGGACGAGGAGCAGGTGCCCGACGACCACGGCACCCCGTACGCCGGCGACGGCGGGCTGATCATCGGCTCGGTCGACCGCGGTGCGGCCTTCCTGGACGACGTCGTCCTCGGCGACTTCCCGACCGCGATCGGCCACGGCGGCAGCGACTTCCAGTCCTACTACGCCGGCGACGCCGACCTGCTGTCCGCCGAGATCGCCGAGGCGGCCGGCGGCACGCTGCCGGTGAACTACACGATCGACGCGGTCAGCTTCGACCCCGGCACGGCCTCCGACGTCCTCGACGTGACGCTCGAGCTGCCCGACGGCAGCTACGACGGCATGGTCGTGCTGGTCGGCCAGGAAGGCGGCACGGCGGTCGTCATCGGCTTCCAGTGACCGGAGGTGGGGCCGCCCCTCGGCGGCCCCACCCGGTCAGTCCTCGGCCGGCGGGGCGAGGACGACGGCGACGGTGAGCGGGCCCGTCCCGGCCACCACCGACAGCGTCGCGATGCGGCCGGCGTCGATCAGGTCGGTCCGGGCCGCCTCGACGTGTGCCACCTGGTCCTCGGCGGCGATGACCGTCGCGGTCTCGACGTCGGCGCGCATCGACACCTTGGCGTCCGACTTCGCCTTGCGGACCCCCGCCAGCGCCTCGGCGGCCGCGGTCACCACCGCGGGGTTGCCGCCGGCCGGGAGCTCGGAGGCGACCGGCCACGGCGCGCGGTGCACCGAGCCCGCCCGCCACCACGACCAGACCTCCTCGGTCACGAACGGCAGCACGGGCGCGAACAGCCGCAGCTGCACGGCCAGCGCCAGCGCGAGCGCTGCCTGCGCGGACTCGGCGTCCGCCCCGGTCCGGTAGGCGCGGGACTTCACCAGCTCCACGTAGTCGTCGCAGAACGACCAGAAGAACGTCTCGGCGACCTCGAGGGCCCGCGTGTAGTTGAACGCCTCCATCGCGGCCGTCGCCTCGTCCACCACCCCGGCCAGCGCGGTCAGCAGGCCCTGGTCGATCGGCTCGGTGACCCGGTCCGCCGCGGACGCCAGGTCGACGTCACCGGCGCCCAGCCCCAGGACGAACTTGCCGACGTTGAGGATCTTCATGGCCAGCCGGCGGCCGACCTTCATCTGCGCCTCGTCGAACGGGGAGTCCGCACCCGGCCGCGCTCCGGCAGCCCGCCAGCGGACCGCGTCGGTGCCGTAGCGCTCGAGGACGTCGATCGGCGTGGTCGCGTTGCCCTTCGACTTCGACATCTTCTTGCGGTCGGGGTCGACCACGAAGCCCGAGATCGTGGCGTGCGACCAGGGCACGGTCCCGTGCTCGAAGTGCGCGCGGACGACGGTGGAGAACAGCCAGGTCCGGATGATGTCGTGCGCCTGCGGCCGCTGGTCCATCGGGAAGACCTTCGCGAACAGCTCCGGGTCGGTGTCCCAGCCCGAGGCGACCTGCGGCGACAGCGACGAGGTCGCCCACGTGTCCATGACGTCGGGGTCGGCCATGAAACCGCCCGGCTTGCCCCGCTGCGACTCGGTGAAGCCCTCGGGGACGTCGGAGGACGGGTCGACCGGCAGCGCCGACTCGGGCGCGAGGATCGGGTCGTCGTGGATCGGCTCACCCGACTCGTCGAGCCGGTACCAGACCGGGAACGGCACGCCGAAGAACCGCTGCCGGCTGATCAGCCAGTCGCCGTTGAGGCCCTCGACCCAGTTGTCGTAGCGGTGGCGCATGTGCTCGGGCACCCACTGGATCTCGCGGCCGCGGGCGACGAGCGCGTCGCGCAGGTCGGCGTCCCGGCCGCCGTTGCGGATGTACCACTGCCGCGTGGTGACGATCTCGAGCGGGCGCTCGCCCTTCTCGAAGAACTTCACCGGGTGGGTGATCGGCTTCGGCTCGCCGTCGAGGTGGCCGGCCTCCTTCAGCAGCTCCACGATCCGCTGCTGCGCGCTGAACACCGTCTTGCCGGCCAGCTCGTCGTAGGGGCGGGCGGGCACACCGGGCGGCGGGTCGGCCAGCAGGCGGCCGTCCCAGCCGATGATCGCCCGGGTCGGCAGCTGCAGCTCGCGCCACCACGTGACGTCGTTGAGGTCGCCGAACGTGCAGATCATGGCGATGCCCGAGCCCTTGTCCGGCTCGGCGAGGCGGTGCGCGACCACCGGGACCTCGACGTCGAACAGCGGCGTCCGCACCGTCTTGCCGAACAGCGGCTGGTACCGCTCGTCGTCGGGGTGGGCCACCAGGGCGACGCAGGCCGGCAGCAGCTCGGGCCGGGTGGTCTCGATGTGGACGACGCCCTCGCGGCTGGAGAACCCGATCCGGTGGTAGGCGCCGGGGCGCTCCCGGTCCTCGAGCTCGGCCTGGGCGACCGCGGTGCGGAAGGTGACGTCCCAGAGAGTCGGGGCCTCCTGCGCATAGGCCTCCCCACGGGCCAGGTTGTGCAGGAACATCCGCTGGGCGGTCGCGCGGGAGGACTCCGAGATCGTCCGGTAGACGTTCGACCAGTCCACCGACAGGCCCACGCGGCGCCAGAGCTTCTCGAACTCCGCCTCGTCCTCCTCCGTCAGCCGCATGCACAGCTCGACGAAGTTGCGGCGGGAGATCGGCAGCTGGTCCTTCGCCGGCTTCTCCGGCGGCTCGAACGACGGGTCGTAGGGCAGCGACGGGTCGCACCGGACGCCGAAGTAGTTCTGCACCCGGCGCTCGGTCGGCAGGCCGTTGTCGTCCCAGCCCATCGGGTAGAAGACGTGCCGGCCGCGCATCCGCTGGTAGCGGGCGACGAAGTCGGTGTGCGTGTAGCTGAACACGTGCCCGACGTGCAGCGAGCCGCTCGCCGTCGGCGGGGGCGTGTCGATCGACCAGATCCGCTCGCGCGGACCGGCGAGCGCCGACGCGCGGTCGAAGGCGTAGGTGTCCTCGGCCGCCCACCGGGCGACCCACTTCTCCTCGAGCCCGTCGATCGAGGGCTTCTCGGGTACGCCGACAGCGGTCCCCGGGGACGTCGGGTCCGGGCGGGAGATGTCGGCAACCATGCCCCGCATCCTAGGAACCGGTCGCAACGAGGTTCCGGCCATGCCCAGGGAACACGGCGGCGGTGTCGTCCGTGAGGGGGACGTGGATTCGCTGCGCCTGCTGCTCAACCTCGTCTGGCTGGTGTTCCAGGGGTGGCTGCTCGCCCTGGCCTACCTGCTCGCCGGTGTGCTCGCCTGCCTCCTCGTCGTCACGATCCCCTTCGGCATCGCCTCCTTCCGCCTGGCCGGCTTCGTCCTGTGGCCCTTCGGGCGCACCACGGTGCGCGCCCCCGGAGCGGGGGTCGCCTCGGCCGTCGGCAACCTGCTGTGGTTCCTGGTCGCGGGGTGGTGGCTGGCGGTGATCCACGTCGTCGCGGGCATCGGCTTCTGCCTCACGGTCATCGGCATCCCGTTCGGCGTCGCCTCGTTCAAGCTGGCCGCCGTCGGGCTCTTCCCGCTCGGGAAGCGGGTCGTCGAGACCGAGCCGCCGCGGGACTGGATGCACGCCGGCAGCGCGGTCGCCCGGTAGGGAGGCGGCGCGCCCCTGGCATCCTGGGAGACGTGAACAGCAGCACCGGTGACATGGCCCGGGTCGAGAAGGAGCTGCTGGCCCGCTGGCCGGAGAACCGGCTCGAGCCGTCCCTGACCCGCATCACCGCCCTCGTCGACCTCCTCGGCTCGCCGCACCGCGCGATGCCCGTGATCCAGGTGGCCGGCACCAACGGCAAGACGTCGACGGCGCGGATGATCGACGAGCTGCTGCGCGGGTTCGGCCTGCGCGTCGGCCGGTTCACCAGCCCGCACCTGCAGGAGATCCGCGAGCGGATCGTGCTCGACGGCGAGCCGGTGAGCGCCGAGCGGTTCGTCGAGACCTACGACGACATCGCCCCCTACGTGCAGATGGTCGACGCCGCCGGCGAGCACCCGATGAGCTTCTTCGAGGTCACCGTCGGCATGGCCTACGCGCTGTTCGCCGACGCCCCGGTCGACGTCGCCGTCATCGAGGTCGGCATGGGCGGCAGCTGGGACGCCACCAACGTGGCCGACGCGCGCGTCGCCGTCGTCACCCCGGTCGACCTCGACCACGCCGAGTACCTCGGGCCGGACGTCGGCACGATCGCGGGGGAGAAGGCCGGGATCATCAAGGCCGACTCGATCGCCGTGCTGGCCCACCAGCAGCCGGCGGCGCTGGACTCCCTGGTCCGCCGGGCGGTCGAGGTCGAGGCCGTCGTCGCCCGCGAGGGCACCGAGTTCGGCGTGCTGGAGCGGCGGGTCGCCGTCGGCGGGCAGCAGGTGCGCCTGCAGGGCCTCGGCGGCGAGTACGAGGAGGTCTTCCTCCCGCTGTTCGGTGCGCACCAGGCGCAGAACGCCGTCCTCGCGCTGGCCGCCGTCGAGGCGTTCCTCGGGGCGGGCGCCGCCACCGGGCCGATCGAGCAGGAGACGGTCCGGGCCGCGTTCGCGAACGTCCGCTCGCCCGGTCGGCTGGAGCGGGTGCGCACCAGCCCGACGGTCCTGGTCGACGCGGCGCACAACCCGGCCGGCATGGCCGCGACCGTCGACGCGATCACGGAGTCCTTCGACTTCACCCGGCTCGTCGGCGTGGTCAGCTGCGTGGCCGGGAAGGACGTCGCCGGGATCCTCGCCGCGCTCGAGGACGTCTGCGCGGAGCTGGTGGTCACCGAGAACAGCTCGCCGCGCGCGATGCCCGCCGACGAGCTCGGTGCGCTCGCCGTCGAGATCTTCGGGGCCGACCGGGTCAGCGTGCAGCCGCACCTCGGGGAGGCGATCACCGAGGCGATCGAGCTGGCGGAGGCCGGTCCCGACGACGCGCTGGGCGGGTCGGGCGTGCTGGTGACGGGCAGCGTCATCACCGCCGGCGAGGCTCGCACGCTCATGGCGCGGAGGGGCGCGTGACCGCCCCCGACCCGGTCCGGGCGGGCCGGGCGCTGGGCGGCGCCGGCGCGGCCATCCTGGTGCTCGAGGGCATCGCCACCCTGTTCGTCCCGCGCGGCATCGCCCAGGACGGCGACGGGCTGACCGGCGTCGAGCTGACCTACCTGGTCGTGCTCGCCGTCGTGCTGATCCTGTCGTCGGGCGTGCAGCGGCGGGAGCGGGGCGTGCTCATCGGCACGGTCCTGCAGGTGCCGCTGCTCCTCACCGGCCTGCTCAACCCCGTCATGTGGTTCGTCGCCGGGGCGTTCGTGCTCATCTGGCTCTACCTGCTGCAGATCCGGCGGGAGCTGCTGGGCACCCCCTTCGGGGCACCTCGGACCCAGGTTCCCGACGACGGCGACGGGGGAGCGGCGCCCACCCCGTAGGCTGCCGCCCCGTGACCGAACGCACTCTCGTCCTCGTCAAGCCCGACGGCGTCGCCCGTGGCCTCGTCGGTGAGGTGATCACCCGCCTGGAGCGCAAGGGCCTGCGACTGGTCGCTGCCGAACTGCGCACGCTGACCCGGGAGACCGCCGAGACCCACTACGCCGAGCACCGCGAGCGGCCCTTCTTCGGCTCGCTCGTCGAGTTCATCACCGGCGGCCCGCTGATGGCGCTGGTGGTCGAGGGTCCGCGGGCCATCGAGGCGTTCCGCGCCCTCGCCGGCGCCACCGACCCGGTGAAGGCCGCTCCGGGCACCATCCGCGGCGACTTCGCCCTCGAGGTGCAGAACAACATCGTGCACGGCTCCGACTCGCCCGAGTCCGCCGAGCGCGAGGTGACGCTCTTCTTCCCCGACCTGGGCTGAGCTCCGGTCCTCCGGCGGGTGGGTGGCGGGCGCCACTCACCCGTCCGGGGGATGTGGCTTCCCGGCCGGCTACGGGGGGTGCCGACGCCGCCCGATGGCGTGGTGTCGGCCCCACCCCAGGGGCCTCGAAGCCCGAGGGGGCGTCGTGCGCACCAGGTCTGCCGCGCTGCGCTCCCTGCTGCCCGCCGTGCCGGTGGGGCTGCTGCTGGCCGGCGCCCTCGTCTGGCAGTCCACGGCGGCGGCTTTCACCGCGACCACCGACAACGCCGGCAACACGTGGCAGGCCGGGAGCGTCGCCATCTCCGATTCCGACGGTGCTTCGGCGCTGTTCGACTCGACCAGCGACGGTGCCCTCCAGCCCGGGTCCACCGGCTCGCGGTGCATCCGGGTCGACTACACCGGCGACCTCACCGCCGACATCCGCCTGTACGTCACCACCCCGACGGCCGGCGCGGTCACGCTCGACCCGTACCTGGTCATGAGCGTGGAGCAGGGGCAGGACGTCCCGGCCGGCACGACGGTGGCCCCGGACTGCACCGCGGGCTTCACCCCCACGTCGACGCCGACCTTCCTCGTCAACACCGCCTCGGCCGATCTCGGGTCCGCGGACCAGACGAAGACCCTGGCCGCCCTCAAGACCGCCAGCCCCGACTACGCCCGCGGGCTCCCGGTGGGCAGCGCCGTGTCGGGCGGCACCTCGCTCACCTTCCGCATCACCTATTCGGTGGTCGACGACAACGACGCCCAGAGCACCCGGTCGACGGCCACCTTCACCTGGGAAGCGCGGAACGTCCCGTGACCCGGGTAGAACGCCGTTCGGCGTCGGGCCCGGGCCGGGTGCGGCAGGTGGCTCGCGTGGTTGTCGTCCTGGGCCTCGTCGTGCTGACCGGGCTCGTCCTGGCCGCGCTCGCCCCGCTCGCGGCCGGCTACTCCGCGCACGTGGTGACCAGCGGCTCGATGGCCCCCCGGGTCAACCCCGGCGACGTGGTGGTCACCCACCCCGTCACGGCCGCCGAGCTGCGCACCGGCCAGGTCCTGCTCGTCCACGACCCGGAGGTGCCCGGCGGCCTGCTGCTGCACCGGCTGGTGTCCTTCGACGAGGAGGGCCGGCTGGTCACCCGCGGCGACGCCAACCAGTCCGACGACAGCGTGCACCCCGATCCGGCCGACGTCCTCGGTCTGGCCGTGCTCCGGGTGCCGTGGGTGGGACTGCCGGCGCTCTGGCGACTGCAGGGACGGCACGGCGCTCTCGCGCTGACTGCCGGTGTCCTGGTCGCCGCTGCGGTCTTCGCCAGCAGGGCGGGCCGGCGACGTGCGGCCGGCGGCGAGCCGGGCGACGAGCCGGAGCAGTTGGGCGTCGACCCGGACGCCCCCACCGTCTGGGACATCCCGCCCGTCCCGGACCCCGATCTCGTCCGGGAAGCATCGTCCGTCCGCCGGCTCCCACCGGTCCCGGTAGCGCAGCGAGCCCCGCAACGCCCCCTCCCGCGCGCACTCCCACCCGTCCCGGCCGCCCGACCGAGGCGGCAGACGCCGCCCGCCGTCGTGGCGGCGATCCCGATCCACCCGGCGTCCAGCTCAAGCGCGGCCGTCCGGCTGTCGAAGACAGGGGCGGTGCGACCTGCCGTGCGCAGCTTCGCCAGACCGGCCGTCTCGACCACAGGAGGGGAGGGGAACAGTGCACCCGCCACCCGTCAGCCACGCCCGCCGGCCACGCCTGCGATGGGCGGTCTCCGCGGCGGTCGGGTTGCTGCTCCTGCTCCTGGCCCTCGGGTCCGTCCGGCTCGCGACCACGGCGACCGCGCCGACAGCGGGAGCTTCCGCGGTCAGCCTCGTCGATGACGCCGGCGGCGCCGCGCTGTTCTCCTCCGCCGGCCTGAGCCCCGGCCGGGTGGAGTCCGCGTGCGTCGGGCTCACGGCCGACGGCTCGGTCGACCCGGCCACGGAGGTGTCGCTGAGCGCGGACGTGACGGCCGGCGGCCTGTCCCCATACCTGCAGATGTGGGTGGAGAGGGGA
Source organism: Blastococcus litoris (assembly GCF_003075095.1). GTDB lineage: Bacteria > Actinomycetota > Actinomycetes > Mycobacteriales > Geodermatophilaceae > Blastococcus_B > Blastococcus_B litoris. The sequence continues at coordinate 293,959 of NZ_QCZF01000004.1, forward strand.
ACCGTGCCCTCCGGCGGCACCTGCGGCTCCTTCACCGGCGCCGTGCTCTGGAACGGGACGCTCGACTCCTTCCCGGCCACGGGCAGCCCCGGCATCGCGACCGGCTGGCGCCCGGCGGTGACCCAGCGCAGCGTGTACCGCTTCACCGTGACGGTGCTCGACGACCCCCGAGCCGCGAGCCTCAGCACCTCCGCCACCTTTCGCTGGGCGTTCACCGAGGCGGCTCCGCCGCCCCCACCTGCGCTGCCGCCCGCACCCGTGCCGCCGACGACCGTCGCCCCGCCCACGACGGAGGCGCCCCCGGCGACCGTCGTTCCCACGCCCTCCCGTACCGCGAACAGCACGGCAGCGGCGACCTCCACCTCCGGCGCGCCCGCCGACGGGACGACGGAGGTCATGCCGTCCACGTCGCCGTCCGCGCCCGCATCGTCGGCACCGGTGCCCCCCGCCGACGGCGGGAGCAAGCGCGTCGTCGAGGCGCCGCCGCTGGAGACCGGCCCCGCAGCGGCGGTGCAGGCCGCCCTCGCGGCGGCCGGTCAGGTGGCCGCCGACGTCGCCCGCACGGTCCAGGCAGTGGCCCAGGACGGGCAGTACCCGCTGGCGCTGGTCGGCGTCGTCGCCGCCTTCCTCTTCCTGCAGGGCCGGCTGGATCGCCGTGACCCGAAGCTGGCTCTCGCGCGTGTGCGCGAGGAGCTGTCCGAATACCGCGACTTCCCCGGGCCACCCCCCACGGAGACGACATGACAGCGCCCGCACAGGCGATGGAGATGGTGCCGCTGGCCGACCGGCTGCGGTGGTTGCTGGTGGTCCGGATCGGCGTCGTGGTGCTGCCACTGGTGGCCTGGTTGGTCACCGGCGACCGCGGCCAGCGGTCCCTTGCGGTGCTCGCCGTCCCGGGTGCGTTGCTCCTGCTCAGCGGGCTGCTGCTGCAGTGGCGATCGCGCAAGGGGCGCCGCTGGGCGGTCGCCGCCATGACCGTGCCGATCACGCTGGACGCCGTCTACCTGGGGTGGGCGCTGTACCTGACGGGCGGCCTCACCGGCCCCGTCGTGTACGTGATCGCGCTGCACGTGCTGGCGGTGACCCTCGTGGGTTCCTTCCGCACCGGGCTGAAGATGGCGTTCTGGCACTCCCTCGTGGTCATGAGCCTGCTCGAGGCGGTGACCACCGAGGTGGTGCCGTCCGGCGGTCCTGGCACCGAGTTCGACAAGCTCCGCTACGGCGTCTTCCTCGCGGTCGTGTGGATCATCGCCGTCACCACCGCGGTCCTGGCCGGCGTGAACGAGCGGGAGCTGCGCCGCCGGCGCTACGACGAAGCGGTGCTGCGCCGCCTGTCGGCGGCACTGCACGAGGCCGAGACCGGTGTGGAGGTGGCCGAGGCGCTCCTGGACTTCACGCTCGACGCGGGCGACGCCACGCTCGCCGCCGTCCAGTGCCGGCTGGGAGCCGGCGACGCCGAGGCGGCCACGCTGACGATCCGCAAGCGGCAGGACGAGCCGCTCGAGGTGCTGCGGGACGTGGCCGAACCCGGCTCGGGATCGCTCATCGACGTGGTGACGGCGATGGGCACCACGATGCTCGCCGCGATGCGCGCCCCGGACCCGTGGGTGGACGACGTGCTCGACGGGGCCCCCCGGGTGGTCGCGGTGCCGTTCTCCATCGAGGGCCAGGGCACCGGCGCGCTGGTCTTCCGGAACGACGCACGCGCCGGGTCCCGGATCGAGCAGCGCCGGGTGGCGGTCGTGGAGCAGGCGGTGGCGCACACTGCCACCGCCCTGGCCCGCGTCGCCCTGCTCGAGCAGCTGCAGCGCAGCGCCCTGACCGACGGCCTGACCGGGGTGGCCAACCGGCGCGCCTTCGACGTCGCGCTGACCCGGGAGATGGCGCTCGCCGGCCGCACCGATGCGGCGCTCGCCGTGATCATCCTCGACCTGGACAAGTTCAAGAGCCTCAACGACACCTACGGCCACCTCGCCGGTGACGACGTGCTCCGCGGGGTCGGCGCGGCCCTGAAGCAGTGCACCCGGCAGGGCGACCTCGTCGCCCGTTACGGCGGCGAGGAGTTCGTGCTGCTGCTGCCCGGGGCGACCGAGGAGGACGCCGTCAGCGCCGCCCGACGGGTGCGCGCCGTCCTCCGCGGTGTCGAGGGCCCGCGCACGATCACCGCCAGCCTCGGGATCGCCCACTGGCCTGCCCACGGGTCCACCGGCCCGGAGCTGCTGGCCGCCGCCGACTCGGCGCTCTACGCCGCGAAGGAGGGCGGTCGTGACCAGGCGCGCGTGGCCGGCCGAGAGGGCCCGGTCACCGGCGGCGACGGCGTGGACGGCCCCGACAGCTGGGACGACGTCCGCCCGCTCGACGTGCGGGCGGTCCCGGTCCCGCCGCCGCTGCGGTCGGCGTCCGTGATCGGCTGACCCGAGCCGCCGCTCAACCCAGGGCAGCTTTCTGCCGACATGGGAGGGAGGACCCCCCGGACCACCGGGACGGGCGGAGCCAGGAGGTGGGTGTGCGAGCACGACGCGGTACCCGGCGAGGTCTGCGCGCCCTCGCCGCCGGGCTCGCCGCGCTGGCCCTCGTCCTCGCGCCGGCGGCCCTCGACGGCACCCGCGCGGCCTTCTCGGCGACGACGTCGAACGTCGGGGACGAGCTGGCCACTCGGCAGCTGCAACCGCCGTCCGGCCTGACGGTGACGCAGAGCTGCGCCGCAGCGCCGGCGGTCACGCGCCGCGCTTCCTCGACGGGCACCGGGACGGCGTCGGTGGCCCTGCCGATGCCGGCCGGCACGACGGCGGGGGACTTCCTCCTGGCGCACGTCGCCTACCACGACGGCGTCCAGACGCTCACCGCGCCGAGCGGCTGGGCCCTGGTGGGGCAGAGCACCAACTCGGGCAGCGTGACCTCGGCCGTCTTCTGGAAGGTGGCCGCGACCGGCGAACCCGGTGCAGTCTTCAGGCATCCCAACAGCGGCTCCGCCGTGCTGTTCGCCGGCGGCGTGACGGCCTTTCGCGGCGTCCGCCCCGTCACGCCCCCGTTCGCCGACGCCGTCGGCAGCTCCTTCACGGCGACCACGCCATCGGTGGGCACCTCGAACGCCGGCGTGCAGGTGGTGCACCTGTTCAGCAAGACGCAGGGACCCCTGGACCCCGCTCCCGGGGCCACGGACTTCTACGGGGACGCGACAGGCTCCGGCGACACCGTGCACGTGGGCATCCGGGCAGCCGGCGAGACGTTCGCCGGGCCGGGGTCCACCCCGACGCGCAGCGCCACGGCCGCCACGAGCTCGCGCTGGGTCGCCCAGGCCGTCGTCCTGGAGCGCGTCGCCGACACGCCCTCGGCGAACCTCTCGTGGACGAAGAGCTCCAGTTCGTGGGCCGACGGCTACGAGCTGACCCGCCAGGTCGGCGGCGGCGGGCAGGTGACCCAGCCGGCGGTGCCGGGCGTGGCCACCCAGGCCGTGACCAACGGCCCGCTCGTCAACGGCACGAGCTATACCTTCCGGCTCTCGGCGTCGCGGGGTACGTGGCGGTCCTCGGCGGTGGCGGCGGCGCCGTTCACGCCCAACTGCTGACGGCGTGCCCTCGGGAGTCGCTGTCGTCCGGCCACTCGGCGCGGGATCCAGGCGGCACGGGGGCGGCTACCCTGGAGCGGTCATGACTGGTCAGACCCTGTACCCCCGCCTCGAACCGCTGCTGGCGCAGATCCAGAAGCCGATCCAGTACGTCGGCGGTGAACTGAACTCCCAGGTGAAGCCGTGGGAGGACGCCGACGTCCACTGGGCGCTGATGTACCCCGACGCCTACGAGGTGGGGCTGCCCAACCAGGGTCTGATGATCCTGTACGAGGTGCTCAACGAGCGCCCCGATGCCCTGGCCGAGCGCACCTACGCCGTGTGGCCGGACCTCGCCGCGCTCATGCGGGAGAACGGCGTCCCGCAGTTCACCGTCGACGGGCACCGCGCCGTCCGCGACTTCGACCTGCTCGGCGTCAGCTTCGCCACCGAGCTCGGCTACACGAACCTGCTCGAGGCGCTCGACCTCGCCGGCGTGCCGATCCTCGCGAGGGATCGCGACGAGACCCACCCGGTCGTCGTCGCCGGCGGGCACGCCGCCTTCAACCCCGAGCCGGTCGCCGACTTCGTCGACTGCGCCGTCCTCGGCGACGGCGAGCAGGTCGTCGGCGACATCACCGACGTCGTCAAGGCGTGGAAGGCGCAGGGGCGGCCCGGTGGCCGCGTCGAGCTGCTCGCCCGCCTGGCCCGCGTCGACGGCGTCTACGTCCCCGGCTTCTACGCCGTCACCTACGGGGCGGACGGCGCCATCGCCGAGGTGCTCCGCCTGCGCGACGACGTCCCGGCGAAGGTCGGCAAGCGCACGGTGATGGACCTCGACGAATGGCCGTACCCGAAGACGCCGATCGTGCCGCTGGCCGAGAGCGTCCACGAGCGGATGAGCGTCGAGATCTTCCGCGGATGCACGCGCGGCTGCCGCTTCTGCCAGGCCGGGATGATCACCCGCCCGGTGCGCGAGCGGACCATCACCGGCATCGGCTCGATGGTCGAGCAGGGCCTGAAGTCGACCGGCTACGAGGAGGTCGGGCTGCTCTCGCTGAGCTCCGCCGACCACTCCGAGATCGGGCAGCTCGCCAAGCAGCTGGCCGACCGCTACGAGGACTCGAAGGTCAGCCTGAGCCTGCCGTCGACCCGGGTCGACGCCTTCAACGTCACCCTCGCCAACGAGCTGTCCCGCAACGGACGGCGTTCCGGCCTCACGTTCGCCCCCGAGGGCGGCAGCGAGCGGATCCGCCGGGTGATCAACAAGACGGTGTCCAAGGAGGACCTCGTCCGCACGGTCACCACGGCCTACGCCAACGGCTGGACGCAGGTGAAGCTCTACTTCATGTGCGGCCTGCCGACGGAGACCGACGAGGACGTCCTCGAGATCGCCGAGCTCGCCGTCGAGGTGATCCGCGCCGGCCGCGAGGCCAGCGGCCGCAAGGACATCCGCTGCACGGTCTCCATCGGTGGCTTCGTGCCCAAGCCGCACACGCCCTTCCAGTGGGCGAGCCAGGCCAGCGCCGAGACCATCGACCACCGGTTGAGGGTCCTGCGCCAGGCGATCAACGCCGACCGCCGCATCGGCCGCTCGATCGGCCTGCGCTACCACGACGGCAAGCCCGGCGTGATCGAAGGCCTCCTGTCGCGCGGCGACCGCCGCGTCGGCCGGGTCATCGAGCGCGTGTGGCGCGAGGGCGGGAGGTTCGACGGCTGGAGCGAGCACTTCTCCTTCGACCGCTGGACCCAGGCGGCCGCCGAGGAGCTCGCGCCGTTCGGCGTCGACCTCGACTGGTTCACCACCCGCGAGCGCACCGAGCACGAGGTCCTGCCCTGGGACCACCTCGACTCCGGGCTGGACAAGGAGTGGCTCTGGGAGGACTGGCAGGAGGCCCTGAGCGAGCAGGAGGTCGCCGACTGCCGGTGGACCCCCTGCTACGACTGCGGCGTCTGCCCGACCATGGGGACCGAGATCCAGATCGGCCCGACCGGGCGCACCCTGCTCCCGCTCACCGTCGTCTGATGGCCCGCCAGCCCGACGGGCCGCCTCCGCCGCCGACGGTCCAGAAGCTGCGCATCCGCTACGCCAAGCGGGGCCGGCTGCGATTCGCCAGCCACCGCGACCTCGCCCGCACCCTGGAGCGCGCGCTGCGCCGCGCCCGGGTGCCGATGGCGTTCTCCGCCGGGTTCAGCCCGCACCCGAAGATCTCCTACATCGGTGCCGCGCCCACGGGTTCGGCGAGCGAGGCCGAGTACCTGGAGATCGGTCTGGCCGTGGCCTGCGAACCGGAGGCCGTGCGCGCCGCCCTCGACGCCTCGCTGCCCGACGAGGTGGCCATCCTCGAGTGCGTGGAGGCGGCCGAGGGCACCGGGTCCCTGGCCGACCGCATCGACACCTCGGTCTGGCGGGTGGAGCTCCCGGGCGTGGACGCCGAGGACCTGGCGGCAGCGGTCGACGCCTTCCTGGCCAGCGACGTCGTCACCGTGGCCAAGCGCACCAAGAACGGCCTCAAGGACATCGACGCCCGCGCGTCGGTCGCCAGCGCGTCGGCGGGCGAGGAGGCAGGTTGTGCCATACTGCACATGGTCGTCCGGCAGCTGACGCCCGCTGTACGACCTGACGACGTGTTGGCCGCCCTGGCTGCCGTCGCCGACCTGCACCCGCCGTTGCCCCCCCGGGCCGTGCGTGAGGCGCAGGGCCGGCTCGACGACACCGGGACCGTGGCCGATCCGCTCGGTCCCGACCGCGCGGCGCGCCCCCTCCGGGAGCACGCGGCGATCTGACCAGGTGGATCCCCGGTGGCCTCCCGCCGTCGAGCGCCACGGCTGCCAGGCGTGACGCGCCCCGATCCGGGCCACCCGGCACGGACCTACCAGACCACCGCACCACCGCCAGACCGCACCACCGGACCGGCCCCGGCCGGGACGGGCACCACCGCAGTGCGGCTGCTGCCGCGGCAACCGCCGCGCGGCGGCCGACATCAGACTTCCGCAGGACGAGCCACACCCGCCGAAACCCGTGCGGCGGCCCGCCCCGCCCAACCCGTGCTCCTGCGCGGCCGCCAGTCATCCGATCGGCGCCCGGGAGCACATGAGGAGACGAGCCCTCGTGGCCGATGACGACACCACCAGCACCACCGACCAGACGACCGGGGACGACGAGGTGACCGAGGTCCCCGCCGTCTCGGAGGACTCCTCGGTCCCGGAGGACGGCGAGGAGCAGGCCGCCGCCGGAGCGGAGCCCGCGCCGGAGCCCGAGGAGGAGCACGAGCCGGAGCCGGAGCTGCCCCGCTTCGCGACCGCCTTCAGCTCCCCGGAGCCGACCGCCGTCGTCGCCCGCCCGCGGCGCCGCGCCACCCGCTCGGTCATCGCCGCCGACCCCGACTCCGTCGAGGCCCCGGCCCCCGCGCCCGCCCCGGTGGCCCCGGCGTTCGTGAGCTTCGTGGCGCCCAGCGAGGCCGACGCGCCGCCCGCCCCGCGCCGCCGCAGCCGCCGACCCGCCGAGGCCGTGGAGCCCGAGGCCGTCGACGAGCCGGCCACCGACGAGGACGACGACCTCGAGTCCGTCGCCCCGCCGCGCCCCCGCCGCAGCCGGTCCCGCCGTCGTCCGGCCTCCACCGAGGCCGAGGAATCCGGCGACGAGGGCGAGGACGCCGACTCCGAGGACACCGACGCCGACGAGGCCGAGGACCGCGAGGAGGGCGGCACGGGGAGCCGGCGCCGGCGCCGGGGTCGCCGTGGCCGCGGCCGTGGCCGCTCCGGTGAGGACAGCGGCGACGAGGACTCCGCGGAGGAGAGCTCCGACGCCGACGAGGACGACGAGGACGCCGACTCCTCCGACGACTCCGGTGAGAGCGACGCCGACGAGGCCGAGGGCACGTCCAGCACCCGTCGCCGTCGCCGCCGGCGCCGCCGCAGTGGCAGCGGCGGGTCCGGCGATGCCGGCAGCGACGACTCCGACGACGACGACCGGCCCGAGCGCGCCGGTCGCAACGGCCGCCTGACCAGTGACGACGACGTCCGCGGCGTCTCCGGGTCCACCCGCCTGGAGGCCAAGCGCCAGCGCCGCCGGGACGGCCGGGACACCGGTCGCCGTCGCACGCCGATCCTCACCGAGAGCGAGTTCCTCGCCCGCCGCGAGGCCGTCGACCGGAAGATGGTCATCCGCCAGCGCGGCGAGCGGACGCAGATCGCCGTCCTCGAGGACGACATCCTCGTCGAGCACTACGTGACGCAGGCGTCGGCGACGTCCTTCGCCGGGAACGTCTACCTCGGCCGCGTGCAGAACGTGCTGCCCAGCATGGAGGCCGCGTTCGTCGACATCGGCAAGGGGCGCAACGCCGTCCTCTATGCCGGTGAGGTCAACTGGGACGCCGCGGGTCTCTCGGGCAAGCAGCGCTCGATCGAGACCGCGCTGAAGTCCGGCGACAAGGTGCTGGTGCAGGTCACCAAGGACCCGATCGGCCACAAGGGCGCGCGGCTGACGCAGCAGATCAACCTGCCGGGCCGCTTCCTGGTGTTCGTGCCCGGCGGCTCGATGACCGGCATCAGCCGCAAGCTGCCCGACACCGAGCGCCAGCGGCTCAAGGACATCCTCAAGAAGATCGTCCCCGAGGACGCCGGCGTCATCATCCGGACCGCCGCGGAGGGCGCCTCGGAGGAGGAGCTCACCCGCGACGTCAACCGGCTGACCGCGCAGTGGGAGGTCATCCAGAAGAAGGCGGAGACCTCCAGCAGCGCGCCGACCCTGCTCTACGGCGAGCCCGACCTCGCGATCCGGGTGATCCGCGACGTCTTCAACGAGGACTTCAAGGAGCTCGTCGTCTCCGGCGACGACGCCTGGGACACCGTCGAGGCCTACGTCGCGCACGTCTCCCCGGAGCTGGTCGGCCGGCTGACCCGCTACACCGGCACCGGCGACGTGTTCCACGACCTGCGCATCGACGAGCAGCTGGCCAAGGCCCTCGACCGCAAGGTGTGGCTGCCCTCGGGCGGGTCGCTGGTCATCGACCGCACCGAGGCGATGACCGTCGTCGACGTCAACACCGGCAAGTTCGTCGGGTCGGGTGGCAACCTCGAGCAGACCGTCACGCGCAACAACATGGAGGCGGCCGAGGAGATCGTCCGCCAGCTCCGGCTGCGCGACATCGGCGGCATCATCGTCATCGACTTCATCGACATGGTCCTCGAGAGCAACCGCGACCTCGTGCTGCGCCGGCTCACCGAGTGCCTGGGCCGCGACCGCACCAAGCACCAGGTCGCCGAGGTCACCTCGCTGGGCCTGGTGCAGATGACCCGCAAGCGGGTGGGCCAGGGCCTGCTCGAGGTGTTCTCCGAGCCGTGCGAGCACTGCCGCGGTCGCGGGATCCTGGTGCACACCGACCCGGTGGACGAGAAGCGCCGCGGTGGCGGGGGCGGCAACGGCGGCGGGAGCAACGGGGGCGGCGGCGGCAACGGCCGTCGCGACCGCTCCGGCTCCCGGGACGCCGCCGACAAGGACCAGGCCAAGGACACCGGCGACACCGTCGTCGCGCCCGAGGAGCCGGTCGCCGAGACCGGGGACGGCGACGCCGCCGAAGGTGCCCGCAGCGGCGGGCGGCGCAGCCGCGGACGCCGCGGTCGTGGCCAGTCGGGGGAGGAGCGCGCCGCCGAGGACGCCGCGGTGATCGCGGGGACCGACGCCGAGGGTGCGCAGACGCCCGCCGACCAGACCCCCGCCGAGGCCCCGGCCCCGGAGGTGCCGGCCGAGGCGTCGGCTCCCGAGGTGCCGGCCGAGCCGGCTCCCGCGCAGGCCGCCCCCGAGGTGGCCGTCGAGCCGGAGGCAGAGACGGAGACCCCGACCGCGGAGCAGCCCGCGGTCGAGGAGCAGGCGGTTGCGGCGCCGGAGCCGGCCGGGACCACCGGGCGCCCGCGTCGTCGCCGGGCGGCCAGCCGCCCGGCAGGACCGCCGGTCTCCTGACGCAGCCCAGGTCACGTCGACCGGGGGCGACGGCCTCAGGTACGCTGGTCGGGTTGCACCGCCACCGCGCGGGCGCCCGAGGGTGCCGCCGGGTCAGGCGAACGCAGCCCGTCCAGCACCCGGCGTCGCTCCGGTCTGCGCGCCGGAACACAGAGCTAGACAAAGAAGAGCAACGAGGAGTCAGTGGTGTACGCAGTGGTGAAGGCCGGTGGCAGCCAGCACAAGGTGGCCGTGGGCGACACGTTCACGATCAACCGCCTGGCCGGCGCTGAGGGCGACACCGTCGCGCTCCCGGCCATCCTGCTGGTGGACGGCGACACCGTCACCAGCGACGCGGCGACCCTGGCCACGGTGACCGTGACCGGCGAGATCGTCGAGCACGGCAAGGGCCCGAAGATCCGCATCCACAAGTTCAAGAACAAGACCGGCTACCACAAGCGGCAGGGGCACCGTCAGCCCCTGACCAGCGTCGTGGTCCGCGACATCAAGAAGGGCTGACGACGACATGGCACACAAGAAGGGCGCATCGTCGTCCCGCAACGGTCGCGACTCCAACGCCCAGCGCCTGGGCGTGAAGCGCTTCGGCGGCCAGGTCGTCAAGGCCGGCGAGATCATCGTCCGCCAGCGCGGCACCCACTTCCACCCGGGCCTGGGTGTCGGTCGCGGTGGCGACGACACGCTGTTCGCGCTCGAGGCCGGTGCGGTCACCTTCGGCACGCGGCGCGGTCGCAAGACCGTCTCCATCTCGGCCGTCGAGGCCTGAGCACTCGATCCAACCGCTCACGAGCGCACGGGCCGGCCGGCCCGTGCGCTCGTGGCGTCTCCAGAGGTAGCTGACACATGGCCGCATTCGTCGATCGCGTAGTGGTGCACGTGGCGGCCGGCAACGGCGGCCACGGCGTCTCGTCGATCCACCGCGAGAAGTTCAAGCCCCTCGGCGGGCCCGACGGCGGCAACGGCGGCGACGGCGGGGACGTCGTCCTCGAGGTCGACCCCAGCGTCCACACGCTGCTGGACTTCCACCACCGCCCGCACCAGAAGGCCGGCAACGGCCGGCCAGGGGAGGGCAGCAACCGGCACGGCGCCAAGGGCGAGGACAAGGTCCTCAAGGTCCCGGCCGGCACGGTGGTCAGCACCCCGGACGGCCGGGTCGTGGCCGACCTGGTCGGAGCCGGCACCCGCGTGGTGCTGGCCAAGGGTGGCAAGGGCGGGCTCGGCAACGCCGCGCTGGCCAACGCCCGCCGCAAGGCACCCGGCTTCGCCCTGCTCGGCGAGGAGGGCGAGGCCTTCGATGCCGTCATCGAGCTCAAGAGCATCGCCGACGTCGGCCTGGTCGGGTTCCCCTCGGCGGGCAAGTCGTCGCTGATCGCGGCGATGTCCTCGGCGCGGCCGAAGATCGCCGACTACCCGTTCACCACGCTGGTGCCCAACCTCGGCGTGATCCGCTCCGGCGACACCGTCTACACGATGGCCGACGTCCCGGGCCTGATCCCGGGCGCCTCCACCGGCAAGGGTCTGGGCGTGCAGTTCCTCCGGCACGTCGAGCGCTGCGCCGTCCTCGTACACGTCGTCGACATGGCGACGATGGAGCCGGGCCGCGACCCCGAGAGCGACATCGAGGCGCTGGAGCACGAGCTCGGGGAGTACGGCGGCGAGGAGCTCGACCTCGTCGGCCGGCTGCGGATCGCCGTCCTCAACAAGATCGACGTGCCCGACGCCCGGGAGCTGGTGGACCTCGTCCGCTCGTCGCTCGAGAAGCGCGGGCTGGCCGTCTTCCCCGTCAGCGCGGCCACCGGCGAGGGGCTCCGGGAGTTCGGCTTCGCGCTCGCCGCCGCCGTCGAGGAGCACCGCGCCAGCCTGCCCCCGATGGAGCCGGCGCGGGTCACGGTCACGCCGAAGGCCGTGGACGACTCGGGCTTCACCGTCGAGCGCGACACCGAGTACACCGACGGTTTCGTGGTCCGCGGCGTGAAGCCGGAGCGCTGGGTCCGGCAGACCGACTTCACCAACGACGAGGCCGTCGGCTTCCTGGCCGACCGGCTCAACCGGCTCGGCGTCGAGGAGGAGCTGGCCAAGGCCGGGGCGGTCGAGGGCGACGCCGTCACCATCGGCGGCGTCACGTTCGACTGGGTGCCGACGCTGCCCGCCGGCACGCTCACGATCGAGGAGTCCGCAGGTCTGGGCGGCCGCGGCACCGACGCGCGGATCGACGCGCCGCACCGTGTGCGCGCCCAGGAGCGGCTCGCCGCCAAGAAGGCCCGCCGCACGCCCTACGAGATCAGCGAGGACGGCTGGACCGACGACGAGCTCCCGGACGACGTGCAGTGAGCGCCCGTGAGCGGATCGCCGGCGCCCGCCGGGTCGTGGTCAAGGTCGGGTCGTCGTCGCTGACCACGCTGCCCGGAGGGCTGGACCCCGCCCGTCTGACGGCCCTCGTCGACGTCCTGGGTGCCGTGCGGGCCGGGGGGCGGGAGGTCGTGCTCGTCTCCTCGGGCGCGATCGCCGCGGGGCTGGCCCCGCTGCAGATCGTCGGCCGCCCCCGCGACCTGGCCACGGCGCAGGCGGCCGCCAGCGTCGGGCAGCTGCGCCTGGTGCAGACCTACGCCGACGCGTTCGCCCGCCACGGCATCACGGTCGGCCAGGTGCTGCTCACCGCCGACGACCTCACCCGCCGCAGCCACTACCGCAACGCCCACCAGACGGTGGAGCGACTGCTCGCGCTCGGCGCGCTGCCGATCGTCAACGAGAACGACACCGTCGCCACCGAGGAGATCCGGTTCGGCGACAACGACCGGCTCGCCGCGCTGGTGGCGCACGTCGCGCAGGCCGACGCCCTGGTGCTGCTGTCCGACGTCGACGGCGTCTACGACGGCGACCCGCGGATCGGCCCGGCGCAGCTGGTGCACACCGTCAGCTCGCCCGACGACCTGGCCGCCGTCACGCTCGGCACCGCCAAGCGCAACGGCGTCGGCACCGGCGGCATGGCGACCAAGGTCGAGGCGGCGTTCATCGCCGCCCACGCCGGCGTCCCGGTCGTCGTCACCTCCACCCCGCAGGCCGCCGCCGCCCTGGCGGGCGAGCAGGTGGGCACGCTGTTCGAGCCCATGGGCCGCCGGCCCGGTGCCCGCCAGTTCTGGCTGCGCTACGCCAGCCGTCCCCGCGGCCGGGTGCTGCTCGACGAGGGCGCGGTGCGCGCGGTCCGCGAACGGCACGCCTCCCTGCTGGCAGCGGGCGTCACCGGCGTCACCGGCGACTTCCTCGCCGACGACCCGGTCGAGCTCGTCGGGCCGGACGGCGTCGTCGTCGCCCGCGGGCTGGTCGCGTACGACGCGCGGGAGATGCCCGCCCTGCTCGGCCGCAAGACCGGCGACCTCGCCCCCGAGCACCGCCGCGAGGTGGTGCACCGCGACGAGATGGTGCTGGTCGGGCGGCACGTCGGGCGCTGATCGCGGGCTGAGAGACTGCCTGGCGTGACAGTTCGATCCATCCGCGAAGTCGGCGACCCGGTGCTGCGCACCCCCAGCGACGAGGTGAAGGCCTTCGACCGCGACCTCGCCGCTCTGGTGCGCGACCTGCTGGAGACCGTCGACAACCCGGGCCGGGCCGGGCTGGCCGCGCCGCAGATCGGCGTGGGCCTGCGCGCGTTCTCGTACAACATCGACGGCGTGATCGGGCACATGGTCAACCCGGTGGTCGTCGAACTGTCCGAGGAGACGCAGGACGGCGACGAGGGCTGCCTCTCGGTGCCCGGCATCTGGGCGCCGACCGTGCGGGCGATGCACGCGGTGGTCGAGGGCTTCGACGTCCACGGCAGGCCGCTGCGGCTGGAGGGCTCGGGGCTCATGGCCCGGTGCCTCCAGCACGAGGTGGACCACCTCGACGGGAAGCTCTTCCTCGACCGGCTCACCGGCGAGGCGCGCAAGACCGCCCTCCGCGCCCTCCGCGACCGCTGAGGTGGCCTTCCTCGAGCCGGTGACGCTGACCGGGTCCTTGGTCACGCTCGAACCGCTGCGGGCCGGGCACCACGACGAGCTCGTGGCCGCGGCGTCCGACGGGCGGCTGTGGGAGCTGTGGTACACGTCCGTGCCCTCTCCCGAGGCGATGGCGGCCGACATCGCGACCCGGCTGGGCACCGGGGACATGCTGCCGTTCGTCGTCCGCCGGAACGCCGACGGCGCCGTGGTCGGGGCGACCACCTACTGCAACGTCGATGCCGGTGCCCCCCGGCTGGAGATCGGCTACACCTGGACGGCGCGCTCTGCGCAGGGCACCGGCGTCAACGCCGGCAGCAAGCTGTTGCTGCTCACCCACGCCTTCGAGGTGCTCGGCTGCATCGCCGTCGAGTTCCGCACCCACTGGCACAACCGGCAGTCGCGCGAGGCGATCGCCCGCCTCGGCGCCAAGCAGGACGGCGTGCTGCGCAACCACCGGCGCATGCCCGACGGCTCGCTGCGGGACACCGTCGTCTTCTCCGTGACCGACGCCGAGTGGCCCGCCGTCCGCGCCGGGCTGGAGCACCGGCTGCGCCGGCACGCCTGACCCTCAGCCTCGGGCGGCGCAGTCCGAGCAGATGCCGAAGACCTCGAGCTGGTGCTGGACGTCGGCGAAGCCGTGCTCGGCCGCCACGCGGGCGGCCCACCGCTCGACCGGCGGGTCGGCGACCTCCACGGTCCGGCCGCACGACCGGCACACCAGGTGGTGGTGGTGCCCGGTCGAGCAGCGCCGGTAGGAGGCCTCGCCGTCGTCACCGCGCAGGACGTCGACCTGCCCGTCGTCCACCAGCGCCTGCAGCGCCCGGTAGACGGTCGCCAGCCCCACGGAGTCCCCGCGCTGGCGCAGCAGGGCGTGCAGGTCCTGGGCGCTGCGGAACCCGTCGAGCCCGTCGAGCAGCGCCAGCACGGCGCTGCGCTGGCGGCTCGGACGGCGCGTCGTCCCCTCGGCCTGGTCGGGCAGGCTCACCGGGCACCTCCCGCTCCGTGCTCGTCGTAGTGGACGCCCGAGCTGGTCAGGTGCGGTGCGTGCAGGTGGCCGTCGTGGTCGTAGTCGACGTGGTCGCCGTGGGGGACCGGCTCGTGCCCGCACCCGCTCCCGTGCTCGTGCGGGTGGGCGGCGTGCACCTCACCGCGCCGGCGGTGCCGGCGGCGGGCGGTGGTCTCGCGCAGCGCCACCGCGGCCGACACCAGCAGGAACAGCGCGATGGCCAGCAGGACGATCGTCCCGCCCGACGGGGTGCCCGTGTAGTACGACGCCGTCGTCCCCGAGACGCTGACCACCAGGCCGATGGCGCAGGCCAGGTAGAGCGCCTGGCGGAAGCTGCGGGCGACCAGCTGGGCGACCGCGCTCGGCACGATCATCAGCGCGCTGATCAGCAGCAGACCCACGACCCGCATCGAGAGCACGACCGTGGCGGCGACCAGAGCGGCCAGCACGATGTTCAGGGCCAGCACGGGCAGGCCGACGGCCCGGGCGTACTCCTCGTCGTCGCTGACCGCGTAGAGCCGCTGGCCCAGCAGGCCGACGACGGCGAGCACCGCGAGGGCGATGACCGCGAAGACGGCGAGATCGCTGCCGCTCGTCGTGGTGATCGCGCCGAAGAGGTAGGCCTCGAGGTTGGTGGCCTGCCCCCGCGGCGCCAGGCTGAGCAGCACGACGCCGCCGGCGATGCCGCCGTAGAAGAGGACGGCGAGGGCGACGTCGCCGCTGGTGCGGCCGCGCGCCCGGACCAGCTCGATGAGGACCGCGCCCAGGACGGCCGCGACCAGGGCGGCACCCACCGGCGCGGTCGAGGTCAGGACGCCGATGCCGACGCCGGTCAGCGCGACGTGCCCGAGGCCGTCGCCGAGCAGCGACAGCCGCCGCTGGACCAGGAAGATGCCGACCGCGGGCGCGACCAGCCCCACCATCAGCGAGGCCAGCAGCGCGCGCTGCATGAAGCCGTACTCGAGGATCTCCACGTCAGCGCCCCCGGGTCCGTGCCGCCACCGTGGGCTGGTCGAGGCGGTAGCCGGGGCGGGCCGGCTCCTCGCCCGGGCCGCAGTGGGCGTCGTCGTGGCGGTGGCCGCGCTCGGCGCCGGCCAGCGGGCCGTCGTAGGAGATGCGGCCCTGGTCGACGACGACCGCGCGGGTCAGCACGGCGGCCAGCGGGCCGCTCTCGTGGGTGACGACGACGAGCGTGGTGCCGGCGGCCGAGACCCGGGCGAGGACCTCGGCCAGCGCGTGCTGGCTGGGGGCGTCGACCCCGGCTGTCGGCTCGTCCATGATCAGCAGCTCCGGCTGGGCGGCCAGTGCCCGCGCGACGAGCACGCGCCGCTGCTGCCCGCCCGAGAGCGAGGCGACCGGCTCCTCCATGCGGTCGGCCAGGCCGACGGCGGCCACCGCGTCACCGACGGCCGCGCGGTCGGCGGCGCCGAGGCGGCGGAAGAGGCCGAGCCGGGCCAGCCGGCCGACCGAGACGACCTCGCGGACGGTGGCCGGGACGGCGCCGCTGACGGTGTGCCGCTGGGGCACGTAGCCGACCCGCCCCCGCTCGCGCAGCCGGCCGACCGGCGATCCGAGCAGCTCCACCTCGCCGCCGAGCACCGGGGCGAGCCCGAGCAGCCCGCGGGCCAGGGTGGTCTTCCCCGACCCGTTCGACCCGAGGACGGCGATCGCCTCGCCGTGGCCCACGGTCAGGTCGACGCCCTGGACGATCGGGACGTCGTCGTAGCCGATCGTGGCGTCGTGGAGCCGGATCGCCGGCGTGCCGGGCGGCGTCATGAACAGGACTGGCCTTCCTGCAGGGTGGCGAGGTTGGCGCGCATCACCTGGAGATAGTCCTCGCCCGGCGACTCGTCGGTCAGCCCCTCGATCGGGTCGAGGACGGCGGTCCGCACGCCGGCCTCGTCCGCGACGGTCTCGGCGACGGCCGGGTCGACGAGGGTCTCGGTGTAGACGGTCGTGACGCCGCGTTCGCGGACCAGGGACGCGATCTCGGCGAGCTGGGAGGGGTCGGGCTCCTGGGAGGGGCTCAGCCCGCTGATGCCGACCACCTCCAGACCGTAGCGGTCGGCCAGGTAGCCGAAGGCGTCGTGGCTGGTGACGAGGGTGTCGACGGCGCAGCCGGCCAGCCCGGTCTCCATCTCGGTGTCCAGGGCCTCCAGGTCGGCGCGGAGGGCGGCCGCGTTCTCCTCGTACGAGGCCGCGCCGTCCGGGTCGAGCTCGGTGAGGCGATCGGCCAGGGCGTCGCCGACCGAGGCGAGCCGGGTGGGGTCGAGCCAGAAGTGCGGGTCGATCGCCTCGTCGCCGTGGTCGTGCCCGTCCTCCTCGGCGTGCTCCCCGTCCTCCTCGTGGCCCCCGTGCTCGTCGGGGGAGACCAGGTCGGCCGCCCGGCCGGCGTCCCACGCGTGGTCGCCGCCCTCGGAGTGGGCCGCCTCGTCCAGCGCCGGCTGGAACCCGTCGAGGTAGACCAGCAGGTCCGCCTCGCCGACGGCCGCGACGTCCTTCGGCGTGAGCTCGAGGTCGTGCGCCTCGGCGCCGGGCGGCGTGAGCGAGGAGACCGAGATCCGGTCACCGCCGACCCGGGCGGCCGCCCACTCGAGCGGGTAGAAGCCGGCCACGACGGTCAGCCCGTCGTCGCCGCCGCCCGATCCGCCGTCGTCCGAGCCGCAGCCCGCCGTGAGGAGCGCGGCGGAGGAGAGCGCGGTCAGGGCGGTCCAGCGGACGGCGGAAGCGTTCATGGGAATCATTCTCACATAGGTCGCCCGGTCGGTGGCAGGCGGGCCGGTGCGGGGGAGGGCCCGCGTACCCTCGCGGGCGTGCCCGACGTCTCTTCGCTGCCGTTGATCGGTGCCGCTGCGCTGCGCGCGCGGGCGGCGGCACGGGTGCTGCGCACGCTGCCGACCGACGTGAAGGACTCGGCACTGGCCGCGATGGCCGACGCCCTGGTCGAGCGCACGGACGAGATCCTCGCGGCCAACGCCGCCGACGTCGAGGCCGCGGCGGCCGACGGCACCCCCGAGTCGGTGCTCGACCGCCTGCGCCTGGACGCAGGCCGGGTGGCGGGCGTGGCCGCGGCCCTGCGCGACCTGGTCGCCCTGCCCGACCCGGTCGGCGACGTCGTGCGCGGCTCCCGGCTGCCCAACGGCCTGCAACTGCGCCAGGTGCGGGTGCCGCTGGGCGTCGTCGGGATCGTCTACGAGGCCCGCCCCAACGTGACCGTCGACGCCGCCGGCCTCTGCCTCAAGAGCGGCAACGCGGCGCTGCTGCGCGGTTCGGCCTCGGCGTTCGGCACGAACACCGCGCTCGTCGCGATCCTGGCCGAGACGGCGGAGAAGGCGGGCCTGCCCGCCGGTTCGGTCGAGCTGCTGCCGGCTGACCGGGCGTCGGTCGGTGAGCTGCTGAGCGCACGCGGGCTGGTCGACGTGGTCATCCCGCGCGGTGGCGCCTCCCTGATCCAGCGGGTCGTCCGGGAGTCGCGGGTGCCGGTGATCGAGACCGGTGAGGGCAACGTCCACGTCTACGTCGACGCCTCGGCCGATCCGGTGATCGCCGAGGCGGTCGTGCTCAACTCCAAGACGCACCGGGTGAGCGTCTGCAACTCGGCCGAGACGCTGCTGGTCCACCGTGGCTACCCGCACCTGGCCCGGCTGCTCGCGGCGCTGGCCGGTTCCGGGGTCGCGCTGCACGGCGACGACGCCGCCCGCGCCGCCCACGACGGCGTCGTCCCGGCCGGCGACGAGGACTGGGCCACCGAGTACCTGTCGATGGACATGGCGGTGCGCGTGGTGGACGACCTCCAGGAGGCGCTCGACCACATCGAGCGGTGGAGCACCGGGCACACCGAGGCGATCGTCGCCGACTCCGCTGCCGCGATCGCCGCCTTCACCGCGGGTGTCGACGCCGCCGCGGTCATGGTCAACGCCTCGACGCGCTTCACCGACGGCGGTGAGTTCGGCTTCGGCGCCGAGATCGGCATCTCGACGCAGAAGCTGCACGCGCGGGGGCCGCTGGGCCTGCCCGAGCTCACCTCCACCACCTACGTCGTGACCGGCACCGGTCACACCCGCTGAGGTCCACCCACCACACCGCCCGAACGAGAGGCCCTTTCCGTGCCCCGTCCGCCGTCCCAGTTCCCGCAGTTCTCCTCGGTCGGGGACGTCGAGAAGCGGCTCGCCGAAGCCGGGTACCTGCCCGACGCCCAGATCTCGACGACGGTCTTCCTGGCCGACCGGCTGGGCAAGCCGCTGCTGGTGGAGGGGCCGGCCGGCACGGGCAAGACCGAGCTGGCCAAGGCGCTGGCGACCGCGACGGGTGCCGAGCTGATCCGGCTGCAGTGCTACGAGGGGCTGGACGAGGCCCGTGCGCTGTACGAGTGGAACTACAAGAAGCAGCTGCTCCGCATCCAGGCGTCGCAGGGGACCGACGGCGCCGACTGGGACACCGTCCACGACGACATCTTCGGCGAGGAGTTCCTGCTCTCCCGCCCGCTGCTGACCGCCATCCGGCGCACCGAGCCGACCGTGCTGCTGATCGACGAGACCGACAAGGCCGACGTGGAGGTCGAGGGGCTGCTCCTGGAGGTGCTGTCGGACTTCCAGGTGACGATCCCCGAGCTCGGGACGGTGACGGCGACGCGGCGGCCGATGGTCGTGCTCACCTCCAACGCCACGCGCGAGCTGTCGGAGGCCCTCAAGCGCCGCTGCCTCTACCTGGCGCTTGACTACCCCACCGCCGAGCGCGAGCGGGAGATCGTGCTGTCGCGGGTGCCCGACCTGGCGCCGGGTCTGGCCGAGCAGCTCGTGCGGACGGTCCGCGCGATGCGGGCCCTCGAGCTGAAGAAGTCGCCGTCGATCTCCGAGACCCTCGACTGGGCGCAGACCCTGCTCGAGCTGGGGCTCGACACCCTCGACGAGACCGCGGTGCGCTCGACGCTGGGCGTGGTGCTCAAGCACGCCAGCGACCAGGACCGTGCCGCCGCCGAGCTGCGGCTGAACTGATGACGGTCCCGGCTCCTCGTGTCGAGCCCGGTGGGCTCGCCGGCCACCTGGACGGGTTCGTCCGGGCGGTCCGCGAGGCCGGGATCCCGGTCGGCATCAGCCAGGCCGTGGACGCCGCGGAGATCCTCACCGTCGTCGACCTGCTGGACCGCGAGCAGCTCCGGCACGGCCTGGCCGCGGTGCTGCTCCAGCGGGCGGCGCAGCGGCCGACCTACGACGTCCTGTTCGACCTGTGGTGGCCGCTGTCCGACCGGCCCCGACCGGCCGACGACGACGAGCCGGACGGCGAGGCCGACGGCGAGGCCCCGGAGTCGACGCTGGACCTGCCGGGGGACGACGGCGTCGACCTGGCCGCCCTGATGCGCGAGCAGCTGCTCCGGCTGCTGCTGGAGGGCGACCCCGAGGCGCTGCGCCGGTTCGCGCGGGAGGCCGTGGAGCTGCTCGGCCGCGGGCAGCCCTCGCCGTCGGGGCAGTCGTACTTCAGCTACCGGGTGCTGCGGGCGCTGTCACCGGACACCCTCGTCGCGCAGCTGCTCGCCGGGCTGCTGGCGGAGGGCGACCGCGGCGGGCTGGCCGAGCAGGTGGCGCGGCAGACGATCCGCGAGCGGCTCACGGCGCTGCGGGCGGCGATCGAGTCGGAGGTGCGCCGGCGCACCGCGGCCGAGAAGGGCCGGGACAAGGTCGCGAAGAACGCCGTCCGCCCGCTGGCCGACCAGGTCGACTTCCTGCGGGCCCAGTCCTCGGACCTGGCCGAGCTGCGCCGGGCCGTCGCCCCGCTGGCGCGGCGCCTGGCCGTGCGGCTGTCCGCGCGGCGGCGGCTGGGCCGGGAGGGCCGGCTGGACTTCCGCAAGACGGTGCGGGCCTCGCTGGGCACCGGCGGGGTGCCCGTGGTGACCCACCACCGGCCGCGCAAGGTGCACAAGCCGGAGCTGGTCGTGCTGTGCGACGTCAGCGGGTCGGTGGCCGGGTTCAGCCACTTCACGCTCATGCTGACCCAGGCGCTGCGCGAGCACTTCACCGGCGTCCGGGCCTTCGCGTTCGTCGACACGACCGACGAGGTCACCCGCTTCTTCCGCCCGGGCGCGGACGTCGTGGACGCGGTCTCGCGGATCGGGCGCGAGGCCGACGTGGTCGGCTTCGACGGGCACAGCGACTACGGCACCGCGTTCGAGGTGTTCGCCGACCGCTGGGCGTCGGCCGTCGGGCCGAAGACCTCGCTGCTCGTGCTGGGCGACGGCCGCACGAACTACCGGCCGCCGGGACTGCCCGTGCTGGCCGACCTGGTCCGCCGGTCGCGGTCGGCGCACTGGCTCAACCCCGAGCCGCAGCGGTTGTGGGGGAGCGGCGACTCGGCGGCCCATCGCTACGGCGAGGTCATCGACATGGTCGAGTGCCGCAACGCAGCGCAGCTGGCGGAGTTCGTCACGACCCTCTGAGCCCGCGGCCGGCGGGCCGTGGGCGACATGTCGACGTGCGGGTTCGTCGACCTGTCGGCACGGTCCGCGGACGGTGTGTGCCGACGACCACAAGGCGACACGCCGGAGGGCCGTAACCCATCGCCGGGTGCCGCGTTGGTCAGCGCGGCGCCGGGGCAGCTGACCGCGCCGCACGATCCGTGCGACGACGCACGGCCTGGACTGCGACCGGCTGCACGGGGGAGCCGGTCGTGGCGGTTCCGGGGCCCGCCTCCGGGTGGGCTCCGGAGCCGCCGGCCGGGGTCGGTCCGCCGGGGCCGGCTCCGGTGGGCCCGGATACTCTCGTGCGGTGGCAGGCGGCCGGGTCGGGATCATGGGTGGGACGTTCGACCCCATCCACCACGGGCACCTCGTCGCCGCCAGCGAGGTCGCCGGGCTGTTCGGCCTCGACGAGGTCATCTTCGTGCCCACGGGAGAGCCGTGGCAGAAGAGCGACCGCGAGGTGAGCCCGGCGGAGGACCGCTACCTGATGACGGTCATCGCCACGGCCTCCAACCCCCGGTTCTCCGTGAGCAGGGTCGACATCGACCGCGGCGGACCGACCTACACGATCGACACGCTGACCGACCTGCGCCAACAGCGGCCGGACGCCGAGCTGTTCTTCATCACCGGCGCGGACGCCCTGTCCCAGATCGTCAGCTGGCGGGAGAACCAGCAGCTGTTCGAGCTGGCGCACTTCATCGGCGTGACGCGGCCCGGCTTCCACCTGGCCGACGCCCACCTGCCCGAGGGCGTGGTCAGCCTCGTCGAGGTGCCCGCCCTGGCGATCAGCTCGACCGACTGCCGCGGCCGCGTCGGGCGCGGCATGCCCGTCTGGTACCTCGTCCCCGACGGCGTGGTGCAGTACATCGAGAAGCGCGGCCTGTACCGCGAGGGCCCGCGGCGGGCTCCCGTCGACGGCGCCCGCCCGCCCGCCACCCACCCACCGAACGACTCCCTCCAGGAGGTACCCCGATGACCGCCTCGGCCGAGGCGCGGGACACCGCGCTGCTCGCCGCTCAGGCGGCTGCGGACAAGCTCGCCACCGACGTGTCCATCGTCGACGTGAGCGACCGTCTCGCGATCACCGATGCCTTCGTGCTGGCCTCGGCGCCCAACGAGCGCCAGGTCCAGTCGATCGTGGACGAGGTGGAGGAGCGGCTCCGCCAGCACGGCATCAAGCCGGTCCGCCGCGAGGGCGTCGCAGAGGCCCGCTGGGTGCTGCTGGACTTCGTCGACGTCGTCGTGCACGTGCAGCACGCCGAGGAGCGCGCGTACTACGCCCTCGAGCGCCTCTGGAAGGACTGCCCGACCATCCCGTTCGTCGACAGCGCCTCCCCGGAGGCAGAGCGTGCCGCCGGCTCCGACGGTGACCCGTCGGCCGACGGGGAGCCCGCCGGCCGGTGAGCGGGGGACCACTGCCCGCCCTGCCGGTCCCGCGGCTCGTCCTCTGGCGGCACGGCCGCACCGAGTGGAACGCCGAGGGCCGCTTCCAGGGCCAGCTCGACCCGCCCCTGGACGTCACCGGTCGCCGGCAGGCCGCCGAGGCCGCCCCCTACGTCGCCGCGGGGCTTCCGCCGCAGGACACCGTCGTGGTGTCCAGCGACCTGGACCGGGCAGCGGAGACCGCGCGGACGCTGGGCTCGCTGCTCGGCGTGGAGGTGCGCCTCGACGAGCGGCTGCGGGAGCACGGCATGGGCTCCTGGGAGGGCCTCACCCGGGCGGAGGTGGAGGAGCGCTTCCCCGAGCAGTACGCCGACTGGACGGCGGGGCGGCAGGTTCTCGGGCGCGGTGGCGAGGAGCCTGCCGCCGTCGGTGAGCGCGCGGTGGCGGCGCTCGCCGATCTGCCGGCCGCGGCCGTCGCCGTCGTCGTGACGCACGGAGGCACGGCGGGACGGCTGATCGAGCGCCTGGTCGGTCTCGGTCCCGAGCACCGCCGGTTCCTCGGCCCCCTGGCCAACTGCGCCTGGAGCGAGCTCTCCGTCCAGGGCGGTCGCTGGCGGCTGCTGCGGCACAACAGCACCGTGCACCGGCGTCCCGAGGGGCGGGTCGAGGGCGCCGGCCCGGTACCGCCCGCCGACGCGGTGGCGACGCCCGAGGGGGCGGCTCCTCCGCCGCCGGGTGACGCCGACGCCGTCTGAGGGCGCGCCGCCGAACCGGCGCCCCGCGCGCTCCCGCCGATCTCCCGGAGCCGCGGGCTAGCCTCGCCGGGTGCCCGTCGCCGTAGTCACCGATTCGACGGCCTACCTCCCCGACGAGCTGATCGAGGGCTACGGCATCCACGTGGTGCCGCTGTACGTCGTCCTGGCCGGGCGGTCGGGCCGCGAGGGCTGGGACATCGGGCCGGAGGAGGTGGCCCGCACCTTGTCGGTCCGCGGGCAGACGGTCTCGACGTCGCGGCCCACGCCCGGTGACTTCGTGGCCGCCTACCGCGGGGCGCTCGACGACGGTGCCGACCGGCTGGTCTCCATCCACCTCTCCTCGGAGCTGTCGGGCACGTGCGATGCCGCGCGCCTGGCCGCGTCGCAGGTGGGCGAGCACATCGTGACGGTGGTCGACACGCGCTCGGCGGCGATGGGCGCGGGCTTCGCCGTCCTCGCCGCGGCCCGGTCCGCGGCAGCCGGCGCCGACCCGGCGACCGTGGTCCGCACCGCCCGGGAGACGGCGGACGCGACCCGGACGTACTTCGTGGTCGACACCCTCGAGCACCTGCGCCGGGGTGGGAGGATCGGCTCCGCGGCCGCCGTCCTCGGATCGGCGCTCGCGGTCAAGCCGGTCCTGCACGTGCAGGACGGCCGCGTCGTCCCGCTGGAGAAGGTGCGCACGTCCGCGCGGGCGCTGAGCCGGCTGGTGCAGCGGGCTGTCGAGACGGCCGGGGAGGGGCCGGTGTCGATCGCGGTCCACCACCTCGCCGCCCCCGAGAAGGCCGACCGGCTGGCAGCCGAGCTCCGCGACCGCCTGCCGCAGCTGCGGGAGCTGCACGTCAGCGAGCTGGGCGCTGCCATCGGTGCGCACGTCGGCCCCGGGGCGGTCGGCATCGTGGTGGCGCCGTTCTGGCAGGAGCCGGCGGAGAACTGAGCGCAGGGACGAGGGCGGCATGCGCGGCAGACTGCCGCGCACCGGCCCGGAGTGGGCGCTCGTCGTCCACAGCCGTCTGTCCCGTCCACAGATCCCCGACGAGGTGCCGCCCGGCGTCCGCCCGTTCCTAGCGTCGCGCCGTGCGACTTCCCTCCCGCCGCAGCGACGACGCCGACGTCATCCGTGCGCGCCTGAGGCGGCTGCTCGACGAGCGGGACCACCACGGGGGATGGGTCCCCGAGGAGATCGACGACCGCCCGCCTCCCGGCGGTTGGCCGGGCGACGAGGTCACCGCGCCGATCGCCCCGGACGACGACGGAACCGTTGCCGGGCTCCCGTCCGGCATCGGCCGCCACCGCGCCCCCGGCCCGGGGACGCGGTGGGACCCGGGCCGCCCCGGGGCACGCTCTCTGTGGCTGGCGGCGCTCGTGGCGGCCCTGCTGCTGGCCGGGTGGACGTGGTGGGACAGGCCCCGCGTCGAGCCGGTCGGAGGTCCGGCCGCTGCCACTGCCGGCGCCCCGTCCACGACGCCGATGGGCGAGGTCGCCGAGACGACGGAGACCGTCGTCGTCTCCGTCGTCGGGCAGGTGGTCCGGCCAGGCCTGGTGACCCTGCCGACCGGCGCGCGCGTCGCCGACGCGATCGCCGCGGCCGGCGGGCTGCTGCCCGAGGCCGACGCCGCATCGGTCAACCTCGCCGCGGTGGTCGCGGACGGCGAGCAGCTGGCCGTCGGCGCTCCGGCCTCACCGGCCGGCACGACCGCCGGCGCTGCCGGCGGCGGACGGGTGGACCTGAACGCCGCCGGGGTCGCCGAGCTCGACGCGTTGCCCGGCATCGGTCCGGTGCTCGCCCAGCGCATCGTCGACCAGCGGGAGTCGCAGGGGCCCTTCCGCAGCGTGGAGGAGCTCGACGACGTCCCCGGCATCGGTCCGGCGATCGCCGCGGAACTGGCCGAGCTGGTGCGGGTGTGAGACAGGAGGAGTGGCGGCCCTGGCGGTGGCTGGACCTGCGGCTCGTGCCCGCGGCCGTCGCGATCTGGGCCACGACCCTGGCCGCCCCGCTGGTCGCACCGTCAGCGCTCGGCTGGACGTGTCTCGCGGCGTGCCTGCTCGCCCTGGCCGCTGGGCGCCGTCGCGGACCGGCGGCGGCCGTCCTGCTGGCTCTCCTGGCCGGCCTCGCCGTCGCCTCGGCAGCGGCCGCGGTCCGCGGCGTCGCACGAGAGGGGTCGCCGCTGCGGGCGGCAGCGGAGGTGGAGCGGACCGCCTGCGTGGTGCTCGAACTGGACGGTGACCCCCACGTGCTGAGAGGCCCCGGCGGGCCGCGGGTGGTCGCCGACGCGACCGTGACCCGGCTCGTCGAGCGCGACGTGACCCACCACCTCCGCGCGGAGGTGGGCCTCTTCGGGCCGGCGGACGACTGGCGCGACCTGCTGCCGGGGCAGGCGGTCCGCGTGCGGGCCGGTATCTCCCTGCCGGAGGCGGGCGACACCGTGGTCGCGGTGCTGTCCGCTCGCGGACCGCCCGCGCTGGTGGGGGAGCCGGATCGTCTGCAGCGCGCCGCCGGCAGCGTGCGGGAGGCCCTGGTGGCCTCGGCCCGACGGGTCCTCGACCCTGCGGCGGCGGGTCTGCTCCCGGGCCTCGTCGTGGGCGACACCGCAGGGATGGACCCCGTGCTGGAGGACGACTTCCGGCGGGCCGGGCTCGCGCACCTCACCGCCGTGTCGGGGGCGAACGTCGCCATCGTCCTGGCCGGGGTTCTCAGGCCGTTGCGCCGCCGGGCGGTGGACCGCCGCGTGCAGGCGGTGGTCGCCGGCCTGGCGCTGGTCGGCTTCGTGGTGCTCGCACGCCCGAGCCCCAGCGTCGTCCGCGCAGCGGCCATGGGCGCGGTCACCCTGCTGGCACTGGCCTCCGGACGGTCCCGCGCCGCGGTGCCGGCGCTCAGCGGCGCAGTGGCCGTGCTGCTCCTGCTCGACCCCGGACTGGCGCGCGATCCCGGCTTCGCGCTGTCGGTGGCCGCGACGGCAGGCATCGTGCTGCTCGCGCCGGGGTGGTCCCGCCGTCTGCGCGAGCGCGGCTGCTGGTCGGTCCTCGCCGACGCGGTAGCGGTCAGCGCAGCGGCCGGGGCGGTGACGGCACCGATCGTCGCCGGGCTGTCGGGAACGGTGAGCCTGGTCTTGCTGCCGGCCAACCTGCTCGCAGCGCCCGCGGTCCCGGCCGCCACCGTGCTCGGGCTGCTCGCCGCGGTCGTGGGCGTGCCCCTGCCGTTCCTCGGGGACGCGCTGGTGTGGGTGGCCGGCTGGCCCACCCGGTGGCTCGCACTCGTCGCGCAGCAGGCCGCGGCGGTGCCCGACGGTGCCGCGGGGTGGCCGGCCGGGGCGACCGGCGCCCTGCTGCTGGGCGTGCTCCTGCTGGGGACGGGATGGCTCCTGTGGCGGTTCCGGCCGCTGCGGCCGCTGGCCCTGGCCGCGCTCGTCGGTCTGCTGGTCGTCGGATGGCCGGTGCGGCAGGTCGTCCGCGGTTGGCCGCCGCCGGACACGGTGGCCGTCGCCTGCGACGTGGGGCAGGGTGACGCGTTCGTCCTGCCGGTCGGCGGCGGTGCCGGGGTGCTCGTGGACGCCGGCCCGGACGTCGCAGCCGTCGACCGCTGCCTCGACCGGCTCGGCATCGACGCGCTCCCGCTGGTGCTGATCTCGC
The DNA here is from genome assembly GCF_003075095.1 of Blastococcus litoris. Classification (GTDB taxonomy): domain Bacteria; phylum Actinomycetota; class Actinomycetes; order Mycobacteriales; family Geodermatophilaceae; genus Blastococcus_B; species Blastococcus_B litoris. The sequence goes on from NZ_QCZF01000004.1 coordinate 320,667, forward strand.
ACCTGGACGCCGACCACGTGGCCGGCCTGGCCGGCGCACTCGGCGGCCGGGACGTCGGCGTGGTGGCCACCGGCACCCTCTCGCCCGCGGACGAGAGGGTGCCGGCGTTCGAGGCGCTGGTGCGCAGGTCCGGTGGGCAGCGGGCGGTGCTGGTGCCCGGTGACCGCACCGGAGCAGGGGAGGTCGCCGTCGAGGTCCTGGCACCGGCACCCGACCGCGTCACCGCGGCCGCGGAGCCCAACGACCTCTCCCTGGTGGTGCGGACGGAGGTGCGCGGTCTGCGGATCCTGTTCACCGGCGATCTGGGCGCCGAGGCCGAGGCGCGGCTCGTGGCGCAGGGCACCGATCTGCGTGCCGACGTGCTCAAGGTGCCGCACCACGGCAGCGGCGACGCCGACCCGGACTTCCTCGCCGCCAGCGGGGCTCGCGTCGCCCTCGTCTCGGTGGGCGCGGACAACACCTACGGCCATCCCACGGCGCAGCTGCTGGACTGGCTGGGAGGGGCCGGCATGCGGGTGCACCGGACCGACCTGGAGGGCGACCTGGCCGTCGTCGGCTCCGCCGGCGAGTGGGGCGTCGCCGCCCGGGGGAGCGGGGGAACGCGGCGCCGCGGGCGCCGGCAGCCGCGACGACGGGCCCGGGTGCACGGGCGCGGGAACGTCGGTGCGCCGTGACACCATGCAGACGTGCCGGCCCGACCCGTCGAACCCACCTCGCGGTTGCGCGTCGTCATGGGCGAGGAGGAGCTGCTGCGCTCCCGCGCCGTCGGCGCCGTGCGCTCCGCCGTCCTCGAGCGCCACCCGGAGGCCGAGGTGCACGAGCTCGCGGCGGCGGGGCTGCCGATCGGGCATCTCGCCGACGTCCTGGCTCCGTCGCTGTTCGGCGGCCACCGGCTGGTCGTCGTCAGCGGGGTGCACGAGTCGGCCGCCGCCCTGGCGGACTCGCTGATCGGCTACGCCAAGGACCCCGATCCCGACCTCACGCTGGTGATCGTCCACTTCGGCGGCAAGCGCAACGAGGCGCTGGTCAAGGCCTTCACCGCGGCGGGTGCGGCGCTGGACGAGTGCCCGAAGCTCAAGTCACCGGGGGACCTCGCGGCCTTCGCCCGCAACGAGGTCCGCCAGTTCGGGGGGCGGATCACCGCCGACGCCGTCACCGCCCTCGTCGACGCCATCGGCAACGACCTGCGCCAGCTCTCGGCCGCGGCCAGCCAGCTGGTCTCGGACTTCGGCGGCAGCATCGACGGTGACGCCGTCGCCCGCTTCCACCGCGGTCAGGCCGAGGTGTCCGGCTTCACCGTCGCCGAGCGGGTGCTGGTCGGCGACCGGGCCGGCTCCATCGAGATGCTGCGCTGGGCGCTCGAGCGGGGCGTCCCGCACGTCCTCATCGCCGACGCCATCGCCGACGGCGTGCGCACCGCGGCCCGGGTGGCCTCGCTCAGCTCGACCAACCCCGGCGAGCTGGCCCGCACGCTGAAGATGCCGCCCTGGAAGATCAAGAAGGCGCAGGCCCAGTCCCGCGGCTGGAGCATCGACGGGCTGCAGCAGGCGATCGGCGTGGCGGCCGAGCTCAACGCCGACGTCAAGGGCGCCGCGGCCAGCGCCGACTACGCCCTCGAGCGCGCGGTCCGGCGCATCGTCACCATCCGTGCCGAGACGGGTCGGGGCCGGGTCGGCGCCGGCCGCTGATCCCCGCCCCGGTCACCAGGCCCCCGGACGCGAAAGAGCCCCCGTCCCGGACCGGGAGGGGGCTCGTTCGACCACCGCGTCCGCAGACGCGGCGCCGGATCAGAGACCGGCGGTGAGCTTCGCCAGACCCGACTTGCGGTTGGCGGCCTGGTTCTTGTGGATGACGCCCTTGCTGGCGGCCTTGTCGAGCGCCTTGCTGGCGGTGGCCAGGGCGGTGGCCGCGGCAGCGGAGTCACCCGACTCGGCAGCGGTGCGGACGCGCCGGACGGCGGTCTTCAGGGCGGACTTCACGGCAACGTTGCGCTGGCGCGCCTTCTCGTTGGTGATGTTCCGCTTCTTCTGGGACTTGATGTTCGCCACGCGTGAGCCTCGAAAGTCTGGAGGGGATGGTTCTGACAATGCGTCCGGGCGGCAGGCGCCACAGGACCGGCCTGCAAGATTACCAGCGTCGTCGTCCCGAGCCCACCCCGGCACCGGGCGACCCACGGCACACGCCCGGGAGCCCCCGGGCGCACCCGGTTTCCCGGTACTCGCCCGGAGCCGGCCCGGGCCGTGGGACGATGGGCCCACTGTGACGACACCTGCCACCACTGATCCGGCCCGTATCCGGAACTTCTGCATCATCGCCCACATCGACCACGGCAAGTCGACGCTGGCCGACCGGATGCTCGAGGTCACCGGGATCATCGAGGCACGGCAGATGCGCGCCCAGTACCTCGACCGCATGGACATCGAGCGCGAGCGCGGCATCACCATCAAGGCGCAGAACGTCCGGCTGCCGTGGAAGGTCGGGGACGACGAGTACGTCCTCGACATGATCGACACCCCCGGCCACGTCGACTTCACCTACGAGGTGAGCCGCTCGCTGGCCGCTTGCGAGGGAGCCGTGCTCCTCGTCGACGCCGCCCAGGGCATCGAGGCGCAGACGCTGGCCAACCTCTACCTGGCGCTCGAGAACGACCTGACGATCATCCCGGTCCTCAACAAGATCGACCTGCCGGCGGCCCAGCCCGAGAAGTACGCCGCGGAGATCGCGCACATCATCGGCTGCGACGCCGACGACGTGCTGCGGGTCAGCGGCAAGACCGGCGAGGGCGTCCCCGAGCTGCTCGACCGCATCGTCCAGGAGATCCCGGCCCCCGAGGGTGAGGCCGACTCCCCGGCGCGGGCGATGATCTTCGACTCCGTCTACGACATCTACCGCGGGGTCATCACCTACGTCCGCGTCGTCGACGGCCGGATCTCCGCCCGCGACCGCATCAAGATGATGTCCACCGGCGCGACCCACGAGCTCCTCGAGATCGGGGTCATCTCACCCGAGCCCAAGCCGGTGGCGAGCCTCGGCGTCGGCGAGGTCGGCTACTTCATCACCGGCGTGAAGGACGTCCGCCAGTCCCGCGTCGGCGACACGGTCACCCTCCAGCACAAGCCGGCTTCGGAGTCCATCGGCGGCTACCGCGATCCCCGGCCGATGGTCTACTCCGGCCTCTACCCGATCGACGGCAGCGAGTACCCGCTGCTGCGCGAGGCCCTGGACAAGCTCCTCCTCAACGACGCCGCGCTCACCTACGAGCCCGAGACGTCGGCCGCGCTCGGCTTCGGCTTCCGCGTCGGCTTCCTCGGCCTGCTGCACCTGGAGATCGTCCGCGAGCGGCTCGAGCGCGAGGCCGGCATCAGCCTCATCTCGACCGCGCCGAACGTCGTCTACCGGGTCGTGATGGAGGACCGCTCCGAGATCACGGTGACCAACCCCAGCGACTGGCCCGAGGGCAAGATCGACACGGTCTACGAGCCCGTCGTGAACGCGACGATCATCGCGCCCAGCGACTACACCGGCGCCATCATGGAGCTCTGCCAGGGCCGGCGCGGCCAGCTGGGCGGCATGGACTACCTGAGCGAGTCCCGGGTCGAGCTGCGGTACACCCTGCCGCTGGGCGAGATCATCTTCGACTTCTTCGACGCGCTGAAGTCCAGGACCCGCGGCTACGCCAGCCTGGACTACCAGGAGGCCGGCGAGCAGGAGTCAGCGCTGGTCAAGGTGGACATCCTGCTCCAGGGCGAGGCCGTCGACGCGTTCAGCGCGATCGTGCACAAGGACAAGGCCTACAGCTACGGCGTGATGATGGCCGGCAAGCTGCGCGAGCTCATCCCGCGGCAGCAGTTCGAGGTGCCGATCCAGGCCGCTGTCGGCTCGCGCGTGATCGCCCGCGAGACGGTCCGCGCGATCCGCAAGGACGTGCTCGCCAAGTGCTACGGCGGTGACATCACCCGCAAGCGGAAGCTGCTGGAGAAGCAGAAGGAGGGCAAGAAGCGGATGAAGATGGTCGGCCGCGTCGAGGTCCCCCAGGAGGCCTTCGTGGCCGCGCTCTCCACCAACGAGCCGACCGCCGCCAAGAAGTGACCGGCCGGATCGACGCGGTCTGCGTCTCCGGCCCTCGGCCGATCCGCCTGCCGCGGGCCGGAGACACCACCAGCGCCATCGACAAGCGGCCGGTGCCCGGCCGGGTCGCCGTCCACCGGCTCGGTCTGGACGGCGACGTGCAGGTCAACCGGAAGTGGCACGGCGGCGAGGGCCAGGCGCTGTACGCCTACGCCCAGGAGGACGCCGACCGGTGGGCCGCCGAGCTCGACCGCGACCTGCCCGCCGGCCGGTTCGGCGAGAACCTCCGCACCAGCGGGATCGACCTGACCGGGGCGGTCCTGGGCGAGCGGTGGCGCATCGGCGATGTGCTGGCCGAGGTCACCGCGCCCCGCACGCCCTGCGCCAAGCTCCAGGCGCACTGGGGTGTGCCGCGGCTGATCAAGCGGTTCACCGAGCGCGGCCTGCCCGGCGCCTACCTGCGCGTGCTGGAGACCGGCGACATCGGCGCCGGCGACGGCATCGAGGTGGTCGAGCGCCCCGACCACGGGCTCACCATCGGATTCGCGTTCCGCGCGTTCACGACCGATCAGGACCTGCTGGCCGAGCTCGCTCCCGCCCGCGACGCGCTGCCCACGCGCAACCGGCCGAAGCTCGACGCGGCGGTCGCGTCACGGACCGGCGCCCCGGCCTGAGGTCCGGGGCCTGCGTGCCCTGCGCCGCACCTCCGACACGCCGCCCACCCCGGGGCCGTGCCGTCGGCTCCCCCCGAGCACCCGCCTGCCGACCCCCTCCGGAGACGGTCCACCGGTGTGCAATCCCGTCAAACGTTCGGCATAGCGGAACTACGGCCCGTGAACGTAGCGCTGTGCGCTACGCCACGTTAGCGTCCGGACGACCGCCGACGACGTGCAGCGCCTCAGCGCGACACCACGCGCCGGGCTCGTAGCCGTCAATGCCGACGTCTCTGGGAGGGCACCGTGCAGCCGTCCGCCGTTCCCGCATCGGTCCACCGGGGGGAGGTGAGCGCACCGGCCTCCCCGTCCGCCGCCGGGCCCGGCGGGCCCGCGGAAGCGGGCGGCGACGCCGGTCGGCAGGGGTCCGCCGGCACACCTGCCCGGCTCCGCCGGATCGGCCTCGGCCTGGCCGGCGTCGTCGGGGTCGTCGTCCTGCTGGAGCTCGTCGTCCGGACGGGCCTGCTGCCGCAGGCCTGGTTCCCGCCCCCGTCGGAGATCTTCCCGGCCTTCGTGCGGCTCGTCGCCGACGGCGAGCTGTTCGGCCCGGTGGGGCAGACCCTGCAGGGCTGGGTGCTGGGCATCCTCGCCGCCGCGGTCGTGGCCCTCCCGCTGGGCATCGCGATCGGGTCGGTGGAGCTGGCCCACCGGCTGACCCGGTTCCTGCTCGAGTTCCTCCGGCCGATCCCCCCGGTGGCCCTCATCCCGGCCGCCGTCCTGATCTTCGGCAGCAACCTCGACATGAAGGTGTTCCTCATCGCGTTCGGCACCTTCTGGCCGATCCTGCTGCAGACCGTCTACGGCATCCACGACACCGATCCGACGCTGCGGGACACCGCCCGGTCCTACGGGCTGCCGCGGCACGCCCGGCTGCTGCGCATCGTGCTGCCGAGCGCGCTGCCCTACATCGCGACCGGGCTGCGCATCGCCTCGGCCATCGGGCTGATCCTGGCCATCACGGCGGAGATCGTCGTGGGCACGCCCGGCATCGGGGTCCGCATCACCGACGCGCAGTCGGCCGGCAACGCCCAGGACGTGATGTACGCGTGGATCCTCGCCGCGGGGCTGCTCGGCTGGCTGCTCAACGGCGGGTTGCAGGCGGTCGAGCGCCGGGTCCTGCACTGGCACACCTCGTTCCGCGAGGTGGCCCGGTGATCCGCGCCCGCGCGACCGACTGGGCGCTGGCCCTCGTCCTCCCCGTCCTGCTCCTCGTCGGCTACGACCTCTGGGCGCGCGGCGCGGGTGACTTCTTCTTCCCGCCGCTGTCGGTGATCGGCGCGGAGTTCGCCGAGGACTGGCTGTTCGCCCGGGTGCCGACCGACCTCCTGCCGAGCCTGGGCCGCATGCTCGCCGGCTACGCGATCGCCGTGGCGCTCGGCGTGGCGGCCGGGACGCTGCTCGGGCTGAGCCGCACGCTGGCCACGGCGCTGGAGCCGGTGCTGCAGTTCCTCCGCGCCCTGCCACCCCCCGCGCTCATCCCGGTCTCGCTGCTCGTGTTCGGTGCCGGGGACAGCGCGAAGGTGTTCCTCATCGTGCTCGGCGCGCTGTGGCCGGTGCTGCTGAACACCGTCGACGGGGTGCGCGGGGTCGACCCGACCGCGCTGGACATGGCCCGGTCCTACCGGATCCCGGCACGTGCCCGGCTCACCCGGGTCGTGCTGCCGGCCGCCCTGCCGCGCATCTTCGCCGGCGCCCGGACGGCGCTGTCGATCGCGATCATCCTCATGGTCGTCAGCGAGCTGGTCGGGGCCGCCAACGGCGTCGGGTACACCGTCCAGCTCGCGCAGCGAGGGTTCGACATCCCGGAGATGTGGGCCGGCACCGTCCTGCTCGGCCTGCTCGGGTTCGCCTTCAACGCCCTGTTCGTCGCCGTCGAGCGACGGGTCCTGCGCTGGCACCACGGCAGCACCGGTCGTGGCGGCGCCCCCACCGTCCGCCGCTCGCGGCTGCGGCGCGAGGCAGCGCGGCCCGCGCTCACCCCCACCCGCACCGCCGTCGCCGTCGAGTCCGCAGCCGCGGGCCCGGCCACCCCCGAAGGGACAGCCCCCGATGCTCGACGTCCGTGACCTGAGCAAGACCTACGCGCCCGGCGGCGAGCCGGCCATGGCCGGCCTGGACTTCTCCGTGGGTGAGCGGGAGTTCGTCTGCATCGTCGGCTCCTCCGGCTGCGGGAAGACGACGATGCTGCGCTGCCTGTCCGGGCTCCTCGCACCGACCGGCGGTTCCATCGAGCTCGAGGGCCGCCCCGTGCAGGGCCCGCCGCAGGACATGGCCTACGTCTTCCAGGACTACAGCCGCTCGTTGCTGCCCTGGCAGACGGTGGCCGGCAACGTCTCCTTCCCGCTCCGGTACAAGGGGCTGTCCAAGGCGGAGGCGGCCACCGCCACCGAGGAGGCGCTCGCGGCGGTGGGGTTGTCCGACCGCGGGCGCAGCTACCCGTGGCAGCTCTCCGGTGGCATGCAGCAGCGGGTGGCCATCGCCCGTGCGCTGGCCTACCAGCCCCGGATCCTGCTCATGGACGAGCCGTTCGCCTCGGTCGACGCGCAGACCCGCGCCGACCTCGAGGACCTGCTGCTCGACATCTGGCGGCGCTTCGAGATCACCGTCCTGTTCGTCACCCACGACATCGACGAGGCGGTCTACCTCTCGCAGCGGGTCCTCGTCCTGCACAAGCCGGCCCACGTCTTCGAGGCGATCGACGTCGACCTGCCCGCCGAGCGCGACCAGCTGGCCACCAAGCAGCTGCCGCGCTTCGGCGAGCTGCGCTCGCGCGTCCTGGCGAGCCTGCGGACCCCGGACGCCGTCCACCCCTGAGCCGGCCCGTCCGGCCCTCCTGACCGCACCACCCCCTCACGAAAGGGCATCCCTCGATGAAGATCTGGTCCCGAACCGGCGCCGCCCTGGCTGCTGTCGCCCTGCTCGTCTCCGGCTGCGGCGGCTCCGACTCCGACTCCGACGGCGGCGGGAGCGGCGGTGGCGGGGACGGCGGCCCGATCACGCTCCGCGTCGCCGACACCAACGGGGCTCCGCTGTACTTCCTCAAGTACGGCATCGAGCAGGGCTTCTTCGAGGACGCCGGGGTCGAGCTCGAGGCCACCGCCTCGAGCGGCGGGGCGACGGTCATCCCGCAGCTGGTCAGCGGTGACCTGGACATCGCCGGGTCCAACGTCGTCTCGGTGCTGATCGCCCGCAGCCAGGGGCTGCCCCTCAAGATGGTCGCCGCCGGGACGAGCACGTCCGAGGACCCGGAGCAGGACTTCTCCGCGCTGATGGTGCCGGCCGGCAGCCCGATCACCGACATCGGCCAGCTGGAGGGCCAGAAGGTCGCGGTCAACACCCTGCGCAACATCAACGACATCGTGCTGGGCCACATGCTCGAGGACGCCGGCCTCTCCTTCGACAGCGTGGAGCTCGTGGAGATCCCGTTCCCGGACATGGCGGCGGCCATCGAGTCCGGCGACGTCGCGGCCGGGGTGCTGATCGAGCCGTTCATCACCGTCGCCGAGCAGCAGGGGCTGACGATCATCGGTCGTCCCTACTCCGACCTGAAGCCCGGCCTGCAGATCGGGACGTACGTGATGACCGAGCAGTTCGTGAACGAGAACCCGGACGCCGTCAGCGCCTTCCAGGAGGGCGTGCAGGCGACGGCCGACGCCATCGCCGACGACCCGGACGCCTTCCGGGCGGCGTTGCCGCAGCTCGGCGACATCTCGCCCGAGCTGGCCGACCAGGTGCGGATCAACCTCTGGAAGGGCGAGACCGACCAGGAGTCCCTCGAGCTCATCCAGGGCCTGATGACGACGTACGGCCTCATCGACGAGGAGGTCGACCTGGACGAACTGGTCGTCGGCTGAGCCCGGTGGGTGCCGGCGGGGGAGTGCCGCCGGCACCCGCGTTCAGCTCGGGGAGGTCAGCCGCTCGTGCACCAGCGCCGCACCGCGCAATGCGGCCGGGGCGAGGGCCCGGATGGTCTCCCGGTCGCCGATGCGGCTGCTGGGCGCGGCGATGCCCAGCCCGGCCAGGGGCTGGCCGACGGTGTCCCGGAGCGCGACGGCGACCGCGCAGACGCCGTCGGCGCTCTCCTCCCAGTTGAGGGCGTAGCCCTGCTCGCGGATCTCGGCCAGCTCGGCCTTCAACCGGCCCATGTCCCGGATGGCCGCGCTGGTGGTCGCCTCGGGCAGCCGGCCGTCCGGGTAGCGCCGGTCGAGCTCCTCGTCGGACAGCCCGGCGAGGATCGCCTTGCCCACGGCCGCAGCGTGCGCCGGCCGGACGACCCCCGTGCGGTTGCCGACCCGCACCGACCGCGGGCTCTCGGCGCAGTCGATGAACCGCACGGACGTGCCCTCGAGCACGACGAGGCTCACCGTCTCCTGCGTCTCCTCCCGGAGCTGCTCCAGCACCGGCCGGGCGACCCGCCGGATGTCGATGCGGCTCACCGCGGCCAGCCCGATCTCGTAGAGCGCGGGCCCCGGCCGGTAGGCGCCGTTGGGTCGGTCCTGGTTGACGAATCCGCGGCGGCGCAGGGCGGTGAGCAGCCGGTGGGCGGTCGACCGGGCGACGCCGAGCAGATCGGCGGCCTCCGCGACCCGCAGGGCCTGGCGTTCCCCGATCAGCTGCAGGAGCCACAGGGCGTTGTCGACGGAGGTGGAGGTGACCCCACCCGGTTCCGGGGGCGGCGCCAGGCGGCCGGCTGGAGGCCGAGAGTTCGACATGGAGGAATCCTAGAGCCGTCCGGGGTCGTCCTCGCGGGGCTCCAGGAGGGATCGGCCCCGCGGGGTGATCCGGTAGGACGGATGTCGTCCGACGCAAGTTCGGCATGGCGGAACTATTGGCGTCCGACTTCCGCTGATAGGAACACGTGGATAGCCTCGGGGTCCATCCACCGAGCGACTCCGGCAGCCGACCCCGACGTGCACGGCACGCGGCGCGTCGCGCACGTGCACGGCGGTCACGCAGAGACAGGGCTGGGAAGGCGTCATGAGCGCGCGTTACGAGGTCGTCATCGTGGGAGCGGGCCCGGTGGGCATGGCGCTGGCGCTGGAGCTGGGCATGCGCGGGGTGTCCTGCGCGATCGTGGAACGCCGGACGGCGCCCTCCCGCATCCCGAAGGGCCAGAACCTGACCCAGCGCACCATGGAGCACTTTCGGTTCTGGGGTCTGGCCGAGGAGCTGCGCGCCGCCCGCACGATGCCGCCGGGATCCCCCATCGGCACCGTGGTGGCCTACGGCGACCTCATGAGCGACTTCTGGCACGCCCCGCCGGGCCGCGAGCAGGTCGGGGACTTCTACGTCGAGCGCAACGAACGGCTGCCCCAGTACCGCACCGAGGAAGTGCTGCGCAGGGCGTTGGCCGAGCAGGACACCGTGGAGGCATACCGCGGGTGGACCGTCGCGGGGATCGAGCAGCACGACACCGGCGTCCGGGTGGCCGTCGAGAGGACCGGCGAGCAGCAGGTCCTGGAGGCCGAGTACGTCGTCGGCTGCGACGGCGGGCGGTCCGTGGTCGCCGAGCAGAGCGGCGTGCAGCGGTCGGGCTCGGACTTCGACCAGGTGGTCGCCCTCGCCGTCTTCCGTTCCCCCGAGCTCAACCGCATCCTCGACCGCTTCCCCCCGCGCTCCACGTACCGCGTGGTGGCGCCCTACCTCAAGGGCTACTGGGCCTTCTTCGGCCGGGTCGATGCCGACGGGACCTGGTTCTTCCACGCCCCCATCCCGGAGGGTGACACCCCGGAGAGCGCCGACATCGAGAAGATGCTCCACCGGGCGGTGGGGGAGGCGTTCGCCCACGAGCTGGACCACCTGGGCTTCTGGGACCTGCGCGTCCAGGTGGCCCAGGAGTACCGGTCGGGGCGGGCGTTCATCGCCGGCGACGCGGCGCACACCCATCCGCCGTACGGCGGGTTCGGGCTCAACAACGGGCTCGAGGACGCCGTCAACCTCGGGTGGAAGCTCACCGCGGTGCTCCGCGGCTGGGGTGGCGAGGGCCTGCTCGACTCCTACAGCGCCGAACGCCGCGCGGTCTTCCACGACATCGGGCAGAACATGATCGCCGCGCAGATCGAACGCGAGCGCGACTTCGTCGAGAGCCACCGGCCGGAGCAGGGGCTGCCGGAGTTCGAGGAGGCCTTCGCCCGGATCGCCAGCGTGGGCGGCGAGATCGCGGTGCACGACTACGAGCCGAACTACGAGGGCTCGGCGGTCGTCGCCGGTCCTCCCGGGGCGGTGTCCAGCGCCCACGGGTCGCACTCGTTCCTGGCGCGAGCGGGGCACCACCTCTCCCCGCAGGTCCTGACCTCCGGGGAGAACGTGCTCGACGCGCTCGGTCGCGGGTTCGCGCTCATCGCTCTCGACGCGCCGGAGTCCGCGGTGGCCTCCCTGGACGGCGCCGCGACCGCCCTCGGTGTGCCGCTCACGGTCGTGCGGGACAGCTTCGCCGACGGCCGCGCGGCGTACGGGTCGCGGCTGGTGCTGGTCCGCCCCGACCAGCACGTCGCGTGGGCCGGGGACGACGCCCCGCAGGACGTGGAGGCGCTCGTCCGCCTGGTCACCGGGCGCCCCTGACACCTTCGGAGGCGTTCCACCGGATCGTCCGCCGGCCGGGACCCGTGGCGCGCTACTGTCCGCCGCGGTATGCCGGTCGCTCGCGCCCGGCCGACGGGGAGGTCGCCATGCTGCTGCGCCGGACGGCGAGCTCGCTGCTCGCCCTGACAGTGTTCGCCGTCCCGGTGCTGGCCGGGTGCGGGGGCAGCGACGAGCCGGAGGAGTCGGCGTCCGACCTGCTGGCCCGCGCGAAGACGGTGCTGGACGAGACGCAGACCGCGCACTTCGTGCTGAGCAGCGAAGGGGCGCCCGACACCGGCACCGCGCTGATCGGCGGAGAGGGCGACATCGCCCGTCCGTCCTCGTTCGGGGGCACGCTGCAGGTGCGGGCGCTCGGCTCGGCCCTCGACCTCGAGGTGGTCTCGATCGACGGCACCGTCTACGCCCAGCTCCCGTTCGCCTCGGGTTTCAGCGTGGTCGACCCGGCCCAGTTCGGCTTCGGCGACCCGGGTGCCCTCATCGACCCCGACACCGGCATCTCCCAGCTGCTCGCCGAGGCCGACGGCGCCGAGCTGGGGGAGGAGCGCCGCGTCGACGGCGAGGTGGTCCGCGAGGTGACCGCCGAGCTGCCCGGTGACCTGGTGGAGCAGATCCTCACCAGCGCCGACCCCGACCAGCCGGTGCAGGCCCGGTTCAGCATCGCGAGCGAGAGCGGGGAGCTGCGCCGGGCCGTCCTCACCGGGCCGTTCTTCGACGCCGGGGACGACGCCACCTTCACCGTCGACCTGAGCGACTTCGGGGCCGATGTCGAGATCACCGCACCGGCCACCGGCTGAGCCGGCGGCACGGGCGCCGGGCCTGCCGCTCGTCGTCCTCGCCACGCTCGCCGTCCTCGTCACCGCGGCCGACACCTACGTCGTCGTCCTGGCGCTGCCCGACATCCTCACCGGGGTCGGCGTCGGGCTCGACGAGCTGCAGCGGGCCACCCCGATCGTCGGCGGTTTCCTGCTCGGCTACACCGCCACCCTCCCGCTGCTGGGGCGGCTGGCCGACCTGCGCGGCCGCGTGCCGGTCCTGGTCGGGTGCCTGCTGCTGTTCGCGCTGGGCTCGCTCCTGACCGCCACCGCCGACGCCCTGGGCCCGGCGGTCCTCGGCCGCGGGCTGCAGGGCATCGGCGCCGGCGGGTTGGTGCCCGCGACGCTCGCCCTGGTCGCCGACCGGTGGCCGCCCGAGCGCCGGGCGCTGCCGCTCGGCGTCGTCGGTGCGGTGCAGGAGGCCGGCGCCGTCCTGGGGCCGCTGGCCGGGGCGGCGGTCCTGGCCGTCGGCGACTGGCGGGCGATCTTCTGGCTCAACCTGCTCCTGGGGCTGGGCCTGGCGGCCGGCGCCCACCTGACCGGTGGAGCGCGCCGTCCCGACCCCGTGGGTCTCGCGCTGGGCTCGGTCACCGCGATCGCGCTCGGGCTGCAGCTGGCGGCCCCGCCGGCGCTGGCCGAGGACGTGACCCTGGGGCTCCTCTACGTGCCGGTCCTCGACGCCCTCGCCTGGACGACGCCGCTCGTCCTGGTCGCGGCTGCCGCCGGCATCGGGCTCGTGGCCCGCAGCCTGACCCGCCCGGACGGCGCCGTCCTGCCGCTCCGGGGGCTGCGCCGGCTGGCCGCGGACGTCGACGTCGCCGGCTCGGCCCTCGTGGTCGTCGCGCTGGGCAGCCTGGTCTGGGCGTTCGCGGCCGCCGACCCCGCCACCCAGGTGGTGGCGCACGGCCCGGTGCTCCTGCCGGTCGCCGCGCTCGCCACGGCCGCCTTCGTCTGGCACGAGCGGCGCACCCCGGCGCCGGTGCTGCCCCTGGCCGCCCTGCGCCCGGTCGGCGCCTGGGGCGCCCTGCTGGTCAACCTCCTCGTCGGGGTCGCGCTGGTCGCGGCCCTGGTCGACGTCCCGCTGTTCGCCCGCGGCACCACGACGCCCGGCGACCAGCTCGGTGCCGCGCTGGTGCTGCTGCGGCTGCTCGTCGCGGTGCCGGTGGGCGCGGTCGCCGGCGGCTGGCTGTGCCGCAGCGTCCCCGCCCGCGTCGTCGCGGCCGCCGGCATGGCCCTGTCCGCGCTCGCGTTCGTCGCCATGACGCAGTGGGATGCCACGTCGCTCGACGGGGCGTGGTCGACGGTGGTGCTGGTGGCCGCGGGCCTCGGCTTCGGCCTGGCCATCGCGCCGGTCAACGCGGTGCTGCTCGGCGTCACCGGCGCCGAGGTGCACGGCAGCGCGAGCGCCCTCGCCGTCGTCGCCCGGACCGTCGGCATGCTGGCCGGGCTGTCGCTGCTCACCGCCGTCGCGCTGCGCCGGTTCACCGCGGAGGTCGACGCGATCGGCACGCCGTTCGAGCTGTGCCCGCGCACGCCCGCCGACTGCCCGGCCTACGACGCCGCCACGGACGCCGCGATCCTCACCCAGCTGCACACGGTCTTCGCCGGGGCGGCGGTCGCCGCGGCGATGGCCGCCGTCGCCGCGCTGCTCCTCCTCCGCGAGACGCGGGCCGTGAGAACCTGAGGGCGAGCCGCGACGTCGGCTCCCGGACGAGGGGTGCCGTACCCGGAGTGCGACAAGACGGCCCGGAGAGGTCCGTCGTGTCCTGGTTCGTCCTCGTCCTGTCCGGCGTGCTGGAGGCCGTCTGGGCCACCGCCCTCGACAGGTCCCAGGGGTTCACCCGGCTGTGGCCGTCGGTGCTGTTCGTCGTCGCCCTCGTGCTGAGCATGGGCGGCCTGGCCTTCGCCATGCGCGAGCTGCCCGTCGGCACGTCGTACGCGGTGTGGGTCGGCATCGGCGCGGTGCTCACCGTCGCCTACGCGATGGTCACCGGCGCCGAGTCCGCGTCGGTCGTCAAGCTCCTGCTGCTCGGCGGGATCGTCGGCTGCGTGGTCGGGCTCAAGCTCGTGCACTGACCGGCCCACTCCGGCCGGTTCCTCGTCTAGCTTCCGTGCGAGGGAGGCGTCGTGGAGGGCACCGGGCAGCTGCGGATCAGCCTGCTGGGCGCCTGCACGGCCTCGTCCGGGGGGACGCCGCTCGACCTCGGGGGACCGCGGCAGCGCGCGGTCCTGGTCGTCCTCCTCCTGGCCCGCGGCGAGGTCGTCCCCGTGGAACGGCTCACCGAGGCGGTGTGGGGGGACCACCCGCCGGCCGACGCCGCGGGGGCGCTGCAGGCCTACGTGTCGCACCTGCGCAAGCGGCTGCAGCCCGGCAGCGCCGCGCGGACCCGGTCCTCGATCATCGTCAGCGAGGGCCGGGGCTACGCGGTGCGGGTGCCACCCGACGCCGTCGACGTCTGGCGGTTCGAGCAGCTGCTGGACCGCTCGGGGACGGCGCCGGCCGCCGACACGGCCCGGCTCGTCGGCGAGGCGCTGGCCCTCTGGCGGGGTCCGCCGCTGGCGGAGTGGGCCGACGAGCCGTGGGCGGAGGCGGAGATCGCCCGCCTCGCGGAGCTGCGTGCCGTGGCCCGCGAGCGGCTGAGCGCCGCCCGCCTGGAGCTGGGCGAGGCCGCGCTGCTCGTACCCGACCTCGAGGCGATGGTCGCCGAGGAGCCGCTGCGCGAGGAGCGCTGGCGGCTGCTGGTGCTCGCGCTCTACCGGGCGAGCCGGCAGGCCGACGCCCTGGGCGCGCTCCGCCGCGCCCGCGCCACCCTGGCCGACGAGCTCGGCGTCGACCCGGGACCGGCGCTGCGCGAGCTGGAGGAGCAGGTGCTCGCCCAGTCGCCGGCGCTCGCCGTGCCCGCGCAGCGCACCCGTCCGCCCGAGCCGGCGCCCCCGGCGCCACCGCCCCCGGACGACCTGCTCGACCGGGAGCGGGAGGTGCGCGCCGTCCGGGGGGCCCTCGCCGACCTCGTGGCCGGGGAGCCGCGGCTGCTGCTCGTCGAGGGACCGGCCGGCATCGGCAAGACCCGCCTCCTGACCGAGGCCCGCCGGATGGCGGCCGAGCGGTCGATCCGGGTCCTCACCGCCCGCGGCAGCCAGCTGGAGAAGGAGTTCGGGTTCGGCGCCGTGCGCCAGCTCTTCGAGCCGGAGCTGGCGACCGCCGAGCGCCGGGACGCCCTCCTGGCGGGCGCCGCGGCCAGCGCCCGGACCGTCTTCGACCTCGCCCCCGGCGACGTCCAGGAGGGCTCGTTCGCCGTCCTGCACGGGCTGTACTGGCTGGCCGTCAACCTGAGCGCCGACGGTCCGCTCGTCCTCGCCGTCGACGACCTGCAGTGGTGCGACAGCGCGTCCCTGCGGTGGCTGGCCTACCTCGCCCGCCGGCTGGACGCCGTCCCGGTCCTGGTGGTCGCCACCGTCCGGACCGGCGAGCAGCACCCCGACGAGGAGCTGCTCGCCGAGCTCGCGCTCGAGCCGGCCGCCGTCGTGGTGCGCCCGGCCGCGCTCTCGGCCGAGGCGACCGAGGAGCTCGTGGAGCGCCGTCTCGGCGGCCCGGTGTCGCCGCTGTTCGCCCTCGCCTGCCACCGCACCACCTCGGGCAACCCGCTGCTCCTGCGGCAGCTGCTGCGGGGGCTGGAGGCCGACGCCGTGCGACCCGACGCCGCGCACGCCGACGTCGTCGTCGGGGTCGGGTCGCGGGCGGTGTCGAGCATGGTCCTCATGCGGCTGCGCCGGCTGCCGGGCCCGGCCGCCGACGTCGCCCGTGCGGCCGCGGTCCTGGGCGACGGCGCGTCCCTGCCGGCGGTGGCGGCCCTCGCCGGGCTGACCGAGGCGCAGACGGCGGCGGGGCTCGCCGCGCTGGCCCGCTGCGAGATCGTGAAGGACGAGCAGCCGATGGCGTTCGTCCACGCGCTGGTGCGCGACGCCGTGTACCGGGACCTGCCGGCGGCGGAGCGCGCCCTGCGGCACGAACGCGCGGCCGGGCTGCTGCAGGCGGCGGGGGCCAGCGCCGAGCAGGTGGCCGCCCACCTGCTGCTGGCCCCGGCGCGCGGCGACCCCGCGACGGTGGAGACGCTGCGCCGGGCCGCCCGCACGGCCGCCGACCGCGGCGCCTCCGACAGCGCCGTCACGCTGCTCCGGCGGGCCCTGGCCGAGCTTCCGGCCGGCGAGCTGCGCGCCGACGTGCTCACCGAGCTCGGCATGCTCGAGACGCGCGTCGACGGCGCCGCGAGCACCGAGCACCTGCTCGCCGCCTACGAGCTGGACGGCGACCCGCGGGCCCGGGCCACCATCGCCGTCGCGATTGCCCGCACCGAGGTGTTCGCCAGCCCGCCCGGAGCGGCCACGGACTTCGCGCGGGCGGCTGCCCGCGTCCTGCCCGCCGAGCTGACCGACCACCGCCAGGCCCTGGTGGCGATCGAGCGGATCGGCGGTTACCTGCACGGGCTCGAACCCGGGAGGTGGGCGACCGCCGACCCGGGGGTGCCGGCCGGCGAGGGGCTCGGCGCCCGGATGCTGGCCGCCACGCTCGCCTTCGAGGCGACGGTGGAGGGTGCCGACCGGGAGCGCGCAGTCAGGCTCGCGCGGTTCGCCCTGGACGGCGACCGGCTCTGGGCGGTGGACGACGGCCTGTTCTGGGCGGTGGCGGCGCAGGTCCGCATGCTGGCCGACGACGACCTCGGCGACTTCTGGGCGCGGGCGCGGGTCCGGGCGCACGCCCGCGGCTCGCTGTTCATGGCACTCACCGTCAGCGTGTGGGAGGGCTACTGGCGCTGGCGCCGCGGGGAGCTCGACGAGGCGCTCGCCTGCCTCACCGCGGCGCTGGACCAGGACCGGATGTGGCGCGGGTCCCGCATCGGCGAGCCGTACACCCGCTCGATGCAGATCGGCTGCCACCTCGACCGGGGCGACGTCGCCGCCGCCCGCCAGGTGGCTGACGCGGCGGTCGCCGGGCCGACGGCGGGGGAGGGTGGGCGGCTGCTGGAGCACGCGGTCGCCCGGCTGCTCGCCGTGGAGGGCCGGCCCGCCGAGGCACTGGCCCGGCTGGACGCCATCGACATGCCGGTGCCGGTCCGCAACCCCGTGTGGAACCCGTGGCTGACCACCGCGGCGATCGCCCTCGACCGCCTGGGCCGCCGCGGCGAGGCGGTGTCGCTGATGGAGGAGGAGGTCGCCCGGCTGCGCCGGTGGGGTGCCCCCAGCTACCTCGGGACGGCGCTGTGCCGCCTGGGCGAGCTGCGGGGCGACGACGGCATCGAGGACGTGCGCGAGGCGGTCGAGGTGCTGACGCCGACGTGGGCCGCGGTCGAGCTGGCGCGGGCGCGCTGCGTCCTGGGTGGCCGCCCCGAGGTGCCCGACGACGAGGCCGTCGGGCTGCTGCGGGCAGCGCTGGACACCGCGCTCGACCGCGGCGCCCTGGGCATCCGGAAGCGAGCCGTGGCGGCGCTGGCCCGGCGCGGCCACCCCGACGTGAGCGGGCGGGACGCACAGCGGTGCCCGACGTCCACCGAGCGCCGCATCGTGGCGCTCGCCGCCGCGGGCGCCGGCGTCCGCGACGTCGCGCAGCAGCTGTTCCTGACACCGGGCACGGTGCAGTCGGTCCTGGAGGCGGCCGCCGCGAGCGGTCTCAAGTTCTCCTCAAGTCCGGCGCCCGATGCTCGGTCACCGGCAACCGGGAGGATCCCGTGACCCAGCAGCAGACGCCGACGGCGGCCCCGGACCGCGCCGCGGGCCTGCGCGGCCTGTGCGGCGGCTCGGTGCAGCTGCCCGGAGATCCGGCCTACGACATGGCCCGGTCGCCGTGGAACCTCCAGATGCGCGACCTCCCGGCGGCGGTGGCCTACCCGGCCTTCCCCGACGAGGTGGCCGAGGTGCTGGTGGCCGCGGCGCGCGCGGGCCTGCAGGTCGCGGCCCAGGGCACCGGCCACGGCGCCCCGCCACTGGAGGGACGGCTGGGTGACGCCGTGCTGCTGCGCACCTCGGCGATGACCGAGCTGGAGGTCGACGCCGGGCGCCGCAGCGTGCGCGCCGGCGCCGGCGTCCTGTGGGGCGACCTCGCGGACGCCGCCGGCCGGCACGGGCTGGCCGCCCGCCACCCGTCGTCGCCGGACGTGGGCGTCGTCGGCTACACGCTGGGCGGCGGCATCGGCTGGTACGCCCGCGCGCTCGGCCTCCAGTGCAACGCCGTCACGGCGGTGGAGCTGGTGCTCGCCGACGGCTCGTTCGTGCGCGCGACCGCCGACACGGACGCCGAGCTGTTCTGGGCGCTGCGCGGCGGGGCGGCCCCGCTGGGCGTCGTCACGGCATTGGAGTTCGCGCTGTTCCCGCTGGAGACCGTGGTCGCCGGGCACCTGTCCTGGGACTGGACGGCGGCCGAGCGCGTCCTGCCGGCGTGGGTGGCCTGGTGCGCGGACGCCCCGGAGGCGGCGACGACGGCGTTCCGGCTGCTCGACGTGCCGGTCGACGAGACGGTCCCGGCGGAGCTGCGGGGCCGGCGCATCGCCATGATCGACGGCGCGGTGCTCGGCGACGACGCCTCGGCCGCGGAGATCCTGGCGCCGCTGCGGGCGCTGCACCCCGAGTTCGACACCGTCGCCCGCGTGCCCGCGGCCTCGCTGGTGCGGCTGCACCTGGACCCCGAGGGGCCCACGCCCGCCTACGCCAGCAGCACGCTCGTCTCCGGGCTCCCGGACGCGGCCGTCGCGGGCATCCTCGACGCCGTCGGCCCGGGCTCCGGCACCCGGCTGGCCGCGGCGGAGCTGCGCCAGCTCGGCGGGGCCCTGGCCCGCCCGGACTCCGACGGCGGTGCGCTGGCGGCCCTCGACGGCGAGTTCCTCGCGCTGGGGCTGGGCCTGGGCGGCGGCGACGACGAGCACTGGGCGCGCCAGCGGGCCGACGCCACCCGGTTCCTCTCCACGGTGGAGCCGTGGGCCACCGGGCGGCAGTACCTGCCGATGCTCGACGCCCGCACCGACACCCGGAAGGTCTTCCCCCCGGGCGTGCACGCGCGGCTGTCCGCGGTCCGCCGCGCCGTCGACCCCGGCGACCTGTTCCTCGCCGCGCACGACGCCACCTGAGGCGAGCCTCAAGCGCGGGCTCAAGCCCGCCGCAGCCGCCCGTCAAGGCCCCGGCGCCACGGTTCCTCCATCAGCTCGATCCGACCTGGAGGACCCCGTGACCCTCACCCTCGACGCCCCCTACGTCGACCTGGAGACCTCGTTCGACGCCCTGCGCGCCGAGCTGACCGGCTCCCTGCACACCCCCGACGAGCCCGAGTACGACGCGCTCGTCAGCCCCTGGAACCTCGCCGTCCCGATGCGGCCGGCCGCCGTCGTCGCCGTCCGCACCGCCGAGGACGTGGCGGCGACCGTCCGCTTCGCCGGTGCCCACGGCTTCACCGCCGGGGTGCAGGCGACCGGCCACGGCGCCGAGGCGTCCCTCGCCGGCCACCTGCTCGTCGTGACCCGCGGCCTGGACGAGTGCACCGTGCACCCGGAGGGCTGGGCCCGCGTCGGCGCGGGCGTGAAGTGGTCGCGGCTGGTCCCCGAGGCCGCCCGCCACGGCCTCGCCGGCGTGAACGGCTCCACGACCGACGTCGGCATCGTCGGCTACACGACCGGCGGGGGCGTCGGGCCGATGGCCCGGACCTATGGCATCAACGCCGACCGGGTGCGCGCCTTCGAGGTCGTCACGGGGGACGGCGTGTTCCGGCGGGTCACCGCGACCGACCACCCCGACCTGTTCTTCGCCCTCCGCGGCGGCAAGGGCGCGGCCGGCATCGTGACCGCGATCGAGTTCGACCTGGTGCACATGCCGGAGTTCTACGGCGGCGCGGTCTACTTCGACGGCGCCGACGCCGCGCGGGTCGTCGACCGGTGGCGCGGTTGGGCGGACGCCCTGCCGGAGCAGGGGACGACGTCGTTCGTCATCTTCCAGCTGCCGCCGCTGCCGGAGATCCCGCCCCCGCTGGCCGGCCGGATGACGCTCGGCATCCGGTTCCTGTGGACCGGGGAGCCGGGGGAGGGCGCCCGCCTGCTCGACCGGATCCGGGCGACGGCGCCGGTGATCCTGGACGACGCCCGGCTGCGCCCCTACGCGGAGATCGACGCGGTGCACGCCGACCCGGTGGACCCGATGCCGGTCGTGGACCCGGCGATCCTGCTCGACGGGTTCCCGGCCGAGGCGGCGGAGCGGCTCCTGGCCGTCGCCGGGTACGGGTCGGGCTCGCCGCAGGTGCTGGTCGAGGTGCGGCACCTCGGGGGCGCCTACGCCCGCGAGGGCGCGTACCCCAGCGCCTTCAGCCACCGGTCGGCGAGGTACAGCGTCCTGGCCGTCGGGATGGCCGTGGACGAGGCGACGGCGGCCGGGTCGCTGGCCCACGCCGACCAGGTGTTCACCGCGCTGGCCGACTGGGACACCGGTGGTGTCTGGCCGAACTTCGGCGTCCCGCACGACGCCGTCTCGGCCCGGCGCTGCTACGACGAGCCGACGCTGGCCCGGCTCCGCGAGGTCGTCAGCACCTATGACCCGCAGGGCGTGCTCCAGGCGGGGGCCTACACCCGGGCCTGAATCCCGGCCGCCGGTGCCCGGACGTGGTTCCCACGTCCGGGCACCGTCGCGCTCAGGCCGCGAGGGCGGCCGTGAGGTCGCGGCGCAGCTCCACGGTGTCGACGCCGCGGTCGGCGAGCACCTTCATCGCCAGGCCCTCTCCCTCCCGGAGCAGGCCGAGGGCGATGTGCCCGTCGCCGATGCTCTTCGACCTCATCGCGATCGCCTCGCGCAGCGAGAGCTCGAGCACCTTCTTGGCCCGCGGCGTGAACGGGATGTGGCCGGCCGGACCCCGCTCGCCCGGACGGCGGTCGAGGGCCCCGGGCCCGAAGCTCGCCTCCACCGAGCTGCGGACGGCGTCCAGGTCGATCCCGAGCGCGGTGAGGGCCTCGGCGTCGAGATCCCCGTCCCCGACGTAGTGGCGGACTGCCGCGCTGACGTCGTCGCGCGTGAGCCCGTGCCGGGCGAGAACCGCGGCGCTGGGCGTCGGCTGGATCAGCAGGGCGAGGAGCAGGTGCTCGGTGCCGATCCGGCCGGAGTGCAGCCGTCGTGCTTCGTGCTGGGCGCCGACCACGGCCTGCCGCGCCTCGGTGGTGAACCGCTCGAACATGGTCAGTCCCTCCGCCGGAGCGGCCCGCGGCCGCTCGCGTACTTCTTGTGCACCGCCTGCCGGGTCACGCCCAGGAGCTGGGCGATCTGCTCCCACGTCCAGCCCTGGTCGCGCGCGTTGCCCACCTGGAGCGCCTCCAGCCGCTCGACGAGCGTCCGGAGGGAGCGCACGGCCTTGAGGCCGATCGCGGGATCCCGGCTGCCGGCGGCCGATGCCACCTGCGCTGTGTCCGCCATGTCTGTCAACCTAAGTTGCGTGATGCCTCCTGTCAACGTGCATTGACGAACCCGGCGATACGGTGGGCCGGGTCCGGGAGCAGACCGGGCCCACCGCCGTCCGCAGCGGAGGACGTCATGACCTACGGATTCGTCATGGACGTACCGGCCCCGGTCCAGTTCTACGACGTGCTGCACGCCGAGCTCGCCCGCCGGACGTCCGGGGTCGTCGTCGAGGGGCTGCTCCTGCACGTGGCCCGGCAGACCGTCGCCGGGTTCCAGATCGTGGAGGTGTGGGAGTCCAAGGAGCTCTGCGACCGCTACACCGCCGAGCTCGTGAACCCGGTGATCGCCGAGCTCTCGGGCGGATCACCGATGCCGATGGCACCGGCGATCGAGGAGTTCGAGCCGCGCGGGCTGGTCGTGCCCGCCGCGCACGTCTACGCCTGACCGGTCAGCCCGCCTCGGCCACCTCGAAGTGCGTCACGGTCACCTCGCGCTCGACGAGGTACCTGTCGTCCTCCGGGTAGAAGACGGCGCGGGAGACGTCCCCGCCGGCGAAGCCGGCGACGACGTCGAGGGAGTCCCAGAAGCTCAGCGTCACGATCTCGGTCCGGCCGTCGTCGAGATCGCGGGTGAGCAGGTGCGCGCCGCGGTTGCCCGGGGTCCGGCGGTAGTGCGCCATCCCGGTCTCCTCGACGTAGGAGACGTAGACGTCGCGGTCCTCCGTCCGGACCCAGCCCCGCCACATCCGAGCGATCACGGCGCCACCTCCCGGGCTACAGCGTGAAGACGATCTTCCCGGCGGTGCGGCCCTCGAGCATCCGCTCGAACCCGTCGCGCGCCTGGCCGAGGGGCAGCTCGACGTCGATCTCGGGGCGGATGCCGGTGACGCTGCACAGCTGGATCAGCGACTCGAGCTCGGACCTGGTGCCCATCGTCGAGCCGATGACCGACAGCTGGGTGAAGAAGATCCGGTTGAGCTCCGCGCCGGGGTTGAAGCCGGTGGTGGCACCGGAGGTGACGATCACGCCGCCGGGCTTGAGCGACTTGACGCTGTGCGACCAGGTGGCCTCGCCGACGGTCTCCATGACGCCGTCCACCCGCTCGGGCAGGCGCGCGCCGGACTCGAACGCCTGGTCGGCGCCCAGCGCCAGGGCGGCGGCCCGCTTCTCCTCGCTGCGGCCGGTCACCCAGATCCGGTAGCCGGCGGCCCGCCCCAGGACGATGAGCGCCGTCGCCACGCCGCCGCTGGCGCCCTGCACCAGGACAGTCTGGCCCGGCCGCAGGCCCGACCGGACGAACAGCATCCGGTAGGCGGTCAGCCAGGCCGTGGGAAGGCAGGCGGCCTCGGCGAAGGACAGGTCGGCGGGCTTGGGCAGCAGGTTGCGCCTCGGGACGGCGACCCGCTCGGCCAGCGTGCCCTGGTGGACCTCCGAGAGCAGCGACCGCTTCGGGTCCAGCGTCTCGTCGCCGCGCCAGTCGGGGCTGGAGATGACCGCGTGGACGACGACCTCGTTGCCGTCCTCGTCGATGCCGGCGGCGTCGCACCCGAGGATCATCGGCATCTTCTCGGCCGGCAGACCGACCCCGCGCAGGCTGAACAGGTCGTGGTGGTTGAGCGACGCGGCCTTGACCTCGATCGTCGTCCAGCCGTCGGGCGCCTCGGGCTCGGGCCGGTCGCCCACCTCCAGGACGGACAGCGGGTCCTTCGGGGCGGGGGTCGAGACGAAGGCGGCGAGCATGGTCGGACGCTAACCGAGCCGCCCACCAGCGGCGACGCGGACCCGTGCACGAGGCCCTGGGCGGCGGGGGAGGCGTCCGGGACGATCGGCCGCATGTCGCAGCCCACGCCGGTGGTCGACGAGGCCAACGCCGAGCAGTTTCGCGCCTGGAACGGGGACGACGCGCAGGACTGGGTGAGCAACGCCGACCGCTACGAGGCGGCCAGCGCCCGCTACGACCCGTGGCTCCTCGACGCCGCGGCGATCGGTGCCACCGACCGCGTGCTCGACGTCGGCTGCGGCGCGGGCGTCTCGACCCGGGCGGCGGCGCGGCTGGCGGTCGACGGCCACGCCACCGGCCTCGACCTGTCGGCACCCCTGCTCGCCGAGGCCCGCCGGCGCACCGCGGCGGCCGGCCTGCGCAACGTCGACTTCTTCCAGGGCGACGCCCAGGTGCACCCGTTCGAGCCCGCCGGCCGCGACGTGGCGATCAGCCGGTTCGGCGTCATGTTCTTCGCCGACCCCGTCGCCGCCTTCACCAACATCGCGTCGGCGCTGCGGCCGGGCGGCCGGCTGGCCGCCGTGGTGTGGCAGGAGTTCGCCCGCAACGAGTGGCTGCGCCTGCTGGTCGAGACGCTGGCCACCGGACGGGACCTGCCGCGGCCGGCGCCGGGCGCCCCCGGCCCGTTCGGGCTGGCCGACCCCGACGCCGTCCGCCGGATCCTGACCGCGGCGGGGTTCAGCGACGTCGATCTGGCCGACGTCCGGGAGCCGGTGCTGCTCGGCAGCGGACCCGACGACGCGTACGCCTACGTCAGCTCTCTCGGACCGGTCCGGGCCCTGGTGCGCGGTCTCGCGGAGGACGCTCGCGCCGGGGTGCTGGCCGAACTGCGGGTGCGGCTGTCCGAGCGCGCGGGCCCGGACGGCGTGCTGCTCGGCGCCGCCGCCTGGGTGGTGACGGCGGTCAGCGGACGATGAGCACGTGCTCCCGCCGGGGCACGAACTCGCCGATCACCGGGGCGCCGGGGACCTCCCCGCCCAGCAGCAGGCCGCCGGAGGTCTGCGCGTCGGCCAGCAGCAGCGCGTCGTCCTCGGTGGCCGCCGACAGGTCGGTGTGCGGTCGCACCCAGTCGAGGTTGCGCCGGGTGCCCCCGGAGACGTACCCGTCGGCCAGCGCCTCGCGGGCCCCGGCCAGGTACGGGACGGCTGCCGCGTCGACCACGGCGGTCACGCCGCTGGCCCGCGCCATCTTGTAGAGGTGCCCCAGCAGGCCGAAGCCCGTGACGTCGGTGCCCGCACGGATGCCCGCGGCGACGGCGGCCCGGCCGGCGTCCCGGTTGAGCGCGGTCATCGAGGCGACGGCCTCCTCGGAGACCTCGCCCGTCGCCTTCATGCGGCTGTTGAGGACGCCGACGCCGAGCGGCTTGGTCAGCGACAGCGGCGTCCCTGCCTGCGCGGCGTCGTTGCGGATGATCCGGTCGAGGTCGACCAGCCCGGTGACCGCCATGCCGTACTTGGGCTCGGGGTCGTCGATGGAGTGCCCTCCGCCGACGTGGCAGCCGGCCTCCTGCGCCACCTCCAGCCCGCCGCGCAGCACCTCGGCCGCGAGCTCCGCGGGCAGCACGTCACGCGGCCAGCCCAGCAGGTTGACCGCCACGACGGGGGTGCCACCCATCGCGTAGACGTCGGACAGCGCGTTGGCCGCCGCGATCCGGCCGAAGCTGTACGCGTCGTCGACGACCGGGGTGAAGAAGTCGGTGGTGAGCACCAGCCCCTGGCCGCCCGCGAGGCGGACCACGGCGGCGTCGTCGCCGTCGTCCAGGCCGACCACGAGCTCGGCGTTCGGCGACCCCGGACCGGTACCGGTCAGGCCGGCGACGACCGACTCCAGCTCGCCGGGCGGGATCTTGCAGGCGCAACCGCCGCCGTGGGCGAACTGGGTGAGCCGGACGCGGGCGGGTGCGGTGGTCACGCGTCCGACGGTAGCCGCGACCGGCCGGGCACGTGATCACTGGTGAGCCTGCGCCCACGCCTCCCGGACATGACGGGGAATGGGTCCCCGATCGGCGATGTGGAGGCCCGAGGTCCGGGCCCACTGCCGCAGCTCCGCGTTGCCGACCGGCCTCACCGGGGTGGCCTGTCCGGCAGGCGTCGGCGGGGGTTCAAACGGCGGAGGCGGTTCAGGTGGCGGGGGCAGGGGTGGTGCCGTCCGCCGGGACTGTCCTCCCGCCGGTTGATCACGCGGCGTCGGCACGGCATCGGCGGGTCCTGCCCGTAGCCGCTCATCCGTCAGCCGGCCGTCTGACCGCCGGCGTGCCCAGCCGCTGATCGTGACACCGACGATCACCGCGAGGCCGAGGAGCGCCATGGCACCCCAGGCCATCACGAGGACCAGCCAGTCGGTCACCCCGACCGCCTGGTCGGGTGCCGGACCGTGCTCGTCCACGGCAGGGGCGGCGCGCCCGCGGCGGAGAGCGTGGTCACGACGGACAGGTTCGTCGACGACGCCCCGACGGACACGGGGCATCGGGAAATGTCACACGACCGGGCGAGCCGGTCCTGATCCGTCGACGGTCAGGAGCGGCCGCCGGGCAGCACGACCAGCCGCGGCCGAGCGGGGGCGGGGGCCGCGCCGAGCGCCCTCCCCGCCGGGTGCCGGTCGACCGGGGGCGTGCCGAGGTCGGCCAGGTCACGCCGGGGAGCCGACTCCCCGGTGATCTCCACGCTCTCGATGCGGTCCTCGCGGAACCAGCGCACCGCCTCGCGCTCGCGGCACCACGCCACCAGGAACCAGTGCCTGCCGCTGCGGGCCAGCAACTGCGGCTCGACCTCGCGCCGGGTCGTCGTGCCACGGCCGTCGCGGTACTCGACCACGAGCACGCGGTGCCGCGTCACGGCCTGCTCGAGGACCGCGCGGATCGCCGCCGAACGGCGGGCCTCCGCGCTGGTGGCCAGCAGCTCCGCGCGCCGCACCGGATCGGGCTCGAGCACGTCGAGCACCTTCTCGAGCGCGGCCCGGCCCTCGGCGGCGTAGGGGCCCTCGGGCTGGGCGGCCAGCGCCACGGCGACGGCCGCCGCCTGCTCGGGGGTGAGGGTGACCGGCGGCAGCGTCACGGGGGAGCGGGACTCGGTTCGGTTCACGCCGCGGATGCTGGCAGCGGCCTCTGACAATTCCGGCGGGCGAGGGGCACGTACGCTGCCGGACGGAGGCGTCAGGGTGTCTGGTGACCCCCGCGGCCTCTAAAGCCGACGTGGCCGAGCAGCTCGGTCAGGCGGGTTCGATTCCCGTCCGCCTCCGCCACACCCGTTGCGCCCCTACGCTGCGGGGCGATGAGCGCCGACATCCGCAGGCAGGTGCCCCGCACGGACGCGCTGCTCGCCGACCCGCGGCTCGCCGCGGCCGGCGAGCGGCTCGGTCGCGGGCTGGTCAAGGGGGCCGTCCAGCAGGTCCAGCAGCGGATCCGGGAGGGGGAGGTCGCCCCACCGGAGGCGGTCGACGCGGTCCTGGCCTCGCTCCCGGGGACGGCGAGCAGCCTGCGACCGGTCCTCAACGCGACCGGTGTCCTCGTGCACACCAACCTGGGCCGCTCGCCCCTGTCGGATGCGGCGGTGGAGGCCATCACCGCGGCGGCCGGCACGACCGACGTGGAGCTCGACCTGGCCACCGGCCGTCGCGGCCCCCGGGGCGAGGCGGCGATCGCGGCGCTGCTGGATGCCGTCCCCGCCGCCGAGGCCGCGATCGTGGTCAACAACTGCGCCGCCGCGCTCGCGCTGGTCGCCACCGCCCTCGGTCAGGGCCGGGAGCTGGTGCTCGCCCGTGGTGAGCTGGTCGAGATCGGCGACGGCTTCCGGATCCCCGAGCTGCTGACCTCCACCGGCGCCCGCCTCCGCGAGGTCGGGACCACCAACCGCGTGACGCTCGCCGACTACCGCGGCGCCCTGGGACCGCAGACCGGCGCCGTCCTCAAGGTCCACCCGTCCAACTTCGTCGTCCGGGGCTTCACCCGGCAGGTCGAGGTGGGCGAGCTGGCGGCGGCGCTGGAGGACGTCCCGCTGGTCGCCGACATCGGGTCCGGTCTCCTGCGCCCGCACCCGCTGCTGCCCGACGAGCCCGACCTGCAGAGCACGCTGGCCGCCGGCGCCGACCTGGTGCTGGCCAGCGGCGACAAGCTGCTCGGCGGTCCGCAGGCCGGGCTGGTGCTCGGCCGGGCAGAGCTCGTCCAGCGGCTGCGCCGGCACCCCCTCTACCGGGCGCTCCGCGTCGACAAGACGACCCTCGCCGCGCTCGAGGCGACGCTCCGCGGTCCGCTCCCGCCGGTCCAGGAGATGCTCGCCGCGGACGTCGACGGCCTGCGGGCCCGTGCCGCGGCCCTCGCCGCTCGCTTCACGGGGGCGGGGATCGACGCCGCCGTCGTCGATGCCGAGGCGCGGGTCGGCGGGGGAGGTGCGCCGGAGCACCCGCTGCCGAGCATCGCCGTCTCCCTCCCCGTGTCCTTCGCCGACCGGCTGCGGCTGGGCTCGCCGCCGGTGGTCGGCTACGTCGAGGACGACCGCACCCTGCTGGACCTGCGCAGCCTGCCGCCGTCCGCGGACGACGACCTGGCCGCGGCCGTGCTGGCGGTCGCCACGCGATGACCGAGGTGCTCCACCCGGACGTCAACCACATGGACGTCGTCGCGACGGCCGGGCACGTCGACCACGGGAAGTCGGCGCTGGTCCGCGCTCTGACCGGCATGGAGCCCGACCGCTGGGTCGAGGAGCGGCGGCGCGGCCTGACCATCGACCTCGGCTTCGCGTGGACGACGCTGCGCTCGGGCCGCCGGGTCGCGGTCGTCGACGTGCCCGGGCACGAGAAGTTCGTCGGCAACATGCTGGCCGGGGTCGGCTCCGTGCCGGCCGCGCTGCTGGTCGTGGCCGCCGACGACGGCTGGTCGGCGCAGACCGCCGAGCACGTGGCCGTGCTCGACGCGCTCGGGGTGCGGCACGCGCTGCTCGCCGTCACGAAGTGCGACCTCGCCGACCCCGAGCCGGTCATCGCCGACGTCCGGGAGCGGCTGGCGGGCACGTCGATGGGTGAGGTGCCGGCCGTCGCGGTCAGCGCCCTGACGGGTGCGGGCGTCGTCGAGCTGGGCGGCGCTCTGGAGGACCTGCTCGCCGGGCTGCCGCCGGCCGACGCGACCGCACCCGTGCGGCTGTGGATCGACCGCGCCTTCACGATCCGGGGCGCCGGCACCGTCGTCACCGGGACCCTGGCCGCGGGCAGCGTCACGGCCGGCGACCGGTTCCTGCTCGGCGACCGCGAGGTCGTCGTGCGCCGGGTGCAGTCGCTGGGAGCGCCGGTCGAGCGGGCCTCGGCCACGGCACGGGTCGCGCTCAACCTCCGCGGGGTCGCGGTGGAGGAGCTGTCGCGCGGCGACGCCCTGCTGACCCCGGGCGCCTTCCGCCTGACCGACCTCGTGGACGTGACCCTGACCGGGGCGCCCGAGGAGCGGCTGCCCGCCGAGCCGGTGGTCCACGTCGGGTCCGCGACGGTCGGTGCCCGCCTGCGCCTTCTGGACGGGCCGGCGCTGCGGCTGCGGCTGGCCTCGGCGCTGCCGCTTCGGATCGGCGACCGGCTGCTGCTGCGTGATCCCGGCTCACGCCGGGTGCTCGGCGCCGACGTCCGGGACGTCGACCCGCCGGACCTGCGCCGCCGCGGTGCGGCCCGCCAGCGGGCGGCCGAGCTCGCCGAGCAGCCGGACGGCGCGGCGGGCGCGGCCGCCGACCTCGCGCGCCGGCGCCTCGTCCGGGCCGACGACTTCGCCGCCATGGGCTGGCCGGTGCCGGCCGGTGCAACCGTCCACGGTCCGTGGCTGATGGCGGCGGGACTGGCCGACGACCTCGCGACGCGGCTGCCCGACGTCGTGGCCCGCTACCGGAGGCTGCGGCCGCTGGAGGCGGGGCCGCCGGTGGAGGTGGTCCGCCAGGCGCTCGAGCTGCCGGACGCCGACCTCGTGCCGGCCGTGGTGCGGCCGCCGCTGGCACTGCGCGACGGCCGCGTGGTCGACGGCTCGGCGGAACTGCCGCCCGACGTGCAGGTGGCGGTCGACGGCATCCTGCGGCGCCTCGCCGACGACCCGTTCGCCGCACCGGAGGCGCCGGACCTGGTCGCCGCGGGTCTGGGGACGCGGGAGCTCGCGGCCGCGGTGCGGAGCGGGCAGCTGGTCCGGATCGGCGAGGGCGTCTACCTGGCGCCGGGCATCGCCGACGAGGCCCGTCGGCGGCTGCGGGCCATCGCGCAGCCGTTCACCCTGAGCGAGGCGCGGCAGGCGTGGGGCACCAGCCGCCGGGTCGCCGTCCCGCTGGCCGAGTGGCTCGACGCGCAGGGCGTGACAGTCCGGCTGCCGGACAACACCCGCCGGCTGCGCTGAGCGGGGCGTCAGGCCCGGGTGCCGAGCGCGGATCCGCGCACGTCGACGACGTCGAGGCGGGTGACCGTGGGCTCCGTCGCCGGCCGGCGGCCGCCGAACGCCGCGTCCACGGCGGGGTGCACCCGCTCGTCGAAGGCGCGGGCGCACTGCTCCTCGCTCTCCCAGACGTCGATGTAGCGGAGGCTGCCGTCCTCGTTGCGGACGCAGAGGTGCAGCAGCTGCCCGTCCATCGGTTCGTCGCCGAGCAGGTCGATGATCCGGCCGTACATGGCCGTGTCGATCGGGACGTCCTGCGTGTAGGCGTAGACCATGGCGGTCTCCTCAATCGGTCCGAACCAGCTTCGGACGGATTCTGGTAGCGTGGCCCTGGTGACGGGGGACGTCAAGAGCACGCGGCGCTACACCTCGGCCGTCCGGGCGGAGCAGGCGGCTCGGACGCGTCGTGCGGTCCTCCTGGCAGCGCGCGACCTGTTCGCCGAGCGCGGCTACACGGCGACCTCCATCTCCGCGATCGCCGACCGGGCCGGGGTCGCTGTCGACACGGTGTACGCCGCTGCCGGGCGGAAGCCGGCGCTGCTGCGGGAGCTGGTCGAGACCAGCATCTCGGGCACCGACCACGCCGTTCCTGCCGCTCAGCGCGACTACGTCCGCCGTGTCCGCGAGGCGACCACGGCGAGGGAGAAGATTGCGGTCTACGCCGCGGCGGTGGCCGAGATCGGCGTCCGCATGGCCCCCGTCCACCGGGCCCTCGCGGAGGCCGCCGTGACCGACGCCGACTGCGCCGCCTTGCGGGCGGAGATCAGCGCCCGTCGGGCGGCCAACATGCGGCTGTTCGCCGCCGACCTCCGCGCCACCGGTGAGCTCCGGGACGACCTCACCGACGACGAGGTGGCCGACGTCGTGTGGAGCATGAACTCGGCCGAGTACCGGGCGCTGCTCGTGGGGGAGCGGGGCTGGACGGCCGAGCGCTTCGGCAGCTGGCTGGCCGACGCCTGGACCCGGCTGCTCCTGGCCTGAGCTCAGCTCGCGGGGACCCACCGGGCGGGGCGCTTCTCCCGGAAGGCGGCGATGCCCTCCTGGCCCTCCTCGCCGGCGAAGAACCGGGCCGAGAGGTCGAGCAGGTCGTCGAACGCCAGGGCGCCCTGGCGCGCGCGCAGCAGCCGTTTGGTCTCGGCGAGCGCGGTGGGGGAGCCGGCGGTCAGGTGCACGAGCTGCGCGCGCAGCTCCCCGTCGACGTCGGCGTCGGGCACGGTGACGTCGACCAGCCCCCCTGCCGCGGCGACCGACGCGTCGAAGACCTGGCCGGTGAGCATCAGCCGGTGCGCGACGTGCGGCACCATCCGCGGCAGCACGACGGCGGAGATCACGGCCGGCACGAGCCCGAGCCGAACCTCCGAGAAGGCGAACGTGGCCGAGTCGCCGGCCACGACGACGTCGCAGGCGGCCGCGAGCCCGACCCCGCCCGCCCGTGCCGGCCCGCGCACCACGCCGACCACCGGCTTGGGCGAGGACCACACGAGCTCGAGCAGTTCCGGGAACTCGCGCACGCCCTGGTCGTCGGAGCTGCCGCCCGCCGCCTCGGACAGGTCCATGCCGGAGCAGAAGACGCGGCCGGTGTGGTCGAGGACGACCACGCGGACCGCGTCGTCGGCCAGCGCGTCGGTGAGCGCCGTCCGCAGCTGCGCCCGCATCGCGCGGGAGAGGGCGTTGCGGTTGGCGGGGGAGTCCAGCGTCAGCGTCGCGACCCCGCGCGCCACCTCGACCTGTACCACTCGATCGGACGTCACAGCCGCATCCTGCCGGTCCGCGGCGCCGGCGCGGCACACTGGGAGCAGATGAACACCGTCCTGCCCCTGCTCGAGACCCCGCCCCGGGCCTTCGAGCTCCCCGACAGCGCTCGCGAGGGACTCGCCCGCACGCCGTTCGGGCTCTACGTGCACGTGCCGTTCTGCGCCACTCGCTGCGGCTACTGCGACTTCAACACCTACACCTCCGACGAGCTCGGCCCCGGCGCCAACCGCGCCGAGTACGCCGGGACGGCGATCGCCGAGCTGCGCCGAGCCGCCGAGACGCTCGGGCCCGACCTGCCCACCGTCTCCACCGTCTTCGTCGGCGGCGGCACCCCGACCCTGCTCCCCGCGGACGACCTGGCTGCCGTGCTGGCCGAGGTCCACCGGCTCTTCCCGGTCGCCGACGACGTCGAGGTCACCACCGAGGCCAACCCGGAGACGGTGAGCACGGCCTACTTCTCCCGGCTGCGCGAGGCGGGGTTCACCCGTGTCAGCCTCGGCATGCAGTCGGCCGCCGAGCACGTGCTCGCCGTCCTCGACCGCCGGCACACGCCGGGCCGGGCGGTCGAGGCCGCGCACGAGGCGCGCGCCACCGGGTTCGAGCACGTCAACCTCGACCTCATCTACGGGACGCCGGGGGAGACCGACGCCGACTGGGCGGCTTCGCTCGACGCCGTCCTGTCCGGGCCGGTCGACCACGTCAGCGCCTACGCGCTGATCGTCGAGGAGGGCACCCGCCTGGCCCGCCGCATCTCCCGCGGCGAGCTCCCGATGCCGGACGACGACGTCCTCGCCGACCGCTACGAGCAGGCCGACGCGACGCTCCGGTCGGCCGGCTTCGACTGGTACGAGGTGTCCAACTGGGCCACCTCGGACGCCGCTCGCTGCCGGCACAACGAGCTGTACTGGGCCAACGCCAACTGGTGGGGCGTCGGACCGGGTGCGCACAGCCACGTCAGCGGCCTGCGCTGGTGGAACGTCAAGCACCCGGCCGCCTACGCCGACCGGCTGGCGGCGGGCGGCAGCCCGGTGCAGGACACCGAGCTGCTGGACGACGCCGACCGGGCGCTGGAGACGGTGATGCTGGGCCTGCGCCTGCGCGAGGGCCTGCCGATCGACCAGCTCTCGGACGTCGGACGACGGCGCGCCGAGGACTCGGTCGTCCGCGGTCTGCTCGACCCGGCGGCCCACGAGGCGGGGCGCGCCGTCCTCACCGACCGCGGCCGCCTGCTCGCCGACGCGATCGTCCGCGACCTCACCGACTGACGGTGCGCCCCGAAGCCCTCAGCCGGTGGGGCCGGGTGGCAACACCTCGAAGGTGCCGTCGCGGAGCTCGCCCCAGGCCAACCGGCTCTCGGCGAGTTCGTCACGAAGGAGGTCGTACAGTTCGTCGGCGAACCACTGCGCGTCCTCCGGGGCCTCGGTCACGAGCCAGCGACGTGGAGGTTCGATCCACTCCCCGCGGGCCTTCACCGCGACCCTGAGCCAGTTCTCCCGACCCACCACCGGGAAGCTGTTGCGGCCGACCTCGACGACGAGCTCCTCGAGCTCGTCAGCACGGACGAGGCTGCTCACGACGGGCACAACCACCCGACGGCGGACCTCCGCCGTATCGAGGAAGTCCAGGTCGTAGCCACCCATGCACCGTATCCGGGGAGGTGCGCTCCGTGTGGGCACGGATGGGCGTGCACCTTCCGCCATGCCCCAGCTCGGGGCATGCTCCGCCGGTATGGGACGACGGTTCGCGATCCGCCGGCGCATCGAGGCGCTGGACCCGCGCACGGACTTCGCCGAGATCTACCGGCTCATGGGCGCCTACGAGTTCCCGTGGGACATGAACCAGTCGCTGAGCTTCGCGCTGTTCCGCACCTACGCCGTCCCGAGCATCGGCGGCCTCCTGGCCCGCACCGGCGAGTTCACCGAGCGCACCCAGAAGCGCTACGACGACACGGTCCTGATCCTGGACGCCGTCCTGGAGCACGGCCCGGCCAGCGACGAGGGTCGCACCGCGATCCGGCGGATGAACCAGATGCACCGCGCCCACGGCATCCCGAACGACGACCT
Organism: Blastococcus litoris; assembly: GCF_003075095.1. Classification (GTDB taxonomy): domain Bacteria; phylum Actinomycetota; class Actinomycetes; order Mycobacteriales; family Geodermatophilaceae; genus Blastococcus_B; species Blastococcus_B litoris. Next base: position 354,241 of record NZ_QCZF01000004.1, read on the forward strand.
GCGCTACGTCCTCGCCACCTTCGTCGTCATGCCGATCCGGTGGATCGAGGCCTACGGCTGGCGGCGGCTCACCGAGACCGAGCGGATCGCCAGCGCGAACTACTACCGCGACCTCGGACGACGGATGGGGATCCGCGACGTGCCCGAGACCTGGCAGGGGTTCGCCCACCTGCTCGACCGCTACGAACGGGAGCACTTCGCATTCGACCCCGGGGCCCGCGACGTCGCGGAGGCGACCCTCGACCTGTTCGCCACCTTCCCGCCGAACCACCGGCTGCCCGCGCCCCTGGTCCGGCAGATCTCCCTGGCCGTCATGGACGACCCGCTGCTCGACGCGTTCCGCCTGCCGCGCCCGAACCCGGTGGTGAGCGCTGTGGTCCGGGGCGGGCTCGCTGCCCGCGGGCGGGTCGTCCGCCTCCTCCCGCCGCGGGAGCAGCCCTACTTCGCCCGGCAGCTGCCGCAGGTCCGCAGCTACCCGGACGGGTACCGGCTCGCGGACCTCGGCACGTTCCCGGGCGGGTGCCCCGTACCGCACCCGCGGGAGGAAACGACACGGCGCTCACCCGAAAGGGCCGGGTAGCGGCGCCGGTCGTGGGCTATGGTGCTGAGTTCCGGCAACGAGGCCGGGGCGGGACGAGGGGGTGGTCGGCGATGGACGCGTACGCGTTCCGAGACGCGGGCTCCCCGCCCGGCGTCCCCGCCCTGACCGGCGGGATGCTGCTCGCCCTGGCGATGAACCGGCGAGCGCGCGGCCTGCGGGGACTCGACGTCCTCCGCCGCAGCCAGGATCGGGCCCCGCCGCACCGTTGACTCCTCCGGAGTCCGCCGGCCATCCCCCTTCCTGACGCGTACCACCTCCGGTGGTCGCGTCTTTCGTTTTTCCCCTCACCGAGGAGAGCACCATGACGCACACCCTGCCCAGCTCGTGCACCCACGACCGTTTCCGCGCCCTGCTCGACGAGCAGCGCGCCGACTGCGTCCGCCAGCGGGAGGAGGCCCTCGCCGAGTGCGCCCAGTCGGTCCCCGATCCGGTCGCGCAGCGCCGGGCCGCGGACCTCAAGATCACGATCGAGCAGATCGACGCGGCGCTCGCCCGCGTCGAGGCCGGTACCTACGGCCGGTGCACCGGCTGCGGGGCCGAGATCCCCGAGGAGCGGCTCGAGCTGCGCCCGTTCGCCGGCACCTGCGTGGCCTGCACCGCCGCCGCCCGCTGACATGACCGCCGCCGCACCCCGCGACGTCGCCGTCGTCGGGGCCGGGATGGTGGGGCTGGCCACCGCCTGGTTCCTGCAGGAGGGCGGCGCTCGCGTCACCGTCCACGAACGGGACGCCGTCGCGGCGGGGGCGTCGTGGGGCAACGCCGGCTGGCTCACCCCCGGCCTGGTCGCGCCCCTGCCCGAGCCCGCCGTCCTCCGGTACGGGCTCAAGGCCGTCCTGGACCCGAGCTCGCCGGTCTACCTGCCGCTGCGGGCCGACGCCGGCCTGCTCCGGTTCCTGGCCGCCTTCGCCCGCAACAGCACCCCCGGCCGGTGGCGCACCGGCATGCGCGCCTTCGTGCCGCTCGCCGAGCAGGCGCTGGCCGCGTTCGACACCCTCGCCGCCGGCGGCGTGAGCGCGGCGACTCCCCGCAGCGAGCCGTTCCTCGCCGTCTACCGGTCGGAGCGGGCACGCGAGGGGCTGCTCACCGAGCTGCGGCACGTCGAGGACGCCGGCATGCACGACCTCCGCTACCGAGTGGTCATGGGGGCCGAGGCGCGGGCGATGGAGCCGCTGCTGACCTCCGAGGCCGGTGCGGCGGTGCGGATCTGGGGCCAGCGCTACCTGAACCCGCCGCAGTACGTGGGGTCGCTCGCGGACGCCGTGCGGGCCCGCGGCGGCGACATCGTCGAGGGCGGGAACGTCACCGGCGTGCGCGCGACCGACGACGGCGTCGTCGTCACCACCACCGCGGGTGAGCACCGGCACGACGCCGTCGTCCTGGCGACCGGTGCCCGGCTCGGCGCGCTGGCCCGGCAGTTCGGCGTCCGCCGGACCGTGGAGGCCGGTCGGGGGTACAGCTTCAGCGTCCCGGTCGATCGCATGCCCGGCGGCCCGCTGTACTTCCCGGAGGAGCGGGTCGCGTGCACGCCGCTCGGCGACCGGCTGCGCGTCGCCGGGATGATGGAGTTCCGCCGCCCCGGCGACCCGCTCGACCCCCGGCGCATCACCGCGATCGTCGACGCGGTCCGCCCGTTCCTGTCCGGCGTCGACCTCGACGACCGGCAGGACGAGTGGGTCGGCTCCCGCCCCATCACCGCCGACGGGCTGCCGCTGCTCGGGTCGACGGCCTCGCCCCGCGTCTTCGTCGCCGGCGGTCATGGCATGTGGGGCATGGTGCTCGGACCGGTGACCGGGCAGCTCGTCGCCCGCACCGTCCTCAGCGGCGCGGCGCCGCCCGAGCTGCGCCCCTTCGACCCGCTGCGCTGAGGCGTCTGACGGATGTCAGACGCCATCGCCGACGTTCCGCACTACCTGGCGGCGCGCGGTCCCGACACGCTCGTCGCATGGACCGACCGCCCGCTCTGGACATCTCCGGACTGACCGTCCGCTACGGCGGGACGACCGCTGTCGACGGCCTCGACCTCGTCGTCCCCGCCGGCCAGACGGTGGCCCTGCTCGGCCCCAACGGGGCCGGGAAGTCGACCACCGTCAACGCCGTCCTCGGCCTCCTCCACCCCGACGCCGGCCGCATCCAGGTGCTGGGCCGCTCTCCGCAGGACGCGATCCGCGCCGGCGGGGTGGGCGCGATGCTCCAGCACGGCGGGCTGCCGAGCGAGGCCCGTGTCGGCGAGGTGATCGACCTGGTGCGGCGGAGCTTCCCGACGGCGTGGCCGCTCGACGACCTGGTCGTCACCGCCGGCATCGACGGGCTGCTGGGCCGGCCGGTCGACGCTCTCTCGGGCGGTCAGCGGCAGCGGGTGCTGCTCGCCCTCGCGCTGGCCGGCGAGCCGCCGCTGCTGCTCCTGGACGAGCCGACGTCGGCCATGGACGTCGAGGGCCGCCGGGCCTTCTGGACGACGATGCGCGGGCTGGCCGGTCGCGGGCACACCGTCGTCTTCGCCACCCACCACCTCGAGGAGGCCGACGCGGTCGCCGACCGGGTGGTCGTGGTCGCCGGCGGGCGGATCGTCGCCGACGGCTCGGCGGCCTCGCTCAAGGCGGGAGCGGCGACGCGGCGGATCAGCTTCACCGCTGTCGACGACCGCGACCTCGATGCGCTGCCGGCCGTCCGTGGCACCAGCCGGCAGGGCAGCACGGTGACGCTGTCGACCTCCGACGCGGAGGCGACGCTGCGGGCGCTGCTGGCCGCCGGCACCCCGCTCCCGGACCTGGAGGTCCGCGGCGCCAGCCTCGAGGACGCCGTCCTCACCCTCACCTCGACGATCGGAGCCGTGCGATGAACCCGCTGTTCGCCTTCCAGCTGCGCCGGGTCGCGCGCAACCGCCAGTACCTGATCTTCACCGTGGTGCTGCCGGCGCTGTTCACGATCTTCTTCACCAAGATCTTCGGCGGCATGGCGTCGGGCCCGGTGGAGTACCAGGAGCAGGCGGCCCTCTACATGGTCTCGATGATGGCCTACGGCGGGCTCGGCGCCGCCCTGGGCGCGACCATCCGCATCTCGTTCGACCGAGCGTCGGGCTGGCTGCGGCAGCTGCGCGTGACTCCGGTGCCGCAGACCCAGGTGCTCGCCGTCGACGTCGCGGTCGGGTCGCTGCTCACCCTGCCCAGCCTCGTCGTCGTGGCGCTGGTCGGGCGGTTCGTGAACGACGTCCAGCTGGGCCTGGGCCAGTGGCTGGCGCTGGTCGGAGTGCTCTGGATCGGCGCGATCACGTTCGTCGCCCTGGGCATCCTGCTCGGCCTCGCCCTGGACGAGAAGGCCGCCGGGGGAGCGATGGGCTTCGTCGGGGTCGTGCTCGCGACCCTCGGCGGCCTGTGGGCACCGGTGGAGGTGTTCCCCGAGTCGCTGCGCACCGTGGCGCACGCGATGCCGTCGTACTGGTACGCCGAACTGGGTCGCGACGTCGCCGCCGGAGCCGTGCCCTCGGGGACGGCGGCCCTGGTGCTGGCCGGCTTCACCGCGGGGTTCGCCGCCCTCGCGGTGACCGTGGCCCGGCGTCGTCCGCTGCACGCGGTCGCGGGCTGAGCCGGGCTACGGTGCCGGGCGTGGAGCACGGGAGCCGCGGGTGGCGGCCGCGCTGGGGCGAGCTGGCGTGGGCGTCGCCGTGGCTGCTGTTCCAGCTCTTCCCGCTCGCCGACCTGGTCACCGAGCCCCGGCCGGTCGCCGTCCGGATCGTCGCGGGCGCCGCGCTGGTCGTCTTCACCGTCGTCTACCTGATGGTGTTCGGCCGGGCCTTCGCCCGCGGTTGCGCCCCGGCCTACCGGGAGCTGGCGCTGGTGGCCGTCCTGGGCGTCGGTCTCGCCGTCACCATGGGGACGGCCTGGGCCGGTCTGATGATCTACCTGTCGGCCGCGGTGGCGGTCACCCTGCCCCAGCGATGGGTCTGGCCGGCGGTGCTGGCCGCGACGGCGGTCTGCGCGTCCGTCATCGCCCGCGAGGGCCTGCTCGAGGACGTCTTCATCCTCCCGGTCATGTGCGTGCTCACCGCGTTCGCGCTGCGGGGGACGCGAGCCCTGGTCTCCCTCAACGCCGAGCTGAGCGAGGCGCGCGACGAGCTGGCCCGCAGCGCCGTCGCCGAGGAGCGCATGCGCTTCGCCCGCGACCTGCACGACCTGCTGGGCCACAGCCTGTCGCTCATCGCGCTGAAGAGCGAGCTGGCCGGCCGGCTCGCCGAGCGCGACCCGGTGCGGGCCCGCCAGGAGATGGCCGACGTCGAGGCCGCCGCGCGCGGCGCGCTGGCCGAGGTGCGCGACGCCGTCAGCGGCTACCGGCAGGTCAGCCTGGCGCAGGCGCTCGCCGAGGCCCGCTCGGCCCTGTCGGCGGCGGGCATCACGCTGCGCGTCCCCGCGCCGGGGGAGCCGCTGCCCGGCGCCGTCGACGCCGTCCTCGGCTGGGTGGTGCGGGAGGCGACGACGAACGTGCTCCGGCACAGCGGGGCACGGTCGGTGGCGGTCGACCTGGTCACCGGCGCGGACGCCGTCACGCTCACCGTCACCGACGACGGCCGGGGCGGGACGGCGCCGCGCGGTGCCGGTCTGGCCGGTCTGGCCGAGCGCGTGGCGGCGGTCGGCGGGCGGCTGGAGTCCGGCCCCGCCGCGGGGAGGGGCTTCGTGCTCACCGCCGTCGTCCCGGCGCGGGTGCCGGCCGCCGAGGCGGTGCCGAGGTGATCCGGGTGCTGATCGCCGAGGACCAGACGCTGGTCCGCGGCGCGCTGCGGGCGCTCCTGGAGCTGGAGGAGGACCTCGAGGTGGTGGCCGAGGTCGGTCGCGGGGACGCCGTCGTCGACGCCGCCCGCGAGCACCGGCCGGACGTCGCGCTGCTCGACATCGAGATGCCCGGCGGCGACGGCATCGAGGCCGCCCGCGCGCTCGCCACCGCCGTCCCCGGCTGCCGGGCGGTCATCCTCACGACGTTCGGCCGGCCCGGGTTCCTGCGCCGGGCCATGGAGGTCGGCGCCGCGGGGTTCCTCGTGAAGGACGCGCCGGTCGCCGAGCTGGCCCGCGGGATCAGGGCGGTGATGACCGGCGAGCGGGTGATCGACCGGGAGCTGGCCGCCGCCGCCCTGGCCATCGGCGCGACGCCGCTCTCGGCGCGGGAGGCCGACGTCCTGCGCGCGGCGGTCGACGGGGCCACGGTCGCCGACATCGCCGGGCGGCTGTTCCTCTCGGAGGGGACGGTGCGCAACTACCTGTCCTCGGCCATCGGCAAGACCGGTGCCCGGACCCGCGTCGAGGCGGCGCGGGTGGCGGCGGAGAAGGGCTGGCTCTAGGCCGTCGCGGCCGGCGCCATGTGGTGCCGGCCGATCGGCAGCATCAGCGGCCGCCCCGACGTGGGGTCGGAGATGACCCGGCTGTCCAGCCCGAACACCGCCCGGACCGTGTCCTCGGTGAGCACCTCGGCCGGCTGGCCGACGGCGTGCACCCGCCCGTCGGCTAGCGCGACGAGGTGGTCGGCGTAGCGGGCAGCGAGGTTCAGGTCGTGCAGCACCATGACCACGGTCGTGCCACGCGTCCGGTTGAGGTCGGTCAGCAGGTCGAGCACCTCGACCTGGTGGGCGACGTCGAGGAACGTCGTCGGCTCGTCGAGCAGCAGCAGGTCGGTCTGCTGGGCCAGGGCCATGGCGATCCAGACCCGCTGCCGCTGCCCGCCCGACAGCTCGTCCACGCTCCGCTCGGCCAGCTCCGTCGTCTGCGTCGCCTCCAGGGCCGCGGCCACGGCGGCGTCGTCCTCCCGGCTCCACCGGGTGAACACGCCCTGGTGCGGGTGCCGGCCGCGGCCCACGAGGTCGGCCACGGTGATGCCCTCCGGCGCGATCGGCGACTGGGGGAGCAGGCCGAGGGTGCGGGCCAGCTCCTTGGCCGGCATGCGGTGCACGGAGCGGCCGTCGAGCAGGACGTGGCCGACCCGGGGTGCCAGCAGCCGGGACATCGAGCGGAGCAGGGTCGACTTGCCGCACGCGTTGGCCCCGACGATGCCGGTGATCCTCCCGGCCGGGACGACCAGGTCGAGGCCCTCGATGACCGTCCGCTCCCCGTACGCGAGCGTCAGCTCCTCGGCGGTCAGCGAATGGGTGGCGGTCACAGGCTGCCTCCGGCGCGGTTCGTGCGGACGATCAGGTAGATCAGGTAGGGCGCCCCGAGCACACCGGTGACGACGCCGACCGGGAAGCGCGTCCCGAGGGCGAACTGCCCGACCAGGTCGGCGACCAGCACCAGCAGCGCGCCGACCAGGGCCGCCGGGACCAGCAGCGAGCCGTCGGGGCCGACGATCCGCGCCGCGATGGGCCCGGCGAGGAAGGAGACGAACGCGATCGGGCCGCACGCGGCCGTGGCGAAGGCGATCAGCCCCACCGCCGCGACGATGGCCACGACCCGGGTGCGCTCCACCCGGATCCCCAGGGCCGACGCCGTGTCGTCGCCGAGCTGCAGCGCTCCCAGCTCCCGCGTCTGCGCGAGCAGGACCGGCCCGAGGACGACGAGCGCGACCAGCGCCGGCACCGTCGCCTCCCAGGTGCTGCCGTTGAGGCTGCCGGTCAGCCAGCGCAACGCCTCGGCGAAGTCCCAGGCCCCTGCCTGGTCGAGCACGTAGGCGATGAAGCTGCGCGACATCGCGGCCACGCCGATGCCGATGAGGATGAGCCGGGTGCCGGCGACGCCGTCCTTGAAGGCCAGCAGGTAGACGAGCAGGGCGACCACGAGCGCGGCGACGATCGCGGTGACCGAGACGGCGGTGCCGCTCCAGCCGAGGACGACGATGGCGAACGCGGCGGCGGCGCTGGCTCCGGCGCTGATGCCGATGACGTCCGGGCTGGCCAGCGGGTTGCGGAGCATCGTCTGGAAGGTGACGCCGGCCAGGCCGAAGCTCAGCCCGGCCACGACCGCGAGCACCGCACGGGGCAGGCGCAGCCGGCCGACGGTGAAGGAGGCGCCGGGCACCTGCTCGCCGAACACCACCCGCAGGACGTCGCCGGGCGGGTAGAAGGTCTGCCCGACCATGAGGGCCGCCAGGAACGCGACGACCACGAGCGCGGCCAGGACGGCGACGACGAGGCGGCGGCGGGCGGCCCGGCGGACCCGGTTGCGCGCCACGGCGTCGACGAGCTCCGACGGCGGGGGGACGACGGCGGTCACAGCTCGCGCACCTTCTGCCGGCGGACGATCCAGATGAAGAAGGGCGCGCCGACCAGCGCGGTGATGATGCCGACGTCGATCTCCGACGGCCGGGCCACGATGCGGCCGAGGACGTCGGTGGCGGTGAGCAGGCAGGCCCCGGTCAGCGCCGAGAAGGGCAGCATCCACCGGTGGTCGACGCCGACGAGCAGCCGGCACAGGTGCGGGACGACGAGGCCCACGAAGCCGATGGGGCCGGCGACCGCGGTGGCGGCGCCGCAGAGCAGGACCGAGCCGAGGGCCGCGACGCCCCGGGCCAGGGCGACGCGCTCACCCAGGCCGGCCGCCAGCTCGTCGCCCAGTGCCAGGGAGTTGAGGCTGCGCGCGGACAGGAGGCTGACGGCGAAGCCCACCGCCAGGAAGGGCAGGACCGTGCCGATGCTGTCGAAGGTGGCGCCGCCGACGCCGCCGATCTCCCACGACTGCACGCTCTCGGCGATGTCACCGCGCGGCAGGGCGACGGCGGTGATGAACGAGGTGAGCGCGGCGGAGGTGGCCGCCCCGGCGAGGGCCAGCTTGAGCGGCGTCGGACCGCCGCGGCCCAGCGAGCCCACCGCGTAGACGAAGACGGCCGCGACGGCCGCTCCGGCGATCGCCGTCCAGATGATGGCCGTCGAGGAGAACAGGCCGAACCACGCCAGGCCGGCGACGACGGCGAGGGAGGCCCCCATGTTGATGCCGAGGACGCCCGGGTCGGCCAGCGGGTTCCGGGTGACCCCCTGCATGACCGCACCGGACAGGCCCAGCGCCGCGCCCACGGCGACGGCGAGCAGCGTGCGGGGGATCCGCTTGGTGACGGCCGCCTGGCCGATGTTCTCCGTCGACCCGCCGAGGGCGGCGACGATGTCCGACCAGTCCACGTCGCGCGACCCCACCGCGACGGAGGCGGCCATGAGGGCAACCAGCAGCGCGAGCACCGCCAGGAGCCAGAGGAACCGGACCGACCCCGGGCGCCGCACGACGGCGGCACCCGGGGCCGGGACGGGAGGAGCGGTGGTCACTGCCCCTTGTCAGCTGCCTCGGCGAGCATCGACAGGTAGTCCTCGAGCACGTAGCCGATCGCCAGCGGCGTCGGGTTCGCCGCGGTGCCCAGCGGGGTGTCGGGGAGCAGGACGATGGCCCCGTTCTTCACGGCCGGGATCTGCGAGAGCAGCGGGTCGGCGTTCAGGGCGTCGACCAGGGCCTGGTCGCCGTAGGTGACGATGATGTCGACGTCGTCGAACGTGTCGACCTGCTCGGCGCTGATCGTGCCGGAGAACTGCTCGGGGTCGGTCGACGCGTCCGCCACGCTGCCGGGGGTGGTCAGCCCGAGGTCCTCGAAGAAGGCGCTCCGGGTGTCGAACGGCGTGTAGTAGCTGACCTCGCTCAGGTCGGTGGTGTCGACGTGGGTGAGGAACATGGTCGCCTTGCCCTCGAGCTGCGGGTGCTCGGCGGCGGCGTCGGCGATGTCCTGCTCCAGGCTGGCGACGAGCTCCTCGCCCTCCTGCTCCATCCCCATGCCCTTCGCGTTGATCTCGATCATCTCGCGCCACGGCGTCGCCCACGGGGCCTCGGGGTAGGCCACGACCGGGGCGATCTCGCTGAGGGTGTCGTAGTCCTCCTGCGTGAGGCCCGAGTAGCCGGCGAGGATGACGTCGGGGTTCGTGTCCGCCACGGCCTCGAAGTCGATGCCGTCGGTCTCGTCGAACAGGACCGGGGTCTCCGCGTCGAGCTCCTCGAGCCGCTCGGAGACCCAGGGGAGGAGGCCGTCGCCGTCGTCGTCGCCGAAGTTGGCGGCGGCCATGCCGACGGGGACCACGCCCAGCGCCAGCGGCACCTCGTGGTTGGCCCACTGCACCGTGGCGACGCGCTCGGGCTTGGACTCGATCGTCGTCGTCCCGAGGGCGTGCTCGATGGTGATGGGGGCGAAGTCGCCGCCGGTGTCGGCCTGGGCCTCCTCCTCGGACGACGAGCAGGCCGCGAGGCCGCCGGTGAGGAGTACGGCTGCGGAGAGCGCGACCAGTCGCGATGCGCGGGGCATGGTGTCCTTCCAGGGTGGTCCGGTCCTCCGCGCAGGCGTCGACCGGGCGAGGGGGTTAGGTATGCCTAACCGAACCTAGGGGTGCCCTGGACGCGCTGTCGATCACGAACCGATCACGATCGACAGCGGGACTGTGTGACGTGCGACGCGCGCAGGCGTCAGAGCCGGCGCGGGTTGGGAACCGGCGGCTGGGTGGGGATCGACGCGGTCGCGGGCCCGGACGGCGCCTGGACGGGGGTGAGCGCATCCAGGTCCAGCACGCGGACGTGGATCACGTTGCGCTGCTGCAGGGCCGCGCGCAGGGCGCGGTGCAGGCCGTCCTCCAGGTACAGCTCGCCGTGCCACTGCACCGCGTGCGGGAAGAGGTCGCCGTAGAACGTGGAGTCGTCGGCGAGGAGGGCGTCGAGCGCCAGCTCCTTCTTCGTCGTCGTCAACGTGTCCATCCGCACCTGCCGGGGCGGGATCATCGCCCAGTCCCGGGTCGACAAGCCGTGGTCGGGGTACGGGCGGCCGTCACGAACAGCTTTGAAGATCAGGGAACCGACCTCCGCTCTCTGCCCCGCGCGAGGGCGCCGACGGATCCACCCTAGCCGTCGGCCCTGGCCTCCGCCCCCGCCCACCGGAGGGGGTGAGGCTCGCCGCGAGCCACGCGACGGCACGGCTCTGCGGAGATATGCTGGCCTGGCACTCTGCCCGTGCGAGTGCCAGGTTCACGGTGCCGCGCGGGACGTCGACCGGTACGGGGAGGTGTCACCGTGGCGCACGACGAACGCCGCCTGGAGGTCCTCCGGGCCATCGTCCAGGACTACGTCTCCACCAACGACCCCGTGGGCAGCAAGGCCCTCGCCGAGCGGCACGACCTCGGCGTCTCCCCGGCCACCATCCGCAACGACATGGCGGTGCTGGAGGAGCAGGGCTACATCACCCAGCCGCACACCAGCGCCGGCCGGGTGCCCACGGACAAGGGCTACCGCCTGTTCGTCGACCGGCTCTCGGCGGTCAAGCCGCTGTCGACCGCCGAGCGCCGCGCGATCGAGCGCTTCCTCGACGGCGCGGTCGACCTGCACGACGTGCTCAGCCGCAGCGTCCGGCTGCTGGCCCAGCTCACCCGCCAGGTGGCCGTCGTCCAGTACCCGACCCTGTCCCGGAGCGCCGTGCGCCACCTCGAGGTGGTGCAGCTCGCGGCGGCCCGGCTCATGCTGGTCCTCATCACCGACACCGGGCGGGTCGAGCAGCGGGTCGTCGACACCCCCGTGGACGTCGACGCCGAAGCCGTGGCCGAGCTGCGGACGCTGTTGAACTCCGCGTTCGTGGGGGTGAAGCTCGTCGACGCCGGAGGCAAGGTGCCCGACCTGCTGGAGACGGCGCCGCCGCACCTGCGCGGGCTGGTCGCCACCGTCAGCGCGACCCTGCTGGAGACCCTGGTCGAGCCGAGCGAGGACCGGCTGGTCATCGGCGGGACGGCGAACCTCGCGCGGGGCAACGCGCTCGACTTCCCGGGCACCGTCCGGCCGCTGCTGGAGGCGCTGGAAGAACAGGTGGTCGTCCTGCGGTTGATGAGCCAGGTGGACGCGAGCACGGTGCTGGTGCGCATCGGTGAGGAGAACGCCCACGAGGCACTCACCGGGGCATCCTTCGTCTCCGTCGGCTACGGCGCCGGCGACCGGGCCCTGGGTGGGCTGGGTGTCGTGGGGCCGACCCGCATGGACTACCCGATGAACATGGCCGCGGTTCGCGCCGTGGCCCGCTACGTCGGCCACCTGCTGGCCGAGAGCTGAGGCTGAGACTTCTCGATGGCGACCGACTACTTCGGCGTACTGGGCGTGTCCCACGACGCCAGTGACAGCGACATCAAGCGCGCCTACCGCAAGATGGCGCGCGACCTGCACCCCGACGTCAACCCCGACCCGGGTGCCAAGGAGCGGTTCCAGGAGGTCACCCGCGCCTACGAGGCGCTGACCGACCCGGAGAAGCGCCGCATCGTCGACCTGGGCGGCGACCCGTTCGACCCGGGCGGCAGCGGCGGCGGCGCCGGCGGCTTCGGCGGCGCCGGGTTCGGCGGGCTCGGCGACATCATGGACGCGTTCTTCGGCGGGGCGGCCACCCGCGGCCCGCGCAGCCGCACCCGCGCCGGTCGCGACGCGCTCATCCCGGTCGAGCTGGAGCTGGACGAGACGGTCTTCGGGACGACGAAGGACATCACCGTCGACACCGCCGTCCTGTGCACCGTGTGCACCGGCGCCGGCACTGCGCCGGGCACCCACCCGACCACCTGCACCACCTGCTCCGGCCGGGGCGAGGTGCAGAGCGTCCAGCGCGGCTTCCTCGGCCAGGTCGTCTCGAGCCGGGTCTGCCCGACCTGCGCCGGCACGGGTCAGGTCATCCCCGAGCCCTGCCGCGAGTGCGGCGGCGACGGGCGCGTCCGGGCACGGCGCACCCTGCAGGTGAAGGTGCCCGCGGGCGTCGAGGACGGCATGCGGATCCGGCTCACCGGCCAGGGCGAGGTCGGCCCCGGTGGCGGCCCGGCCGGCGACCTCTACGTCGAGGTGCACGAGCGGCCGCACGACGTCTTCACCCGCGACGGCGAGGACCTGCACTGCCGGGTCACCCTGCCGATGACGTCGGCCGCGCTCGGGACGACGCTGAACCTCAAGACGCTGGACGGCGAGGAGGACCTGGACATCAAGCCGGGCACCCAGTCGGGCAGCGTGCTGACCCTGCGGGCGCACGGCGCGCCGCGGCTGCGCGGCACCGGCCGCGGCAACCTGCTCGTCCACGTCGAGGTGGCCACCCCGACCCGCCTGGACGCCGAGCAGGAGAAGCTGCTGCGCGAGCTGGCCGCCCTGCGCGGCGAGGACCAGGCCGACTCGCACCGCGAGGCGCAGGGCGGGCTGTTCTCCCGCGTCCGCGACGCGTTCAACGGGCGCTGAGATGACCGACGTCGGCGTCCCGGAGCTGGACGGCGCCCCGCTGTTCCTGCTCGACACCCTCCCCGAGACCGCCGAGCTGCTGGTGGACGGGCCCGAGGGCCGGCACGCCGTCGAGGTGCTCCGGCTCGCGCCGGGGGAGCGGGTGCGGGTCGGCGACGGCCAGGGGACGGTCGCCGAGGGCGACGTCGTCTCCGCCGGTGCCGAGGGCCTGCGGGTCGCCGTCACCGCGCGGCTCGAGGTGCCGGCGCCGAGCCCCGAGTTCGTGCTGGTGCAGGCGCTGCCGAAGGGTGACCGCGGGCCACTGGCCGTGGAGCTGGCCACCGAGCTCGGCGTCGACCGGGTCGTGCCGTGGACGGCGTCGCGCTGCGTGACCCGCTGGCGCGACGACCGCATCGCCAAGGGCGTGGCCAAGTGGCAGGCCTCGGCCCGCACGGCGGCGAAGCAGTCGCGGCGTCCGCGGGTGCCCGAGGTGACCGGCCCGATGACCACCCGCGAGGTGTGCGGGATGCTCGCCGACGTGGACCTGGCCGTCGTCCTGCACGAGCAGGCCCGCCGTCCGCTGTCGGGGCTGGAGATCCCGCGGGAGGGGACGATCGCCGTCATCGTCGGACCCGAGGGCGGGCTCACCGACGGCGAGGTCGTCGCCTTCCGCGCCGCCGGTGCCGAGGCGGTGCGCCTGGGCCCGGAGGTGCTGCGCACCTCCACCGCCGGCGCCGCCACCCTCGCCGCCCTGTCCATGCGCACCCGCTGGGCCTGACCCCCGTAGTGATCAGGTCGGCTGATCGTCACGGGTCCTGGCTCACGGTCGACGGTGAGCCAGGACCCGAAACGGTGAGCCAGGAACCTGCTCAGCAGCAGCGGCTGACCGGGTTCCGCTCCTGGGCGTCGGTGCGCGCCCGCTCGAACTCGTAGCGGGACATCGGCGTGTGCCCGTGCTGGGCGCAGTGGGACAGGTAGTCGTCCCACCGCGCCTCGCCGGTGAACTCCTTCAGGTACCAGCGCACGCCGTGCCAGGCGCGGGTCAGCGCGGCGGTCACTTCTCCTCCGCCTCGCTGCGCCCGCTGCCGGCACCGACCAGCCGCTCGTGCTCGGCCATCGCCCGCTTCTCCGCCGCCGTGGGGATGAGACCCGCGGGCTCCACGATGTTCGACGGCACCGCCGGTTCCTCCGTGGTCGGCAGCCCACCGGCCCTGATCGCCCGCGCGATCACCACCGCGGCGTGCGCGGCGACGACGAGCACCAGCAGGGCGAAGACCGCCTGCAGGATGCCGTTGAGGGTCGAGTTGAAGATGACCTGGTCCATCTGGCCCTGGTCCTGCGCCGGCGCGAGGACCTCCCCGGCCTCCTGTGCGTCGCGGTAGATGCCCGCCTGGGTGAAATAGCCGACCCGCGGGTCGCCGGAGAAGACCTTCTGCCAGCTCGCCGTCATGGTGACCACGAGGTCCCACACCAGCGGTACCGCCGACACCCAGGCGTAGCGCAGCTTCCCGTGCTTGATCAGCAGCACCGTCACCAGCGTCAGCGCGATCGCGGCGAGCAGCTGGTTGGCGATGCCGAACAGCGGGAAGAGCTGGTTGACCCCGCCGAGCGGGTCGGTGACGCCGATGTAGAGCACCGAGCCCCACAGCCCGACGACGATGGCGCTGGCGATGATGTTGCCCGGCCGCCACGACAGGTCGCCGAACTTCTTCCAGACGTTGCCGATCGTGTCCTGCAGCATGAACCGGCCCACCCGGGTGCCGGCGTCGACGGCGGTGAGGATGAACAGCGCCTCGAACATGATCGCGAAGTGGTACCAGAACGCCTGGCCGCCGCCGCCGAACGCCTGGCTGAACACCTGCGCGAGGCCCACCGCGAGCGCCGGGGCGCCTCCGGTCCGCGAGATGAGGGTGTCCTCCTGCACCGCTGCCGAGGCCGCGGCCAGGTCCTGCGCCGAGGTGTCGAAGCCGAGGCCCTGCACGAACGTCGCGGCCGACTCCACCGTCCCGCCGGTCGCTCCGGCGGGCGCGTTCATGGCGAAGTACAGCCCCTGGTCGATGACGACCGCGGCGATCAGGGCGCTGATGGCGACGAAGGACTCCATCAGCATGCCGCCGTAGCCGATCAGCCGGACCTGGCTCTCCTTGGCCACCATCTTCGGCGTCGTCCCGGACGAGATCAGCGCGTGGAATCCGGACAGCGCCCCGCACGCGATCGTGATGAACACGAAGGGGAACAGCGACCCGGCGAAGACCGGCCCCGTGCCGTCGCGTGCGAAGTCGCTCACCGCGTCGGCCTGGAGCACCGGCCGCGCGACCAGCAGGCTCACCGCCAGCAGCGCGATCACACCGATCTTCATGAACGTCGACAGGTAGTCGCGCGGGGTCAGCAGCAGCCACACCGGCAGGACCGAGGCGACGAAGCCGTAGATCACCAGCGCCACGACCAGCCACTCCTTGGAGAGGGTCAGCGCGTCGCCCAGGCCGCTGTCCTCGATCCACCCGCCGCTGATGATGGCCAGCAGGAGGAGAACGACGCCGATGCCGGTCGCCTCGAGCACCCTCCCCGGCCGGAGCCGGCGCAGGTAGACGCCCATGAACAGCGCGATCGGGATGGTGAGCCCGATCGACCAGACGCCCCACGGCGACTCGGCCAGCGCGTTCACCACGATCAGCGCGAGCACCGCCAGGATGATGATCATGATGGCGAAGACGGCGATCAGCGCGGCGATGCCGCCGACGATGCCGATCTCCTCGCGGACCATCTGGCCCAGGCTCTTGCCGTTGCGGCGCATGGAGAAGAACAGGACGGTCATGTCCTGCACCGCCCCGGCGAAGATGACGCCGACGACGATCCAGATGGTGCCGGGCAGGTAGCCCATCTGCGCCGCGAGCACGGGTCCGACCAGCGGACCGGCGCCGGCGATGGCGGCGAAGTGGTGGCCGAAGAGCACGCGGCGGTCGGTGACGTCGAAGTCGACGCCGTTCTCCAGGCGCTCGGCGGGGGTGGCCCGCCGGTCGTCGGCGCGCAGCACCTTGTAGGTGATGAACCGCGAGTAGAAGCGGTAGGCGATCGCGTACGAGCACAGCGCCGCGAACAACAGCCACAGCGCCGAGATCGTCTCGCCGCGGGCGATGGCCAGCACACCCCAGCAGACGGCGCCGACCACGGCGACCGCCGTCCAGATGGCTATCGACTTCACCGACCGGCCGCCTCCGGCTGCCGGGCCTGCCGACGAGCTGCCGCCGGCGTCGGTGGTGATGGTTCCGGACATGAGCGCCCCCTTGCACTCCTGCCAACGCCTGCGACGGCGTCTTCCGCCCAGGAGCCTAGGGAGCCGGGACGGTTCCGGCTCCCCGGAACGGCGGATCGTGATCGCCGGTCGACCTCGACGCGGAGCGGTCGTCCTCGCGGTGCACCGCGAGGTGGCCCGCCGCACCGCGAGCACCAGGCGCGAGATGTGGGGGAGGAGCGGTCCTCCTAGGGTCGGGGCGTGACCGACTGCCTCTTCTGCCGCATGGTCGCCGGTGAGATCCCCGCCGACGTCGTCCACGAGACCGACCGGGTGCTGGCGTTCCGCGACATCAACCCGCAGGCGCCCACGCACGTGCTGGTGATCCCGAAGGAGCACCACCGCAACCTCGGGGCGCTCGCCGCGGCGGACGGCGAGCTGCTCGCCGACGTCGCCCGCGCCGCCCACGCCGTCGCCGTCCAGGAGGGCCTGGTGACCGACGGCGGCATCGAGCCGGGCTACCGCGTCGTCACCAACACCGGGCCGCAGGCGGGGCAGTCGGTGGACCACCTGCACCTGCACGTCCTCGGCGGACGCGGACTCGGCTGGCCGCCCGGCTGACCCGCCCTGCGAGGATCGGCGCATGACCGAGACCGCGCCCCTCCGGATCGAGCGTGACGGCGACGTCGCCGTCGTCGTCCTGGACAACCCGCCGCTGAACCTCTTCGACGGGCGGGTGTTCGACGCCCTCGAGTCCGTGGCCGGCGAGCTGGTCGGGCTCACCGATCCGGCGCGGCCGGACCGCGCCCGTGCGGTGCTGTTCGAGGCGCGCGGCAAGGTCGTGTCCGGCGGCGTCGACGTCACCGAGTTCCAGGCCATCGCCGAGGGGCCCGAGCCGGCCGAGCGGGGCGCGGAACTCTGGGCCCGGCTGCTGAAGGCGTCGCAGACCATCGAGGACCTGCCCGTCCCCACCGTCTACGCCGCCCACGGGCTCACCCTGACCGCGGCGTTCGAGCTGGCGCTGGCCTGCGACATCCTGCTGGCCGCCGAGAAGGCGTCGTTCGGGCTGGTGGAGATCGTCGTCGGCCTCACGCCGTCGATGGGCGGGCCGCAGCGCCTGGCCGAGCGGGCCGGGCCGGCCCGCGCCCGCGAGCTGGTCTTCACCGGCGAGCGCTACCCGGCCGCCGTCCTCGAGCGCTGGAACGTGGTCAACCGGGTGCTGCCCGACGACGGGTTCGCCGCGGCGGCCCGCGAGTACGCCCGCCGGGTGGCCGCCGGCCCCACGGTCGCGCACGCGGCGACCAAGCGGCTGGTCGCCGAGACGATCCGGAACGGCGCCCGCGCGGCGGACGCGCTCGTGCCGGAGGTCTCGGGCGCGCTGTTCGCCACCGAGGACCTGCGGGGCGCCGTCGCCTCCTTCCTCACCGAAGGGCCGGGGAAGGCCACCTACTCCGGCCGCTGACCGGGTGCTCCCCCCGAGGAGCGAAGCGGGATTCCCGGTGGCCGGGCGCGGGTAGACTCGCGCGGGTCCGCTCGTCCATCGAAGGAAGGCAGGGTCGAGGGTTCTTGCCCGACACCTCCCCGAACGTGCCCGTGCCCGGCGCCCCCATGTCCCGTGACGCGTCGGCCCAGGCCGCAGCCGCGGACGGCCACCTCGGGATGCCCGCCGACGGCGCTGTTCCCGCTGCTGTCCGCGCCACCATCACCGTTCCCGAGTCCGTCTCGATGGTCGCCCTCCTGGGCTCGGCCGACGAGCTGCTCCGCCTGGTCGAGGCCGAGGTCGACGCCGACGTCCACGTGCGCGGCAACGAGATCGCCGTCACCGGCCAGCCGGCCGACAACGCCTTCGCCGTCCGGGTCTTCGACGAGCTGATCGCCCTGCTCGGCACCGGCCAGGCCCTGCGGCCTGACTCGGTCCGCCGGGTCATCGCCATGCTGAAGAGCGGCGGGTCCGAGCGGCCGGCCGACGTCCTGAGCCTGGACATCATCAGCCGCCGGGGCCGCACGATCCGCCCGAAGACGCTGAACCAGAAGCGCTACGTCGACGCGATCGACGAGAACACCATCGTCTTCGGCATCGGCCCGGCCGGTACCGGCAAGACCTACCTCGCCATGGCCAAGGCCGTGCAGGCGCTGCAGACCAAGCAGGTCAACCGGATCATCCTGACCCGCCCGGCGGTCGAGGCAGGCGAGCGCCTCGGCTACCTGCCCGGCACGCTGAGCGAGAAGATCGACCCCTACCTGCGGCCGCTGTACGACGCGCTGCACGACATGGTCGACCCCGAGTCGATCCCGCGGCTCATGGCCGCCGGCACCATCGAGGTCGCCCCGCTGGCCTACATGCGCGGGCGGGCGCAGCCTTACGACGCGCAGGTGCTCACGCCCAACGGCTTCATGCCGATCGGGTCGCTGCAGGTCGGTGACCTCGTCGTCGGTTCCGATGGTCTGCCCACTCCGGTGCTGGGCATCTACCCGCAGGGCAAGAAGGTGGTCTACCGGGTCACCACCCAGGACGGTGCCTCGACGCTGGCCTGCGGAGAGCACCTGTGGACCGTGACGACGCCCGACGACCGGCGACGCGGCACGGAGCGGACTCTCGAAACGCAGGAGATGGTCGGGAACCTGCGCTGGGGTGCCGGTGCACACCGATACGAGCTGCCGCTCGTCGACGCGGTGGAGTTCGAGCCTCAGGAAGTGCCGCTCGATCCGTACGCGCTCGGGCTCCTGCTCGGCGACGGTTGCCTGACGACCTCCACGACGCCATCCTTCGCCACCGCTGATCAGGAACTCGTCGTCGCGCTGGAGTCGGCGCTGGACGGGATCGAGGTGGTGCACAAGGCGGGGCCGGACTACAGCCTTCGGCACGTGGACGGCGGCCGCGGCGGGCTCCGGATCGCCAACCCGGTGACGGAGGCGATCCGAGAGCTCGGTCTGGCGGGCACGCGTTCGGCGACGAAGTTCGTCCCCTGGGTGTACTCCCACAACTCGGCGGAGGTCCGGACCGCGCTGCTGCAGGGGCTTCTCGACAGTGACGGTGGCCCCGTCACGCAGCGGGGGCGCACCTGCCGCGTCCAGTACACGACGACGTCGACTCGCCTCCGGGACGACGTGATGTTCCTCGTCCGCTCGCTGGGCGGCGTGGTCACCTCACGCACCCGCCCGGCGATCGGGCGCCGACCGGGCCTTGCCCTGGGGCGGCCGGTGCACCACCGGCACGCGAGCCACATCCTGGACATCCGGCTTCCTGCCGGCATCCAGCCTTTCCGCCTCGCGCGCAAGCGAGCGGCGTACGACGCCGCGGGCGGTGGACGACCGATGCGATTCGTCCACAGCATCGAGCCGGTCGGCGAGATGGACACGATGTGCATCCAGGTCGGCGCGCAGGATTCGCTCTACGTCACCGATGACTTCCTGGTCACGCACAACACGCTGAACGACGCGTTCGTCATCCTCGACGAGGCGCAGAACACCACCGCCGAGCAGATGAAGATGTTTCTCACCCGCCTCGGCTTCGGGTCGAAGATCGTGGTCACCGGTGACATCACGCAGGTCGACCTGCCCGGCGGCGCGCAGAGCGGGCTCAAGATCGTCCGCGAGATCCTCGACGGCATCGACGACGTGCACTTCGCCAACCTGACCAGCACCGACGTCGTCCGCCACCGCCTGGTGGGCAACATCGTCGACGCCTACGAGCGGTGGGACGCCACCCGGCAGCCCGCCGCCGCCCGACCGGGCGCCGGCGCACCGGTCCGGTCGTCCCGCCCGCGCCGCCAGGGGAGCTGACCGCGTGCCCGTCGAGGTCGCCAACGAGTCCGAGATCGCGGTGGACGAGGCCGAGCTGGCCGGCATCTGCCGCTTCGTGCTGGGCGAGATGCAGGTCAACCCGATGGCCGAGCTGTCGGTGCTGTGCGTCGACGTCGAGTACATGAGCAGCCTGCACGAGCGCTGGATGGGGGAGAAGGGGCCGACCGACGTCCTGGCCTTCCCGATGGACGAGCTGGACACCGCCCGTCCCGACGACCCCGAGCCGGGCCCGGCCCTGCTGGGCGACGTCGTGCTCTGCCCCGCGGTCGCGGTCCGCCAGGCGCGGGCCGCCGGGCACTCCATGGACGACGAGCTGATCCTGCTGGCCACGCACGGCGTGCTGCACCTGCTCGGCTACGACCACATGGAGCCCGACGAGGAGAAGGAGATGTTCGGTCTCCAGCAGAAGCTCATCGAGGGCTGGCGCGCCGCACCGCGGCAGCCGGTGACCGGCGAGCCGGCGACCCGGGAGCCGGGACCCCGATGAGCTCGGGCGAGATCACCATGCTGGTGGTCGCCATCCTGCTGGTGCCCCTCGCCGGCCTGTTCGCCGCCATGGACGCCGCCATCCAGCGGGTGTCCAAGGCGCGGGTCGAGGAGATGCGCCGCGAGGGCCAGAAGCGCGCGGACGCCCTCGAGGAGGTCGTGCTCGAGCGGGCCCGCCACGTGGCCCTGCTGCTCCTGCTGCGGATCGTCTGCGAGATGGTCGCGGCGGTCGTGGTGACCGTCCTCTTCTACGACCTGTGGGGCAGCAGCTGGCAGACGGTGCTCGCCTCGGCCGGCGTGATGATCGTCGTCAGCTACGTGCTGATCGGCGTCGGGCCGCGCACCCTGGGCCGCCAGCACGCGTACGGGACGGCCCTCGCCAGCGCGGGCGTCGTCCGGCTGCTCGGGCGCGTGCTCGGACCCGTCGCCACGCTGCTCATCCTGATCGGCAACATGATCACTCCCGGCCGTGGCTTCCGCGACGGCCCGTTCTCCTCCGAGGTGGAGCTGCGCGAGCTGGTCGACCTCGCCGAGGAGCGCGGAGTCGTGGAGTCCGGCGAGCGCAACATGATCCACTCGGTGTTCGAGCTGGGCGACACGATCGCCCGCGAGGTCATGGTCCCGCGCACCGACGTCGTCTGGATCGAGCGCGGCAAGACCGTCCGCCAGGCACTGGCGCTGGCGCTGCGCAGCGGGTTCAGCCGCATCCCCGTGATCGGTGAGAACGTCGACGACGTCGTGGGCGTCGTCTACCTCAAGGACCTGGTCCGCCGGTCGCAGAACTCCGGCGACCAGCGCGGGCCCAAGGTCGAGGAGCTGATGCGGACGCCGACCTTCGTGCCGGAGTCGAAGCCGGTCGACGAGCTGCTGCGCGACATGCAGGCCCAGCGCATCCACATCGCGATCGTCGTCGACGAGTACGGCGGCTTCGCCGGGCTGGTGACCATCGAGGACATCCTCGAGGAGATCGTCGGCGAGATCGCCGACGAGCACGACGCCTTCCAGCGGCCGCCGGTCGAGCAGCTCGAGGACGGCTCGGCCCGGGTGACCGCCCGCCTGCCGGTCGAGGACCTCGCCGAGCTCTTCGGCGTCGACCTGCCCCAGGACGACGACGTCGAGACCGTGGGCGGCCTGCTCGCGCGGGCGCTGGGCCGGGTGCCGATCGAGGGCGCGTCCGCGGAGCTGAACGGACTGCGGCTGGTCGCCGAGAGCACCGGCGGACGGCGCAACCGGATCGACACCCTGCTGGTCTGCCGGGTCGAGCCGGAGACCGAGGAGGAGTCCGAGGAGCCGCGCGGGCGGGGGGCCTCCCGCCACGAGGAGCCCGCCCCCGTGGAAGGCTGACTCGCTGTGACTGCCGCAGACGCCGTGCCTGATCTCCAGCCCGAGGACGCCAAGCTCGTCACGCTCGCCCGCTCCGCCCGCGGCCGCACCGGTGCGCCCGAGGGCGCCGCCGTCCGCGACACCGACGGCCGGACCTACGTCGCCGCGACGGTCGCCCTGCCCTCGCTGAGGCTGTCGGCGCTGCAGGCCGCGGTGGCCGCCGCCGTGTCCAGCGGTGTCGAGGGCCTGGAGGCCGCCGCCATCGTGTCGGCCGCCGACGCCGTCGAGCAGGAGGGCCTGGCCGCCGTCCGAGACCTCACGCCGTCGGCGCCCGTGCACCTCGCCGGTCCCGACGGGGTGCTGCGCACCACCGCCTAGCGGCCGTACCGCTCCCGCGCGGCAGCGCTGATCTCGTCGGCGTTCGCGAGGAAGTGCTCCCGCCGGTCGAGCGCCTCCCGCACGTAGCCGCCGACGGCCGCGGTGTCGATCTCGCCGCCCCGCGGGATGTCCCAGGTCATCAGCGTCGACGTCCCCGGGCGGAGCACGCCCAGTGGGTCGTCGAGCAGCACGCCCCAGAGGAACCGCAGGCAGACGGCGGACTTCGTCGCGTTGACGGCGCACACCCAGTGCCGCCAGTCCCGCTCGACGGTGTAGCTGAGCAGCCGGTACTTGATCGCCGAGTCGAGCTCCGGCGCCGCCGCGCGGATGGCGCCGTCCAGCTCGACGAACAGGCGGCCCGCCGCCTCGTCGTAGAGGGCGAGGTACTCCTCGAGCGGGTCGCCGGCCACCGTCAGCCCGTCTGCAGCGGGCGGTCCACGGCCCGGGCGAACTCGCCGGCGTTCCGGACCCAGCGGGTGAACGCCGCCTCCGTCGTGCCGTCCTCGGCCAGGTGCCGGACCGACACCCGGGTGCGGCCGGGGAGCCACCCGCCCTTCCGTGCCGCGCGCGGCCACTCCTCCGGGGGCGGCCCGACGCGCACCTCGCGGACCAGGACCAGCGGGACGACACCGGTCGAGGGCGTCCGGGTCGCGCCGACGTCGAGGGACATCCCGTGCGCCGACACCGTGAACCGGCCGACGTTGCACAGCAGCACGAGCAGCCCGAGCCCCAGTGCCAGCGGAGCCTCGTCGACGACCGCCGCCTGCCCGCCGCGCCAGCCGAAGAAGCCCAGCCAGATGGCGACGACGACCACTGTGAAGACCAGCGGCACCGGCCGCGGCAGGTCGTACTGCCAGTAGCGCAGGGGAGCGGGCACGGTCGTCGCCCGGCTCTTGGGTCCGCGCCCCGCGAAGAAGCCGTACCCGCGGACCTGCTCCAGGTGGAGATCCCGCTCTCTGGCGGCCCGTACCGGCAGGCCCTGCTGTCGCGCCATGCCCCGATCATCCCAGGGGCCACAGGAGCGGGGCCGGTGCCGTCGCACCCCGGTGGGAGACTGGTGCCGTGACCACCCCGGACCAGGCGCCGCACCGCAGCGGCTTCGCCGCCCTCGTGGGCCGCCCCAACGCCGGGAAGACCACGCTGACCAACGCGCTGGTCGGCGAGAAGGTCGGCATCGTCAGCAACCGCCCGCAGACCACCCGGCACGCCATCCGCGGGGTCGTGCACCGGCCCGGCGGCCAGATCGTGCTCGTCGACACCCCCGGCCTGCACAAGCCGAAGAGCCTCCTGGGCAAGCGACTGAACGACGTCGTCCGCGACACGCTCTCCGACGTCGACGTGATCGTCTTCTGCATCCCCGCCGACCAGCCCGTCGGCACCGGTGACGCGTTCATCGCCCGCCAGCTGCGCGAGGTGAAGGCGCCGGTCGTCGTCGTGGTCACCAAGACCGACGCGGCGAGCAAGAAGCAGATCGCCGAGCAGCTGATCGCCGCCAGCCAGCTGGTCGAGGCCGCCGAGGTGGTGCCCGTCAGCGCGGTCAGCGGCGACCAGGTCGAGCTGCTCGAGGACCTGCTGATCAAGCTGCTGCCCGAGGGGCCGCCGCTGTACCCGGAGGAGCAGACCACCGACGAGGACGTCGAGCGGCAGATCGCCGAGCTGATCCGCGAGGCGGCCCTGGAGAAGGTGCGCCAGGAGGTGCCGCACTCGCTCGCGGTCAGCGTCGAGGAGATGCTGCGGCGTCCCGACCCGAAGAAGCCCGGCGGCGAGCTGGTCGAGGTGCACGCGCTGCTGCACGTCGAGCGCAACAGCCAGAAGCCGATGCTGCTGGGCAAGGGCGGGCAGATCATCAAGGCGATCGGCAGCGAGGCGCGCGCCGGGATGGAGACGCTGCTCGGCGCCCGCGTGCACCTCGAGCTGCACGTCACCGTGCTCGGCGAGTGGCAGGACGACCCCAAGAAGCTCAACCGGCTGGGCTACTGATGAGCGCGCACACCCCGAAGGCGCTGTACCGGGACGAAGGCATCGTCCTGCGCACCCAGAAGCTCGGCGAGGCCGACCGCATCGTCACCGTGCTGACCCGCCGGCACGGCAAGGTGCGGGCGGTGGCGAAGGGCGTGCGGCGCACGAAGAGCAAGTTCGGGTCGCGGCTCGAGCCGTTCAGCCACGTCGACCTGCAGCTCTACACCGGCCGCAACCTCGACATCGTCAGCCAGGCGGAGTCCATCCGCTCCTACGGGAACGACATCGTCGACGACTACCCCTGCTACACCGCCGGCACCGCCGTGCTGGAGACCGCCGACCGGCTGACCTCGGAGGAGAAGGAGCCCTCGCTCCGGCTGTTCCTCCTGGTCGTCGGCGCGCTGCGGGCGCTCGCCGAGCGCACCCATCCGGCCGGGCTGGTCCTCGATGCCTTCCTCCTCCGCGCCATGTCGGTGGCCGGGTGGGAGCCGGCGCTGTCCGACTGCGCCCGATGCGGTGAGGAGGGGCCGCACCGGCACTTCTCCGTGCCCGCCGGCGGCACCGTCTGCCCGCCGTGCCGGCCGACCGGCTCGGCGATGCCCAACCCGGTCACCCTCGAGCTGCTCGACGCCCTCCTCACCGGCGACTGGGACCGCGCCGAGGCCTCGCAGGGCACCAACCGCCGGGAGGGCAGCGGCCTGGTGGCCGCCCTGCTGCAGTGGCACCTGGAGCGCGGGCTGCGTTCGCTGCCGCTGGTCGACCGGTCCGACGCGGCGGCGCCCCGCCGGGAAGCGGGCGTGCCCCTGTGAGGCGCGAGGTGAAGGCCCCGAACCCGCACCCGTCGGGCGCGCGGCCGCCGGAACTGCCCAAGGACAAGGTGCCGAAGCACGTCGCCATCGTCATGGACGGCAACGGCCGCTGGGCCAAGCAGCGCGGGCTGCCCCGGACGGCCGGCCACGAGGCGGGGGAGTCCTCGCTGTTCGACTGCGTCGAAGGCGCCATCGAGCTCGGCATCGGCGCGATCAGCGCCTACGCCTTCTCCACGGAGAACTGGCGGCGCAGCCCGGACGAGGTCCGCTTCCTCATGGGCTTCAACCGCGACGTCATCCGCCGGCGGCGGGACGAGATGCACGAGCTGGGCGTGCGCGTGCGCTGGGCCGGCCGTCGGCCCCGGCTGTGGCGCAGCGTCATCGACGAGCTCGAGATCGCCGAGGAGCTGACCCGCGACAACGACGTCCTCACGCTGACCATGTGCGTCAACTACGGAGGGCGGGCGGAGATCGCCGACGCCACCGCGGCCATCGCCCGCGAGGTGGCGGCCGGACGGCTCAACCCGGACAAGATCGACGAGAAGACCGTGGCCCGGTTCCTCGACGAGCCCGACATGCCCGACGTCGACCTGTTCGTCCGCAGCTCGGGGGAGAACCGCACCAGCAACTTCCTGCTGTGGCAGTCGGCGTACGCCGAGTTCGTCTTCCTGGACACGCTCTGGCCGGACTTCGACCGGCGGCACCTGTGGGCGGCCTGCGAGGAGTACGCGTCGCGGCAGCGGCGGTTCGGCAGCGCCTGACGCGCCGCCGTCGACACTGCGCGGTATCCGGCTCCGATCCGGGCGCCTCCCCACTACGGTGCTCAGCCACGGGCGAGCACCGCCCATCCGCGCCCCGCCCGAGAGAGCTCACGCAGCGATGACCCAGCCCCCCGGACCGTACGGACCGCCCTACGGCCAGCCCGCCCCCTACGGCCAGCCCGTCCCGCCACCCCAGCCCCCTCAGGGGTACGGCCAGCCGGGGACGTACGGCGCGCCGCCCCAGCCGCCGGCCAGGAAGAACCTGCTGCCCTGGCTGATCGTCGGTGGAGCGGTGCTGCTCTCGGGCATCGGGATCGCCCTGGTCCTGCTCCTCGGCGGCGGCGACTCCGGGTCCGAGGAGCGGGCGGCGGCCTCCACCACGTCGAGCGCACCGACGACGTCCTCGGCCGAGCCCAGCCGCGAGTCCTCCCTCGGCGACCTCCCCGGCGGTGCCCAGGTGGCCGACGAGCCCACGGTGGCCGCCGGCAACGCCTATGCCGGCTCGGACGAGGTGGCGCTGGCTTGGGTGGACGCCCTGGCCGACGGCGACTGGCAGACCGCCTACGACCTCTCCTGCGCCGCGGTCCGGGACTCCGCCGCCGCCGCGGCCGCCGGCGGCGACCCGGCCTACGAGCTGGGCCGGTACTTCTACGAGCAGACGCTCGGTGGCGTCGGCTTCACGGAGGGGACGTTCGACAGCATCCAGTTCGACCCGGCGTCCGGCTCGGACATCGGCGCTTTCACCCTGGCGATGGAGGACGGCGAGACCTTCACCCTGCTGGTCTACGTCCAGGAGGACCTGACGGTCTGCGACTTCTTCTGATCCGGCTCCGGGCGGGCGGGCACCTCGGTGCCCGCCCGCCCGCGTCGTGCCGGGGGCATGGCAACGTCTCCGGCGGCAGGAGGAGGTCGGAGTGTTCGCAGTGACCCGGTTCCGCGCGTCGGGGGAGGACGGCGAGGCCCTCGCGGCCGCCGTCGCGCCGCTGCTGGCAGCGCTCGGCGCCCGGCCCGGCTTCGTCTCCGGTGAGCTCGGCCGCGCGGCCGACGACCCGTCCCTGTGGGCCCTGGTCACCCGCTGGGACGGCGTCGGGGCCTACCGGCGGGCGCTGTCGGCGGCCGAGGTGAAGATCGCCGGCGCGCCCGTCTGGGTGCACGCCCTCGACGAACCGGGTGTCTACCTCACCGACTGACCGCGCGGCCCTACGCTCCGGTCGTGGCGAGCCGGACCGCGAGCGCGCGGTATGCCCGCAAGCGCAAGCGACGGATGCAGTTGGTCGAGCACGACCTCAGCGCCGAGCAGTGGGCGGTGCTCCAGGAGACCTGGGGCGGGTGCGCGTACTGCGGCGCGACGGGCGTCCCGCTCCAGCGCGACTGCGTGCTGCCCGTCTCGCGGGGTGGGCGCTACACGCTCGACAACATCGCGCCGGCCTGCCGCTCCTGCAACGCCAGCAAGTGCAACGACGAGGTGACCGGCTGGCTCCGGCGCAAGCGGCTCGACGAGCGGGCCTTCCTCGCGCGCCACGTCGAGATCCGCGCCGCCCTGGCCCTGCGCTTCGCCGCGTCCCCGCCGCCGGGGGAGACCGTCGAGGCGTGACCGGCCGCCCGGCCGGGCATGGAGGCCTGGACGGGCGCGGGGGAGCGGGGCGCGACCCGGTGGACCACGGAGGACGCGCGATGACCGAGCCGCCGCCGGACCCGACGCTCCGCGTCGCCCGGCCACCGACGCCGGGCCGCGCGGTGCGGGCCGACGTCGCGGCAGGGAAGCTGCCCACGCCCCCGGTGCGTCCGGACGAGCCGACCGTCACCATCGACACCGCGGTGCCGAGGCCGCCGCACCGCACGCTCGAGTTCGGCACCCCACCGGCGGTCGACGTGACGGTGGGGCCGCGGCCCCGCCCCCGGCGCCGCACCTGGCCCTGGATCGTGGGGCTCGCGCTCCTGCTGCTCGCGCTGGGCGTCGTGCTGCTGGTGATGATGCTGCGCGGCGCGACCATCGACGGGACGGCCGACCTCGTCGGACGGGCAGGAGCGGCGGCCGTCGTCCTCTCCACCGGGTGACCCCGGGGGCCGCCGGGCGGGTGGACGGTGCCGACTACCGTGGGCGGGTCAACCGCCGACCGCCAGCCGGATGGAGCCCTCCGCGTGAGCACCGCCAAGCACGACCCCCAGCGACTCGACAAGGTCGTCAACCTCTGCAAGCGCCGGGGGTTCGTCTTCCCGTCGGGTGAGATCTACGGCGGGACCCGCTCCGCGTGGGACTACGGCCCGCTGGGGGTGGAGCTCAAGGAGAACATCAAGAGGCAGTGGTGGCGCACCGTCGTCCAGAGCCGGGACGACATCGTCGGCCTGGACTCGTCGGTGATCCTGCCGCGGCAGGTGTGGGTGGCCTCCG
This sequence comes from Blastococcus litoris, assembly GCF_003075095.1. Classification (GTDB taxonomy): domain Bacteria; phylum Actinomycetota; class Actinomycetes; order Mycobacteriales; family Geodermatophilaceae; genus Blastococcus_B; species Blastococcus_B litoris. The sequence goes on from NZ_QCZF01000004.1 coordinate 382,141, forward strand.
GTCACGTGGGCGTCTTCACCGACCCGCTCACCGAGTGCCAGCACTGCCACAAGCGCTTCCGGGCCGACCACCTCGAGGAGGAGTTCGAGGCGAAGAAGGGCCGCGCGCCGGAGAACGGCCTCGCGGACATCACCTGCCCGAACTGCGGCACCAAGGGGCAGTGGACCGAGCCCCGCGACTTCAACATGATGCTGAAGACCTACCTCGGCCCGGTCGAGGACGAGTCCGGCCTGCACTACCTGCGGCCGGAGACCGCGCAGGGCATCTTCGTCAACTTCGCCAACGTCATGGGCGCCGCGCGCAAGAAGCCGCCGTTCGGCATCGGCCAGATCGGCAAGTCGTTCCGCAACGAGATCACGCCGGGCAACTTCATCTTCCGCACCCGCGAGTTCGAGCAGATGGAGATGGAGTTCTTCGTCGAGCCGGGCAGCGACGAGGAGTGGCACCAGTACTGGATCGACGAGCGCACCCGCTGGTACACCGACCTCGGCATCGACGCCGACAACCTGCGGCACTTCGAGCACCCGAAGGAGAAGCTGTCGCACTACTCGAAGCGCACCGTCGACATCGAGTACCGCTTCGGCTTCCAGGGCTCGGAGTGGGGCGAGCTCGAGGGCATCGCCAACCGGACCGACTTCGACCTGTCGACGCACTCCGAGCACTCGGGGACCGACCTGTCGTACTTCGACCAGGCCACCAACACCCGCTGGACGCCGTACGTGATCGAGCCGGCAGCGGGCCTCACGCGCTCGCTGATGGCCTTCCTCATCGAGGCGTACACCGAGGACGAGGCGCCCAACGCCAAGGGCGGCGTCGACACCCGCACCGTGCTGAAGCTCGACCCGCGGCTGGCACCGGTGAAGGCCGCCGTCCTGCCGCTGTCGCGCAACGCGGACCTCTCGCCCAAGGCGAAGGACCTCGCCGCCGCGCTGCGCCGGAACTGGAACGTCGACTTCGACGACGCCGGCGCCATCGGCCGCCGGTACCGCCGGCAGGACGAGGTCGGGACGCCGTTCTGCATCACCGTCGACTTCGACACCCTCGAGGACCAGGCCGTGACCATCCGCGAGCGCGACTCGATGAGCCAGGAGCGCGTGGCCCTCGACCAGGTCGAGTCCTACCTGGGAGCCCGCCTCCCCGGCTGCTGAGGACGCTCGGGCCGGAGCGTCGTCCCGCCGCCGGCCGTTCCGGCACCCGGAACGGCCGGGGCAGGGACAACGCTCGGCGTCCTCTTCCGGCCCGGGCGGCGGGGGTGACGCAGGTCGCCGCCTACCCTGGATGTCGTGACCACGCCGCTGCCTGCCCTGAAGCTGGGCGCGCTCGCGGTCGACCCCGCCGTCGTCCTCGCGCCGATGGCCGGCATCACCAACCCGGCCTTCCGCACGTTGTGCCGCGAGTTCGGGGCCGGGCTCTACGTCTGCGAGATGATCACCACGCGCGCGCTGGTCGAGCGCAACGAGAAGACGCTGCGCATGATCCGGGCGACCGCCGACGAGAAGGACGCGTTCTCCGTCCAGCTCTACGGGGTCGACCCCGCCACCGTCGGCCGGGCGGTCGAGATGCTGGTCGACGAGGGCGTCGCGGGCACCCGCCCGGCGCACATCGACCTGAACTTCGGCTGCCCTGTGCCCAAGGTGACCCGCAAGGGCGGGGGGTCGGCGCTGCCGTGGCGGCGGGTGCTGTTCCGCGACATCGTCCGCTCCGCCGTGCGCGCCGCGAAGGACGTGCCGGTCACGGTGAAGACCCGCATCGGGATCGACGCCGACCACGTCACCTACCTGGAGGCGGGCCGGACGGCGCAGGACGAGGGTGCCGCGGCCATCACGCTGCACGGGCGCACCGCCGACCAGCTCTACAGCGGCACCGCCGACTGGGCGCCGATCGCCCGCCTGGTCGAGGCCGTGGACATCCCGGTGCTCGGGAACGGCGACATCTGGGAGGCCGACGACGCGCTGCGCATGGTCGCCGAGACCGGGTGCTCGGGCGTCGTCATCGGGCGCGGGTGCCTCGGGCGGCCGTGGTTGTTCGGCGACCTGGCCGCCGCCTTCGCCGGCCGCAGCGAGCGGACCCTGCCGACCCTGCGCGAGGTCGCGGCCGTGATGCACCGGCACGCCACGCTGCTGAGCGAGGAGCAGGGCGAGCTGCACGGGTGCACCGACTTCCGCAAGCACGTCGCCTGGTACCTCAAGGGCTTCTCGGTGGGCTCCGACACCCGCCGCGCGCTGGCGATGGTGAGCGGCCTCGACGAGCTCGCCGGGCTGCTCGCGGGCATCCCGGACCAGCCCTACCCCGTCGCCGTCCTCGGCGCCCCGCGCGGGCGGACCAGCCCGCCCCGGCCGGTCGCCCTGCCCGAGGGCTGGCTCGACGGCCGCGACGACCCCCGCCCGCCGGCAGGCGCCGAGCTGGAGGTGAGCGGCGGATGACGGCCCAGGGCCCGTTCCTGTACGACGAGGGCCCGGCACCGCTGCACACCGGCACGCCGCGGCGCTCGGGCAAGTGGCTGGTCCTCGTCTTCGGCGGCACGGTCGTCGTCGCCGTCCTCATGGTGGTGCTGGCGCTGACCCTCAAGGGGACGGCGTCGGACCAGGCGAAGGAGGTGAGCGGGGTGTTCCTGGCCGCGCTCGCCGCCGACGACACCGAGACCGCCTACGACCTGCTGTGCCAGGACGAGCGCATCCGGCTGGATCCCGGCGAGGTCGCCGGCGAGTACCTCGGGGACGGGAACCCGGAGCTGGGCGAGGTCCGCCGGGACGGCGACACCCGCGTCGTCCCCGTGGCGTGGTCGGACGGGACGACGTCGGAGCTGACCGTGGTCGGCGAGGACGGCCTGAAGGTCTGCGGGGTGGCAGCCGGCCGACGGTGACCTGTGTCACCCGGTCCAGCTCTCGCGCCGGTCGGCGCGGTCGGCCACGATCAGCTGACTTCGGTGGACGTTTAGGACGTCTTGCGCGCGGGGGAGTCCTCCCACCGTGACGTGTGCGCCGGGGGCGACGATCGCGGAGGTAGCAGGTGGCTGACGTGAAGTGGGTCTTCGACTTCAGCGAGGGCAACAAGGACCAGAAGGACCTGCTGGGCGGCAAGGGCGCCAACCTGGCCGAGATGACGAACCTGGGGCTGCCCGTCCCGCCCGGGTTCACGATCACCACCGATGCCTGCCGGTACTACCTCGAGAACGGTGGCACCCCGCCGGAGCTCGACGCCCAGGTCAGCGAGCACCTCGCCGACCTCGAGAAGGCCATGGGGAAGACGCTCGGCGACCCGGCCGACCCGCTGCTGGTGTCGGTCCGCTCCGGCGCCGCCGCGTCCATGCCCGGGATGATGGAGACGGTCCTCAACGTCGGACTCAACGACGAGTCGGTGCAGGGGCTGACCCGGCAGTCGGGCAGCGAGCGCTTCGCCTGGGACTCCTACCGCCGGCTGATCCAGATGTTCGGCAAGACCGTGCTCGACATCGACGGCGAGCTGTTCGACGACGCCCTCGACGAGGTGAAGGCCGAGCAGGGCACCGACCTCGACCTCGACCTCGACGCGCAGCACCTGGAAGAGGTCGTCGGCCGGTTCAAGGCGATCGTGCGCGAGCACACCGGCCGCGACTTCCCGCAGGACCCGCGCGAGCAGATGGACATGGCGATCAACGCCGTCTTCGACTCGTGGAACTCCGACCGCGCGGTCATCTACCGCCGCCGGGAGCGCATCCCCGGCGACGCGGGCACCGCCGTGAACGTCGTCGCCATGGTGTTCGGCAACCTCGGCAGCGACTCGGGCACGGGCGTCGCGTTCACCCGCGACCCGGGCAGCGGCGCGCAGGGCGTGTACGGCGACTACCTGCAGAACGCGCAGGGCGAGGACGTCGTCGCCGGCATCCGGAACACCGTGCCGCTCACCGACCTCGAGGGCATCGACAAGGGTGCCTACGACGAGCTCATGCAGACGATGTCCCGCCTGGAGTCCCACTACCGCGACCTGTGCGACATCGAGTTCACCATCGAGCGCAACAAGCTCTGGATGCTGCAGACCCGCGTCGGGAAGCGCACCGCCGCCGCCGCGTTCGTCATCGCCACCCAGCTGGTGGACGAGGGCCTCATCGACATGGACGAGGCGGTCCGCCGGGTCACCGGCGACCAGCTGGCCCAGCTGATGTTCCCGCGGTTCGTCTCCGGCGGGGACGCCCAGCAGCTCACCCAGGGCATGAACGCCTCCCCGGGTGCCGCGGTGGGCAAGGCGGTCTTCTCCTCCGAGGAGGCCGCGAAGTGGGCCGACCGCGGGGAGCAGGTCGTCCTCGTCCGTCGGGAGACCAATCCCGACGACCTCTCCGGGATGATCGCCGCCCAGGGCGTGCTGACCAGCCGGGGCGGCAAGACGTCGCACGCCGCGGTCGTCGCCCGGGGCATGGGGAAGACCTGCGTCTGCGGCGCCGAGGAGCTGCAGGTCGACACCAAGGCGAAGAAGTTCACCGCCCCGGACGGCACGGTCGTGAACGAGGGCGACGTCATCTCCATCGACGGGTCGACCGGCCGGGTGTGGCTGGGTGAGGTGCCCGTCGAGCCGTCGTCCGTCGTCCGCTACTTCGAGGGCGAGATCGACCCCGACTCGGACGACGCCGACGACCTGGTGCGCAGCGTGCACCGGATCCTCACGCACGCCGACGAGAGCCGGCGCCTGGACGTGCGGACCAACGCCGACACCCCCGAGGACTCCGCGCGCGCCCGCCGGTTCGGTGCCCGCGGCATCGGGCTGTGCCGCACCGAGCACATGTTCCTCGGCGACCGCCGCCAGCTGGTCGAGAAGCTGATCCTCGCCGACGGCCCCGAGGAGCGGCAGGCGGCGCTGGACGCCCTCGAGCCGTTGCAGAAGCAGGACTTCCTGGAGATCTTCGAGGCCATGGACGGGCTGCCCGTGACCGTCCGGCTCCTCGACCCGCCGCTGCACGAGTTCTTGCCCGACCTGACGGAGCTCTCGGTCCGCGTCGCCCTGGCCGAGGAGCGCGGTGAGCCGGACGAGGGCAGCCTGCGCCTGCTCGCCGCCGTGCGCGGCATGCACGAGTCGAACCCGATGCTGGGGCTGCGCGGCGTCCGTCTGGGGCTCGTCGTCCCGGGGTTGTTCGCCATGCAGGTGCGCGCGATCGCCGAGGCCGCGTGCGAGCGGAAGAAGGCCGGGGGCGACCCGCGACCGGAGATCATGATCCCGCTGGTCGGCGCGGTGCAGGAGCTGGAGGCGATCCGCGAGGAGTCGGTCCGGGTGCTCCAGGAGGTCTTCGAGGCGGAGGGCTGCGAGGTCCCCGGCCTCCTGGGCACCATGATCGAGGTGCCGCGCGCCGCGCTGACGGCGGGGGAGATCGCCGGGTACGCCGAGTTCTTCTCCTTCGGCACCAACGACCTCACCCAGATGACCTGGGGCTTCTCCCGGGACGACGTCGAGGCGGCCTTCTTCCACCAGTACCTGGACAAGGGCATCTTCGGGATCTCGCCGTTCGAGTCGCTCGACCGCGAGGGCGTGGGGCGGCTCGTGCAGATCGCCGTCGAGGCCGGCCGGGCCGCACGCCCGGAGCTGAAGCTGGGCATCTGCGGCGAGCACGGCGGTGACCCCGACTCGGTGCACTTCTTCCACGAGGTGGGGCTGGACTACGTGTCCTGCTCGCCCTTCCGGGTGCCCGTGGCCCGGCTGGAGGCCGGTCGCGCGGCGCTGGGTGGCGAGCGCGCCGGGTCCTGACCGACCCGGCGCCCGCCCTCACTTCTTCTTCTTGTTCTTCTTCCCGCCCTTCTTGCCCAGCTCGCTCTGAGCCGCCGAGCTCTTCCGCGGGTTCTTCTTGCCGTCCTTCTTCGCCTTGGCGTTCGCCTTCTTCGCCGTGTCGCTGCCCTTGCCGCTCTTCTCAGCCATGCCGGGCCGCTACCCGGGTGCGGACGCGCCGACGCCCCGGCCCGCACGAGGCGGACCGGGGCGTCGGCAGGGTGGATCAGGCGTGCAGGTCGAAGCGGTCGAGCTCCATGACCTTGACCCACGCGTCGACGAAGTCCCGAACGAACAACTCCTGGGCGTCGTCGGCCGAGTAGACCTCCACGATGCCGCGCAGGATGGAGTTCGAGTTGAACACCAGGTCGGCGGCGGTGGCGGTGCGGACGACGGCGCCCGAGGCGTCCCGCCCCTCGTAGACGCCCTCGGCCTCGGACGTGGACCACGAGATCCCGAGGTCCAGCAGGTTGCGGAAGAAGTCCTGCGACAGGACGCCGGGCCGGTCGGTGAGCACGCCGTGCTGCACGCCGCTGGTGTTGGCGCCGAGCACCCGCAGCCCGCCGACGAGCAGCGTCATCTCCTTGGGCGTCAGCGAGAGCATGTAGGCCTTGTCGACCAGCAGCGTCTCCGGGGAGATCTTGCTGCCCGGGGCGATCCAGTTGCGGAAGCCGTCGGCCCGCGTCTCCAGCCAGCGGAAGTTGTCGACGTCGGTCTGCTCCTGCGAGGCGTCGGTGCGCCCCGGGTGGAACGGCACGGTGACCTGGACGCCGGCGTCGGCGGCGGCCTTCTCGACGGCGGCGCTGCCGCCGAGCACGATCAGGTCGGCCAGCGAGACCTTCTTGCCCGTCTGCTGCTCGAACTCGCCCTTGACGCGCTCCAGCACCGGCAGCACGTCGCGGACGCCCTCGTTGGCCGCCCAGCCGATCTGCGGCTCGAGGCGGATCCGGGCACCGTTGGCACCGCCGCGGTTGTCGGTGCTGCGGAACGACGCCGCGGACGACCAGGCGGTGTGCACCAGCTGCGAGACCGTGAGGCCGGAGGACAGCAGGCGCTGCTTGAGGTCGGCGATCTCCGCCTCGCCCACGAGCTCGTGGTCGACCGGCGGGACCGGGTCCTGCCAGATGAGGTCCTCGGCCGGCACGTCCGGGCCGAGGTAGCGGACCTTGGGGCCCATGTCGCGGTGCAGCAGCTTGAACCAGGCGCGGGCGTACTGGTCGGCGAAGTACTCCGGGTCGTCGCGGAAGCGCTCGGCGTACGCGCGCAGCTCCGGGTCGACCCGCAGCGCCATGTCGGCGGTGGACATCATCGGCGGGTTCTTCTTGCCCTCGATGTGCGCGTCGGGGACCAGCTCCTGCGCCTCGGGGTTCTTCGGCTGCCACTGCTTGGCGCCGGCCGGGCTCGTGACGAGCTCCCAGTCCCAGCCGAACAGGGTCTCCCAGTAGGAGTTGTCCCACTGGGTCGGCGTGGGGGTCCAGGCGCCCTCGAGGCCGCTGGTGATCGTGTCGGCGCCCTTGCCGGTGCCCTGCGGGTTCTGCCAGCCGAGGCCGTTGCCGTGCACCGGGCAGCCCTCGGGCTCGGGGCCGAGGAGGGACGGGTCGCCGTTGCCGTGCGTCTTGCCGAAGGTGTGGCCGCCGGCGATCAGCGCGACGGTCTCCTCGTCGGTCATGCCCATCCGGCGGAACGTCTGCTTGATGTCGTGCCCGGAACCCATCGGGTCCGGGTTGCCCTTGGGGCCTTCGGGGTTGACGTAGATGAGGCCCATCGTGACGTTGGCCAGCGGGCCCTCGTCCAGGTTGAGCGGCTCGTCATCCGCGTAGCGCTCGTCGCCGAGCCAGGTGTCCTCGGGGCCCCAGAAGACCTCCTCGGGCTGCCAGGTGTCCTCGCGACCGAACGCGAAGCCGAAGGTCGGCAGGCCCATGTCGTCGTGCGCCACGTTGCCGGCGAGCACGAGCAGGTCGGCCCAGGAGAGCTTGCGTCCGTACTTCTGCTTGATCGGCAGCAGCAGGCGGCGCGCCTTGTCGAGGCTGGCGTTGTCCGGCCAGCTGTTGAGCGGGGCGAAGCGCTGGCCACCCTGGCCGCCGCCACCGCGGCCGTCGGCGATGCGGTACGTGCCGGCAGCGTGCCAGGACATGCGGATGAACAGCGGGCCGTAGTGGCCCCAGTCGGCGGGCCACCAGTCCTGGGAGGTGCGCATGAGGGTGCGCAGGTCGGCCTTGAGCGCCTCGACGTCGAGCTCGGCGAAGGCGGCCTTGTAGTCGAAGTCGGCACCCAGCGGGTCCGAGTCCTTCGAGGGCTTGTTCAGCACCGACAGGTCCACCTGGTTGGGCCACCAGTCCCTGTTCGTGCGGGGGCGACCGCCGGTGTGCGACTCCGGCGACGGGATGGCCGGGTTCTCGCTCTCGCTGGTGCTCTCGGTCTGGACCTTGTTGGTCTCGTCCTTCACGGTGTGCCTCTCTGTGCTGCGGATCGGTCCGGTGTTCAGGGAGCGGGTGTGCGGGCGCAGGTGGGGCAGCGGCCCCAGTAGATGACCTCGGCCTCGTCGATCGTGTACCCGGCCTGGTCGTTCGCGGTCAGGCAGGGGGCCTCGCCGACCGCGCAGTCGACGTCGACGATGGCACCGCAGGAGCGGCAGACGAGGTGGTGGTGGTTGTCGCCGATGCGCGCCTCGTAGCGGGCGACCGAGCCCTCGGGCTGGAAGCGCCGGAGCAGGCCCACCTCGGTCAGCGTGCGCAGCACGTCGTAGACCGCCTGGTGGGAGACCTCGCCGGAGTCGCGGCGGACGATGGTGATGAGCGAGTCGGTGTCGGCGTGCGGGTTCCCGTGCACGGCGGCCAGCACCGCCAGCCGCGGACGCGTGACCCGGAGCCGCGCGTCGCGCAGCATCGACTCGAAGTCGGAACCGGTGGGCACGTCCGACAGCCTCCCTCATGAACTTGATCTGATCAAGATAGAGATGTCACCGGAGGGGCGCGCCCCATCCTGCCCGTGCGTCCCCGGACCGTCGGTGCGGCGTGGTACCCATGACGCGTGGGCGTGCGCATCGGGAACCTGCTGGGACGGGTGGCCGGCGCCGCCGTCCTCGCGTTCCTGCTGCTCGTCGCCTCCACCGGCCTGGCGATCTGGTGGACCGCCCGGCAGGACTCGCGGCCGGCCTCCGACGCGATCGTGGTGCTCGGCACCGCGCAGTACAACGGCGTCCCGTCCTCCATCTTCGAGGCGCGCCTGGAGCACGCCATCGCCCTCTACGAGGACGGCGTCGCGCCGGTCATCGTGACCGTCGGCGGCAAGGCCGACGGCGACCAGTTCAGCGAGGCCGAGGCGGGTCAGGCCTACCTGTCCGAGCAGGGGGTGCCCGACGACGGCCTGCTCGCCGTGCCCGAGGGCGTCGACACCCTGGAGAGCATGCGGGCGGTGGGGGCGGCGTTCGCCGAGCGCGGCTGGTCCACCGCCGTCCTGGTCACCGATCCCTGGCACGCGATGCGGGCCCAGCGCATGGCCGAGGACGCCGGCATGGAGGCCGAGAGCTCACCGACCAGGCAGGGGCCGGCGGTGCAGACCCGCGCCACGCAGTTCCGCTACATCCTGCGGGAGACTGCTGCCTACCTGCTCTACCGCGTCACCGGTGAGAGCGTCGCCGGCGCACCGGGGATCGGCTGAGGGGGAGAGGTGCTCGAACTGGGCAAGGCCGGCACCGCCGGTGCCGGCAAGGGCGTGATCCCGGTGTTCCGTTCGGGATCGGTCGTCGCGACCCTGCGCGCCTCCGACTGGAAGGAGTCGGCCACGGCCGTGGTCGGCGACCGGGAGTGGGTGTTCAGCAAGCGCAAGGGCGAGCTGACCGGCCGCTGGGCGGCCGAACCCGAGGCAGCGGCCCGCCTGCGCGCGAAGCAGACGTCGCTGTGGAAGGGCACCTGGTCGGCCGACCTCGACGGGACGCCGGTCGAGGTGGAGAGCGCCTCGTACTGGAAGGGCACCCACAGGTTCACCTCCGGCGGGCGGGCGGTCGCCGAGAGCGGCACCACCGGCGGCTGGTCGCCGCGCCCGACGCTGACGGTGCACACCGACCTGCCGCTCGACCAGCAGGTCTTCCTGCTCTGGCTGCTGCTGGTCATCAGCCGCCGCAACACCGCGGCGATCACCGCGGCGACGGGTGCCGCAGTCATCGGGGGGAGCAGCTGATGGCCGGGCGTGGACGCATCCGGGCGGCCGACATCGCGCTGGTCCGCGAGCGGTCGAAGATCGACGAGATCGTCGGCGAGCACCTGCAGCTCAAGCGCGCGGGCGGCGGCAGCCTCAAGGGCCTGTGCCCTTTCCACGACGAGAAATCGCCGTCATTCCAGGTGACTCCGACGCGAAACCTGTTCCATTGCTTGGCAGGAGAGACGGGAGTTCTCACCGAGGACGGCGTCGTGCCGATCCGTGAGCTGGCCGGCAAGACCGTCCGCGTGCTCAACGGAAGCGGTGGCTGGGTCGAAGCTCCTTTCAAGTCATATGGCGTCCAGCGCCTGATGAAGGTGAGTGTCAGCCGGAACGGACGTACGAAGGATCTCTACGCGACCGACGAACATCGCTGGTTCGTGCCTGCCGGCCGATTGAGACACGACCGTCGTGAGGTCCTCACGAAGGATCTGCAGGTCGGATACCAGCTGTCGCCGTCCTTCCCGATGAGTCGCGTTCTCAATCCGGCGACACGACCGTCACCATTCGGTATTGCTCGCGGCGTCGTCTACGGGGACGGAACGCGCGGGGGTGCCGGCTCGGTCGCCAACCTCTTCGGCGCAAAGGACGCCCAGCTCGCTCACTACTTCGAAGGTTGTCGTCGCTGGGAGGGCGACGGCGTCACGAAGTTCTACGGGCTACCCGCGTACTTCAAGGACGAACGTCCCTCCTTGGACGAAGACGCTTCGTACCTCCTGGGCTGGTTGGCGGGCTACTTCGCGGCCGACGGGTGCGTTGCCGAGGACGGCGGTGCAGTCCTCAACTCGGCTCGGATCGAGGATCTGGAGTACGTCCGAAAGCTGTGCACTCGTCTGGGCATCGGCACCTTCGGGATTGCCAAGCAGAACCGCGTCGGCATCGATGGCGTGCCCAGCGACATCTACAACGTTCGCTTCATGACGAAGGGGCTTCCCGAGTCGTTCTTCCTCCTCGACCAGCATCGCGAGCGCTACCTGGCCAACGAGAAGAAGTACGAGCGGAAGCGTTGGGTCGTCCAATCAGTCGAGTGGAGCGACCGGGTCGAAGAAGTCTTCTGCGCTGAGGTCCCAGGGACTCATGCCTTCACTCTCGAAGACAACATCCTCACGGGAAATTGCTTCGGCTGCGGCGAGGGCGGCGACGTCATCTCCTTCGTGCAGAAGATCGACCACCTCTCGTTCTCCGAGGCCGTCGAGCTGCTGGCCGGTCGGGCGAACGTCGAGCTGCACTACGAGGACGACAGCGGCCGGGCGACCGGCGCCCCTGACCGCGCGAACGTCGGCCAGCGCGCCCGCCTGGTCGCCGCCAACACGGAGGCGGCGCGCTTCTTCGCCGAGCAGCTGGGGGTGCCCGAGGCTGCGCCCGCCCGCCAGTTCCTCGCCGAGCGGGGCTTCGACCGGCAGGTCGCGCTCGACTTCGGCTGCGGCTTCGCCCCGGGCGGCTGGGACACCCTGACCCGCCACCTCCGGGGCAAGGGCTTCACGCAGGCCGAGCTGGTCACGGCCGGCCTGGCCAAGGAGTCCTCCCGCGGCACGCTCATCGACCGCTTCCACCGCCGGCTGGTGTGGCCGATCAAGGACATCACCGGCGACGTCATCGGCTTCGGCGCGCGCAAGCTCATGGACGACGACCAGGGGCCGAAGTACCTCAACACCCCCGAGACGCCGCTCTACAAGAAGAGCACCGTGCTCTACGGCATCGAGCGCGCCAAGCGCGACATCGCCCGCCGCCACCAGGCCGTCGTCGTCGAGGGCTACACCGACGTGATGGCCTGCCACCTGGCCGGCGTCACCACGGCCGTCGCCTCCTGCGGCACCGCGTTCGGCGGCGAGCACATCAGCGTGCTGCGCCGGCTGCTCATGGACCAGGACGAGTTCCGCGGAGAGGTGGTCTACACCTTCGACGGCGACGCGGCCGGTCAGGCGGCGGCCATGAAGACCTTCGCCGAGGACCAGCGCTTCGTCGGCCAGACGTTCGTCGCCGTCGAGCCCAACGGCAACGACCCGTGCGAGCTGCGGCAGGAGCACGGCGACGCCGCCGTCCGCGACCTGATCGCCCGCCGGACGCCGCTGATCGAGTTCGTCCTCAAGACGACGATCGCCGGCTACGACCTGGACACCGTCGAGGGCCGCGTGCACGCGCTGGAGAAGACGGCGCCGCTGCTGGCCCAGATCAAGGACCACGCACTGCGTCCCGCCTACGCCCGCCGGCTGGCGGGGCTACTCGGCCTGCCCGACGAGACCGAGGTGATGGACCGGCTGCGCCGGCTGTCCGGGGGAGGGGAGGAGCGGCCGCGCCAGCGCGCCCGCACGCCGCAGCGCACCCCGGACGACGCCGCGATCGAGGTGGAGCGCGAGGCGGTGAAGGCGGCGCTGCAGGTGCCGGAGATCGCCGGGCCCTCGTTCGACGCCATCCCGTTCGACGCCTACACCGACCCCGACTACTCGGCGGTCGCCGCCGCCGTGGCTGCGACGGGGGGTGCCGCCGCCGCGCGGGTCACCGGCCCCGAGTGGCTGGACCAGGTGGCCGCGCAGTGCTCGCGCGAGACCGCCCGGGCGCAGCTGACCGCGCTGGCGGTCGAGCCGCTGCGCTCGGTGGGCGAGGGTGACGCGGGCTACGTCAACGCCGTGCTGGCCCGGTTGCAGGAGATGGCAACCGTGCGCCAGGTGGCGAACCTGAAGAGCAAGCTGCAGCGGATGAACCCGGTCGAGGCACCCGACGAGTACACGAAGGTCTTCGGCCGGCTGGTGGCGCTGGAGGCCCAGGCGCGGTCGCTGCGCGAGCGCGCGATGGGCGGCCTGACCCCGTGAGCCTGATCGACACCGTCAAGCGACGGTTCGCCCGCCCGCCCGAACCGGTGCGGGTCGCCGTCCTGGCGTCGCCCGACCCGGACGAGCGGGTGCTCGCCTGGGGAACGCTGACCCGTGACGAGGGCTGGCTGGTCGCCACGAGCCGCGGCCTCCGGGTCGTGCCGCGCGAGGTCACCGACGTCACCGATTCGCCGGTGCTGCCCTGGCACGAGGTCGCCGAGGCGCGGTGGTCGAAGGTCGGGGAGGGCGGCAGCTTCGTCGTCACGGCGCTGGTCGAGGTGGAGCCCGGCGTGCAGGCCCGGCAGCCGCAGCAGCGCCACGGCCTCGCCGACGCCGGCGACCTGCCGGCGGTGGTGCGCCGCCGGGTGGACCAGACGGTCGTGTCGAGCCAGCGCTCACCGCTGCCCGGCGGGGGAGGCGTGCTGCTGGTCGCCCGCCGCATCCCCGGTCAGCCGGGGCGGGAGTGGACGGTCGTGTTCGACGACGACGAGCGGCGCAGCGACCCGGAGGCGCGCGAGGCGGCCAGGAAGAAGCTGGCCGACCTGGTGGCGGCCGACCAGGTCGACTGAGCCGGGCTCAGCGCGAGGTCTCGTTGCCCATTTTGGCGCGCAGCGAGGACAGGGCGTCGTCGGCCTTGGCCTGCGCGACACCGGCGATGCTCTGCAGGCGCGGGTCGTCCTTGGCCTGCTCCCAGCCGCGCCGGATCTGCTCGTAGCGCTCCCGGCCGGCCTTCGAACCCAGCACGTAGCCCGCGCCGAATCCGGCGAGGAAGGACAGCTTGGCCACGAGGAACCTCCGCAGACGGTGGGCCGGATGGGTGATCACGCTACCTGTGTCGCACGCGACGCGACGCCCGGGCGAGGCGGTCCGAGAGCGCCTCAGGTGGTGAGGTAGTCTCGTCGGGCCAGCGGGTCGTACCCGCTCGTCCCCCGTAGCTCAATTGGCAGAGCATGCGACTGTTAATCGCAGGGTTACTGGTTCAAGTCCAGTCGGGGGAGCAAAGCTCCTGGTCAGTGGGACAAGGCCTCTCAACGTCCGAGCCGGTGCCCCACTAAACCCCCATTTTTCGCCGCCAGCCGCTCCCGACGAGCCCGCGTCGCAGCCTGGTGCATGGCCCAGACCGGAGGGTTCTGACCTCCGGTCGTGCAACTTCCCGTGCCACTTCATGCAAAGTTCACATGTCTCCTGTCAGTGCGGCCAAGTCGTTTAGCAGTGGCCTGAGCGTCCGCAGGGCAGGTACGCCTTCTACATGTAGAGCACGCATGCCACCGGGGCGGCCCCCGTGACGGGGCGCCGCCCACAGGCGCATCCACGTCATGTCGCGCCCGGAACTGTCACCTCAGGCCCATACCGTGCGGCCAAGGCAACGGCCGAACATCCGGGAGGCAAAGTGGTTGGCAGGCCCGACGCGGTCAAGGTTCGGCTGGAGTGCCGACGCTGCCGAGCGTCGATCAACATCTGCGTGCCGGTCCACCGCGGGGTCCCGGAGTTTCTTCGATGCGACCATGGCCATCACGACGGTGTGCGTACGGACGGGTCCGGAGACATCCTCTGCGAGGAATGCGGCTGCCTGTGGAAAATCGGCGGCGACAGGTTGAGCCGGGAGACCGAGGACGCCTTGGCCGCCAACATGCCGGAGTGGCGACGACAAGGTGTTGTCGTCCTGCTCTGCGGGGACAGGTGATCCATGCGGGTCTTCATTTCCTCGGTCCGACGTGGCCTCGGCGCCGAGCGTGACTACCTTCCCGGACTCATCCGCGCCCTCGGGCACGAGCCCTCCCGCTTCGAGGACTTCGGCGCCCGCAACGCCACCAGCCGTGACGCGTGCCTCGACGGCGTCGCCCAGGCCGACGTCTACGTCCTGCTCCTGGGACCTCACTACGGGGACGAGATGCAAGACACCGGCATTTCCGCCACCGAGGAGGAGTACAACGTCGCCCAGCAGCGAGGCATCCCCATCCTCGTCTTCAAGAAGACCGGCGTGGCCTCCGACCCGGCCCAGGAGGACTTCATCCGGCGGCTCGGCGACTACCAGCAGGGCCGTTTCTGGACGGAGTTCAGCGACGGGATGGATCTGGGAGTGCGTGTCGCGGAAGCGCTGCGCGGACTCGCCGTGCCACCCCCGCCTCTGACCTACCTTCCGCTCACCCAGCCGGTCTCCGTCGTATGGCGGCGCGACCGTGCGCCGCTCAGCGACCGGAACTTGTACGCCCCCGTTCTGGAGGTCCACGCCCTACCGACCGCGACCAACGCACTCAGACCGGTCTCACAACTGGCCGATCTCGCCGAGCGACTTGCCATCCGAGGACGGGAGATCGGCTTCTTCGGCCAAGGCGACGCCCTGATGATCAACCACGACGGCAACACCGCCTGGGCGCTTCGACCCAGTGACCCACGCGCCGGTGGCCGCTACGACGAGCGCCAGCTCGACCCGTTCGCAGGGCTCGCGGTCGGGCGTGATGGGGCCGCGATGGTCTTCCAGGCGCTGCCGACCGACGTGATGGGCGCACTCGTGGACCAGGCAGACCTCGGACAGCGGATCGGCGTCCTCCTCCGGATCCTCGCGCCGCAGCTGCCCACGACCGAACACATCGCTCTCGCCGCAGCCCTGGACCCCATCAGCCGCATCGCCGAAGGCGACCCCAGCCAAGTGGGAAACCGGAACAGCGGAATCATGGCCCACGGCAATAGCGACAAGGCCGCCCGAGCCGACCCAGTCGATCAAGTTGCTCGCGCCAGCCTCACAGAGGGGCTGCCCGCCGTCGCCGAGGAACTCGCGGTCCGACTCCTCCAGGCGCTCCGGGCAGCGAACACCTCGCGCGGCCCCTGGGGATAACTGCCGTTGCCGTTCGACGTTCGCGAGGAGGGGTCTTGTCCGAACAGAGCCTGTACGACCGTGGTGGCCGTCCCACGGCATACATCGCTGAGGACGGCGAAACCATCTACACCTGGCGGGGCAAGGCAGTGTGCTTCGTAAGCGACGAACGGCTCTACGGATGGAACGGCAGGCATCTGGGCTGGATGGTCAACGGCGTCCTCTACGACGGCACCGGCCGCCGAGTCGGCTACACCCGCGAACGCTGCCCCGTGGCCTGTCATGCATCGCCCGCCAAGTCGGCGAAGCACGCCAGAAGCGCCAAGAGCGCTCGGCAAGCAGCCCGTGCTCGCCCCGCTCTCAGCACCGGCCCCTCACAGCAAACCCTCGACGACTTCCTCGCAGCAGGAGCGCGCTAGAACCCGGGCGCTCTCAACCGCCGCAACGGGCGCTGACTTGGCCTAACTGAAGTGACGAACCGCCTTGCCGACTGAAATGACGAACTTGCGAAGTCGTGCTGGAGACGTCGAGGTGACCCGTCAGCGATCCCTGCGCGAGATGTACGAGGGCATGTCAGTCGCGAAGCAGGGATTGCGCTGGTCTGCGGCGAGCGCAAAGGACGAACTGGACGATGGTGTGCTCGTCGTCCAAGTCGGCCACGACTCAAGGCGGGATCACCTCGGTGGTTCCTCGCCCAGAACCCGCCCGGCCTCGATGAAGGCGTCGAGTGATGAACGGGGAAGCCGGACGAATCTGCCGATCTTGACGTAGGTGATCCGCCTCTCGGTGATCAGCCGCCGAACGAATCGCTCCCCGGTGCCGAGATAGTCGCCGGCCTGCGCGACGGTCAGGAGCGGATCGTCCCGTTCGATCCTGACAACGCGTCCCTGCTCGGCATTGCGCAGGTGGGGGCTGTCTTGCGCGGGCAGAGAGCTCGACGATCGCAGATGACGGAAGTCCCCGGGGGCCGAGGCTGCTGAGGACGTCGCCGGGTCGGGTGCGGGTCTCATGGCGGGGAGTCTGAGCCGTGGCGTCGCGGTTTCCCTCCAGTTGTCGTCCGCCGCCACGAACTGCGGTGTCTCGACGCCTCCTTGTGCCCCCGCGTCGTCTGGCGGTGGGCGGCTTCTGCAGTTGTTCTCCAGTACTTCTCCAGTCCGGAGGCCGGGCCGGGCCGTGCCGGCAAGGCGGACCTGGCCGCAGAAGTTCTCCGGGGCGTGCGACGTGCCTCGCTGGAGGAAGCCATTCCGCGGCCTAGGGTGCGAGACCACGGGGGAGGGCATCCAACCCTTGTCGATGGGGGACTGCCGTGGCGCGGCCGTTGCTTCGAGGCGACCGCCTGCAGGCTGCCCGTGAGGCCATGGGCCTGAGCCGAGAAGAACTGGCCACGAAACTGGAGCTCTCCAGCCCGGTGCGCGTCCGCGTCTGGGAGACGGGGCTCGAGCGTCCGCGACCACGCTTCGTTCCGCGGCTGGCGGTCGCGCTCGGCGTCAATCCGCTGTACCTCCTGGACGTTGATCCCGACGACCCGCCGTTGGCGGCTCTGCGCTTGGCGGCCGGGCTCGCCACGAATGAGGTGACTGGCCCCGGGTTGTCGGTCATGACGTACGTGCGTCTGGAGGACGGCCGCCCCGGGGCCGATCCCTCGGCCAAGGTGATAGCCGCCATCAGCCAGGCTCTGGGCGTGGACATCTCCCGCGTGAAGGCGGCCGTCCGCCGCTCTCGCAGTGACCACGCGGCCATCGCGGCTTACCAAGGCTGAACTGGAGAATTACTGGAGAAGGAAGCTTGCCTCCCCGGACGATCCCGGTGGTAATTTCCCGCGCACGTTGCCCGGGGGAGGTGCCCATGGCCCGCACGACCGAGTCGAGTGCGGCCTGGGACGGCGTGCCCCCACCGACCGCTGGCAGTCATTCTCGTGCCCGGGCGTGGTTCGCCGACCCGGCGAGGACCGTCGCGATGATCAGGCGGCGGTGGGTGGCTGGGGTGCTGCTTGCGCTGCTGCCGCTCGTCGGCTGCACGGCGGGCGAGGCCAGTCCCGAGGACTCCGCGCCGAGCGGGACGACGTCTTCGTCCTCGCGGACTTCGACGACCGCTCCTGCCTCGAGCAACGCGCCGACTCCTGAAGAGCAGGCGGCCTCAGATGCCACCGTGGTCGTCAACGAGATGCTGCGCGTCACGGACGCAGCCAAGAAGGACCCGGGCGCCAGGGACTGGGAGCCGGAGATCCGGCGATTCTCGGGTGACCCCGCCGCGCTACTCGCTGTTACGGCGGTACGTGACTACGCAGCCCTCGGTCTCCGTCAGGAAGGCGACACGACTGTCGACCTGGAGGTCGCCGACGTCGACCTGACGGCTCCCGAGGGGCCCACCGTCAGGATCACCGGCTGCTACGACAGCGAGAGCACGCGTGTTGTGCGGACCGAGACAGGGGAGGTCGTGCCCCCCGGCACTCCGCCGCGGTTCGTCTGGGACATCACCGTCACGCGCTACGAGGCCGAACCGGAATCCCCGTGGCTGGTCAACGAGTTGGACCCGCGGACGGATCGACCATGTTGAAGTCGTACCGCGTGGTCTTGTTGACGGTCGCGATCCTCACGGTCGGCTGCGGACTGAACGGTGCAATGGCAGCTCCACCCGTGGAGTGCGCACAGAGGGATGCGCAGACTGGGATCTGCTTGGTCCAAGCGACTTCTCCCGGACAAGGCGCCGGTGAGGACAACGACGTCAGCCCTGGCCGGGAGCGGCCGGCAGTAGGAGAGGAGTCCCCGCCGAGTTGCACGAGAGCGGTTGCCGACCCTCAGCCGTGGATTGGGCACCCGGTATGGGCCGGACATCGTCCGGAAGACGGGATGATCTGGGTCTTCACATGTCCGCGCCCGGCGGGTTTGGGACCCGGCCTTTGGACTGGCCTGATCTTTTTGACGAATGGGGCCGGAGCACCTGGTGCCCCGACGGTCGACCCTCGCCTCCTCGCTCAGGAGGCGATCGCCTCCATGGCTCTGAAGGCGCCGGACATCGGGATGGCGCCGCCGCCGAGCTCCGCCAGCGGGCTGGTGGGCCTACCTGTGTGGATGTGGGTCGACCGCACCGCAGAGTCGACTGGCCCTGTCGGGGCCTCTGCCTCCGCAGGGGGAGTGACGGTGAACGCCGAGGCTCGGGTCAGCCAGGTCCTCTGGAACATGGGCGATGGGCGCATCGTCACCTGCGGCCTTGGGACGCCGTATGTACAGGGCACCGAAGGTGCGTCTCCGGACTGCGGCCATGTGTATTCGCGGGCGTCGAGCCGACACATTCCGGGCGGTGGTCCGTGGCCTATCACCGCGACGAGCACGTGGACGATCACTTGGTCCGGTGGTGGGCTGTCGGGCACAGAGACCCTAGAGCTGTCCTCTTCGGCGGAGTTGTTCGTCGGTGAGTTGCACGTCCTCAATCAGGACGGAGGCAGCCGATGACCCGGACCCAGCCGCCGAGGACCGGTGCGGTGCCCTCTCCGGCGGAAGTGCATGGCTTGCCTCGTGCGCCGGTGCTGCCGCCACCACGTCGCCGGCGCCGACCGGCCCTCCTGGCATTGGCCGTGAGCATGGTGGTGCTCGGTGCCCTTGGAGCGACCTATCTGGCGACGTCGCTGGGTCAGACGTCCCCCGTGATTGCGATCGCTCGCGAGGTGCCCTGGGGGCAGCCCCTCACCGCTGCCGACCTAGTGGAAGCGAGGATCTCGGCCGATCCGGCATTGGAGCCCATTCCCTACGTCGACCGCAACCAGGTGATAGGTCTGGTGGCGGCGACCACCCTGAAGCCGGGTTCGTTGCTGACTCGCGACGCCCTGACCGATCAGCGCCTCCCGGCTCCCGGCCAGCAGCTGATCGGGGTCGGAGTGCCGCCCGTGCAGCTACCGGCGACGCCGCTGCGCGCGGGCGACGACGTTCTTCTGGTGCCTGTGGCCGCAGGCAGCGTCCCAGCTACGACCGAGGGAGCCGCGAGCGCGGTGGAAGCGACCGTGGTGCAGACCGGTGCGCCCGGAACCGATGGCTTGCGGGTCGTCGACGTGCTCGTCGACGCGGCTGATGGGCCAGACGTCGCCGCCCGCGCCGCTGCCGGCCTGATCGCCATCGTCGTGGTGGCCGGCGAGTAGGCGGGGCGGCTGCCGTGTTGATCGCGCTGTGCTCGGCCAAGGGCGCACCCGGGGTGACCACCAGCGGGCTGGCTCTGGCGCTGTCCTGGCCTCGCCAGGTGATCCTGGCCGAGCTGGATCCGGCTGGCGGGGACGTGTTGCCGGGATACGGCCGCGGCGAGCCGTTCTCGGGCGGGCTCGCCGACCTGGAGCTCGCGGCACGGCGGGGCGGGCTTGCCCGGCACCTGGACAGTCAGCTGTTGCGGCTCGACTCGGAGGGAAATGCGCGGCTCCTACTGGGCCTGGCCGACCCTGCCGGCGCCCGACACGTGGACTGGAATCGCCTGGCCGCCGTGCTGGCCACGGTGCAAGACGGCGCCGTGGATGTGGTGGCGGACTGCGGACGGCTGCGCGCTCAGCACTTCCCGGCCGCCGTGGTCCAGCGGGCTGCCGCCGTGGTGCTGGCCACCGGCTCCACGCTTCGCGCTGTGCGTGCGGCGACGCAGGCGATCGCCGAACTCCGAGAGCGGGAAGCGTGCCCAGGCATGCTGGGCACGCTGCTGATCGGGCCGGGGGAGCCGTACGGCGAGCGAGAGGTCACCGAGGTACTCGGCGTTCCATCGGTCGGTTCGCTGCCGCGGGATCCGAAGTCGGCGGCAGTGCTCAGCGACGGCGCGCCGGCGGGCCGGCTGTTCACCCAGTCGCCGCTGCTTCGAGCCGCCCGGACGGTCGCGACACGGTTGGCCGAGTTGGCCGCGGCGCACGAATCCAGGTTGACACCACCGCCGGCGCCCGTTCCTGCGCCCGCAACCACGTACGGGGGCAGCCGTGTCCGCTGACCTCACCGCCGACCTGTTAAGCGCTGGCACCGTGCCTCGACGAGCGGACGCATCACCGGTGGCGGTGGATTGGACGCTGGTGCGTCGGCTGCACGAGGCGACGGCGACGGCCCTGGCCGAGGAACTCAAGCGCCGCCCGACGCTCAGCACGGTGGCCCAGCAGGAGCTGGCCCGCACGCTCGTCCAGGACGGCGTCGACGAGTTGGTCCGGCAGCGGATGCGCGCCGGGCAGGTGGTTCCCACGCCGGCCGAGGAGAGGGTGATCGCCCAGGCGGTGTTCGCCGCCCAGTTCGGGTTGGGTCGGCTGCAGCCCTACGTGGACGACCCGCTGGTGGAGAACATCGAGGCCCACGGCTACGACAACGTATGGATCGGTTACGCCGACGGCCGGGACGTCCGCGTCGACCCGATCGCCGACTCGGACGACGAGCTTGTGCTGCAGCTGCAGCACATCGCCGCTCGGCTGGGCCGCGCGGAGCGGACGTTGACCACAGCCAGTCCGCTGCTCACCATGCGCCTGCCCGACGGGTCCCGGTTGGCCGCAGTCATCGAGACGGTGCCGCGACCCCAGCTCGTGATCCGTCGCCACCGGATCCGCAACGTCGACCTCGACGGCATGATCGGGCTGCGCGCGATCGACCGGCCGCTGGCCGAGTTCCTGCGGGCAGCGGTGCGGGCGCGCAAGAACATCGTCGTCACCGGCGCCCAGGCTGCGGGCAAGACGCTGATGCTGCGGGCGCTGGCCAATGAGCTGCCGGTCGAGGAGCACCTTGCCACGATCGAGAAGCATTTTGAGCTGCTGCTGCACGAGCTGCCCGACCGGCATCCGAGGGTCGTGCCGTTCGAGGCCCGGGAGGGCACCGGGGAGCGCGGCCCCGACGGCCGCCGCCTCGGCGAGGTGACCCTGACCGAACTGGTCGAGCAGGCGCTGGTCATGAATGTCAGCCGCGTGTGGCTGGGCGAGGTCCGCGGCGAGGAGGCGTGGCCGCTGATCGAGGTGATGGAGGCGGGGGAGGGCGGCTCGGCCTGCACCCTGCACGCCCGCTCTGCCCACCACGCCCTCGAGCGGCTGGCCAACCTGTGTATGCGCGGCCGCGCGGCGGTCACCCCGGAGCACGCGTACCGGTCCTGCGCGTCGGCGATCGACCTGATCGTGCACATCACCACCGTGGACGAGCGGTGGATCGGGGGCGAGCGGCACCGGTTCGTCAGCCAGGTCCTCGAGTGCAACGGCATCGGTGAGGGCGGGCGTCCGGCCGTCACCGACGTCTTCGTCCCTGGGCCCGACGGACGGGCCGTACCCGAGCACGATCCGGTGGGCCTGGCCGACTACGTCCGGGTCGGCTTCGATCCCGACTGGCTTCGTTCCGGCCGCGGCCACTGGCCGAGTGCCGCTGGGGGACGGCGATGAGCGGCACGGGGTTGCTCGCCGGCGTCTGCGGGGCGCTGCTGGTTGGCGGCCTGCTGCTGGCCGCCCACGCGCTCACGTCCCCCGAACAGCCGGCTCGGCCGCTGCGCCTCCAGCTGCGTCCGACGGTGCGGGCGGACCGCCCGGCGGTGCGGCGGCAGCGGGCGCTGTGGGTGGTCGCCGCCGTTGCGACGGCGGTGGTGTGGCTGGCCTCGGGCTGGCCGGTCGGTGGCGTGCTGGCCGGGTTGGCGGTGATCGGGGTGCCGTGGCTACTGGCGCAGTTCTCCGGCGGCAACGCCATGGTGGAGCGACTGGAGGCGCTGCAGGAGTGGGTGCGCCGCACCGCCGACGTGCTGGCTGCCGGCGGCGGGTTGGAGCAGACGCTGATTCGTTCGGCCCGCACCGCCCCCGAGCCGATCGCGACGGAAGTGGCGGCACTGGCCGCGCGGCTTCAGGCGCGCTGGCCGACGTCCCGGGCGCTGCTGGCCTTCGCCGACGATCTCGACGACGCCGCCGGGGACCTGGTCGTCTCCGCTTTGTTGCTGGGTGCGGAGTTGCGCGGGCCGGGGCTGGCGCGGGTGCTGACCGAGCTGGCGGGAAGCCTCACCGAGGACGTAACCATGCGGCGCAAGGTCGAGGCCGACCGCGCCAAGCCCCGCGCGAACGCCCGCTGGCTGCTGCTGATCACCGTCGCCGCGTCTGGGCTGGCCGCGCTCAACGGCGACTACCTGGCCCCATACGGCACGGAAGTCGGGCAGCTGGTGATGGCCGCCATCGCCGGGCTGATCGTCGCCTGCCTGCTGTGGATGCGCCGGCTCACCGCCCCTGCGCCATTCCCACGCTTCATAGTCGATCCCGACCGCCGCCGGCGGGCTTCCGGTCTCAAGCCGAACGAGCTGCCGGTCCCATGAGCGGCACCCAGGCGCTGCTGATCGGCTCCGGCGCGCTCGTCGGACTCGGAGCGTTCCTGCTACTGCGTGCCGTTCTCGTGGTCGAGCAGCCGCGGCTGGCCGACGCGCTGGCCCGCCTCGACGGCAGCGCGGCTCCGGTACCGGTCGGGCCGATGCCGGAGGGAGGCGACCGGTGGGCGCGGGCGACCGGCCGCGCCGGTGCCTGGGCCGCCACCCGGCTGCCCGCCGCCGGGCGGAGTGCGCCGTCCCAGGCGCTGGCGTTGATCGGCTGGACTCTAGAGGGTTACGCCGTCCGCAAAGTCGGTTTGGCCGCGTTCGGCGCGGTATTCGTTCCGCTGCTGACCGCCGTGCTCGGCGTAACCGGCATCCGGTTGCCGGTGGCGGTGCCGGTCGCCGGGTCGCTGGCACTGGCCGGCGTGCTGTTCCTCGTCGTCGATCTGGTCGTGCGTGACCAGGCCGCCGAGGCCCGCGGGCAGATGCGGCGGGCGCTGTGCTCCTATCTGGACCTCGTCAGCCTGCGCCGCGACGCCAGCGAGGGTCCCACCATCGCCCTGGAGCGGGCCGCCGGCGTAGGGGATGGCTGGGTGTTCCGGCGGATCACCGATGCGCTGGTCGCCTCCCGGCTGGCCGGCGATCCGCCGTGGGACGGCCTGCGTCGAATGGCAGCCGACACCGGTGTTGGGGAGCTGGCCGACGTGGCCGACATCGCCGAGGTCGCCGCCCGGGAAGGCGCGTCGATCGCGCCGACGCTGCGGGCCCGTGCCCAGTCGCTGCGGGTGCAGCTGCTGGCAGAGGAAGAGGCGGCGGCCAACACGGCCAGCGAGAAGCTCACCGCTCCCGTCGCCCTCCTGTCGATCGCCTTTCTGCTGCTTTTCCTCTATCCCGCCCTGGCCCGCTTGATGGCCACCTGACCCGGTGACCCTGACCGCAGAGGAACCCCGATGACCGCGATGCTCACTCTCCTGACCGTCGTCGGCGCGCAGCTGCGCGACCGGCTGCGCAATCTCCGCGACGAGCCTGAGCGCGGCTCGCTGTCGGTCGAGCAGGTGATCATCACCGTGGCGCTGATCGGCATCGCAGTCGCGCTGGTAGCCGTGATCGCCAACGCGGTCACCTCTCGGTCGTCCCAGATTCAGTAGCCCGGCCCGTGGCTCGTCCCGCCAGCCCCTGTGGCCCTGCGGCCGTGTCTCGGCCCTGCCCCGTTGAGGGCAGCCGGGCGGGCGGCGTGGTGCGCCGAAGGATGTCGGGCGAGCGCGGTGCGGCGTCGGTGGAGCTGGCGGTCACCTTCCCGGTGGTGCTGCTGTTGGTGATGACGCTGATCCAGGCGGCGTTGTGGTTCTACGCACGCTCGATCGCGCTGGGCGCCGCCCAAGAGGGCGCCCGCGAGGGCCGGGTGCAGCCTGCCTCGACCGCGCGCGCCCTGTCGGCCGCCGAGGGCTTCCTCGACCAGACCGCGCAGGACCTGCTCACCGGCCGGGACGTGACCGTGACCGGCTCACCGAGCAGTATCGAGGTCACCGTCACCGGGACTTCGCTCAGCCTCTTTCCGGGCCTGTCGGGCTGGTCGGTGGCTCAGACCGCCATCGGCCCGGTGGAACGGCCGACGCCATGAGCCCCCAGGCCAGGGAGCGGGGGTCGGTGTCGGTCGAGCTGGCGCTGCTGGCCCCGGCGCTGCTCCTGCTGCTGTCCTTCGCCGTCGTCGCCGGACGCACCCAGGTCGCCGAGGGCGCCGTCCAGGAGGCCGCACGGGCCGCCGCCCGGGAGGCCTCGCTCGCCCGCGACGCTGCCACTGCCGCCGCACTGGCCGACGCCCAGGCGCAGCGCACCTTGGCCGATCAGGATCTGCGCTGCGAGGGCACCACAGTCGACGTCGACACCGCCGGCTTCCAGGCCCCGCTCGGCCAGCCCGGCGACGTCACGGTCTCGATCACCTGCGTAGTCGGTATGGCCGACCTGCTGGCCCCCGGCCTGCCCGGATCGGTCACCGTCGAGGCCTCCTTCATCAGCCCCGTCGACGCCTACCGCGAACGATGACCGGCTACCACGGGCACCGGAGGCCGGACCGAGAGCGCGGCACCATCAGCGTCTTCCTGGCCGTCCTCGTTCCCGGGCTGCTGCTCATCATCGGATTGGCCGTCGACGGCGGCGCCAAGGTGGCCGCCACACAGCGCGCCAACGCCATCGCCGACGAGGCCGCCCGCGCCGGCGGACAGGCCCTCGACATTTCCGCCGCCCTCACCGGACAGGTGCGGGTCGACCCGGCCGCTGCGGTCGCGGCCGCGCAGGACTACCTCGACCGCAACGACGTGCAGGGCGCGGTGACTGTCGTAGACGGCGACACCCTGCACGTGACCACCTCCATCACCGAGCCCACCTCGTTCCTCGGCCTTCTCGGCATTTCCACCCTCACCGTGGAGGGCTCCGGCACCGCCGACCTGATCACTGACACCGGCCAAAACGGGGGAGGTGGCCCATGACCGCACCGCCGCGGGAACTCGACTTGCTGCGCAGACTGGTCGCCGTCCTGGTGTTGGCGGCCGCCGTCGTCGGCATCCCGATCGCGCTTTGGCAGCTCGGCGGGGCCCACCTACCCGACGAGCTGCCTTCCTGGGCGCAGCTCACCACCGCGCTGAGCGGACCGGACACCGGCGCCGTTTTCCTCGGCCTGCTCGTAGTCATCGGCTGGACCGCCTGGGCCTGCTTCGCACTGTCGGTGGCCGTCGAGCTCGTCAGTCAGCTGCGCGGCATGCCGCCGCTGCGGCTGCCCGGCCTGACGGCCGCCCAGCAGCTGGCCGGCCTTCTCGTCGCCGCCGTCCTCGGTGTCGGCAGCGGGCCGTTGCTCGCCGCCCCCGCCCTGGCCGCCCCCCCGATCGTCGCCGAACAGCCGGATGGCCACGACGAGCCGCCGCCCGCACCGGCCCCAGCGTCGGACACCCCGCCCACCGCGCCTCCGGCGGCCGGTCCCAGCTACACCGTTCAGCCGCGCGACACCCTCGGGCGCATCGCCGCCCGATACCTGGGCGACTGGAGCCGCTTCGAGGAGATCCTCGAGCTCAACCGCGGTCGGCCGCAGCCCGACGGCGCGATCCTCGACGACCCGGGGTTGATCCGCCCCGGTTGGATCCTGGTGCTCCCGCCGGACGCCGCCCTTCCGGCGGCCGGCTCAACGGCCGCGGACGTGACCGTGCGACGCGGCGACACCCTCGCCGACATCGCCGAGCAGCACGGCCTGGACGGCTGGCAGCCGATCTTCGCCCTCAATGCCGGCGAACCGCTTCCCGGCGGCGGCCGATTCACCGACCCCGACCTGATCCTCCCCGGGCAGGTCCTCGAGCTCCCACCCGTAGACCCGCCGGCCGCCGGCCCCCCGGCCAGTCCCGAGCCACCGGCAGAGGAGGTACCGCCGCCATCCCCGCCGCACGAAGATGAGCCAGCCGTGCCGGCGGAGCCCCCGCCGACCGCGGCCGCCTCGCCGACATCGGAGACTCCAACCGACGAACCAGGGCAGCCGCCGGCCGACCCCGATGCCCGCAACGCCGAGGGGGACCAGTTCTCGGCGGAGCTGGCGGCCGTTCTCGCCGGCAGCGGGGCACTGCTCGCCGCAGGTGTGGGCGCGGCGTGGCTGGCGCACCGCCGCGCGCGGCTGCGCCGCCGCCGCCCCGGCCGACGGCTGATCCCCCTCCCGAAGGAACTGTCCGCCACGCAGACGGTCGTCACCTCGGCGCCCGACGGGGGTACGTCCGACTACGCCGCGCTCGATCTGGCGCTGCGCGGTCTTGCCGTCCTGATCTCCGAGGGCCCCGACGGGCCTCTGCCCGACGTCGTCGCCGCCCGACTGCACGGCGGCCGGCTCGGGCTGCGGCTGTACGCCCCCGCCGGCCGTCCGCCCCCCGAACCGTGGACCGCCGACGACACCGGCCTGTGGTGGTCCCTGCAGCTGGACCGGGACACCGGCGTGGCCACCGAAGTGGCGCGGGCACGCCTGGCGCCGTATCCGACCTTGGTCACCATCGGCACCGATGGCGGAGGTCGTTGGCTGCTGGACCTGGAACGCCTCGGTGCCGTGTACGTGGCCGGATCGGCCGACCGCCGCACCGACTTCGCCCGGCACCTGGCCGCCGAACTGGCCGTCAACAGCTGGTCGGACCTCCTCACCGTCACCACCGTCGGTTTCGGCAAGGAATTGCTCGACCTGGCACCGCACCGGGTCCACCCGACCAACACCGCCAATGACCCCGCACTGCACGCCGCCCTGCGGGAAGTGGCTGAGCGGGACACCGACGACGTGCTGGACGGGCGGCTACAGGCCGGAGCGGGGGACGGCTGGATGCCGCAGGTCGTCCTCGACCCACGCTCCCCGGATCTGGTCGACGAACTGGCCGAGGCCGCCGCCGCCCTGCGTGCCCGCGAGCGGCGCGCCGCCGTCGCAGTCGTGCTCGGCGTCGAGCCGGAGGAGGTAAGCGATGGGTGGCTGCTGACCCTGGCCGACGACGGGTCGCTGCTGATTCCGGCACTGGAGCTTCGGCTACCGGCTCCACAACTGACCGCCGAGCAGGCTCGCGACATCGCCGCGCTGCTGGCTTTCGAACGCGACTCCGATGACGACCCGATTCCCGCCGCCGTCGGCGACCGACCCTGGCAGGTGCACACCGACGCCGCCGGCGCCCTCCTCGACGACGCCTCCGATCCGGGCACCACCGCGCCACCGGTCCAATTGCCCGCCCCGCACACGGGCGGACGTCGGTTCACCACCGCTGCGGCGAGCGATGCGACGCCGGGCGCGTCGACCGAAACTCCCGCACGAACGACGTCCTCGGTGAGCGATGCCGCCGAGGCGCCGGGGCGTGCGGCGCTGGCCGACGTGCGCAGCCGGATCGAGGACGACCTCGCCCAACTCGACCGCGATCTCGCCGACTGGTGGGCGCTGGACTGCGCCCGGCCGCGGCTGACGCTGCTCGGACCGGTCACCCTGCGCGCGCACGGTGATGAGGCGGCCGTGGCCAGGTCGGGGCTTCGGCGCCGCTACGAGGAGGCCGTCGCCTACCTCGCCACCCGCCCGCACGGCGCCACCGCCGACGAGGCCGCAACCGCGCTGCAGCCGGCCCGCGGCGGCAGGACCGATCCGGTCAGCGCCCGCGCCTACGTCCACCGGGTCACCGCCGGTGCCCGCGCTTGGCTGGCCACCGATCCCGCCACCGGCCAGAAGTACCTCAGCTCCGGCCAGCGCGGCCGGTACACATTGACCAACGTGCTCGTCGACGCCGACCTGTTCCGCCAGCTGCGCGCCCGCGCCGGGGTCCGCGGGGACGACGCCCTGCCCGATCTGCTTGCCGCGCTGCGGCTGGTGTCCGGGCCGCCGTTCGCCCAGCGCCCGGCCGGTTACGAGTGGCTGGACGGCCTGGATCTCACGCTGACAGCCGCGGTCTGCGACGTCGCCCACCAGGTGGTCACGGCCGCCCTCGCCGACGACGACCTGGCCGCCGCCGGTACCGCCTCGGCCACCGCCCTTCTCGTTGCGCCGGACGACGAGCAAGTGCTGCTGGATGCGATGTGGGTGGCCTTCCACCAGGGCAACCGCGCCGAGGCCGAGACCTACGTCGCTCGCATCGTGGCGGTCCACGACGGTGAGGACGAGATGGACCTCCCCATGAGCACCGCCGAGACCATCAACCGCGCCCGCCGGCAGTTCCTCGACCGTGCCTCGTGAGGACGGCCGCAGGCTGGATCCACCACAACGAGCGAAGCGTCCAACCTGGAAAGACCGCAGTCTGGGCGTCCGGGACGTTCGCCGGGAGGTCGGGGTGTCGTACCTGCTGATCACACTCGAGTTCGCAGGGGCCTCGACGAAAGGAGAGACGCTAGTGATCATCGAGCCGATGGCCGCCGATCTCGACCTCGACGAGGTAGAGGTCGCGCTGCTGCGTGCCGCGGTCGGTGACTACGCCGCCGAGGCCGCGGTGCTGCTGCTCGCCAACGACGGGTACTGGCCCGCTCTGCTGGGCGTCGCCGGGATGGTCACGGTCGAGACTGAGGCGGTCGGCGGGCAGCTCTGGGCGCGCATCGAGTGGGCGGAGCTCGACGCCGCTCTTGCCGACGGACGGCTGCCCGCTAGCCGGGAGGAGCTGGGGGTGCTCCGTGTGGCCGCAAGTCTCGCCGACGGCCGGCCGGTTGACCTCGCCGACGTGGCCGTGACCCTGGACCGCCGCACCCTCGGCCTGGTGCTCGCCGCGCTGGCGCACGCTGCTGGCACCCACGAGCACCGCGCGCCCGTCCCGAACGGCTCTGACGTGCGACTGGAGCCACTCTTCCGCTGGCCGACCCGGCACTGATGAGTCATGCCATATCCGCCGCGGCCGCAGCTGCGCCCGTTGCCCGCCTTCGCCGGGACCGCCCGCACCGGCACGGTGACAAGCCACCGGCTGCAGGCTCAGCTTGAGGCCTTCGTCCTAGATGAGTACGCAGCCGGCCGCTCGCTGCGGCAGATCGCCGAACTGATCGACCGTTCTCCCACCGCCGTCCGCCGTGTGCTGGACAAGCACGGGGTGCCGCGGCGCGCCGTCGGTGCTCCACGGCAGGGTCGCCAGCATCCCTAACGGAAACCGGATCGTCCGCCAGCATCCGCCGGCGTACGGGGTGAATCTCCAGTAGTCCTCCAGTAGTCCGCCTGGCTCAGGTCGTCCGTCGACGCTCCCTGCGCCTGGCGTGCCCGGACGTCGGCGAGAGATGTGTGGCCTCTTATCGACTGGAGAACTACTAGAGGCCAGGGCGACACGGTCGCGGCATGCAGACCGCAGCACCGCGTCGGGGACCGCAGCGCGGTCGGATGACCTGTGACGGGTCGCCACCGGAGTCGATGGCGATCGCGGACCCCCTGACTTCCCGTTGGGCACGGCCGATGACGGTCGAGTCGATGCGCGCGGCCGTCATCGCGATCCGCGCGGGGATCTTCGACGACGTCAACGAACCCGACGTCGTCTGGAGAGACCAGGCGTCGGGCGCTGCGGCTCCCGTCACTGCCTCGCGGCCGGATGCCAGTTCAATCCAGTGCGCGGCATTCGACTACTGCCACCCCGTCGTCCTGGTTGTGGCCGGTCACGCCGGAGCCGGCGCTTCCACGGTCGCATTGGCAGTCGCCGAAGGGCTGGCTGAAGCCCGGCGGGTGCTGCTGGTCGACTACGCCGAGCCGCGTCGGTCGGGGCTGCTTGCGGCCCCGGCCATCGAGATGGGCACGGACGGGGCCTGGCGGCGCGGTCGCCGGAATCGACTCGACGTCGTCCGCCTCACTCGGCATCCGGCCGACGGAGTGCTTCCGCCGCCACCGGAGACCGACGACGCTGAGCCCCTGAGGGTGGTCGATGCCGGCTGGTCGCTGACCTGCGCGCTGCTCGATCCACCCGGTACCGTCGTCGGCGGCGCGATGGTCGTCCTCGTCACCCGGGTGACGGTGCCGGCGGTCCGGCAGACCGAGCAGGTGCTGGCCGCTCTCGACGGCGAGGCGGCGGTCGCCGCGGTGGGCCCGGCCCGCTGGCCCCGGCTGGTGGAGGCCAGTTGCGGTCCGCGGCTTGGTGAATTGCGGTCGCGGGGGCAGGTAGTCGCGGTGCCGGTCGACCGGCGACTGCAGGTTGCCGGGCTGACCGGAGACCGGCTGCCGAAGCCAGTGGCGGCCGCCGGCCGGTCGTTGGCCGCGCTCCTGGTCCCGGCGAGGGAGACCCCGTGACCACGGGGCACAGGAGCGCCGCCGTGGCGGTGCGGGCGGCATCGAGCGTCGTGTTCGTCCTTGCCGGGCTCCTCGTGCTGGGTGCCGGGACGGCGGCTGCGACGACGGTCGAGATCAGCGCGGCGGTCTGCCCCGCGGCACCGCCCGGGATGCAGGGCTTTGCCGACGACGTGACGGCTTGGGTGAAGTGGGGCGTGCTGGCGCTGATCGGCATCGGCGCCGTCGTGTCCCTCGGGTCGATCCTCGTGGGGCGGATCTTCTCCCACCCGCATGCCTCCCGCTACGGGGCCATGGGTGTTGCCGTGGTGGTGATGGTGGCCATCGCCTACACGGTCATCCTCGTCATCCTGGACTCGATCACCGGCAGCGGGTGCACCTGATGCGCCGCCACCGAGACGTCCGGGGAAGTCGCATCCCGGAGTGGGGAGCCGCTCGACTTCGCGCGCTGGTGGTGGTCGCCGCACCCGTCGCGCTGACGGTCATGGCCGGCGCGGTTCTCGCCGTCGTCGGGGTGCTGACCCAGGAGAAGCCGGACTCAACGGACGCTGCGCGACACGGAGCAGCGCCCTCCAGGCACGTGTCGCTGCAGGACGCGCTGGCTGCGACTCCGATGCCGACCGCCGACCCGGACGACGCGCTGCCAGGTCCGGTATCGAGGCAGGCCGCAGGTGTCATCGAGTTGCCCCGCACAAAGGCCGACGGCCCTGCTGACGTGCCCACCGGCTTTCCCCGCACTCCCGAGGGTGCTCTGGCGCAGTTGGCTGCTATCGACGTGACCGCGATGCAGACCGGCTCGATGGACGGTGTGCGGCGTGTCATCGCCGAATGGGCTGCCCTTGGCGGCCCGACCCAGGAGACGTGGTCCGGGGTGGCTGGCATGGCGAGCCTGTTGTCGGCGGCGGGGCTGCCCGGCGCCGGGTCTCCACAGTTGGCCATCGTCGTCCGCCCGGTGATGGGGCTGATCAAGGGAACGGTGGGCCCGGACTTTGCGGTGGTGTGCGTGAACCTCGAGTTCACCGTCACCGTGGAGCAGACCTCGCGGATCGCGATAGCCGACTGCCAGCGCATGGCGTGGGCGGGCGAACGGTGGGTCATCGGGGCCGGGCCGGAACCGGCGCCGGCGCCGTCGGTCTGGCCGGGTACCGACACCGCGGTCGCTACTGGCTGGCGGGAGCTCCGTCATGTCTAAGCCGGAGCCAGGACGGCGGCGGTCGGCCCGCTCGAGAGCGCTGGTCGTGCTCGTGCTTGGGGCGGTGGGTTGGCTGGCGACCGCGGCTGCGGCCTTGGCCGACACGGTGGTGGCGTTTCCCGCGGCGCCGGCCGCGGGCGATGGCTCGCTTCCGTGCCTGCCGATCAACCCGTTCTGCGTGATTGGCGAAGCGGCCGGAGCCGTGGTCGCCGACGTGTGGATCAGCGCGATGCTGTCGCTCTGGGGGGCCGGCCTGTGGCTGCTGGGCCTGGCCTTCTCGGTGATCGACGCCCTCGCCACCCCGGATCTGTCCGCAGGCGGGCCGCTGGCCGGCGTCTATCCGGTGACCTTCGGCATCGGCGCCACCGTCGCGGCGCTGATGGCCATGGTCCAACTCGGCGTCGCGGCGGCGCGCCGAGACGGGCAGACCCTCGGCCGGCTGCTCATCGGCCTGCTGCAGTTCGGGCTGGTCTGGGTCAGCTACGTCGGCGTCGCGGCGCTGCTGGTCACCGGCGTCTCGGGGCTGACCACCGCCTTGCTGCGCAGCCTGCTCGACATAGAGACCCTGGCCGACTTCGACCCGTCGATCAGCGTGGGCCGCGACGTGGTCGACGGCACAGTCGCCACCGTTCTCGGAGTCAGCGCCATCTTCCTCCTGGTGCCGGCCAGCATCGGCTATCTGCTGTTGATGCTGGTCCGCGAGGCAGCCCTGATCGTGCTGGCGGCAACCTCGGCCATCTCGGCCGGCGGGCTGCTGGCACAGTCCTCGAGCACCTGGTTCTGGCGCAGCCTGCGCTGGTTTCTCGCGGCGTTGCTGGTCGCCCCGGTCACCGTGCTCGTCCTCGGCGTCGGCGTCAGCATCACCGAGGGCATCGTCACTGGGGCCGAGGAGACGAGCACCGAGGCTGCGGTCGGCATGGCGGTGGTCGGCTGCCTGCTGATTCTGCTCGGCGCGATCTGCCCGCTGGCGCTGTTCCGGCTGCTTGCCTTCGTCGACCCAGGTACCTCCAGCGGCGCAGCTCTGCGTTCCTCGCTGGCCGCCTCCGGCGGAGTCATGGGCGCACTCGGCAATCTCGGTGGTGGAGGCGGTCGCGCTGCGGGGGCCGCCGCTATCGCCGCCTCGGGTGGGGTGGCCACCTCGGGCGCCGCGGCACAGCTGGCTGGGGACCGCGCGCAGGGTGAGTCGACCGCCGACGCCGCAACCAGCGGGCGCTTCGCCGGCGCGCTGCGTGCGCTGACAGCTGGCACCTCCACGGCGGGTCGGCTGGCCGCTGGGGTGGCCGTCTCGGCGGCCGACGTGCTCTCCGGAGCTGGTATCGGACACACCGCCCCCTACTACGGGCAGTCAGTTCGGGGCAGGGCTCCCGCCGCGGGCAACGGACACGCTGGCGCAGCGTCGCTCTCACGACAGGACGGCGGGTCGCCGCGTCTGGACGGGGACGGACCCGACGCTCTGATTCCTGATCCGCTGTGGTCGTCCGTCTCCGACGGCGCAGCGGCTGTGGGTTGGCCCGCTGAGCGGGCCGACGGTGCCGCACGCGGCGGGGTTCCGAAGTCCGACTCTCCCGCTCCGCGGGGGCGGGGCGATTCGCCTGTCGACGACGGTGCCACATGAGCGCGCACCGTTACGGCGAGTACGCGAAGGACGTCTCTGGCTGGTTCCTCGGGATGACCGGCACCCAGCTGACCCTGTTGACGCTCGCCGGCGTTCCGGCGCTGCTGGCCCTGAACGGCCAGGCCTGGGGGCTGTTCGTCGGCTGGCTGCCGGTGTGGGCGCTGCTGGCCGCCGTGCTGCTGGTGCCCATACGGGGCCGCGCCGCCGGCCGCTGGTTCGGCGATCTCTCTCTGTACGCGATCGGAGGAGCGATGGGCTGGACGGTGTTCGGCTCACGAGCCGGAGCGGGGACGGCCGACGACCTGTCCGAAGCCGATTTGCCGGGGGTGCTCGCAGGCGTCCGCACCCACGACGGGCCGCCCTTCGGGCAGCTCTTCACCCGGCCGGTGATCGTGCAGAACTGTGCGGCACGCACCTGGGCGGTGGTGGCGGGAATTGCCCATCCCGGCATCGGGCTCGCCGAGGCGGGGGAGCGGGACCGGATGGGCGCTGGGCTGGCCGAGTTGTGCGAGCTCGCCGCTCGTACCGAGCTGGTCGACGTCCTCGTCCTGCAGGTGCGCACCGTGCCCGACGACGGCGCGGAGCGCGCAGCTTGGGAGCGCGCTCACGCCCACCCCGACGCGCCGACGCTCGCTGCGCGGGTCAATGCACTGCTGGGCGCGACGCTGACGCCGGCCGCGGTGCGGACCGAGGCGTTCGTCACCGTCGTGGTCGGCGAGGGACGGGTCGCCCGGGCGGCGAGAGAGTCCGGCGGGGGCGTGGACGGGCGGGCCCGGGTCTTGCACTCGGTGATGGCCGAGGTCGAGGCCGCGCTTCGTGGACCGGTCGGCTGCACGACGGTGTCCTGGCTTGACTCCCCACAGCTGGCCGCCGCGGTGCGCACCAGTTTCGCCCCGGGTGACCGTGGCGAGCTGGTCGCGGCCGACCTCGCGGCCGCCTCCGGCCAGCAGTTGGCCACCGGGGTGCCGATGGCAGCCGCGGGCCCGACGGTGGCGCGCGCCGAGGTGCGGCATTACCTGCACGACGCGTGGGCGTCGGTGACCGACACGATCCTGCTGCCCGATTCCGGTGCGGTTCTCGGCGCGCTCTCCCCTGTGCTCGTGCCGACCGTGGCGGGGGAGCGGCGCTGCCTGACCGTGTTCCTCGACCCGCTGCCGCTGACCCGGGCGACCCGGCTGGTCAGTCGCGAGCAGATGAGCGCCACCACCGGCAACGAGATGCGGGCCCGGATGGGTTTCCGGCAGCGGGCCCGGCAGCGGCGGGACACCGAGCGGGTCGGCGCCGCCGAAGAGAAACTCACCGCCGGCCGCGCTCTGGTGCGTGTCTCCGCGGCGGCCTGCGTCACCGTACCGGCGACGTGGCCGGTGGTGGAGTACGGCCGCCGGCTGTCGGCCTCGGTCCGGGCCGCCGGCTTCGTTCCGCTGCGGCTGGACCTGGCGCAGGACTCCGCCTTCGCCGCCGCCGCCGTTCCCCTCGGCGTCGGGCTGCCCGATCGCAGGAGCCGACGGTGATCCGCCGTCCTTCCCGCCGTGGCCGGGACGTCGCCGTCTTGCTCGACGACTTCGGCCACCGGCTGCCTGCGGTCCCCGCGGCGGAGACCGCGGCACGGGAACGGGGGCCGTTTCCCGTGCTGGTGCCCCGCCGCGGGCCGCGCGGACGCGGTCGTGGCCGAGCGGCGGCGCTGGCGCCGCTGTCGGTGTGGCGGATGACGTCGGAGCAGACGCCCGTGGTGTGGCCCCTGATCGCTACCTCCGGCCTACCGCCCACCGGCGCACAGATGGGCATCGACCTCCTGTCCGGCGGAGCGTTCTACTGCGACCCGGTCGGCTGGGTCACCGACGACGACATCCCGGTCACCAACCCCAACGTCGTCGTCTTCGGCAAGCCCGGCCGCGGCAAGTCCGCCACCGTCAAGGCCTTCGCGCTGCGGATGCTCGCCTACGGTTACCGCACACTCGTCCTCGGGGACACCAAGGACGAGTACGAGCCGCTCTGCAGAGCACTCGGCGTGGAGCCGTTCGTCATCGGCCACGGCCTGGCGACCCGGGTGAACCCGCTGGCCTTCGGTCCGCTCGGGCACGGCTGGGACCGACTCGACGCCGCCGAGTCCCGCCGCCGCGAGGCGCTCGTGTTCGCCCGCTGGCTGGTGCTGCTGCGCGGCCTGATCGGGTCGCAGGCGGTGCCGTTCGGCCCGGTGGAGGAGACCGCGGTCGGGGAAGCGCTGCGGCTGCTCACCGGCTACCGCTCGGGCGCCACACGGCTGACCGAGCCCACCATCCCGCAGCTGTGGGGGGCACTCGACGAGCCTCCCGACGAGCTCGTCGCCGGTTGCCGCTACGCCGACCGGCGGCACTTCCTCGACGCCACCCGTACTCTTCGCGACGCTCTCGGCGCCCTGGTGAAGGGCTCTCTGGCCGGGCTGTTCGACGACCACACCACCATCGCCGTCGACTGGCGCGCCCCGATCCAGTCGCTGTCTCTGTCCCGGCTCGAGCCGCTCGGTGATCAGGCCGTCGGCATCGCGCTGACCTGCTTGAACTCGTGGGGCCAGGCGATGCGCGAGATCGCCGAGCCCGGTGACCTTCGCATCGTCATCCGCGACGAGACGTGGCGGCAGATGCGCCTGGGCACTGAGGCGATGAAGAGCCTGGACGCCAACCTTCGGCTGTCCCGCCGCGACGCGGACGTGCAGATCCTTCTGGCCCACAAACCCTCCGACATGCTCACCGCCGGGGACGCGACCTCGCAGGCGGTCGCCATCGCCCGCGACCTGCTGCACCTGTGCGACGTCAAGGTCCTGCACGGGCAGGACCAGGCCGTCGGCGACGAGCTCGGGAGCCTGCTCGGCCTGGCGCCGATCGCCCAGCGAGTGGTTACCGGCTGGGCGATCGCAGGCAAGGGCAGAGCACTGTGGCTGGCCGGGGACCGGGCGTTCAAGGTGCAGACCGTCCTCACCGAACCCGAGCTGCGGTTGACCTACACCAACGAAGCCCTTACAGCCGGATGACCGGCATGAGGGGGAGAGCGGAGTCCATCGCACGGACGTACGCGAAGAGATGGCTGTGGAGGGCCGTTGCACCAGCCGCCGTCCCGCTGTTCGCCGGGCTCACCCTGCTGCTCATACCGCTGGCGGTCATCGCGGCCCCCGAGACCCGGACGGCGGCCGCGTCGTCGGCCTGCTCGATCGGCGGCACCGGCGCCACCGTTGCCGGCATCGAACTGGACGCCGTCCAGATGGGCCACGCACAGGCCATCGTCAACGTCGCCGTAGCGCAAGGACTGGAGCCGTACGCGGCCACCGTGGCGCTGGCCACCGCCTACCAGGAGTCCCGGATCCGGATGCTGGCCAACGACGGCAGCAGCCCCGAACTCACCGCCGAGCAGGCCGCGGTGACCGCCACCAGCCTGCAGTACGCGCACGACGGCCTCGGCTCCGACCACGACAGCGTCAACACGTTCCAGCAGCGCTGGATCGTCGGCTGGGGCAGCGTCGCCCAGCTCATGGACCCCGTCTACGCAGCTGCGGCCTTCTACCGCCGACTGGTCGAGGTACCGAACTGGCGGACCATCCCGCTCACCCGGGCATCGCAGGCAGTGCAGGTCTCGGCCGCCGGCGACGCATACGCCCGCTGGGAGCCGTTCGCCCGCGAGCTGACCGGCATGCTGTGGCCGGCCGCCCAGGAGGCCGCGACCAGCCCGACCGGCGCGGCGTCCGGCGTATGCCCCGATCTGCCGGTGCCCACCGGATCCTGGATCCGACCCACCGCCGGAACGGTCACCTCCGGCTACGGGCTGCGCTGGGGCACCCTGCATGCCGGGGTCGACATCGCCGGTCCCCGGGACAGCCCCGTCTATGCGGCCGCCGCCGGCACCATCGTCCGCGCGGCGTGCACCAGCGCCTACTGCGACCGTGACGGCGGCCGGGGGCTGGCCGGCTACGGCAACCTCGTCGAGCTCGACCACGGCGGCGGGCTGACCACCCGCTACGGGCATCTCTCGGCCTACACGGTCAGATCCGGCCAGTACATCGGCGTCGGGACGCTGGTCGGCTTTCAGGGATCCACCGGCAACAGCACCGGTGTCCACCTGCACTTCGAGGTCCGCCAGGGGGGAGCGCCGGTCGACCCGGTGCCGTGGCTGGCCGATCGCGGCGTCGATCTGAATGCGCCCAACCCGGGCTGACCTGCTCGCGCACTTTCCGGCCCACAGGAGGAGCCATGCAAAGGACGACGTACGGATGGCGGCGATGACCGGCGTCGGCGCCCGGGCCGACGTCGGCCCGGCGAGCTGGGAGGTCGCCGCTGCAGCCGCGCTCGCGTGGATGGCTGCCGCCGCGCTGCTGCTGCCTGTCGGCCGCGGAGTGGCCGCCGTGCTCGACGGCGGCGGCTGGGTCTGGCCGACTGATGGCGCCGCCGTGGCCGCCTCGGTCGGCGGGCTTCTGACCGGCGATCCGGACACCGGCCTCGACGCGACACAGGCGGCGGCGCTGCCCGGCACCCCCGCCGTCTACGCCGTCATCGCCGCCCTGCTCGTCGCCTTCCTTGCTGCCAGCGCAGGTGCCGCTTGGACTGGACGGCGGGCGCTCGGGACGCCGACCGGGATGGCCGCCCGCAGCCAGGTGGAGCAGGTTCTCGGCCGCTCTCGGCTGCGTCGCGCCGCTGCCGTGGTCCGGCCCGACCTGACGGCTTCTACGGGTCGAGCCGGGCGGTCCGCCGAGCCGCGCGCGGTGGGCTGGCGGCTGGGCGCGTGCGCCGTCCCCGCCGGGGGAGAGCTGTGGGTGCCCTTCGACCGGACCGCCGGCGTCTACGGTCCGCAGGGTTCCGGCAAGACCTTGGACCTGCTCGCGCCGGCGCTACTGGACGCGCCCGGCGCGGCCCTAGTGACGTTGACCAAGGCCGAGGACCTCCTGCTCACCCTCGACGCCCGCGCCGAAGGCGGGCGGCCGGTCGCCGTGTGCGACCCGTTCGGCTCGGTCCCGGGAGTGCCCGAGTTGGTGTGGGACCCCGTCGCCGGTTGCGGAGATCCCATGGTCGCCGAGCGTCGGGCGAAGGCGTTCACCGCCGGCACCGTCGCCGGCGCGGTCACCGGGGGGATCTCCGACGGCGCGGCCCGTTTCTACGCCTTCGAGGCGGCCAAGGTGCTGCAGGCCTACTTCCACGCCGCCGCGCTGACCGGCGGCACCGTCGAGCACGTCCTCGAGTGGGCGGCCCACCCGCTGGCCGCGACCGCGCCGGCCGACATCCTGCGGGGCCACCCGCATGCCGCGCCGTTGTGGGACGGGCTGCTGCACGGTGCCCTGCAGGGAGACCCGCGAACCGCCGGAAACACCGCCACGACCGTGCAGCAGGCGCTGGCGCTGTTCTTCCAGGCCGACATCCGCCGCCGCTGCACCCCGGGGCCCGGCCGCCCGACCACCGAGGTTGCCGGCCTGCTCGCTTCCGGCGGCACCATTTACCTGCTCGGTCGCGACGACCCCTACGCCTCGGCGTCCCCGCTGCTGACCGCGTTGGCCGAGCACGTCCTCGATACCGCGCTCCAACTCGCCGCCGGCTCGCGGACCGGCCGGCTGTGCCCGCCGCTGCTGGCCTGTCTGGACGAGTTGCCGTCCACCGCGCCGCTGCCCACCCTGCGCACTCGCATGGCCAACGACCGGGCCCTGGGCGTGAGCTACATCTACGCCGCTCAGACCTGGCGGCAGCTGGTGTTGCTCTACGGCGAAGACGAGGCCCGGGCCCTGTTCGGCCTCACCAACGTCGTGATCGCTTTCGGTGGCGGCAAGGACGGCGATTTCTACCGCGAGCTCTCCGAGCTGATTGGCCGGACCCGCGTGCGCCGCACCTCCTACAGCTACCGGGGAGCCGGCTGGGCGCGGTCCACGCACGGCGAGGACACCCCGGTGCTGCGCCCGGAGGAGCTCCGCCTGTTGCCGCCCGGCCGGGCGCTGGTGCTCGCGGAGAACGCGCCGCCGCTGATCGCCCGGCTGACCCGGTGCCTCACCGGACGCCGAGGTGCGGCGCTGCTTGCCGCCCAGACCGCCGCGCGGAACCGGGTCGCGGCCGCCCGCGACCTCGGCAGCGCGGGAGGGGAGCGGACCCGCCGCGCATACGAGGCGACCGCCGGCGCGGCACAGACCGTGCCCGCGAGGTGGGAGTTGCCGTGACCGCCGTCCTCTTGGCGCCCCCGTTTCCGCGGCCGCCGCGCTGGGTCCGACACGCCCTGGAGATGCTGCGGCAGGCCGAGCTGTCCGGACTCGAGCCATCGGCCTACGGGCTGCTCGACCGGCCGTGGGACCCGGCGACCTGCTCTCCCCAGGTGCGCCGGGAGCTGTGGTCGTGGCTCGACGACGTCGCCGGCTGGCTCAACCGCACCTATGCCTGGCAGACAGCGCACGTCGTCCCCGCCTGCTGGCCTGCCCACCCGGCACTGGTCCGCGAGCTGGCCGTTCTCGCCTGCCTGCGCGTCGCAGCGGGCGACGCCACAGTTCCGCATCCGATGGAGGAGTGGCACCGCTACGCCCTGCCCGGCTTTCACGCCCGAATGACCGAGCGCCAGTCACTTGGCTGCCCGCCCGGTCGACACGTCGACTGGCCGGCCCGCTCCTGGGACGCCGACTACCGCACTCCGTCCGCCATCGCGGAGCGGCGTCGCCGCTTCGACGCCGACACCGGGGATCAGCCCTCTGACAAGGCACCGGGCGCTGTCACTCCGGACGGCGACGCAGGAGATGCCCCGT
The DNA here is from genome assembly GCF_003075095.1 of Blastococcus litoris. GTDB lineage: Bacteria > Actinomycetota > Actinomycetes > Mycobacteriales > Geodermatophilaceae > Blastococcus_B > Blastococcus_B litoris. The sequence continues at coordinate 422,213 of NZ_QCZF01000004.1, forward strand.
GAACGATGCTCCCCGCGCCGGCCGGTCAGACAGTGACTGGGTCACGATGCTCGGTGGGGTGCGGGTCAGCCGGCAGTGGATGACCCGACACACTCCCGAGCTGCTGGCCGCGTGGCTCGATGCCGCAACCGCGGCCCGGCGGCGGTCCATCGCGGCGGAGATCGTGCGCATCGCGGCCGAAATCGAGAGCGAGCCGGTCGGTGACGCCGAGCCCTGGGGCTCGGCGTGGGAGTCCGTCGCCGAACGGATCGACCCGCGTCTTCTGCTCGGTCCGGACTGGTGGCCCCTGTCCGCCGCCCTCACCCGCGCCGCAGCCGCTGGCTACGACGTCTCCGCCCGGCTGCCCGCACTCGGTGCTGCCGCGCCGCTGCCCAACCGGCACCCGGCGCGCGAGCTGCACTGGCGACTGCTCGACGACTGCCCGGCCGCCCTGCCCGTTCCCGACGCGGACGGCGGACCAGCCACGCCGCCGCCCAGATAACCAGTCGTGCACAGGCCGGCCCGGATCCACAGGTTTGTCGCCACATCCCCACTCACCGGCCGCGGCGACCCAGCCTCGGCGCAGTCCACCAAGCGAAGGAGAGCCACCGTGACCGTCGAGGCGAGCATCGACCCGCTCAGCTACGCCGCCTCCCTGCTCGACGCCGTCGGCGCCGACCGAGAGCACATCCCCGCACACATCGCCTTGGAGTGCCTGCAGGCCGCCGAGCTCCTCGAGCTGGCCGGCGGACACGCCCAACCGATCCCGCTCGTCGAAGACGACCCCCGCGCCAGCATCCGCGCCGCCATGGGCGCGCTCGGCCTGCTCGACCAGGACACCTTCGCCACCGGTTACGTCCTCGACGCGGCCCGGGCAGCCCGCCGCGCCTTGCGACGCCTGGGCTGACGATGGCCACCAGCCTGCAGCAGCTGCTCGACGCGCTCGCGGAACGCACCGCGGCGCCGACCGCCGTCGCCGCGATCGAGGACATCGCCGGAGCGCTGGGCCACCTCGGCCGCGCCGTCACCGGCTTGACCGACGACGGTCTCACCCCCGGCGTGAGCGCCCGGCAGCAGACCGCTGCCGACCTGGCCGCGGCCTGCACGACCGCGGGCAGGCTGTGGCCGCCCACCGGCGGACCGCTGACCGACCTCGCCGGCGCCACCGCCGACCTCACCGGCCGCGACCGCGCCATCATGGGTCGCGCCCACCGCTGGGCGGTCGCTGTCGAACTTGCCGAAGCCGCCGACCACTGCGCCCGGCTGGCGCACCGGCTGGTGCCGCAGGCTGCGGTCGCCGAGCTGGCCGCCGTCCGGCGGCTGGCCGCAGCCGTCGAGCGCGACGCCCAAGCCGACCCGCCGACGGCCAGCGGCGCGGCCGTCCTCGATCGCCTGTTGCCCGTGTTCGGCGTCCCACGAGCCGGAGGGGAGCTGACCGCCGTGGATGCCGCAGCGGCGCTGATCACGGCGCTCGACAGGGCCCTGCGCACCGACGGCCTGGCCCTGCGCGAATTCCGCGCCGCAGTCGCCGCCGCCGAGATCACCAGCGACTGCGCCGCATCCGTCGCAGCGGCTGCGGCGGGCGACGAAGGTATGACGCCGGTGCTGTCAACGGTCGCCTGGGAACTCGTCGGCCGGACCAGCATGACCTTCGACGACGGCCGCCGAGCCAGTCCGGCTGACCCCCACGGCGTCGTTCCTTGGGCATGCACCCTCGCCGACACGCTTCGCAACGACCTCGGCTCCCACCCCGACATCACCTCGCCGCGCGACCGGGTCGACCTCGCCCGCCTGACCCGCACGGTCCAGCAGGTGACCAACCAGCTTCCGGTGCTCGCCGACGGACTCACCGCCGCTGTCGACCGTTGGTCAAGGAACGGGCAGCTGTACGCCGCCGCCCGCGACCTGCCGCCGATGGACAACATGCCCGAAGACCGGATCCGGGAGGTCATCGCCGGCCGCCGAGTACAGGCCCGCGGCGCCGACTTCGACCGTCTCCGTCGCGCCCTCGCGGCGGCCACTGCGCTGTCAACCAGCCTGGCCGACGCCGTCAACCGCGCTGTGCTCCCGGGCGCTCCGATCCAGCGCCACCTCGCCGGTCTCTACGCCCAGCGGGCCCGGGCGCCCGGCTCGGGAGAGCGACTGCTCAGCCATGCAGACACCGTGGCCCAGGCCGTCGCACCATCCCGGTCTACGCCATCGAGCAACTCTCCGGCGCCAGGTGGCCCTCCCCGCTACTGACGTGCGAATGCTCGCCGAATCTGAGCCCAGAACCTCCCGCGGCGGGGCACTGGTCCGGACGGACGTCCGGCGTCGCATCGGTCTGTTGCCGTCGTGGGGATGGCTCGCTCACCCACGCCCGCTGCCGTCGAGAACGGCAGCCTGACCGCTAGGCGTGTTGAGCTCTCGTCACTCCGACGCCTGGGATCAGGTGGCTCGATGACCTTGATTCCGGCGTTCGTCAGGATGCCCAGATCGAGCCGCCATTCATGGGCCGACCGTCTCTCCCACAGTGCGCGGGCCTGATCGATGTGGGCGTCCGCCTGGCCGACCGACCACCCATTCACAGCGCGAAGGTGGGCTTTCGCCTCGGCAGAGGTACCGGTGACCTCGGCGAAGCCGAAGTGCGTTGCCCGGTGGCAGGACCAACACAGCGCGATCAGACGCCGCAACGTCTGGGTGTGGGTGTCCTCGTCGTACTCCCAGCGCTCGTGGGCTTCCAGGCGCTGGCGGTCACGGCCGCGAGGCGCGCCGCAGGTCTCGCAGCGGTGACCGGCTCGCCGGTAGACCATGGACCGGAGGGCTTCCCACTGGCCTTCGTCCACGCAGCTGCGGACGTTGGTGAACCAGCAGGTCGCTGGGACTAGGTGGACAAAGACGCCTTGGCCGAAGCTGCGGTCCTCCCCGGGCAAGAGCTCGAGTGTCTGGGCTTCCCAGTTCGCGAGCTTCGGTAGCAGCGCCACGTGGGGCGCGTACCAGCGGCGAGCGTCGGGATCCCATCGGGCGCCGGCGGCCTTGGCAGCGTCCTTCTCGGCGTATGGCACATCGAGCCACAAGCGCTCCGGCATCGATACTCCGTTCTCACTCGTGTGTGCTGACTATGCAACCGAGTACCGACATGACCCGAGCCGGATGCTTCGAGTCGCCGTGGCGGTGACTGCTCAGCGAACTCCCGGGTCCTCGGGGGAAGCTCTGAAGGACTGCGGAGACGCCCGTTGACCGGCCCGGGGAACATCCCCGGATGCGACACGCCCCGGAGCCCCGAGTTCGCTGCGAACGAGCCGAATCAGGCGTCGGAGGCTTGGGCGACGAAGGCGGAACGGCTCGCCCTGCTGTTCAGCGCTCCAGGCGGTGCAGGAACTCCTGAGCCAATGACACCCAGCCCTCGAGGGGGACGTCGCCATCGATGACTTCCAACGCGAACTCTAGGTCGGATGTGTCTTCCGGATCCCAATCAGACTGGCGCGAATAGATCGAGAGCTCGCCGCCGCTGGTGTCCCAGAACAACGCCCACGCCTGTTTCCTCTCAGTCGCCCTGGTCATCACCCAGACGCCGTCGAGGCCCTTGCTGAGGTCCGTGTTCACTTGGGGAAACCGGCCCCGGTAGTCCCATCTCCGCCACGCGCCGGCAAACGCGAGATCGACGCGCACCTTGTCGAACGGCAAGGAAGTGCGCCCGCAGAGCACTAGGCCAAGGGCTATACCTTCTGAGATGGCGTTGCGTTGTCTGGTCGGGGTGATCGCCACGTAACGCATCATGTCTCGCTGGCCCTCGCGCTTGGCAAACGACATTTCGCGGCGACTGACTCCCACTTAGTTGCCGGAGCGTTCGACCGCCGCCGACGCTAACGGGAATGGCGCAGGTCGGCCGGTGTGCCATGCGACTGCAGTCCTGTCCGACTTGTCGGGTGCCGATCCTCGTAGGAGGGCGTTGAGCTGGACGCCTGTGGGCGACCGGTCGTGGTCTGGCGAGTAGTCGCAGTAATCGGTTGGGCGTCGAGCACCGCCTTGTGGACGGCGCCAGGCGGCACGCCGAGCGCCTCGGTGACCCGGTCGATGTGTGCCAGCCACCGACCGGGTGGGAGGGCGACGATGATGGCGCTTACGTCACGCAGTGCCGCCTGGAGGCCCGCGGGACTCCGGTCGGAAAGCGCCGCGGTGAGGCGCGCGTCGAGGAGGCTGTCAGCGAGACTGCTTGCGGCGTCGATCGCCATCCGAAGCGCGGTCGCCCCCTCGCAATCAAACAGGTCGGCTGGGTCACGCCCGTGGGGAAGGGCGAGCCGGCGCGGGTCATCGCCACGCCTGGTGAGCTGCCAGAAGGCGCGCTCGGCGGCCTGCTGCCCGGCGGGGTCGCTGTCGGTTGCCACGAGGATGCCGGGACGGTCAATGCGGATGTAGGGGTCGAGTAGGCCTGCTTGCGTGTCGGTCAGGGCGGTGCCGAGGATGGCGACACCGACGGTCTGCCCTGCACCCGCCAGGGTGAGGGCGACGGCGTCCAGCGGTCCCTCAACCAGAGCCGCCGTGGCCCCAGCGGCCAGCGCGGCTCGGCTCTCGTGGAGCCCGAACAGGTGCTCGCCCTTGCGGTACAGGTCCGTGCCCGAGGTGTTCAGGTACTTGGGCCCAGCTTGTCCGTCATCCGATGCGGTGGGGTTGCGGCGGGCGATGAAGCCGACGATCGCGCCGTCGGGGGCATGAATGGGGAAGGTGAGCCGGTCACGAAAGCGGTCGATCAGCGCTCCGGTGCGGGCGCGCTGGGCGAGCCCGACGGCGAGCAACTCGTCCTCCGTGGCGCCGAGGCCGCGCAGATGCTCCACAAGTGCGGTCCAGCCGCTCGGTGCGTAGCCGGGGGTGAACCGCCCATCGTCGGTCAGGTCGGTGGCCAGCCGCTCGCGAAGGTAGCCCGGCGCCCAGGACTCTGGGAATCGCGCGGTGAAGAAGGCGGCGGCCTGGGTGTTGAGCTCGATGAGTCGGGTGCGGCCGACGACGGCCGTGGCCCAGAAGTGCTGCTCGAGCAGGTAGTCCGCGTCGTCGCCGGCGGGGTCACCCGTGGCGGTGACTGTGAACGGGTCCGGCGTGAACCACTGCGGCGCAGACGCCGGCGGAGGGGTGTCGTACTCGGGGTCGAACGGCATCTCCTCGTCGCTTAGCCTTACGTCCGCGGGCAGGAAGGCGGCGGACAAAGGGACGTCGACAGGTGGCAGGAGGTGCGCGTCGTCGGGCGGCCGCAGGTCGGCGGGCAGCGGTTCGGGATACTGGACGCGGGCCGGAGCGGGGTCGGTGAGGGCCGCAATCCGGAAAATCAGCGCCTCTACCAGCCCGGTTCCGTTGCCGGTCACCGCGGGTGGAAGACCGGCGACTGCGGCGGTGAGCAGGTCGGCGGCGGAGCAGCCCGCCCGGGTCCCGGTGGCGACGGCGGCGACGAGAGCGGGCCATGCGGGGTCGGCCAACACGCGCTGCCCCTCCTCCTCGGATAACAGAGCCGGGAGACTGGCGCACCAGTCAGGGCGCGGCACGGCCGCACCTGGCCCGGCGGCAACTGTTGCCGGAGCGAAATGGGGTGCCAGCCGCCACCAGAGGGCCCCGGCAGGCAGGTCATCGGGCAGCGGCCGCTGGGCAGCCACGGCGGCGAGCATGCCGGCGGCATCAAGACCGGCGCGGGTGGCGGCGGCCAGGCGGTCGTTGAGGACCGGCCAGTGTTCGTCACCGCGGATGCGCGGATCGATGCCGTCGGCAAGTGCGGCCCACACCGAGCTGTCGCGGGTGGGCCCGGCGGCGATCACGGCCTGATCCAGTCGTGCCTGATGACGGCGTTCGCTGGCTGGCGGTCGTTGTGGCCCGGTGGTGCGCCGGTCGTTGTCAGGAACCGCGAGCGCGGCCCGCCAGACGCCGAGCTCAGCCCGGAGCGGGGCATAGTCCGGGCCCACCAGGTATCGCGCCCAGGCGGGTGCGGTGGCCGTCGTCATCTCTGAGGTCGCAGCGGCTACCCGTGCCGCGCAGGCGGCGAGGTGACCGGCGCGGGCGGTCAGGTAGGGACCCCAGTGTGGATCGGCGGCCAGCGGGGCCGGTATGCCGGGCAGCCAGGGCAGCGGGCCCGCCGAACCTGGCATGGGCAGCCGCCAGTCGAGGACGGCCGCGGGGTCGCTAGCGGTCTGAAGCTCCCGTGCCTCGACTGCGGCCCTCAGGACGGCGACGGGCTCCTCACCGGTCAGGGCCAGCAATGCCAGGTGCCCGCGGAGCGCCGGCCACGCTGCGGCACTGGTCAGCCCTGTCCACAGGCGTTCAGCAGCGGTCTCCAGTTTTTCTGCAGTCTCTGCACCGAGGCGGTAGCTGGCGGCGAAGCGCAGTGCGTCCGCGTACCGGTTGGCGGCGGAGTGCAGCTGCTCGGCCGGGTCGAGCAACGACTCATGGCCGCCGGTGGCCGAGGTCTGCGCGCCGTCCCGGGCCAGGATGCCGGCCAGCAAATCGGTGGCGGTGGGCGGAGACACGGCGGCAGGGGTGACGATGCTGTGCGGATCGCCGTCGCCGACGGTGGCCAGGTAGACGTGGTTGGCATTGCGGCCGCGGGACAGCGCCACGTAGAGCAGCTGTCGGGACTCGGTGCCGCCAAGCACGGTGTGACAGGCCTCGGCGGTGACCCCCTGGGCGCCGTGCACCGTGGTGGCGTAGCCGAGCTGCACGTGCTCGCTCACGTAAGCCGCCGGCAGGGTGACCCGTCGACCAGTATCGGTTTGGATGGCGGCCAGGCTGCCGTCGGCGTGGACAGCCGAGACCGTCCAGCGGTTACCGTTTTTCACCCAGTCGCCCGCAGTGATCGGGAGAGCCCGGTCGTTCGCGCGGGTGACGATCATGTCCCCGGCGCTGGCCCGGGTGCCGTCCGCGAGGATCGCCTCCAGCCCCACGGGTTCCCGCAGCCGGGTGAGGCGGTCGGCTCGGGCCCGCTGGTTGAGCATGAGGACGGTGTCGCGGGTGGCGGCAAGCAGCAGGGCGTCGGCCCCCCGTTCGCGATCGGCGGCCCACGCCAAGTATGCCTGCTCGGCGCAGGTCGCCGGATCGCCGACGTGCACTCGGCCGGAGTCGAGATAGAAGCCCAGCCCGATCGTGTCCCCATCCCGGATGGCGACGGTCGCCGCGGCCTCCGCCGGATTGGAGAACCGCACCAGCTTCGTCAGTGTCACCGCGCCGTGCGTCGCGGCGATCTCCCGCAGGACACCGCCGGCGGCGACCGAGGCCAGCTGCCGGTCGTCGCCGACCAGCCGCACCGACCCGCCCCGGCCCAGCACGAACTCGACGACGCGAGAGAGCTCGAGCGTGCCGGCCATGCCGGCCTCGTCGACGATGACGAGGGTGCCCGGCCCGACGTCGGCCACCCAGTCGGGTCGCTGGTCGGCGTCGAGGGCCCAGACGAGTTTCGCCACGGTGTCGCTGTAGGCGGCGACGGCTTCCCGCAGCCCGGTAGCGGCCACCGCCGACGGCGCCAGACCCAGCACACGGCCGCCGCCGGCCGTCCAGGCCCGGGAGAGGACGGCCAGCGAAGTGGTCTTGCCGGCGCCCGCCGGGGCGACGGCCAGCTGTACCCGGGCGCCGCTGCCGGCCAGTTCCCGCACCAGCTGGGCCTGACCGGGATTCAGCTGCCCGCCGTTGGCCGCCGTCTCCAGCAAGGCCAGCTCCACCACCGTGGGGTCCACCCGGCGTCCGTCAGTGCGGCCGGCGGCGGTGAGCAGCCGGGCCTCGGCGTCCAGTACCGCCCGGCACGTGTAGAGCTGGGCGCCGGCGACGCTGTACACGCTGGTCCCGTCGGACCGGCGCAGCTCCGGCGGCTCGACCACCGGATCAGCTCCGCCTAACGGGATGGATAGGGCGGGGGATAGGGCGGCCTCGGTGATCCGGTGCACCGCGGCGTCCACGTCGCCGGGCACGAGGGCTGCACCGCGCACCACTCGTTCGGCCTCGGCACGGACGTGCCAGAACTGCCAGGTCGCGCGCTCCCCGGCAACCGTGGCCAGCACCCGGCCGGCGGCCGACTGCACCCATGCCTCCGTGACGTCCGGTGCGGGATTCCTTGTGGGGTGAAGGACGTCGTCGAGCATGCGGGTCAGCGGGGCCGGTCCGCCGAGCACGCGGAGCGCCTCCTGCCGCCAGGCGGCTCGTTGCTCGGCGAGGGAACGCGGTTCGTGCTTGGCCTCCCGCGTCTGCAGGGTGGCCTGCTGGGCCAGGGCGATCGCCTCCGACGCCGTCGGCGTCCGGCCGTGTTCACGCTGAAAGGCGGCGGCCAGATGACCTCGGCGGACGTCGATGGCCCGCCGCCGCGACGACCAACTAGACAGCAGCCGGGAGTCGATGCCGAGGATCTCCCGCACCGCTCGTTTGCCCGAGTCCCCGCCGGAGCGGTCGGTGAAGCGGACCCCGAGGCGGTCCACCAGTCCTGCTTCCAGGAGGGTGTTGTACCGCTCCGACGCCGCGACGTTGGCCTTGTACAGGACTCGGCCGTCCAGCGCCCGCCACTGGCCGTCGGTCGTCTGCACCTTGTTGCTCACGGCCACGTGGGTGTGCAGATCGGGATCACCGGCCCGTGAGTCGCGGTGGGTGAACGCCGCAGCGACCAGCCCCGTCGTCTCCACCTGGCGAACTCCGTCGTGGCCGAGCCGCGTGAAGCAGGCGTGCCGCTCCAGCCATGTCAGCGTGTCAGCGACGGCGGTGGCATGCGCGGCCTCTATCTCCTCCGCTACCGCCCGCGGCGCCAGAGCCCACAGGGCCGATACCGACTTCACTGGCGAGAAAGTCAGGTCGAAACCGGCCACCGCGGTGGTGGCCGGGCGGGACGCCTGGGCGATGAACCCGGATAACTCCCGGGCATCGGACGGTGGCCGGCCGTAAGTCTCGGCGAACATGGCCCGCGCCAGCTCCCCGCGAATTCGAGCCCGCTCCTCCTCTGGAAGGGCGGCACCAGGCGGCGAGCCGCAAGCCGCGTTGATCGCGGCGTACTCCTGCGCGCAGCGGGCCTGGAGACCGTCCGCGGAAACGGAGAAGGTGCGGAACGGCACGCCGAGGGCGCCGGCGGCGCGGGACTCCTCCGCAGAGCGTCCCGCCGACAGGCTTTCGTGTTCCAGCCGCGCCGCATCCGGATGGCGGCCCTGCCCGAACAGGGCTTTCATCTGCTGCTCCTCGACCGGTTGCCCGGCGACCACCCCGACCAGTCCGGTCAGTCCGGTGCCGGCCCACACGCCCGGCGACTCACCGCGCTGCGAGTAGTAGTCCCCCAGGCCGACGTGGCCGCGCTCGGTCGCGTCAAGCGCTGCCACCTGCCGGGTCAGGTACGTGTAGCCGTCGCCGGCAGTCAGCTTGTGCAGCGACATCACGGCTGCGGACGGTAGGAAGGAGACCTCCAGTTCGGCTCCAGTCGCCTCTCCCTCGGGGTCGAGGCAGGGCGGATTCGCGTGGCACGTCGTGCAAGTAGGTCGAAAGCACTTCTCGGGTGCACTGGCATCAGTCCTGCCGCAGCTCAATCCACGGAAGCGGACCGGAGGTGAGGCCGGACGAGACGGAAGTAGCGGCGCGGAAGGGGATGGACCTCGGAGAATCGACGTCAGATCCCGCCATGGCGTCGATCGCCGGAGGGCCCGAGCGCGCCCCAGTTTGTTGAGTTCGGGACACGGAACTTTTGTCGTCTGTGCGGCGGTAGGCCGCCGCGTGCCG